>OY970347.1:1535000-2531847 GCA_963717635.1 uncultured bacterium | reverse complement strand
GAGGCATACCCGCTCGCAGTTGGGACGATCGGCGACCCCACCCTGCTGACGAGCGCAAAGTCGCCCTCGCAGCTCAGCCGCCCCAGCCTCCAGGGCAAGCGGCTCGCGTACGGCCTCGTGTCACGGAAAGGGAGCAAGCTCTTCCTGCAGCTGATGCCCAACGGCAGCGTCGCGACGGTCGTCAGCGCCCGGTCCCGCGCCCTGCTTACCAACCCCGCGCTGAACGGCCAGTCGCTGCTCTACGTGCGCTCGACCCGCGGCGGCGACGAGCTGCGGCTGCGAAAGATCGGCCAAGAACGCGACCGTAGGCTCCGCAAGACCAAGCGCTCCCGGATGTGGTCCACGGCGCTCAGCGGCGATCGCGCCTATGTCACGCTCATCAAGGGGCGCAGGGCTCGCAACTCGCGGATCGTCTCGGAGAAGCTGGGGGGGCGTTAGGCCCGGAGCGGCTCGAGCCACGCTTCTGGGACCATGCCCGCCGGGACGCTGAATGGGTACGCGGGGAACACCTCGGCCGCGAAGCTCGCTGCCCTGCGGTTCTCCAGGACGGGGCTCAGATCCCCGAACGACATGAGGAGTCGGACGGTCGTCGCGATCTGGAAGTCGGCGGCATTGCGTGGCGTGCCGCCGATCGTGCGATTGTCCAGCAACTCATCGACGTGATCGAGTAGCACGGGCAGCGTCTCGACCATCTCGGCCACTTTCTCCGTGTCGGTTGCCTCGACCTGGCGCGCGAAGTACCAAGCGACCAGCGCGTTGGCCGAGCCGAGAAGGCTGGGCACCGGCAGCCCGGCCTCTCGCGCCACTAGGACGCGCGCGTCGCGCCGGTGGATTGTGAGCCAGGCAAAGAGGCGCCGCGGAACCGGCTGCAGGATCTCGTCGCCCCAGCGCTCGGCCTCCTCGACGCGCATCCGTGCTTGCGGATCGGTTGGGAACAGCCGCGGCTCGGCCTGCACTTCTTCGAGCGCGCGGGAGATCGCGCGTGAGCCTTGCACTCGGCGCTCGTTGAGCGTCAGGGCGGGCACTGTTCCGCTCGGAAACCCAATGGCCCGCAGCACCGCAGCGTGGGTTCCGGGCACGAGGTTGACCACCCTGTGCCCGATCCGCTTGTGCGCAAGCATTAGGTGGGCGGCCTGCGCCGGATGCGAGGAGAACACTGAGTAGAGCGTCGCCTGCACCCGCGGCACAGTACCCGGGCATCGCTCCCTGGTTGCTGCGCGCTCGGGGCTACCTACGGTGGCGTCAGCGCCGAGGGTGGCGGGTCGGGGTTGCCGATTGCGCGGTAGAGCGTCAGGCTCGGCTTCGCGATCAGCCAGCGGTCGCCGGCACGCTCCAGATAGATGAGGTCGTCCTCGATCGTCGGCTCGCGCACGTCCGCGTAGACCGTGAATACGGTGGCGACGACCCGGGCCGAGTCGCCGGTCACCGCGGCCGAGACCGCGTCGGTCATCTGCGAGCGCTGCCAGACCGGCAGGCCACGCCGCCTGAAGCCGAGCGAGGCCCGCACCGTCGCCGCACACGACGAACGCGGCGCGGGAAAGTCCACCGCGTCGAGTGCACGCGGCGCGAATGCACCGCAGACGGAGGCGCCGGCGCGCCGGTCGAGGGCCTGGACGTAGCCGCGCGCCGCGGTCGCCGCGGCCTGCTCGGCGGCGTCCTCGGGCGGCGGACCGCTCGGCCCCGGCTCGGCCCCCTGCGGGTCTTCCTCCTCAAGCGGCAGCGCCGGACGATCGTCTCCATCCTGCCCCGGCACACCTGGCTCCTCGGCCGCCCGTGGGGCGCTGGCCGGCGGGCTGGCCGCCGACCCTGCGCTGGGCCCCTGGTCGGCGTCGTCCCCCTCGTGCAGGCCGATCGCGATCCCGGCGCCGGCGCCAGCGATCGCGGCCACCGCGAGGACGATCAGGGTCCGGCGTCGAGACGAGCTCACGCCCGGACTATGGCGCAGTGGCTAGCGGTTCCGATCCCTGCGGTCCTGGAGGTGCCAGACGAGCAGCCGCGTCGCGTCGGTGCTCTCGCACACCTCCCACGCCGCATCGAGGGCCGCCTGCCAGCCGCCGAACCGGTTCGCGATCACCGCCGCGGACGCCGGCATGCGCTCGGTGTCCGAGTCGGCCTCGGTGCGCCGCCACTCCTCGTATGCGTGCCGTGTCGGCGCCGGCCCGAGATCCGCGACCACCCGCAGCAAGCACGAGGCGACGAACCAATCGGGCAGCTGGACCCCGCGCGGGCGATCCTGGAGCGCCAGCCGCTCCTGCTCGGCGTGCATGGTCGGGTTCGGATGACCCCCCATCGTGTGCCCAGCCTACCCGCATTTTGCGGGTCTCCGGGCGGCCGGTTCCGTCCCCGACCCCGCATAGCCTCATTCCGATGGCAGAGCCCATGCCGAGCCCGGTTCCGGACCCCGCTACCCTCGCGGGCATGAGCCATTTGCGGCCGGTGCCGGACCCACGCCCGCCGGCGAAGGACGCCGCCCGGGGAGAGCACGCCCCGACCGTGGCCGAGCTCGAGCGCTGGGCAACGATCCTGCGGATCGAATGCGTGCGGATGCTGGCCGTCGCGAAGTCGGGGCATCTCGACTCGTCGCTATCGGCCGCCGACATCGTCTCGGCCCTCTATTACCGCGTGCTTCGGCACGACCCGGAGGAGCCGGCCTGGCCCGAGCGCGACCGCTTCGTGCTCTGCAAGGGCCACGCGGCGCCGATCCAGTACGCCGCCCTCGCACACCACGGCTACTTCCCGCTCGAACACCTCCAGGGCCTGCGCAAGATCGGCGAGCCCCTTCAGGGGCATCCCGACATGAACCGGACGCCGGGCGTCGAGGTATCGACCGGCTCGCTCGGCCAGGGCCTGTCGATGTGCGTGGGGATCTGCCTCGCCCTGCGACTGGATCAGCTCGACGAAACGGCCCACGTCTTCGGCGTCCTCTCCGACGGCGATTGCCAGGAGGGCCAGACCTGGGAGGCGGCGACGGCCGCGGCGCACTTCGGCGTCTCCAACCTGACCGCGATCGTCGACTACAACCACCTCCAGACCGACGGCACCACCGAGCAGGTCATGGACATCGGCAACGTCCGGGCGAAGTTCGAGTCGTTCGGGTGGGACTCGATCGAGATCGACGGCCACGACATGGGCGCGATCGCCGAGGCGCTGGAGCGCAGCCGCACGCTCGACCGTCCGTCGGCGATCGTCGCGCAGACCAAGAAGGGCCGTGGCGTCTCGTCAATGGAGGGGCGCTTCGGGTTCCACGGCAAGCCACCGTCGCCGGAGCAGGCCGGCGAGGCCCTGGACGAGCTGATGGCCCGGCTGGACGAGCAGACCGCGGCGCTGCACGGACCTGACGGCGGCGACGGCTGATGGGCACCAAGAGCGAGCCGAGCGCGACCCGGAACGCGTACGGTGACGCCCTCGTCGAGCTCGGCGAGGCTCACGGCGACGTCGTTGCGCTGGACGCCGACCTCTCGGTCTCGACCCAGTCGGCGAAGTTCGGCAAGAAGTTCCCCGAGCGCTTCTTCAACGTCGGCGCTGCCGAGGCGAACATGATGTCGATGGCCTGCGGTCTCGCGGCCACCGGCAAGCGGCCCTACGCCTCGACCTTCGCGATCTTTGCCACCGGTCGCGCCTACGACCAGATTCGCCTCGGGATCGCGCACAACGAGCTTCCGGTCCGCGTCTGTGCCAGCCACGGCGGCGTCTCGCTGGGCGAGGACGGCGCCTCCCACCAGATGATCGAGGACATCGCCCTGATGCGCGTGATGCCGAAGATGACCGTCGTCGTGCCCGCCGACTACAACCAGGCCTACCGGGCGACGCTCGAGTCGTACGAGTCCGACGAGCCCATGTACATGCGCTTCGGGCGCCCGGCGACGCCGGTCGTCTACGAGGACGTGCCCGAGACGCTGGGCCATGGCGTCGACGTGCTGCGCGAGGGCAAGGACATCACGCTGATCGCAACGGGCCACATGGTCTGGCGCGCGATGGACGCCGCTGAGTCGCTCGAGTCAGAAGACGGGATCGAGGCCGAGGTGATCAACGTGTCGATCATCAAACCGCTCTACCAGGAGACGATTCTCGAGTCGCTGGCGAAGACCGGTGTCGCGGTCACCGCGGAGGAGCACCGAGTGGTCGGCGGTCTGGCCGACGCCGTACGCCAGGTCGCTGCCGAACAGCATCCGGTGCCGGTGTTCGCGGTCGGAATGGGCGACGAGTTCGGCGTGTCCGGGACCGGCGAGGCCTGCATGGAGCACTTCGGCCTGACGGCGCGCGGCATCGCCGACCGCGCGCGTGAGGCGCTGCTCCTGAAGCCGATCGTCAGTCACCCCCCGCTGTTCGGTCCCGACTGGACCTAGGCAACCGCCGCCCGGACCGGCGGTGCGTGACCCAACGCACACGCATGGCCCCGTGAGGGGAGTAGGTTCGATTGGAGCCAACGCGGCATTTGCGCTGGCGACAACGAGGAGAGGTCGGGGGGCATGATCGAGAGTGCGACCATCCGGGTTAGGCGGCTCCGACTACCGGTCATCGCAGCTGGAGTCCTCGCAGCCCTCACGCTCGGCGCCGGCCAGGCCGAGGCGAATCACGTGAGCTGCGGCGACGAGATCACCGCCGACACGACGCTCGACAGCGACTTGCTCGACTGCCCGAACAACGGCATCGTGATCGGCGCCGACGACATCACGCTCAATCTGAACGGGCACCGGGTCGATGGTGACGGCACCGAGTTCTCGGGCTGTCTCAAGGGCGAGTTCTGCGACGTCGGACTGCTCAATGACGCCCACGACGGCGTTATCGTGCGGAACGGCCGGGTGCGCGAATTTGCGGTCGGCGTGTTCGTCGGCAGGGCACGCCAGAACCGGGTGCTCGGCATTTCCTCATCGAAGAACCCCTTCTTCGGAATCGTGATCGCCGAATCGGCCCGAACCCTGGTGCGCAACAGCTCGTTCAACCGCAACCCCGGTCCGGACGGCGACGGGATGGGCATGTTCGACTCACGCCGCATTCGGGTCTTGGGCAACTGGTTCCGGCGTAACGAGCTCGGCGTCCACATCGAGGGTTCCACCCGTGTCTCGTTCAACCGGAATCGGATGTCGCGCAACCCCCTGGCAATCCTCGTGGAGGGCGGCAGCGGCAACGAGATCACCCGCAACCGGATTGTGCGAAACGACGGCGGCGTCATCGTCGCCGGCAACCGCCACACCGTCTCGCGGAACTTCATCAGCGAAGTGCGAGATTTGGGCATCGCGATCGATGACGGCCACGGCAATCTGATTGCGGGCAACCAGGTTCGCGATCAGCGCCTGGGCATCGGCATCGGGCTGAGAGAATTCGGGGGCCAGCAGCTTCGCGACAACGTCGTGCGCCGCAACCGGGTCCACGGCGTCGGGAGTCACGGATTCCTCGTCGGCCCGGGTGTCAAGAACACCCTGCTCAAGGGCAACCACGTCAGCCGCGCGAGAAAACACGGCATGAACGTCAAGAGCGCCGCGACGACGCTCACCCGCAATCGGGCGAGACGCAACGGCGACCTCGGCATCAGCGCGGTCCCGGGCGTCACCGACGGCGGCGGCAACAGGGCGAGCGGCAACGGTGACCCCGATCAGTGCACGTATGTCGCGTGTACTTGGTAGTTCGCTTCGGTCCTCGTAGGGGGCGTACGATCCGCGCCGATGACCGAGTGGTCCCGGGCTTCGACCGACGATGGGCAGACGTTCGTCTTCCTCGATGAGGGCGAGGGGCCGCTGGTCCTCCTCTACCACGGGTTCCCGGACACGCCGCACGGGTGGGAGCGGGTCGCCGGCGCTCTGAACGACGCTGGCTACCGGACGGTGCGCCCCTGGCTTCGTGGCTACCACCCGGACACAATTGTCGAGGCCCGGCCCTACGACATGCTCACGATCGGCAGCGACCCGATCCGGCTGCTCGACGCGCTCTCAGAATCCGACGCCATCCTCGTTGGCCACGACTGGGGCGCGTTCATGTGCTACCCGGCCGCGGCCCAGCACCCCGACCGCCTGCGGGCGATCGTGCCGGTCGCGCTGCCGAACGCGAACCACCTGCCCCGCGACCTGCGCACGCTGATCGGCGCCCGGCATTTCCTGGCGCTCAATATGCCCTGGGCGGAGTGGCGGGTGCGCCGCAACGACTTCGCCTACCTCGGATCGCTCTACAGGCGCTGGGCGCCGGGGTGGTCGGGTCCGGCGCGTGACGCCTGCCTCGCTCGCGCCAAGGGTGCCTTCGCCGACCCGCGTTCGCTAAAGGCAGCGGTCGATCACTACCGCGCGCTCAGCCCCCGCCGCTCGGCCGCGCTTGACCGGAAGACCCCCGTCCCCGGCTTGCTCGTCGGCGACGCCGGCATTCCGCGCTCCAGCTTTGAGCAGAGCGCCGCCCTGCTCGGGGACGGCACTCAGATCGAGATGTTCAAGACCGGCCACTGGCCGCACCGCGAGCGTGAGGACGAGTTCGTTCCGCGCCTGGTCGATTTCGTGCGCGGTGTTAGTTGATCCTTAGCGTTCGCTAACACTCTGCGCTACCCTTTCGGGGCGCCCGAGTGGCCGCCGCCTTGCAGGGGAGGCGGCCGGAAAGGAACGAACCGGGCGCCGAAGAAAGACCTCAACCGATGGCGCTCACACGCTCACGATCCTCCACCCGCACGCGCGGCCGCCAAGTTGCGGACGCCGCGCATCGCTACCAGAAGCGGACCGGCAAGCAGCCGCCGAAGCCGCCGATCGTCGCCCTCAAGGACACGACCGTGGTCTACCCCGGCGGCCACGTGGCGCTGGAGCGGGTCTCGCTCGACGTCGAGAGCGGCGAGTTCGCATTCGTCGTCGGACCGACCGGCTGCGGCAAGTCGACCCTGATCAAGATGCTGATCCGGGAGATCGAGCCGGCGTCGGGCATCGTCGAGATCGCGGGTCACGACATCAACCAGTTGCCGCTGGCGAAGGTGCCGTACCTGCGGCGCCGGATCGGCACCGTCTTCCAGGACTTCAAGCTGCTGCCGAACCGGACCGTGTACGACAACGTCGCCTACGCGCTGCAGGTGATCGGCGAGCACCGCTCCGAGATCCGGCGCAAGACGCCCGAAATCATCCGCCTGGTCGGGCTGCAGTCGAAGATCCACAACTACCCGGACCAGCTCTCGGGCGGCGAGCAGCAGCGCGTCTCGATCGCGCGCGCGTTCGTCAACCATCCGCCCCTGCTGCTGGCCGACGAGCCGACCGGCAACCTCGATCCCGAGACCTCGATCGGGATCATGCAGCTGCTCTACCGGATCAACCGGACCGGGACCACCGTCCTCGTGGTCACCCATGACCGCGACATGGTCGACAAGATGCAGCGCCGTGTGATCGGGCTCGAGGAGGGCCGCCTGGTCCGCGATGAGGGCGTCGGCGGCTATCACGACGAATCGACCCGCGAGTTCGCCGCCCGACTCCACGTCGAGATGGGCGTCGAGGGCGCCGGCACCGACGGCGACCACGACCTCTCGTTCTGATCATGGGCCGCGTCGTCTTCTTCCTCTCCGAAGCCTTCCGGGCGCTGCGCCGCAGCGCCGCCCCGAGCATCGCCGCGATCGTCACGATCGTCGTCACGACGCTGCTCCTGGGCGTGCTGGTCCCAGTGCTGAAGGCCAGCGAGGACAAGGCCCAGGACGTGCGCGACCAGATCGGGCTCAACGTCTACCTCTACGACGATGCGACCCCGGCCGAGATCGATGCGCTCGGCAAGGAGCTGGCCGCAATCGAGCACGTGGAGTCCGCTGACTTCATCTCGAAGGGCGAGGCCGTGACGATCCTTCAGGACCGCGTCAAGGGCGACCTTCGCGAGTCGATCGGCGAGCTCAACTCGAACCCGCTGCCCGCGTCGTTCGCGCTCGACCTCGACGACCCGGCGAACCTGAACTCGGTGTCCGCCTCGATCAGCACGGTCGGCCCGTCCGGCGAGCCGAAGCCGATCAACCCGATCATCGAGGAGGTCAAGGACGCGCGCCAGGACGCGAGCAAGATCACCCGCGTCACCGGCGCCGTGAAGATCGTCCTGATCGTCCTGGCGGTGCTGCTGCTCGTCGCCTCGCTGATGCTGGTCGGCAACACGATCCGGCTTTCGATCTACGCCCGACGCCGCGAGGTCGAGGTGATGCGGCTGGTCGGCGCGACCAACTGGTTCATCCGCTGGCCGTTCATCATCGAGGGCGTGATCGTCGGGCTCGCGGGCGCAGTCGTCGCGGTGGCCATACTGTGGCTCGGAAAGGTGACGGTCGTAGACCCGCTCTCGGAGAACTTTGAACTCGTGGACAGCTTCTCGACCATGGGCTTCCTGCCCCTGGTCATCATCCTCGTCGCTTCGGCGACGGCCGTGTCCGCCCTCGGGAGTGGCATCACCCTGCGCCGCTTCCTGCGGGTATAGGTTGAGCGACGCAAGTCGCGAAAGCATCATTGCCCCCCCTGGTAAGGGCTGATCCCCGTTGAGCGACCGCTCGGGGTTCATCCGTGGCCTGATCGCTGGCGCGCTCGCCGCACTTGCGGGCGTGGTGCTGGCCGGCGAGCTGTCCGATGACGGCGGCGCCTCGCTGTCCGAGGAGGCGCGAGAGGTGATCGAGGCCAACTATTTCGAGCAAGTCGGCGACGACGAGCTTCAAGAGGGATCGGTCAAGGGGATGGTCGACGGCCTGCGCAAGCGCTACGACGACCGCTTCTCCCATTTCTTCGACGCCGAGGACCTGGAGGTCTTCAACTCCGCGACCGAGGGCGAGTTCTCGGGCGTGGGCCTTACCGTGAACGAGGTGCCGAAGGGCCTGAGGGTGGCCGACGTCCTGCCCGACTCGCCGGCGGAAGCCGCCGACCTCGCCGTCGGCGACGTAATCACCGCCGTCAACGGCCGGTCGATCGCCGGGGTGCCTTCGCAGGTCTCGACCGCCCGCATCAAGGGCGAGCCGGGCACCGAGGTGGAGCTGACGATCGAACCGGTTACCGGCGGCGAGCCGCGCGACGAAACCCTCGAGCGCGCGACCGTCCGGCTGCCCGCGGCGCAGGGCAGGATCGAGCGTGTCAACGGCACGAAGGTTGCCTACGTTCGCTACTTCGGGTTCAGCAAGGGTGCACACGGCGAGCTGCGCACCGAGATCGAGCGGCTCTACCGGCAGGGGGCGGAGGGCCTGGTTCTGGACCTGCGCGGCAACGGCGGCGGCCTCCTCGACGAGGCCGTGCTCTCGTCGAGCATCTTCGTGGAGGAGGGCGACGTCGTCACCACCCGCAGCCGGACCCGCGGCGAGCAGGTCTACGACGCAACCGGCGACGCCCTCGATCCGCGGCCGACGGTGGTCCTGATCAACCGCGACACCGCATCGGCCGCCGAGATCCTCGCCTCGGCGATCAGCTCGTATGACCTCGGCACGATCGTCGGCGAGCCTTCGTACGGCAAGGGCACGTTCCAGGAGGTGATCCACCTGACCGTGGGCGGCGCTCTCGACCTGACGATCGGGGAGTACCTGACCGCGGACGAGGTCTCGCTGGCGGGGGTCGGGATCAAGCCGGACGTTCGCGCGGTCGACGATCCGAAGACCGAGCCCGACGAAGCGCTCGAACGGGCGCTGGGCACGCTCAACTCCGAGCTTCCTTGAGCGGATCCCGCCAATCGCCGCGGGGGCGAGGGCGCGCTCGCGAGCAACGGGATCGCATCGTCGGGGTGGTTGCGCGCCGGGGCCGGTTCCAGGTGCTCGAGCCGCTGTTCGAGCGTGGCGGGCAGCAGGCGATCGCCCGCGGCAAGCTCAACCCGAAGCCGGGGCAGATGGTGCTCGCGGCGCCGGACTCGCGCGGCGTCCGGGTGATGCGCCTGCTCGGCTCCCCGAAGCGCGCCAGAGACGTGGTCGAGGCGCTGCTCTGGGAAGGGCTCGAGCGCCGGGGGTTCGCGCGCCGGGTCTCAGACGACGCCCGGGAGGCGATCCCGGCCGCCGCGGACGTCGATCCCACGCGCCGCGACCTCCGCGACCTCGCCACGTTCACGGTCGACCCCGCGACCGCCCGCGACTTCGACGACGCCCTCTCGGCCGAGCCGGACGGCGACGGCGTCAGGCTCTGGATCCACATCGCCGACGTGTCGGCTCACGTGCGCCCGGGCAGCGCTCTGGACGACGAGGCGGCGCGGCGTACAACCAGCGTCTATGCGCCCGGGATCGTCGAGCCGATGCTGCCCCAGGCGCTGTCGAACGAGGCCTGCAGCCTGGTGCCGGGAGCCGATCGGCTCGCGGTCACGGCTGAGATCCGGCTCGACGGAAGCGGCGCCACCCGCTCGGCGGGCTTCTACCGGAGCCGGATCCGCTCGGACGCCCGGCTCGACTACGAGCAGCTCGACGAGATCTTCGCCGGGCGCGCCGAGGCGCCTGCCGACGTCGCCGAGCCGCTCGCGCTGGCTCGGCGGGCGGCGGCGGCTTTGGCCGAACGCCGGCCCGTCGGCGCGCTCGAGATCGAATCGTTCGAACCCGAGTTCGAGTTCGACTCCGAGGGAGGCGTAGCGTCGGCCCGGGGCGTCGCCCAGACCGAGGCCCACCGCCTGATCGAGCATCTGATGATCCTCGCCAACGAACGCGTGGCGGAGCTGCTCGAGAAGCGCCGCGTAACGACCCTCTACAGGGTCCACGAGCAACCGGACCCCGAGCGCGTCCAGCGGCTCTTCGACCAGCTCGTGGCGCTGGACGTGCCGACGCCCGGGGCTCCGGAGCGCATGAGCCCGACCGAGGCGGGCACCCTCGTGGGCGAGGCAAGCCGCCTGGTCGCCGCCGAGGCGCGCCGCCGCGGACACGGCCGCGACGCCTATGCCTCGCTGGTCCTGCGATCGCTCAAGCAGGCCTACTACTCCGAACGCAACCTGGGGCACGCGGGCCTGGGGAGCACCGCCTATTGCCATTTCACCTCGCCGATCCGCCGCTACCCCGACCTGATCGCACATCGCGGTTTGTTGGCGTCGGTCAACGCGGGCGAGGCCGAGCCTGATCCAAGCGCGGTGCGGGACGCGGGCGTTCGCTGCTCGGAGCGCGAGCGTGAAGCGATGCGGATCGAGCGCCGGGCCGATCGGGTCTGCGCCGCGTTCCTGCTCGAGCGCGAGCTGTTCGAAAACGGGTGGAAGCAGCGCTTCGACGGCGAGGTTTCAGGCCTGGTGGGCGCCGGAGCGTTCGTGCGCTTCAACGGCGAGCTTGGGGACGTCTACGAGGGTTTCGTCCCCGCCCGCGAGCTCCGCGGCGAGCGCTTCGACCTGAACGAGACCGAGACGGCTTTGGTCGGCCGGCGGACCGGGCGGGCCGTGCGGCTCGGAGACCCGCTGGCGGTGACGGTCAACTCGGTCGAGGCCGCCCGTGGCAGGACCGACCTGGAGCCGGTCGAGGGCGATCGGTCAACCTAACCTAAGCCCATGGCCAAGAAGGAAAAGCGGAAGCTCGCCTCGGGCGACGTCGCCTCGAACCGGCGCGCAGCGCACAAGTTCGAGTTCGTCGAGAAGTTCGAGTGCGGCATTGAGCTCCTCGGCACCGAGGTCAAGTCGCTGCGCTCCGGCAAGGCGCAGCTGGCGGACGCATACGCGGTCGTCGAGGACGGTGAGGTCTGGCTGCGCAACATGCATATCCCGCCCTATCCCCCCGCGGCGGGAGAGAACCACGATCCGGAGCGCCCCCGCAAGCTGCTCTTGCATCGCTATGAGATCGAGCGCCTGATCGGGCGCACGCAGCAGAAGGGCCTGACGCTGATCCCGACCCGGGTTTACTTCAAGGGTCAGCGCGCCAAGGTGGAGATCGCCCTGGCGAAGGGCAAGGAGGGCCGCGACCGCCGGCGCGAGATCCGCGATCGCGAAGTCAAGCGCGAGGTCGAGCGCGAACTGCGGCACCGCATGCGCTGAGCCCCAAGTGCAAGTCTGCCTTCGCCCTGCTCTCGTGCAAGGGCCGCCAAGCCCGCCGTGTGCGACGATAGGGCGGATGCGCTCGTTCCGGCTTCAGCGGCGCAAGCAACAGGAGCAGGGCGGGTCGGCCACGACGACGCCTGCCGCCGCCGTGCCCGAGCCGGGAACCGAGCCGGAGGCGCCGGCGCCCGCGCCTGATCAGCCGTCCGCGCCCGCCCCAGCGACGCCCGCGCCCGCCGCCGTGACGCCGCCCGCCGCCGTGCCCACATCTTCGCCTTCGCCAACGACTCCCGATTCCGGCTCGGTTCCGCCCCCCGGGGCTCCCCCCGTGCCCGTGGCGCCTCCAACGACGGCGCCTGTGGCTCCAGCCGGAGTCAGCAAGCGCGCCGCCCGAGCCGAGGAACGTCGGGTAAAGAAGGAGGAAACACAGCGGCGCAAGATCGAGCGCCAGAGCGCGAAGCAGGCCGCTGGCCAGCAGCGCAAGGCGACCAAGGAAGGGGCGAAGGCCCAGCGCGAGCAGGCCCGCGAGGAGCGGCGTCGTGCGGTGGCCGAGCGCCGCGAGGCCAAGGAGGCGGCGAAGCGGGCGAAGAAGGAGGAGCGGGCGCAGGCGAAGGCGGCCCGCAGGAGCCCGTCGCCACCGCAACCGCCCCCGGCGCCTGCCGCCCCTGCGGCACCCGAGGCTCCGCCGGGCCAGACCGAGCAGCTCGACACGATCATGCATCAGCCTGCTCCGGGCGCGCCGGCGGCCGCGGCGGGCGCTGCCGTTGGCGCCGCTGCGACGGCTGCGGCCGCGCCCACCGTTGGCAGCGGTGACGTCGAGGCCGAAGCCGATCGCCGGATCCGCGAGGCCGAGGAGCGCCAGCGACAGGCCGAGGAGCGGATCGGCGAGGCCGAGGCCAAGGTCGAGGAGCGCGTTGTCGCAAACGCCGAGGAGATCGAGCGCGCGGCCGCGGACAAGGTGGTGGAGGAGCAGCAGGTCGAGCCGAACCCAGAGCGCGAACGCCTGCTGGTCGAGCTTCGCGAGGCCGAGCGCCAGCTCGAGGACCGCCGTGCCCAGGAACAGGTGCTTGCAACCGAGCTTCAGCGGACCGAGCAGCGTCTGGCGGAGAGCCAGCAGCGCACTGCCGATGCACTCGACCGGGCAGCGCAGCGTTTGGAGGACGTCGAAACCCGTGCCGCCGAGGCGGAATCGCGCGCCGAGCGCGCCGAGCGCCTGGCCCAGCTCAAGGCCGACGAGATCAAGCGCACCGAGGACCTGCGCGGGATGCTGGATCGCATCGCTGAGGCGGAGCGGCGGGCGACGAGCGCCGAGCAGCGCGCCCGGGCGGTCGTCGACGAGGTCGCGGCCCCAATGCCCGATCTGGATCCGCGCGAGATCTTCGACGAGCCGGCGCCCGCACCGGAGGCCACACCGGAGCCCGAACCGACACCGGAGCCCCCGCCACCGGAGCCCGAGGCGGAACCGACGCCGGAGCCAGAGCCGACGCCGGAGCCCGAGCCGACGCCGGAGCCCGAGCCGACGCCGGAGTCGGTTCCGGCGCCGCCGTCAGGCTCCGGCCAGGTTGCGCTGAACTCAGCGTCCTACGACGAGCTCCGCGAGCTTGGCCTGTCGGTGACCCAGACCGGCCGCGTGCTCTCGCACCGCGAGCGCACCGGGGGCTTCAAGTCGCTCGACGAGCTCGATTCGATCCCGGGCTTCCCGCGCAGCTTCCTTGACGCGCTGAAGGCGCGGATCAGCCTCTAGCTAGAGCCCGTACTCCTCGAGCAGGCGAAGCCAGACTTCGTTGCGGGTCGGGAACACGGGAATCGCCTCCCAGAGACGGTCCAGCGAGACCTCAGCCACGACCGCGATCGTGGCCGCGTGCAGGAGCTCCGCGGTCTGGTATCCGGTGAACGTCGCACCGACCAGGACCCGCCGGTCCTCGTCGACGACCAGCCGGGACGTGCCCTCGGTGTTCCGGCCGTGAAAGCTCGCTCCGGCGTTCGCCGACGTTCCCACGTCCACGGCGCGGACGTTCATGCCCGCCTCCCCGGCAGCCGCAAGGGTCAACCCGACCGCTGCGACCTGCGGGTCGGTGAACGTGACCCGAGGCGACCCCGGGACGTCCGTCGACGCCCTGGCGTCGCGGCCGAGGATCACATCGGCCGCGACCCTGGCCTGGTACTTGCCGGAGTGGGTCAGGAGCACGCGCCCGTTGACGTCGCCGATCGCGTAGAGCCAGTCGCGTCCCTCGACGGCCATCCGCTCATCGACCGGCAAGGGCTCGCCGGGCTCCAAGCCGATGCTCTCGAGGCCGAGGTCCGTTGTCCGGGGCCTGCGCCCCGCGGCCACCATCAGCTCCGCGCCCTCCAGGGTCTCTCCGTCGGCGAGGGCGACATGAAAGCGATGCTCGTCGCGAGCGATCGAGAGGATCTCGAGGTCCGTTCGAACATCGACGCCGTCCTCGCGCAGCGCTGCGGTCACCTGCTCGGCGGCGAACGGCTCCTCCTTCGCCAGGATCCGGTCGGCGACTTCGAGCAGCACCACGTCGGACCCCAGCGAGCGCCAGGCCTGGGCCAGCTCGCAGCCCACAGGCCCGCCGCCGATCACCAGCAGGCTCGGTGGCACCTCATGAGTGGTGGTGCCCTGGCGGTTGGTCCAGGGCTCGGCCTCGGCGAGGCCGTCGATCGGCGGCAGCGACGCGGCGCTGCCCGTCGCGACGACGACGGCCTTGCGAGCGACGAGCACGTCGTCGCCGGCGCTCACCCGGCGCTCGCCGTCGATTCGCGCGGTTTCCCGGACCAGCTCGATGCCCCGCTCCTCCAGCCACGGCAGCATCCCGGAGTCGTCGAGGTCGTGGATCACCTCGTCGCGCCGGGCCAGGGCGGCGGCTGCGTCCACGGTCCCCGACGCGAGCTCGAGGCCCGGCACGCGGCCCACCTCGCCGATCAGCTCGCCCGGGCGCACCAGGGCCTTCGACGGCATGCAGGCGTAAAACGAGCACTCGCCGCCGACCAGCTCCTGTTCGCAGAGCGCCACCGCGAGGCGGTTGTCCGCCAGGCGGCCGGCCACCACCTCGCCCGCGGGGCCGGCCCCGATCACGACCACGTCGAACTCGCGCTCAGCCATCAGACGTCGTCGAAGTCCTTCTCGAGGAACGTTTCGGCGACGCCCACGGCCAGCGCCGCGGCGAGGCCCAGGTAGGTGATCGCCACCAATGCGCGGGTGCGGGTCGGGATCGCGTGGTAGGTCCGCGATTCCGGCGTGTTCCGGGCCTTGAAGCGGCGCCAGCTCTCGATTCCGCCGAAGATCAGGACCAGGATCAGGATCGGGTTCGGGAACAGGAAGGTCAGCGCGACGAGCCCGGCGTAGCCGACCGCCCAGACCCAGGGCGAGAGCGCCGCCATCGCCCGGCCGCCGTCCAGCGGCAGCACCGGCAGGAGGTTCAGCAGGTTGAGGAAGAACCCGACGTAGGCGAGCGCCTGCCAGAACTCCTCCCCCGTCGCGAGCCAAATCGCAAGCGGTATGAGGGTGGCGATCGAGCCCAGGATCGGCCCCGCCAGACCGACCCGGGCCTCGGCCGCGGCGTCGTTTCCCATCGACTTCGCCGCGATCACCGCGCCGAGGAACGGGATGAACATCGGCGCCGACGCCTCGACGCCTTCGCGGCGAAGCTGGATCACGTGCCCGAGCTCGTGCAGCAGCAGCAACAGGACGAAGCCGACCGCAAACGACCACCCCCAGATCAGGGCGTAGGCGGCGATCGAGACCAGCATCGACGCCGAGGTCGTGAAGATCTTCAGCTTCGGCAGCAACAGCAGGATCGCCTTGCCCTTGGTGACGAGCACCACCAGGCCGGCCGCGATTGCGCCGAAGTAGCGCTTGAGCCGCTCGCGCAGGGACGTGTTGCGCCCGCCGCCGGGGTGGATCGGCTCGTAGTCTCGCTCGGGCGCCGGGGCGCCCCAGCCGCCTGTCCCGCTTTCGCTCACCGCTCATATGGTGACTGACCGTGATCGTCACCTATCTCGAATTGACTGATCCCGCGGCCCTGCGGCCGCCGAAGAGCCCGCCGGGCGTCGAGCATTCGATCGTCCTCGTGGACGACCCGGCGCTCAACCGGCGCCTCTACGAGGAGATCGGTGCGGACTGGTCGTGGACCGACCGCCTTGGCTGGGACGGCGTGCGCTGGCGAGCCTGGGCGGACGAGGTCGAGACGTGGGTGGTCGAGGTGCGCGGCGAGCCCGCCGGCTACGCCGAGCTGCGAGCGGGCGATGACGGTTCCGTGTTGCTATCGATCTTCGGCCTATTGGCTCCGTTCCAGGGCCAGGGCCTCGGCGGCGCGCTGCTGACCCACGTCCTGCGGCGCGGCTTCGAGCTCGGCGAGCGCGTCTGGGTGAGCACGAACACGAGCGACGGCCCGCATGCCCTGGCGAACTACGAGGCGCGCGGGATGCGGGTCTTCAGGAAGGGGTCGACGTAAGTTCAACTCCAGGCGGTCGCCCAGGCGTCCGGGTCGGACGGCGTGTGTTCGAAACGCGCGACCTTGCCGTCGCGAATCTCCCAGACGTGCTCGGCCGGGGTGCCCAGTTCGGCGCCGCTCTTGCCCTTGCCCGCGAAGCGGACGGCGACAACGACCGTGTCGCCCTCGTCCGTCGTGTCCTCGATGTTGCACGCGAACTCGTCGAAGTGCTCCCCGACCTTGGCGAACACGCCGCCGCCGACGCTCTCGGGCCCCGTGAAGGTACCCGCCGGGGAATTGCCGCCACCGGGCTCGGTCCACTCGACCTCGGCGTCGAGCCGGGCGAGCACACCCTCGACGTTGCCGCTGTTGAAGTCGTCGTAGGCGCCACGGACGAGGTCGACGTTCTCCTGAGACATCTGCACTCCTTCGGTTCGGGATCGGTTCGACACTACTCCGATCACGCGTCCCCATGTGGCTCCTTTAGTGGAGGCGGTGGGAATTGCACCCACGTCCGCGGATGCTGCCTCGATGCGTCTACGAGTGTGCCCATCGGAGTCTGATCTCGGCGACCGGGTCGGTCAATCCGTGGGATACGTTCCCGGTACCACACCCTCCTTGAGTGTCCCCCTCAGATCGAGGGTCCTAACTGAGGGGTGAGCCCGCAATCGAAGCCGGCGATCCGGGCGCGGGCATCCCGGGCCGACTCCCTCAAACGGCTATTTAGGCCGCGAGGGCGAACTCATGTGAGTCCGCAATTATGGTTTTCCGGGGAGAGTTTTACGAGGCCAACCCCGGCTCCTCGACTCGCAACATCGAGGCGAACAGATCCACGTCGAAGCTAATTCGCCCCCATATGTGGTGAAAAAGGATACCCGGGGGCTGATCCCCGGTCGCTACCCTCCGCCGCCGTGACGGACGAAGTCCAGAACGCGATCAGCCCCGAGGGCAAGGCCGAGGCCGAGGCCGAGCTCAAGGAGCTCACCGAGGTCCGGCGCCCGGCGATCGTCGCCGCCGTCAAGGCTGCGCGCGAGGAGGGTGACCTCTCCGAGAACGCCGAGTACCACGCTGCCCGTGAGGAGCAGGGGCTGAACGAAGCCCGGATCCGCACGCTCGAGGAGCTCCTGGCCCACGCCACGGTCGTCGCAGCCGCCGCGGGCGACGTGGCCGGCAACGGCTCGACGGTCAGCTTCCGTGACGCGTCGACCGGGAAGGTCACCGACGTGACGCTCGTCCACCGCCTGGAGGCGAACTCCGCCGAGGGCAAGGTTTCGGTCGAGAGCCCGATCGCGAAGGCGTTGCTGGGCGCCACCAAGGGCGATCAGGTGTCGGTCGCGACGCCTGGCGGCGCGAAGACGCTCGAGATCCTCGCCGTCGGCTGAGTCCCGGCGCTATCCGGCGAGCGCCGCGAGTGCGGTTTCGATCGGCTCGTCGCCCGCAACCAACTCGAATGTCTTGCCGACGGTGGCCGGCTCGGCCAGCGTTGCCGCGAGGACGGCAGCCACGTCGTCCCGGCTGATTTCGCCGCGGTCGACGCTTTCGCCGACCTGGACCCGTCCCGTCCCCGGATCGTCGGTGAGGCTTCCCGGGCGGACGATCGTGTGGTCGAGGCCGCTCTGTGCGAGCGCGACGTCCGCCTCGCCCTTCGCCCGCAGGTAGACGTCGAACACGTCGTCACCCTCGTGCTGCGGAGACGCGCCTGTCGAGCTGACCATCACATAGCGCCGGGCGTCGATCCGCTTGGCCGCCTCGGCCAGGAGCGCCGCACCGTCGCGGTCCAGCGTCAGCTTGCGCTCGGCACCGCTTCCGGGGCCGGCGCCGGCCGCGAACACAACCGCATCGGCGTCCTCGATCCCCCGCGCGACCTGATCTGAGCCGGCGGCCTCGAGGTCGACCACCACCGCCTCGCCCCCGGCCTCCTCCACAGCAGCGCTCTGGTCCGGATTGCGGATCAAGCTGAGGACCCGGTCGCCGCGGTCGGCCAGCAGGCGGGTGAGCCTGAGGCCGATCTTTCCGTGCCCGCCGGCGATCGCAACGACCATCGTTCGACCGTACAGCACGCGCACGAGCGCTGGCTACCCTGAATCGCCGTGAACGCGATCGAGCTACGCGGCGTCGTCAAGCGCTTCGGGGAGATCACCGCCGTTGACGGATTGGACCTCGATGTCCCCCAGGGCATCTGCCTTGGACTGCTCGGGCCCAACGGCGCCGGCAAGTCGACGACGATGCGGCTGCTCACCGGCCAGGCGATCGCCGACGAGGGCGAGATCCAGGTGCTCGAGCACACCCTGCCCCGCGACGCGAAGCGGGCGCGGGCCGAGATGGGCGTCGTCCCGCAACTGGACAACCTGGACGTCGACGTGACCGTTGAGGACAACCTCGCCGTCTCCGCCCGCCTCTACCGGGTCGCCGACGTCGGCGCCGCCGTCGACAGGAGCCTCGCGCTCGCCCGTCTGACCGCTCGCCGCAAGGACGCCGTCGACGAGCTCTCGGGCGGAATGCGCCGCCGCATGCTGCTCGCTCGCGGCCTTGTGCACGAGCCCCGGTTGCTCCTGTTGGACGAGCCGACCGTGGGCCTCGACCCGCAAATCCGCACCGAGCTTTGGACGCTGATCGACGGCCTGCGCACCAGGGGAGTCACGATCCTGATGTCCACGCACTACATCGAGGAGGCCCAGCGGCTCGCCGACGAGGTCGCCGTGATGACCAAGGGCAAGATCATCGCCCGTGGCAAGCCGGGCGACCTGATCGCCGAGCACGCCGGACGCGAGACGGCCGAGATCTACGGCCCGCCCGACCGGCTGGCCGAGGCACGCGAGAAGGCCGAGGCGCAGGGCCTGCGGGTCAGGCCCGCCGGTCCCGCAATCGCGGTCGTCGGATCCGAGCGCGCGACTGACGGGGCGGTGCCGGAGGACGCAGTCCGCCGCGCCGCCTCGCTCGAGGACGTGTTCGTGCTGCTGACGGGGGAGGAGGCGGAATGAGCTCGGAGACCGTGATTGGAGCCCGGCGATTGGAGCCCGCTGCGATCTGGGGCGTGATGAGCCGCGACATCGCGAACTTCCGGACGTTCTGGAAGGCAACGACCTTCTCGAGCGTGCTCGAGCCGATCGTCTACCTGCTCGCGTTCGGCCTCGGCCTCGGCGCGACCGTCGTCGACCGCGTCGACGGGTTGGCATACGTCGAGTTCGTCGGGACGGGAATGGTCGCGACCGCCGTGATCTTCTCGAGTGCGCTGCCGGCCATGTTCGGCACATTCGTCAAGCACCGTTTCCAAAACACCTACGACGCGATCCTGGCGGCGCCGGTCGACGTCGAGGAGGTGGTCACCGCCGAGATGCTGTGGATCGCGATCCGCGCCGGCTTCTACGGGTGCTTCCCGCTGCTGGTCGCGATGGGGTTCGGGCTCGATCCCGCCGCCGGGATGCTGCTGGTGCCGTTGTACTGCTTCGTGACCGCGCTGGGGTTCGCGGCGTTCGGGGTGGCGATGGCCGCCACCGTGGGCAAGATCGATCACTTCAGCTATGTGACCACGCTCGTGATCACGCCGCTCTTTTTGGTGGCCGGGACCTTCTTCCCGATCGACCAGCTGCCGGAGGGCGTTCAGATTGCCGCGCAGTTCAACCCGCTCTACCAGCTAGTCGAGCTGGTGCGCCACGCGAGCTTCGGCCTGGAGAGCACCGACCTGCTGCGCTTCGGGGTGTTGGCTGCATTCGCGCTCGTGATGTGGCGAATCGCGGTGCATCAGATGGAAAAGCGTCTGATCGATTGATGACGCGGACCGCCGCCATCCTTGCCGCTGCGCTGATGCTGGCCGCAGGCTGCGGGGGAGACGATGACGATCCCCCGGCCGAGGGCGCCAGCGGCGCATCCGGCGTCGCCTCCCCAGCGATCACCGTAGGGGAGTTCATCGCCGAGCTGCGCCCGGACAAGCAGACGATCCTCGAGTCCATCGTCGCCGAAACGCCCGCCTGCAAGGGCGTCGAGGTCGATTCCGGGTTCGTGCTGCTGGTCAGCGCCGAGGCGATCGACGCCGGCCAGGAGTCGCCCCTGGCGGAGCTCGTCGAGGAGCAATGCTGATGGCGAAGCGCCGCCGCAAGGAGCCGGTCGCAACGGTCGATTACACGGACGCCGAGGGCAACGTGCTGACGCTGCGGGAGTCGCTCAGCCCGGGATCGATCCGTAAGATCACCAAGGCCAGGGCGGCAGGGCCTGCCACGGTCGACGACGACTGGCGGCGGCGCACCGAGCTTCTATTCGAGCACCTGGCCGTGAGTTGGGAGATCTCCGGGTTACCGATCGCCGAGCAGAAGCTCCTGCTCGCGCGCTACCGCATCGGCGACGCCGAGACCCAGCAATGGGTTCGCCGCACCTTGGCGCAGCACGTCGCCCGGCTGATCCCGGAGCTCGCGGAGTGAGCCGCCGCTAGTTCCTCTTGGTCCGCCGGAACGTGAACGTGTCGGCCGGGCCGGTGTTGCCGCTCAGGTCGGTCGAGCGGACCTTAAAGACATGCCTGCCCCGCCTGACGCGGTAGGTCTTCGGGGACGTGCAGGGCCGGTAGGCGGCGCCGTCCAGCTTGCACTCCGCCTGGTCCGAGGGAGATGAGCCGGAGTCGAAGGTGAAGCGAGCCCGCTTACGCTTGCTCCTGCGCTGCGGGTGGTCGCGGATCTCGGCCCTTGGCGCGGTCACGTCGGCCGTCTGGGCCAGGGCTGCGGTGTCAGACGGCGAGCTGCCCTCAACGATGTCCACGGTGATCGTGAACAGGCCGGATTCGGGCGTCGAGGTGATCGTCGAGCGGAATCGGCCAGGCGCGATCTCCGTGGGCGGCGAGAACTCCTGGGCGCCGTCGCTGGAGAACGTCGCGGTGTTGCCGGCGTCGACCTGGTTTCCGAACTGGTCTTCGACGGTCGCGGTTGCCTGGCTGGTGGACACCCCATCTCCCGGGATCACGGATGGGCTGAGCTGCAGAGTGACCGCCTCTGGGGGGCCGGGGTCATTCTCGAGGTCGAACTCGATCGGAGCTACGCCGACGGCGTCGGTGGTGACATCGACCGCCCAGACGCCGACGGCGTCGTTCGCCGTCAGCACGCTTGACGTGGCAATCCCGTCGCCGTCGGTGACGACGACGAGCTCGCGGCCGTCCATGGTGCCGCCGGCGAACGTGCCGCTCGGGCCGGTGGGCGGCGCCGTGAACGTGACGTTCTCGCCGACCACATCGGCGCCGAGGCCATCGACCAGATGGGCCTCAAGGACGTCGCCAAAGGCAGTGGCGACCATCGTGACCTGGTCGTTACCCGACTCGACCAGCAGATCACCCGGGCCTTCGAGGACGTCGAACGCAGGGGTTAGCCCGAAGTCGTCGCCGGCCATCGTGGTGTCGATGGCCAGGCGACAGTCGTCGCAGGGCGTCGGCCGGTTGTGGACCTTGTGATCGGACCCGTAGCCGATGCCGACGGTCACGACCTCGTTCACCGACGCGCTGAGGCCGGTGAAGGCGATCGGGATGATCACCGTCTGGTCGCCGTTCTGCCGGATCACGTCGGCGATGACGACGTTGTTGGGGTCGTCGGCCGTACCGACCGTGTAGAAGGCGCCCTCGTCCGAGTGGAGCGCCGAGGGCGGGAATGTGGTTCCCGCGGCGAGTGGTGGAGCGCCCGCTGCGTTGATGATCACGGCGGTGCTGCCTCCCGACAGCCCGTTCTGGGCGACGAACGAGACCGTGTACTCGGTCTCGTCGCCGGCGGTCGTGTTCGCGGCCGGGGGCAGGCCGAAACCGACGAACGGGACGGTCAGCGGCACCGCAGAAGCTGCGCTCGGGAGAGCGAGCGCGCCGAATGCGACCGCCAGAGCGATCAAGCCGCGCCTGCGCTTCGACCGAACGAACTGACCTCTCACCTCAAACCTCCCAAGCCTCAACCTCCCTGCCCGAGTATGTCTATACCTTCGCGAACCTCCGCGCAACCGGGAAGTCGCGGCCCTACCCCGGTCTGGCGAGCGCGATGGGCGCCCGGAGCAGCGCGTCGGGGATGCCGAAGTCGTCGACCAGGGCCTGGAGCGCTGCGGGATCCATCGTCAGCAGGATCTCAGGCGGCGGCGAGCGCCGGCTCGCGACTCTCCTCGACGGTCTCTTCGGGCGCACCGATGCGTCCCCAGCCGTCCGGCAGCGCCAGGCGGCAGATCTTCCGGACCACGGTGCCGAACTGGCGGTGCAGCGGCCCGGAGTTGTAGGGGATGCCGTAGCGCTCGCAGATCTCGCGGACCTCGACCGAGATCTCGGCGTAGCGATGCGCCGGGATGTCGGGGAACAGGTGGTGCTCGATCTGGTGCGAGAGGTTGCCGGACATGACGTGGAACAACTTGCCGCCGGTCAGGTTGGCCGAGCCGAGGAGTTGGCGGTAATACCACTCGCCGCGGCTCTCGTTTTCCGTCTCCTCCTCGGTGAACTCCTCGACGCCGTCGGGGAAGTGGCCGCAGAAGATGATCATGTAGGACCACACGTTGCGGGTTAGGTTGGCGGTGGCGTTGCCGGCCAGCACGAACGGGGCGCTGGGCCCACCCAGGGCCGGGAACAGCACGTAGTCCTTGAGCGTCTGGCGGCGGACCTTCTTCCAGATCGCGGCACCGATCTCGCGCTGCTTTGTGCCCCAGCGCGTCTCGCCGGTGCGGATCCGGTCGAGCTCGAGATCGTGCATAGCCACGCCGTACTGGAAGAACAGCGCCAGCAGGGTCGCGTAGACGGGATTGCCCAGGTAGTACGGCTCCCACGGCTGCTCCTCGGACATCCGCAGGACGCCGTAGCCGATGTCGCGGTCCTTGCCGTGGATGTTCGTGTGGGTGTGGTGCATGTAGTTGTGCGAGTGGCGCCACTGGTCGCCCGGGCAGGCGGAATCCCACTCGAAATCCTTGCCGGACAGGCCGGGATCGTTCATCCACTCGTACTGGCCGTGCATCACGTTGTGGCCGATCTCCATGTTGTCCAGGATCTTCGAGACGCTGAGCGCGGCCGTCCCGGCCAGCCATGCGGGCGGCAAAAAGCCGGCCATCAGCATCGCGCGGCCGCCGATCTCGAGCCCGCGCTGGGCCCGGATCACCTTGCGGATGTAGTTGGCATCGCGCTCGCCGAGGTCGGCGACGTGGCGCTGGCGGATCGCGTCGAGCTCGGCACCGAAGGCGTCGAGCTGCTCGGAGGTGAGGTGGGTCTTGCTGGTCATTGCTGTCTCCTCGTTCCAGTTGGTCGAAGTGCAGAGGTCAGATTTCGAGCTGGACGTCGCCGACCGGGACCGAGACGCAGATGCGGATCTCTTCGTCCTCGGCCGACGAGACCTCGCCGGTGATCGCGTTGCGCACGCTGCCCGCGGCCTTGCGGCAGCTGCATGAGTGGCAGATCCCCATCCGGCAGCCGAACTCGGGGGAGAGGCCGGCCGCCTCCGCCTGCTCGAGCAGTGTGCGCCCGTCATTCGGGATCGCCTCGCCGGCGCCAGCGAATGACACCGTCCCCTCGGGCTCGTCGGTGCGGATCGCGAGGGTGGGGGGCACGAAGCTCTCGACGTGAAGGTGTTCGTCCAGGCCGGCCGCCGCCCAGCTCGCACGAATCGCATCGAGCATCGCGGGCGGGCCGCAGGCGAAGGTCTCGGTGCCGGCGTAGTCGCCGAGCGCGTCCAGGTGGGTTGCCCCGAAGTGACCGTCGAGCTCGCCGGCTCCAGGCTCGCGCGTGTAGGAGCGCAGCAGCCGGACGTTGGGGCGGCGCGCCGCGATGCGTTCGAGCTCGGACCCGTACAGCGCCTCCGCCGCACGCGGCGCGTAGTGGACGAAGTCGATGCGTCCCGAGTACTCCTCGTGGCAAAGGGTGCGGAGCATCGAAAGGACCGGCGTGATGCCGCTGCCCCCCGAGAGGAAGAGCAGGCGCTCCGGCCGGGTGCCGGGCAGGTGGAAGTCGCCATCCGCGCCAGACAGGGCGACGACCATGCCGACGTGCGCGCGCTCGGTCAGGTGGCGCGAGACGAGGCCGTCGGAGTGCGCCTTGACCGTCAGCTCGAGCGTCCTGGTGTCGTGGGCGGAACTGGCGGGCGAGTAGCAGCGGGTGCGACGGACGCCGTCGATCTCGACCCCGACCTGCAGGAACTGGCCGGGATCGAATCCGGCGAAGGCTCGGTTCGGCTTCAGCGTCAGGGTGACGCTGTCGCTCGTCATGCGCTCGACTCGGACGACCCGCCCGCGGGGCTCGTTCACGGTCCAATTGGGGCGGACAAGTTCCAGGTAGCGATCGACGCCGTGGGGGCCGACGAGGCTGTCGACAAGGTTTGACTTCAGCAGTTCGGTGAACATCTGTACACAGACTACACCATTTGATGTCAAGGTTTCGGATCACCACAGGCACAGGATCCGTGAGGTCTGTCACACTGTTTGAGTGAACAGTCGTACCGATGTGACTGCCCCCGCGGGTCGAGAACAGCGCAAGCAGCGAACGCGCGTGCAGCTGATGGAGGCCGCGCTGCGCCTGGTGCGCGAGAAGAGCTTCACCGGCCTCAGCCTCCGTGAGGTGACACGGGCGGCCGGCGTCGTCCCCACGGCCTTCTATCGCCATTTCGACTCGATGGACGAGCTCGGCCTGGCGCTCGTCGAGGACTCGTTTCGCACCCTCCGCGAGATGATCCGCTCGGCCCGCGCCGACGTCGCAAGCTTCGAGCACGTCATCCGTGACTCGGTCGAGATCGTCGTGCGCCACGTTCGCTCGAATCCCGACCAGTTCCGGTTCGTGGTCCGCGAGCGGCACGGCGGCTCGCCCGTCCTGCGCGACGCGATCCGCGCGGAGATCCGCCTGTTCGCGAGCGAGCTGGCGACCGACCTCTCCCGGTTCCCCCACCTGAACGGCTGGAACACCGAGGATCTCCAGATGATGGCCGGCCTGATCGTCAACGCGATGGTCTCGACCGCCGAGGTGATCGTCGACGCGCCACCCGACAGCCGGCAGGCCGAGGCCGACGCGATCCGCGCAGCCGAGCACCAGCTGCTCCTGATCGCGCTGGGGGTCCCGCAGTTCCGCAGCGATCGCCGGTGAACGTCCCTGCGCTATCATCCGCTGTACAAATGCTACGGAGCGGTAGGAATAGCCACCGCATCCGCGCAACACCGCACTGAGACTTCGATGAACGCCGCCGACAGAGGCATGGGCCTCGGCCTTCGCGCCCTCAACCGACTCGCCGGGCTCCAGTTGCTCGACCGGATCGGCATGCGTGAGCGCGCCGAGCGCGCGGTCTTTCGCGCGACCAAGAACGGCTTCCGCGCAGCGGGGGCCGTCGGACGCACCTTCGCCGCCACGCAGAAGCGCGGCAAGCCCGCCCGCCAACCGAGCGGCGAGCGCGCCGGGTTATTCGACATCACACCGAGCGACGAGCAGCAGATGATGCGCGAGGCGGTCGGCGACTTCGCGCTCGAGCGCCTGCGGCCCGCGGCCCAGGACGCCGACAGCGCCTGCCAGGCTCCCGCAGAGCTGCTCGCCCAGAGCACCGAGCTCGGCGTCGCCATGCTGGGGGTGCCGGAGGAGCTTGGGGGCGTCGTCAGCGAGCGCTCTGCCGTCACCTCGGTGCTCGTCTCCGAGGCGTTGGCCCGTGGCGACATGGGCCTCGCGTTCGCCGCGCTGGCTCCCGGAGCGGTCAGCACGGCCATCGGGCTCTGGGGCGACGGCGACCAGCAATCCACCTACCTGCCCGAGTTCGCCGGGTCCGAGCCGCCCGCCGCCGCGCTTGCGGTCCTCGAGCCGCGCCCGTTGTTCGATCCCTTCGCGCTGGAGACCCACGCTCGAGCCAAGGATGGCGGCTATGTCCTGAACGGCGTCAAGTCGCTGGTCCCACGGGTCTCCGAGGCCGAGCTGTTCGTCGTCGCCGCCGAGCTCGAGGGCAAGGGCCCGGCGCTGTTCATCGTCGAGTCGAAGACAGACGGCGTCTTGACCGAGCCGGAGCCGGCGATGGGGCTGCGAGCCGGAGCGACCGGCCGCCTGCTGCTGGGGGACGTCAAGCTCGAATCCGGCGCCCTGCTCGCCGAGGGCAGCTCGGACGTCTACGTCGAGTGCGTCCGCCTCGGGCGAATCGCCTGGTGTGCGCTGGCGATCGGCACCGGGCAGGCGGTGCTCGACTATGTGAAGCAGTACGTGAACGAGCGCTCCGCGTTCGGCGAGCCGATCAGCCATCGCCAGGGAGTCGCATTCAGCGCAGCGAACATCGCGATCGAGCTCGAGGGGATGCGGCTCGCGACCTACCGTGCCGCCGGCCGTGTCGACCAGGCCCGCGACTTCGCTCGCGAGGCGGCCACGGCCCGGCAGCTGGTCACCCGCCACGGGATGCAGATCGGCTCTGACGGCGTCCAGCTCCTCGGCGGCCACGGCTATGTCAAGGAGCATCCGGTCGAGCGCTGGTACCGCGACCTGCGAGCCGCCGGTCTGATGGAAGGCGCATTGCTCGTATGAGCATCAACCTTGAGATCCCCAAGAAGCTCGAGCTCCTCGTCTCGCAGGCCAACCAGGTCGCGACCGAGGTCCTGAGGCCGATCTCGCGCAAGTACGACCGCGCCGAGCACACCTATCCCAAGGAGCTCGACATGCTGGCGGCGCTGATCGATGGCATGAACGAAGGCGGCCAGCACAGCGGGACCGGCGCCACCGGGGTTCGTCAGGACAAGAACGGCGACGCCACCGAGGGCAACCGCAACGGCACCAACCTGTCGACCGTGCTCGGGCTGATCGAGATGGCGTGGGGCGACGTGGGACTCCTGCTGACGATGCCGCGGCAGGGTCTCGGCAATTCCGCGATCGCAGCTGTCGCGAACGACGAGCAGCTCGCGCGATTCGAGGGTAAGTGGGCGGCGATGGCGATCACCGAGCCGGAGGCGGGCTCGGACTCGGCCGCGATCCGCACAACCGCCGTGGTCGACGGCGACGACTACGTCCTGAACGGCGAGAAAATCTTCGTGACCTCCGGCGAGCGTGCCGAGCTGATCGTCGTCTGGGCGACGCTCGATCCGAAGCAGGGACGCCCCGCGATCAAGTCGTTCGTAGTCGAGCGCTCGAACCCGGGCTTGAAGCTCGACCGGCTCGAGCACAAGCTCGGCATCCGGGCCTCCGATACCGCGAACTTCGTGCTCGAGGACTGCCGCGTGCCGAAGGAGAACCTGCTGGGCAGCCCGGAGATCGACGCGAAGAAGGGCTTCGCGGGCGTGATGCAGACCTTCGACAACACGCGCCCGCTCGTTGCCGGCATGGCTGTGGGCCTGGCGCGCGCTTGCCTGGAGGAGACTGAACAGCGGCTGTCGGAAGCGGGCGTCGAGATCGACTACGACCGGCCCCCGCACGTCCAGAGCGCGGCGGCGGCGGAGCTGCTGGAGCTGCAGGCCGAGTTCGAGGCCTCCTGGCTCTTGACGCTCTCGGCGGCGTGGATGGCGGACAACTCGAAGCCGAACTCGCTCCAGGCCTCGATGGCGAAGGCGAAGGCCGGCCGCTCGTGCGTGGACATCGCGCTGCGCTGCGTCGCCCTCTGCGGGAGCGCCGGTTACGGTGAGGATGGGCTGCTCGAGAAGTGGGCGCGCGACGCCAAGATCCTCGACCTGTTCGAGGGCACGCAGCAGATCCAGCTTCTGATTGTCGCCCGGCAGCTCCTCGGTAAGACTTCGGCAGAGCTTCGCTAGATACCCCGACCTCGACGGTACGTGCCGTCGCAAGGAGACCGACCAAGTGAATTCCAAGACCCGCCCCGTCGCCGTCCTCGGAGGCAACCGGATCCCGTTCGCTCGTTCGAACGGCGCCTACGCCAAGGCCTCCAACCAGGACATGCTGACCGCGGCGCTCGATGGCCTGGTTGATCGCTTCGCCCTCACGGGCGAGGCCGTCGGCGAGATGGCCGGCGGCGCCGTGCTCAAGCACAGCCGTGACTTCAACCTCACACGCGAGTGCGTGCTGGGCTCGAAGCTCGCGCACGAGACGCCGGCGTATGACGTCGGCCAGGCCTGCGGGACCGGGCTGGAGACGGCGATCCTCGTCTCGAACAAGATCGCCCTGGGCCAGGTCGACTCCGGGATCGCGGGCGGCGTTGACACGACCTCCGACGCCCCGATCGCGCTCAACGACGACCTCCGCGAGATCCTCTTGGAGGCGAACCAGGCGAAGTCCAACCTGGACCGCGCCAAGGCGCTGACGAAGGTCCGCCCGGGGATGATCGTCCCCGAGATCCCGCGCAACGCCGAGCCGCGCACCGGGCTCTCGATGGGCGAGCACACGGCGATCATGGCGCGCGAATGGGGGGTGGCGCGCGAGGAGCAGGACGAGCTCGCGGCGGCCAGCCACCAGCGCCTCGCCGCCGCCTATGACCGCGGCTTCTACGACGACCTGATGACCCCGTACCTGGGCCTCGAGCGCGACCAGAACCTGCGCGCTGACTCAACGGTCGAGAAGCTCGCCAAGCTGAAGCCGGTGTTCGGCGGCGCGGACGGCACGATGACGGCCGGCAACTCGACGCCGCTCTCCGACGGCGCCTCGACCGTCCTTCTGGGGTCGATGGAGTGGGCCGAGGCGCACGACCTGAAGCCGCTGGCGTACTTCGTCGACGCCGAGACAGCCGCCGTCGACTACGTCGGCAAGAAGGAGGGCCTGTTGATGGCTCCCGCCTACGCGGTGCCGCGGATGCTGGCCCGTAACAAGCTGAAGCTTCAGGATTTCGACCTCTACGAGATCCACGAGGCGTTCGCCGCGCAGGTGCTGTGCACGCTGAAGGCCTGGGATGACCCCGTCTTCTGCAAGCAGCGGCTCGGGCTCGACAAGCCGCTGGGTGAGATCGACCGCGGGAAGCTGAACGTGAACGGTGGCTCGCTGGCTGCCGCGCACCCGTTCGCGGCAACCGGTGGGCGCATCGTCGCCGGCCTCGCGAAGGCGCTCGACGAGCGCGGCGGCGGCCGCGGCCTGATCTCGATCTGCGCCGCCGGCGGCCAGGGCGTCGTCGCGATCTTGGAGAAGTAGATGATGAGCGACTCCTGGCGCGAATGCATGTTTGCCCGCCTGGTAAGGCAGGTATCCCGAGATGCCTAGCGACCGGTATTCCCAACTCGTGAACAGCCGCATCGGCGGCGTTATCGCGGGCGGCGTCGGCCTGCCGCAACCCGTTGACCTGGACCGCTACGAGCCCGGCCAGCCGGTGATCCGCGGCGACGTGCTGCTGGGCGCGGCGGCGGGATCGCGCCTGGTGGCGCCGATCGCCCGCGTGCTGGCGTCGGTGGGCGCGTCCGTCCGGACCGAACTCCGCGACGAGGTGCGCGACGCGGCGAGCGAGGCCGGGTTGGACGCCGCCGTGTGGAACCCGGACGCGCCCGCCGACGCTCGCTTCAAGGCGCTCGTCTTCGACGCGACCGGGATCGCCGACTCGGCCGCGCTGCGCGAGTTGCGGCAGTTCTTCCAGCCGACGATCCGCCGGATCGAGCGGTCGGGCCGGGTGATCGTGCTGGGCACCCCGCCCGAGCTCTGCGAGAGCCCGCGCGAAGCCACCGCGCAGCGCGCGCTCGAGGGCTTCACCCGCTCGGTCGGCAAGGAGGTCCGCCGCGGCTCGTCCGCGCAGCTCGTCTACCTGGGCCCCGGCGCCGAAGACGGGCTCGAGTCCACGCTGCGATTCCTGCTCTCGCCCCGCTCAGCCTACGTGTCCGGTCAGGTGGTGCGGATCGGCGCGGCCGTCTCCGACGCGGGTGACGTCGAGTGGGGTCGGCCGCTCCACGGGAAGGTGGCGTTGGTCACCGGTGCCTCGCGCGGCATCGGCGAGGCGATCGCCAGAGTCATGGCTCGCGACGGAGCCCACGTGGTGGGCCTGGACGTTCCACAGGCCGCCGACGCCCTGGCCGAGCTGGTGGGCGAGATCGGCGGCTCCTCGCTGAAGCTGGACATCACTGCGGACGATGCGCCGGAGCGCATCGCCGACCACTTCGCTGCCGAGCACGAAGGCGTCGACGTGGTCGTCCACAACGCCGGCGTCACCCGCGACAGGACGCTCGGCAAGATGGACGAGGAGCGCTGGTCGGTCCTGCTCGAGATCAACCTCTCCTCGCAGGAGCGGATCGACGACCTTCTGCTCGAGCGCGGGCTGATCCGTTCCAACGGGCGCGTCGTCTCGGTCTCGTCGATCTCCGGCATCGCCGGCAACGCCGGGCAGAGCAACTACGCGACCTCGAAGGCCGGCGTGATCGGGATGGTCCAGTCCATGGCTCCCGTGCTCGCCGAGCGCGGGGTGACCGTGAACGCCGTCGCCCCAGGCTTCATCGAGACCGCGATGACGAAGGCGATGCCAATCCCCACCCGCGAGGCGGGACGGCGCATGAACTCGATGCTGCAGGGCGGCCTGCCCGTCGACGTCGCGGAGACGATTGCCTGGTTCGCAAGCCCCGGTTCGGCCGGCGTCAACGGCAACGTCGTGCGGGTCTGCGGGCAGAGCCTGCTGGGCGCATGACGCAGCGGCTCGAGTCGCCGCCCTCGTCGCTGCCGCTCTACCTGCGGGCCGGTCTCGGCGCCATCCCTGGCGCCGGCAAGCTGCCGTTCCTGGCGGGCGGCGGCGGCGAGATCCCGGACCTCGAGCTGGAGCTTGCGGACGAGGACATCGATCCCGTGCGCCTCGCGGAGTACACGCGGGTTTGCGGGTTCACCCTGCGCGACAGGCTGCCCGCGACCTATCCGCACGTCCTCGCCTTCCCCCTGCACATGAAGCTCCTGACCGACTCGTCCTTCCCGTTCCCGGCGATCGGCATGGTCCACGTCGCCAACCGGATCGAGCAGCTGCGGCCGATCGCGCTGGGCGAGGCGCTGTCGCTCCGCGTGCGGGCGACGCAGCTCGAGGCCCATCCGAAGGGCCGCACGTTCAAGCTCCTGACCGAGGCGCGAGCCGGCGGCGAGGTCGTCTGGACCGGCGAGGCCACCAATCTGCGCCGCGGGGGCGGTGACGACGAGGCCACCGCCCGGGCGACCCCTGCCAAGCAGCCGTCCGAGCTCCGCGACGAGGCCGAATGGAAGCTGCCCGGCGACCTCGGCCGGCGCTACGCCGGCGTCGCGGGCGACCGCAACCCGATCCACCTCTACGGCGTGACCGCCAAGGCGTTCGGCTTCCCGCGCCAGATCGCGCACGGGATGTGGACCAAGGCGCGCTGCCTGGCGCAGCTCGATTCCCGGCTGCCCGATGCGTTCGCGGTCGAGGTTGCGTTCAAGCGCCCGGTCCTGCTGCCTTCGAAGGTGAAGTTCGCCTCCGCCGAGGCCGGTGGCGACTTCGAGTTCGGCGTCCGCGCGGCCCGCGGCGACGAGCCGCACCTCGCTGGATCGCTGCGCACCGGCTGAGTCGCGTCGCTTAGCTCTCGGGCGCTACGTCGGCGAGGAGTACGCGCACTCGAGCCCTGATGTCGTCGCGAATGCGCCGAACGGCCCCGAGATCCAGATCCGCGGGGTCGTCGAGCGCCCAGTCCTCGTAGCGCTTGCCCGGATAGATCGGGCAGGCGTCCCCGCACCCCATCGTGATCACGATGTCGGCGGCTCGAACGAACTCGTCGGTCAGCGCCTTCGGGAACTCCTGGCCCAGCTCGATCCCGATCTCGGCCATCGCCGCGACGACCGCCGGGTTGATGCGGTCGGCGGGGTCGGAGCCGGCGGTGCGGACGTGGACACGTCCGCCGGCCATCTCCCTGAGGAGCCCCGCCGCCATTTGCGAACGACCCGCGTTGTGGACGCAGACGAACAGGACCTCGGGAACGTCGTTTGTGATTCTGGCCTCGATTCGGGGTATTCTATTACATTGACAAATATGACTTCAATTGATAATAATAGATAGATGAACGTCGATCTGGAGCTCGCGCCGAAGCAGAAGCGTCCCAAGGGCGAGGTCTGTTGCGACCCGGTCGCCTACCCCGAGATCGAGCGCGAGGAGGCCGAGCGCATGGCGGGCGTCGCGAAGGCGCTCGGCGACCCGATCCGGATGCAGCTCGTCGACGTCTTGCGCAAGCACGCGGGCAAGGTCTGCGTGTGCGAGCTGGTGCCGCTGTTCGACCTCTCGCAGCCGACCGTGTCGCACCACCTAAAGGTGCTGCGCGACGCCGGGCTCGTGGGCTCCGAGCGACAGGGGCTCTGGGCCTACTACTACGTGAACCACGAGGCGCTGGAGGAGGTGAGGAAATGGCTGGAGAGCTGATGACCCAGATCGGTGACGAGGACTGCTGCGGCGACGACTGCTGCGGCGGCTGACCCAGTAGGGTCGGCGCCGAGGCAGACCATTGGTTGAGACCGCAGCAACACCCCAGGTCTCGCAGCTCCGGCGGCGTCTGCTCGACGTCGGGCGTGCGCTCACGAACCCGCTCCTCCCCGACGACTACATCGCGCTCATCAACCCGCTGTGGTCGACCCGGGAACTTCAGGGCGAGGTCGTTCACGTCCGGCGCGAGACGCCCCGGTCGGCGACCGTCGTGATCAAGCCGAACTTCCCCTGGCCCGGGCACAAGCCGGGCCAGTACCTGCGGATCGGGGTCGAGATCGACGGAGTGCGCCACTGGCGCGCATACACGCTGACCTCGGATCCCGGGCACCCGGAGGGCTGGCTGAGCATCTCCGTTCGCCGCGTCGACGAGGGCAAGATGTCGCCGTTCTTTACCGAGGACGCCGGGGTCGGGACGATCGTCTTCCTCGGCGAGGTCGAGGGTGAGTTCTGCATCCCGGATGGCTTCTCGGGCAAGCTTCTCCTGCTCAGCGCCGGGAGCGGGGCGACGCCGATCTTCAGCCTGCTGCGGCACCTGGAACGCAGGGGGTCCCTGGCCGACGTGGTCCACGTGCACTCCGAGCGCGAGCCCGAGGAGATCATGTTTGGGGACATCCTCCGCGCGATGGCCAATCGCTACCCCGGATACCAGCGCCACGAGCGTCTGACCGGCAAGGACGGGCGGATCACGCCGGCCGACCTCGACGAGCTCTGTCCGGACTGGCGCGAGCGCGAGACCTTCCTCTCCGGCCCACCTGGGCTCTTGGAGGCGATGCAGAGCCACTGGGAAGCCGAGGGCGTGCGCGATCGACTCAGCCTCGAGCACTTCCAGCCGTTCCTAGGCGACGGCGGCGAGGGCGGCCTCGGCGAGGGCGGCAGGGTACGCTTCCGGGTTACCGACTTCGAGGCCGAATGCGACGGGCGGACGTCGATCCTGGTCGGCGGCGAAGAGGCCGGCGGCAACCTCACCTACGGTTGCCGGATGGGCGTTTGCCACACTTGCATCTGCACGCTCGTCAGCGGCACGGTCAGGGATCTGCGCACCGGCGAAGTGCACGGGGAGCCCGGAGAGACGATCCGGACCTGCATCAACGCGCCCGAGGGCGACGTGGTGGTTGACGAGGGGCACGTTGTGATCAAGGGAACTCAAGCGAGGAGCAAGGGATGAGCAGCGTCGAGACCCCAGCGCCGGAAGCGGCTGCGAACGGGAACCCGTTGCACCGGCTGACGCCCGAGCAACTCGAGGAGCTTGGCCGCGAGTTCCAGGCGATCCACGACGACGTCTTCGCCGCCCTGGGCGAGCACGACGCCCACTACATCCGGTCGATGATCCAGCTCCAGCGACGCATGGCGGCGATCTCGCGCGCGGTCCTGATCGCCTCGCGCTACCGGCCTGCCTGGCTGCTGGGAACGACCGGCCTTTCGGTGGCGAAGATCCTCGAGAACATGGAAATCGGCCACAACGTCATGCACGGGCAGTGGGACTGGATGAACGACCCGAGCATCCACTCCTCTTCCTGGGACTGGGACACGGCCTCGCCGGCGTCGTCCTGGAAGCACTCGCACAACTTCGTCCACCACACCTACACGAACATCATCGGCAAGGACAAGGACGTGGGCTACGAGATCATGCGGGTCGATCCGAAGCAGGCCTGGCATCCGGTCTTCCTGCTTCAGCCCCTCTACAACCTCTTGCTGGCTGGGCTGTTCGAGTGGGGCGTCGCCGTCCACGACCTCGACTTCGACGCGATCCGCTCCGGGGCCAAGCCCAAAGAGCAGATCGTCGGCGAGCTGAAGGAGATCGGCAGGAAGGGGCGGCGGCAGGTGGTGAAGGACTACATCGCGTGGCCGCTGATCTCAGGGGTGGCCATGACCGCAATCGAGCTGGCGGTGATCGCGCTGTTCGAGCCGCCTGCCGAGGCCGAGCGCAGCCGCTGGCGGCGGCCGGTGCGTAAGGCCAGGCGCCGAGGAATCGACTGGCGGCCGGTTCGGTCGCTGAAGTCCGAGCGCGACCTGGGCGGGGCGCTCGGCCGGCTCGTCGCGCGGCGCTCGTTCCGCGAACCGTTCCGCGCCACCCTGACCGCCAACCTGGTTTCCAACTTCGTTCGCAACCTCTGGGCCTACTCGATCATCTTCTGCGGCCACTTCCCCGACCAGGCGTACACGTTCACCGAGGAGGAGGTCGAGGGCGAGACCCAGGGCGGTTGGTACGTCCGCCAGCTGCTCGGCGCGGCGAACATCGAGGGTGGGCCGTTCTTCCACGCGATGAGCGGGAATCTCTCCTACCAGGTCGAGCACCACCTCTACCCGGACATGCCGAGCTCGCGCTACGGCCAGATCGCACCGCGGGTGCGCGCGATTTGCGAGCGCTACGGCCTGCCCTACAACACCGGGCCGTTCTCGAAGCAGTTCGGATCGGTCCAGCGGACCATTCTCCGCCTCGCTTTCCCAGGCGGCGAGACGCGCCCGAAGCCGGGCCCCCACCGCGAGCCCGAGGCCGCGAAGGCCAATGGCGCGGGCGCCGACGCTCCGCGCGCCGCCTTCCCGTAGCCGCGACGCGGCGCCCGTCAGGGTGCGGCGCCTCCGTTCAGAGCAACCGGTCGATGAATTCGTTCGAGAAGATCCGGTGCGGGTCGAGGCGGTCGAAGGTGCGCTCCGCCCACTGCCAGCCCCTGTCCGGCCGTCCGCGGCTGATGCTGTTCGGGAAGCGGCGCCGCATGAGCCGGCGATTGGTCCACGACCCGCGTTCGCTGAACGCCCAATGCTTGGACCACTCGGGGCGCACGGTCGCATAGCGGCCGCGATAGTTGCCGAGCACGAAGCGCTGAAGCTCGGTGAAGAACTCGTTCTGACCGGCGGCGCCGGGCAGGAACGTCACGTTGATCCAGAGCGCGACGTCCCAGTTCGGTCGACCCGGGCGGGTCGCGGTTGGCGAGAGCACGGGCGCCCTGGCGCCCTGGACCCCGGCGTGCCGGCGCCGGTCGAGACCGGTGACGCGCAGGTTGACCGGCGCGTTGGCCGGATAGAGCCCACGGACCCGATAGCGGGCGACGAGGTCCTGGTAGAAGGCCGCGAACTCGCTGATCGCTCGCTGGAGGTCCCGCCTGCGGGTCACGACCGCGTAACCGAAATCGCCGGTTCGAAGGGTGTCAGGGCGCACGTAGAGACACACGTTTTTCGACTTGCCCCAGAGATCGCGAGCGCCAAGCGCCGTAAGACCGCCGTCGACGGCCGCGAAGCTGGCCTGGCCGAACAACGGAGTCGCCGCGCCGTTGCCGGAGATCACCTCGTTGAGGACGTCGGTGACGGCCTCAGGAAGGTTGGAGATGAACGGGTAGTTGTAGGGGGCAGTGACCTCGCGCGAAGCGGGCGGCTTGCTTGGGCTGACGCTCCAGACCTTGAGCCACGGCCGTTCCGTGAACGGGAACCAGATCGCCTCGGCCGAGCCGCTCTCTTCGACGAACCCCGCGAAAGTGCGCTCGGCGCCACTTGCCGGCGCGGCGAACAGCTCGGTGGCCGGGATGTCGGTGAAGCTCTGGCACCGCAGGTTCCGGTCGCGCGAGACGCGCAGGGTGACGGACGTGATGAACGCCCTCCCGAGGTGGACCATGAGCGCGCCGCACTCGCGATCCGAGCGATCGAAGGTGCGCAGCACGTAGCGATTTCGCTTTCGATCCCAGACGACCGCGGTCAGCTTCAGCACCAGGTTCGACAACGAGCCGTACGTCTGGCCAAAGCGACGGTGCTCGTCTCGTGCCAGCAGCGAGGCTCCGTGTGCGCCGATCGCCAGCGCGCCGCCGACAGTTGGCTCGCCGGTGGTCGGGATCGGGACCACGCTGAAGCCGTTGCTCTCGAGAAAGGCAAGCAGCGAGTCGAGCGTCGCTCCAGCCTGGACGCGTACGGCGCCGGGGCTGGTGGAAGTGATCCTCATCCGGGTGAGGTGCTTCGTGGTATCCACGATCAGCACCCGGTCGCCGCAGGTCGTCGTGCTGGTGATCGCAAGCGGGGACCAGCCGTGCATCGCCCCGCGCGGCCGGAGACGGTAGCCCTCGCGGCGCGCCCAATTGGCCAGGCGCACCACGTCGTCGGCATCGCGCGGGGCGCAGGTCCAGAGGTCGCCGACGTCGGTTTCCTTCGACCAATTCACGAACCGCTGGCGGTAGGCGTCAACGCCGGACGGCAGCTTTGGCAGCGGGGGGCACCCAGCCTGCGCGCCGGGCCGGGCCGGCCAAGCCCCGGCGACGAGCGCCGCTCCCGCCGTCGCGGCACTGCTTTGCAGCAAGCGCCGGCGAGAGATGCCGCCTGGACCACCCCGGTTTGGGCCCGTCACCCCGATCCCCCGATTCCCACGTGCTCAGACTAGCCCTAGTTACTAAGGTGCGAGCCAGTGGCTGATATTGATGCTGTCGAGACTGAGGAGTGGCTCGAGGCCCTCGACGCGGTCGTCAAGCACGACGGGCCGCGGCGGGCGCACGACCTGGTCGAGCGCGTGGTCGAGCGCGCGCGCCTGAAGGGGGCGGCGATCGAGTACGTCGGCCCGACGCCGTACGTGAACACGATCCACCGCGAGGACGAGCCGCCGCTGCCCGGCGACCCGGCGATGGAGCGCCGCGTGCGGTCCCTGGTGCGCTGGAACGCGATCGCCACGATCCTGCGCGCCAACAAGGAGTCGTCGGAGCTGGGCGGCCACATCGCCAGCTACCAGTCGGCGGCGCTGCTGTATGAGACCGGCTTCAACCACTTCTGGCACGCGCCCTCGGAGGAGCACGGCGGCGACCTGATCTACATCCAGGGCCACTCCTCGCCCGGCATCTACGCGCGCGCGTTCCTCGAGGGCCGGCTCTCCGAGGAGCGGATGGAGGGCTTCCGCCAAGAGGTCTCGCGCCCGGGCGGGATCAGCTCCTACCCGCACCCGTGGCTGATGCCGGACTTCTGGCAGTTCCCGACGGTCTCGATGGGTCTCGGGCCGATCATGGCGATCTACCAGGCGCGGTTCATGCGCTACCTGACCGACCGCGGCGTCGCCGAGGCCTCGAACCGCAAGGTCTGGTGCTTCCTCGGCGACGGCGAGACCGACGAGCCCGAGTCGCTCGGCGCGATCGGGCTGGCCGGGCGCGAGAAGCTCTCGAACCTGGTCTTCGTCGTCAACTGCAACCTGCAGCGCCTCGACGGCCCCGTCCACGGCAACGGCAAGATCATCCAGGAGCTGGAGACGATCTTCCGCGGCGCCGGCTGGAACGTGATCAAGGTCATCTGGGGCAACCGCTGGGATCCGCTCCTGGAGGCCGATGATGACGGCCTGCTCGTGCGCCGGATGGAGGAGGCGGTCGACGGCGAGTACCAGACCTACAAGGCGCGCGACGGCGCCTACGTCCGCGAGAAGTTCTTCGGCAAGTACCCGGAGCTGGCCGAGCGGGTCAAGGACATGACCGACGAGGAGATCTGGGATCTGAACCGCGGCGGCCACGACGCGAAGAAGGTTTACGCGGCATACGCGGCCGCGCAGGGAGCGACGCGACGCCCGACCGTGATCCTGGCGAAGACGATCAAGGGCTACGGGATGGGCGAGGCCGGCGAGGGGCAGAACATCACGCACCAGCAGAAGAAGATGAACGAGGAGGCGCTGCTTGCCTTCCGCGACCGCTTCGAGCTGGATCTCTCCGACGACGAGGTCCGCGACGTCGCCTTCCACAAGCCCGCCGACGACTCGCCCGAGATGCGCTACCTCCAGGAGCGCCGCAAGGCGCTGGGCGGTTACCTTCCGGCCCGGCGCCAGCGCGTGGAGGAGCCGCTCGAGGTGCCGGCGCTCGAAGCTCTCCGATCGCAGCTCGACGGTACGGGCGAGCGCGAGATCTCGACCACGATGGCGTTCGTGCGGATCCTCGCCGCGCTGCTGCGCGACAAGCAGCTCGGGCCCCGTGTCGTGCCGATCGTCCCGGACGAGTCGCGGACGTTCGGCATGGAGGGCATGTTCCGCCAGCTCGGGATCTACTCGCATGTCGGCCAGCTCTACGAGCCCGAGGACGCTGGGCAGCTGATGTTCTATCGCGAGGACCAGAAGGGCCAAGTGCTCCAGGAGGGCATCAACGAGGCCGGCGCGTTCTCGTCGTGGATCGCTGCCGCAACGGCCTACTCGAACCACGACGTGCAGATGGTCCCGTTCTACGCCTACTACTCGATGTTCGGCTTCCAGCGGATCGGCGACCTGGCCTGGGCCGCCGGCGACTCGCGTGCTCGGGGCTTCCTGATCGGCGGCACCGCGGGGCGGACGACGCTGAACGGCGAGGGCCTCCAGCACGAGGACGGCCACAGCCACCTGCTGGCCGCGACGATCCCGAACTGCGTCGCCTATGACCCCGCCTACGCCTACGAGCTGGCCGTGATCATCCACGACGGCCTGCGGAGGATGGTCGCGGAGCAGGAGGACGTCTTCTACTACCTGACCGTGATGAACGAGAACTACCGGCACCCGCCGCTGCCGGAGGGGTCCGAGGAGGGGATCTTGCGCGGCATGCACCGCGTCCGCGAGATCGACGGCGCGAAGGTGCGCCTGCTCGGCTCGGGCACGATCCTGCGCGAGGTCGAGGCCGCCGCCGAGCTGCTGGGCCAGGACTTCGAGATCCCCGCGGAGGTCTGGAGCGTGACGAGCTACACCGAGCTCCGTCGCGACGGGCTGCGCATCGAGCGCGAGCGGCGATTGCGCGGGGAGGCTGAGGATCCCTGGGTCGTGCGGTGCCTCGGCGGCGACGGCGGCCCCGTGGTGGCCGCGACCGACTACATGAAGGCCCTGCCCGACGGCATCAGGGCCTGGGTGCCGGGCCGGTTCGAGGTGCTCGGCACCGACGGCTTCGGCCGCAGCGACTACCGGCGTCACCTGCGGAAGTTCTTCGAGGTCGACCGCCACCACGTCGTCGTCGCGGCGCTGAACGCGCTGGCCGACGAGGGGGGCGTGGAGCGCTCGGTGGTCGAGGACGCGATTTCGACCTACGGGCTCGACCCCGACGCCCCCGACCCGGCAGTTAGCTAATGGCGGACGCGCGCGAGGTGACGGTTCCCGACATCGGCGACTTCGCCGACGTCCCGGTAATCGAGATCCTCGTCTCCGAGGGCGACAACGTGGTGATCGACCAGCCGCTGGTCACGCTCGAATCGGACAAGGCGACGATGGACGTGCCGGCCCCGTTCGCGGGCAAGGTCGCGGAGCTGAAAGTGTCGGTTGGCGACGAGGTCGCGGAGGGCTCGGTCCTGATGCTGGTCGATGCCGTGGAGGGCGACGCCGCTGCGGACGTCGCGACCGCGGCGGCGCCGGCGGCCTCGGCCGAAGCCGCGGAGTCCGAAGCGCCAGAGCCCGAGCCTACGCCCGCTGCGCCTGCGCCCGGCCGACCCCGCGCCCCCGTCGAACGGCGACGGGCCGGTTTACGCCTCGCCGGCCGTGCGGCGGCTGGCGCGGGAGCTGAAGGTCGACCTCGCCGGGGTGACCGGCACCGGGCGCAAGGGGCGGGTCACCAAGGACGACTTAAAGACGGCCAAGGAGCGGCCCGCGGGCGCGCCCGGCGCCGGCGCCGCGATCGAAGGCCTCCACCTGGCGCCGTGGCCGAAGGTCGATTTCGCCAAGTACGGCGAGGTCGAGCGCGTGCCGCTGTCACGGATCAAGAAGATCAGCGGCCCGAACGTCGCCCGCAACTGGGTCTTCATCCCGCACGTGACCCACAACGACGAGGCCGACATCACCGACCTCGAGGCGTTCCGCAAGCAGGTAAACGCCGAGCAGCAGGACGTGAAGGTGACGATGGTGGCGCTGCTGGTGAAGGCCTGCGTGGGCTCGCTGCGCCAGTTCCCGGAGTTCAACTCCTCGCTCGACGGCGACGATTTGGTGATCAAGCGCTACTACAACATCGGCTTTGCGGCGGACACGCCGCAGGGGCTGATGGTCCCGGTCATCAAGGACGCCGACCGCAAGGGCCTCTTGGAGATCGCGGCCGACCTCGCCGAGCTCTCGGGCAAGGCGCGCGAGGGCAAGATCTCGGCCGAGGAGATGCGCGGCTCGACGTTCACGATCTCGTCGCTGGGCGGCATCGGCGGTACCAGCTTCACGCCGATCGTCAACGCTCCCGACGTCGCGATCCTGGGCGTGACCCGCTCGCAGATGAAGCCGGTCTGGAACTCAGAGACCGAGACATTCGAGCCTCGCCTGATGGTGCCGCTCTCGCTGTCGTACGACCACCGTGTGATCGACGGCGCCGCTGCGGCCCGCTTCGTCTCCCACCTTGCTGGTGAGCTCGCTGACCTGCGGAGGGTCCTGCTGTGACCACCGTCAAGGTCCCAGACATCGGCGACTTCGCCGACGTCCCGGTGATCGAGATCCATGTCAGGGCGGGCGACGAGGTCGCTGCCGAGGATCCACTGGTCACGCTCGAGTCCGAGAAGGCCACGATGGACGTGCCGGCACCGGCGGCCGGCACGGTGAAGGAAGTCCTGGTCGCGATCGACGACAAGGTCAGCGAGGGCACTCCGATCCTGGAGCTCGACGCGGCCGACGGTGCGCCTGAGCCCGAACCGGACGCCGAGACCGATGAGGCACCCGCGCCTGCCGAGGCCGCTTCGCAGCCCGAAGAGACGGGCGGCGGCGGCAGGGTCGTCGTCATCGGCTCCGGCGTCGGCGGCTACACGGCCGCGTTCCGGGCCGCCGACCTGGGGCTTGACGTCACCCTCATCGAGCGCGACGAGCGGCTCGGCGGCGTCTGCCTGAACGTCGGCTGCATCCCGTCGAAGGCCGTGTTGCACGCCGCTCGCGTGATCGCGGAAGCGGGCGAGGCTGCCGATTTCGGCGTGAAGTTCGGCGCGCCGGAGGTCGACCTCGACGCGCTGCGCGGCTGGAAGGACGAGGTGGTCGGCAAGCTCACCGGAGGCCTCGACGGCCTCGCCAAGCAGCGCAAGGTGAACGTCGTGCGCGGCACCGCCAAATTCAGCTCCGATCACGCTCTGGAGGTCGACGGCACCCAAGTCGAGTTCGACCACTGCGTGATCGCCGCCGGCTCGCGGTCGGTCGAGCTGTCCGGCCTGCCGGATGACGAGCGCATCATCGACTCCACCGGTGCGCTCGAGCTGACCGACGTCCCCGGGCGCCTGCTGGTGGTCGGTGGCGGGATCATCGGCCTCGAGGTCGCCGCCATGTATTCGGGCCTCGGCAGCAAGGTCTCGGTGGTCGAGCTGACCGATCAGTTGATCCCGGGTTGCGACCCCGACCTGGTGAAACCGCTCCACAAGCACGTGGCCGAGCGCTACCAGGCGATCATGCTCTCGACGAAGGTGGCATCGGCTGAGGCAGGCGAGGACGGGATCAAGGTGACCTTCGAGGGTGACGAGGCACCCGAGCCGCAGACCTACGACCGCGTCCTCGTCGCGGTCGGCCGGCGCGCCAACGGCGACCAGCTCGACCTCGACAAGGCCGGCGTGAACTCAGATGACCGGGACGAGATCCCAGTCGACGCCCAGCGGCGCACCAACGTCGCCCACATCTACGCGATCGGCGACATCGCCGGCGGGCCGATGCTGGCCCACAAGGCGTCGCACGAGGGCAAGGTCGCCGCCGAGGTGATCGCCGGACACGACGTCGCCTTCGAGCCGCGCGCGATCCCGTCGGTTGCCTACACCGACCCGGAGGTCGCCTGGACCGGCCTGACCGAAACCGACGCCGTCGCCTCGGATACGGACTACGAGAAGTCGATCTTTCCCTGGCAGGCCTCGGGCCGGGCCCTGGGCCTCGCTCGCCCCGAGGGCCAGACCAAGCTGCTGATCGATCCCGAGTCCCGCCGCGTGATCGGCGCCGGAATGGTCGGCGTGAACGCCGGCGACCTCGCCGCCGAGGCGACGCTGGCGATCGAGATGGGCGCCGACGCCGAAGACCTCGGCCTCACGATCCACCCGCACCCGACGCTTTCGGAGACCCTGATGATGGCCGCTGAGAAGGCCGAGGGCACGATCACGGACCTCTACGCGCCGAAGCGCAGGTAGGGCCGCGGCCTGGGCGGGAAGACCTCCCCTCGCTTGCCGTCACCGAGCGCGAGCCGGGCGGCAGCTAGCCCTTCGCCGCGAGCTGCCCGCATGCCGCGTCGATGTCGCGGCCGCGCGTCAGCCGCACGGTGGCCCGCAGTCCGCCGCGCTCGAGCACGGCCTTGAACGCATGGATCGCGGCGGAAGCGGAGCCCTCGAAGCCCTCTCCGGTGGGGTTGTAGGGGATCAGGTTCAGCTTGAAGACGCGGGGGTCGAGGAGCGCCGCCAGCTCACGGGCCAGCTCGCGGCCGTCGTTTACCCCGGCGAGCATCACGTACTCGACGAAGACCATCCGCCGGCGCTTGCGGTGATAGGCGTGGCAGGCGTCGAGCACCTCGGCCAACGGGTAGCGGTCATTGACGGGCATCAGCTCCGAGCGCAGGGCGTCGTTTGGCGCGTGTAGCGACAGCGCCAGGCGGATCGGCAGCTCGCACTCGGTCAGCCGCTCGATCCCCGGGATCCAGCCGACCGTTGAGATCGCCGTGCGGCGATGGGTGATGCCGAGGTCGGGCAGCCGCCGGCAGGCTTCGAGGACGGCGTCCAGGTTCATCATCGGCTCGCCCATGCCCATGAACACGCAGTGGTCGACCGCCTCGATCCGGCGGAAGTGGAGCGCCTGGTCGACGATCTCCGCCGCCGAGAGGTTGCGGCCGAACTTCATCTGCCCGGTAGCGCAGAAGCTGCAGGTCAACGGGCAGCCGGACTGCGACGAGACGCAGATCGAACGGCGGCCGTCGCGGTAGCGCATCAGGACGGCCTCGACGGCACGGTTGTCGGCGGTGTGAAACAGGGCCTTGACGGTGCCGTCCTTGGCGCGCGCCTCGCGCACCAGCTTCAGGGTCGAATACGGGACGGCTGCGCTGAGCTCGTCGCGGAGCGCGGCCGGGAGGTTCGTCATCTCCGCATAGCCGCCGGCGCCGCGCGCAGCCCATTCCCAGACCTGGCCGGCGCGGTAGCCGGGCTCCCCGCGGTCGGCGAGAGCCCGCTCGAGCAGCTGGACGTCCATCGGCCGAGTGTAGGCCGCCCTGTGAGGGGCGATCAGGCGGGTGCCAGTGCCGGCCGCAGCACGCCGCGGCACGCGAACGCGGCGACCGCGCCGGCCGCCGCGACGGCGACGCCCAATAGGACGGCCTCGGGCCAGCCGAAGGCCTCGATCACGGCACCGCCAATCGCCGTGCCCAGCGACAGGCCGGCGATCAGGGACGTCATCAGCCAGGTGAAGGACTCCGTGCCGGTGCCGGCGGGCGCGACCTCGCCGATCAACTCGTTGCGAGTGGCGATCAGGGGCGCGATCGGCGCCCCGGCCAGGAGCACCAGGATGCCCATCGCCACCGGGGAGGAGGCGAGGATCAGTGGCAGGCATGCGAGCGGGAAGAGCAGGCCGATCAGCAGGTAGGTCTCAAGCAGCTCCCGGCGACTCTGGCGTGCACCAAACAGCAGTCCGCCGACGCCGCTGGCCGCCGACCACAGGGCCAGCAGGATGCCGGCAAGCGCGGTGCTGCCCACGTCCTCGCTGAAGGCCGGAAGCGTCACCTCGACGGCGCCGATGCAAAAGCCGACCGGAATCGTGGTTAGGGCGATCAGCCGGATCGCGGGGGCGCGCAACGGTCCGAGACCCGTGGTGGCCTCGTGCGCCGGGGTGGCGCGGCGGCGATCCGGCAGTCGCCAGATGAACAGGGCGCTGCCGGAGATGACGAGCACAGCTGAAAGGGCGAGGGCCACCTGGGGTGCCGCCAGCGCGACGATCGCAGCCGTCAGCAGCGGTCCGCTGACGAACGAGATCTCGATTGTCACAGAGTCGAATGCATAGGCCCCCCGGATCAGCTCCGGGTCGCCGTTCATCAGCTCGGGCCAGCGCGAGCGCAGGACCGAGCCGGAGGGCGGAAACGCGATGCCGGCCACCAGCGCACAGCCGACCAGCGCCGCGGTCGGCGCGCCCGCTTCGCCGAGTGCCCAGAGCAGCAGGATCGCCGCCGCGTGGACAACGGCAAGCGGCAGCAGCATGACGGCGCTCCGCCGGTCGATCAAGCGAGCCGCGATCGGCGCTCCGACTCCGGCACCGAGGGCCAGCGCTCCGGCGACCAGTCCTGCGATGGCGAACGAACCGGTCGCTTCGCGCAGAAAGAGGATCACCGCCAAGCCGTTGATTGCGAACGGAAGCCGCGTCAGCGTGGTCGCGACGACCATGAGGGCGACACCGGGAACGCGGAGGATGCGGCCGTAGATCGCCATCGCCTGAGGATGGCAGGGCTCGGATGCGGGCCCTCAGCGGGCGATCGCGCGCACGATGATCAGCAGCAGGGCCGAGCCGCCGATCGCGATCAGCCAGGTCTCGAGATCGAAGAACCGGTCGATCTCGCCGAGGTCCAGCTCCGTGGCGATCCATCCGCCCAGCAACGCCCCGAGGACTCCGACGGCCGTGGTCCCGATACAGCCACTCGGCTCGGTCCGCCCAGGCACCAGCGCGTGCGCGATCGTGCCTGCGAACAAACCGAGCAGGATCCAGCCTAGAAAGCCCATCGCCGCACCCTACCCGTGCCCCCGACCGCTAAGCCACCTCAAAGAACGCTCCGTCAGGCCCGAGGTTGGCGATTTCGGTCTCGCCGATTCGCGACCGCTCGCCCCAGCTCTCGTGGATGTGGCCGCAGACGGCGAGCGGTGGGCGCAGGCGCTCGATTCCGGTCGCGAGCGCCGCGCTGCCAAGATGGTCACCGGCGCCGGACACGTCGCAGTGGCCCTGTGGGGGCGAGTGAAGGACCAGGATCGCTCGCTCGGGGCAGTCCGCCAGCGCAGCCGTGGCCTGATCGTCGCTGAGATCGAAGCTCCAGTCCCACGGCGTCACCGGGATCCCCGCGCCCAGCCCAAAGAACGTGTGGCCCCCGATTTCCGCGCGCTCCCCGTGCAGGACCGTCGCCGCCGGCCACGCCGAGGCGGCCTCGCGCAGGGCGTCGGCGGTCTCGTTGTTGCCGGGCACAAGCACCGTCGGCGCTTCGATCGCGGCCAGCGCGCCGATCGTCTCGTCAAGTCCCTCGTGCACCGACGCGAAGTCCCCGGCGCCGACCACCACGTCGGCCTCGGCGCTGCGCTCGACAAGGTCGGCGGCGCGTCCGAGGTCGCGGTGCAGGTCGCTGAAGGCGAGGATGCGCATTCGCGCGATCCTATGCCGCAGCCGACCGGAGGCGCCGGCGCCTCAGCCCTCGCGCTGGAGCGCTGCGAGCCGCGGCAGCGAGCCCGGCGCGGTCCGTCCGCGCGCGAGCAGCTGCCGCTCGGCCGCGTCCACGTCGTCGAAGTACTTGGTGCAGCGACCGCGCAGGGCCGAGCGCGGAGTCAACGGGCGCAGTGCCCGCGCGGTGGCAACGCCCGCGCGGGCCGCCGCGGCATCGGCGGCGGTGAAGCGGACCCGGTAGTGCTCGCGCACCCGCTCCGGGAGCGAGGCCTTCATGACCACGTTGTGGATGCGCATCGCCGGCCAGCGCGAACGGGCGGTCGGAATCTGGAACATCACGGCGGATCCGACGAACCGGGCCTCGTCGGTCAGGTGGGCGTCCGGCCCGCTGATCTTGGTGTCCACGTATTCGCGAAACTCCGCCCACGAGCCCGGTGCGGCGCTCGCCGGCATGCCGAACAGCTCGCCGAAGCGGACGTACTCGGCCCAGAACGCATCCCGCTCGGCCTCCGACAGCTCGCGTACGAACAGCTCGTAGAAATGGACCGCGGCGTCGGCGGCGGGAGCGATCGTCCACAGCATCAGCTCCGGGTCGTGCGCCGAGTACGGGGTCCCCGCGGGCATCCGGCCGGCAGCCTCCGGCAATTCGCCCTTCACGGTTGAATGCATGCGGTGGACCGCAGCCAGCACGCGGTCCGCATCCGCCTTGCTCCCGAAGAAGATCTCCTCGAACATCTTTCCGGTGGCGGCTAGGCGGTGGAACGGGCGCTCGGCGTAACGGGTGTGGGTGCGGGTGCCGACGAAGTTTCGGGGGTCGAGGGCACCGATCGCCAAGGCACGCTGGCCGTACATCAGCCCGACGATGCGTTCGCGATGCACCTTGCGCAGAATTGAGCCGGGCGGGAAGTAGCCGTGGTCGGATTCCATCTGACAGCGCCTCTGGTCAGATCATAACACGACTGACAGGCTGCTCTGTCAGACTGATGGCGTGGAGGCTGGAACCCGTGTCTATGGCGGCGTCAGCGCCGAGGATCGCCGTTCCCGGCGCCGCGAGCAGCTGCTTGACGCCGGGCTCGAGCTGCTCGGCACGGTCGGCTGGTCCGCGACCACGATGACGGCGGTCTGCGCCCGAGCTGGGCTGACCGAGCGCTACTTCTACGAGAGCTTCACCGACCGCGAGGCCCTGCTTCTGGCCGTGTTCGATCGGATCACCGCCGAGGCGGCGGCTTCGATCCTTGCGGCGATCGAATCCTCGCCGGCCGACGCCAGGGGCCGCAGCCGCGCGGCGATCGGCGCGTTCATCGAACTGATGACCGACGACCCGCGCAAGGGCCGGGTCGCGTTCGTCGAAGCGATGGGCTCGGAGGCGCTGATGCGCCGGCGCTACGAAACGATCCAGACCTTCGCGGCGCTGCTCGGAGACCAGGCGCGTGACTTCTACGGGATGACGTCGGGCGGCGACCAGCTCGTCGAGCTGACCAGCTTCCTGCTGGTCGGCGGCCTGGCCGAGGCGTTGATGGCGTGGCTGGCCGGCGGCCTCGAGACGTCCCGCGATCAGCTGATCGAGGACTGCACCGACCTGTTCGTGGCCACCGGCGAGGCCGCGGTTGCGATCGCCCGCAAACGGTGAGCGGCAGCGAGGACGCGCGCTGGTCGGCGAACGCCGTCGTCTACCAGATCTACCCCCGCTCGTTCCAGGACTCCGACGGGGACGGCATCGGCGATCTGAGGGGAGTGATCTCGCGGCTCGACCACCTCGCCTGGCTCGGCGTCGATGCGCTCTGGCTCTCGCCGATCTACCCATCGCCCCTCGCCGACCTTGGCTACGACATCGCCGACTACACCGGCGTCGCGCCCGAGTACGGCACGCTCGCGGATCTCGATGAGCTGATCGCTCGGGCCCACGATCTCGGCCTGCGCGTACTGCTCGACCTCGTTCCGTCGCACAGCTCGATCGAGCACCCGTGGTTTCGCGAGCACCCCGACTGGTACTTCTGGTCGGACGACGGCCCGCCCAACAACTGGCTCGCGGCGTTCGGCGGCCCGGCGTGGTCCCGCGACGAGCGCAGCGGCCGGTGGTATCTGCACTCCTTCTATCCCGAGCAGCCGGACCTGAACTGGCGGAACCCGGAGGTCCGCGAGGCCTTCGCCGAGGTGATCCGGTTCTGGACGGCGCGCGGGGTCGACGGATTCCGCGTGGACGCGATCGACCGGGTGATGAAGGATGCGCAGCTGCGCGACGACCCGCCAGCGACCGAGCCGTTCGGGCTTCCGCTCCCGCCTGAGCACGAGGGCCTCGACCACGTCCATTCCGGCGACGACCCGGAGATCGGCCTGGCGCTCGCGGCGATCCGCGAGGCCGCCGGGGACGCGTTCCTGGTCGGCGAGGTGTATCTGCCGACCGCCCGCCTTGGCCCCTACCTCGAGCACCTGGACCGCGCTTTCGCTTTCGAGCTGTTGCACGCGCCGTTCGAGATCGGCCGGCTGCGCTCGGTCCTGGCCGCCGGAGCGGCTCAGGGTGGTCTCGCCTGGGTTCTCTCCAATCACGACTTTCCGCGCCTCGCGACGAGGCTCGGCGAGTCCCGGGCCGCGCGGGCGGCGCTGTTGCTGCTGACTCTGCCCGGCCCGGCGTTCATCTACCAGGGCGACGAGATCGGGATGGCCGACGGTCCTGGTGTCGACCCGCCGGTCGATCGCGCCGGCCGGGATCCGCACCGCCACCCGATGCAGTGGGAGGCCGGCCCAAGCGGCGGTTTCACAACCGGCGAGCCGTGGCTGCCACTCACCGACCCCGAGCGTCGCAGCGTCGCCTCTCAACGGGGCGACGCGGCCTCGATGCTGGAGCTTCATCGCCGGCTGATCGCATTGCGGCGGGAGCTCGGAGGTGGGATCGAGCTGGTCGAAGCCGGTGCCGACGTGCTGGCATACCGCCGCGGAGATCACCTGGTCGCAATCAACCTTGGCGAGGCGCCACAGGCAGCCCCGGGCGGAGCCCGCATCCTCTCGACGGTCTCCGAAACCCCGGACGCGCGGGTCCTTGCGCCGGGAGAAGGCGCGATTTTCGTGGCCGAAGGTTCGAGTCTGGTTTGACTCCCGCCTTGTTGGGGGTAGTTTGTGGCTCGAAAGGAGGAGCGTTGCGGTCGAGGCCCCCGGTGCGGCGAGCGGTTGGCGCATTCACAGCTGTTGTTGCTGCGACGGCGCTGGTTTCGTGCACGGGGTCCAGCGACGAGGCCGGGTCAGGCACCGAGCTCTCGTTTTTCATCTTCAACGAGCCCAGCGGCGCCTATACGGAGGCGGCCGCCGCGTGTAGCGAGCAATCGAACGGCGAGTACACGATCTCGTTCGAGTTCCTGCCCGCCCAGGCCGACGCCCAGCGCGAGCAGCTGGTTCGCCGGCTGGGCGCGGAGGACAGCTCGATCGACATCGTCGGCATGGACGTGATCTGGACGGCCGAGTTCGCGAACGCCGGGTGGATCCTGCCGTGGGAGTCGCCAGAAGAGGAAGAGGTGACCGACGGCGTCTTCGAGAGCGTGGTTGAGTCCGCGTCGTTCGAGGGCGAGCTCTACGCCGCGCCGTTCACGTCGAACACCCAGCTCCTCTGGTACCGCAAGGACCGGGTTCCGGACCCGCCCAGCACTTGGGCGGAAATGCTGGAGCAGGCGATCGAGATCGGCCCGGCCGAAGGCCAGATCCAGGTCCAGGGCAACCGCTACGAGGGGTTCACGGTCTGGATCAACTCGATGATCGCGTCCGCGGGCACCGAAGTCCTCTCGGGGCCGACCGAAGTAGCCCTCGAGCAGGGGCCGACCGAAGAGGCGATCGCGGCGATGGCCGAGTTCGCGAGCTCACCGGTGGCGCCGCCGAACGTCGACACGTCGACCGAGGACACGGCGCGGCTCAGCTTCGAGGCCGGCGAGTCGAGCTTCATGATCAACTACCCGTTCGTCTTCCCGAGCGCCAAGGAGAACGCGCCGGACGTCTTCAAGCAGATCGCGGCGACGAAGTACCCGGCGGTTGTTGAGGGCGAGCCGTCGCGCCCGCCGCTGGGCGGGATCAACCTCGCCGTCTCGAAGTACTCGGAGAACCCGGACCTCACCTTCGACGCGATCGCCTGCCTGGTACAGCCCGAGAACCAGGTGATCGCCGCGACGCTGGGCGGCCTGCCGCCCGTGACCGAGGCGCTGTATGACTCGCCCGAGATCGAGAAGGCGTACCCCGGCTTCGCCGACGTGATCCGCGATTCGATCGATGATGCCGCGCCAAGACCGCTGACCCCCGCCTACACCGACCTCTCGCTGGCCATGCAGCGAGCGCTGCACCCGATCGGCGATATCGCGCCCGACGACGTCACGGCCGCCTACGAGAAGCTGCGCGACAACGTCGAGCAGGCCGTCAAGCGCGAAGGGCTACTTTGATCAGCGACGCTAGGCGCGAAACCATCTTTGCCGCCCCGGTCGGGGTCGTGATCCTCTGATGGAGGCCGGGGCGATCAAGAAGCCGGCCGTTAGCGATCGAACTCGCTCCGAGCGCAAGCTGGGCTGGATGCTGTGCGCCCCGGCGGTGTTCGCGATGCTGCTCGTCACGGCCTACCCGATCGGCTACGCGATCGTCCTCTCGCTCCAGGAGCTCGACCTGCGGTTCCCGGACGAGGGCGGATTCGCCGGCCTCTCCAACTACGAGGCGGTGCTGACCTCTTCGCTTTGGTGGCAGGACGTCTTCAACACCCTGTTCGTGACCATCGTCTCCGTCGCCTTCGAGCTGGCGCTCGGCATGCTGATCGCGCTCGCGATGCACAAGGCGATCTTCGGCCGGGGCGTGCTTCGCACCTCGGTCTTGATCCCCTACGGGATCGTCACGGTCGTCGCCGCGTTCTCGTGGCAGTTCGCGTTCGCGCCCGACACCGGGTTCGTCAACAACCTGCCGCTGATCGCCGACGACAAGGCCTGGTTCGGCGATCGCTTCAGCTCGTTCGCGGTGATCATCATGGCCGAGGTCTGGAAGACGACCCCGTTCATGGCGTTGCTGCTGTTAGCGGGGCTGGTGACGATCGACGACGGCCTCTATGAGGCCGCGAAGGTGGACGGTGCCAGCGCCTGGCAGCGGTTCTGGAGGATCACGGTGCCGCTGATGAAGCCGGCGATCCTCGTCGCGCTCTTGTTCCGGACGCTCGACGCCTTCCGCGTCTTCGACACGATCTTCATCATGACCGGGGGTGCCCAGGACACCGAGTCGGTGTCGATCCTGGGCTACAACCAGCTGATCGAACGCCTGAACCTGGGGCTCGGATCGGCCGTCTCGGTGCTGATCTTCTTCAGCACGTTCCTGATCGCGTTCCTGTTCATAAAGGGCTTCGGCGTGCGGATGCAGGAAGGGAGGCCGGGTAGCTAGTGGAGAATCGCGGCCCTCGCGAGTATGCCTTCTGGTCGGTCGGGATGCTCTTCATCCTGCTGTTCGCGCTGATCCCGGTCATCTGGATCGTCTCGCTCTCGTTCAAGACACCGGCGACGATCGCGGACAAGAGCTTCTTCCCGCAGGAATGGACGTTCGACAACTACGAGGCGCTGTTCACCGGCGGGCTCTCGGAGAGCCCGTTCATCGCGCCGTTGATCAACTCGATCCTGATCGCCATGATCGCGACGTCGATCGCAATCGTGCTCGCGGCATTCTGCGCCTACGCGATCGCCCGTCTCGATTTCCCCGGCAAGGCGCTGATCCTGGCGGGCGCGCTGGCGATCGCGATGTTCCCGGCGATCTCCACGGTGGGGCCGCTGTTCGACATGTGGCGGACGCTGGGCCTCTACGACACGTATCCGGGGCTGATCATCCCGTACCTGACGTTCGCTTTGCCGCTGGCGATCTACACGCTCGTCGCGTTCTTCCGCGAGATTCCATGGGACCTCGAGCAGGCGGCTCAGGTCGACGGCGCCACCCCGTTGCAGGCGTTTCGCAAGGTGATCATCCCGCTCGCCGCGCCGGGCGTGTTCACCGCGGCGATCCTGGTCTTCATCTTCTGCTGGAACGACTTCCTGTTCGCGATCTCGCTGACCTCGTCGGACGCATCGCGGACGGTGCCGGCGGCGCTCGCCTTCTTCACCGGCGAGTCGCAGTTCACGGCGCCAAACGGAAGCATCGCCGCCGCCGCTTCGCTGGTCACGGTGCCGATCATCATCTTCGTACTGATCTTCCAGCGCCGGATCGTCGCTGGTCTGACCGCTGGCGCCGTCAAGGGATAAGGAGAATCCAAAGAGAAAATGGCTGAGATCACGCTCGACAAGATCACCAAGCGCTACCCGGACGGCTTCGAGGCCGTCAAGGAGATGGACCTCGAGATCAAGGACGGCGAGTTCATGATCCTCGTTGGGCCGTCAGGCTGCGGCAAGTCGACTGCCCTGCGGATGATCGCCGGCCTCGAGGACATTTCGGACGGCTCGTTGAAGATCGGCGGCGAGGAGGTCAATGACCGCGCGCCGAAGGACCGCGACATCGCGATGGTGTTCCAGAACTACGCGCTCTACCCGCATATGACCGTACGCGAGAACATGGAGTTCCCGCTGCGGCTCGCGGACACTCCGGACGAGGAGATCCGGAAGAAGGTGGAGGAAGCGGCCAAGGTACTCGACCTCGACCAGCATCTCGATCGCAAGCCGGCCAACCTCTCCGGCGGGCAGCGCCAGCGGGTCGCGATGGGGCGCGCGATCGTGCGCGACCCCAGCGCCTTCCTGATGGACGAGCCGCTGTCGAACCTCGACGCGAAGCTGCGCGTGCAGATGCGCACCGAGGTCTCGCGCCTGCAGGCGGATCTGGGCACGACCACCGTCTACGTCACTCACGACCAGACCGAGGCGATGACGCTGGGCGACCGGGTGGCTGTGATGCGCGCCGGCGTGCTCCAGCAGGTCGGCGCGCCAGCCGAGCTCTACGCGGACCCGGCCAACCTGTTCGTGGCCGGGTTCATCGGCTCGCCGGCGATGAACTTCATGTCGGCGTCGGTGGACGGCGGGCGGGTGAAGCTGCCGTTCGGGGAGGTCGATCTGCCGGACGACCTGGAGGGGGCGAGGTCGCATGCCGGCAAGGTCGTGGCCGGCATCCGCCCGGAGTCGTTTGAGGACGCCGCCCTGGTCGGTGACGCGAAGAGCCGCGGCACGACCTTCCGGGCGACGATCGACCTGGTCGAGTCGATGGGCTCGGAGCAATACGCGTACTTCAAGCTCGAGGGTGAGGGCGTCGAGTCCGACGAGCTCCGCGAGCTTGCCGAGGACGCCGGGACGGCCGAGGTCCCCAGCTCGGGTGAGGGCACCGTGGTCGCAAGGCTCGACCCGGCGAGCAAGGTAAAGCGCGGCGTGGAGTCCGAGCTGTGGGTCGACTCGACGAGGCTCCACCTGTTCGAGCCGGAGTCGGGGCGCAGCCTGAAGCGGTCAGCCGCCTAACTCGTCGCGCATCATGTGGGTCAGCGTGTCCTCGTCCTCGGCGGGGCGCTGGCGCAGCTCCTCGCGCAGGCGCTCGAGGATCTCCTCGTCCCAGCGGTGGGTCCGGAGCAGCAGGTAGCGGAGGCTGACCACGCGCGAGTAGAGCTCGGCGTCGGTCATCCCCTCACCGATCTCGGCCTCGCGCAGGGTGGACACGATCGGCTCGAACTCGTCCTCGAACCAGGCGCGCGCAGTCTCCTCGCGGGTCATGAACTCGCCGCGAGCCTGCATGACCCGGAAGCCCCAGGCCTCCACGCCCTCGGCCAGGCCCGCGTACCAGGTACTGCGCGGCAACTGGATCCGCGCTCGCATCTCCGCAGGCAGCGGCACGCGCTCGAAGAACAGCCGCTCGTGGCCTTTCAGGGCCAGGTCGTGGATCCGCACCCCGGCGTCCGCGCCCACCTCGGTCACGATCTCGGTCACGTACGCCTCGATCACGTCGAGCCCGAGCTGTCGTGTGACCGACACGCGGTGATGTCCGTCGCGAACGAAGTGCATCTCGCCGATCCCGTACACGTCGATCGGCGGCATCGGCTCGCCACGGCGGATCGCTTCGGCGATCCGCTGCCAGCGCAGGCGCACGCGCCGCGATGTGGGGCGGAAGTTGCGGTCGAACTCGCGCTGGCGGTCGACGGTCCCGACGATCGAGTCGAGCGGGATCGTCCGCAGTCCCAGATGCCGCTCGCTGCGCCGGCCGAGCGCCTCGACGACCTCGTCGAACGGCAGGATCAGGTTGACGTCGCCAGGCTCGCCCCGAAGCCGGCGAGCGAGTCTCGAGGCGAGGGCCCGGCGCCGCGCGCGCTTGAAATCGGTCTGCGCGTCGGAGGTGGGAAAGCCCGTGTCCATCTCGGTCAGGTTAGAACTACCCGGTGACACCGATGAGTAGGCCTGACTCGAGTCCGGGAAAGGCGGCCGCCGGCCGCGTCGTCTGCCTCGGTGAGGCGCTCGTCGACTTCGTTTGCGAACGGCCGGTCGCCGGATTGGGCGAGGCGGCTTCCTTCGTGCCCCGGCCCGGCGGCTCGCTGCCCAACATCGCGGTCGGCGCGGCTCGCTTCGGCGCCCGCGTCGAGATGCTCGGTGGCGCCGGCGACGACGAGTGGGGGCGCTGGCTCCGCGAGCGGATCGTGGCCGAGGGCATCGACGTGGGGCGCTTCGTGCTGATGCCGGGCGCCGGAACGTCGCACGCATTCGTCTCGGTCGACGCCCGGGGTGAGCCGTCGTTCGCGTTCTACGGCGATCCGGAGCGCCCGGCCGCCCATGCGGGTGACGACCTCGACCCCGCATTGAGCGGCGACCCGGGCGTGCTGGTGGTCGGCAGCGACACCCTGCTCGGCGAGGCCGAGCGCGAGGTGACGATGCGGGCGGCGGCGATCGCCCGCGACCGCGGCTGGCAGGTGCTCTGCGATCCGAACGTGCGGCCGAAGCGCTGGGCGGACTCAGATGAGATGGTGCGGGTGATTCGCGAGCTGGTTGCCGCGGCGGGCGTGGTCAAGCTCAATGAGGCGGAGGCCCGGGCGTTGACGGGAGCGGCGGACGCTGAGACGGCGGGTCGGGCGCTTTGTGGGGTCGGGCCGGAGGTGGTCGTGGTCACGCGGGGTGCTCATGGGGCGCTGGTCGTCTCCGCGGGGCGCTCGGAGGCGGTGACGGGGATTGATGCCGCGGTGGTCGATGCCACCGGGGCGGGGGACTGCGTGGCCGGGGTGATCGCCGCCGCTCTGGCGGCCGGCGTCGCGCCGAGCGAGCTGGCGGCGGCCGTGGAGGTGGCGATGTCGGCCGCGGCGGGCGTGGTCGCCGTCTGGGGCGCTACCGCAGGCCTGCCGCCCGCGACCGAGGCGAGGGCACGACTTTCTGCGATCACCCCTCCGAGACGGGGGTGATCGCACGAAGCCGACGCCGTCAGTGCGCGTCAGGGGCCGCGGGCTCCAGATCGGCCTCGGGCGTTGAGCGCGCGAGCCAGGCCGCCAGCGCCGTGGTGATCGGGACCGCGGCGATCAGGCCGATCGATCCGACCAGCATCGCCACGATCTCGCGCGCGACCAGCTCGAGGTTGGCGGCGGCGCCGATCGAGACGTCGCTGGCGCCGAACACCAAGAGCACCGGCAGCGCCGAGCCGGCATAGGCCAGCACCAGCGTGTTGACCGTCGCCGAGACGTGGTCGCGGCCGACCTCCATCGCCCGCCGGAACAACTCGCCGAAGCCCTGCGCAGCGTTGGCAGCGCGCAGCGCGAACACGGTCGAGGATTGGCTGACCGTCACGTCGTCCAGCACCCCCAGCGCGCCGATCACCATGCCCGCGACGAGGATTCCCTGAAACGAGATGTCGGCGCCGCTGACGTCCAGCAGCAGCGCTTCCTCCGAGGAGAGGCCCGTCAGGTTGGCCAGCGATGTGGCCGCCAGGGCCAGCGCGGCCGTCAGCAACAGACTGGCCGTAGTTCCGAGCATCGCCGCCAGGCTCTTGGTGCCGATGCCGTGGGCGAGCGGGATCGTGACCAGCATCACCGCGAGCGAGCCGGCGACCGCGACCGCGAACGGGGGCTCGCCCGAGAGGATCGCGGGCACGATGAAGACGACGATGATGCCCAGGCTGAGCCCGAGCCCCAGCAGCGACAGCGCCCCCCGGAGCCGGGCGAACACCAGCACCAGCAGGGCGAACGCAAGCGCCAGCCACAGCAGCGTGCCGCGCCGCTCGAAGTCGGAAAACGAGTACGTGACGAGCCCGGTGTCCGGCGCTTCGGCACGCAGCACCCGGATCGAGTCGCCAACGCTGAGGTCGGCCACCGCTTCACCCGCGATCCCCAGCGCGAGCGCCTGCGTCGTGCCCTCGTCCGGGCCGCTCCGGAGCTCGATCTCCGCGGTGACGCATTCGCCGGTTGCCGGGGGCGGACAGGCTGTCTCGCTGACGGCGTCCACATCGGCCAGCTCACTGTCGCCGAGCGGACCGCTGACCGTCGGCCGGTCGTCGCCGGGCCAGAGCACCGCGACCGCGACCGCGGTGGCCAGCGCCGTTCCAACCAGGAGCCAGGTGGTGAGGCGCACGGGAGACATCAGCGGCAGGCGTCGCAGGCGCCGTGCAGGACGATCTCGTGATCGCGGACCTCGAAGCCCGCGCCACCCGTCACCTTGCCGACCGCGCGCTCGAGGCCCGCGTCCTCGAAGGGCAGCACCTTGCCGCACCGGTCGCAGACCATGTGATGGTGGTGGTCGCCGCCGGGGTCCGTGCGCTCGTAGCGAGCGGTCTCCGAGCCGAGGTCGAGCCTATGGATCAGGTCGAGGTCGGTCAGCTGCTCGAGCGCGCGGTAGACGCTGGCACGGCCGACCGGGCGCCCGGTCCCGCGCAGCCGCTCGTCGATGTCGAGCGCCGAGAGCGCGCACGACTCGGCCGCCAGCACCTCGATCACGGCGCGGCGCGCCCCGCCGCGGCGAAAGCCGGCGGTCTCGAGCTGTTCGAGCGCGTGCGCAGCCCACTCGCGGGTGCCCGTGCCCCGGTCTGCGTGGCTGTGGCCGCGAGGGCTCAACTCGCCGCGATCGTAGGCGTCAGGTGCGGACGCTTCCGGCCCCGGTCGAGCAGCGGCCGCGTTGCGATCGCGGCGACCGAGACGACGACGGTCGCAGCCGCGATCGAGGCGCCGGCGGCCAGCTCCAGGTGGTACGAGACGTAGAGGCCGGCGAGCCCGCTCGCGATCGCGAGCCCGACCGCGACGAACATCATCGGGGCCATCCGGCTCGCCAGCAGCCTGGCCACCGCCGCCGGACCGACCAGTGCCGCCACGGCGAGCAGGTTCCCCAGGCCCTGAACCGCGACCAGCACCGCGCCCGCAAGCAGGACCAGCAGGGAGGCCTCGACGGCGCCCGCTCTCACCCCGATCGACCGTGCGCCGGAGGCGTCGAACCCGACCGCGAGCAGCCGCGGGTGCAGCAGCGCGAGCCCGGCCAGCGTCGCCGCAACGAGGCCGGTGGCGATCGCGAGATCGGAGTCGGAGACGGCCAGAACGTCGCCGAACAGGATGCCCTGAAGGTTGGCCGGCGTGTCTGGCGAGAGCGCCAGCAGCGCGCCCAGTCCGAACATCGTGGTCACCACGACGGCGATCGCGGTGTCGCGCCCGATGCCCGGCGCGCGCGTCGCCAGAGCGATCGCCGCAACCCCGGCGAGCAGCCCGGCGGCGCCCCCGATGATCAGCGGCGCGCCCGCGAGCGACGCCAGGACGAGCCCCGGCAGCATGCAGTGCGCGACCGATTCGGCTGCGTACGGGAGCCCGTAATGCACGATCCAGCAGCCGAGGGCACCGCCGGCAACGCCGATCAGCGCAACCTCGATCGCGGCCCGGCGAACGAGCGGATCCGAGATCGGATCGAACAGGAACGAGCCGACGCTCGCCGGCTCAACCATCGTGCGGGTGCTCGTGGTCGTGGTGGTGTGGGGGCAGGACGCCGCTGCCGCCGCCCCCCGGAATCTCGACGATCGCGCCGCCGTACGTGTCCTCGAGCACCTCGCGGGTGAGCGTCTCGGACGGATTGCCGAACGCCACCTGCCGCCGGTTGAGGCAGAGCACCAGGTCCCAGGCGCGGGCCTGCTCGAGATCGTGCGTGGCGATCAGGATGGTCCGGCCCACGCTCGCGAGCTCGTCGATCAAGACCAGGAGGCGATCGGCCGAGCGCGAGTCGAGCCCGGAGAACGGCTCGTCGAGCAGCAAGAGTCCCGCCTCCTGGACCAGGGCGCGAGCGATCAGCACCCGCTGGCGCTGGCCGCCGGAGAGCGTGCCGAACGTGGCGTCCGCGAGGTCCGCCATGCCGACCTCGGCGAGGCCGTCGAGCGCCCGGCGGCGCTGATGGCGGCCGGGCGGCCGCCACCAGGGCAGGGTCGCGAGCGATCCCATGAGCGCGACGTCGAGCGCCGAGACGGGAAAGTCCAGGCGCGAGCGCTCCGTCTGCGGAACCCAGCCGCAGCGGCCCTCGACGATTGCCTCGCCGGCCGCGGGCTCGAGCTCGCCGGCCAGTACCCGGAACAGGCTCGTCTTGCCGCCGCCGTTCGGCCCCAGGATCGCGACCCGGTCGCCCGCCTTGGCGGCGAACGAGACGCCCTCCACGGCCGGCGGGCCGCCGTACCCGGCCACCAGGTCCCGGCAGTCGATCACGGTTCGCGTTGCCGTGGTCACGCCTCGCACCCCCGTGCCCCGCCGGTGAAGCCGCGGATCAGCGCGTCGGCGTTCGCCTGGATCATCTCCAGGTAGGTCGCGCCGCTCGAACCCTCGGGTCCCAACGTGTCGCCGTAGAGCTCGTACTCCGCGGTCGCGCCGGTCTCCTCGGCGATCGTCCGGGCGAGATCGGCGGTGACCGAGGCCTCGGGGAAGACCGCGCTCACGTCCTCGCGCTCGATCGTCTCGCGCAGGTCCGCAAGCTCGCCGGCCGATGCCTGTGCCTCCGTCGTCGTCGCCGGGATCACCGCGCCGACGATCTCGATGTCGTAGCGATCGGCGAGGTACGCGAACGCGCCGTGGTCGGTGACCAGCTTGCGGTCGGCCGGCGGCACGCTGTCGATGCAGCGCCTGATTGCGACCTCCGCGGCGCGAATCTTGGTCAGGAACTTGCGTGCCGGGGCGCCGAGCGCGTCCGAGATCGCGGCCGCTGCCGACCCCGCTCGGCGGGGGTCGTGCCACCAATGCGGGTCGTCGTCTAGAGCGGGCGGACTGATCACGCCGGCGAGCTCCAGGAGCTCGGCATCCGAGCCCGAGTCCTCGATCGCGTCGGTGACCCACTCGTCCAGATCGCCACCGCTGGCGATCACCAAGTCGGCCTGCGCCAACGCTCCGATGTCGTCGGGGCGCGGCTCGTACTCGTGCGGGTCTGTGTTGGCGGCGAGCAGGGTCGTCACCTCGACGTCCCCGGCTCCGACCTGTTCGGCGAGGTCGCCGACGAGCGGAGTTGTCGCGACGACGCTCTTGCCGCCCTCGCCCGCGTCGTCGAGGCCGCAGCCGGAGATCAGCAGAATCGCAGCCCCAGCGACCGCCCAGCGAGCCAACGGCCGGCCGCCACCGCCACGCCCGATCGCGGCGGCGATCGCGGCCACCGCGAAGACCCCGCCGGCGAGGACCGCGATGGTCGCCCCGGGTGGGGCATTGAGCTCGACCGACAGCACCACCCCCGCCATCCCCTCGGCGGCGACCAGGCCGATCGTCGCCAACTGCCACGAGCGCATCCGCGTCGTCCACAGCCGCGTGGTCGCGGCCGGCACGACGAACAGCGCCGTGACCAGCAGCGCGCCAACCGCCGTCAGCGCCGCCGCGGTCGCCAGGGCAATTAGGCCCAGCAGGGCAGGCTCGAACCAGGAGGAGCGCGAGCCGTCGAGGCGCTCACCCTCGCCGTCGAAGCCCCGGGCGATCCAGTGGCGGCCCGCGACGACCGTGGCCACCAGGGCCACGGCGGAGACGGTCGCGGCAAGCGCCAGGTCGCCACCGTCGATCAGCAGCAGGCTTCCGAAGAGCAGCGTGTCGAGCGCGGCCGAGGACGCGAACACGTCGCTGGCAAGGATCACTCCAAGGGCGAGCATCCCGACCAGCACCAACGCCACCTCGGAGCCGCGATCATCCGGCCGGCTCCGCGAGAACATGCCCACGAGCGCTGCGAACACCGCCGCGGCGCCCAGCGCGCCGAGCGCCGCGGCGAAGCCGACGCCCTCAGCAACGACCAGGCCGGGGAACGCAGCGGTGCCGACCGCGTGCGAGTGGAACGCGAGGCCACGCAGGACGATCCAGGTCCCGATCAGCCCCGCTCCGACCGAGAGCAGCGCCACCTCGGCAAGACCACGCTGGACGAATGGGAGGTCGAGCGACTCGAGCACGACACGAGCATATAGCAATAACAAGACTCATTCTCATTTAAGTAAAGTCGCGGCTCAGAGCGAGATCGCGTGCTGCTCGGCGAGCGTTTCCGCGAGCGCCAGGGTTTCCGCGTCGAACTCGGTCTCGATCAGTTCGTAGCGCTCACTCAACTCGGCCGTGATCGCTTCGGCCACCTGCCCGACCGTGATCCCCGGCACCTCGTCCTCGAGGCTGCCCGCGGTCTCCGGGTCCCAGTCGAGCTCCAGGGCTTCATAGACCGGGATCAGGACATCGCGCAGGCTCGCCGTGTCGCGCACAACCACGACGCCGCCCACATGTGCGGCGCCGGAGATCAGCCGCTGGCCCACACCCGCGACCTTGATCCTGCCGCCGGCGTTGACGCTGAACTCGCCGGGGCAGTACTCGCCCGGGAGTCCCCCGACCCTGGCGTCGATCCCGAACCGCCCCAGCGCGGCGACCAGCCACTCGCCGGTTTCCGAGAAGCGTCGGCGCGTCCCCTCGGTCGGCCGGCGCTCCGGCGTCGCGTGGGCGAACGCGATCGCGCCCTCGTGGAAGACGGCCGCCCGCCCTCCGGCGAGGCGCACAACGGGGGCGAACCCGGCCGCCCGCGCGGCCGCGACCGCGCGCTCGAAGCCCGGGCTCAAGGCGTCCTGCTTGCCGAACGCCAGGACGGGCTCGGCGCTCCGGAGGCGGAGCGTCGCCCCGAGCTCGCCGGCGGCGATTCGCCGCAACACCGCGTGTGAGACACCCGTGTCGTAGGCCGGGCGCCCCGATCGGGGCTGGCGGATCAGGTTGAGGCGAGGCATGGTTTGTTAGTGAAACATTATGAATGTGACCGCAGTCACACATATATTGCTCACCTCCTGGAAGCCTCCCACGCCGTGTGCGGCAAACGCAACATCGCAATGATCGCGGTCCTCGTGGCATTCAGCGCCGCGACGGTGGCCCAGGCCGCGTCCCCCGCGGGACCGAACGCCCCGACCCGCCAGGCTGACCGGCAAGAGTTGATCAAGCGGCCCGCGCCCGGCTCCAAGCGCTCGCTGGAGGCCGCAGCCCTGCGGCTTCGCGATCGGATCCAGGCCGCGCGCAAGAAGCATGTCGAGCAGCAGCGCGAGCAGGCGTTCGCGTCGGAGGGCGGCAGCATCAAGGGCGTATCGCTGGCGACGCTGAACTCGATCGCCGCCTGCGAGTCCGGCGGCGACCCGACCGCGGTCAACGCCGCGGGCTACTACGGCAAGTATCAGTTCGACCCGGGCACCTGGGCCTCGGTCGGAGGCAGCGGCAATCCCGCCGAGGCCTCGGAGGCCGAGCAGGACTACCGCGCCGCGCTGCTCTACTCCCGCGCCGGCTCGTCGCCCTGGCCCGTCTGCGGCGCTTAAGCACCCATCCCATCGCTGCCGATGGGAGTTAGGTGAGCGTTTCGGAGCTGGCCCTGGCGCAGGGCATGCGGCATACGAGAGGCGCCCTCGAGCGCTGGAACCAGGAGCCAACGGCCGTGCTGCGGCCGTGGATCTTCGGCGGGCTCGGGTTCGCAGCGGGCCTGTTGCTGGCGGTTCTCGCGGTCGCTTCGCTCGTCCAGCCTGACGTCACTCCCCTTCACATCCCGGGCGTGGCCTCCGGAGCCGACCTCGAGAACGTCACCGAGGTCATGATTCGCAACGGCCTGGTGCTCGCCCTGCACGCGGTTGCCTGCGTCGCCGGATTCATCGCCGGCAGCTCGCTGCCCATCCAGGCGAGCCAGATGACCGGCTGGAACCGCTGGATCCACGAGAAGGCCCGGCCGCTGGCGTTCGCCTGGGTCGTCGCGGTCACCTGCTTCTCGCTCGTCACCCAGTCGTACGTCCTCGGCTCCACCGGCGCCCAGCTCGCCGAGCAGTTCCAGATCTCGCCGGCGCTGCTGATCCTGACCGTTTTCCCGCATGCGATGCTCGAGCTGACGGCGGTGTTCCTGCCGCTCGCGGCATGGACGATGGCCAGCCGCCGCGGGGAGTGGCACAACCTGCTCGCGGCGACGTTCGCTTAGGCAGCTTCCCCGTTCGACTCGCCGTCCGAGTCCTCGCCTAGCAGGGCGCGGCGGAACACGCGGTACTCCTCCTCGAACAGGAACCCCCATAGGTGCTTGCGTTCGAGCAGCGTGCGCCGCTTGGTCTCCAGGATCGCGCGGCGTGGCATCCCAGCAATCTTCGTCGCGAGCTTGTTGGCTCGCGCGACTACGTCGCCCGCCACCACCTCGCGCACGATTCCCATCCGCTGGGCCTCGCGGGCGCGCACGGTCCGGCCGGTCAGGCAGAGCTCCTGGGCGACGGTCGCAGGCAGCACCGCTCGTGCGGCGGCGTAACTGGGCGGGATCCCGCGCGGCAGCTCGGGATAGCCGAAGAGAGCCGAGTCGTGTGCGACGCGCAGGTCACAGAGCAGCGACAGCGCGAAGCCGCCGGCCAGCGCGGGCCCGTTCACCGCTGCGATCACGGGCCGGATGCAGTCCCCGACCGCCTCGAAGGCCAGGGTCGAGGTCTCTACCAGGCGCCTGCGGTTCTCCAGGCTGCCGCCGAACTGGTCGGTGTCCATCCCCGAGCAGAACGCGGCGCCGGCGCCAGTCAGCACCACACAGCCAACGTCCTCGTTCTCGGAAAGGTGCGAGAACGCGTCCGCCAGCTCGACCCGGAGGTCGATGGACAGGGCGTTGCGCTTCTCGGGCCGCCGCAGCGTGACGACCGCGACGTCGCCCGAATGCTCGATCGAAAGCAGACCCGGCACGGTCGAGGATCCTACGACGGTGCGAGACTGCCCGCATGGCCGACGAACACGGCGAGATCGAGGAGCCGGTCGGCGAGCCGAGCGGGCCCGGCCAGCGCGGGCTCGCACCGGCTGAGGCGATCGAGCCCGCTCACGTCAAGGCGCCAACCCGGGGCAACCGCCGGCTCGAGGCGCTCCTCGAGGGAATCAACGCCGACCCCGAGGTGCGGGGCTGGTGGCACATGGCCCAGGTCAATTCCGAGCGGCTCGGCATGTCCGACCACTCGTGGGTGCACGTCCAGATCGTCTTGAACATCGCCCTGCGCCTCTTGCGGCTGCTGGTCAAGGCCGGGGTGCAGCCCGCGATGGTCGCCGACCACGCGATGCGCGATCGCGATGCCGAGGTCGTCGTCGCCGCCGGAGCGTTGCTCCACGACGTGGGGATGTCCATCCATCGCGCCGACCACGAGGCGTTCAGCCTGTTCCTGGCCGAGCGCAAGCTGCGCGGGCTCCTGGCTGACATCTACAAGGACCCCGAGCGGGTGGTGGTCGTCGCCGAGTCGCTGCACGCGATCATCGGGCACCGCCGCCGCGGTGAGCCGTACACCGTCGAGGCCGGGGTCGTGCGTGTCGCGGACGCGCTCGACATGGCCCATGGGCGCTCACGGCTGCCGGTGGAGGCCGGCCAGGTCGGCATCCACGCGATCTCGGCCGCCGCCATCGACTCGATCGACATCAAGGCCGGCAACGAGCGGGCGGTGCGGATCGAGATCGAGATGAACAACTCGGCTGGCGTCTTTCAGGTGGACGACCTGCTGGCGACCAAGCTCCGCGGCACGCCGCTGGCCGACCACGTCGAGGTGATCGCCTCGGTCCCGGGTGAGAGCGAGAAGCGGCTGCTGACCGAGTTCCGGATTGGCGGCTAGGGCGGCTACCCGTTGCGCGTGCCCAGCACCAGCAGGTACGGGCGCGGCTGGCTGATCGTTCCGTCGTCCTGGCGAAAGCCGTCGAAGAACTCGACCCAGTCGCGCTTGAGCGATTCGCGCTTCTCGTCGTCGAGCGATTCCGCCAGTGTCTTGGTCGGACCGTAGGACGTTGAGAACAGCTCCCAGACGTCCTCGCCCGACGAGCCGGTCTGCGGGACGTCTCCCTCCTCAAACCGAAGGTCGAAGGCCTCGCCGAGAAGTCCCGTCGCGTGGTCGCGGTCGCCCCAGTCGAACGGGTTTCCGACGCCCTCGGCCCGTGGTGGCATGTAGGCGGCCATCACCTTGAAGAACTCCGGTACGCCGATCGTCGGGTGCCAGTTGAGCAGGCCGATGCGGCCGCCCGGCTTGGTCACGCGCGCAAGCTCGCCCGCCACGGCCTCGTGGTCGGGGGCGAACATCACCCCGCAGGTCGAGCTGACGGTGTCGAACGACCCGTCGTCGAACGGCAGGTTCTCGGTGTCACCGACGACGTATTCGATCTCCGCGCCCGCGTCCGCGGCAAGCTGCTTCGCGGTCTCGATCAGGTCCGGGGCGAGGTCGAGGCCCGTCACGTCGGCGCCCGCAGCCGCGGCCCGCAGCGCGAGCTGGCCGGTGCCCGTCGCGAGGTCGGCCCACTTCTCGCCGGCAACCGGCTCGACCTCGCGCAGCAGGTGGTCGTGGCCGCCTGCCAGCTCCTGGCTGATCCGGTCGTAGGGCCCGTTGCCCCACATCACGCTCTGCTTTTCCTTCAGCTCCTCGAATGCCATCGCGTGTCCCTTTCAATGCTCCCAGGTTCAGGCCGACCATATCCCTAACGACACATGCGTGTTTCGCGGCTTGCGCCGCTCATTCGATACCCGTCAAACTCCCGCGCCCGCGGCTCCGCGCCCCTCGCCGCCCGCGAACCGCTTGGCCCCCTCGGCGCCGGTGACCAACGAGTCGACGCCGAGCGCCGCCTCGTGCGCGAGGCCGTCGGCGAAGGTCATGCCGATCCCCTCGATCGCCGCTCGGCGGTCCGACAGCATCGTCGGCTGCGGGAAGGCGGCCAGGCCCTGTGCGATCTCGAGCGCCCGCTCCAGGTGGCCGCCGGCGGGGACGACCTCGTTGACGAGCCCCCAGTTCTGGGCCTCGGAGGCTTCGACGACGCGGCCGGTAAGGATCATCTCCAGCCCGCGGCCGAGGCCGACGATTCGCGGCAGGCGCTGAGTGCCGCCGTCGATCAGGGGCACGCCGAAGCGCCGCTCGGTGAACCCGAGCTTCGCGTCGGAGGTCGCGATCCGCAGATCGCACCAGAGCGCCAGTTCGAGCCCGCCGGCCAGACACCAGCCGGAGATCGCCGCGATCGCCGGCTTCGAGGGCGTCAGCCGGGTGAACCCCAAGGGCCCGTCGGGGAACTGGGAGAGCCACCCCTCGGCGTCGACACCGTCCTTGGCGGCCTCGGCGAACGCCTTCAGGTCGGCCCCGGCGCAAAACGCCTCGGGACCTTCGCCGGTCAGGATCAGCGCGCGCGCCTCGTCGTCGGCCTCGAAGCGCTCGTACGCCGCGCGGAGGGCGATCGCGGTGGCCGCGTCGACCGCGTTGCGGCGCTCGGGACGCGTGATCGTCAGGACCGCCGCCGCGCCGACCCGCTCGTAGCTCGTCTCGCGCACTAGATAAGCCGGCTCAACGACGCCGGGGCTCGGCTTCGGCTTCGCCTCCGCCTCCGCCTCACTACGGCTGGCGGAGGCGCTCGATGTCCTCGCGGACCCGCTCCTTGCGGTTCTCGAGGCGGTGCTGGACGATCGAGAGGATGATCACGAGGGCGGCGAAGAAGAAGATGACGCCGAATGAGAAGAAGGTGATGACCTTGTCGTTCGTGCGTCCGTAGAGCCCTTCGCCGTCGGCCGCCATCGCGGCGGGCGCGAGCGCCAGCAGCGAGACCAGCGCCGGCGTCGCGAGAACGGCAGTGCGTTGGGCGCGGTTCATCGGCGGCGAACTCTATCGCCCGCGTGACCCGCGTCACTACCATCCCGCGCTGATGTCGTGGCTGGAAGCGATCGTGTTGGGCATCGTCCAGGGTCTGACGGAGTTCCTGCCGATCTCCTCCAGCGGGCACGTGCGGATCGTTCCCGCCCTGTTCGGCTGGCAGGATCCCGGAGCCGCGTTCACGGCGGTGATCCAGCTCGGGACCATGGCCGCGGTGCTGGTGTACTTCCGGCACGACATCTGGGCGATCGCCAGGGCCTGGATGAGCGAGCTGCACGTGCCGTGGCCCCGGCACAGCAATGACGCGAAGCTCGGCTGGCTGATCCTGCTCGGCACGATCCCGATCTCGATCGTCGGTGTGACCTTCAGCGATCAGATTGAAAAGGGCGCTCGGGATCTTTACGTGATCGGCACAGGGCTGATCCTGTTCTCCTTCGTCATGCTCGCCGCCGAGCGGGTTGGGACGCACCGCCGCGACCTGACCGCCATCGGCAAGCGGGACGGCGTGTTCATCGGCTTCGCCCAGGCCTTGGCGCTGATCCCAGGCATCTCGCGCTCGGGGGCGACGATTTCCGCCGGCCTCTTTCGGGGTTTCGATCGCGGGGCCGCGGCCCGCTTCTCGTTCCTCCTGTCGGTGCCGGCGGTCGTGCTTAGCGGTCTCTTCGAGCTGCGGGATCTCGGCCAGGGCGCCGGCGCCCCTGCCAGCGCGACCGTGATCGCGGCTGTCATGGCGTTCGCCACCGGCTACGTCGCAATCGCCTGGCTCCTGCGTTATCTGGCGTCCAACACGCTGACCATCTTCGTCCTCTACCGGATCCCCCTTGGGGTGCTGGTCATAGCGCTCACCGCGACGGGCGCGATCAGCTGAATGGCCGCCCAACCGAGGGCGGCCATTCGGCAGGATGGGCGCGCGACCCGGGCCAGGTGTGAGTCGCGCGCCGCACGAGCGAGGATCTGGCTGCGACGCAGTCTCGGCGGCGTGCCCGCAACGTGCGTAAAGATCCCGTGACCTCCTGTGAAAGTTCTGTGAAACGGGATCGGGGCGTCGCTACTGCCCACTACCATTCACGCACCGCGGCTCGGGAACAAGGTCAAGGGCCTCGCCGCGCGGAAGCCCATGAATGCTCAGCCAGGCACAGTCCGGCTCGCCGTGATCGACACCGACAGCGGCTTCGTCCGCGTCCTGACGAAGCGGCTCGAGGCCGCCGGCTGGGAGCACCGGGTCTTCTCCAGCACGGTTCCGCCGGAGGAGCTGGTCGAGATGAAGCTGAACGCGCTGGTCGTCGACATCGGCGTGCTGGGCCCGGTCGCGTGGGAGTTCCTGGAGCGCGTCTGCGGAATGCTTCCGGGCCTTGGGGTGATCGTGGTGAGCCAGGGCTCGACGGTCGCGCAGCGGGTTCGCGGCCTGCGACTTGGTGCCGACGACTGGATCGCGAAGCCCTGTCATCCCGAGGAGGTGATCGCGCGAATCGAGGCCGTCGTCCGTCGCCGCCGGCGCAGCCAGCCGCGCACCGACGTTGGGCCGGTGGTCGTCGCCGAGCTGGAGATCCGCCCGGACCAGTTCCAGGCCTTCGTCGCCGGTCGCCCGATCAACCTCACCCGTCGCGAGTACGAGCTGCTCCAGATCCTGGCCGAGGCTGAAGGGAAGGTGCTCGAGCGCGAGGAGATCTACCAGCGCGTCTGGGGCTACGCGATGGCGCACGGTGACCGCTCGGTCGACGTGTTCATCCGCAAGCTCCGGGCCAAGCTCCAGAAGCATTCGCCCGGCTGGTCCTACATCCACACCCACTTCGGCGTCGGCTACCGCTTCGAGGCCGAGCACGAGGTGCCGGGCGCCGCCGATGCGCCGCCGGCGGCGCCCGGGCCCGGCCTAGTCGCCGGGCTCGCGGGCGAACCGGTAGCCGCTGCGGATATCCGTGTGGACGTAGGCGACGCCGGGAATCCGGCGGCGTAGCTGCGCGCGCAGGCGCGCGATCGCGACATCCACCGCGCGCGGGCCCGCCTCCGCGTCGGGACCCCATACTGCGGCCATGAGATGCTCGCGTGAGCACGTCTTCCCGGCGTGGCGCAGCAACTCGACCAGCAGCCCGAGCTGGCTTGGCGCCAGCTGGAGGTGCTGTCCGTCGGTCAGGACGACTCGATCCGCGGCGCGGATCTCGAGCCGGCCGTCGGTGAAATCCGGTGGCGGCACTCCCCTCGACAGCGTCGGCGGGACGCCAGTTCGTTGGGGGTGGGCGGTCTTGCCCTGCTTCGCGTTCACACCTTTTTCACAGGTCTACACCATCCGGATAACAAGACTGAAACGCGCCGCTGACAGCCTGAGCCGCAGTTCGGGGTGGTTCGCGCATCGTTTCGCGCCTCAACGCCTCCCGAGCTTGCACTCTGAAGATCCAACTATCCATGAGGGAGTCCATTCAAGTGATCTCGAAGAATTGGTTGCTCGCAGTTGGCTGCAGCGGTCTGCTCGCCCTTGGCGTGGCGGCCTGCGGCGACGACGATGACGACAGCGCTGCGAGCGACGGCGGCGATGCGCCCGCGGATATCTCCGGCAGCATCGCGATCGACGGCTCAAGCACTGTGCAGCCGTTCGCCGAAGCCGCCGCGGAGCTATTCGCCGAGAGCAACCCCGACGTGAGCATCAACGTTGGAGCTGCCGGCACCGGCGGTGGGTTCGAGAAGTTCTGCGCCGGCGAGACGGACATCTCCGACGCATCGCGTCCGATCGACCCCAAGGAAGAGGTCCCGCTCTGCGAGAAGGACGGGGTCGAGTACACCGAGATCCAGGTAGCCAACGACGGCATCGCCGTCGCGACCAATCCCGCGGTCGAGATCAGCTGTCTCACCACGGAGCAGCTTGCCCAGCTCTGGGCCGACGATTCGGTCAAGAACTACTCCGAGCTCGGCGATGACGCCGAAACCGGCGAGCCGCTGCCGGACGCAGATGTCAGCCTCTACGGCCCCGGCACGGATTCCGGAACGTTCGACTACTTCACCGACGAGGTCAACGGTGAGGAGGGCGTCAGCCGCAAGGAGTACCAGCCGTCCGAGGACGACAACCAGCTCGTCACGGGCGTCGCCGGCGACGAGGCCGGCCTCGCGTACTTCGGGTTCTCGTACTACGAGCAGAACGCCGACCAGCTCAACCTCGTCTCGGTCGATTCGGGTGACGGTTGCGTCGCCCCCAGCTCGGAGACGATCCAGTCGGGCGAGTACGCGCCGCTGTCGCGGCCGCTGTTCATGTACCCGTCGTCGGCCGCGCTCGCGGACAACCCCGCGGGCGCTCCGTTCATGCGGTTCGTGGTCGACAACTACGACACGATCGCCGAGGCCGCGCTGATCGTCCCGATGGACGACACCCAGGCCGGCGAGGCGAGCACGGCCCTCGAGGGTGCGCTCTAGCGAGCAACAGTGAAAGCCGGAACGCAGACAGGCCTGACGCGGGGAGGGTTCCGCCCTCTCGGCGTCAGGCGCCGCCGCTGGGGCGAGGAGGTCATCCGCGCGCTGCTGTTGATGGCGGCCGCGGTCTCGGTCCTGACGACGGTCGGAATCCTGATCGCGCTGATCAGCGAGTCGATCCCGTTCTTCCAGGAGGTCGGATCGAAGTTCTTCACCGACGGCTCCTGGAACCCGCTGTTCGCCGACCCCGAGTTCGGGATCTGGCAGCTCCTGAACGGGACGTTCCTGATCACCGGGATCGGCATCCTCGTGGCTGTGCCGCTGGGCCTCGGCTCTGCCATATACCTCTCGGAATACGCGACGCCACGCGTACGTAAGATCGTCAAGCCGATCCTCGAGGTGCTGGTCGGCGTCCCGACGGTCGTCTTCGGGTACTTCGCGCTCACCTTCGTCACCCCGGAGATCCTTCAGGGGCTGGGGATCGACGTGAACATCTACAACGCGCTCGCCGCCGGGATCGTGATGGGGATCATGATCGTGCCGACGATCGCGTCGATCTCCGAGGACGCGATGCGGGCAGTCCCCCAGGGACTGCGGGAGGGCGCCTACGGCCTGGGCTCGACCAGGCGGCAGGTCGCCACCAGGGTCGTGTTCCCGGCCGCCCTGTCGGGCATCGTCGCCTCGATCGTCCTCGGTGTTTCGCGCGGCGTCGGCGAGACGATGATCGTCCTGTTGGCGGCCGGCCTGCAGCCGAACTTCGGCCTCAACCCGACCGAGGGGTACGCGACGATCACGACCTTCATGGGGTCGGCTGCCGACGGCGACAACCCCGCCGGATCGATCGGGTACGAGTCGATCTTCGCCTGTGGCCTGATTCTCTTCGGCCTCACCCTGGTGATGAACATGATCGCGATCCGGTTCGTTCGTAAGTACCGGCAGGTGTACGAATGACGCCACCGCCAGCCGACGCCGCGGCGGTCCGCATGCCGGGCACCGCGTTCGTCCAAGAGCGCTCGACCCGCCTCAAGGAGCTCGGCTTTGCGGCCGGCCTGCTCTTCCTGCTCGGGCTCGCGCTGCTCACCCTGGTCGTGCTGTTGCTCGACGTTGCGCTCGAGGGTGCCGGAAGCCTGAGTCCCGAGTTCTTCACCGAGACCCCGTCGCGCGTAGATCCGTCGAGTTCCGGGATCGCGCCCGCGATCTGGGGAACGCTCTACCTGATGGCGGTCTGCGCGGCGTTCATCATCCCGGTGGGCGTCGCCAGCGCGATCTACCTCGAGGAGTACGCGAACCGGGACAAATGGTTCCCTCGCTTGATCGAGGTGAACATCCAAAACCTCGCCGCGGTGCCGTCGATCGTCTACGGCGTGCTCGGCCTGGCGTTTCTCGTTCGCGGACCGCTGAGCCTTGGCAACGTGGTCATGGCCGGCGGCCTGACGCTCGGTCTTCTGGTCCTGCCGGTGGTGATCGTCGCCGGGCGCGAGGCGATCCGCGCCGTGCCGCCCTCGATCCGCGAGGGCTCGATGGCGCTTGGTGCGACCAAGTGGCAGACGATCTGGAAGCAGGTGCTGCCCGCTTCGATCCCGGGGATCGCGACCGGCGTGATCCTGGCGCTCTCGCGGGCGATCGGCGAGACGGCGCCACTGATCGTGGTGGGCGCGATCGCGTTCGCGACCAGCGCCAGCACTGGCCTGTTCGAGCAGTTCTCGGCCCTCCCGATCACGATCTTCGGCTGGACCGCCGATCCGCAGGAGGAGTTCAAGGCGCTGGCCGCCGGGGCGATCATCGTCCTGATGGTGATCCTGCTGGCGATGAACGCCGTCGCGATCTGGCTACGAAATCGATTCGAACAGAAGTGGTAGGTGGAGGTCACTTGATGAGCGACGCAAGGCGCGAAACTACATTGGCCCCCCCTGGTAAGGGAGAATGGGAGCGAACAGTGGTTGATCCCGATCGGACGCAGTCAGGACAGCACGAGGCGAAGGGCATTGATCTCTCAGGCACGGTGGCTGAGACGCACCAGGCGGCGGGCACGGCGCCGGTCGCGCGCGAGCCGATCTTCGGCCTCAAGGACGTGAGCGTCCGCTACAGCGGCAAGCTCGCCGTCGCAGACGTCGGCATCGACATCTTCCGCAACCACATCACCGCCATGATCGGCCCCTCGGGCTGCGGCAAGTCGACACTGATCCGCTGTTTGAACCGGATGAACGACCTGATCCCGGCGGCGTCGGTCGAGGGCGAAATCATCTACCACGGCCAGAACCTCTACGACTCGGAGGTCGACCCGGTCGAGGTCCGCAAGCGCATCGGCATGGTCTTCCAGAAGCCGAACCCGTTCCCGAAGTCGATCTACGACAACATCGCGTTTGGCCCGCGCATTCTCGGCATCGACGGCGACATGGACGAGATCGTCGAGAAAGCGCTGCGCGGAGCCGCGCTCTGGGACGAGGTCAAGGACCGGCTGGACGACAACGCGTTCGGCATCTCCGGCGGCCAGCAGCAACGTCTGTGTATCGCCCGGTGCATGGCGGTCGAGCCGGACGTGATCCTGATGGACGAGCCGTGCTCGGCGCTCGACCCGATCTCGACCGGCAAGATCGAGGACCTGATGATGGACCTCAAGGAGCGCTACTCGATCGTCATCGTCACCCACAACATGCAGCAGGCGGCTCGCGTCTCGGACATGACGGCGTTCCTGATCGTCGAGCTGGACTCGACCGAAAAGAACCGCTGGGGCCGCGTGATCGAGTACGACGAGACCGAGAAGATCTTCACCAACCCCACCGACAAGCGCACCGAGGACTACGTCTCGGGCAAGGTCGGCTAGGGGAGGCGGTCGAGGGGATGGCTGAGGAGGCAAGGTTGCACTACCAAGAGGAGCTGGAGGCGCTCGAGGCCCGGGCGTTGGAGGGCCTCGACCTGGTCGTACAGTCGCTCGATCGCGCGATCGAGGCGGTCCAGCACCAGGACACCGAACTGGCGCAGCTGATCGTGATCGAGGACGACGTGCTCGACGGGCGCTACCTGGAGATCCACCAGCGACTCCTGACGATGATCGCCAGGCAGGCCCCGGTCGCCAGCGACCTGCGCCTGATCGCGGCCCTGCTCCACGTGATGAAGAACATCGAGCGGATGGGCGATCAGTGCGTGAACATCGCCAAGATGATCCCGATCGTCGGGCACGAGCCGCCGGCCGACGAGCGCCTGCTGAAGAACATCTTCACGATGGGCAAGCAGGTCCGGTCGCTGATCACGCAGGTCAAGCGCGCGTTCGCCGACCGCGACGTCGATCTGGCCCGCGACCTGGTGCGCCAGGACGACGTCGTCGACAACCTGAACAAGGAGTGCTTCCAGATCGCGATCGCGATCGGCGACGACCACGACCGCCGCGAGTGGGCGATGACGATGATCCTCGTCGCGCGCGCGATCGAGCGGATCGGCGACAACGCCGTGGACATCGGCGAGCAGATCGCCTACGTCGTGACCGGGCTGTTCCGCGAGTTCGAGGACGCCTCGCACCCGGACGACAGCCCGCTCACCGCCCCGTCCCAGTAGCGGTCAGGCGACCGTGCGTGTCCGCACGGTCTGCCAGACTCGTAACCTCCCTGACGATGCTCTGCGCGGCGATCGACATCGGTTCGAACACCACGCGCGTGCTCGTCGCCGAGCCGCAGGAGGGCCAGCTCCGGAAGGTCATGGAGCAGCGCGCCTACACGCAGATCGGCGCCGACATGAAGCGTGACGGCGAGATCTCCCCCGAGAAGGTGACCGAGGTGGCCGAGGTCGTCGCGACGCAGGTCCGCCTGGCGCAGGAGCTCGGCGCGGAGGCGATTCGCACGGTTGCGACCGCGGCGATCCGCGAGGCGGGCAACAGCAAGAAGGCGGTCAAGGAGATCGAGCGGATCGCGGGTGTCGAGGTCGACGTCCTCGACGAGCACGAGGAGGGGCGCCTCGCCTTCGTCGGCGCGACCAAGACGCTGGGTCACCCGGTCGAGGGCAACATCGGCGTCGTCGACGTCGGCGGCGGCTCCAGCGAGATCATCATCGGCACCGTCGCCGAGGGGGTCCACTGGGTCAAGTCGTTCAAGATCGGCTCCGGCTACCTCACCGACGAGTTCCTGACGCAGGACCCGCCATCGGCCAGCGAGATCCGCAAGCTGCGCGACTACATCGACGACTTCTTCGCGGGCGTCGAGGTCCCGAAGCCCGACCAGGCGGTTGCGGTCGGGGGCAGCGCCACCTCGCTGCGAACGCTGGTCGGCGTGGTGCTCGAGTACGAGACGCTCGAGCGCGGCGTCCGCGTCCTGGCCGGCGACCCGATCGCGGAGGTCGCGAAGCGGTTCGAGCTCGACCCGCGACGCGTACGCATCCTGCCGTCGGGCGTCCTGCTCCTGGAGAAGCTTTCGGAGCTGCTCGGGCAGCCCCTGCAAATCGGCAAGGGCGGCCTGCGCGAGGGGATCATCCTGAATCTCCTCAACGGGTCGGCAAACGGCGCACCGCCACAGAAACTCGCGGCCTAGCGGCCTCCGGCGGCCCTGATTCCAGCGGTACCCTGGGCCCGCTATGGCGAAGGCGCGTGAGATTCCCGGGATGGATCCTGACGTGGCCTACGCGGCCGCAGCCGCAAAAGTCGTGGCGGTGCGCGCGGGGGAAGTAGTCGACCACGCTCACGGAGTCCTCGACGTCGGCGAGATCGAACGCGTGCACGACATGCGCGTCGCGACCCGCAGGCTGCGCGCGGCGCTCGAGGTGTTCAAGCCCTGCTTCCCGCCCGCCGAGTTCAAGAGCGCCCTTCGTGAGGTGAAGGCGATCGCCGACGCCCTGGGCGAGCGGCGGGATCGCGACGTCACGATCGCCTCGCTCCAGGACTTCGGCGACGTCCTCGCCGCCCCCGACCGTCCCGGCATCGAGTCGCTTGTGGCGAAGCTTCGCGCCGAGCAGGCGGACGCGAACGAGGATCTCGCCGGATTCGTCGACTCGGCGCGGCTCGAGGCGCTTCGCGAGCAGCTGGACTCGCTCGTGGTTGCGGCCGAGCAGGCCGGCGCCGAAGCCCGGCCCACGCCCTCCGTCTCGGCGAACGGCGGCGACCCGGTGCCTGGCGGATGAAGGCACGCAAGGTCAAGAAGCTCGACCCGCAGGGCCCCCTGGCCGAGAACGCGGCGCGAATCGTCCAGGTGCGGCTCTCAGAGCTCCGCTCTTTCGTGCCGGCCGCCCTGGACGAGGACTGCATGATCGAGCAGCACGACATGCGGATCGCGGCGAAGCGCCTGCGCTACATGCTCGAAGCGACCGAGCCTTGCTTCGGCCGCGCGGGGACCATCGCGCGGCGCCGCAGCAAGGACCTGCAGGACGTCCTGGGCGAGCTGCACGACTGCGACGAGATGCTGCCTCGCGTCGAGCACCATCTGGCCGAGCTCCGGAGCGCGGACGCGGGCGCCGTCCGCGAGCGCGCCGGCGAATCGGTGGATCTCGACCCCGGGCTCGCCGCGCGCGCCCCGCACCGGACCGCCTACCGCGGCCTCGAGGTGCTGGCCGTGTACGTGGAGGCCCGCCGCCGCATTCTCTTCGAGCGTTTTCTGGCACTTTGGGATGAGCAGGAGGAGGCGGGAATCTGGGATCGGCTCGAAGGGACCGCCGAGGAACTGCGGATCGCCCGCCAGGAGGCCGGCAGCTCGGGGTAGGGCTGGTAGCTTCGGGGGTAGCGGGAAAGAGTGACGGCGGGACTGAGAAGCGCAGGGATCGTGCTGGTGGCCGCGTTCGCGGCCGCCGTCCCCGCTGCCAACGCGGGCGTTGTGGTCAACGGACCCAGCGGGGTCGGTGATCCCTTCTTCCCGAAATCGGGGAACGGCTACTACCAGGTCGATTCCTACAACCTGCGGCTGCGCTACAGCCCCCGCTCCGACGTGCTGCGGGCGCGGACGAAGCTCGACGCCGTCGTGGAAACGCCGGGTCTCCCGCTGGGGCGGTTCAACCTGGACTTCCGCGGGCCCCGCATCAAGGCGCTCACCGTCGACGGCGCGCGAGCCGGCTACGTGCGCCAGGGCCAGGAACTGGTGATCACCCCGGACACCCCGCTGGCCGACGGCGCGCCGTTTACGGTGGTCGTGCGCTACGCCGGCAAGCCCAGGCAGGTCGTCGACCCGGACGGCTCCCGGGAGGGGTGGACGAAGACGGCAGACGGCGCGGTGGCGCTCGGTGAGCCCCGCGGGTCCCCAACCTGGTTTCCAGCGAACGACCATCCCATCGACAAGGCCTCCTACCGGATCCGGGTGACGACCCCCCGGCCGGTGATCGGGATCTCGAACGGCCGCCTGGTCGATCGCCGGCGCCACGGCCGCATGATCACGACCGTCTGGCAGGAGGACGGCCCGATGGCCAGCTATCTGGCGCTCGTCGCGATCGGGACGTTTCGGCTGGACCGTGGCCATCGGATTGCCGGTGTTCCCTACCTGGGCGCGATCGATCGCGTGTTCCGTGCCCGCGTCGTGCGCATCCTGCGCCAGCGCAGCCGCCGAGCGCAGCGCTTCCTGCCGCAGATCGCCGGCCCCTACCCGTTTGCCGCAACCGGGGGCGTGATCGATCCGTCCGGGCTCGGCTTCGCGCTCGAGACCCAGGGCCGGCCCTACTACCCGGACCCTCCGTCACAGGATCTGGTCGTCCACGAGCTCGCACATCAGTGGTTCGGCAACTCGCTCTCGCCCGCGCAGTGGGATGAGATCTGGCTGAACGAGGGATTCGCGACGTACATGGAATGGCTGTATGCGGAGGACCGTGGCGGCCAGACCGCGCAGCAGCGCTTCAATGAGCTCCACTCGAGGCCCGCGAGCGACACGACGTTCTGGAACCCGCCACCGGCGGCCGTGCCGGGACCTGAGAAGCTGTTCGACGACGCCGTCTACGAGCGCGGTGCGATGGCCTTGCAGGTGCTGCGGGTCGAGGTGGGTGACCCGGACTTCTTCGCGATCCTCGAGCAGTGGGCCACCGAGAACGCCGGGGGTGCGGTCACGACCGAGGGCTTCCGCGCGAAGGTCGCAGCCGTCACCGGGGCGCCGGTGCCGCCGCTGTTCGATCAGTGGTTGACCGAGCCGGGCAAGCAACCGGCGCCCTGATCGGCGGATTGCGGCGTTCACCCGTTGGTCACGGGCCGGCACCGGGCCAGGACTACCATGGGTGGTCGGCCGATGGAACCCACCGAGACAGGCGAAGTGCTCGATCTTGACGCCGTCGCGGCGTCCGCCAACGGCGCGTCCGATGCGGCGCCCGAGCCGCCCGACCTCGAGCACCCGGACCTCTACTTCAACCGCGAGCTCTCGTGGCTGGACTTCAACGACAGGGTCCTGCAGTTGGCCAAGGACGAATCGGTGCCGCTCCTGGAGCGGATCAAGTTCTGCGCGATCTGGGAGTCGAACCTGGATGAGTTCTTCATGGTCCGGGTCGCAAACCTCGAGGACAAGATCGAGGCCGGGCGCGATGCGCGCGGTGCGGACGGCATGAGCCCGACCGATGTCGTCGCGGCGATCCACGACCGCGTGGTCACCCAGCGCGAACGGGTCAGCGCCTGCTTCAAGGAGCTGCGCGGCGAACTTGCCGAGCACGGTGTCCGGATCCTTCCCGTCGCCGAGGCATCGCGAGCGGAACGCGACGAGCTCGCGCGGCTGTTCGAGCGGCAGGTGTTCCCGGCACTGACGCCGCTTGTGATCGGCCTCGGCCGGCCGTTCCCATACATCTCGAACCTCTCCCTGAGCCTCGCGGTGCGCCTCCGCGATCCCGAGCAGGACGTCGAGGTCCTGGCCCGGGTCAAGGTGCCGAAGGAGCTGCTCAGGCGCTTCCTGCCGATCGGCGAGAACGGCTCGACCCTGGTGCCGCTGGACGACCTGATCGCGGCCAACCTCAGCGCCCTGTTTCCGGGCATGGAGGTCCTCACCTACTCGTTCTTTCGCGTTACCCGCGACACCGACTACGACGTCTCGGACGAGCCGGATGTGCTGCAAGCGGTCGAGGCGGAGCTCCGCCGCCGTCGCTTCGGCGAGGTGGTCCGGCTCGAGGTCGAGGCCGGCATGGACTCGCGCCTGCGCTCGCAGCTCGTCACGGCGATGGGGCTCGAGGAACGCGAGGCGTACGAGGTAAACGGCCTGCTCGACCTCGGCGACCTCTGGGATATCTACGCGATCAAGGGCCTGCCCAGCGAGCTGCGCGAGCCGCCGCACAAGCCGGTCACAAAGCCACGGTTGCTCGGAGACGAGGGCGAGGAACCGGACGTGTTCGCGGCGATGCGCGAGGGCGACATTCTGGTCCACCACCCGTACGACTCGTTTTCGACCTCGGTCGAGCGCTTCGTGCGGCAGGCCGTAGCCGACCCCGACGTGCTCGCGATCAAGCAGACCGTCTATCGGACCTCGGCCGACTCGCCGCTCGTCCCGTCGCTGATCGCGGCCGCCGAGCGCGGCAAGCAGGCGGTGTGCATGGTCGAGCTCAAGGCGCGGTTCGACGAGCGGGCGAACATCACCTGGGCGAAGAAGCTGGAGCAGGCGGGCGTCCACGTCGTCTACGGGATTCCGTCGATGAAGACCCACGTCAAGTGCATCCTGGTCGTCCGGCGCGAGGGCGACGGCGTGCGTCACTACGCGCACATCGGTACCGGCAACTACAACCCGAAGACGGCCCGCATCTACACGGACCTCGGCCTGTTCACCTGCGACGAGGATCTGGGCTCGGACATCGCCGAGATGTTCAACTACCTGACCGGCTACGCCCGCCCGAGCGACTTCCGCAAGGCGCTGATCGCGCCGCACAACCTGGCCGAGAGCATCCTCGACGAGATCGACCGGACGATCGAAGCCCACAGCCCGGAGAGCCCGGCGCGGATTCGCCTGAAGATGAACTCGCTGCTCGACGCGAAGTCGATCCAGGCCCTCTACCGCGCTTCGCAGGCGGGGGTGGAGGTCGAGGTCAACGTGCGTGGGATCTGCGCGCTTCGGCCCGGCGTCCCGGGCGTGTCGGAGAACATCGCCGTGAGCTCCGTCGTCGGGCGCTTTCTGGAGCACTCACGCATCTACTCGTTCGAGCGCCCCGGCGAGGACGAGCAGATCTACATCGGTTCGGCCGACCTGATGCCGCGGAACCTCTACAACCGGGTCGAGCTGGTCGTGCCGATCTCCGACCAGCGGGTGCGCTCGGAGCTGCTGGACGTGCTTGACCGCTCGCTCGCGGACAACACCAACACCTGGGAGCTGCGCGAGGACGGAAGCTGGGAGCGCCGGCCGGTGATCGGCGAGCCGCGCTCCGTGCAGCGCGAGCTGATCGAGCGCCACCAGGCGCGCGCTTCCGAAACGTCGCACTAGCCGGGACCGGTTGCGCCGTTCGCGCGACGCCCGGTCCGCCAGAATCCACGGCGTGATCCATGACGCTCACGGGTGGTGGCTCCGCCAGGAGCCGCCGGTCGAGCCGCTCGCGCCGCTCGCGGGCGACCTGAACGCCGACATCGTGATCGTCGGCGGCGGCTTCGCCGGGATGTGGACGGCGTGGCTGCTCCGCGAGGCTGAGCCGGACCTGCGGATCGTCCTGCTCGAGTCCGGTGTCTGCGGTCACGGGCCGACCGGGCGCAACGGGGGCTTCGTCAACTCGATGTGGTTCAGCTTGCCCTCGATGCGCGAGCGCTTCGGCGACGACGGCGCGATCGGCGTCGCCCGCGCCGCGCAGCGCGCCGTCGACGAGGTCGGCGATTGGTGTGAGGCCGAGGGCGTGGACGCCTGGTACCGCCGTGGTGGCTATCTGCAGGTCTCGACCGCCCGGCCCTACGACGACACCTGGGCGCCGACGGTAGACGCCTGCCGGCAGCTCGGCGATCCCGATGCCGTCGAGGCGTTGGACGAGGCCGCGGTCCAGGCGCGCTGCGCGTCGCCGGTGTTCCGGGCCGGCGCCTTCTTCCCCGGCTCAGCCACCGTGAACCCGGCGAAGCTGGCGCTTGCTCTCCGGGCGAAGCTGGTCGCGGCCGGCGTGGAGATCCACGAGCACTCGCGCGTTCAGAGATTGCGTGCCGGCGCCGACGGCGTCGCGGCGCGGACTGTCGGCGGTACCGTGCGTGCCGGCCAGGCCGTGCTCACCTCCGGCGGCGCCCAGGAGGCCATGCCGCCCCTGCGCCGTCGCCTCACCCTGACATCCAGCCACATGGTGATCACCGAGCCGGTGCCGGAGCTGCTCGACGAGATCGGATGGACGGGCGGCGAGTGCATCACCGACGCCCGGCACCTGTTGCACTACTTCCGCACGACGCCGGCTGGCCGTATCGCCTTCGGCTGGGGCGGCGGGCGCTGCGTCGCCGGCGCCCGGACCGGCGGCCACGCCGAGATCGATGCACGGGTAACGGTCGACGTGGCGCGCCATCTCTTGCGGTTCTTCCCGGGGCTCGCCGGCAGGCGGATCGACCACGGCTGGGGCGGGCCGATCGACGTCTCGCCAACCCACACCCCGATCGTCGGGACGCTCGACGGCCGCGCCCACTACGGCTTCGGCTTCACCGGCAACGGCGTCGGGCCGTCGCGGATGGTCGCCCACGCGCTCTGCTCGCTGGCGCTCGACCGCCGCGACGAGCACTCACGGCTTGCGATCGTCGAACCGCCGCCGGTCCACGTCCCGCCCGAGCCGTTCCGCTACATCGGCGGCTCGATCGTCCGCCACGCGCTGATCGCCAAGGAGGCGGCCGAGGAAGAGGACCGTGAGCCCGACCCGGTCGCCGCGTTCGTCGCGAGCGTCCCGGAGCGGATCGGCGTCCAGGTCGGACGCTGAGCGCGCCCGAACCGCCGCGTCAGTCGACCTCGCCCTGGATCGAGGTAACGACCGTCGCCGCCTTCAGCGGCTTCTTGCCCTTGCGCTTCCACTCGACCTGGGGCGGAAAGATCGCGCCGATTTCCCCAGGCGAGTCGCTGTTCGGGAGGATGAACTGGACGGTGTGCGGGCCCCTGCCGGCGATCGGCACCGACCGCGGATACATGCGGGTGCCGTCGACGGCCCCAACCTCGAGGTCGGTGTCGTCGGGGCCATCCACCACTCGCAGCGAACCCTTGCCCGACCTGAGAACGACCATCACCGTCACCGTCGCGCTCTCGAACCAGTAGAGCCCCTCCGGGAAGCGGGGGGCCTGCGGCAGGGTCGGAGCGGCCCCCCTGATCGGCTTGAAGCGCTTCGAGCTCGTCTGCACGGGCCCGTTGGTCGTGGCGGTCTGCTGAACCGTGCTGCCCCCGGTCCCCTCGCCATAGGGCCCCGCGCCGCCGGCCCCGGCCAGGCTGCTGATGGCGAGCGCCGTTGCGACCGACGCGGTGACAATCGTGATGGTGCGCATGCGCGCCCCCTTTCCCCTAGGTTTGCCGGCCCCTCGGACCAAGCGCCAAATCACCATAGCCGACGCCGAGCGCAGGCGTACGATCGGATCGTGCCGCGGACGATCGCCCACCTTGACATGGACGCGTTCTATGTGTCGGTCGAGCTGTTGCGCCATCCCGAGCTTGCCGGCAAGCCGGTGGTCGTCTCCGGCACCGGCCCGCGCGCGGTCGTCACCACGGCCTCGTACGAGGCGCGGAAGTTCGGCGTCGGCTCGGCGATGCCGGCTTCCCGCGCGCGCCGGATGTGCCCGGACGCACACTGGCTGCCGCCCGACTTCACCTATTACCGCGAGACGTCCCGGAAGGTGATGTCACTGATCGGCGAGCTCGACGTGCCGCTCGAGCCGCTCTCCCTGGATGAGACCTACCTCGACCTCTCGGAGATCGAGGACCCCGTCTCCCGGATGAGCGACCTCGTCCGCCGGATCCGCGACGAGCTCCACCTCGACGCCTCGGTCGGGATCGGCCCGAACAAGCTGGTCGCCAAGGTCGCCTCCGACGCCGAGAAGCCGCGCGGCTTCGTCGTCCTGACTCGTGAGCAGGCGGTCGAGCGCTTCGCGTCCGAGCCCGTGCGCCTGATCCCCGGCATCGGCCCGAAGACCGCCGAACGCCTGCGCGGCCACGGGGTCGAAACCCTGGGCCAGCTCCAGCGCTGCACCGTCCCGGGCCTGATCGAGCGCTTTGGCGAGAACCACGGCCGGGCCCTGCACGAGCGCGCGCACTTCCGCTCCGACTCGCCGGTCTCGACCGACCGCGAGACCAAGTCGCGCTCGGTCGAGTCGACCTTCGACGAGGACATCGGCGACCTGCACCGGATGGAGGAGATCGTCACCGAGCAGGCCGAGCGCCTGGCCAAGCAGCTTCGCGACCGTGACATGGCCGGCCGCACGATCGGGATCAAGGTCCGCACCGAGGACTTCTCGACCTATACCCGCGTGCGCAGCATCGAGCGGGTGACGAACGCGCCCGAGACGATCGCCGCCGTGGCGTTGCAGCTGCTGCGCGACAACGTGCCCGAGCGGCCGGTGCGCCTGTTGGGGGTGCGGGTGGCCGGGTTCGCCGAGCCGGTTCCGGCGACCGAAACCGAGCCGACGCTGCTCGCTCAGCCCTGATCCGCAAGCAGCGCCAGCGCCGCGTTCCGCCCGTTCAGGCCGATCACGCTGCCGCCCGGGTGCGTCGCGGCGCCGCAAAGGTAGAAGCCCTCCACCGGAGTACGGCTGGTCAGGCGCCGGTCCCACATCTGGTCCGGGAAGCATTCGCCCTGGAAGATGCAGCCTCCGGTGAGCCCGATCCGCTCCTCGATGTCGGGCGGCCCCAGCACCTCATGCTCCAGCACCTGCTCGCGGAATCCGGGCGCGTAGCGCTCGATCAGGCTGAAGACTTGGTCGGCGGCCTCGTCCCGGAGGCCGGCGTCCCACGCCGCGATCTCGGCACCGGCCGGCGCGTACTGCGAAAAGACGCTGATCACGTGGCGGCCGGGCGGCGCGACCGACGGGTCGGCCGCCGTCTGCGAGTAGATCTCGGTGAAGCCGACGCTCAGCTTGCCGCGCTCGGCTGCTTCGAACGCAGCCTGGGCGTCGTCGAGGGACTCCCGGCAGTTGACCGTGCCCGCCACCGGCCAGGTCTCGCCGTCGGTCGCCGTCCAGCGCGGCAACTCGGAGAGCGCGGCGTTCAGCTTGAGCACGGGGCTTCGCACCTTCCACGCGCGCAGGCGCTCCCGAAACTCGCTCGGGACCCCGGCGCCATCGAGCAGCCGCAGCGCGACCTTCGGATCCGCGTTCGAGATCACCGAACGCGACCTGATCCGCGTGCCGTCCTCCAGTTCGACGCCCTCGCCGGGAGTGATCCCAGCGACCGGCACGCCGCACCCGATCTCGGCCCCGGCCTCGAGCGCCGCGTCGGCGATAGCGAAGCTGATCATCCCCAGGCCGCCCTGCACGTAGCCCCAGGCGCCGGGCGCACCGTCGAGCTCGCCCATGTGGTGCATGAGGTGGATGGCGGCGGTGCCGGGCGTGCGAGGGCCGCCCCAGGCCGCGATCAGTCCCTGCCCGTAGAGCGCGTCCTTGATCCGCTGGTCGGAGACGCAGTCGTCGAGGACATCGGCGATCGAGGCGTTGAACAGGATGTCGATCAGCTCCTGCTCGCCGCCGAGCAGCTCCTCGATCTCGGCCCGCGACGGCGAGTCACCCACCCAGGTGTCGCGCTCGCCCTTGCGGAGCAGGCGTCGGCAGCGGTCGAAGCGCTCTGAGTAGTCGTGATAGCCCTGGATGTCAGCGTCGGAGATCCCCAACTCCCGCATTCCCGCGACCGTTCGCTCCCAGTCACTCCAGTCGACGAACGCCGTGCCGTCCTCGAAGGGGATGAACAGAGCGGGGTCGGCGATGCGGATCGAGACCCCGCGCTCGCGCAATCCGAGCTCCGAGATCACCAGCGGGTCCAGCAGGCCGGCGACGTAGGCGCACGGGCTGACGATGTAACGCTGGTCCGAGAACGGGCGCTCGAGCGTGGCCGCGCCGCCGACCCGTTCACGCCGCTCGAGCACGAGGACGCTCTGCCCGGCGCGCGCCAGGTACGCGGCTGCGGTCAGCCCATTGTGGCCGCCGCCGACGACCACGGCGTCCCAGTCCCGGGTTGCAAGCTCGGCGACGGTGCGCGGCAGGCCGAGCTCGCCGAGCTGCTCGGCGACCGTCAACTCAGCTCCACCGCGAGGTGACGACCTTTTTGCGGGTATAGAACTCGACCGCGTCGCCGCCGTTCGCGTGCAGGTCACCGTCGATCGAGTCCTTCCAGCCGGAGAACGGGAACCACGCCACGGGTGCTGCGACCCCGACGTTGACGCCGAGCATCCCGGCCTCGACCTCGAACCGGTAGCGGCGCGCGGCCTCGCCGGAGGTGGTGAAGATCGAGCCGGCGTTGCCGTAGCGCGACCCGTTGACGAACGCGAGTGCCTGGCCGAGGTCCGCGGCGCGGACGATCGTCAACAGCGGGCCGAACAGCTCGTCGCGCGCGATCTCGGATTCGGGGTCGGGCGCCTCGACGATCGTCGGGCCGATCAGGGTGCCGCCGGGGCCGGCGTCTGAGCCGTCGCGCCCGTCGAGCACCACCTCAGCGCCCTCTCCGGCAGCCCGCTCAATCGCACCGACCACGCGCTCGCGCGCCTCCGGGCCGACCAGCGGGCAGACCTCGACGCCCTCGGCGTCGCCCGGGCCGACGCCAAGGCCGAGCGCTGCCCCGCGCAGCGCCGCGACGACCTCGTCGTGGCGATCCGAGTCTCCCACGACGACCGCCACCGATCCCGCCAGGCAGCGCTGCCCGGCGGCGCCGAACGCGCTGCTCATGATCGCGGGCACCGAGGTCTCGAGGTCCGCGTCCGGCATCACGATCAGGGAGTTCTTCGCACCGCCCAGCGCCTGGCAGCGCTTGCCGGTCGCGGCCGAGCGCTCGGCGATGTAGCGCGCCGTCGAGGCCTGCCCGACGAACGAGATCGCATCGACCCCGACGTGGTCGAGCAGCCCGTTGACCGCGTCGTGGGCGCCGTGGACGAGGTTGCACACCCCAGAGGGAATCTCGTCGATTCCCTCGATCAGCTCGAAGATCAGCTCGGAGGGACGGGGATCGCGCTCGGACGGCTTCAGGATGAACGTGTTCCCGCACGCGATCGCGTAGGGCAGGAACCACAGCGGGATCATCGCCGGGAAGTTGAACGGCGTGATCGCAGCGACGACGCCGACGGGCTGGCGCACCATTTCCACGTCGACCCCGCCCGCGACGCCCTCGAGGTTCTCGCCCTTCAGCAGGTGCGGGATCCCGCAGGCCGCCTCGGTCGACTCGATCCCGCGCAGGATCTCGCCACGGGCGTCGCCGAGCGTCTTGCCCATATCCTCGGTGATCAGCCGTGCGATTGGCTCCTGGTTCGCCCAGAGCGCCTCGCGCAGGGCGATGACCGCGCGGGCTCGCTTCTGCGGGGCGGTCGACCGCCAGCCCGGGAAGGCCTCGCGCGCCGCCCGCACCGCGGCGTCGACATCGGCCTCGCCGCTGAGCGGGACCAGGGCCGCGATCTCGCCGGTTGCCGGGTTCACGTCGTCCAGCGTGCCGGCGCCCGCGGCGTCGACCCAGCCCCCGCCGACGAAGTTCCGCAGCGTTCTCATTGCGGTCTCAGTTGCCATCTCTAGCCGCCTCAACAACGGCGGGATTCGGCTCGTCCTTCGGACTACGCCTCATAGGGGTACCACCAGTCCTTCGCTGCGATCTCGCTCTCGATGTGTACGTGCTTGGTCTCCTGGAAGGCTTCCAGCCCCTCGCGGCCGAGCTCACGTCCCAGCCCCGACTGCTTGAAGCCGCCGAACGGGCCGGCGTCGTTGTCGGTCAGCGGGTCGTTGAACCAGACCGTCCCCGACTTGATCTCGCGCATGCAGCGGAGGATCGTCTTCAGGTCCTGCGTGTAGATGTTCGCGCCGAGCCCGAACCGGGTGCCGTTCGCCAGGTCGATCGCCTCGTCCAGGGACTTCACGGGGACGATCGGCGCGACCGGGCCGAAGGTCTCCTCACGCAGCAGATCGGTCTCGGGCGGCGCGCCTGTGACTACGGTCGGCGCGAAGAAGTGCCCGCGTTCGTGGCCGGCGTGGTCGCCGCCGGCCACCACCTCGGCGCCGGCCGCGACCGCGGCTTCGACCTGACGCTCCACCTTCTCGCGCTGTGCCGCGGAGACCATCGGGCCGACGTCCGTCGACGCGTCCATGGGGTCGCCGACCACCAGGGAGGAGGTGTGATCGACGAACGCCTGCAGGTAGTCGTCGTAGACGTCGTTCATCACGTAGAAGCGCTCGGCCGAGGTGCATACCTGCCCGGCGTTCAGGAAGGCCGCCCAGGCGCCGCCACGAGCCGCAACATCGAGCGCGCCGGCGACGTCCGAGCAGACGATGAAGGGATCCTTGCCGCCCATTTCGAGGTTGACCCTCGCCATCCGGTCGGCGCATGCCGCCGCCACCTTCTTGCCGGTTTCGACCGACCCGGTGAAGGCGACGCCGTCCACCCGTTCGTCGGCCGCTAGCGCGCCGCCGACCCCGCCGGCGCCCGCCACGATGTTGACTACGCCTTGCGGCAGGTGGTCGAAGCACGAGGCGATTGCCAGGGTGGACAGCGGGGTGACCTCGGACGGCTTGCAGACGGTCGCGTTGCCGGCGGCCAGCGCGGGGGCGAGCTTCCAAGCCAGCAGCAGCAGCGGGTAGTTCCAGGGGACGATGCAGCCGACCACTCCGAGTGCGTCCTTGAGCACTAGGGCGAGCTGCGTGGACTCGATCGACGGGATCACCCGCCCGGCCGAGTCACGGCCGATCTCGGCGTAGTAGTCGAACGCCGCGGCGGTCCAGCCGACCTCGTCCGCGTTCTCGTTCCGCGGCTTACCGCCCTCCGAGCTCATCAGCCCGGCCAGCTCGTCGGTGCGCCCACGCAGCCGGTTCGCGACCTCGTGCAGCAGCTCGGCGCGCTCGACGGCGGGCGTGCGCTCCCAGCCGGGGAAGGCCTCGCGCGCCGCGGCGATCGCAGCATCGAGCTGCTCCGAAGAGGCGCTGTTGACCGACGCGACCGGCTCCTCGGTGAACGGGTTCTCGACCTCGATCATCGCGCCCTGGCCGGCGACGCGTTCTCCGTTGATCAGCAGATCCAACTCGACCGGCGCCATAGCGCGATCGTAGCGCCGCCAAGACGTCCGTCCCGTACAACGTTCGCGCGCCGGATTCGACACTCGCGTTTAGTGAGACGCCCGTACCGGGTACTCATCCCTCGTGATCCGGCTCGGGCGCCGCAGCCACAAACGCGAATGGGTCGCCGTGCAACCCGGATATGCTCCGCGCTCCGTGGACGTGGTCGGAGAGGTACGCAACGAGTCGGTCGGCGACCGCGTCGAGGTCGTGGTGCTGACCGGAGAGCATGATCTGGGAACGGCTCCCCGTGTGCGAGAAGCCCTGGAGGGGGCAGCGGCTCAGAACAAGGCGATCGTGGTCGACCTCTGTGGCGCGACGTTCGTGGATTCGTCGATTCTGGGCGCGCTGCTGGAGGCGCGCCGCGGCGCGCTCGAATCCGATCGTGGGTTCGCCGTCGCCTGCAGCGGCGAAGCCGAGCCGGTCCGGCGGGTGCTCGAGGTAACCGGGTTGGCCGACGAGCTCCCGGTGCACTCCACGCGCGAGGCCGCTCTGGCGGCACTGGACGCCCAGGAGTCACCGTGACCGCGCAGGCGACCGAGCTTCGGCTCGGCCTCGCCGCCCGGGCTGAGAACCTCGCCCTGGTTCGCCAGGCGCTGGCGGGATTCGGCGACGCCATCGCGATCGCGGAGGGTCCCCTTGCGGACCTCAAGCAGATCGCGACCGAGGCTTGCATGAACGCCGTTGTTCACGCCTATCCGGACGGCGAGGAAGGCCGGATCGACGTGATCGCGGTCGTGACCGACGGCGCCGTCGAGTTGAGGGTTCGAGACTGGGGCGTCGGGTTTCGGCCTCGACCGGCCGAGGCCGAGGGCTCGCTGCGGCTTGGCCTGCCACTGATCGCAACCGTCGCCGAAAGCTTCGAGATCGCGAGCCCGGCCGACGGCGGGACCGCATTCGTCGCGCGCGTCCGGCTCGCAGACACCAACGGCAACGGAGACGTCCGCCACCGCCCAGCGCCTCCGCGCGAGGCGGAGATGGCGATCACCGCCGGCTCTTCGGCCCGTCCCGTCATCGCCCGCGTGATCGCGATCGCCGCCACCCGCGCTGGCTTCTCGCTGGATCGCATGTCGGACGGCGTTCTGCTGGGTGACGCGATCGCGGCGGGCGACGCCTCCGACTTCGCCGATAGCCGGGTTGGCATCAGCCTCGAGGAGTGTGGGCCCAACCTGTGCGTCCGGGTCGGCCCACTGGTCCAGGGCGGCGCGAACCGGATGCTCAACCGGATGGAGCTTCCGGGCCTGGGCGTCTCGATCACGAAGCTTGCCGATCGGGTCGACGTGGAGTCCGACGGCGCCCGCGAGTACCTGAAGATCGAGATTGCGCCGGAGGCCAAGCCCTAGTTACTCGGCCTCCGGGACCTGCTCCCGGACGGCGTCCAGCGCCCGGCGCAGGAGGCGCGAAACGTGCATCTGGGAGATCCCGACGCGCTCCGCGATCTCCGATTGAGTCAGGTCCTCGACGAATCGCAGGTTGAGGATCAACCGCTCGCGCTCGGGAAGAAGCTCAAGTGTGCGAGCGATCGCCTCGCCGTATTCGACGGTCTGAAACGCCGGATCCACGGCGCCGATCGTGTCGACCAGCATCGCGGCATCCTGGTCGGGCCCCACGGTGGCGTCGAGCGAGTAGGGGCGCCGCGCGCTCGCCGCCTCCATGGCCTCCAGGACCTCCTCGAGGTCGAGACCGGTGTGCTCGGCGACGTCAGCCGCGGAGGGTGCTCGGCCCAGCTTCGTCGGCAGGATGTCCACGGCCCTTTCGATATCGGAGATCCGCTCCTGCAGGCCGCGCGGCAGGTGCACCTGGCGGCCGCGGTCACGGAAGTGGCGCTTCAGCTCGCCCAGGATCGTCGGCGCCGCGTAGCCCGCGAACGTGTAGCCGAGGCCCGGGTCGAAGCCCTCGATCGCCTTGACCAGCCCGAGGCTCGCAACCTGGTGCAGATCCTCGGTCGGCTCGGGACCGCCGGTGTAGCGATTCGCGAGGCTGCGCGCCAGCGGAAGAAAGCGCTCGACCAGCTCCTCACGCACCGCCTGATCCCGCGTCTGGTGGTAGCGCTCCAGGAGCAGCCGCTCATCCGCTAGGCGCTCCCCGGCGCCGGGGGCCGGTCCGTCGCTCATCGCGCTTGAGTATCGCAGCGCGGAAATGGTCGATGAGCGGCGTAAGCCGCGAAACAAGCATGTGCCGGTAGGTGTTCTTGCTACGTGGCGCGGCCCGGCGCAGGCGCGAGGCCGCCCTCCGGCTCCGGCCGCGCGCTCGCCAGGCGCTCAGCCCGGCGCTGCTGCCAGATCACCAGGCCCACCGCGGCGACGGTCACGACGAACAGGATCGTGGCCAGGACGTTGACCTGGATCGGGATCCCGCGGAGCGCCACGCCGAAAATGTAGAGCGGGAACGTTTCGGTCGTCCCCGAGTTGAAGTTCGAGATCACGAAGTCGTCGATCGAAAGCGCGAAGGCGAGCAGCCCGGCGGCGATCACCCCCGGCGCAATCAGTGGCAGGGTGACGAGGCGGAACGTCTGCAGGGGCGACGCGCCCAGGTCGGCGGCCGCCTCCTCGATCGAGCGGTCGAAGCCGATCAACCTCGAGCGAACCACCACCACGACGAAGCTGATCGAGAACATCACGTGCGCGATCAGCAGCGTGGTGAAGCCGAGCGCGAAACCCGAAACCACAAACATCGAGAGCAGCGATGCGCCGATGACGATCTCGGGCGTCGCCATCGGCAGCACGATCAGAAGGTTGGTGGCGGTGCGACCCCGGAACTGGTACCGGACCAGCGCCATCGCCATCAGCGTTCCGATTGCGGTCGCGAACAGAGTCGTGAGCGCCGCCAGCTCGATCGACCGCAGCATCGCCTCGTTCAGCTCAGGGATCGAGAACGCCGTCTCCCAGTACGCGGTCGTGAAGCCTCCGTCCAGCGCGAAGTTCAGCCGATCTCGGGGCGTCTCGCCGAACGAGAACACCGCGACCACGACGATCGGGACGAGCATGTAAAAGACCGCAAACCCGGCGTAGATCAGGAGTGCGTTACGGCGCAGCCAGGCCCAGGCTCTCATCAACTAGCCCTCAACAGGGGGGCAAACCTGTGTTCGCGACCTGCGTCGCTCATCAGTCTTCTTCATCCCCCATGAACGCACCGGTCCCAGCGACCCGGATGTAAATGACGACCACGATCAGGATCGCGGCCATCATGATGAACGAGAGGGCCGCGGCGTCCGGGTAGTTGCGCTCGCTGAGGTAGAGCGACTGGATCTTGTTTCCGATCATCGCCTGGTTCGGGCTGCCGAGCAGATACGCGTTCACGTAGTCCCCGAAGGCGGGGATGAACGTGAGCAGGACGCCGGCGACGATCCCGGGAGCTGTCAGGGGCAGGGTCACCCGCACGAAGGCCTGGCGGGCGGATGCATAGAGGTCCTTGGCCGCCTCGATCAGGCTCAGGTCGATCCGCTCCAGGCTGGCGTAGATCGGCAGGATCATGAACGGCAGGAAGTTGTAGGTCAGCCCCGCGATCACGGCCCCCGACGTCGCCAGCACGCGGCCGTCGTCGGGGACGAGCGCCAGGAACTGGAGGACGTCGACGACCGGGCTGGAGTCGCTGAGGATCGTCTTCCAAGCGATCGTCCTGATCAGGTACGTCGTGAAGAACGGGGCGATCACCGCGAACAGGAGCAGGAGCCGCCAACGCGGACTCGCCTTGATCGCGATCGCGTACGCCAGCGGGTAGGCGATCAGAAGCGCCAGGATCGTCGCGATTCCGGAGTACGTGAAGGTCCGCAGGATCTGTCCGCCGCGGCCGTCCAGCGCATCGGGGAAATTCGCCCACTCCCAGGTGAACTCGAAGCCCGCCGTGAAAGACCCCGAGCGCAGCGCGAGCTCCGCCATGAAGTACATCGGGACGACGAAGAAGATGACGAGCCAGATGGCCCCTGGACCGAGCAGACCGTACGGGACGAGGCGCTGGCGGAGGGGCTTTCGAGAGTCCTTCTGCATCGCCGCTCAGCCCGAGACGATTTCCTGGAACGCCTCGGTGACCTCCTGGACATCGGCGTCGTTGCCGGGCGGCTCCCTGAGCGGATAACAGTCCGCGATGAAGGCGTCGTCGGGGAAGATCAGCTGGTTCTTGGCCAGCGCCGGATCTCGCTTGGCGAGGATCTCCTTGACCCCGGCAACCGGCGTCACGTAGTTGACGAACGCGGCGATGTCGGCCTGAACCTCGGGCGTGTAGGCGAAGTTCATCCACTCGAGCGCGGCGGGTACGTTGGGCGCCCCGTTCGGGATCACCATCATGTCGAACCACAGGTTGCAGCCCTCCTCGGGCCGTCGCCATTCGACGCCGTCGCGACCGATCAGGTAGCCGTCGCCTGACCATCCGATCGCGGCGACCGCGTTGCCGCTGGTCAGGTCCTCGGTGTACTCGTTGCCGGTGAACCGCCGGATCTGCCCCGAGTCCACCGCCTGCGAGAGCTTGTCGACCGCCGCCAGCCAGTCGTCCTTCGTGGCGTCCTCCATGCTCACGCCCATGCCCCTCATCACCATCGGAACGGTGTCGCGCATCTCCGACAGCATCGTCACCCGACCCGAATACTTGGGGTCGAACAGATCGTTGACCGAGGTGATCTCGTCGGCCTCTTCGGTGTTGACCCAGATGCCGGTCATCCCGCCCTGCCAGGGGATCGAGAACTTGTGGTCGGGGTCGTATGCGCCCTCGGACTGGAACTGCGGCGAGAGATTGCCGAGGGCAGTCTCGACTGCCGCCGGATCGATCTGCTGGAGATAGCCGAGCCTGAACATCTGGGCCGCCATCCAGTCCGTGACGACGAACATGTCCCGGCCCCCCGACTCGCCCTGGTCGAGCAGGGGCTGGACCTTCCCAAAGAAGCCGACGTTCTCGTTGACGTCCTCGATGTAGTCGACCGAGACTCCGGTCTTCTCCTCGAACTCGGTAATCGAGCCCTCCTTACCCGGGTCGATGTATCCGGGCCAGGTTGAGATCGTGAGGTCGCCTTCGACCGGGCCGGCCTCGGCGGTGCCGATCTCGCCGCTGCTGGGACCGCCGACCACGCCACCACAGGCCGCGAGCCCGACCGTCAGAGCGAGCAGCCCGGCGACGATCGATACCCGTCGCATCGTCAGACGCCGGGGCTCGGGGCCTTGTCGGATTCCTTGATCAGGTGGATGTGCTCGGGCGCCCAGCCGAGGTGGACGTCGGCGCCGCCGCCCGGCAGGCGGCCGCGTTCCGCCTCGTCGGCGTTCGGTACCAGGACCGTCATCGGCACGTCGCCGGCCAGGCGGACCACGATCTGAGTGGCCGTTCCGAGATACACGGAGGACTCGACGATCCCCTCGACGGACGGCCAGCCGTCGGGGAACGATTCATCCTTGCGAGACACCTGCAGCTTTTCCGGGCGAACCACGGCATGGCATCGCTCGCCCGTCACAAATCCGTTGCTCGCGGCCTCGATCTCGACGCCGGCGTCGAGCCGGACCCGTGTGTGCTCACCGGCGCTATTTGCGACCACGGCCGGCATCAGGTTCGAGACGCCGATGAACCCGGCGACGAACGTGGTCGCCGGGCGCTCGTAGACCGCCTCCGGGTCCGCGACCTGCTCGACCTTGCCCCGGTTCATGACCGCGATCCGGTCGGACATCGTGAGCGCCTCCTCCTGGTCGTGCGTCACGTAGACGAAGGTGATCCCGACCTCGCGCTGGATCCGCTTCAACTCGACCTGAAGGCCCTTGCGAAGCTTCAGGTCAAGCGCGCCCAGCGGCTCGTCCAGCAACAGCACCTTCGGCAGGTTGACCAGGGCGCGGGCGAGCGCGACGCGCTGCTGCATCCCGCCCGAGAGCTGGTTCGGGCGCCGGTTCGCCTCGGCCGCGAGGCCGACCCGCTCGAGCTCGTCGCTCACGCGTCGCTTGATCTCAGCTGCCGGCACCTTCTTTCGCTTCAGCCCGAAGCCGACGTTGTCGCCGACGCTCAGGTGCGGGAACAGGGCGTAGCTCTGAAAGACCGTGTTCGTGGGGCGCTTGAACGGCGGCAGCCCGGCGACGTCCTCGCCGTCGATCAGGACCTTGCCGGCATCCGGCTGCTCGAAGCCCGCGATCATGCGGAGGGTGGTCGTCTTCCCGCAGCCCGAGGGCCCCAGCAGCGTGAAGAACTCGCCGCCGGCCAACTCCAGATCCAGGTCGTCCACGGCAAGCAGGTCGCCGAAGCGCTTCGTCACCCCTTCCAGCCTGACGCTGGACTTCGAGGTCCCGGGGGTGGCAGCGATCGTGCTCGCTTCGTCCAAGTCCCGGTCAGGCTATGGGCCGCGACAAGCGCTGACAAGTATCGAAATCATCAAAAGGTCCAACAGTCATTGTCCACATCGGATAAACGCCAAACGAACTCTTGAACCAGAAAACGGTTGCCGGCGGCGTTTCGGGGGGATACCGTTGTACGGAACGTCAATCAAGCCCACCCCCAGGCGGAGGAACGAAATGGCCACCACGACCGCGACCCCCAGCGCCACCGAGACCGGCGCCGACCTGCAGGAGCTCGCCCGCAAGCACCTGTGGATGCATTTCACGCGCATGGGGGGCTATGACGCGGAGCACCCGATCCCGATCATCGCTCGGGGTGAGGGCGCGTATGTCTACGACGACCAGGGCAACCGCTACCTCGACGGGTTGTCCGGGCTGTTTTGCTGCAACGCGGGGCACGGCCGGGCGGAGATTGGCGAGGCTATGGAGCGCCAGGTCCGCGAGCTCGACTTCGTCACCAACTGGAGCTACGCCCATCCGCGAGCGATCGAGCTGGCGACGCGGATCGCTGATCTCGCCCCGGGCGACCTCAATCACGTCTTCTTCACCTCCGGCGGCTCCGAGGCCGTCGAGTCCGCGCTGAAGCTGGCTCGTCACTACTTCCGGATCACCGGCAAGGGCCAGAAGTACAAGGTGATCGCACGAGATGTCGCCTACCACGGCACCACGATGGGCGCCCTGATGGCGACCGGCCTCACCGATCTGCGGGCGCCCTACGAGCCGTTCGCGCCGGGCGGTTGCCACGTCCCGAACACCAACTCGTACCACTGGCCGGAGGGCCGTGACCCGCTCTGGGCCGCGGAGCAGATCCGCGAGCGGATCGAGTTCGAGGGCCCGCAGACGGTCGCGGCAGTGATCCTGGAACCGCTCCAGAATGCGGGTGGCTGCATCCCGCCGCAGGAGGGGTACTTCCAGCGCGTGCGGGAGATCTGCGACGAGCACGATGTGCTCCTGATCTCCGACGAGGTGATCTGCGCCTGGGGCCGGCTCGGCCACTACTTCGGCTGCGAGCGTTACGGCTATCAGCCGGACATCATCACCTCGGCCAAGGCGCTGACCTCGGCGTACGCGCCGATGGGCGCGATGATCGCGTCCGAGCGGCTCTACGAACCGTTCAGCAAGGGCACGGCCTCGTTCGCCCACGGATTCACCTTCGCCGGCCACCCCGTAGCGGCGGCAGCGGCGATGGCCAACATCGACGTCTTCGAGCGCGAGGACCTGTGCGGGAACGTCCTGGCGAAGGAGGACGAGCTCCGCACGATGCTCGACGGCCTGCGTGACATCCCGATCGTCGGCGACGTTCGCGGTGCGGGCTTCTTCCACGCGATCGAGCTCGTGCGCGACCAGGAGACGAAGGCCGGGTTCACGGACGAGGAGTCCGAGTCCCTGCTTCGCGGCTTCCTCTCCGGCGAGCTCTACCGGCGCGGGCTGATCTGCCGCGCCGATGATCGCGGCGACCCCGTGATCCAGCTGGCGCCGCCGCTGATTTGCGGCACTGAGCACGTCGAGGAGATCGGCGAGATCCTGCGCGGAGTGCTGACCGAGGCCGCGGAACGGATCTAGGCGGAGTGGCGACGGTAGGTATTTGATGCTGACGGTCGCCTCACTGGTCTCCGATTGCGGCCTCGGACTCGTCGAGGGCGAGGAGGCCGGTGGGCGGTCGGTTCGCTGGGTTCACATCTCGGAGCACCAGGACCCGACGCCCTGGCTCTCCGGCGGCGAGCTTCTGCTGACCACGGGCTACAACCTCGACACGCCGGCCAAGCAGCGCGCCTATGTGGGACTGCTGGCGTCGAAGGAGGTCGCCGGGCTGGGCTTCGGCGTCGGCTTCGACCACGAGCGGCTGCCGAAGCCAATCCGTGACGCGGCACGCAAACAGGGCATGCCGTTGTTCGAAGTCCCGTACGAGATGCCCTTCATCGCGATCACCGAGCGTGCTGCCGCACGACTGATCAACGAGCAGTACGACGTGCTCGAGCGTGGCTCGCGGGTGCACGAGCGCCTCGAGCGATTGGTCATCGACGGTGGTGGGCTGGACGAGATCACGGCCTCGATCGCAGGGGCGCTGGCCGGGGCGGCCCTGGTCTTCGACGGTGCCGGCAAGCAGGTTGCGCGACACCCTGAGCGCGGCGGGCCCAGGGCCGACGAGGCCGGCGCGATCGCGGCCGAGCTGGTCGAGCGCGCGGGCGATGGCGGAGCGCACGCCTTCGAACCCGCCGCGGTTCCGGGCCGCGCGCTCGCCGTACCGGTCCCCGGTCCCCGCGGGGGTCCGGCGGCCGGCTGGCTTGTGGCGGTCTCCGACAACGGCAAGCTCGGCGACTTCGAGCGGCTGATCGCCGGCCAGGGCTCGATCGTCGTCGGCCTCGAACTGATGCGCGAGCGCGTCGTCCGGGAGACCGAACGGCGCCTCGCCGGTGACCTACTGGCCGACGCCCTGTCCGGGCGGCTCGACGCGGACGAGCTCTCCGGCCGGCTGCGGCCGTTCGGCGTCCATTCCGAAGCTGCCGTGCTGGTGATCGAGGTCGACGACCCACCGGCCGCCGAAGCGGCGTTCGAGGCGGCTCTGGCGGAGGCGGGCGTCCCGGCGCTGGTCGCGACCAGCGCGGCGGCCGGACGGGCGCTGCTGTGCGCCGTGGTCGAAGGCTCTGTCCGCGACCCCGTGGCGGTGGCCCGCGAGGCGCGTGCCGCGCTGATCGGCGCGCATCCGGGCATGCGCATCGCGGCCAGCCGCGCCGTCGGCATCGGGTCGTTGCGCCGCGCGTTCCACGAGGCGCGCTGTGCGCTCGAAGCCACCTCCTTGAACGGCGGCGGCCCCGAGGTGGCGTCCTACCGCGATCTCGGCGCGTTCACGTTGCTGCTCGCGCTTCAGGATGACGACGCGCTGCGGCTCTACAGCGACGGGCTGCTGGAGCCGATCCAGCGCGGCGAAGGCGAGTACGGCGGCGAGTTGCTGCGCTCGCTGGAGGCGTTCATCGAGAACAACGGCAACTGGGAGCGCGCGGCGCGGCAGCTCTACTGCCATCGGCATACGCTGCGCTACAGGATTCGGAAGATCGAAGAGCTCACCGGCCGGGACCTGAGTCGCGCGACGGACCGGATCGAGCTTTGGCTCGCACTGCGAGCAAGGGAGCTGGTCCGATGAAGGTTGGCGTTCCCACCGAAATCAAGACCGACGAGTACCGGGTCGCGCTGACGCCGATCGGCGCCCGGGAGCTCCGGGACCGCGGCCACGAGATCCTGATCCAGAAGGGCGCGGGCGACGGCAGCGCGATCGCCGACGCCGACTACCAGGCGCAGGGCGCGCGGATCGTGCCCACCGCCGAGGACGTCTGGGGCGAGGCCGACATGGTCCTCAAGGTCAAGGAGCCGCAGATGCCCGAGGTCGCGATGTTGCGACCAGAGACGACGCTCTTCACGTACCTGCATCTTGCGCCGGCGCCCGATTTGACCAAAGCTCTATGTGAGTCGGGAGCGACCTGCCTGGCCTACGAGACGGTGGAGGATCGCCACGGCCGCCTGCCGCTGCTGGCCCCGATGTCCGAGATCGCGGGCAAGATCGCCACCCAGGCGGGCGCCTTCATGCTCGAGAAGCCGCTCGGCGGCCGTGGCGTCCTGCTCGGCGGCGTCCCCGGCGTGGCGGCGGCCAACGTGATGATCGTCGGCGGCGGCGTCGTCGGCATGAACGCGGCGTTCATCGCGATCGGGATGGAAGCCGACGTGTTCACCTACGACAAGTCGATCGATCGGCTGCGCGAGCTCGACGTCATCTTCGGAGGCCGAGCGTCGACCGTCTTCAGCTCGACCCTCTCGATCGAAGAGCGTCTCCCCGAAACCGACCTCGTGATCGGGGCGGTCCTCGTCCACGGGGCCCGCGCTCCGCACGTCATCAGCCGCGACCAGCTTGCCCTGATGAAGCCAAGCGCGGTGCTCGTGGACGTCGCGATCGACCAGGGCGGCTGCTTCGAGACCTCGAAGGCAACGACCCACTCAGACCCCACCTATGAGGTCGACGGGATCATTCACTACTGCGTGGCGAACATGCCGGGCGCGGTGCCGATCACTTCGACCTACGCGCTCACCAACGCGACGCTTCCGTACATGCTTTCGCTTGCCGATCGCGGCGTGGTCGAGGCGGTGCGGCTGGACCCCGGCCTGAAGCCGGGCATCAACGTCGCCGACGGCCAGGTCACCCTGCAGGCGGTGGCTGAGGGCGTCGGCATGGAATACGCACCACCCGAGCAGGTGCTCGGATTCGAGATGCCGGTCAGCGGCTCCTCGACGGACGGGGCAGGCGCGACCGCCGCGCGAGCCCTGCCGGGATCAAGCTGAAACGACATGGTCAATCTGGTGGCATGAGAGCGGTTTTGGCCGCCGGTCCAGGGCATCGGGCCTAGACTCGTTGCCTCATGCCCGATAGCAATCAGCTCAAAGGGGGGGCTGACGCATTGGATGAACGGCTGCTGGACACCGCCGAGCAGCTGATCATCAAGCGCGGATACGAGGGGCTCTCACCCGAGGATGCTGCCAGCGGCGCCGGCCTTGACTCGGCGGGGGAGCCTCCTTCCCAATGGGATCTTTTCGCCGCCGTGATGGAGCGCGACGAGGCCCGCTTCAACGCCATCGTTGATACGGCCCTTGCCGAGACGGAGGGTCCGGGGGCCCAGTTGCTGGCGTTGATCGAAGCGTGCGTCGTGGACTACGACTGGAGATACTGGATCGAGCTCTGGAGCCAGTCGTTGCGGGACGAACGCGCCCTTCAACTGCGCGAGAAGCTCGAGATCGACTTCCGCTCCAGGATCGCGGGGGTGATCGTGGACGGGCGCGAAGCGGGCGAGTTCAAGTTCGAGGACGCCGATGAGACCGCGATCGCGATCGGGACGCTGATCGATGCCCTCGCGGTCGAGGCGACGCTCGGCGACACCACCGTGTCGCCGAACTTCATGCTGGGCGCCTGCGCGACCGTCGCAGGCCGCATCGTCGGCGCCGAGTTGAAGCTGCGGGGTCGGAGCGACGATGCCTGACCAGCGGAGCAGGGTGCGCTGGGAGGACGTGACGATGGACGGGGCGCGGCGAATCCGAGAGCTCGGGGCGGCGCGTCTGGATCTCGACGTGATCGCCGCGGATCTCGGCGTCACCCCCGAGGCGGTGCGGTACTGGTTCAGCGACGAGGCCGAGCTGCTGATCTCGGTCATGGAAATTCGCCAGCGATGGTTCCTGGACGAGGCTGACGCGCGACTGGCGCCCCTGCCTACGCAGACCGAGCGGGCGCGGGCCCTGATCGACCTGTGCGTCGCGGACCACGACGTCACCTACTGGATTGAGCTCTGGAAGATCGGCCTTCGCGACGAGCGCGCGCGGCAGGCGCGGCAGACGCTCGGCGGCGCCTACCGCGATCTCTTCGCGCGCCTGATCCGCGCCGGTCAGCGGACCGGGGAATTCGCCGCGGTGTCGCCCGACCAGGTCGCCCTGGTGCTGGTGGCGCTGGTGACGGGCCTGTCGATCGAGGCGACGATCCTCGAGGACGCTCACGCCGAGAAGATGCACGCGGTCCTGATCAACACGACCGAGCGCCTGCTGGAGATCGACCTGTCGGGGGCGAAGAGCAGTTAGGTCGCGATCCGCGCCCGGCGCCGCAGGCGCCGGAACCGTCGATCCCGCAGGATGCGCCGGGCAGCGTTGTGGCCGGACGCTGCCATCACCCCGCCGCCTGGATGAGTGCCTGCTCCGCACAGATACAGACCGTGTACCGGGGTCGCGTACTGCGCCAGTCCGGGGGACGGGCGCATGAAGGCCATCTGGTCGAGTCCCTGCTCACCCTGGAAGATCGATCCGTCCACGAGCCCGAAGATCCGCTCGAGGTCGGGCGGCGCCAGCACCTCGCGCTCCTCGATCGCGCCGGGGACGTTTGGCGCGTACCGGGCCAGGTGGTCGACGCAGGCGTCGGCGTAGCGCTCGCGGCCGTCGCCGGCCCAGGCCTCCTCCCCGGGTGGTCCGTACTGTGTGAACATCGTCATCACCCAGCGGCCGTCGTCGGTCAGGCTCGAGTCCACGGCCGACGGCAGCTCGGCCTCGACGTACGGGTTCTCCGCGGGCTTGCCGAGCGTCGCGTCCTGCCACGCGCGCTCGAGGTAGCCGATCGAGGGACAGAGGTTGACGCCCGTCGTCAGCAGCAACTGCGCGTCGGCGTCGGACACTCCCTCGTACCGGGGCGGCTCGGACAGCAGCATGTTGATCTTCACCGAGCCGCCGCGCGTGCGGTAGCGGCGCATGTCGTCGGCGACCTCGGCCGGGAAGTGACGCTCGCCCGCCAGCTCCAAGACCGTGGTCTTCGGGTGGGCCCCGGACGCGACGATCGGCGCGCGCAGCGTCTCGCCGCTGGTCAGCGTGACCCCGACGGCTCGCCCGCCGGTGACGTCGATCGAGGCCACCTCGGCTCCGGTGCGGACAGTCGCGCCCGCCGCCTCGGCCGAGCGCGCGAGCGCCTGCGAGATCGCACCCATGCCGCCGATCACCTGCCCCCATGCTCCCGAGACGCCGTCGAGCTCACCGAGGGCGTGGTGGAGCAGGTTGTAGGCCGTCCCCGGCGTCCGTGGGCCGGCCCAGACGCCGACCACGCCGGTCGAGGCCAGCGACCCCTTCAACGCATCGAGCTCGAAGTGGTCGTCCAGCAGGTCGCCGACGGACATCGTGAAGATGCGGACCAGCTCGTGCAGCTCGCGGCGGCCAAGCCCGGCCGCGCGTCCCGCGTCCCGCAGCAGCGACGCCACGTCCCCGGGGCGCTTCGAGCCCAGCGCCGGCGGCTCGCGCAGGAGCATCGGGCGGAGGAACTCCGCGGCCCGCACCAGCAGGTCCTCGAACTCCGGATACGCGGCGGCGTCGGCGCTGGAGTGCGGAGCGATCGACCGGCTCGTTCGCGCCGTCTCGTTGAAGAAGAAGATGGGGCCGTCGGGGCTGAGCGCGGCGTAGGCAGGGTCCAGCGGCACCGCGCGGTAGCCGAACTCGCGCAGGCGGAGATCGGAGACGACCTTCGGCTGCAGCATCGACACCACGTACGAGGCACGCGAGACCCGCGCGCCGGGCCAAAGCTCCTCGGTCACGCAGGCGCCACCCAGGACGTGGCGGCGCTCCAATACGCAGACATCCAGCCCGGCCCGGGCGAGGTAGGCGGCGGTGGTCAGCCCGTTGTGGCCGCCGCCGACGACGATGGCGTCGTACGAGGCGCGGCCGGTGGGCTTGCCGGGACGCCCGTTGTCCGCGACCGAAGGGGGCTGCGTGGCGGCCGTCGTCACGCCTGAGAACCTAACACATCGTGCAATTGACTACAAGGTAAACACACCGATCGCGTCGACCGTCGACTTAGTGGCCTCAGGCGCAACCAACTCGACGCTCGGCGCGCTGGTGGGCTTGGAAAGCTTCCGCCTATGCCCGGCGCGCCAGTGCGTCCAGCGCGACCGCGCCCCTGGCGTTCGCGACCACCGGGTTCAGCTCCAGCAGCGCGAGGCGCTGATCGAGCAGCATCCGGCCCGCGCCCGCGGCCAGGTGCGCCACGGCGTCGAGGTCGACCGGTTCAGCGCCGCGCCCGCCGGTGAGGAGCGGCGCACCGCGCAGGGTTCGCAGCGCGCGCGCGATCCGGTCCGGCTCGGCCGGGAGCGGGACGATCGCCAGGTCGTCGAGAGTCTCGGTCCAGATGCCGCCGAGGCCCACGGCCAGGGCCGGAACGACGCCGTCGGCCCGGGCCGCAACGAACAGCTCCACACCGGGCGCCGCCATCTCCTCGACCAGGAGCTCGGCGTCGCGACCCTGGGACAACGCCAACAGGCGCAGCGCCTCGCGCTCGACCGCCTCGTCCGTGTCGAGATCGAGGGCGAGGGCCCGGGCGTCGGTCTTGTGGCGTAGGTGCGGCGCCGAGAGCTTCAACGCAACCGGCCAGCCCAGCTCGTGTGCGGCGGCGATCGCATCCTCGGCGCCGCTCGCAATCCGTCCCTCGGGGACGCCGACCCCAAATCCGCGCAGCGCCCGCTTCGCCTCGGCCTCTCCCACCCATCCGTTCTCGGCAGCCGCGCCTGCCTGCAGTGCCTGTCCGGCGGCGGCGGCGATGTCCCGCAGGCGGCCGGGGTCTCCGGGGTCGGCGCGCAACGCCCGTACGCAGCGGAGCCCGGTGGCCAGGCCCGCCACCAGCGGCACTCCGCGGGCGCCCAGCTCCTCGGCCGCCTCGACGGCGATCAGGTCGGGCAGCGTAGAGCAGACCAGGGCTCCGGCTCGCGCCTCGGCGGCGCCGGCCACGATCCCCGCTCGGACCGCCGCCCAGGATCGCTCGGACTCCTCGGAGAGGTCGCGTGGGTGGTCGTAGCAGAGGAGGAGCTGGTCGATCGCGGGGTCATTGGCGACCGTCTTGATGATCTCGGCCAGGCGCGGGACGTCGCCCCAGATCATCGAGGTGTAGTCGAGCGGGTTGGCGATCGTCGCCGCTGCCGGTAACAACCCGGCGAGGTGCCCGCGAGTCGCCGGGCCCAGCGGCGGCAGGTTGATTCCCAGCCGCTGCGCCTCGTCGGCGGCCACGCCGGAATCGCCTCCAGAACAGGTCAAGACACATAGGCCGCCGGGCGGGTCCGAAGCAGTCCGGTGTGGGCGGGACCTGGGCTCGGCCAGAACCCGGGCCAGCTCGAGCAGCTCGTGCGGGTTCTCGGCCCAGGCGGCCCCCGCCTCGGAGATCAGCGCCCGGAAGACGCGTTGGTCGCCCATCAGCGAGCCCGTGTGCGCCGCTGCGGCCACCGCACCGGCCTGCGACGAGCCCACCTTCAGGACGGCGACGCCGATGCCGCGATCGGCGCAGTCGGCCAATGCTTCGGCGAGGCGGGGCCCCTCGCCGTCGGACTCGAGAAACAGCGCGACCGAGCGCACGTCGCCCAATCCGGAGAGTGCGCTGAGCCAGTCGCTCGCGTCGCAGATGGCCTGGTTTCCGGTCGAGACCACCGTGTGCCAGCGGATTCCGCGCTGCGAGCCGAGCGCGTTGACACCGACGTTGCCGCTCTGCGTGACCATCGCCACGTGGCCGGGTTCGAGCGGCGCGACCGAATCGCCCCACATCGCCGCCCGGGCCCGGGTCGCGACGATGCCGTTGCCGTTCGGCCCGCAGATGGGCAAGTCGTGCGTTCTGGCCGCCGCGATCAGCTCTGCCTCGAGCGCGCGCCCGGCCTCGATCTCCCCGAAGCCGGCCGAGATCACGATCGCCCCGCCGCAGCCGCGCTCGCCGGCCTCCACGACCACCGCCGGGACCCCGGCCGCCGGGATCGCGACGACCACGGCGTCAACGGGCTCGGGCAGCTCGGCGACCGAGGCAACGCACGGGAAGCCGAGTACCTCGTCGCGGTTCGGATTGACGCCCCAGACCGGGCCCGAGAATCCGCCGCGCGTGAGGTTGCGGAGGATGCCGTCGGCATACGTCCCGGGCCGGTCGTTGGCCCCGACCACCGCGATCGATTGCGGCTCGAGTAGCGGTCTCAGGTCCATCGGCCGATGCCGGGGCGGGTTAGTGGAGGATCCTCTCGACCCCGCGGCGCTCGAGCCCGCGGGCGACGATCAGCCGCTGGATTTCGCTGGTGCCCTCCCAGATCCGGTCGACCCGCAGTTCGCGCAGCATCCGCTCGGCCACGTTCGAACGCATGTAGCCGCGGCCGCCGAAGGCCTGCACGCACCGGTCGGCACAGCGCCAGGCGGCCTCGCTCACGAACAGCTTCGCCATCGACGCCTTGTGGTGGACGACCTTGGGGTCGGCGCCGCCGTCGGCGAGGGTCGCGACGGTCAGCGCCAGCAACCGGCCTGCCGCCGCGTCGGCGGCCGAGTCCGCCAGCGGGAACGAGACCCCCTGGTAGTCGAAGATCCGTGAGCCGCCCTGCTCGCGCGAGGTCGCCCAGGCGACCGTCTCGTCGAGCAGCCGCCACATCGCGCCGACGCCGCGGGCGGCGATCGCGATCCGCTCCTCGGTGAACCAAAGCCGCTGCAGCTCGTCGCCCTCGCCGACCCCGCCGACGACGGCGTCGGCCCCCACCTCGACGTTCGAGAAGCGGATCGTGGGGTGGCCCTCCGGGTAGTTGTGGGTGAAGCCCGGGTCGTCCACGTAGTCCACCCCGGGCGCGTCGGACTCGACCAGGAACAGGGTCGGCATCCGATGCTCGCCGTCGAGCACATTCGCCATGACGATCAGGACCTTGGCGACGTCCCCGGTGGTCACGAACCACTTCTCGCCGGTGATCCGGAAACCGTCAGCGGTGCGCTCGGCGACGGTCTTGATCCGCGACGGGTCCGAGCCGGCGTCGGCCTCGGTCACCGCGTAGGCGTCCTTGAGCTCGCCGCGGATCGCCGGGCGCAGATAACGCTCCCGCTGGTCGGCGGAGGCGTGATCCCAGACGTTGTAGGCGTTCGGGATGTGCCAGTAGATGCCGTTTGTGGAGCGCCCGAATTGCTCCTCGACGAGCGCCCATTCGAGCCGGCTCCAACCCTGCCCGCCGTACTCCGGCGAGTGCAGGCCGCCGTTGAGCCGGGCCTCCACCCCCGCCGTCTTGATGCGGGCGATCGTCTCGGCCGGCAGCCGGCCACCCAGTCGCTCGGCCTCCTCCTCCAGCGGGATCAGCTCGTCGTCGACGAAGCGTCGCGCGCGCTCGCGCAGCTGCTCGAGTTCGGGGGTCAGCTCGAGCGGCAGCGCCAGTGCCGTCTCCGTCGACACGCTCGTCAGCGTCATCGGCCGCGTCCTCCTCGCCCCCCGCGGCGCTCGAGGCCGGATCGCAGGGCTTCGTGGTTGTCAATCACCGAAAGCGTAAGGTCCGCCGCCGACCGCAGGCGCGCGTCGGCGCTGTCTTTGGCATGGGGGGTCGCGAGCGAACGGGCCTCGGCCAGCCAGCGGCGATAGGCCCGGCGCCGGGCTCGCACGATCAGCCGTTCGAAACGGTCCCGCTCGGCCTCCACGCGGTCGGGCGGCGCCGGGGAGCCGTGTCGCAGCGTCGCGACCGCATCGGGCAGCTCGCGCTCGGGTTCCGGCGTCAGTGAGAGCCATTCGCTTCGCGGCGGAGCCATCCCGCGCTATGGTACCAGTGCGTTTGACTACAAAGTTAACAACGCCGCCGAGAGCCCTCGATCCCCGCCTGTACACGGACGAGGCGGTGCTCGAGCGCGAGCTCGACGGGCTCTTTCAGCGCACTTGGCAGTACGCCGGCCACAGCGCCGATCTCCCGGACGCCGGCAGCTACCTGACCGCCGTCGCCGGCGACCAGCCGGTGCTCATCCTCCGCGGTGACGACGGCGCGCTGCGCGCCTTTCGCAACGTCTGCCGGCACCGCGGATCGCAGCTCCTGACCGGCCGCGGACGGTGCAAGAAGGCGATCCGCTGCCGTTACCACGGCTGGACCTACGACGCCACCGACGGCCGGCTGATCGGGGTGCCGGAGCACCGCGGCTTCACCGGCCTCGACAAGACGACATTCGGCCTGCACCCGGTGCGGATCGAGACGCTCGCCGGACTCTTGTTCGTGAACCTCGATCGCTCTGCACCCAGCCTGGCCGAGCAGACCCCCGGCCTGGCGCAGCGGCTCGCTCCGTACGGCATCCCGGAGCTCGAGCGGTTCTCGTCCGGGAGCGGCTCCAACCAGCCCGCCAACTGGAAGATCGTGGTCGAGAATTACCTCGAGGGCTACCACGTGCCGATCGCCCACCCGGGCCTGATGCGGATGTACGACTACAAGCGTTACTCGGTCGAGACCCACGATGGCTGGGCCTGGTTCGACGCGCCGCTCCGGGAAACCGCCGGGGGCAACCGGCTCGAGCGCCTCTACCGCAGATTCGTCAAGCCGATGCCCGGGCTCGACCCTGCGGCGAGCCGCGCCTGGCGGTATGCCTTCGTCTATCCGAACACCGCGATCGACCTCTATCCGGACCAGGTCAACGTCTGGCAGATCAGTCCCGACGGGATCGATCGCGCACGCGACCGGTGGGCCTGCTTCCGCGATCGGAAGTCCGGCCCGATGACGCGGCTTGCCCAGCGAGCCAACAACCGGCTGAACACGATCGTCCTCGACGAGGACATCGACCTCGTCGCAGGGGTCCAGAGCGGAGTGCGATCTCGCGGCTATGAGCCGGGGCCGCTCTCGGCTCGCGAGGCCGCGGTGGGCTGGTTCGCAGACAAGATCCGGGCCGACCTCGAGGAGGATCAGCGCCGCAACGGGGGGTCGCCGGGATGAGCGACACCCGTGCAGGGACGCAGGAACGAGCTGGCGCGGCGATCGAGCCCGCGCCCCCCGCGCGTGAGCGGATCCTTGAAGCCGCTTGCCAGCTGATCGCGGCCGACGGCATCGACGTCGTCCGCATCGCCCGGGTCGCGACCAGGGCCGGCGTCTCTACCGCGCTCGTCCATCACTACTTCTCGACTCGGGAAGATCTGCTGGAACAGGCCCTTCTGCATTCGTTCCAGCTGGCCGCCGAGGAGCGCTTCGGCGACGAGGCCTCCAACGACGAATCGGCCACCCGGACCCTGGCTCGAGCGATCCGCACGTCGCTGCCCGAGCCGGGGGAACCGGAACGGGAATGGGTGCTGTGGGTTGAGCTGTGGCTGCGAGCGGTTCGCGATCCCGAGTTGAAGCCGGTCGCCGCCGTCCTCTACGCCCGCTACCGCTCCTGGCTGGCGGGGGTGATCCAGGCTGGAATCGACTCCGGCGAGTTCGCGCCCGTGAACGCAGAGGAGGTGGCCGATCACGCGATGGCGCTGCTCGACGGGCTCGGCCTGCGCGCGCTGCTGCGTGACCCGGCCATGGATCTCGCACGCGCCCGGCGTACGATCGCCGGGCTGATCGCACCGCAGCTCGAAATCGACCCGGAGGCGCTTATTCAATGAATGACCGACTGACCCGGCGCGAGGTCCTGCAGGCCGGCGGTGGCGCCGCGCTCGCGGCCTACGGACTCGCCGGGTGCACCGTGTCGCGCCCGGTTGAGACGGCCGACGCCGGCGCGATCGTCCGGCCAAAGATCGACGGCGACCTCCTGATCTACAACTGGGCCCAGTACATGGACCCAGCGCTCAAGAAGGAGTTCTCCGAGCGCTACGACGTCGAGGTCAAGGAGGTCAATTTCGACAACCTCGAGGCGATGGTGGTGAAGCTCCGGGCGGGCGGCCGGTACGACCTGATCTGGCCCAGCGGCGAGTACGTGGACCGGCTCTCCAGGGAGGGGCTGCTGATGCGGTTCGACCGCGACGACCTCCGCAACTCGAAGAACGTCTCGAGCTTCTACGACAGCCCCTGGTGGGACCCGAACTCCGAGTACTCGATGCCGTACGCGTACTACACGACCGGGATCGCCTGGCGCGACGACGAGGTCACCGGGATGACCGGCTCGTGGAACGATCTCCTGAACCCCGAAGGGGAGGGACGGATGTTTATCCTTGACGACTTCCAGGAGGCGATCGGGGAGGCGAACCTGATCAACGGGTTCGAGCTCAACACCCCGGACGAGAACGAGCTCGAGATCGCCAAGGAGACGCTCCTGGCGCAGAAGGAAAACGCCCGCGGGTTCTCGACGAACTCCGTTCAGAACCTGGTTTCCGGCACCGCGGTGCTGCACCAGGCCTGGAACGGCGACATCGTCAACGTGCGCAACCAGGTGGACGAGCCCGAGCTCTACAAGTACGAGACCTGTAGCGAGGGCGTGCCGGTGGGGACCGACCTGATGTGCATCCCGTCCACCGCCCGCAGCCCGGGCACAGCGCTGCTGTTCATCGACTGGATCCTCGAGCCGGACAACGCGGCGCGGAACGTCATGTGGAACGGCTATCCACAGCCGGTCGAGGGCGGGCGCCAGGCGTTCGCCGATCTGGTCAAGGATGAGCCTTCGATCGACGTCGATCTCACCGCGCTGTCCAACAGCGCGCTCGAGTACCGGCTCGACGATCCTGAGACGCGCCAGCTCTGGACCCAGGTGTACACGGAGGTCAAAGTGCAGTGAGCCGTCAGCCGAGCCCCGCCGTTGTTGAGGCGGGTTGAATGAGCGCCGATTCCTTCTGGAATCGCTTCCTGATCCCCGGGGCTCTCTGGCTCGTCCTGCTCTTCGCCGTCCCGTGCGCGTTCGTCCTGGCCCTCTCGTTCGGGTTCGTCGACGACCTCGGCCGGGCCGTCTACGACACCCGTCTCGACAACTACTCGGACGCGTTCAACCCCACCTACCTTCCGGTGCTGCTGCGCTCCGTCTTGTACGCCCTGGCGACGACCGCGCTCTGCCTCCTGATCGGCTACCCGGTGGCGTACTACATCGCGCGCTACGGCGGGCGCTACCGCAACGTGCTGATCGCGTTGCTGGTGCTGCCGTTTTTCGTCAACTACCTGGTCCGCACCTACGCCTGGGTCGCACTGCTGGCCGACGAGGGGCTCGTCAACAACGCGGTCGTCGACGCCGGGCTGCGCGAGCAGGGAATCCAGATGATCAACACGCCGTGGGCCGTGATCGGCGGGCTCACCTACGGCTATCTGGTGTTCATGATCCTGCCCGTCTACGGGTCGATCGAGCGGCTCTCGGGCTCGGTGATCGAGGCCGGCAAGGACCTCTACGGCACCCCGTGGCAGACCTTCCGGCACGTCACCTTGCCGCAGACGAAGCAGGGCATCCTGGCGGGCTCGGTGCTCGTGTTCTTGCCGTCGGTGGGAGACTTCGTCTCCGCCCAGCTGCTCGGCGGCCCCGACACCTACATGGTCGGCAACCTGATCCAGGACCAGTTCTTCACGGCGAACAACTGGCCCTTCGGCTCGGCACTGACGGTGGTGATGATGGTCTTCCTGTCGGTCTGGATGGTGGCCTACCTGCGCTCGGCCGCCCGTGACGTGAGAGCGGCCGCGCTGTGACGCGGAGTCCGACAGGACGGAGCGGAGCCCCGCCGTTGTTGAGGCGGCTTATCTGATGAGCGGGGGCTTCGACAAGCCGCGCTTCCTGCGCGTGTTCACCGGCGGCGTCTACCTGTTCCTGTTCGCGCCGATCCTGATCGTGATCCTGTTCTCGTTCAACTCGGTCAAGTCGCTGACGACCTTCGACGGCTTCTCGCTCCAGTGGTACGAGGAGTTCCTGAACGACGAGAGCCTGCGCGAGTCGCTGATCGCGTCGCTTGAGATCGCTTTCCTGACGATGCTCGTCGCCACTGTCCTGGGCACGGCTCTGGCAATCGGGCTGGTGCGCTCGCGTGCACGGTGGTCACCGGGCGCCAACGTGCTGATGCTGGTGCCGCTGGTCGTTCCCGAGATCGTCGCCGGCATCTCAGCGCTCCTGATCTTCAGCCAGCTCGGGATCGCGCTCTCGTTCTGGACGATCGTGATCGCGCACATCACGTTCTCGATCTCGTACGTCACGATCGTCGTCCGGGCCCGAATGGCGGCGATCTCCGAGGAGGTCGAGCAGGCGGCGATGGACCTCGGCGCCACCCGCTGGCAGTCCGTGCGACTGGTGCTCGTGCCCGCCCTGTGGCCCTCGGTCGTCGCCGCGGGGCTCCTGGTCTTCGCGTTTTCCTTCGACGACTTCGTGCTCTCGTTCTTCACCAGTGGCGAGGACCTGCAGCCGCTGCCGGTGCGGATCTGGTCGGCGATCCGGTTCGGGCTCTCGCCGACGATCAACGCGATCGGAACGTTGATGATGGTCGTGTCGCTGAGCGCGATCGCGCTGGCGGTGATGCTCCCGCGCCTGTTCGGCAGGCGCGAGAGCGGAATCAAGGTTCTAACCGCGGGAGAATGATGAGCGCATGAGCGAAGCGATCAGGCTCGAAGGGGTGACCAAGCGCTTCGGCGACTTCGTCGCGGTGGAGAACGTCGACCTGACGATCGAGAAGGGCGAGTTCTTCTCGCTGCTCGGGCCGTCGGGCTGCGGCAAGACGACGACCCTGCGGATGCTCGCCGGCTTCGAGATCCCGACCGAGGGTCGGATCCTCCTGGAGGGCGACCCGGTCGAGAAGGTCCCGCCCTACGAGCGCAACGTCAACATGGTCTTCCAGAGCTACGCGCTCTTCGATCACCTCGACGTCGCCAACAATGTCGCCTTCGGCCTCAAGCGCAAGAAGGTCGACAAGGCCGAGATCTCCCGGAGGGTCGGCGAGGCCTTGGAGCTGGTCGGCCTTGCGGACCGCGCCCGCGCTCGCTCGCAGGAGCTGTCAGGCGGCCAGCGCCAGCGCGTGGCGCTGGCCCGGGCGCTGGTCAACCGGCCGGCGGTACTGCTGCTCGACGAGCCGCTCGGCGCGCTCGACCTCAAGCTTCGCCGCCAGATGCAGGTCGAGCTGAAGCAGATCCAGCGTGAGGTCGGGATCACCTTCGTGTTCGTCACACACGATCAGGAAGAGGCGCTCTCGATGAGCGACCGGATCGCGGTGATGAACGCGGGGCGGGTCGTCCAATGCGGGCCTCCGGAGGACATCTACGAGCACCCCACCGAGGAGTTCGTCGCCGGCTTCATCGGGATCTCCAACCTGCTCGAGGGCAAGGTCGAGGGTTCAGACCGGGTCCGGGTGGGACCGGACCTGGTCCTCAAGGTGCCGCTGCCCGGCGATTGTCGCCCGGGCGATGCTGTGTCGCTGTCGGTCCGTCCAGAGAAGATCGCGGTCGATGAGATCGACCCCGAGATGGTCGCGGTCGACGGCACGATCGAGGCGCGGGTCTATCTGGGAGTGACGACGCAGCTCACGGTCTCGCTCGGCAACGGGGCACGCCTCGTCGCCCTGGAGCAGGCCACCTATCGCGCCCGCGCGGATGACCGCTGGGAGCCGGGCATGAAGATCCGGCTCGGGTGGCACCCGGAGCACTGCCTGGTGCTGCGCTGAGCGCGCGCAACTGATCCAGACCCGCGTCTTCCTCGCAAGCAGGGGGTGAGTCCGTATTCCCCCGACTGATGGAGGCCGCAGCATGACCGTATCCACCGAGCCGGAGCGCAGCGCGCTGAAGCGCATCGCCCGGGACCCACATTCGCGCCGGAAGTTCCTGGCGCTGACCGGCGGCACCGGCGCCTCGGCGGCTCTGCTCGCCGCGTGCGGTGACGACGACGACGAGACGAGTACGACGACCGAGGACATGGGATCGAGCAGCGATCCCCTTGCAGACTTCGGCGAGGGCGACCTCGGCATCGTCAACTACGCCCTGACGCTCGAGTACCTGGAGGCCGGGTTCTACGCCGCGGTCGCCAAGAGCGGTCTGTTCAAGGGCGACCAGCTCGCGCTGATCAAGGTGATCGGCAAGCACGAGCAGGAGCACGTCGACGCCCTGACGGCTACGGCCAAGGACCTGGGCGGCGAGCCCGCCCCGGAGCCGAAGGCCGAGTTCCCGCTGGAGAGCGCCGAGGAGGTCGTGGCACTGGCTGCCACGGTCGAGAACCTGGGCGCAGCCGCGTACCTGGGGCAGGCAGCTGCGATCGAGAACCCCGACGTTCTTGCCGCAGCACTGTCGATTCACTCGGTCGAGGCGCGCCACGCGGCCGTCCTGAACGTGCTCAACGGCGATCAGCCGACACCCGAGGGCGCGTTTGCGACGGGTGCCGATGCGGCGACCGTCCTCGAAGAGGTCCAGCCGTTCCTCGTCTAAGACGAGTGAACTCTGACGACCGGAAAGGAAGACCCTGAACATGAACACGAACAAGAACATCCAAACGGCTCCCGAGCTGGCCTCGATCGAGGTCGAGAACGTGAGCCGAAGCGCATTCCTGATGCGTGGAGCGCTCGCCGCCGGTGCGGCATACGGCGCCCTCGCGGTAAGCCCGATGATTCGCAGCGCGTTCGCACAGAGCGGAGGAGGGGACCTTGAGATCCTCAACTTCGCGCTCACGCTCGAGTACCTCGAGGCGGCGTTCTACGATCAGGCCGGAACGGACGTCTCGGGCCTGAGCGGCGAAGCCGCCGGCTACGTCAAGACGTTTGGCGGCGAGGAGCAGGAGCATGTTGACGCTCTGACGGCGACGATCAAGGACCTGGGCGGCAAGCCCGTCAAGGCCCCAGGCGTCGACTTCGGGGACGCGTTCTCCAGCGTGGACACGTTCCTCGCGACCGCGATCACGTTCGAGGATCTCGGCGTCAGCGCCTACAACGGCGCCGCTCCGATGATCCAGTCGAAGGACCTGCTGGCCACGGCCGGCGGGATCGTGCAGGTCGAGGCCCGCCACGCGGCAGCGATCCGGTTCGCGGCGGGCGAGGATCCCGCCCCGGATGCCTTCGATCCCTCGCTGACCGAGGCTGAGGTCCTCAAGGCGGTCCAGCCATACCTCGCCTAGCAGCCATTGCCGTAGCGGCGGTCCTCGCGTTCGCGGGGATCGCCGGCTGCGGCGGCGACGACAACGAAGAGGACGCGACGCCGAACGAGGCCGCGCCGGTCGCCGATCGCGACGCGACCGTCGAGATCGCCGAGTTCCTCTACGAGCCGGAGGTCATCACCGTGACCGCCGGCACCACAGTCACCTGGACGAACCAAGACGACGCCGCGCACACCTCGACCGCGCGCGACGAGTCGTTCGACACCGGCACGCTCGACCAGGGCGACGCCGGCGACGTAACGCTCGACGAGCCGGGCACCTACGACTACTACTGCCGCTTCCACCAGTTCATGAACGGCACGATCGAAGTCGAATAACCAACTGAAAGTGAGAACCTGAGATGCCCAACATCGGACCCATGGAGATCGCAATCGTCCTGATCATCGCCCTGGTGATCTTCGGCCCCAAGCGCCTGCCCGAGCTCGGACGCTCAGCCGGCAACAGCTTCCGCGAGTTCAAGAGCTCGATGACCGGCTAGCCCTCCATTCGGCATCACGCGTTCCCGACCTCGGCCCGGCACGGCCCCTTACGGCTTCGCCACCGCCGCGGCCGCGGCGGTGGCCGGCGCGGTTGCGCGACTGCCCGCGCCGACTTCGCTCGAGAGCTTGTGGGCCAGGTAGACCGGAATAACCGAGATCAGGATCACGATCACCGCGACCGCGTTCACGATCGGAAGCTGTGCGGGTCGCGCGAAGTTGGTGAAGATCCAGATCGGCAGGGTCTGATCGCCGGTCCCGACCGTGAACGTCGTGACGATGATCTCGTCGAAAGAGAGGGCGAAGGCGAGCAACGCGCCCGCAACGAGGGCGGAGCGCAGATTGGGAAACGTGACCAGGCGAAACGTCTGCCACGGGCTCGCGCCCAGGTCGGCAGAAGCCTCCTCGAACGACCCTGAGAGACGGCGCAGCCGCGCGATCACGTTGTTGTAGACGACGACGATGCAGAACGTCGCGTGGCCGACGACGATCGTGAACAGGCTCAGATCGATGCCGAGGACCTGAGTGAAGGTCGAGTTGAGCGCGATCCCGGTGACGATTCCGGGCAGGGCGATCGGCAGGATCACGAGGAACGAGATCGTCTCGCGGCCGAAAAAGCGGTGCCGTGCAACCGCGAACGAGGCCAGCGTGCCCAGGATGAGCGCGATCGCGGTCGCCAGGAGGCCGGTCTTGACGGAGTAGAGGAAAGCGTCGCGCGCGCCGGTGCTGGCGAAGGCTTTGTCGAACCACTCCAGCGTGTAACCCGGCGGTGGCCACTCGAACGTTCGCGACTCGCTGAAGGCGTAGATCACGATCACGATCAACGGCACGTAGATGAACGCCAGGGTGAAGCCCGCGCCGAGGCGAAGCAGGGCTGAGGATCGGCCCGAGAGGCGCATTGCTAGATGTGCTCGAACGCCCCGAGCCGGCGGGCGAGCAGCAGGTAGATGATCATCGCCACGACCGGCACGGTCGCAAAGGCCGCGGCAAACGGGAGGTCGGCGGTGAAATTCGAGTAGACGACGGTTCCGATGAACTGCTCGCCGGAGCCGACCAGGCCGATGGCGATGAAGTCGCCGAGCGTGAGTGAGAAGGTGAAGATCGAGCCTGCCACGATCGCCGGAAACGCGAGCGGCAGGATCACGCGGCGAAACGTGTAAAGCGGCTTCGCTCCCATGTCCTCCGATGCACTCAGCAGGGTGTCGGGTATCCGCTCCAGCCCTGCGTAGACCGGAAGGACCATGTACGGAAGCCAGAGGTAGGTCATCACGAGCCAGATGGCCACCAGCCCGTAACCCGGCCCCGAGATGCCCAATGGGTCGAGCAGCCAGTTGAAAATCCCCTCCTCGCTGAGGATGCCACGCCAGGCAAAGATCTTGACCAGGTAGGAGGACCAGAGCGGCATCAGCACCGCTACCACGAGCAGCCCCTTCGTCCGCGGGCTTGCCACCTTCGCCATGTAGAAGGCGAGCGGGAACGCAAGCAGCACGCAGGTGAGGGTGACCAGCACCGCGATTCCGATCGTGCGAGCCGCGACGGACCGATAGACCGGCGTCTCGACCACGTCCTTGAAGTTGTCGAGCGTGAAGCTCTGCTCAATCTCGCCCGAGAGCTCTCCCAGAGTCCAAAAGCTGGTCAGGAAGAGAACCGCGAGCGAGCCGAGGTAGCCGACGACCAGCCAACCGACAGGACCGGCGAGCAGGCTGCCGACCTGCAGCCGGGGACGACCGTGGAAGAGGCCGGCGAGCCAGCGGCCCGCCGACCTCCTCTGCGGCGTTGCTACACCCGCTTCCACGAGCGGATGAGGTGTCGGATCAGCCCTTCACCTCGTTCCAGCCCTGGACCCACTCGTCGTAGGTCTTGCATTCGTCGCCGCGGTCATCGCCGCAATCGGAGACCGGGGTCCTCCAGTACTCGACCTGGTCCCAGAACTCCTCGTCGTCCGCGTGGTTGATGTCGCAGTGCTCCGCCGTGCCTCCGTAGATCTCGGGCAGGTCGTCGGTGAGCGCACACGACTTCTGATTCGCGGGAGCCTCACCGAACCACACAGCGATCTCGGCGTTCACCTTTGGGCTGACGACGTGGTTCATCCACTCGTACATGCAGTTCGGGTTCTTGGCCTCCGAACTGAGCATCCATGTGTCTGACCACCCGGTGGCGCCCTCGCTGGGAAGGATCGCCTCAACCGGCTCACCGCTGGCTTGCAGTACACCGGTCTGGTACGGCCACGTCGTGCCGACCGTGGTGTCGCCGTTCTCGAACGCAGAGATCTGCTTCGCGGCGTCCGACCAGTACTCGCCCACATCCTCGCGCTGCTGCTTCAGCAGATCGATAGCTGCGTCGAACTGCTCCTGGTCGAGCTCGTACGGATCCTCGATTCCGAGTTCCGGGTTGTGCTCACGCAGGTACAGCGCCGCGTCGGCGATGTAGATCGGGTTGTCGTAGGCAGTGACCTTGCCACTGTTCTCCGACGCCTTGTCGAAGACGACGTCCCATGAGTTCGGCGCCGGCTTGACCTCCTCGGTGTTGTACATCAGGAGGTTCGATCCACGCCCGTGCGGGATTCCGTACTCCTGGCCGTCGAACGTGTTGTACGGCTGATTCTTCAGCGCCTCGTCGATGTCCGCGTAATTGGGGACCAACTCGACGTTGACAGGCTCGACGTCACCGCCCTCGACGAGGCGGGTCGTCGCATCGCCTGACGCTGAGACTCCGTCGTACTGGCCCGTGCGCATCAGCTGGACCATCTCGTCCGAGGTGGCGCCGTACTTGACGTTCACCTTGCAGCCGGTGTCCTTCTCGAAATCCGTAACCCAGTCGACGTTCGGATCAGTTGAGCCGTCCTCGACGTAGCCGATCCATGCGACCAGGTTGAGCTCGCCCTCGGGCTCGCCCACCTCGGTCAGGGCTTCGGATTCGGAACCTCCTCCGTCGTCGTCATCATCACCGCAGCCGGCCGCGAATACGATCGAAACCATTGCCACGGCCATCAGCCAGGCCAACCGGACCGGGCTCCTCAGCAGTGCGCTCATAGCGCCTCCTCTCCCTTTTCTTGTTCGGCGATGGCGACCGTGTGTTCCGGCAGCCATCCCACAATTACGCTTGTTCCCTGCCGCTCGAGCTCCTCCTGGGAGGACGAATCGAGGTTCTGGCGCACCACCTGAAGAGTGCCGCCCGCCTCGAGCTCGACCAGGTAACGGGTGATCATCCCCGCGTACGCAACGTGCACGATCCGGCCCCGTTCGGTGTGGAGACCGCTGGTGGACTCTCCGTCGAGAAGGCGCACCTTCTCCGGACGCACGGTGAAGCGGGTGTCGTCCCGTTCGAGCAGGTTGGAGGTGCCCACGAAGCCGGCGACGAACGGGTTCACGGGGTGTTCGTAGATCTCGGCGGGCGGCCCCACCTGCTCGATCCGGCCGTTGTTGAACACGGCGACCCGATCGGACATCGTCAACGCCTCCTCCTGGTCGTGCGTGACGTAGAGAAACGTGATGCCCACGTCGGATTGGATCGACTTCAGCTCGACCTGCATCTGCTCGCGCAGCTTCAGGTCGAGGGCGCCGAGGGGTTCGTCCAGCAGCAGTACGCGCGGGCGGTTGACGATCGCCCGGGCCAGGGCGACCCGTTGGCGCTGGCCGCCCGAAAGCTCGGCCGGCTTGCGCTCGCCGTACTCGGACAGCCTGACCATCGCGAGCGCCTCGGTCGCCTGGGTGGCGCGATCGCCCTTCGGCACGCCGGCGACCCGCAGGCCGTACTCGACGTTCTCGGCGACGGTCATGTGCGGGAACAGCGCATAGTCCTGAAAGACGGTGTTGACCTCGCGGTCGTATGCCGGTAGGTCGGTGACGTCCTCGCCGGCGATCTCGACCCGGCCGCTGTCGGGGACGTCGAAGCCGGCGATCATTCGCAGGGTCGTCGTCTTGCCCGAGCCGGAAGGACCGAGCATCGTGAAGAACTCGCCGGCCGCGATCTCCAGATCGACGTCATCGATCGCGACCACGTCTCCGTAGCGCTTCGAGATCCCCGCGAGCCTGACGTCGGGCACGGCTGTGGCCGTCGCGGCGGCGGCGGGGGCCTCGGCAGGAAGAGGGGTGGGTTGCTCCACTGTGTACAAACGCGGATCGGACGCTGGGCCGACCGTATCGGAAGCTGCGATCCGTCGCCGCTCGCGCGGTGGCCAAAGTTCCCTTCAGCGATGGGCCAGTCCGGCAGATCTGGGTTGGCCGGACCGGCCTACGGTCACTGGGCAAGCCGGACCAGCGCCGCCGCCAGGGCGGCAAGCGCAATGGCGGTGACCATTGCGCTCGGCCGCCAAGCCAGGACGCCGCCCGCGGCGGCGAGCCCAGCCGCCCGCGGGTCCAGCACGAGGTCGCCATCCGAACCGGTGAACGTCCCAACGGCGATCAGTGCCGCCAGCAGCGCCGGCGCGAGTAGGGCGATGACTCGCGACACGAGCGCCGGTAGGTCCCGGCCGCCCAGGAGCACCGGGCCGGCTGCACGGATGATCGCCGTGGCCACGGTCAGGGCGACGATCGTGGCCCAGGTCTCGTTCACGCCGGGTCCTCTCGCCCTGGCCAGAGCGCGATCAGCGCTGCCAGGCAGGCAGCGATGATCGGGACCCCGGGGGCGCTGACGGGAGCCAGCGGCAGCGCGATCACGGCACCGAGCGCAGCCGCGGCAACGGCCCGCCGCCCGCGCCCCAGCTCGGTTACCAGGAGGGCAAGGAAGAAGGCGGGGAACAGGGCGTCAAGCCCGAGCCGCTCGGGGTCACCGATCAGGTCGCTGGCAAGGACGCCGATCGCCGTCCCGCCCACCCACGCCGGGTAGTTCGGGGCGGTTGCTCCGACCATGAAGGCTGGGTCGAAGCGGCCGCCGCCGCGATGCGCCATCGCCCAGGAAGCGTCAACCATCGCCTGGCCGATCGCCGCCCGCCGGAGCGGACCGCCGCGCAGCGACGGCGCCAGCGCGATTCCCATCGGGCCGTAGCGCGCGTTCAATAGCACCCCGGCCACGATCGCCGCCCCGGCTCCGCCACCTGCCGCCAGCACCGCGAGAGCGCCGAACTGGGCCGAGCCTGCGAAGACGACCGCGGACATCACGATCGGCGCGACCGGGCCCATGACCGGGCGCGCCAGCACCCCGAACGAGATCGCCAGCAAGAGCGATGCCACGGCGATCGGCAGCCCGGCCTTGAATCCCTCGCGCATGACGCCAGAAGCTAGCCGCCGAGCGCCCGCGCCTTACGTCACACAAAGAGAAGGCGCGCCCCCTGGGGAGGGGGCGCGCCTGCTCGAACGCTTGGTGGTCTCGTCGGGTTGTCTAGAGCGAGCGCCAGTGGCGCGCGGTGCGCTTCGAGACGTTGGCGAACCCGGCGCGCACATTCGTGCTCCAGCCGGGCCCGATGCCCTTGGTCTGAGAGGTATCGAGCCGCAGGCCAGCGATCACGATGAACATGTGGCCGCTGTCCGCATATGTGGTCATCCACTTGCCCTTGCCGCGCTGGCCCCACTTCCGGAACGAGCCGGAGGGCAGCGGCGACTTCAACACGCGCGCGCCGTACTTGCCGAGCGCGTAGCTGACGGTGCCGGAGCAGTCGTAGCACCTGGACTTCCAGCGGGCGTGACCTCCGCCGAGGCAGTAGTCCTTGCCCTTGACGATTTGGTTGGCTGCGGCGATCGCGCGCTTGACTCGGCGCGGGGCGGTTTCGGGCGCGATTGCCTTGCCCTTGACGAGCTTGGCCTTGGCACCGGGCACCGTGCCGGCATCGCCGTCGGCGCCGATGCCGCCGTCGCTGCCCAGGGCGCTCGCGCCCGGCAGCGCCAGCAGGGCGCAGACGGTCAGGCCGACCGTTTTGGCTCGTCGCCTGGTGTGGCGCCTCGCCTGGTGGGTGTTGTTGGGAATCAAAACGACCAGTTCTCCTTGTTGGCGCCTACGGGGTTAGCTGACGGGCTGGCACATAAGGAGTCGCGCCCTCGCCGTGCGTGGCGAGTTAGCCCCAACTGATCGGTTCCCCCGTTCCGCTCCACATCGGGAGCGGACTCGGCTTACCGGTTTACGAATCCGCGGCAGAGTACCTGATCGAACGGCTGTTTGCAAGCAGTTGCTCATAATCTGCTCAAAGCACGCTGAGCTGATGCGGATGGTTACTAACTATTCGACGCCGAGCGCGGGATGCCTAGTTACGCAGGCTGGGTTGCCGCCGGATGGGCCTCGGCCCACTCCCTGATGCGCTTCGAGTCGTTGATGACCTGGCCGTCGTCGGTAACCAGGACCGGCACCATCCGCTGGCCCGTGAGCTCCTCGACCTCCCGGCGGCCGTCGGTCATCAGGTTGAGCGCCCTCGGGCCCACTCCGAGCCCATGGACCTTGACCAGCTCGGGGTCGTGGCCGGCTTTGCGCAGGGCCTTATGCGCGTTCGCGCACGGGTGGCCGCCCGGCCGCGGCGTCTGGAACGTCCCCCAGCAGATAAAGAGCTTCATCGCCGCCAGCCTATCCGCTGCGGTACGGTGCCCGCCGATGGACCTCCGGGGGAAGAGCGTGCTGCTGACCGGGGCCACCGGCGGCCTCGGGCGGGCGACCGCCGCCGCGCTCGCCGACCGCGGCGCGACGCTGATCCTGAGCTCGCGCAAGCCCGATGAGCTCGAGGAGCTCCGGGCCTCGTTGCCGGGGGAAGGCCACCGCGTGGCGGTCTCGGATCTGGCGGAGGAGGGCTCAACCCTCAGGCTGCTCGACGAGGCGGGCGAGCTCGACGTGCTCGTCGCCAACGCCGCGCTGCCGGCCTCGGGCAAGCTCGACGGCTACTCGGAAGAGCAGATCAGGCGCGCGCTCCGCGTCAACCTGGAGGCGCCGATCCTGATGGCCCACGCGCTGCTCGAGCCCTGGCTCAGCCGCGGGTCCGGGCACTTTGTCTTCATCTCGTCGCTGAACGGCAAGGTCGCCACCGCCCGCTCGTCGCTCTACTCGGCCACGAAGTTCGGCCTGCGCGGGTTCTCGCTGGGCCTGCGCGAAGACCTGCGCCCGACCGGCGTCTCGTCGTCGGTCGTGATGCCGGGCACGATTCGCGACGCCGGGATGTTCGCCGACTCGGGCGCGCAGGTTCCGCGCGGCGCGGGCACGTCTACGCCGCAGGCGGTTGCCGACGGTGTGGTCAAGGCGATCGAGCGTGACCGCGCGGAGGTGGAGGTTGCTCCCAGGACCCAGCGCTTCATGGCCAACTTCGCGGCCCGCCGCCCTGACCTGGCGGGCCGGATCGCCGCTCGGGCCGGGGTCGACAAGATCGCCGACTCGGTCGCGGACAACCAGACCGATAAGCGCTAGGAGCCGGTCGGATGCCGGCCTCGCCCAGGCGTTAGCCTGAGTGGTCTGGTGAGCGACGCAGACAGCTTCGGCGCGAAGGCGACCCTCGAGGTCGCGGGCCGCGATTACGAGATCCACCGTCTGGATGCCCTGCAGGAGCGTTTCGACGTCGCCCGGCTTCCGTATTCGATCAAGGTCCTGCTGGAGAACGCCCTGCGCCTCGAGGACGGCGAGTCGGTCGCCGCCAAGGACGTCGAGGCGATCGCCACCTGGGACGCGAAGGCCGAGCCGGCTGACGAGATTCCGTTCCAGCCCGCCCGGGTCCTGATGCAGGACTTCACGGGCGTCCCGGCGGTCGTCGACCTCGCCGCGATGCGTGATGCGATGGACGACCTCGGCGGCGACGCGACGCGGATCAACCCGCTGGTGCCCGTCGACCTGGTGATCGACCATTCGGTCCAGGTCGACGCGTTCGGCTCAGAGCGCGCGTTTGCGATCAACGCCGACCGCGACTACGAGCGCAACGAGGAGCGCTACGCGTTCCTGCGCTGGGGCCAGCAGGCGTTCGCCAACTTCCGCGTCGTGCCGCCGGCCACGGGCATCTGCCACCAGGTGAACCTCGAGTACCTCGGCCAGGTCGTGTTCAGCCGCGAGATGGATGGCGTCACGCAGGCCTACCCGGACACCCTGGTGGGCACCGACTCGCACACGACGATGATCAACGGGCTCGGCGTGCTGGGCTGGGGCGTCGGCGGGATCGAGGCCGAGGCGGCGATGCTGGGCCAGCCGATCTCGATGCTGCTGCCGCAGGTCCTCGGCTTCAAGCTCGGCGGCGAGCTGCCCGAGGGCGCGACCGCCACCGACCTGGTCCTGACCGTCACCGAGATGCTGCGCGAGCGCGGCGTCGTCGGCAAGTTCGTCGAGTTCTTCGGCCCGGGCCTCCATACGCTGGGCCTCGCCGACCGGGCGACGATCGGGAACATGTCGCCGGAGTTCGGCTCGACCTGCGCGATCTTCCCGGTCGACCAGGAGACGCTTCGCTACTTGGAGTTCACCGGCCGCCCGACGGAGCTGATCGAGCTGGTCGACGCCTACGCGCGCGAGCAGGGCATGTTCCATACGCCGGACTCGGAGGACCCCACGTTCTCGGACATGATCGAGCTCGACCTCGCCGGCGTCGAGCCGTCGATCGCGGGCCCGAAGCGGCCGCAGGACCGGATCGCCCTGACCGACGCCAAAGCAGCGTTCATCGAGTCGCTTCGCGAGTTCGATGCCAAGGCGGCGGACGAGTTCGGGAACGGCGATCACCACGACGGAGCGGTCGCGGACTCGTTCCCGGCGTCCGATCCGCCCGGCGACGAACACGACGGCGAGGGTGGCAAGCCTCGACGTGCGGGGCGCGACGCTGCCACCGCCACCAAGGACCCCCGGGAGGACAACATCGTCCCGGTGACACTCGAAGACGGCACGGAGACCGGGCTCGACCACGGCCGCGTGGTGATCGCGGCGATCACGAGCTGCACCAACACCTCGAACCCGTCGGTCATGATCGGCGCCGGCCTGCTCGCGAAGAAGGCGGTCGAGCGCGGCCTCCAGAGTCAGCCCTGGGTGAAGACGTCGCTCGCGCCCGGCTCGACCGTGGTCACCGACTATCTCGAGCAGGCGGGGCTCGATGAGTACCTCGACAAGCTCGGCTTCAACCTGGTCGGCTACGGCTGCACGACCTGCATCGGCAACTCCGGGCCCTTGCCCGAAGCGATCTCCAAGGTCGTCACCGACAACGACCTCGTCGTCTGCTCGGTCCTCTCAGGCAACCGCAACTTCGAGGGGCGGATCAACCAGGACGTGCGCAACAACTACCTGGCCTCGCCGCCGCTGTGCGTCGCGTACGCGCTGCTGGGCCGGATGGACAAGGACATCTTCACGGACCCGCTCGGCCCGGGGTCGGACGGCGAGCCGGTGTACCTCCGGGACCTCTGGCCTTCGAGCGAGGAGATCAAGCAGGCGGTTGCCGACGCGGTCCGCTCCGAGATGTTCACCAGGAGCTACGCGGACGTCTTCAAGGGCGACGAGCGCTGGCGCGGGCTGGACACGCCCGATGGCGACCGCTACACCTGGCCCGATTCGACCTACGTCCGCAAGCCTTCGTTCTTCGAGGGCATGGATCAAGAGCCGGCCGAGATCGAGCCCGTGTCGGGCGCCCGCGTGCTCGCCGTGCTCGGCGACTCCGTGACCACCGACCACATCTCGCCCGCGGGCGCGATCAAGAAGTCCAGCCCTGCCGGCGAGTGGCTCATGGAGAACGGGGTCGAGCCGGGTGAGTTCAACTCCTATGGCTCGCGGCGCGGCAACCACGAGGTGATGATTCGCGGCACCTTCGCGAACATCCGGCTGCGCAACATGCTGGTCGATCGCGAGGGCGGCTTCACCCGGACCTTCCCCGACCGGGAGGAAACGACGATCTACGAGGCGGCGATGGCCTACGCGAAGTCGGGCACCCCGCTGGTCGTCCTCGCCGGCAAGGAGTACGGGTCGGGATCCTCGCGCGACTGGGCCGCGAAGGGCACGGCGCTGCTGGGGGTTCGGGCGGTGATCGCCGAGAGCTTCGAGCGGATCCACCGTTCGAACCTGATCGGGATGGGCGTGCTCCCGCTGCAGTTCCCGGAGGGTGAGACCGCAGAGTCGCTGGGGCTCACCGGCGAGGAGACGTTCGACCTGGGGGGCCTCTCCGACGGCAACGCGAAGAGCGTCGCGGTCGAGGCAGCCGCCGAGGGCTCGGACGCTGTCAAGTTCGAGGCCCGGGTCCGCCTCGACACCCCGAACGAGGTCCAGTACTACCAGCACGGCGGCATCCTGCACCGCGTGCTCCGCGACCTGCGCTAGGGGCGCGCCCCGAAGTAAAGGCGGGGCGGGGCCGTGGGAGGCAGGGGGTCCACACGGCCCGCGCCCACGCCTAGCGCGTCGGTAGCCAGGGAGGGATGCCGACGCGATCGCCCCCGGAGGCGGGACTGGCCGGGGACGAGCTTCGTGAAGTCCCTATTGGTCCCATCACCTCCCTGCGCGGTTCTTGGCCATTCTGACCCATCGGCAGGGGTGGTGTCAACCGTTGCCGACAAATCCGGCTGAGTGGGCGACCTCGTGCTACGAGGGGTGGCGCTCGATCCGGTTGATGGCGATCACGCTGCCCACCGGCCCGACCGGAGTCAGCGTCGCGGCCAGCAGCGTGTACGGCGCCTCTTTCCGCAGGACCGCTACCCAGATCAGCAGGGCGAGGGCGATGAACCCGATGCCGTGGGCGAGTCCTGCCAAGAACGTCTCGTGCTCGAAGCCCGGCGCGATCCAGACCACCAGCAAGATCGCGAACAGCCCCAGCTCGACCCACGACGCGACCTTGACCACGCGAAACAGCGGCCCCGGCACCGGTCGCCGCAGGACCTCCGAGGGACGTTCCCGGACGTCGGGGTTGGCGCCGGCGCTCACCCGCGGAAGTCTCGCAGGCAGGGTCTTCGACCGCGGGTACAACGGGTGCACCCCAGCTTTGGACAGAAGGCCATAGGGCCGAGGCCACCGCGGCGCGAAACTGCCTGCAATGAAGCGAACCCTGAGCACGGCCTCCGGCCGATCGATTCATGAAGTGGCCCTGGTGCGGCGCGAGGCTCGCCGCCTGGTACGGGTCGATCCGAGGCGCCACGGCGGCGCCGGCGCGGGGCTACGTCTCAGGCCTCACTGACGAGGAGCGATGTAACGGGAGAGCTGCGACGCCCGTCCCTCCGGGGGCGGGCGCTTCGCTGCGCTCAGCTCAGCGCCGTGAGCACGATCCGCTCCTGCTCGGAGCGGTGGGCGGCGGGGTAGCCCTCGGACGGGCTCGAGCGCTGGGGGCGACCGACGTAGGCGAACTCGGCACCCTCGGGGACCAGCTCGGGCATCCGCCTGGCCATGACGCTGAACGCGCCCATGTTCTTCGGCTCCTCCTGGGTCCAGACGATCTGCTTGAGGTTCGGATACCGCGCGATCAGCTCGCGAATCTGGTCGCGGGCGAAGGGGTAGAGCAACTCGACCCGGGCGATTGCCACGTTGGACGCCTGCTCGCGTCGCTCGTGGCCGTCCATGTCGTAGTAGATCTTGCCCGAGCAGAGCACGAGCTTGGTGACCTCCTGCTCGCGCCCGGCTGCCCGGGGATCGTCCATCACGAACTGGAACGTGCCCGAGGTCAGGTCGGAGAGCTTCGAGGCCGCTCCGGGCAGCCGCAGGAGTCCCTTCGGGGTGAAGACCACGAGCGGGCGCGGCTTCGCGATCCGTGCTTGGCGGCGGATCAGGTGGAAGTACTGCGCGGCGGTCGTCGGGTTCGCGAGCCGGATGTTGCCCTCGGCCGCGAGCTGAATGAAGCGCTCGATCCGCGCGCTCGAGTGCTCGGGTCCGGAGCCCTCGTAGCCGTGCGGGAGGAGCAGCGTGAGCCGCGTGGTCTGGCCCCACTTCGACTCCCCGGCGACGATGAAGCTGTCGATGATCACCTGCGCTGAGTTGCCGAAGTCGCCGAACTGCGCCTCCCACAGGATCAGGCTCTCCGGCGAAGCCGCCGAGTACCCGTACTCGAAGCCGAGGCAGGCGATCTCCGACAGCGGACTGTTGTGGATCTCGAACGGGGCCAGGGCTCCGCTCAGGTTCTGAATCGGCGCGAACCGCAGGCCGGTCTTCTCGTCGTGCAGCACCAGGTGGCGGTTTGAGAAGGTGCCGCGCTCGGTGTCCTGGCCGGTCAGGCGAGTGTGCGTGCCCTCGGTCAGGAGCGAGGCATAGGCGAGCGACTCGGCGTGGCCGAATTCGATCGGGCCGTCGTCGAGGATCTCGAGCCGCTTCATCAGCGGCTTGCGGAGCTTGCGATGGATCGCGAACCCGTCCGGTACCTTGAGCAGCTCCTCGTTCAGCGAGCGCAGGCGCTTCTCCGAAACCGCGGTCTCGACCTCGGGCGACTTGGTCCGATCGAGCTCGCCGGTGCCGACGTGGGTGGAGGTCGGATCCTCGTAGTCGCCGGTCTCCATCTTCGCCCGCAGGTCCTTGAGCGACTGCGAGAACCGCTGCTGGAGCTCCTTGCCGTCGGCGGCCACATCGTCGGAAGTGACCACGCCCTCCTTGACTAGCTGCTCGGCGTAGATCTCCGAGACGGGCGGGTGCGCCTTGATCTGCGCGGCCATCTTCGGCTGCGTGTAGGCGGGCTCGTCGGTCTCGTTGTGGCCGTAGCGCCGGTAGCCGATCACGTCGAGCACGACGTCGCGGCCGAAGCGCTCGCGGTAGCCCATCGCCAGCCGCATCGCCGACATGCAGGCCTCGACGTCGTCGGCATTGACGTGGATGATCGGGCAGTTGAATCCCTTCGCCAGGTCGCCCGCGTAGGGGGTCGAGCGATCCTCCTCGGGATCGGTGGTGAAGCCCACCTGGTTGTCGGTGATGATGTGGACCGTCCCGCCCGTGGAGTAGCCCTTGAGCGACTGCAGGTTGAGCGTCTCGGCGACGACGCCCTGGCCCGGGAAGGCCGCGTCGCCGTGAAGCAGGAGCGGCACGGCGACGTGTGGGTTGTGGTGCAGGCGCGGCCCCGAGTGCTCGGTCTGAGCGGCACGGGCGCCACCGGTGACGACCGGGTCGACGAACTCGAGGTGCGAGGGGTTGGGGTAGAGCCGCACGCGGATCTCCTCGCCGTCGGGCGTCGAGACCACGCCCTCGGCGCCGTGGTGGTACTTCACGTCGCCGGTGCCCGAGTGCGGTATCGCCGCGATCGCCTTGACGCGGTCCAGCGCCTTGGCGCCCTCGAACTCGGCCATGATCGATTCGGGCGAGCGACCGAGGTTGTGGACCAGCACGCTCAGGCGGCCTCGGTGGGCCATCCCGATCACGACCTCCTCCGCGCCCGCGGATCGGGCCTGGGTCGCGAGCGCGTCGATCATCGGCACGACCACGTCGAGCCCCTCGATCGAGAACATCTTCTGGCCCAGGTACGCCTTCTGAACGAAGCGCTCGAACTGGAAGACGTCGAGCAGGCGCCGCAACAGCGACCGTTTCTCGTCGGCGGACGGCGGCTGGCGGTGCCCGCCGGTCTCGATCATCTCGCGCAGCCACATGCGCTGCTGGTGCGAGGAGAGATGCTCGATCTGGTAGGCGATCGTGCCGCAATACGCTTCGCGCATCCGCGGCAGCGCGTCCAGCAGGTTCTCACCCTCGACCCCGATCCGCAGGATCGAAGCTGGGATCCGCTGCATCAACTCGGGCGTCAGGTTGAGGCTCTCGGGCTCGAGCGCCGGATCACCCTTCGGCGCCCCCTCGGCGAGGGGGTTGACCTTCGCCGCGAGATGGCCATGGGTCCGGAACGCCTTCAGCAGCGATGTCGCCGCCTGCACTGCCTGAAGCAGCTCGCGGTCCGGCTCGGCCGTGACGACGGCGCCGGCCGGAGCGGGGGTCGATCCAGCGACGGGCAGCGGTGGGGCCGAGGCCGATGCGGGGTGCGCGTTGGTGACAACCCGGTCCGGCACGCCAAGGTCGTGGGCGACCGTCTCGTAAAAGGAGTCCTCGCCCTGCAGGAGCTGGTCGATGCGGCGCAGGAACGAGCCCGACTCGGCCCCCTGGATGATCCGGTGGTCGTAGGTGGACGTCATCGTCGTCACCTTCGAGATCCCGAGCGCCTTGATCTTCTCCGCCGGTGCGTGCGCCCACTCGACCGGGTAGGTGATCGAGCCGACCGCGATGATCGTCCCCTGGCCGCTCATCAGGCGTGGGACCGAGGCCACCGTTCCCAGGCCGCCCGGGTTGGTCAGCGAGATGTTCGTGCCCTGGAAGTCGTCCGGGGTGAGCTTGTTCTCGCGCGTCTTTGAGATCAGCTCCTCGTAGTTCCGGTGGAAGCCCGCGAAGTCGAGCTTGTCCGCGGCCTTGATGCAGGGCACCATCAGGGCGCGCGAGCCGTCCTTCTTCTCGACATCGACGGCGATCCCGAGGTTGACGGGGGCGCCAGTGACCACGAACGGCTTGCCGTCGCGCTCCTCGAAGGTGCGCGCCATCGCCGGCCATTCGGCCGCCGCGCGGACGATGGCCCAGGCGATCAGGTGCGTGAACGAGGCCTTGATCCCCCGGTCTTTCAGTTGCTCGTTGATCGCCTTGCGTTTGGCGTCAAGCGTGTCGACTGGAAGCGTCCGGAACGAGGTGGCGGTCGGCGTCTTGCGACTTTCGTCCATCGCCTTCGCGAGCATTGCCGCGGGGCCGCGAAGCGGCTTCGCCTCGCCGGCGGTTGCCGCGGCGGCGGGTGCCGCGCCGTTCCCTTCGGCGGCGATCACATCGGCCTTCACGATCTTGCCGCCGGCCCCCGATCCCTGGACCGCGCCGAGGTCGACACCGCGGTCGGCAGCGACCCTCCGCGCCACCGGCGACGCCTTGGCACCGTCGAGATCAACACCTGCCGCCTGCCCGGTCTTCCCGCCGCGGTCGGCAGGGTCGGGTTCAGCCCGCGACTCGGTCGAGGCGGCTGGCGGGGATCCGTCGCCGGCGGCCATCTCCGCCAGCGGCTGGCCGACCTTGACCACGTCGTCGGGCTCGACCAGGAGCTTCGTGATCGTGCCTGGGCCGGGGGCGGGGACCTCGGCGTCGATCTTGTCGGTCGAGACCTCGATCACCGTGTCGCCCTCCGAGACCGAGTCGCCCTCGGCGACATGCCATTCCAAGACCGTGCCCTCCGTCACCGACTCGCCCATCTCGGGCATGGCGATCACGACCAACGTTCCGCCCGCCTCCTCGGCTTCGCCTCCGGGGGCGGCCGGGTCCGCTTCAGACCGTTCCTGACCGTCCTCGCCCTGGGCCTGGTCGAGCAGCTCCCCGGGATCTGACTCGCCGATGTCGGCGTCGCCCTCGCCGGTGCCCGCGGTCGCCAGACCCGGACCATCCTCGGTGGCGGCGGCAGGCGCGGCCCCGTTCCCCGTGCCGTTCGGGTCGATCTCGGCCAGCACCTGGCCAACGGTCACGACGTCGTCGGGCTGGACGAGAAGCTTGGTGACGACGCCGCTCGCGGGGGCCGGGACCTCGGCGTCGATCTTGTCGGTCGAGACCTCAACTACCGTGTCGCCCTCGGCGACCTCCTGGCCCTCCGAGACGTGCCACTCCAGGATCGTCCCCTCGGTGACCGACTCCCCCATCTGGGGCATCTGAATCTCGACCGTTTGCGTGTCTGGCAAAGCTGCGTCTGAGTCTATGACTTCGCGATCTCAGAGGAGCGCGGTTCGGCGCTTCGCAGCAGGGTTTTCACAAACCGAACGCCGAGACGAGCCGAGCTACGACCCGCACCTCGTTCGCCGGGGTGTCGACCACGTCGCCGCGAACGAACTCATGCGCTGGGCCCGCGTGATCGCAGAAGCCACACCGCATTGCCGCCTTCGGCCGCACCCCGGCGCGAGGGGAGATCGGCAGCGCGCAGCTCGGGCAGATCATCGCGCCCCGCGCGAGCACCTGCATCCCGTCGGCGACCAGGCGCTTGCGCTCGTCGAACCGCTCATCGACGTGGCTCGTCTGAGCCTCGCCATCGCCGGGCTCGCCCGGCTGCGGTGTGAGGTGAAGCGCCACTCTCTGATTACCAAGTGTAGGGTCACGGCAAGGTCGGATAAACGCAGAAGGAGAGACAGTTGGGCTACTTCGTCACCGGCGCGACCGGGTTCATCGGCCGCCACTTGGTCGAGCGCCTGCTCGAGCGCGAGGGCACCGTCTACGTGCTGGTGCGCGAGGGATCGAGGGGGCGGCTCGAGGAGCTGCGCAATCGCTGGGGCGTCGGCGAGGACCGGGTGGTCGGGATCGTCGGCGACATCTCACAGCCGCGCCTGGGCGTCTCGGATTCGGACATCGGCAGGCTGAACGGCGAGGTCGACCACCTGTTCCACCTCGCAGCGATCTATGACATGACGGCCGACGCGGAGTCCCAGCAGGTGGCGAATATCGAGGGAACGCACCACATGGTCGAGCTTGCGCACGCCGTCGAGGCCGGGCGGGTCCACATGGTCAGCTCGATCGCGGCGGCGGGCCTCTACAAGGGTCTCTGGCTCGAGGACATGTTCGACGAGGCGCAGGACCTCGACACCCATCCGTACTTCCGCACCAAGCACGATTCCGAAGGGATCGTGCGCACCGAGTGCGAGCGGCCGTGGCGCGTCTACCGCCCCGGCATCGTCGTCGGCCATTCCGAGACCGGCGAGATGGACAAGATCGACGGGCCTTACTACTTCTTCAAGCTGATCCAGCGGCTGCGGTCGGCGCTGCCGCCGTGGCTGCCCACGATCGGGATCGAGGGCAAGGAGATCAACCTCGTCCCGGTCGATTTCGTGGCCGCGGCGCTCGACCACATCGCCCACCTCGACGACGAGAGCTGGGACCGCAAGGCGTTCTCGCTGACCGATCCGAACCCGAAGTCGGCCGGTCAGGTGATCAACCTCTTCGCCCGCGCGGGCCACGCGCCGCAGATGGGCCTGCGGCTCGACCCGAAGATGTTCGGCATGGTCCCTCAGCAGGTGCGCTCAGGGCTGATGATGCTGCCGCCGGTGAAGCGGATCCGCAACACGGTGCTCGGCGACCTCGGAATCCCGGACTCGGTCCTGACCTACGTCAACTATCCGGCCAGCTTCGACTGCCGCAACACCAGGGAGGCCCTGGAGGGCACGGACATCCAGGTGCCGCCGCTGGAGACCTACGCTGCGAAGCTCTGGGACTACTGGGAGCGCAACCTCGATCCGGACCTGTTCAAGGACCGCTCGCTCGCCGGCGCGGTGGCCGACAGGATCGTGATGATCACCGGCGCGTCGTCGGGGATCGGCAAGTCGGCGGCGCTCAAGGTCGGCGAGGCTGGCGGAACCGTGCTGCTTGTCGCCCGCACGCCCGAGAAGCTGGAGGAGACGCGCGCCGAGATCGAGCAGGCGGGGGGCACCGCGCACATCCACCAGTGCGACCTCTCCGACATCGACGACATCGAGCGGATGGCTGACGAGGTGAATGCCGAGCACGGCCGCGTGGACATCCTCGTCAACAACGCCGGTCGCTCGATCCGCCGCTCCGTCGCGCTCTCATACGACCGCTTCCACGACTACGAGCGGACCATGCAGCTCAACTACTTCGGCGCGCTGAAGCTGATCATGAAGCTGCTGCCCGGAATGCGCGAGCGCAAGTTCGGGCACATCATCAACGTCAGCTCGATCGGGGTCCAGACCAACACCCCGCGCTTCTCGGCCTACGTCGCCTCGAAGGCGGCACTGGACGCGTTCTCGCGCTGCATCGGCTCCGAGGTCGTCGACGACGGCGTCCACATCACGACGATCCACATGCCGCTGGTTCGCACCCCGATGATCGCGCCGACGAAGATGTACGACGCGTTCCCGACGATCTCCCCGGAGGAGGCCGCCGAGATGATCAGCGACGCGATCATCCGCCGGCCGAAGAAGGTCGCGACCAAGCTCGGAACCTTCGGCGAGGTCCTCTACACGCTGGCGCCGAAAACCTCCGACGCGATCCTCAACCAGGGCTACAAGCTGTTCCCCGACTCGAAGGCCGCGAAGGGCGATCCGGACAAGGCCGCGAAGGACGACGAGGTCTCGACCGAAGGGGTCGCCTTCGCGTACCTGATGCGCGGGGTGCACTGGTAGGCGATGGCCGACCGCCGACCCTCGCTCGGCAAGCGCGCCCGGGCGATCGCCCGGGTCGCCCGCGACGTGCCGGGCAACCTGCCGATTCCGAACCCGCTCGACCGCCGGACCCTCGGCAAGGCCGTGGACGGCAAGGTCGTGCTGATTACCGGGGCGTCGTCCGGGATCGGCCGCGCGCTGGCGCTGAAGGTCGGCGAGTCAGGCGGGGTGGTGCTGCTCGTTTCGCGAACGCGGGAGAACCTCGAGGAGGTAGCCGAGGAGATCCGCGGCGCCGGCGGCGAGGCCCACGTGCATCCCGCCGACCTCTCGAAACTCGACGAGGTGGCCCGCGTGGCCGACGAGGTGCTGGACGAGCGCGGCAAGGTCGACATCCTCGTCAACAACGCCGGTCGCTCGATCCGGCGCTCGATCGAGCTGTCCTACGACCGCATCCACGACTTCGAGAGGACGATCGAGCTCAACTACCTCGGCGCGGTTCAGCTGATCCTCAAGCTGCTGCCAGGAATGCGCGAACGTCAATCGGGCCAGATCGTGAACGTCTCGACGATGGGCGTCCAGACGAACGTGCCGCGTTTCTCCGCCTACGTGGCGTCGAAGGCGGCGCTGGACGCGTTCTCGCGCTCGATCGCGGCCGAGATCCTCGAGGACCGGGTCGCGATCTCGACCGTCTACATGCCGCTGGTCCGCACGCCGATGATCGCTCCCACGGACCACTACAAGTACTTCCCGGCGCTGTCGCCGGACGAGGCGGCGGACATGGTCGCCGACGCGATCACCTCCCGCAACAAGAAGCAGTCAACGGTTGCCGGGCGCCTGGCCGAGGTCGGCTACGCGACCGTTCCGCGGTTCCAGGACGCGATCGTCAACGCCGGCTTCAAGCTGTTCCCGGATTCGCGCGCGGCGAAGAAGCCTGAGGCGGAGGGCGGCGCCGAGGCCGATGGCGACGAGGGCAGCGTCGAGCAGAAGGCGTTCGCGCGCGCGACGCGCGGCGTGCATTGGTAGCCGCTTGACGGCGCCGCCTCAGGCTGACCGCCGCAAGCACTGGGGCTGGGGCGCGGAATCGCGACAGCCGTCGCCGGCCGAGCTGGAGGCGATGGCGCCCCTGGTGCGCGAGCGCCTCGGCTTCGACGCGCAGGCGCCCGAGGAGGCGGTGCCGCTCGACCGGGTCGAGCTTCCCGCGCCGCGGGTTGTGCCGCCGAAGTCGCTGGCCGCGATCTGCGCCGACGATCCGCATTCACGCGCCGGCCACGCGCTCGGCAAGGCATACCGCGACGTCGTGCGCGGCTTCCGGGGCCGGTTCGAGAACCCGCCCGACATCGTCGCCCGGCCGCGCGACGAGGCCGAGGTGGAGGCGCTGCTGGACTGGTGTGCTGACGACGGGCTGGCCGCGATCCCCTACGGCGGCGGCACCTCGGTCTGTGGCGGCGTCGAGCCGCGCCTTCCGCGCGACTACCCGGGCGTGGTGACGATCGACCTCGGGATGCTCGACCGGGTCGTCGAGGTCGACGAGGTCTCGCGCTCGGCCCGGATCCAGGCCGGCGCGCCGGGGCCGGTGCTGGAGGACCAGCTTCGCGAGCGTGGCCTGACGATGCGCTGCTATCCGCAGTCGTTCGAGTTCGCGACGCTCGGCGGCTGGATCGCGACCCGCGCCGGCGGGCACTTCGCGACCAGGCTGACCCACGTCGACGAGATGGTCGAGTCGGTGCGCGCGATCACGCCGGCGGGCGCATGGCAGAGCCGCAGGCTGCCGGCGTCGGGAGCCGGCCCCAGTCCGGACCGGATGCTGATCGGCTCCGAGGGAATCCTCGGGGTGATCACCGAGGCCTGGGTCCGGGTCCAGCCGCGGCCGACACACAAGGCCGCTTGCGCCGCCGCGTTCGACTCGTTCGCCGCCGGGGTCGAGGCCGTGCGCGAGCTCTCGCAGTCCGGGCTCGATCCGTCGAACTGCCGCTTGCTGGATCCGGCCGAGGCTCGCATCAACGGCGCGGGGGACGGCCACCAGGCGATGCTGATGCTGGGCTTCGAGTCCGCCCACCACCCAATCGATTCAGACTTGGACGTTGCGCTCGACGCCGTTCGCACTCACGGCGGCACCCCGGGAGAAGTGCGCACGGGTGGCGGCGGCGGGTCGGGCGAGGCGTCGAGCGCCTGGCGCGACGCCTTCCTGGCCGCGCCCTACCTCCGTGACTCGTTCGTCGCGCTCGGCGTCCTTTCGGAGACGTTTGAGACGGCGATCACCTGGGACCGGTTCGCCGAGTTCCACGCCACGGTCACCGAGGCCGCCCGTAAGACCGTCGGCGAGCCGAGCACCGTCAGCTGCCGGTTCACCCACGTCTACCCGGACGGGCCGGCGCCGTATTACACCGTGCTCTGCCCGGCCCGGCGCGGGTCCGAGCTCGAGCAGTGGGACGAGATCAAGGCGGCCGTCTCAGAGGCCCTGATCGAGGCCGGCGGGACGATCACTCATCACCACGCCGTCGGGCGCGACCACCGCCCCTGGTACGACCGCCAGCGCCCGCAGCCGTTTGCCGACGCGCTGCGCGCGGCCAAGCACGCATTGGATCCTGCGGGGATCCTGAATCCCGGCGTGCTGATCGACCCCGCTCCGTAGCCTTGTGCGGGTCATGAGCCCGCTCGTCGCCTCCCTGCGCCCGCAGGAGTGGATCAAGAACCTCCTGGTCTTCGCCGGCGTGATCTTCTCGCGCCAGTTCGACGACGGCCAGGCACTGCTCGACGCGACGATCACGTTCGTCGCCTTCTGCGCGATCTCGAGCGCCGGCTATCTGTTCAACGATCTGCGCGACCGCGAACACGACCGGCTTCATCCGGACAAGCGCGGCCGACCGATCGCCAGCGGGGTGCTGCCGGGCGAGACGGCGATCACCGCGGCGATCGGCTTGGCGGCGTTCGCCATCCTGCTGCCCTGGGCGACGGTTGACGCCGAGGTCGCCGGATTCGTCGCGCTCTACGCGCTGGTGACGGTTGCGTACTCGATCGTCCTCAAGCGCCTCGTGATCCTGGACGTGATGACGATCGCGTCGCTGTTCATCCTGCGGGTCGTCGCCGGCGCGGTGGCGGTCAACGCGACCGCGTCCGAGTACCTGCTGGTCTGCACCGCGATGCTGGCGCTGTTCCTCGGCTTCACGAAGCGCCGCCAGGAGGCGATGCTGGAGGATCGCCCGGCCGACGCGGCGCCGCAGGCGCCGGCGACCGAGCAGCCGACCGAGGTCATATCGACGCGTCCCGTGCTCGAGCACTACTCGCTGCCGTTCCTCGACCAGATGATCGCGATGGTCACCGCCACGGCGATCCTCAGCTACGTGATCTATGCGGTGAACTCGCCGTTCGCCGGCTCGAAGATGCTGGCGACGGCGCCATCGGTCCTCTACGGCGTCTTCCGCTACCTCTACCTGATCTACGACCGCGGCGACACCCGCTCGACGGCGGCGATCCTGGCGGAGGATCCGGGAATGATCTTCGCCGGGGCGAGCTATCTCGCGTCGGCGTTCATCGTGCTCTACGCGGTGGACTAACCGGCCGCAAGGTCGCGGTTCTCGAGCACGAACTTGCTGGCCGTGAACGTCGCACCCTGAGGGTCGGCGAGAACGGTCGTCCGGACCCAGGGCGCGTCCATCGGCGGGACCAGCACCTTGCCGCCGAGCTCGGTCGCCTTCTCGGCGATGTCGTCGGCCTCGTCCACCGCAAACGTCACGCCCCAGTGCGCCGGCGTCTCGGGCTGGTCGTCTCCGAGCGGGAAGACCGAGGCGACGACGTCCTCGAAACCCTCAGGCGCCCCCATCTCGGCCATCCCCGCTCGCAGGCCGGGGTTGTCGCGCTCGAGGTGATCGCCATAGCCGGGGAGCGTCCACATCTCGAACCCGCCCGGAAGCCCGATCGTCTGCCAGCCGAAGACCGAGCCGTAGAACGACTTGGCTGCGGCCGCGTCGCGGGTGTTCAGGACGTTGAAGTTGACGCTGCCGTGCTCGTTGACGAGCTGGGAGCCCCTGTGCTCGTTGGGCTGCCAGACGCAGAACACGGCGCCCTCGGGATCGGCGAACGCCGCCATCCGGCCGGAATCCATGATGTCGAACGGCTCCATCAGCGCCTTGCCGCCGGCCCCCATGACCTTCGCCGCCGTCTCGTCGGCGCTGTCGACCCAGACGTACGTGTTCCACATCGCCATCGACGGCATCGATTCCGGGACGGAACCGACGGCGGCGACGTCCTTGCCTCCGATCCGGCCCATGAAGTACTCGCCGGGGGATCCCTCGGGCATGACGCTCTCGAACTCCCAGCCGAACAGGGCGCCGTAGAAGTCGGTCGCTGCCTTGGGGTCGGGTTGGCTGGTGTCCGCCCAGCAGGGGACTCCGGGGATGTATCCGTCTCGCTCTGGCATCACGGCTCCTTGCGGTCGCTGACGATCGGTCGCACCCTATATAGAGTGCGGCGTCGGCCATGGACCTGACCCTCACCCCTGAAGAGCAGGAGTTCCAGGACGAGGTTCGCGCCTGGATCGCGGACAACCATCCGGGCCCGGCGCCGACCGGCGGCGACCAGGTGCAGTTCGAGTTCGAGCGCGAGTGGCAGCGCAAGCTCCATGCGGCGGGCTGGGCGGGGGTCTCGTGGCCGAAGGAGTACGGCGGCCGTGGGGCGACCCTGATCGAACAGTCGATCTTCGGCGCCGAACTGGCGCGCGCGAAAGCGCCGCGGCCCGCCAACGTGCTGGGCCTCGTGATGGGCGGCCCGGTGGTGATCGCGCACGGCACCGAGGAGCAGAAGGAGCGGTTTCTCGAGCCGATCCTCTCGGCCGAGGAGATCTGGTGCCAGGGCTTCTCCGAGCCCGAGTCCGGCTCGGACCTCGCCTCGCTGAAGACCAAGGCCGTGAAGGAGAACGGCGGCTTCCGGATCACCGGCCAGAAGGTCTGGACCACGTTCGCGCACGAGGCGAAGTGGTGCATGCTCGTCGCCCGTACCGACCCCGAGGCTGCCAAGCACAAGGGCCTGACCTATTTCCTGATGGACATGGACCAGGACGAGATCGAGGTCCGCCCGCTGCGCCAGATCACCGGCGAGGCCGAGTTCAACGAGCTTTTCATCGAGGGGGCCTACGTGCCGGACGAGAACGTCGTCGGCGGCGTTGGCAACGGCTGGATGGTCGCGATCACGACCCTGATGAACGAGCGCGCCGGCCTCGGTGCCTCGGCGGCCCTCGGCCTGGCCAACTCGCTCGATGAGCTGATCCAGCTAGCCAAGGAACAGGGAAAGGCGGACGATCCGCTGGTCCGCGACAAGGTCGCGCGGCTGAAGATCGGAATCGAGGGGCTTCGCCTCGGGGCCATGCGGGCGCTGACCGCGACGATGAAGGTCGGGACCCCGGGACCCGAGGGCTCGATCGCGAAGCTGCAATGGTCGTCGACCAGCCAGGCCCTGACCGAGCTGGCGGTCGAGGTCGGCGGTCTCTCGGCCCTCACCTCCGGCAATCTCTGGGCGTACCGGTTCCTACGCACGCGCGCGAACTCGATCGAGGGCGGTACGTCCGACGTCCTCAAGAACATCGTCGCCGAGCGGGTGCTCGGCCTGCCGAAGCTTCGCTGATGGACTTCGACTTCTCCGACGAGCAGCGCGAGATCAAGTCGACGGCGAAGGACTTCGTCGCCGCGCGGTTCAAGCCGGAGAAGGTTCGCGAGCTGGCCGAGGGGGAGAGTCCTTACGACGACGCGGTCTGGATGGAGATGTGCGGGCTCGGCTGGCCCGGCATCGCGATCTCCGAGGACTACGGGGGGCAGGGCCTGGGCGCCGTCGAGCTGGTGATCCTGCAGGAGGAGCTCGGCTACGCCTGCGCGCCGACGCCGATGATTTCGAACGCCTACGCGGGTGCCGTGCTCGCCTCGGCGGGCTCGGACGAGCAGCGGGCCGAGTGGCTACCTGGGATCGCGTCGGGCCGGGCGCGGGGAGCTGCTGAGATGACCTGCGACCAGGATCCGGTCGTCGGGGCCGCCGGAGGAGCGGCGATCCTGGTGATGGTCGCCGGCGAGGCTGCCAAGCTCGTGAAGCCCGAGGACGCGAAGCTCGAGCGCCTCGAGCTGATCGACCCGACGCGTGCCTACTTCCGGGTGCTGGCCGACGGCGGCGATCCGCTTCCCGGGCAAATCGCCTGGGCGAGCTCCGTTGGCCAGGTCGCCCTGGCGGCCGAGTCGGTGGGGGTCGCGCAGCGGGCGCTCGACATGGCAACCGAATACGCGAAGGAGCGCGAGCAGTTCGGCCGGCCGATCGGCGCCTACCAGGCGGTCTCGCACCGGCTCGCGGAGATGCTGTGGGACGTGGAGGAAGCCCGCTCGCTCACCTACTACGCAGCCTGGTGCGCCGACGCCCAACCTGACGCGCTGTCGCTCGCGGCCTCGATGGCCAAGGCGCGGGCATCGGACGCGGCGAACTCGGTCACGCACAACGCGATCCAGACGCTCGGCGGCATCGGCTTCACCTGGGAGCACGACATCCACTTCTTCCTGAAGCGGGCGCGAGTCTCCTCGCAGCTGATGGGCTCAGCGTCGCAGCACCGCGACCGAGTGGCCGCGATCGCCGGCCTCTCCTAGTTTCGTAGTTGCCCCTGTCCGGGTACGGGTTCCGGCGACGTGGAGGAAGCACGCTCGACTTCTCACGGCGACGCACGCCTGGTCACGCTCGCCGGCGTCCGCAAGACCATCGGGCACCGTGCTCAAGCGGGTCGAGGGCATCGAGGATCAGGTCGCGGCGGAGAGCGACGTGATCACCTCGCGCTAGGGCAGGATCTCCACGTCCGCGGCGAGCTTCGTCTCACCACCGAGCCGGTACTCGACGTCCACGGTCTCGTTCTTTCGGTAGCTGCCGAACAGCCCCAGGTACATCGCCATCCAGCGACCCTTGCTCACGCGCTCCTTCACGATCGGCCGCGTGAAGACGATCCCGCCCTCCCGCACGTCCCAGACCTCGCCGCGCGTCTGCTCGACGCCGTTGATGTGGACCCGGATCGGCTCCCCGGCGCCGCGTGGCAATCGGAGGCGGCGGCCGGCGCCGTAGCTGCCGTCGGGGATCTCCTGCTCGGTGCTCATGAGAGCGCCCTGCGCACCGCTTCGAACGGACCGCGCTGTCCCGGATCGAGCTCGCTGCGCCGCATCCCGCCGCGGAAGGCGACGAAGGTACCGTCGCCCATCACGTCGACGCCCGCGTCCTGGCCACGCCGAACCAGGCCGCCGGTCGAGATCTCGACCCGGCCGGCCACCTGATCGGAGGGTTCGAACTCGCGCAGCATCTTGCGCGGCTCGAGCGGCCCGGCCGTGCGGATCTCCTTGGCGTGCTGCTCGAGCGCCGCGATCGCGGCCTCAAGGTCGTCGAACTTCTCCCGGGTGACCCGTGGTCCCCGTCGCACGGTGAGCTTGTAGCTCAAGCGCCCCGGCGGGAGCGGATCGGCCTGCGGAGCGCCTCGTTGGTGATCTTCTCGGGACCCTCGCGCTTTTCGATCGGCAGGTAGTCGATGTCGCGGCCGCCGGTGTAGATCTGCCGCGGCCTGGCGATCTTCTGCTCGGAGTCGTCGACCAGCTCCAGCCACTGCGCGACCCAGCCGGCCGTTCGCGGGATCGCGAAGATGCAGGTGAACATCTCGGTCGGGATCTCGAGCGCCTCGTAGATCAGCCCGGAGTAGAAGTCGACGTTCGGATAGAGCTTGCGGGAGGTGAAGAACTCGTCGTCGAGCGCGCGCTTCTCGAGCTCCGTCGCGATCTCGATCAACGGGTTATGCTCCGTCGCCTCCAGGACCTCGTCCACGTGCTTTTTGATGATCCGGGCCCTGGGGTCGTAGTTCTTGTAAACCCTGTGGCCGAAGCCCATCAGCTTCTCCTCGCGGTTCTTCACGCCCTCGAGGAAGTCCGGGATGTTCTCCGTGCTCTCGATCCGGCGGAGCATCCTCAGCACGGCCTCGTTCGCGCCGCCATGCAGCGGTCCGTAGAGCGCGGCAACGCCGGCGGCGACGGCCGAGTACGGATCGACCTGCGAGGAGCCAACCGAGCGGACCGCGTTCGTCGAGCAGTTCTGCTCGTGGTCGGCGTGGAGTATGAAGAGGACGTCGAGCGCCTTGGCCAGGCGCGGATCCGGCTCGTACTTGACCTCGGTCATCTTGAACATCATCGAGAGGAAGTTCTCTGAGAAGCTCAGGTCGTTGTCCGGGTACACGTACGGCAGACCGCGGTTGTGGCGGTAGGAGAAGGCCGCCAGGGTCGGGATCTTCGCCAGCAGGCGGATCGCCGCCATGTAGCGCTCCTCGTGGTCGTCGATCTCCTTCGCGTGGGGGTAGAAGGTCGACAGCGCGCCGACCCCGGCGAGCAGCATTCCCATTGGGTGCGCGTCGTAGCGGAAGCCCTCGACGAACTGCTTGACGTTCTCGTGCACGAAGGTGTGGTGGGTTACGTCGTGCATCCAGCGCTCGAGCTGAGGCTGGGTCGGAAGCTCTCCGTAGATCAGGAGGAAGGCAACCTCGAGGAACGTCGACTGCTCGCAGAGCTGCTCGATCGGGATGCCGCGGTGCTGGAGGATGCCCTTGTCGCCGTCGATGAACGTAATCGCCGACCGGCAGGACGCCGTGTTGGTGAACGCGGGGTCATAGGTCATCAACCCGAAGTCGTCCTCGGAGACCTTGATCTGCCGGAAGTCCATCGCCTTCACGGTCCCCTCGGTGATCTCGAGCTCGTAGCTCTGGCCCGTCCGGTTGTCCGTGACCGACAGGGTGTCGTTCGACGCGTCGGCCGTTGCGACGCCGCCGCCGTCCGCTGAAGTCTCTTGCTCGCTCACAGCCGTCTCCTTTATCCCGGGGGGAGAGATTCTCGCACCTACTCGGCCAGGTGCGTCATCGCCCGCAATTCGGCGAACCGGGCGTCGATTTCGTCGCGGCTCAAAGCCGCGACTCGATCGGTCCCGAACTCCTCGACGTTGAACGAGGCGAGCACGGTCCCGAACGCCATCGCGCGCCGCAGCCCGTCAGAGTTCAGCTCGCCGCCCGCACCGTCGAGGTAGCCCAGGAAACCTCCGGCGAAGCTGTCGCCGGCGCCCGTCGGGTCGCGCACGTCCTCCAGCGGCAGCCCGGGCAGCGCGAAGAAGCCACCGGCCTCAAACAGCGCCGCGCCGTACTCGCCGCGCTTTGCGACGACGACGCTCGGCCCCTCGGCCACCAGCGCCCTTGCCGCTCGCGCGAGGTTCGGCTCGCCGGTCAGCATCCGGATCTCGGCGTCGTTGAGGATCACGCAGTCGACCTCCGCGATCGCCGCCACCAGCGACGCGCGGGCCGTGTCGATCCAGAGGTTCATCGAGTCCAGCGCGGCGAATCGTGCGGCTTCGCATTGGGCGCGGACGCGCCGCTGGAGGTCGGGCTGGATGTTTCCGAGGAACAGGGTGTCGGCCGCCGCCGAGGTCGTGGAGAGCTTCGGCTCAAAATCGGCGAATACCCCGAGCTGGGTGTCGTCCGTGTGCGCGACGTTGAGGTCATGCTCGTAGTGACCGCGCCAGAAGAACGTCTCGCCACCGGCGACGCGCTCGATGTCCGAGGTATCCACCCCGTGAGACCGCAGCAGCTCGGTGTGCTCGTCCCCGAAATCGTCGCCCACCGGCCCGACGACGTGGACGTCGGTGAAGAAGCTCGCGGCGAGCGCGAAGTGCACGGCCGAGCCGCCCAGCATGCGCTCGCGCTCGCCAAACGGCGTGCGCACGCTGTCGAACGCGATGCTCCCGACCACGGTCAGCGACATAGGCGCGGCATCCTAGTGCCCCCACGATCCCCGCCCACGTGGTCGCGATGCTGCGTTTTCCATCCGAGGGGTGGATGCAAAACGCAACGAGGCGCACCAACGCGAGAGGATGAAGGTGTGAAGGCGATTCAGCTCGAGGAGTTCACCGGGCCCGACGCGATGCGCTACGTCGACGTCCCCGACCCGGAGCCCGGGGACGGTGAGGTCGTGGTCGACGTCACTCGCGCCGGCGTCAACTTTGCGGACACGCATGTGACCCGCAACGACTACCTCGCGAAGCAGGAGCTTCCGTTGATCCCCGGCGGCGAGGTCGCGGGGCGGACGCCGGACGGCCGCCGGGTCGCGGCGCTGCTGATGAACGGCGGCTACGCGCAAAGGGTGGCGGTGCACGAGGCGACGCTCGTCCCCGTGCCCGACGACGTCACTGACGATCAGGCCGCCGCGCTGCTGCTCCAGGGGCTGACCGCGCACGCTCTGGTCCACCGCTGTGCGCGCCTCGAGCCCGGCGAGACGGTCGTCGTCGAGGCCGCAGCCGGGGGAACCGGGAGCCTGGCAGTGCAGCTCGCAAAGCGGCATGGCGCGCGGGTCATCGGCCTCGCCTCTTCGCCGGAGAAGCGTGAGCTGGTCGAGCGACTCGGCGCCGATGCGACGGTGGACTCCCGAGCCGAGGACATGAAGGATGCCCTCCTGGAGGCCAACGCCGGCAACCAGGTCGACGCCGTCCTGCAGATGTCCGGCGGCGCCACGTTCGACGCTCAGCTCCGGACGCTCGCTCCGTTCGGCCGGATGGTCACGTTCGGGATCGCCTCGCGGGAGGAGAACGAGGTCCGCACGGGGCACCTGATGCGCAACAGCCGCGCCGTGATCGGCTTCTGGCTGGTGCACCTGTTTCGCGACGCGGCCGCCACAGCTGCGGCGATCGGGGAGCTGATGGCCGCGGTCGCGGCCGGCGAGCTAGAGGTCGTGATCGACAGCGTCCATCCGCTGTCGGAGGCACGTGCGGCGCACGAGGCGCTGGCCGCGCGGAACACGCAGGGCAAGCTGTTGCTGGATCCCGCCTCGTAAGCCGCCTCGTAAGCTCTCTCGAACGAATGCCAGCGTTCAATGAGCTCGGCCTCTCCGAGCAGATTCAAACTGCAATCGACGAGCTCGGCTTCACGGAGCCCACTCCGGTTCAGGAACAGGTGATTCCGGAGCTCCTCGCGGGGCACGATGTGATCGGCCAGGCCCAGACCGGGACCGGCAAGACCGCCGCGTTCGGTCTGCCGCTGCTCCAATACCTCGACCCCGAGTCCGCGGAGCTCCAGGCAATCGTGATGACGCCGACGCGCGAGCTCTGCATCCAGGTGACGCAGGCGCTGCGCTCCTACGCCGAGCACATGGATATCGAGGTCGTCGCGGTGTTCGGCGGCCAGCCGATCGCGCAGCAGGCGCCCCGGCTGCGCGCCGGGGCCCAGGTGGTGGTGGCCACGGTCGGGCGGATGATGGACCTGATCTCGCGCCACATCCTGGTCCTGACCGCGGTCCGCTTCGTGGTCCTCGACGAGGCCGACGAGATGCTCGACCTCGGCTTCATCGAGGACGTCGAAAAGATCCTTCGGATGTGTCCCTCGGGCCGCCAGACCGGTTTGTTCTCGGCGACGATGCCGCCGCCGATCGCGAAGCTCGCCGAGCGTCACATGTACGACCCGGTCACGATCAGCATCACCCCCAAGCAGCTCACCGTCGACGCGATCGAGCAGGCCTACGTCGAGGTTTCGCCCCGCGACAAGGCGACGCGCCTGCGCGAGGTCCTGAAGGCTGAGGATCCCGAGCAGGCGATCATTTTCTGTCGGACCAAGATCGGCGCGGCGCGCCTCGACGAAGGGCTTCGCAACAGCGGCATGCGCTGCAAGGCACTGCACGGTGACATGAGCCAGGGACAGCGCGACGGGGTGATGCTGCAGTTCAAGGACCACCGGCTGCCGATCCTGGTCGCGACCGACGTCGCGGCCCGCGGGCTCGACATCGAACACGTCACGCACGTCATCAACTACGACCTGCCGAACAACACCGAGATCTATGTGCACCGGATCGGCCGCACCGGAAGGGTCGGCCGCACCGGGCGCGCGATCACCTTCGCGACGCCCGCGCAGATGGAGGAGATCCCGCGGATCGAGCGCGAGGCCAAGACCGTGATCGGCGAGTGGGAGCCGCCCGAGGAGCGGCTCAAGCACGCGCCGCGCCCGCGCAGGCGCCAGCACGAGCCCGAGGACCAGGCTCCGGCCGCACCCAACGGGTCCAGGAACGGAGCCAAGCTGTTCGTCAACCGAGGTTCCGGCAGCGGCATCGAGCAGGACGACCTGCGCTGGGCGCTGGTCGAGGGAGCTGTGATCCCGGAGGACGAGATCTCGAGGATCGAGGTCCTTGAGCGCTTCTCGTTCGTCGAGCTCGGCTCCGAACACGCGGCCAAGGCCCTCGAGCGCCTCGACGGCACCAGGCTCAAGGGCAAGCAGATCCGCGTCGAGTACGCGAAGAGCTAGCCGGTCGTTCCGCGCGCTTCCTGGCCCTCGCGGAGGAGGCCACGCCAGTCGCGCGTCCTGAACACGAAGAACATCGCGGCGATCGCGATCGCCAGCGACCACACGGTGACAGCCGCCTGCTGTCCGACCGAGTAGGCGAGCACCGCCGAGCGGGTCGGCCCGCTCAGGGTCGCGACCAGGAGCGCCTGCTGGGCTCCGGCCCCTCCCGGCGTGAACGGCAGCGCCCCCGCGATCGCCTGCACGCTCATCACCAAGAGCACGGTCTCGAACGAGCCGCCGATGTGAAAGGCGTCGAGGAACAGCCAAAACGAGGCGAACCGCAACGCCCACCCGGCCGCCTGCCAAGACAAGACCTCGCGCACGTAGCGCCGCGGCTCGCGCAGGATCGCAACACCCTGGCGCAGGCGCGCCCAGAAGCCCTCGACCCGTCGCGCCAGGAACACGAACAGGACGAGCAGCCCGACCCCGATCGCGGTCAGCGTGAAGAACAGGAACTCCGGGTTCTCCACCCAGAACGAGATCTCGAACGCCGGCAGGTCGGGGATCTCGGGCAGGCGGGGCAGCAACCCCTGCGTGATCGCGTAGAGCAGGACGAGCAGGCCCGCCGCGCTGTCGAACGGCGCCAGCACCGCGAACGACGAGATGATCGCCGGGTATGAGGAGCGCGGCACGCTGCGCTTGGCAAGCACGATCTTGATCGCCTCGCCACCCTTCGCCGGGAGCACCCCGTTGAGCCCGGCCCCGATCAGAAACGCAGCCGCAACCTCGCGCTCGCGAAAGTTCGAATCCGGATAGGCAGCCCGAAGCGAGTTCGACCACGCGTGCGCCCGGCAGAGCTGCAGCGCCAGCGACAGCACTAGCGCCAGCGCCAGGTAACCCCAGCCGACGCTGCCGAGATCCTCCGCGAAGTGCCGGGCCGCGCGCAGGAAGGGATCGAGATCGAACACGGGCATAAGCTATTTCCCCCGATGCTTCCCGCCGCTGCACTGGCGGCCGTCTACCTGATCTGGTCGCCGCCGAGCGCCGATCTCGCGGCCCAGACCTTTCGCACCGAGCTGTTCGGGGCGCACGGGTTCGAGGTCTGGACGAACGCCTGGTACGGCGGCATCCACCTGCCCGGATACAGCCTGCTGTTCCCGCCGCTGGCCTCGGTGATCGGGATCCGGCTGGTCGGCGCAATCTCGGCGGTCGCGGCGACGGCGCTGTTCGCCGCGCTCGTGCGGCCGCACCACGGCGACCGGGCCCGCCTCGCGATCTGGCTGTTCGGCCTGGGCAGCGCAACCAACCTGTTCACGGGCCGGCTGACGTTCGCGCTGGGCGTCGCGCTGGCCCTTGGCGCTCTACTCGCGCTCGACCGGCGCCGGTCGGTCCTGGCCGCGGCGCTCGCCGCGTTGACCGCGTGTGCCAGCCCTGTCGCCGGGCTGTTCGCGGCGTTCGCCGGCGGCGTGCTGATCGTCACCGGGCGTCGCCGCGACGGCGTCGTGCTGGGCGCCGCCGCGCTTGGCGCCACGGGGCTGCTCGCGCTCGCGTTCCCGACTGGCGGCACCGAGCCGTTCGTCGGCAACACCTTCAAGCTGATCACCGCGGCGACGCTGATCCTGGTCTTCCTGCTGCCGCGGACCGAGAGCAGGCTCCGCGCCGGCGCCGCGCTGTACCTCCTGCTCTGTCTCGCCCTCTTCGCGGTCGACACGCCGGTCGGCGGCAACGCCACCCGCCTCGGAGCGCTGCTCGCGGCGCCGCTTCTCGCCCTCGGCGCGTGGGGGCGGCGTCCCGCCTGGCTTGTCGGCCTCGCCCTGGTCCCGCTGCTCTACTGGCAGTGGGTGGCGCCTGTGCGCGACCTGTCAGACGGCGTCGGCGAACCCTCGGTCGAGGCGGCCTATTACGACCCCCTGCTGGCCGAGCTCGAGGAGCGCGCGCCGGAGCTGCCGTTTCGCGTGCAGGTGCCGCCGACCCGCAACCGCTGGGAGGCCAACTATGTCGCCGAGCGGTTTCCGCTCGCCCGGGGCTGGCTGCGCCAGGCCGAGTCCGATGACTTCGACCTGTTCCAGGACGGCAACCTGACCGCCGACTCGTATCGCGAGTGGCTGGACGAGCGCGGGGTCGCGTTCGTCGCGCTATCGCTCGACGCGGAGCCGGACTACCTCGCCGAGGACGAGATCGAACTAGTTCAGGCAGGCGTACCGTATCTTGAGCAGGTCTGGTCGAACGAGGACTGGGAGCTCTACGCGGTCGGCGGCCCCGTGCCACTCGCGCCCGTTCCGATCACCCTCGACGACGAGGGATTTTCGATCGAGGGCGCAGGGTTCGGCGAGTACCCGGTTGCGGTCAGGTTCTCTCCCTACTTCCGCGTCACCGAGGGCACCGCCTGCCTGCGAGAACACGGCGATTGGACCGTCATGCGGACGTTCGACACCGACACCGTCCGGGTCGACACCGATTTCAGCCTCGGCGGGCTTTCCGGCGCGCTGACGGGTGACGACGAGGTCTGCTTCGACGAATAGCTCAGGCTGCGAGTGGCACTCCGAACAGCTCCTCGAGCCGCGCGATCGTCGTCTGCGGATCGCGGTGCAGCACGGCGGTCATCCCGACAGCCTCGGCCCCGGCGACGTTCTCGCGCAGATCGTCGACGAACACGGAATCGACGGGCTCCACGGCCAGCCGCTCGCAGGCCAGCAGGTAGATCTCGGGCTGGGGCTTGTGCAGGCCGACATCGCCGGAGATCACGGTCGCGTCGAAAAGGTCGACCGGCGCCCGGTCGTAGATGCCCAGGCCCCAGGAATTCGAGATCAGGCCCGTCGCAACTCCGGCGGAGCGCGCGGCTCGCACCGCGCCGATCATCGCCTCGTCCGGGCCGAGGCCCGCGAACAGCCGCTCGATCAGGCCCTCGTGGTCGTCCAGGCCGAGCAGGGCGGCGAAGGGCGGCTCGAACGCGGCTTCGTCGAGCTCGCCGGTCTCAAGTCCACGCAGCAGGGCGAGCGCCTCGGGGTCGTCGCGGAACAGGCTTCGCACCTTCTCGCGCTCCAGGCCCTCCGCTTCGCAGAACTCGCCGAAGGCGATCCAGATGCTGGTTGTCAGGACGCCGCCGAAGTCGACCAACAGCCCCCGATAGCGCTTAGGGTTCCCGCTCATGCCAGCGGAGGAGGCTATCGACGGGATCGACCGCGACGGGGTGGAGGCCTGGTTTCGCGAGCACGTCCCCGATGCGGAGCCGCCGCTTGCCTTCGACCTGATCGCAGGGGGCCGCTCGAACCTGACCTACGGGGTCAAGGATTCGCGGGGCGCCCGCTGGGCGCTGCGACGGCCGCCGATGGGCAAGACGCTGGGCTCGGCCCACGACATGGGCCGCGAGTGCCGGGTGGTCTCGGCGCTCGAGCCCACCGACGTGCCGGTCGCCCACATCGCGGGGTTCTGCGAGGAAGACGCGGTCAACGGCGCGCCGTTCTATGTGATGGACTTCGTCGACGGGCCGATCCTGCGCCGTCGCCCCGACGCCGACCCCTACGACGAAGGCGTTCGACGGGCGATCGGCGAGCGGGTGATCGACACGCTGGTCGACATCCACGCCGTCGACCCGGACGAGGTCGGGCTGGGGGAGCTGGGCAAGAAGGCCGACTACGTTGCCCGTCAGCTCCACCGCTGGCAGGGGCAGTGGCAGCAGGGGAAGACGCGCGACATCCCGCTCGTGGACGCGGTCCACGATCGCCTGGTCGCGAGGATCCCCGAGCAGGGCCCGGCGACGATCGTCCACGGCGACTATCGCCTCGACAACATGATCCTGACGCCGGACGCCGGCGCCGTTGCAGCGGTCGTGGACTGGGAGCTCTGCACGCTTGGCGACCCGCTTGCGGATGTGGGAATGCTGCTCGTCTATTGGGGAGCGCCGGACGACCCGCTGATGCCGCTGATGGAGCCGGCGACGGTCGCGCCGGGCTTTCCGACGCGCGACGAGGTGCGCGAGCGATACGCGGACCGGTCCGGCCGCGACCTTGGCCTGATCGACTACTACGTGGCCCTGGGCCTCTGGAAGCTGGCGATCATCCTCGAGGGCGTCTACGCGCGCTTCTCGGCGGGCCAGTACGGAGAGGGCACCGACTCAGACGACGGGATCAGGGCATTCGGCGAGAACGTCGTTCGCCTTGCCGAGGCCGCGGACGAGGCCGAGCGCAGGCTCGGTTAGGCGGCGGTCGGGCTCGGGGCGTCGGTTGGCGATTCGGCGGGGGCCTCGGACTCGGCGGCCTTGGCCCAATGGTTCAGCTCGCGCCGGGCGACGACCATCTTGTGGACCTCGTCGGGGCCGTCGGCGATCCGCAGCATCCGGCTGAAGCGCCACATCCCGGCCAGCGGCGTGTCGTCGGACATGCCAAGCGAGCCGTGCACCTGGATCGCCCGGTCGAGCACGTCCATGACGACGTTCGCGGCGATCACCTTGATCATCGAGATCTCGCGCCGGGCGGCCTTCTTGCCCTCGGTGTCCATCCGCCAGGCGGCCTTCATCGTCAGCAGCCGCGCCTGCTCGACCTCCATGCGGGACTTAGCGACGAAGTCCTGGACGAACTGCTTCTCGGCGAGCTTCGAGCCGAAGGCCTCGCGCTCGTTGGCGCGCCGGCACATCATCTCGATCGCCCGTTCGGCCGACCCGATCGCCCGCATGCAGTGGTGGATGCGCCCGGGGCCCAGCCGGTCCTGGGCAATCACGAAACCCGCCTGGCGCGGGCCCAGCAGGTTTGCCTCGGGAACGCGGCAGTCCTCATAGCGGATCTCGCAGTGCCCCGGCCCGCCGTCGTGGCCCATCACCGGCACGGCGCGGATCAGGTTGAAGCCGGGGTTGTCGGTCGGAACGATGATCATCGAGGCGCGGGCGTAGGGGTGGGCGTCGGGATCGGTCACCACCATCGCGATCGCCAGCGCCGCCCCGACGGCGCCCGACGTGAACCACTTGTGGCCGTTGATGACCCAGTCTGAGCCGTCGAGAACCGCCTGCGTTTGGAGCGTCGTGGGGTCGGAGCCGGAGACCTCGGGCTCGGTCATCGAAAAGCAGGAGCGCGTGTCGCCGTCGAGCAGGGGCGTGAGCCAGCGCTCCTGCTGCTCGGGCGTGCCGTGCTCGGCGAGGATCTCCATGTTGCCCGTGTCCGGCGCGGCGCAGTTGAAGGCCATCGGGGCGATCGCCGGCGAGCGACCCATCTCCTCGCAGAGCACGCCGTACTCCCAGTTCGTGAGCCCCGGGCCGAACCGGTCGTCGGGCAGGAACATGTTCCAGAGGCCATCCGCCTTGGCCCGCTCGCGCAGCCCGCGGACCACCTCCGGATAGGCGACGCCGGCCCCGGGCCGCACCTCTTCGTCCAGCGCCCGCAAGGCCTCGAGTTCGACCGGCAGCACCTGGTCGTCGATGAACTCGCGCACGCGGTCGCGAAGCTCGATGACGCGCGGGCTCAGCTCGAAGTCCACGGCTTGGAGCCTATTACGGGGGTGCGTTTGCGGGTGCGCTCTTGTTGTTGCCGCGCGTATGCGAGATCAGTTGGGCGGCGAAGATTGCAGCCATCATCAACGCGGCGATCGCGATCGCGGGGACGACGACGCTGGGGTCGCCCTCCTTGACCACGAGCGTCGTGCCGGAGGCGATCAGCACCACGCCGAGCGCCGTTCGCAGGAACGCCTGCGGCGCCTTGACCGAGAGGTTGGCGCCGATGATGACGCCTGGGACGGAGCCCAGCAGGATGTTGGCCGCAAGGCCGAAGTCGATGTTCCCGCCGACCCAATGCGCCACGCCGGCCGCCCACAACAGGATCGCGGCGTGGAAGATGTCGGTGCCGACCACCCGCTGGGGAGTGAGTTGGAAGATCGCGATCAGCGCGATCGCGATCAGGGTGCCGCTGCCGGCCGAGGTGAGCCCGATCACGAACCCCGTGGTGACGCCGGTCACGACGGCGGCGATCTTGTGGCGCCGGTAGAGGTGCAGCGAAGATCGCTCGGCGATCACGTCCTTGAAGAACAGCGAGCGCAGCAGGGTGGCGATGCCGACCACCAGCAGCGCACCGCCCAACATGCCCAGCACGATCTTGTCGAGGTCGTCGCCGTACGAGCGCTGGAGCAACTCGATCACCCAGACGCCGAGGATCGCGGAGGGCACCGAGCCGATCGCCATCCAGAACACCAGCCCGCCATGCACGGTGCGCAGGTGAAGGTGGCGGAAACCGCCGACGGTCTTGGTGATCGCGGCGTAGAAGATGTCGGTCCCGATTGCGGTCACCGGGTTGATCCCGAAGACCAGGATCAGGAGCGGCGTCATCAGCGACGCGCCGCCCATCCCGGTCATGCCGACCAGCAGGCCGATGCCGAAGCCGAAGACGACGATCGCGGGATCCATCGCCTACCGCTTGTGCCAGGTCTGGGGGTCGTTCAGCATCGCGTCGATCTGCCAGGGAAGGTGCCCGTCGGCAAGCTCGGCCAGGGTGACGCTCTCGAGCACCGCTCGCAGGTTGTGCCGGACGGCGACCCAGACATCGCGCAGGCGCTCGGCAGCGCCTTCGTAGCGCAGGTCCTCGGGCGCCGATTCGTGGATGTTCGCAAGCGGTCCCTCGACCGCCCGGATCACGTCGGCAACCGTGATCTCGTCGGCCGGCTTCGCCAGCCAGTAGCCGCCACGCGCACCGCGCCGTGCCTGGATCAGGCGGGCGTGGTTCATCTCCAGCAGGATGTGCTCGAGGAACTGCAGCGGGATCTCCTGCCGCCGCGCCAGCTCGGCGCCCTTGACCGGATTCTCGGACGTGGCGACGGCCAGCTCGAGCGCAGCGCGCACCGCGTAGTCGGCTTTCGAGGAGATGCGCATTCCCACTATTGTGGCAAACAAGGTCAAGAATGCGGAAAGCGGTCGCTAGAGTCAGCGGCCAATGATCGACCTGCAGTCCCATTCCACGGTCTCCGACGGGCAGCTCGAGCCCGGCGACGTCGTCCGCGCGGCCGCCGAGGCGGGCGTCACGACGATGGCGTTGACCGACCACGATGGCGTCGCCGGCGTTCCCGAGGCGCTAGCCACGGCAGCGGAGCTGGGGATCGAGTGCGTGCCGGCGATCGAGATGTCGTGCGTCCACCGCTACTCGGAGGACCTGCACATCTGCGGCTACTGGATCGACCTCGACGCGATCCAGCCGGCCTGCGACCGCGCCCAGCAGGAGCGGGTCGACCGCGCCAAGGAGATCATCGCCAGGCTCAACTCACACGGCGTGGAGGTGACGTTCGAGGCCGCCGTCGCGAAGGCGGGCGCTGCGGATGCGATCGGGCGCCCGCACATCGCCAGGGCCGCCGGCGCCGGCCCGGACCTGGGCCCGTTCTTCGAGGAGTACTTGGTCCCGGGAGCCAAGGCGTTCGTGTCGCGCACCTGGCCGAGCGCCGAGCAGGCGGTGGAGCTGATTCACGGCGCCGGCGGCGCCGCCGTGGTCGCCCACCCGTACTGGGACGTGCAGGCGCCCGAGCAGGTTCGTGACCTGGTCGAGAGTCTCGTTCGCGACGTCTCGCTCGACGGCATCGAGACCTTCTATCCGCCGCATTCGGCCGAGCAGACCAAGCACTGCCTGGAGCTGTGCGAGGAGTTCGGCCTGGTCCCGACCGCGTCGTCGGACTTCCACGGCCCGACCCACAAGACGTTCAGCCGCTGGGGCGCCTACGACACCTACGGCCTCGGCGAGCCACAGGTGCCGCCTAAGCCGTAGCGCGCAGCACCGCGCCAACACGGCACCTCCGGAAAGTCTGTCCATCGGGCAAGCTACGGCAATGACGGTCGATGCCCGGTCCCATTGGCAGGACGCCTACGCCCGCAAGGCGCCTGACGAGGTCAGCTGGTTCGAGGAGGCGCCTCGAGAGTCGCTGGCCCTGATCGAGAGTGTTGCGCATGCCCGCCAGGCGGCGATCATCGACGTTGGCGGTGGTGCCTCGCGGCTCGCCGGCAGGCTCCTCCTGCGCGGCTACCGCGACCTCACGGTTGCCGACATCTCGGCAGTGGCGCTTGAACGAGCACGATTGGAGATCGGATCTGGAGCCGGTGCCGTTACCTGGGTTGAGACGGACGTACGGGATCACGACTTCGGTCGCGAGTTCGACCTGTGGCACGACCGCGCCGTATTCCATTTCATGGTCGAGGACACCGATCGAGCCTGCTACCTGGAGACGCTCTCGCGTTCGCTGCGCTCGGGCGGCCGTTTCGTCTTGGCCACGTTCGGTCCGGATGGGCCGACTCGATGCAGCGGTCTCCCGGTCCGGCGCTACGGCGCCGACGAGCTCGCAACGGTGCTCGGACCCGGCTGGACGCTGGAATCCTCGCACCTGCAGGTTCACGAGACCCCTGCGGGCAACGAGCAACAGTTTCAATACTCGGTGTTCCGGCGTCACGAGACGGTCACCGCCGTGCTCGAGGCGGCGCGATCGGGCCTCGAGCGGTTGTTGCCCGCCGAGGCACAGGCGAGAATGCGGAACGGCGCAGCACTCATTGACATCCGCGGCACGGATCAACGCGAGAGCGACGGCGCAATACCAGGGGCGATCAAGCTCTCGCGCAACGTCTTGGAATGGCGCTGTGACCCCTCAAGCAGCCATCGAGATCCGGCCGTGGCGCGACGCGACCGGCAGCTGGTGCTGATCTGCGATGAGGGCTATCAGTCGAGCCTCGCCGCGGCAACCCTCCGGAGCTTTGGGCTGGACGCCACCGACGTGATCGGTGGCTTTCAGGCCTGGCGCGAGAGCGGGATGCCGATCGAGCAACCGGTCAGGGGTTCTGGCTAGGCGCGGCCTGTTCGGCTTCCGCCGCCGCGCGGCGGTACTTCGCCGCCGTGCGCTTGCGGCCGGGGAGAGCGATTGGGGCGCGCTCGCGGATCTCCGCGGTCAGGCGCGTCGAGAGCTCGGCGGCGTCCTCGCCGCTGCGAACGCCGCCCTCGGCCGGCGCGAAGAATTCGACCCGGATCCTGGGCCGCTTCGGTAACCGCACGATGTCTACGGTGCCGGTCACCGTCACCGAGACGAGCCGAGCCTCGGGCACCTCCAGCGCCAGCCGGCCGGCGCCGCTCCGCGCGCGGAGGAATTTGCCGCGCGAGATCGTGCCCTCGGGGAAGACGCCGATGCAACCGCCGGCGCGAAGGGTGTCGATCGCCGCCTGCAGCGCCCTCGCGTCGCCCTTGCCGCGCTCGATCGGAACCTGGCCCATCCCGTTGAGGATCGGCGCCAGCGGCTTGATCTTCCAAAGCGTCGATTTCGCGAGTGCCCTGATCTGGCGGCGCTTGCGCCCCGCCATGCCGATCGCGACCGGGTCCCAGTAGGAGTCGTGGTTACCGACTATCAGCGTCGGGCCCGAGGTCGGCAGATGCTCTTCGCCCGCGACCTCGAGCCGACCCCACCACCGGATCACCGGGGCGAGGACGGCCATTACGAAGCGGTATGTGCGAGAGACGGGCTCATGCACGTCCGAAGCCGCGCTAGTTCTTGTCGATGAAGCCGTTGTCCTCGAGATAGGCGAGGATCTGAGCCGCCGATTCATCCGGGCTCTGCGTTTCGGTCTCAACGGTGATCTCGGGGTTGGCCGGCTCCTCGTAGGGGTCGGAGACGCCCGTGAACTCCTTGATCTCGCCGGATCGAGCTTTGGCGTAGAGCCCCTTGACGTCGCGCTCCTCGCAGGCCTCGACCGAGGCCTTGACGTAGACCTCGATGAAGCGGCCGTCCATCATCTGCCGCGCCTCGTCCCGGATCTCGCGGTACGGCGAGATCGCGGCGGTGATCACCGGGACGCCGTTGCGCGAGAGCAGGTTCGCGACGAACGCGATCCGGCGGATGTTGGTGTCGCGGTCCTCCTTCGAGAAGCCGAGGCCCTTCGAGAGGTTCTCGCGCACGACGTCGCCGTCGAGGACCTCGAGCTGCGAGCCGCGCTTCAGCAGGTCCTTGACCAGCAGGTTCGTGATCGTGGTCTTGCCCGAGCCGGAGAGGCCCGTGAACCACAGGGTGTAGCCGTCGCTCATCAGGCACCTTCCTTGTACGCGTCGATCAGGATCTCGGCAACCTCGTCGCGGCTGAACTCATGGGGCGGTTTCTCGCCGGCCTCCAGCATCTCGCGGACCTTGGTGCCGGACAGGAACAGGTGCGACTCCTGCGGATGGGGACAGGTCTTGGCCGAGCCCATGCCCTCGCATTCGTTGCACCAGAACGTGTGCTCGAAGAACAGCGTCGTGATGCCCAGCTCGCCCTCGTCGATGTCGTCGAAGATCCGCTGCGCGTCGTAGGTGCCGTAGTAGTCGCCGACGCCCGCGTGGTCGCGGCCCACGATGAAATGGGTGCAGCCGTAGTTGCGGCGGATGCAGGCATGCAGGACCGCCTCGCGCGGGCCGGCGTAGTGCATCTTCCCGGGGTTGACGCCCAGCATCACGTGCTCGGGGTGGTAGTAGTTGTCCATCAGGACCTCGTAGCAGCGCATCCGCACGTCGGCCGGGATGTCGCCCTTCTTGGTTTCGCCGATCAGCGGGTGGATGAACAGCCCGTCGCAGATCTCGAGCGCGGCCTTGGTCAGGTACTCGTGCGCCCGGTGGATTGGGTTGCGGGTCTGGAAGGCGACGATTCGCTTCCAGCCGCGTTCGGCGAAGGCCTTCTTCGTCTCGTCCGGGGTCGTGTACCGGCGCATGAACGCGTCCTCGTGGTCGGGGAGGGCATCGGCCTCGATCGGGCCGGCCAGGCAGCGGGCGCCCTCGGCGCGGATGGCGGCCACGCCGGGATGCTCGTTATCGGTCGTGCGGTAGACCTGCTCGGCCTCAAGCTCGACGTCCTTTAAGTAGATCTCGTCGACGGTCAGGCGCCCCAGCGCCTTGCCGTTCGACGCGCTCAGCTCGACGACGTCCCCGACCTCGCACTCGAGGTCGGTCGCAAGCGTGATCGGGATCGGCCAGATCTCGCCCGAAACCAGCCTCATTGTTTTTGAGACCGACTCGTGGTCGGCCGAGCCCTGAAAGCCGGTGAGCGGCCTAAAGCCGCCGTTCGCGAGCAGCTCGAAGTCGCTGGCCTGACGGTTGGAGAGCGTCAGGCTCAGCGTCGTCTCGGCGCTACCCATTGATGCCGCACTCGGTCCGGTCGGTTCCGGCCCAGCGGCCGGCGCGGGTCTCCTCGCCCTCGCCTGGGATTGATGTGCAGGGCATGCAGCCGATCGAGGGGAAGCCCTGGTCGTGGAGTGGGTTGTAAGGCACGTGGTTTTCCTTTACATGAGTCCAGATTTGCTTGTCATCCCAATCCGCGAGCGGGTTCAACTTCCAGCGGTCGAACCGCACGTCCCAGCCGAAGCGGGGCGCGTCCGCGCGGGTTTCAGAATCGACTCTGCGGATCCCGGAGACCCAGCACTCGATCCCTTCTAGGGCGCGGCGCATGGTAGCGACCTTGCGAGTCGCGCAGCAATCGTCCGCGGCGCCCCACTCGCCCAGATCCCATCGTTCGCGCAGGCCCGGCGGGTTGTCCTGGACGTAGCGGTCGAACTCGATTCCGAAGTGGCCGGCAAGCCGGTCCCGCGTTTCATAGGTCTCCGGGAACAGCAGTTCGGTATCGAGATAGAAGAACCGCGCGTCGCGTTCGATTCGGTGCGCGAGATCGATGATCACCGAGCTTGTCTTCTGGAACGAGACGGCGAAGGCGAGCTTCGAGCCGAAGGTCTCGACCGCCCAGGCGATCGCCTCGGACGCGTCCATCTCCTCCACCTCGGCGGAGATCCGCGCGGGGTCGACGACGCGACCGCCGATCGTCGGCGGCTTCGCAGGATGGCCGTTGCCGTTCCCGTTGCCGTGGCGCACGACCTCGAGGTCGTGGAGCGGCCGCGGCCGCTGAAGGGCGGTCTCGGTCAAATCGCGCACTCCCCTTCACCCCGCTCGACCTTGTAGGGCTCGGCCCGGTTCCAGTCGATGAACTGGTCCATCGTCGCCAGCGAAAATTCGGCGGGCATCGCCAGCTCGGCGATCTCCTCCTCGAAGCGCTTGACGCCCACGCGCTCGACGAAGTCGTTGAACGCCTCGCGATCCGAGCGCTCGCCCTCATAGAGGCGCAGCCAGCGCTCGACGGCCTCGGGGACCCGCTTGGCCGGGAGCCTCGACTTGAGCCGGTGTCCGTAGACCACCTCGCCGCCCTCGTAGTTGCCGCCCAGGTGCGGGATGTAGGCGGGAACTGGCTTGCCGCCGACCTTGAGCGAGGCGCCGTAGAAGCCGATGTTCGCGATGTGGTGCTGGCTGCAGCCGTTGGGGCAGCCGGACATCTTGATGTGAACCTGGCGCGTGAGCGGGTCGGTGACGCCCATCTGCTCGATTCGTTCCTGGACCGCCTCGTTCAGGCCCATCGAACTGGTGATCCCGAGCTTGCAGCTGTCGGTGCCGGGGCACGAGACGATGTCGGTGATCTCGCGCGCGCCCGATTCGGCGAGGCCGAGCTCGCCGAGCCGGCGCCAGACGTCGTAGACGGCGTCGTCGTGAACCCACCGCAAGACCAGGTTCTGCTGCACGGTGGTGCGGGCGAAGCCGCCGGTGAACTCGCGCATGATCGCGGCAAGCCCACGCAGCTGCTCCGGGGTCAGGTCGCCGCGCGTGACCTTGACGACCACGGTGCTAAAGCCGTCCTGCCGCTGCGCCTTGACGTTCGACTCGCGGAAGCGCTCGTACTCCGAGACGTCCCCGTTCGGCGACCCGTACTCGCTCGCCGGCGCCGGAGCGTCGGGCTCCTCGTCGTACTCGAATGCGAGCCGGTCGACGTCGAAGTCGCGGTCGGCGACCCAGTCGCCCTCGAGCTCGGCGTCGACGAGCGTGCGGAACTCGTCGATTCCGATCTTGTCGACCAGCACCTTGATTCGGGCTCGGGCGCGGTTGACGCGCAGCCAGTTCTGCCGATCGAAGATCCGTAGCGCCGCCTCGGTCACCTTGAGGTAGTCGCCGTTGTCGAGCTCGACGAACTCGTAGAGGGTGGGGGCGATCCGCGGCATGATCGACGTGCCGCCGCCGACCCGGATCTCGACGCCGCGGATTCCGTGCCGCTCGCGCGGGATGAAGCCGATGTCGTGAATGCCGGTGATCGCCACGTCGTCGTCGGTGGCGCTGAAGGCGGTCTTGATCTTGCGCGGCATCAGCTGCGTGGTCGGGTGCCGCACGAAGTAGCGGACGTAGGCCCCCGCGTACGGGGTGATGTCGAACGGCTCGCCCTCGCTGACCCCGGCGAACGGGTCGCCGGTGACGTTGCGAACGGTGTTGCCGCAGCCCTCGCGCGAGGAGAGGTCGACCTCGGCGATCTCGCGGATCAGCTTGGCCGCGTCGGGTAGGGGCACGTGGTGGATCTGGATGTTCTGCCGGGTCGTGATATGGCCCTTGTTGAGCGGCGCGTACTTCTCGATGACCGAGGCGAACGCCTCGATCTGCTCTGGGTTGATCCCGCCCATCGGCAGCTTCACACGGATCATCTGCACGTCGGCCTGGCGCTGGCCGTAGACACCCTGCTTGAGCCGGAAGCCGATGAACTGCTCCTCCGACTGCTGACCGTCGAGGAAGCTCTTGGCCTCGGTGTCGAAGTCGTCGAACTCGTGCTCGATGATCGGGATCAGGTGCCCGGGCACGTTCTCGTAGACCTCGGGGTTCTCAAGCGTGCCCACGCGGCCCTTGCCGTGCTGGGCCTTGCCGTGCTCTTGGTCCAGTTGGTCCGGGGTCGCCTTGTCCTTCGGGCGCACCGGCGCTGCGGTCGGCTCCATGAGGGCAGTATTACATAAATCCTGACCGGGATTACGGTCTTTCGTGGTCGCGCTGCGTGGCTCACGCCCAGCGGGTAGAACTCGGATGCAACCCACGGAGGAGGAGAGCGTGGCAGTAGTGAAGATCATCGAGCTGGTCGGGAGCTCGAAAACGTCGACCGACGACGCGGCGAAGCAGGCGCTGACCGAGGCTCAGAGCTCGCTGCGAAACATCCGCGCGGTCGACATCGTCTCGACCGGGATCCGCGGCGAGAACCTCGACGAGTACCGCGCCCACGTGCGCGTCGCGTTCATCGTCGACAAGAGCAGCGTCGACTGACCTCGGGCAGGGTCCTCAAGGCGCGGCGCGGCCCCAGGCGTAGCCGGTTACCTGGCGGGCGGCGATGCCCTCCTCCAGGGCGGCGCGTGCCCACGGGCTGATCTCGGCGCCGCCGGTGGCGGGCGGCGGGGCCGTCTCGGCCAGGAACCGCTCGATCGCCGCGACCACCGCTGCGGCCTCGGATTCCGAGGCGCCACTCGACAGGAACTCCAGGCGCATCGCAGCGGACTCTAACCTGCCGTGGCCGTGTCACCGATCCCAGTCTTCGACGCCGCCGCTGTCCTCGCCGCAGTCCCCGCGGCAGACGCGATCGCGCGGACCCGCACGGCGTTCCTGCGCCATCACGCCGGCGATTGGGTGATGCCGGCCAAGACGTACCTCGACGCGCCGCCCGACGGCGATTTCAGAGCGATGCCGGCCCGCGGCGACGGCGTCGCGATCCTCAAGTGGGTCACGTCGTTTCCCGGCAACCCGGCGCAGGGGCTTCCGGTCGTGACCGGCGCGCTGCTCGTCTCGAGCGCCGAGACCGGCGAGCTGCTCGGGATCGTTGATTGCGCGTCGGTGACCTCCCTGCGCACCGGCGCCGCGGCGGCCGTCTCCGCCCAGGCGCTGGCGCGCGAGGACGCGGGTTCGGTCGGGGTGATCGGATGCGGCGTCAACGGCGCCTGGGCCGCACGCTGCCTGGCTGCCGCCGGCTACGGCCCCGGGGTCTGCGCCGATCCGAAGCCCGAGGCCGCGGAGGCGCTCGCGGGCGAGCTGGGCTGGCGGGCGGGCGGCCGCGATCAGGCGGTGGCTCAGGATGTGGTCGTCACGGTCACCCCGGGCATCGAGCCCGTGGTGCTGGCCTCGGACGTTCGTGCAGGCCAGCACTTTGCGGTCCTCGGCGCCGACGCTCACGGCAAGGCGGAGGTCGACCCGGATGTGCTGACGAGCGCTCGATTGTTCTGTGACGAGTGGGAGCAGGCGTCGGCCGGCGGCGAGCTCGCCGGTGCGGTCGCCGCTGGGAGCGTGGTCGCGGATCAGGTCACCGAGCTGGGAGCCGTGCTCGCCGGCGGGGAGGGGCGCACCGGGCCGGACGAGGTGACGTTGTTCGACTCGACCGGTCTCGCGATTCAGGACCTGGGAATCGCGCTGGCGGTGCTCGAGGCCTGGCGCGCGGGCACCGTTCAGGCGCCCATGATCGAGCTCTAGAGCCGCTCGCCGCCGCTGACGCCGCGCTCGCAGCGGCGCAGCACGTCGTCGAAGTCGCTGCGGACGAAGTCATTGCCCTTGCCGCAGAGCACGACGTCGCGCTCGCCATCCATCGCGTTGATCCGGTCGTTGCGGCGCCCGCCGCTCAGGCGGTCGCGGCCGGGGCCGCCGACGATGCGATCGTTGCCGGCTGCGCCGCCGATCCGGTCGTTGCCTGCACCGCCCCTGATCCGGTCCCTGCCGCGGCCACCCCGCAAGCAGTCCCGGCCGCCGCGACCGATGATCCGGTCCCTGCCGCGCCGGCCACGGATGCGCTCTGACGCGGACGTGCCGACCAGCCGGTCGTTCCCGCGGGTGCCCTCAATTCGGGTCTGACAGCGTCCGGGATCCGGATCCGGATCCGGATCCGGATCCGGGCCGCCACCGTCGCGTGGGTCGGCGACGAGCAGCTCGACGTTGCGATCGATGGGCTGACCCTCGCAGGTCGGGTTGCACGTCGCAGCTCCGTACTGGGTCTCGTTGAAGCCGATCGTGCGGCCCACCGAAGCGAGCTGGTCGGCATCGAAGCCGGACGCGTCGCCTGCCGCGGGGGCGGCCGCCGGAGCTGCGAGGTCGAGGATCGTGCCGAAGATCGAGAGGGTGCCGTCATCGTTGTCGAAGATCTCGACCAGTCGGCTCTGCATGGGCCAATCGGCCTCGGCTGCGACCCGGATCGACCAGAAGCCGCCGGTGCCGCCGGGGTTGGGATAGGGGTCGATGTCGTTTTGGTGCGAGTGCCCGGCAACCCAGGCGATCGCGTTCGGATACTGGTGGAGCAGGTCGGTCAGGTCGTCGCCCAGGTGGATCGGCTGCGAGTCGCGCGGGTCAAGGTCGCAACCCGGGTTGATGCCGTGGCCATGGGCATCGTTCGCGGCGCAGGGGCCGGCCATCTCGTCGAAGGGCGAGGCCGTCAAGCTCGGAATCGCGTGGTGCGAGAACAGCACGACCAGCTCGTCGGCCGTGTCGGCCTCCTCCAGCTCGCCCTCGAGCCACTGGAACTGCGGATCGTCGATGTTGCCGTTGGCGGACGGGCCGATGACGCCGGCCTCGGAAACGGTGTCGAGTGAGATGAATCGCAGGCCGGGTTCCGGGTTCCAGGAGTAGTAGCCCGCGGCGCCGTTTGACGCCTCCTCCTCGGCCTCGTCGATGAAGTCGAAGCCGTGACCGTCGGCCTGTGACCCGTCGCGGAACACCTGCTTGTACTGCTGCTTCGAGACGAACTGGCGCCGCGGGTCGGGTGGCACGAGCGCGACCTTCGTCGGGTCGGACGTGACCAGCCCGAGCAGTACGCCCAGGTCGAGGGAGGCCAGAGCCTCCTGCAGGGTGTCCACGTCGGCGGTCACGGGCGACATCGCCTTCACGCATCCGGTGGCGACCGCTTCGTAGGCGGCGTTCGCGAAAGCGTTGCCCTGCACGAGCGCGTCGTGGTTTCCGAAGGTCAGATAGTGCGGCACGTCCAGCCCCGTGGCTTCGAACGGAGCCTGGGCCCTGTTCATCAGGCCCGGATACGTGGGCCAGCTCGTAAACGCGCCGGACGGCTGATCGGGGTCGTAGTACTGATGGGCTGGGCCCTCGACGTAGTCGTCGAAATCCTGGATGCCGGTGTAATTCTGGGGAGCGCCAGAATCGGCCACCAACCCCAGCGTCCCGAGGACGGCGCAGATCGGATCGCCCGAGGTGATCGGGTTGACCCCGCTGCCGGGGGTCAGCGTGCCACCCTCGGCCAGCGTACGCACCCACTCGGTCTCGTTCAACTGCTGGCTGTCGGCGGCGTCACCCGCGTTGACCGTGAAGTCCATCGGGCGCTGCGAGCTGTCCCCGGCGGTCAGCGGGCTGGCCGCCGCGAACGCGTTGAGCTGGCGGATCATCGCGTCGGCCTGATGCGCCAGGAACGCCTCGTTCTGGCGTGACGCGGACGAGAACGGGCCGAAGTCGAGAAACTCCACCCGCGCCGGCGACTCCTCGTCCGCTAGTTGGAAATCAGCGAGCTGCCCGAAGTAGAGCAGCGACGTGCGCCGCGCCTCACGGCCTCCCTGCGCGGTCCCGATGCCCTCCTCGCGCACGACGTAGTCCTCGCCGGCTCCGGTCGCCGCGAGCGTCTGGAACGACCCGCCGCTCCCGACAAGCCGCTGCTCGACGGTTGTGTGTCCGAGCGTGTCTGGGCCTGCGTGGCCGGCGTTGGCGCCGGCCGCCGACAGCGCCGCGACGCCGAGTCCGACGGCGAGCGCCGCCGAGGTCCATGCGGCGTTGCGCCGCGATCGCAATCTGCCCCTCGTATTCAATGCCTACCCGGTGGTGACGCTAGCACCGCCCATCTCAGGGCGCGCCGCTACAACGGGATGTTGCCGTGCTTGCGCTTCGGCTGCTCGACCCGCTTGGTCTGCAGCGTGCGCAGCGCCCGGATCAGCTTCGGCCGCGTCTGGTGCGGCTCGATCACGTCGTCGAGGTAGCCGCGCTCGGCAGCCGAGTAGGGGTTGGCGAAGTGCGCCTTGTAGTCGTCGATCAGCTTGGCGCGGCGCTCGTCCGGCGTCGGCGACTCGGAGATGTCCTTGCGATAGATGATGTTGACCGCGCCCTCGGGGCCCATCACGGCCACCTCCGAGGTCGGCCAGGCGAAGTTGAAGTCGGCCAGCATGTGCTTCGAGTTCATGACGTCATAGGCGCCGCCGTAGGCTTTGCGCGTGACCACCGTGAGCTTCGGGACCGTGGCCTCGGTGAACGCGTAGAGAAGCTTTGCGCCGTGGCGGATGATGCCGCCCCACTCCTGCGACGTCCCCGGCAGGAAGCCCGGCACGTCGGTGAAGGTGACGAGCGGGATGTTGAACGCGTCGCAGGTGCGCACGAAGCGGGCGCCCTTGCACGACGAGTCGATGTCCAGCACTCCGGCCATGTGCTTGGGCTGGTTGCCGACCACGCCCACCGGATAGCCGTCGAGTCGGGCGAAGCCGCAGACGATGTTCTGGGCCCAGTGCTCGTGGACCTCGAAGAACTCGCCGTCGTCGACGATCCGCGCGATCACGTCGCGCATGTCGTAGGGCTTGGATGGATCGTCTGGAACCACCGTGTCGAGCTCCGGGTCGGCCCGTTCGGGGTCGTCGGCGGGCTCGACCCGCGGCGGCATCTCGAGGTTGTTCTGAGGCAGGAACCCGATCAGATATCGCACGTCCTCGAGGCACTGCTCCTCGTCGTCGGCCGCGAAGTGGGCCACGCCGGACTTGGAGTTGTGGGTCATCGCGCCGCCGAGCGCCTCGAACTCGACCTCCTCGCCGGTCACGGTCTTGATCACCTCGGGGCCGGTGATGAACATGTGCGAGGTCTCCTTGACCATGAAGATGAAGTCGGTCATCGCGGGGGAGTAGACGGCGCCGCCGGCGCACGGGCCCATGATCACGCTGATCTGCGGGATCACGCCGGAGCACTGCACGTTGCGCACGAAGACGTCGCCGTAGGCGCCGAGCGAGACCACGCCCTCCTGGATCCGCGCTCCGCCCGAGTCGTTGAGGCCGATCACCGGCGCGCCGACCTTGGCGGCCAGGTCCATGACCTTGCACATCTTCTCCGCCATCACCTCACCCAGCGAGCCGCCGAAGACGGTGAAGTCCTGACTGAAGACGAACACCGGCCGGCCGTCGACCGTCCCGTAGCCGGTGACCACGGCGTCGCCCCAGGGCCGGTTCTTCTGCATCTCGAACTCGTAGGTGCGGTGGCGTACGAACGTGTCCAGCTCCTCGAACGAGCCCGGGTCCAGCAGCTTCTCGATCCGCTCGCGCGCCGTCAGCTTGCCCTTGGCGTGCTGCTTTTCGACCGCCGTTTCCGAGGCGGAATGAACGGCCGCCTCGCGCAGCTCGCGCAGGTAGGCGAGCTTCTCGTCATGGGTCTGCGGATAGCTCTCGCGCACGGGGCGCGGGATTCTATGCCCGCGGGCTCAGCCCTGTTTCGGCTCGATCTTCGTCTTGATGCTCTTGCGGGTCTGGGCGCGGGTCGGGGAGTCGATGCAGATCGTTGATTCCCCAGCGGAATCCGGGTAATACGCGAACGGATTGGGCCCGCAGTCGAGCCCATCCGGGATGTCCGCGTCGTCGTACCACCCGACCACCGGGCGGACCTTGAACCGCTTGCCGACGATCCCGTCAGGAACCTTCATGACGACCTTGAAGCGCGCGGCCTCGCACCGCTGGCCGTCGTTGCCCACATTGACGTCGGTGATAGGCGATGCCGAGTATCCAAACCACCGAAAGCGCCTACCGCGCGGCGCGATGTCATTCAGCTGTTGGCTGTACTGCGGGAGCGGTTCGAAGGCGCCCTCCATGCCAGCCGTCAGCGCGCGGATTCGTTCTGGCAGTTCCGTCCCGCGCGGCACCCGGAAGGCAAGCAGAACGGCCTCCCCGGGGGTTGTCACGCCCTGGAGCCCCTCGTCACCCGAGTTGCCGAGATTTGGGCAGCGCGGTTCGGAGCCCTTCGTGTCCGAGTTACAGACCTTGAACTTGACCGCTACCGTCAATGGTTTCGTGGGACGGTATCGGGCCGGTTCCGCTCGTGTCCGGCGGGATCCGAGATCGGGGCGGGCGCCTCGTGGACGCCCCGCCCCGGCTCGAACCGACTAGGCGCCTACGGCAGCGCTTCGCGCACGCAATGGAACGCGAAGTTGTTCGCCACGGGCCGCGTGAACGACGGAATGTTGTCTGAGGCGATCTTCTGGATCGTTCCCGCGTTCCCGTTGCTGTCGGACGACTCCGTCCAGAGCTCCCCGCCACCGGTGGGGAACTGGCCGGTGTGCGCGACCCGCAACAGCTGCGCGCGGCTCGGCAGCTGCCTGCCCGCCCGGGCGCACACGTAGCGGGAGTTGAGCTGGATGTCCTCGGCGCGAGGCTCCTTGTCGTAACAGAGCCCGCCCACGCGGCGCATGTTGCCCGGGCACTTCAACGCCGACGGAGCGATGTGCTTCGCCTTGACCGCGTTCTTCTTGATGTCGCCACTGTCGACGCTCCCGTTGCCAGGCAGCGCCACCGCGGCGCCCGTCCCCAGAGCCGCGAACAGCGCGATCCCAGACAGGACGTTCGACACCGTGAGATGCTTGCGCACTCGATTCATCTTGCCTCCTCGTCGTGAGGACGACAGTCCAAGGAGGAACCCCCTACTTGTCCCCGCCGGCCCCGGTTGTGGGCGGCAATATTGCACACGCAGCGGCTAGCCGAGCGAAGCGACCAGAGCTTCCACCACCGCCGGATCGAGCTCGTTGCCGGCCGCGGCGCGGAGCCGGGCAGCCGCGTCGGTCTGGCGCTCCGGCAGGCTGGAGCCGCCCGCGGGCGAGGCGAGCAGGGTGTCGCAGGCGCAGGCGGCGCGGGTCAGGCGGGCGACGATCGGGATCTCCTCGCCCCTCAGGCCGTCAGCGCCTTGGCCGTCGACGCGCTCGCGGATCTGCAGCAGCCAGCCGCAGACGTCGTCGGGGATCCCGGCGCCGAGCGCGAGCCGGGCGCCGGCCTCGTAGTGGGCGTCGAAGGACGTTCTCTGCTCCGTGCTCCAGCCCGCGAACGGAATCCGCATGTTCTCCGCGGGCACGTAGACCATCCCGACGTCGTGGAGCTTCGCGGTCTCGCGGGCGAGTTCGGCGGCGTGACGGTCGAGGCCCAGGCCCACCGCTGCGCTGAACGCGTAGCCGCCGGTCGCTTCAGCGTGTTGAGCCGAGCCGGGGAGATGCGCCTCCAGGCCCTCCAGAAGGGGGGCGCCGCGCAGGCGCACGAGCGTCGCAAGGTCGGGTTCCGTCGGCAGGGGATCGCCCGCGTCAGGGTCAGTCGCGGGCGAAGGGCTGTCGTTCGGGAGATCCGAGCTCATCGAGGAGATTCTCCAGTGCTGTGGCGGCTCCGGGTTCTGCGCCCTGGTGATGGGCGGTGATGACCACCGCCGTCCCGAACCCCTTCTCGGTCATGCGGACCGCGATCCGGCCGAACGTGGCGCCGTTCATTGTCTGCCAGGCCAGCATCCGCTCGGGCTCGCGATCGGTCACCTCGACGCCGATCGTCCCGACCGCCCCGACCAGGCCCGCCATCCACACCTGCATGCGGTCCTCGTCGTCCGCCAGCTCCCAAAGCTCCGGGGCTGACTTGACCAAGGTGCGCTTTGCCGACGTTTCCATGCTTCGCGGGGGGTTCAACCACGGCGCCGCGACTCCTGCCACAGGCACGCGGTTTGCAATCGGGGCGGGCCACATCCAGAAGAATGCGGTGAAGAACAAGGACCTCGCGGCGTCGGCACTGAGCTGCCCCGCAGGCATGCGGCGCCTGCAGGCACTCTGTTGGGAGCGGAACGCGAACGCCGCCGAAGAGAACCTCCTGGCACGGTATGCCTGCGCGAACAAGCGGCGCCTAGAAGAACGCGCCGCCCTTGTACTCGCCGAAGACGTCGCGCATGGCGTTGCAGACCTCGCCGATCGACGCGTCGGCGGCGAGCGCCTCGCGGATCGGGTGCAGCAGGTTGCCGTCGCCGCCGGCGACGTCGCGGAGCGCCGCGAGCTTCGCGTCGACCCCGGCCTGGTCGCGTGACTCCTTGAACTTCCTGAGCCGGGCGAGCTGGCGCTTCTCCGCTTCGGGGTCGACCTTGAGGATGTCGACGTCATCGACCGTCTCGGTCACGTACTTGTTGACCCCGACGACGATGTCCTGACCGGAGCGATAGCGCTCGTGGTAGGACGCGGCCGACTCCTCGATCTCCTTCTGGATGAAGTCGAGGGCGTTCACGGACCCGCCCTGCTTTTCGACCTCGTCCATCAGCTCCCAGGCGCGCTTCTCGATCTCGTCGGTCAGCGACTCGACCAGGTATGAGCCCGCGAACGGGTCCACGGTGTCCGCTGCCCCGGATTCGTGGGCGATCACCTGTTGGGTGCGCAGTGCGATCCGCGCCGACCGCTCGGTCGGCAGAGCCAGCGCCTCGTCGAAGCCGTTGGTGTGAAGCGACTGGGTGCCGCCGCTGACGGCCGCGAATCCCTGCAGCGCGACCCGGATGATGTTCACCTCGGGCTGTTGCGCCTGGAGGGTGACGCCGCCGGTCTGCGTATGGAACCGGATCATCTGCGAGCGCTCGCTCTCGGATCCGAATCGCGTCCGCACGATCTCAGCCCACATCCGGCGGACCGCGCGGAACTTGGCGATCTCCTGGAAGACGTTGTTGTGGCAGTTGAAGAAGAACGCCAGGCGGGGCGCGAAATCGTCGATCTTCAACCCACGGTCCAGGGCGGCATCGGTGTACGCGATCGCGTTCGCGAGCGTGAAGGCCACCTCCTGAACGGCCGAGCAGCCTTTCTCGCGGATGTGGTAGCCGGAGATCGAGATCGTGTTCCACTTCGGCACCCGCTCCGCGCAGTACTCGAAGATGTCGGTGGTCAGCCGCATCGTCGCCTCGGGCGGGTAGATGTAGTTGCCGCGCGCGACGTACTCCTTGAGCACGTCGTTCTGGACCGTTCCGCGTAGCGCGGTGGATTCGACGCCCTGCTCCTCGCCGACTAGTTCGTAGAGCAGCAGCAGGATCGCCGCCGGGGCGTTGATCGTCATCGAGGTCGAGACCTGGTCGAGGGGAATCTGGTCGAAGCAGATCCGCATGTCCTCGATCGTGTCGATCGGAACCCCGGTGCGACCCACCTCTCCGTCGCACAGCGGATCGTCGGAGTCGCGACCGAGCTGGGTCGGCAGGTCGAACGCCATCGAGAGACCGGTTGAGCCGTGCTCGAGCAGGTAGCGGTAGCGCCCGTTGGTGTCCTCCGGGGAGGAGAAGCCCGCGTACTGGCGCATCGTCCAGAGCCGGTCGCGGTACATCCGCTCGTGGATGCCGCGCGTGAACGGGTAGTCCCCGGGCTCGCCGAGGCGTTCCTCGAGGCCGGGGGCCACGTCGTCCTGGTCATAGAGCGGGTCGATCTCGATGCCCGAGTCGGTGAAGACGCGCTCGTCGTCGGAACCGACGATCGGCGCGATGTAGCGGTGCGCCTTGGGGTCGAAGCCCCCGGTCTTCGTGTCGCTCATGGCGAGCAGGATATGGGCCAGATGGACATCTAGGATCTTCCGATGCGCGTGGCCATCGCCACCTTCGCGGCGATGCCGCCGGAGTTCACCGACGACGAACGGCTCGCCGGCGCGCTCGCCGATCTCGGGGCCGTGGTCGCGCACGTGCCGTGGGATGACGCCGGCGCGGACTGGTCGCTCTTCGACGCCGTGGTGATTCGCTCGACCTGGGACTACACGTTTCGGCGGGCCGAGTTCGTCGCCTGGGCGGAATCCGTCGGCGCCCGGCTCCACAACTCACCCGCGGTCGTGCGCTGGAACAGCGACAAGCGCTACCTCGAAGGGCTGGCAGAGGCCGGGATCCCCGTGGTCGAGACCTCGTTCGTCGGCAGCGGCGATCTCTTGCCCGACCTGGCCGGCGAGGTGGTGGTCAAGCCGACCGTCTCGGGCGGAGCGCGGGACACCGGTCGCTTCTCGGCGGGCCGTCACGCTGAGGCGCTCGCTCTCATCGGCCGGATTCACGCGAGCGGGAAGACCGCGATGGTCCAGCCCTACCTTGCGTCGGTCGACGCGATCGGCGAGACCGCGATCGTCTGCCTGGACGGCGAGCCCAGCCACGTCCTGCGAAAGGGCGCCGTCCTGCGGCCCGACGAGGTCGCGCCGCTGCGCGACGACGCACTGCGCGCCGCCGAGGTGATGTACGACCCGGAGCTGGTCCTGGCCGGCGAGGCGAGCGACGCGGAGTTCGATCTTGCGCGGCAGGTCATCGATCACGTCGTGGACCGGTTCGGCTACGTGCCGCTCTATGCCCGGGTGGACATGGTGGCGGCGCCGGACGGCTCGCCAGTGCTGATGGAGCTCGAGGCGATCGAGCCCAACCTGTATCTGGACCAGGCGCCCGGGGGGGCGGAGCGCGTGGCGGCCGCGATCGCGGGCAGGATCTAGGCGCGCCGCTCGATCGCGGTCTCGACCGCCGTGGCCATCCGCTCGGCCGCCGCGGGGTAGGAGTGCTCGGCCCGGGCGTCGGGGTCCGGCGCCGGGACCTCCCGGCGCGCGACGCGTGCGAGGGCGCGGGCGATTGCCTGAGGGTCCGCCGCCGGCACCGTCTCGGCGCCGATCTCGAGTGCGATCGCGCCCGCTTCCGTGCCCTCGGCCAGCGCCAGGATCGGCGGGCCGGCGCTCAGGTACTCGTAGAGCTTGAAGTTCGCGAGCTGGCTGCGCACCGGCTGGGCGATCAACAACAGGCAGTCCGCCGCTCGCTGCAGGGCCAGCGCGCGCTGGCGCTCGAGCGACCCGACGAGGGAGATCCGGGCGGGCTCGACATCGGCGGCGAGCAGCCCGCGCTCGTCCTCGGTCAAGGGCCCGGCCACGACCAGCTCAAGGCGAGCCGCGTCCTCGGGGGCTTCCGCGGCGAGCCTGCGGAGGCCGTCGACCAGGCCCTGCGGGTCGCGCCCGGCGCTGCCGAAGCGGCCCGTGTAGACCAAGGAGACCCGCTCGGGGTCCAGGAGCTCGGCCACGCTGGCCGGATCGGCCGCGTCGAGGAGCTCCGGGTCGGCGCCGTTGCGGACGAGGATCGGGTCAGCGATGCCGCGCTCGCGCAGGTCGGCCGCCGCGGGCTCGGCCACGCAGACCACGGCGTCGGCGCCGCTCAGGAGTTGGCGCTCCAGCCGCTCGTCCAGCCGACGCTGGAGCCCCGTCGGAAACCGCGGTCGCAGCGGCTCGAAGGTCCAGGCGTCGCGCAGGTCGGCGACCCAGGCGGCGCCGCGGCGCCGCAGTCCGGGGCCAACCGAGTGCGCCGACTCGGGCGGCGAGGTGGTGATCACGCACTCGAACGGCCGGCTCCGGTGCAGGGCTCGTGCGCGGCGCCGGGCGAAGGGCGCCCAGGCGAGGGCGAGCGGCTCGGGCACGATCAGCTTGCTGAGGATGTGCGGCCGGCCCGCGTAGGTGTCGGCGTCATAGAGGGCGTCGACGTGGTCCGCCCCGTGCAGCCGCGCTCGCCAGAGCTGCGCGTCGGCGGTGCGCTGGACGCCATCCGCCTCGTCGCTCTCGAGCGATCCGTAGGCCGAGGTGGTGAGCACCGTCACGTCGTGGCCCGCGCGCCGCAGGTACTTGGCGAGAGCCGCGGGCCGGTGCGCCCCGGTGTCGGTGCAGGGCGGGAAGAAGTAGGAGACCAGGAGGATGCGCCGGCCGGGGCTCATGAGCTCATCTTCGCGGCGCGTGCGACGATCGCTTCCGCGTAGGCGGCGTCCATGCGGTCGACCAGGCGCGGCCAGTTCCACTCGCGTTCGGCTCGCTCTCGCCCGGCCTTGCCGATTCGCTCGCGCCCCTCGGCGCCGGCGGCGACCAGCTCACGCAGCCGCGCCGCAACCTCGCGGGCGTCGCCGCGTGGAGCGAGCAACCCGGTCTCGCCCTCGACCACCACCGCGCGGACGCCGGGGTAGTCGGTGGCCACGACCGGCAGGCCGCTCGCCATCGCCTCGATCAGCACGATGCCGAACGACTCCGGCGGCTCGGTGGTCAGCAGGAACAGGTCGCACGCGCGCAGCACGTCCGGCAGCTCGGGGTGGGGGATCGGCCCGAGGAAATGGACGCGGTCGCCGACGCCGCGCGCAAGCGCTCGCGCTTCGAAGTCGGCAACCAGCTCGCCGCCACCGGCGACGACGATGTGGACGTCGGGCTCATCGAGTTCGGCCAGGGCATCGATCGCCACGTCGAGGCGCTTGAAGTGGTGGGCCCGGTCGAGCGTGGCGACGAAGGCCGCGACGATCGCCGCGGCCGGGATGCCAAGCCGCTCGCGCAGGCCGCCGGCGTCCGGTCCCGGCCTGAACAGCTCGGCGTCGACGCCGTTCGGCATCTCGACCAGCTTGCCCGGCTCGCGCCTGGCGGTGCGGCGCAGGTACGGGACCGAGTTCGCGTGGTCGGGGGAGAGCACGCAGACACGGTCCGCGGCGCGGATCAGGGCCGGTGCGACGCTGTGCTCGTAGGCCTCGAACAGCGCCCCGCGCGGTCCCTTGCCGACGAGCCGGTTCTTGTAGTGGACCAGCAGGGCCTGCCGCCGACGCTTGCTCGCGAGGCGCCCGAGCAGAGTCAGCTCGGACCCGAAGATGAACGGGTAGTGGATGTGGACGACGTCGAAGCCGTCGATCCGCGCCAGCCGTGGGATCAGGGGGGCGTTGCCGATCGCCAGCACCGGCTCGATCCGATGCACCTCGGCGCCCCCGGAGCTGGGCACATCACCGGGTGCCGGCGCGGTGAAGACCTCGACCTCATGACCGCGAGCGGCCTGCTCGACCGCGAACCGATGCGCCGTGTTTCCGGCGCCGCCGCGATACGGCGGAAAGGTCGCGGTGAGGTGGGCGATCCGCAAGCGGCGGACCGGCTAACGCGGGTCGCCGACGAGCTGCTCGGCGCCCGCTTCCTCGATCGTGCGCGCGAGACCCTCGCGCAGCTCGACCTCCGGCTCCCAGCCGAGGAGCTGCCGCGCCCGCGTGATATCGGGCTGGCGAACCTGAGGGTCGTCGGTGGGCAGCGCCTCGTAGACGATCTCCGAGCTCGACTGGGTCACGTCGATCACGGTCTCGGCGAGCTCGAGCAGGGTGAACTCATCCGGATTCCCGATATTGACCGGCATGTGGACGTCGGACTCCGACATCGCGATGTAGCCGCGGATCTGGTCGTCCACGTAACAGAAGCTTCGGGTCTGGCTGCCATCGCCGAACACGGTCAGCGGCTTGTTCTGGAGCGCCTGGCGCAGGAACGTTGGGATCGCCCGGCCGTCGTGGGGCCGCATTCTGCTCCCGTACGAGTTAAAAGTCCTCACGATCCCGGTGTCGACGCCCTGCTGCCGGTGGTAGGCCATCGTCAGGGCCTCGGCGTAGCGCTTGGCCTCGTCATAGACGCCACGCGGGCCGATCGGGTTGACGTGCCCCCAGTAGTCCTCGGGCTGCGGATGGACCTGCGGGTCGCCGTAGACCTCCGACGTCGACGCCAGCACGAAGCGGGCGCGCTTGATCTTCGCGAGCCCGAGCATGTGATGAGTGCCGTAGGAGCCGACCTTGAGCGTGTGCAGAGGCAGGCGCAGGTAGTCGATCGGGCTGGCGGGCGAGGCGAGGTGGAAGACGAAGTCGACCGGCTCGTCGACGAACAGCGGCTCGGTCAGGTCGTGCAGCAGGAACGTGAACTGGTCGTCCTCGATGTGCTCGACGTTCTGGAGCGAGCCGGTGTCGAGGTTGTCGACGCAGATGACGCGATGCCCCTTTAAGAGCAGCGCGTCGGCCATGTGCGAACCGAGAAAGCCGGCTCCGCCGGTGACGATGCAGGTACCCATCGTGGGGCGAGGATATCGGCGGTCGTCGGAGTGGGGGCGACCTCACATGCGCCGGGGTTGAACCTTGCGTGCCGTCGTCGCCCAGCCACCACGATGCCGCGATTTCCCTGCTGGACGCGCACCGGGCGTCATTCCGGCGCACCGCGCGCCGCGTCTCGCTCTGCCAGGACGACGCCGACGATGCCCTGCAGCGGGCCACGGTGATCCTGCTGACCAAGGCGCCGCCGAGCCAAGGAGAACGGCTGGCCGGCTGGATGCATGTGGTGACCCGGCGCGAGGCGCTGGCGGTCCGGCGCGAGCGCGAGCGGCTGCTCGGGGCCGAGGTCGGCGAGGCGCTGCCTTGGGCCGGCCCGTGTCCCGCCGAGCGGGCGGAACGCCGCGAGGGCTGCCGCGAACGGGCCCGGATGCTGGCACGGCTCAAGCAGGACGAGCGTCGGGCGCTCGTTCTCATAGGGCAGGGCTACTCGTACCGGGAGATCTGCGAGCTGACGGGATGGACGTACACCAAGGTCAACCGATGCTTGGCGGAGGGCCGGGCTCGGCTTCGCGAGCTTCGGTCGACTCCTTGAACGTTCACGGGCGCCTGGTTGGCCGATACTGCCCGAATGACAAGCGATGCCGTCGAGGTCGTTCGCCGTTGGTTGGACCGGCTCAGGGAGGGAGATCCTGCGCCGGAGCTGTGCGATCAGGACGTGGTTATCGAGAACGTGGCCGAGTTCCCGATCACGGGGCCGTACCTTGGACGCGATGGGGTGCGTCAGTGGTGGGATGACCTCGCCGAGGTCGTCGACGACATGCGCCTCGATGTGTTGACGGTGGAGAGCGTCGATTCCGAGCACGTGGTGACCACCCAGCGGCTCACCGGCACCTTTCGGCTTACCGGGATCGCGGTGGACACACCTTGGGGCTCGATCATCAGCGTGCGTGACGGGATGGTCGCCCACGCTCGCGGCTACGGCACTCCCATGCGCGCCCGACGGGCGGCCGGGCTAAACGAGACGGTGGGCGAAAGCCCAGATTGACCAAAACCAACCGGTGCCTGGCTGAAGGGCGGGCTAGGTTGCGGCAGCTGGGGGCTATGGACTGACGGGGTGCCTCAGCCCCAGAGCACCATCTTGCTCGGGTCGGCCGCATCGACCTTGACCGTGATCTCGCCGCCGATGTTCTGCTCGTAGTGCGTCGCGCTCTGCTCGATCAACTGCTGCTTGATCGTCGCGGGGTAAGGGGCCCCGTCGGCCGGCTGGACCTCGATCTCCATCACGTACTCCGTGCCGCCGCCCAGCTTCTTGCCGCCGATCGCCTCGAGCGACTTCAGGATCGCCTTGGTCTCGACGCCCTGATGGCCGATCCGGTTGACGTCCTGTGCGGTGCCGAACGTGCTGGGCGACATGCCGTCCTTCGCCGCCTCGCCCATCTGTCGTCCGGCCTCGCCCGCCTGCTTCGCCGCGTCCTTCATCTTGTCCATGAAGCCCATGTCCTTCTCCTCTGTTCTCGAGTTGGCGCTCCCCTTCGGCCAGCCTACCTCCGGGGATAGGGTGCGTCCATGGAAGCGGGCCACCCAGCCGATGGGCTCACCGTCGCCGTCACCGGCCCGACCGGCGAGATCGGGAAGCCATTCGTCCGCGCCCTCGAGGGCTGCCCCGAGATCGCGCGGGTCCTGGCCATGGCGCGGCGCCCGTTCGACCCCCGCGAGCTCGGCTGGGAGAAGACCGAGTACCGCCGCGGCGACATCCTCGATCGCGCCGCGGTGGACGCACTGGTGGCCGAGGCGGACTTGGTCGTTCACCTCGCGTTCATCGTCGTCGAGGCCACCGCCGACAGCTACGACATCAACATCGAGGGGTCGCGAAACGTCTTCGATGCGTCGGTGGCGGCCGGCGTATCACGGCTGGTCTACACGTCTTCGGTCGCGGCCTACGGCTACCACGACGTGGACGGCGTCCTGACCGAGGACATGCCGGCCCGCGGCACCGGCCGCCACGCCTACTCACACCAGAAGGCCGAGGTCGAGCGGGTTCTGGCGGAGGCTCTGGCGGGGGGCACGACCGATGCCTATGTGTTTCGGCCCTGCGTCGTGGCCGGGCCCGACGCGCCGGCGCTGTTGAGGCAGCTTCCCTACATCCAGCTCGAGGACAGGGTGCCGTCGACGCTTGCGCAAGCGCTGAGCCGCGTTCCGGGCGTCAAGCCGGTCCTGCCCGACCACGGGATTCCGTTCCAGCTGGTTCACCACGACGACGTTGCGACGGCGCTGGTGGCCGGGTTACTGGGCCGAGGCTCACCCGGTGTCTACAACCTCGCCGCCGCCGGGGAGATCACGATCTCGGACCTCGCCGATGCGCTCGGCTGGCACTCCGTCCCGATTCCCAAACGGGCACTGGACGCCGGCGCCACCGTCATCGCGCGGGTCCCGGGCCTCGAGGTTCAGGCGGGCTGGCTCGAGGCGCTTCGCTACTCGATGCTTATGGACACCCGCCGGGCGCGTACCGAGCTGGGCTGGGAGCCCGTCCACGACGCGCGCTCGACGCTTCGGGAGCTGGTCTCGCTCAGGGCGTGATGCCACCGCCGCCGGGCGGGCCCTCGTACCCGTCCTTTGTGCCCGGGGCGAACGGGGCGTAGCGGCGCCGGTTGAGGATCCTGCGGAGCGACCGCTTGGCGCCCTTGTAGTACTGGAGGTTGAATTCGTTCATCGGGTCGACGCTGCGGAAATACAGAAGCGCGCGCACGCGGGGCCGATCGCGCGCCCACTTGTGGAGGCGCCGCGTGAACTCGCCGTCGTGGTCGTTGTCCCACGGCCCGTACTCGCCGATCGCGAACGGGAACCGCCGGAAGTCCCGGAAGAAGCGCCGGAGGTTCGTCCAGAGCGTCCGGTTCGAGAACTTGGCGTAGGTGTCGGTGCCCACCCAGTCCACGTACTTGCGCCCGGGCCAATAGTCGCGGGGCGCGTTGCCGGGGACGTTGGGCGAGCCGCGGGTGAGCGGCATCCACATCAGCGCCACCTTCGGGTGGTCGAAATCGGTCGGCGTGCCGCGTTGCTCGTAGACCGGGTCGTCGTTCGACTCCGCGCGATGGATGCGCGGCATGCCGAGCTTCAGCAGGCGCGCGTTGATCGCGGCGCGGGAACCGCCGTCCAGGATCACCGCCAACCGCCGCCAGGCCCGCTTGAACCAGGCGGTCGAATGCTTGGGCCGTCGCGAGCCGTCGGCGTTGAACGCCGAATACGGGTTCAGGTGCAGGTTCATCTCGGCAAACGGGCGGACGTAGACGACCTGGCCGGAGCTTGAGATCGACTGGTTCAGCCTCAGCATGTAGTGGTCGTCACGCCCGCTGGCGAGACGGCGCGGCGTAGTCACCTCGGTGCCTTCCCCCGGGGCGGTCGAGAGGCTGAGGACACCCCGTGTGTCGGTGCGCTCCCAGCGGTCCAGGGCGCCGGTCGTCAACGGCACTCCCCAATGAAAGAAGTTTTGGAGCAGGGGGGTATGTGCCTTGACCTGGTCGTTGAAGCGACGGTAGTCGCGAATCTCGCCGGTGTCGGAGACGCCGTGCCAGATCTTGTGGCCGGGCGGCACAAAGGGCCGGGCCGAGGCCGATCCCGAGGCAAGCGCGACCGTCATCGCAAGCGCGCAGGCGGCGACCACCCCCGCTCCCCGACCGGACCGTCTCGGTGTCACCTCCACGAATGCATCGTCACAGACAGACGCCAAAGTGTTCTGTAGCTTGGCCGCTGTGGGCGAAGGGGTTCGCGAACGCGATGGCAACGCCGCTCAGGAAGAGGAGGCACCGCGGCGCTGGCCGGCCGTGCTCGCGCTGGCGATTGCGGCTCTGGCCGTCTACCTGGTCCTGTTCGACGATGGCGACCCCTATCGGGTCACGGCCGAGTTCCAAAACGCGAGCCAGCTGGTCAACGGCAACGAGGTGCTGATCGGCGGCCGCGGGGTCGGTACCGTCGAGTCGATCGAGCTTGGCGACGACGGGCAGGCGGTGGTCCGGATGGCGATCTCCGAGCGGGAGTCAACCCCGCTCCCCCGAGGCACGGTCGCAACCGTGCGCCAGAACTCGCTCTCATCGGTCGCCGGGCGCCAGGTCCAGCTGACCCTGCCGCCGGCCGGCGACTCAGGCGCCGAGATCGAAGACGGCGGCACGCTTACCCAGGAGGAGACGGTCTCGGCGGTCGATCTGGACGAGGTCTTCAACACCCTCGACACCAAGACCGTCAAGGACTTCAAGCGCGTGATCAAGGGCTTTCGCGACTCCTATGAGGGCGTCACCAAGCAGGCCAACGCGGGCTTTCGCTACTCAAACCCGTTCCTTTCGACCTCGCGCCAGGTGTTCGGCGAGCTGACCCGAGACACCCGCGCCTTTGAGTCGTTGATCGTCGACACCGCAAAGCTCTCGGGCCTGCTCGCCGAGCGCCGCTCTGACGTCTCGGCCCTGGTCGGAAACGCAAACGCCGCCTTGGGCGCGATCGGCAACCAGCGCGCGGCGCTGGCCCGGGCGATCAACCTCTTGCCCGGCTTCATGCGCCAGGCCAACACCACCTTCGTCAACCTGCGGGCGGCGCTCACCGACTTAAACCCGCTGGTCGCCGCCTCGCTGCCGGTCGCCGACCGCCTGCGCCCGTTCTTTGCCGAGTTCCGGGCCGCGGCCCGCGACGCGGTGCCGACGATCCGCGACCTGTCTGAGATCGTGCGCCGCCCCGGCAAGGCCAACGACCTGGTCGAGCTGACCCGCTCGCAGGTGCCGCTGGCCCGGGCCGCGGTCGGCTCCGGCGCGCCCGATTGCGGCTCGGACCCCGCCAACGACTTCGACCAGGCAGCCGATGACGACTTCTCCCAGGGCGCGCTCGGCGAGACCACCTGCGCGCTCACCAACTCGCTGCCCCAGATCTCGAACCTGAGGGCGTTCACCCCGGAGCTGGTCGGCTGGTTTGACGGGTTCGCCTACTCGGGGGAGGACGACGCGAGCGGCGGCCTGGGGCGGATCGCGGCGACCTTCAACGCCTTCAGCCCGTCCGGTAGCGGCCTTTCGAACCTGTTGTTGCCGGTCGACGTCGGCGACGCGCTCCAGGGGATCGGCGTGTCAGCGCTCGACGTGGGGAACACTGCCCGCTGCCCCGGCTCGCTCGAGCGCGACCCCGGCGACGGCTCGACCCCGTTCACCGACGGCGGCAACCTGAACTGCGACCCCAGCCAGGTGCCGACCGGGCCCTAGCGATACTCCGGCATCCCCGGGAACAGGCGGAAGCGCGCCCGTCCCGAGCGGCACGCCCCAGTGGAAGAAGTTCTGGGTGACGGCCGAGTGGGCAAACGTGCCTCCCTAGATTGGACGGATGCGCCGCCTGCTGATCCTCGCCTCGGCAATCGTGTTCGTGGACACGATGTTCTTCGCCGCGGTGGCGCCGCTTCTGCCGCGGCTGTCCGATGACTTCGAGCTCTCGAAGACGGCGGCCGGGATCCTCTCCGGCGCCTATGCGGCCGGCACCCTCACAGCGGCGATCCCAGCCGGGCTACTGGCGTCGCGGGTGGGCGTGCGCCCCACGGTGCTCACCGGACTCGGTCTGATGTCCGCCTCGGGAATCGTCTTCGCGACCGCAAACGACGTCGTCCTGCTCGACTTCGCCCGCTTCGTCCAGGGCGTCGGCGGCGCCTGCTCGTGGGCGGGCGCCCTGGGTTGGCTGATCGGTGCGGCTCCACGCGAGCGCCGCGGCGAGCTGATCGGCGCGGCTATGGGGGTGGCGATCGGGGGCGTCCTGTTCGGGCCGGTGCTGGGCGGCGCCGCCGTTGCGCTGGGTCGGGCCCCGGTGTTCGGGGCGGTGGCTGTCGCCGGCCTGGGGCTGATCGCCCTGACCCTGCGCCTGCCGGCGCCCCGGCCGGCGCGCAGCGGGCGCTCGGCTCGCGCGAAGCTGGCGGCGGTGATCGGCGCCCCCGGGGTGCGGGTGGGCATGGCCCTGATCCTGATTCCGGGCATGGTGTTCGGCGCGATCGACGTCCTGCTGCCGCTGCGGCTCGACGAGCTGGGGGCCGGCGCCGGGGCGATTGCGGCGGTCTTCTTAATCGCGGCGCTCACCGAGGCGATGGTGGCGCCCGTCGCCGGCCGCATCTCGGATCGCTACGGGCGGTTGATGCCCAGCAAGGTCGGTCTCGCGGCGAGCACGGTGGCCGCGCTGGTGCTGATCGTGCCCGAGCGGGCGTGGGTACTGGGCCTGGTCTTCGTGATCGCCGCCCCGGCGATCGGAATCCTCTGGTCGCCGGCGATGGCGATGCTGAGCGACAGCGCCGAAGGCGCCGGGATCGACCAGGGGCTTGCGTTCGGGTTCGTGAACCTGGGCTGGGGGCTGGGTCACACGATCGGCGCGACCGGCGGCCCCGGGCTGGCGGAGCTCTGGAGCGACGCCGTCGCGTACAGCGCGCTGGCTGCGATCTGCGCCGTGGCGCTGATCGCGCTGATACGCAGCGGCGAGCCGGAACCGGCGTGAGCGGAGGGGGTGGGATTCGAACCCACGATGGACGAGTTAACGCCCATAGCGGTTTTCAAGACCGCCGCATTCAGCCGCTCTGCCACCCCTCCAAGGCCGAGGATAGATTGCCGCGGCCATGTCGCGCTGGACGAACTGGGCCGGGGAGCAGAGTTGCACCCCGGCCGCGATCGAGACGCCGGGAACGCTCGGCGAGCTGAGCGACGCGGTGACCCGGGCGGCCGCCGCCGGGAACCGCGTGCGCGTTTCGGCCTCGGGCCACTCGTTCACGGACTGCGCGCTGACCGACGGGACCATGATCCGGCTCGACCGGCTTACCAAGCCGCTCGACTTCGACCCCTCAGCCGGCCTGTTCAAGGTCGAGGCCGGCATCGGCCTCCACGACCTGAACCGGGTGCTAGACGCCCGCGGCGTCGCGTTCGAGAACCTCGGCGACATCGATCGGCAGACCGTCGCCGGTTCGATCTCGACCGGGACCCACGGCACCGGCGAGCGCTTCCAGAACGTCTCCGCCCAGATCGCCGCGCTCGAGCTGGTCACAGGCGACGGCTCGGTCGTCACCGTCGACGAATCCGAGCCCGACCTGCTGCGCGCCGGCAGGGTCGCGATCGGCGCGCTGGGAGTCATCTACTCGGTGACGATCCGCACCGTCCCGGCCTACACGATCAATCGAGTCGACGCCCCCCGGCCGCTCGCGGAGACGCTCGACCGTCTCGACGAGCTCAACGCCGGCACCGACCACTTCGAGTTCTACGTCTTCCCGCATACGGACATCGCGCTCTGCCGCGAGTCGCGGCGAACGGACGAGCCGCCCGCGCCTCGCAACCCGGCGCTCGTCTACGCGCAGGAGGTGGTGATCGAGAACTGGGTCGGTCAGGCGTTCGCGCTGGCCGGCCGGCGCTTCCCGTCGCGGGCCCCGCAGCTTGCAGGCATCGCGTCGCGGAACCTCGGCCGTTCGACCAAGGTGGACACGAGCTTCAAGGTCTTTGCGTCACAGCGCCGGATCAAGTTCACCGAGATGGAATACGCGGTGCCCCGCGAGCGCGGCCGCGAGATGGTCGAGCGGGTACTGGAATGGGCCGCCCGGCCCGAGCTGGGCGTCGCCTGGCCGATCGAGGTGCGCTTCGTCGCCGCCGATGACTCGTTCCTCAGTCCCTCGCACGAGCGCGACACCACCTACGTCGCCGTGCACCAGGACCGAAAGCTCGACTGGGCCAGCTACTTCCGCGGCGTCGAGGCGATCGCCCGGGAGCTGGACGGGCGCCCACACTGGGGCAAGCGCAACTTCCGGAGGGCGGCCGACCTGGAGCCGCTCTACCCGCGCTGGGACGACTTCCAGGCCGCCCGTGCGCGGCTCGACCCCGATGGCATCTTCACGAACGACTACACGGACCGGGTGCTCGGTCCCCCTCCCGTCAGCAGATAGATTCACCCGCGTGGGTTGGGAGTGCTCGTGATCGACTTGGGCGTCGTGGCCGCTGCCGCCGAGGGTGAAACCGACTGGTTCGCCCTGGCGAGCATCCCGGTGTTCACCGCCGTCATCGGCTGGTTGATCAACTGGACCGGCCTGATCATGCTGTTCAACCCAGTTCGCTTCCACGGCTTCCGGGTCCCCGGCCTGCGCGAGCTTTCGACGCTTTTGCCGCGCAAGCTCCAGGAGGTCCCGGGGATCATGCAGGGGGGAGTTGGCTGGCAGGGGATCGTCCCGGCGCGGGCCGCCAAGATGGGCTCGATTTCCTCGGACAAGGCGATCTCGAAGCTCGGGACTCCGTCCGAGTTCTACCAGCAGTTCGAGCCCGACCAACTGGCGGACCACGTGGTCTCCCTGATGGAGCCCGAGGTGCCCGAGATCGTGAACGAGGTGATGCGCCGCGAACACCCGCGGCTCTGGGACAACCTGCCGCCGCGGGTCAGGGAGGCCGTGATTGACCGCGTGCGCCAGCAGCTGCCGGAGATCGTCGGCCACATCATGGACGAGATCGGGAACCACATCGACCTTCTGCTCGACCCGAAGCTGATGGTGATCGACCACTTCGAGAGCAACCCCGACCTCGTCGTCCGGATTTTCCGAGACATCGGCAAAAAGGAATTGCGGCTGATGGTCAACTTCGGGTTCATCTTCGGGTTTTTGCTGGGCATCCCGGTCGCATTCATCGATAACGCCTTCCACCAGTGGTGGCTGTTGCCGATCCTGGGGGTGATCGTCGGCTGGACCACCAACATGCTCGGGATGCAGCTCATCTTCGAGCCGGTCGAGCCGCGCAAGGTCGGGCCGTTCAAGCTGCACGGCCTTTTCCTGCGCCGCCAGGACGAGGTCGCCGACATCTACGCGGGGATCATCGCCGAGGACGTGGTGACCCTGGAGAACGTGGGCGCGACCTTGATGGACGGCCCGCGAGGCGACCGTACGAGGCAGATGATCGCCACCGCGATGCGGCCTGCGATCGACCGCGCGGCCGGGCCGGCCCGGGCGGCCGCGCGCGTCGCGGTCGGCACCCGCGAGTTCGACTCGATCCGCGACCAGTTCGCACTCGAGGCCGTCGATCGCACGATCACGCCCTTCCGCGATCCCGATTTCTCTCGCCAGCAGAGCGTCAAGATGAGAAAGCTGATCGCGGAGCGGACCCGCGAGCTTCCCTACCAGGACTTCGTCGAGATGCTGCGCTCGGCGATTAAGGAAGATGAGTGGATGCTCTACGCCCACGGAGCGGTCATGGGCCTCGCAGGCGGCTTTTTGCACCTCGCGATCTTCGGGGTCAGCGGCGGATGAGCGGCGAGATCGAGGCAGGCGAGCCCGAGCGCAGACGCGATGCCCTCGGCGGCCTGTTGCGGGTGGCGGGCTCGGCCTGGTACCACACGGCGGAGTGGGGACTCCGCGGCTATGTCGATACCGGCAGGCGCATGGTCGAGGCGGTCGCGCCCGATACCGCGGTGGAGATCGCTCACGAGGTCGGCGACGCGGCCCGCGATCTGGTGCGCGCGTCCGGCATCGAGGAACGGATACGAGGCGCTGCCTCCTCGAGCGACGCGATGCAATCGGCCACCGACATCGTGCAGACCGTGGCGCAGGCCGTGCCGTCGATGCGTGACGGCGGCCCTCGTGGCGAGCCGACGCTGCACGAGCTGGGGGACGACCTGATGCGCCGCTCTCGCGACGTCTGGAATGAAGAGCACGGGCACCCGGCCTACGAGCGGATCCTCTCCGAGCTGGCCCCGGACGAGGCTCGCATCCTCCGCTTGCTGCTCGAGTCCGGCCCTCAGCCGAGCGTCGACGTCCGGACCGGCGGGCCGATCGGACTGGTCAGCTCGCGCCTGATCGCCCCGGGTCTGACCATGATCGGCCCGCGCGCAGGCTTGCGTTTCGTCGACCAGGTGCCGGCCTACCTGAACAACCTCTTCCGCCTCGGGCTGGTCTGGTTCTCGCGCGAGACGGTTCGCGATCACCTCGAGTACCAGGTGGTCGAGGCGCAACCCGAGGTCCTGGAGGCGATGCACACGGTGCGCTTCCCGCGGATCGTCCGCCGCAGCATCCACCTGACGCCGTTCGGCGAGGACTTCTGCAAGACCTGCCTGGCGCCTGAGGTCGTCGAGATCGACGAGCTTCCTGCGCACACCGCGCCGGCCGAGGCCCAGGGCGGCCCGCCGCCGATCGAGGTCGATTGACCTAGAGGAAGGCGTGCCCGTCCCCGCGGTAGGTCCGGACCTCGTCGACGATCGCGTCGCCCTCGACCAGGTAGAGCGAGTCGAACCGCTCGCAGAGCTCGCCGGCCTTGGCGTGGCGCATGTAGACGCGGTCGCCGACCGCGAGCGCTGCGGCCGCGGCTCCCGTCAGCGGAGTCTGGACTTCGCCGGCCCCTTCGTCTGAGTCGAGCTCGAGGCCCGGCGGCAGATAGGGAGTCGGCAGCCGGTCCGGGCCGGGGGCGCCGGACGCCACGTAGCCGCCGCCGAGCGCGGTCGCGACCCCGGGCAGCGGACGGCGGGTGACGGGCAGGCAGAACATCGCCGCCGGCGTCAGGGTGAGCGAGCGGTAGCTGTCGAACAGCCCCGGCGCATAGAACCCGGACCCCGCCGTCAGCTCCGTGGCGACGCCGAGCGTTGCGCTGCGGGCGAGGCTGCCGGTGCCGCCGCAGTTCACCCACTCAAGGTCGGCGACCTCGCGGATCGCAGCGACCACGCCGGGCAGCCGCTCCGTCAGCTCCGCCTGCGAGCGCGCCTGCATGAAGCGAATCGCTGCGCTGCGCACGGGGCGGCCGGCAATCTGGTCGCCGACACCGGCGATGTGGCCCTCGTATGCCATCGCGCCGACGAGCCTGGTGGCGGGGCGGCGCTCGATCTCCGCCGCCAGCCGCCGGGCCTGCTCGGGCGTCCGGATCGGTGATCGCTTCGGCCCGATCTTCGCAAGCTTGCCGCCCGCCGGCCACCAGCTGGGGTCGATGTCGATCGCCACCCGGACGGTGGCTCCGACCGGAGTGGCCGCGGTCTCGATCAGGTCGAGCTGCGCCGCGTCGTCGACCATCAGCGCCGGATGGGAGTCGGGTCGCTGCGCGGCCAGCGCCGCCAGCTCCTCGAGCGCCGCTGGGTCAACGGACGGGTAGCCGACAAAGATCTCCTCGAACCCCTCGTCGGCGAGGTGGAGCGCCTCGGGCAGTGTGAAGCTCAGGATTCCGTGGAAGCGCTCGTCGAGATCGAAGATCCTTCGCAGCACCGGCAGCGAACGCACGGACTTCGACGCCACCCGGATCGGCAATGCGCCGGCCTGGTCGAGCATCTGCCCCGCGTTGGCTCGCAGCGCGTCGAGGTCGACGAACGCGAACGGCGGCGAGATCTGAGCGAAGGTCGCGTCGTAGCGTGCACGGAGGGCTTCGGGGTCGGGCATGGACCCACGGTATTTAGAATCGGCCCATCCCGGAGAGGTGGCCGAGTGGCTGAAGGCACTCGCCTGCTAAGCGAGTAGGGGGCGCAAGCTCTCTCGAGGGTTCGAATCCCTCCCTCTCCGCTTCCGCCCAGGGGCGAACGTCCCGCGCTCCTGGCTTATGGGGGGTATGAGGGACGTTCAGGTCGCTGAGCTCGCCGGCCGGCAGTTCAATCGCTTTTCGCGACAGCAGCTGCATGAGCTCGGGTTCAGTGGCAACGCGATCGACCACCGAGTGGCTGCCGGTCGATTCGTGATCGTCGAGCAAGCGGTCTTGGCGATTGCGCCGGCCCTCGACGGTGACTGGGCGCGGTGGATGGCGGCCACTCTGACGGCGCCTGGCAGCGTCCTGAGTCACGTGAGCGCAGGCGCCGCCTGGGGATTCTGGGGACGTGAGCGGGAGTTCGAGATCGTCACACGGCCTGGCAACGGCGGTCCACGGCGCCACGGTGGCGTGCTCGCATGCCGGAGCTCGACGCTCGACGGTGAGTGCACGGTGCTGCGCGGAATCCCGATCACCTCCGTTGCGCGAACGCTTCTGGACATGGCACGCGGGGTCGGTGACCGGGGGCTCGCGAGGGCCGTGCGCGAGGCGGTCCGCTTGGAACTGGTCACGGTGGAGGCGATCGGGGACGGGATCGGGCGGGCCCGGGGCCGCCGAGGCTCGCGGCGCCTCGCCGAAGTAGTCGCTCGCTACACCGGTCTGCCGCTTGAACGCGCAAGGAGCGGCGCCGAGATCCGAGCGATGGAGATCATCCGGGCGGCCGGTCGCCCGCTGCCACGCCTCAACTTCAGGATCGCCGGGGAGGAGGCGGACCTGAGCTGGCATTCAGAGCGCCTGATCGTCGAGATCGACGGTCGCCCGTTTCATCTCGACGTGGGCGAGGACCGGCGCAAGCAACGGGTTTGGGAGGCTGCTGGTTGGACGGTGCGCCGCATCTCCTCCGACGACGTTTACGCGAACCCACGCCGGCTCATCGGCCTCGTCGCACCGAACGTCCCTGAACCCCGGCCATAGCCCGGCACGCGGGACGTTCGCGGTAGTGGGGTACATCGAACGTCCCTGACCCCCCGCCATAGCCCGGCACGCGGGACGTTCGGCCCGCGCGGCCCGCTCGCTACCGTGACTTGAGTGCTTCGACTGCGGGTGGCTTGGCTTGCGTGGGGGCTGGTTACGCCGGCGCTGCTGCTCGCTGGCTGTGGGGACGACGAGCCGAACGCCGCCTCCGAGCCGGTAGCCGAGGCGGAAACGGCCGAGCCCGAACCGCGCGAGGTCCCGGTCCTCGAGCTCGGCGACGTGGGCAACCCGCTCGTGCAGGTCCGCCGCGGGCGCAGCGTGGACCTGTACGACCGGCCCGGCGGCAAGGTTCTCGAGACCCTCGGCGACGAGACCGAGTTCGGCTCGCCCACCGCGTTCGCGGTCCAGCGCGGCCGCGACGGTTGGGCCGCCGTCCCGACGGCGCTCTTCGAGAACGGCAGGCTCGCCTGGCTGCGCCTCGACCCCCGGAGGCTCGAGGCGTTCAAGGTGTTCTACGAGGTCCGGATCGACCTCTCCGAGTTCCGCGCCGAGCTGGTCCGCCGCGACCGGGTCGTGCACAGCTTCCCGGTCTCGATCGGGATGCCGGAGGCGCCGACCCCGACCGGGCGCTTCGCCGTCACCGACACCTTCCGCGGCGGCCTCAACGCGGCCTACGGATGTTGCGCCGTGGCGTTGACGGCGCGGCAGACGCGGCTGCCGTCCGGCTGGCTCGGCGGCGACCGGATCGCGATCCACGGCACCTCGGGCACGCTCGGCGCCGCGATCTCTAACGGATGCGTGCGGGCGGAGGACGCCGACGTCTCGGAGCTCGTCGAGCGGCTGCCTCCCGGCACCCCGGTGACGATCCGCCAGTAGGCGTCAGTCGCCGCGGGCGGCGAGCTCCCGCTTCAGCACCTTGCCGGTCGCGTTTCGGGGCAGCTCGTCGATGAAGACAACCTCGCGCGGCACCTTGTAGCGCGCGAGGTTGCGCTTCACGTACGCCTTCAGCTCGTCCTCGCCCGGCGCGGCGCCGCTGCCGGCGACGACGAAGGCCCGCAGGCGCTTGCCGAAGTCCTCGTCGTCGACCCCGATCACCGCCGCGTCGGCGATCTCGGCGTGTGCGATCAAAAGTTCCTCGACCTCCTGCGGGAAGACGTTCTCGCCGCCCGAGACGATCATGTCGTCGTCGCGGCCGTCGATGAACAGGCGCCCCTCGCGGTCGAAGTGGCCGACGTCTCCGGAGGACATGACGCCGTCGATCACCTCCTTGGTCTGCCCATCCGTATAACCCTCGAACTCGACTCCGTTCGAGACGAAGATCCGGCCCGTCTCTCCGCTCGGCACGTCGCGGCCGGTCTCGTCGAGCAGCCGGACCTTCGTCCCCAGCGTTGTCTTGCCCACCGTCGTCGGCGCCGCCCGATGGTCGGCCGGGACCGAGATCGACGCGTAGGCCACCTCGGTCGAGCCGTAGAGCACGTAGAGGATTTCCCCGAACGCGTCCATCGTGTCGGTGGCCACCTGGCCCGGCAGCTGCGAGCCGCCGCAGAAGATGATTCGCAGCGCCGACGTGTCGAACTCGGCTAGCCGCTCGGGCCCGAGCTCGAGGGTCCGCTGGAGCATCGCCGGGACGACGATCGCCGCGGTGGCGCGATGCTCGGCGATGCCCGCAAGGAACTCCTCGGGCTGAAACCGCCTACTGGTCACGATCCTCGAGCCGAGGCTCAGCGCCAACGAGAGGTGGGCGAAGCCCAACGCGTGGAACATCGGTGGCGCGATGTAGGTGCACTCGCGTGTCCTGAACGGGACCCGCTCGAACATCGCGCCCAGCGCCGTGATCGTGCCCACCTCCTGGCGCGGTGCCCCCTTGGGAGTGCCGGTGGTCCCGCTGGTCAGCATCACCATCGTCGGCTTCTCGTGCGGGGCCGGCACCGGCGCCGGATCGCTGGCGGCGATCAGCTGCTCGATCGTTGCCTGGGCGCCGCCGAGATCGCTGCCGTCGTTCCAACCCCGGTAGTGGCGCGCGGCCCAGGCCGGCGCGCGGTCGTCGTACTCCTCGTCGAAGACCAGCGTCTGGACACCCTCGCGCTCGCAGACGTCGTTGATCTGCGGTCCGGCGAACTCGGTGTTCATGAAGACGGAGCGCAGGCCGGCCTTGGCCGCCGCGTAGGTCGCGTCCACGAAGCCGCGGTGGTTGCGACAGAGGATCGCGATCCCGTCGCCGGGCCGGACGCCGTCGGCCATCCAAGCGCGGGCGAGGGCGTTCGAACGGCGGTCGAGCTCCGTGTAGCTGAGCGTTCCGAGTTCGTCGACCAGCGCCGGCCGGTCGCCCCAGCGGATCGCGGCTCCGGCGCACGCCGCGGCTACGGGTCCCCGACGCTGGACCTCGAGGCCAAGCCGGGCCAGCTTGTCGGGCCGGGCGGGGCCCAGCAACCCGGTACGGCCGACCGCCGCGGTTGCCCTGGCGGCGTCGCCGGCTTGGTCGATCAGCCTGCGCAGCATGGTGGCGAAAGCCTACCTCTAACAAACCGATCAAACGGTTTGTATTGTCCGGCAGCAACCCAAGAAGGAGGACCGCGATGGCGACGATCACCAAGGAGGCCGAGCTCGATGCGTCAGTCGACGATGTCTGGGCGAAGCTCACCGACCTCGAGAGCTACGGCGACTGGCTCAGCATCCACACCGGATACCCCGACGGTGCCCCCGCCGAGCTTGCCGAGGGCACGACTTTCAAGGAGGCCGTGACGATCATGGGCATGCCGGGCGAGGTGACCTGGACCGTGAAGACGATCGAACCCGGCTCGACCCTGGAGCTCGACGGCGTCGGCCCGATGGGGGTGCAGCTTCGCAACGCGTACCGGCTCGAGGCCAGCGGCGACGGGACGAAGCTGACCTGCGAGAGCGAGTTCGGCGGCGACGCACTCGCCGCGATGGAGGCCCCGCTGAGCGCCGCGTCGGAGAAGGCGCTGAGCGAGTCGCTCGCCAACCTCGAGGCGCAGCTCGCCTAGCGCGGGCTACGCCGCCCGATAGGCGGTCTTCCTCGGGTTCAGCCCGGCCGCCCGGATCTGCTCGTCGACGGCGAGCGCCAGGTCGTCGGCCAGCGAGTCGATGTCGTGCAGGACGTCGCGGTCGCCGGCCAGGCCGAAGAACACGCCGCCGTTGTAGGAGACGATGCCGATCGACAGCGCGTGGCCCTGAGGGCTCAGCGGCACGAACGGGTAGATCGCGTCGATCTGGCGGCCCAGCAGGTAGAACGGGACCTGAGGGCCCGGCACGTTCGAGACGACCAGGTTCCAGTTCAGCGGCCTGGCGATCGCGCCGGCGAGGACGCGGTTGATGGTCGGCGGCGTCCAGCCCGTCGCCTCGATCACGAGCGACGCGGCCTGAGCCTGCTTGGAGGACTTGAGCCGCTGCGTCGTCGCGTGGATCGTCTCGAGCCTGGCTCGTGGGTCGCGCTCGCCGATCGGCAGCGGCACCATCAGCGTCGCGAGCCGGTTGCCCAGCTCGTTGCGCTCGTCCTCGCGGCGCACGCTCATCGGCACCAGGGCGACGATGTGCTCGGGGAGCTTCACGCTGTGGCGGACGAAGAACCGCCTCAGGCCGCCGGCCGCGCCGGCCAGGATCAGGTCGTTGACCGTCGCCTCGGTCGCCCCGCGCGCCTCCTTGAGTAGCGGCAGCTCGGTGCGGACGTAGGCCACCCGGCGGTCGCGACCGATGTCGGCGTTGAGGAAGGTCTGCGGTGCCTTGGGTCCACCGGCCGCGAGGCCGGCGAATGCCTCCGCGGTCTGCATCACGTTGCGCGCGGTCCCGCGCGGCATCGTCACCGCGGTCCGCGTCGCCTTCCGAGCCGTGCGCAGCGGCCGCGCGATCCGCTCTGAGGCGCCGCGCACCAGCAGCATCGCCGGGCTCGGCTGGTCGGGCTCCCAGGGCTCGTCGTCGACCTTGATCTCCGAGCCGTCCTTCGACGGGTCGAGGATGATCGTGCCGACGTCGACCGCCGAGACGCCGTCGACCAGGGCGTGGTGGGTCTTGTTGACGTAGGCGTGGCGGCGGCCCTCGAGCCCCTCGAGCAGGTAGAGCTGCCAGAGCGGGCGGTCGAAGTCGAGCGGTTGGGACATGATCTGGCCCGTGAGCTCTCGCAGCTCGGCCATCGTGCCCGGCCGCGGAAGCGCAATCCGCCGCACGTGCCAGCGGATGTCGAAGCGCGGGTCGTCGGCCCAGACCGGGTTGTCGACGCCAAGCGGCGTGCGGGTCACCCGCTGGCGGAAGCGCGGCACGAGGCTCAGCCGCCGCTGAACGTGGGCGACCAGGTCGTCGAACGGCGGCGGCTTGCCCTGCACGATCAGCGTGGCGCCGACGTTGACGTGGATCGGACCGCGCTCGGCAAGCAGCGACGACATGTCGGACGGCGAGAGGCGATCGGGCTTGGCGACGGCCATCGCTCGCGAATCTATCCGCTGGCGAAAGGGCGTCGCTGGGTTTACGATCAACGCCGCATGGGTCTCTTCAACTTCTTCGGTCGCCGCCGCGAGCGCGAGAGCGCGGTTCCGGGTGGCACGCCGGAGTCGCTCACACGCCAGCTCAAGGGCGACGGAACGCCGATCGGCCAGCCGGTCCAGGGCGCAGGCCAGCCACAGTTCCAGCTGACCGGGGCCACCGACCTCGCAGGGATGCTGGGGATGATGCAGCAGGCGTTCAAGACCGGGAACATCCAGGTCAGCCAGGGCGAGAGCCAGGTGATCGACTTGCGCGGCTCAGGCCTTCGCGAGCAGATCCTGGGCGCGATGCAGCAGCACGGGATCGACCCCGAAACGGTGGACGGCAGCCAGATCAACGCCGGCGACGTGCCCGGACTGCAGGAGCAGATCATGCAGGCGCTCGAGAACGCCGGCGTCGATGTCAGCCAGTTCGACGCGGGCGACTCCGGCAGCAGCAGCGGCGGCGGCGGGGAATAGAGCGGTTTCCAATTCGGCTCGCACCGAGGTCGGGCGGGGCGAGCGCGTGCGCCCGGGGATCTGGCGGCTACGCCTGCCGCTGCCGTGGAGCAACTCACCACACGGGAACGCCTGGGCGCTGCGGGCCGGTGACGGGATCGTCCTCGTCGACACCGGCTACGCGGGCGAGGACGGCGCCCGCCAGCTCGAGTTCGCGCTCGCGCAGGTCGGCTTCGAGCTCGCAGACGTCAGTCTCGTCGTCTGCACCCACACCCACGCCGACCACTACGGACTCGCCGGTCCGATCCTCGACGCAGCCGGGTGCGAGCTCTGGATGCACCCCGCGTGGAGCCACGTGCGCAGAATGGTCGAGGACCCCGAGGGGGCGCTCGAGCGCCAGCTCACGCTCGCGCGAAGCGCCGGCGTCCCCGAAGCGCTCGTCGAGGAGCTCCGCGCGGCGCGCCGCGGCGCTGGCTCGGGCGTGGCCCGCATCGTCGAGCCCGACCGCGAGCTGATTACGGGGGACGAGCTCGAGACCGACCACGGGATCTGGCACGTGCACGAGACCCCCGGGCACGCTCCCTCCCACATCGTCCTTCACCAGCCCGAGAGCGGGTTGCTGATCTCCGGTGATCACCTTGGTGGCAAGGTGTTCTTGTTCTTCGACTACGGGCACACCCCCGACCCGGTTGGCGAGTTCAAGACCTCGCTCGACGTCGTTGAAGCCTTGAACACGCGCCTTTGCCTGCCGGGCCATGGGCGCCCTTATCGCGACATCCCCGGCAAGGTCAGCGCCTATCGCCAGGAGGTCGACGGGCATCTCGCGGCGGTGCGCAGAGCACTGGCGGATGGTCCGCGCACCGCGTTCGAGGTCGTCACGGCCTTCCTCGGCGGCAGGGAGCTGCCGGCGGGAGTGCTGGGGTGGGGGCTCCAGGTCGTCTCTGCCTACCTCGACCACCTTGTCGCGCTCGGCGAAGTGGTCGAGGTTGACGGGTCGTATCGTCTCAGCGGATGACCACAGCGGCCGAAGCCCCCGACCAGGCGCTCGCCGAAGCCCGCTGGAATCTCGACCCGCTGGTCGACGGCCGCGGGTCCGACGGCGCGCTCGAGTTGCTCGACGGGGCGCGCGAGCTCTCCGAGGCATTCGCCGAGGCCCATCGCGGCAAGGTCGCCGAGCTCGACGCGGAGGGACTCGTCGCCGCGATGCGCGAGCTCGAGCAGATCTTCGACCGGGTCGGGCGAGCCGGCTCCTACGCCTCGCTCTTCTTCACGGTCGACACCCGCGATCCCGAGCGCGGCGCCCTGTTGCAGCAGGTCCGCGAGCGCGGCGCCGAGATCGAGACTTCGCTGCTGTTCTTCGAGCTCGAGTGGAACGACCTCGACGAGGCGCGGGCCGAGGAGCTCCTGGCCGTGGACGAGATCGCCTTCTGCCGCCATCACCTGCGCACCGCGCGGCGCTATCGCCCGCATCAGCTGACCGAGCCCGAGGAACGGGTGATGACCGAGGTCGAGGTGACCGGTCGCTCGGCGTTTACCCGCCTGTTCACCGAGCAGACGTCGGCGCTGCTGGTCGACCTGCCCGACCGCGACGAGCCGACGCCGCTGATGGAGGCTCTCAGCCGGCTCCAGGATCCGGACCGCGAGCGCCGCGCCGACGCGGCGGCTGGAGTGACGGCAGCGCTCGAGCCCGACCTGCGCACCCGGGCGTTCATCTTCAACACGCTGCTCCAGGACAAGTTCACCAAGGACCGGCTGCGCTCCTACGAGCATTGGCTCGCCTCTCGGAACCTCGCCAACGAGGCCTCGGACGAGTCGGTCGAGGCGCTGATCCAGACCGTCGTCGGAAGCTACGAGCTGGCCCGCCGCTGGTACCGGCTCAAGGCCAAGCTCCTGGGCCTCGAGCGGCTTGCCCACTACGATCGGATGGCGCCGGTCTCGGGCGAGTCCCCGCGCGTCCCCTACGACGATGCGCGCGAGCTGGTGCTCGAGTGCTACCGCGGCTTCTCACCGGAGCTCGGCGAAGCGGCCGAGGGATTTTTTGAAGGCGACTACATCGACGCGCCGCCCGAGCCCGGCAAGCGTGGCGGCGCATTTTGCGCGTATGCGGTTCCCTCCGTGCACCCCTACGTGATGCTCAACTACACCTCGCGTTCCTACGACGCGCTGGTGATGGCGCACGAGCTTGGACATGGCGTCCACGCACATTTGGCCCGCGAGCAGGGGCTGTTCCAGTTCTCGACCCCGCTGACCGTCGCCGAGACCGCGTCGATCTTCGGCGAGACGATCGTGCTCGAGCGGCTGCTTTCAGATGCGCCCGACGCCTCGGCGCGGCTGTCGCTGCTCGCCGAATCGCTCGACGGCGCAGTCGCGGCCGTGTTCCGCCAGGTCGCGATGAACCGCTTCGAGGACCGGATCCACCGCGAGCGCCGCGAGTCCGGCGAGCTGTCGGTGGACCGGTTCGCGACCGCCTGGCTCGAGACCCAGGCCGACCTGCTGGGTGATTCGGTCGAGGCGTCGGACGACTACGGGTCGTGGTGGTCCTACGTGCCGCATTTCGTCGACACGCCGGGCTACGTCTATGCCTATGCCTACGGCCATCTGCTGGCGCTATCCGTGTATCGGCGCTACCAGGAGCAGGGCGACGAGTTCGTCCCCTCCTACCTCGACCTCCTCCGCGCGGGCGGCTCCCGTTCGCCTGAGGACCTTGGGAAGATCGTCGGCGTCGACCTCATCGACCCGGGCTTCTGGCAGTCCGGCCTCGACCTGATCGCGGAGCAGCTCGACCGGGCCGAACAGGCCGCCACCGAGGCCGGCCGGCTCTAGTTCCGGTCGCTAGCCTGTCTCGTCCCGCGCCCGTAGCTCAGTTGGATAGAGCGCCGGTCTACGAAACCGGAGGTCACAGGTTCAAATCCTGTCGGGCGCGCTTCGATCGCCACGCGTTTTCGGCTCAACAAAGCGGCAAACGGGACTTCGGGGCGTCTCCGTTGCGAGACGCCGAGAAACGACGTATGACCGCTTGTGCCTAGCGGGACCATCGCTCAACCATCGCCCGGATCCTGCTCAAGGCGGCACGATTCCACTGGCCGAGCGAGCAAAGCTTTCGTCGGGAAGCGCCAGGCGGGGCCGGAGCTCGGCCGTGCCTGGCGCTCTCGCGCGGTGCGTTCTCTGCTAGTCGACTCGCGTTAGAGGAGGGCGACCGAGAAGGACTCGTCCTCCAGGGTGCCGCCGTTATCGACGATTCGGACCTCGACGGCCGTTCCGCCGGTACAAGTCCCATCCGCGATCCGGCGCCAGGTCACCAGGTTGTCCTCGCCGGCCGAACCGCTCCCTCCGTTGATCCCGCTCGCCACGGCGACGGACGGGAAGTTGCTGGGGAAGCAGACGTTGTAGACGCCCATAGCGGTCCGTCTGGCCTGTGCGGCTCCGCCCGCGCAGTTGAATTCCTCGGCAACCCCGGTGCTGGTGTAGGTGCTTGCGAACCCGACGCTCCCGTTCACGAGGGCATGGCCCCTCACCGCCCCCTCCAGGCACTCACGCTGGTAGCTGCCGGCGGGCACGCTGCCGAGGGAGCTGGCGTTGCTCGCGCTTGCGGACGATGGAACCTGACCCAGGCTCGACTCGTCGATGTCGTTGCCGGACAGCGTGTCGTCCAGGACCCTGTCGGACGTCACCGCATCGGCGCCGAGCTCGGCGTTGGCAACCGCCGCGGCAGCGATCTCCGCGGCTCGCACGTGGCCGTTCTTGATGTGCTTGGCTTTCACCGCGTTCCTCTTGATGTCGCCGCTGTCGACGCTGCCCTTGCCGGGCAGCCCCAGCGCTGCGCCGGAAACCGCGAGCACCAGCGCGATCAAAGCGACGATCAGCCCGGCACGTCCCGTGGATGAACCGTTGCGCATGCGCCTACCCCCGAACTCGGATGGCCCGCCTGCGCGGGCAAATTGACTCGCGTGGGGTGACTCTCCCACCATTCCGGCCGTTGTCAAGCCAACGTTCTGACCAGTGCCTCCACGACCCTGGAAGCGCGCGCGCTCGACAGCCTGCAAACCGCCGGCTCCGCGCCGCAGCAGCGATCAACTACGAAACCGGAGGTCACAGGTTCAACTCCTGTCGGGGCGCGCTTTGCGGTTAGGCGGGAGACGGGGGACGATCGCTCGACGACGGCGTATGACGAGCTCGGAAAGGCGATGAATGTTGAGGCAGATTCTCCCAGCGGGCTGGTCTCATACTCGGCAGGATTCGACGGGAGCACCTGGCGGATCTTCGACATCTGGGAGTCTGAGGACCATTACCGGCGCTTCGTCGAAGAGCGCTTGATGCCGGCGATGGGGCAAATTTCGGCGCAGGGCGAACCTCCGCAGGTGCGGACCCATGAGCTCCACAACTTCCTGATTCCTTAGGTTCAACTCCCGTCGGGCGCGCTCCTCGGGGCGGACAGGGGTAGCCTGGAAGAACGACCCAGGTAATTCGGCAAGAACGCCACGCGACCGTATGAGGAGTGGAACCAGATGGGCAAGTACGCAGTCATCAACCCGGCAACCGGCGAGACGGTCCAGGACTATCCGGAGATCTCCGACGAGGAGCTTTCGGGCGCGATCGCGGCGGCGACGGACGCCCATCGGAACTGGGGCATGAAGACCTCGGCATCCGAGCGCGCCGCGTTGGTAAAGAAGGTGGCCGAGCTTCACACCGAGCGGCGGGAGGCGCTGGCCGAGATCATCGTGCGCGAGATGGGCAAGCCGATGGAGCAGGCCCTCGGCGAGGTCGACTTCTGCGTGGACATCTGGGGCTACTACGCCGACAACGCCGAGGACTTCCTCGAGGACGAGCCGATCGAGCTGCTGGCCGGCGAGGGCACGGCCCTGATCCGCAGGACGTCGGTCGGCCCCCTCCTGGGAATCATGCCCTGGAACTTTCCCTACTACCAGGTGGCTCGCTTCGCGGCCCCGAACCTGTGCACGGGGAACACGGTCCTGCTCAAGCCGGCGCACCAGTGCCCGGAGTCGGCCGAGGCGATCCAAGAGATGATCGCGGACGCCGGCTTCCCCAATGGCGCCTACCAGACGATCCTCGCCTCGAACGATCAGATCGCCGAGGTGATCGCCGATCCGCGGATCCAAGGCGTCTCGCTGACCGGCTCCGAGCGGGCGGGAGCCGCGGTCGCCGAGATCGCCGGGCGCAACCTGAAGAAGGTCGTGCTCGAGCTCGGCGGGTCCGATCCGTTCATCCTGCTGGGAGCCGAGGACATGGAGGCAGCGGTCGAAGCAGCGGTCGCCGGCCGGCTCGACAACACCGGCCAGTCCTGCAACGCGGCGAAGCGGTTCATCGTTGCCGACGAGATCTACGACGATTTCCTCGCGAAGTTCACGGCCACGATGACCGCCACCGAGCCCGGTGATCCGATGGCGGAGGGCGCCGAGATGGGGCCGCTCTCGTCAGATAATGCTGCGGAGACCCTGCAGGATCAGCTCGACCGGGCGGTCGCCGGGGGCGCGACGGTTGCTGCAGGCGGAGATCGAAAGGACAACTATTTCTCGAGCACCGTCCTGGTCGGAGTCACTCCGGAGAACGACGCCTACCACGAGGAGTTCTTCGGTCCGGTTGCGAGCGTCTTCCGGGTCGGCTCCGAGGAGGAGGCGATCAAACTGGCGAACGACACGCCGTTCGGACTCGGTTCGTACGTCTTCACCGACGATCCGGAACAGGCCCTGCGGGTGGCGGACAGCCTCGATACGGGCATGGTCTACGTCAACGGTGTGGGCGCCGACGGCGCCGAGCTGCCGTTCGGCGGCGTCAAGCGATCGGGCTTCGGCAGGGAGCTCGGCAAATACGGTATGGACGAGTTCGTCAACAAGAAGCTGATCCGCGTACTGAAGTAGCCTCGCCCCGTGTCCACCGTTCATGTCGAGAAGACGATCGCGGCGCCGATCGACCGCGTCTTCGAGGTGATCTCGGATCACGCCGGGTACTCCCGGTTTCCCGGCATCAGATCGTCCGAATTGGTCCGCGAGGGCGAGGTAGAGCGAAACGGGGTGGGCGCCCTGCGGCGGATCCACTCTCGGCCGCTGTTGTTCGTCGAGGAGATCACCGGCTTCGAGCGGCCAACGCGGTTGGACTATCTGATCCGCGAGGTCAACGCCCCGCTCCATCACCAAGGCGGCTCCATGGTCCTGTCCGAGCGGGGGCCCGACAGTCACATCGTTTGGACCTCGACCTTCGACTTCACGATCCCGGTGATCCGGCGACCCGTGGGCGCTCTCGCCGGCGTGTTCGTGAGCCGCGCCTTCGGGAAGGTCTTGGACGAGGTCGAGCGGCTGGCTGCTGCGACCGAGCCGTCGCGAGTCGCGGCAGGCGTCTGACTACTCGCTGAACCCGAACCGGGCCTGGAAGCGCTTCAGCGGCCCGGGCGCCCACCAGTTCCACTCGCCCAGGAGGCGCATCAGCGACGGCACCAGGAACGCGCGCACGATCGTCGCGTCGATCAGGACGCCGGCGGCCTGCGCCACCGCTATCTGCTTCATGAAGAAGACCGAGCTGACGCTGAACGCGAGGAAGACGACGGCGATCATCACCGCGGCCGCCGTGATCACGCGGCCGGTGCGCCCGATCCCGATCGCGACGGCCTCCTCGTTGGTCGCGCCGTTGTCGTGCTGCTCCTTGATCCGGGCCATGACGAGGACGGCGTAGTCCGTTGCCAACCCGAAGGTCACGGCGAAGACGAACACCAAACTTGTCACCTCGATCGCGCTCGGCCCGGTGTAGTCGAACACCGAGTCGAACCAGCCCTCCTGGAACGCGAGCACGAGGATCCCGAGGCTGGCGCCGAGGGTCAGCATGTTCATGAGGAGCGTCTTCAGCGGCAGGATCACCGAGCCGGTCAGCAGGAACAGGATCAGGATCGTCGTCCCGGCAACGATCGCGATCACCAGCGGCGTGTGGTCGATCAGGCTCTGCTTCTCGTCGATGAATCGCGCGGTGTTGCCGGAGACCAGGATCTCGGTCCCGGCCGGCGCGCCGGCGTCGCGAATCTCGCGGACGGCGTCCTGAGTCGGGTCGGAGAGCGCCAGTCCTTCCGGTGCGAGCGACGAGTAGGCGACCTCGCGCGAGGCGCCGGTGAACGGAGCCACCGTGGCCACGCCGTCCGTCTTCGCAAGCTCCGTGCGGTAGTCGCGGAGGTCGGACGGCGTCGCCGGCCCTCGCACGGTGACGATGATGCCCTCGCTGACGTCGCGCTCGTAGTGGTTCTCGACGTACTTGTTGATCTCGTACGAGGGCTGTCCCGGCGGCACCGCCTCGGCGCTGGGCCCGGTCAGAGTCGCGTAGAGCAGGGGGGACGCCGCCGCCAGCAGCAGGGCTGAGCTGGCGAGCGCCACGGCGACCGGCCGGCGCATCACCCACCAGGCAAGGCGGTACCAGCCGTCGGACTCGTCTGAGACGGCCGGCCCGCGGCGCACCGCAAGCGAGTTGATGCGCTCCCCGAGCAAGGCCAGGAGCGCCGGCACAGCGAACAGTGCGATCGCCGCCGCCAGGATCCCCACCGTCGCTCCGGCGATCGCGATCGAGTAGAGGAACCGCTGCGGGAACACGGCCAGCGCCGCCATCGCCACGGCCACCGTCAGCCCGGAGAAGACCACGGTCTTGCCGGCGGTTGCGACCGTGCGGCGGTGCGCCTCGCGGGTCGCGCCCCCGCGTTCGATTTCCTCGCGGTAGCGCGAGACGAGCAGCAGCGCGTAGTCGACCGCGAGGCCAAGGCTGAGTCCGGTGGCGATGTTGAGCGCGAACAGCGAGGTGTCGACGACCTCCGACATCACCCGCAGCACCAGAATCGTTCCGAGAATCGAGGCGACCCCGATCAGCAGCGGAATCGCCGCGGCGATCACGCCCCGGAAGACGACGAGCAGCAGGATCGCCAGGATCGGGAACGCGATCAGCTCGGCCTTGGTCAGGTCCGATCGGGTCTGGTCGTTCACCTCGTTGAAACTCGGCGCGAACCCGCCGATCCCGACGTCGAGGCTCTCAGACTGAATGCGCGCCTTTGCGTCCTCGGCGGCGTCGCCGCCGTCGGACTCCACGTCCTGGGTCGCGAGATGGCCCGCCAGGACGATCGACATGCCGTCGTCGGCGATCAGCGGACTCTGCTCGCGAAGCTTCCTGGCCGCGGCGGCAACCTGCTCCGGCGGCGCGTCGGCGAGCCTGTCAAGCTCGGCGATCGGGTTGATGGCCCTGCCGACGAACTCCGTCTTGGCAAGCTCGCGCTCGAGGCGGGCGACCTCGGCGCGGACCGTCGGTTCCGTGATCTTGAGCTGGCCGCGGTCGGGCGCGCGGACCAGCACCACGAGACCGGCGTTCGCGTCGTAGCCGAGCTCGTCGCGCAGCAGCTCGATGGCCCGCTCGCTCTCCGAAGTCGAGTCCGTGAACCCGGCGGCCTTCAGGTGGTCCTCGATCCCGCGGCCGACGACCGCCGCCAAGACCATGAACGCGACGACCAGTCCCAAAACAAGCTTCGGCCGGGTCCAGGTGAGATTGGCGACACGGCCGACCACGAGGGCGCCACGCTAACGCAGTCAGTTGCATAAGACAACTGGTGAGGCTGTTCGTGCACGTTTGACTACCCGATTCGCAGTAATCCACCATCCACGTTTACAGGTATTTCTGCCGTCGAGTCGTGGACATTCGCGCCCGCCTACGTCTACGTTGCCCGCTCAACTTACGAGGGAGCCGTGGTGCCCACCGACGATCTCAAAACGCTCGCAGCGCTGGCCAGGGAGCACGGACGCGTGCTGGCGTTTCGGGCCTGCGAGGAAACCGGCGAGTTCGAGCCGGTCCTGATCCGGCTCGGAGTCGGAGCCGAGGGCGCTTCCGACGAGGCAGCGATGATCGCGATCACGGACGCCAACGGCATGTCCCTCGGCAACTACGTCGTCAGCCGTGACGACCTCGAGGTTGCGCTGGCCGAGGCACAGGCGCCGAGCACCGCCGACGTATCCTGAGCCCGCCTTGCGGGTCCTCTTCGTCTGCCTCGGGAACATCTGCCGTTCGCCCACGGCCGAGGCCGTGATGCGCGGCCTCGTCAACGACGCCGGGCTCGCCTCGCGGATCGAGGTCGAAAGCGCCGGCACCGGCAACTGGCACCTTGGCGACCCGCCTGACTCGCGTTCCATCGCGGCGGCGGCCGAACGCGGGGTGGTGTTGACGGGCGCGGCGCGTCAGGTCGGCGGCGCCGACTTCGAGCGATTCGACCTGCTGGTCGCGATGGACCGCTCGAACCGCGACGCGCTGCTGCGGCTGGCGCCCGACGCCGAGGCACGGGACAGGGTCAAGTTGCTCCGGGGATACGGAGACCAAGCAGAGGAGGATGTCCCCGATCCGTATTACCGCGGCGAGGACGGATTCGCGGAGGTGGTCGAGATTGTCGAGCGCTGCTGCGCTGCGCTGCTCGCCGAGATCCGCTCCGATCGGGCCGAGTGACTGCCGCCGGGCGCCGGTTCGTCAAGACCCGCGCCGGCGCGCCGGCGGCGGACTTCGAGGCCGAGGCCGCGGGCCTGCGCTGGCTGGCCGACGCCGGAGCGCCGATTCCGGAGATCCTGGCCGTGGAGGCCGAGCCACCGGCTCTGGTGCTCGAGCGGATCGAGGTCGGTGCGCTCACCGACGCCGGCGCCGAGCAGCTCGGGCGCGATCTCGCGTCAATCCACGCCGCTGGAGCCTCGGCCTTCGGCGCCCTGCCGCCGGGCTCGCCGGACCGCAAGCTGCGGCTCGGGATGGCGCACCTCACCATCGCCGAGCGCGCGGACTGGACACACCTGTACGCGGAGGATCTCGTGCTGCCGTTGGTTGCGAGCGCGCGCGACGGCGGGACGCTCAGCGCACCGGACGCGGCCGCCGTCGAATCCGTCTGCGACCGGCTTCGCGACCTCGCGGGCCCCGATGAACCGCCGGCCCGCCTCCACGGCGACCTGTGGAGCGGCAACGTCCTCGCCGATCGCAGCGGCGCCGGCTGGCTGATCGACCCGGCCGCCTACGGCGGGCACCGGGAGGTCGACCTCGCGATGCTGCGCCTGTTCGGCGCGCCGAACGAACGGATCTTCGCGGCCTACCACGAGGCGTTTTCGCTGGCCGACGGACACCAGGCCCGCGTCCCGCTGTGGCAGCTCCTGCCGCTGCTCGTCCACGCGGTGCTGTTCGGCGGCTCGTACGGGGTAGCGGCGGGCGAGTCCGCGCGGCGCTACGCCTGAGCGCGGAGCTCGGCCAACAGCTGGTCGACGTACGGGCCCAGGGCCCGCGCGAGCTGATCGGCGGTCCGCGCCGGCGGCCCGCCCGGCAGCGCCGCGTGGCTGATCGCCAGGCGCACCATGCAGTCCGCGACGACCCGGGCGTCAGCGGCGGGGAGGCCGGGCCAGGTCGCGAGCACGACGTCGGCGAGCCGTTCGGTGACGTCGGCCACCAGCGGGCCACCGCGGGTGGTGACCAGCGGCAGGAACTCCTCGCCCGACCCGGTCGAGACAACCGCCTTGATCAGCGGGTGCGTCTCGGCGGCGCCGAGGAAGATCTCGAGCGCGGCGTGGAGCGCGCCGCGCGGATCGTCGGGGCGCGAGCGGATCGCGTCGGCCACCGCGTCGACGAACCGCTCCGCTTCGCGCATCACGTAGGCCTGTGCCATCTCTTGGCGCGAGCCGAATGTGTTGTAGAGCGTCTGGCGGCTGACCCCGGCGGCCAGCGCGACCTCGGCCATCGTCACCTCGGACCAGGGCCGGGCGGAGGCGAGCTCGCCGACGGCGTCGAGCACGGTGTCGCGCAGCAGGTTGCGCGAGGCGTCGGCGAACGAAGGCTTGTGGGCCGCCTCCACTAGTCCTCCGAAACGGGCTCGAAGTCGACCTTGTCGCGGACCCCGCAGTCGGGGCAGTTCCAGTCGTCCGGCACGTCGCTCCACGCCGTGCCGGCCGGGAACCCCTCGCGGGCTGCGCCCTCGGCCTCGTCGTAGGTGTACTCGCAGACGGGACAGCGGTAGGCGGCCATCAGCTCACCGTCTGGGCGCCGTATTGCGCGAGCATCTTCTCGCGCTTGCGCGGCAGGATGTTGGCCTTGGTCACATCGCCTCCGTAGTGGGCAACGACCATCGGATCGATCACTCGGTACCAGAGCGGCGTCACGTACGCCAGCACCATCATCGTCGCGTACCCGGACGGGAGCTCCGGCAGCCCCTCGAAATGGCGCAGGGCCTGGAAGCGCCGGGTCGGGTTCGCATGGTGGTCTGAATGGCGCTGGAGGTGGTAGAGGAAGACGTTCGAAGCGACGTTGTCGGAGTTCCACGAGTGCTCGGGTCGGCAGCGCTCGTAGCGGCCGTCCTCCTGCTTCTGGCGCAGAAGCCCGTAGTGCTCGAGGTAGTTGACGACTTCGAGCAGCGAGGCACCGACCGCCGCTTGGAGGATGAGCCACGGCAGGACCTCGACGCCGAAGCCGACGGTGAGCGCAGCGAACAGCACCACCGTCATTGCCCAGGCGTTGAGGACGTCGTTTTGGATCGTGAAGAACGGCTTGCCGAGTCGGTCGAGGCGCACCTTCTCGAGGTGGAGCGCCGAGCGCAGGCTGCCGGTCACCGTCCTCGGCAGGAACGCCCAGAAGCTCTCACCCAACCTTGACGAGGCCGGATCCTCGGGCGTCGCGACACGGACGTGGTGACCGCGGTTGTGCTCGATGAAGAAGTGGCCGTAGGCGCTGGTCGACAGCGCGACCTTGCCAAGCCACTTCTCGTACTTCTTGGTCTTGTGGCCCAGCTCGTGGGCGGTGTTGATCGCGATCCCGGAAACCATCGCCATCGAAATCGCCAGACCCAGGCTCTCGAGGAACGCGAGGTCGCCGCTGCCCCACTGGTAGCAGGCGAAGATCAGGCCGGCGAACTGAAGCGGCAGGAAGAGGTACGTGCACCAGCGGTAGAACTTGTCCTGCTCGAGCCACTTGATCGCCGAGTCGGGAGGGTTCTCCGCGTCCTTGCCGATCGCCTGGTCGAGGAATGGGAGCAGCACGAAGACGACGAACGGCCCGGCCCACCACATCAACCCGAGGCCGGTGAGCTCGACCAGCCCGTAGGCGATGAAGGGGAGGAGGGGAACGATCAGCCCGAACAGCCATAGGTAGCGCTTCGGGTCGGTCCAGTCAGCTTCGAGCGGCGGCTCGGTCGCGGCGGCGGTTGTCACTTCCAGTGCCCTCCTAACCAGGGTGCGGAACGTTCTCGACAGCAGCGGCGGTTGCGTCCACAGACTTTACACGCACGGCGCAATTTGTCAAGCAGCGATCTTTTCGAGGCGCTCGGCGAGGCGGTTCATCCCGCGCTTTGCGGTCGCCCTGGCCGCGCCCTGCCAGTCGGTCGGCGCATCGGGCGGCCGCTTGACCCCGGCGTCGCGCAGCGTGGCCATGTCCTTGTAGGCGATCAGCTCGTCGGTCGCTCCCAGGAGGTTCCTGCGCAGCGCCGGGCGCTTCTCGCGGATCGCGTACTCCAGCACCGCCTCGAGCGAGCCGTGCTCGCGCAGTAGCTCGGCTGCCGTCTTTGGCCCGACGCCCTTGGCCCCGGGGATCCCGTCCGATGGGTCGCCGCGCAGAGCGATGAAGTCCGGCACCAGCTCCGGGGGAATCCCGTAGCGCTCACGGACCTGGTCAGGGCCGATCTCGGTAGCGCCCCGTACCCCGGTCGTGAGGTAGAGCACCTTGACCGAGTCCGAGGCGCACTGAAACATGTCGCGGTCCCCGGTCAAGAGCAGGGCCCTGCCGCCGGCGTCGGACTCGAGCCGGGCGTATGTGCCGAGCAGGTCGTCTGCCTCGAGCGATTCGTGGCTCGACACCAGCCAGCCAAAGGCTCCGAAGAACTCGGGGACGGCGTCAAACTGCGGCTGTAGGTCGTCCGGCACCTCGGGGCGATCGGCGTGATAGCCGGCGTGGAGCTCGACCCGGTAGGCGGCGGCCTCGGCGCCGAAGCAGAGCGCGATGGCGCGCGGCTCGTGTCGCTCGATCTCCTGCAGGATCAGGTTCGTGGTGCCCAGCAGGGCGTTGACCGGCTGGCCCGACCCGTCCTTGATCGAGTCCGGCAGGGCGAAGAAGGCGCGATAGAGGAGCGAGGGGCCGTCGACGGCGAGGATGGGAGCGCTCACGCGCGCACCGTAACGCGGCCTCCCCTGTTCGGGGGGTTTGGCCGCGAATTAGGCGCGCCTAATCGGGTAGCAGGTATTCTCGATGGGCATGACGGGGACTGAGACCGCCACGCGCCAGCGCCCGGAATGGGCCGACGCGCTTGATCCTTACGCGGAACCGCGGCTCTCCCGGAGCCTCCTGGACATCGCTACGTCCGTCGTCCCCTACCTGGCCCTGATGGTTGTCATGTACCAGCTGCTCGACGTCTCTTACTGGCTCGTCCTCGCCGTGGCGATCCCGGCATCCGGCTTCCTGCTGCGCACCTTCATCCTGTTCCACGACTGCACTCACGGTTCGTTCCTGCCTTCGCGAAAGTGGAACAACCGCCTCGGCGTCTTCACCGGGCTGCTGGTCATGCACCCGTTCCACAACTGGCGCTACCACCACGTCGCCCACCACGGCAGCGCCGGCGACCTCGACCGCCGCGGCACCGGTGACGTGCCGACGCTGACGGTCGCCGAGTACCAGGCCAAGGGCTGGAGGGCCCGCCTCGGCTACTGGCTGTTTCGCCATCCGCTGGTGATGTTCGGGATCGGCCCGTTTTGGTCGTTGGTCATAGGCCCGCGCTTCATGCCTTCGAATCCCACGAAGCAGATGCGCCGCAGCGTGATCTGGACCAACCTCGCACTGGTCGTGTTGATCACCGGCGTCTGTTTCGCGATCGGCTGGTGGGAGTACCTGCTGATTCAGCTGCCGACGGTGATGCTGGCTGGCACGGCCGGGGTCTGGCTGTTTTACGTCCAGCACCAGTTCGAGGACGTCTATTGGGAGAGCTCGGAGAACTGGAGCTACACCGAGGCCGCCCTGCAGGGCAGCTCGTACCTGAAGCTGCCGCAGCCGCTGCAGTTCTTCACCGGCAACATCGGCCTGCACCACGTGCACCACCTGAACGCGCGCATCCCCAACTACAACCTCCAGAGCGCACACGACGGCAACGAGATCTTCCACCAGGTCCCGATCCTCACCTTCTGGCAGGGCATCCGCTGCGTCCGCCTGAAGCTCTGGGACGAGCAGCGGGGCCGCCTCGTCACCTTCGCCGAGGCGCGGCGACACGCGCGGGAAGAACGGCTCAGCGCGCGGCCGGCTTCCGTCACTTCCGGATAGAGCTGCTACCGTCTCCGACACGGACGTATGTTCGTCCGTGAGGTTTCGTTCTCTTTCCTTGGTGCGCTCAGTCGCAGTTCGGGTCGAATCGAATCTCCCGAACTGCCCCGCGGCCCACTGGCCGCGAAAGGAGCACACATGTCTCAGTCATTTGCCGATCTCGGCATCTCGCGCCCTGTCGCGAGCACACTCGTAAAGCTTGGGATCTCGGAACCGTTTCCGATCCAGAGCGTGGTCGTCCCCGATGTCCTCGCCGGACACGACGTCCTCGCCCAGTCGCCGACGGGCTCGGGCAAGACGCTCGCGTTCGTCGCCCCGATCGTCGATCGGATCGACCCCGGTGCCCAGCGCCCCGCGGCCCTGATCCTGGCCCCGACTCGCGAGCTCGCGGCGCAGATCGTCGACGAGGCGCAGCCGCTCGCCCAGGCGCGCGGCCTGCAGACGCTCGCCGTCTACGGTGGCGTCGGCATCCAGCCGCAGATAAAGAAGGCCCGCAAGGCGCACGTCCTGGTCGCCACCCCCGGCCGTCTGCTCGACCTCCTCGATCGTCGGGCGCTCAACCTCGACAACGTCCAGGTGATGGTCCTCGACGAGGCCGACCGGATGCTCGACATGGGCTTTCGCCCGGATGTCGAGCGGATCCTCAAGCTGACGCCTTCTGACCGTCAGACCCTCCTGTTCTCGGCCACGCTGCAAGGCGAGGTCGACGGACTGGCCAAGCGCCATACACGTAACGCTCGGCGCCACGAGAACCTCGTAGATGAGGACTCACGACCGGACATCGAGCATCGGTTCGTCGGTGTCGAGCATCAGCACAAGCTCAACGCGCTGGTCAACGAGCTCAAGGAGCACGACAACGGTCTGTCGCTGGTCTTCGTCAGGACGCGGCGCGGGGCCGACCGCCTCGCGAAGCGCCTGGCGGCACGCGGAGTCAGCGCAGCCGCGATGCACGGCGGTAAGGCCCAGGGCAACCGCACCCGGACGCTCGCCGCCTTCGAGAAGGGCCGGCTCGACGCGCTGATCGCCACCGACGTGGCGGCTCGCGGAATCGACGTCCGCGGCATCACCCACGTGATCAACTTCGATCCGCCCGAGGACCGCGAGGGTTACGTGCATCGGATCGGTCGCACCGCTCGGGCCGGCGACAGCGGCGTCGGGGTCACGTTCGTGATGGCCGATCAGGCGCATGAGGTCGGTCGCATTGCCCGCGCGCTGGACCTGCGCCAGGAGTTCGACGACGGAGGCATCCACCAGAACGGCTCCGGCAACGGCACCGGTAACGGCGGCGGCAACCGCAACGGCACCGGCGTAAGCCAGCATCGCGGCGGACGCCAGCACGGCAGCCGCCAGCGCCAACGCCGCCGCTAGAAACAATCAACCACGAAAGGTCGCATATGCGTACCTTTCGTGGTTGAATCAGCCTTGTGGGGCATGGAGCTGCTCGTCCGCTGAGAGCTGGCCTTGCGGCGCTGCTCGCGACCGCGATCGCCCTTGCGCTGCTGGCGTCGGGCTCGCTTCCCGGTCGCGACAGCGCGCCCGCCCAGGACGCGGCTCCGGTCGAAGGCGCTCGGGACGCGGCCGAAGCCGGCTCTGGCAAGGAGGCTGCGGCGGGCAATGACAAGCCGGACGTGGTTCGGGTCGGCGCCCTGATCAACGACATCCAGCAGCTCGACCTGCAGTCGCACTCCTACAACGTCGACATGTACGTGTGGTTCAAGTGGGACAACCCGGAGATCGATCCGGCGCGGTCGTTCGAGTTCCTGAACGCGTATGAGTTCTGGGGCCACATCCTCACCTACGAGACCAGCAAGCCCGAGGTCCTGCCCGACGGCTCGCTCTACCAGGTGATCCGCAACCAGGGCAAGTTCAACACGAAGCTGCCGCTGGAGCGCTATCCGTTCGACACCCAGCACCTGACGATGGTGTTCGAGGACGCCGCCGAGGACGAGAGCGGGCTCGTCTTCGTGCCGGACGAGGACCCGATCGCGCTCTCGCGGGATCTGGCGATCCCCGGGTGGGAGATCGGCGACCCGACCCTGACGGTGATCTCGAACCGCTACGACAGCAACTTCGGCGACCCCCGCTTCGAGGACATCACCTACTCCCGCGCGACCATCGACCTGCCGCTCGAGCGCCCGGCGGGTACCTACGCCCTGAAGTTGCTCCTGCCGCTGCTGCTCGTCGCGCTGACGGCCGCGCTGTCGCTCATGGTCCACCCGCGCTACGTCGAGGGCCGCATCGGGATCGGAATCACCGCGCTACTGACGCTGGTCGCGCTCCAAATCACCAGCAACTCGAGCCTGCCCGAGGTGGATTACCTGATCTTGCTCGACAAGCTCTACATCGCGGCGTACGCGTTCGTGGTCCTGACGATGGTGATGATCGTGCGCAACTCGTGGGTTGACGCCAGCGGGGACGTGAGCGCTGCGGTGCGCGCCGACCGCCGCAGCCTCGCCGTCCTGACCGTCCTCTATCTGGTGGTTTCGACGATCCTGATGGTGCAGACGCTCGCCTAAGCGTCGCTAGGAGATCCCGCGAACCGCGTACACCTTGACCTCCGTCGGCACGCCCTTGGCCCGGAACAGCAGCTTGCGCTTGGTCTTGACCCGGGCGGGGTCGAGCTCGGCGAGCACCCGGTCAGAGATCAGGATCTCGTCGGCCGATGCCGCCTCGGCGACCCGGGCGGCGATGTTCACGTCGACGCCGAAGTAGTCGTCGCCGACCCGCTCCGGGCGCCCGAGATGCAGGCCGGCGCGCAGGCGCGGCCGGTAGCCCGCCACCTCGACCTCGGCCAGCCGGCTCTTGGACTCCTGGATCGCTTCGAGCGCGTCCACGGGTGAGGCGAAGACGGCCATCATCCCGTCGCCGAGCCGCTTCACGACCTTGCCCGTGTGCTCGCTCACCGGCGGCTCGATCGCGAGGCTGACCTCGCGCAACAGCGCGACGGCCGCTTCGTCGCCGGCCAGCAGCGACCACTTCGAGAACTCGACCAGGTCGGTGAAGGCGATCGTCAGGTCCGCCTTGACCGGGATCCGGCCCGCCGACTGGCCCATCGCGGACCAGACCTGGAGCGCGGTCAGGCCCGCCTCGCGCAGCAGGCTCGGCCGCTCGGCCGTCGCCTCGGAGAGGCGACGCCCCAGCACCTGGCTTTGCTTGTCGCCCGCGGTCGAGAGCGGGTCCTCGCCGAACTGGCTGTCGCCGGGCAGCACCTTGCGCAGCGCCCTCGCCACCGCGAGGAGTCGCGGATCGGTCGCGATCTTGTGTGGGGGAGGCGGCCCAGCTCCCGGTTCGTCGGCGGGCTCGGGCGTCGGCTCCCGCTGTTGGTCGTCGTCGGCCATCGCTCGCATCCTTTCACTCCTCGCCCAGCGCTTCCTCGGCCTCGCTCCAGCGTCCCGGCGGCACGCGGAGCGCGATGTCGCCGCGCCGGAAGCGGTCGAGCGGCCAGTCGGCGGTCAGCACCGCTTCGATCCCCGCTTCGTTCAGGTGCTGGCACCACGCGCGGCCGGACTCGAGGTCCGGGAAGTCCCGAACGACCTCCCAGGCGTCGAACCGCGGGTCGCCGATGTGTAGCTCGTGCGGGCTCAGGCGCCCGGGTCGAGCTCGATGCGCTCGATCGTCTGCGGCTCAGCCGGCTTGTCGCCGGCGCCGGTCGGGGCGCGCTCGATCGCGTCCACCGCGTCCATGCCGTCGGTGACCTTGCCGAAGACCGTGTGTTTCCCGTCGAGCCAGTCGGCGGCCTCGATCGTGACGACGAAGAACTGCGATCCGTTCGTGTTCGGCCCGGAGTTGGCCATCGCCAGGGCGCCGCGCTCGACCTTGTGGTCGTTGAACTCGTCCTCGAAGTCATAGCCGGGCCCGCCGGTGCCGGTTCCCTGGGGGCAGCCGCCCTGGATCATGAAGTCGGGGATCACGCGGTGGAAGATGAGGCCGTCGTAGAAGCCGTCGCCCGCGAGCTTGCGGAAGTTCTCCACGGTCTTCGGCGCGTCGGCGTCGAACAGTTCGAAGGTGATCGGTCCAGCGTTGGTGTGCATCACAGCGGTTGACATGGCGCTGACCCTAGCGGCCCACCTCCACCGAACGTCCCGCAGCCCCCCTCATGGCCCTGACTCCGGGACGTTCGCGCCGAGTGGCGCAGGGCCGCGGCTGCGCGGCTAGTCTCGCCTGGGTATGGGTGGAGGACGGATCGGGCGTCGCGCGGCGCTCGCCTTGGGTTTACTGGCGCTGGCGGTGCCGGCCGGCGCGCTGGCGGCGTTCCCCGGCTCGAACCCGGCCGAGAGCCCGCGCGCAAACACGCCCAACGACCCCGACTTCGACGACTGCGAGGTCGATGACGCTCAGGGTGGGACCGCCTGCAGCTACTTCGGCGAGGACTACCGGCTGTTCGGGTTCAGCCCCGACACGGCGAACCAGACCCCGCTCTGGTCGCCGAACCTCCACAACACGCCGATCCTCGGCGCGACCAGCTACAGCAACTGCGCCCAGCTCGACACGCAGGGGCAGGCCGCCAACGTCGCCGCCGGCGACAACCTCGTGCCCTGCGCCCAGATCGGCGGGATTCGCGCGGACACCGCGTGGAAGCGCACGACGGGCGACCCGGACACGGTGATCGCGATCCTCGACACCGGGATCCGCTGGCAGGATCGCGACCTGGTCGAGCAGATCCACCTGAACGAGGCCGAGCTGCCGCAGCCCCAGGCCGACCGGGCCGCCCCGGTCGGCGGCGGGCCCGGGTGCGGCACGTTCGCCGCCGACGACGACGCCAACGGTGACGGGGCCTTCAACGTCCGGGACTTCGCCTGCGATTCCGATGTCGACCCCGGCGACGGCGACACGGAGTCCGACGACATCCTCGACGGCTCGGACCTGATCGCGGCGTTCTCCGATGCGAACGACGACGACTCGAACGGCTACCTGAACGACATCGCCGGCTGGGACTTCTTCGACGACGACAACGACCCGTTCGACGCGTCGAGCTGCTGCTCGGCCAACGGCCACGGCTCGGGCCGCGCGCGGGAGGCGGCGGCCCGAACCGACAACGGCATCGGGGGCGCCGGCGTCTGCCCCGACTGCCAGATCATGCCGCTGCGGATCTGGGACACCTTCATCGTGCCAACCGACTTCCACGCGATGGCCGTCGTCTACGCCGCCGACAACGGCGCCAGCGTGGTCGAGGGCGCGAATGCCGGCCTCACCAACACCCGCTTCGCCCGCCGCGCCTACTCCTACGCGGACTCGCGGGGCCTCGCGCTCACCATGGTCTCGAGCGACATCAACTCCGCGAACCACAACTACCCGACGAACTACAACGAGGCGATCTACGTCGGCGGCGCGCTGCCCGACACCGCTCCGTTCGAGGGCTGCGGCGGCGTCGGGCTGCCGGTGATCGGTGAGGTCGTCCCGATTCCGGACGAGGCGCAGGAGGCGTGCGGCCAGCTGTTCGGCCTGCTCGGGTCGATCGGCCTCACGCCAAGCGCCCAGCCGCCGACGACCAGCTTCTTCCGAAACGCGAACCTGACCCAGTACGGGGGCAAGGCCGACATCGTCCTGATGGGAGCGACCGGCTCGCAGAACACCGGTCAGGCCTCCGGCGCCGCGGCGCTGGTGGCGTCCTACGGGCGCGAGGTGTTCGGCGAGTCGAACCCGCTGAGCGGCAACGAGATCCGCCAGCTCCTGACGATGACTGCCGAGGACGTCCTGCCCGCGAACACCGGGATCCTGGGACCCGCGGACAAGGCGAACCAGGGCTGGGACCCGCACTTCGGCTACGGCCGGGTGAACCTGGCGGCGGCGACAAAGGCGATCGCCGACGAGCGCATCCCGCCTGAGGCGCAGCTCGACGCGCCGGACTGGTTCACACCGATCAACGTCGATCGCGTTGCGCCGAGTGGGTTGCAGGTCAGGGGCCGGGTGGCCGCCCCGCATTCCGAGGATGGCGTCGGCGCCTGGGAGCTCGAGTACGCGTGCGGTGCCGACGCACTCGACAGCGCGTTCGCGCCGGTGCCCGGGGCGAGCGGGGCCGGTCCGCGCAACGGCCTGCTCGGCACCCTTTCGAAGTCGCTCCTCGACTCGCTCGCCGACACCTGCGACGGCAGCGTCGCCAACGATTTCGGCCGCCCGGTCGGCGCCGCCTCGGACGGCAACCTGCCGGGTGACGCCTATCCGGAGCCCGACCCGGAGCGCCACTCGTTCCAGGTCCGCCTGACCGTCCACGACGCGGGCGACCCGTCGCTGATCGGCCGCTATCGCAAGACGCTGTTCGCTTACCGCAACGACGGAAACCTGCCCGGCTGGCCGCGGCCGATCGGTGCCGGCTCGAACTCGACGGCGCGGATCACCGGCTCGGGCGGCGAGGTGCCGCCCCGCCTCTTCGACCTCGACGGCGACAACGCCCTGGACGTGGTCCAGCCGACGTCGAGCGGCGAGATCTTCGTGTTGGATTCGGGCGGGGTCCCGCTTCCGAGCTGGAACGGCGGCCAGCCGGTGCACACCCTCCCGCTCGCGGTCGGCGCCTCGCACGGCGTCCCGGCGGCGACCGGCGGCGTCCCCCTCGAGACCCCACGCGCGCCGGCGATCGGCGATCTCGACGGCGATCTGGCGCCTGACCTGGTGACCGCGGCGGGCGAGCACGTCTACGCGTGGGACCGGCACGGAGACGCGCTCGCAGGCTTCCCGGTGCGGATTGACCCGGCGCTGTCGGATCCGTGCGCGCCCGGCGCCCCGCATCCGTGCTTTGACCAGGGCGAGCGGGCGATCACCTCCGAGAACCACATCAAGCGCGGGTTCTTCGGCGGCGCGGCGCTCGCCGACCTGGACGACGACGGGCGCCTCGACGTCGTCGCCGGTTCCCTGGATCAGCACGTCTACGCTTGGGATGGTGAGGGCCAGTCGCTGCCGGGCTTCCCGGCCAAGCTCGACTCCGACGACGCGCCCGGGGCTGAGATCGCCACCTCGCCGGCGATCGCCGAGCTCGACGGCGAGGCACCGCCCGAGGTCGTGATCGCGACCAACGAGGTGATCTCCGGCGATCCGGCGCTGCCGGCCAGCCCGTTCGACCTGTTCAACGCGATTTTGGGTTCGTCGACCGGCTCGAACCCGGTCTACGCGCTGCACGGCGACGGCACGCAGGTGGCCGGCTGGCCCGCGCGAGTCGGGGTCGCGGCGGGTGACCTGCTGCCGCTGGTGCTGCCCGGCCACGACGCGTCGGTCTTCGACGAGGACGGCGACGGCGACGACGAGGTCGTGATCTCGGCGGCGACGTCGCTGGGCCTCGGCGGCACCCGTGTGGTCGACGGCGACGCGTCGACCGTGACCGCGTTCAACAGCCTCGTCGGCGACGGGCTCGATCCCACGCCGGTCGTGAACCTCGCCGACTACTCCGCGATCGGCGCCCTCTCGGGCTCCGACCCCAGCGTGATCAAGGGCGGGCTGACGGCGGCCGGCGCCGCCAACCTGCTGGCGGCGAACCAGAACCTGCCGTTCGCGCACGTCGTCCAGGCCTGGAGCGCCACCGGCCCGCAGGCGGGATCGGGGCTGCCGGGCTACCCGCGCACGACCGACGACTTCCAACTCCTCGGCCAGCCGGCGATCGCCAACGTCGGCGCCGGTTCCGATCGCCACGCCCTCTATGGCACCGGCCTCTACCAGATGCACGCCTATGGAACCGGTGGGACCGAGGCCGCCGGCTGGCCCAAGTTCACCGGCGGCTGGACCCAGGCAACGCCCTCGGTGGGCGACGCGGACGGCGACGGCGACCTCGAGGTCGCGGCGCTGACCCGCGAGGGCTGGTCGTTCCTGTGGGCGACCGGGACGCCATCGTGCGACCGCGACGGAATTTCCACGAACGCCGAATGGTGGACCTTCCACCACGACGAGCACGGCACCAACAACTACGGCCACGACGCGCGGCCGCCCGGCACGCCAGAGGACCTCGGGGCGTCGCTCGACTCGGGCAGCGGCGACGTGACGCTGGATTGGTCGGCGCCCGGCGACGACTGGCGCTGCGGAAACGCCACCCGCTTCCGGGTGCTCCTGGGCGACGGCCCGATCGCCGACCCCGGTGACGGGACGGAGGCGCTCGAGCGCGACGCCGGTTCCTCAGGTTCCGCCGAGACGGCGACTCTGACCTCGGCCGAGGTCGGCGACGCCACCCACGCGGCCATCTTCTACCGCGACGACGCCGGCAACTGGGGGCTGGTCGCCGACGTCGAGCTGCCCGAGCGCGGCGGCCCGGGCCCCGGCCCAGGGCCTGGCCAGGGCGAGCGCTGCACGAACATGATCCGCGGCACCGCGGGAGCCGACCATCTGCGCGGCACTTCAGGCCGCGACCGGATCCTCGGCCGCGCCGGCTCCGACAAGCTGATCGGTCGCCGGGGCGCCGACTGCCTGGTCGGTGGCAAGGGCCGCGACAAGCACTTCGGCGGCGCCGGCAACGACGTGATCAGGGCCAAGGGACGGGCTCGGGACGTCGTCCGCTGCGGTCCGGGCAACGACACGGCCTACGTCGATCGCCGCGACCGGGTCCGAGCCTGCGAGACGGTGCGTCGCGGCTAAGTCCCGGGCTCGGCCGTGGCGCGGTCGGCGGCGCGCTCGAGCCGGAAGCGGACTTCTTCCCCGGTGCCCTCGAGAGCGTCTTCGTGACCGGGCCAGATCTTGGTCGCGCCCAGCGCGGCGAGCTTGCGCACGCTTGCGATCGACTGCGCATAGTCGTGCGCCCAGACCGGGTGCGGCACCATCGGCGCCTCGTCCTCGGGCAGCGCCTTCAGCCGGATCGAATTGACCTGGTAGATCACATCGCTCACCAGCGCGACGCCGTCCGACTCGCGCCAGAGACCGATCAACCCGGCCGCGTGGCCGGGGAAGTGGACGACGCGAAAGCCCGCCACCTGATCGCCCTCGGAGAGGGTGTCGGCGATCTTCACCGGGCCGCCGTCCCAGAATCGCTTGAGCAAAGTGGGGTAGACGGCGCGCGAGAACCACCACGGGATCTGGTCGATGTCGAAAGTGTGGTAGCCGCCGTCGCCCTCGGCGTCCGCGACCTCGTCGGGATGGCAGAGGACGGGTGCGCCGAGCCCGGGGGCGGAGCCGCGATGGTCGGCGTGGGCGTGGCCGAGGACGATCCGCTTCAGGCCGCCGAGCTCGTCGGCGGCGCGCCGGATCGGCTTGACCATGCCCTTCGTGCCGGCGTCGAACATCGTCACGCCGCCCTCGTCCTCGATCAGGAAGACGTTCATCGCCTTGCGGAAGTCGCCGGCCACGCGCCAGACGCCGTCCGCGGCCTCGGTCACCTCGGCCATTGCCGCAGTCTATGTCCGGGGAAGGGGGCGGGCTCGGCCCGCTCAGGCGAGCTTGGTGATCGCGATCACGATCGACGCGACCAGGCAGACAACCAGGATGACGACGGAAACGGTCCAGCTGCGCGGCACCCGGTTAGTATGGCGGCGCATCTTCGGGTCGAGGAGGGTCTGTTGTTCAAGCGCATCGTTGTAGGCACCGACGGTTCAGAGACGGCCACCGTGGCGGTCAAGCACGCGACCGAGCTCGCCAAGCTCACCGGCGCCTCGCTCGAGTTCGTGAGCGCCTACGAACCCGTCCCTCAGGATCGGCTTCGCGAGGAGGCCCAGCAGGTACCCGGCGACATCGCCCATGGTGTCGGCCCGCGTGAGGACGTGAACACCTATCTCGAGGCTGCCGCCGGCGCCGCGAAGGAGGCCGGAGTGGAGGCGAGTACCCACCCGCGCGAGGGCGATCCGGCCGACGCGATCCTGGACGTCGCCGAGGAGACCAAGGCCGACCTGATCGTGGTCGGCAACAAGGGGATGACCGGAGCCCGCCGGTTCCTGCTCGGCAGCGTGCCGAACAAGATCTCGCACCACGCCCCCTGTGGCGTCTTCATCGTTCGCACGACCTGAACGACCAGGGATTCACCGAGCGCGACCGGGAGCTGATGCTCCTGGCCCTGCGCGAGGCCGAACGGGCGGCCGGGAACGGTGACGTGCCGATCGGCGCGGTCCTTGTCCGCGACGGCGAGGTTCTGGCGCAGGCGGGAAACCAGCGCGAGCTGCGCCAGGACCCGACCGCCCACGCCGAGGTCTTGGTCCTGCGGCAGGCCGCCTCGGTCCTCGGCGGCTGGCGCCTGCCGCTGACGACCCTCTATGTGACCCTCGAGCCCTGTGCGATGTGCGCGGGGGCGATCGTCCTCGCCCGCGTCCCGCGCGTGATCTACGCGGCCGACGACCCGAAGGCGGGCGCGGCCGGCAGCGTTCTCGACGTGCTTGCCGAACCGGCGTTCAACCACACCCCCGAGGTCAGCGGCGGGCTGCTGGCAGCTGAAGCGGCGACCCAGCTCCAAACGTTCTTCGAGGCCCGCCGGTAGCAGGGGGCGAATCCCGCGAACTTCTGCACTTGGGTACCGCATAGGTGCCCGAATGCAGAAACTCGACCGCGTCCTGAAGCTTGTAGTTGACCAGCAGCTACGCGCCACCCTCAACGCCCATCCCACCCGGAAGGGAGGCAAGGCGCTGCGCACGCTCCTCGACACCGAGCGCGGCCCACGCATCGTTCGCTCGGAAGCGGTGCGGCTCGCGCTCCGTGTGATGCGCGCACACGGTCTCGAGCCAGACGAAAGCGATGTCCCGATCGGCCCCTATCGCGTGGATTTCCTGTTCCGCGACGAGCGCCTGGCAGTCGAGGTCGACGGCGCTACGCCTACCACTCGACACCGAAGCGCTTCGCGGATGACCGCGCGCCTCGCTGCGACGCTGGACGAGCGCAGGGGCCGGCCGCGGGTAGGCGGCTACGCCGTGCCGACGGTCGGGCGAGCTCCGCGGCTGGCGAGCACGATGCCCAGCGTCGCGACCGCCGCCACCGCGATGTGCAGGATGGCGTCGCCGTTGGTCGGCAGGAACAGCACCCCGAGCGGACGGTCGTCGAGAAACGCCCAGAGCCCGACGGCCGCGTCCGTGAGCGCGCGGTAGGCCAGATACGGGATCGCGAGCGCGGGCAGCCACGCGATGGCCAGCCCGGGTGCCCCGACGAGGATGGCGGCGACTCCGTGCCACCCGTTCCAGTCGACCCCGAGGATGCTGTCCGCGGTTGCGTCGTCCCCCACTGCGAAGTCGGGATTCGCCGCCAGGCCGACGAGCCCAAACAAGGTGGTGAAGACCCCAAGCCCGATCGCGAACTTCTGCGCGACCGTCCAATCACCTGGGGCCGTCATCGCTGGCACGCGGCAAAGATAGACGAGCCACAAACAGAACGACTGTTCGGTTTGTTATACCTCCGCCGGCCACCAACGACCGAGAGGACGCCACATGGCGATCGCCGCACCGCAGCCCACCAAGCGCACCATCTTCGAGCCCGAGCACGACGACTACCGCGAGAGCTTTCGCAAGTTCCTCGCGGCCGAGGTCGTCCCCAACTACTCGGAGTGGGAGCAGGCACGGCTCGTCCCGCGCGAGCTGTTCACCAAGGCGGCCGAGTACGGGTTCCTCGCGATGGAGGTGCCCGAGGAGTACGGCGGGCCGGGGGTCGACGACTGGCGCTTCAACGTCGTGCTCGGCGAGGAGGCAACGCGCTCCGGGGCCGGCGACGCGTTCACCGGGCCGCTGCTGCACACCGACGTCTGCCTGCCCTATCTGATGGCCTCGTGCACCGACGAGCAGAAGCAGCGCTGGCTGCCCGCCGTGGCGGCGGGCGAGCGGATTCTGGCGCTCGCGATGACCGAGCCCGGAACCGGCTCGGATCTGGCGGCGATCCAGACCAGCGCCAAGGCGGACGGCGACGGCTACGTCGTCAACGGCGCCAAGACCTTCATTACCAACGGCATCAACGCCGACATGGTGATCGTCGCCGCGCGCACCTCCGACGACCCGCACGGCGGCCTCTCGCTGCTGATCGTCGAGCGCGAGATGGAGGGCTTCGAACGGGGCAAGCAGATCGAGAAGCTGGGCCAGCACGCCTCCGACACCTCCGAGCTGTTCTTCAACGACGTCCAAGTCCCGGCCGAGAACCTGCTCGGCGCCGAGGGGTCGGGCTTCATGCAGCTCGTCTCACGCCTGGTCCCCGAACGCCTGATCCTGGCCGTCACCTCGCTCGCCGGCGCCGAGCTCGCGTTCGAGATGACGCTCTCCTACGTCAAGGAGCGCAAGGCCTTCGGCCGTCCGATCGGATCGTTCCAGCACTCCCGGTTCCTGATGGCCGAGCTCAAGACCGAGCTCGAGATCACGCGCGCGTTCATCGACCGCACGATCGAGCGCCACTGTGCCGGCGTGGCGACGGTCGAGGAGGCGGCGATGGCGAAGTGGTGGGTGACCGAGCTGCTGGGGAAGGTCACCGACGCCGGCGTCCAGCTCCACGGCGGCTACGGCTACACGACCGAATACCCGATCTCGAAGGCCTGGGTGGACGCCCGGATCACGCGGATCTACGCGGGCACGAACGAAATCATGAAGGAGCTGATCGGCAAGACGATGGGGCTTTAGCGGAGAGGGTGGGATTCGAACCCACGAGGCAGCTTGCACCGCCCACGCGATTTCCAGTCGCGCACCTTAAGCCACTCGGTCACCTCTCCGAGGGCGCTGAAGCGTAGTTACTACGATCAGCCCAATGGCCCCCGATAGCACCTGGAACGTCTACCTCGCCGGCGAGATCCACTCCGACTGGCGCGACCGGATCGCCGCCGGGGTCAGGGAAGCGGGCCTGCCGGTCGAGCTGCTCGCGCCGGTGACCGACCACTCGGCTTCCGACGACGCCGGCGTCGAGATCCTCGGCCCCGAGCCCGACAAGTTCTGGCACGACCACAAGGGCGCCGGGCTCAACGCGGTGCGCACGCAGACCCTGCTGCGCCGCGCCGACGTGGTCGTCGTCCGCTTCGGCGAGCAGTACAAGCAATGGAACGCAGCCTTCGACGCCGGATTCGCCGCCGCGCTCGGCACGCCGCTGATCACGCTCCATCCGCCGGAGCACGATCATGCCCTGAAGGAGATCGACCGCGCCGCGATGGCGACGGCCGAGACGCCCGAGCAGGTGGTCGAGATCCTCCGCTACGCGATCGCCAAGGACTGACCGGCCGGCCGAGGGTGACGAAGCTCACCCTCCCGGCCTTGCACGCGCCGCCGCCAACCGCGATCATCAGGCCGTGGCCGGTTTCGGGGGCGAATCCTCACTCGAGGTGCGCAAGAAGGTAACCGCCGTGTTCGCGGACATGGCCGGTTCGACGACGCTTGCCGAGAAGCTGGACCCAGAGCTGTTCCGCCAGGTCGTCGGCGCTTTCTTCGAGCGCATGGGGGCGACGATCGAGCGTCACGGAGGCACCGTCGAGAACTTCATCGGCGACGAGGTGATGGGCATCTTCGGGGCGCCGGTCGCGCATGGGGACGATGCCCTGCGGGCGGTCCACGCCGCTGCGGAGATGCTGACCGAGGTCGAAGCACTGAACTCGGAGCTCGAGCCCCGGCTTGGGGTGCGGCTTGGGCTCCGGATCGGCATCAACACCGGGACAGTGGTGGTCGGGCCGCCGATCGCCGGCCGCTCGATGTCGCTGGGCGACACGATGAACGTCGCCGCCCGGCTCGAAAAGCTGGCCGAGCCGGGCCAGATCCTGATCGGCGAGGACACCTATCGCCTGGTGCGCAACGAGGTCGACGTCGAGCCCTCGGGCCGGGTCGAGTTGCGCGGCCGCTCCGAGCCGCTGGCCACTTTTCTGCTGCTCGGGACCGGTCGATCCGAGGGCGAACCGCTCGCCGACCGCCCGATGGTCGGCCGCGAGCGTGACCTGGCGCTCCTCCAGGTGGCATTCGAGCGCTGCGTCGCACGTAACTCTTGCGAGTTCGTCACGGTCCTCGGTGAGGCCGGGGTCGGGAAGTCGCGGCTGGTCGCCGAGATGGTCCAGCGCTACCGTCCGAGCGCGACCGTGCTCGTCGGGCGGTGCCTCCCCTACGGCGAGGGCATCACCTACTGGCCGCTGACCGAGATCGTCTGGCAGGCGGCCGGCATCGAGGACTCAGACGACGCTGCCAGCGCGAGCGGCAAGCTCGACGCGGTGATGGCGGGCGACCCCGACGGTCCCGCGATCGCCCGCCACCTCGCGCAGATCACGGGGCTGGACGATTCCTTCGAGCCGGGGGAGCAGGCGTTCTGGGCGGTCCGCCGGCTGCTCGAGGCACTCGCCCGCAGGCGCCCCGTGATCGTCTGGATGGAGGACCTCCAGTGGGCCGAGCCCACGATGCTCGAGCTGATCCTCTACCTCTCGCGCCAGACCCGGTCGGTGCCGATCCTGCTCGCCTGCACGTCCCGCTTCGAGCTGCTCGACAAGCGCCCGGACTGGCGCCAGTCCAGCGCAACGACGATCTCGCTGGATGCGCTGGCCAACGACTCGATCGGCGACCTCGTCGACAAGCTCACGGGTGGCGGCTTGGTCGAGCCGTTGCGGGCGCGCGTCGTCGAACTGGCAGCCGGCAACCCGTTGTTCGTGGAGCAGCTGCTTTCGATGCTGATCGACGATGGTGTGCTGCGGCGCTCCGAGGACGGTTGGTCGGTTCACAACGGGACGCGCGAGCTCGACGTTCCGCCGACGATCGAGGCGATCCTGGCCGCTCGGATCGACCATCTCTCGCCGAGCGAGCGCGCCCTGGCCGAGGCCGCTTCGGTGATCGGCAAGGAGTTCTGGGCCGATGCGGCCGCGGCCCTGGCCGGGGACGGCGGTTTCGAGGAGGTCGAGGCGCTGGTGGGCAAACGGCTGATCGAGCCCGTCCGCCGCACGGGCGTGCCCCGGGACTTCTTCCAGTTCCGCCACATCCTGGTGCGCGACGCGGTCTACGGCGCACTCTCCAAGGCCCGGCGGGCGACGCTGCACGAGCGCTTCGCCGACTGGCTCCTGGGCTGGTCCGAGTCGCGGCTGGGCCAGGTCGAAGAGATCATCGGCTACCACCTCGAGACTGCGAATCAATGCCGCCGGGAGCTTCTCGGCTCAGCCGAGCAGGTCGAAGAACTGGCGTTGCGCGCGGCTGCGCACCTCTCGAATGCCGGGAAGCGCGCGGCCGCCCGTCAGGACGACGCCGGTGCCGCCGCCCTGCTCGCGCGTGCGGTGGCCCTGCTCGCCGAGAGCGGCGGCTCCGACCCGGCGGCGCGGCTGGAGCCCCTGATCGATCTCGGGATGGCGCTGATCCGCGGCGGCGAGACCGAGCGCGCCGATCAGGTCCTCGCCGAGGCGCGCCGCGCGGTGGTCGCCGTTGGCGACGAGCGCGCGGAGGCGCGAATGCGCATCCTCGAGGCCAACCTCAAGCGGCTGACCGATCCGGTCTGGTGGACGAACCACGGGCGCACCGCCGCCGAGCAGGCGCTGGCGGTGTTCCACCGGCTCGAAGAGGACCTCGATGCGGCGCGCGCCTGGCACCTGCTGGGGAAGGTCCACTCCGACCGGGGCCAGCAGGCCGCGGCGGCGGAGGCACTGGAGCGCGCGCTGGAGCTGGCGAGTGGCGCCGGTGATGCCGGCGTCGAGGCATGGATCCGCTACTGGCTCCTGCAGGTCTCAACGCTGGGGCCGGTGCCCTGCGAACGGGTCGTCGCCCGCGCCCGCGAGGATCTGGAGTGGGCGCGGGCCCATGACAACCGCGCGCTCGAGGGGTCGACGCTCGGGCGCATGGGCGAGATGCTCGCCCGCGCCGGCAAGGTCGGCCACGCCCAGCAGGCGTTCGCCGACGCTCGCGCGATCTTCGAAGAGCTCGACCTGCCGGTCCACATCTCCTACCTCGCGCTCTCGACCGCGATCGTCGAGCCGCTCGCCTCCGATCCTGCCGCCGCGGAGCGCGAGCTCCGCCCGGCGATCGAGTACTTCGAGGACTCGGGCGCGAAGCACATCGCGGCGAGTCTGATCCCTGTCCTGGCCGGGGCGCTCGTCGCGCAGGACAGGGCCGACGAAGCACTCGAGCTGAGCGAGCGCACCGAGGAGATCGCCGCCAGCGACGACCTCGACGCCCAGGTCAAGTGGCGCATCGCCCGCGCTCAGGCGCTGACGGCGTCGAATCACCTGGCCGAGGCCGAGCGCTTCGCCCGCGAGGCGGTTGACGTCGCCGAGCCGGGGGACACGGTCGTCCTCCACGCCGACGCATTGAGCTGCCTGGGCGAGGTCCTGCTGGCCGCGCGCTCGCCGTCCGAGGCGGTGCCGGTCCTCGAGCGCGCGGTCGAGCTCTACGAGGCGAAGGGCGACGTGGTCTCGACCGCCCAGAGGCGGGCCACCCTAGACGCGCTCAGCGGCACAAGGTTCCTCTAGGTCTCTCGCAGGCCCGCCGCGTCGGCGGCCTCCTGCGGGTCCAGATAGGCATCCATTCGCGCCACCTTGCCGTCGCGAAAGCGCCAGAGGTGGTGGATCGTCAGCTCGAACTCGTGGGTGCTGGCCTTGCCGCGTCCGCGTCCGCGAACCGTCGCCAGGAGCGTGTCGCCGGCGCCGGGTGTCGTCTCCAGGAGCTCGAAGGCGAACTCGTCCCAGAGGCGCTCGAATCCCAGCATGTAGGCGAGGAACTCGTTGGCCGACTTGCAGACCTTGCGGCCCGGGACCTCCGCGGCCTCGTTCCACTGGAAGTCCTCGACCATCAGCGTCCGCAGGCGGGCGGAGTCGCGCTGGTTGAACGCGTCGTATCCCCGCGCGAGGACCTCCTCGTGGGTCGGCGTGTCATGTTCCCCCGGCTCGGACAGACGTCCAGTATTGCGTTCCGACACCGGTGCGGCCGTTTCCGGCGGGTTGCCGGGGGTAGCGGCTGCGGCATGGAACTATCGCTGCTTCTCATAGTCATCGGCATCGTGCTGGCGGTCCTCGTCCATTACGGACTCGGAATCGCCTGCATCCTGATCGGACTCGTCCTGTTGATCTGGCCGCGGATCGCCGCGAGCCGATCAACCCGCGTCTGACGCTGGCCGGGCGGTTGACGACGCCGCCCGGCTCCCGCCGCCCGCATCCGATCTGTCGCTAGCATCCCCTCTTGGAGGGGTGGCAGAGCGGTTGAATGCGGCGGTCTCGAAAACCGTTATGGGCGTTTTCTCGTCCATCGAGGGTTCGAATCCCTCCCCCTCCGCTGTAGAGCGCGTCGGCTCCGATCTCCCGTAAAGGAGCTTGGCGCCGACCTGAAACATCGCGCCGCACCGTAACGCCTCGGTCGAGGGCTCGGATCATTCCTTGCTCCGCTAACTTCCTGCGATCAATCGCGCCCAGGGACACAGCACCGGACTGACGATCGCTGTCGCCTGCCTGGCGACCGCGATGCTGATGCTGGACATCAGCGTCATCAACACCGCGATCTCGGACATCGCCGGCGGCTTGGACACCGACCTGACCGGGCTCCAGTGGGTCATCGACGCCTACACGATCCCCCTGGCGGCGACCGTGCTCACGGCCGGGGCGCTCGCCGACCGGTTGGGGCGCCGGCGGCTCTTTGCCCTGGGGCTCATGATCTTCACCGTGAGCTCCGCGCTCTGCGGCGCGGCCTCCAGCATCGAAACCCTCGTCGGTGCTCGGGCGATCCAGGGGCTGGGGGCCTCGATGATGTTTGCGACGGCCCTGGCGCTGATCTCCCAGGCCACGCCCCTACAGGAGGACCGCGTCAAGGCGCTCGCCGTCTACGGGGCCGCGATCGGCGCGTCCTTCGCGCTCGGCCCCTTCATCGGCGGCTCGCTCACGGAGCTGTTCGGCTGGCGGGCGATCTTCCTGATCAACGTGCCGATCGGCGCCGTCGCGCTGTGGATCACGTTCCGCGCCGTTGCCGAGAGCCGCGATCCGACGCCGCGCCGGATCGACCTGCCCGGCCAGATCACGCTGATCGCCGGTCTCTTCCTGTTGATCCTCGCGCTGTTGCGCGGGAACGAGGAGGGCTGGGGCAGCGCCGGCATCGTCGCGGCGCTTGCCGGCGCGGCTCTGTTCCTCGTTGCGTTCATTGTCGTCGAGGAGCGCTCGCGCGAGCCGATGATGCCGCTCCGCCTATTGAGCCAGCGGCGGTTCGCCGGCCCGCAGGTCGCGGTGTTCGCCATCGCCTCGTCGTTCTTCGCGGTCTTCCTCTACATGACCCTCTACCTGCAGACGGTGCTGGGGCTCTCGCCGATCGAGACCGGTCTCGTCTACCTGCCCGGCACGTTCCTGGTGTTCGCCGTCTCCGGGATGACGGCCACGCTCGGGGCGACGGCGTCGCCGGCGAAGCTTGCGAGCGCCGGACTCGCGCTGATCGCGGGCGGGATGGTTGCGCTCCTCATGATCGGCGTCGACTCCTCGTGGACCGTGACGCTTCCCGGCCTGCTCCTCGCGAGCATCGGCACCGGTTTGTTCAATCCCACCGCCAGCGAGCTCGCTCTCCGAGCCCTGCCCGAGGAGCAGAGCGGGCTCGCGGTCGGCGCGAATGACACCTTCCGGCAAACCGGCGTCGCCGTCGGGATCGCTGCGCTCGGGACCCTCGTGCCTGCTGATGCGGCGCTGGGCGGCGACCTCCAGTCGTACGTGGACGGCCTCCACGACGCGCTGATCGTCTGCGCTGTGATCGCGATCGCGGGCGCGATCGCGACCGCCTGGCTGCTGATTCCCTCACGCTCGAGCGGCGAGGGTGAGGTGGTGACGGAGGCCGCGTAGCCTGAGCGGCCGACCGCGGCCGGCTCGCCTCAGTCGAGTGGTCGAGAGAGGGCGTCAGGCCTCGGCAGGACGCGAGCGCGCGAGCCCCACGAGCATGGCTACGACCCCGGCGAGCAGTGCGGCGCCCACGATCAGGACCCCGGTATCGTCGCCGGTCGGCTTGATCACCATGTCGCCGACGACCAGGAAGAGGACGGCCAGTTCGATTCGCCCGATCAGCTCCATCTGGTCGAGACGACGCTGGACCTCAGGACTCTCCGCTCCCTGTTCGCTGACGAGCGCCTCGACCCGCTCGCTCTCGGGCTTGAAGTAGAGGATCCCGGTGAAAAACGAGACCGCCCAGCCGGCGAGCCCCAGCGCCACCCAGAGCTGATCGAGCCCCCAGGGGCCCTCGATCATCGTGAGCAGGCCGAAGATCAACGTGCTCAGCGAGGCCGGGATGAACACACGGACCGCCAGCCATTCCGTGCCCGCGTTGACTTCGGCCTTCGCGGCGGCATCGTGCGCCAGTTCGGCGCGCAGGACCAGCATCGTCAGCGCAAAGGCGGCGCCGAGCCAGATGACGACGGCGAGAACATGGAGCAGGAGCAGCAATTCGTAGGTCGACATGGGCGCGAGTCTCGCACACCCTCCGCTAGGCTCGGATGAGCGACCCCGACGACAGCAACGGAGGCTTCAAATGGCACTCACGATTGGCGACACCGCACCCGACTTCGAGGCCGAGACGACCGAGGGCGTGATCAACTTCCACGCATGGATCGGGGACTCCTGGGCCGTCCTGTTCTCGCACCCCCGGAACTTCACTCCGGTCTGCACGACCGAGCTCGGCTATATGGCGAGCATCCACCCCGACTTCGAGAGCAGGAACGTGAAGATCATCGGCCTCTCGGTCGATCCGATCGAAAACCACGAGAAGTGGGCCAAGGACATCGCCGAGACCCAGGGCACGGCGCCCAACTATCCGATCATCGCCGACCCTGAGTTCAAGGTCGCCAAGGCCTACGGGATGCTGCCCGCGGACGTGAGCGGCGATCCGACGGAGCGCACGCCGGCCGACAACCAGACGGTCCGCAACGTGTTCGTCGTCGGCCCCGACAAGAAGATCAAGCTGGTCCTGGTCTACCCGATGACCACCGGGCGCAACTTCGACGAGGTCCTGCGGGTGATCGACTCGCTGCAGCTCACCGCCGACCACAAGGTCGCGACGCCGGTCAACTGGCAGCCGGGCGAGGACGTGATCATCGCCGGCTCGGTCTCCGACGACGAGGCCAAGGAGAAGTACCCGGACGGCTGGGAATCGCCGCGCCCGTACATCCGGATCGTGCCCGACCCCAGCTAGCGGCTCAGCGCTGGCTCTCGTCTTCGCCCGCGCCGGTGTCCGGCGTCAGCGCCTTGGCGCCGGCGCCGCGGCGCACCAGCCGCGGGGCGAGGATCCGGGCGGCCGCCGCCAGCCAGTACGGACGCGGCACGTATCGTTCGGCCTTCCCGCCGGGGCCGGCATCGAGGATCGCCTCGGCGACCTTGTCCGGGGTCGACACCGCCCAACGGGTCGCGGCGCGGGCCCGCAGCTCGCTCTGCGGGAAGCCCTCGGTGGCGACGAAGCCGGGGAGGACCATGCCGACGTGGACGCCGTGCGCGCCCTCCTCGATGTGTAAAGAGTCGTTCCAGCCGGCGAGCGCGAACTTGCTGGCCGAGTAGCCGCCCGAGTTGCCACGCGACACCCGCCCTGCCGTGCTGGCGACGTTGACGATCGCGCTGGGCGCCGAGCGGCGCAGGATCGGCAGCAGCGCCTCGGTCAGCCGCAGCACGGCGTCGAAGTTCAGCTCCATGTGCTGCCGCACGTTGTCCCAGCCGGTCTCGCCGAAGCGCCCGCGCCAGGCGGCGCCGGCGTTGTTGACGAGCAGGTCGAGGCTGCCGTGCCGGCTCTCGACGACCTCGGCGACCATGCCGGGGGCATCCGGATCGGTGAGATCGACAGCGATCACCGTCGCCCCTCCGAGTTCGCCCGCAAGCGCCTTCAGTCGCGCCTCGCGGCGGGCGACGAGGACCAGCTCCGCGTCGGGCTCGGAAGCCAGCCGGCGGGCCGTCGCCTCGCCGATTCCGCTCGACGCTCCGGTGATCAGGGCAACCACGACGCCATCGTGGCACGATCCCGTTCGTGAGCGTCGCGCCGCAGCCGAGGCCCAATGAGCTGGCCAGTTTGTTCGACACCGTCGTCGGCGCGGTCACGTTGCGCGCGGCCGACCTGGGCCGCCAACGCGACTTCTACGAACGGGCGATCGGCCTCACTGCGCGCGACGTCGGTGCCGACGCCGTCGAGCTCGCGGACGTGGACGGGCGGACGCTGATTCGGCTCGACCCCTTGGCGGCTCGCGGCGCGGCGCCGGTGGCTGAGCCGCATACGGGCCTGTTTCACAATGCCTTTCGCTACCCGGACCGCGCGGCGCTCGGCGCGGCTGTCGCGCGGACGGTCGAGGTCGCGCCGGTGTTCGAGGGCGCGTCCGATCACGGTGTCTCGGACGCCGTCTACTTCCGCGACCCGGAGGGCAACGGTGTCGAGCTCTATCGCGACCGGCCGTACGAGGAATGGCCGGCAGCCACCGAAGGCCGGGTCGGCATGTACACCCGGCCCCTCGACCTTGCGGCGCTCCTGGCCGAGGCGACCGAGCAGGAGCTGCCCGCGCGCTGCGACATCGGCCACATCCACCTGCAGACCGCCGACGTCGAGCGGGCCTCCGCGTTCTGGCGCGGCGTGTTCGGGCTTGACGAACGCCAGCGCTTCGGAGCCCAAGCGGTGTTCCTGGCCGAGGGGCTCTATCACCACCACCTCGGTGCCAACACATGGCACTCCGCAGGCGCCGCCCCGGTGCCGCCCGACCGCCCCGGGCTCGACGCGTTCGAACTGCGGCTGCGCTCGGCCGCGAGCGTCGACCGGGCGGCGTCGCGGCTGGAGGAAGCCGGCGTCACCCTCGTCGCCGACGGCGACCGCATCACCTTCCAGGACCCGGACTCGAACCGGGTTCAGGTCCGCGCCCGCTAGCCGGCCCGCGCTCCGGCGCCCACGTTCAGCGGGTGATGGCAGGCGGCCCATTGGCGGCGGCGGTGCTCGTCCAGGGTCGGCTCCACTTCGGAGCAGATCTCCGTGGCGTACGGGCAGCGCGTGTGGAATCGGCAGGCCTCAGGGGGGTTGGCGGGCGAGGGCACGTCGCCCTCGAGGACCCGCTCGGTGCGGGCGGCATTCAGCCGCGGGTCTGGAATCGGCACCGCCGACAAGAGCGCCTCCGTATACGGATGAACGGGATTGGCATAGACCTCGTCGGCCGACCCAAGCTCGACGATCTTCCCCAGGTACATGACCGCCACGCGGTCGGCAACGTGGCGGACGACCCCGAGGTCGTGGGCGACGAAGATGTAGGTGAGTTTGAACTCGTCCTGGAGGTCCTCGAGCAGGTTGATGATCTGGGCCTGGATCGAGACGTCGAGCGCCGAGACCGGCTCGTCGGCGATGATCAGCTTCGGCCGCAGCGCGAGCGCCCGGGCGATCCCGATCCGCTGGCGCTGGCCGCCGGAGAACTCGTGCGGGTAACGGTTGTAGTGCTCCGGAGCCAGCCCGACGCGCTCGAGCAACTCCTCCACCTGCAGCCGAAGCTGCTTCCCGTCGGCGATACCGTGAAGCTTGAGCGACCCGCCGACGATCTGGCCGACCCGTTTGCGCGGGTTGAGCGACGCGTAGGGGTCCTGGAAGATCATCTGCATCTCGCGGCGCAGTGGACGCAGGTCGCGCTGGCCCATGCCCGCGATCTCCTGGCCGTCGAATAGCACCGAGCCGGATGTCGGCGTCAGCAGCTGCAGAATCGAGCGAGCCAGGGTGGACTTGCCGCAGCCGGACTCGCCAACCAGGCCAAGCGTTTCTCCCGGTGCGACCGAGAGCGAGACCCCGTCCACCGCACGCACCGCGCCGACCTGCCGGTCGAAGAGCACTCCCGACTTGATCGGGAAGTGCTTGACGAGATCCGTGACCTCGAGCAGTGGTTCTGAGCCGGAGGCGAAGTCCGGGCGTTGTTGAGCCGGCGGATTTTCGTTGCTCGTGGCGGCCGTCGTCACGCCGCCTCCAGCCCGATGTCGCCGCTGGCCATCATGCGCACGGCGCGCTTGCGCTCCGGGTCGAGCCAGCAGCGGTCGACGTGCTGGCCCTCGCCGCCCCGGCTCTCGAGCGGCGGGTGCTGCCCGCATTTCTCGAACGCGTGCGGGCAGCGCGGTTGGAACTTGCAGCCCTCCGGCGGCGTCAGCAGCGACGGGGGCTGGCCCTTGATCTGGGCGAGCCGGGCGCCGCGCGGGCGGTCAAGGCGCATGATCGAACCGAGGAGGCCCCATGTGTAGGGGTGCTGCGGGTCGTAGAAGATCTGCTCCAGGGTTCCCGACTCGACGACTTCGCCCGCGTACATCACGAGCACTCGGTCGGCCACATCGGCGACCACCCCGAGGTCATGGGTGATCAGGATCGTCGCCAGCGCGCGCTCTTCGTTCAGGTTGCGAAGGAGTCGCATGATCTGCGCCTGGATCGTCACGTCGAGCGCAGTGGTGGGCTCGTCGGCGATCAGCAGCTGCGGCTCGACCGAGAGGCCCATGGCGATCATCGCGCGCTGGCGCATGCCGCCTGAGAACTCGTGCGGATAGGCGTCCACTCGCTCGGCGGCGCCGGGAATGCCGACCGACTCGAGAAGCTCGATCGCACGGGCCTTGGCGTCGGCCTTGCTGATGTCCCGGTGGGCCTGGATCTGCTCGATGATCTGGTCGCCGACCCGGAGGACCGGATTCATCGACGTCATCGGGTCCTGGAAGATCATCGCCATCTCATTGCCGCGGATCTGCCGCAGCTCGTCGTCGCTGGCGGCGATCAGCTCGGTGTCGCCGAACGTCGCCGTGCCCGAGATCGCGGCGTTCGGTCCGCGCGTCAGCCCCATCAGGCTCATCGCCGTCACCGACTTGCCGCAGCCGGACTCGCCGACGATCGCCAGCACCTCGCCCTTGCGGACCTCGAAGGACGAGCCGTCGACGGCCTTGACGACGCCCTCCTCGGTGCGGAAGTGGACCTGTAGGTCCTTCACCTGCAAGAGCGGTGCTTCGCTCATGCCTGACTCTCGGTCCCGAGCCTGATCCGGGGATCGAGCGCCGCGTAGCCGATGTCGACGATCGCGTTGAAAAAGACGACGAAGAACGCGCCGAACATCGTCACGGCCATGATCGGCGGCTGGTCCAATTGGCCGATCGCGTCGGCCGCGTACTGGCCCACGCCCTGCAGGCTGAACACGGTCTCCGTGAGGATCGCCCCACCGCCGATCACGACGGCGAAATCCAGGCCCCAGAGGGTCGTGATCGGGATCAGCGAGTTTCGCAGCACGTGCTTCAACATCACCTGGCGCTCGGAGATCCCCTTGGCGCGGGCGGTGCGTACGAAGTCCTCGTTCATCGTGTCGAGGATGTTTCCGCGCAGCACGCGCGAGTAGACGCCGATGAACAGGATCGCGAGTGCCGTCCACGGCAGGATCAGGTGCCAGAACCACTGGGTCGGGCTCTCGGTGAACTCGACGTAGCCGCCGTTCGGGAAGATCCCGGCCTTGAACCCCAGGTAGTGGTTCATCAGCGCTCCGATCCAGAACACCGGCATTGAGATCCCGATCAGTGCGAATAGCGTCAGCAGCCGGTCGGACACCTTCCCGGCCCGCATCGCGCTGAACAGGCCGAGGGCGACGCCGAAGGCCATCCAGATCAGGGCCGCGCCGATCGCGAGGGCGAACGTGCGTGGCAGACCCTTCCAGATCTCATCGACCACGTTGAGCTGGGTGAAGTAGCTCACCATGTCGCCGGTGAACAGCTTCTCCATCGTCGTCAGGTACTGCTGCGGGAGGGAGTCGTCGAAGCCCCATTCCTTGCGAATCGCTTCGACCTGCGTCTCGGTCGGCTGTTTGCCGGCGATGCGCTGTGCCGGATCGCCGTTCGGCAGCACGTTGAAGATCGCGAAGACCAGCACCGACACCGCGAACATCACGAGCACCATCGAGAACAGCCGCCTGACGACGAACCGGGCCATCAGTGCTCCAGCCTCACCTTCGCCCGCGGGTCGAGTGCGTCGCGGACCCCGTCGCCGAAGATGTTCAGCGACAGCACGGTAAGCACCAGCATCGCACCCGGCGCGATCGCCAGGTAAGGAGCGGAGGAGATGCGCCCAACGCCGTCCTGGATCATCGTGCCCCAGGATGGAGCCGGCGGCTGCACGCCGGCGCCGAGGAACGAGAGCGCCGCCTCGAGCAGGATCGCGTTCGCGACCAGGAGCGGGAAGAAGACCAGGATCGTGGACGCGATGTTCGGCAGGATCTCGCTGAACATCACCCGCCAGTTGCTCGCGCCCTGGGCGCGCGCCGCCTCGACGAACTCCTTCTCGCGCAGGGACAGAACCTGGCCGCGGATCGGCCGCGCGAGGTACGGGATGTAGATCAGGGCGATGATGAACATCGGGATCGCGAGGCTGCCGCCGGCGATCTCGAGCGGCCCGATCTTCAGCCCGTCCTCCGCCAGGGCGGTGCCCAGGGCGATCCCGAGGATGATCACCGGGAACGCCCAGAGGATGTCGAGGACGCGCGAGATCACGCCGTCGGTCCAGCCGCGCCGATAGCCGGCAAGGACCCCGGCGAGGACTCCGAAGAGGGTCGTTCCAATCGCCGCTATCAGCCCGATCAGCAGCGAGTTGCGGCCCCCGTAGAGCAGCCGGACCATCGAGTCGCGGCCGTTCGAGTCGGCGCCGAGGAAGAACTCCCCGCTCCACGTCGGCCCGATCGGAACGCCGTTGAAGTCGACCACGTTCACGGTCTCACCGTCCTGTTGGATCGTGTCCGAGAGGTGGTTCTCGTCAGCGGTGGTGTGGGCGACGTGGTTCGCCCAGAGCGGCGCGGCGATGCAGCTCAGGACCAGGAGCACGAAGACGAACCCGCCCGCGAGCGCGATCCTGTCCCGGCGCAGCCGGCGCATTGCCAACTGCCACGGGCTCAAGCCCTCGAGCCCGGCCTGGCGCTCGTCTGCGGTCAGCTCTTCGGGGAGCCCGAGCGAGAGCTCGGTCCCTGGTTCCGCGGCTACCGTTGCCTCTTCCCGGGGCACCGAGGTTGATTATCCGCCCGAGGGGCTTCGCAGTCAAAGCGGGGGACGCCGATCGGCGTCCCCCGGCAGTGGCTTCTACTCGCCTTCCTTGAGGGCGAAGGTGAGGTAGTCGTTGAACATCACCGGGTGGAACACGGCGCTGTCCCAGTCCATCCGCTCCGAGAGGAATGTGGCCAGCTTCCGGTGGCCGTAGACAGCCATATGAGCCTGCCCCGGTGCGGTTGTGTACGCGTCGAGCGCGGCCCAGTCCTCGGCCACGGCATTGACGTCGGTCTCGAGGTTGAGCCGGTCAAGATCCTTTTTGACCTCCGGGTCGTCGATGTTGCCGTAGTTCTGGTTGTTGGTCGGCTGGATCGAATCCGGGTCGAACACGAACCACATGTTCAACGGGTGCGGCCAGTCGAGGAACCAGTTCGCGAACCCGGTGTGGAGGTTCGCCGTCTTCTCGTTGCCGATCGTCTGGAAGTAGACGCCGCCGTCGAGAATCTTCACCTCGGCGTCGAAGCCGATCTGGTTGAGCATGTCGCCATAGGCCTGCGTGACCTTGTCGGTCGGGTCGTCGTTGTTGCCCCAGACGGTGATCTTCTCACCGTCGGCGCCCGCCTCCTTGAGAAGGGCCTGGGCAGCCTCGAGGTCCGGCGGCTCGTTCGGGTTGCCGTACGGGCATTCCTCGACGTCATGCGCCTCGTCGTGGCCGACCACGTTCGGCGGGTTGACCGCACAGCCCGGCGCCAGCTCGCCGGCGTAAATGCGCGCCAGACCCGGCTTGTCGATCCCCAGGTTGACCGCTTCGCGAACCTTCGGGTCATCGAACGGGGGGACCTGGTGGTTCATCCAGAAGTAGTACGTGGATGCGGTCACGAACTCCTCGTACCGCTGCTCCTCCGTGCCTTCCGGGCCGAACTGGTCGATCACCTGCTGCTTCAGGTCCGCGACCGGTGGATCCTGCATGAAGTCGAGCTCGTTGTTGATCACGTCCTGAGACTGCTTGGCCTGGTCCTTGATGATCTCCGTGGTCATCTTGTCCAGGTTGCCTTCCGGGACGCCGTCGATCGGCTGGAACTCGGGGTTCTTCTCCAGCACGAACTGCCGGTTCGGGACCGACTCGGTGATCTCGTACGGGCCGGTGCTGGGCGGCGGGTTCTCGGTTTGGTTCTCGAACGGCGTGTCGGGGGGAACCGGCGTCGCGAACCACATCGTCAGCACGTAGTTGAACGCCGCGTAGGGCTCGGCGAGGGTGATCGTCACCTCACCGGTCTTGTCATTCGTCTCGATGCCGGAGATGTCGCCCTCCGGATCGCCCTTCTCGACGTACTCGGTCGCGCCGTCGATGTAGAGGAAGAACGACGAGCCGCCGGACTCGAGGTTGAGGACCCGCTTGATCGCGTACTCGAAGTCGCCGGCCTTGAGGGCCGTGCCGTCGGAGTACTTGATCCCGTCGCGGAACGTGAAGCTGTAGGTGAGCCCGTCCTCGGATGCCTCGAGTGGGCCGTCGGCGAGACCAGGGATGACCTCGATGCCGGCATCGCCTTCCTCGTGCGGGAACGTGTAAGGCGGGAGATACGTCGCGAAGAACGGCTCGATCGCGTTGACCGTGTAGCCGAGCGCCGGGTCGAGATAGTCGGGCTGCGAGGTCTGGGCCATCGTGATCTCGCCACCGGTGGCCGCTGCGCCGCCACTGGTGTCGCTGTCGTCGTCGTCGTCGCCGCACGCGGCGAGGCCGACGGTGCCGCCGGCGAAAGCCAGTGCTCCCAGCAGCGCGAACAGGCGCGCCCTGGCACGGTGGCCGAAGACCTTGTCTCTCACTCGAACTCCTCCTCCGGCCGTCAGGTGGCCGCTACCCCGGGGGTTTCTACGTGCCGCGCACACAATCACAAATTGCCATGCAGCGCAAAGTCGCGCATGCCGGAGTTGTAGCACTCGCCTGTCGAATTTTCAGTCTCGTCGGCCCGGATCAGGGTTTCGGCCGCGGGAACTGGGCCGCCATCGCCCGATCCCAGATCCGGTCGCTGACCAGCCGCCGCTGCGCGATCGCGAGCTTTGCCGAGGGGGTGACCTTGTAGCGCGTGCGCGGCCGCTTCGCCGAGATCGCCTTCTCGATCACCTTGGCGACGGCGTCCGGCCCGCCGCCGAGCCGCCGCATCGGCCCTTTGTAGACGGCCGCGGTCGCCTTGCCGACGGTGGCGTTGAACTCCGCGTACGGCCCTTCGCCCGCAGCGCCCTCGTCGAGCGAGCTGACCGCCGCGTCGCCGAAGCCGGTCACGATCAGCCCCGGCTCTATGCACACGACGTCCACGCCGAAGCCCTTGACCTCGAAGCGCATCGCGTCGCAGATCGCCTCGACCGAGTACTTGGTCGCGTGGTAGATGCCGCCGCCGGGGAAGGTGAGCCTGCCGCCCATCGAGCTGACGTTCACGATCCGGCCCCAGCCCTGTTTCCGCATGCCCGGCAGCGCGAGCTGGCTCATCCGGATCAGGCCGAAGACGTTCGTCTCGAACTGGCGCCGGATCGAGTCGAGGTCGACCGATTCGACCGCGCCCGACTGGCTGTACCCGGCGTTGTTGATGAGGACGCCGACCGCGCCCTCGGCCTCGACCACGGCGGCGACGCAGGCTTGCATCGAGCCCTCGTCGGTGACGTCGCAGGCGAGCGTCTTGCACCCGGCGTCGGCCAGGTCGGCCAGCGCCTCGGGGCGTCGGGCCGTCGCGTAGACGGTCCAGCCGCTCGCCGCCAGGCGGCGAGCGGTCTCCTCGCCGATACCGGACGAGCAGCCGGTGATCAATACGGCCTTGGAAGTTGTCATCGCGATTTCCTCGGTCGCTTTGGCAACCACCCTACGCCGCCGGGGTGGTTGCTGGAATTCGGCCTATCCCTGTGTAGCAGCAACCGCTTTGGCGGGACGGCCGCGGCCGCTGCCCCGGGCGTGGAGCGCGAGCGCGATCAAGGCAACGACCAGCGGCACCACGCCGGCCAACGCCAGTGTCGAGCGCGCGCCGATCGCGGCGACCAACAGGCCGCCGCCCGCCAGCGCGAACAACTCGGCTCCGTTTCGCAGGCCGTTGTACGCGGCGAACGCGCGGCCGTGCAGGCGGTCGGGCACACGCTCCTGGATCAGCGTCCTGGCGAGCACGTTCTTGACTCCGTGGCCGAGTCCGCCGACGAACCACATCGCGCCCGTGAAACCGACCGCAAGCCACGCTGTCGGAAGCCCGAGGCCGACGCCTTGGACCGCGACGGCCAAGAGCGCTGCCGTCGCCACGGCCGCCTTCGGGATCTTGCGCGAGATCACCAACGCGCCGGCAACCATCCCGACCGTCCAGCCGGAGAACAGCAGCCCGTAGACCGCGTCGCCCACGCCCAGATCCTCCTTCAGGAAAAAGACCTCCGCGGTGATCGAGGCGCTGAAGAAGAGCAGCGACACGAACACCGCGCCCATCACCAGTACGAGCGTGCGGTCGCGAAACAGGAAGATGACGCCGTCGCGCGCGCGGTCGGGCTCGTCGCCGTCATTCGCTTCGGCCGGCGGGCGACGCGCGTGCAGCAGGAACGCCGCCAGCGCCAGGAGCGCGAAGGTCAGGGCGTTGCCGATCATCGCCACGTCGGTGCCACCGGCCGCCGCCAGCGCGCCGCCGACTAGCGGGCCGGCCGTCATCCCGGTGTAGCGGGCGGTTTCGACGTAGCCGTTCACCTTGGTCAGGTCGCGCTCGGCCGCAACCACGGGGACGAGCGCAAACTCGGCCGGCTGCGCGATCGCGAAGCCGATTCCCAAGACCGCCGCGAGGATCAGGATGGCGGCCTCGGAGTCCAGCACCAATGCCAGCCCGGCGGCGACCACGGCCTGGCCGAGGGAGGCCCAGATCAGGACCAGACGCGCGTCAACGCGATCCACCAGGAGGCCCGCGAGTGGCGCCAGCACGACGATCGGCAGCCAGAGGCAGATCATCAACGCGGCGACGGTCAGGCCCGAACCGGTCGTCTCCTGCAGGTGGAGCGTCAGCGGGATCCAAAGCAGGAAGTCGCCGAGCGCCGACACGCCCACGGCGCCGACCAGAAGCCGCGTGTCGGAGCGCTGCTGGTTTCGGCCCCCCACGACCGCTCAGTCTGCCGCACCGCCGCTTCGTTTCACGGGTTAGGCGTAGTCTCCGCCGCCGATGCGAGCGGTCACGTTCCAGGCGCCCGGCGAGGTCCGGGTCGACGAGAAGCCAGAGCCCGAGCTCGAGGCGTCCAGCGACGCGATCGTCCGGGTCGAGGCCAGCGGCGTCTGCGGCTCCGACCTGCACATCTACCACGGCCGGGTCGCGATCGAGCCCGGGTTCACGATCGGCCACGAGTACGTCGGCACGGTCGTCGCGGCCGGCGACGCGGTCACGTCGGTGGCCGTCGGCGACCGCGTGCTCGGCACCTACTGCACGGCTTGCAACGAGTGCTTCTTCTGCGTCCGCGGCGATTTCCACAAGTGCGACCACGGGCGCGTCTTCGGCCACGGCAAGCTGCTCGGCGAGCTGCAGGGCTCTCAGGCCGAGCTGCTCCAGGTCCCCACCGCGGACCTCACGCTCCGCAAGGTCCCGGCTGGGATGGGCGACGATGTGGCGCTGTTCGCCGGCGACGTGATGGGGACCGGTTACCACGCGGTTGCCGAGACCGGCGTCGACGAGGGCTCGGTCGTCGCCGTGCTCGGCCTCGGCCCGGTCGGCCTGTGCGCTTGCCAGGCGGCGTTCGCGGCCGGTGCGGCCGGGGTGATCGCAATCGACACCGTGGCCGAGCGACTCGACATGGCGCGTGCGTTCGGAGCCGACCCCGTGCACCTGACCGAGGAGGACCCGAAGGCCGCGGCGAAGGCTGCAACGGAGGGCAGGGGAGTCGATGTCACGATCGATGCCGTGGGCCATCCCGACGCCCTCGACCTCGCCTGCCGGCTGACCCGCAAGTGCGGAACGGTTTCAGCGACCGGCGTGTACGCGGAGCGAATGGAGGTCCACATGGGGATCGTCTGGATCAAGGCGCTGACGCTGAAGACCGGCCACGCAAACGTGATCAAGCACGTCGACCCGGTGCTCGCCGCCCTTGCCGAGGGAACGCTCGACCCCGGCCCGCTGGTCACGCACCACATGAAGCTCGACGACGCCGCCGAGGCCTACGCGATCTACGACCGCAGAGAGGCCCTAAAGATCGTGCTGACGCCGTGACCGGCGAGATCACCTGGGAGCAGTTCGAGGCGGTCGACATGCGGGTCGGCCGGGTGGTGGGGGTCGAGGAGTTCCCGGAGGCGCGCGTCCCCGCCTGGAAGCTGCGGATCGACTTCGGGCCCGAGATCGGCGAGAAGCGCTCCTCGGCGCAGATCGCGCACTACCCCCGCGGGGATCTGGATGGCCGGCTCGTGGTCGCCGTCGTCAACTTTCCGCCGAAGCAGATCGGCCCGTTTGTCTCCGAGGTGCTGGTGCTGGGGGCCCTCGACGAGGCCAAGGGCGTCGTCCTGTTGCGGCCGGACTCGGACGTCGAGCTGGGCGACCGTATCGCCTAGAAGCGAGGGCCTAGCCGTGCTCGATCGGGTGCGCAAGCTGAATGTGCGACCGGGCGACCGCGAGGAACGAGCGCCGCTCCGGCGCCGCACCGTTGCCGCTGACCGGAGTCATCTCGACGTTCACCAGCGGGATGAAGTCGAGGTCGCCGCGGTTGAGGAAGTCCGACAGGCGCGAGCGGTAGCCCTCCTTGGGCAGCGTCAGGTCGCCGACGATGCGGTGCCGGTCGGTCTCCAGGACGACGCGTTCAACTCGACTCTCCATCTGCTTGCCTTATATCGGTCTTCCGCACGCCGTCCTTGAACCCGTCGGGCGCGCGCAACGCCAGCGCCAGCGCGAAGCGGCGCTCGGGATCGTCGATGTCGCCGAACAGGTCGCGCAACCGGCGCAGCCGGTAGCGAGCGGTCTGGGGGTGAACGTGCACCGCCCGCGCGACCTCGGTCGGGCGACCGGGGTGATCGACCCACGCGCGCAGGGTCTCCAGCAGGCGCTCGCGCGACAGCTCGGTCTCGCCAGAGATTGGCGCCAGCTCGCGGCTCGCGTGTTCAGCGAGCAGGCCGGGGTCGTCGTTGACGATCAGCGTCGCGAGGTGGTTGGCGGAGCGGACCGGCGTGCCCGCCAGAACGCCGGATTCGAGCAGCTCCAGCGCGCGGCGAGCTCGAGCCTGGCTGGTCCCGAAGGCGGCCGGCTCGACGGTGGGTCCGATCGCCGCTGGGCGCTCGCCCAGGGCGGCGTCCAGCTCGCGCGCCCTTCCCGGCGCGCCGGCGTCGGGCACGACCGCGCAGACCAGCCCGTCGTCGATCGCCGCCGCGATCACGCCCTGGCCCAGGCGAGTCGCGAGCGCACCCGGCTGATGCTCGCGCGACACCACGGCTGCAGCGGCGGCCGGCAGGGGCCAGCCGGCCGCCTCCGCGGCCTGGGCCAGCCCTTCCTGGCTCGCCCCACCCTCGATCAGGAGGCGGACGACCGCCTCGCGGCGCCGCTGGGCCTCGCCGGCGGCCTCCGCCTGCTCGGCGGCGTATCCCTCGGCCGAGATCGCCGAGATCTCGTCGATGTAGGCGAAGATCGCCTCGGCCAGAGCGGTCAGCTCAGCCGAGCTTGCGCCGGACTCGGTCGCGGCTTCGGCGATCCTGCGCCAGGCGACCCGGGCGCCGACCCGGTAGGCCGCCAGCAGCGCTTCGAGCGTGCGGCCCTGGCGCAGCTCGCCGGCACCGAGCGCCCGGTAGACGGCCTGCCAGCGCTTGGGGTCGGCGCTGGGCCGCTCGATGTCGTCGACGAACCGGGTCAGCGCCTCGCCGACCCCCGCCCGGACGCCGCGCCCGAAGCTCCCCTCCAGCGGCCGCGCGTACTCCGGGACCGATTCGCGGATCGCGGCGATCAACTCGTCGCCGAGCTCCGGCAGCGTCGCGCGCAGTCCTGTCACCAAGCTGTTGCTAACGGACGAAAGTGCCTGCAGATGGGGGCGTTCTCGCTCCAACGTTCATAGCAATCATATGAAGTATCGCGGTCGACTCTTGAGCTTCCCCAGTAGCCGTCAGGCGCGGTGCGAGAGAACCTGTAGGCATGAGCCCGCTGCAGCGCAACATCACCCTCGCCGCCGTGATCCTTCCCTTCGTCGGCTTTGCCGTCGGGATCGTCTTGCTCTGGAACGACCTCGTCAGCGGCACCGACCTGGCGATTTTCGCCCTGATGTACGTGCCGACGGCCCTCGGAATCACGATCGGCTACCACCGGCTCTTCACGCATCGGGCGCTCGAGGCGAAGCCGTGGGTGCGCTACACGTTCGCGGTGCTCGGCTCGATGGCCGTCCAGGGATCGGTGATCGACTGGGTGGCCGATCACCGCAAGCACCACGCGTTCACCGACGTCGAGGGCGATCCGCACTCCCCCCACGGCCACGGCAGCGGGGTCCGCGGCGCGATCACCGGGCTCTGGTACGCGCACATGGGCTGGCTCACCGACACCCAGGGCCAGGCGACCAAGCGCCGCTTCGCCCCGGAGCTGCTCGAGGACCCGACGATGCGGCGCATCAACTACGCCTTCCTGCCGCTGGTCGGGCTCAGCCTGCTGCTTCCGTTCGCGCTCGGATTCGCCCTCAGCGGCACGCTCGCAGGCGGCCTTACCGGGCTGCTCTGGGGCGGGTTCGTGCGGATCTTCCTCGTCCACCACGTCACTTGGTCGATCAACTCGGTCTGCCACTTCTTCGGGCGCCGGCGCTTTGAGGTCGACGACCACTCGACCAACGTTGCCTGGCTCGCGATCCCGTCGCTCGGCGAGTCCTGGCACCACAACCACCACGCGTTCCCGCGCGCCGCGCAGCAGGGCCTGCGCTGGTGGGAGATCGACATCTCGGCCGCGATCATCACCCTGATGGAGCGGCTCGGCCTGGCCTGGAACGTGATCCGGATCAGCCCCGAGCGCCAGGAGGAGCGGCTCGCGGGGGCCAGCCGACACAGGCGCGGAGCGCTCGCGGCCGACTGATCAGAGAGCGTCGGCTACCTGGAGCGCCCTAGGCACCAGCGCCTCGATGTCGGCGCCACTGGGCCAGCCGGACGAGCCCTGCGGCATCGAGCTGTAGACGCAGGCCTTGCTGCCATCGGTGGAAACCCCCACGCCGGCCGGCCGAGCCAGCTCGAGCGCGCGCTCGGAGATGCCCTCGCCGAAGCCGGGGATGGTGACGTCGTCGGCGTCGACCCAGGCGCTCGGCAGCTCGCGTCCGAGGTCGACGATCACGGCGTTGTAGTTGCGTTGCACGTCCACGAGGCTCGAGAACTCGAGCCAGGCCAACTCGCCCTGCCGGTCGGTGCCGGGCAACGGGCCCGCCAGGACATCCGTCGCCGTGCCGGGCAGCGGCAGGCGGATGTGGTTCGCGTGGAACTCGGCCGTGTGCTTCGGCTCCATTCCGTGCTTGGCGCCGAAGTCGCCGACGCTCGAATCCGCCATCTCGCCGGCGAGCTTCATCACCAGGCCCAGCAGCCGGCCGTGCTTGCGCCCGCCCGCGCGCGCGGCGTGGGCCGCGGCGCTGTCGGGGTTGGTGCCGCCCCAGCTGACGTCGGCCTCCTCCAGCACCTCGTCGCGGATCCGGCTTCCGCAGCGCCCGCCCGCCGAGGCGAGCAGGTCGAGATGCTCCTCATCGACCTCGCCGTCGGCGCGGTGCTGCCCCCGGTATTGAGGGCACTCGCAGACAAAGACGCCGCCGTCGAGCCGGAAGCCGAAGTCGACCGGCGTGTTCGAGGCGAGCCAGTCGATGAAGCTGGGCGGGAACAGTTGGCGGAGCCATGCCTGGTCCTGGCCCTTGGCGACCTCGACGATGTAGCGTCGGTCGAGCTCGACCGACTCGAAGCCGCCGACGTCCTCGCGCGGGCGCTTGTCCCCGGCCCAGTAAAAAAGCCCCGGCTCGAGGCCCTCGGCCCGCACCGAGAGCATCGGCAGGTAGCCGACCGACTCCGGGATCCGGCAGACCATGATCGTGTGCTGGCCGGCGATGTTCATGCCGAAGGTGCTGCCGAACACCGCCTGGTGGCGAAGCCTCCCGGGAACTCCGCCAGGCAGCTTTCCGGCGACCGACCATGACGCGTGGCGGATCGGCCCGCGTTGCTCGTGCGGCGGCGGCTGCCCGGGCCAAGTCAGCTCCGGGCGGACGGTCAGGCCGCGCTCGGACGCGTAGGCGTGCAGCTTCGCCTCGGTCCGCTCCAGCCCCGTGATCGCACCCGCTTCGTCCACAGCGGGAGCCTAGACGGAGCGGCTCGCGCGCTCAGTCGTCCTGGTCGTCTTCGTCCGGTTCGGCGTCGGGATCGATGCCGAGCTGCTCGTCGGCGTCACCGACGTTCTGGTCGTCGCCCTCGTGCTCCGTGTCGATCATGTCCGGGTCGTCCGGTGGGCCCGAGGACTGGGCCTCTCCGAGGCTTGCCTGGCCGAAGTTCTCCTCGGCCGCGCTGCGGGCTCGATTCATCATGGGTTACGGGTGCCCGCGCCGAGCTTCGTCCAAACGCTCAAATCGTCCCCGGGTCTGGCGTGGGCGCCACCGGCCCCGGCGGCTCGATCGGCGGCTCCGCCGGGGGCCCCGGATCAGGTTCCGGCGGCCCAGGGGGGCCGGGCTCTGGTCCCGGCGTGGGGGGGGCCGGATCGGGGCCGGGTTGGGGTGGGCTGGGATCGGGTGCCGGCGGTCCGGGGGTCGGGCCGCCGGGAGGTGTCTCCATTCGCATGTCCGGCCTCTACCCAGATGTCCGTGGGGCTACCGCCGCGGTCAGGTGACGACGCCCTCCTCGTGCTCGATCCGGCGCTGCTCGCCGACCCAGTCGTCCAGGGCCTGCCAGCGCTCGTACAGCCACGCGGCGAGGGCGTCCTCTCCCGTGGGGACCTCGGCCGCCGGGTGGCGCCAGAAGCGAATGTGGATCGTCTTGCCGACCAGGCGGCCGCTCCAGATGTCGGAGATCCGGGCGTACCCGTCAAAGCCGGCATGCCCGCAGAACACGACGTCGGCGTCCGGTGCCGCTTCGAGCAGGGCGACGGGCCCGCCGAGCCGGGGCGGCAGGATGTGCTGGAGGCGGTTCGCGAGCGGCGCCACATCCGGCTGCCGCTCGGCGATGATCGCCTTCGCGCGCTCGAGCTTCGCGGTTGTGAAGCGCGTGCCCTCGGGGTAGATCAAGACCGCCTCGTTGCGGCCGAGGCCCTGCGCGAGGCTGGCCAGGCCGGCGATCTCGGTAGCGGCGTCGGCTGAGGCCCGGCGGACGTAGAAGGTGGGGACCCAGCGGCCGCCGACGTCGATGGTCGGGATCATCTGTAGCTCGCGCTTGATCACGAAGCGCAGGCCCACCCCGTGGTTGCGGGTCACGAAGACGTCGGGCAGCAGGTTGTCGACGATGCTGGCGTGGCGCATCATGATCACCGCCGGGCCCGGTCCTGCGTGCTCGAGCCCCTCCACCTGGAAACGCAACCCGAACAGGACACGGACGCCGCCCAGGTGGCTTCCCGACCAATGGACACGCAGCGCGTAGAGCCAACGCGCTCGGCGCAGGGAGCCCCTGCCGAATGGTCCGCCGGTCAGGAGCCAGATGCCCAAGAGCCCGGCGAGCGCGCGCATCTCGCCGAACAGGAACCACCAGAGCATCGCCGTCAACCGCACGCCCACCCAGGGCTTGCGGTGGCGCAGCCAGAGCACGAGATCGGCCACCGCGGCGCCGATCAGCAGGACGGGGAACAGGACCGTGGCGAGGATAAACGCAACGATCTCGAGCGAGATCCCGCGGACCCGCCGCAACAGGCGAGCCGCGAACGGACCGTCGTCTCCGAACAGCGGCCCCTCGGTCGGCATCGCCACTCGCACGGTTGGATCCTATGCGGGCGTCACGGGGTGATCGTCAGCAGCTCGCCGTCCCGGTCGATCCGAATGGCGACGATCCCGGGCTCCGCTTCGTCGGCGACGAACTCGACGCCAGGCGTGGCGCCGATCACGCTGGCCCAGCGCTCAGCGGTGGCCGCCGGGTCGGCGACCCCGACGGTGACTTCCGCCACGCGGCCCGGAACGCTGCGCCGCTCCCAGTTGGGGCCGGCCCAGCGCCACGAAGGCGCCGGGTCGGGCTGGCTGATCGAGACGATCGCGCCGCGCATGTCGGCCGGGTGGAGGTGCGCCTCGGCGATGTCGTCGAATGCGACCTCGAACACCTCACGCACCCCGAGCCCGCGGGCTCGCTCGCGGGCGGCCGTGAAGTCATCGACCTGGAACATGGCCATGTAGCCGCAATCGCCGCCGCGGCGCTCGAGCAACCTCCCCGCGGAGGTGTCGGGCTTGATCGGGGAGACGACCTCGAGAAACGTGTCGCCGATCGCGAATACGGCGTTGCGCAGGCCGAAGTAGGCGACCGCCGGATCGGCGAACGGCTCGCCCAGGCCGAAGTCGCGGCGCAGCCGCTCCAGGGCGGGGTCGAGCTCGCGGGCAGCGATCACGGCTTGTCGCAGGCGCACCACGGTGCGCAGTATCGACCCAACGGGAATGATCTGCCGCAAGATTGGGCATTGGGTCCTGGTGAGCAGAACCCAGTACTACTGCGCGGCCACGCTCGACGGCTACATCGCCGAGGCCGACGACACTCTCGATTGGCTGATCAAGCACGAGGGGAGCTTTGAGAGCCCCGACGTCGACCCGAGCGAGGGCCCGCCGTACGAGGCCTACTACGAGGGCATCGGGGCGCTCGTCATGGGATCTACCACCTACGAGTTCGTGCTCGCTCACGGGGGCGAGTGGCCCTACGCGGGCAAGCCGACCTGGGTGCTCACCTCGCGGGACCTCCCGACCCCGGAGGGCGAGGGCGTGGACGTGCGGTTCGCGAACACCGCAGCGGCCAAGCTCCACGGCGAGATGGCAACGGCGGCCGGCGAGGGCGACCTCTGGGTCGTCGGCGGCGGCAACGTCGCCTCGCAATTCGCCGACGCGGATCTGCTCGACGACCTGATCGTGACCGTGGTGCCGGTCGTGCTCGGCACCGGCAAGCCGCTGTTTGATCGGCGCCCTGAGGGCGGCGCGATGCAGCTCGTCTCCACCCGGACGTTCGGCAACGGGATGGTCGAGCTTCGTTACGAGATCAAGAGTTAGCGGCGTAGGGCTACTGTTGGTCGCGTGAGCGGCTGGACAAGCGATCAGGTCCCCGATCAGTCCGGCCGCACGATCCTCGTGACCGGCGCCAACAGCGGCCTGGGCCTGATCACCGCCCGCGAGCTGGCTCGCGCCGGAGCGACGGTGCTGATCACTGCCCGCGATCAGGCCAAGGCGGCCTCCGCCGAGTCCGAGATCCGCGAGCGGGTGCCGGAGGCCAAGCTCGAGCCACGCGTCCTGGATCTCGCCGATCTCGCATCCGTCCGCGAACTGGCCGCGGCGGTCGCCGCCGGCCACGAGCGCCTCGACGTGCTGGTCAACAACGCCGGCGTGATGATGCCCCCGCAGTCGCAGACGGCCGACGGCTTCGAGCTTCAGTTCGGCACCAACCACCTGGGCCACTTCGCGCTCACCGGATTGCTGCTGGGCCGCATCGGTGGCGCTGACCCGCGGGTCGTCACGGTGACCAGCCTCGAGCATCGCCCCGGCCGGATCGACTTCGACGACCTCGGCCTGGTGCACGGCTACGACACCCGCGCCGCCTACCAGCGCTCGAAGCTCGCCAACGCCGCCTTCGGGATCGAGTTCGACCGGCGGCTGCGCGCCGCCGGCGCACCGGTCAAGAGTGTGCTCGCCCATCCCGGCTACTCGGCCACGAACCTTCAGAGCACCGGCCCGACCGGGTTGATGAAGCAGATCCTCAAGGTCGGCAACGCCCTGCTCGCGCAGAGCGCCGACGCTGGCACCCGGCCCCAGCTCTACGCGGCCAGCGCCCCGGACGTCGAGGGCGGCGACTTCATCGGCCCCGACGGCTTCCACGAGGCGCGCGGCCACCCCAAGCGCGTCAAGGCAACGTCCCGAGCGCGCGATCCGGAGCTGGGCCGCCGGCTGTGGGAGGTCTCGGAAGAGCTGACCGGCGTCTCGTACGGGCTCGGCTAGCGGCCGGCCGCGATCACGGCGTGAGCCTGACCGGCAGCGTCTTCAGTTGGTTCAGGAACCCCGACTCGACGAATCGCGGCCTGCCGTCGAGCTCGATCTGGGGATACCGCTTCAGCGTCTCCTCGAACAGAATGCGCAACTCGAGGCGAGCCAGAGCGGTGCCGAGGCAGAAGTGGCGGCCGCCGGCCCCGAATGCCTGGTGCTCGGTGGTCCGGCGCAGGTCGAATCGATCCGGATTCTCGTGCACGGTTTCATCGCGGTTCGAGGATACGTACCACATCACCACCTTCTCGCCCTTGCGGATCGTCTGACCGCCGAGCTCTGTGTCCTCCGTGGCCGTGCGGCGGAAGTGGGCAAAAGCCGGGAACATTCGCAGCGACTCCTCGACCAGGCCGGGGATCAGCGAGGGGTCTTCGAGCACGAGCCGGCGCTGTTCCGGGTCAGCCATCAGCGCGCGCATGCCGGAGCAGTACGTCGCCTTGGTGCTGTCGTTCCCGGCTGCTACCAGCAGGAAGAAGCCCATCACGATCTCGTGCTCGGCGAGGCGCTCGCCGTCGATCTCGGCGTGGACGAGGACGCTGGTCAGGTCGTCGGTGGGGTTCTCGCGCCGCTCGGCGATCATCCGGCCGCAGCGCTCGAAGATCTCCGGCACAAGCTTCGACATGATCGCGTCGATGCCGTCCGGGTTGAGGTCCGGGTCGTCGGCGCCGAGCGCCGCATTCATCAGCTGCGCCCAGGCGATGTCGTCTGATTCGGGGATCCCCATGAAACTGCCGATCACGCGAGCGACGACAGGCTGCGCGACGTCGTCGACCAGGTCGCACGTCTCACGCCCGGCGAGGCCGTCCAGCACCCGCGCCGCGATCGCGCGAATCTCATCCTCGTGTGCGGCTATCCGCTTCGGCGTGAAGCCCGCCTGGAAGAGTGCTTTTAGCCGATCGTGCTTCGGCGGATCCATGCCGATGAACATCGCGCGGGCGAGGTCGATCGGAAACGGGCCCGCGGCGGCGGTGACGCCGCCCAGCTCCGACGAGTACGTGCGCCAGTCGCGGCTGACCGTGCGAACGTCCGCGGCGGTGGTCACGGACCAGTAGCCGGACTCCTCGGGAAAGTCGGGGATGTCCGAGCTCCAATGGACCGGGCAGCCTTGGCGCAGTTCTGCGAAGAGCTCGTGCGGCGGACCGTCGTGCCAGGTCTCGCGATCGACCACGCGCCGTTCTTGCAGACGGGCCTCGTCGGGGGTCATCGACGTGAACAGTAATCGCCGAGCCGCGCGCGCGGGGGCGCGGCGGTCCGCGCGCTGGGCGCTAGCGCTCGTAAGCGCCGATATCGGGCCGGTCGTCGCGCTTCGTGTTGCGCTGGTCGCGGTTCGGCGAGCTCTGCTTCGACGCCTTTCCGATCGCCCGGCTGCCCCTGCGCAACGCGACCGTCTTCGTCGGCCCGCCGTTGTTGCGGAGCTGGCCCAGCTTGGGTTCGGCGTCGACGATGTCGCTTGGTCGGTCGAAGCCGAGGCAGCTTGCGTCCGTGGAGAGCAGGTTGTGGCCGGCCGAGTCAAAGGTGCCGTCGCCCTCGTCGGCATTGCAGTCGGATGCCCCGCCTCCCGCGACCCGGTTGAGCGCGATCAGCGAATTGCGGACCACGAAGTGGGAAGACTCGTTCCCGGCGAGCCCGCCGCCGACCGTGTCCGAGCCGGTCTCGTTGCGAACCACCGTCACGGCGTTCAGTTCGGTGTCGTCGTGCCCGTAGATGCCGCCCCCGATCCCTTCGGAGATGTTGCCGGCGACGGTCGAGTTGGTCATCTGCAGGATGCCGAAGTTGTGGAAGATCCCACCGCCGCGCCCGCCGAACAGACCGTTCGTCTTGTGAGCGCGATTGCCGCTGATCGTCGAGCGCTTGACGACGAGCTTCGAGTCTCCAAGCCCCGCGTACTCGACTCCGCCGCCGTCGCCCTCCGCGGTGTTGCCCGCGATCGTGGTGCGGTCGATCAGCGCGTCCTTGCCGTCGGAGGCGTAGAGGTACATGGCCCCGCCGGTGGTGTCGGTTGCCGTGTTGCCGATGATCTTGCTGCGGATGATCTTGGTCTGTGGTCCGATCTCCATGCCGCCGGCCGAGTCCGAGGTATTGCGCGCGATCGTGCTGCGGATGATCCGGACGCCGGTGCCTCCGTCGACCAGGAGGCCGCCACCGTAGATCGCAGCCTCGTTGGCGATCACCGCGGAGCGCACCAGGGTGAGCCGCGAGAGCGAGTGGATGCCCCCGCCGCCCTGGGTGCCCGATTCGTTGGCGCCGCCCGTGACGACGATCTTCCTGAACGTCGTCGAGGCGTCCTCGAAGACGTCGAACACGCGGTCGATCTCGTTCGCGTCGACCTTCGCGCGCCCCTTGCCCGAGTGCTCGATCCGGAGCGGATCGTTGAGGATGTCGAGGTCGCCGCTGGCCGCAAGGTCCTCGCCCGAAAGCGGCGTCTTGATCGCGAGCTTGTAACTGCCCCTGCGCGCCGGCAGCAGGATCCGGTCCGCGCCCGAATGGTTGTTGGCGGCGCGCACCGCCTCGCGCAGTGAGCAGTCGCGCGGCTTGCAGGGACCGGGGGCGGGATCGCCCTTCTTGGTCACCGCGTAGGTCTTGCCGGCCGCCGGGGCGGCCAGCACCAGCAGCCCGACCAGCGCCACCAAAACCGCGATCATCCGCTTCAAACCGACCCCCTCGTATCCCCGCATCGCCGGCAACCTTAACTCAGACGACAGGAGCTACCCCTGCGGCTAGTCGATAACTCGAAGTCTCGTAGTACGGGTATCCGCACGAACAGAACATCCCTGCCGCCGGCCAGGCGGCGCTATTTCCGCAGCCCGGCGGCTTCGAGCGCTTGCTGCCGGGAGTCGAACCCCTCCACGTGGGTGATCCTGCCCTCGCGAAGTCGATAGCTCCAGATGAAGAGCGCCTCTACACCGACGCCGCTCCCACGGCCGCTGGCTCGGTGCTTCGCGACCACAAGAACGCCGTCGTCGCGGATCTCGGTGATCTCCCGAATGTCGAAGTGGGCGTCCCGATCGAAGGTCCGAAACCACTCCCCGAACCATTCCCCAACGGCCTCGCGTCCACGAAACGTTCCGCCGCGGATCCCCGGCGGGACCTGAAGCTCGACCTCGTCGGCGTAGTGCCCCATGGCGCGTCCCCAGTCACGCTCGTTCACGGCCGCGTATTGGTCCTTGATGATCTCCACGTTCTCTCGCGACATCGCCCGCGCAGTATCCCGCGTGACGGTCCCGAAAGCGGGTATCAGGGTGCCTGAGTCACGGTTCAACCCCGGGTTCCGCGGGTCGCTGGGAGAGCGCGTGGCAGGAGGGGTTTGGGCCAGGGATGCCTGCCTCGCTCGCGGCTAATCCGACGGGAGCTAGGCCATCGGAGGGGTCTGTTCGACGGCGAAGACCGCCACCTCGTAGTGATCGACCGAGGCCGTCTCGTCAGCGCTCGTGACCTCCTCCCGAAGGCGGGCGGCTTCCCCTTCGCTCGCGCTCAATGCCTCGGCGCTCTCCCAAAGGGACATGACCAGGATCGCGCCGCTCTCACGGTCGACCAGAAAGACGGTGCCTTTCATGCCCTCGGTCTGCCCGTACTCGGTCGGCAGCACCCTCTTCTTCGTCTCGAGTGCGTCCTCGATCTCGTCGGGCGAGGCGCCTTCGTACCGGGTCAACCGAGCGAACATCTGCTGTACCTCCGGGTCGTGCTCTCAAGTCCTCACGTGTACCGTACAGCTGCTACATTCATCCTTTAGGGTGAATATTTTGATCGAGCTCGAGGAGGAGCGATGGAACTAACGCCGATCGTCAGTGGGCAGGAGTGGCAGGAGGCGCGCGACGCGCTGTTGGTCAAGGAGAAGGAGTTCACGCACGCGCGCGATGCGCTGGCCGCCGAGCGGCGCCGGATGCCGCGGATGCTGGTCGACAAGGACTACGAGTTCGACGGCCCGGACGGGCGGGTGAGCCTGCTCGACATGTTCGAGGGCCGGCGGCAGCTCGTCATCTACCGCTTCTTCTACGAGCCGGGCGTGAACGGCTGGCCGGAGAAGGGCTGCCCCGGATGCTCGATGATCGCCGACCAGCGCGCTCATCCGGCGCATGTGAACGCGCGCGACACCACGGTCGCAAACGTCTCGCGCGCGCCGCAGGCGGATATCGAGCGGCTGCAGGAGAAGATGGGCTGGGAGCGGATCCCCTGGTACACGATCACCGACGACTTCGACAAGGACTTCGGTGTCGACGAGTGGCACGCGACCAACGTCTTCCTGCGGGTCGGGGACCGGATCTACCGCACCTACCTCGTCGACGGACGCGGCGACGAGGCTCTCGGCAGCATGTTCAGCTACCTCGACATCGCGCCGCTCGGGCGCCAGGAGGAGTGGCAGGACTCTCCCGAGGGCTATCCGCAGGACGGGAACGGTTCGTGGTGGCGGCGCCACGACGAGTACGAGTCCGACCCACCTTCGCTGCCGGCCGACGACGACACGCTGATCGCCGCCGACGACCGCGCGCGCAGTGCGGCCGGGGTCGCGACATGACCCTGGTCGGCCACGGCGCCCGCACCTGGGTGTCGCTGCGCCTGCGCGGGCGCCGGGGCGGGCACGCGTGACAGCAGCCACACTCGACCGCGTGTTCTCCGCGGTCTCCGATCCCACGCGCCGCGCGATCCTCGCGCGGCTCGCGGATTCGGACGCCCGTGTCACCGACCTCGCCGGCGAGTTCCCGATCTCACTGAACTCGACCTCGAAGCACATCCGGGTGCTCGAGGGCGCGGGTCTGGTGCGACGCGAGGTCCGTGGGCGCGAGCACATCCTCAGCCTCGAGGCCGAACCGCTCGCCGAAGCAGCCGCATGGATCGAGCACTACCGCCGCTTCTGGAGCGACCAGCTCGCATCGCTCGACCGCTTCGTCACCGCCCGCGCGGCCGGCAAGGAGTCGAAGTGAGCGCCGACAGCGAGTTCACCGTGACCGTACGGCGCGAGATCGCCGCCCCGGCCGAGACGCTGTTCGACGCCTGGCTCGACGCCGAGAGCCTTGGCGCCTGGATGCGGCCGCGCGTGATCACCGAGACCCGGGCCGAGACCGATCCGCGCGAGGGCGGAGATTTCCGCATCGTCATGGTCCGCGACCGAAGCGAACTCCTCCACCAGGGGACCTACCAAGAGATCGACCGGCCCAGCCGGCTCGTCTTCACCTGGTCCTCGCCCGCCACCGACCACCGGGACTCGGTCGTCACCGTCACCTTCGAGCCGCTGGGGAGCGGCTCGACGATGGTCGAGGTCCGCCAGGTCGGCCTACCCGACGAGGAGTCCCGCGCCGGTCACGCCGAGGGCTGGTCCGACGCCCTCGGCGAGCTCGAGCGTCATCACGCCTAATCCGCGGACAGCCCGGCGGCTTCGAGGGCGAGGTTCCACGAATCAGGCTTCCAGAAGACATCTTGTCGGGCGATCTTGCCGCCCGCGGAGAAGTAGTACACGGTGCCGACGGCCGCCTCAACCGGAGCGCCGCTGGTCTTGCCGCTCGCGGTCAGACCTATTTCTGCCACCAGGCGGTCTCCGCCGTCCCATAAACGCTGCACGGTGAATCGCGGCTCGCCGAAGTTCTCGAAGATGTCGCCGATGAAGTCGGTCCAACCGCGTTCCCCGGAGTAGCGCGCGGCGAGCCCGAGACCTTCCGCTCCGAACAGAAAGACCTCCGCATCGCGTTTGTATGCGAGACGCGCCGGCTCGAAGTCCCGCCGGTTGACTGCTTCCCACGCAACGCGAAGCGCCAACATGACCACCCGCCGCCGCAACGGGGAGCCGGGACGCAGCCTCAAGCCAGCGGCAACAACGAGGTCGGCCAGGAACGGAAGGCGAACGACAACCTCGTCCCGAAGCGGGCGACGGCTGGTCGAGATCCCCGCGTTCGGCTCCCGCGGCATCACCGGCGCATTATTGCGGCGAGATGCCGCCAGGGCGCCATAGGATCGGATCGTGCCGTTCACGCTCAGCAACCTCAAGGAGGACCTGGAGGACCTCGGGTCGAAGTTCGACGGCGCGCCGGGCCTCGAGTTCCGCTTGGCGACCGGGGCGCTCGCGCTCGAGAAATCCGGCCTGGGCTACCAGCGCCTCCCGCCCGGCTATCGCTTTCCATACGGCCACACGCACCAAAAGCAGGAGGAGGTGTACGTGGTCTTGCGCGGGAGCGGGCGGATGAAGCTCGACGACGAGATCGTCGAGCTTAAGGAGTGGGACGCCGTGCGCGTCCCACCCGGTACATGGCGAGGCTACGAAGCCGGGCCGGAGGGGCTCGAGATCATCGTCATCGGTGCGCCCAATCTCGGCGAGGCTCCGCGCGAAGACGTCGAGGGCCAGCGCGACTGGTGGGCTGACTAGCGCCAGGTAGCCGAACGTGAGGCGAGGAGAGACATGATTCCGGGCGCGCAGAGGTAGAGTCGGCCGGTCGCGCGAAAGGGGCAGAATGCGAACACGCCTATGTGAGTTGCTGGAGGTCGAGGTGCCGATCATCCAGGCGGCGATCTGGCCGGCCACGACTCCGGAGTTGGTGGCAGAGGTCAATCGGGCGGGCGCGATTGGCAGCCTGGGTGCTGTGTTCTCGTCAGCCGAACAGATCGCGGAGGAGATCCGGCGTACGCAAGAACTCACCGACCGGCCATTCATCGTCAATCACGTCGTCCCCCAGCTCGACGAGGATGCATTCGAAGCGACCTTGGATGCCCGTCCCGCGGCGCTCTCCTTCGCCCTGGGTCGCCCGATCGGGTTGGTCGACCGCGCCCACGCTGCCGGGGCCAAGGTGCTGCACCAGGTGCATACCGTGCGACAGGCGCGCGAGGCGGCCGAGCTTGGGGTCGATGCGATAATCGCCCAAGGGAGCGAGGCCGGAGGCCAGGGAATGGTCGCCGGGCCGAGCACGCTGGCCCTGGTGCCGCAAGTGGTCGATGCCGTGGCTCCGATCCCGGTGGTCGCAGCTGGCGGCGTCGCCGATGGCCGCGGGATCGCGGCCGTCCTCGCTGCCGGTGCCGTCGGGGTGAACATCGGGACCCGGTTCCTGGCCTCCGAAGAAGCGCGAAGCGCAGCTGAATGGAGAGAGAGCATCGTCGCGAGCGAATCGGAGGAAGCCGTCAGGTATGAGGCTTGGGACGAGCTATTTCCACGGATGAGCGATGACGCCTACGCGGTCGTTCCCCGCGTGCTTCGCACGGAGTTCCTGGAAGGGCTCTGGCAACACGAAGATGCGCGGCGCCATGCCGAAGCTGCGCGGAACAGCATCGGAGCGGCACTCCGGGACCGATCTGTCCACAGGCTGGTTCCGTTCACGGGGCAGAGCGCCGGTCTGGTCAAGGACGTCCTGCCGGCGGGCGAGATCGTGAGTCGCCTCGTCGACGAAACCCGAGTGGCCGTCGAGCGCTTGCTCGCCGCCACGGCGCGCTAGCGTCGTTCCGTCGCGCCGTCAGACCCTTAACGGAGGCCCGAAGGGGCGAGCGTCGCTGCGTTTGCGGTTGCCAGGCATCGCGTTTCAGCCAACCGGCGGCCCACCGAGAACGAGGACATCTACCAGCAAGATGATCGCGACCACGGCCACCAGCGTCCCGAAGCCGTGTGCCAAGGTCGTCGCCGGCAGTCGGCGCCCAAGCGCGCTTCCCGCGAGCGCTCCGGCCGCCGCCGCCGCGCAAAGCACCAAGGTCAAGGGCCAGTCGGGCTGGGCGCCCTCGGCCAGGTGGCTGGCTAGTGCCGCGACCCCGGTCAGCGTGATGATCGCCAGCGAGGTCGCGATCGCCCTGCGCATCACCAAGCCCAGGAGCACGGTCAGCGCGGGCACGATCAGAAAGCCTCCGCCGACCCCGAAGAAGCCGGTCATCAGGCCGACGACGAGCCCGGCGCCCCCGGCCCGGGCGAGGTTCGGCTCCGGGCACTCGCTGAACTCCCCGGTGGGCTCGACGGCGTTATCGCCTCGCCGATAGGTGAGGACCGCGGCCGCGAGCATCACCGGTACGAACGCAAGGATCAAGGCCCTTGGGCTGACTTCGGCACTGGCCACGGTGCCGAGGTAGGCGCCGAGTGCCGCGGGAAGCGAGAACACGAACGCCAGCCTCCAGCACAGGGACCCGTCCCGCGCCTGTGAGCCGGCGCCGAAGGAAGCGCCGAGAGAGACGACGATCAGCGACGCGGTTGTCGCCGAGCTGACCCCTTGATCGAGGACGTAGACGAGGACCGGAAGGGCGAGGATCGCACCGCCGCCGCCAACGGTGCCGACGACTGCGCCGATCGCGAAGCCGAAGGGGACTGCCAGGAGAATCTCCATATGGCCATTCAACTATACGGTTATACTTTTCCGCTGATGACCGATCTGACGCCAGAGTTGGCAGATCTGATCGCCCGCCGGTTCGCCGTTCTCGGCGAGTCCACCCGGCTTCGGCTACTCAATTTGATGCATGCCCGTGGCGAGGCATCTGTGGGCGAGTTGGTCGAGGCCACGGGCGGGACCCAGGCCAACGTGTCGAAGCATCTTGGTGTGCTGCTGGCCGAGCGCATGGTGGTGCGTCGCCGCCAGGGATCCCGGGCCATCTACTCGATCGCAGACCCGACGCTGATCAAGCTCTGCGACGAGGTCTGCGCCGGCGTACGGGACCAGCTTCGCGAGTTGAGCTCGATGGTAGGGCGGGCCGCGACATGATCTTTCGCCAGATCACGCACGACGATCTCGGCTGCGCCTCGTACCTGGTCGGCGATGGCAAGGCCGGGGTCGCCGCGGTCGTCGATCCGCGCCTTGAAATCGACGCATACCTTGAGCAAGCGCGGTACTTCGGCGTCTCGATCGAGCACATTCTCGAAACCCACAACCATGCCGACCACGTTTCGGGTCACGGTCGGCTGGCGGCGGCAACGGGTGCCCCGATCTATATCCATCGGGAAGCTGGCCCGGCTTATGACCACGAGGCGATCGATGACGGGTTCGAGCTTGAAGTCGGCCAGCTCCTGATCCGAGCGCTGCACACGCCTGGCCACCGGCCCGAGCACACGGCCTTCGCCCTGATTGACCGCGATCGCGGGAGCGATCCGTGGGCGGTTCTTACCGGAGACTCCCTGTTCGTCAACGATGTCGCCAGGCCGGATCTGGCGATCGAGGAGCGGGAGGGCGCTCGCGATATCTATCACTCGCTTCGCGACAAGCTCTTGCAGCTGCCGGACGAGTGCGAGGTTTGGCCGGCGCACCTCGGTGGCTCGATGTGTGGGGGCCCCGGGATGGACATGAAGGTTTCCTCCACGATCGGTTTCGAGCGCCGGCACAACCCGACCCTGGCAATCGAGGACGAGCAGGAGTTCGTCGAGCAGGCAGTGGCCAAGCTTGGTCCCCAGCCGCCCAACTTCAGTGCAATTGTCGAGATGAACAAGGGTCCCCTCCTCATGGAGGGCACTGAGGTCCTGCCCCTGGCCCCCAGGCAGCTGGAGCAAAAACGCTCGAACGGTGCCTTGGTGGTAGATGCGCGAACCGACCAGCAGTTCGACGATGCTCACATTCCGGGGGCGATCTGCATCCCGATGCTTTCGGCAGGGTTCGGATCGAGGCTCGCCTGGCTGGCGGCCCGTGATCAGGAGATCGTGATCGTCGGTAGGGACGACGAGGATGGTCGAAAGGCCGCTCGGCTCGCCGCCGCGGTGGGGATCACAGGTCTTGCGGGCCTGCTTGGCGGCGGGATGACCAGCTGGCGGCAGGAGAAGCGCGATGTTCTGCGCATCCAGCGCCTTCCCCTCGCAGAGCTGCATGATCGGGTCGAGCGCGAAGCTCTTCAGATCCTCGACGTCCGCGAGGAGTCGGAATGGCTCTCGGGCCATATTCCCGGGTCAGTGTCCGAGCCCTGGCATGACATCGACGGCGTGCCCGATGGCATCGATCCCTCGCGCCCGGTTGGGGTTGTTTGCGGCTCAGGCGAACGAGCCGCCGTCGGCGCCAGCCTGATCCAGCGATTCGGCGTGCGCGACGTGATTCATGTCATCGAAGGGGGCGTCCCGAAGTGGGCCCGTCTTGGCCTCCCGATCGAGGAGGCTCGAGCGCAACAGCCAAGGGCGGCGAAATGAATGACTTCCTGGCCCAGCGCCCGGCCTGGTATGTGCTCGGACTGCTGATCGGGCTCGTGGTCGTCGGGCTTGCGGTCACGATCAACCAGAGGATCGGCGCCGTCGGCGGTTTTTCCGAGCTCGTCGAGCGGGCTAGCGGCCGGAGTCCTGCGTTGGGATGGAAGAGCTCGTTTCTGTTCGGCATCTTCGGCGGGGCCTTGGTCTTCGTGCTCCTCGTTGATCTGCCCGCCCGCGGTCCGGGGTTCGGCTGGTTGTCGGATGCCTTCGACTCCGACGTCGTCGTCGGCACCGCGCTGGTCGTCGGAGGAGTGCTGATCGGGTTCGGCGCGAAGCTGGCCGGCGGCTGCACATCGGGCAACGGACTGGGCGGTTGCTCGGCCGGCTCGCCCGCGAGTTTTAGCTCCACGGCGACCTTCATGGCAACAGCGATCCTCGTCAGCCTCCTGACTCAGGTGGTGTTCTTATGAGGATCCGTTTCGCAGCCGCTGGGTTCGGGATCGCGTTCGGATTTCTGATCTCTTGGGGCCAGTTCGCAAGCCCTGACCGGATTCGCGAGATGTTGCTGCTCGAGGATCCGTACCTGTACTTGATGATGTTCAGCGCGATCGCGGTCGGATCCGTCGGTCTTTGGCTGGCTCGACGGCGCCGCGCGCGCTCTCTGCTTACCGGAGAAGCCATCTCCTTGGAGCGAGCCCGGCCCGAACCTCGGCACCTCGTCGGGGCCGCAACCTTCGGGGTCGGATGGGCGATCACAGCATCCTGTCCGGCGCCGGTCGTCGCGCAGCTGGCGCAGGGCATCGGTTGGAGCGTTCTCACGATCGTGGGGATCCTGATCGGCGTCGAGCTCAGTCTCCGCTGGCAGGCGAGGCAGGACGGGATTGCGTTTGCTTGGTTCGGACGAGGTGACCGCGGGGCTCGTTCGGCGGAGCCGGCTTAGGTCCTGGGCGCCGCTCGTCGACGAGGTCGAGCGCCGGCTCGCCCGGTACGGGTGGGGGACGACACCGCCTACTTCGTCAGCCCAGCGGTTTCAAGGGCTTCCTCCAGGCTCCAGCGGAAGTGTGCCTCCCTTATCCGCCCAGCTTCGACCCGATAGGCGGCAGCGAAGCTCGCACCGGTGGCGGCTCCGCTTTGCTCTCCTTTGGCTTCCCATCGAAACGTCAGGACGACCCAGCCCGCCCGGTTTTCAGCGACCTGGACAGCGGAAATACTGTTCTGCCCCCAGTCGGAAGCAAGGCGCTGGAACTGTTCGCGAACCGCGTCTCGGCCAGCGAACGGACCCGGTTCAGGCCAGTCCTCGGGCCCCGTCATACGGCTATCGGGATGCCAAAGGAGCATGGCCCCCCGAACGTCTGCCGCCTCGAAGCGACGGATGCCCTCCATCACAATCTCCACGTTCGCGTCCGGCACGGCCCGAGCAGTATCTCGCGGCGGCACCGGACGATGGGCGCGGCTGGTTTCGAACCAGCGACTGGCGAGAGCCTTGAGCGCAAGACCGGCGTGCGCGAGTGTGGATCGGTCCACCATCGGGAGGCCCGCAAGCTTCGTATTGCCCTGTGCCTGACGGCCGTCGCAATCACGATCGCGGGGTGTGGCTCGACTACAACGCCGAATACCAAGTCAAGGGGGACACCGTCGTGGTGATTCACGGGGACGGCTTCAGGACCCTCGGCTGGTCGATCAGCGGGGATTCTCTGAAGCTCGCCTCGCTGAAGGGCAACCTCTCGGACAGCGGCGGCATCCCGGACGAGGTCCACCAGGTCGCCACATATACGACTGCGGAGTTTCAGCGGACACCCTGAGCGCGGCCGGCATCGTGATCGGCCCGATGCAGCTCGCGGACGGTCCGCGATAGCTTCCCCGGCGTGACTGACTCCACGCGTGAACACGACATCGTTATCTACGGAGCAACCGGCTTCGTCGGCGTGCTGACGGCCAAGTACCTCGCCGAGCACGCCCCGGCTGACGCGCGAATCGCGCTCGGTGGGCGCACACAGGCCAAGCTCGAGCAGACACGCGGCGAGCTCGGTGTCGACTGGCCACTCGTGATCGCCGACAGCCAGGATCGCGAAGCGGTCGCGGCGCTGGCAGGGTCCGCACGAGTCGTCGCGACGACCGTCGGCCCGTATTTCAAGTACGGCAAGCCGCTCGTCCAGGCATGCGCGGCCGCAGGAACGCATTACGCGGACCTCACCGGAGAGGTGTTGTTCATGCGTTGGGCGATCGACGCCGCCGATGCCGCCGCGCGGGCCAGCGGAGCCCGGATCGTCCATACCTGCGGCTTCGACTCGATCCCATCCGATATCGGCACGCTGCTTCTGCACGAGGCGGCGCAGGTCGGCGGCTACGGTGAGCTCGGGGAGACGTCGTTGGTGGTCAAGGCTGTGCGAGGCGGCGCGAGCGGCGGGACGATCGACTCGCTGCGAACGTCGGTCGACACGGTGAAGAAGGATCCGCCGAGCAGGCGCCTGCTGGCCGACCCCTATGCGCTCAGCCCGGACCGCGCGGGGGAGCCGGACCTCGGCTCCGAGCGTGACTCCTTGAAGCCCCTTCGCGACGATCGCCTGGGCGGTTGGCTGGCGCCGTTCGTGATGGGTAGCGTCAACAGTCGCGTCGTGCGCCGCAGCAATGCGCTGCAGGATCACGCGTACGGACGCGCATTCCGCTATCGCGAGCTGATGCTGACGGGCCGCGGCCCGCTGGGCTTGGCGAAGGCCGGGGGCGTCGCGGGTGGTATTGCCGGCGCATTCGCGGGCTTTGCGACGCCGGGAGCACGGCAGCTGCTCGACCGCTTTCTCCCCGACCCGGGCGAGGGGCCCAGCGAAAAAACGCGTGAGCGCGGCTTCTTCAACATCGACATCCACACGACGACGTCGAGCGGCGAGCGCCTGCGGTGCGAGATCCGTGCACCGGGCGACCCCGGGTACAAGGCGACAGCGGTGATGCTCGGCGAGAGCGCCCTCTGCCTCGCACTCGACGATCTGCCGGATGCGGCGGGCGTGCTCACGCCCTCGACGGCGATGGGTCGCGTGCTCGCGGACCGCCTCGTCGCGGCCGGTCACGACTACCGCGTCGTGCCCGACTGACGACTGCTCCGACAGCGCCGACCAACAGCGCGCGAGCGCCTCGACGTTCTCCTACTTCGACGGCAACGCCGAGGCGAAGGCAACTGCGCGACTCACCCACCACTCGAGTCGTCGCTCGGTGAGTCCGTCCGTGGTCACCGCAACGAACGACTTCATCGGCTTGCCGGTGAAGTCCATCGGACGCGCGTCCGTCTCGCCGAGCGCATCCCCAGCGCCCTCCGAACCAAGGCGAAGCATCAAGTCGTCAGACGTGATGCCGCAGCACATGTGGCCGTTCACCATGAAGGTGAGACCTCCGAACATTCTGCGCTCGGCGACGTCGTCCTGATCGGAAAGCAAGCCCCGGATCTCCTCGGCGAGTCCCTGGTCGAACGACACAGCGTCATCCTGTCACGCCGCCGGTCGACAGTGACCGGTGAACTATGGGGCCACGAGCGCGGCAAGCTTGTCGAACGCGGCGCTCCAGCCGGCCTCGGCGTGACCGGCGCCCGCCGACGGGTAGGGGCCGTCCGCGAGCGTCATTCGCGTTTTCGCGCCGTGGTCGTGGAGCTCAACGCGAGTGAGTGTCGGCTCGTGCATACCCATCTGTGGCATCGGGTCCGAGCGCAGGACAATCAGCTCCGGCTCAACCAACTCGAGAATGTCGTAGCCGATCGAGAACTCGCCCTCGCCGTCGCGCTGGACCATCGTGAGCTCCCAGCGTCCGCCCACGCGTAGGTCGATACGAATCCGCTCGCGTGGCGCCTCCATATGGGCGGGGCCGTACCACTCCGCGACCTCGTCAGGGTCTGTCCACGCCTTGAACACCTGCTCGCGCGGGGCTTCGAAGATGCGCGTGATCAGGACCTGTTGATCGGTCTCCACGGGGGTCGGGTCAGTCATCTCGTCCTCCTTGTTGGCGCAAGTGAGCGTCGAGCCGGTCCATCCGTCTCTCCCAAGTCCGCTTGCGCGATTGCATCCATTCGACCGCCTCGTCGAGTGGTTCGGCCTGCAGTCGGCTGGGTCGCCACTGTGCCCTCCTGCTGCGGGCGATCAAGCCTGCGCGTTCGAGCACCTTGAGGTGGCGTGTAATCGCAGGCGCGCTCACCGTGAACGGCTCCGCGAGTTCGTTGACCGTCGCCTCTCCTTCGGCGAGGCGGGTCAGGATCGAGCGGCGCGTCGGATCGGCAAGCGCGGCAAAGATGAGGCTGAGCTGGTCGGTGGGCATCTCACGATTCAGTTAATTAAGGGATCCATTAAATACCACAGCGACCTCCGGAACGCAAATCAGGGCAACGCTCGTGATCCGGGACTCGTCTCGTCGACCCGGACCTCAGTAGCTGCCGTCGCAGATGGGAGGCGCAGTCGCTCGCGCGGAGGAGTCCGAGGCCGCCTTCAACGGCCGCGATGCCGCGTTCACGTTCAACATCAACGGCAACAGCGAAACTCGATGTCAACTTCCTCATGGACGAGGGCAAGGAACGCGTCCGCCAGGCTTATGGGGCCAGGACCGTCTCGGTATCCCGGCGAACAACCGCATCGAACAACCGGCGCACGACCTCCACGTTCTCCAGCGACATCGCACACGCAGTATCTCGCGGCTCGGCTGGATGGGTTCGAACCTGCGTCCCCTCGCGTGTGAAGCGGTGGTGCCTCAGCACCGGGCGGGCATCGCAAGTGCCCAATCGCTGATTACTCCGACAGGCCGGCGGCTTCGAGGGCGAGGCGGCGATCGAGGAACACCTCGGTGCGGGTGACGAACCCAGCGTCGTCGAACGACCAGAGGCTCCAGAAGTCGAGCTCCAGCTCGATGCCGCTGTTCGCCCCGATGTTCCACGAGTGTGCCTCCATCAAGATCCGATCCCCGGATGCGATGAACTCCCGTGCTTCGACCGTCTGCTCGGCGAATGCATCTGGTTCCATCCAGTTGCGCAACGCCTCGCGGCCTCGATAGGGCGATTGATCGCCAGGCGGGATCATCTCGATGTCCGGGTGAGCGATCTCGGCGGCTGCGTCGTAGTCACCGCGGTTGAAGGCGTCCATGATGCTCCGAATGATCTCGACCTTCTCTTCCGACATCCCGCGCATTATCGCGGGCCTGGCAGCGGGCCATGGGCGCGGCTGGTTTCGAACCAGCGACCTCTCGCCTGTGTAGCGGTGGGCCCGCGGGCACGGACGGCCGTCGATCGGCGTGCCATCGGATGCCTGCGGATGTACGGGGACGCATGCCGATTGGGCACCACAACCGCGCTGGTGCGCAGTGGCCAGGGGCCTCGCCTACTCCCGCAGACCGGCGGCTCCGCCCGACTATCTCGAGGCGGGTGGCGCCGTGCCGTTGGCGGCCATCAGCCCCTGCAGACGCTCACCGAGCTCTGAGCGGAGCGCGCCGTCGGTCGTCACCCTGGGCTCCCCGTCGTCGCGGGCGACGAGGTTCCGGCTCTCCAGCGGATCCCGGCCCAGGTCGTACATCTCATATTCGGAGCGTGCTTTGCCCGTTGGGTCGAAGTACAGCGCGAGCTTTGCGTCGGCCGTGCGGATCGCACGGATGCGATTGGGCTGGCCCGGGACGTCTTGGAGCGCGGTGGCCGCCTGGTGGTCGTCGTACGTGAAGTGGATCTCGTCCTGGACCGATTCCGCAGGTGCGGGATGCTCGGTGACGCCGCTGAGATCGACGGCGGTTCGTCGCAGGCGCTCGCTCTCGGGGGCGGCCTTGGAGGCGAGCACCGGCGAGAGGTCGCGGCCCTCGACTTCGTCGTCGAGGCCCGCTCCGGTGACGTTCGCGATCGTGGGCAGGACGTCAACGAGGGAGGCCAGCGCATTGGTCTCCACCGGCGTCGGGAAAAGGACCGGGTTGGAGACCACGAGCGGGATGTGGATCGTCTCCTCGTAGGCGTTGAACGCCTTCTGCCTTAGGCCTCCGTGTGAGAGGCCCATCTCTCCGTGATCGGCGCAGCGGAAGATCAGCGTGCGCGAACGCAGCGACTCGGGGTCTCCGGGGTCGCCAAGGGCGGCCATCACTCTGCCCAGCTTCTCGTCGACCACTCGGTGCAGGTGCGCGTAGAAGTTGACGTAGTCGAGCTTCGCGCGATCGCCGCGCAGCGGTCCAAGGTATGCGGCCATCCCCATCTTCATCAGCTCGTGGACGGTGGGCTTGTCGCGCAGATCTTCCGCGAGCGTCGGAGGTAGGCCGACGCCGAGGTCACGGAATTCGCTCGCGTGGTAGCCGCCCTTTTCGTGTTGTGCGGGATAGCCGAGGACGTCGTGCGGATTGACCAACGAGACCACGAGGCAAAACGGCTCCGGCAAGTCGGCGCGGCCAAGCCACCTTTCCACCTGCTGGGTATAGATCTCGTCCCAGCCCGTGCCGAGCGGGCCGGCATTGCCGGCCCCGAAGTGCTCCGCCTTCGCGTTCTCGCCGGCGTCCGGCGGCTCCCAGTCGGCGAAGCCGTAGTCGCGGCGCAAGCGGTCGGCGTCGGACTCCGCCCAGCCGGCCAGCAGCGGCCCGTCTCCACTCGGATGAGTCAGGTGCCATTTGCCCTTGTACGCGACCTCGTAGCCGCGTTCGCGCAGCACGTGGGCCAGGCTGGCCGTCTCGGGCCGAAGCTCAGGCTCGTTGCCGGATTTCGGCCCAAGCTGGAGCAGACCGCGGCCGAACCCGCGCAGCGCGCGGGCCCGCGGCGCGTTGGGGCCGCTGAGCATCCCGAAGAGAGCAGAAACGACGCCTGGGGAGTTGGCGAGGTCGGGACGCAGATCAGCCTGGGTGTGGGTGAGCGTTACTCCGTGCTGCGCCGGGTAGCGACCGGTGAGCAGCGTCGCGCGGCTCGGCGAGCACATCGACGTGTTGCAGAAGGCCTGCCTGAAGGTGAGGCCCGTCGCGGCCAGCCCATGGTCGTTCGGGGTCAAGTCCCGTAGCCATGCGGGGTCCTCGGGCCAGTGGCAGGGATGGCGCTGCTGATCGGTGATCAGCAACAGAATGTTGGGCGGATGCCCCGTTGCGCTATCGGTTGGTGGTGGTTTGCCGAGGATCTCGCAGCGCAGTATCTCGCAGCTGACGCGAACCGCACGGGATGGGCGCGGCTGGTTTCGAACCAGCCACCTCTCGCGTGTGAAGCGGTTGCGCCTCAGGCACGGATAGGCGTAATTCGGCACCTCCGGATATGCGCGGATGTGCGGGATATGCGCGGATTTGGGCACCGCAAACCGCGCTGGTGCCCGACGACCGTCGTCGAGCGGTCGGGCACCTATTCGGCGTGCGGGATCCGGGCGGCGTAGGTCGTCGCCCGGGTTGGGGCATGCGTCCCCCGCCAGCGCAGCGCGAAGCGCAAGGTCGAGCCCTGGTACGCGTTGCCGCTTGCCTTGATGAACCGAGCAACCACCCGATAGCGCTGTTTTCGCTGCGCTCTGAGGCGCGCGATCCGTACGTTCTTCAGCTCGCGGAGCGGTCCTTTGTAGAGCCTGCGCTCGCGGGGGAGGCGGGGCCCGCCTACACGGCGGACCCGTACCCGCACCCTCGCACCGAGGTCGACCCCGGTCGTCTGAATGCGCGCGGCGGTGAGGCGCGCCACCAGCGGCCCGGTCCCGCGATTGCCCAGCACAACGCGTCCCCTGACCGCGCGGCCAGGGCGCCAAAGATTCGCCCCGACGAGCGGCTGTCCCTGCTTGGAGTTCCAAAGCTTGATGTCGCCTGCCGCCTTCAGCGCCAGCTCGGGCGAAGTCTGCGCGCGCCCGTCGCCGCGTGGCCACAACACCAAGGCGCAAAGCGTCACCGCGGTGAGCGCTGCGAGGTATTGCATTGCGTTGCTCATGAGCCGAAGCTGAGGACGAGTTGGGGGTCTTGGGAGTCGGGTGCGCCCTCGCGCGACTGGTAGCTCTGCGTGGCCGACAGGATCGCCAGGTCGTTCGAGTCCCTGACAAGGAAGCCGTTGTTCGGGCCGGCGTACTGGGCTTGAATCTGGCCCAGCACGTTCCAGCTCTGCCAGCCGGATCCCGAGGAGGTCGAGGCGGCGCTGCCTGTCTCGCTCGGCTGGTTGTTCCACGTCGCCGTCGTCTCGCCCCATGCGGCGGCAGCGCGATAGACCTGGATCGTGCGACCGCCGGATGCGCCGCGGTTGTAGAGCCGCATCGTGGCGCCGGTCAGGGTGCAGTGGTTGGGTACCGCGGGCAGGTTGAAGCGGACCAGCCCGCGGTAGGTCCGCAGCGAGACGAGGACTCCCCACGGCCCGACCTCGATCGTCGAGGCGGTGCCGTAGTTGGTGCTCGCGGCGTTGCTGTTTATGTACGTGTCGGCGTTCGCCGCAAGGGTCACCGTCGGATCGAGCGGGCAGAAGCGACTCGCCGCCGTCAACGAGTTGCCCGGGTTGGCACTACCGTCGCTGAACGCCGCGGCAGCAGTCGTGACGATCAAGGAAGTCGAGATCAGCGCGGTGGCGAGGACGCGGCGTCGCATCGATCAGCTTTCAAGCGCCGGCGCGGACTCCTGCGCTGGCTGTGCGTCTGCGCCCGCTTGGCGCCACAGTCCGACCAGGAGCGCCAAGGCGATGATGAGTGCCGGAATGCCGATCACGGCCATGCGCACCTCGCGGATCGCGAGCGCCGCGTAGGCGTAGCCCAGGTAGGGGATCGAGAATACGGCTCGGGCCTGTGTTGGTTGGTCGAGGATGAAGCGCCACGGGTCGGCCGACTGATTCGCGTCGCCCTTGGTGCGGAACACGCGCTTGCCCGAGCGAGTCTCGCGCACTGCGACAATGCGGTGCGTTACGAAACCTTCGCGCGCCGACTCAGCGGGCGGCTCGTAGGTGATCACGTCGCCTTCGCGAAGGTCAGTGACCGGCACCTCCGTCGCGTAGAGGACGGAGCCGCGGTCGTGGGTGCCGCTCATCGAGTCGCCGGTAATTACGTACCGGTGATACCCGAGGAGCGAGGGCATCAGCATCGCCGCGGCGATGCAGAGCCCCGCCGCGGCGCCTGCGCTTGTGATCGCCCTACGCGTTGTCGCTAGGACGCGTTCCACTGGAACGTCGCCGTGCTCGAGCCGCTCTGGTAGGTGTTGTCAGCCGAACTGTTGAACGTGACCTCGAACTCGTACCGGTGCGCCTCAGCAGCCGAGTAGGTCTCGAGATCGGTGCTGCCGGACATCGCGCCGAGCGTGCCGTTGTACTCCTCGGTGCCGCCGGCGCAGTCGGGTGTGTCGGGATCGCCACAGTCGGTGACCACGAGATCGAGCTTCGCGGACATCGCGGGGCTGGACGGCGTATCGGTCAGAGCGGACCGGGTGAGGACGAAATCGCCGTCGACGGAACCGGTGTTCGTGATGTCGACCGTGCCGGTTGTGACATCACCGGGCTTCATGTTTGTCGCGGTCAGGATCGCGGCGCCGGCCTTTGAGTTGTCCATGGTCAGCGTGCCGGCCGTGAACGTGTTCGACGGGTTGGCGCTCTGCGCCGTGAAGTTGGCGCCCGAGCCGATCGCGAGGCCGACGGCGACCAAGACGCCGGCAAGTACGCCGAGGGTGCGCTTGGGGTTCTGGACGAGGCTTTCGAGGCGGGTCATACGAGCTCCTTCGATCCGGTATGTCTTTTGGCGCACTCGTGATGACCACGTATGCGGAGGGTGCCACGGTGGGCGCCTTCGCTGTGTGCATCGACAAGTTCCTCGCCTACCTTGAACGTGCAGGGCGCCGCCCAGGGCCGAAAATCCCGGCCCTCGTGCCTCCTCCGGCTGACGCGCAAGGTTGGACCCTCGCGCAGGGAGGAGACGCACTACCGCGACGGCGACAAGGCACTGCTGTCCTACAACGTCGCGGTCGGACCCGAGGTGTCAAACCCGGTCGATGCCTCCTCGCAGCCGACCGGCAACACCTGCCTGGTTCTGAACGACGTCTACGAGACCCCGGCCGGCCTCGAGGACCACTGGCAGCAGGCCGCGGAAAGCTTCGAGGACTTCAAGGCCTTCTTTGATCTCGTCTCGCGATCAGGTGGCGGCCGAGGGCTCCGCAGCCGGAGCACCAAGCTGCCCGTCGGACTCGTAGGCGTCGCAGCCACGTCGCACGGCCTCAATCGTCTCCTCTACGTCGCCGAGGCGGCGGAGCGCTCCCGCGGGCGCCCTGCGGCGCCGACGCTCGGCTTCAAGGCGCCGAGGGCCCCTCGCTGGAGGGCCCTCGAAGCCGCAGTGAGGGATGGGTCCTAGACCGGCAGCCCTTGCGCCTTGTCCTCGTTGATCGCGTGGAACTCGTTGCTGCTGATCACTCCCGCTGCGCCATCGACGAGGTTCCTCACCGTGTCGACGGAATCGGACTTGAAGACGCACACGCCCCGTGCGCCGTCAGCGCTCGGCGCGACGAATGGCAGCTCGGTGCCCTCCGGCAGGTCCAGCTGCGCGCCCCAGAACGCGGCCGGGTCGGATACCGAGTGAATTGCGATGACGTACATAGTTCCCTTTCGTCTGGCCTGGTTGATTGCGGCCACTTCATCGCGCCCGGAGCTCGCAATCAACTGCTAAATCTGCAGTTGATCGCGGCCGGCCCGGCGCTAGAGTGCGTCCATGCCCGGCTACGGCCAGTTCTGCCCGATCGCACAGGCGGCCGAGGTGCTCACCGAGCGCTGGACACCGCTCGTGATCCGCGAGCTGGCGCTCGTCGGCAGCCACCGCTTCAACGACATCCAGCGCGGAGTTCCGCTGATGTCCTCCTCGCTGCTGACGAAGCGCCTGCGCCAGCTCGAGCAGGCGGGAATCGTGGAGCGCCGTGGGCGCCAGGACGGCAAGGGCAGCGAGTACCACCTGACCCCCGCCGGCGAGGAGCTCGGGCCGGTCGTCGCGCAAATGGGCATCTGGAGTGAGCGCTGGCTGCGACGGCCGATCTTCGAAGCGACGCCGGACACCGGGCTGCTCATGTGGTGGATGCGAGGCACCGTCAAGACCGACGCGCTGCCCGCCGGCCGCACCGTGATCCATTTCCGCTTCCGCGGGGCCCCCGAGAAACTGCGCTACTTCTGGCTCGTACTGCCCGAGGCGGACTTGTGCCTGAGCGATCCCGGGTTCGGCGTCGACATCACCGTTCGCAGCGACCCGAAGACGCTTACCGCCGTGTGGATGGGAGACGCCGGCCTGGCCGCGGCGCTCAGCAGGGGCGCGATCGAACTCGAAGGTCCCGAGCATCTCGTGCGCTCCTTCCCGAAGTGGTTCGGACTGCACCCGTTGTCCGCCGGCGTCGAGCGGCCCGCCAGTCGGCCTCGACTCGCCCACGCCTAGCGAGCGGGCCGGGCTCCCGGGTCGCGCTGAATAGATCACTGAGGATCGGGCGGTGCGAACCGGCGAGCTCTCACATTGGCTGGGCGGTAGCCTGGCTCCGCGCCCACGCCGTTCTCCCCGATGCTGATCCTCTTGCTTGCCGCAACCGGGACGGCCCTCGCGACGGGTCTGGGTGCGATTCCGGTCTTTCTGCTTGGGACGCGCGCAGCGGCGCTCCAACCGCTTCTTCTCGGGATCGCAGCGGGAGCGATGACCGTCGCCTCGGTCGCGGGGCTGATCTTGCCCGGGTTGGACGAAGGGTCTGCGGGATCGGTCGGGGTCGGACTGGGGGCCGGAACCCTGTTCCTCGTAGGTGTTCGCAGCGCGCTCGAGGCGCGCCAGCGCCACGTCGAGCGGGCCATGAGCGCAAGTTTGCGCACCTCGGTACTCGTTTTCGTGGTCCTTCTGGTCCACAGTCTGCCCGAGGGCTTCGCAATCGGCACGGCGTACGCCTCGGACACCGCCGGCCTCAGCCTGTTCGTGATCGCCGCGATCGCAGTTCAGAACATCCCCGAGGGGACCAGCGTGGCGATCCCGATGGCCGCGGCCGGGCTCTCACGCTCGCGCCAGTTCTGGGGAGCCGTCGCAACCAGCGCGCCCCAGCCGGCCGGCGCCGCGATCGCGTTCCTGCTCGTCGAAGAAGTCGAGCCATTGCTGCCTGTCTCCTTCGGGTTCGCGGCCGGTGCGATGCTGGCATTGGTGGTCGTCGAGCTCCTCCCCAATGCGCTGCGTGGCGGCAAACGTGGGGCCGTGAGCGGTGCCGTCATGGGCGCGGCGGGAATGCTGGCCCTGAGTGCGGCACTGGGCGTTTGACCTCGTGCGCATCTGGGACCTCGAGCCGGACGTTCTCTGTGATCGCCACCTACTTGGCGAGCATCGTGAGCTCCACGCCGTTTGGTCGATTCTCACGACCGGGAAGCGCGGTTACGCCAACCATCCCGAGACACTGCGCTGGCGCGGAAGGCTCAAGGCTCTGTACCTGCGCCACGACGGACTGGTCGAGGAGATGAACCGGCGCGGATTCGACCATCGGAGTCCGCTCGATCCCGCTCTCGCGACCGGGGCGGTCCGCCAACCCGAGCTGCTCGAAAGCGTAGAGCGTCAGCGGGAACGGCTCCGACTGCGCGATTGCCCTTGCTTTTCACGATCGCGTAGCGACTGAACGAACGACCCGTCGTCGAATAGCGCTCCTTAGACCCTGACGTCGTGGACCTTGCTCACCGGCGGTGGCGGCTGCTGCGAGATGTCGAAGCCGTGGACCTCTTGCCGCTGGCGCCAATCGCTCGGACTCCTGGACCTACTCCCGCAGTCCGGTGGCTTCGAGGGCGCGCTTGCGGTCGTCCGACTCGAAGGTCTGCAACCGAATGACCTTGCCGCCCGAGAGTGTCCAGACCGCTATGTGGCCACTCTGAACCGGTACACCGCTGGCACGGCCGACCGCGCGATCACGAACAACCGCGAGAACTCGGTCCCCAGCGTCGACTATTTCCTCGACTTCCAGGTCCCAGACGCCGAAGCCCGCGACCATCTCATGCCAGAACTGCCGCACGCCTGCGTGGCCGTGGAAAACCGGTCGCGTAAGCAAATGCCCGTAGGGCACGTGGGACACGTCCCAGACGATGTCTTCGGCATACACCTCGTATGGCGACACGTCGTCGCGGCGGTCGACGGCGTTGTAGATCCCGCGCACCAGTTCCACGTTCTCCTGCGACATCGCCCGCGCAGTATCTCGCTGCGGCGGGCCAAATGGGCACGGCTGGTTTCGAATCAGCGACCTCTCGCGTGTGAAGCGGTGCGGCCTCAGACACGGATGGGTATGCAACCCAGGGCCGAAACGCCTGTGGATGGGCGCGGGTCTACGTGGAATTGGGCACCAGCACGGCGCTGGTGCCCAACCAGTCAGCAGAGCCGTGTCCGGTCGTCGGTGCTCAGGGTCTAGATTCTGGCGTGCGTCGATGAATCAGATCCACCACCCGGGCACGTCGTCCCTGGTCCCCGGGGCCGCGGCTAAACCAGCGGAAAGAGGGGGAGGCGATTGACCGCAAGACAGATTACCCTCGAGGCTGACTACCTGGTAGTCGGAGCCGGGGCGTCGGGCATGGCATTCGCCGACGCCCTGACCCGCCATGCGGACGTGCGCGTCGCCCTGGTTGATCGCCGGCACGGGCCCGGCGGCCATTGGCTTGATGCGTATCCCTTCGTGCGGCTGCACCAGGCTTCCTCGTTCTACGGCGTCGCCTCGACGCTGATGGGGTCCGGATCGATCCAGCGAGACGGCCCCGAGGCCGGCCTGCACGAACGGGCCGCCGCTGCGGAGGTCTGCGCGTACTACCGACGGGTGCTGGACGAGCAACTGGTCCCTTCGGGCCGAGTGGAGTTCCATCCGAGCTGCGAGTACTTGAAAGACGGCTCGTTCGTCTCGCGCGTGTCGGGAGAGCACCACCAGGCCGGGCCCGACTGCCGGATCGTCGACGCTCGCTACCTGGCCCCGGAGATCCCCGCCACCACGGAGCCGCCTTTCGGCGTCGCCGAAGGGGTGCGGGCGGTGCCCGTTAACGCTCTGCCCAGGCTGGAGTCCGCGCCGGAGGAGTTCGTGGTCGCCGGCTCCGGGAAGACCGCAACCGATGCGTGCGTATGGCTGCTCGAGCGGGGAGTCGACCCGGATTCGATCTGCTGGGTTCGCCCCCGCGAGCCGTGGATGCTCGACCGCGCTGTCGTCCAGCCCGCCCCCGGCGTGTTCCTCGGGATGGCCGCCGACATCCTGGAGGCTGCAGGGGAAGCCTCCTCGCCGGATGACCTCTTCTTGAGACTGGAAGCCGCCGGAGTGATGCTCCGCATCGACCCCTCGGTAACGCCGACCATGGCGAAGACGCCGACGCTCGCCCATTGGGAGCTCGACCTGTTGCGCGGTATCGAACGGGTGGTGCGGCTGGGACACATTCGCGGGATCGAGCCTGGGCGGATCGAACTCGACAATGGAGATGCCGCGATACATAGGAACGCGGTGGTCGTCCACTGCGCCGCGTCCGGGCTCCAGTATCCGCCGCTGATCCCGATCTGGGGCGACGAGGCGATCACGATCCAGCCGGTCCGCGCGGGCTTCCCGTGTCTGGCGGCCGCGCTGATCGGCTACGTGGAGGCCACCCGAGAAGACGATGCCGAGAAGAACCGCGTGTGCCGCCCGTCGCCGCTGTCCAACACCCCTACCGATTGGGCTCTGATGCAGGTCCTGGGCGGCCGCGCCTCACTCGCCTTCGGTGCTGAGCCCGACATCAAGGAGTGGGTCGACCGCGTGCCGCTGAACCCCGCGCGCATTCCCCCGGAACAGACCGCCGATTCCGATCTGGCAGGCACCCTGGAGCGCCTCGCCGCCGCCGTCGGCCCGGGGATGGCGGCCATGGCAGAGCTAGCGGGCTTGAGCGCCCGCGATGCGACTACTCGCTCAGCCCAGCGGCTTTGAGGGCGTCGGCGGGATCGAAGAAGTTCTCTGCCTGGGTCGCCTGGCCGCCCTCCACCGTCCAGAGTCCGCCCATCTGAAGCTCGACCGGCACACCACTGCCCTTGCCGGTTGCCCGCTGGTGGGTCCGCACTACTACGCGGCCGTAGCCCTCAGACATCGCGTGTAGTTCCGCATCCGAACCACGCGTCCATCCTCCAGCTCGTAGATCACGGCCATTTGGAGTTCGACTGGCACGCCGTCCCCTTGCCGGTGGCCGTCTGACGGAACAGTCCTACGACCCCGTCGTCACCGGCGTCGATAAGCCGCTCCAACTCCACCGACAGGTCCTCGAAGTGCTCTTGCCGGTTGACCTCGACCACGCGCCGCACGATCTCCACGTTCTCCTGCGACATCGCCTACTCCGACAGCCCCGCGGCTTCAAGGGCGCTCTGTCTGTCCCAGAACGCCTGCCATTCGACGATCTTGCCGTCACGAACCGTGAAGATCGCTGCGCCGGGGGCATCGATGGCAATGCCGTCGCGTCCCTTGAACCGCTCGACGCTCAACACGAGCACCCGCTCGTCGTCCAGTGTCCGGAACTCTTGCGGCTCGGTCTTGTGCTCGGCCCAGGCGGCATCGAACTCGCCGAACAACTGGCGCACCTCCTCGCGCCCGCGGGCGGACCGTGGAGCGGGCTGCTCGGGTGGCTCGTGGAACTCCACCTCGTCGGCGAACAACTCGGCGGTAACGGTGCCAGCGATGCCCACCTCGTTGAACATTTCCGCCGCACGGCGCAGGATCTCCACGTTTTCCTCCGACATCGCCTACTCCGACAGCCCGGCGGCTTCAAGAGCTTCACGCCATGTCTGATAGGCGCTGAACGCGCCGGCCTTTCCGTGACGAAAGTCAGAGAACACGACGCCCATAGGTTGGCGGATCGGGGTGTCCGTGCCCTTGATCTTGCCTCCGTGATCGACCAAGGCGACGACCGAGTCACCGGCATCGCGAATGTTGATGAGATCGAAGGTCCAGTCGTCGAGGGTCTCGGTAAAGACGGCAAACAGCGAGCGCAAGCCGTCGTGCCCTCGGTACTCGGGGGCGTCGATGAACTCCGGGGCCGTGCGCCACACGCCGTGCTCGGTGGCGAACTCCAGAAGCGCCTCGATTCCACCGGTGGAGTACGCCTCGAACCCCTTCCGGACCACCTCCACGTTCTCCTGCGACATCGCCTACTCCGCCAGCCCGGCGGCTTTGAGGGCTTCTGAGCGATCTTCGTAGTTGTCGAACCTGACGATCTTCCCGTCCCGAAACCACGCGACCTGGGCCATCTCCAACTCCAATGGGACTCCGCTGTGCTGCCCTTTTCCGCGGTGGACGAGAAGAGTCACGACTCGCTCGTCGGGGGCAGGAAGTATCTCCTCGATGGTCACCTCGTAGTCCCCCCAAACGTCGAGCCACTCGGCGAGAAACTTCTGGATGCCTTTGACGCCCTCATAGTTGCTTTCCGGCCAATCCCGGAAGTGCGACACGTCCCAGATCACGCCGGGATCCCAGTCCTCAACAAGAGCGTCGAGGTCGCCGCGCAACCACGCATCCCAGCCTCGTCGGATGACCTCAACGTTCTCCTGCGACATCGCCCGCGCAGTATCTCGCGGCAACGGCCGATGGGCGCGACTGGTTTCGAACCAGCGACCTCTCGCGTGTGAAGCGGTGGGCCCTCAGGCACGGATAGGCGTCGTTGACGCCTTCGAATGTGCGCGGATGTACGTGGATGTATGCGAGTTGGCCGCCTGCATGGGAAGCACCTAACGCTTGCTCGACCCAAGACGTCCATAGGTTCGAGTCCACTCCGGCTAACTGCGACCACGATTTTGCGCAATCCGCCTTGCGCGAGCTCCCGAGGATCGCCCGACCCATCGACCGAGCCCTAACGTGGCTCGGGCCGCCAGTTCCGGGCGGCGGCGCGATGCTGTACGTCCTGAATCATCCACACCCCTCCCGCCGTCGTCTGCTCACGGCCATTTTGGTGTGCGCGACAATCGTCCCACTCGCTCTCTTGGATGGGCAAGAGAGCAACGCTCAGACTCAGCTCGACACGGTGCGGGCACAGCAAGATCGCATCCGTGAAGAGCTCGCCGACGAGAACGCGGCTGTCGACGCGGCCCTCGCGAGGGCCGGCGTGTTACGCACCCGCGAGCTTGAGGTGAACGCAGAGCTCTCCGAGAAGGAAGCTGAGCTGACGTCCGCCCGCGAACAGCTATCCCAGCAACGCGCGGCACTGGCCAAGACCAAGCTGCGTCTGCGCGCCGCTTTGGGCGACCTGAAGCGCCTCCTGGTGTTCATCTACAAGAACGGTGAGATCGACGAGGTCCAAGTGCTCCTCGACGCGAACGGGATGGACGATCTCGCTACGCGGGCGGAATTACTCGGGCGGATCAACGACTTTGAGACGAACACAGTCGAGCGTGTGACGCGCCTCCGCGCGGCAACCGCCGAAAAGGTCGGTTCGACCGAGGACGCCGTCGCCAGGATCGACGCCGCCCGCGATGCCATCGAGACCCGCCGGCAGCGCCTGGCTGCTGCGCGCGCAGCCTCCGAGCAGCGCGAGGCCGAGCTTCGTGCGATCCAGGCTGAGCGCCGCGAAGCCCTCGCCGACCTGATCGGTAAGGAGAAGCATCTGGTGGATGTTCTCTCGACGCCGACGGGAGATTCGCAATCGGTTGCGCTCCCGAGCGGCTCAAAGGCAACGCTGAACCCCGACGGCACGGCGAACGCGCCGGCCAACGCGCCGGCGGCCGTAAAGGCAGCGATCGCCGCGGGCAACGAGATCACCAACTCCCCCTATATCTGGGGAGGGGGCCACGGCTCTTTCGAGTCCGCCGGATACGACTGCTCTGGCTCCGTGAGCTTCGTTCTTCACGGCGGCGGATTCCTCGACTCGCCGCTCGACTCGACCGGTCTGATGACGTGGGGCGAGTCGGGTCCCGGCAACTGGATCACCGTCTACGCGCACTCCGGTCACACTTTCGTGCAGGTGGCCGGACTCAGGTTCGACACTTCCGGCGCGCCGCCACGTTGGCAGACCGCACCGCGTGATTCGGCCGGATACGTGATCAGGCATCCGGGCGGGTATTAGGCGGAGCTCTTCGCCGGGCATGGACGCGGCTGGTTTCGAACCAGCGACCTCTCGCGTGTGAAGCGGTGGTGCCTCAGGCATGGATAGGCGTGCATCGGCGCCATCGGATGCCTGCGGATGTGCGGGGATATGCGCGGATTCGGGCACCAGAACCGTGCTGGTGCCCAATGAGAGTTGCTTCCATCAAAGGACGGCGATAGCGTCACCAGCCATGGCGCGTGAGACAGGCGCCCCGCCCAGGGTCTACTGGCTTCTTGGCAGCTTGGCGACCATCCACGTCACTGGCGAGGAGACCGAGGATCGATTCTGTCTCGTTGAGTTCCTCTCACCGCCCGATGACATGACGCCCTTGCATGTTCATCGCCGTGACAGTCAAACCACCTACGTGCTCGAGGGCGAGGTGACCTTCTATCTGCCTGGCGAATCCCGCGTTCTAGGGGCCGGGGAATGTATTCACCAGCCGCCGGGCATTCCCCAGACCGAGCGGGTGACCTCTTCGGCCCCAGCCCGGATGCTCGACGTCAATTCCCCGGCCGGGTTTGAGCGGTTCGTGGCTGCGGCGGGCGAGCCGACTCAGAGCCTGATGCTCCCTCCGCCTCCCGCGGAGGAGCCCGATTTCGAGCAGCTGGCGACGCTTGCGGAGGCCCACGGGATCGAGATCGTCGGGCCGCCGGGCGCCCTGCCTTGAGCCAACGCTTCGTCTGAGAATGGGCGCGGCTGGTTTCGAACCTGCGACCTCTCGCGTGTGAAGCGGTGGCGCCTCAGGCACGCATCGGCGTCGATCGGCGCCCTCGGATGCCTGTGGATGTATGCGGATGTATGCGGATATGGGCACCAGAACGCGGCTGGTGCCCAATGAGAGTTAGTCGCTTTGCATGGAAAGCGGTAAAGCGACGGGGGATACTGCGCGGGCGATGTCTGAGCAGAACGTGGAGGTCGATCGGGCCACATTCAAGGCGTGGAACGCGTGGGACATGGACGCCCTTCGTGACCTGTACAGACCTGGTGGAGCCGAACATGCGGAACCAGTTCAAGGCATAGTCTCTAGCCCGATGGAATCCAAACGGTTGCTGATCGTCGCCGGCAAGTCGGCTCCCGGCGCGGGCGCGTTGCCTCCCGGGGTGCGCGAGCTGATCGACGGCGCGGACGAGATTCTGGTCGTCACGCCCGCGCTTCCCAATCGCCTCGACTGGCTCGCGTCGGCAACGGACAAAGCCCGCGAGCAGGCGGACGAACGGCTCAGCTCGGTCCTTGACCAGCTTGCCGAGACGGACGCGAACGTCAGCGGCGAGGTCGGCGCCGACGACCCGCTGCTTGCGTTCGAGGACGCCCTCAGGGACTTCGAGGCCGACCACATCCTGGTCGCGCTGCGGCCGGATGAGGAAGCGGGCTGGCAGGAGCGCGGCCTGCTGGAGCAGGTTCGCGAGCGCTCCGGACTGCCTACGACGGTCTTCGAAGTCCGTTAGCGACTCGGTGTTGGCCGAGCTGAAGGCGAAGACCAAGCTCCTGAGCCGCCGCCGGTGCACTCTCGCCGCGCTCTACGGTGCCGGCGGCAGCGTCGTCGGACGGCGGGTTGCTGACCGGCTAGGTGTGCCGTTTCCCGATCGGGGGATCCCCGAGGCCGTGGCCAGGGAAGCCGGCCTGTCTGAGCAGGCGGTCGATGAGTTCGACGAGACGCCGCGTGATACCACGCCGCCCCACGGCAAAGTGCTACACCCATGCGGCGCCGGTTCGTTACGTCAACGGTCGCTACGGGGGATCACCACGGTTGGCGTGGCGGCACCGCCCATGGTTGTCTCGGAAACGCTGCCGAGCAACACCGCCTTCACCGGTCCGTAACCGCGTGATCCGAGAACGAGCAAGTCGAGGTCGGAGCTGGCCGCCACCAGCGCGGCAGCCGGATCGCCGTCTACGAGCTTCGTTTCGATGCTCAGATCCCCCGTGAGCTCCGCCACAGCCTCCTCAACGTCCTGTTGCAGCTCGCGGCGGAGCGCTGCGCTGACCGAATCGGTTGGAAGGGCGCCGGCGCCGGCGCTCACACGAGCGAACGGAACGGGCTCATGGACTGCGATGAGGCGAAGCCGCCCACCGCTCCGGCGTGCCTGATCTGCCGCCCAACCCAGTGCTTCCGCTGACTCCTTGCCGCCGTCGAAGCCGACTCCGATCACCGGCTCGCGTTCAGGCGCCCGGTCGTACCCGCGCGGAGCGATCGCCACGGGAAGGCTTGAACCCGACAGCAACTTCCTAGCGGTCGAGCCGGGCACGATCCGCCCGAGCCCCGCGCGCTCCGACGCGCCCAAGGCGATCAACGAGGCCTGTTCGCGCTCAGCGAGCTCCTGGAGGCCCCGGGCGGCACCGCGCCCGGAAACCAGGCGGAACTCGGGCCGATCCTTCGCGGGCAGGCTCGCCTTGATGTCCTCGCCCATGGCCTCGACGGATCGGCGCAGGCTCTCGGCCTCCTGGCCCTCTTCGAGCAGGCTCGGCAGCCGATCGTATGGATGGATCCATGCGAGCAAGAGCTCTTCGGAGCGGACGTCCGCCAGCCAGCCCCCAAGGGTGAGGGCGTCACGGGCGGAAGGACGATCGTCGACGCCGACCAGGATCATTTGGCAGCTCTTGCGGACGTCTCGGAAGTGCTTTGCGTGTCCGTGAGCGGGCCGGCCCAGAACGACGGGGGGTCGCTTGCCGGGAAGGAGTCGTACCCGTGGCGGTCGACCTGGTCCAATTCGGAGCGGATGGTCCTCTGCCCGACGTGCGAGGGAGACGTGCGTCTCCGGCTGGACGAATCGTGGGGGGAAGGGTCTGTCGAACGGGAGGCCACCTGGCGAGCATGGCCACCGGACTGGTCGTTGTCAATGGGTCTGCGCACCCAGCCAAGCGCTGGTGGACGGGTCACCCCGACTTGATCAGGCTCAGGAACTCCTGCCGCGTGCGCGCGTCGTCCTTGACCGCGCCGCGCAGGGCTGAGGTGACCGTGTTCGAGCCCGCGCTCTGCACGCCGCGCAGCGACATGCACAGGTGCTCGGCCTCCAGCACGACGCCGACTCCGCGGGGTTGAAGGTGCTCCTCGAGCCAATCGGCCACCTGGGTAGTGAGCCGCTCCTGCAGTTGCAGGCGCCGCGAGTAGAGCTCGACCACGCGCGCGAGCTTCGACAGGCCGACCAGTCGCTCGCCGGGCAGGTAGGCGACGTGCGCCTTGCCCTGGAACGGCAACAGGTGGTGGGCGCAGAGCGACTGGAATGGGATCTCGCCCACGATCACCAGCTCGTCGTAGCCCTCGTCGTTGGGGAAGGTGGTGGCGTTGAACGGCCGCGGCGTCAAGAGCTCTGCGTACGCCTTGGCGACGCGCCGTGGCGTTTCGCGCAGGTGGTCCGACTCCAGGTCGGCGCCGAGCGCGACCAGCAGATCGCGCGCGGCATCCTCCGCCGCATCCAGGTTCACGCCGTCGCGCTCCACGATCTGAAGCGCCGGTGCCGAGCCGTTTCGCGATCCGTTGATCACGAGCCACCCTCCGATGCCCAGGTGCTCAACGCCGCCGCGGGCATTTCCGACCCGGCGGCGTCATCCGCGGAGTCCGCGATCAGCTGCGAGAGCGGGGCGTCGGAGTCGGCGAGATCGCTGCGGTCCACCGGCCGGCGCAGCCGGATCAGCTCCCGGATCGGATCGCTCACGTCCCAGACGTTCACGTTCATGCCGGCGACGACGCGCTCGTCCTTGACCCAGAACGCGATGAATTCGCGAGCGGCGACGTCGCCGCGGAAGACGACCTCGTCCCACTCCGTCGCGTAGCCCGAGTACTCCATCCCGGCGTCGTACTGGTCCGAGAAGAAATACGGGATCTCGTCGTAGCTCACGTCTTGGCCGAGCATCGCCTTGGCCGCGACCGGCCCCTGGTTGAGCGCGTTGGCCCAGTGCTCGACCCGGAGTTTGTGCCCGTAGAACGGGTGCCAGGCGTTCGCAACGTCGCCCGCCGCGAAGACGCCGGGGGCGCTGGTCTCGAGATGCTCGTCGACCACGATCCCGTTGTCGATCGTCAGCCCTGCGGTTTCCACCAGCCCGGTACGGGGCGCGACGCCGATGCCAACCACGACGAAGTCGGTCTCGATCACTGCTCCGTCCGCAGTCACGACGCGCTCCACCGAGTCCTCGCCTTCGAAGTGATCGACGGTCGTCTCGGGGATGAACTCGATTCCGTTGTCGCGATGGAGGTCGAGGTAGATCTGGCCGACTTCCGGCCCGAGCACGCGCTCGAGCGGCAGCGAGGCCATCTCGATCATCGTCACGTCGCAGCCCTTCTGGCGCGCCGAGGCGGCGATCTCGGCGCCGATCCAGCCGGAGCCGACGACGACCAGACGGCGGCCGCTCTCGAAACGCTCGCCGATCCGCTTCGAGTCCGTGAGCGTCCGCAGGTAGTGGATCCCGTCGAGCTTGCCGCCCGGTACCTCGAGCCGCCGCGGAATTGAACCGGTGGTGAGCAAGAGGCGGTCGTAGCCGAGACGGCGATCGCCCTCGAGCAGCAGCTCGCGCAGGCCGAGCTCGATGCCAGCCACGCGTCTCGAAGTCAAGAGCTTGATGTCGTTGTCTCGGTAGAAGCTCGCATCGTGGACGTAGGGGATCTCGTCGATCTCACCGCGAAGATGGTCCTTCGAGAGCGGAGGGCGTTCGTACGGGCGCTCCGGCTCGTCGCCGATCAGCGTTAGACGGCCGCTGAAGCCCTCGGCGCGCAGCGTCTCCGCCGCCTTGGCTCCGGCCAGGCCGGCGCCGACGATTACGAATGCCTCAGAATTTGCGGCCATCTCTTCCTCTCTATGGGAACGGCGTGCTCGGGCGCCTCGGCCCTCGCTACGTCTGCGTCTGAACGCCGCGACTTCTTACGCGGCGGCTCGCCGCTTCGCGGGTTGCCCCGCGACCGCTGTCCCGTAAGAAGCAGAAGGCCTGCTGGTCCATTGATTGCCATACCCGAATCATCGGTCCCGAGGACGAGCCCGGCCATGGGCTCTAACACCCATTCCGGGCCCAGGCGGCGGGTGTAAGAAGTGGGCTCATCAGCACGCCAACTGAGAGATGAGCCATCGTCCAACCACAGCTTTCGTCCTTTCCGGCGGCGCCAGCCTCGGGGCCGTTCAGGCCGGCATGCTGCGCACCCTCTACGAGCGCGGGGTGGCCCCCGACCTGATCGTTGGGACCTCGGTCGGCGCGCTCAACTCGGCGTTCATCGCCTCGCGCCCGCCGAGCGCGGCAACGGCGCACGAGCTTGCCGACGTCTGGCGCGGCGTCAGCCGAGGGAACGTCTTTCCCCTCAACCCGCTCACCGGGTTTTTCGGGTTCTTCGGCGCTCGCGACCACCTCATCTCCGACCGGGGGCTGCGAAAGCTGGTCGCCGAGAACCTCGAGCTCGCAGCGCTCGAGGAGTCACCCATCCCGCTGCACGTGATCACGACGGACCTGCTCAGCGGTCGGGAGCTCAGGCTTTCCCGGGGAAACGCCCTGGAGGCCGTGATCGCCAGCGCCGCGATCCCAGGAGTGTTTCCAGCGGTCGAGCGCGAGGGACGACTGCTGATCGACGGCGGCGTGGCCAACAACACGCCGATCATCGACGCGATCGAGCTCGGGGCGGAGCGGATCTACGTGTTGCCGACCGGAAACGCCTGCGACTTGCCCGAGCCGCCCCGAGGCGCCGTCGCGATGCTCCTTCACGCCATGAGCCTGCTGGTGATGCGGCGACTCATCGTCGAGGTCGACGCGCTGCGCGACCGTGCCGAGCTGATCGTCCTGCCGCCGCCTTGCCCGCTGACAATCGCGCCGATCGACTTCTCACACGCCGACGAGCTGATCCGCCGCGGCTACGAGGATTCGAGCGAGTACCTCGACGCGGTCGCTGCCGGACGGGCGCCGGTCCCGCTGCCGATGGTCATGCACGCGCATCGCCACCCGCCCGCGGTGGCCGCCTAGGGCACCGGGGTAAGAAACGGCAGGGACGCGTCACTAACAAGGCATGCGGCCCAGAGTCAGCCATAGACCCCCCTCCGCAGACGACCCACCGGCCAAGCCGGCGGGCAGCCTGGCTGGGTGGCGGGAAGAGCGCCTCCTGCGAGCGGGCGTTGAGGCAGACCTCGCCGCCGCAATCGCAGCTGACTGCGCGCTCGACCTGCACGCGGTGATCGGGTTGATCGAGCGGGGCTGTCCGCCCGACCTCGCGGCCCGCATCCTGGCGCCGTTCGACCACGAGCGCAACCCGTGCTGAGGCCGGCTGCCACGGGTGTCGGTGCTACGGTCGGAGCCCCTGCCGGGCCTCCACCGGCACCTTCGATGAGCGAACGCAGCGAAGCCCCGCCGGTTCCCGGTCCCGACGCAGAGTCGAGAGCCTGGGTCCTCGACCTCCGCGCGGAGAGTGCGCACCGCGACGAGGCCTCGCGCCGGCTGCACGACCTGCTCCTTCGTGCCGCGCGCTTTGAGCTCAACCGCCGACGCGGATCCCATCCGCACCTTCGGGGCGGTGACCTCGACGATCTCGCGCACCAGGCCGCCAACGACGCGTTATTCGCGATCCTCGGAAAGCTCGAGACCTACCGGGGCGACAGCCGGTTCACGACCTGGGCTTACAAGTTCGCGCTCCTCGAGGCGGCCGTGAAGCTTCGCCGGCGCGCCTGGCAGGGCCGGGAGGTGCCGATCGAGCCCGAGCACTGGTCCGTGATTGCAAGCCGCGGCGACTCTCCGGCGGGCGAGGCCGAGAGCAATGAGCTTCTCGCGTCGATCTCATCGGCGATCGAGTCCGAGCTCTCGGCGCACCAACGCGAGGTCCTGGTCGCGGTGGCGCTCAACGACGTGCCGATCGACGTGCTCGCCGAGCGACTCAACACGACGCGCGGCGCGCTCTACAAGACGATCCACGACGCCCGCAAGAAGCTTCGTGCACACCTCGCCGAACAGGGCTTGCGCTTCGAAGAAGAGGAACTGGAATCGACTGGATTGAGAACATGAGTGGAACCCCGATGAAAGACGAAGCTCGGCTTCTCAAGCGCCTCCTGGGACCCGCCGGTCCCGAGATCAGCTGCGAGGAGTGCTTCGAGCAGCTCGATCGCTATGTCGAGCTTGAGCTGAGCGGAGCGGACCCCGATGCCGCCATTCCTGGCATGGGCGCCCACCTCGAAGGCTGCCCGGCCTGCGGCGAGGACCACCGCAGTTTGCGGGCGTTGGTAGAGGCCGACTCAGCCTCGTAACGTAAGACCCTGCGCGCCGGCGACGCGAAACGGGTGTGGAGAAGACCCTCAACCAACGACTGCGTCAGATCCTGGGTCCGGACGAACCGGAGCTCACCTGCGAGCACTGCTTCGACCAGCTCGACTGCTATGTCGAGCTCGAGCTGAACGGCGCCCAGGCCGACGCCGCCGTGCCCGGACTCCGGGCCCATCTCGAGGGATGCGCGGCCTGTGGCGAGGACCACCAAAGCCTGAGAGCGCTGATTGAGGCTCGAGGGCCCTCGTGAGCGAGCTGATCGGCCTGAGCGGCGCATCGTTGGCGGGGTACGCGTACCTGCCCCAGATCCGCTTGCTGCTGCCCGCGGCGGTGTTCATCGTGCTCGGCGGAATTCAGATCGGCGCTATCAGCGTCATCCTCTTCTTCAGCGCGAGGTATCGAGGCCTCGCGTGCCCCACGCACACGTTGAACCCAGCCCACGACTCCCTCTAGTCAGCGGCCACGAGCGGGCTTAGCCGGTCGCGTCGCAGGATGGTCATTCATCCCCATGGTTTCCCCGCCCTGGCGGGCCACACTGAGTCCCATGGCTTCGACCGCGCAGCTCGGCAATCGTCTCGCGCCGCCAACCCACGGTTGTGAGCGTGACGAGCAGTCACAGGCCTGGATCGATCGGCTCAGCCCGCAGAGCGCCGAGCGCGGGGCGGCGATCGACGAGCTGCACACGCTGCTGCTTAAGGCTGCGCGGTTCGAACTCAAGCGCCGCCGTGCGGCGCTTTCACGCCTAGGGGCCAACGACTACGACGACCTCGCCCACCAAAGCGCCGATGATGCCCTCGTCGCGGTCCTGAGCAAGCTGGATGACTTCCGCGGCGAGAGCCGATTCACCACCTGGGCCTACAAGTTCGCCCTGTTGGAAGCGGGGGTGAAGGTGCGCCGCCGCGCCTGGCAGGGCCGCGAGGTCCCAATCGAGCCCGATGCTTGGAGCCTGATTCCCGAGGATGCGCCGACCCCACAGCGTGATCTCGAGACCAAGGAGCTCTTCGCCGCCGTCCAGGAGGCAATCCACAGCGACCTGACGCCCCACCAGCGGGCCGTGCTTGTTGCCGTGACGCTCGAGGACGTGCCAATCGACGTCCTGGCCGAACGACTCGATACGACCCGCGGGGCGCTCTACAAGACCATCCACGATGCCCGTCGGAAGCTTCGCGCCGCCCTGGCCGTGGGAGGGCTCAGCGTCGGCGAGTACCTGGCGTAAGCGTAAGAACCGGTTCCGACGGGTCGCTAACTGTGCAACGACCTCCCGAAAGGAGCAGTCACACATGAACTCAATTGCAGCCACGCTGCGACCCATCCCATTCCCATCAATGGAACGACTGCGCGAGGACGCCGTAGCCCAGGCATTCACCCTGTTGCGGATCGGCTTCTTCGTGCTGCCCGTCCTGATGGGGCTCGACAAGTTCGCCGAGGTGATGAACGAGAACTGGACCGCGTATCTGGCCACCGAGTTCAACGACATCCTCCCCGGCAGCGCCCAGGACGGCATGTACACCGTCGGCGTTATCGAGATCATCGCCGGGTTCGTCGTGCTCGTCGTGCCCCGGTTCGGCGGCCTGCTCGTCGCCGGCTGGCTCGGCGGCATCATCGTGAGCCTGCTGCTGGTCGGCGGCTACGGCGATATCGCCCTGCGCGACGTCGGCCTCCTGCTCGCCGCCCTGACGCTGTTCAGGCTCGCCGGCACCCAGTCGGCCGACTCGCACGACCGCGGGATCTCCCAGCCGGTTGAGCGCGGAGTCGATCGACCCCTCGGCAGCGGCGCAAGCGCCTAGGCGGCGCGAGCGCACGGTTGCCCCGGTGCAGGCGGCGTCGTCTGTACCGGGGAGCCACCGCGGAGATGGGTGTTGCTGCCCATGGCTCTTCATGATGTGCCCAGCCATGCTGGGCACATCATGTTTCACAGGATCCTCGTTGCCACCGACGGCTCACCTCACTCGGACCGCGCGCTCGCCGAAGCCATTGACCTGGCCCGATCGACCAACGCCCGATTGACCGTGATGACGGTCGCGATCTCACCTCCGAACGGCGGCATGGGGCTCGGGTACGTCGCGCCCGTGAACCCCCTTGAAGCGGCTCAGGCGATCGAACGCGAGTGCAGGGACCTGCTCGGCGCGGCCGTCGAGAGCACGCCGAAGGATTTGCCGATCACGACGATCCTCGGGAAGGGGGCGCCCGGGCCGACGATCGTGGCCGAGGCCGAGTCAGGCGACCACGACCTGATCGTCATGGGCAGCCGCGGACGCGGTGCATGGCGATCGCTTCTGCTCGGCAGCGTCAGTCATCACGTGCTTCATACGAGCCCACTTCCCGTGCTCGTCGTGCACGCCGATCGGGACTCGGTCGGTGGCCGACCCCGGTCCGAGATGCTCGAAACGAGCACCCGATGAGCGATCTGGCCTTTGAAGTTGAGCTCAGATGGGCGGGGACCGGGCGCGAGGGTGCCGGGGAAATCCACACCGACGACTTGACTATCGACCTCTCGGCCCCGGACTCCATGGGCGGTCGCGGAGTCGGCACCAATCCGGAGGAGCTCCTGGTCAGCGCCGTATCGTCGTGCTACACGGCGACGCTGTTCGGTGTGCTCCGGCGAGCCCGGCTCCCGGTCGCATCGCTGGCAGTCAGCGCCAGGGGAAACGTGACGGGATTCCCAGGTCACGCTCGGTTCGATCGCCTGGCTGTCAGCCCGACCATCCTCGGCGGCGACCCGTCGCGCCAGGCCGAGTATGAGACGTCCGCCGTGCTCGCACACGACCGATGCCTGATCGGCAACGCCCTCGCTGCCGAGGTGACCTACGAGGTCAGCTCGGTACGCGTGAGAAGAGAGCCGACCCCCGCCTCGAACGGCAACGGATCTGCCGCACATGAAGCTGCCTTCCCCGCACGAGAGGAAGCCGACGGGCGAGTTCCCGCCTGGCGTTCCGGGGAGTGACGAGGTGCCGGCGGACGTGCGTGCCAAACGGATCTATGAAGAGGCTGAGTCAGGCGACGGGTACCGCGTGCTGGTCGACCACGTTTGGCCGCGCGGCGTCTCCCGCGAACGCGCTCTTCTCGATGCGTGGGCGCGCGACCTCGCGCCCAGCGACGAGCTGCGCGAGTGGTTCGATCACGAGCCCGAGAGGTTCGCCGGGTTCCGAGCGCGCTACCGAGACGAGCTCGCGGCCCAGGTCGACCGCCTCGCCGAACTGCGCCAGCGAGCCGCCAGTCGCCGAGTGACGATTCTCTATGCGGCCAGCGACGAAGACCACAACAACGGCGTGGTTCTGGCGGAGCTCCTGCGCGAGGACGTAAGAAGTTGAGTGCCAGCGTCGCGAATACGGAGATGAAGGAGTTATCCGGCAAGGCCGTCTCGCTCTGGGTCGACACCGGCCCTGAGACGAGCTATCGCGCCCTCGACGGCGACGTCGAAGCGGGCGTCGCGGTCATCGGCGGCGGGATCGCAGGACTCACGGCAGCGCTCCTCCTGAAACGGGCCGGCGCCCGGGTTGTTGTGCTCGAGGCGGGCCGGGTCGGCACCGGCGTGACCGGTCACACCACCGGCAAGGTGAGCTCTCTCCAGGGCCTGATCTACGGCCAGGTCTCGCGGAGCTTCGGCAAACGCGGAGCTCAGACCTACGGCGCGGCGAACGAGGCCGCGATCGAGCAGGTCGCCTCGTTCGTTGACTCCGAAGCGATCGACTGTGATTTCCGGCGGGTTGCCAATTACACCTACGCGACCACAGAGTCGGCACTCGAAGACGTCAAGCGCGAGGCGACCCTGGCGCGGGAGCTCGGACTCCCGGCCTCGTACACCGACTCCGTCCCATTGCCGTTCGATGTCCGGGGCGCGGTGCGCTTCGACGGACAGGCTCAGCTCCACGCGACGAAGTACCTGATCGGACTCGCCCGCGCGATCGACGGGGACGGAAGCCACGTCTTCGAGGAGAGCCGCGTCACCGACGTCGATGACGGCGCCCGTTGCCGGGTCGCCACCGAGTCGGGGATCGTCACGGCCGGGGCCGCGATCGTCGCCACGAACTTCCCGATCCTCGACCGGGGGCTCTTCTTCGCTCGCTGCCACCCCCATCGCTCCTACCTGATCGCCGTCGCGCTCGACGCCCCCCTCCCGGACGGCACCTTCATCAGTGCCGACGAGCCACTGCGCTCGATCATGCCTCATAGCGCCGCCGGCCGTGACCTCCTGTTGGTCGGCGGCGAGGGGCATCGAGCCGGTGACAAGGTCGTTGCTGCCGAGCGCTACCGCCGGCTGGAGACCTGGGCAAAGGAGCGCTTCCCCGTCGCGTCACTCGAGTACCGGTGGTCCACCCAGGACGCCATCCCGATCGACGGCGTCCCCTACGTGGGACGGATGTCGCCGTTCTCAAAGCACGTGTACGTCGCGACCGGGTTCCGGAAGTGGGGTCTGTCGAATGGCACCGCCGCGGGGATGATCCTCGCCGACAAGATCCTCGACAAACCGAACCCGTGGGCGCGCGTTTTCAACAGCAACCGGGTGAAGCCTCTCGCCGGCGGGCGGAGGTTCGTGACCGAGAACTTGAGAGCCGGGGCCCGGCTGCTTGGCGACCGGATCACGTCCCGCGGGTCCGGCCTGCCAGACGACCTGGAACCCGGCGAGGGCCGGGTGGTCGAGATGGGCGGCGAGAAGCTGGCCGTCCACAGGCGCGCCTCAGGAGAGGTTCACGCCGTGTCAGCGGTATGCACCCACCTCGGATGCCTCGTGGAGTGGAACGGGAGCGAGGAGACCTGGGACTGCCCGTGCCATGGATCGCGGTTCGATCATGCCGGCGCCGTCCTGCAGGGCCCGGCGACCGACGACCTCGAGCCGAAGTCCGGGCGCTAGGCGCCCTTCTCGATCGGGGCATCCACCAGGTTCCCCCACTCGGTCCAGGAGCCGTCGTAGTTCCGCACGTCTCCTACGCCGAGCAGCTCGCTGAGGACGAACCAGGTGTGGGCAGAGCGCTCGCCGATCCGGCAGTAGGCGATCACCGGGTCGCCTTGACCGATAACGCTCTCCGAGCGGTAGAGCTCCTCGAGCTCACCGGCGGACTTGAACGTCCCGTCTCCGTTCACGGCGCTGGACCATGGGACCGAGGCGGCTCCGGGGATGTGCCCCGCCCGCTGCGCTCCCTCCTGCTCGTAGCCCTCCGGCGAGATGATCTCGCCGGCGAACTCGGCCGGGCTGCGGACGTCCACGAGCCTGGTGGCCGTAGCGAGCGAAGCCTCGACGCGATCGCGCAACGCTCGGATCGAGTCGTCCGTGCCCAGCACGAAAAAGTCCTCCGGCGAGTGATCGGGAGCAGCGTCGGAGGTCTCCCGCTCCTCCGCGATCCACTTCTCGCGCGGACCGTTCATCAGCTTCACTGCCTCGTGCCCGTAATAGCGGAAGTACCAGTACGTATAGGCCGCGAACCAGTTGTTGCGATCTCCGTAGAGCACCACGGTGTGCTCGTTGGAGATGCCGCGGCCTCCCATCAGCTCGGCGAACTCCGCCGGCCCGAGGAAGCGCCTTCGGACCTGATCCTGCAGGTCTCGCTTCCAGTCGAAGCCGATGGCACCGGGGATGTGGGCCTCGTCATAGAGCGCGGGGTTCTCGTCGACCTCGACGATGCGAACCCCGTCGTCGTGCAGGTGCTCTGCGACCCAGTCTGTCGAAACCAGGACGTCCTTCGCGTAGTCGGTCATGCGTTCTCCCTTTGTGTCGGTTTGGCGTTACTAGGCGTGGCTGGGCAGGTGTTTCGCCGGTCTCTTGGTGAGGGGCGGTGTCTCATAGCCGTCGTCACCGGGCAGCAGCGCGTGGCGGGCACCGGGGACGCCGAATTCGTACGGGCCGCCGACGACCCTCGGTATCCCTTCGAAGTTGAAGCGGGGTGGAGGCGACGAGACGAGCCACTCGATCGACTTGGCCCGCCACGGGTTGGCGCTCGCCCGCGGGCCCCATTTCCACGATACGACCATGTTGAACAGGAAGACCAACTGCGCCGCCCCGAGCATGAAGCCACACAGCGAGATAAACAGGTTCCAGTCGCCGAACTGCGCGGAGTAGTCGGCAACGCGCCGCGGCATCCCCTGCATGCCGACCCAGTGCATCGGCACGAACGTGCCCCAGGTGCCTATCAGCGTGAGCCAGAAGTGCAGGCGGCCCAACCTCTGGTCGTACATCCGCCCGGTGATCTTCGGGAACCAGTGATAGATGCCGGCGAAGATCGTGAACACCGATCCCGCGAACAGGACGAAGTGGATGTGGGCGACGATGAAGTAGGTGTCGGTGACGTGGATGTCGAGCGGGACCATCGCGATCATCACGCCCGAGATCCCGCCGAGGATGAAGCTGCAGACGAAGCCCAGCGCGAACAGCATGGCGACCCTCTGGGTGTGGATCACACCCTTGAACAAGGTGGCCAGCCAGCTGAAAATCTTGATCCCGGTCGGAATCGCGATCAGCACTGAGGTCATCATCATCGGCACGCGCAGCCAACTGAACATGCCCGAAACGAACATGTGGTGCGCCCAGACCGTGTAGGAGAGGACGATGATTCCGATCAGGGACAGCGCCATCAGGCGGTAGCCGAAGATGGGCTTGCGAGCGTTGGTTGAGATCACGTCGGAGACGATCCCGAAGCCCGGGAGAATCATGATGTAGACCGCCGGGTGCGAGTAGAACCAGAAGATGTGCTGATAGCTCAGTACGTCGCCACCGGCGGTCGCCTCGAAGAAGTTCGTCCCGAGCGCGCGGTCAAGAAGCACCATGAACTGGGCCCCGGCGATGAACGGTGTCGCGGCGACGATCAGCAGCGATGTCGCCAAGTTCGCCCAGACCAGCAGCGGCATCCGCCAGAACGTCATCCCCGGCGCCCGCATGGTGATGATCGTGACCAAGAAGTTGATCGCCGCGAAGATCGAGGAGAAGCCGGCGAACTGGACACCAAGGTTGAAGAACGATTGGCCGAGCGGCGCTCCCGTCGACAGGGGCGCGTAGCCGGTCCAGCCGGCATCGAACGCGCCACCCGGGACCGCGAAGCTGGCGATGAACAGAATTCCCGCGATCGGCAGCATCCAGAACGAGAGCGCGTTCAGCCGCGGGAACGCCATGTCCGGCGCGCCGAGCATCAGCGGCAGGACGTAGTTCGCGATCCCCGCGAAGACCGGGATCACAAACAGGAAGATCATGATCGCCGCGTGCGTGGAGAAAAGCCCGTTGAACAGGTGCGGGTCGACGATCTGGGTGCCCGGCTGCGCCAGCTCGGCCCGGATCCCCATCGCCAGCAGGCCGCCGATGAAGAAGAAGACGAAGGTGGTCACGATGTACTGGATGCCGATCACCTTGTGATCGGTGTTGAAATGGAGGTAGTCGCGCCAGGAATCGGCTCCGTGGTCGGAGTGGTCCTCGGGCGCCGTCGGCGAGCCGATCGCCCACCGCAGCCAGTAGTCGAAGCAACCGATGCCGACGAGGAACCCGAGCGGCGCGGTGAACGCCGGCACGATCACATGCGGGTAGCCGGTCTGCTCGGTCTGGAAGGTCTCGAGCCCAGAGATCGCGCGTAGGGCGACGACCAGGCCGAAGCCAAGTGCGCCGCCCAGGAATGTTCCGAGTAACGCGCGTGGCCAGCCTGGTGCACGGAGTGATCCGCGGGACGGGTGACCCGCGCCCCGGGGGGTCGGGGCGCGGGTCGTTGTGGGGGAGGAATGTCGAGCCGAGACTGGCATCAGGCGGCCCGCTCAGCTCGATGTCGCACTACTGGATGGTCCCGCCAAAAGCATGCCGTGGCCATGGGTGTCCTCACCCATTTGGCCGGGCACGATTGGGCGGAGACCTACTCGGAGTGCTCGGCGTCCGCTACGGCGTGGGCCAGCTTCTCGAGCTCGCCGGGGCCGAGATCAGCCTCGATCAAGAGGAACAGCTCACGCTCCTCAAAGCGCACGTGAGCCGCCAGCCTCTCGCCGAGATCACGGACGGCCGCCAGCGGGGGATGCGCGCCGAGCGCGAGCGCGGCGGCGCGGAGCTCACGATGCTCCCTCGCAAGGCGTCCCGCGGCCTCTGCGTGAACCGTTCCGAGCAGTTCCCAGGTCGGCAGCAAGACCTCCTCCTCGACCCGGAAATGCAGGATGCCTTCGCGGTGCCAGAACTCGTGGAACCTCGCGGCCGCTCGCGCGGGATCGTCGGCGCGGCGCAGCTCCTGGGCTAGCGCCAGGGCTTGATGATGGTCGCGCGAGAGCGAGCGCAGCGCTTCCGTGCGTTTCACCGTGTCACGTCCATGGGATGTCCCAGGCCAGGGCCGTGCCGATCAGCGTGCTGGCGGTCATGGTGAGCAGAAGAAGAGCGTAGGCCCAGCCCAGCCGAGTTGGGCGCGCGGCTGAGCAGGGCAGCTCCGGCCGCGCGGTCCTCCAGAAGAACGCCAGCGCAGTGAGCAGGCTGACGCTCCCCGCCACCACCACGAGCCTGGTGTTCGCCAGGACGCCGGCAGGAACGGCGATGACCCCGAGGTTCCACAGCAGCGCCTGCGCTTGGTGAGCTCTGCGTGTCGGAGCGGGAAGCCCGGCGGACAGCAAGGCCGCCTGGCCGCGGCCGAGCAACATCTGCGCGAGAAACCCGACCAGGACAAGGTGGGCGACGAGCCACGCACCATGTTCGAACGGCTCCGCAATCCGGATCGCGAGAACCACGGCCGCTGCGACGAGGCTCACGAGCGCGGCGGCCGTCAGGTCAGGTCTTGTAGTAGTCGGCATTGATCTGCGCATAACGAAGCCACTCGCTGGGGAGGTGCTCCTCCGCAAAGATCGCGTCCACCGGGCAGGCCTCGACACAGGCGTCGCAGTCGATGCACTCGGTGGGATCGATGTAGAGCTGCTCGGCGCTGTTGTAATCCGGCTCGCCTGGAGTTGGATGGATGCAGTCCACCGGGCATACCTCGACGCACGAGTTGTCCTTGACGCCGATGCAGGGCTCGGCGATCACGTATGCCATCAGTGGTCCTCATGCGGCATATCGCTCGGTATGCCGTTCCAATCCGGCTCGAGGGCGGCCAGGATCTCCTCGATCCGATGTCTCAATTGCAGCGGTCCAAGTGCCATGTAGAGGGGGCTATCGCCGTAGCCGATCAGGCGGTCCGCCATCGCCAATCCGGGAAGGCAATGCAAACCGTCACTTCGCAGTCGGTGGGTCAAGGCGAGCAGCTCGGGTCGATTGCGAACGATCGGCTCGCGCCTCAGGATGGTTGGCCCCGGCACGGGAGACCGCCCGCTGCGCGCAACCTGCTTCAAGAGCAGCTCGAGCGACTTGGCGAGCTTGGCGCGCTTTGCCGGCTCGACGAGCTGGGCAGCTCTCAAAGTCAGCTCGTCGCTGGCCAGCGGGTCTGCCCCGTTCGCGAGGGCCTCGTCGAGCTCGGCGGCGCTCCACGCCGTGCGTAGACGGGCACGTAAGGTCGGGCGCTTCCGAAGGTGAACCGGCGTCATTGGAGGATGGTTGCCGACAGCCTCCTCGGCGCCAATGGGGTCTATGCCCCATCTCCGACGACAGGGCGATGGGCATCGACACCCATGGCAACTCAGGTGTTCATGCCGGAAGCTTGGCTGTACCTCGACACCACGATGGAGGGTCATGACCGATCTCACCAAGTACCGATCTTCGTACAACCCCTGGCTCCTTGGTTTCCCATCCTTGCCGGACCAACCGAGGCCCGACGGACCGAGGCCCGACGGATCCCCAGGGCGAAAGCCGCGACAACGCCCCTGGCTCATCGCGCTCCGCTGCCGCATGCGCAGGAGGGCGATCGAGCAGGAGCTGGCCGCCGGCGCCGATCCGGACTCGAACGAGTGTCGACACCTGCGGGCTTCCGAGCTGACCGCCGAGAGCAACCGCCAAGCCCTGGCGGCGACCCTCGAGCGCCATCTCGTGGCGGCTTCGCATGTTCCCCCGCTCGATGTCCTGCCTGTGAATTGGCACGCCGTACGCGCAGCGGCGCCGCGCCTCGAACGTCTTGCCGAGCGGCTCCGAGAGGACCCCCGCGTTCGGGCCCAAGGGGTTGCTCGGACTCGCCTCCTCTTCACTGACGGCAACAGTGCCCTGTTCGCGAAGGGCGACGATCAGAGCCTCGCCCACGAGGTTCGCTCAACCCTGGCCCTGCTCTGAGCCTGCCTGCCATGAATCAACGGCCCCATCGATTCGCGGAGCGTGCTTTGGTATCCCGGGGATGCGTGCTTCTGGATACATCCGCGAGCCGCGGCGACTCTCACTCCTGTGGCGAGCTGGATTGGCCAACGCGGCGGTGTTCGCGCTCGTGTTCATCCTCTTTCTCGTCACGCCGATCACCGTGCACGCCCCGCCTCGATTCACTGAGGTGCTGGTACTCGCGGCCGGGTTGGGCGCGCTGCTCGTGGTCAATCTTCTGCTCTTGCGGCTCGCGCTTACGCCCCTTCGCGAGTTCGCTGACCAGATGGAACAGATCGATCTCCGCGACCCGGCGCTGCGTCTTTCCGGAAGCGGAACGTACGGCCCGGTACTCACGGGATTCGTTGAGAGGTTCAACACCATGGTTGACCGCCTAGCCGCGGAACGACGGGCCGGTGCTCGCGCCGCGCTCACCGCTCAGGAACGGGAACGGCTGCGCATCGGTCGGGCGCTGCATGACGAGGCGGGTCAAACCCTGACCGCCATCGCCTTGGAAGTCGAGCGCGCTGCAAGTGACGGCGCTCCGGCCCAACGCGAGCAGATGACGGCGCTCGCGGCTCAGCTCCACGACAGCCTCGACGAGATCCGCAGGATCTCCCGAGACCTTCGCCCGGAAGCCCTTGATGACCTCGGCCTGATCAACGCGCTGATCGCGCTCACCTCGCGTGTGAACCGCCAAAGCGGACTCCGGATCGAGCGCCACCTCTCAGCCCAACTGCCGCCTTTGCCGACCGAGATCGAGCTTGTCATCTATCGCGTGGCGCAGGAAGCCCTGACGAACGTGCTCCGGCACGCAAACGCATCAATCTGCCGCGTCGAGCTCGAAGCCGATGCCGGAGCGGTCGAGCTCCGCGTGAGCGACGACGGCGTCGGCATGCCGTCTCAGCGCCTCAATGCGGAAACGATCGGGATCGAGGGCATGAGAGAGCGGGCGCTGCTTGCCAACGGAACGCTGGACATCGAGTCCCGCCCAGGCAAGGGGACTCGCGTCACGCTGCAAATACCAGTTGAGGCCACGCTCTGATGCCGGTACCGCTCACGACTCGCATCCTGCTCGCTGATGATCACCAGCTGGTCCGCTCGGGATTGAAGTTGGTGCTGGAATCCCAGCCCGACCTCAAGGTGGTTGCCGAGGCCGGCGATGGCGCGGAGGCGCTCGAGATGGGCATCGCCGAGGAGTTCGACTTGGCTGTCCTCGACGTCTCGATGCCTCGTCTCACCGGGCTGCAGGTCGCCCGGGAGCTCAACCGCCATCGCCCGGATCTCCGCATTCTCATGCTTTCGGTGCATGACAACGAGCAGTACTTCTTCGAGGCGCTCAAGGCCGGCGCGTCTGGTTACGTGTTGAAGTCGGCCGCCAACCGCGATCTGATCGAAGCTTGCCGGGCCACGATGCGCGGGGAACCCTTCCTGTATCCCCCAGCGGCTTCGGCCTTGGTTCGGGACTACCTCGACCGTGCGAGTCGCGGCGAGGTGACGCCCACCGATCCGCTGACGCCTCGAGAGCAGGAAGTCATCAAGCAAATCGCCGAGGGCCTTTCGAGCGAGGAGATCGCCGAGAGCCTGGTGATCAGCAAGAAGACAGTCGACCGCCACCGAGCCAACATCCTCGAGAAGCTCGGGATGCGGAATCGGGTCGAGCTGACCCGCTACGCAATCAAGCGCGGACTCGTGGAACCCTAGGCGACACGTGTACCGTCGGTGATGTGACCGTGGACTCGTCAGAGGATCAGGCCCCCACGAAGAGGAACGGCGTGATCTCGGATGATGAAGCTGCGCCTCCCCGCCGCTCCGCTCGTCCGACCGTGGACCAACTTGGAGAGTGGTCGTTCCCGGCTAGCGACCCGCCGTCGGCCTGGACGTGGGAGGTGGAGCGCTCGCCCGAGCAGCCGGAGCGGTCCAACCACCCCGTGCCCTAATCCAGGACATGGCCCAGAGCACGGGTGAGCCGCTGCGTTACTCGTCGTCCCGCGGCCGCTGGGCGCTGGCCGCGGTGATCCTGGGCTCGGGGGCGGCCTTCCTTGAGTCGAGCGTGGTCACAGTGGCGTTGCCCGAGATCGGGCGGGACCTCGACCTCGACCTCGGCGGCCTCCTTTGGGTGATGAACGCCTACCTCTTGGCGCTCAGCGCCTTGATCATCGTCGGCGGCTCGCTCGGCGACCTCTACGGGCGACGCCGGGTGTTCGTGATCGGCTTGCTGGGCTTCGCGGTCACATCCGTGCTCTGCGCCGCGGCACCGAGCGGCGAGATTCTGATCGCGGCGCGGGTGCTCCAGGGTGCCGCCGCGGCGCTCTTGGTCCCGGCCAGTCTCGCGATCGTCGAGGCGAGTTTCCACGAGGAGGACCGCGGCAAGGCGATCGGCGCCTGGGCCGGGTGGTCCGGCGTCTCGAGTCTGATCGGGCCGTTTCTCGGCGGCTGGCTGGTCGACACAGCGTCGTGGCGCTGGGTGTTCGCGATCGTTGTCGTGGTCGCGCTCTACGCGGCGTGGCTCGGCGCCCGCCATCTCCCTGAGAGTCGCGCCGCGCGAACTGAGGCGGCGCGCCCCGACTGGACGGGTGCGGCGCTCCTCAGCCTCGGGCTCGCGGGTCTGACCTTTGCGCTGGTCGAGGTCGGCGGACGAGGCCTCGGTGACCCTGCGGTCGCCGCGGCGGGCGGCGCCGGTTGTCTGCTGCTGGTCGCGTTCGTCCTGTTCGAGCGCCGCGTCGCCAACCCGATGCTGCCGCTGGCGATCTTCCGCTCGCGGCAGTTCTCGGGTGCGAACGCCGCGACGATCGCGAACTACCTCGCGATCGGGGCGCTGTTCTTCTTCCTCTCCCTACAACTCCAGAACGTGCTGGGCTACAGCGCGCTCGAGGCCGGCGCGGCCTCGTTCCCGGCCACCCTTCTGATGCTGATCTTCTCGCCCGCGGCGGGCGCCCTCGGCCAGCGAATCGGCCCCCGCATACCGATGACGGTCGGGCCGGCAATCCTCGGCGTCGGCATGGCGCTCCTCGCCGGCGTGGATCAGGGCGACGACTACGTGAGCGCGATCCTGCCCGGGGTGATCGTCTTCGGGGTTGGGATGACGATCTTCGTCGCTCCGCTCACGGCGGCGGTGCTCGGCGCGCTGCCCGACGAGCAGGCCGGGATCGCCTCCGCCGTCAACAACGCGGCCGCGCGCTTCGCACAACTTCTGGCGGGCGCCGCCCTACCGGCAGCGGCCGGACTTGGCGCCGCCACCGCCGTCGGGCCCGGCGAGTTCTCCGACGGCTATCGAACGGCGATGCTGATCGCGGCGGGGATCGCAGTCCTGGGCGGGCTGATCTCCTGGGCGACGATCCGAGGCGAGCAGCGACGCCGGGCTCCGCGCCACCCTAGCCCGAGCCAGGCCTGCACATCGTGCGCGCCCGAGGCCGGGCGAGGTGCGTAACGGATTGAGCCGACGATCGGCTCGGCACCAGGTTGGGTGTTTCACCCCATTCCGAACCTCTGCGAAAGCAGGGAAGCTGATCCAACGATGCCAACTGAAGTCACCCACAATCGAGCCAAGCGGCGCTACGAGCTTCACCTCGACGGTGAGCTCGCCGGAGTTGCGAGCTACCGGGTCGAGAACGCAAGCCAGCCTGGACGCGAACACATCGTCTTCCTACACAGCGAGGTGAACTCAGCTCACAGAGGCCGCGGGCTGGGTCATCAGCTCGCCGAGGCTGCCGTGGAGGACGCTCGTGCGCGTGCCGGGTCGGTCACGTCGCTGTGTCCCTTCATCAACCGCTATCTGGGAGAAGCTGAGGCGTCTGGCCAATCTGAGTTGGGAGGTCACATGACCGGTTCGATAGTCGTCGCGGTCGACGACTCCGATGAGGCGCACTCCGCCGCCCAGCTCGGCGCGGCGCTCGCCCACGCGTTCCAGCGCAGACTCGTGCTCGCGCACGCTGCCGAGCGTCTCTCGCCGCTCCTCTACGGCGATGCGAATGCCGAGCACACCGAGAACCGACGCGCGCTTTGGCACGGCAATCGTGTGGTCGATCGGGTCGCGGCAACCGTTCATGGCAAGGTTGACGCGCGGGTCGTCCGCGTCGGCCCAGCGGCACAGGTGCTGCCCGCGACCTGCGAAGACCAGAACGGAGAGCTGCTGGTGGTCGGAACCCGGGGGCGGGGTCCCAAGCGAGCGGTCCTTCTCGGGAGCCTTTCATCTCAGCTGATCCCCGAGAGCAAGTGCCCCGTGGTGGTGGCTTCCCCGCAGGGCGCGGCGGAGTACCTGGCCCGAGCCCGGATGACGGGTGGTTCGATCATCTGCGGTATCGACGGCTCGCAAGGATCAATGCGCGCCCTGGAATTCGCCACGCGGCTCGCCGGGCTCCTGGAGCTCGACGTCCAGCAGGTTCACGCCGATCCCGACGCCGTGTGGAGCGACGCGCTTCGCGATCACCTTTCGCCCCTGGACACCGAGATTGGCATTCCTGCCGATGCTCTGCGGCGACGCGCCGCCCGCAACGGTGGGAGGCTGCTCGTGGTCGGATCCCGCGGTCACGGTCGTTGGCGCAAGGCACTGCTTGGGTCAGTTTCGGCAGAGCTCGCGGCCTCGGCCCCCGTCCCGGTCGTAGTGGTGCCGTTGTCGGCCCGCATCGATGGGCCGGCACCAGCGCGCTCGCGAGCGCTGGTCGGCGCGGCGACGGCCTGAGGACGGTCGCGTACGAGCTCGTCGCCTGGGTGACCGAAGATGGGGCGAAAGACCCATCGATCCTGATCTCCGCCCGGGCGATACTGAGGGCATGACGAACACACTTGAGACTCACAGAGGGCTCGACGCCGCACTGCCGGTAAGCGAGAGCCGAGTAGCGGCGCCGGCGGCGGACGGTCGAGCGATGATCTCCGCTGAGGGCGAGCGCGCCCTTCGGGGGCGCTTGACCGCCCTCGAGCGTCAACATGAGGAGGAGTTCGTCGCCAGATTGCGCGAGGCGCGTGCGTTCGGAGATGCGTCCGTCAACGACGACCTGCTGCAGATTCGCGAGGAGGAGGCGGTGCTCGCGTCGCGGATCGCAAGGCTCCGCGCGCTGCTCGAGACGGCAACCGTAGTGGACAACAGCCGGACTCATGATGGCCGTGCCGGAATCGGGACCAGGGTTGAGGTCGAGGATCTGGACTCCGGGACAAAGAGCGAGGTCTCGATCGCTGATGGTCACGAAAGCCTCCCGGAGGCGGCATCGGCCGGCTCACCAATCGGCCAGGCGCTGCTCGGGAACGGGCCGGGAACGGCCATCGAGGTCAAGCTCCCGAATGGTCGTACCCGACGCCTACGGATCGTCGCCGTTCACCGTCTCGGACCTAGTTGACGGGGCACCCGCAGCCCTTCAGGGATTCAGACGTTGCGCTTTCTCGAAACCGCTAGGGGCAAAGAGCTTGGTTCATGCAGCGGTTTCATGATGGGCGCGGCTGGTTTCGAACCTGCGACCTCTCGCGTGAAGCGGTGGCGCCTCAGGCACGGATGGGCGTCGATCGGCGCCTGCGGATGTGCGTGGATGCGCGCGGATGTATGCGGATACGGGCACCAGAATCGCCCTGGTGCCCAATGAATCTGAAGCGCGCTACTCCGACAGCCCGGCGGCTTTGAGGGCATCGGCGCGGTCTTGGACGTCCTCCTGGCGGATCACGAGGCCATCCCGAAAGCTGATCACCTGAAAGTACGTCACGCTGACGGGAACGCCGCTACCCGCGCCATGTGCGTTCGCCCGGGCCAGGACGATGAGTTGATCGCCGGTGTCGATCAGCTCCTCCGGGTCAATCCTCAGGCTGTCGAAGGCCTCGTCCAGCCTTCTCCAGTTCTCGCGATATTCACTGTGGCCGTGATGGTGTCCGGCCATGTCCGCTGGAAGAACGCCCGCCGCTATGTAGTCGATTTCGGGATCGACCCCGATCTCAAGGAGATCGAAGTCCCTGCGGTTGATGGCGGCGAACGCCATAGCCGCAAGCCGCAACAGAAGAAATCGGCGCAGTCGAGAGCGGATCGGCAGTCGCAGCCTGAGCAGGTTCAGCGCCCGCCCAAGTCCCGGAAACCGGGCGAGGAGGTGTTCGTAGAACGCTCTGTGCTGCCGGGTCGTGTTCAGGCCTGTCGCCCTGATTCGCAGCAGCACGTTCTCCTCCGACATCGCGCGCTCAGTATCTCGCGAAGCGGAGCTACGGATGGGCGGGCTGGTTTCGAACCAGCGACCTCTCGCGTGTGAAGCGGTGGTGCCTCGGGCACGGATAGGCGTCGTGAGGCGCCTCGGATGTGTGCGGATGTACGTGGATGTATGCGGATGTACGCGCTAACGGGCACCAGTACCGCGCTGGTGCCCAATGAACGAGTCAATAGGAACAGCGATGCGAACACATCGGACGGCGCGGGAGGTGCAGCGCGTTTCACACGCACGCCGACTCAAGTCGAGCCTCGATTCCGCCGATCCGAACCCTGGTGAAACCGTCACCCGCCCAAGACCTACCGTCCGTCGACGCAAACGGGGGGCACCGGTCCACCGACCGTCCCGCCGAAGGCTCGATCCCGCTCGAAGCGGAGCTCTTCCGCGGCCTGCTCGAGTCCGCGCCCGACGCGATGGTGATCGTCGACCCCACGGGCCAGATCGTGCTCGTCAACGCGCAGACCGAGCGGATCTTCGGTTACTCGCGAGATGAGCTCATTGGCCGGCCGGTCGAGTTGCTTGTGCCCGATCGGTTCCGCACGGACCACGACAGACATCGGACAACCTACGCCGAGGATCCACATACACGGTCGATGGGTGCGGGCCTGGAGCTCTTTGGCCGCCGCAAGGACAACAGCGAGTTTCCGGTCGAGATCTCGCTATCGCCGCTCGTCACCGAGGACGGCACGCTCGTCTCCTCCGCCATTCGCGACATCACCGAACGAAAGCGGACCGAGCAGGAGGCCTCGCGCCTCGCGGCCGTCGTCGAGTCTTCGCACGACGCGATCATCAGCATGGACCTCGACGGGATCGTGATGAGCTGGAACCGCGGCGCCGAACACCTTTACGGCTACACGGAGGCTGAGATGCGCAGCCGATCGATTTCGGTGCTAGCCCCTCCGGGCCACGAGGACGAAGGTCCCGACTTCCTCCGGCGCGTTCGCTCTGGGGATCGGGTCGACGACTTCGAGACCGTCCGTGCCCGCAAGGACGGGACCCAGGTCGACATATCACTCACGGTTTCCCCAATCCGAGAGCCAAACGGAAAGGTCATCGGAGCTTCCGCGATCGCCCGGGATATCAGCCTCCGGCTCCGCTACCAAGAGCAGCTTCGGTTTCTTGCCGATCACGACGCGCTGACCGGCACCCGTAACCGCCGGCGCTTTGAGCGAGACCTCGGGGAACAGATCGCTCGCGCCCGGCGCTACGGAGAGAAGGCCGCGCTCCTGCTGCTCGATCTCGACGGCTTCAAGGGCATCAATGACCGCTACGGGCACAAGTGCGGCGATCGCGCACTGGAGGAAGTAGCCGCGGTGCTCAAGGGCCGTCTTCGTGAGACGGACGTCATTTCCCGGATCGGCGGAGATGAGTTCGCCGTATTGCTCCCATACGCGGGCGCGGACCAGGCCCAAAAGGTCGCGCAGGACTTGCAACGCGTCATCGCAGACAATGCCCAGGTCATCGTCCCCGATGGCCGCTATGCGCTGTCGGCATCGGTGGGCATCGCGCTGATTGATGCGGATACCGAAGGTGACGAGGCCGTCCTCGCCGAAGCGGACGCGGCGATGTACCGCGATAAAGCCGCCGCTTGACCGAAGCCGAACCTCTCCAGCGATTCATGGGCGCGACTGGTTTCGAACCAGCGACCTCTCGCGTGTGAAGCGGTGGTGCCTCAGGCACGGATAGGCGTCGGTGGGCGCCATCGTATGGGCTGGATGTGCGCGGATATGGGCATGTCGCGCGCGCGGCCGGCCTCCGCCGTTTCGACGGGCGACCGAAAACGCCGTTCAACCTGATTCTCGAGGCACGTCCCTGGCCGAGTTCGGGTTAGAATCAAACCGATAGGAGTCGTCTAGCAGGGGGTATTCGGGTGAGTGGGCGCAGGGTGAAGATCGTTGTCGCGGCGGCGCTGTGCGCATGGGGTGCGCTGGCATCTTCGGCGTCGGCGGAGGTCTTTCGCGTCACACGGACGGGCGACCCGGCACCGAATGGCTGCAAGCCTCGCGACTGCTCCCTTCGCGAGGCCGTGATCGCGGCGAACGAGGCCTTCGAGCAGGACACGATCCGCCTCGCCGACAAGACCTATCGCCTGACCCGCGAGGGCGACGACGGCCTCTCCCAGGTGGGCGACCTCGACGTGCTCTGGGCTCTGCGGATACGCGGAAAGGGACCGCGAGCCACGACAATCAAGGGCGACTGGGGCTCCGACCCGGACCGCCTGTTCGATGTAACCGCGCCGGTGTCGTTCGGACTCACCGGGCTGACCCTGCGCGGGGGGGCCGATGTGTCCGAGGGCGGCGCGATCTATGGAGCCGCCGCCTCGACCGTGTCGACACGTGGCGTCCACTTCGTTCGCAACCGCGGCCAGTACGGCGCGGTCGTCCTGTACGGCGACGGCAACTTGACCCGCACCGTCTTCAAGAGGAACGTGGGCACGGAGTGCTGCTCCGGGGTCTACAACCTCGGCGGCTTGGTCGTGCTGCGAAAGACGGCGTTCATCGAGAACCACGCGGCGGAAGACACCGGCGCCGTCTATAACGAGGGCACCCGGATGATCATCAGAGATTCACTTTTCGCCCGGAACACGGCCGGCACCGAAGCCGGGGCGCTGATCAACGACGGGCCGAATATCGAGATCTCCAACACTACGTTCAGCGGCAACCGCGCCGACGATCACGGCGGCGCAATCGAGTTCTCGAGCAACAGCGGCGGACAGCTCAACAACGTCACGATGACCCGCAACGTCGCCGATGCCGACGATGACGGCGACGGCGACGGCGGCGCGATCTACAGCCGCAATTCGGTCACCGTCTCATTTCGCAACACCATCGCGGCCGGCAACGTGGACCGCGGTGGGGAGTCCCGGGAGTGCACGATGCTGAATCCGCCCGCCTTCGTCTCGCTCGGCTTCAACCTCTTCGGGAACATGCAGGGCTGCACGTTCGTCCCCGCCGCCGGAGACCGTCTCGGTCTGGCGCCCGGCCTCAAACCGCTCCGGGACAACGGTGGCTTCACGCCGACCCATGCGCTCAAGCGCCGGAGTAGGGCCCTCAACCGCGGCTCCGATGCGCCGGTCGGAACGGGGGACCCCACAGCGTGCATGCGCCGCGACCAGCGTGGCGTCAAGCGGCCCCAGCGTGGGCGCTGCGACATCGGGGCGTTCGAGCTCAAGCGCAAGCGCAGTCGTTGAATTACTCGGTCCACGATTCTGCGCAATAGCTCGCGGTAACACCAGATGATGGGCGCGGCTGGTTTCGAACCAGCGACCTCTCGCGTGTGAAGCGGTGGCGCCTCAGGCACGAACAGGCGTCAATCGCGCCATCGGATGTGTGCGATGTACGTGGATGTGTGCGGATGAATGCGCTATCGGGCACCAGAACCGCGCTGGTGCCCAATCAGATGGAAGCCGGAGGCCTACTTCGACAGCCCGGCGGCTTCGAGGGCTTCGTCTTGTTGACGGATGAGGTGTTCGTCCACCTGTTCGGCACGGCGACCTTCAACGATCCCGAGGTCACACGGGCCCGGCGCAGGGAGCTGGCCATGTGGGCGAGTCGACGGGCGGCGAGGAGCAGTTCGAGTTCGGCCTCGACGTCGTGCTCGCAGGCATCGGCGCGCTGGCCGCCCGGAGCGGCTAGCGCGGCTCGCTCCAAGAGCGTTCTACTTGATGAACGTGTGGACTTCGTTGACGTCCGGGTCGCCGGGCGGCGGGGCGTCGTCGCCGGCGATCTCCCGGAACGTCGGGAGCAGCTTCTCCTCGCGGAACTTCTCGAACGCCTCACGCGAATCCCAGACCGTGAGCACACGCCAGCGGCCGCCGGCGGGGCCCGCGATGTGCACGTGGCAGCCCTCGGGAAGCTGGCCGCCGCTCATTGCCCGGCTGGACACGGCCTCGTACACCTCCTGGCTTGGGGCCTCGGCCTCGACGATTACAGGCATCGACAGCTCCTCTCGATAGGGGGCACGCCGAACCTACATCACCAGCTAGGCGCGCGGGCGCGCAAGGCCGGCGCCTCGAACGCTTCACACGCGAGAGGTCGCTGGTTCGAAACCAGCCGCGCCCACTTAAGGAAAGGCACCCGGCTCTACGAGCGGGTTTGTGCCTGAGGGCGCCGATTCGGTGCGGCTCGATTCGGCAGGATTCGGCTCGCTTTGGGCAGACAGGGCGGTTGTCTGCCTATTGCGCTCTCGTCCGAGAAGCAGCTACTCCGACAGTCCGGCCGCTTCGAGGGCTTCCTCCCTCGAGCCGAAAAACTCCAAACTGACGATCAACCCATCGCGCATGGTGTAGACCCACACCATGTCGGTGCTGAGCGGGAGACCACGGGTTTCAGTGAGGAAGGGAATCTGCACAACGACGCGGTCCCCTGCGTCCAGCATTTCAGGGCGGCCGAATGAGTCGTCCTGCCAGACGTCGCGCAGTTCGCGGAACTGCTCCATGATCGCGTCGCGGCCCGTCCAGGGTCCGCCGAGCCAGTCAGACGGAGTCGTATAGACAGCTTCAGGGTCATAGAGATCCCGAAGCCCGTCCATGTCTCCAGCGTTCCACGCTGCGATCGCTTGGCGCGCGATTTCGACATTCTCGTCCGACATCGCCCGCGCAGTATCCCTCGGCAGCGAGCCATGGGCGCGGCTGGTTTCGAACCAGCGACCTCTCGCGTGTGAAGCGGTGGTGCCTCAGGCACGGATAGCGTCGATCGGCGCCATCGGATGTGCGTGGATGTGTCTGGATGTATGCGGATGGGTGCGCTAACGGGCACCAGAATGGCGCTGGTGCCCAATGGGAATTGCCCCGCTCTGCATGGAAAGCAACTGTTTGAACAGGCGCTGCCGCTTTTCGCGCGGAGAGGTCATTGCGGCACCGCCTGTCCGAGTGTAGGCTCGCCGTGACGTTCGGCGAGGGGAGCAGGCACAGGTGAGCCACGAGTGAGCATCGACCTCGACGCCTTCGATGAGTTTGAAGCGAGTGCCTGGGAAGAGCGGGTGGAGGGGTACGCAGGGTTCTTCGGCGATATCACGGGCCGCCTGGTTGAGCCGCTCCTGAATGTTGCTCGAGTGGGTCCGGGCACGCGGGTGCTCGACGTGGCCACCGGGCCCGGGTACGTGGCGGCGGAGGCGGCTCGTCGGGGAGCGACGGTATGGGGCGTGGACGTCGCGGAGGCGATGCTCGCCCGGGCAAACGCGGAGCATCCGGACATCGAGTTCAGGCGCGCCGACGCCCAGTCGCTCCCGTTCGAGGACGCTGCCTTTGATGCTGTGGTCGGCAACTTCGGGCTCCCACACTTCGCCCGCCCGGAACTGGCGGTGGCCGAGAGCGCACGGGTCCTTGCGCCGGGTGGCCGGTTGGCGCTGACGACCTGGGACGCGCCCGCGGAGATGCGCATGTTCGGCGTGTTCCTCGAGGCTGTCGCAGAAGTCGGCGCGGGGCCGCCCGACGGCCTGCCCCCGGGTCCCGATGTCTTCCGGTTCTCCGATGACGGTGAGTTTCGGCGCTTATTCGAAGGACAGGGCCTGGTCGACGTGGAGGTGCGACGCGTCGCATTCACACACCCGGTCAGGTCGTTCGAGGATCTCTGGCGCGCCCTGCAGCGGGGGACGGTTCGGATGGCCTCGCTCGTGCTCGGCCAGTCGGAGGAGACCCGGGAGGGCATCCGGGCGGCCCTTGAGCGCCGTCTGGCCACATACCGCACCGACGGGCATTTCGATCTGCCGGTCTCGGTGAAGCTCTGCTCCGGAGGCAAAGCCGGCTGACCGAGTGCTGGCTGCTCCCTTCGCGTGAAAGCGGAAGCTGAGTAGCCAACAATCGCACTTGTCGAAACAGTCGCTTTGGACGAAAAGCGGCCATCTGCTCCCGCATGAAGATGGGCGCGGCTGGTTTCGAACCAGCGACCTCTCGCGTGTGAAGTGCGCGTCGGCTTCTGCGGTGAGCTGCCCTGAACTGCTGTGACGCTCAGCAACTGTGATCTTGCGGCGATCGGGTTGCTCTCTGTTGCGCTGAGCTTCGCTCGACTGTTTCCAGCCCGTTTCCCGAACTCGGGCCGACCGCCTACTCCGACAGCCCGGAGGCTTCGAGGGTTTCGCCAGTGAAGCCGAGCGCGTGAACCGCGCCTTTGGCAGTCAGGTGATCCTCGACCCTGATGAATCGCCCGTGCCGCAGCCAGAAGCAGTGGTAGATATCGCCTTCCAGCGCCGCGCCGCTCACGGTTCCCTGTGCCGATATGCGCGCGCGTACCAGAACGCGATCATCGGAAATCGCCCTCGCGTCCTCGACCACGTGTCGGTAATCCCACGCGGTGCGATACTCGGTCAAGAATCGCGCGATTTCCTCGTGTCCGTGGCAGGGCCGCGCCTCCGGGAACTTGCGAACCGGGTAGTAGTCGCTGTCGGGTTCCCAGAAGTCGGCGATCCACTCCATAACCCCTTCCACGGGAACCGACTCGGCTGGTGGCTCCTGCAACCAGCGGCGCACGATCTCTACGTTCTCCTTCGACATCGCCTACTCCGACAGTCCGGCGGCTTCGAGGGCGGCGTCTTTCCCCTCAAACTGTTCGATCCGGATAACCGACCGTCCCCGGAACGTCCAGACCTGGAAGAAGGTGAGTTCGACAGGCGCGCCGCTTGTCTTCCCAGTGCCGCGCTGTCGCACCCGCACGATCACGCTCTCGCCGACCGCGATCAGTTCTTCGGCTGTAAGGCTGAAGTCAGTCCACGCATCCAGCCACCGTCGCATCCATTGTCGGATGCCGTCCGGCCCAAGGTGGCGTCCGGGATCGGGCAGATCTTGCCGTGGAATGAACACGATGTGCGGGTCGTAAAGGTCGGCACCGGCTCGCAGGTTTCCGCGCTCCCACTCGTCGTGAATGCCCCGCACGATCTCCACGTTCTCCTGCGACATCGCCCGCGCAGTATCTCGCGAAGTCAAGGGACGTTCCGATCTGCGCGGGTGGCATGAGCTTGGCATCCTCGATCTGTGGACTTCTTCGCGATTGACGATTCCGCGCAGACGAAGCCCAGCCGAGACGGGATGGGTCCGCTCGTAGCAGTGGGCGGTCTGCGCGTGCCGGGTGCTTGGCTCCGATGGTTGGAGATCTCGCTCGACAACCTCTGCATCCAGACCGGCTTTCCGGCAGGCGATGAATTCAAGTGGTCGCCGCACCGGAAGAGCTGGATGCATCAGGAGCTAAAGGAGGAAGCCCGAACGGAGTTCTTCCTGAAGGCACTGGCGCTTGCGGCGCAGGCGCAGTCGAAGGCGATCGTGGTGATGGAGGACACGAACAAGCGCATGGCGTCGGAGGACTCGCCCTCGCATGAGGACGACGTAACAATGCTCTTCCTGGAACGGGCACAAAACACTCTTCCACCAGATGAGAGCGCGTTGGTGGTCTTCGATCGTCCTGGGGGTGGACGAAAGCGAGAGCACGAGTTTCTCGCTGCATGCCTAGAGCGCATACGGACCGGGACCGAATACACGCAGCTCGATCGACTCGCGCTTGCGCTCTCGACGGACTCGAAGCTGTCACGAGTGCTTCAGCTCGCGCGACGGCCAGCCGAAACGCGAACGAGGCGGAGTCTCGTCGGTTCTTCGGCATGGTGTGATCTCTTCGCCGCCGTTGAAGGTCGTTGGTCCGCCCGACGTGGACCACCACCCCGCCCTTCGAGAAGACGTAGACGCCGGGTCGCGCCGGAGGGGCTGGCCGCTCCCGAACCCGGAACACCGGCCCTGTCGTCAGCTCCTTGAGCAGATCCTCGAAGCCTTCAGAAAGAGCCAGCGCACGGGCGAGGTTCTCCGGGTCGATAGGGATCGTGTCCGGGGAGTTCGCGGCCTCCATGGAGTTAGAGCGGAGCCTCAGTCGCCGGGGGCGTGGCTCATATCCGCCACGTTCCCAGAAGGGTCTACGTCGATCAGAACTCGGACCCCCCAATCGGTTAGATCGTTCGGGCCGAACGTATCCGGCTCGCTCTCGTCCGTGCGGTGCTCGGTCTCAGCATTGACTGAGAGCAATGCCTTGTAGCCCTGTCCGAACGGCTCGACCTCGGAGATCTTTTCGACCGTTGCAGACTTCACGGTCGCATCGTCGCCGGGGAGCGTCTCGGCAATAGCGCTTCGGAACGTTGTTTCGTTTCGCGCGGAAGCCCCTCGCCAGTTCTCGATCTTGCCTGCCAGGTCCGTGGGGGTGGGGGTGGCCATTTCTGCTCCGATCGTTTCCAATGCGTTTCCACACGATCGGCAGACCGTGCAGCTTCTCGCGCTTCGGGAGGGTAAAGCGCTTACCCAAGCCCTCTTTTCGCATGGGCGCGGCTGGTTTCGAACCAGCGACCTCTCGCGTGTGAAGCGAGCGCTCTCCCACTGAGCTACGCGCCCTGGGCGCGTGATGATAGGGCGGCCGCTCGCCATCGAGCGTCGAGTTAGGTCGCCTGGCGCGGCTTAACTCGACGTTCGGAGATCCGCCGGAGCTAGGTGGCTGCGCGGCGGCCGTACTCGCGCGCAGCGAACAGGCCGAGGGCGGCGGCGGGGATCCATCCCAGGAACAGCCCCAGCGTCCCGAATCCGCTCCAGGCGATGAGATAGACGGCGACGGCGATCGCGATCATCAAGGCCATCCCGGCGAGTGATCGCACCGGCAACGGGCCGAGCGGGGAATCGATCGCGCTGCCCTCTCGGAGCGGCTCGGATTCGCGCTCGAGCACGTCGGTCACCTGCTTCGTGGAGGCCTCCTCGACCGGATCCGACTCGTTCTCCTCGCGCTCAAGCTCTTCGGCCGTTTTCTCCTGTGTCCGGTTGTCTCCCATGCCCCTACCTCTACCCGTGTTGAGGCTCGCCATTCGCAGACGGAGGATCGACCGAGCGCTGCGATCGTGGCGACGTCCGGGACGTTCGTGCTCGTCCCGCCCGGCGTCGTCCACGAGTTCGCCAACCGAACCGACGAGCTGGTGAGGATGCTCAACGTCCACGCGCCCGCCGGCTTCGACCTGCGGCTCGCCGAGGACTAGGGGCGACCCGCGCTAGGATCCGGTGCGGACCGTGCTAGGCGGGGCGCTAGCGGTGCCCTGTACCCGCAATCCGCTCTAGCGGGGCTGAACGCCCACCCGAGGGTCGTGGCCTTCGGGGCCAGTACGTCGCTGGTTGGTGTTGACGGTCAGGTCCCGTGCGATGAGCGCCCGTGAATCAGGTCAGGTCCGGAAGGAAGCAGCCTTAAGCGGTAGCGAGCAAGCGCCACGGATAGGCCTGACCCGAGCCGGCCACGGCGGGAACGCCCGGAGACCACTCTCAAGGGCGGGCCCGCACGGTCCGCTGCCTTGATCTTGCGGCCGCGCTCAGCCGTGCGCGCGGTGGACGCCGATGCCGCCATTCTCAGGCCGTACGCGCTCGATGTCCCGGCGCGAGTAGCCGACGCCGCCCGAGCCCGCTCCGCCGGTGCCGCTTCCGGCTCCGGTGCCCTTGTCGCCGCCCTTCGGCTCCTTCGGCGTCGAGCCCGGGCACTTGAGGCTCTGCATCATCCTGGCGACCCTGTTGTAGCGCGTGGGCGAATGGGCGAACGAGAGGTGCAGGTGGTGGCCGCGGCCGTGGCCGGCGTCGCCGTTGTAGCCGACCCAGCGGAAGGGCGGGCGCGGCTTGTCCTGCCTCGGCTCCGCCCACCCGGCCAGCCGGGTGATTCGCCTCCAATTGCCGCCGTTGGCGAAGTCGGGGACGATGTCGAGGGCGAGCCCGATCGGGTGCTCGCCGTTGCGGGAGTGCACCGGGTCGAGCGAGTATCCGTCGGTGATGAAGATCTTCCAGCGCTCGCGCATATAGGCGACGTCGTCCAGCAGCCGGCGGTCGATCTTCTCGCCGCGAAAGTCGGGGATCCTGACGAAGCGCCCGCCGCCGGTCGTCTCGCACAGCCGCGGGCCGAGCTTGACGCTCCGCATCGCGCCGGTCGCAATCGCGACGGTCCCGACCACCAGCGCGACCACGGTCAGCGCCAGCAGCGCGCGGCGGAGCGATCCAGATGTCCCTGCGGTCCCCACGCGTCGATCATCGGGCCTCGATTCCTTCATCTCAAGGGGACACGTGGTTATGGGCGCGACCCTGCACGGGCCAGAGGGCTGCGCCAGAAGCTGGTGCGCTTGCGCGCTCCGGGCCAGTTCAGCTCGATGTGGACATGGTCGATGTGCGCCTGGGTGGGGTCGAGGCCGTGGCGCTTCTTGCCGTTCGGGCGGTAGCAGTAGGAGTAGTCACCGAGCCCGTCCTGTCCGGACCACCACGACCTACAGTCGAAGATCAGACCCTGGACGCCCATCCGTCGGGCGAGCGCCGCCGGCTCGCCGTTGCGGTCCGACGCGAGCAGCGTCCGGATCAGGCGCTTAGCCGTCCGCCGCTCCTTGCCCTTGCGGGCGTCGAGGTGCCAGTCGATCGCCCTGCCCTCGGAGTGGAGGCTGAAGCCGGCACCGCGCAGGCGCTCACAGCGCATGATGCCCCAGGAGGTCCCTCGGACGTTGTCGCCGAGCCAGTCCTCGAGCGCCTTGATGCCGCGGGTGGGCCGGTCGCGACAGCGCGCGCCATCGTCATAGCGGAAGCCCTCGATCGGCCTGTCGACAAGCCGCGGGTCGTTGGCGGGGTTCGGCGAGAGGCCGCCCGCGGCAGCGGATGCGCTGAGGGCCAGCAGGGCGACGAGCGTCCCCGCGAGCGCCCCCCTGGCACTCGTTCGTGACATGTCATTGACTTCGGCCGCTCGGCCGCTCGCCTTGAGCCCAAGCTGCGGGATTGGACGTCCGCCCCGAAAAGGTTCCCCCAAAGCCACCGTTAGACTCGATCGCAGTGTCCGCCCAGCAGTCCCTCTACCGCCGCCACCGGCCTCAGAGCTTCGCCCAGGTGGTCGGCCAGGAACACGTTGTCCGCACCCTCTCGAACGCGATCGAGCGCGACCGGGTCCACCACGCCTACCTGTTCGTCGGCTCGCGCGGGACCGGCAAGACCTCGCTGGCCAAGATCCTCGCGCGGTCGCTCAACTGCGTGAACGGCCCCACGCTCGAGCCCTGTGGCGAGTGCGAGTCCTGCACGACGATCGCCGCCGGGACGTCGATGGACGTGATCGAGATGGACGCGGCGTCGAACCGGTCCGTGGACGACATCCGTGAGCTGCGCGACCGCGTCGGCTTCGTCGCGGCGTCCGGCAAGTGGAAGGTCTACATCCTCGACGAGGCCCACATGCTCACGCGCGAGGCTTGGAACGCATTCCTCAAGACCTTGGAGGAGCCGCCGCCGTCGACGGTCTTCGTGCTGGCGACGACCGAGCCCCACAAGGTGATGCCGACGATCGTCGACCGCTGCCAGCGTTTCGACTTTCAGCGCCCCGCTCCGGAGCAGATCGCGGAAGTCGTACGCCGAGTCGCCGCGGCCGAGTCGATCGAGATCGCGGATGGTGCGGTCGGAGCGGTCGCACGCTCGGCCTCGGGCAGCTTCCGCGACGCGCTCAGCACCCTGGATCAGCTGGTCGCATACGGAGGCAAGCGGATCGAGACCGACGACGTCCTCGCCGTCCTCGGGGTCGCCGATTCGGCGCTTATTCTCGCCGCCGCCGACGCAATCGCCGGCGGCCACGGACGCGCCACGCTCGAGGTGAGCGAGCGTCTTGCCCGCTCCGGCCGCGACGTCGCCCAGTTCGGGCGCGACCTGCTGGCCCACCTGCGCCAGCTCCTGGTGCGCCGCGCAGCCGGGGAAGCGTTCGGGGAGGACGACCTCACCGCGGCCGAGCCTGAGCGGATGCAGGCCCAGGCCGAGTCCTTTACGGACCTAGGGCTGACCCGGGCGATCGACGCGGTCGCCGCGGCGCTGACCGCGATCCGCGAGGGCGACGAGCCGCGCATGACCATGGAGCTGGCGCTCCTGCGCGCTGCCCGGCCGCAGCTCGATCCGAGCCGCGAGGCGTTCGCGCAGCGGCTCGAGCGTCTGGAGAGCGCGCAGGGCGGCGGCGAAGCCCCGGCCGCCTCGACGCCCGAGGTCCCCGCCCCCGATCCCGAGGCCCCGGCCGCCAAGCCCGAGGCGAGACCAGAGCCCGAACTTCCTGAACCGGAGCCGCCCGCGCCGAAGACGGAGGCGCTCGACCTCGAGAAGCTCGTCGGACTTTGGCCAGCCGTCATGGACCAGGTCCGCGAGCAGGGCTCCGACCTCCTCTCGCACGCATTGTCGGTGGCCCGGCCGATCGCGGTTGACGTCGAGCAGGCCGTCGTGCAGGTGGGATTTCCGGTCAGCGCCGGCTTCAACAAGCGCAAGGCCGAGGCGGCGGAGGCCCGCGACAGCGTCGCCAACGCGGTGAAGACGATCGTCGGCGAGCGGCTGCGACCGGTCTACGTGCTCTTGGAAGGCGACGACGCCGATGCCGCCCCGGACGCGGAGCTGAGCCCGGACGAGCTGTTCGAGCAGTTCAAGAACGCGTTCGACGGCGAGGAGTTCGAGGTGAGTGCGGCAGCCGACGGCGGCGACGCCGGCGCCTCAGGCATGGACGCCGGGCTCGATGCGAGCCCGGGAATCGACACCGGAGAGGCGGCGGCATGACACGGCCCCAGGGCGGCCCGGGCGGGCTCGATCTGAACGCGATGATGAAGCAGGTCCAGCAGATGCAGGCGGACATGGTCGATGCCCAGGAGAAGCTGAAGGACGAGGTCGTCGATGCCAGCGCCGGCGGCGGCATGGTCAAGGTCAAGGTCAGCGGTGACCTGCGCCTGCTCGAATTGACGATCGACCCTGAGGCGATCGACCCCGAGGATCCCGAGCTGCTCCAGGACATGGTCCTGGCCGCGGTCAACGAGGGCATCCGCGCCGCGCAGGAGCTGGCCTCGTCGAAGCTCGGCGGCGTCACCGGGGGATTGGGCGGCCCGGGCGGTCTCAGCCTCCCGGGGATGTAACGGCGGGTTGTACGCACAGCCGATCCAGCGGCTGATCGCCGAGCTGGCCAAGCTTCCCGGCATCGGCCAGCGCACCGCTCAGCGCCTCGCCTTTTACGTGCTGCGCTCCTCCGACGAGGACGCGCTGGCCCTGGCCGAGGCGATCCGTGAGGTCAAGGAGAAGGTCGGCCTCTGCGAGGTCTGCTTCAACCTCGCCGAGGGGCCACGCTGCCGGATCTGCGAGGACCAGCGCCGCGACCGCGCCGTGATCTGCGTCGTCGAGGAGCCGCAGGACGTGATCCCGATCGAGCGCACGCACGAGTTTCGCGGCCTCTACCACGTGCTCGGCGGCGCGCTTTCGCCGATCGACGGGATCGACCCCGACGACCTCAAGATCACCGAGCTGGTCGCCCGGGTCGCGAACGGCGAGGTGACCGAGGTCGTCCTCGCGACCAACCCGACGACCACCGGCGAGGCGACCGCGATCCACATCGCCGAGCTCCTGCGCGGTAAGGCGCAGGTCACCCGCCTCGCCAGCGGCCTGCCGGTCGGCGCCGACCTCGAGCACGCGGACGAGGTCACCCTCGGCCGCGCGTTCGCGGGCCGGCGAACGCTCGATTAGGTCTCGCTCAGCCCGAGCCGCTCGTGCACGCGCCGCAACGGCGCCGGCGCCCACCAGTTCCACTTGCCGAGCATCGCCATGAGCGACGGCACCAGTAGCGCGCGGATGATGGTGGCGTCGATCAGGACCGCGATCGCCGTGCCGAGCCCCAGCTGCTTGATGAAGATGATCTCCGACGTCACGAAGGCGCCGATCGCGATGCAGAACAGCACCGCCGCGGCGGTCACGATCCGGCCGGTTCGTTCGAGGCCGATCGCCACGGACTCGGAATCGGATGCGCCCCCGTCGCGGGCCTCCTTGATCCGCGACAGAAGGAACACGCCGTAGTCCGTTGAGAGCCCGAAGGCGACCGCGAACAGCAGCAGCGGCTGGGTGGACTCGAGACCGCCCTGACTGGTGTAGCCGAGCAGATCCTCGAAGCGCCCGTCCTGGAAGATCAGCACCAGGATCCCGAACACGGCGCTCAGGCCGAGCAGGTTCATCACGAGTTGCTTGATCGGCAGGATCACCGACCCGGTCATCAAGAACAGAACGGCGAAGGTTGCTGCGGCGACCAGCGCGAGCACCAGCGGCAGGTGTTCCACGAGGCTGTCTTGGAGGTCCACGAACCCTGCGGAGAAGCCGCTGACCAGCGTGTTTCCGGACAGGCCGCGGAGGTCCGCCACCAGGTCCTGGCTCGACTGGTCGAGCGGTGGGGCGGAGGAGACCACCTGAACGGCCCAGAGGTCGTCAGTCACTCGCTGGGGAGGGCTCACCGATTCGACGCCGGCCATGTCGACGGCCTGGTCCGCGGTCTTTTCGACGGTGTCGCGGTTGCCGCTGACCGCGAGCTGGATCGGGGTGTCGCGGAAGGGCGGGAAGTCGGCGCGCAGAACGTTGTCGACCTGACGGGCGCTGGCCGACGACGGGAGGACCTGAGCGTCCACCGAGGTGAACTCGATCGAGAAGAAGGGGATGCCGAGCGCGATCAGGAAGGCCGCGCTGGCGAGCGCGATCCGGCCCGGGATTCGCATGACCGTGCGCGAGAGCCGGTACCAGAAGCCCGCGCTCGCGGGGCGCGCGTCTGCCTCCGCGCGGCGATGGAGGAACTTCGGGGACAACGAGTTGACCCGTTCGCCGAGCAGAGCCAGCACGGCGGGCAGCACGGTCAACGCGATCAGGGCGGCGGCCAGCGCAACCAGGGTGCCGCCGATGCCCATCGATCGCAGGAAGTTCTGCGGGAACACCGTCAGCGCGGCCAGCGAAGCCGCGACGGTCAGCGACGAATACAGGACCGTGCGCCCGGCGGTTGCCATCGTTCGGCGCAGTGCCGTGAGGCCCGCTCCTGAGCGGGCAAGCTCTTCGCGATAGCGCGAGACGACGAACAGGCTGTAGTCGATCGCGAGCCCGAGGCCAAGCCCGGTGACCAGATTGAGCGCGAAGATCGAGACCGACGTCAGCTCGCTGGCGAGGGTCAGCAGCAGCATCGTGCTGACGATCGCCAGAGCGCCGATCAGGAGCGGCAGCGCGGCAGCCACAAGGCTGCGGAAGAACAGCAGCGACAGCAGGAACAGGATCGGGAACGCGATCAGCTCTGCGCGCTGAAGGTCGGATTCAACCTTCTCGTTGACCTGCAGCTGGGCGACGGCATTGCCGCCGACGCTGACTCCGGCTTCGCCCTCGAGCGCCGCGACCAGCGCCTCGCCGGCGTCCTGGACCTCGTCGTCCTTCGTAGCGTCGAACTGGACAGCGAGGTATGTCGCGTCGCCGCTGCGCGAGACGAACGCGCGGTCCTTGGTCTCCAGGAAACCGTTGACGGCGCGAACGCCCCTTACGTGGGCGACCTGCTGGGCGATGGCTCCGATCTGCTCGGCGCCTGCGGTGGTGGACGGGTCCGCCCCCTGGATCAACACCACGGCCTCGGTCTGCCGGAAGCCGGCGTCCTCGAGCTGCCGCTCCGCGATCACGCTTTCGGTATCCGGGTCGTCCGCGGCGTACGGGTCAAGCCGGTCGGCGACGCCCGAGCCGAACGCGCCCGCCACCGCGAACAGCACCAGGGTCAGAGCCAGCACCAGCTTGGGCCTCGATCCGGTCAGGTTCGCGAGTCGCTCCAGCATCAGTCCTTCTCCAATCTCTTGATGTTCTCGTCGCACCAGCGGACCGCGAACTCGCTCATCCCCAGCCCGTAACGCAGGACCGCGTGCGGTCCGAAGCGCTCGGTGGCGGCGGCATACGGCTCGATCTCACGGAGCCGGTTCAGCTTCTCGAGATGGTGCTCCCGGGTCGCCGCGAGCACGGCGATCGCGTCGTCGCGCTCCAGAAGGCCGGCGAAGAAGAGCTTCAAGAGCCCCTCGTCGCGCATCTCCTGGGTCAGTTCGGGGTCACGGATCCACTTCGCGAGCGCATCGCGTCCCGCGTCGGTGATCCGGTGGGTCGTGCGCCGGCGTCCGCCCTGCTCGGCATCGGCCTCGACCAAGCCCTGCTCGGCGAGGCGCTTCAGCTCCGGGTAGATCTGGCCGTAGCTCGCCGCCCAGAAGAACCGGGTCGAGCGATCGACGACCGTCTTGATGTCGTAGCCCGAGCGCGGCTCGACGGCCAACATCCCGAGGATGACGCGTCCTGTCGCTGAGAGTTCCATCTATCGGCACGATATATCGCACCGATAGGTCTATGTGTGATGAGCGTCACACGGACGCTCGGCGTCAGGCCGAGACAAACACCTGTGCTGGGTAGAGCTCGGGCGGGTCGGTGATGCCGACCTCCTGCAGGATCGGCTGCAGGGTTTCGCCGAAAGCGCTTTGGGTGGTTGACGAGCAAGCGCGCCTACCCCTCCGGGATCACTCCTCCGGGATCAGGCCGAGCTCCCGCTTCAAGTCCAGCACCCGGCCGGCCGCCTCGGCCAGACGCTCCGCGGGCAGCTCGCCGGATTCGACCGCGGCCAACACGGTGTCCCGGACCCGACGCTGATCATCGGCGGAGGCGATCTGCAGCAGGTCCGCTCCCGCCTGCAGCGCCGCGACCGCGGCATCCGGCACCCGGTAGGTCGCCTTCACCGCACCGGCGCCGAGGTCGTCGGTGATCGCCACGCCCTTGAAGCGGAGCTGCCCGCGCAACAGCTCGTCGGCCACCTCCGACGCCAGCGCGCCCGGCGTGACGGCGTCGTACGCCGAGTACAGCGCGACCGACAGCACGATTGCCGGTGCCCGCTCCGCGATCGCCGCGCGAAACGGCTCGATGTCTCGGGCTTCCAGCGAGGCCGCGTCCAGGCTGACCGTCGCCGGGCCGTCCGCGACGTCCTGTGAGGCGGCGCCCAGACCTGGGAAGTGAAGCGGCGCGCAGGCGAGCCCAGCGTCCTGGCAGCCCCGCAGCGCGGCCGCGGTCAGCTCCGCCGTCAGCAGGCTGTCGTCGGAGAACGCGCGGCCGCCGAGCGGGCTGTCGAGGGTGGCGACGTCGGCGACCGGGAAGAGGTCGAGGTCAAAGCCGGCGTCAACCAGTGCCTGCGCCGTCTCGGCGCCCCATGCCTGGGCGCGCTCGGGCGACACCTCGTCGCCGATGTCGATCGCGCGCTCCGCCGGCGGCAGCTCTCCGAAAGCGCGGTACACGCCGCCCTCCTGGGCCGCGACCAGCAACGGGGGAATCCGCTCGCCGGAGCGCCCGGCTCGCTCGAGCCCGGTCAGCAGCTCGGGAGAGGCGCCGTTTTCCGGGCCGACCAGGACGCCGCCGAGCTGCCGCTTGCGAACCTCCGCGACGATCGGGGCGGTCGCGTCGATGCCGTCGAAGCCGAGCAACAGGACCTGATCGACCTGACCTGCACGATCGAGCCCACGGACCAGATCTCCCGCCTTGGCAGAGACGCCGGGGATGCGGGAGCGCTCACGGCCGTCGTCGCCTGAGTCCCGCACGAACAGAAACCAGCCGACGGCGCCAAGCGCCGCGAGCACCGCCAGCGCAAATCCCCGTCGCAGCACTATGCGCAGCCGCGAGCCTCTCACCCCCTGATTATCCTCAGCCACCCCGATGACCGAGACCGTGGTGATGAAGTTCGGCGGCACGTCCGTCGCCGAACCAGAAGATCTCAAGCGCGCCGCGCAGCGGATCGTCGCCGCCCGCGAGGCCGGCAACCAGGTCGTGGCCGTGCTCTCGGCTCGCGGCAAGACCACGGACGAGCTGGTCGCGATGGCGTTCGAGATCTCGGAGCGCCCGTACGAGCGCGAGATGGACATGCTGCTGTCGGTCGGCGAACGCATCTCCTGCGCGCTGTGCGCGATGGCGATTCACGACATGGGCCATGCCGCGGTCTCGCTGACCGGCTCGCAGGCCGGGATCGTCACGGATTCCTCGCACACCAAGGCGCGAATCCTCGAGGTCCGCGCCGATCGCATCCGGGATGCCCTCCAGGAGGACCGCATCGTCCTCGTCGCCGGTTTCCAGGGCGTCTCGGGCGCCAGTCACGACGTCACCACGCTTGGCCGGGGCGGCTCCGACACCACCGCCGTCGCGCTCGCGGCAGCGCTCGACGCGTCGGTCTGCGAGATCTACACGGACGTCGCCGGCGTCTTCACCGCCGATCCCAGAATCTGCACCGATGCGCGCAAGCTCTCCGCGCTCTCGTTCGACGAGATGCTGGAGATGTCGGCCTCCGGTGCGGGCGTCCTGCAGCTGCGCTCGGTCGAGTACGCGCGCAACCACGGCGTGCGGATCCATTGCCGCAGTTCGTTCGACGACGGCCTCGGTACGCTCGTCGTCTCCGAGGACGAGACGATGGAACAGCCGATGGTCACAGCGGTCACCCACACCTCGAACGAGGCCAGGGTGACGGTCTCAGGCGTAGCCGACGAGCCCGGCGTGGCGGGCCGGATCTTCGGCGCGCTCGCGGCCGCCAACGTGAACGTCGACATGATCATCCAGAACGAGCCCGTGTCAGACGACGCGAAGGCCGACCTCTCGTTCACCGTCTCGCGCGACGAGCTGCGGACCGCGACCGAGGCGATCGAGCGTCTCGAAGTCGGCGAGCGGGTGCTGGCCGACGAGCGGATCGGCAAGGTCTCGATCGTGGGCGCCGGCATGCGCAGCCACCCGGGCGTCGCCGCCAAGGTCTTCGAGACGCTGGGCGCGAACGCGATCAACATCGAGATGATCTCCACCTCGCCGATCAAGATCTCCTGTGTGATCTCGGCCGATCAGGTGCCGGATGCCGTGCGCGCGCTGCACACCGCCTTCGGCCTCGGCTCGGACGCGGTGAAGCCGGAGGACCCGACGGGCGTCCATCGGCCGACGGTGTCCTCGTGAATGGGGCCTTCCGCGTCGGCGTTCTCGGGGCCACCGGCGCCGTAGGGTCGACGATCCTCGACGTGCTGGCCGAGCGGAATTTTCCCGCGAGCGAGGTCGTGCCGCTTGCCTCCGAACGATCGGCCGGCAAGCGGATCCCGTTTGCGGGGGGCGAGCTCGAGGTCCGCGCGGTCTCGGACGAGGCGATCGCCGGTCTGGAGCTCGTGCTCTCGTCGGCCGGCGGCGCGGTCAGCTCCGTGTGGGCGCCGCGGATCGTCGCCGCGGGCGCCGTTGTGGTCGACAACACCAGCTATTGGCGGATGCATGACGACGTCCCGCTCGTCGTCTCCGAGGTCAACCCTGACGCCGCCTCGGCGCACCGCGGCCTGATCGCCAACCCAAACTGCACGACGATGGAGATGGTCGTCGCCCTGGCGCCGATCCAGCGCGAGATCGGAATCGAGCGCTTGGTCGTTTCCACCTACCAGGCGGTCTCCGGCACCGGGCAGAAGGCGATCGACGAGCTGCTCGATCAGTCGCGCGCGGTGCTCGCCGGCGAGACGCCGCAGGCGCACGTCTACGCACACCCGATCGCCTTCAACGTCCTGCCGCAGGTCGAGACCTTCTCAGACGGCGACGACTACACGACCGAGGAGCGCAAGGTCATGGCCGAGACGCGCAAGATCTTCGGCGTCGCCGAGGACGAGCTGCGGATCTCGGCCACCTGCGCCCGAGTCCCGGTCCACACCGGGCACTCGGAATCGGTCAACGTCCAGACGCGCCGCGACCTCTCGCCGGAGGAGTGCCGTGAGCTGCTGGCGGGCGCGCCCGGCGTGGTCGTCATGGACTCGCCCGGCGACGGCATCTACCCGACTGCGACCGACGCCGTCGGCCGCGACGAGGTGTTCGTGGGCCGGATCCGCCGCGATCCCTCGCACGAGCGCTGCCTGAACCTGTGGATCGTCGGCAACAACCTGCGCAAGGGCGCCGCCACCAACGCCGTGCAGGTCGCCGAGCTCCTGGCCGATCGCGATTTGCTGCGCGTGCCCGAGCCGGCCGGCGCGTTCGCCTAGCCCGAGTCCCCGCTTGCGGCCATCCGCTCGAACAACGCCCGGAAGAAGTCACTGCGTGTAACCACGGCATGCACCTTTCCGCTCGTCGCTATCGGGATCACCAACACGCGGTGGTGCAGGAAGAGCTCGGCGAGTTGGGTGTCCGAGTAGTCGTCTTCGACGAGCACGTGGTCGGTCGTCAGGTATTTCGAGATCGGCTCGGAGCGGCACGTCTCGCGGCGCTCGATCGCCACGTCGATCGAGCGCTTGATCATCGCCGAGGAGGCCAACTCGCCCACATAACCGGGGAACAACGCGACCATGAACTCACGCTCGCCGAAGATGCCCGCGAAGGCGCCCTTGGAGTCGACAGCCGGCAGCGCGGGAAGCCCGGCGTCGAGGACGCGTCGCGCGGCTACCGCGACCGTGTCATCGATGCCGAGCGGCTCGATCTCCTGAATGGTCTGGTTGACGATCGAATCGGGCAACGTTCCTCCTCAGGCTATGTAGCGGATCGCAACGTATCCCGACGCCAGGATGAGGCTGACAACGGTCACTGGGACCCCGATCCGCAGAAAGGCGACGAAACCGATCGGTTGACCTGCGCGCTCGGTCAGCCCGGCCGCCGCGACGTTGGCGGCGGCCGCGATCAGGGTCGCGTTGCCGCCGAAGCATGCGCCCAGTGACAGCGCCCACCAGTACGCGTCGTCATCACTGCCTCCCTGCAACTCGGAGACGACCGGGATCATCGCTGTGGTGAAGGGGATGTTGTCGACGATCCCAGAGCCGATGCCGCTGATCCAGACGATCCCCAGGAGCTCCGCGGTGCGGTCGCCACCGGTCAGATCCTTGACCGCCGTCGCGACTTCGCCGATCGCGCCAGTCTCCTCCAGGGCGCCGACCATGACGAACAGCGCGACAAAGAAAAACAGCGTCGGCCACTCGATTCTCGACAGCGCCTGCTCGAGGTCGACCGTGGTCACCAGCAGACCGACGGCAGCCCCACTGAGCGCCACGGTGGCGGGCTCGATGTGCAGCGCCTGGTGGGCGAAGAAGGCGAGCACCGTGCCGACCAGCACCGGCACCGTGCGGCGCAGCTCTTGCCAGTCGCGAATCGAGGCGCGGGCGTCGAGGTCGCGCACGAGGTCGCGGTTCTTTTCCTCGATCTGCAGCTGCGGCCGGTAGAAGAAGTAGAGCGCTCCGATAATGACGGCGAACACGACCACGACGATCGGGGCCAGGTTGACGATGAAGTCGTTGAACGAGAGGTTCGTTGCGCCGGCGATGATGATGTTCGGCGGGTCGCCGATCAGGGTCGCAGTGCCGCCGATGTTGGAGGCGATTACCTCGATCACGATCAAGGGGATCGGATCGACATCCAGCGCATCCGCGAGCAGGAACGTGACCGGGACGATCAACAGGATCGTCGTCAGGTTGTCGAGGAAGGCGGAGAGCACCGCGGTCGTGACGGCCAGGGCCAGCACCATGCGCAAGGGCTGGCCTCGAGAGAACTGCCCGGCGCGGATCGCGATGTAGTCGTAGACGCCGCTCTGCTGCGTCAGATAGACGAGGATCATCATCCCCGCCAGCAGGCCGATCGTGTTGAAGTCGACGGCTTCGATCGCCTGCTCCTGGCTGTACTCGCCGACAAGCAGAACGACGATCGCTGCGCCAAGCAGGGCGACCTTCGTGCGGTGGATGCGCTCGCTGGCAATCAGAGCGAGCGCGATCAGGAATGTGGCGACGGCAATAGCCATGGTCAATCACGCCGACCAGGCTTCCCGGCACACCGTGGGCGAGCGTATCACTAGAGGGACGGGCGGCTAGGCCGTGGCGAGCGCGTCGATCACGGCGCGCGCGGTGTCGGTGTCGACCTCGGCCTGCTTGGCGTAGAGGGCGACGGCCTCGTCGAGACGGCCGAACAGCACCAGCTGCTCGATCTCGGGCGAGGGCTTCGGACTCTCGGCCGGTTCGCTCACCGTCAGGTCGTCTTGACGACGATGACCGAGCAGTGCGCCTTGTGCGTCACGGTGTTCGGCACGCTGCCCAGCACCCGGCGCTGCATGCCCTTGTTGCCGACAACCAGTACATCGGCGCCACATTCCTCGGCCAGCCGAACCAGGACCTCGCCGGGATCGCCCTCCTCGACCCGGGTGCTGGCTTCTAGCCCCTCGCGGCGGATGTCTTCCTCGACCCGGGCAAGGATCTCGCGCAGGCGCGCGGACGGACTGTATGCCCACTCGCCCTCCGGGTCGGCCGGGCTCCGGGACGCCAGCGAGTCGTCGAACGCGCTTAGGAGCACGATCTTCGCGTCGAACCGGCGCGCAACTTCGATCGCCATCTGCAGCGCCTCGGCTGCCGTATCCGATCCGTCCGTCCCAACCGCGACCGTCGAGATCATCGCTACACAGTAGCGCCGGTCAGCCGATCGGACACCGCGCCGGTCGACGCGATGTGGCGGTCCATGCCGAGCTGCTTCGGCTCGAACCCCAGCGCCAGCCCGATCAGCTGGGGCAGGTGCAGGACGGCCAGGCCGAGGTCGCGTCCCACCATCTTCGCCGCCTCGGGCTGCTGCAGGTCGAGGTTGAGGTGGCACAGGGGGCACGGGGTGACCAGGCAGTCCGCTCCGGAGTCGATCGCGTCGCCGACGTGCGTGCCGGCCTGCGTCAGCGAGGTCTCGCGGTTCATCGTGATCACCGGGAACCCGCAGCACTTGCGCGAGCCGTCGTACTCCACGACCTGACCACCCACGGCGTCGATCACGCGCTCGAGGTAGAGGTCGCGCTCGGGGTAGAGGTCATAGCCGAGGCGCGCCTTCGGGCGCAGCACGTAACAGCCGTAGAACGGGCCGACCCGCAGGCCGGAGAGCGGCCTCTTCACCTTCTCGCGCAGGATGTCGAGGCCGATGTCCTCGACCAGCAGCCAGAGGAAGTTCTTGTTCGTGAACCCGTCCTTGCCCGCGACGTATTCCAGTCCCTCGCCGGCGAGCGCCTCGTTCACGTGCTTGCGGTAGGCAGCGTTCGCGTCGAGCCGCTCCTGGCACTCCGACTGCGCGCCCTGGCAGGTCGAGCAGATGTTCATCATCGCCAGGCCGGTCTGCTGGGCGAGGGCGAAGGTGCGGGCGTTCAGCGTGTCGGCCAGCTCCTGGTTGTGCTCGGCGATCACGCCGGCGCCGCAGCAGCTGGCGCGGTCGAGGGTTACGAGCTCGATCCCGAGCTCCTCGGCGACCAGCGCCATCGAGCCGTGCAGCTCGGTCGTGAAGCCGCGCGAGACGCAGCCGGGCCAGTACGCAAGCTTCATGAAAGGCTCCTTGTCTCGTCCGGTTCCGGCTCGACCGATTCGGCGGGCGCCTCCTCGTCGTGGCCGGTGATGTAGAGGTTGAGCTGCCAGCGCGAGTCCTCGGCGCGCTCATAGATCTTCTGAACGTTCTCCTGGGCGCCGTCGGGGAGCCTCGGGTGGATGCCCGGGATGAGCTTCGCAAGCGAGCGCATCTTGCCGGAGCGGATGCCCCGCAGCGCGGTGGGGATCGACTCAACCAGTCCCTTGATCGCCGAGATGCGGGGGATCAGCTTGCCCTTGACGCCGGGCGCGAACGACTCCTGGAGGAGCAGCGACTCGTCGAGGGTGCCCTTCTTTTCGATGATCTTCGTGAACGCGGCCTCGTGGCGGAGGCCGTTGTTGACGTCGTCGATCTCCTCCTCGTGCGTCGCCAGGCGGCGCAGGCGCATGATCTGGTCCATTGGCGCGACGCCCTTCGGGCAGGCGTCGATGCACGAGAAGCAGTGCGTGCAGTCGTAGATCCCGTGCGGGTCCTGGGCGAGGTCATAGAGGCGCTCGCGGGTCTCGGCGTCGCGCGGGTCGCCGACGAAGCGGTAGGCCTTGGCGAGCGCGGCGGGACCGATGAAGTCAGGGCTAGCCTCCATCGACAGGCAGGCCGAGACGCAGGCGCCGCACTGGATGCAGGAGATCGTCTGGGTGATGTCGACCATCGATTCGTGGTCGACGACGCGCTCGCGCTCCGGCGGCGCGCCATCGTCGAGGAGCCAGGGCGTGACGCGGCGCATCTTGGTCCAGTGCGTGGACTCCATGTCCGTCACCAGGTCCTTGATCACGGGCATGTTGCCCATCGGCTCGACCACGATCGGGTCGGATCCGGGGCGGTTGGTCGTTGCCGCGTGGGCCCCCTCCGTGACCCGGTTCGCCTGGGCCTGCGCCTCGCCGATCTGGGTCTTGCAGGCGAGGGTCGACTGGCCGTTCACCTTGACGCCGCACGAGCCGCAGATCGCGGCGCGGCACGAGCAGCGCACGCCCAGCGAGCCGTCCTGGCGGTCCTTGGCCTGCAGCAGCCCGTCGAGCACCGACAGCGTCGGGTCGAGGTCGACCTGGAAGTCCTCCCAGAACGGTCCGGCGGGGCCCCGGTCGTCGGCCTCGGGCTTGTGCCTTCGCACACGGAGCGTGTAATGAGCCACTAGTAGGTCCTCTCCATCGGCTGCCAATTGGTGATCGTCACGTCCGAGTAGGTGATCTCGGGCCCGTCCCCGTTCAGGCTCAGGTCGATGTGCTTGAGCCACTCGTCGTCGTTGCGCTCCGGGAAGTCGGTGCGGAACTGAGCGCCTCGGCTCTCCTCGCGATGGAGCGCGCCGAGGCAGGTGCACTCGGCCGAGTCGAGCATGAAGCTCAGCTCGATTGCGCCCAGCACGTCCTGGTTGAAAATCGTGCCGCGGTCGTCGATGTACGCGGACTTCGCCTCCTGCTTGAGCCGGCGAACGACCTCGAGCGCCTGTTCGATGCCCGCCTTGTCCCGGAACACCGAGACGTTGGCGTCCATGGTCCGGCCCAGCTCGAGCTTGATCTCGGAGATCCGCCTGCCGGAGCCGCGCTCGCGGCCGATGATCTCCTCGATCTGGCGCTCCTCGTCGGCCAGCACGGCGCGCGAGGCGTGGCCGTGGTCGATCCGCTTGGCGCGGTTCGCGGCGTGCTGCCCGGCTCGGCGGCCGAAGATCAGCGTGTCGAGCAGCGAGTTGGCACCCAGGCGGTTGCCGCCGTGGACCGAGACGCAGGCGCACTCGCCCGCGGCGTAGAGGCCGGGCACGCCGGTGGCGCCGTGGATGTCGGTCTTGACGCCGCCCATCGTGTAGTGGTTGCCGGGCTTGATGTGGATCGGCTCGCGCGTGATGTCGACCCCGGCGAAGTCGCGGCCGACGAGCACGATCTCGCGCAGCGCCTCGTGGACGCGCTTCCTCGGGACGACCGTGATGTCGAGGGCAACGGTGCCGTCGGGAAAGCCGCGGCCCTCGTTGATCTCGGTCTGCTCGGCCCGCGACACGACGTCGCGGGAAGCCAGTTCCATCTTGTTCGGCGCGTAGCGCTCCATGAAGCGCTCGCCCTTGGCGTTCAGGAGGTGCGCGCCCTCGCCGCGGGCGCCCTCGGTGATCAGGAAGCCCTTGCCCGCCAGGCAGGTCGGGTGGTACTGGATCATCTCCATGTCCATCAGCGGCGCGCCGACCCGGTACGCCATCGCGATCCCGTCGGCGGTGCAGATCAGGGCGTTGGTGGTCGGCTTCCAGATCTGGCCGTTGCCGCCGGTGGCGAGGATCACGTTCTTGGCCTCGAACAGCTCCATCGACCCGTCACGCACGTTGCGCGTGACCGCCCCGACGCACTCGCCCTTGTCGTCGATCGCCAGCGCGGTGGTGAAGTACTCCTCGTAGCGGTCGACGTCGGCCTCGTGCTTCATCAACTGCTCGTAGAGCACGTGCATGATCGCCTGGCCGGTGATGTCGGCCACGTAATACGTGCGCGCCGCCGAGGCGCCGCCGAACGCCCGCGTGCCGAGGTGCCCGGACTCCGAACGGTGGAACGGAACGCCCAGATGCTCGAGGTGGATGATCTCCTCGGGCGCCTCGCGGCACATGATCTCGACCGCATCCTGGTCGCTCAGGTAGTCCGAGCCCTTGATCGTGTCGAACGCGTGCGATTCCCAGGAGTCGTCCGGGTTCAGCGCGGCGTTGATGCCGCCCTGGGCGGCGTTCGAGTGCGAGCGCACCGGGTGGACCTTCGAGATGATTCCGACGCTGACGCCCGTCTGTGCGGCGGCCAGGGCCGCGCGCTGGCCGGCCAGGCCGGCGCCGATAACTAAGACATCGTGACGAGGCATCAGCGGCGGCGCACTTTATTGGACGCCTATCCCAAGGCGCGGAGTCCGGCGTCGGCATCGACCTCGCCGAGGACCGAGGCGTAGCGCTCGTGCCAGAGGTGGAAGTAGGCCACGCCCAGCGCGCTGGGCCGCGTGTGCGGCGCCATGCCCCGCCGGCGCCCGCTCAATGTCTGCAAGACCCCGTCTCGCAGCCACGACGAGAGTGGGCCGCCCGCGAGGCAGGCGTGCTGCGCGTCGGCGACGACGGCGCTCTGCGCGCGCGGTGTCCCGGCAAGCCGGCCGCCGTCGGGAGCAGGCCCCATCCTGGTCGAGGGCAGGCGGGCGAGCCGCTCGTCGATGGCGTCGAACGCGGCGAGGTAGAGCTTGAAATCCCACTTGCTGGGCGGCGAGATTGCCAGCGCGCTCCGCGCCACCAGGTCTTCGGCCAGCGGGGTTGCGACCGGCAGGGCGCGACCCAGGACCGCGAAGGGGTTCAGTGCGACTGCCCGCACCTGCCGCGTGCGCCAATGGGTGAGCAGGAAGCGCGCCGGATGGCCCCGGAAGCGCTGTGATTCGGCGTGATATTGGCGCCGGGTCGAAGCCCACAGCACGCGTGCCACGTGGCCCCTGAGGGTCGCGGGGGTGCCGTTCAGATGGAGCTCCTTCACCTTTCGCCACAGAGCTGACCCGACCGTGCCGCCACCGCCCGGATCGAGCATCTCGGGCGTGAACGTTCGGCCGCCTGGCGCCGCAAGCGTGTCGAATCCGAAGCCGTCGACCACGACTCCGGCTCCCCGTAGGGGTACGAGCGCGCTCATCATCCCCGGGGGCCGTACGAATTGGTAGTCGACCCGGAACGCGCGTTCTGAGAGCTCGGGCCAGTAATCCGCCGGGACCCCGGTGACGGTGCGGTGCGGAAGGCCAAGGGCGTCGGCCACCCCTGCCGCGGCCCTAGCCTCATCGTCCGTCGGCCCGTCCACGATCGTCAATGTCGTGACCTCGTTGCGGCGCCGCTCGGCGAGCAGCCCCGCGCAGAGGCGCGAATCGAGCCCGCCGGTGAGGGGACAGGCGAGCGGGCCCGGCGGCAGCCGCTCGATCGCCGCGCGCGCGGCTTCGACCACCGCGGGCGCACCGTCTGAGACGCTCAGCCGGGGTTCCACCTCGGCCCAGGGCCACCGTCCGTGACTCACCCGTGTCCTGCCTTGCCGCCATTCGAGAGTGGCGTACGGCTCGAGCCTCCTGATCTCGGCGAACGGCGTCGTGTCGCCAAGCGGGTAATGGATCGTCAGGATCGCCGCCCACGCCTCCCAGTCGATCGAGAGGGTGCGGGAGGCCGTCCGCGCCAGCGCATCGACGGTTGACGCGAAATAGACAGCGTCCCTCTCCTCGAGGAAGTAGAGCGCCGCGGCCCCGCTGACCGTCGAGTGCACGTAGCGCCGCCGTCCATCGGCGACGAGGCCGCACGCCGCCACGGCGGTCGCGGCATCCTCCCAGCTCTTGAGCCCGGCACCGTCCGGCTCATCGACGCGCTCGCTCCACGCGAACCCTCGGCGCCGGCCACGCCCCCAGCGGATTGGAGGCCGGTCGAGCGCGAGGATCGAGTGCCGGTCCTCTTCGACGATGCTCGCGCCGCCCGGAAGCGCAGCAGCGATCGCCAGCACGCGGTTTCGGTCGTAGCGGCCGAGCGCACCACACGCCGCGGTGAGGGTGGGGCTTGATGTCAAGCCGGGCCGGGCGCTAGCTGCGCTTGCCGCGTCCGTAGAGCAGCCGTAGCGCGCGACTGATCAGGCCCGTGTTCTTCTCCGAGTAGGGGAAGAAGTGGAGCTCCTTCTTCATCGCCAGCGGGCCCGGGGTAGACAGCAGCGTCTGCTTGCGGGTGTACTTGCGGATCCCGTCGGCGCCGTGGCGGCTGCCCATCCCGGACTCCTTCCAGCCGCCCATCGGCAGCTCCAGGGCCACGTAGTTGATGCAGGCGTCGTTGACGCAACAGACGCCGGACTCGAGCTGTCGCGCCAGGTCGCGTCCGCGCCGGCCGTTGCCGGTCCAAACGGACGACTGCAGGCCGTAGGGCGAGTCGTTCGCGCAGCGCACGGCCTCGCCGGAGTCGCGGACCTTCATCACCGGCAGCGTCGGGCCGAAGGTCTCCTCGGTCATGCACAGCATCGAGTGGTCCGCGTCGGCGATCAGGGTCGGTTCGAAGAAATCGCCGGGGCCGTCGGGACGACCGCCGCCGACCAGGATCCTGGCGCCCTTTTCGCGCGCGTCCTCGACATGGCGCTCGACGATCTCGCCCTGCTCGGGCGAGGTGACAGCGCCGACCTCGACGGTCGCCGGGTCGCCGGGGATGCCCTGGCGGATCGCGCCGACCTTCTCGGTGAGCTTCGCCACGAACTCGTCGTAGACCGTCTCCACGACGTACACGCGCTCGACCGAGATGCAGGTCTGGCCTCCGTTTTGCATCGAGTAGTAGGTCGCGGCGTTCGCGGCACGCTCAAGGTCAGCATCCTCGAGGACGATCATCGGGTCCTTGCCGCCGAGCTCCAGGCTGACCGGGGTCAGGGTGTGCGAGGCCTGCTCCATCACCTTCTTGCCGACCTCGGTTGAGCCGGTGAACATGATGCCGTCGACGGCGTCGATCAGCGCATTGCCGATCGAGCTCCCGGGGCCGACCACCACCTGGTAGACGTCCTCGGGCAGGCCGCTCTCGAGCAGGCCCTCCAGCATCAGCTGCGAGGTCAGGGGCGTCAGGCTCGCGGGCTTCAGGACGACCGAGTTGCCGGCCGCCAGCGCCGGGATGCAATCGCCGAACGAGTTCGTCAGCGGATAGTTCCAGGGGCCGATCACGCCGATCACGCCGGCGGGGGCGTAGCGCACGCGCAGCCGGCGGCCGAGCACGAACGGGTTTGACGTGCGGACCCGCTCCTCGGCCAGATACTTCTTCGCGCGCTTCGCCCAGAACCCGAAGGCCGAGGCGGCGTAGGCGACTTCGGCCAGCAGCGCGTCCTCGTACGTCTTGCCGGTCTCCGAGACGATCGTGCGTGCGATGCGGTCGGTGTTGTCGATCGTCCACTTCTGCGCGCGCTTCAGGATCTTCGCGCGGCCCGCGAAACCGAGCTCCTCCCAAGCGGGCTGCGCGGCGCGGGCCCGGGCGACGGTCGCGCGCACCTCGTCGGAGTCGGCCTGCGCTACCTGGGCGATGACCTCGCCGGTCGCCGGGTTGACGACGGCCAGGTCGCCGGCCGAGCCGCCGTTTCGGCTTGCGGCGCCGTTGCCGCTGACGGCGGTCGCGGTGTCAGTCTCGGGCATGTGCGCTCCCCTCGGGATCTAAGGATCGGACCGCAGGTAACTGTACGCGGATAAGCGCGCATCCGAAGATACGCTCACACGGATGCTCGCCTTCGTCGTCGTGCTCGTGAGTTCGGTCCTCCTGTCCAGCCCGGGGGCCGCCGAGCGCCGGATGTCGCCCACCGATGCCGAGGTCACGTCCAAACCCACGATGACCTTCGACCGGGGCTTCCGGCGCCCTGCGATAAAGAAGGACCGGATCCGGTTCGGCGACAAGCGGAAGCGACAGACAGCCGGGTACTCGGCACGTCACTACGGTCGGCGAACTTGGCGCCTGCGGAGGCCAAGGCAGATCGTCCTTCACTACACGGTCAGCTCCACCTATCCGCCCGTGCACAACACGTTTGCCGCGAACGCGCCCGCGCTGGGCGAGTCGCCGGGCGTCTGCGCTCATTACGTCGTCGACAAGGATGGGACGATCTATCAGCTCGTTCGCCCCGGCATCCGTTGCCGCCATACGATCGGTCTCAACCACCGCTCCATCGGGATCGAGATCGTGCAGGAGGGCGGCGGCTCGCCGGAACGCGCGATCCTGAGCCGCAATCGCCAACGACGTGCTGCTCAGAAGCTGGCGGGATGGCTCTGCGGACGCTACGAGATCAGGGTGAAAGACGTGATCGGGCACGCCATGGCGAATGACAGCCGTTACTTCCGTGACCGTGCCGGTTGGCGGAACGACCACCGGGACTGGACGGCCGGCTTCGTCCGCGAGTTTCGCCGGGGGCTCCGGGACCTGCGCGACTGACTCCCCCCGTGTTGTCAGACTGCCGGCCCCATGGCGCGTGCACGCCCATCCGTGATCGTGGCACTAGTGACCTCGGCCACGGTGCTGGCGTCGGCGGTTGGGGCTCGCGACTCCGGCCCACGGGAGTTCGGCCACACGGTGGAGGGCCGTGGCCTTCAGGCGACGCGGCTGGGGCCGGCCGACGAGCGTCACCGGGTTCTCGTGGTCGGATCGATCCACGGCGACGAGCGCGAGGGCCACGAAGTCATCCGACGCCTGCGTCGCAAGCGGGCCCCGTTCGAGGTCGAGCTTTGGACCGTCAAGTCGGTCAACCGGGACGGCGCCGCGGCGCAGACCCGGGGGAATGCCCACGGGGTCGACCTCAATCGCAACTTCCCGTACCGCTGGCGCGCGGCGGAGCCACCGGGTAGCGGCAACTACCCGGGCCATGAGCCAGCCTCAGAACCCGAGACCCGGGCGGTGATGCGACTCATCAGACGGCTCCGACCCGACGTGACCATCTGGTACCACCAACCCTGGGGCCAGGTGCTGGCGCCTTGCAGCGGCAAGGCCCGCGCCGAGAAGCTCTATGCCCGAATCGCGCGGATGCCGCTCGAGCGCTGTCGCGGCCAGAGCTTGCGCGGCACCGCGACGAGTTGGCAGGAGCGGCGCACCGGCGGTCGCGCGTTCGTAGTCGAGCTCCGCGCGGGCGAGCTCGGCGCCGCCGAGGTGCGGCGCCACGCCCGGGCGGCCGCGCGGGTGGCGAACCGCTTCGGCTGAGCCCAGCTCGGATGTAACGGACCCCGGCCGTGGTTCACTTACGCTTAGATCCGTCGTCCATTCAACCGGGAGGAGCCGCATGCCTGTCAACACCGAACTCCAGGACCAGGGAAGGCGCGTCTGGGGCGCAGGGGACTGGGACGAGGTGGCCGACTACATCCGGCAGGTCGGCGAGCCGCTGCTCGACGCGCTCGGTGTCGAGTCCGGGATGCGCCTGCTCGACATCGGCGCCGGCAGCGGCGGGTCGATCGCGATTCCCGCCGCCCGGCGCGGCGCGAGCGTCGTCGCCTCCGACCTCGTCGCGGCCCATTTCGAAGCGGGGCGGCGAAGGGCAGCCGAGGCGGGGGTCGATCTGGAGTGGGTCGAGGCCGACGGCCTCGACCTGCCGTTCGACGACGGTTCGTTCGACCGCGTCACGTCCACGTTCGGCCACATGTTCGCCCCGGACCACGCGCTCGCCGCCTCCGAGATGGCGCGGGTATGCAAGTCCGGCGGCGCGGTCGGGTTCGCCTGCTGGTCGCCTGAGGGCCTCGTCGGCAAGATGTTCATGATCACCGGGTCGTTCATGCCGCCGCCCCCCGAGGGATTCCAGCCGCCGATTCTCTGGGGCGCCGAGGAGCACGTGCGTGAGCTGTTCGAGCCGCTCGGGTTCGAGCTCGAGTTCGAGCCCAAGCTCAACGTCTTCACGGACGAGAGCGTCGAGCACTACAGCCGGCACTTTTCCGAGAACTTCGGCCCGATGGTCGCCGCCCGGGCCGAGCTCGGGGACGAGCGCTTCGCGGAGCTGACGGCGAAGACCGACGAGCTGTTCGCCGAGGCGAACCAGGCAACCGACGGCAGCATGCGGACCGAGGGCGAGTACCTGCAGACGATCGCCCGCAAGCCCGCCTGAGGACAGCCGCTACTGCAGGCGATCCGGACGCGGGTCCGCCAGGCGCGCCCGGACCTCTTCGACGGTCCGTCGGGCGTAAAGCTCGATTGCCTGGTCACCGCGGAGCCGCCATCCGTGGGCGAATTCGGTATCCACCTCGACCCCGCTCGACTTGCCGCGGGCCCGAGGGCGCAACCAAGGGATCTTGTCTACTGGGCCTCGAGCGGGCCGCCGCGCTCCTGGAGCTTGCGGATCATCGCGATCCGGTACTCGCGGTTGAGCTCGCCGATCACCTTGATCGAGATGTTCTGCGGGCAAACCGCCTGGCACTCGCCGGTGTTGGTGCAGCCCCCGAAGCCTTCGTCGTCGTGCTGGCGCACCATCGCCCGGGCGCGGTGGTGGCGCTCGGGGTCGCCCTGGGGCAGCAGGTTGAGGTGGGTCACCTTTGCGCCGGTGAACAGCATCGCCGAGCCGTTTGGGCACGCCGCGACGCAGGCTCCGCAGCCGATGCAGATCGCGGCGTCCATCGCCGCCTCCTGGGTCTCCGGGTGGATCGGCATTGAGTTGGGCTCGGGCTTCGGCCCCGCGTTGACCGAGATGTAGCCGCCCGACTCGACGATTCGGTCAAGCGGTGAGCGATCGACGATCAAGTCGCGGAGCACCGGGAACGAGGTCGAGCGGAACGGCTCGACGGTCAGCTCCGCTCCGTCGTCGAAGTCGCGCATGTAAATCTGGCAGCTCGTCACCTGCCGCGGCCCGTGCGGCGTGCCGTCGACGACCAGCGAGCAGGAGCCGCAGATCCCCTCGCGGCAGTCGTGGTCGAAGGCGACCGGCCGCTTGCCCTCGGAGACGAGCCGATCGTTCAGGACGTCGAGCATCTCGAGGAACGAGGCGTCGGCGTCGATCTCGACCTCATGCCGCTCGAACTCGCCGGCGGACTCCCGGTCCGGTTGCCGCCAGATCCTGAGCCCAACTCTCACTTGTAGCTCCGGGTCACGGGCTCGACCGACTCGAAGTCGAGCTCCTCGGTCCGCATCGTCGGCTCGGCGCCCTCGCCCTGCCAGTCCCAGACCTGGACGTTGGCGTGATGCTTGTCGTCGCGGACGGCCTCGCCATCTTCGGTCTGATGCTCCTCCCGCAGGTGGCAGCCGCACGACTCCTCACGCTCCAGGGCGTCGCGGCACATCAGCTCGGCGAGCTCGAGGAAGTCGGAGATCCGGCTCGCGTTTTCAAGCGTCTGGTTGATGCCCGCCTCGCCCGGTTCGATCTTCAGATCGGACCAGAACGCCTCCCGGATCTCACGCACGCGGTCAAGCGCGCCCTGCAGGCCCTCGGCGTCCCGGGTGATGCCACAGCGGTCGAGCATCACCTCGCCCAGCTCGCGGTGGAACACGGTCTGCGGCGTCGTGCCGCCGACGCCCAGCAAGCGGGCGACCCGGTCGCGCACGTCGCGCTCGGTCCGCTCGAACGCCGGGTGGTCGGTATCGACGGTGTCGGTGATGCCGCCGACCCAGTTGGTCACCGTGTGGGGTGCGATGAAGTAGCCGTCGGCCAGGCACTGCATCATCGCGCTGGCCCCGAGGCGGTTGGCGCCGTGGTCGGAGAAGTTCGACTCGCCGATCGCGAACAGCCCCGGGATCGTGGTCTGCAGCTCGTAGTCCACCCAGAGGCCGCCCATCGAGTAGTGCGGCGCCGGATAGATCTTCATCGGCGTGGCCCACGGGCTCTCGCCCGTGATCCGCTCGTACATCTCGAACAGGTTCCCGTACCGCTCCTCGATCACGTGGGCGCCGCGCTCGTTGATCGCGTCGCGGAAGTCGAGGTAGACGGCGCGCCCGGTCGGGCCGACGCCGAGGCCGTCGTCGCAGACGATCTTCGCCGCGCGCGAGGCGACGTCGCGCGGGACGAGGTTGCCGAAGCGCGGATAGCGCTCCTCCAGGTAGTAGTAGCGCTCGCGCTCGGGGATCTCGGCGGCCTCACGCTGCTCGTCGGCCTCGCGCGGGACCCAGACGCGCCCGTCGTTGCGCAGCGACTCGGACATCAGCGTCAGCTTCGACTGGTAGTGGCCGGACTGGGGGATCGAGGTGGGGTGGATCTGCGTGAAACACGGGTTAGCCATCGCCGCGCCGCGCCGGTGGGCACGCCAGGCCGCCGTGACGTTGCAGCCCATCGCGTTGGTCGAGAGGAAGTAGACGTTGCAGTAGCCGCCGGTGGCCAGGACCACCGCATCGGCGGCGTGGCGCTCGATCTCGCCGGTGACGAGGTTGCGCGCGATGATCCCGCGCGCCTGGCCGTCCACCACCACTACGTCGAGCAGCTCGTGGCGATTGTGGATGCGGGCCCGGCCCTCGGCGACCTGGCGCTGCAGGGCGGAGTAGGCGCCCAGCAGGAGCTGCTGGCCCGTCTGCCCGCGGCAATAGAAGGTGCGCTCGACGAGCACCCCGCCGAACGACCGCGTCGCAAGCATGCCGCCGTACTCGCGGTTGAACGGCACCCCCTGGGCAACGGCCTGATCGATGATGTTGGTCGAGGTCTCGGCCAGTCGCCAGACGTTCGCCTCGCGTGCCCGGAAGTCGCCGCCCTTCATCGTGTCGACGAACAGGCGCCGCACCGAGTCGCCCTCGTTGGCGTAGTCCTTGGTCGCGTTGATCCCGCCCTGGGCGGCGATCGAGTGCGCCCGGCGGGCGGAGTCCTGGAAGCAGAACGCCTCGACCGCGTAGCCCTGGCCGGCCAGGGTGGCCGCGGCGCTGGCGCCGGCGAGGCCGGTGCCGACGACGATCACCGTATGGTCGCCGCGCTGCCGCGGGCCGACCAGCCGGTGGTTGTCCAGCCAGTTGTGCCACTTCTGGTCGATCGCGCCGTCGGGGATGCGGGCGTCGAGCGTGGACATCAATCAGTACCAGCCCTTACCAGGGGGGCAAACATGCTTTCGCGCCTTACGTCGCTCATCCAATTACTCCAGTGAAAAACGCAATCGGCATCGCGGCGAAGCCGATCGCGACCGCGAGCGCGACGCCGGTCGAGATTCGGCGGAAGGTCGGGTTGCGGTTCGGCTTGTCCCAGCCGGCCGTCTGGACCGAGCTCCAGACGGCGTGGTACAGGTGGACGCCCAGCACCGTCGCGGCCGCGACGTAGATCGCCAGGAAGAACGGGCTCTCGAACGCCTCCCTCAGGTTGTGGTAAACGGCGCCCTGCGCGAACGAGCCGGGGTCGATCGTGCCGGTCGTGAAGTGCAGGATGTGGAAGATCACGAACGCCAGCAAAAAGAGGCCGCCGAACAGCATCGTGCGGGCCGCGAACGAGCGCTTGATCCGCGGGGCCGGGTGGCCGTCGGGCCGGGCGGCGCTGTTTCTGCGCGCCAGCTGGATCACCCCGGTGATGTGGATCACGAAGCAGGCCAGCAGGACGATGCGGACCGTCCATAGGATCCCCTCGTAGGGGATCACGGGCTCGCCCACGGTCCGCAGCCATTCGGCGTAGTGGTCGATCGCCGCCCCGTCAGCGCCCACGCCCTGGAACGCCTTCAGGTTCCCGAGCATGTGCAAGACGACGTAGAGCACGAGCACGAATCCGGTGATCGCGACGATCACCTTCTTGCCGATCGAGGCGTGCCAGACCTCGCGCAGCCAGGCCCCCCGTGAGGGCGCGCTGCCGCGCTCGGCGGGCATCGTCGCGGGAGCGCTCACGGCGCGATCCTAAACGCCTCAGCTTTGGCCGGCGGCCGAATCGGTGGGGATCAGCGCGTCACGCAACGCCCGACCCACCTGCTGCGCGGTGATGATCCCGCGCAGCTTGCCGTCGGCGTCGACCGCGGCCAGCCCGCCGAGCCGGCGCAGCGCCTCGTTGCCCAGCAGCGACTCGAGCGGAGCGTCGGCGAGAACCTGCAGGCTGCCGCTGGCGTCGGCCTCGAAGACCTCGCCGACCCGCTGCGTCGCGCGCACCGGCTCAGGCACCGCGTCCGCGGATTCGCGAACCAGGAGGCCGAGGAACCGCTGGGCTGCGTCGGTCACCGGGAACCACGGCCAGCGATAGCGCAGGAAGAACTCGTCGAGTGCGCGCTCGACGGTGGCGTCGTCGGGGATCGCGACCGGGTCCGTGTCCATCACGTCGGCCACGCTGATCCCCTCGATCCGGCTGGTGACCTCGGTCCGAGCCGCCGTACCGCGCGCCGCCGAGCCCAGCAGGAAGCCGATCAGGGCGATCCAGATTCCCGAAAGGACCGCGCCCTGGACCAGCAGCAGGACGCCGATCGCGATGAAGACGTACGAGAATCCTTGACCGAGGTTGGCCGCGAAGCGGGTCGCCCGGTTGCGGTCGCCGGTCAGCTTCCAGGCGATGGCTCGCGCGATCCGCCCGCCGTCGAGCGGGAACGCCGGGATCAGGTTGAAGATCAGCACCAGCGCGTTGATGCTCGCGAGCCAGGCGATCACCGCCAGTCCGCCGGACACTGCGGCGCCCTTGTCGACGACCATCGCGTCGAGGAATCCCTGCTCGGAGCCCGCGAGCGCGACGCCGGCGGCGGTGCATGCGAGGGCGATGAGAAGCGTCACGGCCGGCCCGGCCGCAGCGATCCTGAATTCCGTCCCGGCCGAATCGGTGTCGCGCGACATCCGGGCGACGCCGCCGAACAGCCACAACGTGATCTCGGAGATGCCGATCCCGTTTCGCAGAGCGACCAGCGCATGACCAAGCTCGTGGAGAAGGATCGAGCCAAAGAACGCCAGGGCGCTGATCACGGCCAGCAGGTACGGCTCGCCGCCGGCGTCATTTCCGAGCAGCGACTCGTAGTAGTCCGACAGCCAAATGATCACGAGGAACAGGACGAAGAACCACGAGTAATCGACGCCGATCCGGATTCCCCGAACGTGGAACAGGGTCAGCGCGGCGCGCGCGGGCATGACAGGCATCGTAGTGAGCGACCGTGAGGCTCAGGCCGAGGCCAACCGGACGGCGTTGCCGCCGGCACGCTTCGCCTCGTGCCTGGCTGCATCGGCGGCTCGCCACAGGTCGTCTAAACGTTTCCGCAGCTGAATCGGTCGCGGCGATCCCGACCGAGAAGCCGGGTTTCGCGGCTTACGCCGCTGATGATGCCTACTGCGGATCCGTGAATTCGGCCGGCTGCTTGCTGAACGCTGCCTGGACCGCCGCGAGCTGGTTCGGCGAGCCGAGCAGCTCGCGCTGGAGGGTCTCCTCGAGTTCCAGCGTCTCCTCGGAGTGGGCCCAGACGGTCTCGTTCAGGAGGCGCTTACCGCGCCGGATCGCATCGGGTGACCGGCTCGCGATCTCCTGCGCCAGCTCCAGGGCAGCGGCGCGCGGGTCATCCGCCAGGCGCGTCACCAGCCCGATCCGCAGGGCCTCCTCGGCCAACACGGCGCGGCCGGTGAAGACCAGCTCCTTGGCCACGTCGAGCCCCACCAGGTGCGGCAGGGTCTGGGTGACGCCCATGTCCGGGATCAGCCCGTACTTGATCTCCAGGATCGAGATCCGCAGATCAGGGCCGGCGATCCGGATGTCGGGCGCCAGCGCGAGCTGGGCGCCGCCGCCGATGCAGTTGCCGTGCAGCGCCGCGATCACCGGCACCGGCAGACGCTGCCAGTCGTAGGTGACGCGCTGGGCGAAGTTCGCGGCGTCGCCGTTCCGGTGCGAGAAGAGCTCGGTCGAGATGTCCAGGCCCTGCTCCATGAAGCTCGGGAAATCGAGGCCCGAGCAGAAGCTGGGCCCGTCGCCCGACAGCACCACCGCTCGCAGGCCATTGACGCTCCGCAGCTCATCCAGCGCGGCGTCGAGCGACCGGAACATCTCCGGGTCGAGCGCGTTGTGCTTGTCGGCGCGCGTCAGCCGGACGTCGGCGACGCCGTCTGCGAGCTCGATCGTGACGCGCTCGGGATTCAACAAAACACCTTGGTTCGCGCTCCGCCGGAGATACAGGCTCCCTTGTCGAGCTCCGCGCTCACGGTGCGTGGCGGGCGATGATGCCGGCGAAGTCCGTGCCGGGCGGCAGCGTCCCGAATGCCCGGCCGGCGTCGCCGCCCAGGCGCGACGCACAGAACGCATCGGCCACGGCCTGGTCGCCATGGCGGACCAGGAGCGAGCCCTGCAGGACCAGCGCCATCCACTCGACCACCCTGCGAGCGCGGGTCTCGATCGCGTCGAGGTCGCGCAACTCCTCGCGCAGCTCGGCGACTGCGGCGTCGAGGCGCTCGTCGGCGCCCGCGGCGGCGTCGACCTCGTCGAAGAACGCGTTGAGCGCCGCGATGTTCCGAGCCATCCCGCGCAGGACGTCCAGGCACTGAACATTGCCCGAGCCCTCCCAGATCGAGTTCAGCGGCACCTCGCGGTAGAGCCGCGGCATGCCCGACTCCTCGACGTAGCCGTTGCCCCCGAAGCACTCGAGCGCCTCGGCGGCGTGGGTGGGCGCCCGCTTGTTCAGCCAGTACTTGAGGACGGCGTTCGCGAGCCGGCGGAACTCGGTTGCCTGAGCGTCGCCGGCCGCGGCCTCGTCGTAGGCGCGTGCCAGCCGCATCGCCGCGACGGTCGCGGCTTCGGACTCGATCGCCAGATCCGCCAGAACGTTTTGCATCAGCGGCTGCTCGACCAGAAGCTTGCCGAACGCAGCCCGCTGCGAACAGTGGTGGATCGCGTAGCCGGTGCCCGCCCGCATCGCGCCCGCGCCGCCGATCACGCAGTCGAGCCGGGTGTGGTTGACCATGTCGATGATCGTCGGTACGCCCCGTCCCTCCTCGCCGATCATCCGCGCCCAGGCACCACGGAACTCGACCTCGGAGGAGGCGTTCGAGCGGTTGCCGAGCTTGTCCTTGAGCCGCTGGAGGTGCATCCGGTTGCGCTGGCCGTCGGGGGTGAAGCGCGGGAGCAGGAAGCAGGACAGGCCGCCCGGGGCCTGGGCGAGAACCAGGAACGCATCGCACATCGGAGCCGAGCAGAACCACTTGTGGCCGGTCAGCTCGTACTCGGCGCCCGGCCCGCCGCCGTTGACCGGACGCGCCGTGGTGGTGTTCACCCGCACGTCTGATCCGCCCTGCTTTTCGGTCATCGCCATGCCGCAGAGCGCCCCGGCCTTGTCGGGCGCGGGGCGGAGGCGCTCGCCGTCGTAGGAGTTGGACGTGAAGCGCGGCTCCCACTCCGCGGCCAGCTCCGGCTGCGCCCGGACCGCCGGCACGGCGGAGTACGTCATCGAGATCGGACAGCCGACGCCCGCCTCCGCCTGGCCGAAGCACATGAACATCGCCGAGCGGGCGACGTGCGCGCCCGGATGCGGCTCGCGCCAGGGCAGCGAGTGGAGCCCGAAGCCGACGCCCGCCTTCAGCAGCTCGTGCCATGCGGGGTGGAACTCGACCTCGTCGATCCGGTGCCCGAAGCGGTCATGGGTCCTGAGCTTCGGCGGGTTTTCGTTTGCCTCGCGGCCCCAGCGTTGGGCCAGGGCGCTGCCGGCAAACGCGCCGACCTCGTGCGCGGCCCCCTCGGCCCAGTCCGCACCCTCGCGCTTGAGCGCCTCGACCAGCACCCGGTCGCCGTCGAAGACGTTGTGGTTCTCGAGCGGCGTGGCCTGGTTCAGGACCTCGTGGGTCGTGTGGCCGGTTCTGTCCTCGACGGTTGCCATCGCCGCGATTCTCGCAGAGCCTCGCGGTTTACGCGGGGATTCTGAACATCCCCTGCAGCTGGGCAGCGAAGAACATGTCGCCGGAGATCTTGATCCGCCCGCTCTGGAACAGCGCCATCGGCGGCTCGGTGCCGGCCGCAAGGCGCAGGAAGTCGAGGGCGGAAACGGTGAGGGTCGTGCGGGGCTCGCCGTCGGGCTCCTTCGTGGTCGTGCGGCAGCGGCCGTCGGCGAAGACCAGGAACCAAATCCGGACAGGCTCGTCCGTGCCGGCCGTGATCCGCCACCGGATCACGGCGTCGGTCGCCGCCGCCGTGGGCTTCAGCTCGCTCGGCATGCGCCGGAAGATCTCGGCGATCACCAGCCCGCGGGTGGGGGGCAGGACGGCGGCCCGAAGCAACGGCTCGGGCGTGCGCCGCGCAAGTCGCGCCAGCGTGGCGGCGTCGAAGCGGCTTCCGATGGCGGCGAGGGCGGCCATTGCTACCGCACCGTAGCAAACAGTCTGCATCCCCGGCTCACCCCGACGGTGGACTGAGGCGGCGGGGCAACGTAGATAGCATCGCGCGCCCCCGGCCCCCGAGTCAGAAGGACGCTCCCGCATGGCCAAGATCAAAGTCGCCAACCCGATCGTCGAGCTCGACGGCGACGAGATGACCCGGATCATCTGGGCCTTCATCAAGGAGCAGCTGATCCTGCCCTATCTCGAGCTCGAGCTCTCCTACTACGACCTCGGGATCGAGAGCCGGGACGCCAGCGACGACCAGATCACAGTCGACGCTGCCAACGCGATCAAGCGACACGGCGTCGGCGTCAAGTGCGCGACGATCACCCCCGACGAAGCCAGGGTCGAGGAGTTCGGCCTGAAGGAGATGTACCGCTCGCCGAACGGGACGATCCGGAACATCCTCGGCGGCGTCATCTTCCGCGAGCCGATCGTGATCTCGAACATCCCCCGCCTGGTGCCGGGTTGGACCAAGCCGATCATCATCGGCCGTCACGCGTTCGGCGACCAGTACCGCGCGACCGACACGCTGATCCCGGGCGAGGGCAAGCTGATGCTCACCTTCACCCCAAAGGACGGCTCGGAGCCGATCGAGCTCGAGGTCTTCGACTTCCCCGAGGGTGGCGGCGTCGCGATGGCGATGTACAACCTCGACGCGTCGATCCGCGACTTCGCGCGTGCCTCGCTGCGCTACGGGCTCGACCGCGGCGTCCCGGTCTACATGTCGACCAAGAACACGATCCTGAAGACGTACGACGGGCGCTTCAAGGACCTGTTCCAGGAGGTCTTCGACGCGGAGTTCAAAGACGATTTCGAGGCCAAGGGGCTTACCTACGAGCACCGCCTGATCGACGACATGGTCGCCGCCGCGCTGAAGTGGGAGGGCGGCTACGTCTGGGCCTGCAAGAACTATGACGGCGACGTCCAGTCCGACACGGTCGCGCAGGGCTTCGGCTCCCTCGGGCTGATGACGAGCGTGCTGATGACGCCCGACGGGAAGACCGTCGAGGCCGAGGCGGCTCACGGCACCGTCACCCGCCACTTCCGCGAGCATCAGAAGGGCAACCCGACCTCGACCAACCCGATCGCCTCGATCTTCGCCTGGACGCGCGGCCTCGGCGCCCGCGGCCGGATGGATGAGACCCCGGAGGTCACAAAGTTCGCCGGGACGCTCGAGCGCGTGTGCGTCGAGACGGTCGAGAGCGGCAAGATGACCAAGGACCTCGCGCTCCTGGTCGGCTCCGATCAGGAGTTCCAGACGACCCAGGAGTTCCTCGCGTCGATTGACGAAAACCTGCAGAAGGAGATGAATCAGTGAGTCCGTCCCCCGTCAAGGTCACCGTCACCGGCGCCGCCGGCCAGATCGGCTATGCGCTGCTGTTCCGGATCGCCAGCGGCCAGATGCTGGGCGAAGACACCCCCGTCCACCTGAACCTGCTCGAGATCCCGGACGCGGTAAAGGCCGCCGAGGGGACCGCGATGGAGCTCGACGACTGTGCCTTCCCGCTGCTCGCTGGCATCGACATCTACGACGACGCGACGCCCGCGTTCGACGGCTGCAACGTCGGCCTCCTGGTCGGGGCCCGGCCGCGCGGCCCCGGCATGGAGCGCTCCGATCTGCTCGAGGCGAACGGCGGCATCTTCAAGCCGCAGGGCCAGGCGATCAACGCCGGCGCCGCCGACGACGTGAGGATCCTGGTCGTCGGCAACCCCGCCAACACGAACGCGCTGATCGCGATGTCCAACGCGCCCGACGTTCCCGCCGAGCGGTTCACGGCGATGCTCCGTCTCGACCACAACCGCGCGATCGCTCAGCTCGCGCACAAGCTCGGCGTCTCGATCTCTCAGATCACGAACATGACGGTCTGGGGCAACCACTCGACGACGCAAGTGCCCGACCTCGGCAACTGCCAGGTGGACGGCGAGTCGGCCTGGATGGCCGTCGACGACGACGCCTGGATCGTGGACGAGTTCATCCCCACGGTCGCCAAGCGCGGCGCCGCGATCATCGACGCCCGCGGCGCCAGCTCGGCGGCGTCGGCGGCCAACGCTGCGATCGACCACGTCCACGACTGGGTCCTCGGGACCCCAGACGGCGACTGGGTCTCGATGGGCGTGCCCGCAGACGGGTCCTACGGCATCGCCGAGGGGATCATCTCCGGCTACCCGTGCACCTGCGCGAGTGGCGAGTACGAGATCGTTGCGGACCTGCGGATCGGCGACGCCATCCGCGCGCGGATCGACGCAACGGTCGCCGAGTTGAACGAGGAGCGCGAAGCCGTCGCCGGCCTCGGCCTCGTCTAGGCCGAGGGCTGGGTTCTCAGGCCGGGTGGTAGGAGCGGCCGTCCTTGCGGACCTTGCCGTCCTTCTGCAGGTCGCTGAGCACGCGGTACATGTAGTTCGGCTTGATCTTCAGCTCGCGCGCGATCTCCGACGCGGAGATCCCCGGCTTCTCGGTGATCAGCTTCACGGCGTGATCCGCGCGGGTGCCGCCTCGCCGCCGCCGCCGCCGCGTGCCCTTGCCGGATGGGGAGGATCCGCGCGGGCGGCCCGGGCCGCGCTTGCCCTCGCGGCCGTCGGTGAGGCTCGCGAGCGCCCGCTCGAGCTTCGCGCGCTCCGAGTCAAGCTCGCGCAGCCGCGCGCGCAGTAGGTCGGCGGCCTCGGCGACCGCTCCGGTGGGTGTCATGGCAGAAGGTCCCTTCTTCGAGTGAACGGTGTGCAGTTTCACACCGTTACTAGAACTTACTGTAACGGTGAGGGTTAGTGGCTGCGTTGGCGTGGACGGGTGCGGAAGACCACGTCCCAGAGCTCCGACGACACGCCGTACCCGTAGCGGTGGTCCTGGAAGTGGTGGCGCATGTGGTGCTCGCGCAGCCGTTTGCCGCGATCGGACTTGGGGACGAAATGGTGGAGGTAGTAGTGCATGTAGTCGTAGACGAGGTAACCCACGAGGAAGCCCGCGAACAGCGGGTAGGCGGTCGGCGATCCGAAGATCAGCCAGAACGCGCCGAAGAACAGCAGCGCCAGCGGGATGCTGGCCCCCGGGGGCATCACCAGGCGCATCCGGTCGTTGGGATGGTCGTGGTGGACGCCGTGGATGATGAAGTGCATGCGCCGCCCGATTGGGTGGTCCGGCTCCCAGTGGAAGATCTTGCGGTGGAGCCAGTACTCGGACAGGGTCCAGATGAACAGGCCCGCCAGGACCAGCAAGACTGTCTCGCCGGCGCCGGCGCCGCGGTCGACACCGAGCACGACCAGGCCGATGATCACCGGGATGTAGATGACCGCGGGCACGGCGGGATGGATCCGCGAGAAGAAGTCGAGGAACCTGGACTTGAACAGCGGTGGCGACGCGCTGAGGCGGGCTGTGCGCTCATGGGCCATCGCCAAGAATTGTAGGAGACCGGCACGATTCGTTTTTCGCGCGGTTTGCGTGAACGCCCCCGGCGCCCGGCGACGACCGGTGCCATGATCGCCCCGGCGCCAAGGACGCCGACGCGCGGAGCGCGGAGAGGAAAAGCGAGGGCAGCAGTGATCAAGTTGGATCGGGAGGAACAGTTTCTGCGGGCCGTCGGCCTGTCACGGCGCGAGCGCAAGCGCGGTCGCAAGGGAAAGCCAACCTGCGCGGACTGCTTTTTCCACCGCCACCAACTCTGTGCCCTCGACCTGGCCGAGCCGTGCTCAACCTTCAGGCCGGACTCGCCCCAGGGCCTGGTCCCGCCGACGCAACCAGCGCTGCTGTTGCGCCAAGGCGCAAACTAGGCACTACCGCCCGCGTCTAGAGTGGGGCGATGCGGGTCACCGTCCTCGGCAAATCGCCTGCTTGGCAGGACGCGGGCGGAGCGTGCAGCGGCTACCTGGTCGAGGAGGACGGGACGGCGCTGGTCGTCGATTGCGGCAACGGCGTGTTCGGAAAGCTACGGGAGCACGTCGACTACACGGACGTCACGGCGGTCGCGATCACGCACCTGCACGCGGACCACTTCTTCGACCTGTTCCCGTTTGCCTACGGGCTGCTGCTAACGCCGCGCCAGCAACCGGTGCCGGTGGCAGGCTGGCCCGGGACCGAGGATCCGGCTCGGCCCAGGCTGATCGCGCCGGTCGGGGCTGAGGCGACGCTGCGGTCGATCGCCTCGGCCTGGGGTGACGAGGCCCTGGTCGAAAGCGCGTTCCGGCTCGAGGAGTACAACGGCGCCACCCCGGTGAAGGTCGGGCCACTGGAGCTGCGCTTCGCCGAGGTCCCGCATTACATCCTCACCTTCGCGATCGAGGTCCGCGCGGCCAGCGGCGCCCGGATCACGTTCGGTGCCGACTGCCGGCCGAACGACGAGCTCATCGAGTTCGCGCGCAACACGGACCTGCTCGTGATCGAGGCAACGCTCCCGCGGCCGGAGCGCACCGGGATCCGCGGCCACCTGACGCCGTCCGAGGCCGGGGAGCACGCCCGCCGCGCAGGCGCCAAGGCGGCCCTTCTCACCCATGTCTCGGACGAGCTCGACGCCGAGTGGGTCGCGGCTGAGGGCGCGCAGGGGTTCGGTGCCCCGGTCGCGGTCGCGGCCGAGGGCGCCACGTTCGAGGTCTGAGCACCTCGAAAACTTGATTCGCCCAGGCGTGGGGCGGACGAAGCTGGTGGCGGCGCTGCTCGATCTCGGCTGCGCGATGATGCACGGCGTCTACGCCTATTCCTCGGCGACCGGCTTCTACGACGCCAACGTTGGGATCACTGGGTCGATCCGTTCGCCGTCCCCGCGCGGGCGGCGTCGCCGCATCCGCAGGCTGATTCAGCAGCACAAGAGTCGGCCGCGCGAAGATTTGAGTCCGGTTCGCTTAAATCATTGGTGTGAACCGCAAGAACGATCTCTTCCTCAACTTCGAGCGCATGTGGCGCGAGATGGACGAGCTGATCGGCGACGCCTGGGGCGGCGAGGGCCGCAACCGCGCCGCGGGGCTGCAGTCCGGGTTCTCGCCGCGGGTCGACGTCTACTACTGCGGACGCGAGGAGCCCCGCGCCATCGTCCTGGTCGAGCTGGCCGGGGTCGACCCCGAGTCGGTCAGCCTCGAGGTCGCCGGACGCGAGCTGGTCGTCAGCGGTGACCGCGCGATCCAGGAGACGGAGGGCCGCGTCTACCAGCAGGTCGAGATCGAGGCCGGGGCCTTCCGGCGCGTGGTCGAGCTTGGCGCCGACGTCGCTGCCGACCGCGCCCAGGCCAGCTACGAGGACGGGATCCTGCGCGTGGAGCTGCCCCTGCGGACCGCCCAGGTGGCGACCCGTGTCCCGATCGAGGGGGGTGAGGAGAATGGCGATTGAGGTCGTCGATAGCGGCGACCTCGACGCGGCGATCCGCGACGGCCAGCCGCTGCCAGGCGCGCTGCCCGTGCTGCCGCTGCGCGACATGGTCGCCTATCCGGACACGCTGACTCCGCTCGCCGTGGGGCAGGAGCGCTCAGTTCGGCTCGTCAACGACATCCTCTCCGGCGAGCGCCAGCTCGTGCTCGTCGCCTCACGCGACGCGGAGCTGGAGGAGCCCGGCCCGGACGACCTGCACACGGTCGGCGTCACCGGGTTCGTTGCCCGGATGCTCAAGGTGCCGGACGGCACCGTTCGGATCCTCGTTCAGGCCGGGGAGCGGGTGCGGGTCGGCGACTACGTCACCGAGGAGCCCTACCTGGTCGCCCGTATCGAGCCGCTGCCGGACGAGGTCACCGAATCGCCTGAGCTCGAGGCGCTGACCCGCAACGTCCAGCGCTCGTTCTCGGAGATCATCGAGCAGATCCCCTACCTGCCCGAGGAGCTGCAGCTCGCGGTCACCAACATCGAGGACCCGTCGGCGCTCGCCCACCTGATCGCCGGCTCGCTGCGGATCCCGGCCGACGAGAAGCAGGAGCTCCTGGAGGAGGTCGACGTCACCAAGCGCCTGCGCCGCCTGACCGAGATCCTCGCGCGCGAGTTGGAGGTCATCCAGCTGGGCTCCAAGATCCAGTCGCAGGTCCAGTCCGAGATCGACAAGGGCCAGCGCGAGTACTTCCTGCGCGAGCAGCTCAAGGCGATCCAGCAGGAGTTGGGGGAAGGCGACGAGCAGCAGGCCGAGATCACGGAGCTGCGCGAGCGCCTCGAGGGCGCCGAGCTGCCCGAGCACGCGCTGAAGGCGGCCGAGCGCGAGCTTGGCCGCCTCGAGCGCCTGCCGCAGGCGGCCGCCGAGTATGGCGTGATCCGCACCTATCTCGAGTGGCTCGTGGACCTGCCGTGGGCCAAGCGGACCGAGGACGACCTCGACATCGCCCACGCGCGCGAGGTCCTCGACACCGACCACTACGACCTCGAGAAGGTCAAGGACAGGATCCTGGAGTACCTGGCTGTCCGCAGCCTCAACCCGGATTCCCACGGCCCGATCCTCTGCTTCGTCGGCCCGCCCGGTGTCGGTAAGACGAGCCTGGGCCAGTCGATCTCGCGCGCTCTGGGCCGCGAGTTCGAACGGATCTCGGTCGGCGGCGTCCGCGACGAGGCCGAGATCCGCGGCCACCGGCGCACCTACATCGGCGCCATGCCGGGCACGATCGTCCGGGCACTACGCGATGCCGGCACTCGCAACCCGGTGTTCATGATCGACGAGATCGACAAGATGGGCTCCGACTTCCGCGGCGATCCCTCGAGCGCGATGCTCGAGGTTCTCGACCCGGCGCAGAACGGCTCCTTTCGAGACCACTACCTGGACCTCAGCTTCGACCTCTCCGAAGTCCTGTTCATCGCCACCGCGAACACCCTGGACACGATTCCGGGCCCGCTGCGCGACCGGATGGAGGTGATCCAACTCGCGGGCTACACGCTGGACGAGAAGGTGCACATCGCCAAGCGCTACCTCGTCCCGCGCCAGATCACCGAGAACGGCCTCAAACGTGGGCAGATCAAGTTCGCGGACGCGGCGCTGAAGGCGATCGCCGACGAGTACACCCGGGAGGCCGGCGTGCGCAATCTCGAGCGCGAGATCGGCACGGTGTGCCGCAAGATCGCCCGTGAGGTCGCCGAGGGCAGGATCAAGGCGAAGGTGACGGTCTCCGCCAAGCGCGCCCGCGAGCTGCTCGGGCGCCGGCGCTACTTCGCCGAGTCGAAGCGGCGGACCCAGGATCCGGGCGTCGCGACGGGCCTCGCCTGGACGCCGGTCGGCGGCGACGTCCTCTTCATCGAAGCGACGGCGATGCCTGGATCCGGAAAGTTGCAGATCACCGGACAGCTCGGCGACGTGATGCGCGAGTCAGCTCAGGCCGCGATGTCGTGGGTGCGGCGCAACGTCGGGACGTTGGCCTCGGAGCTCGAGGAGGACTGGTTCGCAAAGCACGATGTTCACGTGCACGTCCCGGCCGGCGCCGTGCCCAAGGACGGCCCGTCCGCCGGGGTCGCGATGACCACCGCGCTGGCCTCGCTGGTGACCGGCAAGCCGGTCTCCTCCGACGTGGCGATGACCGGCGAGGTCACGCTGACCGGCCAAGTCCTGCCGGTCGGCGGGCTCAAGGAAAAGTCGCTGGCCGCTCAGCGCGCCGGGATCAAGCGCGTGATCGTGCCCGCCCGCAACGAGGGTGACATCGCCGAAATCCCGCAGCACGAGCTCGGCGCCCTCGAGTTCATCTACGTGGATCGCATCGAGCAGGCGCTCACGGAAGCGATCGGTCTCTAGGCCCGGGACCGCCCGCATGCGGAGCGGGTATATCCTCAGCAGCCACTTAGCTTGGAGTAGAGGAGGAGAGACTGCGCATGGCCAACTCAACGAGGACCGGAAAGGCCCGACACGCGGCTGAATCGGTGGGCTCGAACCAGTACGTCCGCCGGCTTGTCGAGGACGAGGAGCTCCGCGAATCGATCCGCGAGGCGTACGACGCCGGACGCTCGGCTTATGGGCGGATCCAAAAGCAGAAGCGCCCGGCATCGGCGCTGATGGACGACAAGAAGGTCCACCGCGAGCTGCGGGACGCCGCCGAATCCCTGCGCGAAGCCTCGGATCGATTCCGTGGGCGCGAGGAGAAGAAGGGTTCGACCCTCGGCAAGCTGCTGGTGCTTGGCATCGTCGGCGCCGCCGCTGCCCTGATCCTCAGCGAGGATCTTCGGAAGGCGGTGCTCGACCGCCTGTTCGGCGCCGAGGAGGAGTTCGAGTACACGTCCACGACCGCGCCGGCGAACGGCGGTTCCGCCGGCTGAGAATCCGCTTAGAATCCCTGGCGGGTATGGAGGTTGCTGCTAGGGGCATGGAGGAGCGCTCGCTCACCGGCGAGCGAGCGGTCCGGATCGTCGAGGCGATGCGCGAATCCGTGTCCGAAGTCGGGATCGCCGACTCCACGTTCGAGCGGGTCGCGCGCAAGGCCGAGGTCAGCCGCGGGCTCCTGCACTACTACTTCGGCACCAAGGAGCGGCTGCTGGTCGAGGTCATCCGCCGCGACACCGATCTGCGAATCGAGAACCTGGGCGCGGCGATGCGGGCAGCCGACACCGTCGACGGGTTGATCGCGGCGATGTCCGAGACGTTCGAGCGAACCCTGCGCGAGCAGACGGGCTACGTCTACATGGTCTCCGAGCTCTACGTCGCCGGCCGCAACAGCCCCGACCTGCAACGCGAGCTCGGCGCGCTCTACAGCCGCGCCCGGGCGGAGTTCGGCGAGATCCTCCGGGAGAAGCAGCGCCAGGGGGTCGTCATGCTCCGGTTCGATGCCGAGGCGACCCTCGCCTACCTGTTCGGCGTCGGCGACGGCCTCACGGTGCAGCGGCTCACCGATCCGACCCTCGACGTGCTCGCAACAGTTGAAACGGGCCTTGGCGTAGCGCGCTGGTTGCTGGACGCGCGATAAGCGGCGCCTGACCTCGTCCCGCCGAGGTCTGTGAACGATCTCACGCTTGACCGGGTAGTACGTCCGTACCGTCGTCGACCATGAGAGTCGCTGCCCGCTCGCTGGCTGGCTTCGTCGGCCGCCATCGACGCGCGGTCGGCTTGCTCTGGCTCGTGATCATCGCGGCGGCGTTGCCGTTCGCGATGAAGCAGACGGAGAACCTGACCGGCGGCGGCTTCGAGGTTCCGGGCTCCGAGTCCGCCGCGGTCGAGCAGTTGATGCAGGACGACTACACGGCACAGGCGGGTAGCGACTCGGTGGGCGCCGTGCTCCGCGCCGAGTCCGGCGCGACCGCCGCCGAGGCCAACGCCGCGGTCGATCGCCTGGCGGTGGCGGTCGGCGAGGTGGAGAACCTCGCGCTGCCGCCGCGAGCCGAGCGGGCGGCGCGCGAGCAGCTGGCAGCCGAGGGCCTCGCGACGGTCTCGATCCAGGCCACGCCCCACGTCTCCGAGCAGATCGACGCGGCGGTCGAGCTGCGCGAGGAGGTGGCCCCCGGCGAGACGGCCGATGGCGTCACCCCGTACCTGGTCGGTCAGCCGGCGGCCTGGGCCGGCCTGCAGGAGCTTTCGAAGGAGGATTTGGAACGAGCCGAGATCACGGGCTTCCCGATCGTCGCCCTGATCCTGATCGCCGCCTTCGGCTCGCTCGCGGCCGCGGCGCTGCCCCTGGCGCTCGGCTTCGTCGCGGTAATGGTCACCGGAGCGGTCATCTACTTCCTCTCGCTCTCGATGGAGATGTCGGTCTTCGTCACCAACATGGCATCGATGATCGGGATCGGCGTCGCGGTGGACTACTCGCTGTTCGTCCTCGCCCGCTACCGCGAGGAGATCCGTCGCGGGCGATCCGCCGACGAGGCCCGGGCGGCGGCGCTTTCCACCTCCGGGCTCTCCGTCTTCTTCTCCGGACTTGCCGTGGTCATCTCGCTGGCCGGGATTTGGATGGTGGACAACCAGGCGCTGCGCTCGATGGCGCTGGGAGCGATGATCGTCGTCGGGATCGCGATCGTCGCCGCGGTGGTGCTTCTGCCAACGCTGATCAGCCTGCTTGGGCACCGGGTCGAAGCCGGCGGCATCGCCTGGCGTGCCGGCCGCCTGATGCGCCGCTCCACGGTCGAGCGACGGCGCCGGCCGGGAGTCACCCGGCCCGAGGCCGAGTCCACCTTCTGGCATCGCTGGACCGCGCGGGTGATGCGCAGGCCGATGGTCTCGATCGCGCTCAGCGCCGGCTTCCTGATGATCCTCGCGATCCCCGCGTTTTCGATGAAGATGGGCACCGGCGCGCTCGACCAGTTCCCGGCCGATCACGATGTGGTCGTCGGGGTCGAGTTGATGAACGAGGCCACCGGGGGCGGCGCCGACCCGATCCGGGTGGTCGCCGACTTCGGCGTCGGCGGTGGCGCCACGGCCGATGCCGGGGCCGACGCCCTGGCGGCCCTGCGCTCCGACCTGGCGCGCGACCAAGCGGTGGCGTCGGTCGCCGAATGGCAGCCCTCGGCCGACGGCAGCAAGTCGTTGCTGGACGTGCTCCCGCGCGGCGCGAGCGACTCCGACGAGACGTTCGCGCTCGTCGACCGCGCGCGGGCAGAGATCATCGCGTCGAGCACCCTGGTGCTCGACGGGTCCGCCGCGGTGCTGGCCGGCGGCGAGTCGGCCCGGATCGTCGACGTGCGCGACCTGATCTCGGGCTCGATGTGGAAGATCCTGGTCTTCATCCTCGGCCTCTCGTTCATCGTCCTGATGGTGATGCTGAGATCGCTGCTCTTGCCGTTGAAGGCAGTGCTGATGAACCTGCTGTCGATCGGCGCCGCGTACGGCGTCCTGGTGGCCGTCTTCCAGTGGGGCTGGCTCGACGGGTTCCTCGGGTTCGAGTCGAACGGTGCCCTCGACACAATCAACGTGCCGCTGATCCTGGCCGTCGTATTCGGCCTCTCGATGGACTACGAGGTGTTCCTGCTGTCGCGGATCCGCGAGCGCTACGAGGCGCACGGCGACAACCGCCGGGCGGTGGCCGAGGGGCTCGCATCGAGCGCTCCCACGATTTCGTCAGCTGCGCTGATCATGACCGCGGTCTTCACGGTCTTCGTCTTCACGGGAGTCCCGTCGATCAAGGAGCTGGGACTCGGCTGCGCGGTCGCGATCGCCCTCGATGCGACGCTCGTTCGCCTGGTGCTCGTGCCGGCGACGATGCAGCTGATGGGCAAGTGGAACTGGTGGCTGCCCGCCTGGCTTGACCGCCTCCTGCCCGACTTGGGCTTCGAGACATACGACGAGCCTGACGAGCCGGCAGCCGTGCCCGCTCGCGCCTAGGGCAGCGGCTTCGAGCGGCGGCGCGGGAAGACCTGCATGAAGGTGCGCAGCTTGCGCGGCGAGCCGCGGAAGCGCAGGCGGCGCCGAAGCATTGCGCTGCGCGGGTCGAGCGCGCCCTTCGAGATCGCGATCCAGTCGCCCCAGCTCGCCCGCCACGTGAGGTCGGGCTTGGGGGCGAGGCCGGGCTCCGCCCGGGTCGAGCCGTTGGCGACGACCACATGCCACGGATCGGCGTCGGAGAAGTCCCACTGGATCGTGAACGGGGTCCCGTTGACGGCGCTCTTGTCGACGGAGTTCGCGATCACGTCGAAATAGAGGCGCTGAATATCGGTCGAGGCATCGGGGTGTGGATGAGGTTCGCCCATGACGTGCGATTCGAGCAGCGCGATCTGGCGCCTGGCCACTTCCTCCTCGGGCAGCGAGTGGTCAACCGGCAGGACGCCGGGCATCTCCTCCATCGGGTAGCCGATCGCGCGCCACTTGGTCTTCACCGATTTCATACCGAACGCGAAGATGTCCTCCATCTCGAATCCGTAGCAGCGGGTGTACTCGCGGTTGAGGCCGGCCGGCGGCACGAACACGGCCAGCGAGTAGGGCATGATCTCGAGCAGCAGCTCGCGGACCGCGGCCTTGCACTCATCCGACTCGGCCAGAAGCTCGGAGAGCACCTTGACGCCGAACCCGATGTGGCGCTGCTCGTCGCGCGAGACGTTCTCCATGCCGGCGCTGAAGCCGGGCATCGTGCCGGCCTTGGCGAAGTAGTCCTCGATGAAGTGCTGGCCCGGTTGAGCGAGGGTCGCCTCGACGACCAGGTGATAGAGCGCGATCGCCTGCGCGAACTTGGGCAGCGACTTGTCGCGCCGCAGCTCGTCCGCCATCCGGTCGAGCCGGCTGAAGACGTTGCGGTAGCCCCAGCCGAGCTGTGACTCAGTGAAGCGGAGGGTGGAGCCGAGGGTGTCGCCGGCGCCGATCACCTCCTTGAAGAAGCGGTGGAAGAACACGGCGTGGCGGGCCTCGTCGACCTGCTGGGTCGCGAGGAAGTACTTCATCTCCTCGGTCGGCGCGGCGTCGATGTAGGGCGAGAGGTTGTCGGTGACCGAGTCCTCGCCGAAGAAGAACATCGAGTAGATCCAGAGCGCCGATTCGCGCTGCAGGTCGGTCAGGCCCTGCCAGCCCTCGTGGTCGCGCGAGAAGTCGATGTCGTACGCGCTCCAGTTGTTTTGCTCCCAGCGCTTGTAGAGGTCCACGTAGGAGATCGTGGCTCCGGTCCTGATCCCGTCGTGCTGGGCGACGCTCATGCCCGCATACTAACTGACTGAGCGGTCAGTTAGTAGTCTCAAACCGTGGCCGAGGAGACACAGGCGGCCCCGCGCCGTCGACTTTCGGCGTCCGATCGCCGGGCGGCGATCCTCGAGAGCGCGCTCGAGGTCTTCTCCGAGCACGGCTTCAACGAGGCTTCACTCGACGACGTCGCCGCGCGCGGCGGGATCTCGAAGGCGCTGATCTACGAGCACTTCGCCTCCAAGCGGGAGCTCCAGATCGCGCTGCTCGACACCTTCGTCCACGAGCTGATCCAGCGCGTGGTGGGGGCGATCGCCGGCGCCGACTCGAACGAGGCGCGCCTGCGCGCCGGGATCGAGGCGTTCCTCGAGTTCGCCGAGGAGCGCCCCGCCGCGCTGCGGTTGCTGACCCGCAACGTCGCCGACCCGGACGCGGGCGAGGCGCTCGACCGGCTGCGCGAGGAAGCCGCCGGGGCCGTCGCTTCGATGATGGTCGCCGACGCCCCGCCCCCACAGCCGGGCGACCTCGCGGTTGAGGACACGTCGGCGGTGCTCGCGCACCTGATCGCCGGCGGCATCCAGTTCATGGCCGGGTGGTGGCTCGAGAACCCGCGGGCGCTGCCCCGCGATAGCGTCGTCGAGGTCGTGATGGGCCTCTACTGGCTCGGCCTGGAGCGGCTCGGCGCGGGCGAGCGCTGGGGCCGCTAGCCTCGGTCCGTGCCTCACCTCGCGCTCTCGGAGCTCGCAGCCGGCCTCGACGACGTGCGTGCAGCGCCCGCCGACGCGGGCACGCTCGAGCTGATCGTGCGCAGGCCGGCTGAGGAGCAGCGCCAGCTCATGACGAACGCCGAGCTCGAGCTGCGCGGGGGCCTGGTGGGCGACATGTGGGTCAGCCGCTCGAGCTCCTCGACCGCGGACGGTGGACCAAACCCGGAGGCCCAGGTGACGGTGATGAACGCGCGCGCAGCGGCGCTCGTGGCCGGCGGCTCGGAGCGCGAGCGGTGGGCGCAGGCCGGCGACCAGCTCTACGTCGATCTTGACCTCAGCCAGGACAACCTGCCCTCCGGAACCCGTCTGGCTATCGGCGGCGCGGTCCTCGAGGTCAGCAAGGCGCCGCACCTGGGCTGCGGTAAGTTCTCGCGACGCTTTGGCGTGGACGCCCTGAAGCTCGTGAACTCTCAGACCGGTCGCGAGCTGCGGCTGCGCGGCCTGAACGCACGGGTGGTCGCGCCGGGCGCGATCGCCCGGGGCGACGAGGTCCGCAAGGTCAGCTCGGCTTCGGGCTGACCCAGGGCTCGGCGAGCTTGGTGCTCAGGAGGTCGCCGAGGCCCTCCGCCGCCACGCGCTCCTGCGCGAGCGAGTCGCGGTCGCGCAGGGTGACGGTGCCGTCCTCCAGCGTCTGGCCGTCGACGGTGACGCCCCACGGAGTCCCGATCTCGTCCTGGCGCCGGTAGCGCTTGCCGATCGAGCCGCCCTCGTCGTACTCGGCCTGCATCAGCGGCCGCAGCTCCGCGAAGATCTCCCGGGCCCGCTCGGGCATGCCGTCGCGCGAGACGAGGGGCAGCACGGCGACCTTGACCGGGGCCAGCTTCGGGTGCAGGCGCAGCACGGTCCGCTTCCGCTCCTCGACCTCCTCGATCTCGTAGGCGTCGACCAGGAACGCCAGCGTCGCGCGGTCGGCGCCGGCAGCGGGCTCGATCACGTGCGGGACGTAGCGCTCGCCCGACTGCTGGTCGAAGTACTCGAGCTTCTCGCCGGAGAACTTGGCGTGCTGGGTGAGGTCGAAGTCGCCGCGGTTGGCGACCCCCTCCAGCTCCGACCAGCCGATCGGGAACAGGTACTCGACGTCCGAAGTCCCGGACGAGTAGTGCGAGAGCTCGTCGGCGTCATGGGGGCGCAGGCGCAGCATGTCCGGCCTGATCCCGAGCGCCTTGTACCACTCGAAGCGGGCCTCGCACCAGTGCTCGAACCAGGTCTCGGCGTCGCCGGGCGGGACGAAGAATTCCATCTCCATCTGCTCGAACTCGCGGGTCCGGAAGATGAAGTTGCCTGGCGTGATCTCGTTGCGAAACGATTTGCCGACCTGGGCGATTCCGAACGGCGGCTTCTTGCGGGCGAACTGGAGGACGTTCTTGAAGTTGATGAAGATGCCCTGCGCCGTCTCCGGGCGCAGGTAGGCGACCGAGCCCGAGTCCTTGACCGGTCCGACCGTGGTCTCGAACATCAGGTTGAACTCGCGCGCGTCGGTCAGCTCACAGTCGGGCCCCTCGCCCGGCCGCTTCGAGGGCTTCTGGCCGCAGGCCGCGTCCTCGAGCTGGTCGGCGCGGAAGCGCAGCTTGCAGGTCTTGCAGTCCACCATCGGGTCGGTGAAGCCGGCGAGGTGGCCGGACGCCTCCCAGACCTTGGGGTGCTGGAGGATCGCCGAATCCAGGGCGACGATGTCGTCGCGGTCGGCCAGCATCGAGCGCCACCACTCGTCCTTCACGTTCTGCTTGAGCAGGACGCCGTAGTGCCCGTAGTCATACGTGGAGCCGAGCCCGCCGTAGATCTCAGACGACGGGAACACAAAGCCGCGGCGCTTGCAGAGCGCGACGATCTCGTCCATGGTCACGCCGGCCGGCGCCTCGGGCTGCTCGCTCATCGCGCATCAGGCTATCGACGGGCGCTGCGATAATCGCCGCGCGATGCCGATCTATGAGTACCGCTGCGCGAAGGGCCACCGCTTCGAGGTCTTCGAGTCGATGCACGAGGACTCGCTCACCGAATGCGTCGAGTGCGGCGCCGCCTGCGAGCGCGTGCTGAGCGCCCCGGCCGTGCACTTCAAGGGATCAGGCTTCTACACGACCGACTACGCGCGTAAGGGAGCGAAGAACGCCGCCTCGGGCGACGGCAGCTCGGACTCGTCGGAGAAGAGCTCGTCCGAGAAGAGCTCGTCCGACAAGAGCTCCTCGGACAAGGGCTCATCCGACTCAGGCTCCGATTCGAGCTCTTCGAAGAGCTCTGAGTCGAGCAAGTCTTCGAGCTCGAGCGACTAGCTCGACGGGCTGCAGACCGGGTCGTTCTCGGGTGGGTCGCCGGTCAGCTTGCGGACGGCCTCGATGCAGTTCTCGACCGGGACGAACAACGGGTTCGCGCTGACGTCGGCGGGCTCGAGGACCTCGGTGCCCGAGCTGCCGCCGATCGCCGCGGCGAACACGAACTGGGGCATCGCGATCGCGCCCATGTCGCTGACGAACGCCTTCGGCGCGTTCCAGCCGATCAGCGGCCCCTTGACGAAGTTGATCGGGATCCGCAGCGGGTCGGTGAGGCGGCCCTTCATGCCCTGGATGATGAGCTGCTGGAAGCCGGTGCGGTCGAGGTCGTCGATCGGCGGGCCGCAGGTGGAGGTGCGGGTCCGGGCAAGCGCCAGCGCCTTGTCGCCGTTCAGGTGGACCTCCCCGGGCCCGAGCTTGATCTCGAACGTGCCGCCGGAAATCTGGTTGCAGACCTTTCGATCCAGGGTGATGTCGATGCCGCCGAGCGCATCGATCAGGTCGCGAAACCCGGCGAAGTCGACGATCGCGACGTGGTTGATCTCGATGCCGAGCAACTGCTCGACCGTTTCGATCATCAGCTCGGCGCCACCGAACCGGTACGCGGCGTTGATCTTGTCGTTGCCGAACTCGGGGATCGCGGCCAGGGTGTCGCGCGGAATCGAGAGCTTCTCGAACGCGCCGCCGCCCGCGCGCAGGACCATGATCGAGTCGGCCCGGGCTCCGTCGGCGCAGTCCAGGGTGGGCCCGCCGGTGGCCGCCGCGTCGACGCACTCCTCGGACTCGGCCTCGGAAGAAGCGAACTCCGAGTCGCGGACGTCGGTGCCGAGAACCAGGATGTTCTGCGGGAACACAGCCATCAGCGGGTTGCTCGAGAGCGCGTCGCCGGTGTCGGCCAGCTTCGACTTCTGGATCGTGGCCGAGATCGCGAACGCCAGAAGGCTGAGGAGCAGCCAACCTCCGACGGTCAGGCCGATCCACTTGAGCCACGGCCGGCCCTGCCGATCGGGCCTGGCCGCGCCGGGGCGCCGGGGCACCTTCGGGGGTCTCTCGCTGGCCTTCCGGCCGACCTTTTTACGCAGTGAATCGAGGTCGGGCGCGCTGAAGCGACGCCGCGCGCGATAGACCTTGTAGTCGGGGCGCTCGGGACGGTTCCCCTCGTCGTCGGGTGGCATTCACTAGAAATACTCGCTGATGGGCGCGGAACCTTCAGCTGGGACGAATGACGCGGGCGCGGCAATCGGCGTCGATCTGGGCGGCACGAAGATGCTGGTCGGAGTGGTTGCCGACGGGCCCGACGTCCTCCACCGCTCTGAAGCCCCGAGCGTCGACCGCACCACCGACGAGATCCTGGACACCCTGGAAGGCGAGCTCCGCGCTGCGGTCGCCGCGCAGCCACGGGTCCGCTCGATCGGGCTGGGTATCCCCTGCACGATCGACCGGGCGCGGGGCCTGGCGATCAGCGCCGTCAATCTGCCGATCGTCGACGTGCCGATCCGCGACCTGATGTCGGAGCGCCTCGGCCTCCCGGTCGAGGTCGACAACGACGGCAACGTCGCGGCGCTCGCCGAGCACCGCTGGGGTGCCGCCAGGGGCGCGGCCAACGCGGTGCTGTTGACGATCGGCACCGGGATCGGGGGCGGCCTGATCCTGGACGGGCAGGTCTACAGGGGATCGACGGGCGCCGGCGCCGAGCTCGGCCACATCGTGATCGAAGCCGACGGCCCGCGCTGTCAGGGGAACTGCCCGAACCAGGGCTGCGTCGAGGCCGTGGCGTCCGGCACCGCGCTGGGACGGGAGGCCCGCGCAGCCGCCGAGCGCCACCCCGAGTCGGCGCTGGGCAGGCTGCTGGCGGCGGGCGACGTGGTCGACGGCCGGGCGGCGACGCTGGCGGCGATCGCGGGCGACGAGGTGGCCGTGACCGCCCTGGCGACGATCGGCCGCCGGATCGGGGTCGCGATGAGCGGGCTGGCGAACGTCTTCGAACCCGACGTGATCGTGGTCGGCGGCGGCGTGATGGCGGCGGGTGAGCTGCTGCTGGGGCCAGCTCGCGAGGAGATGCGGGCGCGCGCGTTGCCACCGATGAACCAGACCGACGTGGTGGCCGCCGAGCTCGGGGCGGAAGCGGGCATGATCGGCGCCGCGACGATGGCGCTCGAAACGCTCGAAGGGGTCCCCTGATGCCAGGCCGCCTGACGGTGTGCCCGACTCCGATCGGGAACCTCGAGGACCTGAGCGACCGCGCTCGCCGCGCGCTGGCCGAAGCCGACATCGTGGCCTGCGAGGACACACGACGCACGGGCCTTCTGTACGAGCGCCTTGAGATCAAGCGTCCGCGGTTGGTCTCCAACCACGAGGGCAACGAGGCCGATCGCGCGCGCCAGCTCGCCCAGGCAATCGAGCGTGGGGCCAAGGTCGTCTTGATCTCCGACGCGGGGACTCCCGCGATCTCGGACCCCGGCTACCGGCTGATCCAGGCCTGCATCGAGCGCGGCCTGGAGATCGAGGTCCTGCCCGGGCCATCGGCGGTGACCACGGCGCTGGTCGCGTCCGGGTTGCCCACCGACCGCTGGCGCTTCGAGGGCTTCCTACCGCGCCGAGCGGGCGAGCTCGAACGGGTCCTTGGCGGCGGCGAGACCGTCGTCGCGTTCGAGTCGCCGCGCCGGCTGCCGGACTCATTGGCGGCGCTCGCGGCGCTGGCGCCCGACCGCCCGGCGGCGGTCTGCCGCGAATTGACCAAGATGCACGAGGACGTCGTGCGGGGCAGCCTGGCCGAGCTGGCTCGCCGCTTCCGCTCCGAGGTCAAGGGCGAGATCGTGGTCGTGATCGGGCCGGCGGCGAGCAGGACGGCGTCGGCGCCCGACATCGCCTTCGCGGTCGATGCGCTTCGCCGCCTGGTCCAGTCCGGTGCCCGGCCCCGGGCGGCGGCCAGCGTGGTGGCCGCGCTCACCGGGACCCGAGCGAACGACCTCTACACGGCGCTGACGGGTCGCGAGCCGCGGGAGTAGGCGCCAGTTAGCCCTGGGTTAAGGCCGGGCTCGTATCCGTAGTAAACCGAGGCTCGCACCGGTCTCGCAGGGTTACGATCCTCCGGAGGAGTTAGACGGAGCGAAAGGACGCGTTCCCGGATGCCTGAGCACGATGCTCGCGCGCGAACCGAAATAGGCCAGGAAGGAAACGCCCTTGCGCGCGTGGTGGCGGTGGTCGCGCTGATGGCCGGCGCGGCGCTGGTCGTCCTGACCCTGTTCGGCGACGGTGACGGCCACCAGTACAAGCTGCAGTTCGAGACCGGCGGTCAGCTCGTTCCCGGAAACCAGGTGCTGGTCGCCGGTCAGGCGGTGGGCTCCGTCGACGAGATCGAGCTGACCGACGACGGCCAAGCTGAGGTGCGCGTCACGCTCGACCGGCCGCTGAGGGAGGAAACGACGGCACAGATCCGCCTGACCTCGCTGTCGGGGATCGCGAACCGCTACGTGGCCCTCCACATGGGGCCCGACTCGGGGGCGGAGCTGCCCGAGGGTGCGACGCTGGCGGCCGACGAGACCACCTCGCCGGTCGACCTGGACCAGCTCTTCGACCTGTTCGACGACCCCACCCGTCGTGCGCTGCGCGACGTCATCGACGGCCAGGCGACGATCTACGCCGGCGCCGAGGTGGAGGCGAACAGGTCCTACAAGTTTCTCGCCCCCGGCCTGGATTCCACCCGGCGGCTCCTGGCCGAGCTGAACCGCGACCAAGTCGCCTTTGAGCGGTTCCTGGCAGGAGGCTCACGGGTACTGGGCGCCGTCGCCGAGCGCCGCGACGACCTCTCCGAGCTGACGTCGAACGCGAACCAGGCTCTGGGCGCGATCGCGGCCGAGAACTCGGCACTCGATCGCTCGCTCGCGGCCCTGCCACCCGCGATGCGACAGGCCAACACGACCTTCGTGAACCTGCGGGCGGCGCTCGACGACCTCGACCCGCTGGTCGCGACCACCGGGCGCACGACCGAGGACCTGGCGCCGTTCCTGCGTGAGCTGCGACCGGTGGCTCAGAAGGCGGTGCCGGTTGTGGGCGACCTGAGTGACGTCTTTGGCAAGCAGGGAGCCAGAAACGACCTGACCGACGCGCTCCGGACGCTGCCGCGCACCCGGGCCGCCGCAAACGACGCAGTGCCTCGGGCGCTGGACGCGATGGACCAGACCCAGGACGAGCTCGAAATCCTGCGGCCGTATACGCCTGACCTCTTGGGCTGGCTTGCCGGGCTGGGTCAGGCCGCCGCTTCCTACGACGCCAACGGTCACTACATCCGGGTCCAGCCCGCCGGCGCGAACCTCTTTACCTGGGACGACCCGGTGGACGGCGACGACGACGGCGACGCCCTGACCAGCGACCTGATCCCGATTCCGCCCGCCGACCAGCTGAACGACTACATGGAACCGCAGTTCGGCACCGGCCCGTTCACTCGCTGCCCGGGCGGTGCGACCCAGGCGATCCCGCTCTCAAACCCGTTCGACGACGACGGTGCGCTCGCGGGCATCTGCGATCCCACCCAGGTGCCGCCGGGATGAGGCGCCTTGCCGTGATTGCGGTGTTGGTGGCCGGCGGCGCCGGTCTCGCGCTGAGCGCGCCCGGGGTTGGCGAAGGAGACTCGTACGAGGTTCGCGCGATCTTCGACAACGGCAGCTTCCTCGTGCAGGGGGAGGAGGTCCGGATCGCGGGCGCGAACGTCGGGACGATCTCGGAGGTTGACGTCTCCGAGGTCGGCGAGGTGATCCACGAGGACGGCAGCGCCGAGTCCGGCAAGGCGGTCGTCGTGATGCAGATCTCCGAGTCGGGATTCCAGGACTTCCGAGCCGACGCCTCGTGCGTGATCCGGCCTCAGTCATTGCTCGGTGAGAAGTTCGTCGAGTGCAAGCCGACCCAGCCGCGCGCGCCGGGCTCGGAGGCGCCGCCGCCGCTCGAGCAGGTAACCGAGGGCGAGCCCGGCGAGGGCGAGTACCTGCTTCCGGTCGAGCGAACCTCGAAGTCCGTTGACCTCGACCTGCTGAACAACATCATGGAGGAGCCGTACCCGGACCGCTTCCGGCTCATTCTGAACGAGCTCGGCGCGGGCCTCGCGGCTCGCGGTGAGGACCTCGAGGAAATCGTCGAGCGCGCTAACCCCGCCCTTCGGCAGACGAACGAGGTGCTCGCGATCCTGGCCAAGCAGAACCGTCGCCTCGCCGACCTCGCAAGCGACGGCGACGCCTCGCTGGCGCCGCTCGCGCGCGAGCGCGCGCACCTGGGCGGCTTCATCAACTCGGCGAACGAGACCGCGCGAGCTACGGCGGAGAGGCGCACCGAGCTCGAGGCCGGCTTCGAGCGGCTCCCCGCGTTTCTGCGCGAGCTGCGCTTGACGATGCCACGCCTTGCCGCCTTCTCCGACCAGGCGGAGCCGGTGTTCGCGGACCTAGGTGGGGCCGCCCCCTCGCTGACCAGGGCGACCGAGGCGCTGGGCCCGTTCTCGCGCGCCTCGATCGGAGCGCTCTCGTCGCTCGGCGACGCCGCCGAGGCGAGCCAGGGCGACATCGTGGCCTCGGATCCGATCCTGATCGACCTTCGCGACCTGGCTCGCGCCACCAAGCCCGGCGCCCTCAACCTGCGGGCACTGCTGAAGACGATGCGCCGCACCGATGGCTTCGACTACGTGACGAGGCTGGTCTACAACTCGGTCGGGATCGCGAACGGCTTCGACTCGCTCGGCCACTTCATGCGCGCGCTCCTGCCGCTGAACAACTGCGTGGACTACGAGACCGTTCCGGAGGCCGGTTGCACGGCTGAGTTCCTCGACACGGCCATCGCTCCGGCGGTGGCCCGGGCTCAGGAGCGCGCCTTCGCGCGGGCCATTGCGAGGTTCAACAAGACGGTAGAGCCGCCCCGGAGCCGGAGGGCTGACAACGGTGCCCGCGACCTGCTCAAGAGCCTCGCCCCGCTGCTGGGCGGGTCGCGTGGATCGCGCTCCGACAAACCGGAGCCGCCGGCGCCGGCGCCGGCGCCGGTCGAGCCCGACGCCGGCGATCCCGCCCCGCCTGCCGACACCGGCGAGGAGACCGCGCGGATGCGCGAGATGCGGTCGCTCATGAACTTCCTGATCGATGACCGGGAGGCGGCACGGTGAGCAACCGGCGCAACGCCGCGTCGGCGCTGGCCGCGAGCCCGACGATGGTCGGCGCGGTCACGGTCTTGGTCGTGATCGTCGCGGTGTTCCTCGCCTACAACGCGAACAGCGGCCTGCCGTTCGTGCCGAGCTACCGCATCTCGGTTCAGGTGCCGAACGCGAACACCCTCGTGCCCGGCAACGAGGTCCGGATCGGGGGCGTGCGGGTTGGGCTCGTGGACACGATCAGGCCGGTTTCCGCCGAGGACGGCAGCGTCACCGCGACGCTCGACCTGAAGCTCGACCAGGACGTCGAGGCGCTGCCGGTGGATTCGACGACGGTCGTGCGCTCGCGGTCGGCGCTGGGCCTGAAGTACCTCGAGATCAACCAGGGCTCGTCGTCCGAGGGCTTCGCTCCCGGCGCGACCCTGCCGATCGAGGCCGCGCGTCCGGAGCCGGTGGAGATCGACGAGTTCCTGAGCACCTTCGACGATCCGACGGCAGCGGCGATCCGCGCGAACCTGGTGGAGTTCGGCAACGCGCTGGCCGGCCGCGGAGCAAACCTGAACGCCGCGCTGGCGGACCTGCGGCCGCTGTTGCCGCCCCTGGAGTCCGTCATGCGGTCCCTGGGCGACGGGCGAACGCGCCTCGACCGGTTCGTGACGGCGCTCGCCGCGACCGCGGCCGAGGTCGCCCCCGTCGCCGAGCAGCAGGCACGCCTGTTCGTCTCGCTCGACACCACCTTCACGGCACTTGCCGGTGTGTCGAGGCCGTTCATCCAGGACACGATCTCCGAATCGCCGCCCACCCTCGACCAGGGGATTCGCTCGCTGCCGGCGATCCGCCCGTTCCTCGACCACAGCGCCGCCCTGTTCGCCGACCTGGGTCCGGGCGCCGCGGCGATCGCCACGACATCTCCGGCAATCGCCGACGCGCTCGAGGCCGGGCCGCCTGTCCTTCGCAACGCAGCTGAGTTCAACGACGAGCTGGCGCCGACCGCCGTGTCGCTGCTCGCGTTCTCGCAGAACGGCGCGGTGAATACCGGAATCGCGCGCCTCGACGAGACGGCCGGCTTCCTGAGCCCGGCGCTGCGCCACATCGCGCCCGCTCAGAGCGAGTGCAACTACGCGTCGCTTCTGGTCCGCAACGCGTCGAGCGCCTTCGGGCTCGGGGACGGGCTCGGCACCTGGCAGCGCTTCACGGTCTTCGATCCAGCGGGCGGCCCGAACTCCGAGGGCAGCCCCTCGTCCGCGCCGGCAAACGGCGGCACGGACCCCGGCAACTTCTTGCACGTAAACCCGTACCCGAACACCGCCTCGCCGGGCCAGACGTTCGAATGCGAGGCGGGCAACGAGGGGTATGCGATCGGCCGGCAGGTGATCGGAAACGTCCCCGGCAACCAGGGCACCCTGACCGAGGAGCAGCTTCCGGGGATGGGCAAGAAGTGAGGTTCGGCCGCACAAAGACGCCGCACGCGCCGGGCACCGATCCACGCTCCCGCGGCCTCGATCCCCGGGTCTGGGGCCAGCACTACAGGGGCCGCGGACCGGTCCAACTCGGGTTGATCATGGTGGTCCTGCTGGTCGTCGGCTCGTACCTCGCATACACCAAGGACATCCCGTTCAACGACGACGGCTACAGGTTGGAGGCGACGTTCGAGAACGCCGCCACCCTGCGTTCGACCAACCCGGTGCGCATCGCCGGGGTCAACGTCGGCAAGGTGACCGACGTCGAACCGGTGGGGAACGCCGCGAAGGTCACGTTCACGGTCGACGATGCCGGCCAGCCGATCCACGAGGACGCCACGATCGAGATCCGGCCGCGGCTGTTCCTCGAGGGCAACTTCTTCCTGGACGTCACGCCGGGCAGCCCGAGCGCGCCCGAGCTGCCCGACGACGGCAGCATCCCGGTGACCCAAACGGCGACCGCGGTCCAGCTCGACCAGGTGCTCTCGGCGCTGGACGGCGACGTGCGGCTCAACCTGCGCCGGCTGCTCGAGGGCTACGGCACGGCGCTCAGCCATGAGCCCACCGCGGCCGAGGACCAAACGCAGGATCCCGACTCGCAGGGCGAGACGGCGGCCCAGTCCCTCAACGACTCGTTCCGGTACGGAGGCGAGGCGGGGCGCGGAGCCGCGATCGTCAACGACGCGTTGATCGGCGAGGAGCCGGGAGACCTCGCCGGCCTGATCGCCGCCCAGGCCGACGTCTTCGAAGAGCTCTCGGACCGCGAGCTTGCGCTCCAGAACCTGATCTCCAACTTCAACACCACGACCGGAGCCCTGGCGGCCGAGCAGGTCAACCTGCGCCGTTCGATCGCCGAGCTGGCGCCGACCTTGGAGGAGGCCCGGCCCGCGCTCGCGAACCTGAGCGACTCGCTGCCGCCGCTCCGTGCGCTGGCACTCGAGCTTGAACCCAGTCTGCGTGAGCTGCCGGCGACCATTGCGGCGGCCGACCCCTGGCTGCAGCAGGCGCGCGGCCTCCTCCGCGACTCGGAGCTGGGCGGCACCGCCGCGATCCTCGCTAACGCGACGCCGCCACTGGCGCAGACCGCGAGCGCCTCGGCCGGCCTGTTCGGCGAGATCGGCCTGCTCAGCCGTTGTGCGACCGACGTCCTCGAGCCGACCGGGAACCTGGTGGTCAACGACGACGTCTCCTCGGTCCTGCCCGGCACCGACTTCTCGACCGGACAGCCGAACTTCTACGAGTTCCTCTACGCCCTCGTCCAGCAGACGGGCGAGACGCAGAACTTCGACGGCAACGGACGCTACTTGCGCTTCCAGTCGGGCGGCGGTGATGACCTGGTCCAGACCGACCAGCCGGGTGGCGGATTCATGGGCACCCGCAACTACGGCAACGCGTTCGAGGTCCCGGCCGGCGTGCGACCGGTAGTCGACGGCGAGCGGCCGCCGTTCCGCATGGACGTGGACTGCTACCGGAACGACCTCCCGAACGTCAACGGGCCGGCGGCCGCGATCGGCTCCGCAAGCCCGAGGAGCGCACCGTGAGGCGCGCGATCCGGGAACACAGGCGGGACTTCGCCGCGATCCTGCTGCTGCTCGTGATCGGGCTGATCACGACCGGCGTGATCCTCTCGCAGCAGCGCCTGACGCTCCCCGGCTGGGTGCCGGTGATCGGCGAGGAGCGGTTCGCGATGGAGATCGAGCTGAGCTCGGCGCAGGCGGTCATCCCCGGGCAGGGCCAGTCCGTGAACCTCGCGGGGATCAAGGTGGGCGATGTCACCGACGTCGATGTCGAGGATGGCAAGGCGGTGGTGTCCGCTTCGCTGGAGCCCGAGAAGGCGGCATTGATCCACGAGGACGCGACCGTCCTCCTGCGCCCGCGCACCGGCCTTCAGGACATGACGCTGGAGGTCGACCCGGGAACCCCGGAGGCGCCCACGATCGAGGAGGAAGCGCGGCTCAGATCCGGCGCGACGGCGCCGAACGTGCAGCCCGACGAGATCCTGGCCGCCCTCGATCGTGACACGCAGGACTACCTGACCCTGCTGGTGACGGGCGGCGGGCAGGGCCTGGGTGAGAACGGCGAGCAGCTCTCGGCCGGACTCCGGCGGATCGAACCGCTCGCGCGCGACGTCGCGCGGATCAACCGGTTGCTGGTCGAGCGACGCCGCAACATCGCCCGGGCCGTGACCAACTTCAAGCTGGTCTCCGAGGAGCTCGGAGCGCGCGACACGCAGCTCGCCGAGTTCGTGGAGTCGTCGAACACGGTGATGGAATCGTTCGCGAACCAGGAGGCGAACCTGCGCGCCTCGCTCAGGGAGCTTCCCGGCGCGCTGACCGAGACCCGCGCGGCGCTCGAATCGGGCAACCGGTTGGCGCGGACGCTGGGCCCCGCGGCCACCGCGCTGATCCCGTCGGCGCAAGCGCTCGGGCCCGCCCTGCGCGAGACGCGGCCGTTCCTCGAAGAGACGATCGAGCCGATTCGCGACCAGATCCGCCCGTTCACCCGCGCGACGCGGCTGCCTTTGCGCCACATCGCCCAGGGCGCCGACCCGCTGGCAAAGACCACGAAGGGGCTCAGGGGCGGCGTCGGCGAGCTCAACAACCTCTTCAACGCGCTCGCCTACAACCCGGTGGGCGCCGAGGAGGGCTACCTGTTCTGGCTCAGCTGGCTGAACCACAACACGAACAACATGTTCTACACCCAGGACGCGAACGGCCCCCTTCGCCGCGGCCTCGTCCTCCAGTCCTGTCAGACCGCCCAGCTCGCCGAGGGCCTCGCCGGGAGCCGGCCCTTCCTGCGCACGCTGCAACAGGTGAGCAACGTCCCCGAGAGCACCACGATCTGCCCGATCACTCCCCCGCCATGACCCGCGATCACCACATTCTTGCGAGCGGAGCCTGATGGAGACCAAGGCTCCCACGGCTGGACGCATCCTGATCGCGGTCGGCTTCGCGATCTCGTGCTTCGCGCTGGGCCTGTTCCTGTGGGTCGCGTTCGGCGGGCCGATCCCGCTCAAGGCCGAGGGCTACCGCTTCACGGTGCCGTTCGACGAGGCGACTCAGCTCGGGACGGAGGCGGACGTGCGGATCTCGGGTGTCTCCGTCGGCAAGGTCAAGCGCATCGAGCTGAACGACGAGGGCCTCGCCGACGCCACGGTGGAGCTCGAGTCGGCGTATGCGCCGATTCCCTCCGATACCCGAGCGACGCTGCGGGCGAAGACGCTCCTCGGCGAGACCTACGTCGAGCTGTCGCCCGGCTCGGAGGAGAGCGACCCCCTGGCGGAGGGCGATTCGATTCCCAGCGCTCAGGTAGCCGAGTCGGTTCAGCTCGACGAGATCTTCCGCACCTTCGACCCGCCCACCCGCGCCGCGTTCCAGACCTGGATGCAATCCCAGGCGCTCGCGTTCAACGGTCGAGGACAGGACTTCTCCAACGCGATCGCCGGGCTCGAGCCGTTCGCCGAGGAGGCCGACGCCACGCTTCGCATCCTCGACTCCCAGCGGTTGGCCACCGAGCGGCTGATCCGCGACGGGGGCGAGGTCTTCGAGGCGCTCTCGGAGCGGCGCGGTCAGCTGCGCGGCCTGATCGAGGGCTCCGACGCGGTGTTCGCCACGACCGCGCGGCGCAATGCCGAACTGGCCGAGACGTTCCGGATCTTCCCGACCTTCCTGCGCGAATCGCGGTCGACCTTGGCGCGGCTGGAGACGTTCGCCCGCGACTCGGATCCGGTGGTCCAGGGGCTCCGTCCGGCCGCCCGCGAGCTGTCGCCCACGTTCATCGCGCTCGGCGAGCTGGCGCCCGACCTCGAGTCGTTCCTGCTCGGCTTCGGCCGCGCCACCGCTGCGGCGAACGACGGGTTCGCGGCATTGCGGGGCTTGCTGGATGACGAGCTGCCGCCGCTGCTCCAGCGCCTGGACCCCTATCTGGCTCAGGCCAACTCGATCCTCGAGGGCGTGAACCTCTATCGGCGCGAGATCACGGCGTTCCTCGGCAACGTGACGGCGGCGACGAACGCGTTCCTCGGCTTGGACGACGACCTCGTTCCCCTCCACAACGTTCGCACCGAGGCGCCGTTCTCGCCCGAGGCCTTCTCCGCGTTCCCGCAGCGGTTGCGCTCGACCCGGTCCAACCCGTACACGAGGCAGGGGCAGTACCGCCCCGGCGCCCTGTCGGTGTTCGACGGCACGGGCTGCGCGGGCGGGATCGAGGCGCTGCTGGCAGATCGCACCGTGACGGCGAACGACCCGAACTTCAACATCCGCACCGCCGGCGATGTCACCGCCGCCGAGTCGTTGTATGACCGAATCCTCGAGTTCGGGTTCGCGGGCCAGACCGACACCGACGCGGTGCCCGCCCCGCCCTGCACCGTGCAGACCAACTTCGAGTCGATCGGGGCCGGCCCCGAGCAAACCCGTTACCTGCACGTGCGCGAGCAGCCGTGAGCCGGAAACTGACGAAAGTTCCGTAGTTTCCCGCAGGCTCGCTGCAGCAACTCCGCGGCTGCCTGCGGGTTTCAGACGATGTGGTGGGCGCGAGATCGCGTCACGATCGCTCCAACGGATTGGAGTTCGGACCGCGGGCCGGAGACACCGCTCGTGGCCAAAAACGTCAAGGAGGATTTAGTGCTTCGCAAGTCTCACATGATCCTGGCAACGGGCCTGGCGCTCGCGGTCGGGGTTTCCGGCATCGCTTTCGGCGACGCGGCCGGCCAGGTTTCGACCATCGACGGCAAGGTCACCAAGAGCAAGCAGCCGAAGCGGCAGTACAAGCCGGCTTCGCTCTTCACCGCGGTGACGACCCTCAGCGAGGGCAACAGCCCGGTGATCCCGTCGGCGCCGTCCGAAGAGGTCTACATCGACTACGACGACGACATCAAGATCAATCTGGGCAGGGTGCCGGCGTGCTCCGCCGTCCTGAACGGGACCGATACCTCCGAGGCCAGGGCGCTTTGCCCGCGCTCGGTCGTCTCGAAGAACGGCGACCCACGCAACACGGCCGCGGCGCGGCTCCCGGCCTACCCGGCGGACAACAACGAGGTCTCGGACTTCGTCGTGACCGCGTTCCGCGGGCCGGGCAACCGCCTGCGCCTGCACGCGTTCAGCGCGACGCTGGGCGATGCCAACACCCAGGTCGTCGAGGCCAGGATCATCAACTCGCCGCGCCGCGGCGACTACGGCAAGCGCCTCTCGGTGCCGGATGTCCCGGACGCCGCGGGTGACGCGGGCGCACTGGTCGCGTTCGGCGCGGTCATCAAGCGCGGTGGCGTCGTCAAGGCCCGCTGCAAGGACCGCAACAAGAAGTGGAACTTCCGCGGTGAATGGCACTACGAGAGCGCCGACACCACGGACACGGCCACGGACGTTGCCACCGACAAGCAGACCTGCAGGGTCAAGCGCCAGCGGCGCCGCCGTTAGTCGCGACAAGCACGAGTTACGAAAAGGGCGGCCTGCGGGCCGCCCTTTTCGTTCCCACCCACACCGAACGTCCCGCAGTAGCCCCGCTCGCGAACACTCCGGGGCGCTCGGCGCCTTGCGGCGCTGGATAGCCTGAGCCGCGGTGGCCTTTTACGTAACGACGCCGATCTACTACGTGAATGCGGAGCCTCACCTGGGGCATGCCTACTCAACGATCGCCGCCGACGTCTTCGCCCGGCACATGCGCCAGCGCGGGGAGGATGTGTTCTTCCTGACCGGCACCGACGAGCACGGGGAGCCGGTCGAGCTGGCGGCCGAGCGCGAGGGGGTCAGCCCGCAGGAGCTGGCGGACCGCAACGCGCCGCGGTTCGAGGCGATGGCGAAGTCCGTCAACGCCACCAACGACTTCTTCATCCGGACCTCGGATACCCGCCACACGGACCGGGTCGCCGAAATCATGCAGCGCGTCCACGACTCAGGGCACGTCTACGAGGGCACGTACGAGGGCTGGTACTGCCCGCGCTGCGCCGCCTTCTACACGGAGCGCGAGCTGGGCCCGGCCAACACCTGCCCGATCCACGAGATCCCGCTCGAGCGCGAGCGCGAGCAGAACTGGTTCTTTCGGCTGTCCGCCTTCGAGGAGGACCTGAAGCGCCTTTATGCGGAGCGTCCCGACTTCGTGGTCCCCGGTTTCCGGCGCAACGAGGCCGTGTCGTTCATCGAGCAGGGCCTTGAGGACGTCTCGCTCTCCCGCGCCAAGCTGAAGTGGGGCATGCCGCTCCCATGGGATCCGTCGCAACGGATGTACGTGTGGTTTGACGCGCTGCTCAACTACGTCACCGCGCTCTCCTTCGCGCGCGAGGGGGAGGATCTGACCGAGCGTTTCTGGCCGGGTGCGTTCCATGTGCTCGCCAAGGACATCCTCAAGTTCCACGCGGTGATCTGGCCGGCGCTGCTGCTGGCCGCCGGGCTTCAGCCGCCGCGCGGGATGGTCATCCACGGATATCTGCTGATGGGCGACAAGAAGATGTCGAAGTCGCTGGGCAACGTGCTCGACCCGTTCGCGGCGATCGAGCGGTTCGGGGCCGACGCGCTGCGCTTCTACTGCCTGCGCGAGGTCTCGTTCGGGCAGGACGGCTCGGTCTCGGCGGCCGGGTTCGAGTCCCGGTACGAGACCGAGCTCGCGAACGACTTCGGCAACCTGGCGAGCCGGACGCTGGCGATGCTCGAGCGCTATCGCGACGGAGTCGTGCCGGAGGCGGACTCAGACCCGGCTCTGGCCGATGGCGACGGCGGGCTGACCGGCGTCGAGGCCGAGGTGAGCGGGCTGATCGACGCGGCCGAGCCCAGCCAGGCGCTCGAGGCGATCTGGTCTCGCGTCCGGCGGCTGAACCGCTACGTGGAGGAGACGCGGCCCTGGGACCTCGCCAAGGAGGAGGCCGAGTCGGGACGCCTCGACCAGGTCCTGTTCAACCTCGCCGAGGGCCTGCGCGTGGTGACGCTTGCGCTGCTGCCGTTCATCCCCGAGTCGGCCGAGAAGCTGCTGGACGCGCTCGGCGAAGAGGGGCGCGCGCTGGCGGCGTTCGGATCGCGCGGCGGCGGCGCGGCAGCAAGGCGGATCGAGCCGCTGTTCCCGAAGCTCGACGCCGCGGAGTAGGCCCGGCCCCGCTCCTACACTCCCGCCCGTGGTCGATACGCATGCCCACATCGGCCTCTGCGAGGACGAACCCGCCGCGATCATCGCGCGCGCGGCCGAGGTCGGCGTCAACCGGATCCTGACCGTGGGCCTCGACCAGGCTTCGAACGAGGAAGCCGTTTCGATCGCCGGTGGGGAGGGAGCCGTGTTCGCGTGCGTGGGACGGCATCCGAACTCAGCGGCGGGCTTCGACGAGGTAGACGCCGAGCGCCTTCGGGCGCTCGCGGACGACGAGGGGGTCGCGGCGATCGGCGAGACCGGGCTCGACTTCTACCGCGAGAGTGCTTCGCGCGACGACCAGTTGCGCGCGTTCCGCGCCCAGATCGAGATCGCCCGCGAGGTCGACAAGCCGGTCGTGATCCACATGCGCTCGGGGGACGGGCCCGATCGCGATGCCGTGGACGAGACCATGGGGCTTCTGGCCGCGGAGGCGGATGGGGTGACGGTGATCCTGCATTGCTTCTCGGCGCCGCCGGAACGGGTCGCCGACGCGGCGGCGAGGGGCTGGTACTGCTCGTTCGCCGGCAACGCCACCTACCCCAAGGCGGCGGCGCTGCGTGAGGCCGCGCGGCTGGTGCCCGACGAGCTGGTCCTGGTGGAGACCGACGCGCCGTTTCTTGCGCCGCAGTCCCGCCGGGGCCGGCCAAATGAGCCCGCGCTCGTGGTCGAGACGGCGCGCGAGGTTGCCGCTGCACGCGGGGTCTCGTACAAGGAGTTCGAGGAGCTGGTCGAGGTCAATGCGAAGCGGGCGTTCCGGTGGTGAGGCTCGGGCAGAACTTTCTGGCGGACACGAATCTGCTGGACGCGATCGTCCGCGAGGCAGAAGTGGAAGCGGACGACGTGGTGCTCGAGGTCGGCGGCGGCGAGGGGGTCCTGACCGAGCGGCTCGCAGCAGCGGCGGCGGCTCTGCACGTGGTCGAGCTGGATCAGCGGCTGCGGCCCGGCCTCGAGGAGCTCGCTGCGGGAGCGCCGGGAGTGCACCTGGTGTTCGGCGACGCGATGGCCGTCGATCTTGCGGCGCTCGAGCCGCCGCCCACCGCGATGGTCTCGAACCTGCCGTACTCGATCGCCACGCCGCTGCTGCTGCGGACGATCGCCGAGCTGCCGGGGCTTCGGCGCTGGACGGTGATGGTCCAGCGCGAGATCGCCGACCGGCTGCGCGCCGCGCCCGGCACGAAGGCGTACGGGTCGCCGAGCGTCGTCGCCCAGCTCGCTTGCCGGGTCGAGATGCTCCGGACGGTGGATCCGGCGGTGTTCCGGCCACGCCCGCGCGTGGAGTCGGCGCTGCTGCGGTTGCAGCGCGTGGCGCCATGGCCGGGCGATGCCGTTGCCCGGCTCGTGCGGGGCGCCTTCGCGCACCGGCGCAAGGCGCTGGCGCGGTCAGTGGGCATCGCCGGCGTGGCTTCGCGCGAGCGGACGCTGGCGGCGCTCGAGGGCGCGGGGTTGCCGGCGACGGCTCGCGCCGAGGAGCTTGCGCCCCAGGATTTCGTGCGGCTGGCGGCGGCCCTCGGGGACCCGGCCGCCCCCGGAGGCGAAGCCGAGGAGGCGGACCGCCTTTGATTGTCCGGGCTCCGGCCAAGCTCAACCTCTGTCTCTATCTGGGGCCGACCCGCGACGACGGCCTGCACGAGCTGCGTTCGATCTTCTGCCCGCTGATGCTGACTGACCGGATCGAGGTCGGGTCTGACGAGCAGGACGAGGTCGTGTGCAGCGGGGTGAACGGGCCGAACCTCGCGGCGACTGCACTCGGCGCTCTGCGGGAGCGCGGCTGGAGCGGTCCGCCGCTTCGAATCGAGATCGACAAGCGGATCCCGGTGGCGGCGGGACTGGGCGGGGGCAGCGCCGACGCGGCGGCGGTGCTGCGCCTGGCGGCGGGGCAGGTGCGGGGCCTGGAGGAGGTGGCGGCCGAGCTGGGCGCCGACGTCACCTCGCAGCTCGACCCGCGGTTCTGCCTGGTCGGGGGTGCCGGCGAGCGGGTTGAGGCGTTGCCGGAGCCGGGCGAGTTCGCCGTGGTGTTGGTGCCGCTCGACCAGGGGCTCACGGCGCGGGAGGTGTATGCGGAGGCGGATCGCATGGGTCTGGGGCGCTCGGCGGGGGAGCTCGACGAGCTCGAGAAGCGCATCCTGGCCGCCGCCGTGCAGGGCGCGTCGCCGCTGGCCTACACCGAGTTGCTGGTGAACGATCTGCAGGCGGCGACGTCGTCGCTGCGGCCTGAGATCGGCGACGCGTTGGAAGCCCTCCGCGCGGTGGGGGCGGACGCCACCCTGGTCACCGGCTCGGGCCCGACGGCGGTGGGCATTTTCGAGCACATCGTCGCCGCGGACCGCGCCGCCGGCGAGTTGTCTCCCCGGTACGCGAACGCGATCGTCTCGGCTCCCGCGAGGGCGTCGTGACAGGGTTCGCGGCGCGATGAGCAAGGCGTTGGCATTGCTGCGCGGGCACCCGGTTGTGGTGGTCGTGGTGCTGCTCGCCGCCGCGTACTACGTGTTCGGCGACGAGCTGCCCTCGATCAACGCCGAGGAGTTGCTGAACGACCTGGCCGACAGTCTCGGCCAATGGACCTACGTGGTGGTCAGCCTGCTTGCCTTCCTGGAGACGGGCGCCTTCGTCGGCCTCGTGTTTCCGGGCGAGACCGCGGTGATCATCGCCGGCGCGATCGCCGGCCAGGGCGAGACGTCGATCGTGATCACGATCGCGCTGGTCTGGTTCTCCGCCTGGGCGGGCGATTCGGCCTCGTTTTACATCGGCACCCGGCTCGGGCGCGAGTTCATCCTCAAGCACGGCCACCGGGTACGGATCACGCCGGAGCGGTTCGCGCAGGTCGAGGACTACTTCGGCCGGCACGGCGGCAAGACGATTCTCGTCGGCCGGTTCCTCGGCCTGGTGCGTGCGCTGGCGCCGTTCATCGCCGGCAGCTCGGGTATGCGCTACCGCGCGTTCCTCCCCTACAGCGTGCTGGGGACCGGCCTTTGGGCGGCCACCTTCTCGCTCCTGGGCTACTTCCTGGCCGAGAACATCCACCTCGCCGAGGACATCGCCGGGCGCGGCATCTTCGTGTTCGGCGCCGTCGTGGTCGTCGTGGTGGGCACGGTCCTCGCCTACCGCTACCTGCGCGTGCCCTTAAACCGGGTGCGGCTGGTCGAGCGAATCGAAGCGAACCGCTTCGGCCAGCCGCTCGTGGCGGCGGGACGGCGCGTCAAGCCGCAGGCCCGATTCCTCTGGCACCGGATCACGCCGGGCAATCTCGGGCTGGAGTTCACCAGCGCGATGGCGGTGCTGGCCGTCGCGCTGTTCATCGTCATCGGCTACGGGTCGATCGTCAGCGACGACGAGGGGCCGACGCAGGGCGACGAGACGGCATTCGAGATCGCGGCCGATCTCCGGTCGGATTGGCTCACGGACCTAAACGAGGCGGTGACGAAGCTCGGTTCGGCGCCGGCGACGCTGGCGGTGGCGCTGGTCGCTGCGGCCTGGCTCGGATTGCGCCGGCGCTGGCCCGAGCTGGCAGTCCTCGTGGCGGCGGTGGCGCTGACACACCTGGCCGTGCCGATCCTCAAGGAGGCGCTCGACCGGCCGCGACCGCCCGGCGGCCTGGTCGGCGCGGACGGCGACTCCTGGCCAAGCGGGCATGCGGCCTACGCGGTCATCTACCCCTGGCTCGCGCTCACCGCGACGAGCCGATTACGGAGCAGGCTCACCCACGGAACACTGCTGGTCGTCGCCGGCGCGCTGCTGGCCGCCGCGATCGGCCTCTCGCGCGTCTACCTGCGCGTTCACTACGTCAGCGACGTCAGCTCGGGGGCGGCCCTCGGCGTGACGATGTTCGCCGCCTGCGCAGCGGTTGCGCTGATCGTCGTCCACTTTCGGAACAATGTGACCCGGGAATGACTCCCCTCGCGGACATCGGCGCGGTCCACTTCCTGTTCGGCGGCGCCGGGCTCCTCAGCCTGCTCGCCTTTACGGCCCTGATCCTCGTTCCCTCCCTGAGCTCGTTCGGGCGCGGCTGGGAGAAGGCGACGGCCGCGTTCCTCTCGCTCTTCGTCCTTATCGCGCTGATCGCCTTGGGGTTCGGGCTCGGCGTGATCATCGTCTACTACTGGAACGACATCTCCGGCTGGTTCGGGTAGGCGCAACAGGCGCCGCTCGGCTGTCCGCGGGGCGGCTGCCACTATTTACCGGTGACTTCGAAGGCCAAAGCCGGGGCCGAGGCGGATCCCGGCACGCTCGAGGCGCTCTCCGAGGCGATCGAGTCCGGGGCAGGGTTGCCCGCGGTCGCGCGCGCCGCGTCGCAGGTGCTGGGTGCCAGCGTCGCCGTGATCGATCGCTCGAGCGTCGTGCTCGCCGTCGCGGCGTCGTCTCCCACCGAGGAGAGCAGGCTGCTGGCCGGCGACGACGACGTCGAGTCGGTCGAGCTGCGGGTCGCCGATGCGGTCGTGGGCGAGCTTCGCTTTCGCGCACGCGCCGGCGCCAGGTCGGCGGCCCCGCTGGCGCGCATGGTCTCGGCCCTGCTGGCGCTCGAGGTCGAGCGCTCGCGCTCCGGTGACTGGGCCAGCGACGAGGCGGCGGGCGAGTTCGTCCGCTCGCTGCTCGAGCGCCGGGTCACCGACCGCGGCGACATCGCCGCGCGGGCGGCCGAGGTGGGCGTGAAGGTCGACGCCGGGGCGGGCGTGGTCATGGCTCGCGCGCATCCGCAGGTCGCGCAGGATGGCGACTGGCGGGCCCGGGTTCTGACGGTCGCCCTGCGGGTGCTGAGGACCCAGGTCCAGGGCACGGTCGCGGTGATTGGCGACGGCGACGTCGCCGAGGTCAGCGCGATCGTCCCGGCGCCCGAGGACCCGGTGCTGGGCCGGGCCGCCGCCGCCCTGGCCCAGGAGCTGCGCGCGTCGCTGAGCGGCTTCACGGTCACGGTCGCTCACAGCCGCCCCACGCAGGACCCGGTCGACCTCTATCGCGCCGGCAAGGAGGCGCTGCTGGCGGTGAACGTCGCCGAGGCCGAGGGGCTTCCCACCCTGGCATTCGAGGATACGGGCGCCTACCGGCTGCTGCTGCCGGCGATGAGCGAGGACCCGGGGGAGCTCGAGAGCTTCTACGAGGAGACGGTGGCGCCGCTCTCGGCGTATGACGAGCAGTACGAAACGGAGCTGGTGAGGACGGTCGAGGCGTTCCTGGGCAACGACGCCAACGTCACGCCGACCGCCGCGACGATGTTCACCCACCGCCACACAATCCGCTACCGGCTCGAGCGGGTGAAGGAGCTCTCCGGCCACGACATGTCGTCAACCGAGGGGCGTGAGAAGTTGAGCCTCGGGCTCAAAGCGATGCGCGTGTTGGGCATCGCGCCGCCCCGCGGCCCGGCGATGGAGCCGGGGGCCGAGAGCGGGAAGGTGCGGAAGCGGACCAGCGCGAAGGATTAGGACTCCGGGACGAGGGTTCGAACCCCGGCTTCCTCCACCAAAAAGAGGCGTGCTACCGGCTACACCATCCCGGAACGGCTCCGAGTTTAGGGCGCGATCGAGCGCGATCGACTGCCCGATTGCGTTTCAGGCTCGAGGGGTGGTCTGCAAACGCAGCGGAACGCCCGCGGACTGCAGGCCGCGCGTCGCGATGGCCCGCCCGCTCTACGATTGGGCCGTGGCCGCCGCTGCGAAAGCCCCGACGGTTCTGATCATGGCCGCGGGCGAGGGGACGCGCATGCGTTCCTCTAAGCCCAAGGTCCTGCACCCCGTGTGCGGGCGTCCAATGATCGCCTGGCCCGTTCTTGCCGCGCGCGGAGCGGGGGCCGGGCGGATCGTCGTGATCGTCTCGCCCGACCGTGACCTGGCGCCTGGCCTGCCCGGCGAGACGGAGACCGTCGTCCAGCCCGAGGCGAACGGGACCGGCGGCGCGATGCGTGCGGCGATCGACGCGATCCGCGACTCGGCAGAGGTCGTCGTGCTTTCGGGCGACCACCCGTTGATCACCGCCGAGACGATCGGCGAGTTGCTCGCCACGCACCGGTCGACGGGCGCCGTCGCCACCGTGATGACCGTCGAGATGGACGATCCCGGCACCTACGGGCGGATCGTCCGTGATCCCGGCGGCGACGTCGAGAGCATCGTCGAGACGAAGCATCCCGAGACCGTCGACCCGGAGATCCTCGCCACGCGCGAGATCAATACCGGCACCTACTGCTTCGACGGGCCGAAGTTCGCCGAGGCGCTGGGTTCGATCACCGACGACAACGAGGCGGGCGAGTACTACCTGGGTGATGCGCTGCCGATCCTGCGCGCCGGCGGCGGGCGGGTTGCCGCTTACAAGGCCACCGATCCGAATGTGAACCTCGGCGTCAACCACCGCGCCGACCTGGCACTTGCGACGGCCGAGGCCCGCCGCCAGATCCTCAACGCTCACATGCTTGCCGGCGTGACGATCGTCGACCCGGCCTCGACCTGGATCGACGCCGACGTCAAGATCGCCGCCGATGTCACGATCGAGCCGGGCACCGCGCTGCGGGGCGCGACCGAGGTCGGCGCCGACTCGGTAATTGGCCCGCACACGACCGCCATCGACGCGCGGATCGGGGCCAATTCGCAGGTCCTGCGCTCGCACCTGCTGGAGTGCGACGTGGGCGACGAATGCTCGGTCGGGCCCTTCTCCCACCTGCGACCCGGCGCCCGGCTCCACACCGGCGCCAAGGTCGGCACCTTCGTCGAGGTCAAGAATTCGGAGATTGGCGCGGGCGCCAAGGTGCCGCACCTCGCCTACGTCGGCGACGCCGACGTAGGCGCCGGAGCCAACCTCGGCGCCGGCACGATCACGGCCAACTACGACGGCCAGGCCAAGCACCGCACGAAGATCGGGGAGGGTGCGCGAATCGCCGTCAACAACTCCCTCGTCGCGCCGGTCAGCGTCGGCGACGGCGCATACACTGGCGCCGGCGCGGTGATCCGCGAGGACGTGCCCGAAGGCGCGCTCGGGGTGACCGACGCCGGCCAGCGAAACATCGAGGGCTACGTCGAGGGCAAGGCGAAGAAGAAGAAGTGAGCATCATCGAGGAGAGCCCCCAGGTCGCCAGCTCGATCCCGCACGACTACACGAAGCGCCTGATGGTCTTCGGCGGGCGCGCCTCGATCGAACAGGCCGCTCGGATCGCCGGTCAGCTGGACGTCGACCTCGGCCAGGTCGACCTCCGCACGTTCGCCGACGGCGAGGTCTACTGTCGCTACGAGGAGTCGATCCGCGGCGCCGACGTCTTCCTGGTCCAGTCGACCGCGGCGAACCTGGCTCAGGGGATGACCCCCAACGACGCCCTGATGGAACTGCTGGTGATGATCGATGCCGCAAAGGGGGCGTCGGCGCACCGGATCATCGCCGTGATGCCCTGGTACGGCTACTCGCGCCAGGACAAGAAGTCCGCGCCCCGTGAGCCGATCTCGGCCCGCGTCGTCGCCCAATGCCTCGAGGCCGTCGGCGTCGACCGGGTGCTGACCATGGACCTCCACTCAGGTCAGGTGCAGGGATTCTTCTCGAAGCCGGTCGACCACATGACCGCGATGCCGATGCTCACCCAATACTTCATGGATCAGGCCTTCGACAACGACTTGGTGATCGTCTCGCCCGACGCCGGCCGGGTCAAGGTCGCGCGCAACTTCGCCCGCAAGGTAGGGGTCCACTGGGCCGTGATGGAGAAGGAGCGGCCCGAGCAGCAGGTCGCCGAGATCGGCTACGTGGTCGGCGAGGTCCAGGGCAAGACCGCCGTGCTCGTCGACGACATGATCGACACGGCCGGCACGCTGTGCGCCGCGGCCAAGACCGTGCTCGACGAGGGCGCCGCGAACGTGATCGCCTGCGCCACCCACGGCGTCTTCTCGGGCCCGGCATACGAGCGTCTCGCTTACGAGAACTCCGGCATCGAGCGGATCGTCGTCACCGACACGGTCCCTCTGGCGCCGGGCGCGCCCGAGAACATCACCGTCCTGCACGCGTCGACGATCCTCGCCGACTCGATCCGCCGGATCTTCTCGGACGACTCCGTCTCCGAGATCTTCGCGGGCGAGAACCAGCTGTTCTGATGCGCCGGCTGTTCGCGTCCGGTGCGGTCGCAGCCACGACCCTGACAGTAGCGGCGGTTGCGGCAGGCGCGGTCGGAGATCTCGCGGAGCGGCGATGCCAAAGCGGCGACACCGGAACGGACCCCCAATGCACCCTGGTCCTGGCGGCGACCGTCGGCGGCTTCGGCTCGCCCTTGGGCGCCGTCGAGTCCGTGACCGTGGGCAGGAACGGCAAGTTCGTCTACGCGGCCGCCCGCGCAAGCGACGCGATCGCCCGCTTTCGGCGCCCCGGCAACGGCTCGCTCGTCTACAGGGGCTGCCTGACGGGCAACAGCGACATGCCCTGCGCCCAGATCCGAAGCGCCCGGCCGACCGGCGTCGGGTCCGGGCTTCGCGATGTGCGCACGCTGGTCTTCAGCCGCGATGGCGACTTCGCCTACGCGGCGGTCGCCGGCGACGACGCGGTCGCCCGCTTCAGGGTTGGCCGTCAGGGCAAGCTGAGGTACAGGGGCTGCATCGGCGGCGACGCCGACGCCGCCTGCAGGGAGGTCCCGGAGGCCACGCCCGGCGGCGCGGACTCCGGGCTGGACCACCCGAAGTCCCTGGCCCTGAGCCGCAACGGAAAGTCGCTCTACCTCGCCGCCACGAATGACGCCGCATTGGTGCGCTTCCGGCGCAACCGGAGAACCGGAACACTGCGGTTCGGCGGTTGTATCACCGGCGAGTCGGGGAGCGGCCCCGCGGGCTCCGGCGCGTGTCGAGAAATCCCCGAGGCGAACGGCCAGGGCGACGACTCCGGGCTCGACGACGCCCGCGGGTTGGCGCTCAGCCCCGACTCGCGGTGGCTCTACGGTGTCTCCAGCGACGACGACGCCGTCTTTCGCTTCAAGCGCAACCGGCGCAACGGCAAACTCACCTACCGCGGCTGCATCAGCGGCGAATCCGAGAGCTTCCCCGCGTGTGAACTCGTCGAGGCGGCAGAACCGAATGGCGCCAATTCCGGGTTCGACGATCTTCGCGCCCTGGCGATGACGCGCGACGCCCGGTCGATCTACGTCACGTCGCGAGGCGACGACGCAGTGGTCGAGCTGCGACGAGGCCTGCGCAGGGGAACCCTGACCTACAAACGCTGTCTTTCGGGCGATCTCGACTCAGCGGCCGGCGAGCCCTGCGATTCGACCCCCGTAACCGCGACCAACGGCGACGACTCCGGCATCGACGCTGCGGAGGGCGTGATTGCCAGTCGCGACGGCCGGTCGGTCTACGTGACCTCCGCGCAGGATTCCGCGATCGTGGAGTTCGAGCGAACACGCGCCACCGGCAGGCTCGCGTTCGGGAGGTGCCTGTCAGGAGACTTCGAAACCGGATTCGTTGTCGGCACCAGCGCCTGCTCCGAGCTCTCGTTCTCCACGGCCGAGGGCGACAACTCCGGCATCGGCTTCCCGGCGTTCACGGCACTCAGCCGAGACGACAAGTCGCTCTACGTGGCGGCATCCGGCGACGCTTCGGTCTTCCACTTCGCGCGCGAGCGCTAGCCGGGGTCGCTGACCCTCCACTCACCCGCCTCGTCCTGATCGAGGAACATCGTCTTCGACTCGACGCCCGGGGTCTTGGGCAGCTTCACGTTCGCCTCGACCCGCGCGCGGATGCCGCTGATGCTGACCTCCCTGATCCGGGCGCTGATGCCGGCGAAGGTCGCCTTGGCAACGGTCAGGATCTCGTCGCAGCTCAGCCGACCGGCTTCCTCCAATAGCCGCGCCGCGTTGGCCCGCACGCGGTCGCGTGCGGCAGGCGTTAGGAGCGCGCAGTAGGTCGCGAAGTCACCCTCCGCGGCGGCCCCGTAGAAGCGGTCAACGGTCTCGGCCACCCGATCGGCTTCGGTCGGGGGGTCGTCGAACGGACCGACGTCGGCGATCGCCAGCGCGCCGACGACGATGCCCGCGATCAGAAGCAGCGCGGCGATCCGGCGGCGGGCGATGTCGCTGAGGTAGCCCACGCATGAACTCTAGTGAGCGACGCAAGGCGCGAAAGCAGATTGCCCCCGGTAGGGGATGTGTCCTATCGGCACATACGCTTGCTCGGGTGAGCACCTTCATCCGGGTAGGCCACAAGGGCGCGGACGCGATCGTTCCCGGCAACACGATCGCCAGCTTCCGCGCCGCGGAGACGGCGGGCGTCGACGTGATCGAGTTCGACGTGCTGCGGCCGGAATCTGATTTCGCCGACGGTTCTGAGTGGGGCACGGCCCGCGCCGGCCCCGCGCGCGCCAGCGGCCCGCTGGTGATCGCGCATGACTGGGCCGACGCTCGAGGCCGATCGCCGCTGACCCTGGCGCAAGCGCTCGACGCGTTCACGGAGCCGCCGCTCGACCAGGTCCGTATCGACCTCGACCTGAAGCTCGCCGGCCGCGAGGACGAGATCGTGGCCGCGCTGCGCGAGCGCGGCCTGCTCGAGCGGGCGATGACCTCGACGATGGAGGTCCGCTCGATCCACGCCGTCGGAGAGTTCGGCCCCGAGCTGAGGCGCGGCTGGACGCTGCCCAAGATCGGCCGCGACTGGACCCGCAGCCGGATGGCCCGCCCGCTCGTGATGGCGGGGCTCGCGACGATGCGCGCGCGCCTGCCGAGCGTGATCCGCCGCCACGCGCCGCGGCTCGGCGTCAAGGCGATCTGGCTCTACCACCAGGTCGCGACCCCGGCGCTGGCGCAGGCGGTCCACGCCTGCGATTGCGAGCTGATCTGCTGGACGGTTGACGAGCAGGCGCGTATCGAGACGCTGCTCGAACTGGGCGCCGACGGAATCTGCTCGAACGACCCCAGGCTGTTCACGGGGTTTTAGCCAGGTCGTCCGGCGTACCCGGGCACGCGCTTGATCCCGCGTTCCTCGAAGTACGCCCATTCCTGCTCGCCCAGCTTGGTGGCGGGCGGGTCCGCGTACACCCACTCGCGCATGATCCGGTGCCAGTTGCGCTTGGCGCGCAGCTGCGCGAGGCAGGCCAGGACGCCGGTCTCCATCCGCCGGCCCATCAGCTCGTCGGCCGGCACCGTCTCGCGGCGCAGCAGCGAGAAGTAATCCGAGCGCGGGTCGGTCGTGATCTCGATCACCTTCGCGACCCGCCGCGCCGACACCTCGTACTCGCGGTCCTCCAGGTACCAACCGCCGACGATCATCACGGCGTCCATCAGCCGCTCGGCGTCGAGCTTGGTCGGGTTCTTGACGAACCCCAGGTCGGCAAGGGCAAGCCGCAGCCCTTCCGGGTCCTTGCGGGAGGCGGCGTCGACCGCCACCTGCTCGAGCTCGATCTGCTCGATGTCGAGCCGCTTCGTCATCCCGAAGTCGAGGAACGCGACCCGTCCGTCAGCCATCAGCAGGTAGTTGCCGGGGTGGGTGTCGGCGTTGAAGTGCTGGAGGTGGTAGATCGAGCCGAAGGCGAAGCGGAAGACGATCTCCCCGAAGCGGCTGCGAGCGTCCGCGTCAAGGTCCTTCACCGCTTCGAAGTCGGCGCCGGCCACGTATTCGGTCACCAGCACCCGCCGCCGCGATAGCCGGGTCAGGACATCCGGGACGTAAATGAACGGGTGCCCTCGGTAGGCGCGGCTGAAGCTGCGCTGATTGTCGGCCTCGTGCTCGTAGTCCAGCTCCTCCAGCACTCGCTCGCGCAACTCGGAGGCGATCGCCTTCGGGTCGAGTCCCGGCGCGAGCGCTTTCGCCAGCCGGACGATCGTCCCCACGTTGCGGAGGTCGGCCTCCAGCGCCTCGGCCACGCCCGGGTATTGGATCTTGACCGCCACCCGACGTCCGTCGTGGAGCGTGGCCCGGTGGACCTGGCCGATCGAGGCAGCGGCGAACGCCTCCTCCTCGAATTCGGCGAACACGTCGGCGACCTGCTCGCCCCGGTACTCCTCCTCGAGCACCTTCGAGACCTTCGACCAGGGCATCGCCTCGGCCGAGCTGCGCAGCATCGCCATCTGCTCCTGGTAGATCTCGCGGTACTCCTCGGGCAGGAACTCGGTGTCGACGAACGACGCGAGCTGGCCGACCTTCATCGCGGCCCCCTTCATCTCGCCCAGGACCGATGCCATGCGGATCGCCGTCTCCAGGTGGCGCGCCTCGAGCTTCTCCCCGGCGCCCTCCTTGGATCGCGCCAGCCCGGCCGCCTTCGTGCCCGCGTAGCGGGCGCCCTGCGCGCCCAGCGCCGTGCCCAGCTTCGCCGACCGCCGAACCCTCCCCTTGGGGATCTTCCCCTCGTCGCCCACGGGGCCAGACTAGCTATCCTCGACCGTCGCTCATGGCTTCAGATCGCGCCACGCTCGACGTCTCCCAGCGGACCGAATTCGGGTCACGCACCGCCCGCCGCCTGCGGCGGGAGGGGCTGGTTCCCGGCGTGGTCTACTCCGGCGGTTCGGAGGCTCGCGCCTTCAGTGTGCCGGAGCGCGAGGCGCGCAACGCCCTCGCCACCGGCGCCGCCCTGTTCGACCTCAAGATCGACGGCGGCACGGCCGAGCCGGTGGTCGTCAAGGAGCAGCAGCGCCATCCGGTCCGCGGGCAGCTGATTCATCTCGACCTCCAGGTCGTGCGCCTCGACCAGGCGATCCAATCCGAGGTCGCGATCGAGCTACTGGGCGTCGAGGAGTCCCCCGGCGTCAAGGAGGGCGGCGTGCTCGAGCACATCACCCACCAGATCAACGTCGAGGCGCTGCCGACCGACATTCCCGAGTCGATCGCGGTCGACGTCTCCGGAATGGAGATCGGCGACACGATGCAGCTCGACTCCGTGGTCGCCCCCGAGGGGGTCGAATTCGCGCTCGGCGAGGGCGTCGAGGCCGAGGAGGTCACGATCGCGACCCTGAACCCGCCGCGGGTCGAGGAGGAGCCGGAGCCCGAGGTCGACGAAGAGACCGAGCTGATCGGCGAGGACGGCGAGCCGATCGAGGCCCCCGAGGCCGAGGGCGACGAGGCCGAGGGCGACGAGGGCGAGGCCGAAGCCGGCGACGGCGACGACTCCGACTCCGAGTAGTCGTGTCCATCTTCCGCCGGCGTCGCGACGCCGACTCCGGCGATCGGATCCTTCTTGTGGGGCTCGGCAACCCGGGTTCGAAGTACGCCGCGAGCCGCCACAACATCGGCTTCGAGGTCGTCGCCGAGCTGACCCGGCGCTGGGAGATGCCGAAGGCCAAGGAGAAGTTCCGCGGCCGGCTCACCGAGGGCCGGATCCGCCCCGGCGGGCCAAGGGTGGCAGCGCTCCTACCGCAGACCTACATGAACGAGTCCGGCGACTGCGTCGGCCCCGCGCGCGGCCAGCTGCGGGTGCCGCTCGACCGCCTGATCGTGATCTATGACGAGATCGACCTGCCTTTTGGCGAGATCCGCTCGAAGCTGGGCGGGGGCGCCGCCGGCCACAACGGCATGAAGTCGCTCAAGCGGGGGTTGGGCAGCGGCGAGTTTTGGCGCCTTCGCGTGGGCGTCGGCAGACCGGATTCCACCGATCCCGAGGTCGTCTCGGCCTGGGTCCTGGGCCGGTTCACCGAGCCCGACGCCGAAATTCGCGGGCTGATCAAGTCCGCGGCGGATGAGACCGAGCGCCTGGTCGAACGGCTAGCGTCCGGCGAGTCCGATGGGTGAGCTGACCGCATACGCCGTCGAAGACGGCATCGGAGTCCTCCGGCTCGATCGCCCCGACGCCCGCAACGCGATCAACGTCCAGATGCTCGAGGAGCTCCTCGCGCACCTGGCGAGCGCCCACTCCGACGAGGACGTCCGCGCCCTCGTGGTCTCGTCCACCGACCACCTGGGCCTCTCGGCCGGAGCCGACATCCGCGAGCAGCTCGACGAGCACGGGCGGCTGCGTCGGATGCGGCTGTTCGCCGATCTCTACGACGAGCTCACGGCCTTCCCGAAGCCCACCGTGGCCGCCTGCCACGGCGCGACGGTCGGCGGCGGGGCGGAGATCGCCGTCGCCTGCGACATCCGCATCGGTGGCTCGAACCTGCGGCTGCGCTTCCCGGGGGCGTCGCTGGGCGTTCCCGTGGGGCCGGCTCGCCTGGTCACCCTTTGCGGCCTGTCGGTTGCGAAGTACCTGCTGCTGTCCGGCAAGGAGATCGCCGCCGACGAGGCGCTGCGCTGGGGACTCGTGCACAAGGTCGCGCCCGCTGCGAAGACCGAGCAGGTCGCGATCGAGCTCGCGACCGCCTGCGCCGCCCACCCACCCGAGGCCGTCGCCCGCCTCAAGGCGATGCTGCACGAGTGGGACGGCGTGGTCGAGCGCTCCAAGGCCGAGGGCGTGGGCCAGGTCGAATGGCAGCGCACGGGCCCCGGCCTCCCGCACGGCGGCTGAACGTCCCGGAAGCTCGGCTATAGCGCGCCGCGAGGGACGTTCACCGCGCAGGGAGCGCCGCGCGGGGCCTGGCTAGCCTCTTCCGTTCGTGACATTGCGGCCGTTGCTCGAGCTCGCTTCCGCGGATGAGACGTTCCGCGCGTTGGCGGCTGCCGCAAAGGGGGGCGAACCGACCGAAGCCCACGCGTCCGGGGCGATCCAGCCGTACCTGATCGCGGCCCTTGCGGACGATCCCGACGCGCTCGGCGGCGGGCCGGTCGTCGCGGTCGCGCCGGACGATGTCGGCGCCCGCGACCTGGCCCGGGAGTTGAGCGCCTATCTGGCGCCGCGGCGCGTGCACCACTACCCCTCGCGCGGCACCGGGTACGCGTCGCACATCGCGCCGCCGCCGCATCTCGTCGGCCTGCGGATCGCCGCTCTCGACGCCCTGACCGCGGCCGACGGCGCCGAGCCGCCGGTGGTCGTCGCCAGCGCCGTCGCCCTGGCGGAGACGGTGCCGGACGCGTCGCTTCGCCCCGAGGGTTTCACCCTCACGACCGGCGAGGAGACCGACCTTGGCTTCGCGGCCGACCTGCTGGTCGAGGCCGGCTACGAGCGCGTCGACCAGGTCGAGGAGCGGGGGCAGTTCGCCGTGCGCGGCGACATCCTCGACGTCTTCCCGGCGACCGAGGAGCGCGCAGCGCGGCTTGAGCTGTTCGGCGACGAGATCGAGTCGATCCGCTGGTTTTCGACCTTCACCCAGCGCTCGCTGGGCGAGGTCGCGAGCGTCGAGCTCGCGCCCGCGGCCGAGCTTGCGTCGGAGCACCGCATGCTGGCGGAGGCCTCGCTGGAGGACGGGGAGCGCCCAGACCTGGCAGAGGCATTGCCGATCTCCTCGTTCCGCGCTCCGCTCGACCTGATCGGCGAGGACGCCGCGTTCGTGATCGCCGCCGCCGAGGAAATCGAGCCGGCCCTGCGCGCGCATTGGGAGGACGTGACCGCCGCCATGCACGACGCGGACGCTCGCCGCCTCTACGTGGACGTCGCGAGCCCGCTGGCGGACCGCGCCCGCCTGAACCTGCGCTCGATCGCTGCCGACGACAGTGGCTTCTCGTTCCGCGCCCAGGCGCCGGCTTCGGCGGCCCGCTCGTTGGGTGAGGCTGAGCCCCAGCTCGAGCGCGAGCTGCGCTCCGGGTATCGCGTCGTCGTCGCCTTCGACCACCGCGGGGAGGCGGAGCGCGCCCGGTACAACCTGCGGCGGATCGAGGCGCAGATGCTGGGCGCCGTCCTGCCGAGCGACCCAGCCGTCCACTTCACCGAGGGGCGCGTCGGTGAGGGGTTCGTGGCTCCGACCCTGAAGCTCGCCGTCTATCCGTGGCGCAAGCTGGTCCACCGCCGTCGCGGGGCGGAGCCGGTTGTCCGTGGCTCACTGGCCTCGATGGCGAATCTGCGGGTCGGCGACCACGTCGTCCATTCCGATCACGGAGTCGCCCGCTTCGCCGGCTTCGAGACGAAGACCGTCGCCGGAACCACGCGCGACTACCTGGAGCTGGAGTACCGCGGATCGGACCGTGTCTTCGCCCCGACCGAGCAGCTCACGAAGATCACCCGGTACGTCGGCGTGGGGGGCGAGGCGCCCCAGCTTTCGGCGCTGGGATCGAAACGCTGGGACTCGATCAAGGCTCGCGCTCGCCGCGCCGCCCGCGAGCTGGCGGGCGAGCTCCTGAATCTCTACGCGGAGCGCGCGGCGCGGCGCGGGCACGCGTTCGGCCCCGACGGGGAGTGGTCCCTGCAGCTCGAGCAGGCGTTTCCATACCGGGAGACCGCCGACCAGCTCGAGGCGATCGAGGCGACCCGCTCCGACATGGAGTCCGACCGCCCGATGGATCGGCTGATCTGCGGTGACGTCGGCTACGGCAAGACGGAGGTGGCGCTGCGCGCCGCGGTGAAGGCGGCGGGCGAGGGCAAGCAGGTGATGATGCTGGTGCCGACCACGGTGCTCGCCCAGCAACACCTCGGAACCTTCCGCGAGCGGTTCGCCCAACTGCCGTTCGAGGTCGAGGCGGTCTCGCGCCTGCGCAAGCCGGCGGAGATCAAGGCCACGCTCGCCGGGTTCGCCGACGGCAGGGTCGACGTCCTGATCGGGACGCACCGGCTGCTGTCGCGCGACGTGCGGGCCAAGGACCTGGGGCTCCTGATCGTCGATGAAGAGCAGCGCTTCGGCGTCAAGCAAAAGGAGCTGCTGCGGCAGCTCAAGCTCCGCGTTGACGTGCTGTCGATGTCGGCGACGCCGATCCCGCGCACGTTGCAGATGAGCCTGGCGGGATTGCGCGACATCTCGGTGATCGAAACGCCTCCTGAGGGCCGGCGCCCGATCCGGACCTACGTGGGCCCCTATGACGAGGACCTGGTCGCCAAGGCGATCCGACGCGAGGTCGGCCGCGAGGGGCAGGTGTTCTTCCTCCACAACCGGGTGGAGTCGCTGCACGAGATGGCGGAACGGCTGCGGGCCCTTTGTCCCGGCGTCCGCTTTGCCGAGGCGCACGGCCAGATGGAAAGCGCCGAGTTGGAGCAGACGATGCTGACCTTCCTCCGCGGCGAGGCCGATTGCCTGGTGGCGACGACGATCATCGAGTCGGGACTCGACATCCCGCAGGCGAACACGCTGATCGTCGAGCGCGCCGACCTGCTTGGGCTCGCCCAGGCGTACCAGATCCGTGGCCGGGTCGGCCGCTCGCGCGAGCGCGCCTTCGCCTACATGCTGCATCCCACCGCCGAGGCGCTCTCGCAGGAAGCCGCGGCGCGCCTGGCGACGCTCTCGGACCACACCGAGCTGGGCTCCGGGTTCGCGATCGCCATGCGCGACCTCGAGCTGCGCGGAGCCGGTGACCTGCTGGGCGACGAGCAGTCGGGCCACGTCGCGGCGATCGGCTTCGAGCTCTATCTGTCGATGCTGGAGGAGGCGACCGAGGCCCTGCGCGCCGGCGATGAGGAGGGCGCGCCCGAGGCGCAGGTGCGCATCGACGTGGATGTCTCCGCCTATGTGCCGTCGGACTTCATCCCGTTCGAGGCCGCGAAGATCGAGCTACACCGGAGGATCGCCGGCGCTCGCGAGCCCGGCGAGCTGCGAGCCCTTCGCGACGAGCTGCGCGATCGCTTCGGCCCGGTGCCGGAGCCGGTCGAGGCGCTCTTGGAGCTGCAACGCGCACGGATCGAGATCGGCCGCCATTCAGGCCGCGTCGCCGAGGTTCGGGGCGGCCGTCTGTCGATCTCGCCGCTCGAGCTGGAGTCCGGCCACGTCGCCGCGATCCGCGAGCGGACGCCCGAGGCCATGTACGAGACCTCGAAGCGGACCCTGTCCCTGCGGGTCCCCGATGAGCCGGATCAGCGCCTCGCCGCGTTCCTGGCCTTGATCGAGTCTTTACCTGCGAGTGAGCCCGCGCTGGTGGAATCTCGTTAGGGTTCCGCGCCGATGCGCACCGGGCCGAAGAGATCTGTCGTCATCGCGTTCGCCGCGCTGCTGGTCGGCGTGGTCGTCCTGGTCGCCGCCACCAGCGGCATCGGCAAGCCCGGGCTGCCCAATGACGACGCGGTCGCGTTCGTCGACGAGGCGCCCAATGGCGAGGTCACCCAGGAGGAGTTCGACGCGGCGATCGAGCAGGCTGCAGCGCGCCAGCAGGTAGCCGAGGTGCCCGAGCCGGGCACCCCGCAGTACGACCTGCTTCAGGAGACGGCGATGGCCGACCTTCTGCTCGCCCGCTGGGTCAACGGCGAGGCTGAAGAGCTCGGGATCGAAGTCACCGACCGCGAGATCGACGCCGAGCTCGAGACGATCGTCACCGATCAGTTCGGCGGCCAGAAGGAGTTCGACAAGTTCCTCCAGCAATCGAAGTTCACCGAGGAGGACGCCCTTGAACGCGTCCGCCTGCAGCTCCTGTCCCAGCGCATCCAGGAGGACGTCCTGGGCACTGATCCGCCCGACATCCCCGAGGACGAGGTCACCGACTTCTACGAGGAGAACGTCGCTCAGTTCGAGACGCCGGAGACGCGCGACGTCCGCACGCTGCTGAACCCGGACGAGGCGGAGGCCCAGGAGGCCTTCGCTCAGCTCTCCGAGGACGACTCCCCCGCCAACTGGAAGAAGGTGACCAAGGAGCTCTCGACCGATGAGGCGACTTCAGGCCTCGGCGGCCTGCGCCAGGGGGTCACCGAGGGCCAGAACGACCCGGCGCTGGACGAGGCGATCTTCAGCGCCCCGGAGGGCGAGCTCCAGGGCCCGATCGAGTCCGAGGCCGGCTTCTACGTTTTCCAGGTCGAGTCGATCACCGAGGCTTCGACGCAGGAGCTCGACGACCAGACCAAGCAGCAGATCGAGCAGACCCTGGCGAGCCAGCTCCAACAGGAGACCGCTGCCGCATATCAGGCGGACTTCCTGGGCAAGTGGCGCGCGCGAACGGTCTGCGCCGATGACTTCGCGATCGACCGTTGCGGCAACGCCCCACCCGCGCCGGATGCCTGCACAGGCGACGACGACGGGGAGGAGCCCACGCCCGACCCGGCCACCGGTGAGCCGACCGAGGGCTGCCCCGCCCCGGTGCCATCGACGCGCCCTCTCTCGCCGTCGGATGCCGGCGACCCGGCCGCGGTGGGCAAGCCGCAGGGGCCGCAGGGCCTGGCTCCGCCGACACCGGCGCTGCCGCCCGGGGCTCAGACGATCCCGGGTGCGCCGCCGGGCTCGGTGCCTCAGGGCGCTGCCCCGCCGGGTACGGCGCCACCCACACCGCCCACGACTCCCGGCGGCTGAGATGAGCGGCGGGGACGCCGCTGCCGCGCTTGCCCGGCTGGATGAGATCACCCGCCGGCTCCGGGTCGAATGCCCGTGGGACCGCGAGCAGGACGAGCGCTCGATCGTCCCGCACACCGTCGAGGAGGCCTACGAGCTGGCTGATGCCGCAGCGTCGGGCGATGACGCGAAGCTCGTCGACGAGCTGGGTGACGTGCTCTTCCAGGTCCATTTCCTCGCCCTGCTCCTGGAGGAGCGCGGCGCCGGCGACCTGGCGCAGGTCGCCGACGGCATGACCCAGAAGCTGATCCGCCGCCATCCCCACGTGTTCGCTTCCGAGGCGGAGGGCGAAGCCCGGAGACGAGGCTCTGCCGTTGTTGATGCAGCTGGTCTGAGCGAGGCACGCGAGCTCTTGGAGGGAGACCCGGAGACCGGCCGCGAGGTGCTGGCGAACTGGGACAGGATCAAGCGCGAGGTCGAGGGCCGCGGCGCCGGCGACCCGTTCGCCGACGTGCCGGAGAACCTTCCCGGCCTGCTCTACGCGCGCAAGCTCCTGCGCCGGGCCGACCCGGAGGGCGGCGGCGATCGCATCTCCGACGACGCCGCGCGCGAGCGGTCCGAGCGCTGGATCGGCGGTCTCCTGTTCGAGCTGGTGCGGATCGCCCGCCGCCTCGGCGTCGATCCGGAGCTGGCCGTGCGAGCGGCGGCACGTCGCGCCGTCCTGCCAGAATGACCGCCCCGCGCCCGCCTGTTCAAGTCGCCTGATGTCCCAGATCGAACGCATCCACGCGCGCCAGATCCTCGACTCGCGGGGCAATCCCACGGTCGAAGCCGAGGTGACGCTCGAATCCGGCGCCGCCGGGCGCGCGGCGGTGCCCTCGGGCGCCTCGACCGGGGAGTTCGAGGCCGCGGAGTTGCGCGACGGCGGCGAGCGGTGGGGCGGCAAGGGCGTGGCGAAGGCGGTGGCGAACGCCAACGGCGAGATCGCCGCTGCGCTGCGCGGGGCCGACGCGGCCGACCAGGCGGCGGTGGACCAGGCGATGATCGACCTCGACGGGACCCAGAACAAGTCGCGGCTCGGCGCCAACGCGATCCTCGGCGTGTCGCTGGCCGCCGCCCGTGCCTCGGCGGATCACGCCGGGCTGCCGCTCTACCGCTACGTCGCGCAGCTCGACAACGGCGGGCCCGAGCCGAGCACCCTGCCGGTGCCGATGATGAACGTGGTCAACGGCGGCGCCCACGCCGACAACTCGATCGACTTCCAGGAGTTCATGGTCGTCCCCGCGGGCGCACCCAGCTTCGCCGAGGGCCTGCGGATCGGAACCGAGGTGTTCCATGCGCTAAAGCGCACGCTGGCGGACCAGGGTCTCTCGACCGCAGTCGGCGACGAGGGGGGCTTCGCTCCGGACCTGGAGTCGAACGAGGCCGCCTTGGAGGCGCTGGTCGCGGCGATCGGCGCTGCCGGCTACAGCGCCGGCGAGGACGTGTTCATCGCGCTCGACCCGGCGACCAGCGAGATCCACGCGGACGGCGGCTACGTCCTCGAGCACGAGAACCGGACCCTGACGCCCGACGACCTGGCCGACTACTGGCAGTCGGCGTGCGAGCGATTTCCGATCGTCTCGATCGAGGACGGCATGGACGAGGAGGACTGGGACGGCTGGAAGGCGCTGACGGAACGCCTGGGCGCAACCTGCCAGCTCGTCGGCGACGACCTCTTCGTCACCAATCCGGAGCGGCTGCGCCGCGGGATCCAGGCCGGCGTGGCCAACTCGATCCTGATCAAGGTCAACCAGATCGGGACGCTCACCGAGACCCTGGAGGCGATCGCGATGGCGCGGGACGCCGGCTACACGGCGGTGATGTCGCATCGCTCGGGCGAGACCGAGGACACCACGATCGCCGACCTCGCGGTGGCCACGGGCGTGGGGCAGATCAAGACCGGTGCCCCTTCTCGTTCGGATCGCGTCGCCAAGTACAACCAGCTCCTGCGGATCGAGGAGCAGCTCGGCGCCAGCGCCACCTACCCGGGCATTTCGGCGTTCAGCGGAAGGTAAGGCGCCGCGGGCGTGGAAGCGATCATGCGTGAGCTCTCGCGCTTATCGGGTTGCACCACGGCGGAAGACGTCGGCGCGCCCCGCATCACGGGTCGATTGGGAGCGCCTGGGGCGGATCACGCTAGTCATCGTGTTGTTCGCGATCGTCGTCCTCTACGTGAACCCGGTCGTCAACTTCGTCGACGCCTGGCGCGACTCCCGCGCCGAGAGCGAGCAGCTCGCCGAGCTCAAGGGCGAGAACCGCGAGCTGCGCGATCGCGCAACGACGCTGGCCGAGCCCGATGCCGCCGAGCGTGGCGCCCGCCGGCTCGGCTTGGTCGCGCCGGACGAGCGCTCGGTCGTGATCGACGAGTTCGACTGACGCCCTCGGGGCGGCGATGAGCCCCGACTTCGCCCCGTACGACCGTACGCTCGGCCTCCTGGATTACCTCGCCGGCGTGGCCTGGCTGGCGGTCGTCATCGCTGCGCTTGGCTATGCGGCGGTTCGCGTTCGCCGTGCCCTGCTGCCCGGCTGGTCGGGATCGCCGGCGCTGGTCGCGGATCTTGTAGTTGGGCTGACCTTCGCGATCGTCGTCGCGCAGGCCCTCGGGATGTTCAGCCTGTTCAGTGAAGCGGCGTACGCGATCGCCTGTGTGGCGGTGGCCGCGCTCACATGGGTGGGGACGTCGGTATTGCCTGCTCGGCGACATCCGCAGCATGGACGCGAGGACGGTGCGATGCAGGAGGCGGAGCGTCGCCGACGGGCAATGCCGGCGGCGCCACCGTCACCGGCAGGTCCGGATTACGGGTATTGGGTCGTTGCTGTGGTGGTTGCCGCTGTCGTTGCCGGGTGGGCGATCCCGACTTTGACCGGGATTGCCGGGGGGATGGGCCGGGCCGATTCGCTCTGGTACCACATGCCGCTCTCCTCGCGGTTCGTGGAGACCGGGTCCACAGGCGAGTTGTTCTTTTTCGATCCGATCTTCTTCGCCAGCTTCTATCCGGCCAACACCGAGGTCCTGCACGCGATTCCGATCCTGGCGTTTGCGCGGGATTTTCTGTCGCCCTTGATGAATGTGGGGTTCCTCGCGCTGGGGTTGCTGGCGTCGTGGGCGATCGGACGGCCGCATGGCGTTGCCCCGCAGGCGCTGCTCGGTGGGGCGGTGGTGCTGGGAGCGGAGACGATGACCGACTTCCAGGCTGGCGAGGCGCTGAACGACATTGCGGGGGTCGCGTTCCTCCTCTGTGCCGCGGCGGTGCTCGTCAACGGGTACGCGGCGCGTGGTGTGGGGGGTCGGTCGATCGGCTGGGGGGCGTTGGCCGTGGCCGGCGCTGCGGCCGGGTTGGCGGCCGGGACGAAGTTGTCGTTCCTGGCACCGGTGGCGCTGTTGACCGTGGCGGTCGTGGTGATTGCGCCGCGTGGCGAGCGGGTCCGGGCCGGTGCCTCCTGGTCGTTGCCGATGCTGCTGGCGGGTGGCTACTGGTATGCGCGCAATCTGGTGACGGTCGGCAACCCGATTCCGTTCACGGAGTGGGGACCGCTCGGGCTGGCTGCTCCGGAGCGCGCGTTCGAGCTGCGGCCGGGGTTCTCGGTCGCGCACTATTGGAACGACCCGGACATCTGGTTCGACTGGTTCTTCAAGTACCTCGCCGAGGAGCTGGGGCCGCTCTGGCCACTGGTGCTGCTGGGGGTCGTCGCCGGCGGCGTGTACGCGGTCTGGCGCGGGCGGGAGCCGGTCCTGCGCGCGCTCGGGGCGGTGGCGCTGATCACGGCGATCGCATACCTCATCACGCCGCTCACGGCGGGCGGTGAGGAGGGCCAGCCGATCGCCTTCGAATGGAACATCCGCTACCTCGCGCCGGCGGTCGCGATCGGCCTGACGCTGCTGCCCTGCCTGCCGGATTTTCGGGCGACCGAGCGGAGGCGCACGATCGTGCTGCTCGGGCTCGGGGCGCTGGCGCTGATCACGACGCTGACGATTGTGCAGTGGCCCGAGGGCGGGCATACGAAGGGCGGCTTGGCGGCGGGCTTCGGAGCCCTGGGCCTGTTCGCGCTCGCCGGCTGGCTGGTCTCGCGCGGCCGGCTCGGTCCTGCCGCGACGCCGCGCTCGAAGCTGGCGGTGGGAGCGGTCGTCGTGGTCGGAGCCCTGGTGGCGGGGTTCCTCGTCCAGCGCCACTACCTCGAGCGCCGCTACGAGAACCTGAGCCCGGAGCTCAACATCGCCGAGATCGTCCGCAAGGCCCAGGACCTGCGCGACGCCCGAATCGCGATCTCGGGCGTGCGCGGGGTCTTCAACCAGTACGCGTTTTCCGGGACCGACCTCTCGAACCACGTGCAGTGGCTCGGCGTCACGGGCGAGGACGAGGCGTTCCTGCGGATCCCGGACTGCGCGACCTGGCGCGAAGAGGTGAACGCCGGTGACTACGACTTCGTGGTGACGATGTACGACCCGTTCCGCCCGGACGGCCTGACCGACACCAAGGAGGCCCTGTGGACCCGCGAGGACCCCGGCGCCGAGGAGGTTCTGCGCGACGGCCCGGTGAGCATGTTCCGTATCGCCCGCCCGCTCGACCCGGCTGCCTGCGGCGACCTGCCTGATCTCGAGCCGTCGGAGCTGAACGGTGACTCGGTGAATCTCGACCGGCTGGCGAATCAGCCGCAGCCGGGCTCTTGATGCTTGCGGTTTTGATCAGCGCGCTCCTGATCGTTTTCGCGTCGGTCGTGATCGGCCGGGCCGCGATGCTGCTTTTCGGCTGGCGGCAGCCCGAGTGGGTCGCGGGCGGCGTCGGGCTTGGCGTCCTGGTCGTCCTGGCTCCGTTTCTGGTCCGTCTCCCGGGCCGGGGCCTGACGGCGGCAATCGTGCTGGGCCTCCTGACCATTGGCTGCGCGGCGGTGACCAGGCGCGCGGTTCCCCCGGACCGCCCGTCGGAGCCCTCAGCGGCCCCACGGGCCCAGCACGGGGTCGCCGTTGCCGTGGTGGCAGCAGCGCTTGCCCTGGCCTCGCTCCCGTTCCTCTTCAACGAGCGCACGGGAGTCCTGGGCGAGGGCATCTACAGCAACGACCAGGCCGCCCAGCTCTACTGGGCGGATTGGCTGGCCGACGGCTTCGGGCCGCAGCCAAAGGCCGTCCAGTTCGGCTACCCGGTCGGGCCGCAAGCACTGGCGGCTTCGGTCTCGGAGGGAACCGGGGTCGACCTGGTCGCCGTCTTCAACGGCCTGCTGCTCGCGATTCCGGCGCTGACCGCGCTGGCCGCGCTTTCGGCGCTCGCCGCGCTACCCCCCTGGCGCCGCGGCGTGGTCGCCGTGTTGACCGGACTTCCGTACCTGGGGGCGTCGTTCCTCGCCCAATCCGGGTTCAAGGAAACGGCGATGGCGCTGTTCATCGTTGCTCTGGCGGTCGTGCTGCACCTGGCGACGCGGCGGCAGGGGGAGGAGCGGGAGTCGCCGCCGGCCAGGGCGGTCGTCGCCGTGCTTGCGGTGCTGGCGTTGGCCGCTGTCTTCACCTTCTCGATCCCGGGCGTCGCGTGGTTCGCGGTCGCGATTCCCGTCTGGGCGATCCTCTGGCTCGGCTTCGAGTCGCGAATCGATCTCCGGGCGAGCCGCGATGCGGCTGCAGAGCACCGGCGGCTCCTGATCGCAGGGGGTCTCGTGCTGGCGGCGCTGGCGGCGATAGCGATCGGCCCCGCCAGCGGGTTCATCGAGAAGATCGACGATGTTCAGGACTCGCGCGGCCGGCTCTCCTCGCCCGTCTTCCCCGGTGAGGCGCTCGGCATCTGGCCCGAGGGCGACTTCCGGATCGTCCGCGGAGACGTTGACGGCTCGCTCCTGGCCTCCGGGTTCGCGACTCTCTGCACGCTCGGGGCGGCGATCGCGTTGGTGCGGCGGCGCGAGTGGGCGCTCCTCGCGATGCTGGTCACCGCCGCGTTCGTGTACCTGCTTTCCCGGAAGTTCGCGCAGATCCACGTCGAGTCGAAGGCGCTGGCGGTCCTGGCCCCGGTGCTGATGCTGATCACGCTGCGATGGCTGTTGGCGCCTGGCGAGCGATCGCCCTGGACGACGGCTCGCATCGCGGTCGGCGGCGTCTTCGCCGTCCTCGCGTTCGCCTCGACCCTGCTCGCGCTGCGTGATGCCCCGGTCGGCTTCGACGGGCGCCAGCGCGATCTCGAGGCGCTGGCTGAGGGGATCCCGGAGGACAAGGACGTCGTGTTCCTCGGCTTGGACCGGTTCGCCGGCTACTACCTGCGCGGCACCCTGGCCCGCAGCCCGGGCGGCTACGTGCCGGCCGAGATCGGCGCCCGGGCTTCGAAGAGCTGGCAGCAGGGCGATGCGCTCGACTTCGACACCCTCGAGCCGAAGAAGCTGAACCGGCAGGAGTTTGCGATCACCACCGCGGCGGCATTCGGGTCGACCCAGCCGCCCAACTGGGATGAGGTCGCGCGCGAGGGCGACTACGTGCTCTGGCGCCGCCACGGCAAGGGACCTCTCTACGAGGTCATGCCGCAGGAGGGAGGCGATCCCGGCGCGTCGTACGAGTGCGCGAGCGCTGACGAGGGTGTCGTGGAGCAGGCGACCGTCCTGGAGGAGCCGCTCGTCGGCGAGCAGGAGGCGTGGAGCCCCGTCTTTTCGTTCGTGGCGCCGGCGGCTGCTGAGCAGGAGCTCACCGTCCCCGAGGGCGAGCGGGCGATCTCGCTCCAGTACCACTCGCAGGTGCCACTGGCCGTCAGCGTCGACGGCGAGGAGGTGGCGGAGCTGCCGGCCTCGCTCGAGGGCTTCTACCTGACCGGCGCCGGCCGCGGCGCGTTCTGGCCCGCCGGCGATCTGACCGGCTCAGGCGAGCCCGTGGCGATCGAGGTCGAGGCGGCGGAGCCGAGCGGCCTTCAGGACCTCCTTGGCGTTGACCGCCGCGTCTGGCTTGGCCGAGTCGCCTTGACGGCCGTCCCGAGCCCCCTGGCCGACAGCGCCGGGGAGGTCTGCGGCGAGTACGTGGACCACTATCTGCCGGCCAATCCCTAGTACCTAGACTTGCCCGCCGTGGCGAGCAGGCTCAAGAACCTTTTGACCCGCGACCCGGACGACGATTCCGGGCACGCGCCCGCCCCCTTTGTCGTCGGGGCTCCCCGCTCGGGCACGACGATGCTGCGGCTGATGCTGGACGCGCATCCCGACCTCGCGATCCCGCCCGAGACCTACTTCATCAACCACTCCCACAAGGTCTGGCGGGCGGCGCGGCGACGGCCGGGGCAGGACCCGGTCGAGGCGTTCATCGAGTCGGTCACCGGCCACAAGCGCTGGCCCGACTTCCACCTCGATCCGGATGCCTTCGCCGCGCGGGTGCGCGAGCGCGAGCCGAAGCAGCTCGGCGATGGCATCCGCTGCTTTTACGAGATGTACGCGGAGAAGATCGGCAAGTTGCGCTGGGGCGACAAGACGCCGTTCTACGTGATCAAGATGAACGTGATCGCCCGCCATCTTCCGGAGGCGCGGTTCATCCACCTGATCCGCGACGGCCGCGCGGTCGCGCTGTCGATCAAGGACCTTTGGTTCGGCCCCGACACGATCGAAGGCTGCGCCGAGTTCTGGGTCAAGCGGATCGACGACGCCCGGCGCAAGGCCGAGGATCTGCCGCACTACCTCGAGGTGATCTACGAGGACCTGGTGCGCGACCCCGAGCCGAACCTGCGCCGGATCGCGGAGTTCATCGAGGTGCCGTTCGACGAGCGCATGGTCCGCTTCTACGAAAACGTCGACGAGCGGATCGCGCTGGAGACCCCGCCCGAGGAGGTCGCCAAGGACGGCCGCGTCGTCTCCACCGACGAGCGCATGAAGATCATGGAGAACCTCAAGCGCCCGCCCGACCCCTCACGAATCGACCGCTGGCGCGACAAGATGCCGGTGGAAGACATCGCCCGCTTCGAGGCGATCGCGGCCGAGCGCCTGCGCGAGCTCGGCTATCCGGTGGGCTAGCTCCACGGGATCCGTGAGTACGGGTCTGTCGGGCGCTCAATCGCGGTGACGTCGAAGCCCAGGCCGCGCCACGTGCGCTCGCTTCGGAACAAAAAGTAGTCGACCTGCGGGCGCCAGGTGTGGTCGACGCCGTGGCGGTTGAGGATGTAGCCGTGGGGCGGGATCCGCTTGATCGGCCGGCCGTCGGCGGTGAAGCGGCGGACCAGGGCGAGGTCCTCGCCCCGTGAGCGCTGCGGCCAGCCGCCGATCGCCTTGAGCGGGCCCTTGCGGGCCATCATCCCGCCGCCGGCCATACGGGTGTCGGAGTCCTGGCTGATCTGGCGGACGGTGACGTCGATCTCCTCGAGGTAGACGAACTCGGCCGCCTTCCCAACCAGATCCGCGCCCGAGTACTCGAGCGCCAAGACCAGGTCCCAGAGGTGCTCGGTCGAGTAGTAGTCGTCGTCGTCCATCTTCGTCACCAACTCGCCGACTGAGGTCTCGACCCCGGCGTTGAGCGCATCGCCCAGGGTCAGCTCGGAGTCGACCCGGATCACCTGCAGGGCGCCCGAATAGAGCGAGCGGACCCGCTCGGTGGTGCCGGGCGCGAACTCGTCGCCGTGCAGGCAGACGACCAACTCGCGCGGCTCATAGGTCTGGCGGGCGACCTGGGCGATCCCGTGCTCGAGCCAGCTCTCGCGCCGGGTCGAGAGGATCACCGAGACCAGCGGCCGGCCCGGCAGCTCGATCCCGAGCTCGGCGCAGAGCTGGCGCCAGCGCGCCTCGGCCGAGTGTTCGCGAAGCGCCGCCCGGCGAAGCGCGACCGAGGCCCGCTCGCGCTGGTCTAAGTCGGCCATGTCGCGGGCCCGAAGCGGCTCGAGCAGCGCGGTCAGCTCGGTGCCCAAGAGAGCGGCCAGCGAACCGGAGATCTCCTCGGCGCAGACCGGGACCCCGGCCGCGCAGAGCTTTGCGATCCAGCCCGCGCGCTCGACCTCAGAGGCGTGGAAGGAGGGGTGGTCGAGGACGGCCAACCGTTTGTGGAGGATCGACAACAGCTCGTCGTCTTCGAGGTCCAGCTCGCGCGCGGCGACCACGCCCTCGGGCGCCCGCGCTGCGGCGGGGTCCTCGGCGCTCCGCAGCGACACCGGGTCGAAGCGGGCGGCTGAGTCGAGCATCGCGAACGACCCCTCGACCCGGGCGAGCGCAACGTCCGGATCCAGCGCGGCGATGTAGCCCGCAACGCCCGCTTGGGTGAACCGCTCCGGATTGAAGCGGCCAACGTCGACGGCCGGGGCCGCGGTCAGCTGCGCGTTCGTGCCGGGAGCGCCGGTTTCGATGTCCGCCAGGCCGGCCCAGGCGGGCTGCTCTGAGTCGCGGCGAATTCCGACCACCGGGATGCCGGCGGCACGGGCCCGCTCGCACAACGAGCGCAGGTCGGCCTCGCCCAGCGAGGGATCGGGCCGGTCGACCACCAGCGCGTGGAGGTCGCCGACGTCCGGCGAAGCGCCGGAGCGCAGCCTGCGCTGAGGCCGCCCGACCGCGGTCGCATAGACGCCCGAGGCCAGCCCGCTGGCGATGGCGGCGCCCGCGAAGCCGACCCGAAGCGGCAGGACCTCGCCCGGCACGACCCGCCGCGCGGGGTCTGCACCGGGCTCGCTTGGGGCTGTCGCCGTCTGCCGCATCGGGGCGTGAAGGTTACGATTCCCCGCTGCATGGAGCCCGAAATCACATCGACGGGTGCCGTGATCGTTGAGATCGCCGGCAAGCGGGCGCCGATCGCGGCGCTGGCCGCGGCGGTTGACGCTGCTCTCGCGTCGGAGCTCACCGAGGTCACCGTTCGGGTGGACCTCACCGAGCAGGATTCGCGGCGCGGCGCGCTCGAACAGCTCTACGACGCCGATCCGCGGGTCGCGATCGCTGACCCGGGCGCGTCCGCGCCGGCCGCCGACATCCTGTTCATCGTTCCGGGTCGCTTCGCGTCGCGGCTTGGGCGGGGTGGGAAGCTGCGCGCGAGCGCAGGCGGATCCGGGACGAACCGGCTGCGAGCAGTCGAGGCAGAGCTGCGCTCCACGACCAGCCGCAAGGAGCACGGGCCGCCCTCGCAGGGCACCCTCGCCGAGGAACGCGCCGAGCACCTGCGCCACCGGGCCCGCTCGTCGACGATGCGCGCCCGCATGGACCGTAACGCTCATCGCCTCTCGCGCGAGCGCCTTCAGGTGCGCCATGAGCAGGCCCGCCTGCGCTTGGCCGAGCGCCGTCTCGGCAAGACAGGAGCCGGCGAGTGGGTCCGCTGGCGCTCGCGCATGGCCGCCCGCCAGGCCGCCGCGATCCCGGCCCTCGCCAGCTCCGGCGCACGCTCGGTTCGGGTCTTCGGCCGTCGCGCCCGCCGTTTCGCCCTCGACCGCTGGCGTTCGCGAGGCTCGGAGCCCGCCTGATGGCCAACCAGCGGGCCGGGGCCACGGCAGCGGTCGACGCCACCGGGGTTCGCGTGCCCGAGGGGTCGGACGCCGTGCTCGATGTTGTCTTCGACGGTCGGCGGATCTGGTCCGTGGACCGCGACATGAAGGCGATCGGCGCGGAGGGCATCGTCCCGTGGCCGGAGGCGCTCGAGCCCTATCTGAACGGCGTCACCGAGCTCACGATCCGCGACCACCAGACGGGCGAGGTCCTGCTCGAGCAGGAGCTGACCCTGGGGACGGGCGAAGGGCGCATCGAGGTGGTCGACGACGCCGGGCAGCCGCTGGCGCTCAGCAAATGGGGGGAGTTGGTCCAGCCGTTCGATTCCGCCGGCGGTGACACGATCGACGCGACCCTCGACCAGACGGCCGAGGTCCTGAGGGTTCTCACCGAGGAGTGCGACCTGCCGGCGTTCATCACCTACGGAACGCTCCTGGGCGCGGTGCGCGACGGCAAGCTGATCGGCCACGACGACGACGTCGACGTCGCCTACCTGAGCCCGCACGAGCACCCCGCCGACATCGCTCGGGAGTCGTTCGACCTCCAACGGACGTTCGTCCGCCGGGGCTGGGAAGTCAAGCGGTTCTCGGCCGGCTTTTTGCAGGTGAACTTCGCGGGGCAGGACGGCGTTTTCCGGCACGTCGACGTGTTCACGTGCTTCCGCGTCCACGACCGCTTCTACCAGGCGTTCGCAGTCGGGGCGGACCTGCCGCGGTCGGCGATCGTCCCCCTCGGGCAGGTAACCTTGAACGGTAGGCAGTTGCCCGCGCCCGCCGACCCCGACGCGTTGTTAGTCGCTACGTACGGACCCTCGTGGCGCGTTCCTGATCCGTCATTTCAATTCAAGATCCGCCGGGAGACACGACGACGCATCGGCGGCTGGCTTGGAGGCTTGCACTTGAACATCAAGTACTGGGACGAGTTCTATCGCAGCCAGCGCAGCGCGGCGGTCCCTCAGGACCCGTCCGCGTTCGCGCGCTGGGTCAGCGAGGAGGAGCAGGGCACGACGCCGGTGGTCGACATCGGATCGGGCACCGGCCGCGACTCACTCTGGTTCGCCCGGGCCGGCCACCCGGTGCTTGGCCTGGACTACGCGGAGTCCGCGATCGAGCGCGCCACCAATGCCGCCGAGGCCGACGGCCTGGATGCGAAGTTCGAGGTCCTTGACCTCTACGACCTGCGGCAGGTGATGGAGATGGGCGCGCGACTGGCCCACGAGGAGCGCTCGCACGTGATCTACGGGCGGTTCCTGGTCCACGCCCTCGAGGACGCCGGCCGCCAGCAGCTCTGGCGCCTGGCGGCGATGGCGCTGAAGCCCGGAGGACTGCTCTACCTGGAGTTTCGGACCGGCGAGGACGAGGACCAGCCGCACGTCTTCGGCGAGCACTTCCGGCGCTACCTAAGCCCGGACGACGTGGTGGCGGAGATCGAGGAGCGGGGCGGGGAGATCAAGCACCGCGAGGAGGGCCACGGCCTCGCCGTCTACAAGGACGAGGACCCGCACGTCGCCCGGATCGTCGCGGGGTGGCAGTGATGGCGCGCGACGGCGGCCTGTTCGGCGCGGCCGCGCCACAGCGCAAGCAGATCGCGAACCTGAAGAAGCGTGTCCAGCGACTCGAGGACGAGGTTCAGGAGGTGCGCCAGCTCAACCGCCGGGTCGCCGAGCTCGCCGACGTCGTCCAGGAGCTCCTCGTCCCCGCCGCGAACCGCGACGACGAGGAGGTGCGTCAGCGCCTGGACGAGTACCGCAAGGGGCTTTAGCCAGCTACTCCTCGATCGCCGACTGGTCGAACCGCAGCCCGCGCCACTCGCGCTGGGACTGGATCAGGAAGTAGTCCACGTACGTGTTCCAGGTGTGGCCCTGGCCGTGGCGATTGAGGATGTAGCCGTACCCGTGCGTCCGGTACGTGCCGCGCCCCGCCTTCTTGAAGTTCTTGACGATCCATGTGTCCTCGCCGCGCGAGCGCGACGGCCAGCCGCCGATCGCCTTGAGCGGCCCCTTGCGGGCCATCATCGCTCCGCCCGCCAGGCGCGGATGGTCGGATTCCGAGTCGCCCATGAACCGGCGCATCGTCAGGTCGATCCACTGCAGGTAGACGAACTCGGCCGCCTTCCCAACCAGATCCGCGCCCGAGTACTCGAGCGCCAAGACCAGGTCCCAGAGGTGCTCGGTCGAGTAGTAGTCGTCGTCGTCCATCTTCGTCACCAACCCGCCGACTGAGGTCTCGACCCCGGCGTTGAGCGCATCGCCCAGGGTCAGCTCGGAGTCGACCCGGATCACCTGCAGGGTGCCCGAATAGAGCGAGCGGACCCGCTCGGTGGTGCCGGGCGCGAACTCGTCGCCGTGCAGGCAGACGACCAACTCGCGCGGCTCATAGGTCTGGCGGGCGACCTGGGCGATCCCGTGCTCGAGCCAGCTCTCGCGCCGGGTCGAGAGGATCACCGAGACCAGCGGCCGGCCCGGCAGCTCGATCCCGAGCTCGGCGCAGAGCTGGCGCCAGCGCGCCTCGGCCGAGTGTTCGCGAAGCGCCGCCCGGCGAAGCGCGACCGAGGCCCGCTCGCGCTGGTCTAAGTCGGCCATGTCGCGGGCCCGAAGCGGCTCGAGCAGCGCGGTCAGCTCGGTGCCCAAGAGAGCGGCCAGCGAACCGGAGATCTCCTCGGCGCAGACCGGGACCCCGGCCGCGCAGAGCTTTGCGATCCAGCCCGCGCGCTCGACCTCAGAGGCGTGGAAGGAGGGGTGGTCGAGGACGGCGAGGTGCTCGCCCGCCCTGCGCACGACCCGGCGGGGCTGCGGTTGCGGGCCGAGGCCGGCGCGGCGGACCCCGCCCGGGAGCGACGGAAGCGCCGCCCGCTCGGGAGCGAGCACCGTCACCGGCTCGTCGTGCGCGGCGGCGGCGATCAGCTCGAAGCCGGGCTCGAACCCGGATCCGGGCCGGGTGATGATCGCCGCGAGCCCGGCGATGCCGGCGTCGCGGAAGCCCGTCGGGTTGAAGGCCGTCGGGTCGACCGCCGGCACGACCTCGCCGGCATCGACCACCGGGAGGCCCCCCGATTGCAGGGCATCGGCGGTGCCGGGCTCGGCGACCAACAGATCGAACCCGGATGAATCATCCCCTGGGGCGTAGGCGCGAGCACCGACGCCGATCCCAAGCCGCTCGCGCCCCCGCGTGCCGGCGAAGCCGACCCGCAGCGGAAGCGGGGCGCCTGGGGAATGTCGAGGCGTGGTGGCCATCTCGGTCATCGACGGGGCACTCTACGGTGGCGGATAGAGTCACCCGCCGTGAATCCGCCCCCGCCAGCAACGGTCCCGCAGCACCTCTGGCGGGACATCGAAGCCGCGCCGCTCGGCTCGTTCCAGCCCGAAGCGCGCGTCGCCGTGGTCGTCGACGGCGCGGGAACGCAACCCGACCTTGGCGCCCAGACCTATCCGGCCGAGCTGATCCACGTCATCGACGCGGGCGCGCAGGCGCCGGACGGCGAGATCGTGATCGTGCTTCCCGCCGGCGCCGAGCCCGCGCCTGAGTTCGTCGCGGCGCACGCGCGCTGGCATCACGTCGCGGCCGATGCCGTCAGCCTCGGGCCAGTCGGCGTGGACGGCGGCGATCCGCTGGGCCTCGTCCGCGACCTGACCCGCGACCTCACCGACCTTGCCGGCGGGTACCACCTGGCCGCCGCCGACGGTTCGATTGGCATGCATCGCGCGCTCTACGAGGCCGCCGGGGCTGCCGGCACGGTGCCGCCGGAGGTCCGTCGGCTCGATCTTCTCTATCGGCTCCATTGCGCCGGCGCGGTGTTCGCCGTCGAGCCCGCGGCGCTCGCCCGAGGTACCGCCGGGTGGCTGGCGGATGCCGTCGCGCGCGCCTGCGAGGCGGGGGAGACGCTGGAGCTGATCCATCCCGAGGCCGCGGCGATCGTGCCGCTGCCCCCGTTTCGCGGCATCGCCTCGGCGCGGCGGCATGCCCGGCCGGCGCTGGCCGTCAACCTGCCGCTCGACGAGGCGACCCCGGCCGACGAGGCCCTGGCATCGATTCGGGGCGCGCTCGCCGGCCGGCTCGGCGACCTCGAGCTGCGGGTGCAGGTTCCGGAGGGCCATCCCTCCCGCTCCGCGGTCGCTGCTGCGGTTGCGGATCACCCGCGCGCCGCGCTTGCCCGAAGCTCCCTCGCCGAGGCCTGCGAGGCGCCCTTCCAGGTCACCCTGCCGGCGCTTGCCTCGCTCGACCCCCGCACGCTCGGCGACCTGCACGAGCTGGCGCTGGGCGAGGACGTCGGCGCCCTCCACGTGACGGTCCCCGGCGCCGCTCCCCAGGACGGGATGGTTGAGGTGGTAGCCACCGCCGCCTGGAGACGCGCGCAGCGCCTCTCCGCAACGACCGGCGAGGCGCCCGAGCAGATCATCGGCAGGCTCTTCGGCGAGCGCTGGGTGAGCGGTGTCGAGGTCTCGACCCGGCGCCACGGCGTCGAGGAGCCGCAGGTGACCGAGCACGGCCCGCTTGCGGCGGCGACCGACCTTGGCCACGAGCGCAACGCGCACCTGCGGTTTCGGGAGCGCGCCACCGACCTCGAAGAGCGGGCGGCAACGCTGGCGCAGCGCGCGCTGGTCGAGCGGCTGCACGCTCGGGCCGAGCGCCAGGCCGCCGAGCGCGTAGAGTCGCGCCTAGACGACTAGGCAAGGCGGCTCAACAAACGCCGGGGCTCCGCTTCGCCCTTCGAGCTCGGGCTCAGATCGACCAGGTCTCGAAGCGACGGCCGGTCAGCTCGCGGAAGGCGGCGACGTCGTCGCGCAAACGGTCGGCCAGCTCGGCTCGCAGCTCGTCATCCAGAGGCCCTTGCTCGTAGGGCTTGGTGAACGGCCGCCGGTCGCGGATCCTGCGCCAGTGGCGCGGCGACAGGCGCTTCGCGGCGAATGCGCCCAGGCGGGTGCGGCGTCCGCGGGTCGCGGACTCGAGCCGCGGCGTCTTGAAGCTCTCGCGCCAGACGTCCTGGTCGACTCCCAGGAACCGGTAGATGCGTCGGAGGGTTTCCCGCCGGTCCGTTCGCAGCTCTTCCTGCTCGAGCAGCAGGATGCGCTCGATCGGATAGTGCTCAAGGAATCGGCTGAGTTGCAGGTGGTACATCGAGCGGGCCAGATGGCCCCGGGTCTCGTCCAGCACCGCCTCGCGCATCGGCCGGTCCTCGGTCCGGTTCGAGTACTGGTGGTAGTAGCCGGAGCGCACCCGGTCCACCGGGTCGCGGACCATGAAGATCAGCCTGGCGTCAGGGAGCAGCGCGGACATTCGCTCGGGGACGCCGGAGTAGACCGGGTGGGCCGTGTAGTTGGGGGAGGACTCGCCGCGCACTCGGCCAGCCCCATCGAAGCGAGACCGGTACCAGTCGAGGCCCTTGGTCAGGTTCAGCTCCTCGATGAAGTAGTCGAGTTCCTTGGGGCGCGACATCGAGATCTCGGGATGGCGCGCGAGATAGGCGTGAAGCGCCGTGGTGCCGCACTTCTGGGCGCCGATGATCACGAAATCCGGAAGCGAGCCGCTCATTCGGACGGAGGACGATAGCGGCAGCCAGGCGGCCGATTCCCGGCCTCTCGCTAACATCACGCGCTCCTCCGTGGCCCATGAGATGCCCCAAGTTGATGGCGTCCGCCATCGTTTTGAGGCCGCAGGTGGCCTCAACTTTCACGTCGCCGAAGCCGGCGAGGGTGAGCCCCTGCTGCTCCTGCACGGCTTCCCGCAGCATTGGTACTGCTGGCGCCTCATGATTCCGGAGCTGGCGAAGCATTACCGGGTGATCGCGATCGACCTGCGCGGCTTCGGCTGGACCGACATCGCCTGGGAGGGCCTCGACAAGGAGAACATGGCCGACGACATCGCGAACGTGATGGCGGCGCTCGAGATCGATCGCGCGCGAATCGTCGGACACGACTGGGGCGCCTGGATCGGCTGCCTGCTGGCGCTCAAGCGTCCCGAGCTGGTTCAGCGCCTGGTCATGGTCTCGACCCCGCCGCCGTTCGTGAAGTCGAGCCTGCGCCTGCTGCCGCAGCTCAGGCGGTCCGCGTACATGGCCGCCATCGCCTCGCCGCTCGGACCGCGGCGGATGCGGCGGCCCAGCTACGTCGCTCGCAAGCTCCGCCGTTGGTCGCACCACCGCGAGCACCTGCGCAACGACGTTCAGCGCCTTTACGGCCGTGACCTGCGGGCCTCGACCCGGGCCCGGGCCGCCAGCCTGCTGTATCGCACCTTCCTGCTGCGGGAGGTTGGACCGGTCCTGGCCGGTCGCTACCGCAAACGGCGGCTGACCGTGCCAACCCTGGTGCTGCACGGAGACCGCGACCCTATCCTCCCGCCCGTGTTGTTCCAGGGGCATGAGGAATACGCGGACGACATGACGATCGAGGTGGTGCCAGGTGCCGGCCACATGCTGCCCGAGGAGTGTCCGGAGCTGGTCTCCGATCGCGCGCTCGCGTTCTTCGACTCCGGCGTGCCTGCCGAGGCCGCGGTCACGTGAGCCAAGCCAGTTCGCTTGGGGGGCTCGCGCGCCGGGCCGGAATCGCGCTGGCCCTGGCCGGGTTACTCGCGGCGCTGGCCGCGGGGACCCGGTCCGAGGCGCAGGACGGCTCCGCCCGGGGCCCGGTCGGGCAGCCGAACGTGCTCGTGGTCCTCACCGACGACCAGCGCCTCTCGGACCTAGCCCCGTCCAACCCGCGAACGCTGCGCCGAATCGGCCGGCGCGGCGTCCAGTTCCGCCAGGCGTTCGCCACGTTCCCGCTGTGCTGCCCGGCGCGAGCGACTCTGCTCACGGGGAGGTACGCGCACAACCACGGCGTCGTGGACAACAAGGCCCCGGACGGAGGCTGGACGGCGTTCGACGATTCAGCGACCACCGCGGTCGCCCTTGACGCCGCGGGATACGAGACGGGTTGGGTCGGGAAGTACCTGAACGGCTACCTCCAGGGCGCCCGTCAAGATCCTCCGTACGTGCCGCCCGGATTCGACTTCTGGCGGGCCGGCTCGGCCACGCGGGTCCTCTACGGCTGGGAGCAGGTGATCGGCAGCAGACGCAAGTTCTGGGCGAAGTCGGTCCGCGGCTACCAGAACGACGTCTACGCCCGCCAGGCCGAGAAGTTCGTCGAATCCGCGGCCGACACCGGCGATCCATTCTTCCTCACGGTTTCGCCGCTCTCACCCCATGTCGAGACCCGGGGGTTCCAGGCTGCGCGCAACCCTCGGCCACCGCGACGCCATCGCGGCGCCTTCAAGCGCAAGCCGCTGCCGCGCCCGCCGGCGATGAATGAGGCCGACGTCTCCGACAAGCCGTCGTTCGTGTCCAACGTGCCGCGATTGAAGCGACCGGCGCGTGAGGTCCTTCGCGACCTCAACCGCGACCGGCTGGGTAGCCTGCTGGCGGTGGACGACCTGGTCGTGCGCGTCATGGCGGCGCTGCGACGAAACGGGATGCTGGACAAGACCCTGGTGATCTTCATGAGCGACAACGGTTACCTGCTCGGTGAGCACCGCCTTGCGGGCAAGAGCAAGATCTACGACGAGTCGACGCGCGTGCCGCTGCTGATGCGCGGCCCCGGGCTTACGCCGGGGACGGTCGTCCACTCGCCGGTTGCGAACATCGATATCGCGTCGACGATCTACGACTTCACCGGGGTCGAGCCGGCGCAGGAACAGGACGGTGTGTCGCTGTTCGACGTCGTCGCGACACCGGGCGTCTATTCCGACCGCGAGCTCGTGATCCAGACCAACCGCGGGTTCGCGCTGCGGACGCCGGATTGGCTCTACGCCGAGCACGAGACGGATCTCGGCTCCGAGTTCGAGCTCTACGACCTGCAGCAGGACCCGTACCAGCTCGAGTCGCGCCACGACGACCCGGCTTACGCGCCGATCCGGGCAGAGCTGGCCGACCGGCTCGACGACCTCAATGATTGCGAAGGCGCCGAATGCCACTGACGCGCAAGGCGATCGCCGGATCGACGCGGGCTCGCGCCGCCGTCGGCGGGCTCGCGGTCGCCACCCTGATCACCGGTGGGCTGCTGGCCGGCCACAATGATGTCGCCGCGGAGCAGACCGACAACCGCCCGAACATCGTCGTGATCCTCACCGACGACCAGGCCACGGCGGACCTCCGGGTGATGAAGCAGACTCGCAAGCTGCTCGTCCGCAGGGGCGTCAAGTTCAAACGCCATTACGCGACGTTCCCGGTCTGCTGCCCCTCGCGCGCGAGCTACCTCACCGGCCAGTTCGCCCACAACCACGGTGTGCTCAGCAATCGCCAGCCCGAGGGCGGGTTCCTGGAGTTCGACGACGCCGCGACATCGGCGGTCTCGATGCGGGCGGCGGGCTACAAGACCGCCTGGATCGGCAAGTTCCTGAACGGCTATGGCAACTACGCGCGGGCCCATCCCGAGGACATCCCCGACGGCTTCAACCGCTTCTACGCGGGGCTCACGTCGCGGATGTACGACTGGGTCGCCAACGACGGCGGCGAGATCCGCCGGGTGCCGAAGAGCGACCGCAACTACCAGACCGACGTCTACACGCGCAAGAGCAAGCGGTTCATGCGCGCCAAGCTGCGCAAGGGAAAGCCGTTCTTCCTGACGATCGCGCCGCTGGCGCCGCACGGCGAGCCAAAGCGCAACGCGGTGCCGAACCCGCGCCCGGCGCCACGCCACGAGGGCAAGTTCAAGCACGCCAAGCTCCCCCGTCCGGCCTCGTTCAACGAGAGGGACGTCAGCGACAAGCCGCTGTTCATCCGCCGGCAGAACCGGCTCGACATCGCCAAGCGGCGCAAGGTGCGTGACCGGTACCGCGCCCGGCTCGCGTCGCTGCTCGCGGTCGACGACATGGTCCGCGCTGTGGTGCGTGAGCTGCGCCGGGGCGGGGAGCTGGACAACACCTGGATCTTCTTCACCTCCGACAACGGGTACATGCTGGGCGAGCACCGGCACACGGGCAAGACGCTGCTCTACGAGGAGAGCGCGAAGGTCCCGATGATCGTTCGCGGGCCCGGCGTCCCACGCGGGGCCACGCACTCGGAGCCGACCGCGAACATCGACCTGATGCCGACGATCCTCCAGCTTGGGGACGCCTCCGCGCAGGCTCCGGTGGACGGCGCCTCGATTCGATCCGTGGCTCGGAACCCGGCGGCCGGGACCGGCCGCGTCCTGTTGCTCGAGAACCGGTACTCCGCCGGAATCGAGGACGGGCGGTACGTGTATCTCGAGCACGACACGGACGGCGACGGCCAGGTCGACGAGTACGAGTTCTACGACCTGAAGACGGATCACCCCCAGATGGACAACCTGCACACGCTCGACGCGCCCGTGCTGCGCCCCAACGTGGTCAGCGAGCGTCCCGGGCTGGTGGACGTCCGCAACTCGCTCGCGGACCAACTGGACGACCTGCGGGATTGCGTCGGGGCCCAGTGCCGCTGAGCGCCGCGGTGGTGGTCGCGACCTACCTTGGTCGCGGCGCCCAGTCGACGCCTTCGCGCTTCAGCCTGCGCAGGACGCGCCGGTAGCGGCGGTTGACGCGACGCGCGTCGGCGGGCGCCATGCGCTGGCGCCAGGCGCCGACGTGAGCCCGCACGGGCGAGATCTCGCGGTCGAAGTACTCGCGCATCCCGGACGGGTCGTCGACCTCGAGGAACTCGACCACACGGTCGAAGGTGGGATCGCGGTCATGGGCGGTGAGCTCGTCGAGCTGCACGGTCAGGGCCGTCCCCTCGGGCAGCGCCCGGATCGCCGTTCCCGCCGCGCTCATCATCTGCTCCCACTTGGCCAGCGCGATCATCGGATCGTCGGTCAGGTCCGCCTTCTTCAGGGTTCCGGCGACTACCGCGCGCCCGTCGCGAACCATGTTGATGAACCGGGCGTTGGGGAACAGCTGAAAGAGGAACGGTGCGAATTCGACCACCGGCCCGGTGATCTCGACCCAGGCGGACTTGCCGGCCGCCTCGGCGGCGGGGTCCAGCAGGCGCTGGATCAGGCCCCGGCTGGCGGCGATCGGGTCGGCGGCGAACGCCGGCTCGAACTCGGCGAGGGCGGCCTCCAGCTGCTCCGTCGTCGCTACCCGCTTCAGGCCGTTGCGGCGATTGGCGCCGCGCACGTACCAGCGGCCGCGCATCTTTGCGAGGAAGTCCTCCAGCGAGGTGTTGCCGGCCACGAGGTCGGGCAGACCGCCGCGCCAGGCGTGGAAGCGGACCTCGGTGGGAATCCAGTGGTAGCGGGGGCTGGCGTCGATCAGCCGGCCCATCACGTGGGTGCCGGAGCGCCCGACGCCGCCGACGAAGACGGGCGCGGGGAACTCGGCAGCGCCGGCGCTCACTGGCCGCCTGGCTCCGGAACCCAGTCGATCCCCTCGCGGCGCAGCTGCTTGACCAGCCGGCGGTAGCGGCGGTCCACCCAGCGGGCGTCGGCGGGAGCCATACGCTCGCGCCAGGCGCCGACGTGCGCCCGCTCGGGGCTGATCGTCTCGTCGAAGTATTGGCGCATCGGCGCCGGATCGTCGATCCGCAGGTAGCCGACGATCCGCGCGAACTGCGCTTCGCGGTCGTGGGCGGTGAGGTCGTCGAGGAAGATCGTCAGGACCGCATCCGGCGGCATCTGGCGCAGCGCCGCGTCGGAGCGCCGGACCCGCATCTCCCAGTGACCGAACGCCTGCGCGAGATCGTCGGTCATATCGCGCTTCTTGAGGATCGCCGCGGTCACCGCGCGGCCGTCGCGGACCATGTGGATGAACCGGGCGCGGGGAAACAGCTTCAGCAGCGAGGGAGCCTGGCGGATGTTGGCGCCCGACAGGTCGACCCAGACCGGCCTGCCCGCACGCTCGGCCAGCGGATCGAGGATCTCGCGGACGAACCGGGCGCCCGCCCGCCAGGGGTCGTCATCGAGCCCGGCGCGAAGGCGCTCCAGCGCGGCCTCGAGGTCGTCGCGCTCGATCAGCCGCTTCAGGCCCAGGTGCTGGCGCAGCCCGCGCTGCCACCACTTCCCGAGGCAGCGCTCGCGGTAGGCGTCGATGTCCGTATTGCCGTTCAGGAGGTCGGTCAGGCCGCCGGTCCCGCAGTGAAAGCGCGACTCGATCGGGAGCTGGAGGTAGTTCGGGTGCGAGCCCAGCAGGCGGCCGATCGCGTGCGTGCCGCTGCGGGCGCTGCCGCCGACGAAGACCGGTTCGGGAATGTCCTTGCTTGGAGTGTGCATGCGCGGATTTCTGGAAGCCTTCAGGTTATGGGCTCGCCGCCGCCACTCTTTCGCTTCGGCTTCGTGTGCCTGCCGGCTGGCGGGCGCTCCGTGGTTGATCGGTCGTGGACTGACGTCGTGCGCTCTTGGCGCCAACTCGAGTTCGGCGACCTCGTGATCCACCACGACCCGCAGGCGCCGGTCCACATGGTCGAGGCCGGCGGCGACTCGGCGGTTCTGATCGGCGAGGCGTTCACCGTTAGGGCGACCCGCCTCGAGAGCGCCCTCGAGAGTCTGCTCGCGGTCGAGACCGACGACCGGTTGTTCGCCGTCATCGACGAGTTGGGCGGCCGCTTTGCCCTGATCGTCCGCACGGGATCGGCGTACCGGGCGTTCCACGATCCGCTCGGGACACGCTCGCTCTTCTACCGGGCGGAGGGGGAGCTTTGCATCGGCTCCCACCCGGAGCTCGTGGCGGCCGCGTTCGGCGATCGCGACGACCCGGCGGCTCGCGAGGTCGTCGCGAGTGCCGAGTACAAGTCGCGTAGCGTCAAGTACCTGCCCGGGGACATGACGATGTTCGAGGGCGTCCGCGCACTGGCCCCCAACAACCTCTACGACCTGGTCGAGCGCCGGACCGTGCGCTACTGGCCCCGCCGGCAGCGCCGGCGATCCGCCTTTAACGACTTCGCCGGGGCGCTCGACCGGCACCTCGGCGCGCTCGCCGGTCACCTGCGCGACCGGCGCTCGCCGATCGTCGGAGTCACCGGCGGCATCGACACCCGGGTGCTGATCGCCGCCTTCCGCCGGTTCGAGCTTCCGTTCCGGGGGATGACGTGGCGCCGGAAGCGCGGCGGAGTCGACGACGAGGAGCTCGAGGTGATCGAGGCCGTCGCCGGAGAAGCGGGAATCGAGCACGCCTACCTTGACCTGAGCGAGATCGACGACGAGATGCGTGCCGTCGCTCGCCTCGCCCGCCGGAACGTCGGCGGGTGGGGGCAGCCGTCGCGGATCACGGCCCACGTGCATCGCCGTTTCGGCGACGCGCGGGACGTCTTTGTGCGCGGCTACGGCGCCGAGGTCATCCGGGGTTTCTACAACCTGGAGGGCGCAAGCTCGCTGGTGCGCCGCATTGCGGGCCGGACGCAGCGGCGCGCGGCGATCGCGGCCCCGACGCCTCAGGCGTTGCTGCGCGCCTACGACTCGAGCATGAGGGCGCCGAAGGCAAGCGCCGAACACACGCGCTCGGGGCTGGCTGCGTTCGAGGGGTTCATCGAACGCGCAAATTTCGACCAGGCCCTGGTCGGCTTCGGCTTCGACCTCTCAGACCTCTTCTATTGGGAGCACCGGATGGGCATGTGGGGGAGCGCCAAGCACAACGAGATGGACCCGGCGGTGCTGTCGGTCGCCGGCTTCAACAGCCGCGAGGTGTTCGAGGCCGGGTTCGGGCTTGAGCCGGACGAGCGGCTGACCAAGGAGCTGCTGCTGCGGGTGATCGGCCGCTACGACGAGCGGCTGGCCGTGATCCCCTACATCTAGGGAGCCGGCACCCACCGGATGCCCTGGCGCCGCAGGCGCCGCACGAGCCGCCGGTAGCGGCGGTCGATCGCGCGGGCGTCGGCGGGGGCCATGCGCTCGCGCCAGCCGCCCACGTGCGCGCGCTCAGCGGAGATCTCGCGGTCGAACCACTCGCGCATCGGCGCCGGGTCTTCGATCTCGAGGAAGCCAACCAGGCGGTCGAACGTCTCTTCGCGCCGGTGCGCCGCGAGATCCTCGAGGAATACTGAGAGGATCGCTTCGTCCCCGAGCGAGCGCCGCGACGCGTCGGCCGCGCGGATCATCCCTTCCCAACGCGCGAGCGCCTTGCGGGGGTCGTCGGTCAGGTTGACCTTCTTGAGCGTCGCCGCCACCACCGCGCGGCCGTCGCGGACCATGTTCACGAGCTTCGCCCGCGGAAACAGGTCGCGCAGGAACGGCGCGTATTCGACCGTGCCGCCGGTGGCCTCGACCCACGACGGCTTGCCCTCGGCGACCGCCTCCGGCTCGAGCAGGTCCTCGATCAGCCGGCGGCTCGCGGCCGTCTGATCGCCGGCGAACTCTGCCTCGAAGCGCTCCAACGCCTCGTCGAACGGCTCGCGAGCCAGGATCCGGCTGATGCCCTGCTTCTGGTTCGCGCCCCGAAGCCACCAGTGGCCACGCATCCGTTCCATGAACTCGGAGAGCGTGGTGCGGCCCGCGCAGAGGTCGGGCAGCCCGCCCTCCCAGGCGTGGAACCGGGCCTCGGTTCGCACCCGATGGTAAGTCGGCCCGGCAGCGATCAAGCGCCCCATGACATGGGTGCCCGAGCGCCCGACGCCGCCGACGAAGATCGGGTGGGGGTGGTGGCCCGGCACGTGCCGCATCGTACGTCCGTCCCTATCCTTGCCGCCGATGGCCGCGGAAAGCCCAGTGCTGATCGCCAGGAGCACCGCCCGTTTCGGCGGCATCGGCACGCGCCTGGAGGCACCCGGCACCCGCCCACGTGCCACACTGCACGCGGGCGGCCACCGTGCGCCCCCACGCACGCCCCGCCACTCGCCGAATCCGGACGGAGCTCATGGCGAGCAGCACTGAGCCGCGGCGAGACGGCCCGGCCCCGATCCTGTTCGTCGGCGGCACGGGGCGAAGCGGCACGCACGTGGTCGCGAAGCTCGCCGCCCGAAATTCCAACTACCGGCTTGTCCCGGTCGAGACCCGGTTCCACACCGACGTCGAGGGCTTCCCCGGCCTGCTCGCCGGCGAGATATCCAAGCGCGCGTTCATCCGCCGGATGCGGGGGTTCTGGTGGCGCGGATTTCAGACCGACCGGCTGCGCGGCCTCCACCGCTTCGTCCCCCGGGAGCGCCTCGATGCGGCGCTCGGCGAGTTCGACCAAACCTTCGACACCGCTCCGGAGGACGCCTGCCGCAAGCTGTTCTACGACCTGCTCTGGCCGGTCACCGCCGAGGGGCGATACCCGGGCCGGGCGATCGTCGAGCAGAGCTGCGACGTCATTGCCCAGGCGCCGACCCTGGTGCGGCTGTTTCCCGAGGCGCGGTTCGTCCACGTCGCCCGCGACGGGCGCGATGCCTCCGCCTCGCGCGTTTCGCAGCGCCGCTGGCTCGTCTACCCGCGGACCCGCAAACAGGGGCTCGTATGGTGGGAACGGCGGATCCGGGCTATCGATGCCGGCTCGAAGGCAATCGACCCCGCCGCCTTCCTCGAGCTCGGCCTGGACGACTTCCTCGTCCGCGGGGCCCGCAAGCAGGCCGTTGAGAACCTCGCCGCGTTCGCCGGCGTCGGCGCCGGATCGCGGATGCGCTATTTCATGCGGCGCCGCATGAACCCGGCTCGGGCGAACCGCGAGCGCTGGCGCCGCGGCCTCGATCCGGGCGAGCAGGCGGACGTCGAGCGGGCGTACGTCGTGGTCCTCGAGCGACTCGAGCGGGACGGCGTCAGCTGCGCGCCGATCCTGCGGCGGGCGCTGGAGCGCTCGTGAGCGGCTCGCGGCGGATCCTGTTCGTCACCTCGAACGGCACCGGCCTCGGACATCTCACGCGCTCGATGGCCATCGCGCGTCACCTCGACCCGGAGATCGAGCCCTTCTTCGTCACGTTCTCCGCCGGCGCGCCGGTGGTCCGGGACCAGGGCTTCCCGGTCGAGTACATCGCGTCGTATGACCGCCCCGGGGCCGGAACCGACTTGAGCTGGACCTATCGCGCGCGCGACCGGCTGCGGGTGATGGTCGGCGAGATCGCGCCTGAGGTCGTGGTCTTCGACGGGACGCACCCCTACGAGCGCCTGCTGCCGGCGCTGCGGTCGACGGGCGCCGTGCTTGTTTGGAGCCGCCGGGCGATGTGGAGGGCGGACGCGGACACGGCACCGCTTCATCGCACGCACCTGTTCGACGCCGTGCTCGAGCCGGGCGAGCTCGACCCGGAAGCGGACGCCGGGCCGACCGCCGGGCGGCGCGCCGAGGCGAAGGTCGTCGATCCGATCGTCATCGCGGTCGAACGCCTCGCTCGTGCCGAGGCGGAGCGGGCTCTGGGGCTCGAGCCCGGCCACCGGAACGTGTTGGTCCAGCTCGGGCAGGGGGCGGGGGTCCGCGAGACGACCGCGCGATGCCTGCGCCGGCTCGTCGCGATCCCCGGGGTTCAGGCCGCTGCGCTGGCGTCACACCTGGCGGCGATCGACGACGTCCCGGACGGGGTGGTGCGGCTCGAGGCGACCTACCCGATCGCGCGGTATTTCTCGGCCTTCGACGCGGCCGTGTCCGCCGCCGGCTACAACGCGTTCCACGAGCTGGCCGCGGCACGGGTGCCCGCCCTGTTCGTGCCGATCGAACGCCAGACCGATGACCAGGCAGCCCGCGCGAAGGGCGCCGTGTCACGAGGCGCGGGCCTTGCCGTCAGCGGTCCCGGCGACCCCGAGCTCGAGCGCCGGCTGGACGAGCTGCTCGATCCGGTGCGGCACTCAGCGCTGCTCACCGGGATGCAAGGGCTGGACGAGTGGCGCGGGGCGGAGCAGGCCGCGCGCTGGCTCGAGGGATTCGCAGCGGAACGGCCAGCGGCCGCGGGGGCCGCGAGCAGTCCCGGCGCGGGGGTCCGGCTGCGACGCGCCTGGATCTTCGCCTCCAGCGTCCCGCGAACCCTTGCCCGAGTGGTCTCGCAGAGCCTCAGGCGGCCGCGAACGCGCGTGCTGGTGCTGGCGCTGGGCCTGGACCCCGGGCGCCACCAGCGCGAGTTGGAGCGCGCGATCGCCGAGTCGGGGGAGGCGCCCGATCGGCTTCTTGTCGTCACCGATCACCTCGACTTCTCTTCGATGCTGCGCGCGGGGGTGGGCTTCGAGCATCTCCCCGGCGAGGGCGAACGCCAGGCGGAGCTGACAGGCGGCTCCTACGCCGAGTTTCGGGACCGCCGCCTGGACCTGATCCGGGCGCGCCGGCCGCGCCCGCGCCGAGTCGTGGACCTGAGCTGACGGGGGGCGCCCCGCGCGGGTGGCCTCGGGTTCGCCCCGTATCCTGACCCCGATGAAAACGGGCACCAGAAGCGCCACCGAGGAACAGCCCGCCGCCTCGGCGAAGGCCGCCGGAGCGCTCCCGAACCTGATCATTATCGGCGCCCAGAAGGCAGGGACCAGCGGCCTGCACTATTACCTGGGCCTGCACCCCGAGATCTCGATCTCGGACCCGAAGGAGCTCAACTTCTTCATCGCCGAGCGCAACTGGCCGCGCGGGCTTGAGTGGTACCGGGGGCGCTTCGACGCGGATGCGCCCGTCCGGGTCGAGGCGTCGCCCAACTACACCGCCTATCCGCAACACGTGGGCGTGCCCGAGCGGATGGCGTCCGTCGTCCCGGATGCGCGGCTGATCTACATCGTCCGCGATCCAATCGAGCGGATCGCGGCGCACTGGGTCCACAACTACTCAAAGGGCCGGCATGAGGGCGACCCGGCCGCGATCCTCAGCCCGAACACGTCTTACATCGACCGCAGCCGTCACGCGATGCAGCTCGAGCGTTTCCTCGCGGTCTATCCGCGCGAGCAGGTGCTGGTGTTCGACAACGACGACCTTCGCTCCCGTCGCGACGAGACGCTGCGGCGCATCTTCGAGTTCGCCGGCGCCGACCCCGGCTTCAGCGACCGCCGGTTCGCGAGCGAGCGTCACAAGACCGAGCGCAAGACGCGCCTGACGCCGCTCGGCGAGCGCATCGAGATCCGCCGATCCCGGGCCGAGCACTCGGAGTTCTCGACCAAGGCCTGGGCCGTCGCTCGTGGCTACTGGCCACTGGGCCTGAGGATCGAACGCCCGCAGATCCGCGCGGCGATTCCAGACGACGTCATCGCGTTGCTGCGCGAGGATGCGCGACGCCTGAGCGAGCTGACCGCGCGAGACTACGACCACTGGTCGCTCTGGGACCAGTGAGTCCCGCGACGGAGGGGCATCGCGGCGAGGGCGCGGTGCTCGGGGTCCGAGTCCTGCGCTATTCCGGCGTCCAGGGCGTCGCCCTCGCCGGGGCGAGCCTGCTGCACCTCGTCACGCTGTTCGCCGTCGCCCACTACCTCGGAGCGGCCGAGCTGGGGCGCTTCGCCGTTCTCTACTTCGGCGCGAATCTACTGGCGTTCCTGCTGACGATTGCGGTCAAGCCCGGAACGATCCGCCGGACCTTCGCCGAGGGCGACGACGAGGACTCAGACGACGACGACGACGAGGACGCCTCGGACTCGCCCAAGCGCAGCCTTGGCACCGGGCTCCTGATGGCGGCCGTGCTGGCGGTCGTCGCCGCCGGCGCTGCGATCGTGCTACGCGAGCCGATCGCCGAGGGCCTGATGGGGACCCGGGACGACGCCGATCTCGTGATCTGGGCCGCGATCCTGGGGGCCGGGACGATTCTCTTCAAGCTGGTCTCGATCATCATCTGGTTCGAGCGGCGCCCGACCGCGTTTTTGGTCTGTGAGCTGAGCCGGCCGGCCCTGGGCCTGGTCGTCGTGATCTCGTTGCTGGCCGCGGGCGGCGGGCTGGAGTCGGTCTTGATCGCCGGTACCGCGGGCGCCGTTGCCGCGGCGCTCGTCGGCCTCGTCATCCTGCGGCGGAGCTTCGAGCCGACGATCGACAGGCGTGAGGTGGGCCCGATCCTGCGCGTCGGCCTGATCCGCTCGCCGATCATGACGTCGTTCTGGACGATCTCGAACGCCGACGTATTCCTGCTCTCGCGCTTCGTCAGCGACGCCGATCTGGGGATCTACACACTCGCCTCGCGGGTGGGGTTCATGGCCGCTTTCCTGCCGCAGGGCTTCCGGCTGGCGCTGCGACCGCTGCGCAAGGCGGCGATCTACAAGTCGGTGGAGAAGCAGTACGGCCGCGCAGAGCAGCGCGGACAGCTGCTGGGCTATTTCCTGCTGCTCTGCATCGCCGCGGTGCTGGCGATGGTGCTGCTGGCGCCGCTGGTGGTCGAGTTTGCGCCGAGCTCGTTCGTCGCGGACGCGGCTCCCCTGATCCCGCTGACGGCAGCGGCGATGATCGGGCCGGCGCTCCTGCGGACGGTCAACCAGCAGACGAGCTGGCCGGGGCGGACCAAGGTCACCTTCATCTGCATGGCGGTGCTCGCCTGCCTGCTGTTCATCGCGGTCACGATCGCATTGGCCCCGGCGATCGACACGTACGCGGCGCCGGTCGGCATGATCGCCGGCCTGCTGCCTCCGTCGGCCTACCTGTTCATCCGCTGCCAGCGCGGCCCGGACCGGATCAGCTTTCCGTATCGCGAGGTCGGCACGGCGCTCACAATCGCCGTGGTCATCGGCGGCGTCTACGTCGTGCTCCTCGGGGCGCTGCCGCTCGCGGCCGAGGTTCCGGCGGCGCTCGCGCTTGGCCTGCTCTACGTGGGGCTCCTGTTTTGGTGGCGGGTGGTCCCCGAGACGCATTGGGAGGCCCTGGCCCACATGGTCCGCTCGCTGGTGTCCGGTCGGCCGGACCGGTTCTCGCCGCGCGTTGGCCTGCGCGGCCTCGACCAAGCCGAGCGGGACGCCCTGCGGGCGGCCGTAGAGGCGAGTTGGGCTGGCCGGTCCCGGCCCGAGCGTCTCGAGGCCGCCGGACATCCCGCGAACGGCGACCCGGCGCAGCTCACCGGCTTCCTGCGCACCGCGGGCGAGCTGGGCGGGGTTCCGGTGGGCGCCACGACTGATCGGGACGGAGCGATCGGCGAGTACCTGTTCAGCTCGGATCCGACCGCGGTGCGCAATGCGGCAATGCGCCGCCTTCTGGGAGAGGGGACCGACCCCGCGGACCTGCGGGCTCTCGAGGACCTGGTCTCCCACCTCGCCACCGTTCCCGACGGTGCCTGGGCGGGTCGCCGCAAGAGCGAGGACGCCTCGGGGGCAGGGCGTTGAGGCCCCGGACGCTTGTTGACGATCCGTCCGCAGTCGTCTCCGGGGCGAGGCCGCCGATCGCCTTCGTCGGCGGGACCGGGCGCAGCGGGACGCACGTCCTCGCCGAGCTGATCAGCCGCCATCGCCGTTATGCGCTGGTACCGGTCGAGTCGCGCTTCCATGTCAACCCGCAGGGCTTTCCCGACGTGCTGTCGGGCGCGGCGACGCCGCAGGAATTCGTCCGGAAGCTGAGGCGGTTCTGGTGGTACCGGATCCCGGCGGGCGAGCCGCTCCCGGCGCTCCTGCCACGGCTGCGGCTCGGGCGCGCGACCCGCGGCCTCTACAAGGTCGCGACCCGCGAGCAGTTCGAGCAGGCTGTCGCGCGGTTCGAGGCGACGGCCGCCGAGGGAGCGCTCGACCGGGCGTGCCGGCGCCTGTTCCTCGACCTCCTCTGGCCGATCGCGGCCCAGAACGGGAAACGCGGCATCGTCGAGATGAGTACCCACAACGTCGCCCATTCGCATGAGCTCGCGCGGTTGTTCCCCGACGCAAAGCTGATCCACACCGTCCGCGACGGCCGTGACGCCGGCTCGTCGAAGGTGGAGAAGCGCCAGCGCTCGCACCATCCCCGGGACGTCATCGAGGGCGTCGCCTGGTGGCTCCAGCGGATTGAACGCGCGGAGCGCTCGGTCGCCGAGGCGCCGGACGGCTACGTCCTGACGATCAGCCTTGACGAGCTGGCGCTGGGCGAGCGCGAAGAGTCGTTCGCGCGGCTGTTGAGCTTCCTCCACATTGAAAAGCCGGCGCGGATGCGCAGCTTCTTCGACCGGCAGATCAACGCGCAGAACGCAAGCCGCGGGCGCTGGCGCTCAGGGCTGACGGAGGCCGAGCAGAGCGAGGTCACAAAGGCCTACGAGCGAGCGATCGAGCGGCTCGAGGACCAGGGATTCCCCAGCGGATCGCTGCTGCGCCAGGTCTACGAGCGGCTGGGCTGAGGCTCGGCGCTAGGAGCGCTTGATGACGATCCGGTCGGGCTCGACCGTGACCTCGACCTGACGGTGGCCGGACCAATGCTCGTCGTAGACGGGATCGTCGGCGATCGAGGGATCGAGCCAGAGCCCGTATCCGTCCTTGTCACCGTGGTCGAAGGTCGCCTGCAGGCCCGCGCCGGCGCGCTTGCCGCGTCCGCCTCGGCGGCGCCGGCGCCGCCGAGTCGGGGCCTGCTCCTCGTCGCCGTCTGACTCAGCCGCCCGTCCGGAGCGATCGGCTGGCCCGTCCTCCTCGTCCTCCTCCGAGGTGGCGTCCTCGTCGTCATCCTCGGGCTCGTCGTCGTCGTCGGGCTCTGCGGCGGCGGCTTCGATCTCGGCCTCGATCTCGGCCTCGATCTCGTCGCGCAGGTCCAGCTCGCCTGAATCGTCCTCGTCAGCGCTCAGGTCGTGGCGACGGACGAACTCGCGCAGCTCGGAGGCGGAAACGTCGAGCTGATGGGCGATCCAGGCGTCGGTCCGCCCCTGGCGGACCCAGGCGCGGATCTGGTTCAGCTGCGAGCGCAGCGGTTTGCGGGCCATGGGAGCGCGTGATGCTAGTAGATAGCCCCCGGCGCACCGCCATCAGCCAACGGCTACTCTGGGTCGTGGTCCGAATACTGACCGGCTTCCCATAGGGGGTTGCTCGAACGGAGGCGAGATGCTGGTCCTCACGCGCAAGACGAACCAGAGCATCATGATCGGCGACGAGGTCGAGGTGACGGTCCTGGCGGTTTCCCGTGACAAGATCCGCCTCGGCATCGCGGCGCCGAAGGACGTGCCCGTGTTCCGCAAGGAGGTCTACCTCTCGATCAAGGGCGAGGGCGAGGCCGCCGACGAGAACGCGCGCGAAAAGGTCGAAGGAGCCCTGGGGGAACTGGGGTCGTAGGCGCTTAGCCCATCAGAAGGGCGAGCGTTTCGAACATCACCACGGTCACGACGACCACGGTCGCCGTGAGCACGGTGAAGAGCACGCTGAATCGGATCTTGCCACCCTTTTCGGCGCGCTCGAAACGGCGGGCGCGGGAACGCGCAACCGCGCGCTCGCGCAGCTGTGAGCGGCGCCGACGGTCGAGCGCCATCTCGTGTTCGAAGGCGAGCTCCCAGTCGTTGAGGCTCTGTCGCATCCGCATTTGTTCAGGCACTCCCGGGTCTCTGAGACAAGACAGCCGCGGACAGGACGCCCCCGGCGGGATCGGCAACATACCAAGCAACCCGGCGTTTTGCAAGCAATCGTTCACACAATCGCCAATATTTCCTCGTGACTGCTGGCACAAGCGTGCCTGGGGTTGCGGCGAGCCGGGCCGGTTTTGCGCGATTACCCCCCTAAAGAGGGGCAAACTGCACAAAAGCAGCGCCCCGAGCCGCTCGGATGGGCCGGGTGGCTCAACGCCGTAGCCGTGCCTTCCAGCACCCAGCGGTTGCTAAATGCCTCGCTATTCGGGGGAATCGGCAACCGCGATCGAAGGACCGACCGCTAGGCCCCGCCCGTTACTCGACGGGCGTGGCGCCGCGCAGTGCTGGGAAGTCGGAGGCCGGGGCGGATGTGTCGACCTGGAAGAGTTCGATCGGGTCCGAGAGGCCCTGGAACCGCCAGGCGCCCAGGTTCCTCAGGCTGACCTTGTCCCCAGGTCCCTCGCCGAGCGCCTCGTGCGCCGCTGCTGAGACGAGGACCTGACCGCCATGCCCCGCGAAGCAGATGCGCGCAACGGCATGGACCGCGAGCCCGACGTATCCGTTTTCGGTCAGCGTGGGACGCCCGCGGTGGAGGCCGATCCGGAGCCGGACCTCATTGCCTCCGGGCCAGCGGTTGGATTGCATCGCGCGTTGGATCGAAAGCGCGGCCTCGAGCGCGTCCGGAGACCGTTCGAAGACCGCGAGGAAATCGTCGCCTCGGGCATCGACCTTGTGGCCGGCGGCCGAACGCACGGCGGCCGCCTGCAGGCGGCGGATGTCGGCGAGCACGACGGCGTACCGGTCGCCGAGTCGCCCGAGCAATTCCGTCGAGCCCTCGAGATCGGTCATCAGAAAGGTGATCTGGCCCTTCGGCAGCTTCCGGTGCGGCTGCAGCTGCGCGTTGACGAAGCCGATCGGCATGATTCCGTGTTTCTTGGCGGCTCTCAGCAGGCGGGTCCGGGCGAGGTCTCGGGCGCCGTCGTCCTCGAAGTCGACCTGAGTGAACCGGGCCAGGGCGGCACGAACGTGCGCCGCATCGTGGATCGGCAGCCGCCGCTGGCCCCGCGAGTCGATGTAGGCGAAGCAGCGATCGGGAAGCTGCGCCCGCTCCCTGGCGCTCAGTCGTGCCATCGCCCCCGATCATCGCGCACGGCGGGCCAACTCAGCACGCGGCCCACAGGCCTCGGCCCGCGTTGGCCGCAACCTGCTGAAGGCGTGCGAATCGGTCGGCGAAGTCCGTGTTCGGTGCGATCTCGAGGGTCCGGCCGAAGCCGGCGCGCACGATCGCCGCGTTGACGAAGCGCTCGCCGGTGTAGACGTAGGCGAGCAGGCGGCCGTAGCGGTCGCGGTGCTCGGCGCCGAGGACCAGGGTCACGCGCCGGCCCGCGACGAGCTGCCGGTTGAAGCGCGCCGCAGCCTTGCCGAAGCACTCCGGCCGCTCACCCGGGATCGCGGATTCGGGCGTGTCGATGCCGATGTAGCGGACGCTCTCGTCGGCGCCCGCCAGCCGGACCCGGATCGTGTCGCCGTCAGTGACGCTCGTGACCCGGGCCGTGGCCCGCTCGAGTTCGCCGCCGCCGCCGCCGCCGCGACCGGCCGGCTCCTCGTCGTCGGACCCGCCCGTAGCGAGCAGCAGGGCGATGCCGATCGCGAGCAGCGCGAGGGTGCCCAGGCTGGGGAGACGTCCGAATGACACCGGAGCAATTTCAACCCCCGCCCGGATGGATCATGCCCCCTGCACGGGGGCTTGCGCTAGGGGATGCGCGAGACGCTGGCGAGCAGCGTCTCCTTGATCTGCTCGACGATCTCCAGCGCCTCGGACCACTCGCGCTGCCAGACGTTGCGGCCGTAGATCACGCCCGAGCCCCCGGCCTGCATGATGAACCGGGTCTGCTCGAGCAGCTTGTCGTCGTCGATCTTCGAGCCGCCGGAAAGCACGACGAGCGACCGCCCGGCCGACTCGACGCACTGGCGGATCGCCTCCTCTTGGGAGACGTCCATCTCGTTGTAGGGGGCTGGCGTGAGCTTGTCCTTCTCCGGGTCGATCTTCGGCATGTTCAGCTTCACGATGTCGGCGCCCATCTCCATCGCCATCCGGGCCGCGTAGTCGATCGCGTAGAAGGTGGTCTGGCCGCCCTTCTTGTCCAGCGCGGCGCCCCGCGGGTAGGCCCAGATCACCAGCGGCATCCCGAAGCGGTCGCAGTCGGAGCGGACCAGACGGAGCTGCTCGAGGTCGTCGCCCTGGCGCGGCGATCCGACGTAAAGCGTGTAGCCGACGGCGTCGGCGCCGAGCCGCACGGCGTCCTCGACCGAGGCGTTGCAGGTGGAGAGCGCGTCGTCTGAAGACGGGATGTCGGTCTTGCCGTTGACCTTGAGGATCAGCGGGACCTGGCCCGCGTAGTCCGGGTAGTACTTCTCGGCCATCCCGATCTGGCAGGCGAGCGCCGAATAGCCGGCCTCGGCGGCGAGGCGGAACTGGTACTCGGGGTCCTTGGAAGCCGGGTTTGGAAAGAAATCGCGAGGCCCGTGTTCGATGCCCTGGTCGATCGGCAGCAGCATCAGCGTCCCGTTGCCGGGGCCGAACTCGAACAGGAGTCGGCGCAGGCGGGTACGTTTCCCGGGCGCGAGAGTGGATAGAAGCGACTTCTGCTCGGTGGCGGACTTGATCTCCATATGCCTTTAGGTTAGCCCCGGATGCTCGACCACGCCTTCACTGGTCCGTCCTTCACCGTCGGGATCGAGGAGGAGCTGATGATCCTCGACCCGGAATCCCTGGACTTGGCCCAGGAGATCGAGCCGCTCCTGGCCTCGGTCCCCGCCGAGTGGGAGGGCCAGGTCAAGCCCGAGCTGTTCAGCGCGGTCCTCGAGATCGCGACGAAGCCCTGCGCCGGCGTCAACGAGGCAGGCGCCGAACTGGCGGAGCTGCGCGCCCTGGTGAGCAAGCTCGCCGGCGACCGCGGGCTGGCGATCGGCGCAGCCGGTACGCACCCGTTCGCGCGCTGGGAGGAGCAGGTGATCGTCGACCGGCCGCGGTATCGCGAACTGATCGACGACCTCGGCTACATCGCGCGCCGCGAGCTGATCTTCGGCACCCACGTGCACGTAGCGATCGAGGGCGCGGACCGCGCCGTGTATGTCGCCGACGGCATCAGGCGTTACCTGCCGCTGCTTCTCGCGCTGTCCACCAACTCGCCGTTCTGGCGCGGGCACCCGACCGGCATGATGTCGTCGCGCGTCCCGGTGTTCCGCGCCTTCCCGCGCGAGGGCATCCCCCCTCACTACGGGACCTGGGAGATCTACTCGCACCGCGTCGAGACGATGATGCGGAGCGGGGCGATCGAGGACTACACCTACCTATGGTGGGACGTACGCCCGCACCCGAAGCTCGGGACGGTCGAGACCCGCGTTTGCGACCAGCAGACCAGCCTCGCGGGCACGATGGCACTGGCGGCGCTGATCGCTTCGCTCGCGCGCCGGCTGAGCGTCCTGCACGACGCCGAGGAACCGCTGGTCGAGTATCCCTCGGAACTGATCGACGACAACAAGATCCGTGCGGCGCGGCGGGGCATGGAGGGCAAGCTGGTCGACTTCCGCGCGGGCCATCACGTGCCGGCGCCCGAGCTGGCGAAGCGGTTGCTCGAGGAGCTGGCCGGTGACGCCGTGGCGCTGGGTTGCGCCGCTCACCTGGAGACGGTCTGGGAGATCCTGCGCGAGGGCACCGGCGCCCGGCGCCAGCTCGCGGCCTGGGAGCAGGGCGAGGACCACCGCGACGTCGTCCGCCGGCTGCTAATCGACGCCTGAGGCGGACTATGCTCGGACTGATGTCCGCGCCGGAGTTGAGCGTCGTCTGCCGCAACTGCGGCTCCGAGGTGAGCCCCTACGTCACCGAGTGCCCCTATTGCGGGCAGCGCCTGCGCAAGCGCGCGCCGAAGCTCGAGCGCGACGGTGACGAGATCCGGATGCGCGAGGGCCGGCGCGAGAAGCGCCAGCGCCGGGATGCCGAGCGCCGCAAGAACCTTGAGGAGCTCAGCACCCGCCCGGTGGCCACCGCTCTCCTGCTGGTCGCGTTCGCGGTCGTCTTCGTGATCTATCGGGCCGCGGACCTGAGCGTCACCGAGCTGGGCGCGATCGTGGGCGAGCCGGGCGCCGATTTCTGGCGCTACCTCACCGCTCCGTTCTTTTTCGAGGACGCCGGCTACCTGTTCGTTTGCGGCCTCGCCATCGCGATCTTCCTGCCACCGCTCGAGCGCCGGATCGGATCCGTTCCCTCGCTGCTCTTGGCGCTTGCCTGCGGTGCGCTGGGGATGCTCGGCGCGGTCGGCATCGACGCCGTGCTGGGCGACGACTTCCCGGTCGCCGCCGGCGCCAACGGCATCGCCCTCGGGGTGCTGGCGGCCTATGCCGCGATGCTCGAGCCGGAGCGCCGGGCGGATCCCGACGAGGGCTATGAGAAGATCGCGGTGGCGGTGGCGGCCATCGTGCTGCTCGCGCTGCCACTGGTCGAGGACTTCGCCGACCCCTGGGCGGGCCTGATCGGCGCGCTCGTGGGCGGGCTCTGCGGCCTCTCGGCCGGCTTCGGCCGGCGCCGGGCGGCTTAGCCGATGTCCAAGTTCACCTCGATCGACCAGCGGCTGCACGACTACCTCGTCGAGCACGGGGCGCGTCAGGACGAGGTCCTGCGCCGGGTCCAGTCCGAGACCGCGGCGATGGGCGACATCTCGGCGATGCAGGTCGCGCCCGACCAGGGAGCGTTCATGACCCTGCTCGCCCGCAGCATCGGTGCCCGCGACGCGCTGGAGGTCGGCACCTTCACGGGTTACTCGGCGATCTGCATCGCGCGCGGGCTGGCGCCGGGCGGTCGGCTGCTGTGCTGCGAGCTGAGCGAGGAGTTCGCCGCGACTGCCGTCCGGAACATCGAGGACGCGGGCGTCGCCGATCGGGTGGAGATTCGGATCGGGCCGGCCGCCGAGACCCTCGCCGCGCTGCCCGAGGAGGAGGCGTTCGACCTCACCTTTATCGACGCCGACAAGACCGGTTACCCCGTGTACTTCGAGGAGGCGCTGAAGCGGACCCGATCCGGGGGGCTGATCCTGCTCGACAACGTGCTCGGCGGCGGCCAGATCGCGATCCCTGACGACGAGGTCTCCGAGGGTTGGCGCGAGTCGGTCGCGGCGCTTCGCAAGCTGAACGACGAGCTGGTCGCGGACGAGCGGGTCGACCTCGCGATGATCGCGATCGCCGACGGCGTGACGATCGCCCGCAAGCGGTGAGCGACCCGCGCGCGATCCAGAACCGCGCCCTGCGCGATCTCCTGCGCTGGCTCGGCGGCGCGAGCGCCGGCGCGGCCGTGTGGGAGGCGCCGGGCGTAACAGCCGCGGTGGTGCCGGCCACGCCGCAGCGCTCGATCATCAACTCGGTTGCCTACGAGGACGCCGCGTCGCTGGGAGCCGCGTACGACCGGCTCGCCGACACCTACGCGGACGCCGGGGTCGCCGCCTGGGACGTCTGGACGCCGGATCACGACGCCGAAGCGATCGAGCTGCTGACCGGTCGCGGCCACACGTTCGACGGCGAGCCCGGGGCGATGACTCTGGACCTCGAGGGCTTCGAGCCACGTGATCCGGGGGGCCTCGACTGGGACGCGGCGGCGTCGTTCGACGAGCTGGGACGGATCAACGACGAGGCCTACGGCCACGTTGGTCCCGACGGGATTGCGGCGGCGCTGGCCGGCGCGGGAGATGGCGTCCCGATCCGCCTCTACCGCGCGCGCCGCGGCGGCGATACCGCAAGCGTGCTCGCCACGATCGACCACGACGACGATCTCGGGATCTATTTCGTGGCGACGCGGGCCGAGCACGGGCGCCAGGGCATCGCGGGCGGGTTGCTGGCCGCGGCGCTCGCCGAGGGGCGGGAGCGGGGGATGCGCACTTCGTCGCTGCAGTCGTCGTCGAAGGGCCAGGCGCTCTATAAACGGCTCGGCTACGAGCGCCACTTCCGCCTACACCTCTACGAGCGGCGCGGATAGGTTCTCCTCCTGCCGCCGATGTACACAGACGAACAGCTGGACGCCGCGATCGAGGCGCTCTCGGACCCCGAGCGCTTCCGCGAGGCCGAGGCGCTGGTGGCAGGGGCCGCACCGAAGCTGCAGCGCGTGCTCGCCAGCGCCCTCGAGCACGGCGGTTGGTTCGCCGAGTCGCACGACGACGCCAGCGCTCAGGCGGCGGGCGCCGAGGACGAGGCCGAGCGGCTGGCGGCGATCCGGACGCTGCTGGCCGAGGAGACCCGGATGGGGATGCTGATTGGGGTCGCCGTCGGCTGGGCACTCGCGAATCAACTGACGACGAAGGAGACCGACTGATGCAGATCAAGTTCCACGGCCACGCCTGCTTCGAGCTCTCGGATGGGCAGGCGACGGTGCTCGTCGATCCGTTCCTGAAGCCGAACAACCCCAGCGCCGTTCACACGGCGGACGAGGTCGACGCAACCCACGTGCTGCTGACGCACGGCCACGCGGACCACATCGCGGATGCGGTTGGCGTCTGCAAGCGCACCGGCGCCGCCGCGGTTGCGGTCGTCGAGCTGGCGAGTTGGCTGGACGAGCAGGGGGTGGAGGAGACGTTCGACCCGAACCTCGGCGGCACGGTCGAGTTCGAGTGGGGCTGGGTCAAGCTGGTGCAGGCGTTCCACACCAGCACCGCTCCGGGCTCCGTCGAGGCTCCGTTCAGTCCGACGTCCGGAACCGTGATCGGGATGCCGGCGGGCCTCGTGATCAACATCGGCGGCAAGACGATCTACCACGCGGGCGACACCTGCCTGTTCGGCGATATGCAGCTGATCGCGCTCCGCACTCCCGTCGACATCGCGATCCTGCCGATCGGCGGCCACTACACGATGGACCGCCACGATGCCGCCTACGCCGCGGGCCTGGTCGGCGCCGGGACCGTGATCCCCTGCCATTTCGACACCTTCCCGCCGATCGAGACGGATGCCGAGGCGTTCAAGACGGACGTCGAGGCGCAGAGTTCGTCCGAGGTCGTGGTGCTCGCGCCGGGCGAGTCGTACGAGCTCTAGACCAGGCCCGCGGCGGCGAACGGAGCGCCGACGAGTCCGCGGTGGAGGCGCTGCGAGCCGACCCAGACGCGGCGCCCGGTCGGCGTCGTAGAAGACGACGTCGTGGTCTATCGGCCTGAGTTCGTGCTCGGCCTAACTCGTTCGATCGGACGAGTTTCGGTTCCTCCCGTCGATTGGTCGGTCGGAGGATGTTGCGAGCGTGCGCCGTGCCTGAAGCTTCATCAACCCCCTAACCCCCGCCGTAGGGACGAGCGGGAGATTCGATGGGAGCTATTTCGGACCACAGCCCCCGCATCGCATTGGTGCTCCAACCCGGACTGGATGTCCAGGAGTCCGTGCGTGAATCTCTCGCAACTCTTTGCGGCGAACTGGACGCCAAGGCCCTCGACGATGTCGAGGTTCTAATCGGCGCCCTGTCCCGTACTCAGGCGCCTCGGTTCGAAGCCAAGGATGGCTTCGAGCTGAGGCTCTGGGTATCCGATGACCTCGACGGCGAGGTTGAGTACGAGGTGCGCGACCTTCCACTCGCGGTGGCCCCGGTACCCGCCTGACACCCACTTCTAAGGCCATGACAGGGGTGGGCGATAAAGACCGCATGGGAGCGATTCAGGCCCAGCGTCTGTACGGGGATGCGGCGCTGAGGTATGCCCCCGCTGTTGCGGCCGGCGCGATCGCGCTCTCGCACGTCAGCCCCGCCAGCGCCTTCTTTGTCTTCCTTGCGGTTCTGTTCGCTGCCTCGGTGCTGCTTCCACGCAGGCATCCGATGCACCTGACTCCGCTCTCGGCGGTGGCAACGCGGGCCGTGGTTCCGGCCGCCGGGGTGACGGCCGCGTACGCGCTCTCGGCTGCGCTGGCGCCGCTCGATCCGATGGCCCTCTTTCCCGCGCTCGTCGGGGCCTGGATCGTGATCGCGTTTCTGACCTGGATCAGCAGCCGGATGGAATCCGGCCTCGAAGCTCGCGTCGCGGTTATCGGACCGTCGGAGGTCGCGGCTTCGCTGAAGCGCGAGCTGGCTTTCACCGCGACCCGCGGCTACCGGGTGGTCGGGTTCATCGGCGACGGTTCGGGAGCCCTCGGCTCGCTCGACGAGCTGGCAGCGATCGTTCGCGACGGTCGCATTGACCTGCTGGTGGACGGGGGCCAGGACCCGCGGGCCGTCGAGCGCGTGGCCGACGCCTGCTTGGCCTTCGAGGTTCGCATGATCACGGCCAACCAGCTCTTCGAGGAGCTGTTCGGGCACGTCCCGATCGCGACCCTCAACTCGGCCTTCTTCCAGTACCTGATGCATCCCCGCTACAGCGGCGGATCCCCGGTGATGAAGCGCCTCGTGGACGTCGCCGTCTCGGCGTCGGCGCTGGTCGTGCTGGCGCCGGTGCTGGCGCTTGTGGCGCTCGCCGTCAAGCTCGGCGACGGTGGCCCCGTCCTGTTCCGCCAGGTCAGGGTCGGGCGCGGCGGCAAGCCGTTCAGGATCCTGAAGCTGCGCACGATGCGGGTGGACGCCGAGCGCGACGGCTCTCGCTGGGCCGCGGCCGACGACGACCGGATCACGGCTTCAGGGCGGGCCCTGCGCCGCACCCACGTGGATGAGCTGCCGCAGCTCTGGAACGTCCTGCGCGGTGAGATGACGCTCGTCGGGCCGCGCCCTGAGGTCCCGGACATGGTGGCCGATCTCGAATGGATGATCCCGTTTTATGACCGCCGCGAGCTGGTCAAGCCGGGGATCACGGGCTGGGCCCAGGTCCGGTGTGGCTACGCCGGCTCCGGGGCAGGCACGGCATGGAAGCTGTGCCACGACCTCTACTACCTCAAGCATCGGTCGCTCGGGCTCGACCTGATGATCATCTTCGAGACCCTCGCGACCGTCGGCAGCGTCCAGTTCGGCGTGCGGAGCCCGGACGAGCGCTTCGTGCTCGACGCGATCCAGGCGGATGCTGACGGGCTGGCACTCGAGACTTCTGTAAGCGCTTGAGCGCGTCGTAGACTCGGCAGCGCATGGTTGCCCGCTCACAGCGTGTCCGCGTGCTGGTCGCCGACGATCACCCGCTCTATCGTGAGGGAATCGTCCGAGCGGTCAAGGAGCGCCCGGATCTGGAGCTGGTTGGAGAGGCCGGCGATGGGCGCGAGGCGCTCGCCCGGATCAAGGAGCTGACCCCGGACGTGGCGGTGCTAGACATCCGGATGCCCGGGCTGGAGGGGACCCAGGTGCTCAGCGCGTTGCGGCGCGAGGGAGTCGAGACCGAGGTGCTCTTCCTCTCCGCGTTCATGGAGTCGGAGCTGGCCTATCGTACGGTGGCCGAGGGGGCGAAGGGCTACCTGTCGAAGGAGAGCTCGCGCCAGGAGATCTGCGAGGCGATCGTCACCGTCGCGCGCGGGGGGACCGCCCTGGCGGCCGCGGTCCAAGCCGGCCTGGCGAGCGAGATCCAGCAGCGGGAGCGCGCCGACGGGCGCCCGGATCTGACGCCGCGCGAGTCCGAGGTGCTCCACATGATCGCCGACGGGATGTCGGCGCCGGACATCGCCAAGCAGATCCACCTCAGCCCGACGACCGTCAAGACACACCTCCACACGCTCTACGAGAAGCTCGGCGTCTCCGACCGTGCCGCCGCCGTGGCCGAGGGCATGCGCCGCGGCCTTCTCGAATGAGCGAGGCTTCGCTCCGGACCGAGATCGAGCAGCTCCGCGCGGAGCTCGACGCTGCGAACGCCGAGCTCACCGATCGCCGCCAGTTCGTGGCGCAGGTAATGGACGCCGAGGATCGCGCGCGGCGCCGGATCGCGCAGCTGATCCACGACGACGCGCTCCAGAGTCTGCTCGCGGCCAATCAAGAGCTGATCGAGGCGGCTCCCGGACGGGCGGGGGTGACGCGAGCCCACGAGGTGGTGAGCGCGTCGATCGCGGATCTGCGCGAGGCATTGCTTGCCCTGCACCCGGTCACGCTCGAGCGCGGCGGGCTCGAACAGGCCGTCGGCGCCGTCGCGCGCCAGGCGGAGCGCCAGGGCGGCTTCGAGGTTGAGGTTGAACTGCACCCCGCCGCCTCCGGGCGCAGCGACGAGCTGGTGCTCGCAGTCGTCCGCGAGCTGCTGGCGAACGTCGTCCATCACGCCGCTGCGAGCCGGGTGGGCGTGGGCCTGACCCCGGGTGATGCCGGTGTCGTGCTCGAGATTGACGACGACGGCCGGGGGATGGACCCGTCACGGCCCCGCGAAGCGCTTGCGTCGGGGCACATTGGCCTCGCCTCGGTTGTCCAGCGCGTGGAGGCAACCGGCGGCGAGCTCGAGATCGAGTCGCGGCCCGGAGGCGGAACCCGGGTGCGCGCGACGATGCCGGACTCGGACTAGGGGGCCGGGGGAGGCGGTGGGGTCGCGGCCGGTGGCGTCTCCGGCGTCGGCTCCACGGATGGCGGTGCGCCGGGCGGCGGCTGGGCCGGCGGCGGTTCGGTGACCGGCGGCACGGTGGTGGCCGGATGAGTGGGGCTCGGTTCGAACGTCAGGCTGCCATCGGTGGTTCCGGTGCCGGTCTCGGCGCCGGGGGCGACCGCATCCGCGACGCCGCTCGCAGGGCCGGTTTCCTCGCGCGGAGACATGGGTGCAGCATGCTCGGCGGGCTCGACCCGCGCCAGTTCGTCAGCCGGGGCGCCGCCCGCCGGGTCCGCGTCAGCCGGTGCGACATGAGCGGTGCCGCGGGTGGCAGGGCCGGCCATTGCCATCGATACGTTGCGCTCGATCGGCGCCGCCCGATGCGACTCCCTGTTTTGGTAAAGGTTCTTGACCTCGACAGCGCCGGCCGTCAGCAACGCCATGCTCGCGACGCTGGCCGCGGCCTTCGTCCCAAGGGCTCCTCCAAGCCCGCCCGCCGCCGCGCCGCCGGCGAGGCTCATCCCGCCACCCCCGGCCGCAGCTGCGCCGCCGACCGCTGCGCCGCTGCCGCCGGCCGCTGTCGTGGCGGTCGCGCCGCCGGCGGAGGCGCCCGCGCCCGAACCGGCGCCAAGCTTCGCGCCGCCGAGGCCGAGCTTGCCCGTCAGGAAGCCGTGGATCATGGCCAGTGGGCCGATCGGCGCCAGCGCGGCCAGAGCCCTGCCGTTGCGCCGCAGCTCGAGGCGGTACTCCCGGCAGCCGTCACAGCCGCGCATGTGAGCGCGAGCGGGGCCGGACGCCTTCCGGAGCCCCTCGGCCGCCTCGGCCAGCTCCAGATGAACCTCGTCGCACGTCAGGTGCCGCCCCTGGCTGCAATCCGCCAGCGACATCCGCGCCCTCACCAACAGCGACTTCACGGCCGGAATCGTGGTGTCCATGGCGACCGCGATCTCCTCATAGGCCAGTGCGTCGATCTCGCGCAGCAGCAGCGCTGTCCGCTGCGTCTCGGGCAGGCCCTGCACGTCGACGATCAGCGCCCGGAATTCCTCACGGTTCTGCACACGCTCGGCCACCGAGGTGCCGTTCTCGTGCGGGTGCACGTCCATCGAGTCCTGCCCCTCGGGCACCGGCTTGCGCAGGTGATTGAGACACCGGTTGCGGGCGATCCGGTAGAGCCAGGGCCGTGCGTTGATCGCGCGGCTGTCGGTGAGAATCGCCTTGTGCGCGGCGACGAACACCTCTTGGAGCACGTCCTCGGCGTCCTCGGCCGAGGCGAGCATGCCCCGGCAGAACGCAAGCAGCCGGGATTGATAGCGCTCGAAGAGCGTTTCGAACGCGCGCTCCTGACCGTCCCGGATGAGCGCGATCAGGCGCGCATCGCCCTGCAGTCGCAGGAGCGGGGACCGTCTTCCGAGCAGGCCGAGCCTGCTGGCGTGTGTGAGGGCGGAGGCCTCCAAGCTCAACTCCTCGAACACGGTAACAGCGCCGCAGTTGCGCGCCTAGGCACGGGGCGTTAAGCCGGATTAAGCCCCAAATCAGTGCCCGGGGCGGGACTCGAACCCGCAACGCCCCGAAGGACAGCGGATTTTAAGTCCGCCGGCTTTCCCAGTTTGCCTACCCGGGCCCCGGAATCGTAGTTGCGCACGATGCGCGGCACTAGCCGCTCTCGATGTGCTTCTTCAGGCCCTCCGCGGCGCCCTTGGTGAGAAACTCCTTGACCTTGCCTTCGACGGGGCCGCGCAGGAGCAGGCCGAGCATTCGGCCGGGGTCGAAGTCAAGGATGTAGCTGGCCTGGGTGCGACCGCCGTCGAGCTCGGTCAGCTCCCAGCGGCCGTCGAGCGACTTGACCTCGCCCTTCTCCTGGGTCCAGCTGAGACCGTTGGGCGGGTCATAGCGGAAGCGCATCGTGGAGTTCGTCTTCTTGACCATCGCGTCCGCCTTGACATCGACCAGTTCGGCGCGGCCCTCGCGGTCCGTCTCGATGACGTCGACCTCCTCGGTCGCCGGGTTCCATGCCGTCGCGCCCGGGACGTCGGCGGCGACCTCGTAGACACGCTCGCGCGGAGCATCGATCTCGACGGTGTGGCTCGCGTGAATCAATCCCATCAGAGTTGTGTCCAGACTGTTTTCGTTTCCAGGTACGCATCCAGGTTCGCGTGACCCTTTTCCCGGCCGATCCCGGAGGCCTTGTATCCACCGAATGGCGCCGCGGGGTCGCCGCCACCCCAGGTGTTGATGTAGACGTTGCCCGCCTTCAACATGCCGGCGAGCTTGTGCGCGTTCGAGATGTCGCGAGTCCAAAGTCCGGCCGCGAGGCCGTACTCCGTGTCGTTGGCGCGGGCGGCGACCTCTTCGAGGTCGTCGAACGGCATCGCGACGAGCACCGGGCCGAAGATCTCTTCGCGGGCGATCCGCATCCCGTCCTCGACGCCGGTGAACAGGGTGGGGGAGACGAAGTAGCCGTTGCCGTTCTCGGGCGAACCGCCCGCGACGGCCTCGGCACCCTCGTCGAGCCCGGAGTCGATGTAGCCCTTGACACGTTCGAACTGCTCCGCCGAAACGAGCGGACCGAACTCCGAGTCGGGCTCGAGCCCGGGCCCGACCTTGGCGCCGCGGGCGAACTGAGCCAGTTCCTCGACCACCTGGTCGAACAGCTCGCGCGCGACGAACAGGCGCGAGCCCGCATTGCAGGCCTGACCGCTGTTGAAGTAGATGCCCTGAAACGAGCCCTTGACGGCTCGCGACAGATCGGCGTCTTCGAGGATGATGTTCGGGCTCTTGCCGCCGAGCTCAAGCGTCACGCGTTTCAGGGAGCGCCCGCATTTGGCGGCGATCTCGCGGCCGACCTCGGTCGAGCCGGTGAACGCGATCTTGGCCACGCCCGGGTCGTCGACCAGCGCGGCGCCGGTTTCGCCGTCGCCGGTGATCACGTTCAAAGAGCCCTCTGGCAACCCGGCCTCGAGTGCGAGCTCGCCCAGGCGCAGAGCGGTGAGCGGCGTCTGCTCGGCCGGCTTCAACACGATCGGGCATCCGGCCGCAAGGGCCGGCGCGATCTTCCAGGCCGCCATCAGGAGCGGGAAGTTCCAGGGGATGATCTGGCCGCAGACGCCGACCGGCTCGCGCACCGTGTAACAGAGCACGTCGCGGGCCGAGACCGGGATGGTCTCGCCCTCGATCTTCGTCGGCCAACCGGCGAAGTAGCGCAGGTGGTTCACGGTCGCGGCGACGTCGCCCTTGGCCATCGCCAGCGGCTTGCCGTTGTCCAGCGACTCCAGCTCGGCGAGCTCGTCGCCGTTGGCCTTGACCAGCTCCGCGAGCGCATTGATCAGGGCCGACCGTTTCGCCGGGTTGACCTTGCGGAGCGGGCCGTCGAGGGCAGCCTGGGCAGCGGCCACAGCTGCGGCGACATCGTCGGCGCCGGCCTGGGCGACGGGACAGATCTCGTCGCCTGTTGCGGGATCGACGGTGGCGAAGGTGGCCCCGGTGGCGGGCTCGGCCCAGGCGCCGCCGATCAGGAGCTTGCCGGGCGTTCGGCCCAGGAATTCTCGCGCGGGTGTTGAGAGCGCTTCGGCGGTGGCCGTCGGCATCCGCCGGATCGTAGCGCCGGGGCTAGGGACAGAGGGCCGGGACGTCGTCGGCCAGGCCCTCGGCCGCAACGTCGGCGGCGAGGTTCTCGGCCGCCGCGGCTGCTCCGGCGGCCTCGGTGACCTCCTCCGCGGTCGGCTCGCCCTCGTCCTCGGGCTCCTCCGCGCATTCCGGGAGCTCGACGGTTGGCGTCGCCACGACCTCGTCATCGCCTTCCGGCGCCCCGCTGGCCGTGGACGCGTCCGTGCTTCGGCCCTCGCCCGCCGGCCCTGAGCCTTCGGGCTCAGAGGCAACGGCGCGGTCACGGCGACCGTCGCCGGCGGAGAGAGCGTTCTCGCGCGCCAGGACCTCGGGCTCGTCCTCGCCGGGCGGCGTGCCCCACGCGGCCACCTGGACGGAGTAGCTGCCCGAGCCCACATAGGAGACGAACAGCGTGCGAGAAGTGCCGGCGGCTTGGCCCAGGTCCAGGACCGAACCGTCGGGCCTGGTGACGCTGACCGTGTAGTAGTCGGCGCCCTCGAGCGCGTTCCAGCTGGCGTCGATCTGGCAGACGATCGCCGCATTCGCCAGGCCGCAGCTTCCGAGCGAGGCGCTGACCGACAGCGACTGTGGGCCCGAGGGAGCCTCCTCGCCGCCGAACGCGACCGTCGGCACCGCGAGGGCCAGCAGCGTCAGGCCGATGATCCGGAGCCGGGCCATCAGTCTCCGCCGCCCTGCGGCAGGAACGAGCCCTGGACGATCTCGACACCCTTCGTCGCCTCCGCGGTGGCTCCGGGCTGGCTGGTCGTCGCGAGGTAATACCACTGGTCGCGGGGCCCGCCGCTGATCAACACCTCATAGTTCGGCGCTCCATCGGGCGCGTCGGTCGGGGCGATCACGCTGGTGGTCGTCTCGGGCGTCGGGCCCGGGTTGCGCCGGACCACCCCGCTACTGCCCGCGATGCTCTCGAGCTGAGTCAGCGAGCGCGCCTCGAAGGTCGCGAAGTCGAGCTTGGGGTCGCGCTCGATCCAGAGCATCACGTCGGCGCCGCCGTCGGGGGCCACGGCGGCGAACGTGGCGCCGCCGGACGGTGCGCTGCGCTCCCAGCCCGGCGGCAGCGCGAGCTGGAACGTGGATTCGCTGATCATCTGCGCGTCACCTGCGACGACGCTCGGCTCACGGCCGCCGGGGCGCTTGGCGGCGGTCGGGGCCGGGTCGGCGAGCGCGGCGGCGGGCGCGTCCGGTGCCGGGCTCTCATCGCCGCCCCGGACCACGGACAGGATCGCGATGACGGCAACAGCCGCGACCGCCAGGCTCACCCAGCGCCATTCGAACGCCGGCAGAAATGGGCGCCTGAACTCGGGCAGCGAGAGCGACGGCAGTTGGAGCGAAGGCAGTGAGAGCGACGGCAACGCGATGCCATGCAGTCCGGGCCGCGGCAGTTCGGCCACACCGGCCGGCGCGAATGCGATCGAGCAGCGGTCGCAGATGACGCGGCGAACGGCCTGCGCCGGCACCGCCTGCGGCAGGCTGACGCGCGTGTCGCCGTCGCAGGCGTCGTGATGTGCAGCGACAAGGCGCACAGGCTCGGACTCCGGAGGCAGTGGAAATCCCCCGTTTACGGACGCACGTTCCACGTATTCCTCATCGGAGAGCCTAATGGCAGACTTGAGGAATCTCCTCGCCGGGGCATTACTGGGAGAATGCCGTCCATGGTCGCCACGGCGCTGACCTGGGCGTACCGTCGCCTCGGCCGCTTCTACCCCCGCGTGTTCATGGCGGTCGAGCTGCAGACGGCCTATCCCGTGATCCTGGCGACGTATGCGCTGTTCAGCCTCTACTACGAGGGGGACACGGGCACGTTCTTCACCCTGTTCGGCCTCACCTGCGCGCTGGCGGCGCTCTCGATCGTGATCGCCTGCGTCAAGACCTTCCCCTTCCTGCGCCCGGTGGACGCTTGGATCGCCGGGGAGCAAGACGAGCGCCAGACGGCCGAGGCATGGGCTGCCGCGGTCAGTTTTCCGTGGCGGATGATCCGCAGCGTCGCCTTCCTGCCGGTCTTCATCGTCGTGATCCCCGCCTCCGTCCTCTCGGTGGTGATGCTCGACTTGAACTGGCTGGCGATGCTGCCCTTCATCGCCGGCTCGATGGTCGCGCTGGCCTATTCCTCGATGCTCCACTACTTCGCGCTCGAGGTCGGCATGCGCCCGGTGCTGATCGACATCAACCAGCAGGTCACGCCGCGGACCGAGCTGAGCCTCTCGGCACTGCCGCTGCGCTGGCGGCTGCTCCTGACCCTACCCCTGATCAACATCATCACCGGCCTGACCGTTGCGGCGCTGACCTCGGAGGGCGGGGGCGGCGGCGCCGACCTGGGCCTCGACGTCGCGATTGCGGTCGGGGTCGCGACCACGATTGCGCTCGAGTTGACCGTGCTGCTCTCCAAGTCGATTCAGCGCCCGCTCGCGGATCTGCGTGAGGCCACCGAGGGCGTCATGGCGGGCGACTTCTCCGTCTCGGTCCCGGTTACCACGGGCGACGAGATCGGCGCGCTCGCCACGTCGTTCAACGAGATGGTGCAGGGGCTCGCCGAGCGGGAGAAGATCCGCGAGGCGTTCGGCACCTACCTGGACCGCGAGGTGGCCGAGTACATCCTCTCCGACGCGTTCGACGAGGAGGGGATCGAGCTCGAAGTCTCGGTGCTGTTCGCCGACGTCCGCGACTTCACCAGCTTGGCCGCCGGCGCCGAGGCGAAGGAGGTCGTGGCCGTCCTCAACGGTCTCTTCGAGGTGGTTGTGCCGGTGATCGCGCGGCATGGCGGGCACGTTGACAAGTTCGAGGGCGACGGCCTGCTCGCGGTCTTCGGCGCTCCCGAGCCGTATCCCGACCACGCGATCAGGGCGACCCGAGCCGCGATCGAGATCAGCCGCCGGGTGAACGAGCGCGCGGAGGCCGGAAAGCTGCGGGTCGGCGTTGGCGTCAACACCGGCCAGGTCGTCGCCGGGGCGGTTGGCGGCGCGGGCCGCCTGAACTTCAGCGTCATCGGCGACGCCGTCAACGTTGCGTCTCGGGTCGAAGCCATGACCCGCGAGCTCGAGCACGACCTGCTGGTCACCGCCGCCACAGCGGAGGCAGCCGGAGGCGCTCTCGCGTTCGAATCCGCCGGGGCCCACGAGCTGAAGGGTGTCGGCGAGCCGGTCGAGCTGTTTGCCCCGGTTCGCGTCCGGGCGCCGGCGGCCGAGGAGGAGCCGGTGATGGCCGCGGCGGGGCGCCTGCGCCGTGGCGTCGGCCGCCGGATTTCGGAGACCTTGCGCTCGCGCGACGCGGACCGTTAGCGTTCGGCTTCGATGACGACCGCCTCCGGCACCAAGACCGCGGTCCATGGCGGCCGGCTGGTGGCGCGCGCATTGCGCTCGCGCGGTGTCGAGCACCTGTTCACGCTTTCGGGCGGCCACCTGTTTTCGATCTACGACGGCTGTCGCGAGGAGGGCATCGAGATCGTCGACGTCCGCCATGAGCAGGCCGCCGTCTGGGCGGCCGAGGGCTACGCGAAGGCGACCCGCCGGCCGGGCGTGGCGGCGCTGACCGCGGGCCCCGGGGTGACGAACGGAATGAGCGCGATCGCCGGCGCGCTCTACAACCGCTCGCCGGTGACCGTGCTGGGCGGGCGGGCGCCCGAGATGCGCTGGGGGTCGGGCTCGCTGCAGGAGGTCGACCACGTGCCGTTCGTTGCGCCGCTGGTCAAGTCGGCCGAGACCGTCAAGGACCCCGGGCAGATCGCGGCAGCGACCGCGGCGGCGATCGACCGCTCGCTGGCCGCGCCGAGCGGGCCGACATTCCTCGACTATCCGCTCGATGTGGTCTTCACCGAGGCCACCGCCGAGCCCGACGCCGATCCGGGGTTCGATGCCGGGTCGCCCGCCACCGGGCTGGAGCAGGCAGCCGAGTTGCTCGCCGCGGCCGAGCGGCCGGCGATCATGGCGGGGACCGGCCTCTACTGGGAGCGTGGGGAGGACCAGCTGCGGGCGCTCGCCGAGGCGCTCGGCGCACCGGTGTTCCTCAACGGGATGGGTCGCGGATGCCTGCCCGCCGACCACGAGCTGGCCTTCTCGAGGGCGCGGGGCCACGCCCTTAAGCAGGCCGACGTCGCGCTCGCGATCGGCCTGCCGCTGGACTTCCGGCTCGGCTTCGGCGGCTCGTTCGGCGAGGAGACGAAGCTGGTCTGGCTGGACGCCGCGCCGAACGAGCTGGACCGAAACCGCAAGCCCGACGTGGAGCTGGTGGGCGGGATCGCTGTCACGCTGGCGGCGATCCGTGAGGCGGCGAGTGGAGCGGATCCGGCTCGTACACGGCCCTGGGTCGATGCGGTCCGTGCGACCGAGGCGGAGAAGCGCGAGGCCGAGCGCGCCGAGCTCGACGACGAGCGGGCGCCGCTGCACCCAATGCGCGTCTACAAGGGGCTGGCCGAGGTCCTCGACCGCGACGCGATCGTGATCGGCGACGGTGGCGACTTCGTCTCATACGCGGGCAAGGTCGTGGAGACGTATCACCCGGGCTCGTGGATGGACCCCGGCCCCTTCGGATGCCTCGGGGCCGGGCCGGGTCAGGCGATCGGCGCCCAGCTGGCTCACCCCGACCGCCAGGTATGCCTGCTCCTCGGCGACGGCGCGTTCGGGTTCTCCGGGCTCGAGTTCGACACGATGGCCCGCCACGGGATCCCGGTCGTGGGGGTGATCGGCAACAACGGCATCTGGGCGCTCGAGCACCACCCGATGAAGTTCTTGTACGGCTACTCGGTCGCGGCCGAGCTGCGGCCCGGAACGCGCTACGACCAGATCGCCGAAGCCCTTGGCTGCCACGCAGAGCTCGTCTCCGAGCCGGGCGAGCTGCGCCCGGCGCTGGAGCGCGCGTTCGAGTCCGGCAAGCCGGCGCTGGTCAACGTCCTGACCGACCCCGAGGTCGTCTACCCGCGGAAGTCGAACCTGGCGTAACGCGTCAGGCAGAGGCTCGCTCGGCGCGACGGAGGCCGGTGACGGCCCAGAGCGTCATCACCGCCATCAGCCCCGCCGCCGCGCCGAACGCGAGCAGGGCGTCGGCCGGGGCGCCGATGATCAGCTCGCGACCGGCTTCGAGCACCGCGGTGACCGGGTTGAAGTCGGCGGCCGTGGAAACCCAGCCCTGGAGCAGGTCGCGCGGCACGTAGACCGGTGCGGTGAAGATGACCAGGAAGGCGGGGAGCTGCAGCAACGGTGCGGCCTGCATCGTCCGCATCCGCATCGCCACCCCGCACGCGAACAGGAGGGCCGCGGTGTTGACCAGCGTCGCCAGCAGGATCAGGCCGATTGCGTCGGTCACGCTGGGGCTGATCGAGGCGCCGGTCGACAGCGCGAGGACGGTCACCACCGTCCAGACGATCGTCGCGCGTCCGAGCGCCGCCAGCGAGTAGCCGGCGATCATCGCCGAGCGCGAGCTGGTCGCCAGCATCATGCGCCGCGCGAATCCCCCCTCGAAGTCGGCGGCGATCGCGAAGCCGGCAAAGACGCCGCCGAACATTGCGGACTGGATCAGTACAAACACGTACTGGAAGGTCGAGTAGTCCGGGTAGTCGAAGGAGGGCGTGTTCGAGATCGCCGAGAGCCCTCCGGCGAACGCCGTGAAGAAGAAGACCGGCATCAGCAGCGACGGCAGCAGGAACGCCGGATTTGTCAGCATCACCCGCAGCTGCCGCCAGGCGATCGCCCGGGCCGCCATTGCGTAGCGCGTCGTCAAGGGGTTCATGTGCGCTCCATCCGGGTCCGCAGGGCCGCGGTGGCGGCAAACAGGCCGGCGCCGAGGACGCCAAGCGCCACCGCCAGGCCAAGTGCCAGAGCCTCGCCGTTCCAGCCCTCGATCAGCAGGCTGCGATAGGCCTCGATCACGTACGAGACCGGGTTGATCGTCGCGACCGTTTGAAACCAGTCGTTTTCGATCAGGTCCCGCGGCAGCGCGATCGAGCTCAGGAACAGGAAGACGAACAGCAGTGGGAACGCACCCTGGACGGCCTCTGCGTTGCCGGTTCGCAGGCCGATCGTCAGTCCGATCGTGCCGAACGCCACCGAGACGAAGCAGGACATCGCAACCAGCGCAAGGGCGCCGGCGACCCCGGCCTCGAGCTGGGCGCCGAAGGCGAGGCCAACCGTGAGAAAGCCGAGCGCCTGGACGAACCCCAGCAGCAGGGTGCCGGCGAGTTGGCCGCCGATCAGGGCCGCGCCGCGCAGCGGCGTCAGCTGGAGGCGGTTGAAGAACCCGCGCTGGATGTCCTCGGCGATCGCCTGCCCCGCGCCCATCGTCGAGAACAGGGCGCCCTGCATGAACGTCACCGCCAGGAAGAAGGTCAGGTACGAGTCGGTCGGGAAACCCGGCAGGTCGGTGGCCGCCGCCAGGCCGGACGCGTTGATCGCCAGCAAAAACAGCGGGAAGATCATGCTCGAGACGATCACCGCCGGCTGGCGGACGGTGCGCACGACGGAGCGCCGGGCGAGGTGGCCGACCTGGCTGAGGGTGCCGGTCCGCTCCCGGGTGAACCCGGCCGGAACTGTTGCTGTGCCGGCACTCACGCGCCGACGGGCTCCAGCTCTCCGGTCGGCCGGCGGTCGCCGGCGGTCGCGGCCTGTGGATCCTCGGCCTCGGCCGCGCCCTCAAGGCGCTTGCCGGTCTTGGCCAGGAAGACGTCATCCAGCGTCGGGGCGTGGATCTCCAGGTTGGCGACCCGGATGCCGGCGGCGTCGAGCGCTCGCACGACCTCGGCCAGCTCCTCGGTCCCGTCGTCGAGACGCACGGCGACGGCGCCCGGCGCGCCCGCGGTCTCGGCGCCGAAGCGGCTCAGGATGTCGCGCATCCGGTCCCGCTCGCCGGTGTCGGCCGGCACCGCTTCCACCGTCGGGCGGCCGATCTCCGCCTTGAGCGAGTCGGGGCTGCCCTCGGCGACGATCTTGCCGGTGTCGATGATCGCCACCCGCTGGGCGAGCGCATCGGCCTCCTCGAGGTACTGGGTCGTCAGGAAGACGGTGACGCCGTTCTGGTGTGCCAGGCGCGTCACCTCATCCCAAAGCGCGGTCCGGCTCTGGACGTCGAGCCCGGTCGTCGGCTCGTCCAGGAACAAAAGCCGCGGCTCGTGCACCAGGGCGAGCGCGAGGTCGAGCCGGCGCTTCATGCCGCCCGAGTAGCCGCCGACCCTGCGGTTGGCCGCGTCGGCAAGGCCAACGCGCTCGATCAGCGCATCGCCGCGGCGCTTGGCCTCGGTCCGTGGATAGCCGTGCATCCCAGCCTGGAGGCGCATGTGCTCGTGGGCGGTCAGGAACGGGTCGAGCGCGGCCTCCTGCAGGGCGACGCCGATCGCGTCGCGCACCGCCGGGCCCTCGCGGACGACGTCGTAGCCGGCGACCCGGGCGGTTCCCGCGGTCGGGGGGAGCAGGGTGGTCAGCATGTGCACGGTGGTGGACTTGCCGGCTCCGTTCGGGCCGAGGAACCCGTAGATCTCGCCCGGTTCGACGGTCAGGTCGATGCCGTCGACGGCGCGCGGGCCCTTCTTGAACTGGCGAACCAAGCCCTCGACGACGATCCCGTTCTCACGCGCTTCAGCCATTTCCCGATTCCTTAAACATTTGAAAGCATCAACTATCGGTGAGGTAGAGTATCATCCTCCTCCAATGAGTGCCGAGACCTCACCTCACGCGGTCGCCGGGCCCAGGCCCGTGCGCCAGACCCTCGAGTCGCGGCGCGCCGACCTGAACGCCGCGCTCGACATCGCGCGCTTCGCGGAGGGCACGGCCGGCCAGGCGTGGGCGCTCCTGGCCCGGGTGATGTTCATGGAGGGCAAGCCCCGCTTCCCGATGATCGCCGCGGAGTTCGACCTGAGCCCGCCGCAGGCGATCGTGATGCGGTTGCTGTCCGAGCCACGCCCGATGGGCGACCTGGCGACGGCAATGCACTGCGACAGCTCGAACATCACCGGCATCGTCGATCGGCTCGAGGAGCGCGGCCTCGTGCAGCGCCAGCCCGCGGACTACGACCGGCGGGTGAAGTTGATCGCCGTGACCGCTGCGGGCTCGCAGCTTCGCGACGACCTCAACCGGCGCTTCGCCGAGCCGCCGGAAGCGATCGCGAGCCTCTCCGACGAAGACCTCGTGGCGCTGCGCGACATCCTCGCCCGCGCCGTCGGCGACTGAGGCGTCCGCGCGGCGCAGATAGCGCCTGACATCGGGCCTCCCGCTCCGTTTCAACATCGAGCTGGCGTCCTCATTGACGCCAAGAACATTGAGGAGTCGGTGTCGGGTGGCGATAATAAGCAGCGATGGCGGAACGCCTTGCGATCCCATTTCCGGCCCTGGCGCCCGTGCGCCTGACGGGTCGCGGCGACTCTCGGCTTGCTCGCGCCGCAGCGGACGGCGACCAGCGAGCGTTCGAGTTGATCTACGAGCGCTACCACCAGGAGCTCTACCGCTACTGCCAGGCGATCCTCGGCGATCCGCACGATGCGCAGGACGCGCTGCAGAGCACAATGGCCAGCGCCCTGCGGGCGTTGCCGGGAGAGGCGAGGTCGATCGAGCTGCGTCCGTGGCTCTACCGGGTCGCTCACAACGAGGCCGTCTCCCTGATCCGCAAGCGCGGGGTCGCGACCGCGGATGCCGAGTTGCAGATGCCGTCGCAACCTGCGGCAGACGACGTGTTCGAGTCACGCGAGAGGCTGCGCACGTTGGTCGCCGATCTGGCCAGCCTTCCGGACCGGCAGCGATCGGCGCTGGTCATGCTCGAGCTCAGCGGTCTCAGTCACGATCAGATCTCCGGCGCCCTCGGTGTTTCGCCCGGCGCCGCGCGGCAGCTGGTCTACGAGGCGCGCGTCGCGCTACAGGACTTGGAAGAGGGGCGCGCGATGCAGTGTGAGAGTGCTCGTCGCGCGATCTCCGACGGCGACGGGCGTGTCCTGCGCGGTCGCCGGCTGCGCTCGCACCTCAAGAGCTGCAGCGCTTGCACGGACTTCAAGTCCGCGATCGAGACCCGCTCCGGCGACCTCGGCCTGATCGCGCCACCGATCACCGCGGTCGCCGCCTCGGGCGTGCTGGCCTCGGTCCTCGGCGGCTCTGCCACGGCGGGGGTCGGAGCTGTCGGTGGCCTGTTCGGCGGTCTCGGCGGCGGGATCCTGGGCGCCAAGACGCTTGCGGTGATCGCGGCCAGCACGGCGGTCGGCGTCGGGCTTGGCGCCACCGGTGGCGTCGACCTGCCGGGATTCGGATCAGATCCCGGGTCAGCGCCGAACCCGGTCCCCATTCAAGAGACGCTCGACCCGGGTACGGCCGGTGCGGGGGCACCGGGGGCCGCCCGGTCGCAGCAGGCCAGGCAGGCCGCAGGCCAGGAGAACGCCCCTCACGGCCAGGATCGGAGCGACGAGCATGCGAAGGGCAACGGAAAGCCGGACCCCGGTGCCAACACCCACGGTCAGGGCATCGGCAACGCCCACGGCCAGGCGAGCGGCGTCCCCGCACATGCCAACGGGAACGCCGTCGGCCAGCAGCCCGGGCACGGCAACGACAACCCGCACGCCCAGGGCGGCAACGGCACGCCGCCCGCCTCGCCGCCCGGACAAGCTGAATCGAAGGCCACCGGCCCCCCGGCGCAGTCGAACGCCGGCGGTGTCGACAGGCCTAAGAAGGCCGAGAAGGCTGACAAGTAGTCCCTGACATCAGGTCTGGGCCTGCGTTGAGTCAGGGACTGACTCGTCACCTATCAAGGAGAAATTCCGATGAGAAGAGCGATCACCTTCGTATCCGTCTGTCTCGGCATTGCGGCGATCGCCGCTCCGGCGGCAACGGCCGACCGGGGCGGAACCCCGAACGGCGGCAAGAGCGCAATCGCAAAGGAATGCGCCAAGCTGAAGAAGGCTGACCGGGCTGCCTTCAAGGCGACCTTCGGTAAGCACGCGATGCGTAAATGCATCAAGGGTGAGCCGGTCGAGATGTCGGAGACGACGCCGGCCGAGTTCAAGAACGCCGCCAAGGAGTGCCGTGCCGAGCGCGCGGCCGACCCGGCGCTGTTCCAGGAGACCCACGGCACGAACGGCAACAAGCGCAACGCCTTCGGGAAGTGCGTTTCCGGCAAGGTCAAGGATGACGAGGAGCCTGCCGCCGTCTGAGCGTTGATCGAACCGTCTGACGTTTCGGCCCCCGCCGGCTCGGCGTCGGCGGGGGCCGTTTGCTTGACTGGGCGCATCGCCATCCGCCATGCAACGCCCGACGACGTCCCGGATCTGCTGCCGTTGTTCCGGGCCTACTGCGACTTCTACGACGCCAACCCCACCGATGCCGGCCTGGAGGAGATGATCCGCGCGGCGATCGAGCTGCCCAACGACCAGGCGTTCCTGCTGGCCGCCGAGGACGGCGACGAGGTCGTCGGCTTCGCGGCCTGCTGCTGGAAGTGGTCGAGCCTGCGCGGCGCCCGGATCGTCTTCCTCGACGACCTCTTCGTGCGCGAACAGTCGCGCGGCGAGGGCCACGCCGATTCCCTGATTGCAGCGAGTGCGGCGCTCGGCAAGGAGGGCGGGGCGCCGGTCATGAGCTGGCTCACGGCCCCGGACAACCGCCGGGCGCGGGGGGTCTACGAACGGGTCGGCGGCACGTCGGAGTCGTTTCTCGAATACGAGCTCGAGCTCTAGGCCCTCACCGGGTACTACGGCTCGACGACCTCGAACTGCGACATCAGCCCGTGGTCCTCGTGGTCGAGCATGTGGCAGTGGACCACGTACTTGCCCGTGTAGTCGCTGATCTTGCCGGCGACGACGATGTCGTCCCCGGGGTCCAGGAAGAACGTCTCCTTCAGGCAGCGCTCGTGCGCGGGTGGAGTCTCGCCGTTCCGCCTGAGCATGTACCAATCGGTGTGGTGCAGGTGCATCAGGTGGGCGACGGCGGTTACGTTCTTCAGCCGCCAGGTCACGACCTCGCCGAGCTCAGCGGTCACGTCGGCATAGTCGGGATCGAACGTCTTGCCGTTGATCAGCCAGCGCGGGTTGAAGCCCTTTCCGACTTCGATCCTCCATGTGTGGCTATGCGCCGCCGGCGCATCGTCGACCCAGTCCGGCAGATCGCGCAGCGGCTGCGAATGAGCGAGTGGGGAGGTCGCGTCCACTGGCGCCCCCGACCCGACGCGAAACTGCATCAGGTCGCCCACAAAAGGCTTTGACCCCAGCTTCCTCGCGCCTTCACGGCGGCCGCTGCGGAGTCGCACGCGCCTCCCGCGCAGCTTCGCGAAGTCGACGACTACCTCGACGCGCTCCCCGGGTCCCAGCAGGATTTTCCGCCGCTTGAGCGCCGCGGGCATGAGCCCCGACTCGGTGGCGATCTGGAGCATCTCGAGGCCGCCTTCGAAGTAGAGGTTGTAGGAACGGAAGCTCGAGGCGTTCACCAGTCGCAGCCGATGGCGCAGTGCGGGCACCTTTGCGTGCGGGGTGAGCGCGCCGTTCACGAGAATGCGGTTACCGGTCACCTGGTCGAATGGGACCTTGTCGGGCCGGTCGAAGGGGTCGGCGAGCTGGTTGCGGCCGTTGAACGCCCGGTCGGTGACCATTAGCGGGATGTCGCGGGCGCCGGTCGGCAGGTTGAGCGGTCCCTCCACGTCCGGCTCGTCCACGATCCACATACCAGCCAGCCCGCGCCAGATGTTGCGCGCCGAGCGCCCGCAGCGGTGGTCGTGGTACCACTGGAATGCGCCACGCTCGGGGCCGCCGTCCTCGACGCCGGGGTAGGAATATGCCCGGGTCTGACCCGGCGCGATCAGGTTCGCGCCGTTCGACCCCGAGAGCTCCGGGTCGAAATCGCAGAAGAACGCGGTCCGCCCGCCGGCCGGGCCCCCGGGCCGGCCATCGTCGGCCGCCGGCGTGTGGCCGCCGTGGAGATGGACGCTCAGCTTGCCCGCCTTGCGCGGTAGGCGGTGGGTGAAGTCGACGTTCGTCGCGACGCCCGCGGTGCTGCGGATAGTCGGTCCCGGAAACGTCCCCCCGAAGGTCCACATCCTCGTCTTGCGCCCGGGCAGGATCTGGAGCCGCTTCGAGACGATCGGGATCTCGAGCTCGGAGCCGGTCAGCTCCCGCGGGATCCGTAGCCGGCGGCGGAACTTCCGCCTCCTTGCTCCGGCCGCGAGCGACAGGCCGGTGTCGCCACCGGGCCGCAGCCACGCCGGCATCGCGAGCGTGGCTGCGGCGGCGGCGGCGCCCGCGACAAGCCGGCGGCGGCGAAAACGCCGCTCGCCGGCCGGTCCTGTCGCGGGGTCGGTCAGTCCGTGACCTCGAACTTGCCCTTCATGAACGGGTGCACGAGGCAGAAGTAACGAACCGTCCTGCCGACGTCGGCCTTCACCTTGCGAGCGTGAGCCTGGTGGCGCTTCCCGGTGAACCAGGAGTCGCCGTCGTGGTTCTTGGTGAACGGGCGGTCCCAGCCGTTGCGGCCGGTGTCGACCACGCGCTTGCCGACCCGGAAGTCCGGCGGCGGGCCGATCTCGTGTGCCTCGAGGATCCGGTCCTCCGGCTTCGGGCCCTTCTTGACCAGGGTGAACGTGTGCGGGCCGATCTGACGCGGCTTGGTGTCGTTGACGATCTTGAGCTTCTGGCCGCGCGCGATCGCGTCCGGTCCGTCGAAGCGCGGATTCCCATTGTCGAGCTTGATCGTGACCGTCGCGTCGCCGCTGCCTGCGGCGCGCTCCGGGTCGGCCGAGGCGCTGCCGGCGAAGCCGACCGCAGCGACGCCGATCGCGCCGGCCGCGAGCAGCCCAACCGCGAGCCCCCTGAATGAAAATGCCTGCACGTGAACTCCCTTCCTGCGCCCGCGGCGCTTCAAGCGGAGCCAGTCCCGCGAAGTTGCGCCCCCCGGCGTCACGGCCCCTGAGTTTTCGATCGGGCCTGCCGCCCGATTCAGGCGCGCAGTCTACGGGATCACTCGGGTGCGCCCGCCGCCTCGAGCGCGGCGCCATAGAGGATGTCGTGCTCGGAGACCTCGATCTCGCTCAGGCCGAAGGCGCGCATCACCTGGATCAGGAGCACGACCCCGGCGACGATCGTCGGGGCCCGCCCCGCATGGAGGCCGGTGACGGCAAGGCGCTCCTCCAGCGTCTTCGCCGCGAGCTGCGAATACATGCGCTGGATCGAGTCGAGTGGCAGCCGGTAGCCGTGGACGAGCTCCGGGTCATACGGGTCGAGGGCCTGGTCGATCGCCGCCAACGACGTCGGCGTCCCGGCCACGCCGATTCCGGCTTCCGCGTGGGCGAAGTCGGAGCCGGCCAGCGCCTGGTCGAGCAGGTGCTGGACGTCGTTGGCCAGATCCTCCAGCTCCGTCGCCTCCGCCGGATCGTGCTGGACGTGGCGCTCGGTGTGGCGGACGGTGCCGGCGTCGAGCGAGGCATGGAAGGAGACCTCGTGTCCACGCCCGATCACCAGCTCGGTCGAGCCGCCGCCGATGTCGACGACCAGGGTCTCGTCGGCCGCTGAACGATCGTGGATCGCGCCCCAATAGGTCAGGCGGGCCTCGTCGTCGCCGGTGAGCACGCGGGCGTCGAGCGCGAAGCGCTCGCGCAGCTCGCCCGTGAACGCACCGCTGTTCTCGGCGTCGCGCACGGCTGAGGTCGCGATCGCAACCACGTGCTCCGCCTCGAGCTCCTGGTAGCGGGCGACGTATCCGGCGACGGTGTCGCAGACCTCCTCGATCGCCTCGGTGGCCAGTTGGCGCGAGGTGTCGACCCCGCGTCCGAGGCGGGTCACGGTCGAGCGGCGATCGAGCTCGGAGATGCTCCCGTCCTCGACGTCTGCGACCAGCAGCCGGGTCGAGTTGGTCCCCATGTCGATCACCGCGACGCGCATCGCGCGGAGACTATTTCTCACTCGTAGGCAAGGGCCTCGAGCACGTCGAGCCGCGAGGCACGGCGCGCGGGCCCAATCGCCGCGACGACGCCGGCCAGCATCGCCAGGAACAGCATCACGATCAGCGTCCCGACCGGGATCGAGAGGGTGAAGCCCTCGTCGGCGAGCGGCCGGCTGACCAAGACGGCGAAGACGACGCCGAGGATCGCACCCAGCACGGCTCCGATCAGCGCCGTGATCACGGCCTCGTAGCGGACCATCCGCCGCACCTGGCTGCGCGAGGTGCCAACCGCGCGCAGGAGTCCAAGCTCCCGGGTGCGCTCGTGAATCGAGAGGGCGAGCGTGTTGACGATTCCGAACAGCGAGACGATGACCGTCAGCAGCAGCAGCGCGTAGACGATCCCGAGCAGGGCGTTGAGCTCCTCGGCGATCGAGTCCTTGAGCTCGTCCTGGTCCTGGGTCTGCACGGTTGGGAAGTCGGCCCCCAGGACCTCGTCCATCTCCGCCCGCACGGCGGCCGGGTCGGCGTCATCGGCGAGGTTGACGAACACGTTGGTCGCGTTCGTGCCCTCGCCGTAGGCCTCGGCGTTGGCGGATGAGGCCGCGTAGTTGCCGATGAAGTCGGTCGCGTCCTTGAAGGTGCCCGTCACGGCGTAGGGGATGACCTCGCCCGAGGCGGTCTTGGCCTCGAACTCGTCGCCCACCCCGAAGCCGTTGTCCTCGCCCCAGTTCTCGTCGATGACCGCGTCGTTCGGTCCCATTGAGCTCAGCAGCTCCTGGTTGCCCTCGCGCCAGTCGAGGGTCAGCACGTCGGCGGCCGTCTCCGGATCAACCAGGCTGATGTAGCCGTCCTCACCGGTTCCGAGGACCTCGCTCTGCGTGTACCGGTAGGCCGAGACCGCCTCGATCCCGTCGAGGTCGCGAATCCGCTCCTCGGCCTTGACCGGGATGTCGGAGAAGCCGTCGGTGTGGGAGAGGATCAGGTCGCCGGCGAAGGTCTTGTCGATCGCGTCGTCGATCGAGCCGCGCAGGCCCGCCGCGAAGACCGAGACGAAGCTCACCAGCGCCAGCCCGATCATCAGGGCGGCGGCCGTCGTCGCCGTGCGGCCTGGATTGCGAACGGCGTTCTCGCGCGCGATCTGGCCGGGGGTGCCGCGCAGCCGCTCCAGCGGCCGGCCGACCAGCGACGCGATCGGCGTGACAAGCCGCGGGCTCAGCAGGGTGACCCCGATGAACACCAGGCCGGCGCCGAGCCCGATCCAGACCTCCCCGGGGCTGAGGGCCCCGAACAGGCCGAGCGCCATCGTCAGCAGGCCGAGCGCGGTCAGGGCGACGCCGGCGGCCGTGCGCCGGCTCCGGTCCTGCGAGGTCTCGAGCACGGCGCCCTCCCGGAGCCCCGTGATCGGAGGCACCCGGGTCGCCCGGAGCGCCGGCAGCAGCGCTGAGACCACCGTCAAGACCGTGCCCAGCAGGAGCGCGAGGACGATCGTTCGCGTCGCGAGCACCGTCCCCGTAGTGGGCAGGTCGATCTCGAGCGCCTTCAGCAGCGCCGAGGCGCCGGGCGCGAACCCGATGCCGGCGACCAAACCGACACCCGAGGCGAGGAGGCCCATCACGAACGCCTCCAGGGTCACCGAGGCGACGATCTGGCGGCGGCTGGCGCCGAGGGTCCGGAGCATCGCGAACTCGCGCGTGCGCTGGGCGACGATGATCGAAAACGTGTTGAAGATCAGGAACGCCGCGACGAACAGCGAGACGCCGCCGAAGATCAGGAACGCCGTCTTCAGGAAGCCGGTGATCTCACCGACGTCCTCCTTGTTGGTTTCGACGTTCTCGGCCGCGGTCTCGGCCTTGACCGAGTCGGGAAGGGCCGCCGCCAGGTTGGCGGCCAGCCGCTCGGGCGTCACGCCGTCGGCAGCCGCCACCGAGATCTGGTCGAACTGGCCCTGCTTGCCGGTGATCCGCTGGGCCTCCGGCAGCGTGAACAGCGCCATCGTCGCGCCGCCGAACGAGTCGACGTCGCCGAGGGTCGCGATCCCGACGACCGTGTACTCCTGGGACGCCTCCTTCGCCGCGATCCGGACCGAGTCGCCGATCCCGAAGCCCTCGTCGTCGGCGGTTGCCCTGTCGATCGCGATCTCGTCGTCGGCCCGGGGCTTTCCGCCCTCGACGTAGGTCAGCGGATCGAAGCGCTCGGGCCCCGAGCTCGAGAAGCCGAAACTGGGCGCCCCGTTGCCGCCCCGCGCCTCGCCGTCCGCGCCGATGATCGCCACCTGCGGGTCGCCGATCTCGCCGGCGGCTACCGCCACGCCCTCGGTCTCGCGCACGACGCCGAGTACTTCCGCATCGAACGCCGGCACGGTGCTGTCGTCGGTCTCGATCTCCTCGCGCGCGGTGACGACGGCGTCGACGCCCTCGTTCGACTGGGTGAAGATCTGGTCGAACGAGCGGTCGATCGTGTCCGTGAGGATGTAGGTGCCGGCGACCATCATCACGCCGAGCACGATCGACAGCGAGGTGAGGGCCGCCCGCAGCTTGCGGGCGGCGAGGCTGCGCAGCGCCAGCTGGGTCATGCGGTCAAGCCACCTGCTTCATCAGGTCGTGCACCGCCTCGGCCTCCAGCGAGCCCTCGTCACGCACGATCTTGCCGTCGACCAGCACCAGCACCCGGTCGGCCACCGCGGCTGCGTTCGCGTCGTGGGTGACCATCACGACCGTTTGTGAGAACTCGTCGACCGCCTGGCGCAACAGCGCCAGCACCTCTTCCGAGGAGCGCGAGTCGAGGTTGCCGGTCGGCTCATCGGCGAAGACCACGGCCGGCTTCGACGCCAGCGCCCGGGCGATCGCGACTCGCTGCTGCTGGCCGCCGGACAGTTCCGAGGGCCGGTGCTCCAGCCGGTCGCCGAGGTCGACGGCCTCGATCAGACGGCGCAGGCGATCCTGGTCGGGATCGCGGCCGGCGAGCTTGAGCGGCAGCAGGATGTTCTCGCGCGCGCTCAGCACCGGCAGCAGGTTGAAGAACTGGAACACGAAGCCGACCTTGTCGCGCCGCAGCGTGGTCAGCTCGCCGTCGTCGAGCCCGCTCAGGTCGGTCCCGTCGATCACCACCGCGCCCGAGGTGGGGCGGTCGAGGCCGGCGAGACAGTGCATCAGCGTGGACTTTCCCGAGCCGGACGGGCCCATGATCGCGGTGAAGCGCGAGGTGGGGAAGTCGACGCTGACCCCGTCGAGGGCGGTCACCGCGGCGTCCCCTTCGCCAAACACGCGCTGGAGGTTCTGGGCGGAGACGATCGGCTGGTCGGACAACCCATGTCCTTTCTGTCGGGGTCAGAGCGAACGGTCAGGCTAGCGACGGCGCCCGCTGCGGCTTACCCGATGGCCGCGCGGCCGGGTAACGCCGCCTGGCTTCCCATGCCTGCCGACGGTTGCTAACGTTTCGCCTACGCCGCGGGGTGGAGCAGTCAGGTAGCTCGCCGGGCTCATAACCCGGAGGTCGTGGGTTCAAATCCCACCCCCGCTATATCCGTCACTACCACGCTCGAGCCCTCCGCCTGGAGGGCTTTTGCGTTCTCGAAGGCATCTGCGACGGCCTCCGAGACGGTCGCCGTCAATTCGACGCGGTGCTCGGCCTTGTCGTAGGCGATCTGCAGGTCGAATGACGTGAACACCTGGCGCTTCACCTCGGCTGGCGCGTCCCGGAGGGCCTTGCCGAGATCGGGGAGTCGCGCAAGCTGTTCGGTCAGTTCCTCGTCCTCTGCCTCTTGGCGCTCGTGACCGATGCCGGCGAGCGCGTCTTCGAGCGCGTCCTTCTCGCCCCGTAGCTCCGCGATCCGCTCGGAGACCACCTCCGGTTCGATCCCCTTCTCGAGAGCGACGACCTGAGCCTTGATCTTGCGATCGAGCTCGGTGACCTGTTGGCGGATGCGAGTGCCTGCGAGCTTGCCGTCGCGGCGCTGGTCACGCTCGTGCGCGCGCAGCTGCTTTGCCAGCTTCTCGAGGCGCATCGGTCCGAAGATCCGCTGCTCGAAGAAGCGCAGGACGAGTCGCTCGAGCCAGTCCTCGCGCACGGAGACCGTCTTCTGACCACCATGAGCCTCGATCGCTGCTGTGTCCCCGTAGTTCTGGTTGTACGCGCAGCTGTAGTAGTGGTGGCCCTTGCGAGCCTTGCCCTGCATCGAGAGCGGCTGGTGGCCGGCGCAGCAGCGCACCATGCCCGAGAAGAGGTAGTTGCGCTTGGTCCCGGAGCTGTTCGCCGACCGCAGGCGGTTCTCGAAGAGCGCTTGGGCGGCCTCGTAGGTCTCGTCCGAGACGAGCGGCAGGTGCGCATCCTCGAAGATGACCCACTCCTCCTTCGCTCGAACACGAGCTCCGCCGCCGGAGCGCTTGGCCTCGCTGAAGTCGAGGCGGTTCCAAACAATCCGGCCGGTGTAGACCGGGTTTTGCAGCATCTTCCGAACGCTGCTCGCAGCCCAGTGACCGCGCACGTTCCGTGAGGAGTCGACATGGGACGGGGAGGGAGGGCCTCCGGGGCGGTTCAGGTGATTTGCGATCGTTTTCGGGGTTTCCTTGAGGCCGACGAACCGATCGAACATCTCCGCGATCACCAGCGCCTCGTCGGGATCAGGCTCGAGTGAAACTCGGCTCTTCGAGCGGTCGCCGCGGTGTCCCTCGGGCAGCTCCTGGAGCTTGCGGCGGTAGCCGTATGGGGCGCGGCCTCCAGCGCGGTAGCCCTGCTCGGAAGCTTCGCGCATGCCGCGCTTGGTCTCGCGTGACAGGCGGTTGCGCTCGAACTCGTCCCAGAGTTGCTGCATCCCGATCATCATCATGATCTGGAATGGTGGGAGGTCTGATGGCATCCGCCGGCGGCACGCACGAGACGGAGGCACGCAAGGAGCCAACGACCACTCAGCTCAGGGAGTTCTATGCAGCACTAACCGCGCTCCACGAGCACGAGCAGATGCTCTTGGCCAAGCAGCACGCCGGGCGACCAAAGGATCTAATCAACCGCTTTCTGCACAGCGTGAGAGACGGAGCTCGCCGAAAGATCGATCCGACTGAGCCCTTCTACGATCCGCGAGAACCCGACCTTCCTCATCAGCCGGTTCCCTTCGATCGGCTGATCAGAACGTTCGACTTCGCCAGTCATCTGCCCGGAGTTGAGCACACGGTGGACAGGCACCCCGAGCTCGGATTCTCGTACGTGGCCCGAGAGGTCTTTCCCGGCCGTCGGGAGAGGGAGAAACGGCGCCGGATGGTTCCGAGGACTTTGGATCTCCTGCTGAGCTCAGCGGACGGGAAGCTGCCGATCATCGGCGAGGTCAAGATCCGGGACGACAGCCTGACCTACTTCGCGTTGGTTCAAGCACTCATGCACGTGGCGGAGTTGGTGGCCCCGCTCCAGCGCGAGCGCTTGGCCATCCAATATGAGGACAGATTTGATTGGCCGCCGACCGGACCCTATGCCGACCTGTATCTGATCGCCTACGAGCCGCCCAAGACCGGAGCGAACCGGGATGACTCGTTCATCCTGAGCAGGCAGATTGCCGATGCCTTTAATCAGGACGCTGAAGTCGGTCGCCACGTGAGGCGAATTGCCTTCATCGAGGCTGAGCGACGGGGCGACCATCTCGGATTCGTGCTCCGCTACCCGGAGTAGCAGAAGTCCTAGTCACCGCGCCGCTCTGAGCTACCGATTCGCTGAGTCATCCTGTACAGGAGCAATTTCTCGCGAGGCGCATCGTGAACGCCGCCCGGTTTACACGCTTACCCCCGGGATACGAAGCCGGCGGTCGGTACCGCAAGTCGAGCTGCAGCGCGTTCGCGTCGCCCATGGCTGTGGCGCCGGGAAGCCGCAGGCGCCAGCGCCGCTTCCCGCTTCCCGCCACGGCGCGAGCGCGCCGGTGCCAGCTCAACGAGTGGTCGATCGAACCATCTGAATTTAGATTCACCAGGCGACCGGTCATCCGCCAAGCACGCGGTCGCGTCCGGATTCGGACGCGATCTCGTGGACCTGCGGGCAGCCTCCCAGACGAACGACGCTCCGTGACGGTGCAGAACGCGCCTCCGTTGCTGGCGTTTCCGCAGAGGCTTGTCAGAGCAGCCTTGGCGGTCAATTCGTTGATCGTGACCCAACTCGCCGGTCTTACCGCTCCGTTTCGAGCTGCGGCCTCGCGGTCGCCAAGCACACCTATTGCGGTGGCTACTGAGCAGACGATTAGTAGAGCTGCGGCCAGCCTTATCTTCTTCGGGTTTTCAGTCACACATCCCGCCTAGGTTCCTTGCACAAGTGTCGCATCCAGTTGCCCTAACGCGTACTCGATGTGGCCAAATAGCAGATACCAATCCGATTCCCAGCATCCGTTCGTGGTTGACCCGGAAAGAATGCCGTGGGCAATTGCTGGGTCGCCGCTGAAGACCGGGGAGCCGCTGTCGCCTGACCCCGCGCAGAGCTCCTGTCCGGTACCGCCTTGGCGGCGGGCGCAGAGGAAGTTGTTCCCGTTGGTCACGTACGAGGGCGAGGCATCTAGGCACGTGATGTGCCCGCAGTTGTAGCCAGTCGTTTGACCGGATTTGCAAACCGACTTGCCGACGAACATGTCCGAATAGCTCGTCCGCCCGTCAACAAGGCGACCTGGAGTACTGCCACTCAGGTAGATCGACCCTCTTCCTTCCCAAGAGCTAGCAATGGAGATCCGCTCCGAATCGACGCTCCCGCTCTGCTTCTGGTCAACCACGTCGCCAAAGCGCTGGCCGATCGTCCCGGAGATGGGACCGTGACGTCGCTCGGTACGCGAGCAATGCGCAGCCGAGAGGACGTTCTCATTTCCACCGGGACCCTGGACGACAAAGCCGCTGGTGCAGATGCCGTACGTGTTATCGGGGGCGAGGTCGCTCATGATCCGCAACCCGGCCTTCATGTTGTAGCGGCAATCGTTCCGAGTGCAATCCACGGGTTCGACGAGCGGCCCCTCTTTAACTCGGACCTGGTCTCCGTAGCGCGCCTGGAACTCCGACTGCGCCCCGGTTGGGGCGTCGGCAAACGTTGCTCGGACCTCGTTCGCGGGAAGATCGACGAGCAGGTCGTACCTCGCATCCCCGACTGTGGAAATTTGGAGTGAACCGTCTCGGACCGACTCGCGGTCGGCAACCATGCGTTGCTGCGTTCGGGTCAGTTCCTGCTCAGTGGCGTCCCGGGTTTCGGCTACGAGCAGGTCGGGCGCCGGAAAGTCCTCAGCCAGAGACGAAAGGCTCTTCTCCGCACTCTCGGTGAATGCCACATGCACGCTCGTCTCGTCGGCCCAAAGCCCGGCAAATGTGCCCGCGAACCCCTTCCGCGCCGAGTTTTGAAGGGCTGCAATTTCTTCCTCGTAGGCGACGTTGACCGGCGTAGCCGCAACATCAGCGCTCGACGATGCCCCCCCCGTGAAGATCAACGCCACCAAGACGATCCCGAGCGAAACGCTCGCAAGGACCCGAGTCTTCACTTGGCCGCTCCTCCCCGAGGGTGCGATCGGAGTAACGATGCTATTCCTGCCGGTTGGCGATGTCAACGTCTTTGGACTGGGCATCCTCCGCGCCGGCGGCCTCCCGGAGCTCGAGATCGCCGATCGCCTGGCGGGCTACGCCCGGAGCCGAACGCGCTCGACTATCCGTGGGTGGTAGCGAGAAACGAATCGGGCCACCGATCGGATTTACCCCCGACGCACGAACGCAGGCGTGGCCGAGACTTCCGCTCTGCATGGAAAGCAACTGTTTGAACAGGCGCTGCCGCTTTTCGCGCGGAGAGGTCATTGCGGCACCGCCTGTCCGAGTGTAGGCTCGCCGTGACGTTCGGCGAGGGGAGCAGGCACAGGTGAGCCACGAGTGAGCATCGACCTCGACGCCTTCGATGAGTTTGAAGCGAGTGCCTGGGAAGAGCGGGTGGAGGGGTACGCAGGGTTCTTCGGCGATATCACGGGCCGCCTGGTTGAGCCGCTCCTGAATGTTGCTCGAGTGGGTCCGGGCACGCGGGTGCTCGACGTGGCCACCGGGCCCGGGTACGTGGCGGCGGAGGCGGCTCGTCGGGGAGCGACGGTATGGGGCGTGGACGTCGCGGAGGCGATGCTCGCCCGGGCAAACGCGGAGCATCCGGACATCGAGTTCAGGCGCGCCGACGCCCAGTCGCTCCCGTTCGAGGACGCTGCCTTTGATGCTGTGGTCGGCAACTTCGGGCTCCCACACTTCGCCCGCCCGGAACTGGCGGTGGCCGAGAGCGCACGGGTCCTTGCGCCGGGTGGCCGGTTGGCGCTGACGACCTGGGACGCGCCCGCGGAGATGCGCATGTTCGGCGTGTTCCTCGAGGCTGTCGCAGAAGTCGGCGCGGGGCCGCCCGACGGCCTGCCCCCGGGTCCCGATGTCTTCCGGTTCTCCGATGACGGTGAGTTTCGGCGCTTATTCGAAGGACAGGGCCTGGTCGACGTGGAGGTGCGACGCGTCGCATTCACACACCCGGTCAGGTCGTTCGAGGATCTCTGGCGCGCCCTGCAGCGGGGGACGGTTCGGATGGCCTCGCTCGTGCTCGGCCAGTCGGAGGAGACCCGGGAGGGCATCCGGGCGGCCCTTGAGCGCCGTCTGGCCACATACCGCACCGACGGGCATTTCGATCTGCCGGTCTCGGTGAAGCTCTGCTCCGGAGGCAAAGCCGGCTGACCGAGTGCTGGCTGCTCCCTTCGCGTGAAAGCGGAAGCTGAGTAGCCAACAATCGCACTTGTCGAAACAGTCGCTTTGGACGAAAAGCGACGAAGTCGCGAGATACTGCGCGGACGATGTCGGAGGAGAACGTGGAGATCTTGCGCCGCTGGTGGGAGGCCCTGAACAAGCACGGGACGCCACCCCTCGAACTCTGCGACGAGCGAATAGAAATCAGGAATCCGGCGAGCTTTCCGAACCGAGGCCCATATCGCGGACACGACGGGGTTCGTGAGTGGACGACCGACACGTGGGAGGTGATCGAGGAACCCCACCACGAAGTGGAGGAGATCCTCGACGTGGGTGACGGCAAAACCGTCGTGAGCGTGCAGCGAACGACGGGACGCCTGCGCCACTCCCAGCTGAACGTAGACCTGCAGTCCGAGGAGGGTGTCCGGTGGGCGGGCGTCTCGACGATCAGCGGCGGCAGGGTGCTGACTGCTCAGGGATATCTGACCCGCGAAGAGGCCCTCGAAGCCGCCGGGCTGTCGGAGTAGGCGCTTTGGACGAAAAGCGACTATCTCGCTAGGCGGCTAGGCGGATCTGCTCCCTAATCCGTGGGTGGTAGTGAGAAACGAATCGGGCCCCCGCTATATCCGTCACCACCACGCTCGAGCCCTCCGCCTGGAGGGCTTTTGCGTTTTCAAAGGCAGCTGCGACGGCCTCCGACACGGTCGCCGTTAATTCGACGCGCCCCTCGGCCACGTCGTGTTGAGTCGTTTGTTGGCGCTGGCAGGCGATCAAGATTCGGAAGCGCGCCGAGAAGCCGCAGCCATCCTGCCCGTGGCCCAGCCCCGCGTGGGAGCCGAAACCGCAATCACTTTCGGACTAATGCTGACGCACAACGCTGATGTCGAACCGAGGTTCCTATGTACCGCTCTGGACGTTGAGCCGGCTCATCGAAATTCAGCGGCAAGGCACTCTAAGTCCAGATGGTCGGCGTGACTAGCTAGTTCGTCGCTTCAGGGGGGTCGAGTGGATTCGGGATCGCGCCGGTCTGGACGAGGATGCTCAACATGTTCCACTGCACCCACAGATCAGCGACGCGGTCCTCTGCGATCCGGTAGAGGGCGACGTAACGGGCTCGCCACGGCTTTCCTTTCGTGTGCGAGAGCCATGGCGGCGGGTCCGAGATCGTTCCGTGTCCCTCGGCGAGAACCGCGGCGGTGTCGGCTTCAACGATCAGGCGCTTCACGTCGAGTCGCGCATCGCCGCTCAATTCGAGGAAGCGGCGGACGGATCGCCGGCAGGACTCGTCGACCAGCAACTCATCGAGCCGCGCGAAGTCGTGCGCATTCCATGCCTCGAGGTACTCCTGCGCGGTTACACGCGTCGCGTCGCTCATGGCTTCACCGTAACGGGTGATCCGGCGCTATACGAGCCGGGTTCCCTCCCTGATCCGCACGTGGTGGCGAAGCGAATCGGGCCACGAGTACGTGTGCCGCTACAACGCACCGGCTCAGCCAACTCGAGCTAGCCGCTTTGCATAGAAGGCGGAACACTCGGGTCCGCGAGATACTGCGCGGGCGATGTCGCAGGTGAACGTGAAAACTGCCACTCGTCTCTTCGAGCAGATGAACCAGGGCGGCTTTGACGCAGTCTCGGAGCTCATCGACCCTGACGTGGAGTGGGAAACCTCGCCAAACCTGCCTGACGCCGGGGTCTATAAGGGACGCGCGCGCGTCAGAACGTTTCTGGAGGAGCAATACGACATCGTCTGGGGCGGCCAACCTCGCATCGATATCGAGCGCGCCTTCGACTCCGGTGATGACGTGCTCCTCTTCACTCGGCTTCGTGGCCACGGGTCGCACACCGGGATTCCGCTCGATGTGCGGATCGCGCAGCTCGTGACCATCCAGGGAGGCAAGGTGGTGCGCGTGAAGGTGTTCCCAGATCGAGCCGAAGCCCTCGAAGCCGCAGGGCTGTCGGAGTAGCGCTTCGGACTAAACCTGTAGTTCTCGATCACGCTCTCAGGCGTACTCGCTCGACGATCCGTGCGTGGTAGCGAGAAACGAATCGGGCCACCTATTCGTCTGCCGCTGCGACGCACGACTCAGGCGTGTCTGAGAACTGCGCTTCTGACAGCGCCACGAATCGCGAGATACTGCGCTCGCGATGTCGGAGGAGAACGTACGGATAGTGGGCGACTGCTTTCGCGCCTGGGATCGAGGCGACCCCGATGGGGTGGTCGCCAACTATGCGACCGATGTGGAGGTCGACGCATCCCGCGTGATGGAGGGCGTTTACCGGGGTCGTGATGCCGTTCGCTCCTACTACCGCACGATCTTCGAGAGCCTCGGCTTCGCCAATGACGAACTGGAGCTGACCGCGGCCGGTGACAAGGTCATGGCGGTAACTCGGCTCCGAGGCGTGGGCACGGCCAGCGGTGCTGAGGTGGAGACGCCGTTCGCATACATCTTCACGCTCCGCGATGGCTGCGTTCAGCGGGTCTGCTTTTACCCCGATCCAAACGAAGCCCTCGAAGCTGCCGGGCTGTCGGAGTAGGCGATGTCGCGGGAGAACGTCGAGACGGCGTTCAGGGCATACGCGTCCTTCACGGAAGGCGACCTCACCACCACCCTCCAGCAGTTCGATCCCGAAGTCGTCAGCTACACGGCGGCCCCGCTCGATCCCGCCGAGTACCGAGGGCATGAGGGATTCCTGCGGTGGTGCGAGAACTGGCTCGATGCCTTCGACGAGTTCGCGATGGAGGTCGAGAGTCATGTCGAGGTGGGCGAAGCCGTAGTCCTCCGCGTCCGGCAAAGAGCAACCGGCGCGACGAGCGGGGTGCCAGTGGAGCTGACCTTCTGGTTCTTGCACCGGTTCAGTGACGGAAAGATCACGCGCATCGGCATCCACGCGACCGAAAAGCAAGCCCACGAAGCCGCCGGGCTGTCGGAGTAGCACTTCGGACGAAAAGCGGCTATCTGGGCCGAGCCGGCGGGCGCACGGACTCCCGGATCCGCGCGTGGTAGCGAGAGACGAATCGGGCCCCCGCTATAGGCCGAAGCTCGCCCTGCGAGCGGGTTTCGGTCGTTTTGGAACCGGGGCGCCGCACCCTTACGGGCATCAATCGGACAGCAATTCCGTTCCGATTTGATTGGACAGCAGCGGCTTGAGGCGTTTCCGAGGGGCCCCGCGCACGTTTGAGAGGATTGACCGAGCTGACTACGACCCTGGGGGGGCGATGACGAACAGGTTGCGCGTCTTGGTCCTGACGACACTCGCCGGCGCACTCGCCTTGGTCGCCGGCGGCTGCGGCGACGATGACGACGAAGACACGACGACGACCGCGGCGGAGCCGGCGGCGGTCGAGGAGTACGTGGGGGCCCTCGACGGCGCGGACACGGAGGCCGACTCAGACCAGGCCACAGCCGGCCAGTACTTCGTTGCCGTGACGATCAACGGCGAAGACGTCCTCGCCTACGCCTGCGACAGTGTCAACCCCGGAGAGCTGTTCACGGGAGGGCTCGACGGTGATCAGATCAAGCTCGAATCAGAGGATCGCAACGCGACACTGAGCGCGACGGTGACAGATTCCGGCGTCGAGGGCGAGCTCACAGTGGACGGCGAAAGCCAGGCGTTCGAGACGACGCTCGCCGAGAGTATCGGCGGCCTCTACACGCTTACCCCCGACGGGAGGACGGTCACGGGCGAATCGGTGCGCGGCAACCTCTTCGAGGTCATCTACGACACGGCGACCTACGACTACGAGGGCACCTTCACGACCGCCGACGGCGAGGAGCTACCGGCCGAGGGCGACTTTCGCGAGCCCCAGCGCGAAGCCGGCGGCTATGACGATTACCGCGCCGTTGTGCTCGACACCGGCGTCAGCCGGGGCATCCGCACGGCGCGGGCGAGGCCGGTCGAGGGCACGCCCTTCACCGACCCGGACATGGACCCGTAAGCCTCGCTGCGCTCAGCTGCAGCACCGCTGATCGAGATGAAGACGAGCGGCGAGCAGGGTTTGGAGCGGCCGGGTGCCTAGTGCCAACCAACGTCCTCACACCGCGCCGCGAGGGCGTAGGGTGGGCGCCGCGGCGCATTCGGTTCGAGCTCGCCTCGGACCCGCCGAATAGGCTGTCAGCCACGCCGCGAACGCGTAGGAGAGGGTCTCATGACCAAAGTAAGCAAGTCCGTGGACCACGCATCGTCACCCGACGAAATGTGGAGCCGCATTGGCGACTTCCACGGCGCCGACACGTGGCACCCGGCGGTCGTCTCGTCGACGCCGCTCGACGATGGCAAGGGCCGCGAGCTCGGCCTGCCGGACGGCGGCAAGATCCGCGAGACGAAGACCGCCGAAGGCCCGCACTCCTACAGCTACCGCATCGACGAAAGCCCGCTTCCGGTCCGCGACTACGAGTCGACAATCGCCGTGGCAGACGGTGCCGACGGCGGCTGCCGGGTCTCGTGGGAGACCGAGTTCGAGCCCGAGGGCGCCACCGAGGCCGAGGCGGTTGCGGTGATCGAGGGCATCCTCGAGGGGCTGGATAGCCTCTAGGCCGAAGACCAGGCACCCAGCGCAGCCCCGGCAGCGTTTCGGGAGCCGCCGCGACGGGTAGCCAGTTCGCGTCACTGCTGAACGCGCCACGCTGCTGCTCACAGGCGCCACAGGCTTTGTTGGTGGGGAGCTACTCCGGTCGTTGCGTTCGCGCGAGCAAGTTCGGTGCCTCGTCCGGGACGCGTCCAGGCTTAAGGACGCGGAGGGGCTTGAGACGGTGGAGGCCGATCTCGGAGAGCCCGACTCCTTGGAGCCGGCTCTCGAAGGGGTGCGCGAGGTCTACTACCTCGTGCACTCGATGGAGCCCGGAGTTGAGGGCGGATTTGCCGAGCAGGACCGTCAGGCGGCTCAGAACTTCTGTGACGTCGCCGGTCGCTGCGGGGTGCAACGCACGATCTATCTCGGTGGCGTAACCGGATCCGGCGAGCAGAGCGCGCACCTGAGTTCCCGAAACGAGGTCGAAGGGATTCTGCGCGATTGCAGCGCGGAGCTCGTCGCGCTGCGGGCTTCGATGATCGTCGGCGCCGGCAGCGCGTCCTTCGGCACCCTCGTTCAACTGGTTGACAGGCTTCCGGCACTGCTATTCCCCTCCTGGCGGGAGCACCGGGTGCAGCCGGTCGCAATCGATGACGTGGTCGCGGCCCTGGTCGCCGCGCGCGACGTACCATCAGGCGCCTATGACATCGGGGGGCCTGACGTCCTCACGTTCGAGGAGATGACGGAAGTCGTCGCCGAGCTGATTGGGCAGCGCCACCGCTCGCTCTCCCTGCCCTTCAGCAACTCCAAGCTCGAGGCGGCCGCCGCCTCCGCAGTCGTGGACGCAGATCGTGAGCTGCTCGAGCCCCTCCTCGAGGGCCTCCACGAGGATCTCTTGGTGGAGGACAACGCGCTTCAACCCGTCTTCGGAATCGAGCCGACGCCCTTTGTCGATTCCGCTCGGTCCGCCTTGGAAGCGATGGAGCACTGATTTTTCTCGGGCCGCCAAGGGACCGCGAGTCTCCGCAGTTAGGTCGTGACGCCTCCGAACCCTAGGCGGCGGGTCCAGCGTCGTCCGCCGCGCTCCGGGTCAGGCCGGCGAGCGGTGTGGGCTTGACGATCATCGGCACGCCGGGGCCGTGCGAGGCCCTCGCCTGAACCACCTCATCCGGCAGGCCACTGTCGTCCACTTCCATCGCCGTGCCGATGACGGCCCTCGGCGTCCAGCACGTGGCGATGTTCCCGGCGATGCTTTGAGCGATGGTCTTGCGCTATGACGAGTACGCGCGGCCGCACCCTTGAAGGCGGGACGCTCTAGACGTCCAGCACACCGTCGATGGCGAGGACGACCCCGCAGGCGACGAGCCCGGCCGCCAGCAGGCGACCCACCCAGCGAAGGACCCGGCCAGCGGAGCCCTCGGCGGCGCCCCTGGCCGTGAGCCCGGCCAACACAGCGGTCGCGACGACCATCGCGCCCGCGCTGACGAGCAGGCCCTGGTCGGCGCCCGCGCCGAGCGCCAGCACGATCAAGGCGGGGCGGGCCACGACCGGGATCGCCACCGGGACGATTGCGCCGCGCCAGCCGGCGAGGGAGGGCTCTGGCGGCGGTGGTCGCCGGAACAGGTCCGCTATCCCTGCGATCACGGCGACGATCGCCGCGGCGACGCGAAACGAGGGCTCGCTGACGTCGAGGGATTCCAGCAGTGGATCCGCCAAGACCGCGACGGCACATACACCCAAGCCACCGACGACCCCGCCCAGAGCCGCGAGCCGGACCGTCGTCTGCGGCGACCGCCAAGCCCGCGGGATCCCGAACGCGGCCCGGGCCGGGTTGAGCGCCAGGATCAGCGTCACCGCCCACAGCCAGCCCGCCGGCGTGCGGCCATCTCGGTCCGAGAGCGCGCGAGCCTCGGCGATCGGGATCGTTCGCAACAGGCCGGCCAGGGCGTGTTGCTGGTCGTCCATCCGGGTCTCGCCATTGAGGAACCACGCCCCCTCGACACGCTCCGGGCTGGCGGCGTTGGCAGCGTCCTCGCCGTCGGACTGCGCGCGCACCGCGAGTCCGGCGACGCAGGCCGCGCGTTCGGCGATCGCGTCTTCGAGGTCGGCGAGCCTGGGCTCCCGCTGCGCCACCAGCCACCAGCCGGTGAGGGCCTCGCTCATCACGCCGTATCCGCCGCCGCGCGGGGCGTCGCCGGGCCGCACCACTTCGCCCCACGGACCCGCCTGCTGGCTGACCCATCGGGTCGCGCTTCCGAACAGGCCCGCCTGGCTGCGCGCGTAGTCGACCTCGGGCTCGGTCAGCGGCGTCTCGCTGCGCTCGGGGAACTCGACGGTCTCGGCCTGGCCGTACGCGGCCCAGTGGTCCGGGATCGGCGGCCAGTGGCCCTCGGCGTCGTCGCGCGACGCCGCGAGGTAGGCGCCGATCCGGTTCGCGGCCTCGCCCCATTCCTCACCGGGGAACGCCTGATGCAGCAGCGCCAGGGCCCAGTACGCCTCCCCGGTGTAGTACTTGGAGTACTCGCCGGCCACCGGCGCGGCGGCGATTGGGTCGTACTGCGCGAGCACCGCGCCGGTCGGCTCGGTCTGGGCGACCAGGAAGCGCCCGAGCCGCCGCAGCGTATGGTCGTAGCGGCCGTCGCCGGTGGCCTCCCTTCGGATCACCAGTGCGGCCACCAGAAGCGCGCTGGCGCCCGTGGGGACCTCGCCCTGATAGGTGAGCGCGGCCCAGCCCTCGCGCTCGTGGAGCGTGTCGAGCGCCCAATCGGTGCCGCGGTCGGCCGATCGCATCGCGCCGGGCAATGCCGCGGCCGCGGCCTGGTAGAGGCCCATGGTCACCCCGGCGTGGCGAATCGCGTTGTATTCAGGCGGGGCGAGGTCTTCGTCGGCGTTGTAGAGGTAGAGCCAGGTGCCGTCGGCCTCCTGATTGCGAACGAACCAATCGACGCTGGCCTGAGCCGATTGCTGGATCTGGGGAGCGGTGACCGACGGGCAGCGCTCGGGCGGAGCCACGAGCGCGAATGCGAAGGCCAGCGCCAGCGCCAGGGCGAGCGCGGCCCTCCGGATGCGCGTTGCAATCGTCATTCGCCGGTCACCACGGGCGCCGTGATCATCTCGCGCCCAGCACGACGGGCTCGGCGGACCGACGGGAGGAGCAAGGCTGGGAGCGCGAACCAGGCGGTCAACGGCAGGCGGCTGAGCGCAAACAGGGCGGCCGGCGCACCGCGGAGCGTGGTGCCATCGCGGTCGGTCAGCTCGACGGGCGATCCGGGCCGGCCGGGCTCGAGGCGGAAGCGGGCCAGCCAGTCGAGCGCACCCACCGCTGTGCCCAGGCGCCGGTGGCGAGCGGACGCCGGGTCAAGGCGGAGCACGCGGTCTCGGGTCGAGGGCACCGACCAGATCACCAAGACCGCGATGCCGAGCAGTGAGAAGACCTGCACCGACGCGGATGTCTCGATCGTGATGTGGAAGACGACGGCAGCCCACACCGCCGCGTACCGCGTGCCCCGCCACCAGAGCCCGAGCCCGATGAACAGCTCGGTGAACACGATCAGTTTCGCCGCCACCTGGTGAAAGCCCGGGTCGGTGAGCGCCGATATGGCCCAGTCCGGCAGCTGCCACGCCTCGAGGTCGTCGCGCGCCCGCACCACGCGCTGCCAGGGGACAGTCCCACCGAACCAGTCGGGGTCGAGGAGCTTGCTGAGGCCCGACGCCCCGTAGATCGCGGCACATTCGAAGCGAAGGAGCCACAGCGGCCAGGCCGGCGCCGACGGGTCGAGCGCCGGCTGCCCTCGGCGGCGGCGCAGCCACGCGTCCAGGGAGAGCTCCCGTCCGCACGGCGCCACCGCCAGCAGCCCCAGCACGATGATCAGGTACGCCCGGTTGTTGTGGAAGTGGGTGGTGGAGAGGAAGACGTTGTAGGTGACGATCACGAAGGTCGTCGTCGTCGCCAGGCGGGTGAGGAAGCCGAGCGACATGGCGACCGCCGCCACCGCCGCCAGCGACAAGAGCGCGATGTAGACCCCTTCGGGCAGCTCCGGGTACCAGGCCGCGTACGGCTCGTGGAAGGCGTCGCGATACGTCTCCCCGCCCGTGGCGTCGACGACGAACGGCTGCAGGTGCAAAAGCACGACGGGGCCCGCCAGCAACCGCAGCAGCGCGAGCGCCCGCATGCTGACCTTGCGGCCGAGCAGGTCATCGAAGCTCGCGATCAGGTTCATCCGGCGACCTCGCGCTCGCCGCTTCGCATCACCTCCACCTGCGGCGGGTCGTCGTTGTGCCATGCGGTGACCGTCGCCTCGAGGTACCGGGTGTCGCCGTCGCGCGGCGTGTTCTCCGCCACCCAGTCCAGGGCCGCGTCGAGAAACGCGAGTTGGTTGTCGAGCCCGGCGTCGGCGTGGTGGCGCGTCCACGGATAGCTCAGGCCCCGATCCTGCACCAGCTCGGGCCAGCGGTATCCGGCCCACGGGCGCTCGATCGGAATCCGCTGCCCGTCGGTTGTCACCCGGACAACCTCGGCGCTCCAGGTGCTCGACTCCGGGAACATCTGGAACGCGAACTCCTTGTGGTCGGCCCAGTACCCCCGCGCCACGAACCCGAGCTGCAGGCCGACGACCGCGACGACCACCACTCGGCGCGCGACGATCCGGGCCCTCGGCGACACGCGCCGTAGGTTGACACCGCCGGTCGCCCGCCGTTGCGAGGCTGTACGCGGTGTACTTCGAGACCGACACGTCGCTGCTCGACGTCGCCCAGGCACTCTGCGTGGCGCTCCCCGCGGCGGGGCTGCCCGCGTTGCTTTGGCGATTCGGCGGACGGGGCTGGTCGCTGGTGGCGCCGCTGTCGATCGTCGTGACGGTCGTGGCGATCACCGTTACGGCCGAGAGTGCGGAAGCCCTGACCTGGATCGCACTCCTCCTGGTGCCGCCTGGCTGCGCGCTTGCGCTTGGCTGGGCGGCCCATGGTGCGCGGCCGTGGATGGCGGTCCTCGTGGTGCCGATCCTCGCCGCGGCGCTGGTCGCGCCCGACGATCCGCTCGGCCGCCTGGGACGGCTCGCCTTGATCGTCGGCTCGTGTGTGACCCTCGGGCGCCTGCTTGCCGGTGCCGCGCCGGCCGCGCTGCTGAAGGCCGGCGTCTTCGCGATGGCCACCATCGACGTCGTCTTCATCTTTGGCGACTTCTTCGGGGACCAGAACTCGGCGTTCAACGCGGCCGCGCCCGCCGCCGGCCTGCCGCGGCTTCAGGTCGCCGACATCGGCAGCGTCGCGACCGACTACGGCGACTTCTTCGTCGCCGGCCTGGTCGGCGGAATCCTGGCCGCCAAGCGACGCAACCAGGCGCTCGCCGCGCTGGCCACGTTCGCCGCCGCCCAGGCGTTCAACCAGCTCTTCCTGGCCGTCGATTCGCTGCCGGGCACGGTGCCGCCGGCGCTTGTCCTGCTCGCCTTCGAGCTACGGCGGCGTCGCATGTCACCATCGTTCGCGTGAGTCCGCAGTGGCCCGTGCTCTACGACGAGGATTGCGGGTTCTGCAAGTGGAGCCTCGACAAGATCCTGCTCTGGGACCGGCGCGAGTCGTTGCGTCCGGTTGCGATCCAGAGCCCCGAGGGTGAACGGCTCCTCGCCGCCGTTCCGCGCGAGCGCTGGCTCGAGTCCTGGCACCTGGTCCTTCCCTCCGGTGAGGTTCACTCGGCCGGAGCCGCGGCTGAGCCGCTGGCGCGGCTGCTACCCGGCGGGCGGCCGCTCGCCTTCCTTTTCGCGAAGTTTCCGGGCGTCACGCAACGGGCGTACGGATGGGTCGCAGGGAACCGCGACGGCCTTGCGCGGTTGCTGCGGATCGATTCGTCCTGCGTCGTGCGCCGGGCCGAGTAGTCAGTCCGGGTACTCGTCCTTGCGCCAGGCGCGGAAGGCGTTCTCGGGCTCCTTCGGCGCCCGGTCCTGCAGGAACGAGGAGTAGGGCGCCACGAACGGGTCGGGGGCCATCACCGTGTACGTGTGGTAGACGACTCCGTCCTCGAGCGCGAATGCGATCCAGCTCGGACCCTCCCGCAGCCCGTCCTTGAGCTCGGCCCCGACCTGCTTCGACCAGTCCTGGAGCCAGTCGGGCGGGTCCTTCAGCATCTCCTGAATCTCGGGGATCTCCTTCGCCTGCTCCTCGGTCAGGGCGAGGCCGAAGTCGAAGGCGAAGTCGCTCCCATGCGTCGACACGTACGGAAACTCCCATCCCATCCGTTCTTTGTAGGCGGTGAGCCGGTCGATCGGCGCCCGCGAGAAGCAGATCAGGGTGATGTCGCGATGGTCGAGGTGGACCTTGGAGCCGGTTAGCTCGTCGGCGAGGTTGGTGCAGCCCGGGCAAGCCCCGACTGAGTAGTCGGGCCCGAACATGACGTTGTAGGCGAGTAGCTGCGACCGGCCCTCGAACAGTTCCGGGAGCGACTTCTTGCCGTCCTGGGTATCGAACTCGTAGTCCTTTTCGACCGGGACCCAGGGGAGCTGCCGCCGCTTCTGCTTGATCTCCTCGTTGCGCTCCGCCTGCTCCCCCTCGAGCTTGGCGAGCTCCGCTCGCGCCGCGGTCCATTCCTCGCGCGTGCCCGTCTTGTGCGTTGTCGCTTCCTGTGTATCCGCCATCTCGTCTCTCCTCCTGCTTCCCGGGATCCCGTTCTTTCTAACGAGCTCACCTGAATGGACACGCTGGTGGCGCAGGAATCATCGCGGCGGCAGGCCGCTACCGTCGTCGCGATGAACTACAGGCGCCTTGACGCGGACTCTGCCCACTGGCGGCGGTCGAACCAGATGGGCGTCCTCAACACCGATCTCGCCAAGCAGCTCGAGGCGAGCACGCTCGGGGCTCGCCTGTGGCGGCTCGAACCCGGCCAGGCCTCAACCAAACACCGGCACCGGGTCCAAGAGGAGCTCTATCTGCTGCTCGAGGGGATCGGCCGGATCCGGATCGACGATGGGGCGCCACTGACCCTGGCTCGGCTCGACGCGTTGATCGTCGCCCCGAATGCCGTCCGGCAAGTCTTCAACGACACCTCCGAGGACGCGCTCTGGCTCGTCGTCGGTGCGCCCCCGGAGCTCGCCAACACCTTGGAGATGACGGCGGAGCAGCTCCGGTTCATGTACCCCGAGGGACCCAAGGCGCTGCCGCCCGAGCTCGGCTGAAGCCGGCGGTCAGCCGCCGCCCAGCGCCTCGGCTCCGGCGGCCATGCGTTCGCGCTCCAGGGTCTGCTCCTGGTTCGAGGCTCGCTCGATCAACCGCGGGAAGTCGAGCCTGGCGAGCGGTTCGTGCTTGTCGCGCACCTGCTCTAGGGCGAGCCAGAGGCACTTTTTGCCGGCCACGCCCAGCCGCAGGGTCTCGAGCGCCATCAACAGGCCCTGGTCGGGGTCGCCGGACCCGGCGCCGCTGAATTTCACGCGACTTGCCTTCTCCGCCATCCAGCCGCCGACCTGCTTGATCGGATTGCGCGAAGTGTCCATCTGGTCCATCAACTCGAGCAGCGTCTCGCGGTCCTCCTCGATATCGGCGGCGATGGTCTTCATCACATCGCCAAGTGGGGTCCCCTCGCTCCGGTCGCAGATCTGCTGCGCGAGATCGCTACCGAGCATGGCTCCGCCCAGGTGGTCATTGAGGTACACGTCGACCGGCTTGTCGGCCATGGTCGTCTCCGATCGCTCGTCGAGGGGCGAGTGGTCTCTACCCGGGGAGCGACGCCAGAAACGGCCGCTGAGACGGCGTACCGGCCCAATGGCGACGATCACCCGGTCGGAAACTGGCTGGCGCGAGGTCGCCGAAACCGCGCTCGACGCCTAGGCCCGCATCTCGTAGGCGCCGGCCAGCTCGCGGACCTTCGACCAGACGCCGGCGAACCGTTCCTCGGCGACCACCGGTTTGCGGACGTGGTCGAGTGCCCAGGACTGCTGGGCCTCGGTCGAGGAGGACTTCCCGTGCAGTTCGATCGCGTAGGCGGAGAAGTCGCGCACGAAAACGTCGAAGATCTGATCGACGGTGTCGTCGGCGAGCTCACGTAGCTCTGCCTCCTCGAGGACCAGCTGGCCGTAGACGATCAGGGTGAAGAGCTCACCGAGGACGAGCAGGAAGTCCAGGTCCTTCTGCTGCTCCTCGTCGGGCGGCGCGCTCTGAAGCATGGTCCGCAGCCCCTCGGCCTGTTCGAGGAAGCGGGCGACGTTCGGGACTCGCGCAAACTCCTCATAGGCGGCCCGCCAGTCGTGGAAGCGAATCTTGCCGAGGCCCCGCGCCGGGCCCTGGCGGAAGAGGAACTCGTCGTCGGCCGGATCGCCGCGCTTCGGCACCGCCTCGTACTCGGCCGGGTCGAACAGGTAGCCGGCCATGAACTTCAGCACCAGCGCCATGTTCACGTGCACGGTCCCCTCGAGCTTTGGCAGTGCGCGGATGTCACGCGCGGCCATCTCGAAGTACATGTCCTTTTCGAAGCCCTTGGCGGCGACCACGTCCCAGAGCAGGTCGATCACGCGCTCGCCCTCGGTGGTCACCTTCATCTTCGTGATCGGGTTGTAGAGCAGATAGCGCCGGTCCTCGGGACCGGCCGAGCGCATGTAGTCGATCGCCCGGGCGCCGAAGAGCTTCATCGCCACCAGCCGCGCGTAGGCGTCGGTGAACGCCTGGCGCACGTGCGGGAAGTCGGTCACCCGCATCCCGTAGAGGATGCGGGCGTCGGCGTGGGTGATCGCCTCGTACAGCGCGTGCTCGCAGATCCCGATCGAGGCGAAACCGAGGTTGAACTTGCCGACGTTGACCGTGTTGAGCGCGGCGTCGAAGGCGGCGGGGCCGGTGTGGAGGACGTCCTCGGAACGCACCGGATAGTCCTCAAGCTCGAACTGGCTCACGTACGACTGGGAGTTGACGACGTTCTTGATGAGCCGGTAGGCCGGGTGCTGGCTATCGGCGGCGAAGAACACGTATCCCGCGGGTCCCTCGACGTCGGAGCGCCGGCCGAAGACGGAGACCATGCCGGCGAGGTTGCCGTTACCGATGTAGTACTTGCCGCCCCTGGCGCTGAAGCCATCGCCGTCCGGCGTGAGGACCATGTCGGTCGAGTAGATGTCGGCTCCGTGATCCTTCTCGGAGAGGCCGAAGGCGAAGATCGCGCCGTCCTCCAGAAGGCCCGCCGCGCGTTCGCGCGCCGCCGCGTTCTGGCTCTGCCAGATCGGCCCGAGGCCGAGGATCGAGACCTGCCACGTGTACCAATAGACGAGCCCGTAGAAGGCGGTGATCTCGTTGAACGCGCAGATCCTGGCGGTGTCCCAGCGCTTCTCCCCATCGCCACCGGCTTCGCCGGCCGGGGTGAGGAGGGTGGCGAACACCCGCTCGCGTTTGACGAAGTCGAGGAAGTCGGCGTACCAGACCTGGTCGCGGTCGTGCTCCTTGAGAACCGCTTTTCCGCGTGACTCGAAGAACTCGATCGTCGCCAGCATCAGCCGCCGCGCCTCGGGGTCGAGGCCGGCGCCGTCGTAGGTGCGCGGGTTGAGCAGGACCCCGTCCGCTGCCGCCACCGGCGCCTCCATGGTCGCCGCCGACTCGTCGGCGCTTGTCATTCGTCGACCTCGGTGCCTGCGGTGGCCGCCAGAGCGAATGGGCTGCCCTCGGAGTCACGGCAGATCGCCCAACGCTCGCCGGGATGGATCACCGATCCGCCGAGCTCGCCCACACGCTCGAGGGTCGCCGTCATGTCGGCAACGTCGAAGTAGGGGAGGGATGCCGTGTCACCCGGTCCCGGCCCGCGTTCGTGGACGCCAAGGCGAAGGCCGTCGTCCTCGGCCTCCCAGCCGGACCCGGCCTCGGCCGCTCGCGGTGCCAGCTCGGCCCCGAGCACGCCCTGCCAGAACCGGCGCGCGCGATCGGCGTCGTCGGCGGGGAACTCGATCAGGGGAGCGGGCATGGCGCCGAGTATGCCGCAGTCCAGCAACGAGAAAGACCCGCCGGACCGAAGTCCGACGGGCCTGATCTCACGAAGAGTGGTGCGTCTTAGACCGTCTGGACGTTGATCGCCCGGGGGCCCTTGTCGCTCGCCTCTTCCTCGTAGGTGACCTTGTCACCCTCGTTCACCGAGCGAAAGCCGTCGCCGGCAATCGCGCTCTGATGAACGAACAGGTCCTTCGAACCGTCGTCAGGGCTGATGAATCCGAAGCCCTTCTCGTCGTTGAACCACTTAACTGTTCCGCTTGCCATCTGTCCTTCTTCCTGTGCTGCGTACTACTCGGGACCGATGATCAAACGAGAAGTGCGAGCGACATTGGAATGCAGGCCTTTTGCCTGCTGTTTACGCCGCTGACGGTACCAGTGTGGCTCTGCGTTGTGGTTGCGGGTTGATCGCTGGTCGGCCTTATGCGAACATACGTTCGTGCCGGCCAAGGCAACGATCCTTCATGCGGACGTAGATTCCTTCTTCGCCTCGGTCGAGCAGCGCGACGACCCGCGACTCCGCAACCGCCCCGTGATCGTCGGTCCCGGCGTGGTGATGGCGGCGAGCTACGAGGCCCGGGCGCACGGGGTTCGTTCGGCGATGGGGGCGGATCGGGCCCGGCGCCTCTGCCCGCAGGCGGCGGTGGTCGAACCCCGCTGGTCGGCCTACGTCGAAGCGAGCCGAGCCCTGTTCAAGGTGTTCGAGGGCGCGGCGCCCGTGGTCGAGGGGCTCTCCTTGGAGGAAGCGTTCCTCGACGTGCGCGGGCTGCGGCGAATCTCGGGATCGCCGATCGAGATCGCGACGCGGCTGCGGCGCGACGTCCGCGAGCGGGTCGGACTGCCGATCACGGTCGGGATCGCGACCAGCAAGCCGGTGGCCAAGGTCGCGAGCGGCGTCGCGAAGCCGGACGGCTTGCTGCTCGTCATCCCGGGTCGCGAGCCGCAGTTCCTGCACGCCCTCCCGATCGAGCGGCTCTGGGGCGTGGGGCCGGCGAGCGCGGCGAAGCTCCACCGCAGCGGCCTCGAGACGGTCGGCCAGCTCGCGCGCCGAAGCGAGGCCGAGCTGATCGCGATCCTCGGGAAGGCCTCCGGGCGCCAGATCCACGCTCTCGCTCGCAACCGCGACGCCAGGCCGGTCCGCAGGCGCCGCGGGCGCCGCTCGATCGGCTCGCAGAGCGCGTTCGGCCGGTCTCCGCACACGCCCGCGGCGCTCGATGTGATCCTTGTCTGGCTGGTCGATCGCGTCGCCCGGCGGATGCGGGCATCCGGTTGCACCGGGCGCACGGTCGTCCTCCGGCTGCGTTTCGCCGACTTCTCACGAGCCTCCCGTTCGCGCACCCTGCACCAGGCAACGGCCGCGACCGAGACGATCCTGGCCACCGCTCGGTTCCTTCTCGCGGCGGCGTTGCCGGTGATCGAGCGGCGCGGAATCACGCTGCTGGGGATCACGATCTCCAATCTCGGCGACGCGCGGGGCGTCACCCAGCTCGAGCTGCCATTCGGCGCCCGCGACCGGAGTGCCCTTGATGCGGCCGTTGACGAGATTCGCGAGCGCTTCGGCTCCGGCGCCCTGACCCGGGCCTCGCTGCTCGGCCGCGGCGAGCGCTTCAGGCCGGCGCTGATGCCGGGCGATGAATCCTAGGCTCGACCTCACGTTCTCGGCGTGCGGAGCGTTCCATGTGCAAGACCCGAGAACGGAGGAAATGAATGACGACCGCGACGCTGACATCCGTGCACACCACGATCGCAAGCCCGGTCGGCGAGCTGCTCCTGACCGGCGACGGCGAGCGCCTGACCGGCTTGTCCCTGCGGGCGGGCCGGCGGCTCGGACTGGCCGGCGCCGATTCGCGGCCCGCAGACGAGCCGTTCGCCGAGGTTCGCGAGCAACTCGGCCAGTACTTCGCCGGCGAGCGCGAGGTGTTCGACCTGTCGCTGGCGCCGGACGGCACCTCGTTCCAGCAACGCGTGTGGCACGCCCTGTCGACGATTCCCTACGGGCAGACCGCCGGCTACGGCGAGCTCGCGGCCCGAATCGGCCGGCCCACGGCCTCACGGGCGGTGGGCATGGCGAACGGGCGCAACCCGATCTCGATCGTGATCCCCTGCCATCGGGTGATCGGCGCGAACGGGGATCTCACCGGCTATGCCGGCGGCATCGATCGCAAGCGGTTCCTGCTGGATCTGGAGCGCGTGGCTCAGGCCGGGGCGGGTTCCGAGGCCGGCAGGCGCTCGGTGTCGGCCGGTGCGTTCTCCCGCCGCGACTTGAGGAAGAACGGCAGCGACAGGGCGGAGATGCCGGCCGAGATCACGTAGGACGTCGGATAGCCCCAGACGTCGGCGGACTTGCCGAGCAGGGGCTGCGCGACGACCCCGCCGCTCGATCCCATCAGCGAGTCGAACGAGAGAATCGTGGCCCGCTGCTGGGACGGAATCATTCCGTTCAGGTACGCCTGCCTGATCGGGGTGGCGGCCGCGAACAGGAGCCCCCATACAGCGATCAGCGCGATCACCGCGGCGAAGCTTTGGATCAGGCCGATCGCGAGGAGCGCGAGGACCGCCAGGCCCTCGGCCGCGATCAGCGCCGAGGTTCGCCGGTGGAACAGTTTGCGCAAGGCCGGGGTCGCCAGACCGCCAAGGATCTGCGCGCCGGCGACGATCGCGGCGACGAGCCCGGCGACCCCGTAGGCGGTCGGATCGCCGTAGAGCTCCAGCAGGTACGGCTGCAGGGCGTAGAAGACATAGATCCCGACGCCGCCCGTGAACGGGGCGGCCAGCATCAGGTATTTCACCGCGGGCACCCGCCAGCCGAACTCGAGCGAGTCCGAGGTGAGCTTGCGCATCTCGGCCAGTGGGGCACCGCGCCGTTGTGGCTCGAACCCGACGTCGCGCATGAACGCGAACGCGAACACGAACATCACGACGAGGACACCGGCGCGGATCACGAAGGGGAAGCCCAGGCTGACCGCCTCGGCCAAAAAACCGCCCGCGACCGAGCCGATCAGCATGCCCGCCCCGGTGATGATCTGGCCGCGCGCGAGGACCGACTCCAGCGGGCCCTCGAACTGGGTCGCGCTCAGCGCATCGACGAGCCAGGCCTCGACGGCGCCGCTAAAGAACGTGAAGCCCAGGCCGAGGAGCAGCGAGACCAGGGCCCAGCTCCAAAATGGCGCCTCGATCTGCCATAGCAGGACATAGAGCGCCGTCGTGACCGCCAGGGTGATCGTGCCCCAGAGGAAGGAGATCCGCCGGCCCCACATATCGGCCACGATCCCGGTCGGCACCTCGAACAGGACCATCCCGGCGGTGAAGAATGCGTTCGCGGCGAAGGCCTCGAGGTTGTTGAGGCCCGCGTCCAGCAGGAAGATCGTGTTGATCCCCCAAATCAGCGACGCGGCGAGCGTGTTGCCCAGCAGCAGCGCGTAGTACGTGCGCTTGATCCGAGTGGAAGTGACCGTCACCGCCAACCAGCGTAAAGGGCGGGATTCCGCCGCCCCTCAAGACGGAAACCCCGGCGGACTCTCGTCCGCCGGGGCCTCCGGTTCCCTGGCATCCTTCCCGCGTGAAGACGCGGGACGCGCTTTTGGTTAGCCGACGACCTTGACCGTCTCGCAGTTGCGCGAGACCTTGTCGCGCGAGTCGACCTTGACCTTGTCCTTGCCGCCACCGCAGCGGACCTTGTCGGGGCGGAAGTCCGCCGCCTTGATGACGTCGTTGCCGGCACCGCCCTTGAGGACGTCGCGGCTCGAACCGCCGTTTAGGCGATCCTTGCCGGGCCCGCCGCGGAGCTCGTCCTTGCCGGACGCGCCCCGCAGGTTGTCGCGGCCGCGGCCCCCCTTGACGAGATCAGCACTCGCGCCGCTGCGGACGATGTCGTTGCCCGCGCCCGCGGCCACGCAATCCTTGCCGGCGAACGCCCGGATGTCATCGTTGCCGCCGAGGCCGAACAGCGCGTCGCGGCTCGACGAGCCGTTCAGCTGGTCGTTGCCGCCGGTGCCGCGGAACATTCTCGCCGAGGCGCCCTGACATGGAGCCGTGGCGCCGGGGCCACCGTCCCCAGGGGTATCGCAGGCGTCGCCGATGCCGTCGCCATCAGTGTCGGCCTGGCTCGGATTGAAGACGGTCGGACAGTTGTCGTCGGTGTTGGGAATGCCGTCACCGTCGTCGTCCGGGCCACCCGGAGTGATGTCGCAGGCGTCGCCGATGCCATCGCTGTCGGCGTCCGCCTGAGTCGGATTCGCGACGCCCGGGCAGTTGTCGTCGGCGTCAGGGATGCCGTCCCCGTCCGTGTCAACCGGCGGCACGTCCGCCTTCGACGCTCGCAAGAGCACGTTGTCGTACTCGAAGTCCGCGTCGGGAATCACGCCGACCGGCAGGTCCAGCTCGGTCACGATCCGGATCCGGTAGTCGTCGCCGATCGTCAGCTGACCGGGCGCGACCGAGACGGACGCGATGCTGGTCCACTGGTCGAAGTTCGCCACATCGACGTGGTCGACGACGATGATCGAGGTCGCGGTGGTGACGTTGTCGAGGTAGACGCTGTAGTTCGCCGTCTCCAGTAGCTGCAGAAGCGCGTCGGCGTCGGCGCGCTTGTCGAGCGTGAAGCTGACCGAGTCGGGCGTCTCGCCCGCGGCCCCGCTGTACTCGAATACCGGGCTAAGCCAGGTCGCCTCGGTGGTCGAGAGCAGGCTCAGGAGGCCGTCGAGCTCGGACCGCAGGTATCCGTCGCCGGCGCCGCCGGCGCCGCCTGACGAAACGAAGATGTTGTCGACTGCGGGACAGGTCAACCCTGCGATGCAGAGACCGTTCGTGTAGTCGCTCGATCCCGTCCAGCCGCCCGCGGATGTCGCGAACGTTCGCGCGTTCGCGTCTGGGTGGTAGTCCGAAACCGCCGCGCTGGCGCTGGTCGCCGCGCCGGCGAATGCCGCCATTGCCGCGACCGTCGCGCCCGCGGTGCGCAGAGCCCTGAATCTCATCTAACCCCGTCCTCCTAGTCAGTTCTTGGTCGACTGGCCAGATGGCCAACCGGGAGCGAATCTACCTGTTCTCAGGTACCTGGGATTCAGTACTCGCTGCAGCCCTCGTCAGCCTTCGACACGATCGAAAAACCCCGCCAAAACCTGCAGGCCAACGGAAACGGAACTTGCAGCGGAGCGCGCCGTCGAGGCCCTAGACCCGCTCGTCCGGCGGCTCGCCGGTGCGGGCCGAAACCGCGTCCGTCAGCTCCTCGAGCGAGGAGCTCAACTCGTCGATCACGCTGCCGAGCGGCGCGGCGCCTCCCGGCTCGGGTCCGGATTCCTCGGCCTCGGGCTCGCGGGGAGCGGCGTCCGCCTCGGTCGTCTCTCGGGCCTTGGAGATCATCGTCTCCAGCTCCCCCCGGGGGAGGCCGTAGGTGCCGCTGCCGTACCACTCGGCTCGCCCGGTTCCCAGGGTCCGCTCGAGCGCATCCTGGAAGTCGCCGGAGCGCGGGTCGACGTCGAGTTCTCGGGCCAGGTCGTCGCGCGTCGCAACGCCGACCTCAGTCAGCCGCTTCGAGATTCGCTGCGACAGCGCCAGCGAGCGGTCGCGGCCGCCGAGCGAGCCGGCTACCCCGGCGACGGCGCCCAGCGCCTCCGATCCCTGGCGCGCGAAGAACCCCACCATCCCGGTCAGGGCCCGGAACTCCGGCCGCTGCGCGAGCCCGCCGCCGACGACCTGGCCGGCGCCGGCCAGCGACTGCGCGCCGGGAATCGTGGCCGCGAGCGAGGCTGCCACCTGGCCGGCGCTGCGCCGCACAGCGTCGACCTGCGCGGCGACGGCGGCGCGATCCTCAGCGGGCAGGCGCAGCGCCGTGTCGATCGCACGCTGCGCGTTGCGGATCAGGACCAGGGCGTTGATCGCGAGATCGAGGTTCGAGGAAGGGGCCAAGACGGGCGTCAGAGTACAGGCGCTAGCCGAAGCGTTCCTGCTCTTCCTCGGTGCGCTCGGCCCACGGCACTGCCTTGAGCCTGCCGTCCGGGATCGGCTCGCCGCTTTCGACCGAGAGGCCGTAGGTCCCGGCGGCCAGTCGCTCCTCGGCGCGCTCGACGGCGTCGCGCTCGGCGCGTAGGCGCTCCTCGAGCGTCGTGTCGAGGTCGTCGCCGTGGAGGCGCTGGGCATCGTCGCTCGGATGCTGATCGAGGCCCGTGTTCTCCTCCTCGCGCGTGCGCTCGATCTCGCCCAGCGCCCGCTCGATCCGATCACGCTCACCTTGCAACAGCTCTCGTGCTTGTGCCTCGTCCATCGGTGTCACCCTAGCCGCGTCAGGAAGTCCGCGACGATCGGTGCGGCTACCTCGCCGCCCGAGGTTCCGTCCTCGACGACCACCGCGACGGCGATGCCGTCCCGCGCCGCGATGAACCAGGCGTGGGTCGGCGGCGGATCGCCCGACCCGTACTCGGCCGTGCCCGATTTCCCGATCGGCTCCCCGAGCACCCCGGCCAGCGCCGTGCCGGTGCCCGACGTGATCACCGAACGCATCAGCGTCCGCAGGGTCTCGGCCTCTTCCTTGGGCAGCGCCTCGGCCTCGCCGGTCGGGTCGTCGGCGAGCAGGCGCGGCTGGTGCCAGGCGCCGTTCAGCACGGCGCCGGCGACGCCCGCCATCGCCAGCGGGCTGGCCAGGATCCGCGCCTGGCCGATCATCGCGGCCGCCTCCTCGGTGTCGTCACGGCTGCGCGGCACCTTGCCGCTGAATGCCTCGGCCGCGAGGTCGAGGTCTGTCCCGAACCCGAAGTGGGTCTCGGCGGTCTCGGTCAGAGAATCCGCGGCCAGGCGGTCGGCCAGCGAGACGAAGGCCGTGTTGCACGATTGCGCGAAGTCGGTCGAGAACGGCACCGCGCCCGCGGCCGACCCCTCGAAGTTGACGAACTCGCGCCCGCCCGCCTCGATGCTCTCCGGGCAGTCCACCGTCTCCTCGGGACCGAGGCCCTCGGCGAGGAGCGCCGCCGTCGAGATCACCTTGAACGTCGAGCCCGGCGGGTACTGGCCCGCGAGCGCCCGGTTGAAGCCGTCGTCGCTGGGCCGGTTGCCGACCGCCAGGATGTCTCCCGTCGCAGGCTCCAGGGCGACCATGCCGGCCTTGCCGTCCACCGCCCGCAGGGCCTGCTCAGCTGCCTTTTGCACCTTCAAATCCAGCGTGGTCTCGAGCGGCTCGCCGGATTCCCCCGCGACCGTTTCCAGGGTCTTGACGGGCTCGCCCGCTGCGTTGCGGATCACCACCGACCGCTCGGGCGTGCCGGCGAGCTGCTCCTCGAACGCCGCCTGCAGCCCGCCCTGGCCGACCTGGTCATCGATGTCCAGCCCGCCGTCCGACTCCGAGATCTGCTCCGCGGTCACCGGGCCGACGCTGCCCAGCAGCACCCTCGCGAAGTCCCGGGTCGGGGCCAGCGGCAGCTCGCGCTCGCCGAATTCGGTGCCGGGGATCGCGCTCAGCTCCTGCTCGATCGCGTCGAACTCCTCCTGGCGCAGGGTGATGGCCGGGACGAAGCTCTCCGGCTCGGCTGCTTCGATCGCGGCGCGGAACGTCTCGGCGTCCGCATCGGTCAGCTCGGCGATCGCGTCAACGGCCTCGTTGGCCTCGTCCAGGTTCTCCGGGATCACGCCGACCTCGACCACCGGCTGCAATGCCACCAGCTCCCGGCCCTCGCGGTCGAGGATCGCCGCGCGCGGCGCCGGGATCTCCACGGTGCCAAGGCGCTCGTCGCGCTCGAGCTGGGGGTGGACCACCCGCTCCGCCCACTCGATCAGCCACTCGTCGTTGTCGAGTGTCAGGCGCACCCGGTCGTTCGAGTAGGAGAAGTCGCCGAGGTCCGGGACCGCCCATGTCATCTGCACGCTCGCCTCCGCCTCGTCGCCGTCCTCGGAAACGGACTCAACCGAAGCGTCGAGCTGCGCTCCGTCGAGCCCGTCTGAGTTGGCCGCCAGCGCCGCGGCCACCGCCTCCGGCTCGCCGTCGGTCAGCGCCGCGGCTGCCTCGTACTCGTCCGCTTCGATCGCTGCGAAGAACTCGTCGACGGCGCTCTCGGCCTTCGGCCCGGTGACCGCGCCGATCACCAGGATCAGCATGGTCACGAGCACCGCGACCAGGGCGCCCAGCGCGAGCTGGGCGTTGCGGTCGAGTCCTTTCAGCGTTTCCACGACCGGGCAGCTTCTCAGCTACGGGCGGCGCGGGATAGGCTGGTCCGGCGCGAGGATGAGGAGGAGCGCGCAACGTGGCGATCAAGCAAGTGCCCCCGCTGGATCTGGCCTGGCTGATGCTGGAGTCGCGCGACACGCCGATGCACGTCGGCGGGTTGTTCGAGTTCACACTGCCTGACGACGCGCCCCCCGACTACCTGAAGCGGCAGGTCGAGCGGATGCGCGCATCGACGCAGACCGTCTTCCAGCCCTGGAACCTGAAGCTGGTGGAGGGCCCGCTGATCGGCCCGCGGCTGCCGCTGATGCGCGAGGAGCGCGACATCGACCTCTCCTACCACGTCCGCCATTCGGCCCTGCCGCACCCGGGCGGCCAGCGCGACCTCGGGATTCTGGTCTCGCGCCTCCACGGCCATCAGCTCGACCTCCATCGGCCGCTCTGGGAAGCGCACGTGATCGAGGGGCTGGAGGGCAACCGGTTCGCGCTCTACACGAAGATGCACCACTCGCTGATCGACGGCGTCAGCGGCATGCGGATGATGCTGCGGACGCTCTCGGCCGACCCGGCCGAGCGTGGCATGCCGATGTTCTGGTCGGTCGAGGCCGGCAAGCGCCCGCGGCGGGAGGGCAACGACGGCGGTCCGGTGGGGCGCGTGGCGGGAGCGGCGCGCGGCGGCGCCAAGGCGGTCGCCGGACTCTCGCGGGCGGCGATCGACCTGGGCCGCGCGGCGATTGACGATCGTTCCCTGACCGCGCCCTATCGCGCCCCGCGGGGCTCGGCGCTCTCCGGCCAGCTCGCGGGCCAGCGCCGGTTCGCGACTCAGCAGTACGAGCTCGACCGGATAAAGGCGCTGGCTCGGGCTGCGGAGTGCACGCTCAACGACATCGTGCTCTACCTCAGCGGCACGGCCCTGCGCATGTACCTCAGCGAGCACGGCGAGCTACCGGATCGCCCGCTCAGCGCCGGGATCCCGGTCAACCTCCGCGACGCCGACGACCAGTCCACGGGGACAGCGATCGGGATGATGGTCGCCGAGCTGGGCACCAACGTCGCGAATCCTCGCGAGCGGCTCGAGGCCATTCGGCGCTCGACGGCCGAGGCGAAGGAGCATCTCCAGAAGCTGCCGGCCGACGCCCGCACGTATTACACGCTGCTGATCAACGGCCCGTACATAACCGGGCTCGTTGCGGGGCTCGGCAACCGCTCCCCGCTGCCGTTCAACGTCGCGGTCTCGAACGTGCCGGGGCCGCCGGAGCCGCTCTACTTCAACGGCGCCCAGCTCGACGCGTTCTTCCCGCTCTCGCTGCTGCTCCACGGCGGCGCCCTCAACGTCACCTGCGTGAGCTACGCCGGCACGCTGAACTTCGGGTTCACCGGCGCCCGCGACAGCCTGCCGCACCTGCAGCGCCTCGCGATCTATATGGGCGAGGCGCTGGAAGAGCTCGAGAACGTCCTGGCGCCCGGCGCCCGGGCTCCCGCCTAGCTGGCACATCCGTAATCGGCGCGCGGGTTCGCTTCCGGCACTAGGCTGCGCCTCGTATGGCACGGATGCTCAGGGTGGTGGCCGCAACTTTCGGCCTGCTCTTGCTGGCGGCCGGGGCGGCGCGCGGGCATTCGGAGGAGATGTCGCCTGCTGAGCTGCTCGAAACGGTCGCCGCCGCTGGCGCCCCGGCCCTCACCCAGCCTGACGCGACCCTGGGAGCGCCGCCCGCGTCCAAAGCTGCGACGCCCGTGGCGTGGTACTCGCGAGCACCGGTTGCGGCGCGCTTTGGGTCATCGGACGACGACGCCTACAGCCTCGCCGGCGGATGCTTCCGGGTGCGGCCCGCGGGCGGCGACTATCTGACCAGGAGCGGCGACGAGTATGTGACCGGCGCCCGGGCCGGCGATGCGGAGGTGTTCCGCTTCCAGGCGACGGGCCTCGGGAGCTACCTGCTGCTCGACTCCGACGGCGGGTTCGCCGCCGCGACGGCGGACGGACCCGGCGTACTCGAAGAGCCGGCGGGAAGGGCCGAATGGACGGTGAGCGGGAGCGAAGCGAGCGGCTACCAGATCGTCGCACCAACCGGCCAGGCACTCGGCATCGACCGCGACGGCGGCCTCGAGCTCGGCGGGACGGAGGCTTTCGAGCTCCAGGGGGCGCCGACCTGCATGTCGTTCCCCGAGATCGCGGTCAACGCGACGGGCCGTCCCTACCGCGCGAACCCGCGGTATGGCGAGGCTTCCGGGACGATCGACCTCCACTCCCACATCATGGCCTTCGAGGCGTTCGGCAAGGGCCTCCACTGCGGGCGCCCCTGGTCCCCGCTCGGCGTCGCCGATGCGCTTAAGGACTGCGCCTACCACGCGCCGAACGGCATCGGGGCGCTTGAGACCAACATGCTGGTGTTCCAGGACCCGTTGCGCATGCACGCTCCGGATGGGTGGCCCGCGTTCACGGGCTGGCCCACCAAGGACATGGACTTCGGTCACGAGCAGACGTACTACCGCTGGATCGAGCGCGCCTGGCGCGGCGGCCTGCGACTGGTGACGCTGCTCGCAGTCGACAACTCAGCGGCCTGCCTGGTCAATACCCACAAGACGGAGAGCTGCAACGAGATGGCGGCGGTCCGGCGACAGATCGCGGATACCAAGGAGCTGCAGGCGTACATCGACGCGCAGGCGGGGGGCCCGGGCAAGGGGTTCTTCCAGATCGTGCGCAACCCGTTCCAGGCGCGCAAGGTGATCAACAACGGCAAGCTCGCCGTGATCCTGGGCATCGAGGTTTCCGAGCCGCTCGACTGCGGGATTCGAAATGGCGTCTCGCAGTGCGATGAGGCGGACGTGGACGAGGAGCTCGACGCGGTGTATCGCTCAGGCGTGCGCCAGATGGAGATCGTGAACAAGTTCGACAACGCCTTCACCGGCGTGGCGATGGACGGCGGCTTCCAGGGCCCGTTCATCAACTCGGCCAACAAGCAGGTCACCGGGGAGTTCTGGGATGTCGAGACGTGTACCGGATCGGACGAGGACCGCACGCAGCCCACCTCGGTCCCCCCCGAGGCCGCGGCACTGATCGCGCTGCTACCGGGCGGCGCGGCGCCGGGCCCATATCCCCCGCCGCCGCACTGCAACACGCGCGGGCTGACCGAGCTCGGCCGCTACCTGATCCGCGCCATGGCGAAGCGCAAGATGATCTTCGACCCCGACCATATGAGTGTCTATGCCCGCCGCTCGGCGCTCGACCTCGTCGACGCCCTCGACTATTCGGGCATCGTCTCGAGCCACAGCTGGGCGGATCGAACGAGCTACAAGCGGATCATGGAGCTCGGTGGCGTGGTGGCGCCGATGGCTCCGGACGCGGACGATTTCGACGATAGCTGGGCCAGCCAGCGCGAGCTCTACAGGGACGGCAAGCGGCGCTCGCGAAAGTACGGCTTCGGCTTCGGCTTCGGCGACGACATGAACGGCTTCGGCGGCCCACGCGAGCCGACGGGCGGGACGGATGCCGAGATCTCGTATCCGTTCAGCTCGCCCATCCACCCGAGCGTGAGGCTCAGTCGCCAGCAGAGCGGAACGCGGACCTTCGACCTGAACACCGACGGCATCGCGCACTTCGGCCAGTGGCCGGACTGGACGGAGGGCGTGCGCCGGGACGGCGGCAGCCGGGTCATCAGGGACCTGCGCGGCGGCGCCGAGTCATACCTGCGGATGTGGGAGCGGGCGGTGGGGATCCGCGGGCCCCACCGGAAGAGCCGCCATGCGCACTTCAAGCCCAGCGGCGTGAAGCGGATCAAGCTCGGCATGCGCCCGAAGCGGCTCCTGCGCGCGGCTGGGCAGCCCGATGTGCGCACGCGCGGCTGGCGCTGGCGGGCGCGCGGCGCGCGGGGGACGGTTGGCGCGGCGTTCGCGGGCCGGCGGAAGGTTGGTTTGGTTGCCGCTACGGCGCGGGGTTACCGTGCTGCGGGGATTCACCGGGGCACGTCCGCCTCGCGGCTCGCTGGGTTCGCCAAGCCCCTCGGCGCCGGCATCTGGGTGCGGGACGCGAGCAAGGCGAGTCGGTTCTTCTACAGGGTGCGCGGGGGCAAGGTGCGGTTCGTCGGCGTCGGCACCGACCAGGTGACGCACAGCCCCAAGCGGATCAAGCGCTTGGCGCGCCGCGCGGTCGGCCGCTAGGGCCTAGACCAACATCTCGGAGACATCCACCTTCGGCGACTCCGACGTGATCCGCTGCGAGAGGCCCAGGAAGCTCAGGATCTCCGGGTAGATGATCGGCTTGCCGCTGGTGACGATCGCCGCCGAGAGCGAGCGCTCCGGGTCAGCCCAGCCGAGGATGTTGGTGTAGCCCAGGTGCCCGAAGGCGTGCTGAGTGTCGCGCCCGTAGAGGCTCAGCACGCGGGCGCCCAGCATCAGCCCGTACGAGAACCGGGTCGGGAACCCCAGCGAGAAGTCGAGCTCCAGGTGCGACTGCTGGGTCAGCGCGGTTCGCACCGTCTCCCGCTCCATCACCCGAACGCCGTCGAGCTCGCCGCCGCGGCGCATCACCTCGAAGAAACGCGACAGCTCGTTCGCGTTCGTCACCAGGTTCGCCGCGGGGATGATCGCCGTCACGAATGCCGGGTCGTTTGACAGTTCGACCACATCCTCTGCCGAAGCGCCGAGGGCGCGCGTGAGCAGCGTCGAAAGCGGCGGCAGCACGGGGGCTCCGGTCATGTAGTTGAGCGCGACCTGGTCGCAGTCCTCCGGCGGGACCCCGTAGTTGGTCCAGCGGAACCCGAGCGGATCGAGGAACTCTTCGGCGAGGACTTCGCGGATGTTCTTGCCGGTGACCCTGTAGACGAGCTCGCCGAGGATGAAGCCGCCCGAGATCGCGTGGTATGCCAGGCGCTTGCCCGGGGCGGCAGACGGCTCCGCGTCACATATCGCCTCGACCAGATACTCGCTGTCGCCGACGTTGTCCAGGCTCAGCGCTTCGCGCGGCAGGTTCGGCACCCCGGCGCGATGCGAGAGCACCTGCCCGACGGTGATCTCTTCCTTGCCGTGGCGCTCATAGCCGGGGATGTGCTTGCAGACCGGGTCGTCGAGGGCCAGCAGCCCGCGCTCGATCTGCTTGTGGACGACGAACGCGGTGATCGCCTTGCTCGCGGAGTAGACGGTGAGCGGCGTGTCAGGGGTGGCGGCGACCTTCTCCGCGTCGGCGGGGTCGTCGGGCCCGTTGCCGCGGGCGTGCCCGATCGCCCGATCCAGCACCACCTCGCCGTCCCGGCGGACGCAGACCTGGACCGCGGGGTGGACGCCGCTCCGGTACAGCGAGAGCGCCGACTTCCAGATCCGCTCGACGCCGTCGCTGCCGATCGTGCCGCCGTCCGGAGCCTCGGGGCCGGCGGTGGTGATCGCGTCGAGATCGTCCGGGACGCGAATCCGGCGCAGCATGTCGGGCACAAAGGGGAGGCGGGGGATCGTGGGCACGACGGGGTGACCTTAACGTCGCGGAGGTGGTCAGCGGGAACGCGGCGGCGTCAGTCGTTTCACCTCGCGGACCGGCAGCTCCAGCCGCGCCCTTCACGGGCAGGCCACTGGCCAATCAGCCAGAGGTTGTCGGTTGCGCGGGCGGGACCCTGGCGGTAGCGTCGCGGCTGGTCCATGAAGGGTGAGGAGGAGGCCCGGGACCGTCGCGCGCCGGCGGTCGTCGCACTGATCGCCGCGGCGGTCGTCGTCGCAGTGCTCTTGCTCGCAACCCGAGGGGGCGACTCCTACGAGGTCACCGCGCAGTTCCAGAACGCGAGCCAGCTTGTCACCGGCAACCAGGTGGTGGTCGGTGGGCGCCCGGTCGGCACGGTCCAGGAGATCGGCCTGACCGCAGACGGGCAGGCGGAGGTCCGGTTCACGGTCAACGAGGAGTTCGCCCCGCTTTTGCGCGGGACGACTGCGACCGTTCGCTGGACCTCGATCTCGAGCGTCGCCCAGCGCCAGGTGCAGCTGACGCTGCCGGCGGCCGGCGCCGAGGCCGAGGAGATCTCCGACGGCGGCACTCTGAGCCAGTCGGAAACGGTCTCCGAGGTCGACATCGACCAGCTCTTCAACACCCTGGACCGCAAGACGGTGAAGGACTTCAAGCGGGTGATCCAGGGGTTCGCGCGCTCGTACGAGGGCGTGGCGCCGCGGGCCAACCGCGGCTACAAGTACCTGAACCCGCTGCTCTACCACGGGCGGCGCCTGTTCGCCGAGCTCAGCCGCGACGAGCGGGCGCTGGAGAACCTGCTGATCGACGGTGCGCAGTTCGCGGGCGCCCTGGCCGACCGCTCGACCGACGTCTCGCAGCTCGTCGGAAACCTGAACCGGATGATGAACGCAATCGGCGATCGCAAACTCGAGCTGGCGCGCGCGATCGGGCTCCTGCCCCCGTTCCTGCGCAACGCCAACACGACATTCGTCAACCTGCGGGCGGCGCTGGACGACGTCGAGCCGCTGGTCATCGCCTCGCGCCCGGTCGCTCGGGAGCTGCTGCCGTTCCTGATCGAGCTGCGCGCCACCGCTCGCAACGCGGTGCCGACGGTCCGCGACCTGACCGCCATCATCGACCGTCCGGGCCGCGCGAACGACCTGATCGAGCTGCAGCGCCTGCAGCCCCCGCTGCGCGAGATCGCGGTCGGCTCCGGGTCGCCGGACTGCGGATTCGGCCCCGCCAACCCCGCCGACCTCCAGGTCGTGGCCGACGACGACTACACGCAGGGGAGCCTGGGCGAAGCGCTCTGCTCGCTTTCGAACGGGCACGCCAACCTCACCTATTTCCGCGCCTACTCATCCGAGCTGGTCGGCTGGTTCGACGGCTTCAGCCACTCCGGCTACTCCGATGCGATCGGCGGCATCGGCCGGGTGGGGCTGACGCTCAATACGTTCTCGCCGACCCTCGCCGGGATCCCGGACCTGACCGATCCGGACTCGCCGCTCGACCAGCTCGCGGCGCTTTCGACGGGCAACGTGGCGCGCTGCCCGGGCGCCAACGAGCGACCGCTCGGAGCAGCCGACCCAACCGACACCTCGGTGCCGTTCACCGACGGCGGCATCCTCACCGACGGCATCCCCGGCGACTGTGACCCGACCTTGGTGCAGCCAGGGCAATGAGGCGGATCGCGCTGATTCTGCTGGCCGCCGGCGCGAGCGCCGGCTTCGTCGCGGCCGCCGGCGCCGACGACACCCGCACCTACCGGATCGAGCTCTACAACGCGTTCGGGATCGTCGAGGCGGCCGACATGCGCGTCTCCGGCGTCAACGTCGGCTCGGTCACCGACCTGACCGTGAACGAGGACAAACGAGCGGTCGTGACGGTCGAGATCAGCGGCGACCTTGCGCAACTGGGCGACGAGACGACCTGCGAGTCGGAGCCGCAATCGCTGCTGGGCGAGTACTTCCTCGACTGCCTGCCCGCGGGCGAGCCGCTCCCGGAGGGGGGCATGATCCCGGCCAGCCGGGTCTCGCAGAACGTGCAGCCGGACCTCGTCCAGAACACGATGCGAGAGCCGTTCAAGCTCCGCCTTCAGCTCCTGATCAACGAGTTCGGCACGGCCCTGGCCGGCAACGCGGATGCGCTGAACGAGGCGATCCGGCTGGGGGCGCCGGCGTTGAGTGACCTCGAGGAGGTGACCGAGATCCTCGCCGGGCACAACGAGCTGATCCGCGACCTGAACGTGAACTCCGAGCGGGTGTCCGGCGAGCTGGCTCGGGTCCGCGATCAGGTGGTCAGCTTCGTCGACGAGGCCGAGGACGTCTCCTCGGCGGCGGTCGAGCGGCGCGACGACGTGTCCACCGGGTTCGACCGCTTCGACGACTACGTCGCCGAGCTGCAGCCGACGCTCGCCCAGCTCGGCGACACGGCCCGCGAGCAGACCCCGCTGCTGGCCGAGCTGCGCGAGGCCGCGCCCGAGCTCCACCGGCTCTCGAACAGCCTGCCGCCGTTCCAGCGCGCCTCCGAGGACTCGCTGACGTCGCTGGGCGACGCGGCGCAGGTGGGCGAGCGCGCGTTGCGGCGCGGGCGGGACGAGCTCGAGTTGCTGGCCGAGGCCGGGAAGTCGGCGCCGGTGACAGCGGAGATCCTCGCCGATTTTCTGCGTGACCTCGACGACCCGCGCCGCGTGGTCGAGATCAACGATGCCGCGGCCGCCACCACCGGCCGCACCGGGACGGACCCGGGCACCCGCAACACCATGGGGTACACCGGCTTCGAGGGCCTGCTGAACTACGCCTACTACCAGTCGCTCGCGCTGAACCAGTTCGACCGCGCGGGCCACACCCTGCACATCGGGCTCCAGGAGGTCTTCACCGGGCCCTGTGGAGCGTTCTCGACCGGCCGCAACGCGACGACCGGCGACTACGGGATCCCGACCGACGGCGGTGGCACGACCACGGCCTTCGAGGAGGCGCCGCGCTGCGGGACTTGGCTCGGGCCGAACCAGCCGGGAATCAATGAGGATCTGGGGCTTCCGAAGTACCACCCGACGGTATGCCCGCAGGGAACGGCGCCTGACCGGGCCCGGATCGAGCTCTGCGACATGGCCGATCCGGCGCGGGCGCGGCGCAACGCCCGCTCGGGGCGCTCCGGTCACGGGGGCGACGGGGCCTCGTCGGGCGGCGGGCCGGCCGGCCCCGGCGACACCGGCGGAGGCGACGCTCCCGTCGACTCGGATGAGATCCGCGACGAGCTCGAGGACATCCTCGACCTGCCGGGCGGCGCGCTCGACGGCCTCGGCCTCGGCGGCAAGAAGGGCAAGGGCAAGGGCGGCCTCGGCAGCCTCGGCAGCGGCAGCCAGCAGGCGGCCGACGACCTCCTCGACATCCTCTTCGGCCCATGAACCGGCGCAGCGCGACAGCCGCCCTCGCCGCCTCGCCGGTAATGGTCGGCGCCGTCACCGTGCTGATCTCGATCGTCGCGGTGTTCCTTGCCTACAACGCGAACCAGGGCCTGCCGTTCGTGCCGACCTACCGGGTCTCGGTCGAAGTCCCGAACTCGGCTCGCCTCCGCGACTCGAACGAGATCCGGATCGGCGGGGTGCGAGTTGGCGCAGTCGAGTCGATCGAGCCCGTGGTCGACTCGGACCAGGCCGCCGTGGCAGGCACGGAGCCCGACGCCGGCGAGCTGCCCGCGGTGGTCGCCCAGGTCAACCTGAAGCTCGACGAGTCGGCGAAGCCGCTCGCGCAGGACTCGATCTTCCGGGTGCGCTACCGCTCCCCGTTTGGGCTCAAGTACGTGGAGATCGTGCGCGGCACCGGCCCGCCCGCGCCCGAGGGCTTCCAGTTCGACGGCACCGACGACGGCGCGATCTGCGAGCTGCCGGCCGACCCGAAGACCTTCACCGAGTCGATCCCCGAACAGGCCCGCAACGGCTGCTTCCAGGCCCAGACCGAGTTCGACGCGATCAACGACACGTTCGACACCAAGACCCGCAAGTCCCAGCGCGAGAACCTGTTCGGCTACGGCAACGCGCTGGCCGCGCGCGGGACCTCGCTGAACGACGCGATCGCCGGGCTCGAGCCGCTGTTCACCAACCTGCGTCCGGTAGCGCGGATCCTGGCCGACCCCGAGACGAACATCGGCCGCTTCTTCAACGGGCTCGCGCGGACCGCGCAGTACACGGCGCCGGCCGCGAGCGACTACGCGCAGCAGTTCGTGAACGCCGCGATCGCGTTCCGCGCGATCTCCTCTGACGAGGAGGCGCTCAAGGAGTCGATCTCGGAGGCGCCGCTCACCTATGAGACCGGGATCCGGCTGCTGCCGGCGCAGCGCGCGTTCCTGGCCCGGGTCGAGACGTTCGCGCGCGAGATGCGCCCGGCGGCGGAGAGCCTGCGGATAACGCTGCCGGTCTTAAACGACACGATCGAGATCGGCGCACCGGTCATGCGCAACCAACCGGCCGTGAACCGCCGGCTCGAGGAGGTGTTCCGGGAGCTCGACGAGCTGGTCTCCCAGCCCACGACCCGGATCACGCTGATGCGCCTCGGCGACACGTTCCGGACCGCGAAGCCGCTGGTCAAGTACGTGGCGCCGGCGCAGACCGTCTGCAACTACTGGAACTACTGGTTCACGTTCCTGCCCGGTGGGCTGACCGACCGCGACCAGACCGGCTACGCCCTGCGGCAGATGCTGACCCGGTTCCCGGCGGCGCCGGCGCTGGTGGAGACGGGCCTCGGCGGGTACTCGGGCGTTGGTGCGAACGGCAAGGCCGGGACGGTCGGCAGCGGGCAGTTCCGGCCGTATGAGTTCCCGATGGTCAACACGCACCCCTACGGGCCCACGGGCCAGCGCAACGCGGATTGCCAGCCGGGCCAGTCGGGCTACCCGCTCGGGCAGATCCGGGTGCCGGGTCAGGCGCTCTCCGATCCCGCCGACCGCATCTCGGACCTGCCGGGCTCGCGCGGACCGACCACGCTCTTCTACAACGCTGACCGCCAGCGGACCCGGTTCGACAGCCGGGTGGTCTCGCGCCAGCCACAGACCTGGAGGCGGATCGGGCGATGAGGGGGATGGAGGCCAAGGGCATTCCAAACTGGGCGCTCGGCCTGGTCCTGGTCGTCGTGATCGGGTTCGGCGCGTTCCTCGCGTACACCAAGGAGCTGCCCTGGTCGAGCAAGCACGAGGTCAGCGCCGTGTTCGGCTCGTCGCAGGCGCTGCGCGCAAAGTCCCCGGTGCGGATCGCGGGGGTCAACGTCGGCAAGGTGACCTCGGTCGAGCAGGTGGACGTCGACGAGCCGGCCGATGCAGCGACCGCCGCACATCAGGCGGCGAAGGTGACGATGGCGCTGAACGAAGAGGCGTTGCCGCTCCACGAGGACGCCACGTTCAAGGTCCGGCCGCGGCTGTTCCTCGAAGGGAACTACTTCATCGACCTTTCGCCGGGCAGCCCGAGCGCACCCGAGGCCGAGGAGGGTCACACCTTCGGGCTCGAGCAGACCGCGTACTCGACCCAGCTCGACCAGATCCTGACCACGCTCCAAGCCGACGTCCGCGCGCATCTGCAGACGCTGCTCGACCAGTTCGGGAACTCCCTGATCCAATACGACGGGGCCGACGGCCTGCGTGAGCTCTACCGCGCCGCCCCGGTCGCCTACCGCTACGGCGCCCTGGTGAACGAGGCGGCCCTGGGCACCGAGCGGCACGACCTGAGCGGCCTGATCCGGGGCCTGGGGCGCGTCCTGCGCGGTCTCGGGCGCGACCAGCAGGCGCTGGGCAATCTGGTCACGAACCTGCGGGTCGTGAGCGGCTCGTTCGCCGCTCGCGACGCCGACCTCGGGCGCGCGATCGAGCTGCTGCCCGACTTCCTCGAGGTCGGCGAGCCGGCCTTCAGGGAGCTGAACCGCGCATTGCCGGCGTTGCGCGCCTTCGCGATCGAGGCCCTGCCCGGGACGCGGACGAGCCCCGAGACCCTCCGGGCGGCGCTGCCGATGCTCCAGCAGCTTCGCGGCCTGATGTCGCCGGCCGAGCTGCGCGGGCTGGTCGCGCGCCTGCGGCCGACGGTGCCGAAGCTGGCGCAGCTCGCCGCGCGCAACCGCAAGTTCTTCCAGCAGACCCGGGCGCTCTCGTCCTGCTTCAACGAGGTCGTGATCCCGTGGTCGCACTCGACCGTGGAGCCTGTCGATCCGCTCGACCAGTACCCGCTCGAGCCGGGCGGGCGGACCTTCGAGACGACCGGCTACGGCCTTGCGGGTTCCGCGTCGGAGAGTCGTTCCGGCGACGCCAACGGCCAGCACCTGCGCGTCCTCGGCGGCAGCGGCTCCAACCTGGTGCGGATCCCGGCCGGGGCGGGCCGTGACGCCGCCTTCGGGCTGACGCCGTTCCCGCTGCTGGGCGCGATGCCGCGGGTCGACGACTCGGCCAAGAGCGCCTATCGGCCCGGGGTGCGGTGCGAGACGCAGGACCCGCCGAACCTCGAGGGCGGCGTCAGCCCGTTCCCGGCGGACGTTGATCAGGACCCGGTGCCGCTGGCGAGCGTCGACCAGCTAAGCGGCCCGGGCGCGACGGGACTCCAGCGGATCGCGGACGGCCTGGCCGGCCTGGAGGGCATCGCCGAGCTTCGCGCCGGTGCCGAGCGGCGCGAGGCCGATCGGACGATCGCCCGCCTGCAGCGTGCCGTCGACATGCTCGGGCTCGGCGAGATCAACGTCGCGGCCGCGGTGGAGGCGGCGCGCTGATGGCCCGCCTGGTGCGCGAGCAGCTTCGCAACGTCGTCGCGGTGACCGTGGTGATGCTCATGGCGGGGATCACCTCCTACGTGATCCTCCAGGAGCAGCGCCTGCGGATCCCGATCCTGGAGGAGAAGCCGTTCGAGCTGAAGGCCGAGTTCGAGACCGCACAGGCGGTCGTCCCGGGCCAGGGCCAGACGATCCGGGTCGCCGGCGTGCGCGTCGGCGACGTCCAGAAGGTCGAGCTGGTGGACGGCGCCGGCGTAGTGACCTACGCGATCGACCGCGAGTTCCTGCCGATCTATCGCGACGCGACGATCCTGATGCGGCCGCTGACCGGGCTGAAGTCGATGTTCTTCGAGCTCGACCCCGGCACGCGCGAAGCGGGCGAGTACTCAGAGGGCGACGTCGTGCCGATGGCGAACACCGCTCCCGACGTCAACTTCCACGAGATCCTGGCCGCGCTCGACGCCGACACACAGGCCTACCTGCGCCTGCTCCTGGTCGGGGCCGGCGGCGGCCTCGAGGGGCGCGACCGCGAGCTGGGCAAGCTGCTGGGACACCTCGGCCCGATCAACCGCAACCTCGGTGTTCTGAACCGCACGGTGTCGGAGCGCCGCCGCGAGCTCGCCCAGTTCACCCACAACATGAACGTCCTCACGACCCGCGTCGGCCAGGCCGAGCACGAGCTGACGCGGCTGGTCTCGTCCGCGTCGCAGTACCTAGGCGCCGTCGCCGAGCAGGACCCCGACGTGCGCCGTCTGATCTCGCTCCTGCCGGAGACCCTGTCGACCGGCCGCGAGACCCTGATCTCGATGCGCGAGTTCGCGTCGGTGATGGGCCCGACCTTCAACGAGCTGCGGCCGTTCGCCCGCAACCTCGACGAGTTGAACGCGTCGACCCGCAAGTTCGCCGAACGGGCGACGCCGGCCCTGCGGGACGAGATCAGGCCGTTCGTGCGCGAGGCACGCGACCGGGTGCCGGACATCCGCCGCGGCGCCACGCGCTTCGCGGCAGCCACCCCGCGGTTGACCGTCGTGGCCGGGAAGCTCAACCGCCTGTTCAATATGGCGTCCAACAACCCCGGGGGTCCCGAGCCCACCGGCGACGCGGGCCGCGACGAGGGCTACCTCTACTGGGTCAGCTGGCTCGGGCACCTGACCTCGAACCTGTTCTCCTCCGGCGACGGCAACGGCTTCTATCGACGGATCTACCTGACGATGGGCTGCGAGCACGCTTCCTCGCTGATCCAGGACGCGAACCCCGTCGTCGAGCAGCTCCGCAAGCTCGTCTCCGGCCTCACCGACCCCGTCCTCGCACTGGCGGGGTGCTGAGGTAGCGATGCAAAAGCAGGCACCCTCATTCGGTCGCATCCTGATCGCCGCCGGCTTCACGCTCTCGTGCTTCGGCCTGATCCTGTTCCTGTGGATCGCGTTCGGCGGGCCGGTCCCGTTGAAGCCGGAGAGCTACCGCTTCACCGCGTACTTCCCCGAGGCCACGCAGCTCGCGGTCGAGTCCGACGTCCGGATCGGCGGCGTCTCGGTCGGCAAGGTCAAGGCGATCGAACCCGCGCCGGCCGACCAGCGGCTCCAGGGCCGGGACGTGGCCGCGGCCGAGATCGAGGTACAGCCGCAATACGCCCCGATTTCGAAGGACGCGCGCGCGATCCTGCGCCAGAAGACACTGCTGGGGGAAACCTTCATCGAGCTGACCTCCGGGACCGAGCCGGGCGATGCCGGAGCGGGAACGGAGCACGCCCAGGTCGCGCTTGGCGACTCGGCCGAGCCCGTCGCAGGAGCACCGGTGGCCGAGGCCCTGCCCGAGGGCGACAGCCTGGGCGTCGGCCAGACCCGCGAGGCCACGCAGATCGACGAGATCTTCAATGCCCTTGACGACGAGACGCGGGAGGCGTTCCAGCGCTGGCAGGCGAGCGCCGCCGTGGCTATCCGCGACCAGGGGCTTGCCTTCAACGACGCCCTCGGCAATCTGGCGCCGTTCATCACCGACGCCTCGGACACGCTCGAGATCCTCGCCGGGCAGGAGGACGCGTTGCGCGGGATCGTCCGCGACGTCGGCATCACCTTCGAGGCGTTGAGCGCGCGGCGCGAGGAGTTGACCGAGTCGATCCGGGGCTCGAAGAACACCTTCGAGGGGCTCGCCGCCGAGGACGAGGCGCTGGCCGAGACGTTCCAGATCCTGCCGACATTCCAACGCGAGACCCGGGCGACGCTCGAGCGGCTCGACAGCTTCCGGGTCGAGGCCGATCCCCTGATCGAGGACCTGATTCCTGTGGCCCGCGAGCTGCGGCCCACACTCGACAACGTCAAACGCCTGGCGCCCAGCCTGCGCGACCTGTTCGGCGACCTGGTGGTCCTCCAGCGGGTTTCGCTGCGGGGCCTGCCGGCCCTGCGCGACGTCTTGGACGGGCTCGCTCCGGTGATCGACGAGCTCGACCCGTTCCTGGCCGAGCTCAACCCGATCATCCGCTACCTCGGGTACCAGAAGGGCACCATGGCGGACTTCCTGGCGGGGCCATCGGTCGGGCTCTCGGGAGCGGCGGACGGATTGCCGACCGACCCGGCGCCGCGGCACATGCTGCGCCAGCTCTCGATCACCGGCACCGAGAGCCTCTCGATCCATCCCGTCCGCCTGAACACCAACCGCGGCCACGGCTACGTGGCCGACGGCGTCCTGAACGGCTATGACACGGCCATGCGCGGGATCTTCCCGAATTTCGACTGCAAGAACACGGACTATTCGCCGGTCGTCGGCGGCGATCCCGACGAGGACGAGATCGTCAAGGGCCAGAGCGTCCCGGGGATCAACATGGGGAACCCGCCCGATCCGCGCTTCGCTCCGTGCTGGGTGCAGCCGGACTTCGGCTCGGCGTTCGGCGGCACGCGCGCGCCGCAGATCTTCACCGACCCGTAGAGACCCGGAGCTCGCGCAGCTAGAGGCCGCCTCTTACGATGCTCAGGCCCCGGATTCGTAGCCTGCCGCGACCCGCTCGAGCGCATCGAGCACGACCCGGTGCGAGGCCGGGTCCGATGAGATTCCGAGCTCGGCCGTGATCCCGGCCCCGCCTGCGAGGAAGCCGCCGCGCGTGTTGCCCGCGAAAGCGGCGTCCGCGATGCCGTCGATCTCCTCGAAGCTCTCGTCGTCTGAGACCAGGCTCAAGTTGTTGTCGTACCAGAGCCGATCGCCCGCCGAGACGATGATCGAGAACGGCCTGGCGTTGGGCTCGACCAGGTCGACCGGTTCGCCCGACTCCCAAAGGCACTGGCCCGGCTGCAGGGCCTCGGCGTCGCCCTCGACCTCGAGGCTGCCCTCGACCGCCTTGCCGAGCAGCGCCTTGACGTCGGCTGCCGTGAGCAGCGAGCAGGGATCGGTGTCGAATACCGCCGCGTCCGGGGCGGCGGCATCGGCATCGTCGGTTTCCGGCGCGCTCGCCGTCGCCGGCGGGGCATCCGCGTCGTTCGAGTCCTCGTCGTCTCCGCAGCCCGCAACCAGCGCAAGCGCGCCCGCCGCGAGCAGTGACACGAGGATCCGCAGATCATTCCCCCGACCAAGCCCCATCGGGGCCGAACCCTACACCGCGGCGCGGTAGTCGCCCGGATTGATTCGCCGGGTCCGGCGCCGGTACTCGAGCCACGACCCTGGCCAGTTGTTGGTGTTGAGGCCCGCCGCGTTCGTGTACCAGGATTCGCACCCCCCGTTGACCCAGATCGTCTGCCTGTTGCGGCGGTCGATCTCCTCGCGCCAGGCCGCCTGGGTCTCGGGCTTGAGGTCGATCCACCGCAGGCCGTCCGAGCGCAGGCGGTCGATCGCGTCGAGGATGTAATTGAAGCCGCATTCGAGTGCGTAGGGCCCCGACCCCGAGCCATGGTTGGTGTTCGGGCCGTAGAGGATGAAGAGGTTTGGGAACCCCGACGCGGTCAGGCCCAGGAAGGCCTCGGGCCGATCGCCCCAGACCTCGCCGATCGCCCTGCCCTCGGGCCCGTAGACGTCCATCGGGCTCGTGAACCGCGAGGCCTCGAAGCCGGTCCCCCAGATGATCGTGTCGGTCTGGCGCTCGACTCCGTCGGGGCCGACCACGCCGGTCTTGGTCACCCGCTGCGCCGAGCCGCCGAGCAGCTCGACGTTGTCGCGGCGCAGCGTCGAGTACCACTCGTTCGAGAACAGGATGCGCTTGCAGCCGATCTCGTAGTCCGGCGTCGCGAGCGCGCGCACCTCGGGGTCGGGCAGCTCGCGCTTGCGGTAGGCGTCGGCGAGCGCGGCGAACGGCTTCAGCACCCAGTGCTTGCCGGTGAAGCCGTAGGTCCCGATCTCGAAGAAGGTGAACAGGCCGACCCGCGACGCTCCGACCCGCGCCGGGACCCGCTCGAACAGGCGCCGCTCCCAATCGGGATAGGTCCGGTCCATCTTCGGCACGATCCACGGCGCCGAGCGCTGGTAGATCGTCAGCTCATCCGCCTGCGGCGCGATGCACGGGACGAACTGGATCGCGGAGGCGCCGGTGCCGAAGACCGCAACTCGCTCGCCGCTCAGGTCGTCGGAGTGATCCCACTCGGCGGAGTGAAAGACCTTCCCCTCGAAGTCCTCGAGGCCCTCGACGCGCGGGGTCGACGGGCGCGTGAGCTGCCCGCACGCCGTGATCACGACGTCGAACTCGTGGGCCTGGCCGTCGTCGGTCTTGAGCGTCCACTTGCCCGCGGACGGGTCGAACCGGGCCTCGGTCGCCTCGGTGTCGAAACGGATGCGCGGGCGCACTTCAAATCGATCGGTGACCTCCTCGAGGTAGTCGAGGATCTCCGGCTGCGGCGCGTAGCGGCGCGACCAGCGGTGGCCGGGCGCGAACGAGAACGAGTAGAGGTGCGACGGGACGTCGCAGGCCGCACCGGGATACGTATTGGCGCGCCAGACGCCACCGACGGTGTCGCCGCGCTCGAAGATCGTGAAGTCCTCGATGCCGGCGCGACGGAGGCTGATGCCCATCCCGACGCCGCCGAAGCCGGCGCCGACGATGCCGACGCTGACCGGGCGCTTGGAGCCGTTCGCCGACATGCCTACCCGGCGACGACCGCCGGCTCGCGGGTCCGGGAGGTGTCGGCAGCCGGGCGTGCGCGCCGCTTCACCCTGACCGGCGTTCCGTGCTTGGGCACCATCGTGATGCCGCGCATCACGATCGGGTCGAGTTCGGGGCGCACCGTCTCGAGGTCGATGTCGGCGACCACCGCTCGGATCACCTCGGCCATCTCGGCCTGGGCGAGAGCGGCGCCGATGCAGCGACGGATCCCGCCGCCGAAGGGCAGCCATGCGTATGACTCGACCTTGCCACCGAGGAACCGTTCCGGCAGGAACCGCTCTGCCTGCGGGTAGAGATCCTCGCGACGGTGGACGCAGGCGATCGCCGGGTAGACCCGGATCCCGGCGGGCAGATCGAAGCCGCAGATCGTGCGCGGGCGCGCGAGGGTGCGCTCGGCGGCGTCGATCACCGGCCGGATGCGAAGCGTCTCGGTCACGACCGCGTCCAGGTACTCCTGGTCGTCGGGCTCGTCGCGCAACCGGGCCACGACCTCGGGGTGGCGGGGGAGCAGGTCGAACGCGAAGGCCAGCCCGGTCGCGGTGGTTTCGTGCCCGGCGCCAAGCATCGTGAACAGCTCGTCGCGCAGTTCCACGTCGCTCATCGGCCGGCCGTCCTCGTCGCGGGCCCGCAGCAGCAACGAGAGCACGTCGGTGCGTTCCTCGAGGTTGGGCTCGTGGCGGCGGCGCTCGATCTCGTCGTAGAGCAGGGCGTCGGCGGCGGCGAGACGGCGCTTGAACCGGCCCCAGGGGCTGAGCGGGCCGGCGTCGACTCGCAGGAGCGCCGGCGCGAAGAACAGCGCGCCCATGTCGATCACGGCCAGGAGCGCGGCTCGCAGACGCTCCACCCGGGCGGGCTCGGCGAGGCCGAAGACGGCGCGACAGATGATCTCGAAGGTGAGCGCCCGCATGCGCTCGCGGACCGGGAACTCGTCGCCCTCGCTCCAGCGGCCGATCTCGGCGGCGGCGGCCTCGCGGATCACCTTCCGGAAGGAGTTGACGGCCGAGCCCTGGAACGGCGGCAGCAGGAGCTTGCGCTGGCGCATGTGTTCGGGTCCGTCGAGGACCAGCACCGAGTTCTGGCCCAGCAGCGGCGAGAGCGGCGAGTTTGCCTCGCCCGCCAAGAGCCCCGACTGGTCGCCCGTGAACATGCCCTTGATCTCTTCGGGATCGGCGACATAGACGCCGGTGCCGAAGATCAGATAGCGGACGGTGAACGCGTCGCCGTAGGTGCGGTGCCAGCCGACGAGCGTCTCGATAGGCCGGCGTACGAGCCGCGCCGTGTTGATGGTCGCCGGGGCGCGTGGGCCGGGAGGCAGGGCCATGCGCACAGCCTAGGTCAACTAGGCTGCCGCGCCATGTCTGAGGCACCACTGGCGGGTCGCACCGTCGTCATGTCGGGCGGGAGCCGGGGGATCGGCCTCGCGATCGCAAAGCGGATCGCCGCGGACGGGGCGAACGTCGCGCTGATCGCCAAGACCGCCGAACCGCATCCGAAGCTGCCGGGGACCGTGTTCACCGCGGCCGAGGAGATCGAGGAGGTGGGGGGGAAGGCGCTGCCGATCGTCGGCGATGTGCGCGACGCCGATCAGGTCGCCACCGCGGTCGCGCAGACGGCCGAGCAGTTCGGCGGAATCGACATCGTCGTCAACAACGCCTCGGCGATCAACCTGGCGCCGATGGCGCAGCTCGAGGTCAAGCGCTTCGACCTGATGCAGCAGATCAACGCCCGGGGCACGTTCGTCCTCACCAAGTCGGCGCTCGAGCATCTCCGCGCGTCCGACCACGCGCATGTGCTGACGCTCTCACCACCGCTCTCGGCCGATCCGAAGTGGCTCAAGGGCAACGCCGCATACACGCTCTCGAAGATGGGGATGACGATGCTGACCCTGGGACTGGCCGCCGACGAGGCCGAGCACGGAGTCGCGGCCAACTGCCTCTGGCCGCGGACGATCATCGCGACGGCCGCGGTGCAGAACCTGCTCGGCGGCGACGAGGCGATGTCCCGTGCCCGCACGCCGGAGATCTACGCGGATGCCGCCTATGAGATCCTCAGCCGCGACCCGCGCGAGTGCACCGGCAACGCCTACATCGACGATCAGGTGCTGGCCGAGGCGGGGGTCACCGACCTCTCGAAGTACTCGGCGCCGGACGCCGAGCTTGCCCTGGACCTGTTCGTCGACGACTGGGGCCCGAGCGCCAGGGCGCTTGCCGACTGATGGTACGCATGCTATGGTTTGCGTACCATGGCTCCCACGCTGCCGACGGCCGACGAAGCGCCTGAGCTGACGCCTCCGCGCGGGGGCGTGACCTGGCGGCTGGCCAGCGACGGCCGTCTGATGGGGGGTTCCGGCTACGCCCTGATGCTGCAGGTGGCCCATCCAGTGGTCGGCGCCGGCGTCTCGGAGCACTCGAACTTCCGGGCCGACCCGTGGGGGCGGCTGCTGCGGACCCTGGACTTCACGACCAGCATGGTCTACGGCGGTCCCGTGCTGGCGCTCGAGACGGGCAGGCGGGTGCGGGAGATGCACAAGCAGATCAAGGGTGAGCTCCCGAACGGCGAGCGCTACCACTCGCTGGAGCCCGAGCCCTACGCGTGGGTGCACGCGACCCTGGCCGACGCCATCGTGCGTGCCCATGCGCGCTTCGTGCGGCCGATCTCGGGGCCTGAGCTGGAGACCTTCTGGGCCGAGTGGAAGCGCCTCGGCCGGTTCCTCGGGGTCCGCGATCGCGACCTACCGGAGCGCTGGGGCGAGTTCGGCGAATACTTCGACTGGATGGTGCGCGAGCGCCTGGAGCACACCGACTCGGTCACCGACGTCCTCGAGTCCCTGGCCAAGCCGCCGCCGCCGAAGGTGCGCGGCATCAGCCCGGCGCTCTGGCGGGCGATTCGCCTCCCTGCGGCCCACGGCGGCCGGCTCGGAACCGTGGGGCTGATGCCCGCGAACGTGCGACGAAAGCTTGGCCTTCCCTGGACCCGCGCGCAGCAGCTCGAGTTTCGGGCGGTGGGCGCGGCGTCGCGCGGATCCGCGCCGCTGCTGCCGGCCTCGGTGAAGACGTTCGGCCCCAGCTACCTGCGCTGGCGCAGCAAGGCAATCGCCCGCGGCGAGGTGGCGTCGGGGCTGGGCTCGAAGTTCAGCCCCGCGGCGACGCGCCCCGCCTGATCGTGGCGCCGCGATCGCTGCTCGAGCGAGCGCTCGCATCGTCCGGAACCGGGGTGCCGGACGATGCCGTGAGCGAGCGCATCCTCGACGCGGCCCTGGACCTGGTCGGGGCATCCGGGCTGCGGCATCTGACCATGGACGACGTCGCCGCTCGCGCCCGGGTCGGGCGGATGACGGTCTACCGCCGGTTCGGCGATCGCGAGCGGCTGATCGACGCGCTCGCGATCCGCGAGTCGCAGCGCTGCCTGGCCGAGATCGACGCCACGGTCGACCCGGGCGCGCCGCTCTCCGATCAGATCGCCCAGGGCTTCCTGACATCGCTCCGGCTGGTTCGAGAGCATCCGGTGCTCGATCGGTTCGCCCGGCACGAGCCGGAGACCGCGCTCGCAGCCCTGAACCAGGACGGCGGGGCGATCTTCGCGATCTCGCGCAGCTTCGTGGCGGAGCGGGTGCGCGATGCAAAGCGCCGCGGACTGGTCGGTGACGTCGAGCCTGAGCACGTCGCGGAGCTCCTGATCCGGATCGGGTTCTCGTTCCTGTTGATGCCCGCGACCGCCCTTCCCGTCGGCGACGATCAGATGATGCGCGAGCTGGCCCGCGCCCTGATCGCACCGATTCTCGAGCCGGCCGGCACCCGCAGCAAGTAGCCGGCTAGCCCGGCGGGTTGCGCTCGGCCTCGCGCACGGCCTCGGCGATCTGGTCGTCGCGGCGGGCGAGGCGATCGAACATCGGGTTGACGATCCCGCGGAGCGCCGACCAGCCGGCCCACCAGCGTGGCGCGATCATGCGGGGCGCCCGGCGCTCGATCCCGTTCACGATCGTCGCGCCGGCAACGTCGGGCGTCAACCGCTTCAACATCCAGCTCGGAAACACGTCCTCGATCCGCTGGGCGATCGGATCGGCGAACGCGTCGCGCACCATGTCCGTGTCGATGAATCCGAAGTAGGCGACCCCGGCGCTGGCGCCATGCGGCGCGAGCTCCACGCGGAGCGCCCGGCCGAGCGCCTCGACCCCGGCCTTGCTCATCGCGTACGGCGCGGCCATCATCCCGTTCACGAACGCGTAGATCGAGGCCACGACGACGATGTGGCCCTGGCGCGCGATCACCTGTGGCAGGGCCGGACGGACGGTGCGCCAGACGCCGTAGAGGTCGACGTCGATGACGCGCTCGAACACCTCGTTGCCCATCACGCTCATCGGCCGCGCCGCCGGGGCGATCCCGGCGTTGGCGACCACGATGTCGAGGCCGCCGAAGCGCTCGACGGCTGTCTTAGTCGCCAGTTCCATGGCATGCGTGTCGGTGACGTCGACGTCGATTGCCAGAGTGCGCTCGCCGATCGTCTCCGCCGCCGCTACCGCGTCCACGAGGTCGAGGTCGAGAATCGCGACGTTGGCGCCACGCTGATGCAGCAGCTTCGCGGTCTCGAAGCCGATGCCCTTCGCCGCACCGGTCACGAGTGCCGTCTTGCCCGTGATCGAGTACCGGTCCGCCATCGCGTGATCCTAAGCCCAGGTTGGGTAAGGGGATAAGCAACCCCAACTCAAGGAGGAAACATGGCCAAGTCAGCCCGCGACGTGATGAGCTCTGACTGCACCTGCATCGGCGAGGGTGAAAGCGTGTTCGACGCTGCCAAGAAGCTCAAGGACTTGAACGTCGGCTCGATGCCGATCTGCGGCGACGACGATCGGCTGAAGGGGATGCTGACCGACCGCGACATCGTCGTGAAGGTCCTCGCCGAGGGCCGCGACCCCGCGGCGACCACGGCCGGCGAGCTGGGCGAGGGCAAGCCCGTGACGATCGGCGCGGATGATCCGATCGACGAGGCCCTCCAGGCGATGGCCGAGCACCAGGTCCGCCGCCTGCCGGTGATCGACGGGCAGCGGCTGGTCGGGATCGTCAGCCAGGCCGACATCGCTCGCAACCTCGAGGAGGAGCAGGTCGGGAAGCTGGTGGAGTCGATCTCCGCGTGAGCGTTGTCCTGGCTGAGGGAATCAGTCTTCGGTCAGGCCGCTACGAGCTCCGGCGGCGCCTTGGACGGGGCGCCGCTGCCACGGTTTGGCTGGCCACCGACACCCTGCTCGAGCGGCCCGTTGCGGTCAAGGTGCTGGCCGAAGGCCTGGTGTCAGACCGGGGCTGGCTGGCCCGCTTTCGGCGCGAGGCCCGGATCGCAGCGCGCCTGCAGCACCCGAATCTGGTCTCGATCTACGACTTCGAGGCGACGGGCGACCGTCCGTACCTGGTCATGGCCTACCTCTCGGGCGGGTCCCTTCAGGATCGCCTGCAGAACGGCGGTGCACCCGATCCGGAGCGGCTGGCGGGCGACACGCTGCGCGCGCTCGGGCATATCCACGCGGCGGGCATCGTCCATCGCGACGTGAAGCCGGCCAACGTGCTGCTCGCGCCTGACGGCCGCGCCTGCCTGACCGATTTCGGGGTGGCGCGCCCGGAGGACGCCACCTCGATCACCCAGACCGGCCAGATCCCGGGCACAGCGCGCTACATGGCCCCGGAGCTTTGGCGCGGCGAGCCCGCCGACGAGCGCAGCGACCTGTTCGCGTGCGGCGTGATGCTCTCGCAGTGCCTGCGCGAGGGCAGTTCGGCTCGCCTCGTCGGTTTGACGGGGCGCTTGAGCGCCGAGAACCCGGAGCTGCGCCCGGCTTCCGCGACCGCAGCGCTCGCGATGCTGGACCTGGTACCGGTGGTGGCCCGGGCGACGCCCGTGGCCCAGGCCGAGCCGACGACCGAGGAGGTCCCGGTAGCGGCCTCGGGCCCGCCGCGCTGGCTGCCGGTCGCGGCACTCTGCCTCGTGGTGCTGGTCCTGGGCGTCGTTTTCGCGAACGCGATCGGGGGCGACGACGAGTCGCCGCCGCTGGACCGTCCCGCGGAGCGCGAGGCCGCGGCGGATGCGGGCTCGGGGAATCAAACCGAGCAAGGCTCCGCAGCGCCGGCTGACACCGCCCCGGACACTCCGGCACCCGATCAGAGCGGCGACGGCGTGGCGCTGAACGAGCAGGGCTACGCGCTGATCCAAGCCGGCTCGTACGACGAGGCGGTTCCCGTTCTCCAGGAGGCGGTGGCGGCGCTGGAGGGAACCGGCGATCTCAACTACGCGTACGCCTTGTTCAACCTCGGCAACGCGCTGCGGCTGGCGGGGCGTCCCGGGGAGGCGATCCCGATCCTCGAGCAGCGGCTCGAGATCCCGAATCAACAGTCGGTGGTGGCGGCCGAGCTGAAGCAGGCGGAGAAGGACCTCAAGGCTGAGCAGAAGGGCGACGCCTGACGCACCTCGCGATCCCGAGCGCCTCGTCGACGGCGCAGGTCCAGCCCTGACTGTCGCGTTGCCATCCCTCGAGGATCGCCCGCTCCCCCTCGCGCCCGGCATCGTCCAGCACGACCATCGCGTTCGGAGCGAGCCGCTTTTCGAGCGCTGGCAGCGCCGGGTAGCGGCTTCGTCCCATGCCGTCGCCGTAGCCAGGCGGCCCGTCGACGAGGAGCAGATCGATCTCCTGCGGCAGCTCCGCCACGGCCCCCGCCGCATACCAGGGAGCGTCGTCGAGCGCAGCGGAGTGTCGTTCGAGCGGCGCCTCGATCAGCCGCGCGGCGGCGGTCAGGCCCTCGCGCTCGATCTGCGAGCGGACCACGCGGGCCCAATCGGTGTCGTGCTCGAGGGAGGTGAGCCGGCCACCCAGCTCGCGCGCCAGCCGGCCGAGGACGACTGTGCTGACCCCGGAGCCCAGCTCGACGAGCTCCCGCCGGCCCGCCAGCGTGACCTCGTTGCAGACGGCTGCCAGCGCGGCCGGCCGCAGCGCCCCATCGGTCCAGGCGAGATACCCGCCCGCGTCCAGCAGCGGGCGCAGCACCGAAAGTGCGTCGCGGTCGGCCTGGTCCCAGCCGAGGTTCACGAGCCGTGGGCCCGTTACTTGCCGGTGAAGTTGGGCTCGCGCTTCTGCATGAAGGCGAGGACGCCCTCGATGAAGTCGGCGGATGCGCCCTGCTCGCCCTGGAAGTCGGCCTCGGCCTCGAGCTGCCCGTGCAGGTCGGCATAAAGGCGCCGGTTCAGCAATGCCTTGCCGTTGGCGTAGGCCTTGGTCGGCCCGTTGGCGAGCCGGGTGAGCAGCGTCTCGGCTTCGGCGCCGAGCTCTGCGTCGGCCACGACCCGGTTGACCAGCCCCCACTCGAGCGCCTGCGGCGCCTTGACGCGCTCGCCAAGCAGCATCATCTCCATGGCTCGTGCCAGCCCGATCCGCGCCGGGATGAAGGCGGTCGAGCCGCCATCGGGGACCAGGCCGATGTTGACGAAGGCGAGCAGGAAGTAGGCCGACTCGGCGGCGAGGACGAGGTCGGCGGACAGCGCCAGCGAGCAGCCGATGCCGACCGCGGGTCCGTTGACCGCCGAGATCACAGGCTTGGGCATCTCGCGGATGCCGGTGATGATCGGGTGGTAGCGGTCCTTGAGGCGGGCGCTCAGGTCCGGCAGCCCGTCGGCGCCCTCCTCGCGGGGCTCGGAGAGGTCGGCGCCCGATGAGAACGCGCGGCCGGCCCCGGTGATCAGCACGGCGCGTACTGACTCGTCGGCGGCGAGGTCCTCGACCGCCTGGCGGAGGTCGATCCCGAGCTGCAGGTTCCATGCATTGAGCTTGTCGGGGCGGTTCAGCGTGACCGTCGCGGCGCCATCGGCGATCGCGAGGTCAAGGGTGTCGAAATCGGTCATCGCGCGGGGGACTCTATTGAGCGACTGACGCCCGGGTCAGTTCGAAATAGACCTCGTCCTCGCCGCGCGCGAATGCTTGCCCGTCGCGTCCGTCCGGGACGCCCAGCGCCTGGATCTCCGAGGGGACCGGCCGGTGCCAGGTCGTGACCGGAATCTCGTCGACCACTCGGACGTAGGTGGGGCGCTCCTCTCCCTTCAAGCTTTCTAGCGCGTCGGTCACGTCGCTCGCGTCGATTGCCTGGCCGTCGCGGAGCTTCACCGCCCCGACCGCGATGGCGTTGGCCGAATCGGGATCGGGGACGCCGAAGCAGACAGCGAGGTCGACGGCTGGCAGCGACCAGAGCGCATCGCGGACCGGGGTCGGGGCGACCGGCCCGCGCTCGGTGCGGATCAGGGAGGTGATCGTGTCGAGGAGCCAGAAGTCGCCGTCCGGGTCCTTGCGGAACAGATCGCCGGTGGCGACCCACGCGTCGTCGGCCTTGAACACGCCCCGCAGCGGGGTATCGATCGCGACGCTCAAGTCCGCATCGACCTCGGACATCAGCACTCCAACCTCGTTGGTTTCGCACTCGCGCGCGAACCCGTGCGGCGTCGCCTCGAGGCCCTTCTCCAAGTCGAGCGCCGCGATTTTCACCCGGGCCGAGCCGGGGAGCGGCCGGCCCATTGCGCCGACCTTCTGACCGGAGATGTTGGCCAGCACGACCTCGCCCTGGGTCGACGCGTAGAACTCGACCACGCCGGCCGGAGCGAACCGCTCGCATACGCGCCGCCAGAGCGCCCGCGGCATACCCGAGCCCATGAACAGCCGCACCGAGTGGTGTCGCTCGTTCGGGTGCGGCGGCGCCTCGACCAGGTCGCGCAGCATCGTCCAGGTGTACGAGCCGACCGTGACGCCGTAGCGGCGGGCCTCGTCCCAGAACGTGGAGGGGTCGAAGTCGCGGGCCAGCGCGATTCGGGAGCCGCCGGCGATCGCGCCGCCAAGGCTGACCATCAGGCCCGAGGGGTGGTAGACCGGAGTCACGCTGTAGACCGTGTCGGCCTCGGTGAGCGCCGCCGAGGACGCGGTGCCGAGCGCCGACAGGATCCAGCGGCGGTTGGTGATCCGGTTCGGCCGGGTGCGTTCGCCCGACCCCGTGAAGAGGATGAAGCCGAGGTCTCGGGCGCGGCCCGGGTTTGGCTGGTACCAGCCGGGCAGCTCGACCTCGTCGGGATCGATCCGCTCCATGTCCACGACCCCTGGGCCAAGGTCGCGCGGGCCGGCGCCGCCGCCCAGGACCAGGACCTGGACGCCCGCCTCGGCCGCCGTCGCCATGTGGTCGGGGTCCGCGACGACGCGGCCGATCTCGCCCAGCTCTGCCTCGCGGGCGACGTCGCCGTCGGGTCGCAGCAGCACGCCGACGGCGCCCAGGCGGCTCAGGGCCGCCACCACGGTCAGCGCCGTTGGCCGCGGGTCCATCAGCACGCCGACGTGCTCGCCCTGGTGGACGCCGACCGAGATCAGGCCGCGGACGATCGAGTCGATCCGGTGCTTGGCGGCGGCGTGCGTGTGGGCGCGGTCCTCGAACAGGAAGAAGACCTGGTCCGGGTGCTCGGAGGCCTGCTCGTCGAGCAGCTTGCCGAGCGAGATCCGAGTCCGCGGGCGCACCTGGTCGAGGCGGATCAGCCGCGGGAGCTGGGTGAAGGCCTCCTCGCCCAGTTCGCGCACGGTGCGAGCGGTGCGCGAGAGGCCGGTTACCACCGACCGCGCGATGTTCGAGCCGACGCCCGCCGCCAGGCCGAGCCCGTAGCCGGCGCGGGCGCCCGCGCCCGGAGCCTCGGCAAGCTCGGCCGCCACCTCGGCCCTGCGGATCGTCTCCGGCAACTCGGCGCCGGCGTCGCGCCAGCGGGTCCAGCCGGCAACCGCCGGCCACGTCTGCTGGTTGGACTTCGAACCGACGACCAGGCCGAAGTGCCCGGCCTGGAGGGTCAGCTCGTAGATCTCGGCCCGGGGCGCCGCACGGACGATCGCGCGGACCGCGGCGGCCGGCGCGATTTCGTCGACCTCGCCGACGACAGTCAGGATCGGGCATTCGATGTCGGCCAGCGTCACCAGGCGCTCGTCGATCACGAAGCCGCCCTCGAGCATCCGGTTGTGGGCGATGAACTGGCGCATGAAGTCGGCGAGGGCCGGGCCGGGCCATGCGACCCAGCCGTCGGCCTGCAGGAAGCGGCGCTGGCGCTCGCGCGGCAGGAGCGCCTCGCGGTCGTGGAGCTGGCGCAGGAAGTCGACCTGCTGGCGCGCGGCCTTGACCGGGTCGAGCATCCGAAAGCCCAGACGCGACATCCAGGCTGGAATCGCGTTGCGGGCGAGGGTGCTCTCGGCCAGCACGCCGGCCGCGCGCGAGACCACCTCCTCCGGGAGGCCGAGCGGCATCGCCGCCGCCGTGTCGACCGGGCTGCCGAACGCGATCACGCTCGCGAGCCCCTCGGAGCGGCGGAACGCGGCCGCCTGGTAACAGAACATCCCACCCTGCGAGTAGCCGCCCAGGTGGACGTCGCGGCCGGTCGCCGAGCGCACCCGATCGACGGCGTCGGAGACCGCCAGGACGTGATCGGCGAGGTTACGCTCGAGCCCGCCCTCTTCGCGCTCGGGCGCCCCGAAGTCGACCACCCAGGGGTCGACCCCCAGCTCACGCAGGCTGCCGACCGCCGTCGAGCTGGGGGAGACGTCCCACACCTCGGTCGCCAGCATCATCGGCGGCACCAGGACCACCGGTGGCCTGCCGGTCGCGTCCTCGCCCGGGAAATAGCGGCGCAGGCGGTAGATCGGACGCTCGGCGACGACCTCGTAGGGCGATGCTTCCTCGCCCGTCTCCAGGCCGCCGAAACGCGCGACCTCGAGCGCATTCTGGGCCGCGGCGCCGACGCGGTTGAGCGGGCTCGTCACAAGGTCCGTGATCGCCATCTTCGGCAGCAACCCTAGTCCCTAGGTAGGTTCCGGCGATGCGCTTTGAGGGGGCCCGTTCGCGGTTGGTCGGTTGGCTCGGTCTGGCTGTGTGCCTGGGTCTGCTCGGCGCGGCGCTGGATCAGTTCCACGTCCAGTCGAAGCTGCTCTCGTACCCGGACCCCTGGCTCTGGGATCAGGCCGCGTGGGTTCCGCTCAACTTCGCGGTGCTGCTGACCGGGCTGGTCGCGACGACGATCCCGCTCGGGCGGCTCGCCGCGGCGCGCGGCGTGGCGGAGCCCGACACGGCCTGCCTGCTGTCCGGCTTCGCCTGGTTCGTGGGCGCCTACGGGTTGAGCGCGATCGTCGCCCCCGAGCACCCTTGCCTGCTGGCGATCGCCTACGTCGCGGTCTGGATCCCGCGGATCGCGTTGCGGCCGGACCGGGCGCTGCTGTATCCGTTCGGAATCGCGCTGGCGCTGGCGGGATGCGGGGTGGAGGCGGCGGAGATCGAGCTCGGCTGGTTCTCCTACGCGGAGCCCGACGTGATCGGCGTGCCGTTCTGGCTCGCCGGGATCTACCTGCACGGCGCGCCGCTGGCGCTGGACGTTGCGCGGAAGGTCGACGCGGCGGGGCTTACCGGGCGCTGACCATCCGGTGGATCTCGCGAACCTGCTCCGCGATCTCCGGCACCTGCTTGAGCAGGGCCATCTCCTGCTCGAGGTCGGTCAACAGGCCCTTGACGTCGTCCAGGGTCCCCTTGACCTCAACGAGGGTGCCGCTGACCTCGTTGAGCGTCCCGTCGACCTTGGTCAATGTCCCGTCGACGCTCGAGAGCGTCCCGTCGACGCGGGCCAGCAGCTCATCGACGTTCTTCAGGACCTTGTCGACGCGGCCGAGGATGTTGCCGGGACCCGGCAGGCGTGGCATCAGCTCTCCGCCTTGTCGAATGGCGCCCTGCCGCCCGATGCCCGCTCGGCTGCGGCCAGCAGCTCGTCGCGGAAGTCCGGATGGGCGATCGCGGCCAGCTCCTCGCCGCGCTGGTGGACCGTCTTGCCCTGCAGCTCAGCAGCGCCGTGCTCGGTCACCACGACGTCCACCTGGTGGCGCGGCGTCGTGATCACCGCGCCGGCGCCGAACCACGGCACGATCCGCGAGTGCAGCTCGCCATCCACGGTGTAGGTCGACGGGAAGCACAGCAACGAGCGGTCCTCGAGGTCCAGGGCCGGCCCGGCGATGAAGTCCTCGTGGCCGCCAATGCCCGAGAACTGGGCGCCGTCGATCGTGTCGGCAACGACCTGGCCCTGGATGTCGATCGCCAGCGCCCCGTTGATCGTGACCATCCTGCGGTTGCGGGCGATCGCCTCGGCGGAGTTGACCAGCTCGACCGGCAGGAACGCGACCTCGCGGTTTAGATGCAGCCAGCGGTAGAGCTCCTCGTTGCCGGCGGCGAAGGTCGCCACCGAGACCCCCTCGTAACAGCCCTTGTGCGCGTTCGAGACCTTGCCGGACTGATGCAGTGCCATCAGCCCGTTGGTGAACATCTCCGAGTGGACGCCGTAGTCGCCGCCGTCGCCCTTGGCCAGCTCGGCTGCGATCGCCGACGGGATCGTGCCGATGCCCGTCTGGAGCGTCGCGCCCTCGCCGACGAACGCGGTCGCGTGGTGCGCGATCTGGCGATCCGTATCTCCAGGGGCGGCTTCCGGGAGCGGCAGCGGCGCCGCGTCGGATTCGACCAGGATGTCGACCTCATCGACCTGCAGCGCGTGTCTGTGGTCCGGCTCGATCCCGAAGGTCTGGGGGTAGTTCGGCGAGACCTCGACGACCAGCAGCCGATCGGGATCCTTGGCGGCGCGGATCAGCTCGGTCGAGGTGCCGCCCGCATGCAGCGAAAGCGAGCACCAGCCGTCGGCGTCGGGCGGCGCCGCAGCCGTGGCCATGACGCGCGGCGCCTGCTCCTCCAGGAGCGGCGCGAAGCGGCGAAAGTCGGCGGCGGTGAACGAGATGTTGGCGCCCTGGTCGCGGAGCGCCCGCTCGAACGGGCCGAAGAACCCGGAGAGGTAGTGCACGTGCTCGTGGTTGAAGAGTTCCGTGCCGACCCCCAGAAGCGCGCCATAGACCTTCAGGTCCTGCCAGTCGTCGCGCTCGCCAAGCGCCGCCATGAAGGCGCCGGGTTGCCCGGTCGCGAGCGGAATCCCGAGCGTGTCGACGGGCGCCACGCGGGCGGCAGCATCGGCGGCGGTGAGCGTCTCGGCCACGGTCGCCGGACCCTACCCGCCGCCCCCGCCTCGGTGTCCCCGGCGCAAAGCGATGTCCGAGGGTTGCGCTCAGCGCAACATTTCGACATCGCTTCCGGATCGCCGCGCATCCAGCGTGCCTCGCAGGTCGCGTGCGACCGCGCCTGGCGTCCTGAACACCTGGTGCCATGAGTAGCGCCTGACGAGGTATCCGAGGCTGCGGAGGCTTCAGGTCGCGGGCGTGGTCGGTCATCCGCCGGGCCGCGGACGAGTGCGCGGCCTTGCCGTCGAGCTCGACCACCACGCGCTCCTCGCGCCACAGCGCATCGACCCGGTAGCTCCCGATCCACACGTTGGGCTCCGGCAGCGGCAAGCCGAAGCGCTCGCACACCAGCAGGAACTCGTCCTCGAGCGGCGTCTCGGCCTTCGCCAGTTCCGGAAGGTGGTCCGCAAGGGCCTTACGCAGCGTCCGACTCCCCGGCCGGCCCTGCCCCATCACCGACTTGAGCTCTTCGAGGTCGATCAGGTTTCGGTAGTCCGCCTCGGCCAGGGCCTTCCTCACCTCGTTGACCGAGGCGTCGGTGGCGAAGTCAAGCAGTGTGCGGGCCACCGGCGTGACCGGAAGGCGGTGGTGGAGAACACGGTCCAGACGCCGCGGGTGGTGCAGCGCGATCCCGTCCATCGGGCGTCGCCGGACAGGGACGCTCAAATGAATCCAGGCCGGGGCCCGCGGGATCAGCTGCCACCAGTGCGCGGCGGTTCGGTGGCTCAACGCTGCGCCATCGCCGCCGTAGAACAGCGCCGCCACCAGTCGACCGGTTGGAGTGATCACGGTGTGCCCCACGGTGTAGACGCCCGGGTAGCGGCGATGCAGCCGGCCGGTTGCCACCCAGCGCCGAACCGCAAACCGATCGAGTCCGCACGCCCGGAGCTGCGCCTCCTTGACGACGCCCTCCCGCCGCGCCGCAACCCGCGCAACGCGAAGCGCTGTCGAAATGTTGCGGTCAGCGCAACTCTCGGACAGCGCTTCGTTCATGGCGAGGACGTCAACCCCGCGGCACGCCGTTCCGCCCCGGCTCGCGTAGGCTGGGCGTGTGGACGTTCGCGAGGCCACGTACGACCTGTTTCGCCGGCATGGGATGACGACGATGTTCGGCAACCCGGGTTCGACCGAGTTGCCGATGCTGGCGGATTTCCCCGATGACTTCCGCTACGTGCTCGGCCTCCAGGAGGCGGTTGCCGTCGGGATGGCGGATGGCTACGCGCAGGCCAGCGGCACCGTCGGCCACGTGAACCTGCACACGGCGCCGGGCGTCGGCAACGGGATGGGCGCGATCTTCAACGCCCAGGCCAACCACTCGCCGCTGCTGGTCACGGCGGGCCAGCAGGCACGCGCGTTGATGACGCTGCAGGCGAACCTGACCAACCGCGACGCGATCCGGATGCCGCACCCGCTGGTCAAGTCGAGCTACGAGCCGCCGCGCGCGGCCGATGTGCCGCTGGCGCTGGGCCGCGCGATCCACCTTGCCGACACGCCCGCGAAGGGCCCGGCCTTCGTCTCGATCCCGATGGACGACTGGGACGCCGACGTCGCCGACGGCGACGTCCAAGCGGCGATCGCCCGCACCGTGAGCGCGGCCTCGGGACCGGACCCGGATGCGATGAACGAGCTGGCGAAGGCGCTCGAGAGCGCCGCCAACCCGGTCTTCATCGCCGGGCCGGACATCGATGCCTCAGGCGCGTGGGAGGCGGGCGTTGCGCTGGTCGAGCGCCAGCGGCTGCCGGTCTTCGCCGTCCCGGCCACCGGCGGCGGCCGGATCGGATTCCCCGAGAGCCACCCCAACTACCGGGGTCTCCTGCCGCCGGCGATCGGCCCCGTCGCCGAGACCCTGAAGGGCCACGACCTGATCCTGGTCGTCGGGTCGTCGGTCTTCCCGTACTACCCCAACATCCCGGGCGACCTGCTGCCCGAGGGCGCGGAGCTGGTCCAGATCACCAGCGATCCCGACGAAGCGGCCAGAGCGCCGATGGGGAACGCGATCGTTGGCGACGTCAAGCTCGCGCTGCTCCACCTGCTCGGCGCCGTCGGCGAATCTGATCGCGACCCGGGTGAGCCGCTGCCCGACCCGGTCGCCGGCGAGGATGCCGACCCGATCACCGGCACCGCGGCAATGAACGCGCTGGCCGAGGCCTTCCCCGAGGACGCCATCCTGGTGATGGAGGCGCCCTCCTCGACGCTCGCCGCGCGCCATCAACTCCGGATCTCGCGTCCCGGCAGCTACTTCTTCGGCGCCGGCGGGGGCCTCGGGTTCGGCCTCGCCGCTGCGGTGGGCGTGCAGCTCGCCCAGCCCGACCGGCCGGTCGTCTGCGTCGTGGGCGAGGGCTCGGCGCAGTACGCGATCACCGCGTTGTGGAGTGCGGCGGCCTACTCGGTGCCGGTGACGTTCCTCGTCCTGCGCAACTCGGAGTACGCGATCCTCAAGTGGTTCGCGGAGATCGAGGAGGTCGAGGGCGCTCCCGGGCTGGACCTGCCCGCGCTGAGCTGCGTCGCGGTAGCCGAGGGCTACGGGGTCCCTGCGCGGGAGGTGACCGGCGGCCGTGACGACCTGGTCGAGGCGCTCGGCGACGCGATCGGCTCGGGTGCGCCGCGCCTGGTCGAGGTCCCGATCGCGCCCGGGATGTGGCTGTTTTAGCCCGAGGCCTGAGTTGGCCGACGCCGTAGCGGACAGGGCGCCCGACTGGGTCGCGTCCGGGACGCCGGAGCCACTGCGCGCGGACCTGGCCAGCCTGGTCGGCGCGGATGCGGTCCTGCCGCGGGCCACCGACCTGATCCGCTACGCGACCGACGCCAGTCCGTACCGCCTGATCCCGCGTGCGGTGGTCCAGCCGCGCGATCAGGAGGCGGTCGCGCGGGTGGTCGACTACGCGGGCGCCCAGGGCATCCCGGTGACGTTCCGCGCGGGCGGCACCAGCCTGAACGGGCAGGCCCAGGGTGACGGGATCCTGGTGGACGTGAGGCGTCATTGGCGCGGGGTCGAGGTGCTGGATGGCGGCGCGCGGGCGCGGGTCAGGCCGGGCACCGTGCTGGGTCACGCCAACCGGATCCTCGCCCCGCACGGCCGCAAGCTCGGCCCCGACCCGGCTTCGACCGACATCGCGACGGTCGGCGGCGTGATCGCCAACAACTCGGGCGGAATGCGGTGTGGCACCTGGGCCGACTCGTATTCGACGGTCACCGAGATGACGTTCCTCACGGCCGGCGGCAGCGTGATCGACACGGCCGAGGCCGGTGCGGCGCAGCGCTTTGACGACAGCGAGCCCGACCTCGCCCGTGGCCTCGGCGAGATCCGGGACGAAATCCGCGCCGATGCCGAGCTGGCCGGGCGGATCCGCCGCAAGTTCGAGATCAAGAACACCACCGGCTACCGCCTCTGCGCGTTCCTTGACGCCGACGAGCCGCTGGAGATCTTCCGTCGCCTGCTGGTCGGCTCGGAGGGAACGCTCGGGCTGATCTGCGATGCGACGTTCGAAACCGTCCCCCTGCCCGGGGCCACGACCACCGCCTGGCTTCACTTCGCCGGCATCGGAGAGGCCTGCGAGCCGGTGCCGCGGCTGGTCGAGCTGGGCGCGAGGGCCGTGGAGCTGATGGTCGCGCCGGCGCTGATGGTGGCCAGCATGAACATCCCCGGCACCCCGCAGGACTGGCAGCAGCTGCCGCCGGAGTCGGCGGTGCTCCTGGTCGAGCTCGGGGGCGACGAGCTGGCGGCGCTGGCGACCGCCGAGCAAGGCGTGCTGGGGGCGGTGGGGGAGGGCAATCTGATTCGCCCGGCCGAGTGGCACCGCGACCCGGAGGCGATCGAGCTGGACTGGCGGGTGCGCGAGGGGCTCCACGGGCTGATCGGGCGGCTGCGCCCGCCCGGTACCGCCCTGATCGTCGAGGACGTCTGCGTGCCGCCGGCGCGGATCGCCGAGGCGGCGGGCGACATGCAAAAGTTGCTGGGCGAGCACGGCTTCCTGACCGGGGTCGCCGGCCACGCGTCGGCGGGGAACCTGCATTTCATGCTCACCCCTGACTTCGCCAAGCCCGAGGACCTGGAGCGCTACGAGCGCTTCATGGAGGGGCTGGTCGACCTGATCCTCGGCAAGTACGACGGGTCGCTGAAGGCCGAGCACGGAACCGGGCTCAACATGGCTCCCTATGTGGAGCGCGAGTGGGGCGAGCGGGCGACCGAGCTGATGTGGCGCGTGAAGCGACTGGCCGATCCCGGCAACGTCCTCGCCCCCGGCGTGCTCTTGAACTCGGACCCGGGCGTGCACCTGCGCAACCTGATGACGACGCCGGAGATCGAGGAGGTCGCCAACCACTGTGTCGAGTGCGGCTTCTGCGAGCCGGTCTGCCCGAGCCGCGACCTGACGACGACGCCGCGCCAGCGGATCGTGCTGCGGCGCGAGATCGCCCGGCAGCCCGCGGGCTCGGCGGTCGCCGAGGCGCTGGAGCGCGAGTACGACTACGACGGGCTCGAGACGTGCGCCGCGGATGGAACCTGTGCGCTCGCGTGCCCGCTCTCGATCGATACCGGCAAGCTCGTCAAGGAGCTCCGCGCCAAACGACACTCGCGGCCGGCGCAGGCCGCCGCAGCCCAGGCGGCGCAGCACTGGGCATGGGTCGAGCGCGGGTCGCGCGCCGGGCTGCGAACCGGGCCGCTGGCGAACCGCCTCGGCCGTGGAGCGATGCCGCGGGCCGCGCCCCCGCTGCCCCAGACCCGGCGCGAGGGCGCCGCCGCCGTCTACTTCCCCTCCTGCACGAACCGGATCATGGGCCGCTCGAAGCGAGCCGGCCCCGGCCCCTCCCTGCCGGACGCCCTGGTGGCCGTCTCGGCCCGAGCCGGCATGCCGGTCTGGATCCCAGCGGACGTGGTGGGGGCCTGCTGCGCGGTGCCGTTCAGCTCAAAGGGGCACGCGGCGGCCCATGCCGAGATGGCCGAGCGCACGGTCGCCGCGCTGTGGCGCTGGAGCGACGAGGGCGCCCTGCCGGTGGTCAGCGACGCCAGCTCCTGCACGCTCGGTCTCGGCGCTGAGGCGGCCGCGGCGCTGCCGGAAGGGCTTCGCGAACGCCATGCAAGCTTGGAGATCCTGGATGCCGTCGAATGGCTCGAGCGTCTGTTGCCGGAGCTCGAGATCCGCCGCAAGCTCGGCCGGGTTGCGGTGCATCCGACCTGCGCCGTTCGCCACCTGGGGCTGGTGCGGCGGCTCGAGGCGCTGGCCGGGGCGCTGGCCGACGAAGCCGTCGTCCCGGTGAACGCGACCTGCTGCGGCTTCGCGGGCGACCGCGGCATGCTGAATCCCGAGCTGACCGCTTCGGCAACCGCGCCGCAGGCTGCCGAGCTGGCCGAGCTCGGTCTGTTCGACGCCTACGTCTCGACCAACCGGACCTGCGAGATCGGGCTCGAGCGCGCGACGGGCGAGCCCTTCGGCTCGGTCGTACTGGCGCTGGAGAATGCTACGCGCCCGTAGATGCGTCACACGAGCGGCAGCTTCGCGCGATCGCGGGTCCGCATCCCGTCGAGCACGATCGCCAGGAAACGCCGCCACGCGTCCGGGCCGATGAAGGGCGCGGGGTGGTTGGTGGTCGTGCCGATGCCGCACATCACCATCGGAATGTCCTCGGCCACGACGTCGGGCCGGATCGTCCCGGCGGCCTGCGCGCGGGTCAGCACCTCGCGGGTCAGCTCCAGCAGGCCGGCGCGCTCGGCCGCCTCCGGCATCACGTCCTCGTAGCCGCGCATGACGTCGGAGAGCGCCTGGTCAGAGGCCTGAAGCTCGCCCGCGCGAAACAGGAATCGCTCGAACGCAGGCCCGGGATCGTCCTCGGCCAGCGCCTCGCGAGCGAACTCGGCCAGCCGCTGAAACCGGTAGTCGGCCAGCGCGACGATCAGGTCGGCCTTGTTCGGGAAGTGGCGGTAGACGGTGCCGACGCCGACCTTGGCGGCGCGCGCGATCTCGTCCATCTGCGCCTCCAGGCCCTTCTTCGCCATCACCTTGCGGGCCCCCTCGACTACCGCGGTGCGGTTGCGGACCGCGTCCGCGCGGGGAGCGCGGCTGGCAGTGGCGGGGCTCTTGGCGGCGGTGGCGGGGTTCATCTTCGGCCGGAATGCAAACGGAACTCAAGTTCCGTATAGTCTTCAACCGGAACCGGAACTCTACTTCCGATTGTACGCAGAGTCAAGTTTTTGAAAGGACGCATGACGGACCCGCAGGAATTCCAGGACAAGCGATGGCTGGCGCTGGCGCTGCTGTGCATCGCGCAGTTCGTCGTCGTCCTCGACGCCTCGATCACGAACGTCGCCCTGCCGACGATCGGCGAGTCGCTGGCGATCTCACAGGACAACCTCTCGTGGGTGGTCAGCGCCTACGTCCTCACCTTCGGCGGCTTCCTGCTGCTGGGCGGCCGGCTCGCGGACCTGCTGGGCCGCCGGCGGGTCTTCATCGCCGGCCTGATCCTGTTCGCGCTGGCCTCACTGGTCGGCGGCTTCGCCGAGTCCGAGGGCACCCTGATCGCGGCCCGCGCGGTCCAGGGCCTGGGCGCCGCTCTGCTCTCACCGGCCGCACTCTCGATCATCACGACCACCTTCTCTGACGGCGCCGAGCGCAACAAGGCGCTGGGTGTCTGGGGAGCCGTCGCCGGCTCGGGCGGCGCCGCGGGGGTCCTGCTCGGCGGCATCCTCACCGAGTACGCCGGCTGGGAGTGGGTGCTGTGGGTCAACGTCCCGATCGGCATCGGTGCCGCGCTGCTCGCGCCGCGCCTGATCCTGGAGAGCCATTCTGAGTCTGAGAGCCGCACCTTCGACTTCCCCGGTGCGCTCAGCGTGACCGCGGGGCTCTCGGTACTGGTCTACGCGCTGGTCGAGGCTCCGAACGCCGGCTGGGGCTCATCGCAGACGATCGGCCTCCTGGCGCTGGCCGGCGGCCTGCTGGCCGCGTTCGTGGCGATCGAGCTGCGCTCGTCGGCGCCGCTGATGCCGTTCTCGATCTTCAGCAACCGGACCCTGACCGGAGCGAACGTGGTCGGGGTGCTGACCGGCGCGTCCCTGTTCTCGATGTTCTTCTTCATCTCGCTCTACATGCAGAACGTCTTGGGCTTCAGCGCGATCGAGGCCGGACTGGCCTATCTGCCGCTGGCGGTGTCGATCATCATCTCCGCGGGCGCCGCGTCGGTGCTCGTCACCAAGGTCGGGTTCAAGCCGATCCTGGCGCTCGGGATGCTGTTCGTGTCCGCCGGCCTGCTCTGGTTCAGCCAGATCTCGGCCGACGGCAGCTTCCTGGCCGACGTCCTCGGCCCGTCGCTCCTGGCCGCCGTAGGCCTGGGCTTCGCGTTCGTGCCGCAGACAATCGCCGCGATGAGCGGCGTCGCCGACCGTGAGGCGGGTCTGGCCAGCGGGCTGATCAACACGTCGCAGCAGATCGGCGGCGCGCTGGGCCTGGCGGTGCTCTCCTCGGTCGCGTTTTCGACGATTGGCGACCTCACCGCCCAGGGCGACCCGCAGGTCCTGACCAAGGGCTATGCCGACGCGTTCACGGTCGGCGCCGGGATCGGCCTGGTGGGCGTGATCGCGACCCTGTTCCTGATCCGCGGCCGTGACAGCAAGGCGCACACGGAGCTGGAGCACGTGCAGGTCGGGGCGGAGCCGCTCGAGGCGTAGCGCGCGCAGGTATGCTGCTCCGCCTGCCCGCCGCGACCGACAACACAACGGCCCGATCCCGGCCGTACCGGAGGCCACGCTGCGCGAGGTGATCCAGCACCTTGCCGCAATCGAGCGCCCGCCGTGCTCGCCGGGCGAGCGTGAGGCGGCGGAGTGGCTCGCGGAGCGGCTGCGGGCCGCCGGGGTCGATGAGCTTGCGCTCGAGGACGAGCCGAGCTGGGGCAGCTTCCCGCCCACGGCGACCGGGCTGAGCGCGCTCGGCGCGCTCGGCGCCGCCCTGACTCTCGCCGGGCGCCGCGCCCTCGGTGGCGCCCTCTCGGCGGTCGCGCTGGGTGGCCTGGTCGACGAGATCCAGAACGGCCCCCGGATCGTGCGCCGTGCGGTCCGCCGCGAGCAGCGCACGGTCAACGTGGTGGGGCGGCTCGGGGATCCTCGACGCGCCGCTGACGCTGGTGGCCGTTGCGCACCATGACGCCGCGCAGACCGGCTTCATGTTCGACCAGACCGCGGTCGCCGCCTTCCATGAGCAGTTCCCGCAGGTGATCCCCAAAATCAAGACTCAGCCGCCACAGTGGTGGGGCGCGCTTGCCGGACCGGCGGCCGGCATCCTGGCCGCGCTAACCGGCCGGCGCGGTGCGGCGAAGACCGGCGTCGTGCTGGGCGCTGCGAGCGTCGCCGTCCTGGGCGACATGTGGCGCAGCCGGGTGGTTCCCGGCGCCAACGACAACCTCTCCGCGGTCGGCTGTCTGGTCGCGCTGGCCGAGATGCTTCGCGAGCGCCCGCTCGACGGCGTGCGCGTCTGGCTGGTCTCGGCCGGGGCCGAGGAGACCCTCCAGGACGGGATCCGCGGCTTCATGGCGAGGCACCGTGATGAGCTGGCGACCGAGTCCACCTTCTTCCTCAACCTGGACACGGTCGGCTCGCCGCGCCTGGTGTTGCTCGAGGGCGAGGGGCCGGTCTGGATGGAGCACTTCGAACCGGGCTTCCGCGACCGCGTGTTCGCGCTGGCCGATCGCCACGGCCTGAAGCTCGAGCGCGACTTCCGCGCCCGCGCGTCGACCGACGCGGTGATCCCCCACCGCAACGGATACCCGACCGCCAGCATCAGCTCGGTCAACGACTACCACTATCTCACCCACTACCACCTTCCCTCCGACGTGCCGGAGAACCTGCACTGGGACACCGTCGCCGAGGCGACCCGGCTGGCCTACGCCGTGGCCGACGACCTGGCGCGCTCCGGCTGACCCGCCAGGCGGGCGCGCCGCCGGCCCGAATCGGCGCTTATGCTGCGCCGATGGTGAGCTTCGAGCAGGTCCGAGTTGCGGCGATCCAGGCGACGCCGGTGATCCTCGACGCGGACGCGACCGTGGACAAGGCCTGCACGCTGCTCGGCGACGCGGCCGGCCAGGGCGCGCAGCTCGCCGTGCTCCCCGAGGCGTTCATCCCGCTCTATCCCGGGTCTGCCTGGGCGCACGACGCGGCCTCGTTCTCCGGCTGGGATGACCTGTGGCAGCGCCTCTGGGAGAACTCCGTGGACGTGCCGGGGCCGCTGGTCGACCGTCTTGTCGAGCGCTGCCGCGAGCTGGAGGTGCACTGCGCGATCGGCGTCAACGAGCGCGAGAGCGAGCGCCCCGGCTCGCTCTACAACACGTTGCTCGTGCTCGGCCCGGACGGCCTGCTGCTGAAGCACCGCAAGCTGATGCCGACGATGCACGAGCGCATCTTCCACGGCGTCGGCAGCGGCAATGACCTCTCGGTGGTCGACACGCCGGCCGGGCGGGTCGGCGGCCTGATCTGCTGGGAGAACCGGATGCCGCTCGCCCGCTACGCGGTCTATCGCGGCGGGCCCCAGATCTGGGTTGCGCCCACCGCCGACGACTCGGACGGCTGGCTGGCATCCATGCGGCACATCGCGATCGAGTCGGGCGCTTATGTGGTCTCGGCGCCGCAGTACATACCCGCGTCGGCCTTCCCGGCGGACTTCCCCGCGCCGCTGCCCGAGGGCAAGGACGTGTTCGGGCGCGGCGGGGCAGCGATCTGCGAGCCCAAGGGCGGCGAGGTGATCGCCGGGCCGCTCTACGACGAGGAGGGGATCATCGTCGCCGATTGCGACCTCGGCGCCGGCTTGAAGGCGAAGCGCTGGTTCGACGTCGTCGGGCACTACAGCCGCGAGGACGTCCTCGCGGCGCCCGCCGACCAGACGGTCGCCGATCAGCCCGCCAGCGAGGATTGAAGCCACTCAGCCGGAAGTGCGCCGGGGACCGGTTCGACCGGGTTGGGCCAGAGCTCGCGCGCGAGCGGCTCACACGGGCGGCCGGCCACGAACGGACGCAGGTCGTCCATGGTCAGGAGCATCCGGACCGTCGTCAGCAGCTGGAAGTCCGCCGCATTCGGCTCGGCGCCGCCGATCACGCCTTCGGCGATCAACTCGTCGACGTGGTCAAGCATGCCCGGCAAGGAGGCGAGCATTGCCTGTGGCGGGCAACGCGAGCAGCGTCACGAGCGTCCGCTTCGACGGCGGCGGGCGCGATGTGGCCGTGACTGCCTATCCCAGCGGGGACCGGCGCGGCAAGGTTGTCGTCATCCGCAACCCCTGACGCGGGGCCGCAGAATTCCCTAACGAGCGGATCGCGCGCACTGGTTGCAATCCAGCCAGTTGAGGGGTATGGTCCGATCACCCTCCGGTCCGGGAGGGGACGTTTCGAAGGGGGTTGGAAACGATGTTCAGGTCTCGCCTCGCGCGGCGCTCGCTGCGGGTGCAACTCGCCGTCGGTTCGATCGGGCTCGTCACGGGAGCGATCGCGCTCGGGGCGACGGATTCCGACGACCGGGCACGCGCACCCGCGTTGCTCGGGCAGTCGCACGGCCTCAAGTACGTCTCCGATCAGAAGACGATCACGCAGGCCGATGCCGTCCTCGTGGTGAACTGCCCGGGCAGGACCGCCGTCACCGGTGGCGGCACGTTTCTGGAGGACGCAGACTCGTCCGAGATCACGAACTCCACCCCACAGCCGGCCGGAGACCCGGCCATAAAGCCCGACGAGGGCTGGCTTTCGGAGGGCAATGCCTTCCCTGAGGACTTGATGCTCTCCTATGCGATCTGCTCGAACCGTCCGGGCAAACTCCGGTACAGGTCCAAGGCCATCCTTGTTCCAGCGGACCAAACCAGGAGCGTCACCAAGAAGTGCCCGCGGGGCACCGCGGTGACGGGCGGCGGAGTCCTGACCGACAGCGGTCTCGGTGAGATGACGCCCGTTGCCTCCCGTCCCCACCGGCCCTCGGCGCGGAAGCCCCGGGGCTGGTTTGCCGCCGCGCACAACTACGACGGTGCGCAGCAGCACAGCCTGGTCGTGTACGCGATCTGCTCGAAGCAGAAGCGCAAGTACTCCTACAAGCGCCGGCAGGTCGAGATCCCGGACGAGCCCGGCTTTCCCCCCACCGCCGCACACAAGGTCGTGAACTGCCCGTCCCGCCGCGCAGTGTCCGGTGGCGGGGCCCAGGTGTCCGCACCCGGCACCGGGGGTTCGCTCACGGTCTCATCGCCACAGCCCGCGGGCGACCCGGAGCAGCTCCCCAAGCGAGGCTGGATCGGCGAGGGGTCCTCCGCCACCGGCCCCGGAACCCTGAAGGTCTGGGCCATCTGCAAGAGGTGAGGATTGGGAGGATCAGGATGACGAGGACGGGTTTCGGGAGCCGCTCGGTTCCCGTGCTGTTCGCGGCCGGTGCGATCGGGCTCGCCACCGGAGCGCTCGCGCTCGGGGCCACGGATTCCGATGACCGAGTTCGCGCGCGCGCAGTGCTCGGACAGTCGCACGGCCTCAAGTACGTGTCCGAGCAAGGGACGATCACGCCGGCCGGCGACCTCGTCGTGGCGAACTGCCCGGACGGGACCGCCGTCACCGGTGGCGGCACCTTCATCGACGACGCCACAAGCGCGGTGCTCACGAACTCCACCCCACAGCCCGCCGGCGACCCGAGCATCAAGCCCGACGGGGGCTGGCTCTCTGAGGGCATTACTGGCACCAACACGGTGATGCTCTCCTATGCGATCTGCTCGAAGCGTCCGGGCAAGCTCCGCTACCGGTCCAAGGCCATCCTTGTTCCCGCGGACCAAACCAGGAGCGTCACCAAGAAGTGCCCGCGGGGCACCGCGGTGACGGGCGGCGGCGTCCTGACCGACGGCGACCCAGACAACATGGAGCCCGTCGGGTCACGCCCCCACCGGCCCTCGGCGCGGAAGCCCCGGGGCTGGTTTGCCGCCGCGCACAACTACGACGACGTCCAGCACAGCCTGGTCGTGTACGCGATCTGCTCGAAGCAAAAGCGCAAGTACTCCTACAGGCGCCGGGAGGTTGAGATCCCTGACGGCAACTCGCAGAGCGCACACAAGGTCGTGAACTGCCCGTCCCGGCGCGCGGTCTCCGGTGGCGGTGCCCAGGTGTCCGCACCGGCCAACGGTTGGCTCACGGTCTCGTCGCCGCAGCCGGCGGGCGACCCGGGCCAGCTGCCCAAGCGAGGCTGGATCGGCGAAGCGGGCTCCAACAGCGGCGGAACCCTGAAGGTCTGGGCTATCTGCAAGAAGTGATCGGCGCCGGAAGCGCTACTGGATCTTCAGGCCCGAGATCGCACGGGCGATAACGAGGCGCTGGATCTCCGAGGTGCCCTCGAAGATGTCGTAGATCTTCGCGTCGCGGTGCATCCGCTCGACCGGGAACTCGCGGGTGTAGCCGTTGCCGCCGAGAATCTGCATCGCCCGCTCGGTCACCCAGACGGCGACCTCGCCGGCCTTGAGCTTCGACATCGAGCCCTCGGCGTTCTCGAACACCTGGCCGGTCTTGCCCATCCAGGCGGCGCGCCAGACCAGCAGCCGCGAGGCGTCGATCTCGAGCTTCATGTTCGCCAGGGTGAAGGCGATCGCCTGGTTCTCGATGATCGGGCGGCCGAACTGCTCGCGCTCCTTGGCGTAGTCGAGCGCGACCTCGTAGGCGCCGCGGGCGACGCCCACGGCCTGGGCGCCGACGATCGGCCGGGTCGCCTCGAAGGTCTGCATAGCGGCCTGCGACTTGCCCTTCTTGCCCTCGCGGACGCGGGCGAGGCGTTCGTCGAGCTTGTCCTTGCCGCCCAGCAGGCAGGAGCCCGGGACGCGACAGTCGTCGAGGTGGACGTCGGCCGTATGCGAGGCGCGCAGGCCGTGCTTTTTGACCTTGGCGCCCTGCTCGCAGCCCTTCGTGCCGGGCGGGATCACGAACGCGGCGTGGCCGCGCGAGCCGAGCTCGCGGTCGACCGAGGCGATCACGACGTGGACGTCGGCGATGCCGCCGTTGGTGGCCCACGCCTTCTGGCCGTTAAGGACCCACTCGTCCTTGGCGTCGTCGTACTTGGCGGTGGTGCGCAGAGCCGAGACGTCGGAGCCGGCGTCGGGCTCGGACGCGCAGAACGCGGCGACCTTGGGCTCCTCGACACTGCCGTAGCACTGCGGGACCCACTCGCCCATCTGCTCCGGTGTGCCCTGGCCGAAAATCGCGGCGACCGCGAGGCCGGTGCCCTGGATCGAGAGGCCGATCCCGGCGTCGCCCCAGAACAGCTCCTCGTTGACGATCGGCAGGGTCAGGCCGCTGGGGTCGGCGAAGAACTGCGCCATGCCCTCGAAGCCATAGAGGCCGATCTTGGCGGCCTCCTGGATGATCGGCCAGGGAGTCTCCTCGCGCTCGTCCCATTCGTGGGCGGCGGGGCGGACGACGTTCTCGGCGAAGCCGTGGACCCAGTCGCGGATGTCCTTCTGGTCCTGCGAGAGCTCGAGCGTGAAGGGCGGGGCGTCGTCGGAGGCGATTGCGGCCTCGACCTGGGAGGCGTCGGCGGGGGCGGTAGCGGTCGTCATCTAGAGATCAGCTCCATTCAAGGTTTCTACTATCAGTAGGAAAATGCTACCATAAGTAGGAATGGCCGCGCTCGAGACTGCATCTCCCCGCCGCAAGCGCGCCGCGCATCTCGGCCCCGAGCGCCGCCGTCCGCTGGTGCTGGACGCCGCCCACGACCTGTTTTTGGCGAACGGATTCGACGGCACCTCGATGGACGCGATCGCCGCGGCCGCCGGGGTCTCGAAGCCGGTCGTCTACGACTGCTTCGCCTCGAAGGACGAGCTGTTCACCGCGATGCTCGACCGCGAGGAGGAGCGCGTCCTGGCAGAGACCGAGGCCGCGCTGCGGACCTCGGGCGGCGCCGCCGACCCCGAGGGCGCCCTGGTCCGCGGCTTCGAGGCGTTTCTGACCGCGGTCGCCCAGTCACCCGACATCTACCGCGTCGTCTTCCTCGGCGAGGGCGGCGGCAACGAGGTCGTCGCGGCGCGGATCGCGCGGGGGCTCGAGCGCCAGGCGGCACTGGCGGCGACGATCACCCGCCGCTGGGTCGACGACAGCTCCGGGCTCGAGGGCGAGGAGGCCGAGGCCGTTGCGCAGCTCCTCGGGCAGACGATCGTGGGCGTTGCCCAGGTCGGCGCCCGCACGCTGCTGCGCGACCCCGACCACTGGACGCCCGCATCGCTGGCCGCGAAGCTCGGCCGGATGGTCTGGGCCGCGCGCGCCGCAATCTAGCCCAGCGGTAAACGCCTCCCAGGGCTAGGAAAGCTGCACTCGGCGTGGAATAGCCACGCTGATGATGGCCGCGATACGCCAGCTCGACTTCGACTCGCGCTCGGTCTTGCGCACGACCTTGATCGTCCTCGCCGTTGCGCTGGCGGTTTATGTCGCCTATCTCCTGCGCAAGCCGATCGCCTGGCTCGTCATCGCCGGATTCATCGCGATCGCCGTTTCCGGGCCGGTCAGGCTCCTCAGCCGCCGCATGCCCCGCGGGCTCGCGATCGCCGCCGTCTACGCGACGCTGGTGGCGATTCCGATCGTGCTGGCCGCGCTTCTGATCCCGCCGCTCGTCGGCCAGGCCGAGGAACTGGCCCGAGACGTCCCGGGCTATGTCACCGACCTCGAGGACTTCGTCAACGACAACGAGACGCTGAGCAACCTGAACGACGACTACGACATCGTGCCCAAGCTCGAGGACGAGGCGGCGAAGCTGCCGGGCAAGATCGGCGACGCCGCAAACATCCTCAGTGACATCGGCGTCGGGCTCGTGAACTCGATCTTCGCGGCGGTCACGATCCTGATCCTCTCGATCTTCATGGTCTCGAGCGGCAGCCGGTATCTCGACGGCTTCATCAGGTCGCAGGACGCTCAGCACCGCGAGCGCATGCGCCGGGCCTTCGACTCGATCGGGAATGCGATCGGCAGCTACGTCGGCGGGGCCCTGATCCAGGCGACCCTGGCCGGCACGTTCGCCTTCATCGTGCTCAGCATCCTCGGGGCGCCGTTCGCCGGTGCCCTGGCGCTGGTGATCGCCTTCGGCGACCTGGTCCCGGTGGTCGGTGCCACGATCGCCGCGTTCTTCGTCGGGATCGTGATGTTGTTCGTGAACTTCCCGGTCGGGTTGATCGTCTGGATCATCTACGCGATCGCCTACCAGCAGATCGAGAACTACGTGATCCAGCCGCAGATCCAGCGGCGGGCGGTCGCGGTGGAACCGCTCGTGATCCTGGTTGCGGTGCTGTTCGGGTCGACCCTGTTCGGCGTCCCGGGCGCGCTGCTCGCGATTCCCACCGCGGCCTCGCTGCAGATCGTGATCCGCGAGGTCCGCGACTACCGACGCGAGATGGCCGAGCCTGCGGCTAGCCCGGATCCGGCTTAGTCCCGGCGAGGCGCTCGCACTCTTCCCAAAGCCGTCGCCGGTCGTGACCGCTCTCGCGGGTCCACGGCACGCGGTGGGTCGGCCGCGGCTGGCGGTCGTGCCAGAAGCGCCCGGGTTCCGCGATCGGCTCGAGCGCCCAGCAGAGCCAGGCGATCGTGTCGGCCCCCTGGCGTTCGTCGCGCAGGAACGGCCGCATCCGTTTCCGGAAGCCGGGTAGGGAATCCTTAACGCCGGGCGTGTCGGCCCACCCGGGGTGCATCGAGTGCGCGCTGACGCCACTGCCCGCCACCCGCTGCTGCCAGAGTTCGGTCAGGACCACCTCGCAGCGCTTGGTGTGGGCATAGAAACGCGCGGGATTGAACTCCCGCCGGTCGAGCTGGAGGTCGTCCCCGTCCAGCTTCGCCGAGTACATCCCGCCTGAGGAGACGTTGACGATCCGGCCCGGACCGCCGGCGCTCAGGGTGGGGATCAGCAGGTCGGTGAGCAGGAACGGCCCCAGCACGTTGGTCGCGAAGGTCAGCTCGACCCCCTCCGGGGTGCGCGTTCGCTCCGGGGCCATCAGGCCCGCGTTGTGGACGACGGCGTCCAGCGCGCCGACCTCGGCGGAGAACGCCGATGCGAACTCGCGGACGGAGCCCGGCCGCGCCACGTCGCACTCCCAGACGCGCAGGCTGTCGCTGCCGGCGCGCTCGCCGATCCCGGCGCGGACCTGCTCGCCCTTCGCCGGGTTGCGGACCAGCATCTGGACGGTCGCGCCGGCCCCCGCGAGCAGCTCGCACGTCGCCGCGCCCAGTCCCGAGCTGGCACCGGTGACCAGGAAGGTCTGCCCGGTCAGGTCGGGGGTGGGGGCGAAGCTCCGACTTCGCAGGCGATACCCGGCCGAGGTGAAGCCGGGGACCACCGCGAAGTCGAGCAGCTTGTCGATCGCACGGGGCAGCATCCTGCCCGTACTCTAGGTGGGCGTCAGTCCGCCCGGTCCCAACGGCGCAGGTGCTTGGTCACGCGGCGCATGTGAGTGCCGCCCTCGTACCAGCCCGGGGAGTTCCACATCTCGAAGTGCAGGTGGCACCCTGAGGCGTTGCCCGACTGGCCGACCTTGGCGATCCGCTCGCCGGTCTCGACCCGCTCGCCCCGGCGCGCCAGGGCGTTGCCGCGCAGGTGCATATAGACGTAGTCCACCCGGGTGTTGCGGCCGTCGATTACGAGGTAGTTGCCGGCGGCCGAATGGCGGTCCCGGAACTGGACACGCCCCGCGCGTGCGGCTCGCACCCATTTGCCGCATCCGGCAAAGATGTCCTGGCCCTGATGGCTGCGGCCGGCGCCGACGCCGTCGCCATAGGTGTGAGGCGAGGGCACCGGGAAGCGGTGGTCGAGGTTGACGAGCGCCTTCGCGTCGGCTTTCGGGGCAAGGGTCGCCAGGGCTCCGAGGGCGCCGATCAGGGCCAGGGCCGCGATCGTCGCGAAGAGGACGCCCAGCGCAGCGTCGCGAGTGGACAGGGCTTGGATATGTGAGTTGTTCTTCATGGTTTTGTTAGCGAACACTCATAGCAGCTCGGAGTTGCGGCGTCGTGCGAAGCTCCGGGCATGGGTGCGATTCCGCAGGTGCGGGCGGCCGGCGGCCTGGTCGTACGCGAGAGCGACGACACGCTCGAGCTCGCGGTCGTGCATCGCCCCCGCTACGACGACTGGTCGCTGCCGAAGGGCAAGCTGCACCCCGGCGAGGACTGGGAGGCCGCCGCGCTGCGCGAGGTGGAGGAGGAAACCGGCCTGCGGTGCGCCCTCGGCGAGGAGCTGGAGAGCGTTACGTACCTCGATCGCAAGGGCAGGCGCAAGCTCGTGCGCTACTGGGTAATGCGCCCGCTCGAAGGCAAGTTCGAGCCGAACGACGAGGTCGACGAGCTGCGCTGGGTGACGCCGGACGACGCCCTGGGCCTGCTGCCGTACGAGCACGACCGGCGCCTCGTACAAGCGGCCAGTTCTGCCGCCTGAGCGCGAGACGCCGGCGCTCGCCTGCCGATGAGCTTCGCGATACCCGCGGTGCGGTTCGATGAGCCTGATCCACGGGGCACCTCCGATGCCGAGGCGGGGCGCCGCACGTTCCCTACATAGCGGCGCTCCGTCTCACTTCTTTCGCCCGCGGGGCCTCATGCCGGGCCCGCAGCCCGCCCACCACCATCGCGCCGGCGGCGCCGGCGGCGACGAAAGCGCCGTAGCGGATCCGCACACCGCCGATCGCGGCGATGTCGACCAGCTCGTTCGGAGGGTCTGCGAACAGATAGCCGAGGATCACGAACGACCAGATCCCGGCTGCGATCAGCAGGCCGCCGACGCTGAGCGGGCGCGGCAGGCCTCGCGTCTCCGCGCGGATCACCAGGTAGACCACCGAGGCGGCCGTGAGGAGCAGCGCCGCGTGCGCGAAGTTGAACGAGTCGATCGCCGTCGCGGATATCGGGCTGCCGAGCTTGAACCCGTACCAGGGGAAGAGCAGGCTGACCGGCATCGCCGCGGCGCCGAGTACGGCCATCCGCTCAGCGCCGCCGAGGCGCGCGAGCAGCTCCATCGCCGGCTCAGGCCGCGGCGCCGGCGCGCGCCGCGCCTTCGAGCCGGTCGCGCAGAACCGCGGCGTCGGCGTCGCCGACCGTGCGGAGCTGGCCCTGGAACGCCAGGTGCCAATGCTCGGCGGGCCACTTGGCGATGTGCTCGAGCTCGCCGACCAGCGTCTCGGCCGGCACGAAGTCGTCCTCGTCGAGCACCAGCTCGGGCTCGGCACAAACCCGCCACGGGTACGGCTCCGGCTTGGGCTTCTTGCCCTGCGGCCAGATCGGGGTCCGGTCCTCGAACATCGTCGAGGTGACCCGCGCGATCCCGCCGAAGGCCTGAAGGCCGGTCACGTAAAAGACGATCGCGTCGCCCGGCTCGAACGCCTCGGCCTGACGCCGCCGGGTCTCCTTGAAGCCGATCACGTCGAAGCCGCGTTCGACGCAGATCCGGAAGTTCTCGACCCCTCCGGTGAGGATCCAGGTCTTGGCGGCGCTCACGCGGTCGATTCTACGTCCGCGGTGGCCACCTGTGAGAGCAGCCGGCGGATCACGGCCGCGGTCTGGTCGGGCCGCGAGATGATCCCGTCGTCGACGTCCTCGATCACGGCCTCGGGAAAGCGCTCGCGGACCAGCGGCCGCATCAGATGCGGCTCCGGGAACCACCCTCCGGTGATCGACGCCGAAAGCAGCACCGCCATCCGGTCGCCGAGCTCGCGCCCCAGCGGCTCGGTCTCCGCGTCGTCGGCCCAGTCCTGCACTCGCGCGAGCGCCGCCTCGACGGGAATGTGCTCGACCTGGGAGTTGACCCGCGCGCGCAACTGATCCTGCGACATCTGCGGATTCGCCGCTTCGGCCATCGCCCGTATCGCGCCGCGATAATCGGTCTCGAGCTGTTGCATGAACGCCCCGACGACGGTGTCCGAGGAGATCATCGACTCGACGCCCGAGAGGGCGGCGCGGCCGAGGGGTGCCCCGCCGGGGCCCACGACGTGGGAGACCAGGTCGGGCCGGCGCGCGGCGACGCGCACACCCTTGTTCATCCCGTCCATCAGCCCCAGCGCCAGGGCGGGCCCGTCGCCTGCCGCCTCGGCGACCGCCTCGAGGTCGTTCGCCCCGGTGGCGAGGTCGTACGGGCCGACGCGGTCGGACTGGCCGGTGCCGCGCTCGTCGTAGCGGACCACCCGGTGGTCCCCCTCGAGCTCGGTCGTGATCGGCCCGAAGATGCTCGGGTCAACTGACCAGTGGGCGGCGAGGATCACCGTGGGCCCCGATCCGCGCTGCTCCCAGTGGAGCTCGACTCCGTCGCTGGCCAGGGCACGCATCTAATCCCCTACCAGGGGAGCGAGCATGCTTTCGCGCCTAACGTCGCTCATCAACACCCCGCGATTGTACGAACGGCGGTTGTCTCCGTCCGAAACCGGGAACACGGATACTTCAACTTCAATTTGAACTTCTGAACTTCGACTGAGGAGCGAACCCGAATGACCCAGGCAGCCGTCGGCACCGCAGACATCCTCGCTGAGGAGAACACCGAGAAGCGCGAGGAGGTCGTCGAGCTCCTGAAGAAGGCCTATTGGATGGAGATCGAGACGGTGATGAGCTACATCGCCAACTCGGTCAACCCCGACGGTGTCCGCGCCCAGGAGATCAAGGAGTCGCTCGAGACCGACATCCAGGAGGAGCTGGGCCACGCCCAGCAGTTCGCCGCGCGGATCAAGGACCTCTACGGCGTCGTGCCGGGCTCCGAGCAGTTCGACGCCGAGCAGTCGTTCCTACAGCCGCCGGACGACCAGGTCGACATCGTGCACGTGATCAAGGGCGTGATCGCCGCCGAGGCGGGCGCGATCGAGCACTACTCGCGGATCATCGAGTTCACGGACGGGGTCGACCCCGTGACCCAGGACATGGTGATCGCGATCCTCCAGGACGAACAGGGCCACATGCGCCTGTTCGAGGGGTTCCTGCGCGAGTACGAGAAGGAAGGGCTGGCCTAGCCAGCCACCGCTTCGGCCAGGCGGTCGACGCGCTCGGCGTCGACCGGGCGGCCGAGGTCCTGCCACGCCGTTCGCGCTTCGTCCAGGACGGCCGAGTCGGCGCTGGCAACGCCGCGTGCCTCGAGTGAGGCCGCGGTGCCCACCGGGTAGCGCAGGCGATCGGCCAGCCCGACGGCCTCCTCGGCCAGCGAAAGCGCCTGGTCCGAGCGGCCCCAGAGCGCCTGGTTGATCGATCGCGCCGCGGTGGCCTCGACCGACTGCGCGACCAGGCCGGCGCGCTCGCAGGTGTCGAGCGCCGTGGCCAGAGCCTGGTCGGCGTCCGCGAACTCGCCGCGGTCGCGCAGTGCGGTCGCCAACCAGTGCAACGCCTGGAAGCCGACCTCCGAGCGCCCGACCTGCTCGGCCAGCTCGGCGGAGCGGCGCAGCGAGCGCTCGGCTCCCTCGAGGTCGCCGCCGCGCCAGCGCAGGGCGCCGCGCAGCAGGTGCGGGAAGCAGAGCTTTCCGCTCAGGCCCTCACGCTCGACCAGCGCGGCGACGGTCTCGGTGCCGGACTCGACCGCGTCCCACTCGCCGCGGTGCAGCGCCAGCGTCGAGAGCGACGCGTGCAGCTCGACCTGCGACGGCAGGTCGCCGATCCGCTCGGCGATCTGCAGCGCTTCCTCGTAGGCCTCGGCGGAGGCGGTGTAGTCGGCCTCGGAGATCTCGAAGTGGTAGCCCAGCGCAAGCAGCGCCCGGATCGCCTCTGAGGGGTCGGACTCGCGCGCCAGCTCGACCGAGCGCTCCAGGTTCTCTCGGGCCCGCTCGGAATCGCCGATCCGCCCGAACACCCGGCCGAAGATGCCATGGGCCCGGCTCGCGGCGGCCGACTCCTCGAGCCGCTCGGCCAGCCGCAGCGCCTTCTCGGAGGCATAGATCGCCAGCATGTTGTCGCCGGTGTGCATGTAGAGCGAGGCGGCCTCCTCATACAGGCGAACCAGCTCCAGGCAGGGCGGGCCGTCCTTCAGCAGGTCGATGCCGCGCTGGTAGTGGCCGATCGAGCCCTCCCGGTCGCCCTTGTTCCAGAGGCCGGCGCCGATCTTGCGGTGCAGGTCGCCGACCCGGGCCAGATCCTCCTGGCCGCGGTGGTATTCCAGGCACTCGTCCCAGAGCTCGACCGCCCGGTCGACCCGCCCGAGCCGCAGGGCCACGTCGCCGAGCTTCTCCGAGATCCGGGCGCGAACGTCCGGGTGCTCGGACTCGCCGTCGTCGCCGTTCAGGCTCAGCGCGGACTCGTAGTGGCTCAGCGCCTCCTGGTTCGAGTAGAGGTCCGCGGCCACGTCGCCGGCCTGCTCGAGCGCGGCGTGGGCGCGGTCGCGGATCTTGTCGAGCTGCTCGGGGTCGAGGCCGGCGTCGGCACCGATCGCCGCGGCGTTCCCCAGGTGGTCGGCGACCATCGCGATCACGGCCTCGGTGCGGTCGGGGGAGCGCTCCTCGATGAAGCTCGCGACCTCCGCGTGCTTGCGGGCCCGCACGGTCTTCGGCAGCGTCGCGTAGGCCACGTCGCGGATCAGGACGTGCTTGAACGCGAACTCGCGCTCGCCCGCGAGGCGGCTGCCGGCGCTGGAGACGATCAGGTCCTTGTCGGCCAGCGAGCCGAGCAGCTCGTCGAGGTCGGCGTCCCCGGCCGCGCGTCCGACCGATCCTTGCCAGAAGGTCTGGCCGACGACGGCGGCGTGCTGGATCAGCGTCCGCTCGGTCGCCGTCAGCGAGTCGAGCCGCGCCGCCAGCACGGCGTGCACGGTCTCAGGCAGAGCCTCGCCCGCCGCGCCGCCCTCCTCGAGGATGCGGTTGACCATCTCCTCGGCGAACAGCGGATTGCCGCCCGAGCGCTCGGCGACCTGGGCGACGACGCGCGCGTCGAGATCCGAGGCGTCGCTCGGCAGCAGCGCGGTGACCAGCTCGCGGGCGCCGTCGAGCGCCAGGGGCTCGAGCGAGATCGTGGTGGCATTGCGCCGCCCGCCGCCCCAGCCGGGGCGCCGTTCGAGTATTTCGTCGCGGGCAAGGCAGACCAGCAGCACCGGGCCGCGCACCCAGCGCGCCAGGTACTCGATCAGGTCGAGCATCCCCTCGTCGGCCCAGTGGATGTCCTCGATCGCCAGCACCAGCGGGTGGATGCGGCTGGCGGCTTCGACCAGCGAGCGCACCGCGCTGAACAGCCGCGCGCGCGTCTGCTGCGGGTCCTCGCCCTCGAGCATCACGTCTACGACGTCCTCGGGAACATCGACGCCGAGCGGGCGGGCGATGGTTGCCGCCAGTCGCTCGGGGGGCTCCTCGCTCTCGGCGCCGCCCTCCTCGAACAGCTTCTCGAACCCGGAGCGCAGCTTCGCCCAGGCGGCGTCCGAGTCGTCGGTGTCGACGATCTGGAACTGGTCGCGCACGACCTCGCCCAGCGCCCAGTAGGCCAGGCCCGAGCCGTAGGCGGGGCAGCGGCCGACCCGCATCAGCGGCGAATCCTGGCGCTCCGAGACCTCGGCCGCCAGCTCGCGCAGGAGCCGGCTCTTGCCGACGCCAGCCTGGCCGATCACGGTGACCAGGTGCGAGCGCTCCTCGCGCACCACCCGGTCGAACAGCGAGCTCAGGAGCTCGGACTCCCGGTCCCGGCCGATCAGGGGGGTCGAGGAGCGAATCACGGTGGTGCCCTCGACGACCACCCGCACCGCCTCCCAGGCGGCGACCGGCTCGGCTTTGCCCTTCAGGCGCAGCGGTTCCAGCTCGACGTACTCGATCGCCCCGCGCGTCAGCTTGTGCGTGATCTCGCCGACCGTGACCGTCCCCGGCCGCGCGGCGGACTCGAGCCGCGAAGCGACGTTCACCGGGTCGCCCATCACCGTGTAGCCGTCGCCGACCTGGCCGGCCAGCACCTCGCCCGAGTTGATCCCGACGCGCAGGGCGAAGTCCGAGCCCTCGATGCGCTCGTTGATCTCGGCCATCGCCGCCTGCATCGCCAGCCCGGCGCGAACGGCTCGCTCCGGATCGTCCTCGTGAGCGACCGGGGCCCCAAAGACCGCCATCACGTTGTCGCCGATGAATTTGTCGACGGTGCCGCCGAAGCGGGTCACCTCGTCGCCGAGCCGGCGCAGGGCGCCCTCGACCATCGACTTGACCGCCTCCGGGTCCATGGTCTCGGCCACGGCGGTGTAGCCGGAGAGGTCGGCGAACAGGACCGTCGCCTTGCGCCGCTCCTCGGGCAGCTGGGCGGGGCGCAGATGCTCGGGTGGTGCGGGTCCCGGGGCGGCCTTTGCGGGGGCCGACGGTGCGCTCGCCAGCGCGGTTCCGCACTCGATGCAGAACTTCGCCTCCGGGGGGTTCTCGACGCCACAGCTGGGGCAGTTCGAGGCCAGGCCCGCTCCGCACGACATGCAGAAGCGCGCCCGCTCCGGATTCGCGGTCCCACAGCTAGCGCACACTCCACCCACGTATCGAAGGTTACGTACAGGCACAACCCGTCGTGTGAGCTACGTCACAGATGGTCGCGTCCCTGCGAGATACTGAGCGCGATGTCGGAGGAGAACGTGGAGATCGTGAAGCGGCTTTTTGACCGCTGGGGAACGGATGCCTGGAGGGAGATCATCGCCGAGGACGTGGTCTGGGACGCCTCGGCGGTCAGCCTGGCCGGTGTCGCCGGGATATATAGAGGCCACGCGGGTGTCCAACAGTTCTTTCGCAACTGGTTGGGGCCGTGGGACGCTCCGACCGTGGAGTTGCTCGAAGCAGCGGACGCGGGCGACTCGGTTTTCATCGCCATGCGGTGGCGCGGTCGCGGGCAAACCAGCGGTGCCGAGGTCCAGCAAGACTTCTACGGCGTCTATGACCTCCGGGATCGGATGATCATCGGATTCCGTCAGCGCGACACCCGCGCGGAAGCCCTCGAAGCCGCCGGGCTGAGCGAGCGCTAGTCGATCGGGATGTCCTGCACCCGCGGGCCCCGCTCGGCCGGCTCGTCTTCGATCCGCTCGACGTAGCGGTCGATCGCCGCCTTCATCGTCAACAGCGCCTCGCGCTGGACCGCCTGCCACTGATCCTTGATGTCGTCGGGAGCGGTCGCGCGCAGGACGTCGGCTGCGCGGCAGATCGGGCACAGGTCGACGCAGCGCAGACTGCCGTCGCCGTGCGACTCGAGCAGGTCGCGGAGCGCCTCAGACGGGCTCGGCTGAGCGGGGTTCGGACCGCCCGGGTTCTGTGGTTCGCGGTCGGTCATCAGCTCTGAAGCTCACCTCGAGCGAGCCGTCCTCGAGCTTCGCCCCGGACGGGCTGCGGCGGGCGAGGGCGGGCGGGAGGATGATAGTCCGCTTCTCGCGTCCGGCCGAGACGATCAGCTCCGAGCCCACCTGCTTGAGCGAGATCTGCGAGCGCTCGGCGAACGGGACCCGGATCCGCATCGTCGTGACGCCGTCGGCATCCTGCTCGATCTCCTGCGCCAGCTCGGAGTGGAGCAGCGCGGCCGGCTCGAGCTCGCTGAACAACTCGGCGCCGAGGCGGTCGAGCATCTCTGAGCCGACGACCTCCTCCTCGAAGTAGCGGGCCTTCAACACCGGGACCGGCGCGAAGCCCTGCTCGATCTCGGTGAGGCGCTTGCCCTGCGTGCGGCGCCATTCGCCGAAGTAGCCGGAGCCGACCTCGTCCGGGAACAGGCGGTTGACCACGACCGCGTCGGTCAGATACCCGTAGAGGTTCAGGTAGGTGAAGGTGCGCTGCGCCTCGTTCACGACCATGCGGTCCGCGTTCATCACCAGCCGGATCGAGGCACGCTCGCGGTCGCGGAGGATCTCGTTCATCGTCACCAGGTTTCCGACCAGGCGGTTGACCTCGCCGAACACGTCCTGGCTGGGAAGGTCGACGTCCAGGAAGGTCTTGGCGAGCGGGCGCGCGGCGGCGACCATCTTGCGCTCGAACGGGAAGACCTTCTCCAGCCACCACTGCGCGATCTCGGGGAACGAGAGCAGCCGCAGGGTCTCGCCGGTCGGCGCGCAGTCCACGATCACGACGTCGTAGTCGCCCGATTCGTGGTGGCTCTTGATCTGCAGCAGGCTGAACAGCTCGTCCATGCCGGGCGGCACCGTCAGCTCCTCGGCGGCGATGTCCATCACCCCGCGGTCGGCGAGCAGCTCCATCAGCCAGCTCTGGACCTGCCCCCAGTTGGCCTCCATCTCGCGCTGTGCCTGTACCTCCTGGGCCCAGAGGCGCTCGCCGACCGGAGTGGGGTCCGGCCCGAGCGGCGCCTCCAACGAGTCGGAGAGGCTGTGAGCCGGGTCGGTCGAAAGCACGACCGTGCGCAGACCGCGAGCGGCGCAGAGGCGGGCGGTGGCGGCCGCGACCGAGGTCTTGCCGACGCCGCCTTTGCCCGTGTAGAGGATCGTGCGGGGAGCGGTCAAGGGGGCCGACGAGCCTAGCGCCGTCCCGCCGTTCGCTACCCTGCGCCGCCCACCGAATTACCCAGTCCGAAAGGGATCACCACTTGAACCGCACCCGAAATCTGCTCGCCGTCTGCACCCTCGCATTGGCCGGCGCCGGCCTGATCGCCGGCTGCGGCGGCGACGACGGCGGCAGCGACGAGGATCCGGCCGAGCTCCTCAACGAGGCCCTCGGCCAGGACACCCAGTACGACAGCGGCGTCGTCAACATCGGCATCGACGGCACGCTGGAGGGCACCACGAGCGGATCCGTGAGCGCCGAGATCGGCGGCCCCTTCAACGCCGCCGAGGGCGAGCAGCTCGAGCTCCAGCTCGACGCCGACGCCAACGTCAGCGCCGAGGGGATCCCCGGCCTGCCCGGCGGCCAGATCTCATTCGACTTCACCGGCGGCTTCGGGATCGCGGACGACAGCCTCTTCGTGACCTACCAGGACACGACCTATTCGGCCAGCAAGGAGCTGTTCTCCGAGATCAGCCCGCTGCTCGCGGTCGCGCAGAGCGCCGGCGAGACGACGCAGGACCCGGAGTCGGCCGACGCGCTGATCGACTCGCTCGACAACCTCACCAACGAGGGCACCGAGGAGATCAACGGCGAGGAGACCGTCCACGTCGCCGGCGACCTCGACTTCGCGTCGATCGCGGACGACAGCGCGGCTGCCTCCGGCGTGCCGTTCGACACGTCGCAGCTCGAGGGCTTCACCAGCACGATCGACGTCTTCGTCGCCGAGGCGGACAAGAGCTTCCGCCAGATCGACATCAACTTCGCGGCCGACGAGGTTGAGGCGCTCGCGGCGAGCGGCGTCGAGGGGCTCGACTTCACGCTCTCGTTCGGGATCTCAGACCCGAACTCTGAGCAGACGATCGAGGCTCCGACCGACACGCAGCCGCTCGACGAGCTGCTGGGTCAGCTCGGCACCAGCGAGTCGCAGATCCTCGAGGGGCTCTCGAGCGCCGGCGGCCTCGGCGCCCTCGGCAGCGGCCTGGGAGCCGGCGCGGCCGGTGGCGGCATCGGCACGCCGGGTGGCGCGGCGGCCGACCCGGCCGTTCAGGACTGCGTGGCGAACGCCAAGGACTCGGACGCGATCGTCGAGTGCCTGAACCAGTAATCGCCTGACACCGACAAATAGGCTGCGCGCGATGGGCCGCTTCCTCTTCTCGGCGCAGGGCTGGCCGTACCTGCTGACGCCGTTCATCGCGCTCGCGGTGATCCTCGAGCTGGCACACGCCTCACCGACGATCATCTTCATCACGGCCGCGCTTGGGATCATCCCGACGGCGGCTCTTATGGGCCTGGCCACCGAGGAGCTGGCTGCCCGGTCAGGGCCCGGGATCGGCGGCTTCCTGAACGTCACGTTCGGCAACGCCGCCGAGCTGATCATCGCGATCTTCCTGCTGGCCGAGGGCCTGCAGGAGGTCGTGAAGGCGTCGATCATCGGCTCGATCCTCGGCAACCTGCTGCTGGTCCTCGGGCTCTCGATGTTCGTCGGCGGCATCGGCCGCAAGAGCCAGCGCTTCAACCAGACAGCTGCGACGGCGACGGCGACGATGCTGTTCTTGGCGGTCGCCGCGATGATCATGCCCGCGGTCTACGCGCTCGTCGCGGGCGGCGGCCTACCCAGCGTCGACGACGAGATCGTCAACTTCGGGTCTGACCTGGAGGAGCTGTCGATCGGGGTCGCGATCGTGCTCGGCCTGACCTACGTGGCGGGCCTGCTGTTCTCGCTGCGCACGCACAAGGACATCTACAACCCGCCCTATGCCGAGCAGGAGGAGCACGTCGGGTTCGGCTGGTCGGTCAAGCGTTCGATCGCGATGCTGGCGATCGCCGGCGCCGCGGTCGGGCTGGTCTCCGAGATCCTCGTCGGCTCGATCACCGAGGCGTCGGAGTCGATCGGGATCTCCGAGTTCTTCGTCGGGATCATCATCGTCGCCGTGGTCGGCAATGCCGCCGAGCACTGGGTCGCGGTGCTGGTCGCGAAGAAGGACAAGATGGACCTGGCGGTCAACATCGCGATCGGCTCGGCGGCCCAGATCGCGCTGTTCGTGGTCCCGATCCTGGTCCTGCTCTCGTTCGTGCTGGGGCCGAACCCGATGCCGCTGGTCTTCAACGGGTTCGAGCTGGGTGGCGTGCTGATCGCGGTCCTGATTGCCAGCTACGTGACCCAGGACGGCGAATCGAACTGGTTCGAGGGCGTGCAGCTGCTGGCCGTGTATGTCGTGCTCGCGCTCGCGTTCTTCTACGCCTAGAGCGCCGTCCGCGGGGTAAGTAGGTTCACTCGATGGGCGCCGTTCTCCTGCTGCTGTTCAGCTTCGCCGTGATCCTGGTCGGCGCGCTGGTCTTCACCAACGCGGTCGAGTGGGCGGGCCACAAGCTCGCGATGGGCCAGGGCGCGGTCGGCAGCCTGCTGGCCGCGGTCGGCACGGCGATGCCGGAGACGCTGATCCCGATCGTCGCGATCATCGGCGGCGCCGAGGGGTCGGAGGACGTCGCGATCGGGGCGATAATCGGCGCCCCCTTCCTCCTGGCGACGATCGCGATGGCGCTGGTCGGCACCTCGGCGCTGATCTACCGAAACCGCCGCGAGCAGGGCACCGAGCTGCGCGCGCACAAGCCGACGCTCGAGCGCGATCTCGTCTTCTTCCTGCTGTTCTTCGCGCTGGGCGTCGCGGTCGGCGCCGCCGACCTGCCCGACGGGCTCCAGATCCCGCTGATCGTGCTGTTCGTGGTCGCCTACGCCTACTACGTGCGGCGCACGCTGCTGGGCGGGGGCGACGTGCAGGACGCCGAGGACATCGGGCCGCTGATCCTCGACCGCACCCCGCATCGCGACGATCCCCAGGGCAGCCTGGTGGTCCTCCAGTTCGTGCTCGGGCTGGGGGCGATCGTCGGCGGCGCCCACCTGTTCGTCGAGCAGCTTCTGCACGTCGCCGACGACGCCGGGATCGACCCGCTGGTGCTGTCGCTGATCCTGGCGCCGCTCGCGACCGAGCTGCCCGAGAAGGCGAACAGCTTCTTCTGGGTGCGCGAGGGCAAGGACTCGCTGGCGCTCGGCAACATCACCGGCGCGATGGTCTTCCAGTCGACGATCCCGATCGCCTTCGGCCTGGCGCTGACCGACTGGGACCTCGACCGCTTCGCGGTCGTCTCCGGCTGCCTCGGCCTCGCCGGCGGCGTGCTCGCCTACGTCGCCCTGCACCGGATCGGGCGCTTCCGCTGGCCGGCGATCGTGGCCTGGTCGGCCCTGTTCGCGGCGTTCCTTGTCTACGTCTCGGTGTCCTGAGGGAAGGGATCCGGGTGGCTGACTACGGCAAGGATCTGTCCTACGTGCACGACGCGGGCTTCCTGCAGCTCGCCGAGCAGGCGACCCCGGTCGTGGTGAAGATGCTCGCCGACCGCGGCATCGAGCGGGGCCACGTGGTCGAGCTGGGCTCGGGCTCGGGCGCGACCGCGCAGGCGCTGACCGAGGCCGGGCACCGGGTGCTCGGGATCGACGCCTCGCGGGCGATGGTCGAGCTGGCGCGCGCGAACGCGCCCGCGGCGCACTTCCGCGTCGGCTCCTGGGCCGAGGCGCAGTTCCCCCAGTGCGACGCGGTGCTCGCGATCGGCGAGGTCCTGGGCTACGTCGGCTCGGCCCGGGGCACCAAGAACGAGCTCGAGGACCTGTTCGGCCGGGTGCGCACCGCGCTTCGCCCCAACGGCATGTTCATCTTCGACCTCGCGATCCCGGGCCGGGTGCCGGGCGGCGAGGACTCGGCCTTCCGGGTCGGCGACGACTGGGCGATCCTCTACACGGCCACCGAGTCCGGCCCGACCCTGCAGCGGCGCATCACCACCTTCCGCCGGATCGGTGGCGGCGCCACCTACCGCCGCACCGAGGAGGTCCACCGCCTGCGCCTGTGGTCGGCGCGCGAGATCGACAAGATGCTGCGCGAGGCGCACTTCCGCGTCCAGGTCCGACGCGGCTACGCCGGCGGCGGCGGAGCGTTCGCGCCGGGCCACCGGGTGTTCATCGCGCGCGCGGCGTAGGCCTCGGCGACGATACGGTGGCCGCATGCCGGCGGTCGAGGTCAATGGGCTCGAGATCGCGTACCGGCGCGCGGGCGCGGGCCCGCCACTCGTATTCGCTCACGGCGGCGCGTCCGACAGTCGCGAATGGCGCCCGCAGCTCGAGGGCCTGGCGGACGAGTTGACGGTTGTCGCCTGGGACGAGCCGGGGTCGGGTAAATCATCGGAATTGCCGCCAGACTTCGGGCTGGGGGACTTCGCCGACGCCCTGGCGGGCTTCATCGAGGCGCTCGAGCTGGCGCCGGCACACGTCGGCGGGCTCTCCTGGGGCGGCATCTTGGCGCTCGAGCTCTACCGGCGGCATCCGCGCGTCGTCGGGACCCTGATCCTCTGTGACACCTACGCGGGGTGGAAGGGCTCGTTGCCCCCGGAGGAGGTCGAGGCGCGCGTCGCCGGCGTGATGGCGAGTCTCGAGGCGCCGCCGGAGGAGTTCGTGCCGGTCCTCCCGGGCCTGTTCGCATCCGAGCCGCCACCCGAGGTGGTGGCCGAGCTGGAGCGGATCATGGCCGACACCCGCCCCGACTCGCTACGGCAGGAGATTCTGGCGATCGCGGCCTGCGACCAGCGCGACCTGCTTCCTCGAATCGCGGTGCCGACGTTGCTCGTCTGGGGCGAAGAGGACGTGCGCTCGCCGGTCGATCCGGTCGCGCGACAGTTCCACGAGGCGATCCCAGAAGCCGAGCTGGTCGTGATCCCTGGCGCCGGGCACATGTCGAATCTTGAACGGCCCGTCGAGTTCAACCGGGCCGTCCGCGAGTTCTGCCTCGGACCGGCTCACGAGAGCGCCAGGGCTGGTACAAACGTACGGCCTTGAGGATCACGCAGGGACTAACGGGCGCCGGGTTAGGCGCGACGGCGATGGCGCTCTGCCTCTGGCTTGCGCCTGCGGCCAGCGCCGGCACGGCGGAGTTCGAGGCGCGCGGAAGCGCGAAACAGCTCTACGCCACCGGGCTCAATCCGAACGCCAAGGCGAGGCTGCTGCGCAACGGCCGGAAACTCCGGACGCGCCGGGCGACTGACCTCGGCGCCGTGCTCTTCCGCCGCCTCAAGCCGGGCGGCGGCTATCGCGTGCGCTCGGCCGGCGCGACGAGCCCGAAGCTGACCGTCCTCACGGAGCGCTCGACGCCGCCCGACGACAGCGTCTACGACCAGGAGATCGACGACGACGGCTACGGCTACATGACGATGCGCGACGGCACCAAGCTCGCCTACTACACCCGCCCGGTCGAGAACGTCAGCACGGTCCTCGGCATTCCCCTGCCGCCGCTGCTTCCCGGTCCGCGCCCGACGCTGATCGAGTACGCGGGCTACGGCTACGCGGACCCCGACGGCCCCGAGTCCGGCATCGCGCTGATCGGCAACCTGATGGGCTTCAACGTGGTCAACGTGAACATGCGCGGCACCGGCTGCTCGGGCGGCGCCTTCGACTTCTTCGAGCCCCTGCAGGCCCTCGACGGCTACGACATCGTCGAGACGGTCGCGCGCCAGCCGTGGGTCAAGAACGGCAGGCCCGGCATGCTGGGCATCTCCTACGGCGGCATCTCGCAGCTCTTCGTCGGCGCAACCCGGCCGCCGAGCCTGGCGGCGATCACACCGATCTCCTTGCTCGACCAGGTGGCGACGACGCTCTTCCCCGGCGGCAACCTCAACACCGGCTTCGCCCTTGAGTGGGCGAAGGACCGGATCCGCGAGGCCAGGCCGGCGACCGCCAACGAGGACGAGGGCCAGCGCTGGGCGTATGAGCGGATCCAGGCGGGCGATGCGACCTGCGCCGAGAACCAGGCGATGCACGGCGAGGCCGTGAACCTGCTGCGCAAGATCCGCAACAACAGCACCTACAAGCCGAAGGTCGCCGACCCGCTCTCGCCGGCGACCTTCGTCGACAAGATCAAGGTGCCGACGTTCCTCGGCTGCCAGTGGCAGGACGAGCAGACGGGCGGCCACTGCGCCAACATGGCGGACCGCTTCACCGGCACCGACAAGAAGTGGCTCAACTTCACCAACGGCACCCATGTCGACTCGCTCAACCCCGAGAACTTCAACCGCTTCTTCGACTTCCTGAACATCTACGTGGCCGGGCAGGCGCCCGGGACCAGTCCGTTCCTGCCCGTGATCAAGCTGGGGGCACCGCTCCTTTACGAGGAGGCGATGGGGATCTCGGGTCTGACCCCGGGCACAACCCTGCCGCCCGACCCGATCCAGGACGAGCCCACCCTCGACGGCGCCCGGACGGCCTTCGAGGCGCTCGACCCGATCCGGATCTTGTTCGAGAACGGCTCAGGCGGAGAAGAGCCGGGCCATCCGTACCCCAGCTTCATCGAGTCCTTCGACAGGTTCCCGATCCCCGGCACGCAGGCCCGCTCGTGGTTCCTCGGTAACGAGTCGCTCGGCGACGCGCGGCCCCAGGGCAGGCAGACGAAGCGGTTCAAGGCCGACCCGCGCTCGACCCAGCCGACCAACTTCACCGGCGACACCGGCTCAGGCGGCCTTTGGACCGCGCTTCCCGACTATCACTGGAACCCCCACCCGAACGGCACCGCGGCCTCGTTCATCACCGAGCCGCTGGCCGAGGACACGGCAGTTGTCGGCGCCGGCAAGGTCCAGCTCAGGGTCAAGTCGGCTCGCCGCGACGTCGACCTCCAGGCCACGGTCAGCGAGGTGCGCCCCGACGGCAAGGAAGTCTTCGTCCAGGGCGGCTGGTTGCGCGCGAGCATGCGCAAGCTCGACCGCCGCAAGAGCACCAACCTCGAGCCCGTGCTGAGCCTGCGCAAGCGGCACGTCAAGCCGATGCCGCGCGGGCGCTTCACCAAGGTGACGATCCCCCTCTACTACGAGGGCCACCCCTACCGCGCCGGCTCGCGGATCAGGGTGACGATCTCCGGCGTCCACGGCGACCAGCCGATCTGGGCCTTCGACCAGGCGAAGCCGAGGAGCGGGAAGACCCGCGTGACGATCTCCTCCTCACGGCGCAAGCCCTCAAAGCTCGTGCTCCCGGTCGTCCCCGGTATTGACGTGCCCGACGCCCTGCCGCCGTGCCCGGGCCTGCGCGCCCAGCCATGCCGGGCGTTCGACGCCGGCTGAGCGCCGGATGGGCCTACGATTCGCGCTAGGCGGCCGGCGCGTAGCGGTGGTGGATCGCCAGCGAGTTCCCGTCGGGGTCTGAGAAGAACGCCTGGTGGCAGACGCCTGAGTCGAGCGTCTCGCCCTGGAACTCGACGCCGCGCGACTCCAATTCGGCCTTCGCGGCCTCGAAGTCGTCGACGTGGAACTCGAGCGGGTGGGTGTGTGGGGCGAACTCGATCCCGAAGGCGTCTGACTGCATCACCGCGACCGTCAGGTTGCCGGTCTCGAACTCGCCGGCGGGCATGTCGCCCCATTGCTTCGCGAACGGCAGGCCCAGAACCTCGCCATAGAACTTGGCGGCCGCCTTGTAGTCCTTGGTCGGCAACGCGATGAAGTCGGTGCCGGTGATCAGCGGGGTGTCCGGGGTCATTTCAGTCTCCTGTCGTGTAGATGAGCAGCGCGACGCCGGAGTCATAGCTGATCGACTCGGCGAGCTTCAGCTTCTTCATCTCGCCCGGGTCCGGGAACATCCGCAGGCCCTCGGCAACCAGCACCGGGTGGACCATCGCCCGGTACTCGTCGACCAGGTCGGCTTCGGCCAGCGCGTGGACGAGCTGGGCTGAGCCGTTCACCAGGACCGGGCCCTCGCTCTGATCCTTCAGCTCCGCGACCGCCGCCATCGGCTCGCCCTCGAGCACCGTCGTGTTCTCCCACTCGGGGTCGGTGAGGGTCGAGGAGACCACGAACTTCGGCATCGCGTTGATCCTTGCCGTGAACGGGTCGGAGGGATCGCGCGTGGGCCAGGCTGCGGCGAAGCCCTCGTAGGTCTTACGGCCCAGCAGCAGCGACTCGGCTTCCTTGAGCTCGGTCTCCTTGTAGGCGTAGTGGTCCTCGCCGTAGATCGACTTGAACGTCCAGCCGGTATGGGGGTGAGTTTGTTCGCCGCCCGGCGCCTCCATGACGCCGTTCAGGCTCACGAACTCGGACACGATCAGCTTGCTCATCGGAGCTCTCCTTCTTGGTCGGGCTTCCGGGGGTAAGACCGCCGACAACATCCAAACTCATCGCCGGCTCGGGTGTAGGCTGGTCGGAGTGGAGTGGGGGTTCCGGACACGCACGCTGGGGATCGCGACGCTCGCGCTTGGCGCGGTTGCTGCCGTCACGGTGCCGACGGTCCTCGCCGGCCCCGGCGACACGACCCTGGTGAGCCGCGAGTCGCGGGCCGCCGGCGGTCAGGGAGCCGACGCGAACTCGCTCGAGCCCGATGTCTCGGCGAGCGGGCGCTTCGTCGCGTTCCGGACCAATGCCACGAACCTCGGCGGCCCGATCCAGGCGCCGAACAACATCTATGTCTACGACCGCAAGCGCAAGCGGGTCGAGCTGGTGTCGCGCCAGAGCAGGAGCGCGGGCGGCATGGGCGCCGACTTCGAGTCGTTCCAGCCGGTTATCTCGGCCGACGGCCGCTTCGTCGCCTTCCGCACCGGGGCGACGAACCTCGGCGGGCCGATCCAGGCGTCGAGCAACATCTACGTCTACGACCGCAAGCGGGACCGGGTGCAGCTCGTCTCGCGCCAGAGCCGGAGCACGGGCGGCGAGGGCTCGGACGCGCTCAACGAGGACCCGGCGATCTCGGGCAGCGGCCGCTTCGTCTCCTTCCAGACGACGGGCGACAACCTCGGCGGGCCGCTCGACGACGCCGAGGCGAACATCTACGTCTACGACCGCAAGCGCAAGCGGGTCGAGCTGGTGTCGCGCCAGAGCCGGTCGGCCGGCGGTGACGGCCAGGACGCCTCGTTCCTCGACGACTTCCCCTCGCACCTCTCCCACAGCGGCCGGTTCGTCACCTGGATGACCCCGGCCACGAACCTCGGCGGCCCGATCGCCCCGGGAGGCGTCACCAACATCTACGTCTACGACCGCGAGCGGAAGCGCGTCCAGCTCGTCTCGCGCCAGAGCCGTAGCGCCGGCGGGCAGGGGGCAGACACCGGCGCCGGCGGCGGTGTGCTCTCCGCCAGCGGCCGCTTCGTCGCGTTCGCGACTGGCTCCAACAACCTCGGCGGTCCCATCAGCGACGTCACGAACGTCTACGTCTACGACCGTAAGCGGAAGCGCGTGACCCTCGTCTCCCGCCAGAGCCGGTCGGCCGGCGGCGACGGCGGGGACCTCGCCTCGTTCGATCCGGACATCTCGGGCAGCGGCCGGTTCATCGCCATGACGAGCAACTCCGGGAACTTCGGCGCCACGGCGACGATCGAGAACGTCTGGGTCTACGACCGCAAGCGCAAGCGAATCCGGCTCGTCTCGCGCCGGAGCCCCGGGCTCGGGGGCGACCCGGCGGGCGACTTCTCCCACAACTCGGCGATCGCAGCCGGAGGCCGGTTCATCGCCTTCGAGACGAACGCCGACAACCTCGGCGGCCCGATCGACCCGGCCGCGTTGGTCAACGTCTACATCCACCAGCGCCGCGGGCGCTGACGGCTACGCCGGGCTCAGCTCGGCCAGCGCTTCGAGCACGACGTCGTCGTGCGTCTTCGGCGAGACCTTCTCGAAGACCTTCGCGATCTTGCCGTCGGGCCCGATGATGAAGGTCGAGCGCGAGACCCCCATGTACTTCTTCCCGGCGAACTTCTTCTCGCCCCAGACCCCGAAGGCGTCGGCGACCGCGTGGTCCTCGTCGGCCAGCAGCGTGAAGTTCAGCGACTGGCCGTCGGCGAACCGCTTGATCCGCCTGACCGGATCGGGCGAGATGCCGATCACCCGCGCGCCGGCGGCCCCGTAGTCGGCCGAGCGGTCGCGGACGCCGCAGGCCTGGGCGGTGCAGCCCCGCGTGTTCGCCCGCGGATAGAAGTAGAGGACGATGGTCTGGCCCTTGAGGTCCGCCATCGAGACCTCGTTGCCGTCCTGGTCGGGGAGGACGAAGCCGGGGGCAGGGGCGCCTTCGTTCAGCATCGGCGGCGGAGGTTAGCGCCGGGCGCGCCGCGCGAGACGAAAGAAGTTCCCGCTATTTGCGTCCGGCGGTGTCCACCGGAGTCGCAAATAGCGAACTTTCGCCGAGACGTTGCTCGCGGCCGCGACCTAGTTTCAGGGCGCACATGCTCGGACGGAGGGGCGCGCCTGTCGCCGGTGGGGTTCCGAGTGAGCAAGGGGTATGGGTTCCCAGACTTCGATCGGCATCAAGCAGGCGACAGCCGCGGCGCTGGGGGACGCCGAGCGCGCGGAGTGGCACCGGCGGGCGAGTCGGGTCTTTGAGGAGCTCCGGTGCCCCGCCATCGGATTGATCCGCCGGGCCTACGGCGCGGCGTTCTCGGATGACGAGATCGACGACATCTACTCGAGCGCCTGGCTCGGCACGCTGCGAGCTTTGGAGCGCCGTCACACCGAGCTTGCCGACGACGAGATCCGGAGCTACGTCCTCACGGCGGTCGCGAACCACGCGAGCAAGGAGCTGCGGCGGCGCAAGCGCAAACCGATCGCGCCGATCGAAGCCGCCGGCGCGGTGGCCGATGGCGCCGCCACCCCGGAGGACACCGCGACCGATCGCGAGTCGTCTCGGGTCACCCTGGATCTCCTAGCCAGCCTGCCACCGCGACGCCGCGCCGTGATGCTGCTCCGCTACGGCTGGGGGCTGGAGCCCGGGGAGGTGTGCGGGATGGTCAAGGGGCTGTCGCCGAGGGCGTATCGCAAGGAGATCACCCGGGGTGTCGACGAGCTGACGGCGAAGGTCAAGCTCGTGGAGGAGGGGCGCTGGTGCGAAGAGCGCGAGCCGCTCTTGAAGACCTACGCGTCCGGATTGGCGAACGACGATCAGGTCCTTCAGGCAGAGCACCACCTGGCGCACTGTCGCCACTGCCACGAGTTCGTCGGCAGGCTCACCGGTCACCTGCACGACATGGGGACGGCGCTTCTCGTACCCGGCGCGCTCGGGGCGATGGGCCCGGATCCGAGCTTGCTCGACCGGCTAAGCGGGGCGGGCGAGCGGGTCCGCGACGTCGTGACGGGCGCGGTCTCGAGGTCCGATCCGACCGAGGCCGTGACGGCGGTGGCTTCCGCGCGCGGAGCCGGTGCAGCGGGAGCAGGGATTGCGGCCAAGCTCGCAGGGCTCGGCACGGCGGGCAAGATGGCCCTCGCATGCCTCGGTGGCGGTGCGGCGGCGACAGCCTGCGTCGCGACCGGCATCGCTCCGATCTCGTTCGGCGGGTCAGACGGACCACGCCCGACGCAGGCCGCAGCTGAGCGGGAGGCCGACGAACCACGGCCGACCGACGCGCCGGGCAGCCCGCCAGTTGCCCACGCGCCCTCCCCAACCGGGTCCGCTGCTGCAGCGGGGAATGCTCGCGATGCGGCCGAGGAAGCCGAGCCCGGCAACGACCCAGCGGTCGCACCCGACGCACCGCCCCTCGACCAGGAGTTCGGGGTCGAGGGGGCCGCGGCGCCGGCCCGGCCGGCACCGCCGTCGGTATCGAGCGGCGCCGCGTCGTCGGGGAGCGCCGTTCAGCAGGAGTTCGGACCGTGATCCGGCTCTGGGCGGTACTGGTCGCGGTCGCGGCGACGGTCGCGCTCCTTGCTCCGGGCGCCGCGAGCGGCGCGGGCGAGACCTACGTCGTGGTCCAGTGCCATTCGCAGAACCGAAGCAATGGAGACGCGATCCTCCACGAGCCCCGCGCCTATGGGATCACCACGTCGTGCGGGAACGCGAGCTACGACAACGCGATCCAAATCAACAGTCGTCTCCCCGCTGGCAAGGACGACAAGGGCTCGGTCCGCTGGGTCGCGCCCGCCGGAACCGGATTCGTGCGCGTCCGGACCGAAGCCAGGCTCCGCCGCGCGAGCGGTCACTACTCGCGCATCTTCATGGCCGACCAATCCGGCCGGGAGACCAGGCGGATCGCGACCGGTGACGGGTCGCCGGGCAGCTTCCACGAGGAGATCTGGGACGGGGGCCGGCAGAAGCGTTTCATGGCGGTGCTCGGCTGCAACCAATCCGGTGGCTGTCCCCAGAGCAAGGCAGCCAAGACGTGGGTCCGCGGCGTACGGATGACGCTGGCGGATGTTGAGGATCCGGGGCTGGCGGTTTCGGGGTCGTTGCTGTCAGGTGGGTGGAAGCGCGGGGCGCAAGAGTTCGACCTTCAGGGAGATGACGCCGGATCTGGTCTACGTCGGGTTCTGGGTCGCCGTCAACGGCGGCGGCCTGAACGCCGGCCCGACCGGCTCCTGCCCGGGCATGATCTCGAGCGATCTCGCTAGTCGCCTGCGGCCCGTGCCTGGCGCGAAGCCCCAGGCGTGACAGTGAACCCGTCGACCACCGGTTCGCCTTTTCGGGAGGGAGACGAACAGCGTGGCGGTCTGCGCGTATGACTTCGCCGGCAACCAGACCTGTGAGACGCGGGAGGTCCGCGTCGACAACACCGCCCCCAGCCTCAGCTTCACCAGCTCCCAGGACCCCGAGGATCCGGAGTTGATCCACGCCGTCGTCAGCGACCCGCACTCGGGCGCGGCGGGCGGCCAGATCTTCCACCGGCGTCAGGGCGAGACGCTCTGGCAGCCGCTCGAGACCGTCCTGAGAGCCGGGGAGCTCCAGGCCCGTGTCGACTCGACCGCGGTCCCGGCCGGCACCTACGAGTTCCGCGCTGTCGCCACCGACGTCGCCGGCAACCAGGCCGAGACGACCCGCCGTCAGGACGGCCTGATGATGCGCCTCGCGTTCCCGCTCAAGGCCGGCGTCGACCTGACCGCGGCCCTGCGGCCGGGCGGCTCGAAGCGGATGACGATCCGCTACGGCAAGCGCAGCCGGGTCGCGGGCATCCTGCGCGAGGCCGCGGGGGCGCCGATCCCCAGCCAGGAGGTCGTGGTCGAGGAGTTCTTCGGCGAGGGTGCCCTGATCCGCGAGCGCATCACCCGGGTTCGCACCGACGGCCGGGGCCGTTGGCAAACCAGGCTCCCAGCCGGGCCGTCGCGCCGGGTCACCGCCAGCTACGCAGGGACCCAGCGCTACCTGGCGCAGTCGGCCCTTGGCGGCCGCCTCGCCGTCCGCACCCGAGCCTCGCTCGCGACCTCCAGGGACCGCGTGCCCGAGGGCGGGCGGGTGCTGTTCCGCGGCCGGCTCGGCCGGCTCGGCGCGCGGATCCCCACCGGCGGCAAGCTGCTCGAGCTCCAGGTCCGCGAGGACGGCAACACGTACCAGACCGTCGGCCAGGGCTTCCGCACGCAGCCGGACGGGAGCTACCGCATCGGCTACCGGTTCGGGCGGTTCTACCAGTACGACGTGCGGTTCAAGTTCCGGATCAAGGTGGCCCGCGAGGCCGATTGGCCCTACAAGGCCCCGGTGCGCTCGCGGGCGCGCATCGTGACGGTGCTCAGCCGCTGACTTACCATTTCGGCGGAATCATGAAGCTTCGAGATCACCTGACCTACGCCAACGTCGCCGCGACCCTGGCGCTTGCCGGCGTGATCGGCGGCGGCGGCGCCTACGCCGCGGGCGTGATCGACTCCGGCGACATCGCCGACAATTCGGTGAGGAGCAAGGATCTCAAGGACCGACGTGCTGTCGGCGGACGAGACGTGAAGCGCAACGGCCTGACCGGGACTGAGATCCGGGAGGGCACCCTGAAGAGCATCGATTTCGCGCCGATCGCCGGGGACCAAGGCGTCAACTGCGATCCGAACTGGCCGACGTTCGTTGAATGCGCCCGAAGGTCGCTTCGACTCAAGGCACGAGGTCGACTGCTCGTAATTGCGACGGGAAACTTCTACAGCGAAGGTAGCGCGGCAAGTCTTACGTGCCGAATCGCGATCGACCGCGTCAACTCGAACGCAGGGGCCTCCCCTGGCGAGGCTGCGAAAAGCACTGACCTGGGAGCAACCGACGGGTTCGGGGCTACCCTCGTAACGGACCCACTCGCGAAGGGTAGCCACACCGTCGCGCTTCGCTGTTCGGAGCCGACCGCCGGCGACGGCCGTCTCGCTTCGGCCTCGATCGCCGTCCTCGGGATCAGCGGATAGCTACGCGTCGTAGCGCTCGAGGTCGGCGTCCAGCCGCCCCGCGTCCTCGGCGCTCAGTGCCTCGGCCGGCCGCTCGGCCGCGGCGTCGCTCGCCGCGGCCCCGCGCCAGCGCCTGAGCCCGACGAAGATCGCCGCGCCGGCACCGACGATTGCCAGCCCGGGCACCAGCCAGGCCGCCAGGTCGAACCCCTCGCCCTCGTGGGATCGCCAGCACCTCGTCGCCGAACTCGGCGACCAGCGCGTCCTTGATCTCCTCCTTGGTCCGGCCCTCGGCGATCAGGCCGCGGATGTACTCGCGCTCGCGAATCGCCTGCGGCGATTCCGACGCGAGCTCCAGCGTGGTGCCGCAGACCGGGCACATCACCTCGTCCTCGACGTCGGGGAGGGTGGTCTGCGGCTCCGGCGCCTGCGCGGGCGCGAGAGCGGCCCCGAACGCGAGCCACCCCACGGCCACCAGAACTGCCAAGCGGGTCGAGCGTCGAGTTGGTTGCGGTGGGCGCGACAAAGTCGACGTTGGGCTCGGCGGGAGCGCTCCGCGGGTGGTCATGACGCGCCCGGCGGATCGACCGTGGCGCCTTGGATCAGCGGCAGCACCTCGGCGTCGAGCAGCTCGGCGTCGACCTCGCCGCGGCGGATGAAGGCGACGTCGCCCTCGGGGTCGAGCAGGATCGTCTCGGGCACTCCGGTCGAGCCGAGGTCGTCGGCGTAGTCGCCGGAGCCGTCGCGCAGCGACGGGTAGTTGAGGCCGAAGTCGTCGGCGAAGGCGAGGCCGTCGTCGGTGCCGTCCTGGGTCTGGATGCCGAGGATCGTGAAGCCGTCGCCCCCGTGCTCGTCCTGGAAGGCGACGAGATCGGGCGCCTCGGTCTCGCACGGCCCGCACCAAGAGGCCCAGATGTTGAGCAGGACCCATTGCCCGCGGAAGTCCTCGATCGACCCGGGCGGCTCGATCGATCCCTCGGGGGCCAGCGTCGAGAGCTCGGCCACCGGCGCCGCCTCGCCGACCTCGAGCTGCTTCTCGCTCTTGGCGACGACGCCGAACCCGAGCAGGGCGACGATGCCGAGCACGGCCAGGACGGCGGCAAACGACTTCCCGCTCACGTTCGGGAGCCTAGTTAGCGGGAGTCAGCTGCCCGCGAATCGGGAACAGTGGCGACATGACCGAGCAAGGCGAGGTTCGAATCGACGATCGCCCGGGCCAGCTCCCCGAGCGGTCGACGCCGAGGCCCAGTTCGCGCTCGACCCGGACGGCCATCCCGACGGCAGCGCGGGCGACTGTTCGCGCGGCCGTCGAGCTCTGGGCCCTGGCTTAGAATGGGCGCTGCGCGGACGTAGCTCAGTTGGTAGAGCGCGAGCTTCCCAAGCTCGAGGTCGCGGGTTCGAGACCCGTCGTCCGCTTCAGAAGCGACTGACTGAGCGCGTCGACCACAGCCGGGTCGAACTGGGTGCCCGACCAGCGCATCAGCTCCAGCAGCGCGCGGTCGCTTGGCATCGGCAGCGGCCGGTAGGGGCGGGGCGAGGTCATCGCGTCGTAGGCGTCGCAGACGCCGATGATCCGGGCGCCGAGCGGGATCTCGGCGCCGGCGAGGCCGTCGGGATAGCCGCTCCCGTCCATGCATTCGTGGCTTGAGCGCACGTAGGCCGTAACCGGCTTGCCGAGGCCGGAAGCGATCAGGATCCCCTCGCCGACGACGGTGTGCAGGCGCACCAGCCGCCACTCGTCCTCGTCAAGCGGCTGCGACTTGCCGAGCATCGATTCGGGCAGCGAGAGCTTGCCGATGTCGTGCAGGTGCGCTGCTTGGATGAGCGCTCGCTGCTCGGCGGCGGGTAGCCCGACCTGCTTGCCGATGACCTCACACAGGCGAGCGACCGTGTTGACGTGCTCGCCGAGATTCGGGTAGCGCTCGGCGAGGAGGTTGCGCAGGACCAGGATGACCTGGCTGCTGGCATCTGCGGGGTCTGCAGAGTGGGCGCCTGAGGTGTCGGTCATGCCGACCCGTTTTCCCGCCCTCTCTCGTGGAGCACCGCTCAGAAGGGGGAGAAAGGACGCGAGAAACCCTGGGGGCAGCTGCTAGACCCAGCCTACTCGGGCGGCCAAACGCGGCGAAGTTGTGCTCTCTGCCACGAGCGAGTAGTGGCGCTGGCCGGGCCCCTAGGAGCGTTCCGAGACCACCATCGGCAACCCGCCGCGGGGACTGAGCGTCGGCAGCTTGTCGACCTCGAGCTCGTACCCGGGCTGGAGCTCGCAGCGGAAGCGCTGGAGCACCATCGTCGCGACGGCCTTGACGACGAGCTGGCCGAAGCGCTTGCCGATGCAGATCCGCTGGCCGCCGCCGAACGGGATGTAGGCGCCCTTCGGCAGCGCGGCCCGAGCCTCCGGCGTGAAGCGTTCCGGAATGAACGCCTCGGGGTCTTCGAAGACGTCGGGGAGGCGATGGCTCGTCCACGACGAGTGCATGATGTGGGTGCCGGCCGGGATCCGGTAGCCGTCGAACTCGAAGTCCTTGACGGCCATCCGCGGCCCGAACCAGACGGGCGGGTAGAGGCGCAGCGTCTCGTCGAGCGCCAGGTCCAGCTCGGGCAGCTCCTTGCCCAGCTGCTCGAAGGTCGGCGCCCGGCCGCCGAGCGCCCGGTCCTGCTCGTCGACGATGCGCGCGAGCACGTCCGGGTGGCGCGCCAGCTCATAGAGCAGGAACGAGACCGTCGAAGAGGCGGTGTCGTGGCCGCCGAACAGCAGGTGCATCAATTGGTCGCGAAGCTCGCGGTCGGTGAAGCCCTTGCCGTCCTCGTCGCGGGTTGAGATCAGCATCGAGAAGACGTCGTCGCCGTCGGCGCCCTCGCTGCGCCGGCGGGCGATCTCCGCGTAGACGAGCCGGTCGAGCTCACGCGAGGCTGCCTTCATTCGCGACCAGGGCGAGCCCGGCCCGCGCAGCAGCATCATCCAGGTCTCGGTGTCGTAGAACGCCAGCCCGCGCTCGAACGCCTCGGCGGCCTCGTGGCCGAGGCCGCCGTGGCGCGGGTCGAGGCCCATCAGGGCGCGCATCGCGATGCTCATCGACAGGTCGCGGACCCAGTGGTAGACGTCGACCTCGTCGCCGTCGCGCCATGGCTGGACCGCCCGCTCCGCCTCGTCGACCATGACCTCGACCGCCGCGTCCATTCGCTTGGCGTGGAACGCGGGCATCATGATCTTGCGGGCCCGGTCGTGGTAGGGGCCGTCGGTGGTGATCAGCCCGTCGCCGATCAGCGGGATCAGCTGCTCGCCGAACATGCCCCGGCGCCAGCTGAAGTTGTCGGCGCCCGTGACCGTGACGAAGTGGTTGGCGGCCGGCCCCAGCATGACCACGGTCAGGCGGTGGAACATGCGGACCGAGTAGAGGTTTCCGAACTGCTCGCGGTACCGAAGCGTGGTCGCGAGCGTGTCGCGCTGGAAGCGGTGGGTCCGGAGCGGGCTGAAGCTGGTCGGGCCCGGAGGCAGCGTGAATGGCCGGCGCCTGACCTCGTCGCGGATGTCGGTGAAGACGCGGGGCAGGCCGGGCGGGCGCTCGGCGGTGGGGGCGTCGATCTCAGGCTCCGTCCGCTGGCGATCGGCCAAGGATCAGCGGCACCAGTGTCGTCCGCACCGTGTCGGGAAGCCGGCCCGCGTCGTCGAGCGGGAGGACGCTGCCCGGGGTGAGGACGAACGAGAGCGCGAGCCGGGCGAGCAGCTCGGCGAGCTGCTCGGGGTCGGCGATGATCGAGGCACCCTCGGAGCGCGTGCGCTCGAGCTGCGCGGCGATGTAGGCGCGGACGGCCGCCAGCGGGACCTCGCCCTCGGTCGTCAGCAGCGGCAGGACCTCGGCCGGGTCGGTGACCAGCAGCCGCTGCAGCAGCGGGTGTGACCGCAGGTGCTCGAGGAATGCGAGGAAGCCGTTCGTCACCTGAGCCTCGGGCTCGCGAACGGTTGAGATCTCGTGATCGACGACGGCGATCGCGCGGCGGACCTCGCGGGCGACGAGCGCCCTGACCAGAGCGTCGCGCCCGGCGAAGCGCCGGAACAGGGTGGCCCTGCCGACACCGGCGCGGCGCGCGATGTCGTCCATCGAGGTGCGCCGCAGACCGTGGTCGACGAACTCCTCATAGGCGGCGTCGAGGATGCGCTCGGCGTAGGGATCCAGCTCCTCGGCGTCCGCTGCGCTCAGCGCGGCCAGCGGGTTGGCGCTAGATACGTTCATACGGAAACCGTATCACGCTCTCGCGCGGGTCGTGACGTCCCCCGCCGATCGGGGGGATCGCGGTAACTCCGGCGTCGTGCCAGGGTTACACCCGTCATAGAGCAGGAAGCTCCGGCCCCAACTGCGCGCGATCAGGCGATCGACGTGCTCGTCGAGTTGCTCGGCGAGCACCACGGCGCGATCCCCGCCGGCCAGTTCTACGACCGCCTCTGCGCTGCCGTCTGTCGCCTCACCCGCCTGCGCCGGGCGGTGCTGCTGCTTTGGGACGAGGCCTACCAATCGGTCCGGGTGGTCGGCTCGCACGGGGTGGACCGGCAGATCCTCAGCCACCTCGAGGGGACGCTGAACGAGACCCCCGTTGCCCAGAAGGCGCTTCAGGACGACGACGTGATCGTCTTCTCTGATCTCGCCGAGCAGGTGCCGGACCGTTTCCTGGGCATCGTCGATACCGAGGCGATCGCCTGCGTGCCCGTCGCGGCGGGCGGCCGCTGGCTGGGGGTCATCTTCGCCGACCAGGACGGCGAGCGCTTCGAGCTCGAGGAGAGCGAGCGGCTGCCGCTGCGAACGCTGGGGCGGGCCGCCGCTCTGGTCGCCAGCGTGGACCAGGCGACCCGCGATCGCGAACGCGCCGAGCGGCTCGACGAGCGCATCGCGCTGACCCGGGAGCTGCACGAGCAGGTGATCCAGCGGCTTTTCGGCCTCTCCCTGGTGCTGGGCTCCGAGGGGAGCCTGACCGAGGAGGACCGGGCCCGCGCCCACGACGAGCTCGGCCTGGCCCTGGGCGAGCTTCGCGGCGCGCTGGAGCGGGCGCTCGCGCCGCCCGAGCGCGAGACCAAGGTCACGCTGCGGCGGCTGCTCGGCCGCCTGGCCGACGGGGATGAGCGCGTCCACGTCGGCTGGCAGAACGGCGTGCGGGTGCCGAAGCGGATCGAGCCGCTGGCCCAGTCTGTTATGGCCGAGGCGCTTCGCAACATCGGCAAGCACGCGGATCCGAGGCGCATCGCGGTCGAGGTGGGGGAGAGCGGCGGCGCGCTGACCCTGGAGATCGCGAACGACGGCGCCCGCCACGCGCCGGCGGGCGGCGGCCTGGGCCTGCGCCTGGCCTCGATCGAGGCGCTGCAGCACGAGGGCGTCCTGGAGTTCGGGCCGGTCGGCGAGGAGCGCTGGCGCGTGCGGCTCGTCTGCCCGTTGTCCGAGGGTGATTCCGATGCCGCCTGAGCGCCTGCGCGTGCTCGTCGTCGACGACCACGACGTCGTCCACTGGGGCTTTCGCCTGCTGCTCGAGAAGCAGAGCTGGGTCGAGAGCTGCGCCGCGGCGACCGGCGGCGAGGCGGCAAAACGCGAGGCGGCGAAGCTGCGCCCGCACGTCGCGCTCGTGGACCTGTTCCTGGCCGGCGAGTCGGGGGCCGAGGTCGGCGAGGAGCTGAAGCGCGCGCAGCCCGAGATGAAGGTGCTGCTGATCTCCGGCGCGGGGCGGATCAGCCCGGCGGTCGCGCGCGCGGCGGGCGCATCGGGCTTCGTCTCCAAGGACTGGGGCGCCGCCGACGTCGTGCGGGCCGTACGCATGGTGGCGCTGGGCCAGGAGGTCTTCGCGCCGGCCCCCGAGGGCGGCGATCCCTCGCTCTCGCCGCGCGAGCGCGAGGTCGTCGCCCACATCTCGCGCGGCTCGACCAATGCGGAGATCGCCCGGGCGCTGTTCCTCTCGCCGCACACCGTCAAGGAGCACACCTCGGCGATCTACCGCAAGCTCGGCGTCCGCAACCGGGCCGAGGCCGTGAAGGCCGCGCAGCGCCACGGGCTGATCACCTGATCGCCTGAACGCCCGTTCCACCCCCCGGCCCGCCCCGAGGTCCCCGCCGAACGGGGGGTATCGAGGCCCGCGTCGGTCACCTGCGGCGCGCGGCGGGGAAGTATCGGGCGATGCTCGATTCTGCGACCGCCCTTCTGTTCCCCGGCCAGGGGAGCCACGAGCCCGGGATGCGCGACGCCGTCGCCGACGCGCGCCCGGACCTGCTGGAGCTGGCCGGCGAGCTGGTCGGCTGCGACCCGTTCGAGCGGGTCGCCGAGGGCACCCGCTTCGCGCAGCCGGCGATCTACTGCGCGGCGCTGGCGGGCTGGGAGCGCCTCGAGCGCCCCGGCGCCGATTTTGCCGCCGGCCATTCGCTGGGTGAGCTCGCGGCCCTGGCCGCTGCCGGAGCGCTCGATCACCGCGCCGGACTTCGCTTGGCGGCTGACCGCGGCGCCCTGATGCAGCATGCGGCCGAGCGCGGCGGCGGTGGAATGCTGGCGCTGCTGGGCGAGCGCGAAGCGGCGCTGGAGCTGGCGCACGCGAGCGATCTGACCGTTGCCAACGACAACGCGCCCGAGCAGCTGGTCGTCGCCGGGCCGCCTGATGCGTTGGAGAACGGGCGCCGGGCGGCGCGCGGCGCGGGCCTGCGCGCGATGCGGCTGCCGGTCGCCGGCGCCTTCCACTCGCCCGAGATGGAGCCGGCGCTGACCGGGTTCCGCGAGGCGCTGGCAACGGTCGAGTTCCGGGAGCCGGGTATTCCGGTGCTGTCCTGCACCACGGCCCGCGAGTTCACCGCTCCCAGGGCGGAGCTGGAGGAGGCGCTGGTGCGCCCGGTGCGCTGGCGCCAGACGCTTCGTGCCCTGCGCGAGCGCGGCGTCGAGCGGTTCCTCGAGACCGGTCCCGGCGACGTGTTGACCAAGCTCGTCGAGCGCAACCCCGTCGCGGAGCCGAGCCATGCTTGAGACCGCCGAGTCCCCGGCCGCCGCTCCGGCCGGCGCCAGGAGCTTGCGCCCCGCCGGGATCGGCGGGGTGGCGATGGCGGTCCCGGCACACGTCGTCGGCAACGAGCCGATCGCCGCGCGCCTGGGGATCGAGCCGGAGTGGATCGTCGAGCGCACCGGCGTGCGCGAGCGCCGTGTCCTCGGCCCCGGCGAGAGCCTGGTCGAGCTGGGTGCCGAAGCGGCCGAGCGGGCTCTGGCCCAGGCCGGCGTCGCGCCCGAGGCCGTGGACCTGCTGCTGGCCGCGACGATGAGCCACGAGCGGCTGACCCCGCCGCTGGCGCCGCTCGTTGCCGACCGGATCGGCACCGATGCCGGCGCGCTGGACATCGACGGCGCCTGCACCGGCTTCGTCGGCGCCCTGTCTTTGGCGGCCGCCCAGGTCGAGTCGGGCCGGGCCGAGACGGTGCTGGTCGTCGGGGCCGAGCGACTCTCGGCCCTGACCGACCACGACGACCGGGCGACCGCGGCGCTGTTCGGCGACGGCGCCGGAGCGGCGGTGGTGCGCACGGCCACGGGCGCCGGCTTCGGCCCCTTCGTGCTGGGCAGCGACGGCAGCCAGGCCGAGCTGGTCACCGCCGAGCGCGACGAGGCGCTGATCCGGATGCAGGGCCAGGACACCTTCCGCGAGGCCGTCAACCGGATGTCTGATGCGACGGTCGCGGCGACCCGCGCGGCCGGGCTCGAGCTGGACGAGATCGACCTCTTTGTCTATCACCAGGCCAACGCCCGCATCCTCCGTGCGCTCGCGCAGCGGCTGGGGCTGGACTCCGAGCGCGTGGTCGAGTGCATCTCCCGCTACGGCAACACCTCGGCGGCGACGATCCCGATCGCGTTGGCGACCGCGCTCTCCGAAGGGCGAATCGCGCGCGGTGACCAGGTCCTGATGGCGGCTTTCGGTGGCGGCCTGACCTGGGGCGCGACCGTGGTGGAGTGGGAGGGGGGTCCCGATGTCTGAGGGCAACGGACGTCCTGCGGGCTGCGCGATCGTGACCGGGGCCTCGCGCGGGATCGGCGCCGCGACCGCACGCGCCCTGGCCGCCGACGGCTGGGCCGTCGGGGTCAACTACCGCTCCGATGCCGACGGCGCTGACGCGCTCGCGCAGGAGATCACGGACTCGGGCGGCTCCGCCGTCTCGCTCGTCGGCGACGTCTGCGACCCGGAAGCAATGGAGGCGGCGTTCGCGGCGATGGAGGCCGGCCATGGCCCGGTCCTGGTCTTGGTGAACAACGCCGGCATCCGCGACGACAACCTGGCGCCCCAGATCGACGACGACGCCTGGGCGCGCGTCGTCGACACCAACCTCTCCGCCGCCTTCCGCGCCACCCGCCGGGCGTTGCGACCGATGCTACGAGCCCGCTTCGGCCGGGTGGTGAACATCGCCTCGATCGTCGGCCCGCGCGCCAACGCCGGCCAGGCCAACTACGCCGCCGCGAAGGCCGGTCTGATCGGGATGACGAAGACCGTCGCGGTCGAGGTCGCCCGGCGCGGGATCACGGTGAACGCCGTCGCGCCCGGGCTGGTCGAGACCCGATTCACAGAAGACCTGAACGGCGACGCGCTGGGCGAGATCCCGGCCCGCCGCGCCGGGACGCCCGACGAGATCGCCGCCTGCGTGCGGTTCCTGGTCTCGCCCGAGGCGAGCTACGTGACCGGAACGACGCTGACCGTCGACGGCGGCCTCAGCGCATGACAACGAAAGGAACGGCAATGACAACCAAGGTGGAAAACGGAGCGGTCGAGAGGGTGATCTTCGAAGGCCTCGCCGAGGTCGGCGCGGAGCCCGATGAGATCTCGCGCGAGGCCGAGTTCGAAGCCCTCGACGTCGACTCGCTCGACCTCGTCGAGCTCGCGCAGATCGTCGAGGACGAGTTCGCCGTGCGGCTCGAGGGCGACGACCTGAAGGGCATCACCAACGTCGGCCAGGTCATCGACCTGGTCGTGACGAAGTCCGAGGCCGCGTGACCCGAAGGGTCGTCATCACCGGCGTCGGCGCGGTGACCCCGCTTGGGATCGGCGCCGACGCGCTGCTCGACCGCTGGATCGCGGGCGAGTGCGGCATCGCCGATGGGGCCGGGCGCTGCGACGCGTTCGAGCCGTCCGAGCATCTCTCGAAGAAGGAGGCGCGCCGCGCCGACCGCTTCACCCAGCTCGCGATCGTCGCCGCCGAGGAGGCGCTGGCCCACGCCGGCTGGCCCGAGGACTCGGCGCCCGACCAGGACCGGACCGGGTGCGTGATCGGGACCGGCATCGGCGGCCTGGGCTCGCTGGAGGAGCAGGTCGGCATCTTGAACGCGCGCGGTCCGACCGCGGTGTCGCCGCTTTCGGTGCCGCTGATGATGGGCAACGCCGCCGCGGCCGCAATCGCGATGCGCCACGGCATCCACGGTCAGACCTACGGCGTCGTCTCAGCCTGCGCGGCCGGCGCGCACGCGATCGGGGCCGCGATGCGGATGATCCGCGTGGGCGACGCCGACGCGGTCGTCTGCGGCGGGGCCGAGGCGACGCTGACCCCGGTCGCGATCGCGGCGTTCTCGGCGATGGCCGCAACGTCAGAGACCGGGATCTCACGCCCGTTCGACGCCCGGCGCGACGGTTTCGTGATGGGCGAGGGAGCCGGCGTCCTGGTGCTCGAGGATGCCGAGGCTGCGGAGCGCCGCGGCGCGACCGTGCTGGGTGAGGTGCTGGGCTACGCGGCCACCTCCGACGCCCACCACCTGACGGCGCCCGACCCGGAGGGGCGCGAGGCGGCGCGGGCGGTCACCCTGGCGCTGGCGGACGCCGATGTCACCGCCGACGAACTGGACTACGTGAACGCGCACGGCACCTCGACGCCGCTGAACGACCGCTCCGAGACCGAGGCTTTGAAGGTGGCCCTGGGGGCCGCGGCGATGAAGGTGCCGGTTTCGTCGACGAAGTCGGCGATCGGGCACCTGCTGGGTGCCGCCGGCGCGGTTGAGGCGATCGCCACGGTGGGCGCGCTCGGCCGCGACATCGCCCCGCCGACGCTGGGCTACGACGAGCCCGATGAGGGGCTCGACCTCGACTACGTCCCGAACGAAGCGCGGCCGCTCGCGACCGCATCGGGGAACGGCGGCGGACGTTCTGTCGCGATCTCCAACTCATTCGGTTTCGGCGGCCACAACGCGGTCCTCTGCCTGGGCTCATGACTCCGGCCGCCACAGCCCTGCGCGAGGAGCGGCGCGACGGGCCCGTCGCAGACGTGCCGCGCGAGCGCTTGGAGCAGCTCTGCGATCCCGGCACCTTCATGCCGCTGCGAAGCGCAGTGGGTGGCGCCGGCGACGGCGTTCTTGCGGGCGCCGGCGCGCTGGCCGGCCGGCCGCTCTACTGCTACGCCCAGAACCCGCACCACAAGGGCGGGTCGCTGGGCGCGTCGCACGCCGACTCGATCGTGCGGGTCATGCGCCTCGCCGGCGACGCCGGGGCCCCGGTGGTGGGCTTCGTCGAGTCCGGCGGCGCCCGGCTTCAGGAGGGGCATGCGGCGCTCGCCGGCTACGGGAACATCTTCCGCGCCAGCGTCGAGCTCTCGCACCGGGTCCCGCAGGTCTCGATCGTCGCGGGCGTCTCGGCGGGCGGCGGTGCGTACTCGCCGGCGCTGACCGACTTCGTGGTGATGACGGAGGAGGCGCGGATGTTCCTGACCGGGCCGCAGATCGTGCGCGAGGCGCTGGGCGAGGAGATCGAGATGGCAGAGCTCGGCGGCCCCGGGGTGCACGGCGCCAACGGCGTCTGCCAGCTGGTCGCCGCCGATGTGCCGGGCGCCGTCGGGCTGACCCGCGAGCTGCTCTCCTACCTGCCGGCGCGGATCGGCCACCCACCCGAGCCGACCCCGTCGGTCGCCGCGCCGGGTGGGGACCCGAGCACCGTGGTCCCCGATGACCCGCGCCGGATCTACGACGTGCGCGACGTGGTCGCGGCACTCGCCGACGATCGCCGCCTTCTGGAGCTGGACCAGCGCTGGGCCCGCAACATGGTCACCGCCTTCGCCCGTATCGAGGGGCGCGCCGTCGGCGTCGTGGCAAACCAGCCGCGGCGCCTCGGCGGCGTGATCGACGCCGAGGCGGCCGAGAAGGCCGCGCTGTTCGTCGATCGCTGCGACCGCTTCGGGATCCCGCTGCTGGTGCTGGTCGACACCCCGGGCTTCATGCCGGGCGGCCGCCAGGAGGAGGCGGGTGTGATCCGCTACGGCGCCCAGCTCCTGCGGGCGTTCGCGGCCGCCCGGGTCCCAAAGCTGACCGTGGTCCTGCGCAAGGCGTATGGCGGCGCCGTGATCACAATGAACTCGCGCGGGCTGGGCGCCGACATGGTCTTCGCCTGGCCCGGGTCGGAGATCGGGATCATGGCCGCTCGCCAGGCCGTCGGCATCGTCGAGCGCCGCCGGATCGCGGCGGCTCCGGATCCCGAGCCGCTTCGCGACTCGCTCGCGGGCGAATATGCGGGCGAGCACCTGACCGCTCCGGCCGCGGCCGCCAGCGGCTTCGTCGACGAGGTGATCGACCCGGGTGAGACACGCCGCCGCGTCGCCTGGGCGCTGGCCTCTTTGCAGGGGCGGCGATGAACTCCTACGTCGCCCTCGGCGACAGCTTCACCGCCGGGACCGGCTGCCTGCCGGGCGAGGGCTGGGCCGACCGGCTGGCGACGGCCCTTGGCTCCGGCGTTGACGGCTTCGTCTACGAGAACCTGGCCGAGCACGGGGCGACCAGCGCCGACGTCCGCGCGCAACTCGGCCGGGCGCTGCAGTTGGAGCCCGACCTGGTCACGGTCGTCTGTGGGACCAACGACCTGCTCGGAAGGAGGCTCGACCCGCTCGCCTACTCGCGCAATATGAGCGCGATCCTCAGTGCTCTCACGGGGACGCTCCCGGGCGTGTGCGTGGTCACCGCGACGGCCCCGGAGCGCTGGGACTTCCTGCCGCTGGGCCCGAGGACTCGGGCACGCATGGAAGCGGGGCTCGTGCTCCTCAACCACGCGACCCGGGGGCTTGCGGCAGCGAACCGGGTGGCGGTGCTGGACGTTGCCACCCATCCGGGCCTGAGCGACGCAAGGAACTTCGCGGGCGACGGCCTGCACCCCTCGCCGCTTGGCCACCGCCGGGCGGCCGAAGCGTTCGGCCGGCTGATCGCCGAGCAGTTCGAGATCCCGATCCCCCAGGAGGCGATGCAGTGAGCGGACCAGAGCTTGATCCGGGCGCGAGGCTCACGAGCCGGGCCCGCACGATCACCGAGGCCGACCTGGTCTCGTTCGCCGCCCTTACGGGCGACTGGCACCCCCAGCACGCCGACGCCGAGTGGGCCGCGCACAGCCGCTTCGGCGAGCGGATCGCGCACGGGATGCTGGTGTTGTCGTACTCGATCGGGCTGGTCGGCTTCGACCCCGAGCGGGTGGTGGCGCTGCGCGGGATCGACTCGCTCACCTTCAAGCGCCCGGTGGCGATCGGCGAGACGATCCGGGTCGAGGCCGAGGTCGCCGACGCGATGCCGCTCGACGACCAGCACGAGCTGGTGACCCTGCGCTGGCGGGTCCTGGGCGCCGACAGACAAGTTGGCGCTGCGGGCGAAGGTGCAGATCGTCCACCGGGCGAGCGTTTCGGCCAATGGCCGCCCCGCCGATCAGTCGGCGGACGAGCTGTACGCGGAGAGCGTCCTGCTGTGATCCTCGAGGCAAGCGGATCCTCGTCACCGGCGTCGTCAACCGCCATTCGATCGCCTACGCGATCGCCGAGCGGGCGCAGCGCGAGGGCGCCGAGGTCCTGCTGACCAGCTTCGGCCGGGTGCGCCGGATGACCGAGCGCGCCGCACGGAACCTGCCCGAGCCGCCCGACGTCCTTGAGCTGGACGTGGACTCCGACGACGACCTGAGCGTGCTGGGTACTGAGCTCGCAGAGCGATGGGGCCGGGTGGACGGGGTCGTCCACGCGATCGCGTTCGCCCCGGGCGACGCGCTGGGCGGCAACTTCCTCGCGGCGCCGCGCGAGAGCGCCCTGCGGGCGTTCGAGACCAGCGCCTACTCGCTGAGCGCATTGACGAGCGCACTCGATCCGCTGCTGGCGCCGCGCAACGGCACCGGCGCTGGGGCCAGTGTCGTCGGCCTCGACTTCGACGCATCGGTGGCCTGGCCGGCCTACGACTGGATGGGGGTTGCCAAGGCGGGACTCGAGTCCGTCTCGCGCTATCTCGCCCGCGAGCTCGGGCCGCGCGGGGTGCGGGTCAACCTGATCTCCGCGGGCCCGGTCTCGACTCCGGCCGCGAGCGGGATCCCGGGCTTCGAGCAGCTCGCGGACCACTGGAGCGCCGCGGCCCCGCTGGGCTGGGACCGCAGCGACGCGTCGGCGGTCGCCGACGCCGCCCTGTTCCTGCTCTCGGATCTGGCGCGGGCGATCAGCGGCGAGATCCTGCACGTCGACGGCGGCGCACACGCCGTCGCCAGCGTCGGGGCGCCGGCCGCAGCGCCCGGCTGAGCACCGCCACGCGCGATGAGTTCGCGTGCCGCATGCTGTCTCTTGATCCGATGACGCCAGTGGCAACGCTCGAGATCGAAACCCCGCGCGGCCCGGCGCGCGCCCACCTGCATCAGGCCGACTCGCCGCGCGCGGCGCTGGTGATGGGGCACGGCGCCGGGGGCGGGGTGGAGGCCGCCGACATCCAGGCCGCCAAGGACGTGGCCGTGAGCCAGGGCGTCAGCGTCGCGCTGGTCGAGCAGCCCTACCGGGTCGCCGGGCGGCGCTCACCGGCGCCGGCCCAGCACCTGGACGACGCCTGGGCCGCCGCCGTCGGGCACCTGACCGCGAACCAGCTCGCCGGCCTGCCGCTGATCACCGGCGGGCGCTCGCTCGGTGCCCGGGTCGCGTGTCGAGCGGCGGCAGCTCAGGGCGCGGTCGCGGTGCTTTGCGTTGCGTTTCCGCTCCAGCCGCCGCAACGCAAGGGCAAGCCGCTCGCCCCGGACCGGCTGCATGAGCTGGAGGCCGTGGGCGCGCCGACGCTGGTCGTGCAGGGCGAGCGCGACCCGTTCGGCATCCCGCCCGATGGGCCGAACCGCACGGTGACCCTCGTGCCCGGCACCCACACGCTGCGCGACGTCGATGCGGTCGCAGTTGCCGTCGAGGCCTGGCTGCCCGAGGTCGTCCGATGAGCGCTGCGGACGGTCCCGATCTCGACCCGCTCTATCGCGAGCATCCGGACGGGTTCGTCGCAGCCCGCAACGCGATCGCGAAGGACCTGCGCGACGCGGGCGATCGCGAGGAGGCAGATGCCGTCAAGAAGCTCCCGCGGCCGAGCGCCGCGGCCTGGTTGCTCAACCGCGCCGCCCTGACGTCGCCCGAGCTGCTCGAGGCCTTCGCGAAGGCAAGCGGCGAGCTGGAGGAGGCGCAGCGCCGCGCGCTCGAAGGCGAGGACGAGGGTGCGACTGGATGGCGCGCGGCGGCAGCGCGCGAGCGCGACGCCGTCCGCGCGGTCGTTGACGCAGCCGAGCGAGGAGCGATCGAGGCGGGCCATCGGCCGGCGGCTCGCGCCGTGGACCTGGTCGACGAGACGCTGCGCGCCGCGAGCGCCGATCCGGAGCTTCGCGAGCGGGTGATCGCGGGCCGGGTCGAGCGCGAGCAGTCGGTGGCGACGATCGGGACGCTCGAGGTCAGCGCGCCGCCGCGCCGCGGGCGCGCGAGGAAGCCACCTGATCCCAAGAAACGCGACGCCGCCCAGGCGCGCCGCGAGCTGAAGCGTCTCGAACGCCAGCTGGCCGAGGCCGAAGCCCGCGAGGAGCGGCTCCGCGCGCGGGTCGGCGACGCGGCCGAGGCGGTGCGCCGGGAGAAGGCGGAGCTGGCCGAGGCCAAGCGCGAGACGACTGCGCTCCGGCGCCAGGCGAAAGCCGCCGAGCGGCGCGCGGAGGCAGGCCCGGCCTAGGCCGGCAGCTCGTCCGGCAGTCCGAAGCTCGGGAACACCCCACGGTCGATGAACGCCGTGACCTCGGCGATCCGGCCGCCGCGCAGGGTGAGGACATCGATGCAAAACGACAGGTACTTGCCGGCATCGTCATCCCACATGTAGCAGCCGACGGCGGCCTGGCCGTTCGCCCGGGTCGGGATGTGGCGCCAGCGCTCGGGCATCGGCCCCAGGGAGAGGAAGCCACGCAGAGCCTCGATCCCGCGGTACCAGTTGGTGAGCGGGGGCATCGACCAGGTTGCGTCCTCGGTCAGCAGCTCGATCACCTGATCGACCTCGCCGCTTTCGAGCGCGGCCATGTAGCGATCGACCAGCTCGCTCAGCTCCGCGTCGCCGAGCGCACGGAGCGTCTCCTGCTGGCTCTGGGCGGGAAGCCGCTCGTCGACGGTCTTGCGGGCGCGCTGGAGGGCGCTGTTCACGGCGGCGACGCTGGTGTCGAGAGTTTCGGCGACCTCCTGGGCCGAGAAGCCCAACACCGCGCGCAGGATCAAGACGGCACGCTGGTTTGCCGGCAGATGCTGGAGCGCGGCGACGAACGCGAGCTCGACGCTTTCGCGCTGCTCGTAGGTGGCCTCGGGGCCGGCGAGTCCGTCCTCGATCTCCAGGCGCTCATCCGCGTAGGGCTCGAGCCAGACCGACTCGACGACCGGGGCGCCCACCTCGCTCGGCTTCTGCGCGCGGACGTGCGGGTCGGCAGCCGGGCCGTAGTCGATCGGCAGCACGCGCTTCGGCCGCCGCTCGATCGCGTTCAGGCAGGTGTTGGTTGAGATCGTGTAAAGCCAGGAGCGCAGCGAGCTGCGCTCCTCGAACCGCGGCAACCCGCGCCAGGCGCGCAGCAGCGCCTCCTGCAGCGCGTCCTCGGCGTCTTGGACGGAGCCGAGCATGCGGTAGCAGTGGGCGTGCAGCTCGCCGCGCCGAGGCTCGACCAACCGGCCGAAGGCGTGCTCGTCGCCGGCGCGTGCGGCGGCCAGCAGCTCACGCTCGTGCACGGCCAGAGTCTGTGCCTGTGGAGCCATCCTCTTAGAAACCTAGACCGCTGCCCGAGTGAGAACTCATCGCCGACGATGAGTTTTAGCGAGGTCGCGGGTCTTTAGGGGGTGATGCAGGCTCCTCCCAAGCCCGTCGTGCACCTCGAGCTCCATACATGCGACCTGGCGCGCGCGAGCGCCTTCTACGCCGAGCTCTGCGGCTGGCGGGCCGAGCGCATCACCGCCGGGTGGGGGTCGTACACCGCGCTCGCGCTGGCGGGCGGCTTCGGCGGGGGCGGGGTGGTCGAATGCCAGACCGAGCAGCCGTTGTGGGTGCCGTATGTCGAGGTCGACCGGATCGCCGAGGCCACCCAGCGGGCGCGCTGGCTTGGCGCCTCGGTCCTGCTCGGGCCCCGCGAGGGCCCCGAGGGCTGGCGCAGCGTCGTCGCGACGCCCGCCGGCGGCGAGCTGGCGCTCTGGCAGTCGAAGCCCTGATGCGTAGCCCCCCCGGCTGGGTGACCGGCAGGAGTAATGTCGCCACATGGCCGCTGATATTCGTCTGGCCCTCCCGCTGGCGGCCGTCGCGCTGATACTGGCCGCCTGCGGCGGTGGCGATGACGACGAGGCCGACCCGGCGCCCGCGCCGACCCCCGGGCCCGCATTCGGCTCGATCGCGATCTCCGACCTCGGGCCCTGCAAGCCGCTGCCGGTCAAGCCCGAATACCGCTGCGGCAAGCTCGAGGTCCCGCTCGAGCGGACCGACCCGTCCTACGGCAACACCGAGATCGGCTTCGCGATGCTGCCAAGGCGCGACCGGAAGTCCCCGCCGGAGGGCGCGTTCTTCATGGTCGAGGGCGGCCCTGGATACGCCTCGACCGGGACCGCCTCGAGCTTCGCGGCCCTGATGGGGCCGCTGCTCGAGCATCACGACATGGTGCTGGTCGACCAGCGCGGCCAGGGTACGTCCGAGCAGTACGACTGCCCGGACCTGCAGGCGGGGCTGGGGCCGGACTTCGTCTCGCTGGCTGATTGCGCGCGGCGCCTCGGCGAGCGGTTCATCTCCTACCGCACGTCGGCCGCGGCCGACGACATCGACGCGGTTCGGGAGGCGCTGGGCTACGAGGAGATCTCGCTCTACGGCGACTCGTACGGGACCTTCCTCGGCCAGTCCTACGCCTACCGCCACGGCGACCGGCTGGAAGCCATGGTTCTCGACTCGGCCTATCCCGCGTTCGGCGAGGACCCGTGGTACCCGAGCCTGCCGCGGACAGGGATCCGCGCGCTGAAGACCACGTGTGACCGCTCGCCCGACTGCTCCGGCGACGCGATCGCCCGGCTCGGACGCGCGCTCGAGATCCTTCGGGAGAAGGCGCGCCCCGGCACCGATCTCCTGAACGCGTTGATCGCCGCCGCCTACGGACCGCCCGACACCTATCTGAAGATCAACCTGGCCGTCAGCGAGTTGATCGACGGCGACCTGACGCGCTACAAGCGGCTCGTCACCCCGGCGCAGGCCGGGGTCCAGAACGGCGATCGCTTCCAACGGGCGGGGGAGTACGTGGTCGGCTGCAACGACTACCCGATGATCTGGGACAAGGCGGCGTCGGAGGCCGAGCGCCGGGTGCAGTTCGAGATGGCCATGCGCAATTACCCGGTCGACGCATTCGAGCCGTTCACCACCCGCGAGGTGGCGCTGGCCGAGGAGACGTCCTATCTGGAATGCCTGAGCTGGCCGGCTCCGACCGAGCTCTATGAGCCGGCGGTCGATCCCGAGACTCAGGAGCCCACCGATGCACCGGTGCTGGTGGTGTCCGGCGAGTTCGACGACCTCACGACCCCGTTCGAGGGCAAAACCGTCGCCGGGTTTTTCCCGGATTCCGAGCAGTTCGTCGCTCCGAACGCGGGCCATACGGACGCGCTCTACTACCCGGGTCGCCCGGCGGCGGCTGCGATCCGCGAGTTTCTCGCTCGTGAGCTACATATCAACCCGGGCTAGGTCGCTTGTCCGCAGCCCGGGTTGGGTGTACCGTGGTCTCATGGGGCAGGGCCGATGGCGGCGCTGGAAACTAGGTCGGATGACGGTCGCAGGCGCCGTCCTCGCCGCCGTCCTGATTCCCGGCCTTGCCGGCGCGGGCTGGAAGGCGCCGCGCAATCTCTCCCCCGCCGGGGAGCCGGCGCGAAGCCCCGCCCTTGCGGTCGCCCCAAACGGCGCCATGGTGCTCGCCTGGCACCGCTTCGACGGCACCCAGCCTCCCTCCACCTGCTGCGCCCGGATCCAGGCTGTCGTCCGCCGGCCGAACGGCAAGCTCGGGAAGGTCAGGACGCTCTCGGCGCCCGGCCAGGACGCCCGTTTCGCCCAGGCCGCGATTGGGAGCGACGGCACGGCGGCGGTGATCTGGAGGCGCCTCGATGGCAGCGATCCGCCGAGCTGTTGCGCCCGCGCGCAGGTCCGCGTCTTTCGGCCGGGCGGCGGTTGGGGCCAGGTGCAGACACTTTCCGAGGCGGGCGAGAGCGTGAATGACTGGAACGTCGCGGTCGGGCGCGACGGCCGGGCGATCGCGATCTGGACCAGGGAGGACCCGGGGTTTTTTCGGCGCCTCCAGGTGCGGATCAGGCCCTCGGGGATCGGCCCGAAGCCACGCTTTCGCAACTTCGAGACCCTGTCGCCGCCGGGCGAGAGCGCGTATTCCCCGCACCTCGGGATGGCCCCCAGCGGCGCCGCCGCCATCGTCTGGCAGCGCTTCGACGGAACCCACGACCGGACGGTGGTGAAGGTGCGGCGCCCCGGGCGCGGCTTCGGCGCTCGCAAGAATCTCTCGCGGCCCGACGACGAGGCCGACTACCACACGGTCGCGGTCGGCCCCGACGGCACGACGGTCGCCGCCTGGCTTGTGGAGACAGCCGGGCTCGAGTACGAGCTCGAGGTACGGCGCCGAGTCCCAGGCGGCCGTTTCGGCCCGATCGTGAAACTGAGCGGCGGTGCGAACAGCGGCGAGCCGGACGTCGGGATCGACTCCGAGCGCCGGACGACAGTCGCCTGGGAGCAGCTCGTCTCGCCGGAGCCCCGGATCGCGGTCCGCACGGCCCGGCGGGGCACCAGCTTCGGAGCTCGGAGGTTCCTTTCGCCCGCCGGCGAGAGCGCGCAGGACCCGCTGGTCGCGGTCAGCGCCGACGGCTCGACGATCGTCGGCTGGCGGCATTTCGACGACTCGGGCCCGTCGTGCTGCGGGCTCGCCCAGGCCCGCATTCGGGCGCCGGGCAAGCGGCGGTTCGGCGGACAGCGAAGGCTCTCTGAGGTCGGCGCAGGGGCCGAGAACATGGTCGTCGCGATTGCGAACCGGCTCCGAGCATTCTCAGCCTGGGACCGGAGCGACGGCAGCGACCTGCGCGTGCAGCTGGCGGCGCACAGGCGCTAGCCGATCAAGACGGAGCAGCGGCGAAGAACTCGGCCAGCAGCGCGCCGACCTGCCCGGGGTCGTCCTCCTGGAGGAAATGGCCGCAGTTCGGCAGCGCGGTGACCTCCGCATGCGGGATGTCGCGCTTGACCTTGGCCATCGTCCTGCCGACGTCGGGCAGAATCCGGTCGCGCTTGCCGTAGACCGCTCGGACCGGCCAGTCCAGATCGGGCAGCGCGCGCTGGATCTCAATGAACGCTTTCGGGCTCAGGCCATAGCCCGCCTTCGCGAGCGCGCGGCGGGCGTCCTTGGTGGCGAACGGCTCGCGGATGGCCTGGCGCACCTCGTCGGTCCGCCGCTCGTCGTTGGCCATGCCCAGTTTCATCGTGAAGTCCAGCCCGCGCCTGCTGGTCAGGAAGCCGCGAGCGCCGGGCAGCCGGCAGGCGACGACGAACGCGACGACCGCCGGGGACGGCCGCGCGTAGAGCAGCGTGTTCAGCAGGGCCAGCCGCTCGACCCGGTCGCGGTTTTGAATCCCCCAGTGGATCCCGATCGGTCCGCCGAGATCATGTACGGCCAGCGCGACCCGGTCGATCTCGAGCGTCGCCAAAAACCCGTCGAGCGCTTCCTCGTAGAAACGAAAGCTGTAGCTGGCGTCCGGGGGCTTGGATGAGGCGCCGAAGCCGGGGAGGTCGAGGGCGATCGCCCGATTGCCCTCGGCGATCGGCTTCATCACCTCCCGCCACAGGAACGAGGAGGTCGGCCAGCCGTGCAGCAGCAGCACCGGCGGCCCGGAGCCCAGCTCCCGGTAGGAGAGCGTCAGCTCACCGACCTGGACCGTTTCGATGCGGGGCTCAGCGGGGGTCAGGCGGCGATCATGTCTGAAACGAAGCGCGACAGGAGCTTCGCCGGGCCGGACGCGCTGACCCTGGACACCTAGTTGGAGCTAGAGGGCCAGCGGTACTACTCGGCGCCGAGGTCGTTGTTGATCTGGGTGATCGCCTCGTCGATCTGGGTGCCGACCACCGCCCCTTCCGAGGCCAGCGCCGACACGGCGGAGAATGCGTCGGTGCCGCTGGCCGCCTGGACGTCGTCCGCGGTCGTCTTGAAGAGCTTGCGCAGGTCGTCGATACCGGCGACCAGCTCCGGGTGCCCCGCCTCGGCTTCGTCCGGGACATCGACCGACTCGAGTTCGGTGACCGCATCGGCAAGCGCGACCTCGCCCGCCTCGAGCTGCTCCACCATCGCCCCCTTGCTCTCCGGGGTCGCGCTCGCTGCCTGGTTGAAGGCGTCGAGCGCGTTCGTCTGGATCTCGTTGACGGTGTCGACGTACTCGTTCTTGGTGTCGGCCGAGCTACAGCCGGCGGCGATCGCCAGCGCGGCGATCGCAGCGGTTGCGGTCACGGCCCTCTTCATGCCGGCCAAGCCTTCCTCCGTAGGTCCTGGGAACGCGATCGCGGCAGCCTAGACGACCGGGCGGCGATGCTGAACCAACGGCCGCACGTGGCTGACCAGGCCCTCGCCCGCGCCGTGGAGGTGGACCGCGTAGCCCGGCGGATCCGGGACCAACCGGACGCTTGCCTCCGGGGTGAGGTCGAACTCGGCCTGCAGGTGGACGCTCGGGCAGACGAACACGGGCGTGGGGCCGGACACGCCGCGGATCGCCAGGTGGATGTGGCCGCTGACGATCAGCTCGGGAGGGTCGGGGAGGGCGGCCACGGCCGCGCGATCGGGCGGCGCCAGCGGGATCTCGGTGTCGAACTCGTGGATCCCGGTCAGGAGCGGCGGATGGTGCATGGCGACGATCGTCGGCGATCCCGCCGCCGCCGCCAGTTGGGTGTCGAGCCACTCGAGGCGGTCGGGCCCCAGCTGTCCGCCGAGCTCACCGGGGTCGGTGGTGTCGCAGACGACCACCGTCACCGGGCCGCAGTTCGCCGTGTACTGGACGAACTCGGTCTTCCCGGCGACGCCGGGGTGGTCGGCGAAGGCCGCGCGGAACGCGTCGCGCTCGTCGTGGTTTCCCATCAGCGGGTGCACCGGCATCGGAAGCGGCGCCAGCAGCTCCCGGATCCGCTCGTACTCGGCTGGCCTGCCGTTGGCAGCGAGGTCGCCGGTGAACAGGACCGCGACCGGCGCCGGGTCGAGCCCGGCGATCGCCTCGACGGCTGCGGACAGCGCGTCGGCCGACGCGGTGTCGCCGGGGCCGGCGCCCACATGCGAGTCGGTGATTTGCGCGATCAGGACGGGCGGCATCGGGACGTTAGGCAGTGGGTGGCAGCCGGTCAGCCCACGGCCGCTCGGACTCGAGCTGGGCGGCGAGCGAAAGCAGCGTCGCCTCGTCGTTTGGGCGGCCGACGAGCTGGACCGACAGCGGGTCTCCAGCGGCCGTGAACCCGGCGGGCACCGAGGCGGCCGGATTGCCCAGGTGGTTCCACGGCAGGCAGTACGGATACGCCCTGCTCATCCCCAGCACCGTGCGCAGCGCACCCTTTCCGGCCCAGCGGCCCACGTCCACCGCGGACTCGCCGACGGTTGGCATCACCAGCACGTCGCAGCTGTCGAAGATCGAAAGGATCCGGCGGGCATCTCGCGCTTCGGCCCGCCGCGCGCTGCGCAGAATCGAACCGCCCTGGAGCCGCCCGAGGCGGGCGAACTGCTGGGTGCGGCGCTCGAGCCGGTCCGGGTGCGGGACCCGCTCGACCTCGGTTGTGACGCCGTTGAGGTAGCGCGGCACCGAGTGGTTTCCGATCAGGCCCCAGTCGGGGTCCCGTGCTTCGACCGTGTGGCCGAGCGAGCGCAGGAGGCCCGCTGTGTCCTCCACCGCCGCCTTCACTTCGTCGCGGAGGATCGGCGGCGCCACCAACAGCGGGGGCTTGGTCGAGTAAGCGATCCGCAGCGGGCCGGGCTTGGCGCTCGCCGCCTGGGAGAAGGTCTGCTCGGGCGGCGGCGGACCACCGGCCACGCCGCCGTGGCAGACGTCCAGCCACAGCGCCGAGTCGGCGACCGAGCGCGCGACCGAGCCGACGACCGAGAGGCCGTGCCAGTGCTCGCGAAACGGGGCCAGCGAGATCCGGTCGCGCTGGGGCTTCAGGCCGAACAGGCCGCAAAGCGCAGCCGGGATCCGGATCGAGCCGGCGCCGTCCGAGGCGGAGGCGCCGCCGCAGAGGCCGGCGGCCATGGCCGCCGCGGACCCGCCGCTGGAGCCGCCGGGAGTGTGGTCGGCGTTCCAGGGGTTGCGCGTGATCCCCCACGCGTCGGTCTCCGTGAAGCCGCAGATCGCCAGCTCGGGAAGGTTCGTCTTGCCGAGGATCACCGCTCCTGCCGCCCGGAGGCGCCGGACCATCTCGCCGTCGGCCGCGGCCGGCTGGTCGAACGCGGCAGTGCCCCAGCACGTCACCTCGCCCTCGAGATCCTCGGTGTCCTTCAGGGCGACGGGCACCCCGGCCAGCTCCAGCCGGTCGCGCTCGCCGCCGGCAAGGCGCTCCTCGACCCGCTTCGCGTCGGCGCGGGCGCGCTCGTCGAGGACAACGCGGTAGGCGTTCAGATCGGGATCGATGCGCTCGATCCGGTCGAGATAGAGCTCGACCAGCTCGGTTGGCGTGACGTCCCCCCGGCGAACCATCTCGGCCTGGCGGACGATGCCGGCGAAGGCAACGTCGCTCATTGCCGGGAGACTAATGCGAGCGGCTCATGCCGGCGTCATCCGGCGTCCGAGCTGCCGCCGCCCGCCGCGCAGTCCTCGATTCCGAGCTCTCGAGTCAACGGCTCAAGCTGCGGATCGACTTCGTTGAGCTCCACGGCGAGCTCCTCGGCTGCGGCCTGGTCGCCGGCCTCGAGCGCATTGATCAAGCCGGGCAGGATGTTGGAGGACTCCTCGAACGCCGCCAGGTATTCCTCGTAGGCGTCCGCCTTGCCGGCCGGCGGATCGATGCCGCTCAGCCCAGCAAGAAGTTCGTCCACTGCCGCGACGGTGTCCTCGAGCACCGGGACCGCTTCGGGAGAGAGAGCAGGGGTGTCGCCGAGGTCCTGCCGGAGCTCATCGGACCGGGCCTGGGCCGCGCCGCACACCTCCTCCACCTGCGTGACGAACTCGGCCTCGGTCGTCGGCGCGGCGTCGCCCCCCGGCTCCCCATCGTCATCGCCGCCGCAGCCGGCGACCGCGATCAGGCCTGCGGCACACAAGAGCAGGACAGCCTTCACATTCGTCTCCTAGTTCGCCTGTTGCGTCGGCCGGACCAGGATCTCGTTGACGTCGACCCGTTCCGGCTGCGAGAGCGCGTAGACGATGGCGCGGGCGATGTCGGCGTCATGAAGCGCGTTGTCGGGGCCGGGGCGGTTGTCGAAAAACGGGGTATCGACCATCCCGGGCGAGATCAGGGTCACGCGGATCCGCTGGTTGTCGTGGAACTGGCGGAGCTCCTGGCGCAGCGACTCGCCGATCGCGCTGACCGCAAACTTCGTCGCTGAGTAGAGCGAGCCGGGCAGCGCCCGGCGCCCGGCGACCGAGCTGGTCAGCAGGATGTGCCCGGTGCCCTTATCGAGGAGGTGGGGCAGCGTGGCGCGGATCGTCTGGGCTACGCCCAGGACGTTGGTCAGGACCATCGCCCGCCACTGCTCCGTCGAGTCCTCGAGGAAGCCGCGGGCCGCGCCGAAGCCGGCGTTCGCCAAGACCGCATCAAAGCCGCCGAACGCTTCGGCGGCGGCGGCGGCGAGCGCCTCGCAGTCGGGCCATTCGGTGACGTCGCAGCGCACCGCGATCGCGCGGTCGGGCCCGCCGAGCTCGTCCGCCAGCGCCTGCAGCTCGTCCTCGCGCCGGGCGGCCAGGACCAGCCGGTAGCCGGCCTCGGCGGCGTGGCGGGCGGTCTCGGCGCCGATCCCGCTCGACGCGCCCGTAATGATCAGGACGGGTGTGTCACTCATCAACAGGCCGCACCCTACCGAGGGTGTAGGTTCGGGCAAACCGACGGAAGGGGATGTATGTATACGCGGGTTGTGAGATTCACCGATGTCAGCCAGGATCGGATCGACGGGCTCAAGCAGCAGATCGAGGAAAACGACGGGCCGCCGGAGGGCGTGGTCTCGACCGGCGTGAAGTTCTTCCACGACGCCGATCAGCAGACCATGATCGTCGTGCAGTCCTTCGATTCGAAGGAGAACATGGAGGCGAGCGAGGCGGCGCTGGAGGCCATGGACCCGGGCGACACGCCAGGCACCCGCGCCTCGGTCGACCGCTGCCAGCTCGTCGTGGAGGTGCACGCCTAGCCGAACCTCGGACGGACGAGGCCCCCTGTGATAATCAGGGGCCTCATGGACCCGGATCGCAAGCGCAGGATCCGCCTCGTGGTCGCGCTCGCGGCCGCGGTGCTACTCGCGACCGCGCTCGTCTACACGTCGTTCAACGCGTCGACCGAGGCGCGCGCGCCTTCGGAGCTGCTCGCCGAGCAGCCGGTCGGCGCATCGGAGGTCTACGGCACCGTGGTCGCCGGCTCGGTCGAGCGCCAGGGCACCGAGATGAGGTTCGAGATCGCGGATCGGGACGACCCAACGCAGTCGGTTCCGGTCACGTACTCCGGCCAGGTCCCGGATCCGTTCCGCGAGGGGCGCGAGGTAATCGTCGACGGGGAACTGGTCGACGGCAAACTGGTCGCCGAAAAGGACAGCTTGATCACCAAGTGCCCGTCGAAGTTCGAGGCTGAGCGGGACCCCGACAACGTGATCTACGACCCGCAGGCCTCTTGATCGAGCTCGGCGTCGCCTGCCTCATCGGCGGGCTCATCGCCTTCGTCTACGGAGCCGGCGCCGCCCTGTACGGCGGCTTCACCGGCGACCGGCGCTGGGTCGACTCCTCGCGTCGCGCCGTGTACTCGGCGGCGGTCCTGCTGACGGTCTGCGTCGTCGTGCTGGAATCCGCGTTCCTGCGTGACGACTTCTCGGTCGAGCTGGTCGCCGACCACTCCTCGACGACCACGCCGACCGGCTACAAGATGACCGCGATGTGGGGCAGCCAGGGCGGCTCGCTGCTGCTCTGGGCCTGGGTCCTCTCGCTCGCGTCGAGCGGCGTGCTGTTCGCGACCCGGCGCAAGCACCGCGAGGTGGTGCCGTGGGCGACCGCTGTGCTCTGCGGCCTCGGCATCTTCTTCTGCGCCCTGATGCTCGTCGCGGGCGGCGCGAACCCGTTCGCACGGCTCAGCCCGGTCCCGGCCGAGGGCGTCGGCCTGAACCCGCTGCTGCGCCACCCGGCGATGGCGATCCACCCGCCGATGCTCTACTCCGGCTACGTCCTCTTCTCGATCCCGTTCGCGTTCGCGATCGGGGCGCTCGTGGCGCGCCGGCTGGACGCCAGCTGGATCCGGTCCACCCGCCGGTTCGGCCTGCTCGCTTGGATCTTCCTAACCTGCGGGATCCTGCTCGGCGCCGGCTGGTCGTACATGGAACTGGGTTGGGGCGGCTACTGGGGCTGGGACCCCGTCGAGAACGCCTCGTTGATGCCATGGCTCCTGGGCACCGCGTTCCTGCACTCGATCATGGTTCAGGAGCGCCGGGGGATGCTGAAGCTGTGGAACGTGTCGCTGATCTGCGGCACCTTCGCACTCTGCCTGCTCGGCACGTTCCTGGTGCGTTCCGGGATCCTCGAGTCGATCCACGCGTTCGGGGCCTCGACCGTCGGCACCCCGCTGCTGGGATTGATCGCCGTAGTCCTGGTCGGCTCGACCGCGCTGATCGTGTCGCGACAGCGCGATCTGAGGGCCGACCGCCGGGTCGAGTCGCTGGCCTCGCGCGAGGCGGTGTTCCTGGTCAACAACCTGCTGCTGGTCGGCCTCTGCCTGATCATCTTCTGGGGCACTTTCTTCCCGCTGATCTCGGAGGCTGTCACCGGCGAGCGCTCGTCGCTTGGCTCGCCTTGGTTCGACCGCTACGTCACGCCGCTCGCGCTCGGCCTGGTGCTGTTCACCGGCATCGGGCCGCTCCTGGCCTGGCGCAAGATCAGCGCCGGCAAGGCGCTGCGGCTGTTCGGGCCACCGGCGGTGTTCGCGGCGGTCGTGACGCTCGGCTTGGGCGCGTTCACCGGCGCTGCCGACGAACCCCTGGCGTTGCTGATGTTCTGCTTCGGCGCGTTCGCCGTAGCAGGGCTGGCGGGCGAGTTCATCCGTGGGGCGTCGGCGCAACGCGCGCTCGGCGGCGGGCCGTGGCTCAGTGCGCTGGTACGCCTCGTGTCCCGCAACCGCCGGCGCTACGGCGGCTACATCGTCCACGTGGGCATCGCGATCGCCTTCTGCGCGGTTGCCGCCTCATCGAGCTTCCAGACCAGCCGCGACATCCGGATGCTGCCGGGCGACAGCACCCGCGTCGACGATTACACGGTCACCTATGAGCGGGCGTTCACCGCGGTCGATTCGGAGGAGCAGCGCCTCACGTTCGGCGCCGTCCTCAACGTGGACCGCGACGGCGAGCAGACCGCGCTGACGCCGTCGCGGAACTACTACTCGGGTCGCTCGGCCGGGACCCTGGCCTCGTTCTTCGAGGGCGAGGCGACCAGCGAGGTCGGTCGCAACGGCGGCGCCGTCGAGGACCTCTGGACGGCGATGCGCCCGGATCTGACGTCGGTCGACGGCTTCATCGCCGGCGCCGACCGCCGGATCGACCGCATCACGCTGCCCGCAGAGGGCCAGCTGCCGGATCCGACAACGCCCGGCGGGGTAGAGGCGATGCGCGCGGTGGCCCGGCGGCGGGCGGAGCTCCAGGGTCTGGCGGTGCAGTCGCTTCGCGCCCGCTACGAGCGCGGCGAGCTTCCCGTCGACTTCCGGGTCAACGTCAATCCGATGGTGATCTGGATCTGGGTCGGCGGCGCGACGGGCGTCATCGGCGGCCTGCTCGCCGCCTGGCCCGCGGCCAGCGCCCGCCGCCGCCGGGTCTCAGACGTGCACGCCGCGCGCCTGGCCCGCGACCTGGGCCGCGCCTAGCCCGGCATGGAAGTCCTGCTCGCGATTCTGATCGTCGCTGCCGTGGCGGTGTTCGTCACCGTGCCGCTGCGCCGGAGCGGGGGCGCCGGCCAGGCCGCCGAGCCCACCGAGGACCCGCGGCGCGCGGAGCTCGAGGCCCGCAAGGAGGCGAAGTACCGCCAGATCCGCGACGCCGAGCTTGACCGCGAGCAGGGCAAGCTCTCGCATGAGGACTGGGCTCGCGCCGATGCCGAGCTGCGCGCCGAGGCGATCGAGATCCTGCGCGAGATCGACCGGCTCGAGCGGACGAGCGCTAAGTGATGTCCGAACGTTGCGCTCAGCGCAACAATTGGACATCGCTTCACGGGAATCGGACTGGGCGGGTCTGCAGACGTCGACGGTCACGGTCGTCCGGAAGCGCTCGGTGCCGCCCGCCCCCGCCGTCGAGATGCACGCGAACGAAGCGGCGATCGCTGCCGCACACACGAGCTTGACCTCATCCTGATCTCCCTCCCAAGTTGATCGACGCGAGTCTGGCCGCTCGGGGCGGGCTGTCAACCGACGCTCTAAACTCTCGCGCGATGGTGAGCGTGCTGAACGTCGTCCAGGTCTTCATCTCCGGGATCCTGATCCTGCTGGTGCTGATGCACTCGGGCAAGGACTCGGGGCTCTCGGGCGCCTTCGGGATCGGCCAGGGCGGCGGGTCCTTCGGCGGCGGCTCGCTGGTTGAGCGCAACCTGACCCGCTGGACGATCTTCTTCGCGGTCATGTTCGCGCTGAACACGATCGTCATCCTCAAGCTGACCTAGGGCCGGGCCCTTGATGTCGCGACCGAGCCGGGCCGCTCTTGCGCTCGCGCTGGCGGCGCTGGTGCTGGCCGGGTGCGGCGGCAGCGATGCCAGCGAGGCAACCCCGGCGCTGACCGCCGGCGAGCCGCTCGGCGAGGGAGGCGAGCTCGCCTGGGCGGTCGCCGACCGCGTGACCAGCCTCGATCCGCTGGCCGCCACGACCCGAGCCGACCAGCTCCTGACACGCCAGATCCACGAGCCACTGATCGCAAGCCTCGCGGGCCCCTTCGGCGACACCCGCCGCGTCCCCGGGCTGGCCCGCCGCGCCCGGGCCTCCGGCGACTCCACGATCTGGACCCTGCGGCTTCGCACGGGGGTCCGCTTCCAAGACGGCGCCCCCTTCAACGCGCAGGCCGTGCTCGCCAACGCCGAGCGCTGGCTGGCCACGCCCGCCGGAATCGAGCTGCTCCCGGGCCTCGTCGACGTGTTCGCACCGCGCTTCGACGTCGTTCGTTTCCTTCTCGCTGCGCCGGACCGCCGGTTTGACGCGCGCCTCGGGGCGCCTCAGCTCGGGATCGTCTCGCCGCGCGCGTTGGGGCCCGCGGGGGCTGGCTTGCGCCGGGTGCTCGAAACCGGAACCGGCCCGTTCGAGTTACGCGAGCGAAGCTCCGACCGCCTCCTCCTGGCGCGCAACAGCTCGTGGTGGGGCACCGCCGGCGTCGCGGATCTGGGCCCGGCGCTGGATCGGGTCGAGTTCCGTACGGAGGCCAGCGCCGCAGTGCGCCTGGCGCTACTCGACGCCGGCGACGTCCAACTGGCCGACGAGCTGGCGCGTTCTCAGGCGGACGAGGCGTTGAGTGACCCGCTGCTGACCGTCCTTCGAGGCGCGCGTGGCACCTGGCTTGGGCTCAGCCGCTCTCTCCGCGGCGTCGACTCGGCGCGCGACATCCCTTCGCTCTCGCGGGCCTGGCTGACGAGCGTTACGGTCGCGGACTAGGCGTGGCCGTGCGGCATGGGAGTCACGGACAGTCGCGGTGGCGACGAGCGCCAGGGCGGCCCTAGCGCGCATCAATCGCCTCCTCGCGATCGCCGGGCTGCGGGGTGGTCAGCGGCGGGCGCTCGGCCTGCGCGATCTCAATCGTCTTCGCCAGCCCCCGGCTTGCCACCCGCTCGACCACTCGCTGGGCCAGCATTCGGATCGGCAGCACGGCGCCGACCCATCGCGGCGATGCGATCCGCCGTGAGCGGCGCGCGATCCCGCGCTCGAGCGCGTCGATCGCGGGCTCGACCGGGGCCACCGGCAGGTGGCCGTGCCCGCCGATCGGCATCCGCGACGCCGCCTTGGTCGCGAAGCCGCGCGAGGTCATGTCCGTGTCGAGCTCGGCGTAGTAGGCGACGCCGACCCGCGCGCCTGAGGGGCGCAGCTCAATCCGCAGCGAATCGCCGAGCGACTCGACCGCCGCCTTCGACGCGCAGTACGCGGACATCAGCGGCAGGTGGATCGCGGCCGCCAGCGAGGCGGTGAGCAGGAAATAGCCCTGGGGATGGGCGACGTGGGGGCCGGCGGCGCGGACGAGGTTGTAGGTGCCCATCAGGTTCACCGCGACGGTCTTGTCCCAGACGTCGGAGTCGCCGTCGATCAGCGTCATCTGTGCGCCGATCCCCGCGTTCGCGATCGCGACGTCCAGGCCGCCGAGTCGCTCGACGGCGCCGGCCACGGCCGCGTCGACCTGCTCGCGGTCGGCGACGTCGCACTCGAACCAGGGCGCGTCGCCGCAGGTCGCCGCGGTGGCTTCGAGCAGGTCGGGCTCGAGGCCGAGCAGCGCGACGCGGGCACCGCGCTCGTGCAGGCGGCGCGCGGTGAGCGCGCCGATGCCGCGGGCGGCGCCGGTGATCAGGATGCGCTTGCCGGCGAGGTCAGGCATGGCTGCCCGACCGGCGGCTGACGATCGACTGGACGAGGCGCGTGGCGCGGGTGGGCTGCCCCAGCGGGACCGCATCGGGCTCGACCTCCAGCGAGTTCAGGGTGCCGGCCAGCATCCCGTAGTGGCCGACCAGCAGGCAGATTTCGATCAGCTGCGCGTCCGAGTAAAGCGGCCGAAGCTCCGCCCAGGTGCCGTCGGAGATCCGCCGCTCGGCGTGGAGCTCGTCGGTCGCTCGCAGCAGCAGAGCCTGCCGCGGCGACCAGCCGTCGGCGCCCGCGCCTTCGCGCACTCGCTCCACCTCGTCGGCGCTCAGGCCCGCGAGCTGGGCCATGTGCTCGTGGTGGCTCCACTCGTAAGCGCTCTCGGCGTTGTGTGCGACACGAAGGATCATCAGCTCGGTGTCCGCGCGGGGCAGCTTGCCGCCAGGCATCAGCGTTCCCGCGAAGCGCAGCCACCTGCGAAACAGCGCGCGGTGGCGACCGAGCGTGGTGAAGAGGTTGGGCGGGGCGGCGCCGGTCGCGAGCCCGGCCGCGCGCGCGATCGCGTAGTTGACCAGACCGATTTCGCGACGGCCGCCGGGTGTGATCCGCGGGCTCATCGGGGCAACGTATCGCATTTGCGAACAAAAGTGTTCACAAAGGAGTAGGCTGCTGCGCATGGAGGTCGAGCAGCTACCGCGCGGGCGACACCGTTTGACCCGCGAGCAGGTGATGACGTCCCAGCGCGAGCGCCTGCTGGTGGCGATGGCCGACGCGGTTGCCGAGCTGGGCTACGCGAAGACGTCGGTCGCCGAGATCATCCGCCGCGCCGGCGTCTCGCGCGAGACCTTCTACGAGCTGTTCGCAAACAAGGAGGACGCCTTCCTCGCCGCCTACGACGGCGCGGCCACGATCGTCGCGCACGAGATGGGAGACGAACTGCGCACCGTGTTCACCCGGGCGGGTGTCGAGGAGCGGCTCGAGGCGATCCTCGGCCGCTACCTCGAAGCGCTGGCTTCCGAGCCCGCCGTGGCGCGCACCTTCCTGGTCGAGGTCTACGCCGCGGGACCCGAGGCGCTGGCGCGCAGGGTCGAGGTGCAGCAGCGGTTCGTGGACCTCGTGGCGACGATCGCCGGCGCGGAGGACGAGCGCCAGCGGTTTGCCTGCGAGGCGATTGTCGCCGCTGTCACCGCACTCGTCACGCAGCGGATCTGCGCGGGCCGCGGCGCGGAGCTCGCGGAGCTGCGCGAGCCGGTGCGCGACCTTGCGTCGGCGCTTCTGACAGCGGTGGGGCTCACCGACTGACGCGGCTCACTGTCAGCCGGCAAGCTCGCGGGTGAGCTCGCCCGCCGGTCGCACATCGCGAATCCGCTGGACGCTCTCGCCGGCGTAGAGCGGCGTTGCATCGACCTGGTCGCGCAGGTTCCCCTCGATCAGCAGCGCAGGGCCGTAGAACGGGATGCCCGGACGCTGGCGCGCCGCCATGCGGCTGGCGATGGACGCGGACATGCGCGAGGCGAGCGGCACGGAGATTCGGTTGAGGAACCGAACCGCCGCCGGGCCGCGCGCATCGCGGCGCAGCCAGCGCTGGGTCGCCGCGTTCGGGACCACCCGGTGCGGAGCGTCGGGCCAGCCCACGCCAAAGAGCTGGGTGAGGACCGTCTCGTTCGCCTCGAGGAGGCGCTGAAGGTAGTCGGGATGCGCCCCGCTCTCGTCGCTGAGCAGAAAGCGGGTGCCGGCCACCGCCGCGACCGCTCCGGCGGCAAGTGCCTCGCGCACGTCGGTGGCATCGGCGATTCCGCCGGCCACCAGCACGGGATACTCAGCGGGCAAGGCTGCGCGCACCCGCTCCAGAAGTTCGAGCGCGGGGACGACCCCGCGGACGTGGCCGCCGGCCTCGATCCCTTGTGCGATCACTGCATCGGCTCCGGCCGCGTGCGCCGCCAGCGCCTCGTCGGTCGAGCCGGCTTGGTGGATCCAGACGCCGTCCGTGCGTCGTTTGGGCTGCCCCCAGAAGGTCACCACCACGTCGGCTTCGCTCGCCACCTCCCAGTGACCGCGCCGCGCGAACGGGAGCAGGAGGTTGACGGCGATCGGCCCGTCGGTCCGCTCTCGTGCCGCTCGCACTTCGGTGCGCAGCGTCGCCGGGTCGAGGATCCCGATCGTGCCCAGGCCGCCGGCTTCGGAGACGGCGGCCGCGAGCTCGTGCGTTGCCGCCCCTCCGCCCATCCCCGCCTGGAAGATCGGCAAGGCGACCCCGATCCGCTCGAGTAATCCGGTCATTCTGGGGGGCTTTCGCCTGACAGCATCCGCTCGCGCCGCATAGGTTGAGTCGCGTCAAATGTACTTCGGGAGGGTTAGGGGTAATTGCAGTCCCTGAAGGGCTGTCCCGATGGGACCACTGAGCTGGGCGTGGCATGTGTCGAGACCGCGCAGCGCAGCGCGCAGACGTTCTTCGCTGCCTCGACGACCTGCGCACAGGCCGGACGACGCCTGCCGACCGCCGGCGAGCTCACGGCGCTGTCCGACATCAACGCCGGGATCATGAACTCGAACGACGAGGTGACCTCGAGCATCTATGCGGATGACCCGGGGAACTTCCAGTACATCTCGGTGGACAATGCGGGGACGATCGACGACCCGACTACCACGACCGCCGGTTCATTCCGTTGCGTGGCGGAGCCGGAGTTTCCAGGCTGAGACCCCGCCGCATGACCTGACGGAAGGGGCCGGCGCGAGCCGGCCCCTTTTGTTCCATAGTGCGGCTGAGAGGAGTCGAACCTCCACGGCTCTTGCGAGCCACAAGGCCCTCAACCTTGCGCGTCTACCAGTTCCGCCACAGCCGCTTGGCCGGGGGATTGTAGTGCGCGTGCAGGCTCCCGCCCGCGCCGACAGGCGAGGCCTTGCATCCGTCCGCAGGGCGGGCTACTCTTACGAACATGTGTTCCCGTCAAACCGCCGACGCCGCGAGGAGCTGAGCTGCAGATGGACCTGACCAAGCGCCAGAAGGAGATCTTCGACTACATCCGCAAGTACGCGGCGAAGACCGGCTACCCGCCCACCGTCCGCGAGATCGGCAAGGCCGTCGGCCTGCACTCCTCCTCGACGGTGCACGCCCACCTCGCGAACCTCGAAAGGATCGGGCTGCTGAGGCGCGACCCGACCAAGCCGCGTGCGATCGAGCTCTTGGTCGACAAGGCCAAGCAGGCGCTGCGCAAGGGCCTGCCGGTGGTCGGCGAGGTCGCGGCGGGCGAGCCCGTCCTGGCCGAGGAGAACATCGAGGAGTACCTCGAGCTGCCGGGCGTGATCGGCGGCGAGGACGGCGACTACATCCTGCGGGTCAAGGGCGACTCGATGAAGGACGCCGGCATCCTCGAGGGGGACTACGTGGTCGTCAAGCAGGCCGACGACGCGACCAACGGCGAGATTGTCGTCGCGCTGCTCGAGCACGAGGCGACCGTCAAGCGCTTCTTCCGCGAGAAGGACCGGATCCGGCTCCAGCCGGAGAACTCCGCCTACAAGCCGATCCGCACCAAGAACGCTCAGCTCCTCGGCAAGGTCGTCGGGGTCTTCCGGAGCGTCTGATGAGCGCCGTCGCGACAACCGCGCCGCGTCCGGCGGGCATCGCCCGCGAGCGGCAGTCAATGCCGAGGCGTCAGGCGATTCGGTCGCCCGAGCGCGGTCGGACAACGCTCGACGACCGGGTGACTGCGCTCTGGTCGCAACTGGTCGAGATCGGCACCGGCGAATGCCCCGTCTGCGGCAGCGGGATCGCAGCCGGGGTTGCATGCGCGAGCTGCGGCTCCGAGCTCACGTAGAATCCCTGGCGCAGGCTACGCAGTCGCGGGAGGTTGACTCTCGAGGAAAGTCCGGACACCGAAGGGCACGACGGTCGGTAACGCCGACCCGGGGAAACCCGCGGGAAAGTGGAACAGAGACAGACCGCCGATGGCGGGCCCTCACGTGAGGTCCGCACAGGCAAGGGTGAAACGGTGCGGTAAGAGCGCACCAGCGCCGCGGTGACGCGGCGGCTGGCCAAACCCCGTCAGGTGCAAGCCCAAGCAGGATCGACGACCCGGCCCGGCGAGATCCAGGTGGGGCGCATAGATAGATGACTGCGCGCGACAGAATCCGGCTTACCGGCCTGCTTCAGAGAGGGCCCCGGCGACGGGGCCCTCTCTATGTTCACGCACGGCCGCCGCGCTTGTGACGATCGTCTCATCCTAGTGTTTGCTCATAGAACGCACACCGGCGTCTGATCTTCTGCTAATCTGCCGCCAACTTCCGCTGAATCCCCGCCTCATATCGCGGGGAGCGGGGGACCCACCGGACCGAGGTCCCGGGGCGAATCGCACGGCATCCGCCGCGTAGCGCCAGTTTCTGGCGCGAGCCCGACAGCTAACCCCGCAAGCGCTGAGAAACCATGGAAGAAGTTTTCGCGCCCGAACGGGCAGCAACCGAATACCGCCGACACCGCGACCGGCCCGCGCCGCGTCCGGATCGCTTCGCGCTCTGGGCCGTGATCATGGCCGTCGTCGCGATGTTCGCCGGCGTTGCCAGCGCCGACGGCTCGAGCGGCGGCGGGATCGGCTCCGGCGACGGCGGTTCGGCCGGCGACGGGACTGCCCGCGACGCCAAGTACGCCGGGATCTGGGAGAACACTTCGCGGCGCAACAAGCGCTGGGCCCGCCGCACGAGCGAATGCGAGTCGGGCGGCGACCCGGACGCGATCGGTGGCGGCGGCAAGTACCGCGGCGCCTTCCAGTTCATGCGCCGCACCTGGCGGCACGCGCCGCGCTCACCGGGCGGCGACCCGATTCGCCACCGGTGGAAGACTCAGGCTGTGGTCGCGGTAGCGCTCAAGCGCAAGGACGGCCGCCAGCACTGGCCGGTCTGCGGTTGACGACCCGCTGACTCGCCTCCAGGCCTCTAGGACTTGGCTTTCGCAAACCAAGCGCTGAGCGGCTCGACCACGCCGCGGAGCTTCGTCTCGAGCTCGTCCATCGGACGCCGAACCTAGCCGATCCCGCGCAGAACGGAGCGAGCCCGCCGCGAGGGGGATCGCGACGGGCTCTGTTGCTCCATGTCCCGGGGGTTGTCTCAGGGAGGGTTCCCGGGTCCGTCCCTCGTCCGGCGGCGACCCGGTACTTCTAGGCCGCTCGCGGGAGGATCGAGGGGTCGGTTTGGTCCTGCGGCAGTGCCGCGGCGTTCGAAATCAGGCTCTGGAACTCGTTCAGGGCGACGTCGGCCACGGCTTCAAGCAGTTGCTCGTCCGACCAGCCGGCCTCGCGCGCCTCCTCGCCCAGGTGCGCCGATGGGCGGCCGTCGGTGGCCAGCACCGCCTCGAGGAAGGCGAGCAGCACCGCCTCCTTCTCGTCGGCCGAGCGAAAGCTTCGCGCGCGCGAGACCTCGTCGAGGCCGAGACCCGCGTCGCGAGCCGTCCGGGCATGCTGGGCGATCGAGTAGGGGTCGCCGCGGCGTTCGGCCACCGCGAGGGCGATGCGCTCGCGGGTCGGCCTGGGCAGGCTGCCGCCGCGCAGCTCGTGGCGCATCCGTGCATAGGCCCGAAGCGCCGCGGGCGCTCCGGCGAGCACGCCGATGAACTTGGTGATCTCACCGGTGCGGGAGACGCCTTCAAGGAACTTCAGGCTGCCTTCCGGCGCGGTCAGGGTGTCGTGAACGTCGAAGCGGCTGTAGTCGGTCTTGATCGTCATCGCCCTAGCACCTCCGGTGGCGCGGACAGCTGCCGCTTTAGCCACCGTTTATCGTCGCATTACTTTACATTTAGCCGGTTACTTACCGGAAGTAAGTTATACCGCATGTGAGGCGGAGGGCGCAGCCCGAAGCCGAGCCCCGGCGTTGTTGAGCCGGCTTATGTCCGGGCGCATTTGGGCGGTCCCGCGTATCGTTCGGCGACCGTCCGAGCCGAGCGAAGGAGACCGATGGCAGACCAGGATCACCCGCAGACCGCCGACGACGTCAAGCGGATCGTCGCCGACAACGACCTGCGGTTCATCCGGCTCTGGTTCACCGACGTCCTCGGCCAGCTCAAGAGCTTCTCGATCAACTCGTCCGAGCTCGACGACGCGTTCGAGGGCGGGATGGGCTTCGACGGCTCCTCGATCACCGGCTTCAACCCGATCGAGGAGTCGGACATGATCGCGATGCCTGACCCAACGACGTTCGACATCCTGCCCTGGCGCCCGGAGGAGAAGGGCGTCGGGCGGATGTTCTGCGACATCCAGGTCCCGGGCGGCGAGCCGTACGAAGGCGACCCCCGCTGGATCATGCGCCGCGCGCTCGAGCGGGCGCAGGAGCTGGGCTTCGACGACTACTCGATCGGGCCCGAGCTGGAGTTCTTCTACTTCCGCTCGGACAAGCCGGAGGGCGGCGTCCCCGAGGTCCTCGACGAGGGCGGCTACTTCGACCTGACCACGCTCGACGCCGGGTCCGACGTCCGGCGCGAGACGGTGCTGGCGCTCGAGCAACTCGGCATCCACGTCGAGTACACGCACCACGAGGTCGGCCCCTCCCAGCACGAGGTCGACATGCGGTTCAAGAACGCGCTCGAGATGTCCGACGACTGCATGACCTACCGGATCGTCGTCAAGGAGTACGCCATGAAGTACGGCTGGCATGCGACCTTCATGCCGAAGCCGTTGTTCGGCGAGAACGGGTCCGGCATGCACGTCCACCAGTCGCTTTGGAAGGACGGGTCGAACGCGTTCTACGACGCCGACGACCAGTACTTCCTGTCGGACACCGCGAAGGCGTTCATCGCCGGCCAGCTGCGCCACGCGCGCGAGATCTCGCCCCTGTTCGCCCAGTGGGTCAACTCCTACAAGCGATTGGTGCCCGGCTACGAGGCGCCGGTGTACCTGGCATGGTCGCGCCGCAACCGCTCAGCCCTGATCCGGGTGCCGCTTTACCACCCCGGCAAGGAGGCCGCGACTCGCGCCGAGCTGCGCTGCCCGGACCCCGCCTGCAACCCGTATCTGTGCTTCGCGGGGATGCTGCACGCGGGGCTCGAGGGAATCGAGAAGGGCTACGAGTTGCCCGAGCCGATGGAGCAGAACCTCTACCACCTGACACCCGAGGAGCGCTCGCAGCGCGGGATCGAGCAGCTTCCCGGCTCACTGGGCGAGGCGATCGAGATCGCCGCCGAGTCCGAGCTGGTGTTGCGGGTCCTCGGCGAGCACACCTTCAACCGGTTTATCGAGATCAAGCGCGAGGAGTGGGAGGACTACCGGGTGCAGGTCACCCCATATGAGATCGAGCGCTTCTTGCCGGTGCTCTGACTTGCGCGAGCCCTGGTAGGTCGACCGGATCGCGACTCTCCATGTCCTGCGCGTCTTCGCCGGCCCCGCCGGCGAGCACGGGAACGAGCTTGGGGTGTTCGCAGACGGCGCGGGGGTGCCGGCCGAGCGCCGGCAGCCGATCGCGCGCGAGCTTGGCTTCGCCGAGACCGTGTTCGTCGACGACGCCGAGCGGGGCGCAATGCGCATCTTCACCCCGGAGCTGGAGCTTCCGTTCGCCGGGCATCCCTCCGTTGGCACCGCATGGCTGTTGCTGGAAGCCGGCCATGGCGTGCCGGCGCTGCGCCCGCCGGCCGGCGAGCTGCCGGTGCGCCGCGAGGCGGAGCTCACCTGGATCGCCGCCCGGCCGGAGTGGTCGCCGCCGTTCGACTACGTGGAGCTGTCCTCGCCGGCCGAGGTGGATGCGCTCATCGGTGCGCCCGGCGGCCTCGGCTGGGCCTACTGCTGGGCCTGGGAGGACGAGGCCGCCGGCGTGGTCCGCGCTCGTTCGTTCGTGCCAGAGGCAGGCATCGCCGAGGATCAGGCCACCGGCTCGGCCGCGCTCGCCCTCGGCGCGCGGCTGGGCCGGGCGGTCACGGTGCGCCAGGGCCGCGGCTCGGAGCTGTTCGTCCGCCCGCTCGCGGACGGGTTCGTCGAGGTCGGAGGCCGCGTGGTGCTCGACGAGGTCCGCGCCCACCCGGTCGGTGGCGGGTAGGCAACCCACGCCTGGCTGGGCCGTTCGTCCAGGCGGGACTAGGAGGTCTCGGGTCCGAGGTCGCGGCGCAGGTCCGCGATCAGCTGCTCGGTCAGCGCGTCGAGCTCCTCGTCCCAGGGCACGGACGCCGGCTCGCGCTCGGGTTCGGGTTCGGACTCGAGTTGGGGCTCCGGCTCCGGCGCGCGTTCCAGCTCTGTGGCGGCTGGGCTCGGGGCGGGTGGCGGCGGCGGGGTTGGGTCAGGCATCCGGGGCGTCGGCGGCGCGGTCTGCATGGGGTGAGGCGTTGGGGTCCGCAATCGCTTCGCGCGCGCACGCAGCCGCTCCAGCCCGCGGGCTGCCGCCAGCTCGGCGGCGCGCTCCGAGGCGCTCGCCAGCTCTCGTGAAGGCCAGCGAAACGAGGAGCGTTCCTGCCCGTCGGATTCGCGCTGCTTTCCCCCACGCTTCGGCATCGAACGAATTATGCCCGCAAACGGGTCACTTTAACGAGTGCTACCCGCAGTCGTTGAGGGCTCGCGCACTTCGGGTACTGCTAGCGGTTACGCATGTGCTTCACGCGCGCAACCGCCGCCGTGCGGGCGTTGACGATGCCGAGCATCGCGCGCTCACCCGCCGAGCCGGCCGGCGGCATCGCGCCCAGCTGCCGCGCGAGCTCGGTCGCATTGGTGTAGGCGAAGTTGTCCCGAATCAGTCCGTCGCGGATCGTGAAGAGGTCGAGCCCCTCGATCTGAACCGAGGCGCCGGTCGCCGTCAGGCCCTCGAATTTGCCGGGCCCGGTGAAGGTCCCGGTCGCGCCCCAGCGGACGGCTGCTTTCTCGCCGTAGGCGACCATGTCGAGGACCGTCATCTTGAAATCGGGGATCGCGCGAAAAAGGTTTCCGAACCACTGTCGAAGGTCCTCGGGGACGCGGAGGTCGGCCATCCCGTAGAGGTGGTCGATCGTGCCCGGCTCCCAGAGCTCGGCCATCCCATCGACGTCGCGGTTCGCGATCGCGTCGAAGTACGCGGTCGCGACCTGCTTGGCGCTCGCTTTCTTGGCGGCCATCGGCGCGGAAGACTAGTGATCGTCGCGCGAACGGAGCATCCGCACGATCGCCGGTTAGCCGAGCGCCGCGGCCAAAGCGTCCGGCTCGGTGACCGGCCGCTGGCAGGCAAACCGCTCGCAGACGTAGGCCGCGGGTTGGCCGTCGACCGCGACGCGCTGGCGCATCAGCTCCGGGCTGTCCGTGCCCTCGGTCCCGCCCGCCATCACGAGGTGCGGTCGCAACCGCGAGCGGACCACGCCGGCGAGCTCGCGCAGGGCGTCCGGGTCGGCCGGTGCCACCAGCGCCACCTCGCGCGTGGCGGCGAGATGGAAGTCCAGCCCGCGGAGCAGGTGCGCCACCGCCTGCGGGTGTTGCTCTGCGACGCGGTGGAAGAGCCGGAACACCGAGACCGCCTGCTGCTCGTAGGCGTGCTCGCCGGTCAGCGCCGCGAGGCGCAGCAGGGCGTAGGCGGCGGCGGAGTTGCCCGAGGGAATCGGGTGGTCGTCGACGTCCTTGCGGCGGGCGATCAGCCGCTCGGCATCCGCCGCGGTGGTGAAGAAGCCACCCCGCTCGGGGTCGGCAAAGCGGGCGATCATCGCGTCGGCGATCTCGCGTGCCGCCCCGAACCAGCGCTCCTCAAAGGTCGCCTCATAGAGGACCAGGAGGGCATCGGTGAGGTACGCGTAGTCCTCGAGGTAGGCGGCGATCGGCGCCGACCCGTCCTTCCAGGTGCGGCGCAGCGCGCCGCCGTCGCCGCGCAGCTCCGACAACACGAACTCGCCGCACGCCCGCGCCGCATCCAGGTAGTCAGGACGCCCGAGCACGGCGCCGGCATCCGCGAGCGCGGCGATCGCGAGCCCGTTCCAAGAGCAGATTCGCTTGTCGTCCAGCGCCGGCCAGGGGCGCGTCGAGCGGACGTCGTAGAGCGCGCGGCGCGCGGCGTCGAGGCCGGCCGGGGAAGGGGCGTCCGGACCGGCGGGGACGTGGAGGATGTTGCGGCCCTCGAAGTTGCCGGCAGAGGACACGCCCCAGTGGGCGAGGATCGCATCGGCGTCGGCGCTCAGCCCGGCCCCTTCCAGGGTCGCGCGCAGCTCGTCTGCCCGCCAGACGTAGAACCGCCCCTCCTCGCCCTCGGAGTCGGCGTCGAGGGCGGAGAAGAAGCCACCCTCGGGGCCGCGCATCTCGGCCAGCATCCAGTCGAGCGTGCGCTCGCACACATTGCGCCATCGCTGGTGTCCAAGCGCCTGGTGGCCGTGCAGGTAGGCACGGGCCAGCAGGGCGTTGTCGTAGAGCATCTTCTCGAAGTGGGGCACGAGCCAGACGGCGTCGACCGAGTACCGGGCGAAGCCGCCGCCGATCTGGTCGTGGATGCCGCCGCAGGCCATTGCGTCGAGCGTGCACGTGACGACCTCCTCCTCACCGCGGGCCAGGAGGTACTCCAGGGACGCGGACGGGGGGAACTTCGGGGCGTCGCCGAATCCCCCGTTGGCGAGGTCGGCCAGCGCCCGAAGCTGACGGTCGGCCGCCCCCAGAACGCCGGCGTGAAGCGGCTCGGTTGACGGCTCGATCCGGGCGACCGCGCCGAGCTGATCGCGGATCCGGGTGGCCGCCGCGCGCAGCTGCTCGCGCTGGGCACTCCACGATTCCACGACCGCCTCCATCACCATTGCGAAGCTCGGCATGCCCTGGCGGGGCTCGGGCGGGAAGTACGTGCCGCCGTAAAACGGGACGGCATCCGGGTCGAGGAAGGCCGTCAGCGGCCAGCCACCGTGGCCGGTCATCGACTGGATCGCCTCCATGTAGATGGCGTCCACATCGGGTCGCTCCTCGCGGTCGACCTTGATGCAGACGAAGTGCTCGTTCATGTATCGGGCGGTCCGCTCGTCCTCGAACGACTCGCGCTCCATCACGTGGCACCAATGGCATGACGAGTAGCCGATCGAGAGCAGGATCGGGCGGTCCTCGGCCTGAGCGAGCGCCAGCGCCTCGGGCCCCCAGGAGTGCCAGTCGACCGGGTTGTCGGCGTGCTGGAGCAGGTATGGGCTGGTCTGAGCTGCGAGGCGGTTCGCCATCGTCCCCAGGCTAGATGAGCGATCGATCCGCACGCCTGAGAATCCTTCGGCCAGGGCCTCCCCGGTTTGTAGTACGCGCATCCGCCAGAGTCAGTAGAGCGGACGGGTGTACCTGCGCCTCCCTGTTATCTCTTCGTTACGTTCGCCCCGGATGGCGTTATCGGATGGTGTTGGCGGCGGCAGGCTGGGGCGGTGGCGTTCCCTTGGCTCCGAACGGGCGAAGCCCGAGTCGGAGCCAAGGGAACCGGAGCAGCGCGGGCATGAGGCGGTTGCGGCCGATGACGGTATCCGGCTTGCCCATCGCGCGACCGAGGAGCTGCGCGCGGCCGCTGCGCTGATGACCGATGCCCAGCGGGTCGCCAACTTCGGCAGCTGGGAGTGGCGGGTGCGCGAGGACGACGTCTCGTGGTCCGAGCAGCTCTACCGGATCTTCGGGCTCGATTCGGCGTCGTTCGCCGCGACCCTGGACGCCTACCTCGCGCAGGTGCACCCCGCCGACCGGGAGCTCGCGCGCACGGAGATCGCTCGAGCGGTCGAGGAGCGGCGGATGTACCGCTTCGAGCACCGGATCGTCCGGCCGAGCGGCGAGGAGCGGGTGCTGCGCTGCCACGGCGAGCCGATCGTGGACCCGAGCTCCGGCGAGGTCACCCGGGTCGTCGGCGTCTGCCAGGACGTCACCGAGCTGGTCCTCACGGAGCGTGCGCGGGATCAGGCGGACGCCCGCTTTCGGAGCGCGTTCGAGAACGCGCCGATCGGGATCGCGCTGGTTGACTTCAGCGAGGGGCCCGACGGCCGCCTGACCGAGGTGAACCGGGCCCTGGGGGAGCTCACCGGCCGCAGCGAGAAGGAGCTGGTCGGCTGGACGCTGCCGGCGCTGTCGCTGAGCGAGGACGCGGAGCTCGACCGGGCACTGCGCGAGCGCCTCGTCGCGGGCGAGTTGGATCGGTTCTCGATCGAGAAGCGGGCCCTGTTCGAGGACCGCCTAGTCTGGCTCCAGTTGAGCGTCTCGGCGCTGCCGGAGTCGCGCGGCGGAACCTCGCACGGCATCGTCCAGGTGCAGGACGTCACCGAGCGCAAGCGGTTCGAGGAGCAGCTTCGCTACATCGCGGACCACGATTCGCTGACGGGCCTCATGAACCGGCGCCGCTTCCGCGAGGAGCTGGAATCACAGCTCGCACTGCAGCAGCGCTACGGCGGCGAGGCCGCCCTGCTGCTGGTCGACGTAGATCGGCTCAAGGCGATCAACGACAGCCGCGGGCACGGCGCGGGCGATGTGGTGCTGCGCCGTGTGGCCGAGGTGATGCGCAGCCGCATGCGCTCGACCGATGTCGTCGCGCGGCTCGCGGGCGACGAGTTCGCGGTGCTGCTTTCCAACGTCGCCACGGCCCAGGCGTTGCTGCTGGGCGAGGAGCTGCTCGCGCGGCTCGCGGCGGAGGAGGTGGAGGGCTCGAGTATCTCGGTCAGCATCGGCGTCGCCCCGTTCGGTGGCGAGCCGGGGGAGGAAGCGCCCAGCAATCCAGAAGAGGTGACCGCGGCGGCGGACGCGGCCATGTACCGCGCCAAGCAGCGCGGGGGGGCTGTCGTCGAAATCGCCGGACGGGTCGGGCCGGAGTCGATCGGCACGTCGGAGCAGCCGGTCGGTCCTGCTCCGGAGGACGCGCCCGCGCCGCTCGCCGAGCGGGTCCGCGCGGCACTGGAGGATGGCGATCTTCTGCTCTATGCACAGCCCGCGATCAACCTCCGCAACGGCGAGGTCGCCCACCGCGAGGTGCTTGTGCGCATGCGCGACGCCTCGGGCTCCGTGCTCGCCGCGTCGGACTTCCTCGCAGCTGCCGCCCAGCAATCGGGGCTCTGCTCGCAGATCGATCGCTGGGTCCTGGGGCGGACGATCGCCGCATTGCGCAACGGCAGTCGAGGCACCCGGCTCCACGTCAACCTCTCAGGCGAGACCCTGGCGGATGAGCAAGCCCTCGAGACGTTGGTCGGCGACCTTGCCGGCGTACCGGATACGGCCGCTTCGCTTGGGCTGGAGATCGGCGAGGGCTCGATCCGGCGCGACGTCGAATGGGCCACCGCGGCGCTTCACAGACTGTCGGGGACCGGTTGCCCGCTGATTCTCGACGGCTTCAGCGCGGCCTTCGGCTCGTTCGAGTATCTGCAGAACCTGCCGCTCGACCAGGTCAAGATCGAGGGGGTCGTAACCAGGGCGCTCCTGGGCGACGAGCCCGACAATGCGACGATGCGGGCGATCGTCAATCTCGCCAAGGGCACCGGCAAGACGACCGTCGCGAAGCTCGTGGAGTCGGACTCGCTCCTGCCGATCCTCCGCATGCACGGCGTCGACATGGCGCAGGGCTTCGAGCTGGGCGAACCGGCACCCCTCGCGGGTTAGGGCCGGCTCAGCCCGAGGTCACGTCGCGGGCGAACGCCTCGAACGCGTCGAGGTAACGCTGCACGTCGTCGTCCGAGTGGGCGATCGAGAGTGTCCACTCCTCCTCGACGCCGGGGGTCATGAAGATCCCGTGGTTCATGTGGAACAGCCAGGCCAGCGTCGCCAGGTCGCCGTCGATCTTGGTCAGGTAGTCGCGGTACTCGTACAGCGGCTCGGGCGAGAAGATCACGCATCCCTTGGCGCCGAGGCCCTGCGTGTAACAGGGGAGGCCGTAGCGCTCGATGATGTCGTCGCAGCCGGCGAGCAGCCGGTCGTTCGTCGCCTCGAGCGTGGCGTAGGCGTCATCGGTGAGCACCTCCGTCAGGGTCGCCTGCGCCGCGGCCATCACCAGCGGGTTGCCGTTGAACGTGCCGTACTGGTGGACGCGACCGGACGTGACCAGCTCGGCGATCTCGTCGCTCATCCCGATCGCGCCGCCGGGATAGCCACCACAGATCGCCTTCGCAAGCGTGACCAGATCGGGGGTGACGCCGAACCGCTTCGTCGCGCCGCCGCGGCCGATCGTCGCCCCGGTCTTGACCTCGTCGAAGATCAGGACGACGCCATGCTCACGGGTCAACTCGCGCACCCGCTCGAGGTAGCCGTCGCGCGGCGGGATGATGTTGATGTTCATCATCGCCGGCTCCATGATCAGCCCGGCGACCTTGCCGTCGAGCTTGCCGAGCACGCTCTCCAGGGCGGCGGCGTCGTTGAACGGGACGGCCCGGGTCAGGTCCGTCAACGCCTTCGGGTAGCCCTCGCCGTAAACCACCGAGCGCGGGTCATCGCGCTCGCCGAGCGCCTCCAGGTCCGGGTACACGCTGACCATCACCGCGTCGTGATGGCCGTGGTAGGAGCCCTCGATCTTCAGGATCACGTCGCGCCCGGTGGCGCCGCGGGCGAGGTGGACCGCGTCCATCGTCGACTCGGTGCCCGAGTTGGTGAAGCGCCACTGCGGCAGGCCGAAGCGGTCCGCCAGCTCCTCGGCGACGATGATCGAGCCATCGGTGGGCGCGGCGAAGTGCGTGCCGTCGTCGTGGCGGGACTTGACCGCGGCGCCGACCGCCGGGTTGGCGTGGCCGATGCACATCACGCCGAAGCCGTTGTGGAAGTCCGCGTACTCGGTGCCGTCGACGTCCCAGACGCGCGCGCCCTCACCACGCTCGAGGTAAACCGGCCACGGGTCGTTCTCCTGGAACGACGAGGGGACGCCGCCGGGCATCACCTTCACGGCCCGCTCGTAGAGCTCCTTCGAGCGCGGGGTGCGCTGGGCCAGCAGGTCCATCTGCTGCTCCGTCAGCTGCTTGATCCGATCGCGATCGATCGTCGCACCGGCTCCGGTGGTGGTGGCCTCGACGGTCATTTCGTGGTCCTCGCTTCCTGTTCGAGTGGGACGAGCGTATCGCGGCTCCAACCGGCGCCAACGGACAAGCTTCGGGGCGTGCGTTGTCCGCTCAGTCCGAGCCCACCAGCTGCCAAGCACGGGCGAGCGCGTCCAGATCCCGATCCGCCAGGCGCTCGAGGAAGTGCTCTCGAACGCCTGCGAGGTGGGCTGGGCGCGCGCTCTTCAGCTTCCCCCGCCCAGCATCCGTGATCACAGCGAAGAAGCCGCGCGCATCGTCCTCGCAACGCTTCCGCTCGACCAAGCCCTGGCGCGCGAGCCGGTCGACGAGCCGGGTCAGGCCGCTGCGGCTCAGCAGTAGAGCGCCCGCCAATTCGCCCATTCGCAGGCGCCCATCCGACGCGTCCGCGAGCGAGATCAGCACCTCGTAGGACGAGAGCGGCAGACCATGCGAGCGCTCCAGCTCCGCATCCAGCCGCGCCACCACGTCGCGGTGCGTCCGCAGCATCCCGCGCCAGGCGGCGAGCTCGCGTTCCGTGAGGGATGCGCCGGAGCGGGTAGGGGAGGGCACGCGATGAAGCCTACCGGACTGGTTGCGCAAGCAACTACATTCGTGTTATAGTTGCGCAAGCAAATACTCCTGCCACGCACGACCGGAGGCTCAGATGAAGCTCAACGGAATCCACCACATCACCGCGATCACGGGCGACGCGCAGCGCAACGTCGACTTCTACGCCGGCGTCCTCGGCCTCCGCATGGTCAAGAAGACCGTCAACCAGGACGAGCCCAGCGTCTACCACCTGTTCTACGCCGACGAGCAGGGCACTCCCGGCGCCGACATGACCTTCTTCGAGTTCCCGAACGCGCGCGTTGGTCGCGCGGGCGCCGGCATGATCCATCGCATCGGCTGGCGTGTGGCCGCGGACGAGTCGCTCGATTTCTGGCAGCAGCGCCTGGACGATTCCGGCACGGCGAGCTCGCGGATCGACGGCGGCCTCGTCTTCGTCGACCCTGAGGGCCTGGAGCACGCGCTCGTGGTCGCGCAGGTCCCCGACCAGCCGCTGATCGCGGATCACCCCGAGGTGCCGGGCGAGCTGGCGCTCCAGGGATTCGACCACGCGCGGGCCTACACCGCCGATCCGGAGCGCAGCCGCGCCCTGCTCGAACAGGGCCTGGAGTTCGCTCCGGCGGGCGACGGGTGGGAGGTCAGGGGCCCGAACCGCGGCGGCACCTGGGCCTACGACGAAGCCCCGGCCGAGGCAGGCATCCAGGGCGCGGGGACGGTTCATCACATCGCCTGGAACTCCGCCACCGACGACCACGACACGTGGCGTGAGCGCGCGATCGAGCACGGAGCCAGCCCGACCCCGGTCATCGATCGGTTCTGGTTCAAGTCGATCTACTTCCGCGAGCCGAGCGGAGTCCTGTTCGAGCTGGCGACGCCCGAGCCCGGCTTCGGGGTCGACGAGGATCCGGAGCACCTCGGCGAGAAGCTGATCCTGCCGCCGTTCCTCGAGGACCGGCGCGAGGAGATCGAACGGGTCCTGACCCCGATCACGAATCCGCGCGAGCCGGCGCGGACGTGAGCGATCTGGTTCACCTTCTGCGGGAGCCGGGCGGTGATCCCGAGGGCGCGCTGATCCTGAATCACGGCCGTGGCACCGACGAGCACGACCTGTCCGGCCTGCTCGACGAGCTCGACCCGGAGCGCCGGCTGCTGGGCGTGACGACCGGTGCGCCGCTGACCAACGTCCCGCCGGGCGGGCGCCATTGGTATCTGGTCCCGCGTGTCGGCTATCCCGACCACGACACGTTCCACTCCAGCTACGAGCTCCTGACCGGCTTCCTCGACGGCTTGCTGGCAGACCGCGGCATCGGCTGGGAGCGGACCGTGATCGGCGGCTTCTCGATGGGCGCCGTGATGTCCTATTCGGTTGCGCTCGGCCCGGGGCGCCCGGTGCCGGCGGGTTTGATCGCGCTCAGCGGGTTCATCCCGACCGTCGACGGCTGGGAGCCAGAGCCGGCGGGGCGCGAGGAGCTGCCGGTGTTGATCTACCATGGCGCCGACGACCCGATCATCTCGGTCGAGTTCGCCCGCCGGGCCCGCGACCTGCTCGAGGCCGGCGGCCTGAAGCCGGAGTACCTCGAAACCGACGCGGGCCACTGGCTCCCGCCCGAAGCGGTCGAACGCGCACGGGCGCTGGTGGCCGGGGCGGTATACGCCGACGTTGCGCCCTAGCGGTTGCTAAATCCCTCGCTATTCGGGGAAATTGGCAACCGGTCCCGCGGTTTGTCCGTCCGCCGCGTGTGCGAACGTATGTTCGTGCGTTGGGAGAATCTTGAGAGAGGAGCCGGCACGCAGGGCCTGCTTCCTGGATTGGGTGAGCCGGTGGTCCGCACGTTCGATGCGCCTGAGGCGCTTGGCATCCGTTTTCACGAGGTGCAGGCACGGTCGGCGATCAACGCGGTGCCGGGGCGTTCGCGGATGCCGTTCCGCTGGACGATCAACCCATTCAGGGGATGCACCCATGCGTGCGTCTTATCTATTGCTTCGCCCGCCCAACCCACACCTACCTCGATCTGAATGCCGCCGAGGATTTCGAGCGCGAGATCGTCGTCAAGGTCAACGCTCCTGAGCTGGTGCGCTCGGAGCTGGGCAAGGGCTCCTGGAAGGGCGATCACGTAGCCCTCGGCACCAACACGGATCCGTATCAGTGGGCCGAGTCGAAGTACAAGCTGATGCCGGGCATCTGGGAGGCGATGCGGGACTTCGCGAACCCGTGCTCGGTGCTCAGCAAGTCGCCGCTCCTGCTGCGTGACCTGCCGCTCTTCAGGCAGATCGCCGAGCGGACGGAGTTCGTCGCGAACCTCTCGGTGCCGACCTTGGACGAGAAGGCCTGGCGCGCGAGCGAGCCGCATACTCCGCACCCGCGCACGCGACTCGCCGCGGTGGGCGAGCTGACGCGCGCCGGGATTCCGACCGGCGTCCTGGTCGCGCCGCTGATGCCCGGGGTCAACGACGACCCTCGTCAGGTCGAGCGGATCCTCGAGATCGCGGGCGAGATGGGGGCGAAGAGCGTCGGCGGGATTGGTTTGCACCTGCGCGGCGAGGTGAAGGGGATATTCATGGACTGGCTGCGGCAATACCGACCTGACCTGGTCGAGCGATACCAAGAGCTCTATGGGCGCGGTGCGTACCTGCCCAAGGCCGAGCGCGAGCGGCTTTCGAAGCTCGCCCGCGGAGCGAACCCACCGCGCCGGTTCCTGACCCCGCGGGCTGCGCCCCGGAGCGAGCCGGCGCCGCAGGCGAAACTGTTCTGACTCGAGTCAGGAGGAGAGCATGGGCGACTACACCAAGGTGAATCTGCGTGACGTCGAGGACATGGCCGCCAAGCATGGGTTCGGCGAGCAACAGGAGGCGCGCTTCCCGCGCGAAGCGCTGGGCCTGGACGGGAGCGGCGTCGGCCACCTCCGCGTCAAGCCGGGCCAGCGCCAGCCGTTCGCGCACCGCCACGACGAGGCCGAGGAGGTTCACGTCGTGCTGTCGGGCAGCGGCCGGATGAAGCTCGACGACGAGCTGGTGGACGTCGGGGCCGACGACGTGATCAGGGTCGGACCCGGCGTGATCCGCGCATTCGAAGCCGGGCAGGACGGACTCGAGTACCTGGTGTTCAGCCCCCGTCACGAGGGCGACGCGGAGATGGTGCCGGACTTCTGGACCGAGGAGGACTGACGGATGGGGAAGCGCACGAGCTACGAGCCGGGAACCTTCAGCTGGGTCGAGCTGCACACGCCGGCCCCTGATGGCGCCAAGGCTTTTTACTCCGCGCTCTTCGGCTGGGAGGCAGATGACGTCCCGATCCCCGAGGAGGCCGGCGGCGGCGCGTACACCTTGCTGAAACTGGGCGGCGAGACCGTCGCTGCGCTATACCCGCAGCCACAGGAGCAGCGTGACCTGGGGACGCCGCCGAACTGGTTCAACTACGTCACAGTCGCCGATGCGGATGCGGCCGCGGCGCGGGTCAAGGAGCTGGGCGGCGCTGTCCTGGCCGAGCCATTCGACGTCATGGAGGACGGGCGGATGACCGTGATCGCCGACCCGACGGGCGCGTTTCTCGGCGCCTGGCAGCCGAAGAACACGATCGGCGCGACGCTGGTCAACGATCCCGGTTGCCTGACCGCGAACGAGCTGTCGACCAACGACATCCCGCGAGCAATCGAGTTCTACGAGGCCCTCTTCGGCTGGAAGGTCGAGGAGCTCGACACCGGCGGCGGGCCGCGCTACTGGTCGATCGGCCACGACGGCGCGGCGCAGGGCCGGAACGGAGGCATGCGGGAGCTGGCGCCGGAGCAAGAGGGGGTGCCGCCGCACTGGATGCCCTACTTCACGGTCGAGTCTGCCGACGGCGCAATCGCTACCGCGAAGGAGGCGGGTGGCGCGCTCCACGCTGGCCCGATCGACATCCCAACCGGCGCCCGGCTTGCCGTGCTCGGCGACGCCCAGGGCGCGATCTTCGCGATCTTCCAAGGCGAGGTCGACGACTAAGGACGGGCGCGGATAGGGTCGGCTGGTGAAGATCCACCACCTCAGCTGCGCGACACTGTGCCCCTACGGGGCGAAGCTGCTTGCCGGCGAAGGTGGCCTGCTCGCAAAGACGGAGCTGTGTGCGCACGTCCTGCTGATCGAGACCTCGGAGGCGCTGGTCCTGGTCGACACCGGCTTTGGAACTGACGACGTCGCCAACCCGAAACGCCTCGGCCAGCCGTTCCGGGCCGCGATCCGGCCCGTCCTGAGCGCCGCGCAGACGGCGCTCGCGCAGATCGAGGCGCTGGGCCTCGACCCCGGCGACGTGCGCCACGTGGTCAACACCCACCTCGACGTCGACCACGCGGGCGGGCTCCCGGACTTCCCGACCGCCGAGGTCCACGTGTTCCGGCCCGAGATGGAGGCCGCGTTGAAGCCGTCGATCCGCGAGAAGCTGCGCTACATCCCGGGGCAGTTTGCGCACGGGCCCAAGTGGCACGCGCACGATGTCGACGGCGACGAGTGGATGGGCTTCGAGGCGGTGCGCGCAATTCCCGGCCTCGATCCGGAGATCCTGCTGGTGCCGCTGCCGGGCCACAGCCGCGGTCACTCGGCGGTCGCGGTGCGCGACGGCGACGGCTGGCTGCTCCACTGCGGCGACGGCTACTTCTTCCACGGCGAGATCGAGACGCCGCCGCACTGCCCGCCGGGCCTGCGCGTCTTCCAGACGGCCGTCGGCTACAACGGCAAGGCGCGGCGCTCCAACCAGGAGCGCCTACGCGAGCTCGCTGCCCGCCATGGGGACGACGTGCGGCTGTTCTGCGCGCACGACATCAGCGAGCTGCAGCGGCTTCAGGCGGCGTAGGGGTCCCGCCGATGCCTCGCAGGGTGACCGCTATGCCCACGACTCCGAGCGCCGCGACCGCGGCAAGCCCGAACGCCGCCGGGTAGCCGCCGAGTGCGGCGGCCAGGCCCGCGGCAGGAGCGCCGAGGCCGACGCCCAGGTCGAAGAACGCCGTGAAGGTTCCCATCGCGACGCCGCGGCGGTCCTCCGGCACCCGGTTGATCACCGCCAGGGCGAGCGATGGGAAGAGCAGCGAGAACGCCGCGCCCATCGCGAGCGCGCCGGCGATCGCAAGCGGAAGCGTGTCGGCGAGCATGATCGCCACCAGGCCCGCTGCTTCGACCAGCCCGGCCCCGGCGACGCAGGGCGCCGGTCCGAACCGATCCGGTAACCAGCCGCCGAACAACCGGGCCGCCACAACCGTCGCTGCGAACGCCGTAAAGACCTCGGCGCCGTGGCCGATCTCGCGATCGTCCAGGTGGAGGATGAGGAACGCGGCCACGGCGGCGAACCCGACCGTGCCGAGCGAGAGGCCGAGTCCCGGGAGCAGCGCCTCGCGCGCGATCAGGTTGTGGCGCCCCAGCGGCTCGGGCTCGCGCGGCTCGAACGACTCAGGGATCCGCAGGGCGATCGCCGCGCCCAGGAGCGGCGCCGCGAGCGCGAACGCCCACACCATCTCGAAGCTCGAAGCCCGCAGGATCAGCTCGCCGATCGGCGGGCCCAGCGTGAGCCCGCCCCAGATCGCGAGGCCGTACCAGCCGATGATCCGGCCGCGCCGCTCGGGCGGGGCCAGATCGACGATCCAGGCGGAACCGGCCGTGTAGACCATGCCCTCGCCGGCGCCGAGGAACAGCCGGGCGACGATCAGGCCCGGTACTCCGGCTGGAACAAAGTAGAGGGCGCTGGCGGTCGCCGTCAGCAACGCCCCCGCGATCACGACGCGCCGCCGTCCCCGCCGGTCCGCCAGGTGCCCGGCGAGCGGGCGGCAGGCGATCCCGGTGATGGCGAACGCCCCGGTGACGACCCCGACTGCGACGTCGCCGGCGCCGATTGGCCCCTGCACGTAGCGCGGGATCACCGGCAGCGTCGCGCCGATCGAGAGCAGGCCGAGGCCGGTGACGACGAAGATCCCGGCGAAGGCGGCGCGGGCGGGCGTGAAGCGGGCGCGGACGAACGCGAGCATCCGCGCATCCTGACGACGCGCGGCGGGATTCGGCAGCGATCAGGGCGAGCGCAGCTCGGCGCGCCGGATCTTGCCGCTCGCCGTCTTCGGCAGCTCGTCCGCGAAGTCGACGATTCGCGGGAACTTGTAGGGCGCGGTCTGGCGCTTGACGTGCTCCTGGAGCTCGCGCGCGAGCGCGTCGCCCGGCTCGCCCGAGCGCAACACCACGACCGCTCGCACCACGGCACCCCGTACGGCATCGGGCGCCGGCACCGCTGCCGCCTCGGCGACGGCGGGATGAGACAGCAGCGCGGACTCGACCTCGACCGGGCCGATTCGATAGCCGGCCGAGAGGATCAGGTCGTCCTCGCGGCCCTCGTGCCAGAGGTAGCCGTCCTCGTCGCGACGGACGATGTCGCCGGTCGGCCACCACTCGCCGGCGAACGGGACGGCGTCCAGGTAGCCGTTGAAGAACGTCGGGCACGTCGCGACCCGCAAAGCGAGTTCGCCGCTCGGCTCGGAATCGCCGCCGACCCGAAGCTCGACGCCCGGTAGGGGCCTCCCCATCGAGCCTGGCCGGACGTCCTCGCCGACGTGGTTGCCGACCAGATGGCCGGTCTCGGTCTGGCCGTAGCCGTCGTGGATCTCGAGCCCGACCCGATCGCGGAAGACGCCGATGACATCCGGGTCGAGCGCCTCGCCGGCAGAGACGAGGCGACGCAGCGATGCGACCGGCCGCGGCTCGGCGCCGCCGGCGATCATCCGGTACTCGGTCGGCGCCTGGCAGAGCACGTTGACCCCCTCTCGCTCGATCAGGTCAAGGCGCTCCACCGGGTCGAACCGCGCGTCGCAGACCAGGGCCGCCGCGCCGCAAAGCCAAGGTGCGACGAATACGTTCCGCACGGACTTCGACCAGCCCGTTGCGGTCGTGCACCACACGAGCTCGCCGTCGTTGGCGCCTAGCCAGTGCTCGGCCTGAGCGCGTTGGCCGGCCAAGTAGCGCACCGGATGGAGCGCTCCGCGCGGCTCGCCGGTCGTCCCCGAGGTGAACACGATAAGCGCCGGGTCCTCGGGGTCGAGTGGGGCGATTGCAGCCGGCGTCGCCTGTGGCCGGTCCTCGTCGAGGATCCCGGCGAACTCGTCCAGCGAAAGGGTCGGCACGGCGTCTTCCATCTCCGCCAGCAACGCCTCCTCGCCGACGCAGAGTTTCGGATCGGCGGCCTCCACTCGCAGTGCCAGGTCCTGGCGGCGCAGCTGGGTGCTGCACGGCAGCGCGACCGCGCCCATCCGCCAGCAGGCGAGCAGCGTCAGCACCCATTCCACCCGATTGCCGAGCAGGGTCATGACGACGTCTCCGCGCTCGACGCCCCGTGCCGCGAGGGCGCCGGAGACCCCGGCGCTCATCGCGATCAGCTCGCCGAAGTGCCAGACCCGGCGCTCCGCCTCGCCGGAGATCGCCACCAAGGCCGGCCGCGAGGCGGGGAAGCGGTCGAGCACATCCGCGATGAAGTTCATCGACCGCAGCCTAGGCGGCGCGGTGCCCGGTGCGGCCCGGGGTGGCCGCGGGGACGTCAGCGCGGTCGCTGAGCCGAAGGACCAGGATCAGGATGTCGTCGCGCGGCTCCCTGCCCTCCTGCGGGGGCACCGACGTCTGGCGGGCGGCCTCGACGATCTCGCTGGCGCCGGCTCCCGCGCTCGAGCTGAGGGCCGCCGCGAGGTCGACCGGCGTCAGGATCCGTTCCGGCGCGTAGGCATCGGTCAGGCCGTCGGTGTACAGCACGAGCGCGTCTCCCGGAGCTAGTTGGGCCCGGTGGTCGCTGAGCTCGAGATCACGCCGCACGCCGAGCGGGGGTGCCGGCTCTCCGATCGGCTCGACGGTGCCGTCGAGGCGCAGGATCAGAGGTTTCGGATGGCCCCCGATCGACACCGTCAGGCCAACCCCCGGGCCGCCAGGGTCAAGTCGCGCGTAGGCGACCGTGCACGGATGGTCGGCGGACTGGCGCAGCATCGTCTCGTTCAAGAAGCCCAGGATCCGGCTCGGCTCGCGATCGTTCAGCGCGGCGGCGCGCAACGTGTACCGGGCCAGCGCGGTGTCCGCGGCGGCAACCGCGCCCTTCCCGAGCGCGTCGCCGATCGCTACGCCGATGCTGCCGTCGTCGCCCTCGAGCACCTCATAGAAGTCGCCGCCGACGAGGTGCCGCTCGCCGGCCGGCCGGAAATGTACTGCGGCTTCGATGCCGGGCAGCGGCGGCAGTCCGGATGGGAGCAGGCTCTCCTGCAGCGTGTTGGCAATCGTTCGGACCGACTCCTCGGCTCGCTGGCGCTCGGTGAGCACCGCGGCCACGACCAGGGTTGTGAGGCTGACGACCCCGAGGAAGACCTGGGCGAGCAACAACCTCTCGTCCGGTGTGAAGTCGGTGAAGGGGCCCCTGTCGGCTTCGGTGAGAGGAATCGCGATCGCTGCCGTCGTGAGGCTGGCGACTACGGCCCCTGGCTGCCTGAACCGGAAGGCTGCCAGGATCGGCAGCGGCAGGAGCAGAAACAGGATCGGAGCGTCGCGCGTGAACACGAACATCGCGGTCCCCGCCACCGCCAAGGCCAACGCCACCCCCTCGCCGATTCGCCCGGGTGCCTGGCGATAGGGCCAATGCGTGACCGCGACCATCAGCGCCGGAGCGACGACCAGGTTGCCACCCATGTCTCCCAGCCACCATGTGCGCCACACCGAGCCGAAGTTGGTCGCGTCGATCTCGTTGCCGGCCAGCAGGCTACCGGTGCCGATGGTTGCGCTGATCGTCGTGCTCACGACCCCGCCCAAAGCCACCAACCAGACCACGTCCATGACCCGCTCGAGCGAGGGGCGGAAGTCGACGACGCGCATCAGCAGGTAGGCACCCGCGAGCGCCTCCAAGGTGTTGCCCGTCGTGATCCCGAGCACCGTCAGAAGCGGCACGCCGGTCCACGCGTTCGCCAGAAGGGCGCCGATCGCGACGCCCGGCCAGAGCCGGAATCCGAACAGACAGAGTGCGGCGAGCGCAATCCCGGTCGGCGGCCAGATCGCCGTCACGCTCGCGGTCTCGAACGCGAGGCTCAGCCCGAGCTTTGCCGCCGCGTAGTAGACGGCCGCCAGGCAGGCGATCTGGAACAGATGCAGGTTTCGGTGCTTGTTCATCCGCCCCGTGTCACAGCGTTGTCGCCGACCGTGACTCACGCCTGAAATTTCGGCGCCTAGCGTAATCATTCATGAGCGGCTCGCGGATCATCCATCTGTTGACCGGGCTCGCCATCGTCGTCGCGCTGGCGCTGCCGCTACGCGCGGCGGGCGCCGACGGCCCGGGTCGGACCTGTTTCGCGGCGAAAGCCGGCAAGCGCAAGACCAGCCTCGGGGCGCACCAGTGGACGGTGCGCCAGGAGGTCATCTGGTGCGCCGAGCGCCGCGCGGGCCGCCGGCGCATCGTCGCGGCCGATCGCCGCGTCAGCGTCCGGACCGGCACCAACTGGCGGCTGCTGTCCCACGGCGGCGAGATCAGGCGCGTCGGCGCCCGCGTCGTCGCCGAGTCGCGCTTTCACTTCCGCCTCCGCTATCCCTACCTCGAGCAGCACTGCTACCCGAGGATCGAGATCACGATCCGGCCATCGGGGGATTGGGCGCGCTCGGTCGCGACGGGTTGCTGAACCGCGTCAGCGGCTGAGCGTAGTCCCGTCGTAGAGCTTGCTGACCGTCACGGTGCCGTCCGGGGTGGCGTCCAGGCACAGCCCGCAGAGCACGCACTCGTCGAGGTTCTCATCGACCACGGCAACGCCCGCATCGGAGGCGGCGAAAATGTCGACCGGGCAGGCCTCCTCGAGCTTCTTCGCAAGATCCCGGTCGCCCGCGATCGACTTGTCGACCTCGACGTTGATGAACACGCCGTGCTCAGCCACCGAGCTTTTCCTTTACCGCGCTTGGGATCTCGTCGATCCGCTCGACGACTGGAACCCCGGCGGCTTCGAGGCGGGCGATCTTCTCGGTTGCCGAGTCCTCCTTGCCCTCCACGATGGTGCCGGCGTGGCCGAAGCTCATGCCCTGCATCTCCTCGTCGTCCATGAACTTGCCGGCCATGAACGCGACGATCGGCAGTCGCGATCCGACCTGCTCGCGCCAGTCGACCAACTCGGCCTCCATGCGTCCGCCGGGCTCGGTGTAGATCACGATCGCCTCGGTCTGCTCGTCCGCTTCGAAGTACGGCATCAGCTCGGCGTACGTGGAGCCGATGATCGCGTCGCCGCCGATCGAAACGGCGGTCGAGACTCCCAATCCGGCGGCCGTCAGGGAGGAGGAGATCTCGGTCGTCATGCCGCCGGAGCGCGACATCACGCCGACCGGGCCGGGCGAGTAGGCCTTGCCCGCGTCCTTGGCGGGTCCGCCGATACCGCCCATCTTGCAGACTCCGGGAACGATCAGGCCAAGGCAGTTCGGGCCGATGATGCGCGCGTCGTGCAGGTTGGCGAGCTCGACCATCTCGGCGACGTCGCGGCGGGGGATGCGCTCGGTGACAACGACCACGAGCTTGATCCCGTTGGCGATCGCCTCCATCACAGCGTCCTTGGTGAACGCGGGCGGGACGGTGACGACGGCGCCGTCGATCGCGCTGCCGTGGTGCTCGACCGCCTGCTCGACGGTGTCGAAGACGGGCACGCCGTGCACCTCGCGGCCCTTGCGGCCGGGGGTCACGCCGCCGACCACCTTGGAGCCGTAGTCCAGGCACTCGCGCGTGAGGTTCACGGCCTCGCGCCCGGTGATCCCCTGGACGATGAAGGTGAAGTCTTCGTTCAGGAGGATGCTCAAAACCACTCCCCTGCCAGGGGGGCGAATCTGCTTCCGCGCCGAACGTCGCTCATCAGACTATTTTCGCCACGGCTTCGCCGGCCGCCTCCCACATGGAGGTATCGCGATCCTTGAATTCGATCCCGTACTTGTCCAGGATCTTCGCGCCCTCTTCCTCCCAGGCACCGGGGATCCGGAACACGGCGATCGTCTCGGCCGGGTCCTTGCCGAGCTCCAGGCAGGCCTTGATGACACCGCGGGCAACGATGTCGACCCGGGTGTTGGAGACGATCGACATCATCACCGCGATCTTTTCGACGCCTTCCTTCTTCAGGACCTCCATCGCCAGACCCTTCGACTTGGCGACCGACGGGTTGCCGCCGATCTCGGCGTAGTTCGCGGGCTTGCCGCCCTGCGAGCGAACCGCGTCGGTCAAGGTCAGCGAGCCGCCGCCGGCCCCGATCACCAGGCCCAGGTTGCCGTCGAAGCCGTGGTCCTTGCCCTGGATCACGCCCCGGTGGTCGGCGGCGTCGATCGCCTTGACATTGCGCTCGAACTCGGACGGCTCATAGAGCTCGCGCGGCTCGTCGGCGGGGATCTCGAGCTCGGCCAGCACCTTCTTGTGGCGGCCGACCGCCTCGTCCTCCATCTCCATGTGGGCATCGAGCGCGACGAACGAGCCATCGGCGAGACGCGCCACGGGGTTGATCTCGGCGAGCGTCATGTCGTGATCGCGCTGGAGGCGCGCGAGCCTGGCGAGGATCGCCGTGGCGCGGTTCAGCTCCGAGCCGGTCATGCCGACGCGCGCGACGACCTGCTTGGCCTCGAAGTCGGAGATGGGGTGGAGGTTCGACAGGTGCCCGCGGCCGACATGGTCGGGGTGCTCTTCGGCGACCTGCTCGATGTCGATGCCGCCCATGTCGGAGAACAGCATCATCGGCCGCTTTGCGCGCCCGTCCCAGAGGACGGCGGCGTAGTACTCCTGCTCGACCTCGGCCTTGGGGTCGACCAGGACGCCGACCGGCATGTGGCCGCCGATCTCCAACGCGAGGATCACGGCGGCGTGCTCAGCCGCCTCGTCGGGCGTGTCGGCGAACTTCACGCCTCCGGCCTTCATCCGGCCGCCAGTGAGGACCTGGGACTTGATCACCGTCGGGCCGCCGATCCGCTCTGCGGCGGCGCGCGCCTCGTCGGCCGTCGTGCAGAAGCCGTACTCGGTGACCGGGATGCCGGCCCGCTCGACGATGCGGCGTGATTCGTACTCGTAGAAGCGCATGGAAAGAAGAGGCGCCGGAGTTTGGCGCGGCGCGGAAATCTACCGGATAGGGTGTTCGAAACAGGCGCCTCCGCGGGCGCCACGGGGTGAGGGGGAGTGAGTGTCCAGTTCGACGAAGGTCCGTGAGTTCTTGCGGAGCAACATCATGGGAATCGTCGCCTGCTACCTGGCGCTCGGCGGCACTGCTTGGGCGGCCTCGCTCGGTCCCAACGATGTCCGCTCGCGGCACATCAAGAACGGCGAGGTCAAGGCGGCCGACGTCGACGCGAACGCGATCTCCGCGGCCAAGGTCACCGACGGCAGCCTGGGGAGTGCCGATGTCGCCAGCAACTCGCTGACCGGCAGCGACGTCGCGGACAACTCGTTGAAGGGCGCCGACATCGACGAGGCGAGTCTGGAGCTCTCGGGCGTCCCCGCCGGCCCACCGACAGGCCCGGCCGGCGGCGGCTTGACCGGCACCTACCCGAACCCGACGATCGCCAACAACGCGGTCAATTCGGCTCGCGTCATCGACGAGAGCCTGACTGGTGCCGATATCGAGAACAGAAGCATCGATGGCGGCGAGATAGCTCAGGCGACGCTGAGTGCGTTCCACGTGGTCGGCGACTCGCTGACCGCCAACTCGCTGGCCGACAACTCGGTCGGATCAGGCGAGCTCGCGACCAACGCAGTCGGCTGGTTGGAGCTGTCGGCGGGCACCTTCGACTCCGAGGAGATCGCGTCCTTTGGCACCAGCTTCGGGATCCCGAGCGCCGCGATCGATTCGGCGGAATTGGGTCCGAACGCGATCCCCGCCGACGGGACGGGTAATGACGGATCGACCAAGCTCGCGACCGACTCCGTGGACTTCGACGAAGTCGCCACGTCGGCTGTGCGCTCCGTGCAGGTTCAGGACGACTCGCTGACCGGCTCCGATATCAACGAAGCGACGCTCGGTGGCGTCGGAACGGTCGATGGCGCTGCCGACAACAACCCGCCGGACATCGTCGATTTGACCGGGACGAACCAGGCGATCGTGAGCAACCTGATCCCGACCGGTACGCACTTCCTGATCGGCCGGGTGCTGGTGGAGGGGGACGCGGGGCAGAACGGCGATGCCAACTGCTTCATGACGGGTGACGATGCCTACCACCTGTTTGCAAGGCTGCCCGGCAACCACATCGAGGAGCTGGTCTTCCTCTCCACGACGACGATTGCCGGGCCGAGCGGGAACACGCAGATCCAATGCCGCGGGACGAGCTCATCGGCCTACGCCGCGAGGATCTTCGCGCTGCCGGTGGCGGCCGCCACGTTCGCTCCCGCTCCTTAAGAGCGTAGTTCGCTGGATAGCCCGACCCCGGCCATAGGGTGCGGGGTCGTGGAGGGTTCGGTGTTCGCGACCGTGGCGCTGCCGATCGCGCTGGCGGTGATCATGGTCAGCCTCGGGTTGGAGCTGACGACGGCCGACTTCCGCCGGATCGCGGTCTACCCCCGCGGGGTGGCAATCGGCCTTGCGAACCTGGTCTTCGTCGCCCCGCTCCTCGCCTTCGCGATCGCCGAGGCGTTCGGGCTGGAGCCGGTCCTCGCGATCGGCCTGGTGCTCCTCGGCGCCTCGCCCGGCGGCACGATGGCGAACCTGCTCACCCACCTCGCGCGTGGCGACACCGCGCTGTCGGTGACGATGACCGCGCTCTCGAGCATCGGCGCGCTGTTGACCGTGCCGCTCTATCTGGGGCTGGCCGGACAGCACTTCGCGGGCGGTGAGATCGGCGACGTGTCGATGGCCGGCGTGGTTGCAAGGGTCTTCGCGATCACGATCGTGCCCCTAGCAATCGGCATGTACCTGCGCGCGCGCTACCCCGTGCGCGTGAACGAGGTCCGGGGGCGGGTGAAACGGGCGGCCATGTTCGCCTTCGTCGCGGTAGTGATCGGCGCCGTCGCGAGCGAGATCGACGTCGTTCTCGACAACTTTGCGTCGGTCGCGCTCGCCACCCTAGCCCTCAACCTGGCGGCGATGTCGGTCAGCTTCTCGGTCGCCCGGTTCGCCCGGCTTACGAACGAGCAGGCGACGGCGATCGCGATGGAGCTGGGCATCCACAACTCGACGCTTGCGATCGCTGTTGCCGGGACGATCGACATCGACTACGCGATCCCGGCGGCCGTTTACTCGGGCTTCATGTTCATCACCGCCGGGCTCTTCGCCCACGTCATGCGGAGCCGCAATGCGGCTGAGGGCGATCAGTCGGGAGTGGCACTCGCCCAGGGCGTTGAGGCGTAAGGCGATTGCGATACGGCAGAATGACCGCCCCGACCATCGACAAGGAGACGACTCCACCAGTGAGTGACGCTGCCGCCGCGACCGAGATTCCCACCAAGAACCAGAAGCTGGTCGCGTGGGTCGAAGAGATCGCGGCATTGACCAAGCCGGATCAGATCCACTGGTGCGATGGCACCGCCGAGGAGTACGACCGCCTCTGCCAGGAGCTGGTTGACGCCGGGACTTTCCGGCGCCTGTCCGACGCGAAGCGCCCAAACTCGTACCTGGCCTGGTCGGATCCCTCCGACGTGGCTCGCGTGGAGGACAGCACCTTCATCTGCGCGGAGACCGAGGAGGAGGCCGGGCCCAACAACAACTGGCGGCCTCCCGCCGAGATGCGCGAGACGATGAACGATCTCTTCGCCGGCTCGATGAAGGGCCGGACGATGTACGTGGTGCCGTTCTCGATGGGCCCGCTCGGCTCCGACAAGTCGCACGTCGGCGTCCAGCTCACCGACTCCCCGTACGTCGTGGTTTCGATGCGGATCATGACCCGGATGGGCCAGGGCGCCCTCGACGCCCTCGGCCGGGAGGGCGAGTTCGTGCCCTGCGTGCACTCGGTCGGAGCGCCGCTGGCGGAGGGCGAGAAGGACACGCCCTGGCCGACCAACGCCGAGGTCAAGTACATCGTCCACTACCCGCAGACCCGCGAGATCTGGAGCTACGGCTCCGGCTACGGAGGCAACGCGCTGCTCGGCAAGAAATGCTTCGCGCTGCGGATCGCCTCGGTCATGGCCCGCGACGAGGGCTGGATGGCCGAGCACATGCTGATCCTCAAGCTCACCTCTCCCGAGGGCCAGGTCAAGTACGTGACCGGTGCGTTCCCCTCGGCCTGCGGCAAGACCAACCTCGCGATGCTGATCCCGACGCTCGAGGGCTGGACGGTCGAAACCGTGGGCGACGACATCGCCTGGATGAAGTTCGGCGACGACGGACGCCTCTACGCGATCAACCCCGAGGCCGGCTTCTTCGGGGTCGCCCCCGGCACGGGTTACAAGACGAACCCGAACGCGATGGAGGCGATCGAGAAGAACACGGTCTTCACCAACTGCGCTCTCACCGACGACGGTGACGTGTGGTGGGAGGGCATGACCGGCGAGCCGCCCGGGCACGCGATCGACTGGCACGGCAGCGACTGGACCCCGGCCTCGGACGATCCCGCGGCCCACCCCAACGCTCGCTTCACCGTGCCCGCCGCGCAGGCGCCCTCGATAGCCGCGGAGTGGGAGAGCCCCGCCGGCGTGCCGATCGACGCCTTCCTGTTCGGCGGACGCCGTGCGACGAACGTGCCGCTCGTGCGGGAAGCGTTCGACTGGGAGCACGGCGTGTTCCTCGGCGCGACGATGAGCTCCGAGCAGACGGCCGCCGCGTTCGGCAAGGTCGGCCAGCTTCGCTTCGACCCGTTCGCGATGCTGCCGTTCTGCGGCTACAACATGGCCGACTACATGGCCCACTGGCTCGCGATCGGCAAGCGGGCGGACGCGGGCAAGCTGCCCCGCGTCTTCTACGTCAACTGGTTTCGCAAGGACGCCGACGGCAACTTCCTCTGGCCGGGCTTCGGCGAGAACAGCCGGGTCCTGGAGTGGGTCTTCCGCCGCTGCGACGGCAAGGCCGAGGCGCTCGACACCCCGATCGGCCTGGTGCCGGCACCAGGTGCGATCAACACCGACGGCCTCGATGTCTCCGCCGAGGCAATGCGCGAGCTGACCACGGTCGACGAGGACCAGCTTCGAGAGGAGCTGCCGCAGGTCGAACAGCACCTCGCCCAGTTCGGCGACCGCCTGCCGCAGCCGGTGCGCGACCAGCTCGCGGCGCTGAAGCAGAAGCTGTCTTAGGTCCCAATCAGAGGAGGCACATATGCGTGGCGCAATCTCCCGAGCCGTCGAGGGCCGCGGAGGGTTAGTCGTTGCGGTGGTGGCGCTGGTCGCCGCACTTTCCGGAAGCGCGATCGCGCTGCCGGGCTCGAACAGGGTTGACTCGGGCGACATCAAGAACGGCGTCGTCGGGACCAAGGACATGAAGATCGCCTACCTGCACGTGAACCACGACTCTCAGGTCGTGAGGACGAAGGGCGTCACGGGGCACGATTTCATCGCGGGCGGCGAAGTCCTCTGCCTGAACCTCAAGTTCAAGCCGAAGACGGGCAGCGCCACCCGAGCCGAAGATAATCTCGCTGGCGGTGACTTCACTGCGCCAATAGTTGGTCTGTCTCAGCAAGCGACCCTGTACTGCGACGCTCCGTTTACCGATGCCACCCTCAAGGTGCCCGACCAGGCGCAGCTCAAGTCCACGTACGCCCAGTTCTTCGGCTAGGAAGAGAACGCGCGTAGGAGCTTCGGGGCGACCTGCTTCTTCCGGCTCATCACGGCCGGGAGAGGCAGGGCTCCGTTCTCCATCTCCTTCCCGAAGGCACGCTCGACCGGCGCCGCGTCGCCGGCGACGAGCAGGTCGGTTCCCTTCGAGAGGATGTCGGTGACCATCAACGCAGCCAGGACGTGGTCGTTCTGCTCGCGCATCCGCTCGAGCGCCTCCTGTAGCTCGGTGCCGCGGTCGAGCAGGCCCTTGCCGACGACCTCGATCTGAGCGATCGCGATCGTCTCCCCGCCGGGGAGCTGGTACTCCTTCGCGTCGCGGCCGACGATGTCCTCGGCGGATACGCCGGTCACGTCTGAGCCCGCCGCGAACATCTCGCCGCCGAACTCCATCGCATCCACTCCGAGCGCCTGCTCGAGGAATTGGACCACGATCCGGTCCCGGTCGGTTGCGGTTGGGGAGTTCAGCAACACGGTGTCGGAGAGGACCGCGGCCAGCAGCATCGTCGCTGACTCCCGGCTCGGATCCATGCCGTTCTGGCGAAAGCGCTCGACGACCAGCGTCGCGGTCGAGCCAACCGGGTCGAAGATCGCGCGCACCGGCACCCGCGTCTCGATCGACCCGATGTGGTGGTGGTCGAGGATCTCGACGATCTCGGCCTCCTCGACGCCGGGCACGCTTTGCGCCTGTTCGGCGTGGTCGACCAGAAGGACGCGGCGCGGACGGGGGGAGACGAGGTCCGAGCGTGTGACCAGGCCGACCGGCTTGCCGGCGCGGTCGACGGCGACGGCTGCCCGGTAGTGCACGTCCTTGATGTCCTCGGAGATCTCGGAGACCAAGTCGTCGCGGTCGACCGTGAGCGGCTCCGTGTCGGCGAGCGCCCGGCACGGCGCCGCCAGGGTGATCATCCGGCTCGAGACGTAGCTGTCCAGCGGGCTCACGACGACGCTTGCCCCCTGCCTTTCGGCGAGCTCGAGGATCTCGGCTCCCGGCCCGACCCCGTTCGACGCCACCAACAGCGCGGCCCCGAGCTCGAGCGCCTGGCGCTGGGCGTCCTCGCGGTTGCCGACCACGACCACGTCGCCGGACGAGATCTTGCTCTCTGAATGCGCGGGGTCGATCGAGTGGACCCAGACCCGGCCTTCGACCATTCGGTCGTCGCCGCTGACGAGCTCGCCGTCGAGCACCTCGACGATCTTGCCGACGGTCGTCGGCGCGTCGACCAGGGTCGAGGTCGTGCGGGACTCGCGGATGTAGCGGTGCGCCAACGCCCGCTCGGTCATCACTCCGATCAGGCGCCCGTCGGCGTCGACAATCGGCACGATGTCGAGGTTTAAGTGGGCCATCGTCAGCCCGACGGAGCGCACCGGGTCGTCGTGCCCGGCCACGGGGAAGGTCTCGCGCATCACGTCGCGCACGCGCAGGAAGACATGGCTCATGGCCGTCGGCGACCGGGCGCCGCTGCGCTCGAGAGCCCAGGCGGTCTGGTCGTTGACCTCGCCGAGCCGAACCGGGACGTACTCGTTGTCCGCGTCGAGCCTGCCCTTCAGCTCGGCGTAGCCGATCGCCGAAGCGATCGAGTCAAGGTCAGGGTTGCGATGGCCGGTGACGTAGATCCGCCGTCGCTTGACGATCTCGTGCGACTCGGTGCTCACCCGCACATCATCGGCGATCAGGCGTAGGCCTGCAGGGCTTCGCGCAAGCTGTCGGGGATCGGCGCCTTCCGGCGCGACGCCGGGTCCACGACCACGTGTCGGACTTCGACCTCGGCAGCGGCCTCCCCGCCGCGTTCCATGACCACCCGGATCGTGGTCGAGGTCTCGCCGATCCGGATCAGGGTCACGACCAGGTCGAACTCCTCGTCGAAGCGCATCGGCGCGAGGTAGCGGACGTTCGCTGCGGCCACGACCATGTCGATCCCGTGCTCGTCCATCGGCACCTGCCAGCCGCCGAACGCTTCGCGGAAGAGCTCGGTGATCGCGATGTCAGCGTAGGCAAGGTGGTTCGCGTTGAAGACGACGCCCTGCGGGTCACACTCGTGCCAGCGAACGCGCAGGCGGTGGCGAAACGGCGTGGTCAGAGCTCGTACGCCGCTTTCAGCTCAGGATCCTTCTGCGCCAGCATCTCGGCCAGTTCGACCATCACCTTGCATTGCTTCCACGTCGCGTCGTCCTGCATCTTGCCGTCGATCATGTGGACGCCGCGCCCGTCGGGGATCGCCTCGATGACCTTCTTCGCGAACCTGACCTCCTCCGGATCGGGGGAGAAGACCCTCTTGGCGATCTCGATCTGGGCTGGATGCAGCGACCAAGCCCCGACACAGCCGAGCAGAAACGCGGCGCGGAACTGGGCCTCGCACCCCTCGACATCCTTGATGTCCCCGTAGGGCCCGTAGAACGGCAACAGTCCGGCCGAGGCACAGGCGTCGACCATGCGGGCGATCGAGTAGTGCCAGGGGTCCTGCTGGGCGGTCGCGCGGGGAGCGTCCTCGTCTGAGGGATCGGGGTCGTTGATGACCAGATAGCCAGGATGGCCGCCGCCGACCCGGGTCGTCTTCATCCGTCGAGACGCCGCGAGGTCTGCCGGGCCGAAGCTCATCCCCTGCATCCTTGGGCTCGCGGTCGCGATCTCCTCCAGGTTGACCACTCCCTGCGCGGTCTCCAGGATCGCGTGGATCAGGATCGGCCGGTCGAGCCCGGCCTTGGCCTCGAGCTGTGCCAGCAGCCGGTCCACGTAGTGGATGTCCCAGGCGCCCTCGACCTTCGGCACCATGATCACCGACAGCTTGTCGCCAATTTCGGTGACCAGCGTCGTCAGGTCGTCGAGGACCCAGGGGCTCTCGAGCGAGTTGACCCGGCTCCAGAGCGCGGTCTCGCCGAAGTCGACCTCCTTTGCGACCCGCACCAGGCCCTCGCGCGCCGCCTCCTTTTTTTCGACCGGGACGGCGTCCTCGAGATTGCCGAGCAGGATGTCGGCCTGCTCGGCCATGTCCGGGACCTTGGCGGCCATCTTCTCGTTCGAGGCATCGAAGAAGTGGATCATCCGTGAAGGCCCGAAGGGGACCTCCAGCACCGGATCGGGCGCGCCGATCGCGAGCGGCTTGGCGAAGTCTCGGGGATTTCTCAAAAGGGTTCTCCTGTTCAGCTTTGTCCGGAACGCTAACGAAGCGCCGCCCGGCGGCGTTACGCTGCCGCACTGCCGATGTTCGCGCGGACGACACTGAGCCTGCTCGTCGCGATGGCGGCGCTCGTCGTGGCGGCCTGCGGCGGCGATGATGACGGCTCGAGCAGCGGATCGGAACCGCTCACGGCGGACGAGTACGACAACCAGACCGAGGCGGCGCTCGAGACGTTCGCGAGCCTCGACCAGTTGAGTGCGCCACTCGCGAACCCCGACTCCGTCAAGCAGTATGTGGCCGGCGTCCGGGACATCGTCAGTGAGATCGAGGGCGCGATCGGTGAGCTCGAGGCGATCGAGGCGCCCGACGAGGTCGCGGCGATCCACGACGATCTGATCGCCGCCGTCGAGGGCTACGGCGCCGCGTTCCCACCGGTTGCGGACGCCGCCGAGGCCGGCGACGAGGCCGCTCTGCAGGCAAGCGCCACGGAGCTCCAGGCCGCCGCGGTCGGGTTCCAGGAGGCGGCGCGGGATCTCGACCAGCAATTCCAGGATGCGGGGATCGAACTCGCGCCGCTCGCCGGCTGATCGGAGTAGCGCGCGAAGCTGGCTGGCTGGCTAGTCTTTCCGATCTGATGGGACGGGAGTACGGCGTCGAGGAATGGCTTCCGGGGGGGATCGCCCTTCGGACACCTGTGGCGGCCGAGGTTGACAGTGCCGCGTTCACGCTGGACGGAGTCGAGCCCACCTCATCGCAATCCATAAATGGCTCCCGCGTCGACCTGAACGAGGTCGACTTCGAGGGCCTGATCGCGCTTGGCGTCTCCGTCGGCCAGGCCGCGCGCTTCATCTCCCAGCGCGAGCGGCGGGGCGGCATCTCGGCGCTGTCCGAAATCGACGGGTTCTACGGCCTCACGCCTGGTGTTCGTGAGATCCTGCGCTGGAGTGGCAACGTCTAACTCCCAGGGTGTGCAGGTGCGGGCCGCGCGGCCCGGCGAAGAAACAGACCTGCTGCGCCTCTACGAGTGGCTCTTCGCGCCGCCGGGGTCGCGCCCTGCCCAATGGGACGAGCGGCGCGCCGAGGTGGCAATCCGCCAGGCGATCGGGTCGCACGACGCCGCGGTCCTCGTCGCCGAGGATGCCGACGCGATAATCGGCTTCGCCACCGCCTATCAGGACATGCATTCAGTGCGCTATGGGTATCGCGCCTGGGTCGAGGACCTCGCGGTCGACCCGGCCCGGCGCTCCGAGGGCGTCGGCAAGGCGCTCTTGGATGCGGCCAAGGCCTGGGCGAAGGAGCGCGGGGCCTCGCACCTCGAGCTCGACTCCGGTGACGACCGTGCCGACGCCCACCGCTTCTACGAGCGCGAGCACCCGAGCTGGACCTCGCGCTGCTTTGCGTGGGAGCTGTAGACGCTCAGGCGAGCCCGGCGACGCGCAGCGCCTCGGCGCGATCCAGGTGGAACTCGATCCGGCTGACCTGGCCATCCTTGAACTCGAAGACCATTGCGCTGGGCTGGCTGATCGCAACGCCGTCATGGCGCGTCTTCGCCTGCTGGTCGACGATGACCGTGGTGTGGGTGTCCGATTCGCGGATCTCGACCAGCCGGGCACGCACGCCCGCAAACGATCCGCCGTAGTCGTCCCACGCCTTCGTGATGCCGTCCACGCCGGGCCAGACGGTCGGCGGGGTGGGAGGCAGGGGGCACATCGCGCACACAAAGTCCGGCGCCGCGAACTCGCGCGCCCACGCCGACAGGGCTGGCAGCGACTCGTGCATGTAGCCGAGGTCGCCGTCGTCACCTGCCAGTTCCTCCATCACGGCGCGGAACAACGTTTGCAGATCAGGCTCGGCCATCCGGGGAAAGTATCCTCCTGCCGCACCACGAGATTGAGACAGGAGCCATGGCCGTAGCGACCGCGACCTATCAGGACCTGACCGACGAACAGCAGGCGATCACCGAGATGGTGCGCCAGTTCGTCGACAAGGAGATCCTCCCGGTGGCCGAGGAGTACGACCACGAGGACAAGTTCCCGGAGCCGATCGTCGAGCAGATGAAAGAGCTCGGCTTGTTCGGGGTCACGATCCCCGAGGAGTACGGGGGCATGGGCCTCGACCTAACCACCTACGCGATGATCGTCGAGGAGCTCTCGCGCGGCTGGATCTCGATCTCTGGGGTGGTCAACACCCACTTCATCGGCTCCTACCTGCTGATGAAGTTCGGCACCGACGAGCAGAAGCAGAAGTACCTGCCGCGGATGGCCACCGGCGAGATCCGCGGCGCGTTCTCGCTCTCGGAGCCGGAGGTTGGCTCCGACGTCCAGGGCATCAAGACAACCGCCAAGCAAGTCGACGGCGGCTGGGAGATCAACGGCCAGAAGATGTGGGTCACGAATGGCCTTCGCTCCGGCCTGGTGTTCGTCCTGGTGAAGACCGACCCCACGGCCGACCCCCCGTACAAGGGCATGACCTGCTTCATCTGCGAGAAGGAGCCCGGCGAGTCCGAGGTTCCCGGCCTGACGATCCCGCCGCCGATCAAGAAGATGGGCTACAAGGGAGTCGAGTCCACCGAGCTCGTCTTCGACGGCTTCAAGGTGACCGACGACCACATCCTTGGCGGGCCCGACGGCGTCGGCAAGGGCTTCGGCCAGATGATGGACAGCCTCGAGCTCGGCCGCGTCAACGTCGCCGCCCGCGGCGTCGGCGTCGCCCAGCGCTCGCTCGAGCTCGCCCTGCGCTACAGCCAGGAGCGGAAGGCCTTTGGCAAGCCGATCGCGCAGCACCAGGCGATCACCTTCAAGCTCGCCGAGATGGGGACTCGGTTGGAGGCCGCCAGGCTGCTGACCCGCAAGGCGGCGCGGATGAAGGACGCCGGCGAGCGCTCCGACATCGAGGCCGGGATGGCGAAGCTCTTCGCGTCGGAGGCCGCCCACGCGAACGCCGAGGAGGCGCTTCGGATCCACGGTGGCTACGGCTACTCGAAGGAGTACGAGATCGAGCGCATCTACCGCGACGCGCCGCTGCTGCTAATCGGGGAGGGGACTTCCGAGATCCAGAAGATGGTGATCGGCAAGAAGCTCTTGGAGCGGCACAAGATCTAGGCATGCCCAGCACCGGCGAGCTGATCGAACAGGCCGTAGCGGGCATCCGGGAAGAGGTGCCGGCGCTGGCCAACCTGAAGCTGGTGATCGGGCTCGAGCTGCGTGGCAGGGGCGACATTCAGCTCTACCGGGTCGAGCTGCCGGGCCCGAAGGTGTCGAAGGGCTACGCGGAGGACGAGCGCCTGCACGTTTCGATTCCGCGCTCGCACTTCAACGAACTGGCGGCCGACGGCAAGATCGGCCATTGGCACGAGGCCTTCGACCAAGGCCACGTGCGGGTCGAGGGCGACCAGAAGATCCAGCAGCTGGTCGGCCAGGTCATCGCCAAGCGCGAGGCACGCTCGCAGCTGAGGAAGGCTCGCTGAGCGCTCGGGCGCTCGATGCATCGCGGCTGGCCCCGCTCCGGGCTCGCTCGCAATTGCTCCACCGCCCCGCCGGCGGCGACCATCCGGCCGAGATCCTGCGCGCGATCGCGGGCGCGCAGGCGCAGGAGCCCCGAGCCGGCAGGCTGCAGCTGCGAGCCCGGTCGCGCAAGCTCACCGCGGAGAGCGTGGAGGCGGCGCGCGTCGAGGAGCGCTCGATCCTGCGCACCTGGGTGATGCGCATGACCGCCCACCTGATCCCGACCGATGACGCGGGCTGGCTTGCGCCGCTCTTCGCCGGGCGGATCAGCGCCTGGTCGCGGCGGCGGCTGGAGACACTCGGGATCGCGGACGCGGCGCGCGACCGCGCGCTCGAGGCGATTCGCCGGAAGCTCGAGGCGGACGGCCCGCTGGCGCGTGGTGACGCTATGGAAATCGCGACGCGGGCCGGGTTCGAGGTGACGGTTCAGACGCGGAGCCACCTCGCGACCGTGCTCGTCGTCGAGGGCATCGCCTGCATCGGCCCGAGCGCCGGGCGCGAGAGCGTGTTCGTCGCCACCCGGGATTGGATCGGCGAATCGGAGAGCCGCGACCGCGAGGATTCGCTGGCCGAACTCGCCCGGCGCTACATCCACGCGTTCGCGCCGGCCACCGAGCGCGACTTCTCGTTCTGGTCAGGTCTGCCGCTTCGCGACTGCCGGCTCGGCCTCGAGCGGATCGCCGGCGAGCTGGACGAGATCACCGGGACGGGGGAGACGGTGCTGGTCCCGCGCGGCTGGAGCGCCCGAGCGGCCCGCTCGCCGGTGGTCCGCCTGCTGCCGGCCTTCGACACCTACCTGATGGGCTACGCGAGCAGAGGCCACGCCGTCGACGAGGCCGGCGCCAGGCGCATCCTCCCCGGGGGCGGCGTCCTGCGCCCGACGATCTGCGTCGACGGACGCTTCGTCGGGCTCTGGTCGAACAGGCGCAGCGGCAAGCGCCTTGCGGTATCGCTCGAACCGTTCCCCGGTTTCGACGATCGCTGGCTCGAGGCGATCGCCGAGGAGGCGAAGGACATCGGCCGGTTCGAGGGAGTCGAGGGGATGCTCGCGTGACCGTGCCGGGGATCTGGATCACGAAGCTCGCCGCTGGGCCCGCGGGCCGGCGGTTGGCGGTCAAGGATCTGTTCGACACGGCCGGTGTGCGCACGACGTACGGCTCCGCCGTGTTCGCGGACCACGTGCCGGATCGAACGGCGGCGGCGGTCGCCGCGCTCGAGGACGTCGGCTGGGTCGACGTGGGCAAGGCGAACCTGCACGAGTTCGCCTACGGGATCACCTCGCACAACCCGCACTTCGGCGACGTCCCGAACCCGCGGTTTCCGGGCCGGGTCGCCGGCGGATCCAGCGGCGGTTCCGCCGCGGCGCTGGTCGTGGGCGAGGCGGACCTCGGGCTCGGCACCGACACCGGCGGCTCGATCAGGATCCCGGCAGCCTGCTGCGAGGTGACCGGGTTCAAGCCCAGCTTCGGGGTCGTCTCGCTGGAGGGCTGTTTTCCCCTGGCACCCAGCTTCGACCACGCGGGGCCGTTGGCGAGCGACGTCGCCGGGTGTGCCGCGGCGATGCGCGATCTCGCCGGGCTGCAGCCGGACGCGCTCGGCTCGCTCGACGAAGTCGAGGTGGGTGTGGCATGGCTCGACCATGCTGAACCCGCCGTGCGCGATCGCGTTGAGGTCGCCGCGGCGCTCTTCCCGCGTTGCCGGGCCGTCGAGCTAACGTTGCCCGAAGGGCTGAACCCGGCCTTTCAGCGCGAGATCGCCGATGTCCACAGCAGCCTGTTCGCCCAGCACCACGAGCGCTACGGCGACAATGTCGGCGGCAAGATCGCCCGGGCGCTGGAGGTGACCGAGGTGGAGGCCGCGGCGGCTCGAGGCGCCCGCGAGCGCTACCGCGAAACGTTCGCGCAAGCGCTCGAGGGGCTGGATCTCGTGATCGCGCCCACGCTCCCGGTCCTGCCGCCCCCGATCGAGGGCGACGAGCTGGATGTGCGGCAGCAGATGACGCGGTTCACGTTCCCGCTGAACGCGGTCGGGGCGCCGGCGCTGGCGCTCCCCTGCGGCCGCTCAGGGGATGGCCTGCCGGTGTCGGCACAGCTATTTGCCGGACCCGGTGACGACGCGCTGGTCCTGGCGGCGGGCGCGCTCCTGGAAGCGGCGCTTGGGCATACTGCTGCCCGGCGAGATCCAGAAAGAGGAGCATGAGCGACACCAAGGACCATAAGCTGATCACCGACCAGGCCGAGCGCGAGGCCTCCGGCGCCCACGCCTACGGGCGCTACCTCGAGGAGTTCGAGGTCGGTGCCGTCTACAAGCACTGGCCCGCAAAGACGGTGACCGAGTCCGACGACCACCTGTTCTGCCTGATCACGATGAATCACCACCCGCTACACGTCAACGACGTGTACGCGGCTGAGTCCCAGCAGGGCCAGAACGTCGTCGTCGGGCCGCTCGTCTATTCGCTCGCGGTCGGAATGACCGTCAGCGACGTCTCAGGCAAGGCGATCGCGAACCTGGCGACCGAGGAGCTCAGCCACCCGAACCCGGTCTTCCACGGCGACACTCTCTATTGCGAGTCCGAAGTCCTCGAGGTGCGCCCGTCGCAGTCGAAGCCAGACCGTGGCGTGGTCAAGGTCCATACCCGCGTCTTCAAGCAGACGGGCGAATTGGTCGCCGAGTTCAAGCGCGCGGTCCTGATCCCGAAGCGCGACCCCGGCGACGCCGACCACGCGGAGGGCCCGGTCGAGTAGCGGTAGCCTTGTCCCGGTGACAGCGTCGGGGATGAGGGGTATCGTGATCGTGCTCGGCTTGGCCTGCTCGCTCCTCCCCGCGGCACCGGCGGCAGCCGGCGACGGCACCTTTTCCGCCGCGCGCGCCTTCGAGATCCCGGGCCTCCAGGGCGCTCAGGCGGTCGCCGTCGGCGACTTCAACGACGACGGCGACCAAGACCTCGCGGTCGCGAACTCGGGTAACGGCTCGGTGACGATCCGCCCCGGAGGCCCCGGCGCCAGCTTCCCCGACGAAGCCGCGTTCTCGATCGGCGTCGGCAGTTTCCCGCGCTCGATCGCCGTCGGCGACTTCAACATCGACGGCGACGACGACCTCGCGGTCTCGAACTTCAGCTCGAACAACGTGACCGTCCTCCCCGGCACCACCGGCAACGGGTTCGGGACCGCGGTGACCCTGGGGACGGGGGTGGCGCCCACCCAGCTGGTCGTCGGCGACTTCAACCCGGGGTTCGACGAAGACCTCGCGATCGCCAACGAGAACAACGGTACCGGCGACGTTACGGTCCGGCTCGGTGGCGCCGGCGCGACCTTCGATAGCAACTTCAACCTCGCCGCCGACGCCGGCCCCGACTCGCTCGCGATCGGCGACTTCGACAACGACGGCGCCCAGGATCTCGCAGTCGCCAACAAGCAGTCCGACAACGTCACGGTCCGTCCGGGGGACTTCGTTTCCGGGACGTTCCCGCCCGGTGAGTCCTCGACGGTCAGCGCGATCGAGACTCCGGACGGGATTGCGGTCGGCGACTTCGACGGCGACCGGGACGAGGATCTCGCGTTCGCCACCGATACCGGCTTCGGGGTCCCGCCGGGATTCGCCGTGCGCTTCGGCGGCGCGGGCTCGAGCTTTCCCTCCGCCCGCGCGCTCGTTCGTCCCTTCGAGGCCGGCGCGAACCCACAGGCCGTCGCTCTCGGCGACTTCGACTCCGACGGCGTCGAGGACATCGCCGTGGTCCTCGCCCAGTCGGGCGAAGACCGTGTGAGGGTTCTCCGTCGCGCTCCACGATTCCCCTCCTCGGCCCAAACCGACGTTGGGGTCGCGATCTCTCCGAGCGGCCTCGCGGTAGGTGACTTCGACAACGACGGAAACCAGGACCTTGTCACTGCGAACTTTGGGGGGTCGAGCGCCTCGGTCCGGCCGGGCGGTGGGCCGCCCGCGCTCGCGGGGAGCCTGCTTGAGAACGGCGGTTTCGAGGGACCGGGCGCGGCCCAAACCTTCGACGACCCAGGGGGGCCGATCCCAGGCTGGACCTTGGCTCCCCCTACCACGATGACGTCCGCGATCTACGGCGTGCCCACCAACCGCAGCTTCCCGAGCCGACTCCAGGCCGCGCGCTTCGCCGGAGGGCTGAATTTGCTCTGGGGGCGGCTCGGCGTCACTTCGACCGCGACCCAGACCGTGCCGCTGCCGCGCAGGGCTCGCCGCGCGATTGCGGCCGGCCGGGCCAGCATCACGCTCTCGGCTTTACTCGGCGGCACCAACTTCGAGTCCGACACGATGACGGCGAAGGCCGAGCTCCTGCGCGGGAACGGCTCGACGCTGCGCACGCTCCGGATCGGGCCCGTCACGCAGGCCCAGCGCCGGACGCTTACGACGTTGCTTCTGCGCTCGAAGACCCGGCAGGTGCCGGACCGGGCGCGCAGGGCCAGGGTGACGCTCACCGCTACGAACGACGGGGACAAGTTCAACTTCGGCCTCGCCGACAACGTGGCGTTGCGACTCGACTTGGGCTGCGACGGGGAGCGCTCGACCAAGATCGGGACCCACCTCGACGACCGGCTGCGGGGAGGTCGCGGCGCCGATGTCATTACCGGCCTCGGCGGCCCGGACAAGCTGATCGGTCGCGGGGGCGCCGACCGCCTCTGCGGCGGCGCGGGCCGCGACAAGCTGAAGGGCGGTTCCGGGTTCGACATCTGCAAGGGCGGGCCGGGCCGCGACAAGGCCTCCCGCTGCGAGGTCGAGCGCTCGATTCCGTAGCCGGCGCACAGCCCGCCGCTCGAACATCCGACGCTAGAACACTTATGCCCGCCATAGCGCGGATAGGTGTTCAAGCGCCAGTCGCGCCATCCTGTCCGGGATGAGCGCGCCCACTGCGACTTTCGAGATCACGACCCGGGTCGCGGCGCCGGCGGCGGAGGTCTGGGCCGCCGCCCTCAGCCCCGAGGGGATCAACTACGAGCTCGGGCCCTGGGTCTCGATGGCGATGCCGAAGGGAATCGAGCCCGGCATGTCGATCAACGACGCGCCGCTTGGTCAGCCGCTGGGCCGGAGCTGGATCCGGGTGGCCAAGGTCCTACCGGTCGACTACGACGACCTGTGTCTGGTCGAGCGCGGTCCGGGGCTGCGGTTTCTCGAGCGCTCGCAGCTCGGCTCAGCCCGCCACTGGCAGCACGAGCGCGAAGTCGTGCCCACCGGTGACGCGACGTGCGAGATCACCGACCGGCTCGAGCTCGAGCTGCGGGCGCCGCTGCGGGCGATCGGCGCGACGGCCGTCGCCCAGCGGATCATCAAGGCGCTCTTCACCCACCGCCACCGCAGATTGCGGCAGCGGTGGGGAAGCGCCGCCTAGTCGATCGGGCCGACGACTTCGACGATCACGGATCGCGCCCTTAGGCGCGCGTCGCCGAGCTTCCTCCACTCGACCACCGGGTCGTTCAGAGCCCCGCTCCTAAGGAGGAATATCGCCGTGCTCACACCCTTCTCAGCCAGCAGGACGGAGCCCGGCTTGACCTCGCCGATGCCGCCGTCGCGAATCTGTAGCTTCCCCCGGCCACGGCGAAGATCGACGCTTACGTGGATCGCTGCGCCGGGGTCGTAGGCGAGGATCTCGTCCGCCCAGCGCGGAAGTCTGCGCACGGGCTTGAAGGTCTTGCTGTTCGTGGTCGTGGCGCCCGTGCTCCATGTCGTCTGGCCGCCGACTGCGGCGAGGTCGGTTTCGACGGGCTCGCTGGCCCCGCGCGCGATCACCAGCGCCGGGATCGCAAGCGCGAGTGCCCCGATTCCCGTCAGTGCGATTCCCCTGTGCTTCATGTGGATCCCTTCGGGTCCGGTTTTCGAGCCGGACTCTAGTGCGCTTCGCCGTGCGAGTGCGCGGGCGGCCGTGATTCCTCGGCTAGCGAGGTGATCTCGAGCGCGCCGCGGGAGGCTTCCTCGAGCACCTCGATCGCCTCCTCCTCGGTGCGGGAATAGAGCTCGACCAGCAGGTGCACGACGATGCGCTCCTCGTCGTGCTTGTGGAACCGCACGTGGGTGAAGAACTCGCGGGTGCCGGCGTCGCCGAACGATGCGTAGGTGAGGCTGTCGGCGGCCTCGGGGCCGGAGCACGACTCGACCATGTCCTGGTCGACGGTGACGGTGCACGAGGCCACGAACGGCTTGCCGGCCACCATCCGCTCCCAGCGGTCGCCGATCGCGACGACCCGGCCCTCTTCGACGGTCAGGTGCGGCTGGTCATGCATGCAGTCGAGGCACTGGACGACGGCCTCCTGGACCTCCTCGACTCGTTCGGCGGCCTCGCCGGTCTCCGGGTCGACGCGGAGGATCGCGTCGTAGTGGACCTGAGCTTCGAGCCGCTGTGACCAGCAGCGATAGCAGCGAAGCCAGGCGCCGCGCTCGCCCTCGAACTCCTCGTTCACCCTTCGAGCGTAGCGCCCTCGTTCCCAGTTGGAGGGTGCAAATCGTGCGGCAGCAACGAGTACATCAGCATGTCGCGGCGGGCGCCTGCGATCGCCATATAGGAGCGCAGCAGACCCTCCTCCTGGAACCCGACGGATTCCGCTGTCGCCCGCGACGGCGCGTTGCCGGGCTCGATCGTCACTTCGACCCGCGCGAGCCGCAGCTCGCTGAAGGCGAAGCCGCACAGCAGGTGGAGGGCCCGGCCGGCTACGCCCCGGCGCCGCGCCCACGGCGCGGTCAGATACCCGGCCACGCAGCGGCTCGCGGCGCGGTTGATCTCGTGCAGGCTGATCGTGCCGAGCACGTCGGAGCCGTCGGCCTCGGCGATCACGGTGTGCACGTCGGTTCCCGACGCGATCCCGGCCAGCCCCCGGTGCATCCACTCGACTGTGTGCGACGGCTGGTACGGGGTTGGGACGGTCGTGTAACGGGCAACCTCGGGGTCGCGGCAGGCCTCCACGATGCGCGGAACGTCTGCGTCCGCCGGCAGGCGCACGCGGACCAGCCCGTCCGTCAGCCCCTCGACGGGGAACTCGATTGGCCGCGGGCTCAAGACCCCTGGCTCAGGCCGGGGCCTTCGCCTGGGCGCCGGCCCGCTCGGCGACCAACTCGACGATCTCGCTCATGATGCGGTTGATCTCGAAGTCCTTCGGCGTGTAGACGCGCGCCACGCCGGCCTCCAGCAGCTTCGCCAGATCGGCCGAGGGGATGATGCCGCCGATCACGACCGGGGCATCGACGTCTCGGTCGCGCAGCATGCGCACGGTGTCGGGGATCAACTCGAGGTGCGAGCCCGACAGGATCGAGAGGCCGACCACGTCAACGTCCTCGTCTGCGGCCGACGCGGCGATCTGTTCCGGCGTCAGCCGGATCCCCTGGTAGATCACCTCCATGCCGACGTCGCGCGCACGGACCGCGATCTGCTCGGCGCCGTTGGAGTGGCCGTCCAGGCCGGGCTTGCCGACGAGGATGCGGATCCGATGCCCGAGGGCGTCTGAGACCTCGTCGACGCGGGCGCGGATCTCGGCCAGCAGCTCCTCGGAGGCGCCCGAGGACGCCGCGCCGACCCCAGTCGGCCCGCGGTAGTCGCCGAACGCGTCGCGCAGCGCCTGAGCCCACTCGCCGGTGGTGGCGCCCGCCTTGGCGGCGGCGATCGTCGCCGGCATGATGTTGCGTTCCTCGTCAGCCGCGGCCTCGCGCAGCTCGACCAGCGCGCGCTCAACGGCATCCGCGTCGCGATCTGCCCGCCAGCGTTCGAGCGCCTCGCGGCGTTCGCGCTCGACCTCGGGGTCGGGCGTCAGGATGCCGCCGTCGGCGTCCGCGGTGAGCGGCGAGTCCTCGGTTTCGGTGAACGAGTTCTGGCCGATCACCTTGATCTCGCCGCGCTCGATCTTGGCAATGCGCTCGCGATGCGATTCGACCAAGCGCGCCTTCATGTAGGGCACGGCTTCCACGGCGCCGCCCTGCTCGGCGACCGCGGCCATCTCCTCGCGCGCGCCCTCGGTCAGCTCGGCGACGAGGCCGTCCATGACGGTCGACCCCTCGAAGATGTCCGGGTAGTCCAGGAGATCGGTTTCGAACGCCAGGATCTGCTGGATCCGCAGGCTCCACTGCTGGTCCCAGGGGCGCGGCAGGCCCAGCGCCTCGTTCCAGGCCGGCAGCTGGATCGCCCGCGCCCGCGCGTCGCGCCCCAGCGTCACCGCCAGCGCCTCCAGCACGATCCGTGGGACGTTGTTCTCCGGCTGCGCCTCGGTCAGGCCCAGCGAGTTGACCTGCACGCCGTAGCGCATCCGCAGGAACTTCTCGTCGGTCACGCCGTAGCGCTGGCGGCCGATCTCGGCCCACAGCTCGGACATCGCGCGGAGCTTCGCGTGCTCCTCGATGAAGCGCACCCCGGCGTTGACGAAGAACGAGATCCGGCCGAAGACCGTGGGGAAGTCCCCGTCCGCGACTTGGCCACGCGAGCGGACCTCGTCCAGCACGGCGATCCCGGTCGAGAGCGCGTAGGCGATCTCCTGAACAGGGGTGGCGCCGGCCTCCTGCAGGTGGTAGCTGCAGATGTTGGTCGGGTTCCAGCTCGGGATCTCGTTGACGGAGAACGCGACGGTGTCGGCGATCAGCCGCATCGAGGGGCCGGGCGGGAAGGCGTACGTGCCGCGTGAGAGGTACTCCTTGATGATGTCGTTCTGGGTCGTCCCCGTGAGCTCCGAGAGCTCGACGCCGTTCTCTTCCGCCACGGCGCAGTAGAGGCCCAGCAGCCAGGCGGCGGTGGCGTTGATCGTCATCGACGTGTTCATCTCGTCCAGCGGGATCCCGTCGAAGAGCGTTTCCATGTCGCCCTTGTGGGCGATCGAGACACCGACCTTGCCGACCTCGCCGCGGGCGAGCTCGGCGTCCGGGTCGTAGCCGGTCTGGGTGGGAAGGTCGAAGGCCACGGAGAGGCCGGTCTGGCCCTTCGCGAGATTTCGCCGATAGAGCTCGTTCGACCGGCGGGCATCCGAATGGCCCGCATAGGTGCGCATCACCCACGGGCGGTCCGGCTCGGGCAGGCGGTGCTCGGCCATGCCTGGATTCTAGGCCGTCACTAGGCTCCGGGCCGCTGATGGCGAACCTGATCGATTGCATGCACCTGGGTCGCGACCGGGTGATCGGCGCCTGGGAGGTTCGGCCCGGCGTGATCGTCGATCCCGGCCCGGCGTCGTCCGTGCACAACCTCCTGGCCGGGGTCGAGGCGGAGCCGCGGGCGCTGCTTTTGAGCCACATCCATCTCGATCACGCCGGGGCGTCGGGGGTGCTGGCGCGGCGGTTCCCGGATCTGAGGGTCTACGTGCACGAGGTCGGCGCACCGCACGTGATCGACCCGTCCCGCCTTTTGGCCAGCGCCGAGCGCCTCTATGGAAATCAGATGGAGCGCCTCTGGGGCGAGGTGGCGCCGGTGCCCGCCGACCGCGTCACCGTGCTCGCCGGCGGCGAGGAGGTCGAGGGCCTCGAGGTGACCCACGCGCCGGGCCACGCGCGTCACCACGTTGTCTACTTCGACCCTGAGAGCGGCGACGCCTATACGGGGGACGTGGCCGGGTGCCGGGTCCCGCCGTCGGATTTCGTCGCCGCGCCGACCCCGCCGCCCGAGATCGACGTGGATGCCTGGCTCGAGTCGATCGAGCGCCTGCGAGCGCTCCAGCCCAAGCGCTTGTGCATGACGCACTTCGGCGCCAACGACGACGTCGATGGTCAACTTGCTCGGCTCGAGAATTGGCTCGATCAGGCCGCGACGGTCGCCGAAGCGGGCGAGCGCGAGCGGTTCGCCGAGTGGCTGGACGCTCGATTCGACGCCGAGGGCGGCGAGATCGCCGAGCGCCTGCGTCAGGCGATGCCGCCGGAGCAACTCTGGCTGGGGCTCGAGCGCTACTGGCGCAAGCGCCGCGAGGCGCAGCCGGGCGCATGAGGGTCAGGCACGGCGCGGTTGCGAGCTTTCATCGCACCGCACCTTTGGGCCGTCGCGCGTGTCTTTCCCTCTAGGCTGATTTCTCAACTACCGGCACATGCCGGTTTCGTCGCTAGAAGCGACCATCAGACCAATGAAGTCCAAGCGCCAAATGACCCGCACGCTGGTTGTCCTGCTCGCCTCGGGGGCAGTCTGCCTGGGCCTGACCGCAAGCGCGGCCGGGGTGATCTACGTCTACCACAACGGTTTCGGCTCGAAGGCCGCGTTCAAGGAGATCAAGCGGACCGGCGGCGGCAACAACTGCGACCGGCGCTGGCGCAAGCGGTCGAAGTCGATGGGCGTGATCGTCCAGGGCAAGCGCCTCTGCGCGTTCAGCCCGCCGGTCGTCGGCGACGCCAACCAGCCCGACCACGCGATCGCCGCAGTGGGTCAGGTGCAGCCGAAGAAGACCACGAAGTCCCTGCGCAAGGCCGCCTACCTGGCGGTGCGGTTGCGCTTGGGTAGGGGTGACTTCTACGAGCTTCAGATCCGGCCCCGCGGCCGGCGCTACCGGTTGCTGCGAAACCCCGAGAAGGGGGTCGTGTCCCAGGGCGCGAAGAGCAACGCGATCAACTCGCTCAAGGAGCAAAACAGGCTGCAGCTCCAGGTCAAGGGCGCGCGCGTGAAAGCGTCGGTCAACGGCCGGCGGCTCGCGACGGTCGTCGATCCCAGTCCCGCTGACGTGCGCGGGCGCAGGACCGCGTTCGGGCTCGGCAGCCGCAAGAACGCGAACGGCAGCATCGCCGGCGTGTTCCGGCGCGTCCGCGTCGGCATCGCCGAGTAGACGAATTCCACTCGCCATAGGCTTCGCCTGTGCCGCCGGAGACGATCGAGCGACCGCGCAGCGCCGGGCCGGGTTCCGGGCTTGGCGGGAACTGGCGCGTGATCGTGCGCAACGACAACCACAACACCTTCGACCACGTCGCGAAGACCCTGGCCCGGGTGATCCCGGGCGTCAACCTCGATGCCGGGTACGGATTCGCCGACAAGATCCACTCCAGCGGCCAGGCCATCGTTTGGACCGGCCAGCGCGAGCCCGCCGAGCTCTATTGGGAGCAGCTCGAGCAGGCCGGGCTGACGATGGCGCCGCTCGAGCGCGGCTAGCCGGTCGGGCCCAACGGCCGGCTGCTCAGGAGCCGGTCGCCGGCGCTGGGCGCGGTCGGGGAGCTGGGCTGGGCCGAGCCCGTCCTGCGCCCCGCGAACAGGCCGCCGAACCGCGGTCGCTGGGGCTGGCGGCCACGCAGCTGCGCTGCACGCAGTTCGAGCAGCGCCCGGAGCTCCGAGGTGCGGCTGAACGGGTCGGCGAGGGTCTTGCCGCCCTGGATCGGCGCCACCGCGACCAGGCTTCCCTCGATCTCAGCGCCGAGCAGGTCACCGTCGGGCACGTTCGCCGAGTCGAGCTGGGCGAGACGCGTCACGGCCGGGGTGTCGGTCGCCCCGAGCCGGCGGATCGTCACCCCGGACATCTTCTGAATTTCGATCTTGTGCGTCATCTTCAACCTCCAGCTCGGGAACGATCGAGAGCGGTCGTTCGTGATGTCAGCAGCATCTCGCGTGCCTGAGATAAGCGCAACAGGAAGTTCTGAGACATCTGATAAGGTGAGCTTATGCTTGATGTGAAGCGCCTGCGGATCCTGCGCGAGGTCGCGACGCGGGGGTCGTTCTCGGCTGCCGCCGAGTCGCTCTATCTCTCGCAGTCCGCCGTCAGCCAGCAGATCGCCACGCTCGAGCGGGAGGTGGGGATGAAACTGCTCGAGCGAACGCGCGAAGGCACGCGCCCGACCGATGCGGGCCGGGTCCTGGTCGATCACGCCGACGCCGCGATCGCCCGCCTCGAAGAGGCCGAGCGCGAGCTGGCGGCGATCGCGGGCCTGGAGGGCGGCGAGGTGCGGATCGCGAGCTTCCCCAGCGCCAGCGCCACGCTGCTGACGATGGCGGTCTCCGACTTCGTCGAGCGCCACCCCAAGGTCCGACTCAGTGTCACCGAGGCCGAGCCGGAGGAATCGATGCCGCAGCTGCGCGCAGGCGAGATCGACCTGGCGCTGACGTTCGACTACCCCGCGGTACCCGAGTCGGATGAGCGCGACATCGAGCGCAGCCTGCTGCTGACCGAGCGCATGCACGTGGCACTCCCCGCCGATCACAAGCTGGCGGGCTGCGGCCGCGTCGACATGGCGGAACTCCGCGACGAGGTCTGGCTGTCAGGCGATTGCCCCAGCTCCTGCGGCGAGATGGTCAAGCGCGCCTGCCGCGACGCGGGGTTCGACCCCCGGGTCGGCTTCGAGTCCGACGACTACCACGTGCTCCAAGGCTTCGTCGCGGCCGGCCTCGGCGTGACGCTGCTGCCCGACCTGGCGTTGCCGACCCTGCGCGGCGACATCGTCGTCCTGCCCACGGATCCGCCGGCGCCCGTCCGCCGGGTCTGGGCCGAGACGCGCCGGACGCGCTCGGCGGCGACCGACGCGATGCTGGGCGTGCTGGTGGACGCAGGCGAGCGCTTCGCCAAGCAGCACGCGCGGCTCGAAGCTGTGGCCTAGGCGGTTAGCACCGGGATTCGCTCGAAGCTAGGCCTCGGAGCGGTCGAGCGCCGCCTCGGCGGCGAGCGAGTGCCAGACCGGCAGGACCGGCTTGTGGAAGTAGTTGATCGCGTCCCGTCGCAGGCCCGCGATCTCGTCCGAGCCCCAGTAGGTCTCGAAGTCGTCGATGTCGTCCCAAACGGAGACCTGCCTGAAATGCAGCGGGTTCTCGATGTTGCGAGTGAGGTAGCAGGTGCTGGCGCCGGCCGCGAGGGCGCGGTCGAGCGCCGGCCGCCAGATCTCGAGCCAGCGGTCGGCCCGGAACGGGTTGATGTACCAGTCGATGTTGTTGACGTACATCGCGGCCTGATCCTATTCCTACGCGCCGACCTCGGCCCAGATCGCGCCGGGACCGTCCTCGTCCTGGCCCTCGTCCTTGTCGGTGGCGCCGACCATCGTCGTGATCTTGCCCGCGTGCTTGTTTAAGTGCATCAGCTGGTGCGCGTCGGGCACGCCCTCGAAGCCCATCGCCTTCCACAGCACCGGCCGGATCTTGCCCTCGGCCATCAGCTGGTTCGCGCGCATGCACTCGTAGGCGTTGGCGAAGTGCGACCCGAGGATCTCCTTCTGCTTCATCCATAGGTAGCGGACGTCGAAATCGAGCGTGTAGCCCGAGGTCGCGCCGCAGATCACGACCTTGCCGAACGGCTTGACGGTGAACACCGAGGTCGGGAACGTGGCCTGGCCGACGTGCTCGAAGACGATGTCGGGCGCGTCACCGAGGATCGACTTGACCTTCTTGGCGAAGCCCAGCGACTCCTTGAACCGCGCCTTCTCCTCGTCGGCCGTCTCGCCGCCCTTGCGCATCATCCCGGCGAACTCGTTGCGGTCGACGTAGTCGACGGCCCCGAGGCTCTTGACCAGCTCGCCCTTGTCCTCGGAGGAGACGACGCCGACCGCGTTCGCGCCCGCCGCCTTGCAGAGCTGCGTCGCGAACACGCCGAGGCCGCCGGCCGCGCCCCAGATCAGGACGTTGTGACCGGCCTGGATCTTGCAGCGGTCGATCAGCATCCGGTAGGCGGTGAAGTAAGTCAGCCCGTAGGCCGAGGAGTCCACCCAGGAGAGGTTCTTCGGCTTCGGCAGCAGCTGCTGCGCCTGGACCTTCGTGAACTGGGCGAACGAGCCCCACGTCGTCTCATAGCCCCAGATCTTCTGGCTGGGTGCCGCCATCGGGTCGAGGCCGTGGACCTCGACGTCCTCGTAGGAGGCCTGGTTGCAGTGGATCACGACCTCGTCGCCGGGCTTCCAGTTGGTCACCCCGGGGCCGACCTTCCAGACGACGCCCGACGCGTCGGAGCCGCCGATGTGGTGGCCGTACTCGGGGTGGTCGCCGTAGCCGAATACGGAGACCGGCTTGCCGAGCGCCGCCCAGACGTTGTTGAAGTTGACGCCCGCGGCCATCACCCGCACGATCACCTCGAACGCGGCCGGCTCGGGAACCTCGATCTCCTCGATCTGAAACGCGTCCTTGGGCTCACCCTCGCGCTCGGGGCGAATAACCCACGCCGCCATCGTCTCCGGCAGCTCGCCGGGCTCCACGTCGAGCTTCGAGACCTCCGCTACGTCAACAGCCACTCTTGGGTCAACTCCTTGGGTCGGGATAAGGCCGCGGGATCGTACCTGTGGGGGTCGCGTCAGGTTCCTGTCCGCCACCGCGACTACCTTGGAGAGTCCACATGGAAGCCTCCGAGAAACCCCAGCTGCCGCTCGACATTCGCGACCAGGGCAGCGTTCGCGCGATCGGCGACCGCTTGGTAGTGGAGCGTCTCGAGCTGACCGACGAACGCGCCGCGCGCGTCGTGCGCGATCGTGCCGAGGCCGGGATCGCTGCCGCCGAGACCGTCGCCAAGGCGATCGAGATCGGCGCCCGGGTGCTCGACAGCGAGGAGACCGCGGCGAACGTCGACTTCGTCCGGCGTGAGTTGGCCGACGCGCTCGGCGAGCTCGACGGCAAGCTCGGCGGGACGCTCGCCGAGAGCGCGGAGGTGATCGCCGAGCGGATCGGTGAGGCCTTCGAGGGCGACGAGTCGGTGCAGGCGCAGATCCGCGAGATCGTCGCCGCCAACACGCGCGAGCAGCTGGAGGCGGTTGTTCGCGTGCTGACTGCCGAGGACAACTCGAACCCGCTCGTCAACGTCCAGAAGCAGATCGGCAAGGCGATGCTCGAGGCCGAGGAGCGCCACCGCGCCGAGGTCGAGACGCTGAGGGAGAGCCAGGCCAAGGCCGCGCTGATCAACCAAAAGCAGATGGGCGAGCTGCGCGAGGAGATCGCTCGCTTCACCGAGCGCGAGGATGCCGACGAACGCGTCGCCGCGGAGGCCGAGCGCGGAGCCGGCAAGGGCCGGACGTTCGAGCAGCTCGCCCACGCTGTTCTCGAGGAGATCGCCGCCGAGCACGATGACGCCGCCCTGCACACCGGCGACCAGTCCACCGAGTCCGGCGCCAAGAAGGGCGACACGGTGATCGAGGTGGGCGGCGCGGTGGGCGCGCCGCAAGCGACGATCGTCTTCGAGTCGAAGAACAAGAAGCTTTCGAAGAACGAGGCGTGGGCGGAGTTGAGCGCCTGTATGCGCGAGCGTGACGCCGGATACGCCGTTCTCCTGGTCGCGGGCGACGACAAGGTTCCCTCCGGCCTCGAGGAGCTGACCGAATACCAGGGCAACAAGATGATCGCCGTGCTCGACCGCGACGAGCCGGATCCGCTGGCGCTGCGGCTCGTCTACCGATACGCCCGCGCTCGGGTTCTGGCGGCCAGCCATGGCAGCCTCGAGGTCGATGCGGCAGGCGTGCGGGACGCTGCCGAAGAGGCGACGGCGCAGCTCAAGCGGGTGAATCGGATCCGCAAGTCCCTCACCGGCGTGACCAACAGCGCGGATGCGGCGCGCGATGAGCTGAACTCGATGGTCGCCGACGTCGAGTCATGCCTCGAGCGGATCGAATCGCTGGTCGCGGCCGCGGCCGACGAAGCGGTCGACTAGGGCTGCAGCAGGTCGTTCTGCGAGCTCGGCCGGGTCGGGCCGACCGCGAGCGTCGCCGGTTTGATGTCGATCTCGGCCCCGGCGGCCGCCTCGTAGTCGCCTTCCTCGAGCGCCGCCTTGATCGCGCCCGTCGCGCCCGGCGGGATCTCACTCGACGCCTCGGACGTCGGGCCCTCGAGGGTCAGACGCGTAGGTTCATCGGTCTGGTTCGAGATCGTCAGATTGACCAGGCCGGCGCCGATCGCCTTCGGGGACACGCTGACGCTCTTCTCATCGATCGCGGCGGTCAGCTCGATCGGGCTCGGCGGGCGCTGCTCGTTCGGGAAGTCGTCCTCGCCGCAGGCGCTGAGCAGCAACGGCATGGCGACGAGAAGGCATCGGGCTCCAACGCCCGGTCCGCGCATTCCGTTGGCGGCCTCCCGAAACCACATCTCCGCGCGGAACCCTAAACGACGTGCCCGTCGGTTGCGAACGGAAGCGTGACGACCTCGGCCTCGACCGTCGTACCCGCGCCTTCCCCGTCGATCTCGACGGTGCCGCCGGGCTCGGCCTCGCGACGCAGGATCGCGAGGGCGATCGGGCCCAGCGCGGGGGAGAGGACGGCGGTTCCGATCCGGCCCAACTCCCGGTCGCCGAGCCTCACGGTCGCTCCGTCGCGCACGGACTCGGAGAGGCGGAGGCCGCGCAGATGCCGGTTCGGCTTGCCCTTGTAGTGGAGGCGGGCGACGGTCTCCTGGCCGATGTAGCAACCCTTGGTGAAGCTGACGGCGCGCTCGTTGATCCCGGCCTCCTGCGGGATCGTGTCGGTCGTCATCTCGCGGCCGAAGCGGGGCCGCCCGGACTCCACGCGGGCGATCTCGGCGGCCGCGGCGTCGACCGGCTCGATGCCCGCGCTCCCCAGTGCCGTGCCGACCTCGTCCAGGTGGTTTCGTGAGCAGATCAGGTCGATGCCCAGGTCGGTTGCCACCGCGCGGGCCGGGACCGCGCCGATCACGACCTCGCGATGCGCGTGCTCGGGCGCCATCGGCCCGACCCCGGACTTCGTCGCGGCGGCGGGGCCGATCAGCGAGAGCACCGCGTATGCCTCGTCGAGCGCCTCGAACTCGACGTCGCGGCCGACCCGGTAGGTACCGAGATGGACGCCAAGCGCTTCGCGGCCGGTCTGCTCGCAGTCCAGAAGCAACTCGTCGTCGGCGATCCGTAGCACTCGCAGATCCGCCTGCAGCTTGCCCTTGTGGTTGAGCAGCGCGGCGTAGCAGCCGTGCCCCGGTTCGAGCGCGGAAACGTCGTTCGTGAGCTGGTCGTGGATGTAGGCAACCGCGTCGGCCCCGCGACAGGCGAGTAGGCGGTGATCGCCGCGCTCGAGCCAGCCCGCCTCCTCGCGCAGGGCTCGGTACTGACCGTCGAGCTCGATCCCGGCCATCAGCCGATTCTAGGCCGGACGCCGCGCGGGCTCGGAACGCAGATTGGTTTTTGATCTGTCAAAATAACAGTTGTGGACGACCGAAAAACCGAGGGTCCGATCGCGGAGGCGCCTGAGGGCGATCAAGACAGCGCCCTGCGCCTGAGCCGGCGCCGGTTGCTTGGCGGCGCGCTTGCCGCCGGCCCCGCCATCGCGGCGTTGCACGAGTTCGTGCCTCACCAGGGCATCCACGAAGCCCTCGGTGGCCACCAGCGCCAGAGCGCGATCGCGGCGGCCAGCGGCCACACCGGCCATGGCGTTCCGGCCCACGCCAACGGCCTCGGGACTGCGGGACCGACGTTTCGGGGCGGCGCGACGGTCGACCACCGCGCCAACGGGTTCAACCCGACGGAGATCCTGCGCGACTTCGACTACGGCAAGACCACCCGGCTGGCGAGCGGACGAGTGCTCCGCGAGTGGACGATCATCGCCGCCGACAAGGAGATCGAGGTCGCGCCCGGCGTGACGTTCCCGGCGTGGACCTACAACGGCCGGATCCCGGGGCCGACGCTGCGCTGCCGCGAGGGCGACAAGCTGCGGATCCGGTTCGTGAACGGCTCCGCGCACCCGCACACGGTCCACTTCCACGGGCTGCACCCGTCGGTCATGGATGGGGTCCCCGGCGTGGGAGCCGGGATCATCGCGCCCGGCAAGTCGACCCTCTACGAGTTCGACGCGGAGCCCTTCGGCCTCCACCTCTACCACTGTCACGTCGCGCCGCTCGCCGAGCACATCGCGCGCGGCATGTACGGGACGTTCATCGTCGATCCGAAGCAGGGCCGCTCCGAGGCTGACGAGATGGTGATGGTCCAGCACGGCTACAACACCACCTTCGACGCCGAGGGCAATCAACTCTACGCCGTCAACGGCATCCCGTTCCACTACATGGTGGAGCCGATCCAGGTGAAGCGGGGCGAGCCGGTTCGGATCTATCTCGTGAACGTCCTCGAGTACGACCCGATCAACTCGTTCCACATCCACGGCAACTTCTTCGATTACTACCCGACCGGGACCAGGCTCGAGCCGGCCGAGTTCACCGACACCGTGATCCAGGGACAGGCACAGCGCGGAATCTGCGAGATGACGTTCCCGAACGCGGGCCCGTTCATGTTCCACGCCCACAAGACCGAGTTCGCCGAGCTCGGCTGGATGGGCTTCTTCGAAGTGACGTGATGGAAGCGCGCGGCGAGACGCTCGATCGCAGCCCGCTGGCGGGCGTCCCGACGTGGGTCCTCGGCGCCGGCGTCGCGGCGCTGATCACGATCGTTTTGGTCGTGCTGGCCGTCGTCGGCGGCGACAGCCTGCCCGAGCGCCTCGGGCCGCCTGTCGAGGAGCTGGCGGTCGAGCGCACCCAGCTAGCTCCGAACGAGATTGAGCTGACGCTGCGGAACACCGGGCCGGATGAGGTCACGATCGCCCAGGCGTTCGTGAACGACGCCTACGTCGACTTCCAGGGAGGGGACCGGCCGATCGGGCGCCTCGGCTCCGACACCGTGACCCTGACCTATCCGTGGCAAGAGGGCCAGCCGTACCTGGCCTCGCTCGTTACCTCGACCGGGGTCGTGATCGAACACGAGATCGCCGCCGCCGTCGAGACGCCGAAGGCCGATGGCGACCTCTTCGCCCTGATGGCGCTGCTCGGCACCTACGTCGGAATCATCCCGGTGGTGCTGGGAATGATGCTGCTGCCCGCGATGCGCAGGTTCCCGGCGGACTGGATCCGGGTGCTGATGGCGATCACGGTGGGCCTGCTCGCGTTCCTCGCCGTCGACGCCACCCTGGAGGGGTTCGAGCTGGCGAATGAATCCGGCGGTGCGTTCGGCGGCGTCGAGCTGCTGATCCTCGGAGCCCTGCTGGCGTATCTGCTGCTGACCGGGGTGGATCGGTGGCTGCGAAAGCGCGGTGACCGGGCCCCGGACTCGGCGGCTGCAGGCGCGCGTTTGGCGCTGATGATCGCGCTCGGGATCGGGCTGCACAACCTTGGCGAAGGCCTTGCGATCGGCTCGGCATACGCGATCGGCGAGCTCGCGCTCGGCGCGTTCCTGGTGGTGGGCTTCGCGATCCACAACACGACCGAGGGCTTCGCGATCGTCGCGCCGCTCACCCGGTCGAACCCGTCGCTGCGCCGCCTGCTTGCCCTCGGGCTGATCGCGGGAGCACCGGCGATCCTCGGCGGCATCATCGGCGCCTCGGTCTCGAACCCGGAGGTGTCCGCCCTGCTGCTGGGCGTGGGCGTCGGGGCCGTCGTTCAGGTGATCGTGCAGATCGCACCGGCGATGCGCGACCGCGCGGGCCGGCTGCTCGACACCGCGACGGCTGGCGGCATTGCCGCGGGCCTCGTTGCCTTCTACCTCACAAGCTTGCTGATCTCGGTCTGATGGCGCATTCCGGCTTCAGACGACCCGACGCTCCCAACACGGAGGCGGTTGAGGACTACGCCAAGGCTCTGCACGCGCTGGCGAAGCGCTGCGACGGCCCGGTCACGACGTCCGCGCTGGCCGAGCGGCTCGGCGTCTCGCCAGGCTCGGTGACGGCGATGCTGAAGCGCATGGGGGAGATGGGGCTGGCCGACCACGAGCCCTACCGCGGTGCCCTGCTGACCCCGGAGGGCGAGCGGGTCGCGCTCGAGGTCATCCGCCACCACCGGCTGCTCGAGTCCTATCTGACCGAGGTGCTGGGCATGCCGTGGGATCGCGTCCACGACGAGGCCGAGGTGCTGGAGCACTACATCTCCGAGGAGCTCGAGGAGCGGATCGCGGCGGCACTCGGCGACCCTGCGCGCGATCCGCATGGCGACCCGATCCCCGACCGCGAGCTTGCGGTTGAGTCAGAGCCGGGGGTCCCGCTGACCGAGCTTGAGCCGGGTGGCGTGGGGACCCTTTCGCGGGTCTCGGACTCCGACCCGGAGATGCTGCGCTTCCTGGCCGAGCGCGGCATCCGCCCGGGCACTCGCATGACGGTTGCTCAGCGCGAGCCGTTCGGGGGCTCCGTCTCGATCGAGGTGGACGGCGAGCCGCACGCGATCGGGTCCGAGCTGGCGCGGCGGATGGTCGTGACGGCCGCGGGATAGGCTCCGCATCGTGGCGCTCGCCGACCAGTTCCAGGAGATCCTCGATTCGCTTCCGGATGATTGGACGGACCTGACGCTCGACATGCGCCTGCCCGACGAGGAGCGCTACATCGACGCGGCGACGATCCTCACCCAGATCAACGCCCAGCCGTACTCCAAGGCCGATTGGCACTGGCGGCTGAACGTCGCCCACACCTTCGGGCACGCGGCGGCGGCGCCGACGGTCAAGGGGACCCTTGCCCTGCTCGACCAGGAGGGGATTGACGCCGAGCTGATCTTGCGCGACTTCCGCGAGGGGCGCGCAGAGGTCAAGCAGATGTGGGGCCGGCCGGAATCCGTGCGCCGGCAATTCCGCACGAGCCGCCGGCTCTAGCCGCCCGCGAACCGGCGCCAGTTGGCGATCCGGCTTGGCTCGAGTACGCCGGGCTCGACTCCGGCCGCGAAGGCGTCGGCTTCGGCGAGCGCCGCCATCTGCGCCTCTTGAACGTCGCGCTCGAGTCCTGGCTGAGCCTCGAGCAAGTCCGCGAGGGCCGCGTCCGGGTGCGCGGCGGCGAGCGCGTAGCCGCGTTCGATCGCGGCGCGGAGCGCCTCCACCAACCCCGGGTCGTCGTCGATCAGGTCCCCGGAAGCGACCACGAGCAGCTCCGGGAACGGGCCCGCAACCTCGGCGCCGACGCGAAACTCGCGGGTCGGCACGCCGAGCTCGCGCAGCGCGACCCCCTCGGCGCTCCAGAAGGCGGTCGCTGCCTCCACCCGTGCCGTCGCCAGGGCCGCGACCGAGTCGAAGCCGATCACCCTCCGGTCCACGGTCGCCGGGTCGCCGCCGTCGCCGGCGACCACCGCGTCGACCACGGAGTCGTCGGATGGCAGGCCGGTGACGCCCACGGTCAAGCCTTCGAGGTCGCGCGGGCGACGCACGTCGGCGCGATCGCGGGCGATGACGGCCGCCAACGGCACCTGGACCAGAGCCGCGACCGGCACCAGGTCGAGCCCGCGCTTGCGGGCTATGCCCCAGTCGTTGATGTCGAGGACCGCGAACTCCGTTCGCCCCGCCTCGAGCAGCTTCGGGGCGTCGGTGGATTCCCCGGGCTCGCGCAGCTCGAGGTCCAGGCCCTGGTCGGCGAACCAGCCACGCTCGCGGGTCGCGTAGAGCCCGGCATGAACCGCGTTGGGCGTGAAGTCCAACACCAGGGTCGCCTCGCGTGAGGCGCCCGGTTCCGCACCGTCGTCGCCGCAGCCCGCGAGGGCGCCGACCACGACGGCCGCCAGCAGCGCAGCAACCCTCATGTGGCGCGGAGGGTAACCGGCGCGATCAGGCAGACCCCGCCGGTACGGTCGTCCCGATCCTGGGAACGCGGAAAGCCCTAGCCGTTGGTCTCTCCGCGCTCGTGAGCGCGTGGTGGCTGGTCGCCGCGGCGCCCGCGAGCGCTGAGATCACCGGCGTCTTCGACCCCGCCGTTGTCTGCACCGTCGAGGACGACGTTCCTGCGCGGCACGGGGAAGGCCGACGTGATCGTCGCCATGGGTGGCGACGACATCATCAGGGGCAAGCGCGGGCGGGACAGGATCTGCGCCGGCGCCGGAATCGACGACATCCGGGGCGGCCGCGGTCGCGACCGGATCTGGTCGGGCCCGGGCAACGACCTTGTGGACGGCAAACGCGAGCGGTAGCGCTTCGGGCTGACCCGGGTGGATAGACTGCCGCCGCGCCGCCCGCGGGTGGCCGTGCGTTGGGTACATCAAGGGACTACCAGGAGGTAGAAGCAGTGCAGGATCGAGGTCTGGCCGCATACATCGCAGAGTTGCTGGGGACGCTTTTCCTGGTCTTCGTCGTCGGCACCGTCGTCACGCTGTTCGTGGCGTCGTCGCCCGACGCCCAGACCGGCTCCGACTTCGCGGTCATCGGCCTCGTCCACGCATTCATGCTGTTCGGCCTGATCATGGCCTTCGGCGCCGTCTCGGGCGGCCACTTCAACCCGGCGGTCACGCTGGCGGCGGCGGTCCAGCGGAAGATCGACCCGGTCGACGCGGTCGTCTACGTCCTGGCCCAACTCTCGGGCGCGGTGCTCGGCGCTCTGCTGGTCAAGGGCCTCCTGCTCGACGAGGGCCGCGCGCTCGGCTACGGCAACCCCGAGGTCAGCGGGCTGCTCAGCGGCAACTTCGCCGGCTTCGTCGTCGAGGGCCTCGGCGCCTTCCTGCTCGTGCTCGTGATCCTTGCCGTGGCGATGAATCCGCGCGCTCGCCAGGAGTGGGCGCCGTTCGCGATCGGCTCGACCCTGGGCTTCGCGGTGATGATCTTCGGCCCGCTGACCGGCGGCTCGTTCAACCCGGCTCGCTGGTTCGGCCCGGCGCTGATCGGCGACGGCATCGACGGATCGGACCTGCTGGTCTACGTGCTCGGACCGATCGTCGGCGCGGCGCTCGCCGTCGGCGTCTACCGGTTCGTGATCGCCGGGCCGCAGTTCGCCGAGGGCGCCGAGCCGCCCACCTCCGACGCCCGTGCAGTCGGTCAGGCCGTCAAGGACGCCGAAGTCCGCGCCAGGAACAAGTAGCCCGCTGCTTTAGCCTGGGCCCGTGCGTCGGGTCACCTTCTCGCGCAACTACACGCTCTCGCTGTCGCGGACGTGTCGCTGCGTCTGCAAATACTGCTCGTTCGCGACCCGCAAAGCGCACCTGTACTTGCCCGATGAGGTCGAGCAGCATCTCGACCAGGCGCTGAGGCGCAATGCCAAGGAGCTGCTGGTCCTCACCGGCGAGCGCCCCGAGGCGAACGCCGAGGTGGCCGGGCGCCTCGCCTCGTACGGCCACGACGATTTCGTCTCCTACGTCGCCTGGGCCTGCGAGCAGGCGCTCGAGCGCGGCCTGCTCCCGCACACCAACCTCGGCGCGCTAAGCCGCGGGGACCTGGCCCGGCTGCGCGAGGTCACCGCGTCGCAGGGGCTGATGCTGGAGTCGGTCTCGGAGCGGCTGATGGAGACGGTCCACGCCGGCTCCCCCTCTAAGCACCCGGACGTGCGGATGGCGACGATCGAGACGGCCGGTGAGCTCCGGATCCCGTTCACGTCGGGGATCCTGGTCGGCATCGGCGAGACCGAGGACGAGCGGATCGCCTCGCTTGCAGCGCTCGCCGCCTCGCACTCACGCCACGGCCACCTCCAGGAGGTGATCCTTCAGAACTTCGTCCCGCACCCCCGGTACTACGGCCGCGAGGTGGCGGAGATCGCCGACAGATCGGCCCAGCTGCGCTGGTCCGATAGCCCCGGGCCCCCACCCCGGGGGCCCGACGCCTCCTCCGCTTCGCGTCCGGGGGCGTCGGGGTTTGCTTCACCGCTTCCACCCTGGGCGACCGAGATCACGCTCGTCGACATGAAGCGGCTCGTGGCGGAGACTCGCCGCCTGATGCCGGACGTGGGCATCCAGATCCCGCCGAACCTGGCCGATTGGTGGGACGAGCTGGTCGCGGCCGGTGCGACCGATCTCGGCGGGCTGTCGGCCAACGGCGACCACATCTCACCCGAGCACGCGTTCCCGAGCCCGCACCAGGTGCGCAAGCGGCTCAAGCCGCAGGGCTACGCCTTGACCGAGCGCCTCTGCGTTTATCCCCAGTACCTCGACCCGGAGTGGATGGAGCAGGGGGTGCTCGACGTGGTCAAGCTCAAGTACTGGAGCTTCATCCCGCGCAAGGGGTCCGGGCGGCGATCGGAACGCGCGATCGACCCAGACCTCGCGCCGGCGGCGGTCGAGAAGGGGGTTCGCGGCGAGGCGCTCTCCGAGGAGGAGCTGACGGCGCTGTTCGCGGAGACGCGACCCGAGGTGATCGAGGCCATGCGCACGGGCGCCGACCGGCTGCGCGCCGAGCTGGCCGGCGAGGTCGCGACGTTCGTCGTCAACCGCAACGTCAATTTCACCAACGTCTGCACCGTGGGCTGCGCCTTCTGCGGGTTCGGGCAGGGCCGGCGCTCGCCCGACGCGTACCACGTCGCCGAGGACGACTTCCAGCGGCGGATCGACGAGGCCGTCGCGTTCGGTGCGACCGAGATCTGCATGCAGGGCGGGATCCACCCCGATTACACGCTCGAGCACTACGGGCGCTGGCTCAGCCTCGCCAAGGAGGTCGCCCCGCAGCTTCACCTGCACGCCTACTCGCCGATGGAGATCCACTTCATGTGCGAGCGCTCGGGGCGCTCGCCCGCGAAGGTGTTCGACTATCTGCGCGAGCGCGGGCTCGGCTCGACCCCGGGCACCGCGGCCGAGGTCCTCCACGACGGGGTGCGGGCCCGGATCTCGCCTAACAAGCTGCCCGCCGCGCGCTGGGTCGAGATCATCGAGGCCTGCCATGCCTCGGGCCTGCGGTCGACATCCACGGTCATGTTCGGCCACATCGAGGAGCCGTGGGAGCTCGCGCGCCACATGCGGGTGGTCCGCGAGCTCCAAGAGCGCACCGGCGGCATCACCGAGTTCGTGCCGCTCTCGTTCATCCCGTACCACACGCTGCTCGGGCGCACGCACGGGATCGAGGAGATCTCGCGCGAGGAGAACCTGAAGCACACGGCCGCCTTCCGCCTCGCGCTTGGACGCACGGTCAAGAACCTCCAGGCGAGCTGGGTGAAGATGGGCCTCGACGCCGCCACCGAGAGCCTGCGATGGGGCGTGAACGACCTCGGCGGCACGCTGATGGAGGAGAACATCTCTCGCATGGCGGGCTCGCAGCACGGCGTGCGGCTGGAGCCCGAGGACCTGATCGGAGCGGCTCGCGCCGCGGGGAGGAAGCCCGCGCAGCGCACGACGCTGTACGAGATCGTCGAGACGTATTAGTGGTGCGGCTGTGCGCCCTCGGTGTCCCGAAGGCGCTCGCCGACGGCGGCCAGCACCTTGAGCGCGACACCTGGGACATCCTCGAGCAGGGTCGAGAACTCCCGCGAGTCGAGGACCACGAGTTGCATGTCGGTCTCGGCGGTGACCGTCGCCGAGCGCGGGGCGGAGTGCAGGAGCGCCATCTCGCCGAAGCATTCGCCGGGCCCCATCACACGGCTCTTCTTGCCGCGGACGGTCGCCTTCGCCTTGCCTGCCTCGATTACGAAGCACTCGCGCCCGGAGTCGCCCTGGCGCATCAGGACAGTGCCCGCGGAGATCTCGACCTCGCTGGTCAGCGCGGCGATGCGTGACAGGTCGCGCTTGCTGCAGGACGAAAACAGCTGCAGCTGCGAAAGCCGCTCCACCTTCGGGTCACCTGACCGCCGTCGTGCCGGACGCCGCATCGGCGTGAGTATTCCACTCGGCGCGACGGAAGGATGATCCGACGATGCGCGCGATGGTGCTCCGGTCCGCAGGCACTCCGCTCGAACCGGCTGAGCTCTCCAATCCGGAGCCTGGCCCGGGCGACGTCCTGCTTCGGGTGCTGGCATGCGGGGTCTGCCGCACCGACCTGCACATCGTCGACGGCGAGCTGAGCGAGCCGAAGCTGCCGCTGGTGCCCGGCCACCAGATCGTCGGCGAGGTCGTGAACGGGGGGGAGAGCGCCGAGCGCTTCATGATCGGCGAACGGGTCGGAGTTCCGTGGCTGGGCTGGACCTGCGGCGAGTGCCGGTATTGCCGGTCCTCCCGCGAGAACCTGTGCGAGCGCGCTCGCTTCACGGGCTACGACCGCGACGGCGGCTACGCGGAGCTGGCCACCGCCGACGAGCGTTACTGCTTCGCCCTGCCCGCCGACGGGTCGCCAGCCTCGTTCGCGCCGCTGCTCTGCGCCGGGCTGATCGGCTATCGCGCACTTCGCTTCTGCGGCGATGCCGAACGGCTCGGCCTGTACGGGTTCGGCGGCTCCGCACACATCATCTGCCAGGTCGCAGCGCACCAGGGGCGCCGCGTGTTCGCCGTGACCCGGGGCGATGAGGCAACCCGCGCGTTCGCGCGCGGATTGGGAGCCGAGTGGGCCGGCGCCGCCGACGACGTGCCCGAGCAGCTAGAGGCCGCGATCGTGTTCGCCCCGGCCGGCGAGGTCGTGCTCGCCGCGTTGCGCGCGCTCGCGCCCGGTGGGGTAGTTGTCTGCGCCGGCATCCACATGAGCGATCTCCCGTCGTTCCCGTACGAGGATCTGTGGCGGGAGCGTTCGATCCGCTCGGTTGCGAATCTGACCCGCCGCGACGGGGAGGAGCTACTGGAGCTGGCGCCGGAGATCCCGGTTCGCACCAAGGTCGCGGAATATCCGCTCGGCGACGCGAACCGGGCCCTCGCCGATCTGCGCGCCGGCCGCCTTCGAGGGTCAGCGGTCCTCGACGCCCGTTAGCGGAACAGGTCCTCGGTCTCGGCGCGTCGCAGGGCTGCGGCGCCCGGGCCGTCGGTGCCGGTGATGAACCGAGCCAGTCCCGAGACGACGGCCGCCGGTTGGCCCGACGCCTTGTTGCGCGCGAGGCCGGCTGCCGCGGCTACCTCGTCGGCGATCGCAATCTCAGTGGCCTTCAGCGCACCGCCATCGCGATCTGCTCGGCCGCGCCAGTCGTCGAGCGGCGTCAAACCGGCGCAGCCGATCGCCACGTCGATCTGCCCGGTTCGCCACGGCCGACCAAAGCTGTCGGCGATCACGACCGCCGGCCTCACGCCCGAGGATGCCTGGATCGCGGTCCGCAGGGCCCGCGCCGAGCCGTCCGGGTCCTCCGGCAGCAGCACCACTCGTTCGTCGCCGGGAACGTTGGAAGCGTCGATCCCCGCATTCGCACACACGAGCCCCGAATGCGTTTGAACGATCAGGAGCCCGCGCTCGGCGCGAACGATCCGGCGGCTCTCATCCAGGATCAGCTGGACGAGTCGCGGGTCCTTGCCGAGCTCCCGCGCCAAGCGAACGGCATCGGCGCCGGGTTCTGTATCCGCGAGGTCGCGAGCCCGGCCCTCGGCCTTGGCGACGACCTTGTGTGAGACGACGAGGGCCTCCTCGGATTTCGCCTCCGCCGCCAGCATCGCGCCCAACGGCGCTCCGGCCTCGATCTCCGGCAGGCCCTCGACCGGCCGGATCGAGATCACAGCTCCTCCAGGGCGCGAGCCGTGGCAGGCGCCGCTCCCAAATCCGCGGCGAGCGTCGCGCGCAGGATGTCAAGGTCGTCAGGGGTGTCGAGATCCAGGGCCAATGACGGCAGCTCCTCCAGCACCGCGGTCCATCCGGCGCGCTTCGCGCGATCGAGGTGGCGCTCGCAGCTTCCTTCGCCGAAGCCTGGGCCGATCGCGTCCGCCGGCGCCATCACGAGGCCGTTCGTCCCGCTCGCGTGGCGGTCCGGGATCACGGCGACCCGCCCGGCCTCCATCCGCCCCAGGGCAGCGTCGAGCTCGAAGGCTTCCAGCAGCGGGCAATCCCCCGGGAGCAGCGCGACGCACTGGGCCCCGAGCGCCTTTGCCCGCACGATCCCAAGCGTGGCCGCCTCCGAATGGCCCGGGTCGCCGGGATCCTGGAACACCTCGAGCGGCATCCCAAGGCCATTGGCGAGCGCCAGCGCGAGCTTCTCGGCCCGGCCCTCGCCGGTGACGACGATCACCCGCTCAACCAGCGTCGCCCTCCCGATCGTTTCCAGCACGTCGGCCAGCATCGCCTTCAGGAGGGCCGCCCGCCCGGGCGGGCCGACCGTTGCGACCAGCCTGGACTTGGCCTGCGCGAAGCGCTTGACGGGGAGAACCACCGTCGCGTTCACGAGAAGGCCAGCACCCGTTCGGCCAGCCCGCGGCGGCCATCGGCGCCCTCCATCAAGGTCGGGCACGACAGGGTTGGCAGCCCCTCCGGGGGCGGGTCCGGGTCACCCTCGTCGAGGACGACGCGGTCCAGCAAGCCCTCGTAGAGCGAGACCACGCCGGCGGCGCTCACGGGCCTCCCGATTGCCGCCATGAACGCCTCGGTCGGCCCCTTGATCGCCCGGCCGGCAACAAACGGACTGACGGCGACCACGGGGGCGCCGGCTTCGGCGATCGCCGCGCGCATGCCGGAGATGGCCAAAATCGGGCCGATCGAGATCACGGGGTTCGACGGTCCGATGACGATCAGCTCCGCCGTGGCCAGGGCGGCCAGCGTCTCGGCGGTCGGGCGCGCATCGGCAAGGCCCTCGACCTCGACCGCCTCGATCGGCGCCTCGCCGCGCTCAAGGATCAGGAACTCCTGGAGCTCGCGCCAGCCGCTCGGCGTGCGCACCCGGGTCCGGACCCGCTCCTCGCACATCGGCAGCACCGCCGCGCGAACCCCCAATCCGCGGGCGATCTGCGCCTGTGCCGCCGTTAGGCTGCCGCCCTCGGTCAGGAAGTGGGTGCGGTAGAGACAGGCCGCCAGGTCGCGGTCGGAGAGGCTGAACCAGTCGGGGCCGCCCAATTCGACCAACCGCTCGTGGACCGTGAACGTGTCGCCGCGAATTCCCCAGCCGCGCTCCTCGTCGACCTGTCCCGCGAGCCAGTAGGTGCACAGGTCGGGGTCGGGCGAGACGTGAAGGCCGTGGACCTCGCAGTCGTCGGCGGTGTTCGCGATCACACTGAGACCGTCGCCGACGAGGTCCTGGATCCCGGCGGCGAGCTTGGCGCCACCGGTGCCGCCCGCCAGCAAGGCAACTCGCCGGGTCACTCCCAGTGCTCGGAATCGGGCAGGCCGGTGATCCGGATGCCCGCGTGGACCTTGTAGCGGACGTTGATCGAGATCAGGAGCGGCGTCAGCTGTTCGACGATCCGCGCGGTCTCGAGCGCGCCGGCGTTGACGGCGCGCAGGCCCGGGATCGCCTCGACCAGCTCGGCCACTTTGGCCTTGTCGGCCTTGCGCTCGCCGCAGAGCAGCACGTCCTCGTCGAGGACGACCTCGCGATCGACCAGGTCAGGAGCACCGACGGTGTGGAACGCAGCCACCACCGTGACGCCCTCCGGCACCATCTCCTGTGCCTGCTCGGCCGCCGAGCCCTGCCAGACGCCGAGGCTCCGGGTCGCCTTGCCGCCGACCGCCGCGGCGAGCGGCACGGTGCAGTCGACCAGGAGCTGCCCGGGCTCGAGCACCTCCCGGAGGTTGTTGAGGTTCTCGGATTGAGCTCGGAACGGCACGGCGAGGACGACCAGCGGCCCCTGTTTCGCCGCCTCTGAGTTGGTCAGCCCCTCAACCTCGGCATCGGGCAACGCGGCGCTGATCCGATCGGCGGCTTCCTGGGCGCGCTCGGCGTCGCGCGAGCCGATCGCGACCGCTCGGCCCGCCAGGGCCCAACGGAAGGCGAGCCCCCAACCGAGTGCCCCGGTGCCACCGATGATCGGGATCGCTGAGCCAGCCATGGGCGGCGCAGTCTAAGGCGCGGCCCGCGGATATCCTCCGCCCGCGATGAGGTTCGAGGGACGCAAGGCGCTCGTGACCGGCGGCGCGAGCGGGATCGGCGCCGCGACGGCACGCCGGCTTGCGGCCGAGGGCGCCGAGGTGGTGATCGGCGACCTGAACAGAGACGGCGCCGCGGAGGTCGCCGCCGAGATCTCCGGCGTGGCGGCTCCGCTCGACGTGACGGATCCCGGCTCCTCGATCGCTGTGGCCGACGAGCATGGTCCGTTCGCGATCCTCGTCAACAACGCCGGCACCGACGAGTTTGGGTTCTTCGCGGATACGGACCCCGGCGTCTGGGAGCGGATCGTCGCGATCAACCTGATCGGCGTACTGGCCTGCACACATGCTGTTCTGCCGGGCATGCAGGCGGCCGGATACGGGCGGGTCGTGAACATCTCCTCGGAGGCCGGGCGGATCGGCTCGAAGGGGTCGGTCGCCTACTCGTCCGCGAAGGGCGGTGTGCTGGGCTTTACGAAGGCGATGGCGCGCGAGGGCGCACGGTTCGGGATCACCGTCAACGCGATCTGCCCCGGACCGATCGAGACACCGCTCCTGATGCAGGCCCTCGACTTCGGCGAGATCGGCGAGAAGATCGTCGAGACGATGAAGGGCGGCACGCAGTTGCGCCGGCTCGGCACGCCGGACGAGGTCGCTTCGGCGATCGCGTTCCTGGCCTCCGACGATGCCTCGTACGTGACCGGGGAGACGCTCGGTGTCTCCGGTGGGATGGGAATGTGTTGATTGAGTCGGGCGTTGAGCGTGCGGACACCTTCGAGGTCGACGACCGGCTCGTCACCGACGTCGGTGGCACGATTGGCTCCCGGGTCCTCTCGACCCCGGGAATGATCGCGATGATCGAGCGCAACTCCGCGATCCTCGCGATGGAGCAGCTGCCCGAGGGCAATGCGACGGTCGGCTTCGAGGTCTGCGTCAAGCACGTGGCGGCCGCGCTCGAGGGCACCGAGTGCACGGTGCGCTCGACGCTGCGCGAGGTGGTCGACGAGCGCAAGCTGCGCTTCGACGTGGAGGTGACCGACCGCGAGCGGACGATCGGCGTCGGGACCCACGAGCGCCGCGTGATCCAGGTCGGCCAGCTCGGGTAGTGGCCGAGCTCCCGCAGAGTGTCCGCCTGCGCGAGGTCGGTCCCCGGGACGGCTTCCAAAACGAACCCGAGACGATTCCCACAAACCAGAAGCTTCGGTTCATCGGGATGCTGGGCGCGGCCGGATACCGGCGAATCGAGCTGACCTCGTTCGTGCGGCCCGACGTGATCCCGCAGCTCGCCGACGCGGACGCGGTGCTCGACGGCTACGAAAAGCTCGACGGCGTCTCCTACTCCGTCCTGATCCCGAACGAGAAGGGCCTCGACAACGCGCTCGCGCGGCGCGAACGCTTCGACGAGGTGAACCTCTTCCTCTCCGCCTCGGAGACCCACAACCGCAAGAACGTCAATCGCTCGATCGAAGAGTCGCTGACCGGGCTCGAGCGCGTGATCGCGCGGGCGCGGGCCAAGGAACTGCGCTGCGAGGGCGTGATCTCGGTCTCGTTCGGCTGCCCGTACGAGGGCGAGGTGCCGCCCGACCGGGTCTTCGGGATCGCCGATCGCCTGGCTGCCGCGGGTTGCGAGGAGATCGCGTTCGGCGACACGACCGGCATGGCGAACCCCCGCCAGGTCGGCGAGTTCTTCGCGGCGGCGCGGGAGCGCCTGCCCGATCCGGAGCTGACCGCGCATTTTCACAACACCCGCGGGCAGGGCCTCGCCAATGTCCTGGCAGCACTCGAGCAGGGCGTCGACTCGTTCGAATCGGCGTTCGGCGAGCTGGGCGGCTGCCCGGTGCCGCCGGGCGCCACCGGCAACGTCGCTTCGGAGGACCTGGTCTCGATGCTTGCCGAGATGGGGATCGAGACCGGCATCGACCTTCCGGAGCTGATCGAGGCGTCGCGGGCGGTTCAGGAGCTGCTCGGCCGCCCGCTCGGCGCCCACGTGTTGAAGGCTGGTCCGGTGGACTGGCATCACTGAAACGAACCGACCCAAGGAGGAGCAATGACGAACCGCAGCGCAACCGCGAAGTGGCAGGGGTCCCTGAAGGAAGGCGGCGGCAGCGTCGCACTTGGAAGGGGCGCGATCGAGGCGCCGATCTCGTGGTCGTCGCGGTTCGAGGAGGGTGACGGGACGAACCCCGACCAGCTGCTCGCCGGCGCCCTCGCCGGCTGCTTCACGATGGCGTTCTCGTTCATCCTGGGCGAGGCAGAGATCCCGCCGGACTCGCTCGAGACCGAGGCCAACGTGACGCTGCGACAGGGGGACGACGGCCTCGCCATCACGCGCATCGACATGGTCGTGCGCGGCCGGGTGCCGGGGATCGACCAGGAACGGTTCGCCGAGCACGCCAACGTCGCCAAGGAGGGCTGCGCGGTGTCGAAGGCGCTCGGCGCGGTCGACGAGATCACCCTTGACGCGCAGCTCGTGGATGCGTAGCGACGCGTTCAGGGCGGCCGTCGAGGCCAAGGACTTCGGCTTTGCCGAGGAGCTGTTCACCGAGGAGGTCGTGTTCCGCAGCCCGGTGGTGTTCAAGCCGTACGAGGGCCGCGAGGCGCTTGGAGTGATCCTCGGCGCCGTCGCTCAGGTGTTCGCGGATTTTCGCTACACGCGCCACCTCGAGGACGGGGACACGGCGATGCTGACCTTCGAGGCGAACGTCGGCGACCGGTCGGTCGAGGGGATCGACATTCTCGACTTCGCGGGTGATGGGCGGATCGAACGGCTGACCGTGATGATCAGGCCGATGAGCGGCATGCACGCGCTCGCGGAGCGTATGCGCGAGCTGCTCGCGTAGTCTGCCGCCCATGGAGATCACCAAGGTAGGCGTCGTCGGCTGCGGCCTGATGGGGCACGGCATCGCGCAGATCTGCGCGCAGGCGGGATGGGACGTCGTCGTCCGCGAGGTCTCGCAGGAGCGGTTAGACGCGGGCATCGGCAAGATCGAGAAGCAGCTCGCCAAGGCCGTCGAGAAGGGCAAGCTCGAACAAGCGGACGCGGACGCGGTGCGGTCGCGCCTCAACCCGACCACGGACTACGGCGACCTCGCCGAGTGCGACCTGGTGATCGAGGCGATCACCGAGGACCTCGACGCCAAGCTGGAGCTGTGGCGCGAGCTGGACGGACTCGTCAAACCGGAGGCGCATTTCGCGACGAACACGTCGTCGCTTTCGGTCGCCGATCAGGCGGCGGCCACGTCGCGGCCCGAGCGCTTCCTTGGCCTGCACTTCTTCAACCCGGCGCAGGTGATGCCGCTGCTCGAGGTCGTACGCGCCGAGGGCACCACGGAGGACGCCGCGCAGCTCGGCTTCGACCTCGGTGAGAAGCTCCGCAAGACGACGGTGGCGGCCGGCGACAACCGCGGCTTCATCGTCAACCGGCTGCTCGTCCCCTACATGCTCGATGCGATCAACGCCTGCGAGCAGGGCGTCGGCTCGATCGACGACATCGACGCCGGCATGAAGGCCGGGGCCAGCCATCCGATGGGGCCGATCGAGCTCGCCGACTTCGTCGGGCTGGACACTCTGGCCTCGATCGCCAAGGTCATGCACGATGCGTATGGCGAGGATCGTTTCGCGCCCCCGCCGACGCTGACGAAGCTGGTCGACGCCGGCCACTTCGGCCGCAAGTCCGGACGCGGCTACTACGACTACTCGGGCGACAAGCCCGTCGCGGTCGACCCCGCGAGCTGAGGCCGGCTCGAGCGCAGGGCCGACGCTGCCTCCGTGGCGGCGCGGCGCCCGGCCGTGATCGCGCCGTCGATGTAGCCCATCCAGACCGTCGCGGTCTCGGTTCCGGCCCAGTGGATCCGGCCGACCGGCTCGCGCAGCGCCGGGCCGAAGTCGGTCCAGCCGCTGGGCCCGAAGGCGCCGCCGTAGCAGCCGCGCGACCACGGCTCGCTCGCCCAGTTGCGCTCCGTGTACTCGACCGGCTTCGCGGCCTTCGGACCGAACAGGCGCGTCAGCACCGCCACCAGCTCGTCCCGGCGCTCGTCCGGCGTCCGCCGGCCCCAGACCCGCGCGGCGCGGCCGTCGAGGAACCCCAGCAGGACGCCAGGCGAACCGCTCGGCGGGGTGTTGTCGAAGATCGCGTTGATCGAGCCGCCGTCGGAGATGCCGGTGCCGCTGAGGCCATCGGTGCGCCAGAAGGGCTCTGAGTAGACCGCCATGCACTTGATGATCGAGCCCTGCGGCATCCGCTGGGTCAGCTGGTCGCGGCGCGCCGGGAGGGGCGGGTCGAACTCGAGCCGTGACGTGAGCGTCGGGGACATCGCGATGATCGCGCGCCCGGCCTCGACCGAGAAGCCGTCACCCTCGACCAGGACGCCGCCGTCCGTTTGCTCGATGCGCCGCACGGCGGATTCGAGCATGACACGGTCTGCCCAGGCGCTCGGCCATCCGGATGGCGACGAGCTGCGAGCCGCCAACGAAGCGCGACTCCTGGGCGCCGCCCTCCGTGTCAACCAGCGCGTCGAAGCCGCCGGCCGAGCTCAGGTAGAAGAGAACGTGGAGCAGCGACATGTCCTCGGGCTCGGTGCCGAAGACGCTGCGGATCGCCAGCGTGACCAGCATCCGGCCGCCGCGCGAGCGGACGTTCCTGCGCAGCCACTCGCCGAACGTGATCCGGTCCCACTCGGTCGCTCGGCCGGCAGCCCACGGTTCGTCCGTCGGCACGGCGTCGGCCATCCGGTTCAGCTTGCGCCGCCCCCGCTCGAGATCGACGAGCACGATCGGGTTGATGCGCGGAATCGTGCCGCTGTAGCGGCGGACCCGGCCGCGGTACTCGATCAGGTTGGCACCGTCGACGTGAGTCGGGAACGTGGCGACACCGAGGTCCGCCGCGAGTCCGAGCAACGCGTGCTGGGTCGGGCCGACCCACTGCCCGCCGACCTCGACGACCTCACCCCCGGCCAGCTCGTGGTTCAGGACCCGGCCGCCGACCCGGTCGCGTGCCTCGAGCACGACGACATCGAGCCCAAGCGACTCAAGTTGCGCCGCAGCCGCCAGGCCGGAGAACCCAGCGCCGATGACCACGACATCGGCGCTGCGACCGCCGGATTCCGCGGGCACTGGCATGGTGCGGAAGCCTAGACTCCGATGGCCATGGATGAAACTGCGGCGGGGACGCCGCTCCAGGAGGCGCTTGCGGCCGCCCTCGCAGGCGGTCCTGAGCGCCATCACGAAAAGACCGCCGAGCAGGGCAAGCTGCCCGTGCGCGAGCGTGTCGCGCGCCTGGTGGACCCGGAGTCGTTCACCGAGGAGGCGCTGCTCGCGAACTGGGACTCCGAGGGACTGGGCGCCGACGGCGTCGTCACCGGTCTGGCGCTGATCGGCGGCCGCAAGGTCTGCCTGATGGCCAACGACCCGACGGTCAAGGCCGGGTCGTGGGGGCCGAAGACGGTCGAGAAGATCCTGCGGATCCAGGAGCGGGCGCTGAAGCTCGAGGTGCCGATGGTCTACCTCGTCGATTCGGCGGGTGCGCGGATCACCGACCAGGTGCGGATGTTCCCCGGTCGCCGCGGCGCCGGGCGGATCTTCTACAACCAGGTGAAGCTCTCGGGGCGGGTGCCGCAGTTGTGCCTCTTGTTTGGCCCCTCGGCAGCGGGAGGCGCCTACATCCCGGCCTTCTGCGACGTCGTGATCATGCGCGAGGGCAACGCGTCGATGTACCTGGGGTCGCCGCGCATGGCGGAGATGGTGATCGGCGAGAAGGTCAGCCTGGAGGAGATGGGCGGCGCCAAGATGCACACCGGCGTCTCCGGCTGCGGCCACTTCCTCGCAAAGACCGATGAGGAGGCGATCGATGTCGCCCGCCGCTACCTCTCCTATATGCCCGGAAGCTGGCGTGAAGCTCCGCCCGCGGCGCCGCCGGCGGAGCCGGAAAGCGAGGGCTCGGTCTCAGAGATCGTGCCGGCTGACGAGAAGACCTCGTTCGACGTCAAGGACCTGATCGCTGCGCTGGCCGACGCCGATTCGTTCTGCGAGGTCCACGCCCGCTGGGCGAAGGAGCTGGTCGTCGGCTATGCGCGCCTCGACGGCAGGGCGATCGGGATCGTCGCCAGCCAACCGAAGTACAAGGGTGGGGTCCTGTTCGTCGACTCCGCCGACAAGGCGGCCCGGTTCATCGCGACCTGCAACGCGTTCAACGTCCCGCTGCTGTTCCTCGCCGACGTGCCGGGTTTCATGATCGGCACCGACGTCGAGCGCCAGGGGATCATTCGCCACGGCGCGAAGATGATCTCGGCGGTGAGCGAGGCGACCGTGCCGAAGATCTCGGTCATCGTCCGCAAGGCCTACGGCGCCGGCCTCTACGCGATGGCCGGGCCGGCGTTCGAGCCGGACTGCTGCATCGCCCTGCCGACGGCCTCGATCGCGGTGATGGGGCCCGAGGCGGCGATCAACGCCGTGTTCTTCAATCAGATCCAGGAGATTGAGGACGAGGCCGAGCGCGAGCGGTTCGTCGAGCGGAAGCGCGAGGAGTACTCGGCCGACATCGACATCCTGCACCTGGCCTCGGAGCTGGTGGTGGACGCCGTGATCGAGCCGGACGACCTGCGCGCCGACCTGATTCAGCGGTTTCGCTTGGCGGAGGATCGCGACCGGCACTTCTCTGAGAAGCGCAACCCCATCACTCCGGCGTAGTGCTGGGTGTCGTCCTCGGTAGCGGCGCCGCCGGCCTCGAGGTCGGCGACGCGGCGGCCGTGCTCGACCGCCACGGCGAGCCGTACGCCCTGCCGCACCTGATCGATCACGAGCGGAACCTGCGTGTCCTGATCGATGCCGGCTGCGACCGGGTGCTCGGCGTGGCATCCGTGGGCGGGCTGCGTCCTGAGCTGGGCCCAGGCACCTATGTCTGCCCGGACGACTTCATCGCGCTGGACCTGCCGCCGCTGACGACCCGCTCCGACGCCGGCGCGCACCGGGTGCCCGGCTTCGACCCGGACTGGCGAGCGCGGGTGCTCGCAGCGTTCGGCGGCGAGGTCGCCGTGCGCGACGGCGGCGTCTACTGGCAGGTGGCCGGCCCGCGGCTGGAGACGGCTGCGGAGGTCCGGCTGGTCGCCGAACACGCGGACGTGATCGGCATGACGGCGGCCGCCGAATGCATCGTGGCCGGCGAGCTCGGTCTCGCGTACGCAGCGGTCTGCGTGGTCGACAACTTCGCCAACGGCGTGGCGGCCACTGAGCTCACGCTCGCGGAGGTCCAGGCAGGGCAGATTGCACACCGGGCCGAGCTCGCACGCGTCCTCTCCGCGGTGATCCCCGCGCTCGCCTGATCTAGGTTTGGACCGATGGGGCTCGCGGTCATCGATGCCAGGCTCGGCGGGAGCACCGTGGGGGTGCGCTGCGAGGCCGGCGTGATCGCCGCGATCGGCCCCGACGCCGTGCCACGGCAGGGGGACGAGGTCCTGGAAGCGGGCGGTCAGGCTCTGGTGCCAGGACTGGTGAACGCACACACGCACGCGGGGATGACGCTGTTTCGCGGCTTTGCCGACGATCTGCCGCTGATGGAGTGGCTGGAGCAGCACATCTGGCCGGTCGAGAAGCGGATGTCCGCCGAGGACGTGTACTGGGGCACCCGCCTGGCCTGCCTCGAGATGATCCGTACGGGAACGACGTCGTTCTGGGACATGTACTGGCACGCCGACGCCGCCGCCCGTGCCGTGGAGGACGCGGGCATCCGGGCGATGACCGCGGCGCCGCTGATCGATGACGCTGACCCCGACAAGTCCGACCGCGCCTGCGACGACGCCGAGCGCAGCATCGAGCGGATCGCCGCCGCGGCCGGCACCCTGGCCAAGCCCGGATTCGCCCCGCACGCGATCTACTCGGTCAGCGAGAAGTCGCTTCGCCGCCTGGCCGAGCGTGCGCCCGAGCTTGGGGTGCCGGTGCAGATCCATCTGTCCGAGACGCGCGAGGAGGTCGAGGCTTGCGTGCGCGACCGCGGCGTGCGCCCGGCGCAGTACCTCGACTCATGCGGGCTGCTGGGGCCGGACACCGTGCTGGCTCACGGCGTCTGGCTGGATGACTCCGAGCTCGAGCTGATCGCCGAGCGCGGGGCGACGGTGGTCACCAATCCGGTCGCGAACCTGAAGCTGGCGGTGGGCGGCCTCTTCCCCTATCGCGCGGCGCGCGCGCGAGAGGTGGCGATGGGATTGGGCACCGACGGCCCGGGCTCGAACAACTCCCTCGACCTCGTCGACGACATGAAGGTGTTCGCGCTCCTCCACAAGAACGCGGCCGGCGATCCGGCCGCGGTCACGGCGGCTGAGACACTCGCCCTGGCCCGCGGCGAGCGCTCGCCGCTGCTGCGCCGGCCTGCGCTCGAGGAGGGAGCCGAGGCGGATTTCCTGCTGGTGCGCACGGACTCGGCCGAGCTCAGCCTTGGAGCGCTCGACGCCGGCCTCGTGTACGCGGCCTCGGGCGCGGTGGTTGACGCGACGGTGGTCGCCGGCACGGTGTTGATGAGCGCTGGGATCGTGGCCGACGCCGACGAGGTGGTTGCGCGTGCACGGGAGCGGGCGGGCGGCCTCGGCTTGGCCTGAGCGCCGCCTACTGGGTACCGGGTACCGGCTAAACCTGGTCGTTTCGGATGCCGATGCAAGGAGGTGCAAACGCGCATCATTCGCACGGCTTGGAGGCACCCCGTAGGACAGAGCTCGATCAGGCGCCGTTCCCCATCCCTCCGCGAGCGCCTGGGCTGGCGGCAAGCGCACCTCACCAGCCTGCGAGCGGACGGCGGGGTGGACCGCGGGATGGCGGCGCGAACGCTGGCCTACCTGTTCGGGCTTGGCGCTCTGCTGCTGCTGGCGACGCTGCTGCTGCCGGACTCCGACCAGCGGCATACGGGCGAGCTGGTGATCATTGCCGGAGCCGCGATGGTTGTCGCGGTCGGGCTGATCGCCGGCTACGACCGGCTGCCGGCCGGACTGCTGCGGTTCGCGCCGTTCGTCGGAACGATCCTCGTCGGCCTGGTCATCTACCACTCGGACCCAGCCGACTCGGCGGCGTATGCGATGTACCTGGCGTGGATCCTGATCGCCGCGTCCCTGTTCCTGGAGACCAAGCTGATCATGGTTCACGGGCTGCTGGCCGTCGCCGTCTATGCGACGGCGCTTCTGGCCCAGGACCCCCTCGTCAATGGAATCGGGGTGCGGATCATGATGACGACCGGCACCGTGATCGCGACCGCGATCGTGATGGGCGGGATCGGCCGGCACATGCGCGGCGTCATGGGGCGCCTGGAGTCGGCGGCGCACACCGATCCGTTGACCGGCCTCCCGAACCGCAGGGCGCTGGATGATGCGTTCGACCGGGAGCTGGCGCGTGCGGAGCGGACGAAGACTCCGCTCGGCGTCGTGATCCTGGACCTCGACGGCTTCAAGCGCTTCAACGACGAGCGCGGGCATCTGGCCGGCGATCGAGCGCTCGAGCGCCTCGGATTGGTGCTGGCCGACAAGACTCGCGCGGTCGACCAGGCGGCGCGGATCGGTGGCGAGGAGTTCGCGCTGCTCGTGCCGGATTGCGACACAACCGGCGGCCTGGCTCTCGCCGAGCGGCTCCGGCGTGCCGTGGAAGTCGAGTTCGGAGGCGACGGCTCCCTGACGGCCAGCTGCGGCGTGGCGAGCCATCCCGATCACGGCGACACTCCGGCCGCGCTCCTGGCGGCCGCCGACGGCGCGCTTTACGAGGCGAAGCGGCGCGGCCGAAACCGCGTGATGGCGGCCGGTCACACGCCGCCGGATCTGTGGGCGGTCCCGGCCGAGGTCTAGCTCCCGGCGCGCTCGGCGAACTCGGCGAACCAGTCGAGCGCCGCGGGGTTTACCAGCGAGTCGCGGCTCGCGGCCCGCTCGATCGGGGTGCCCATCAGGATTCGCTTCACGGGCACCTCCAGGACCTTGCCCGAGAGCGTGCGCGGCACCTCCCCGATCGCGAACATCTCGTTCGGGACATGACGGGGCGAGCAGTCCGAGCGGATCCGCGCGGCCACCCTCTTCATCAGCTCATCGCCCAGCTCGACGCCGCCCCGCAGCACGACGAACAGCAGCATCCATCCCTCCGTCCCAGGCCGGGGGACGTCAACCACCAGGGCGTCGGTGATCTCTTCCAGCGCCAGCACGGCCCGGTAGATCTCGCTGGTGCCCATGCGAATGCCGCCGCGGTTGATCGTCGAGTCCGACCGGCCGTAGATCACCGCCGTGCCGCGCGCGGTGATCTCGATCCAGTCCCCGTGGCGCCAGACGCCCGGGAACATGTCGAAGTAGGAAGCGCGGTAGCGCTCGCCGTCCGGGTCGTTCCAGAAGAAGACCGGCATCGACGGCATCGGCTGGGTGATGACCAGCTCGCCGACCTCGTCGATCAGCGACCTCCCGTTTTCGTCGAACGCCTCGACGCTGCAGCCCAGCGCTCGCCCCTGCAACTCGCCGCGGTGCACGGGCAGCAGCGGGACACCGCCCACGAAGGCGGTGCAAACGTCGGTGCCCCCGGAGGTCGAGAACAACCAGGTGTCGCCGCCGACGTGGTCGTAGATCCACTGAAAGCCCTCCGGCGCCAGGGGCGATCCCGTGGATCCGACAGCGCGCAGCCGCGAGAGGTCGCGACCGCTCGACGGCTCGACGCCGGCCTTCATGCAGGCGGCGATGTAGCTGGCGGACGTGCCGAAGCAGGTGATCCCGGCGGCCTCGGCCAGGTCCCAGAGCACTTCCATGTCGGGGTGGCCTGGGTTGCCGTCGTAGAGCACGATCGAGGCCGGGGTCAGCAGGGCCGAGACCAGGAAGTTCCACATCATCCAGCCGGTCGTGGTGAACCAGAAGACGCGGTCGCCCTCGCGCGCGTCGACGTGCAGGTTCAGCTTCTTGAGGTGCTCCAGCAGGATCCCGCCGTGCCCGTGAACGATCGCCTTCGGCAGCCCGGTCGTGCCGGAGGAGTAGAGCACCCAGAGCGGGTGCGCGAAGTCGACCGCGGTGAACTCGAGCTCCGCGCCGGTGCCGGACGCGGCCAGTTCGTCCCACGGCAGGGGCTGGGCCAGCCGCGAGAGGTCGGGGTTGGGGTCGAGGTAGGGGAGGACGACGGTGTGCTCGAGGCCCGGCATCGCGTCCTCGAGGCCGGCGACGACGTCGAGCCGGTCGAAGTCCTTGCTGCCGTAGCGGTATCCGTCCACGCAGAGGAGGACCTTCGGCTCGATCTGGGCGAACCGGTCGATGACCGAGCGTGCGCCGAAGTCCGGAGAGCAGCTCGACCAGACCGCACCCAGCGACGCCGTCGCACAGAAAGCGACGATCGCCTCCGGGATGTTCGGCAGGTAGGCCGCGACTCGATCGCCGGGCCCGACGCCGAGCCCGCGCAGGCCGGCGGCGACCGCGGCGACGTCTGTACGCAGCTCGCCCCACGTGAGCGTGTCGAGCTCGCGCAGCTCGGACGCGTGCTGGATCGCCGGCGCGTCGTCGTCGCGCCCGCGAAGCAGGTGCTCTGCGTAGTTCACGGTCGTGCCCTGAAACCACTCGGCCCCCGGCATCGAACGCTGGCCGAGGACGGTGGCTGGCGAGTCTGCGCCGACTTCGAAGTAGTCCCAGATCGAGCGCCAGAAGGCCTCGAGGTCGTCGACCGACCATTGCCAGAGGCGGTGGTAGTCGCCCTCGAAGTCGCGGTCGCGCTCGGCGGCGAGCCAGCGCATGTACGCGGTCATCTGCGAGCGCTCGACCGCTTCCGCAGACGGCTCCCACAGCTGGGCGTTGTTTTCAGCCCGGTTCATCGGGGGGTTTTATCGGCTGGAGGCTGCGCGCGGCCGACGTCGCGGTCGAGCGCGCGGATCAGCTCCAAGGTGAAGCCCTCCGCGCGGTCCAGGGCGGGAAGGTTCACGGCGCCCGGGACGTCGGCGGGGGTGTGGTGGTGGCGGGGGCGCAGGGCGCCGGGGTCGAGGCAGGTGATCGCCGTCGCCCGCCAGCCGCGAACGCGCGCGGCGAGCGCGTCGCCGGCGAAGCCGTGCCGCAACGGCGCGGCACGGTAGGTGTCGCCGCCCTCGCGATCGGCGTCAGCGACGGCCTCGCAGAGCTCGAGCAGGCGCCGATCCATGTCGAACGAGATGGTCATCCCCTCCGAGGCAAGCCAGCGCACGTCGCCGGCGCCGACGCCGTCGAGCGCGATCACGTAGGTGGACTTGGGATCGAGCTGCTTGCCGTGGAACCCGACAAACGCTCGCATGCCCTCCATGCCGCACTCCCCGGCGCCGGTCAGGACAAGCCAGACGTCGACGTTCTTCGGTGGCCGGTCCGCGAGCGATTCAACCACGGACAGGGCCACCGCGACGCCCGTAGCGTTGTCGTTGGCGCCGGGGGCGACGGCGGAGAGCTGGACCTCGACGAGCACGAAGATGGCGACGAGCAGGATCAGCGTGGGGGGGAGCTGGGCGAGCGCGACGGCGTCGGAGTCGACGCCCGCCATCCGGGCGCCGAGCAGCGGCAGCAGCACGGCAGCGGACCAGAACAGGAGGCGGGTGTGGGGAAACGGGAGGTAGCGCGCCAGCCGCTGCGCACGGTCGGCCTGCTTCGGCTCGAACAGAGCCCCCGTGCGCCCGGCGTCGTAGTGGGCGACCAGCATCAGCCGTGCGGGAGCGTCGGGTCTCGAGCCGGGCGAGACGACGTTCTGGGATGCGCGGCGGAAGAACAGCGGGCGAAGGAGGTAAAGCCGTGTGTTCAGGTCGAGGTACAGCGACGTCGTCGCGAACAGGACGACGGCAAAGCCGACGGCCGGTTCGGCCACGGCGGCAAGGCTGCCCGCGAACGCCAGCGCGCAATGCGCCGCCCAGATCAAGGGCGCCTGGGGGTGGACGTAAGTTGGCTCGACCTCCGCGCGACGCCCGAGCGACCGGACCCGCTCAGCCAGTCGGTTGGCGGCGCGCCGCTCGGCATCGGTGCCGGCCAGGCGCCCCTCGAACGAGCACAGCTCGCTGATCGTGTTGATGCGCGCGTCGCCCGCCATAGGGCGATTATCGCTGGCTGACCCGAATGCGGCGGGTGGGACTCGAACCCACAAGCGCTTTCGCGCAATGGCTTTTGAGACCATCGCCTTTGCCAATTTGGCCACCGCCGCGTGAACCCCATTCTGACGATCTGCTCGGCTGCGCCTCGCTAGCCTCGACGGATGTGCGGCCGGTACACGCTCGCCAACCCCGACCCGAAGCGCCTGCGGCTGCGGTTCGGGCTCGAGCAGTCGGCTGAGATCGACGAGAAGCCGCGCTTCAACATCGCGCCGACAGACCCGGTCCTGGCGGTGCGCGAGCTGGATGCGGGACGGGACCTTGGGAAGCTTCGCTGGGGCCTGCTGCCCGGTAAGTGGGCGACCGAGCGCGGCCAGCGGCCACTGATCAACGCGCGGGCGGAGACGCTGCTAAAGCAGCCGGCGTTCGCCGAGTCGTTTCGCGAACGCCGCTGCCTGATTCCGGCGGACGGCTTCTATGAGTGGCGGCGCGACGAGCAGGGGAAGGTCCCGCTGTGGTTTCACCGTCCCGACGACGAGCTGTTCGCCTTCGCCGGGTTGTGGGCCGAGTACCGGCCGCGCGGGGAGGACCAAGCCGCGGTGCACAGCTGCACGATCGTCACCTGCGCTCCAAACGAGCTGATCGCTCCGATCCACAACCGGATGCCGGTGATTCTGGCCCCCACGCTCGAGGCGACGTGGCTCGACCCCGGAGCCAAGCCGGAGGATCTGTTTGAGTTGCTGGCGCCGGCCCCGGCCGGCGAGCTCGAGGCGCGTGAGGTCGACGACCTGGTCTCGGACGTGCGCGAAGACGGGTCGGCGCTGATCGCGCCACGCACAGAATCGACGCTGTTCTAGGAGGGGTTTGTGGACTTCTGCGACGTTTTGTTTAGGGAATCCCTACAATGGGCAGACGGGGTGCTCACGTTCTGCGTCGCTTGTCTCAAACCGCAGTCGGAACTGACGCATCCGTACCTGGAATCAGGTAGAACCCCTTACAGAGTCGTTCACAGAGTCCAATGTCGCCGACCATCAACCATCCGATTCTTCGCGTCGTCGCGCTCGCGGCGGCGCTCGCGATGCTCGTCCTCACGACGGGTTCCGTCGCGACCAGCGAGGCGCGTGGCGGTTGCGGCAAGAGCGGCATTGCCAGCAAGCGCAGCGACCGGGCGCCGCTCCCTGGCGTACGCGTCGTCGTCAAGTGCCTGATCAACGACGCCCGCTCGGCCAGCAGCCTGAGGCTGAACGGCGCCCTCAGCAAAGCCGCGCAGCGCCACTCCCGTCAGATGAACCGGAAGCGATGCTTTTCGCACCAGTGCCCCGGCGAACCCAGCTCGGACGCCCGGATCCGTGAGGCGGGGTACATGCGGGGTGCCTCGAGCTACCGCGTGGGCGAGGTAATCGCGCTCAACCGGGACAGGGCATCGCCGCGCGAGATCGTGCGGCAGTGGAAGAACAGTGCCGGCCATCGCGCCCAGATCCTGAGCGGCGCCTACGAGCACATCGGTGTCGGCATGCTCACGCGCCGCGGCCGGGCGTTCTACACCGTGACGCTCGGCGCTAAGAGCGGCTGATCAAGCAGGGGGTCTTCGGGGGATGACAGCCAGCCGCCCAGGGGGAGATGTGGTTGGTGACTTGCGGCTCGGCGCTGGCCTCGCTGACGCTGGTGCCCGCTGCATTGCCGGCTGAGGCGCAGGCGGGTTGCAAGAACGGGGACACGCCGACCAGGCAACTCGCCCAGGGTGAGGCTCGCCGGGCGGTCAGTGCCTGATCCTGAAGGACTGAGCCTAGGCCGGTGCGGGCGCGGGGGGCGCGTCGGGCCCGTCATCCTCGCCGGCGAGCGGGGCGCCACCGATCGGGCGCTCCTCCTCGACGTGCCATTCCTGGTTGAACCCGATCATCGCGACCACGATCAGCAGGATCTGAACGAACACGAGGATCACCACCAGCAGCCCGATGAACTCCTCGGGCAGCACGGGGGAGTCGAGGCCGTCCTTGTCGCGGGCGAACCAGCCCGGCGCGGCGACCGCGGCGAAAATGGTCATGATCACGGCCAGCGCCGACATGACCGGCAAGAGGCCGCGGTTCCAGCGGGCGATCAGGATCGCGGCGATCACATAGAGCCCGGCCCACGCGAGCGACAGGATCGCGATGCTCGAGCTCTGCATCCGCTCCCAGCCGCCGAACACGATCACGGCGATCAGGCCGGCGGACACGAGCAGTACGAAGGCGACGATCGCCTTCGTCGTCTTGGACTGTGCTTTCTCCCTGTTGGGGCGCCAGAGCTCATAGCCCTCGCGCGCAGTCACGGCCTCCATCCAGCGGGAAGCATAGAACGCTGAGCGGCCGAGCGCGACGGTAGTTGGCCGTAACATGCGGAACCCCGCGGGCGTGGTGCAATTGGCTGACACGCCGGCTTTAGGTGCCGGTGCTCTTCGGAGCTTGGGGGTTCGAGTCCCTCCGCCCGCATTCAGATCGAACGGCTGGCTAGTCTGCTCCGGACTCGGGGGAGTGAGTCAATGGCTACACGCTCGGCCTCCAAAGCCGAGAATCTGGGTTCGAATCCCAGCTCCCCCGCTGGTTGAACAGGTCGCCGAGCGCAACTCGGCGGCGGGTTCGATGTTCCTTACTCAGGGGATTGAGATGACGACGACCGCAGGGAAAAGCAAGGGATTGGGTGCGGCGCTGGCGGTGGCCACGCTGGCGGCGTTCTGCTTCGCGATCCCGGCGGCGAGCCAAGCGCCCGATGCGAACGCCCGCGGCGTCGATTGCGGGCCCCACGTGGACTCGACTCCCGGCAAGGCCACGTCGAGGCAGCTGCGCAGGGCCCTCGCCTGCCTGATCAACGTCGAGCGGCTTGAGCGCGACCGCAAGCGGCTGCGTACGAACAAGGCCCTGACGGGCCTTGCCAAGCGGCACGCCAGGGTGATGGTGGCCGAGGACTGCTTCCGTCACCAGTGCACGGACGAGCGGCCGCTGCGCGAGCGGATCGAGGCGTCCGGCTACCTGTCGGCCGGCGGCCGTTACGGCTACGGCGAGAACCTCGGTTGCTCCGAGACGCCCGCGGGGATGGTCGCGGTCTGGATGGACAGCGCGTTCAACCGGCGCAACGTCCTCAACCGGCGCTTCCGGCACTTCGGCATCGGCGCCAAGCGCGGCTCGCCCTTCTCGCGCGGCAGCGCTCAGTGCTCGCCCGGCAGGGGCTACATGACCTACGCGGTCATCTTCGGCTGGCGCAAGCCGCCAGCCGGCTGACGGCCGCGCCCACCGTGCCGGACATCCGTCCAGTAAATGGGCGCCCGCTCTCCGCGGAACCCGAGACCACCGACTCAACGGGTGATGGCAATCGGTGCAAACACCCCCTGGCTCGCCCGCCTGATCGTGCCCGCGCTGGCCGCCGTGGCGCTGGTCTTGGCAGCCGGCCCGGCCGCTCCCCAGGCCGATGCCGCGACGGCCTGCTCGAAGTACGGCGACGTCAGCGCCAAGAAGCTGCGCAACCGTGAGGCCCGCTCCGCGATTCGCTGCTATCTCAACCGCGAGCGCGACCAGCGCGGAATGTCGAACCTGGGCAAGGACAAGCGCCTGCAGAGGGCATCGCAGAAGCACACCAACTTCATGCTCTACAAGAACTGCTTCTCGCACCAGTGCCCGGGCGAGGGCTCGCTCGAGGCCCGGCTCCGCGGCGTCAGGTACCTGCTCGGCGGCCTCCTGCGCTGGACCTACGGTGAGAACATCGCCTACGGCGACGGCTCCTACGGCACGCCGAAGGCGATCGTCCGGGCATGGATGAAGAGCCCGGGCCACCGCGCCAACATCCTCAACCCGGCGTTCAAGGACGTCGGGGTGGGCTTCGCGTCCGGCACGCCCGGACAACCGAAGGGCGGCGGCGGCATCTACACGACCGACTTCGGCATGCGCATCCTCGGCTAGGGCGCCGGGGCTCGCGAACCTATAATCCGCGCCGCGCGGGCGAAGTGTTATTGGTTGCACGTGAGCCTTCCAAGCTCGAAGAGTCGGTTCGAATCCGATCGCCCGCTTCGGCTTCGTGCGATTTCCCCTCTATCGGAGGGTCAATTGCACAAAGCCGGTTCCGATCGCCCGGCGGCCCTTCCGTAACATTCGCGTCGCCACGGGGCGTGGCGCAGTCTGGTAGCGCACTCGGCTGGGGGCCGAGCGGTCGCTGGTTCAAATCCAGTCGCCCCGATCGCACCAGGCTCGGTTAGACCGTTGGACACGGCAGGGATCCTCTGGTAGAACGTCTTGGCCCACGAAAGGGGAGCGCGCGTTGAACATCGCAAATCGCGCACCAGGCATGGCGTTCGTCGCCTCCCTCGTCATGGTCGTTCCGCTAATCGCGGCTGCGGCGCCCGCGTCGGGCGCGGTCGTAATAAACGAGGTGGAAACCGAGGGAGTGGACTTCGTCGAGCTGTACAACACCGACGCGGCTCCCGTCGGCATCGGTGGGTACGAGATCGACGACGAAACCAACAGCGGCGGCCGCTTCACCATCCCGGATGGCACGACCATTCCGGGCAACGGCTTCTATTTCGCCAACGATCCCGTCAACCTTGGCTCCGCCGACGCGGCACGGCTGTTCCCCCACAACGCCACCGACATCCCGCTGGACAGCTACGCGTGGACCTCCCATCCGGCGACGACCTACGGCCGTTGCCCCGACGGCACCGGCGCATTTGTCGTAACCAACAGCCCGACGCCTGGTGCCGCGAACGCCTGTCCGGTCATAGAGAAATGCGTCGTGCCGAGGATCGCCAAGGGCCGCTCGCGGGCGCGGGTCCGCACGAAGCTCACCGCGGCCGGCTGCAAGCTGGGCAGCGTGACCAAGAGGTTCAGCCGCAGGGTCAATCGCGGCAAACTGATCAGGCTCAAGGTCAAAGCGGGCACCGAGCGGCCCGCCGGCGCGAAGGTGGGCGCAGTGTTTAGCAAGGGCAAGCCACCGAGCTAGCGGGCGCGTCTGGTACCGCTTTGGTACCGACTGCTACGTCATATTCGTCCAGATTGTTTCCGGTCGGGGACGGTGGGGACGCCGGGGACGCTCAGGGACGCATCCACCCAGTCCGCTCGCCGGCTGGGGGCCGAGCGGTCGCTGGTTCAAATCCAGTCGCCCCGATTCACCTCATTCACGGACTGCGCACGCCTGGATCCGCGCCCGCGGCCTGCCGCTCCTCGGCGAGCTCCTGCGCGTTCCGCCTCAGCTTCCTGACCAGCGACTGAAGCAGCTTCCAGCCAATCATCGCGTTCGCTTGGACGAGCGGCCGAAAGTCCCAGTAGGTGAGCCCCTGGCAGACGAGGTCCGTCTTGGCCGTGACAGTCGCCGAGCGCTCGCCCTCGTCGATCAGGGAGATCTCACCGAAGTAGTCCCCGGGTTCCAGCGTCCCGCGCTCCCTTCCCGCGACCGAGACGGTCGCCTCTCCCGCGACGATGAGGTAAAAGGCGGAGCCACCGGAGTGTTCCCGGACGACGGTCTCGCCGGCCGAGAAGCGGCGCTCCTTGAGCAGGCGGGCCACCTGATCAGCCTCGCGCCGGTCGAGCCCCTCGAACAGCGGCACCTTCTGCAGCGATTCGGCCGGAGCTTCGGATGCGGGATCGGGGCGCCCCCGCGCGGGGGTGGGCGAGCCGGTCCGGGTCACCGCCCTGCACTGCAGGAGGTAGAGCTCGCCGTCCGCGATCGCCCATTCGATGTCGCGGCCCTCGCCGTAGACCTGCTCGCAGCGCTCGGCGAGGCTGTTCAGCTTCGCGAGCTGCTGGTCATCGAGACATAAGCTGTTCCACCTGCTCGGCAGGCACCTTCTCCTCGAACGTGCCGCCGTCCGGCGCCGACCGAATCGCGATCTGCTTCATGCCCGGCGCTCGCTCGAGCACCTGGCCCGAGCGGCTGACTCGGAAGCGATCCGGGATCACCTGACCCGCGACCACCGCCTCGCCGAGGCCCCAGCTCGCCTCGATCACTCGCTCGTCCGCTCCGTTGATTGGGTTCTTGGTGAACATCACGCCGGCGACCTCCGGATCGAGCAGCGACTGAATGACCACGCCCACGCTCGGGCGCGTGAAGAGCCCGACGCGCTGCCGATAGGTGATCGCGGAGTCGGAGTTCGCCGACCACCAGATCTCCTTCAGCGCGGAATCCACACCATCGATGGAAGGCACGTTGAGCAGGGTGAGGTGTTGGCCGGCGAAGCTCGCCTCGGCACCGTCCTCGTCGACGGCCGACGAGCGCACCGCGAGCGGGCAGGGCAGGGATGCGATCGACCTCTTTACTTGCTCGATCGCGCTCTCCTCGCCAGACGCAATCTCCTCGACGATGCCTCCGGCGAGGGCGACTCCCGGCGGGAGCGGAATGCCCCCCGCGCGCCGCCACACCCAGGCCAACGGCCTTCGAGCCGAAGAGCGAGTCGTCTTCCGCCTTCTCCAACGGGACGACGGGCTCCAACTCACGAACCTCACTTCGCCGGCATCGCCATCGACCGTCACATCCTCGCCGTCCGGAATCCGATCGGTCCCCTCGCGGGTGCCGACCACTCCCGGAATCCCGTACTCGCGGGCGATGATTGCGGCGTGCGAGAGCAGTCCGCCGCTGTCCGTGACGATCGCCCCGAGCAGCGGCAGAAGGATGTTGAATGCCTCGGACGTCGACTCGGTTACGAGCACGTCGCCCTTCTGGATGCGATCGAACTCGCTCGGTCCGGCAACGCGCCGGGCGGGACCTTGATAGCTGCCGCCGCTCGCCGCGAGCCCGCGGAGCTTGTCCTCATCGTGCTCCTCCTGGGAGCTGCCGAACATCGCGTCGATCACGATCATCGTCGCGCGCATCACCCGCGCGACAGCCGGCGGCAAGCCGGACGGGTCTGGCGGCTCCGGCGCCGGCGGACCGAGCCCCGCCGGGGCCCCCTTGGCATCGTGCGACGTTCTCCACTGGTTCCGCTCGGCGAGCTCATCCGCAGACGGCCCATTCGTTCCCAGGATCAACGCACGCATCTCTTCGAAGCCGGCATCGACGAAGTGCTCGGGGTCATGGATCCGGCCCTTCTCGGCGACTCGGCGACCCGCGGCGAGACATGCCCGACGCACGATCCCGGCGGCCCAGATGTCGCTGAAGACGCCGCGCTCGTCGCGGATCCCGTACATCGAGCGCGCCTCATTGAGTAGCTCGTCGAACTCATCCCGATGCTGGTCCGGGACTTTGTCGCGGACTTCTTCCGTCCGCTGATCGGTATCCGACTCCGCGCCCTCGGTCCCCTCCACCGACGCTCGGATTGCCCGTACCAGCGCATCGGGCATCTCGAGCGCATACCGCCCGGAGATGTCGAAGCCGTCCAGCAACCGGTAGCCGACCAGATCGAGGTATGCGGAGACGGCCTGACCAGCCTCGCCCTCCAGACCGCGCAGCTGCTCGAGGATTTCCGCGGGATCGCCGTCCGAGGAGAGCAGCTTCTTGGCGGCCGCATCGTTCCCCACCGTGGCGATCAGCCGCTCGATCTCTTCGGAGTCGCCTGAAGAGACCGGTGCCGCGCCACGCAGCATTCCGAGCAGCTCCTGCGGCGGCAGCCCCGTCCAATCGCCGACGTGCGCGAGCAGGTCACCGAGGGGGACGATCGCCGCGCCCGTGAAGCGCATGTGCTGATAGACCATCTCGGCGTGGCGGTCTCGGCACCGCTCGATGTACTCGGCCAGATCGTCGTCGGAGAGCGCGTCGGGATCAACGGACTGGAGCTCTCGATGCGCCTTGATCGAGCCGGGCTTCAGCTTCTGCTCCCAATCACGCAGCTGGTCGCGCCACAGCTTCTTCTCGATCACCTCTTCAGCCCGCGCGAACCGCTCGGGCACCGTTTCCTCCGGAACCGGCATCAGCTGCTTGTAGGCGAATCCGTTGACGTATCGGTATTGCATCCCGTCGAGCAACATCCCGTAGTAGCTCGTGAATTCTCGGAACCCCCGGAGGAACGGCTCGGGATGCATCTCCGCCCAGTAGCGAGTCACGGGGCGTGGGAAGTGGACGGCGTCCAGTTCCCATGGGCCCGGGCCCGGTGGGTCGAAGCGGACCCCCGTCGCGGTTTCAGCTGAGCTCATGGCTCTCCCCTCTCTATGTCCTTTGGCGGTCGCCTCGCCCACAGGCGGCCGCCCCACGTTCAAGATTCTTTCACTATCCCCAAGGCTCGACGCCGTGGGGCTACGGCTCAGTCGTCAGTCGTTGCTCCCGGTACACCACCAGCAGGGTGCACGAGGGCGCTCGTGGTACCGGATTGGTACCGACTGCTGCTTCCAATAGGTCCCAGGCATCCGTGGCCGTGGACAACGGGGACGATGGGGCGCCCAGGGATCCCACGAGCGCCCTTCCTCGTCGGCTGGGGGCCGAGCGGTCGCTGGTTCAAATTCAGTCGCCCCGATCTTCGACTGCCGTTGCGGCCGAGCGTGAGCTAGCGGGCGGAGCGGTTCATCGACGCGACCAGGCGTGAGCCGATCCTGTCGGAAGCCGCAGCGAGTGCCACGAGCGGCTTGATCGCGAATTCGAACATCCGCGCCCGAGATGGCACTTCCCGTCTTGCGACGCCCGACCCGATCCCCTCCGCGATCGCCACTATGACGGCCGCCTGGTCGTCGCCGAAGCCGTGCGTGTATTCGATCTCGCGGACCTCGCGGTAGACGATCTCGAACAGGGCCGCCGTCGAGCCGTCCTCCGCCAGCAGATCAACGGTGCCGGAATGGTCGCACTTCGCGAATGCCTGCGCATATGGATGCAGCTCCATTGGGCCCTCCTGCGTGGATGACATCGTTGCGTTCCGAGTTTGTCGTCACCTCTCGATGGACACCCGGCTCCGTGGCGCTCCCTCGGCGCCAAAACCAGTCGCCACCCGATCTCGACTTGACGTCTTTGGGATCCTCTGCGAAGAGGCGGCACCGGCGTGCCCGCGCAACTCGAAAGGCGAAGTGTGAATTCCGAGCCGAGGCGATGATGGAGACCACGTGCGCGCGCCTCGACTCCATCCAGGTCACGGACCTGCGAATCCTGCTCGGGTGGGACGGAATCCGCGAGAGCCCGGATCCGCACGGGCTCGCCCTGGAGTTCGTGCGGCCAGCGTTCCGCCACGCCTGCGCGGTTTTCGGCTGGGACCCGGCGTTCGCGGCCACTGCGGAGGGAGTTCCGCCGCCGATCAGGTGAGGAGCCGGCATGTACAAGCTCTACGTCATTCCCGGCTCGCACGCCTGCCGCTCGGCGATGCTCATGCTCGAACACAAGCGGGTGCCGTACCGGCGCGTGGACATCGTCACGCTCCTGCACCCGTTCGTGGTCCGGTTGCACGGATTCGACGCCGGCGGGGAGACGCGCACCGCCGGCAAACGGCGCACGTTTGGACTGCGCCTGGGCGACCGCCTGGGAACGGTGCCCGCACTCTCAGCCGGCGGCAACCGGATCTCCACCAACCGGGCGATCGCCCGGTTCCTGGACGAGCGCCATCCCGAACCCCCACTGTTCCCCGCCGGCCCCGAGAAACGGGCGGCGGTCGAGGAGGCCGAGCGCTGGGCGAACGAAACACTGCAGATGGCCGCGCGCCGGATCCTGGGGCCGGCTGTGATCCGCGACCCGCCTGCCTTCAGCCGAGCGACGGGAGATGGGCGGCTGGGCTACCTCCTCTACAAGCGGGCGCTTACGCGGCGCCTGATCGTCCCGAGGATTCTCGGTGGAGTCTTCGCCGCCGGCCCGCGGGCAGACCGTCAGCTTTTGACCGAGCTCGCCGCGATGCTCGACCGAGTCGATGCATGGATCGCGGCCGGGGTTCTCGGCGGAGCGCAGCCGAACGCCGCAGACTGCATCGTCGCGCCCAGCCTGGCGCTGATCCTCTATCGGCCTGATGTCAGGCCGATGTTCGAGGGCCGCCCAGCGCTCGCACTGGTCGACAGGCTCCTGCCCGAACCGGCGTAGGCAGCCGCCTGTCAGGCGAACTGCACGAGCGCGAAGGCGACCGCGAAGCCCAGCACCGTCAGCAGACCGACCTCCCTGCCCGCCCCTCTGACCGCCTCGGGGATCAGCGTGCTGGAGAGCATCGTCAGCAGCGCGCCGGCGGCGAAGGCCTGGATGAACGCGATCAGCTCGCCGCTGGCGCCGTCGAACAACGCGTAGCCCAGGGCTGCCGCCAGGGCGGTGAGCAGGGAGATCGTCGTCCACATGCGAACCAGGCGCCCACGGGCAAACCCCGAGCGCTCCAACCCGCTGGTGGCGCCGATCGCCTCCGGGAGGTTGGAGAGGAAGACGGCGACGATCACGGCGGCGCTGACCGAGCCTCCACCAATCAGGCTGAGGCCGATCACGATCCCCTCCGGGATCCCGTCCAGCACCGTCCCCAGGACGATCGCCTGCTGGCGCTCCGCGGCGTGATCGGCCTCCGGGTTCTTCCTGTCGGCGCCGCCGCGACGCGCGATCGCGGTGTCACCGAGGTAGAAGGCAAGCGAACCCGCCGCCAGTCCGGCGGCGGCCGCACCAGTGCCGTCGGCGACCTCGAATGCCTCGAGGACGAGGTCGTAGGCGACCGCGCTGATCAGAACTCCTGCCCCGAAGGCCATCAGCAAACCCACGATCCGCCGACCAGGGTGGAACCAGAGCGCGATCAGCGCCCCGATGAGCAGGGAGGACCCCGCAACCAGTCCCCATAGAGCTGCCTCGGCTATGACAGCATGACCCTATCTGTCATGGGGTAGTCTGGGCCGAAGCCGGCCACAGCAGATGGTGCAGCCGTTTGCGATGGGCGCGGCGCTCGGCATCCACCCGCTCGCCGTGCTGATCGTGACGATCGCGGGCGGAGCGCTGTTCGGCGCGATCGGGTTGATCCTCGCCGCGCCGCTCACCGCTGCCGCCGTCCGCATCTCCGCCGACCTCGCCCGCGCTCGCGGCGAGGTCGGCAGCGCGGAGGACACCGCGCCGGGCGCCCAGCCCGAGCCGGCGCCTGCTTAACAAGCGGATAGGGTGAGAACCGCCCCAATCGGAGGAGGAATCCATGTCAGAAAGCGTCTACCGCGTCACCGAGGTCGTCGGCGTCAGTGCAGACTCCTGGGAGCAGGCGGCGAAGAACGCCGTCGAGACGGTCAGTGAAACCGTGCGCGACCTGCGGGTCGCGGAGGTCGTGCGCGAGGACGTGACGATCGAGGACGGCAAGATCTCCGGATTCCGCGTCCGCCTCGGCGTCTCGTTCAAGTACGCCAAGGACTAGGCCGCCCCGGGGCGGCCCGCTCCGGCCGTTTCAGGACGCCGCTTCGGTCGCTCGGACCGGGGCGGGGATGAGGGCTGCCCCGGCGATCACCAGGCAGAACGCGAGCATGCGCCCGGTGATCTCCAGCGCCCCACTGCCGACCGGGTCACGGAAGACCAGGATGCCGCCGACGATCGCGACGAGATTGGCTGCAACCGAGGTCAGGGCGATCACCTCGACGCCAGGACCGAGTTGGAGTCCGCGAGCCGAGGCATAGAACGCGCCAACCGAGGCGATCAGAGCGGCCCCGGTCCAGGGGCTGATCAGCTCGAGGGCTCCGTTTTCGACGGCGTCCGCGAGGTACTTGATCGCGACGTCGGAGACGCCGAACAGCGCCCCGGCGGCAACCCCGAGCAGCAGGCCCTGCGTCGCGGCCGGGATGCGGTCGTGCGCGGCGGCCGCGGCGACGGCGGCGCTGGCCAACACGACTCCGCACTCGACTGCGATCAAGGCTGCCGGGGCATAGGCCGGCGCCTCGGCGTGGTCGGTTCCCGAGGTCAGCCCGATCACGGCAAGCCCCGCTGCCACGACCAGCACGCCGGCCCATTGACGGCGTCCCAGCTCGAAGCCGAAAAAGCGTTCGGCGAGGACAGCGAGGAACACCAACCCGCCAGAGAGCACGGCCTGGACGATCGACAGAGGCGCCAGCGCGAGGGCTGCGACGTGGAGCACCCAGGCGCCGACCGCCACCCCCCAGCCGATCGCGAACCACCTCGAGCGGAAGAGACCGGCTGCGCTCCGCAGCGGATGCCGCATCTGCACGTCGGGCGCGAGCACAGCGCCGCGGTGCTTGAGCAGAAAGCCCACGCTCGTCGCGAGGGCGCAGGCGAGGGCGAGGGCGAGGCCGGCTAGCACGCCGACTCAGTTTGCGACCTAGCGCGCGGCGACGGGTTCCAGGGTGCTCTTGGCCCGCTGCAGGCGGCTCTCCGCGAACTTCGAGCGCACTTCGAGTTCGCGGAGCCGTCCGGAGCTGGACAGCCGCGGACCGTAGCTCTGTGCCCTGTAGAGCTGATAGCGCTCGCGCGCATACCGCGCAGCGATCTCGAGCTCGGCGAGCTGGACGGTCATGACGCGCTCGTCGGCTGATAGCCGGGCGCCGCTACTTCGGGCTGAGCGGCCAGCTGCTCGTGATGGACGCGGGCGACCGCTTCCAAGACGTTGCGGCGGTTGGCGAACTTTCGCTCGTAGCCGCGGACCCTCCTGATCGCCGGCAGGTCCGCGTCCTCGAGCGCGGAGACGACCTCCTCCGAGGTGAGCACGTCGTAGCCGGGGAGTGGCTCGTCCTGGCGCATGTAGCGAAGCTTGTCGAGCACCGGCTTCCGCTCCTTGTGTGAGCGCTCATAGCTCTCCACGGCCTCGAGCTCGGCCTGCGAGTGGCCGGACAGAGCCTTCGTGACCTCGCGATCGTCGAGGTCGTCATAGCCGGCAAACGGGAGTTGCTCTTGCTCGGTCAACTGCAGCCTTCCTTGGGGGCCAGAAAGTGTATCATTGATTCATGAATTCTGTTTCTAGTGATGATGGGCAGGCGAGCTCGACCCCGGCGGTGTCTGGATGGGACTTCCTGACGAACCACGCTCACGTCCTAATGTGCGTGGATCGCGATCCCGGCATCCGCCTGCGCGACATCGCCGGAGCGGTCGGGATCACCGAACGCGCGACGCATCGCATCCTGTCCGAGTTGGTCGACGACGGCTATGTATTGCGCGAGCGGCAGGGTCGGCGAAACCGGTACGAGGTCGTCGCCAGGCGGCCGCTCCGCCATCCGTTGGTCCAGGAGCGCGAGGTTGGGGACCTGCTTCGGGTCCTCGGCCGGTCTTGAGCCGTCAGCCTGCGCTGGCGGGCACGTTCGACGCTTCCGAGAGCCTGCCTTCGGGGTCGAACGCGAGCCCGCGCTCTTCGGCCAGGCCCCGAAGCGACACTCGGCGCCTACCCCGGGTCGGCTACGGGCGCCGGAGCTTCCAGCTTGGCGTCGGTGGACACGAGGATCGCTCCCTCGCCGGTGGGGTACGCCTCCTCACCGTGGTAGATGACGTCCATCCCAACGGCCTCCTCGCCCTTGGATGCGCGTAGCTCGGTGACCAACCCGATCGCCTTGAGCAGCACGAACGTCGCCACGAAGGCGTAGAGCGGAGCGACCAGCGCCGCGAGCGCCTGGTCGCCGAGCAGGGACGCGTCGCCGTAGAGCAGGCCATCGCCCGTGGGAGCCAGGCCCGCTGCCGCCACGCCGTTCCACGCCTCCTGGGCGGCGAAGCCGATGAACAGGATCCCGACGAACCCGGCCAGCCCGTGCACCGCTAGGACGTCGAGCGTCTCGTCGACCCGGGTACGCGGCCGCCAGGCAACGAGCGCGTAGCAGGGGACGGTGACGATCACGCCCAGCACCATCGCCCAGCCAGGGCTGATGAAGCCGCCCGCGGGCGTGATTCCGACGCAGCCGACGATGATCGCCGTCGCGGCCCCGATCGCGGTGACCTTGCGGCCGCGAATCGCATCGAGCGCAAACCAGACAGCGAGGCAAACCGCGGGCGTCAGCAGGGTGTTTGTGAAGGCGAGCACGCTCTGGTTCCCGGTACCGATCCCGCTGCCCCCGTTGAAGCCGAACCAGCCGAACCACAGCAGGCCCGCCCCGAGCAGGACCAGGACCGCGTTGTGAGGAAGGAGCGCCTGGCGCCCGTAGTCCTTGCGGGCGCCGACGACCAGCGCCGCCGCCAGGGCGGAGAAGCCGGATCCCATCTCGACCGAGATGCCTCCGGCGAAGTCCAGCGTGCCGCCGTCGAACAGGAAGCCGCCGCCGAACACCCAGTGAGCCATCACCGGGTAGACGAGGATCGACCAGAGCCCAATGAACACCAGGTAGGTCGAGAATCGCATCCGCTCGACGACCGCGCCGGACACCAGCGCCGCGGTGATGATGCAGAAGCTTCCCTGGAAGGCGAAGAAGACCAGGTGCGGGATCGTCTGCCCTTCGGCGAAGGGCGCAAACCCAACGTCCTTCAGGAACGCGTAGTCGAAGTTGCCGATGAAGCCGTTGCCCTCGCCGAACGCGAGCGAGTAGCCAACCAGCGCCCAGGAGATTGTCACCACCGCGAGCGCGGCGATGCACATCATGAACGTATTCAGCGCGTTCTTCGCCCGCACGAGGCCGGCGTAGAACAGCCCGAGCCCGATCGTCATCAGGATCACGAGCGCCGTCGCCATCAGCATCCACGCCGTGTCCCCGCTGTCGATGTCGGCGACTGCCTGCGCGAGAGGGAGGAAATCCGTCATCAGGCCACCGGCGTCACGGCGCCCTGATCCGTCTCACCCGTGCGGATGCGGACCGCTCGCTCGAGTGGGACCACGAAGATCTTGCCGTCGCCGACCTCGCCAGTCCGTCCGCCTGTGCAAAGCGCGTCGATAGCGGGCTGCACGAACTCGTCGGAGACCGCGATCTCGAATCGCACCTTGTCGGCCAGCCCGACCTTGACGGTCGTCCCGCGGTACGTCTCGACGCGGTCGAGCTCGCCGCCGTGGCCCTGGACCTGGCTGATCGAAACACCGCGCACCTCGGCGCGGTAGAGCGCTTCCAATACATCATTCGCCTTCTCCGGGCGAACAATTCCGATGATCAGCTTCACGAGCCTCCCTTGCGGCCGTTCCGGAGTACGGAGCGCGCGAGCCTAACGCCAGACTGGAGTCGCCCGGCCGGCCAGCGTGGGTCGAATCCGCAAGCTGCGGCTTTCTATCCTCGAACGATGAGTTTTCGCTCCGTTGAGGGTCGTTAGAGACGACAACCCATGGGGGAGAGGAGACCAAGGGAGTGACTGCCGAGACGACCGATCGAAACCGCTGGACCGCCCTGTACGTGCTGTGCGGAGGCATGCTGATGATCGTCCTCGATGCGACGATCGTGAACGTCGCCCTGCCCACGATCCAGGACGACCTGGGCTTCTCCCAGAGCAACCTCGCCTGGGTGGTGAACGCCTATCTGATCGCGTTCGGCGGCTTGCTCCTGCTCTCCGGCCGCCTCGGCGACCTGATCGGCCAGCGGCGGATCTTCCTGATCGGCCTGGCCGTGTTCACAGGTGCCTCGCTCCTGTGCGCGCTCGCCCAGAACCAGGGCATGCTGATCGGCGCGCGCTTCGTTCAGGGCGCCGGCGGTGCGGTCGCCTCGGCCGTGATCCTGGGCATGATCGTGACCATGTTCCCCGAGCCTCGCGAACAGGCGAAGGCGATCGGGGTCTACAGCTTCGTCGCCTCGGCCGGCGCCTCGATCGGCCTGCTCGCCGGGGGCATCCTCACCGAGGCCATCAACTGGCACTGGATTTTCGTCATCAACCTTCCCGTCGGAATCGCGATTGCGCTGCTGACGCTGCGGCTCGTCGAACACCGGGACGGAATCGGCCTCTCCGAGGGCGCCGACGTCCCGGGCGGAGTGCTGCTCACCGGCGGGTTGATGCTGGGCGTCTACACGCTGCTCGAGGCCGGCGAGGCGGGCTGGGGCTCGACTCAGACCCTCGGGCTGGGCGCGGCGTCGATCGTGCTGCTGATCGCCTTCGTGGTGCGCCAGGACCGGATCGCCAACCCGCTGATGCCGCTGCGCCTGTTCCGTTCCCGCAACGTCGCCGGCGCGAACATCGTCATGGCGCTGCTGGTCGTCGGCTTCTTCGGCATGTTCTTCCTCGGGGCCCTTTACCTCCAGGGCATCCTCGGCTATACCGCGCTCGAGGTCGGTCTGGCGTTCCTGCCGTCCTGCATCGTCATGGGAACCCTCTCGCTGGGCTACGCCGAGAAGCTGATGATGGGGATCGGCCCGAAGGCGGCGCTGGTCGCCGGCCTCGTGTCGGCCACTGCCGGGCTCCTGCTCTTCGCGCGCTCGCCGGTCGACGGGACCTGGGCGGTCGACGTCCTCCCCGTGATGCTCCTGCTCGGCACCGGCGCCGGCCTCGCGTTCCCGGCGTTGATGACGCTCGCGATGTCCGGCGCCACCGAGAGCGACGCCGGCCTTGCCTCCGGCCTGGTCAACACCACCGTGCAGGTGGGCGGCGCGATCGGGCTGGCAGTGTTGGCGACGCTCGCTACCGCGCGTACCGATGGCCTGCTGGCCGACGGCGCTTCGAGCGCTTCCGCGCTGAACTCGGGCTACCACCTGGCCTACCTGATCGGCGCGGTGCTCGTCGGGCTCGCGATCGTCGCCGCCCTGGTCATCCTGCGCGTGGAGGCGCCGGCGGTTGAGCAGCACGCGGACGCCTCGCACGACGAGCGTGGCCGCGGCCGCGAGCCGGCGTACTCCGAGGCGACCTAGCGCCGTCTGAAGCCCGATCGCGTACTGGAATCAAGGTACCCGCGCTGCCGAAAGGCATGATCCCCGATCCGGAGGAAATTCCTCTGCCCCGAGGTCGAGTCCCAACAGCTTCCTGAACAGGGGTCATACGCGGACTGGGGGTTAGATGACGCGATCGATGAAGACGGCCTTGGTTTTCGTTCTGATGGCTGTTCCAATGGGGTTCCTGCTCGCGCTTTCGATCAACGGCGGGTTCTGAGCGAGCAGCGAAAACGAGCGCGGCGGGATGCCGCGCTCGTTTCCCCGGGCCGCCCTGGCCCCTGCTGAGCGGCGCAAGCCGCCAATCAGGCAGGGGTCGGTGGTGGGGCTACCGTCCGGGCGTGAAGCTGATCAGCTCCGCGCGGCCGCCTGGCGTGTCCGTGTGGACGCTCATCAGCGGGCCGACACCGGGAGCGTAGAACTTCAGCTCCTCGACCTTGGGCTCGGTCGGCACGAGGTCTCGAGTCATCAAGACGTCGTTGTCGAAGAACCCCGCGGGCACCTGCACCTGCTCTTCGCCGACCGTGATGATCGCGCCCTGGTCCTCGGCCTCGCCCTTGTAGTACTCCTGGCGATAGCTCATCCCGGGCTCCGGTTTCGCGGGCATCGCAACTCCGGCCTCCGCTCCGTCGACGCCGGCCTCGAACGAGCCGGAGTGGTCGACGACCTTGCCGTTCTCGTAGTTGGTGACGTGCTCGCCGAGGTACCAGATGTTGCCTTCGGAGTCCTGGGCGTACCAATCGTCAGTGATCTCGACCGGAACCCCGTTCTCCGAGACCGTGTCGCGGATCACCCGGGCCTCGACGCCGTTCGCGATCATCTTCGTCTTGTCCGTTACCTCGACGACGACGTCTTCCCTATTGCCCTTCGTGTCCGTTTCGGAGTAGACCCATTTGTTCCCGGGCTTCATCGGGAAGTACGGGTTGTCGATCTCGGTCGTGAACTCCGCCGGGTCCAGGTTCGCCGGCTCGCTGCCGATTGGCAGCGTGGTCGTTGTCGTGCTGGAGGCCAACGCGACCGCGTCCGCATCATTCGGGCTGTTGTTGTCGCCGCCGCAGGCCGCCAGGCCAAGTACCGCGGCTAGGAGCCCCAGTCCGATCGTTGTCTGCTTTTGCGCCTTCATCCCTCACCTCTTGTCTTCGGGCGGCCGCCAATCGGCCGCGGTGAGGCATGTTTAGACCCGGCCGATGAACCCCAGATGACAAACTGATGAAAACCGCATGAAAGAGCCAACCATCTAGATTGGCGCGGTGATCTGGGCGCCGACAGCACTGTTGACGGTGGTCATCGCAATCGCCGGTTGCGGTGGCGGCGACTCCGACGAGGTCCTTACCCCGGTTGCCACCGCCGACGACACCACCACGCTCTACTTCACCTCCGGTGAGCAGTTCCGCAAGGTCCGGCGCGAATTGCCGGGAGCCGGCTCGGAGATCGAGCGCGCGGCGCCGGCCGGCACCTTCGCCGTCTTTCGCGAGGAGGAGATGTCCTGGTCGGTCCCGTTCAGCCAATGGCTGCCGTGGGCCTCCTATTTCTTCCAGGGAATCGCGTTCCACGAATACGCCGACGTGCCCACCTACCCGGCATCCCACGGCTGTGTTCGCGTCCCGCAGCCCGAAGCGCGGTCGCTCTATCGCTTCGCCGCGATCGGCCGCAAGGTCGTCGTCTACTGAGCGCACCGTACACTTGACCTAGCTGCCCGTTGGGTCCTCCGTCTCCCTCCGCCCTTGCGAGCATCCACCCCCGAGGGGGACCAGAGAGCGAGTCCGGCATGCCCGACCAGCAGGAAGTATCCGTGCCCAGGACGCTGTCAGACGAGGTCGAAGCGTCCGTATCAGCCGTTTGGGCCCGTTTCGTCGGCGCCCGTCCCGTCGGCGCCGAGATGGAGCACGACGGCAACGTGTTCCGCCTGACCGTCCCCACCGGCACCGAGCAGTTCAAGATCGGGTTGGCCCGCGAAGGGGATCCGACTCTCGACGGCGAGCCGCGCACCGTGTCGCGCTACAAGAGCGCCGCCTCCCGCGCCGTGTCGAAGGTGACGCGACGCAAGGTCAACGCGATGATCAGCAAGCACGACGCCAAGACCGGCATCGCGACCGAGGTCTTCATCCTCGAGCAGCTGCCGAAGAAGTACTGAGCTAGGGCGCTGCCGGTACCGCGACGGCACTCGGCCGCATCCGGTCAACCAGCGCCCACGATGCGAAGCAGAGCGCGCCGACCGCGCCGGTAGCGGTGAGCAGCGCGCCGGCCGCGGCGACGGCCGCGACCCCGTTGCCACCCAGGATCAGCACCGCCGTGGCCGCCCCGAGGCTGGGCCCAACCGGCAGCAGTCCGACGGCGGCCGCGGCGATCAGCAGCGCGACGGCGTCGAGGATCGAGATGTCCACGCCGATGCCCTCGAGGACGAGCCAGTTGCGGACGACCTGCATGCTGACCGCGAGCACGACGAGCGCGATGATCGCGTTGCGGCCCTTCAGGCCGCGCATTACGTCGAGCCCTCTCCAAAAGCCGTCGCGGCGGTCGCGCAAAAACCGGGTCGCGCCGGCGATCGCGAGCGCGGCAACCGTCAGGCAGATGATCGGCACCCACCACGGCAGCCCGAGCGGCCCGATCAGCGTGAACGACAGGCCGGCGGCGAGCACGATCTCGATCACGACGATTGGCAGCTCGGCCGCGACCAGGACGCCTGGGCCGGGCGAATCCTGCGGCGCCGAGCGTCGCAGCGCCGCGATCCGCACCGCCAAGCCGAAGCTGCTGTTGAAGAGGTTTCCCAGGTATCCGACGCTCGCGGCGCGGTAGAGGCGCCGCCGGCCGACGCTGCCGCCCGCCGCGCCCACACACACGTGCCAGGCCTCGCTGCGGGCGACCAGCCAGACGACCTGCAACAGGACCGCGCCGCCGAGCACCAACAGCGAAGCGTTGCCGAACGCCTCCGCGAAGTCCCCGCGCTTGTCCCAGAGCCCGATCACGAGGGCGCCGGCAACCACGCAGAAGCCGATAACCGTCACCGCAGCCGGGTGGCGGCGGCACCAGGCGCGCGCACGGCTCAGGCGCCCCGGCGGGGCGCCGGACTGATCCTCCATCCATCGAGGGTACTCCCGCGGGGCCGTCCTGGAAAGATGCGGCGATGACGGCGACGACGATGAACGACCTCTACGCGATCCCCCAAGAGCACCAGGACTTCCGCGACCTCGTGCGGCAGATCGCCACCGAGCGCGTTGCCCCACGGGCTGCCGAGATCGACCAGGCCGACGAATATCCGTGGGATATCCGCAAGCTGCTGGCCGAGCAGGACATCCTCGGCCTACCATTCGCCGAGGAGTACGGCGGCACCGGAACCGGCACGCTGATGCTGCAGATCGCGGTCGAGGAACTGGCCAAGGCCTCGGCCGCCGTCGCCCTGATCCTCATGGTGCAGGAGCTGGGAACGTTGCCGATCCAGCTGTTCGGGTCCGATGAGATGAAGCAGCGCTTCCTGCCGGACTGCGCCTCGGGCGAGCAGTCGCCGGCCTTCTGCCTCTCCGAACCCGACGCGGGATCGGACCCGGGCGCGATGCGGACGACCGCCGCCCAGGACGGCGGCGAATGGGTGATCAACGGGACGAAGAACTGGATCTCGAACGCCGGCGTGGCCGATTTCTACATCGTCTTCGCCGTCACCGACCGCGAGAACCGCCGCATCTCTGCATTCGTCGTCGAAAAGGATCGAGACGGCTTCTCGGTACCCAAGTTCGAGCACAAGATGGGGATCCACGGGTCGCCCACCGGCCAGCCGGTGTTCGAGGACGTGCGGATCCCCGCCGAGAACGTGATCGGCGAGGTCGGCCGCGGCATGTCGGTGGCCCTCGGCACGCTGGAGCGCACCCGCCTCGGGGCCGCGGCGCAGGCCGTCGGCATCGCCCAAGGCGCGATCGACTACGCCAACAACTACGCCAAGGAGCGAACCGCGTTCGGCAAACCGATCAACGAGCTGCAGGGAATCCAGTTCAAGCTGGCCGACATGCAGACCAAGACCGCGGCTGCGCGGGAGCTGCTCTACAAGGCGTGCGCGATGGCCGACCGCGACGATCCGAAGCTCGGCATGTACACGTCGATGGCGAAGCTGTTTGCATCGGACACCGCGATGGAGGTCACGGTCGAGGCCGTCCAGGTGCTGGGCGGGTACGGCTACGTCAACGAGTATCCGGTCGAGCGGATGATGCGCGACGCAAAGATCACCCAGATCTACGAAGGGACGAACGAGATCCAGCGCGTCGTGATCGCCCGGCACATGCGGGCCTGAGCTAGATCATGATCGGGTAGTGCTACGCGCCCGAATCCGCCTACTCGGCCTGACCTTGGGCCTCGGCCTTGCGCTCGGGCTCGCGACGCCGGCCGCGGGCGCGGGGCCGCTTGACCTCGAGGACTGCGCGCCGGTTGACGGCCTCTATCAGTGCTCGGGCCTGGTCGAGACCTGGGACGGGGTGCCGCTCGACACCACCGTGACGCTGCCATCGAAGAACGCGCGGCGGCTGCCGCTGGTCGCCCTGATCCACGGCTTCGGCAATTCGAAGCACGAGTACCTCGACCCGGCTTCGCAGGCTTACACGGGCAACGCGTTCACCTGGGCACGGCGCGGCTACGCCGTCCTGACCTACACAGCGCGTGGCCTGTGGGGGTCGTGCGGAATGCCGGAGGCACGGCTGGCGAGCCCGATCGCCTGCGCCGACGGCTACCTCCACCTCGCCGACGTCCGCTACGAGGGGCGCGATACGCAGGAGTTGATCGGGCGCCTCGTCGATGGGCGCTACGCGGATCCGAAGCGGATCGGCGTCACCGGCGATTCCTACGGCGGCGGCCAGTCGCTGATGCTTGGAATGCTGCGGGACCGGGTGATGCTGCCGGACGGCGACGTCGTCGGGTGGCGAACCGGCGAGGGAACCCGCCTGCGCCTGGCAGCCTCGGCCCCGGTGATCCCGTGGAGCGACCTGATCTCGGCGGCGGCGCCGAACGGCCGCGTCTCGGCGACGCGCGTGGCCGGGCGCCGGCGTGCGACCGAACCGGTCGGCGTCGTCAAGACGAGCTTCGTGAACGCGATCTTCGCGGCGGCCCAGTTCGCGACAGGTCCGGGCCAGCCGATCGGCGAACCGTTCATCCCAGGCCGGCCGATGGGCTTCCTGGCCCCGCCCCTGCTCGACCCCGAAGCGGACGTAGCGTCGTGGGTCGCCCGCACCGATGTCGGCGAGCCCTACACGGACGCCGCCGCCCGGGCGACCGTCGCGACCCTGGCGAACTATCACTCCGCCTACTACCTGCCGGCGAACCGGGCGCCGGCGCCGCTGTTCCTCGCCTCCGGCTTCACGGACGACCTGTTCCCCGTCGACGAGGTACTGCGCGTTGCGAACCGCACCCGGGCGCGCTTTCCGCGAGCGCCGCTCTCGTTGTTCCTCGGCGACTTCGGCCACCAGCGCGCGGCGAACAAGCCGTCCGAGCGCAGGCGGCTCGTGCGGGCGATCCGCCGCTGGTTCGGCGAACACCTGCTCGGCCGCAGGCGTGCGGCCCGCGGGGCGACCGCCTACATCCAGACCTGTCCGCGGACGGCGGCGCCTCGCGGCCCGTTTCATGCCCGCTCGTTTCGCGCGCTCAGCGGCAGGGTGGTGCGCCGGCGGTTCGGCGGACCGGATCAGGTGTCGTCCACGGGCGGCGACCCGCAGGTCGGCCTCGCGATCGACCCGGTCACCGGAGGCGGCGACAGTTGCGTGGAGACCACAAGCTCGCCGGCCGCCGGCACCGCGCGCTACACGCTGAAGGCTGCGGGCGCCCGGCCGTTCACGCTGATCGGCGCGCCGCGACTGCGGGCGAGCCTGGACCTGGGCGGAGCTGCGCCCGGCGTCCCGCAGCTCGATGGCCGGCTGTGGGACGTGGCGCCGGGCGGCAAGCAGCGCCTCGTGGCGCGCGGGACCTACCGCCCGCGCCAGGGCGCCAACGCGTGGCAACTTCATCCAGGCTCCTGGCGGTTTCGACGTGGGCACGCCGCCGAGCTCGAGCTGCTCGGGAACGACGCACCGTCCGCGCGCCCCTCGAACGGAACCTTCGAGATCGAGGTCCGCCGCCTGCGCGCGGCCCTGCCGGTCCGCTAGGAGCTACCGCTGTCGCATGCCGTCGGCGGGCCGAGGCGCAAAGTCCCCACCCACGCCACCGCGTTCGACATCGAACACTCAGTGGATGCTCGATCGCGAACGCGGCGCACGATCTCGCGCGTGTTCGACATCGAACACGCGGTGGATGCTCGATCGCGAACGGGTCGCGGGACGGTCGTCGGTGGCAAGGCTCGGGCCGCCCAGCGCGGCGCAATGCGACGGGGCGCTACTTGATGAACAGAATCTCGGCGTACTTCGGCAGCGGCCAGAGGTCGTCGGCGACGACCTTCTCGAGCCTGTCGGCGGCCTCGCGGACCTTGCCCATCGCGGCGAGCTGGTGGTCGCGGGCGTACTCGGCCAGCTCCAGGCCCTCGACTCCATCGGGGTACTGGTTGGCCTTGTCGAGCTCCGCGATCGCGCCGTTCAGCTCGGTCACGAGCGGCTTGACGTCGTTCGCGACCTCACCCATTCCCGACTCGTCAATCAGCGCCAGGTAGCGGAGCGCGGCCGGCAGGAGCTGCGTCCGGGCGATCGCCTCGGTGGTCTCGGCCTCGATGTTCGCGTTGATCACGTACTGCTCGAGCCACACCTCGTAGCGCGATTCCAGCTCGCGCTCGGACAGCACGCTGTACTTGCCGAACGCCTCGATCGTCGGTCCGGAAACGACCTCGGGCAGCGCGTCGGGCGTGGTGCGCAGGTTCTTGAGCCCGCGACGTGAGGCCTCGGTGTGCCAGGCCTCCGAGTAGTTGTCGCCGCCGAAGCAGACGGCCTTGTTCTCGGAATACGACCGTCCGACGATCTCGGCGACCGCCGCGGGAACGTCCCCGTTCCCCTTGGCTTCGAGTTGATCGGCGAGTCCGTCGATCGCCTCGGCGACGATCGTGTTCAGGACCGTGTTCGGGAACGAGAGCGATGCGCTCGACCCGACGGCCCGGAACTCGAACTTGTTGCCGGTGAACGCGAACGGCGACGTGCGGTTGCGGTCGCCGCCGTGCATTGGCAGTGGTGGCAGGACGGACGCTCCCAGCTCGAGGAACGAGCCGGGCGTATGCGGGTCGCCCTCGCCCGACGCGATCGCCTCGAACACCTTCTCGAGCTCGGCGCCGAGGAAGATCGAGATGATCGCCGGCGGCGCCTCGTTGGCGCCCAGGCGGTGGTCCTGGCCGATCGAGGCGACCGAGGCCCGCAACAGCCCCTGGTGCTTGTTGACCGCCTGGATCACGGCCGCGCAGAAGAACAGGAAGTTGGTGTTGTCCGCCGGCGTGTCGCCGGGCTCCATCAGGTTGTGGCCCGTGTCGGTGCCCATCGACCAGTTGTTGTGCTTGCCCGACCCGTTGACGCCGGCGAACGGCTTCTCGTGGAGCAGGCAGACCAGGCCGTAGCGACGGGCGACGGACTGCATCACCTGCATCGTCAGCTGCTGGTGATCCGAGCCGACGTTCGAGTTCTCGAACACCGGCGCAATCTCGTATTGGTTCGGGGCGACCTCGTTGTGGCGGGTCTTGACCGGGATGCCGAGCTTCGCCATCTCCGTCTCTGACTCCAGCATGCAGGCGAGGATCCGCTCGGGGATCGAGCCGAAGTAGTGGTCGTCGAGCTCGTGGCCCTTCGGCGGCTTGGCACCGAACAGCGTGCGGCCGGTGGTGACCAGGTCGGGGCGCTCGAAGTAGTACTGCTCGTCGATCAGGAAGTACTCCTGCTCGGCCCCAACCGTCGTGAACACCCGCTGCGCCTTGTCGTCGCCAAGCAGGCGCAGGGCGCGGATCGCGGATCGCGAGAGCGCGTCCATCGAGCGCAACAGCGGGATCTTCATGTCCAGGGCCTCGCCGGTCCACGAGGCGAATGCGGTCGGGATGCAGAGCAGCGCGCCGTTCGGGTTCTCGAGGATGAACGCCGGGCTCGTCGGGTCCCACGCCGTGTAGCCGCGGGCCTCGAACGTGGCACGCACGCCGCCGGTCGGGAATGACGATGCGTCGGGCTCGCCCTGGATCAATTCGGTGCCCTTGAACTTGGCGATCGAGGTGCCGTCCGGGGCCGGGTCGAAGAACGAGTCGTGCTTCTCGGCCGTGAGGCCGGTCAGCGGCTGGAACATATGGGTGAAATGGGTGGCCCCCTTCTCGAGCGCCCACTCCTTCATCGCTTCCGCGATCTCGTCGGCGAGCTCGGGATCGAGCGCCTCGCCCGTCTCGAGCACGGCCTGGAGCTTGCGGTGCGCGTCGCGCGAGAGCCGCTCCTGCTGGACCTGGGGCGAGAAGACGTTGGCGGCGAACGGGTAGGCGTCGACCTTCGACAGGTCGAGCGTGCCGAGCGCCTCGCCGTTCGGGCTCCACTGGGCGGCGGTGACGTTCTTCTGACGGATCCTCGTCATCTCTTGGTTCAGGCCTCCTGGACAAGCGCCGAACGCGCCCGCGGGGCGCGCTCGGACCGCGGTTTGGTTTCCGGTTGGACGAGTGGGCAGGCAGGTTAGTGGGCCGGGAGGGGACCGGCGTTATCCGGTTGTCCAAAGTCGCGCTAATCCGGTTCGCCCTGGCGTTGACAGACCGGACGCAGCAGGTTAGATTCCGCGCTGTGCGGGGGCTCAAGACGTGCGCAGGGATCGCGACGGCATTGGCCGTCCTCGTGGTGAGCGCCAGCGCCTCGGCTGCGACGTTGAACGTCACGAAGACCGGCGATCCCGTCCCGGGCGCCTGCACGCCCGGCGACTGCTCTCTGCGCGAGGCCGTGCGCCGCGCCAACTCGACCGGGAGCGCGGACAAGATCGTGCTCAAGGCGAGGACATACCAGCTGACGCAGGTGGGCATCGACGACGACGCGATCGCGGGCGACCTTGACGTGCTCGCCGGGTCGGGGCGACTCACGATCGTCGCCAAGGGCGCAGGCAGGACGGCGATCGACGGCAACGATATCGACAGCGTTCTTCAGGTCCTCGAGGGTGCCCGCGCGAGCATTCGCGAACTGACCATGCGCAACGGGGCCGCGCCCGTTGGCGGGGTGATCGCGAACGCCGGGACGCTCTCGCTCAGCCGCGCGGCGGTCCGCCAAGGCAGCGCGTTGGTGGGGGGAGGAGTCAACAATTCGGGCAACGGTCGGCTCACCGTCCTCCGGAGCGTGATCACCAGCAACTTCGCTGACGCCGTCGGTGGCGGCATCAACAATCAGGACGACGCCAGCGCGACCCTCAAGCGCTCCAAGGTCGTCGGGAACGATTCCAACAGCTCCGCGGGAGGCATCTACAACAGCAACGGGGGGCGCGTGACGATCAACCGGACGAAGATCGCAGGCAACGAGGCCCAGGTGAGTGGAGGCGGCGTCTACGACCAGAGCCCCTCACCGATGGCCATCGGGCGCTCGACGGTCACCCGGAACCGCGCCCAGTACGGTGGCGGAGTCTACGTCCAGAACGACGCGATTCTCTCGATCGGCCGTTCGACGATCGCGCGGAACACCGGCGAGAGCGCGGGGGGCGGGGTCTACGTCCAGAACGAGGCACGCCTTTCCGTCAGCCGCTCCACGATCGACAGCAACAAGACGGTCGACAACGGGTTCGGTCCGAACTTCAGCCGGGGCGGTGGCATCTACGCCCAGGGCGAGCCCGTCATTGCGGTCAGCCGATCCACGATCAGCCGGAATTTCTCTCCCACCATGGGCGGCGGGATCTTCGTGAACCAAGAGACCTCGCTTGGGCTCGCCAACACCACTCTGAGCGGCAACCGTGCCGATCGGGGTGGTGCGATCGCGCTTTTGGACTTTGCGAAGGTGACGCTCACGTTCAGCACGATCGCCCGCAACAGAGCGACCACCTCGGCGGGCGCGATCTTCGAGGACAGCACCAACCCCACTCCGACGGACCCGCAGCCGCCGTACGTGACCCTCCGCGGCGCTCTGATTGCGCGCAACTCGGCCCCCCCGGTGACCGCCGGCGGCGACAATTGCTTCATCGGCGCTTTGGTCTGGCTCTCCCTCGGCGGCAGCGTCGAGGACGACAACTCTTGCCAGTTGACAGCAGGGAGCGACCAGGTGAACGCCGCGGCGAAGCTGCGGCGGCTCGCGCGGAACGGCGGCCCGACGAAGACTCATGCGCTCAAGCCGTCAAGCGACGCCGTCAACGCCGCCCGACGGCGGGGCTGCCCGGGCCGCGACCAGCGGGGGGTCAAGCGCCCGCAGCGCAACCGCTGCGACGCGGGCTCGTACGAGCTCAAGCGGCGGCGCTAGCCAGGGCGGCTCCCGGCTGCAACGCGGGCGCTACGGTTGACCGATGGCGCGCGACGCGGCTCTCGAAGCGGTCTTTCAGCCGGTGCGGCCGCCGACGACCTTCGAGGAGACGGTCGAGCGGCTCGGGACCGCGATCCGGCTCGGCCTGCTGGCGCCGGGCAGCCAGCTGCCGCCCGAGCGCGAGTTGGCCGGCGAGCTGCGGATCTCGCGCTCGACCCTCCGCGAGGCGCTGACGACGCTGACCCAGTCGGGCCATCTGATCGCCCATCGGGGGCGGGGCGGGGGAACGTTCGTCGCCGAGGCGCCCCCGCTGGCCGAGCAGGAGACCGAGCCGCTCAGCCAGGGCGCCTGGTCGGTGCTCGAGCACCGCGTCGCGATCGAGACGGGGGCGACGATCCTAGCCTGCGAGCGGGCGCAAGCGGCCGACCTCACAAAGCTCGACGAGCTGGTCGAGAAGATGACCGAGGCGGCGGACTTCTCGGAGTACCGCCTCGCCGACATCCGCTTCCACATCGGCGTCGCCGAAGCGGCGCGCTCGCCCCGGTTGGTGACCGAGATGACCGAGGTCCAGGGTTCGATGAGCGACCTGATCGCGCTGATCGCCCATCCCGAGCAGGTCCTGACCCACTCGAACGCGCAGCACGACGCGCTGGTGCGACTGCTCCGCCGCGGCGATGCGACCCGCGCCGTCGGCCTGATGCGCGAGCACATCGAGGGAACCGAGCACATCCTGGCCGGCCTGCTCCCGCGCTCGGCCTAACTCGAGCTTCAGAGTCCGGCTGCGCGCTCGACGAAGCGCTTCCACTCGGCATGCTCGCGCCGGCGCCACTCGGCGCCTCGGGCGGGCTCGACTGGCGGGCCGGCGGGGATTCGCTCGCCGATCTCGCCGACCGAGTCGTAGACGCCGGCTCCGACGGCGGCCAGGGCGGCGGCGCCGGCAGCCGTGGCGTCCACCGCGCCGCGCTGGACCACGACGCCGGCGGAATCCGCCTGGAGTTGGAGCAGGAGGTCGCTTCTGGTCAAGCCGCCGTCGACCCGCAGCGCCTCCACCTCAACGGTTTCCCGGACGGCCGCGAGCACGTCGGCCACGCGCCACGCGATTCCTTCCAGGGCGGCTCGGGCGATATGGGGGACGCCTGCCCCGGGCGTCAGGCCGGAGATGACGGCACGCGCGTCGGGGCGCCACCATGGAGCCCCGATTCCGGCCAGAGCCGGGAGCAGGCGGACGCCCTTGGCGTCCTCGGCTTCGGCCGCGGCCGAAGCCAGCTCGGCGGGGTCGGCGGCGAGACCAAGGTCGCGCGTCAGCCACTCCAGCAGAGCGCCGGCGGTGAACACACCCCCGTCAAGGGCCCATTCGACCCGGTCGCCGATCCGCCAGGCGACGGTTGGAACGAGCCCGCCGGCCGGAGCCGGGCGCTCGTCTCCAGCGTGGGCGAGCAGGAAGACCCCGGTGCCGTAGGTCGCCTTTGCAAGTCCGGGCAAGACACACCCGGCGCCGGCCAGCGCGGCCTGCTGGTCAACGCACCGGGCGTGGAGCGGCAGTTCCACGGGCCAGTCGGAATGGCTGAGGGTGCCGAGGTCTCCGGCGGTATCGGCGATCTCGGGCAGGACGCCGACCGGCACGCCGAATGCGTCCAGCAACTCGGGATCCCACTCGGGTGCGCCGAGTTGGGTTCGCGATGCGGTCGACGGATCGGTCGCAAAGCCCGCGCCGAGTCGCGCGCACAGAAAGGAATCGACGGTCCCGAGGCGCAGGCTCCCGGCGTCGCGGGCGCGGGCGACGCCGTCGTCGTTCTCCAGCAGCCACGCGAGCTTGCCGGCCGAGAAGTAGGGATCCAACGGCATGCCGCTGCGCTCGCGGACGGCCTCCGCGCCGCCGTCGCGCTCGAGGCGGTCGATGATCTCCTGCGAGCGCTTGTCCTGCCAAGTCACGATCTGGGTCAGCGGCTGTCCGCTCTCGGCGTCCCAGGCGAGCACTGATTCGCCCTGGTGGTCGAGGCCGCAAGCCGTGATCTCACCGTCGGCGCCGGCGAGCGCGTCGCCGACGGCTCCCACGACGGCCGCGAGCACCTCCTCCGGATCCTGCTCGACCCAGCCAGGCTGCGGATGCGAGAGCGCCTTCTCCCGCCTGCCCTCGGAGATCGCGCGCAGGTCGGCGTCGTAGACGATCGCCTTGACGGCTGACGTTCCCTCGTCGATCCCGAGCAGCAGGGTCACCCCTCGTAGTCTCCCGATTGGGCGCGGTGGGCCGCCGTCCGGCGCCACCACGGAGCGCCGGGATCGGGTGCGCCGCCCGGCCGCAGTTCCTCCTCCGGCCCCAGGTCGAAGCCAGTCGACTCGACTAGGTCGCTGACGTACTCGGCGATTCCGAGCGACGCCGTGAGACCCGTCGAGCGGATCGCCGCGACGTTGATCAGGCGGCCGCACGCGGGCGAGGCGCCGATCACGTAGTTCGAGCCGCGCCCGGCGGGCCGCAGGCCGGCGTACGCGAACACCGGCCGGGCGGAGTCCAGCCCGGGGTAGACCGCGCGCGCCTTGTCGATGATCTCTTCGCTGGCGCCCGGCCGGACCGCCCAGTCCTCGGGATCCTCACCGTCGATCGCGGTCGGGCCGGCGACCAGCTTGCCGTCGATCGTGGGAAAGACCAGGACGCCCTTGGTGCGCTTGGTCGGGACCGGGAGCAGGATGTGCTGCAGCGGCCGGTCGCCCGGGTCGAAGACCAGGAACTCGCCCTTGCGCGGAAAGACGTCGAACGAGTCGTCGCCGGCGAGACGCGCCACCCGGGCGGCCCCGAGCCCCGCACAATTCACCGCCGCGGAGCACTGGAGCTCGTCACCGGTGGCGTTCGTCAACGTCAGCCGATCGGCGGCGGCCTGGATTCCCACCACCGCGAACCTGGTTCGCAATTCGGCCCCGTGGCGCTCTGCCGCTGATGCGAGGGCGAGCGTGAAGCGGACGGGATCGGTGACCGCTTCGTCCGGGACGCTCAACGTGCCATCCTCCGAGAGCGATGTCCGAACGCCGTTTCGGGCGGCGTTTCGCGCGAGCGCCGTAACCGCCCTTCGCTCCGGCACGGTGGAAGGGCGCATCTCGGCGCCGCAGCGAAGGATCGGGATGCCGAGCGTTTCCAGGACGGGGTCACGAAGTTCGGCGGCGCGCAGGATGAGGTCCGTCTCGAGCTCGCCGGGCACCGAATCGAATCCGGTATGGAGGATCCCGGAGTTCGTGCCGCTGGCGGCCAGGCCCGGCTCACGCTCTGCCTCGAGCAGCGTGACCGCCGCGCCGCGGCGGGCGAGGGCGAGGCCAACCGCCGACCCCACCACACCGGCTCCGATTACCGCAACGCGCGGAGTCGAGCCAGTCATCGCACGCGTTGCGACGAAAACGGTTGACATGCGTCCACCGCTCCGCATATGGTCGCGTCATCAATAGGTCGGAAGATCAGACCATTGTGGCCAATATCCGCTGAGATGGGAGACGAGGATGGAGTCGAGCGAAGTCGGAAGGTCCGGGCCCCCGCTGAGCGCCGACGAGCAACGGCTCGCCGACATGGGTTACAAGCAGGAGCTGTCCAGGGCCTGGTCAGGGTTCACGAACTTCGCGATCTCGTTCACGATCATCTCGGTCCTGGCGGGCGTCTTTACCGCGTTCCCGTTCGCGTGGCAGAATGGCGGGCCGATCGCCGTCTCGATCGGCTGGCCCGTGCTGTGCTTCTTCGTTCTGATGGTCGGGTTCTCGATGGCGGAGCTCACCTCGAAGTACCCGACCGCCGGCGGGCCCTACTGGTGGGCAAACGAGCTCGGCGGCCCGGGCTGGAGCTGGATGACGGGCTGGTTCAACATCGTCGGGCTGATCGGGATCGTTGCCTCGGTTGCCTACGGCGCTGCGTTGTTCCTCAACGCGTTGCTTGGCCTCTACGCGCTCGACATCCTCGGCATCAACTTCGGAGACGACGTCCACATCCTCGGCGAGACGTGGTTCCTTTTCGCGCTGATCCTGCTGCTCTACACGGTCCTCAACATCTTCGCGGACCGGGCTCTGGCGCTCCTCAACCAGATTTCGGTCGGCTGGCACCTGGCGGGCGTGGCGGTGATCCTCGGCCTGTTGATCTTCGTTCCCGACGACCACCAGAGCTTCAGCTTCGTGTTCGGAGAGCGCATCAACAACTCCGGCTTCGATGGCGGGTCGACCAGCAGCCTCTACTTCTGGTTCCTGGTCCTGCCAATCGGATTCCTGCTGACGATGTACACCCAGACGGGCTATGACGCGTCGGCGCACACCGCCGAGGAAACCCGCGGCGCCGCGAAGGCCGCGGCCCAGGGGGTCTGGCGCTCGATCTTCTTCTCAGCGCTGATCGGCTGGTTCGTGCTGCTCGCCTTCCTGTTCGCTGCCACCGACGTCGACGCGGTGAACGAGGGCGCCGGGACCGTGTTCGCGATCTTCGAAAGCTCGATGGACTCTTGGGCGGGGAAAATGGTGATCCTGATCGCCGTCGTCGGGCAGCTGTTCTGCGGCGCCGCGGGTCTAACCAGCGCCTCGCGCACCTGGTACGCCTTCTCGCGCGACCGGGCGATGCCGGGCTGGAGCATTTTCGGCCGAGTCAACAGGGCTCGAGTGCCATTCAACGCCGTGATCGCGGTGTCGTTCTTCTCGCTGGTGATCGCGATCCCAGCCCTGTTCGGCAAGAACGACTACCCGTTCGCGTTCTTCGCGCTGACCGGGATCTGCACCGTGGGGCTCTACCTCGCGTACATCATCCCGGTCTATCTGAGGCTGCGGAAGGGCGATGCATTCGAGCCCGGACCGTGGACCCTGGGCCGCCGCTACAAGGTGGTGAATTCCCTCGCGATCGCGTTCGTGGTGCTCGTCGTCTTCGCACTCAACCTGCCGTACACACCGACCGGCCTGCCTTGGAACGACGATTTCGACTCGAGCCTGTTCAACTACACGCCGCTGGCGATCCTGATCCCGCTGATCTTCGGGGTCTGGTACCTGGTCTCGGCCAAGGACACGTATACCGGCCCGGTCAGCACGCTCGAGGAGGACGAAGTCACACGCGACTGACCGACGTCGGAGCGATGCCGTGAAGGGAGTGGAGCGGGATGCTCTCGGTTGACGAACTGCGCAAGGAGGCGGAGGCGGGCACCGTCGACACCGTGCTGCTGGTGATCGCGGACATGGAGGGACGGCTCCAGGGCAAGCGGCTGACCGCCTCGTATTTCCTCGATCAGGTCCTAGAGCACGGCGCCGAGGGCTGCAACTACCTGCTCGCTGTCGACGTCGAGATGAACACCGTCGCCGGTTACGCGATGGCGTCGTGGGCGCGCGGCTACGGCGACTTCGAGATGAAGCCGGACCTCGACACGCTGCGCCCGATCCCGTGGCACCCCGGCACCGTGCTGGTGATGGCTGACCTGGCGTGGGCGGACGGCAACGACGTGGTCGCCTCGCCGCGGCAGATCCTGCGCCGGCAGCTCGCGCGCCTTGCCGAGCGCGGCCTGGTGGCGAATGCCGGAACCGAGCTGGAGTTCATCGTCTTCCGCGACACGTACGAGGAGGCGTGGCACAAGGCGTATCGCGACCTCGAGCCGGCCAACCTCTACAACAACGACTACTCCATGCTCGGCGGCGCCCGGGTCGAGCCGCTCCTGCGGCGGATCCGCAACGAGATGGCCGGGGCCGGGATGACGGTCGAGAACTCGAAGGGCGAGTGCAACCTCGGCCAGCACGAGATCAACTTCCACTACGGCGAGGCGCTGGGCGTCGCCGACGACCACGCGATCTACAAGAACGGCGCCAAGGAGATCGCCGCCCAGGAGGGGCATTCGATCACGTTCATGGCGAAGTTCAACGAGCTCGAGGGCAGCTCCTGCCACATCCACTGCTCGCTGGCGCAGGAGGGCGGCGGTAACGCGTTCGCCGCCGACCGGCAGATGTTTGAGCACTTCGTCGCCGGCCAGCTCGCGGGACTGTGTGACCTGACCCTGCTCTACGCGCCGCACATCAACTCCTATAAGCGCTTCGCCGAGGGCTCGTTCGCGCCGACCGCAGTGGCCTGGGGCAATGACAACCGCACCTGCTCGATGCGCGTCGTCGGCCACGGCGAAGGGCTGCGGGTCGAGAACCGATTGCCGGGGGCGGATGTGAACCCGTATCTCGCGCTGGCCGGGATGATCGCTGCGGGCCTCAACGGCATCGATGCGGAGCTCGCCCTCGAGCCGCCCATGGAAGGCAACGCCTACACCTCCGACAAGCAACACGTCCCCACCAACATGTACGAGGCCCGTGATCTGTTCGCCGGCAGCGAGCTGGTCCGCGACGCGTTCGGGCAGGAGGTCGTGGACCACTATTTGAACCGCGCTCAGGTCGAGTTGACCGCCTTCGAGGCCACCGTCACCGACTGGGAGCGGTACCGGGGCTTCGAGCGGCTGTGACCGCGCCCGTAGTCGGCGTTTGCGCCGCCGTCGAAACGGTGCGCTGGGGGCCATGGGAGGACACGGTCACGATGGCGCCACGGTCGTACGCGACCTCGGTCCAAGGGGCCGGGGCGGTCGCCCTTCTCCTGCCGCCGGATCCAGCCGCGACGAACGATCCGACGGCGGTACTCGACCGCCTGGACGCGCTGTTCCTCGCCGGAGGCTCGGACATCGACCCCGCGACCTACGGTGCCGAGCGGCATCCGGAGACGTACGGAACCCGGCCGGAGCGCGACGCATTCGAGCTGGCCCTCGCGCGCGCCGCCCTCGACCGCGACATGCCCGTGCTGGGCGCTTGCCGCGGCATGGAGATGTTGAACGTCGCCTGTGGCGGCACGATCGAGCAGAACCTTCCCGACCGGATTGGCTCCGACCGGCACCGCCACACACCGGGCGCGTTCGGCGACCACGAGGTTCGGCTGGCGCCGGGCTCGCTCGCCGCTCGCGCGGCGGGCGCGGAGCGGCTCGCGGTCAAGTCCCACCACCATCAGGGCGTCGAGCGGCTGGGCGACGGTCTACTGGCCAGCGGGTGGTCGGAGCCCGACGAAGTGGTCGAGGCCATCGAGCTGCCCGGTTGCCGCTTCGCGCTGGGCGTCCTCTGGCACCCGGAGGAGGATCAGGAGAGCAGGGTGATCGGGGCATTGGTGGATTCCGCTCGGACCAGGGTGGCGGCGTGATCGAGGTCATCGAGCCGGCGACCGAGAAGGTCATGGCCGAGGTGCCGCGGGCCGGCGCCGCGGAGGTCGACGCGGCGGTTGCCGCGGCCAGGGCGGCCTACCCCGGGTGGCGTGCGATCGAGCCGGCCGAGCGGGCGGCGGCCCTGCTCAAGCTCGCGGATGCGCTCGAGGCCGAAGCGGCCGAGCTGGCGACGATCGAGGCCCGCAATGCCGGGAAGCCGATCGGCGATGCGCGCGGCGAGATCGCGATGGTGGGTGCATGCTTCCGCTACTACGCGGGCGCCCCGGAGCGCCTGCTCGGGCGGACGATCCCGGTCGCCGGCGGCGTCGACATGACCTTCCGCGAGCCGCTCGGCGTCGTCGGCCTGATCGTTCCGTGGAACTTCCCGTTGGTGATCGCGTCCTGGAAGGTCGCGCCCGCGCTGGCGGCGGGCAACACGGTTGTCCTCAAGCCGGCCGAGCTGACGCCCCTCTCGGCTCTGGAGCTCGAGCGAATCGCGCTCGACGCGGGGCTTCCCGAGGGCGTTCTCAACGTCGTCGCCGGACCGGGTTCGGTCTGCGGAGCGCGGCTGGTCGAGCATCCGGACGTGGCCAAGATCGCGTTCACCGGATCGACCGAGGTGGGACGCGGAATCGCCGCCGGAGCGGCGGCCACGATCAAGCGCGTGACGCTCGAGCTTGGAGGAAAGTCGGCGAACGTGGTGTTCGCGGACGCCGACATCGAGGCCGCCGCCGCGGCGGCCCCCGGAGCCGTCTTCGGCAACGCCGGGCAGGACTGCTGCGCGCGCTCGCGGATCCTGGTCGAGCGCAGCGCGATGGACCGGTTCACAGCGGCGCTCGAGACCGCGGTGAAGGCCATGCGGGTCGGCGACCCGCTCGACGATGCAACCCAGATGGGGCCCCTGATCTCCGCGGATCAGCGCGATGCGGTGGCCGCGTACGTGCCCAACGGCGCGCCGGTCGCATTCCGCGGTCCCACCCCGGACGGCCCCGGATACTGGTTCCCGCCGACGGTGCTGGCGCCGGTCTCGAACGACGATCGTGCCGCCCGGGAGGAGATCTTCGGGCCGGTCGTTTGCGTGATCCCGTTCGACGGCGAGGCCGAGGCGGTCGCCCTCGCCAACGACACGATCTACGGGCTGTCGGGCTCGGTCTGGACCGGTGACGGCGCCCGCGCGCTGCGCGTAGCCCGCGCCCTGGAGACCGGCGTGATCTCGATCAACTCGAACAGCTCGGTCCGGGTGACGACGCCGTTCGGCGGCTTCAAGCAGTCGGGCGTCGGTCGCGAGCTCGGACCTGACGCGCTCGATCACTACACCGAGGTCAAGAACGTCTTTTACGCGACCGAAGAGGCCTGATGGGGCGGCTCGACGGGAAGGTCTGCGTGATCACCGGCGCCGCGAGCGGCATCGGCGCCGAGTCCGCTCGTGTCTTCGCCGCCGCGGGCGCACGGGTCGTCGGAGTCGACCTCGAGCCCGGATCCGAGGGGGAGCTGGCGATCGAGGCCGACGTCACCGACGAGGCCCAGGTCGAGGCGCTGTATGAGCGCGTTCAGGATGAGCTCGGCTCGGTCGACGTGCTCTTCAACAACGCCGGCATCAACCCGAGCGACGACGCGAGCGTGACCACGACCGCGCTGGAGGCGTGGCAGCGGGTCCAGGACGTGAACGTGCGCTCGGTCTTCCTCTGCTGCAAGCACGGGATCCCGCACCTGGTCGCGGCCGGCGGCGGCTCGGTCATCAACACCGCGTCGTTCGTCGCCGTGATGGGCGCCGCCGTCTCGCAGATCTCCTACACCGCCTCGAAGGGAGCGGTGCTGGCGCTCTCCCGCGAGCTCGGGGTGGAGTTCGCCGATCGCGGAGTCCGCGTCAACGCGCTCTGCCCGGGCCCGGTCAATACACCGCTCCTGCGCGAGCTGTTCGCGAAGGACCCGGAGAAGGCCGGCAAGCGCCTCGTCCACATCCCGATGGGACGCTTTGGCGAAGCCGAGGAGATCGCTCGCGCCGCTCTGTTTCTGGCCTCCGACGACTCGACCTTCGTCACGGCCACGACATTCATGGTCGACGGCGGCCTCTCCGGTGCCTACCTGACGCCGGGCCAGGCCTAAATTCGGGACACGGGCGTCAACGTCCCCGGTGAAACCCACCCGCGACGTCGAGAAACCTGCCGCAAAGCGCCCGGCCGAGCCGGTTCCAGCCCTTGATGTGCTCGCGGATCGAGCCCATCAGCTCGTCGGGGTCGAGTCCGATCTCGACCGCCTTGGGGTCCTCCTCGTAGCGCGCGGTCCAGCCGAGCGCGTCGCGCTCTGTCACCTCGGCGTGAAACTGGATTCCCCAAGCCCGCTCGCCGGCACGAAACGCCTGGAGCGCGATTGGGCTGTGTGCGAGTGCCACTGCCGCCGCCGGCAGCGGTGAGCGGTAGCTGTGCCACTGGAATGCCGTGAACCCCGGCGCCAGCGGCGCCAGCAGCGGGTCGGCCGCGCCGTCGGCGGTCAACTCGACCTCGAGCCAGCCAATCTCGGGCGCGGGCGCGGGCTCGACCGGGGCGCCGGCGGCCTCGGCTACGAGCTGTGAGCCGAGGCAGACACCCAGGAGCGGCACGCCGCCCTCGATCAGTCCACGCAGCAGGAGCTTCTCTGCTGCCAGCCACGGGTGGTCAGCCTGCTCGTCCGCGTGCATCGAGCCGCCGAACGTGATGACGGCGTCATAGCCGGCCGGGTCGGCGGGCGCCGGGTCACCGCCGGGCAGGGGCCATTCGTCGAGCTCGTGGCCGCGCGCTCGGACCTCGTCGGCGAAGACCCCGGGCCCGGCGTCCGGCTGGTGGGAGATCGCGAGAACGCGCACTCAGGCCTCGACCGGGCGCCCGGCACGGGCCGCGACGAGCGCGAGCACTGCGAACAGCAGCAGGCTGGCCTTGGCGAGCGAGGACATGGGCCGGGCGGAGGTTAGTGCCGCCCGGCCTGTGCGTCCGCTACCTGAACTTGATCTTGAGCTTGTCGGCGTCGCTGCGGTTGCCGGCCCTGGCCTTGGCCTTGGCGGTGGTCTTCTCGCCACTCGGACCGTCGCCCTTGGCCTTCAGTACGAGGCGCCTGGGCTTGCGGGTTGCCTTGAGCTGCTTGCGGACCGTCTTGTAGCCCTTGGCCTTCAGCGTCACCCGGCAGTCCGCGGTGCAATCGGCCTTGACGACCAGCTTGTTGGCACCCTGCTTGCGCTTGCCGCGCAGGTCCACCTCGGGCTGGCGCGAGTAGGCGGCGATGTGGCCGTCGCCCACGGAGCCGCCGGAGAGGTAGACGTGGCGGCCGTCGCCCGAGACCGCTACGTCGCTGGGGTCAATGAATTCGGAGATGCTGTCCAGCTCCTGGTAGTCGAGCGCTGCGTTCGCGCGGGTCCGGAGCGTCGCGACACCCTCGTCGAGCGAGTCGACCGACGCGTAGACGTGGCCGCCGTCGGGAGAAGCGGCCAAGCCGAACACCGACGCCAGCGGCTCCGCGGGTGGGTCGCTCGGCGTCAGCCCGATCAGGCTCAGCGCGCCGGTGCTGGTGTTGCGCCGGAACGTGCGGACGCCCGAGTCGAAGGCGGCGTAGACGCGGGTACCGTCCCGGGAGACTTCGACGTCGTTGACGGGGCTGAAGAACCCGGCGTCGGACTCGACGAAGTCGAGCTGGCCCGTGTCGGGGAAGCTGCGGAACGTGAGGACCGCCCCGTCGTCGTTGCTGGCGACGTAGAGGTTCTTGCCGTTCGGCGACATCGCGATGCCGCGCGGGTCGTCGAGGTTGACGATGTCCTCGAGGCCATCGATATAGGTGTCGAACCAAGCCAGCTCGCCGTCGGACCCGCGATGGAACGCCCCGATCTTGTCCTCGGCGGCGCCGGTCACGTAGACGTGGTCGCCGTTGGGACTGACGATCGCGTCGAAGGCGCCCTCAAGTCCGTCGATGGCCCCGTCGTTGTCGAGTTCGGAGTCGATGTTGTTGAGGTCGCCGTCGGGCTGGACCTCGAACGTGTGGATCGTGTCGGAGTTGTCGCCGGGGACGTAGAGGTGGTCACCGTCAGGTGCGACGGCGACACCGTTGGGCCCGTCGAGGCCGTCCACCGATCCGTCGACGGCGTTGTCGAAGGTGATCGCGCCGGTGCTCGCGTTCCGCGCGAACGCGACGACGTCGTCGGAGGCGAAGCCGACACCGTAGACGTACCTACCGTTGGGCGATACCGCCACGCCCTCGGCGTTGGACAGCGATGCCGCACCCTGTTCCTCTACCTCCCGCAGGCCGCCCGGTGCCGCCGCGGCGCTCGCGATCACGAAAGCGATGGTGGCCAAACCCGCGCAGCAGGCAGCGACGCGCTTACCCGAACCCCGACTCAACTTCACAATCCCTCCAAATGTCGGCGGGTCGTCATCATGTCCCTGGATGAACGCACCCGATTCCCTGGTCGACGCACACAATAGACGCCTCACTGACCTCCGGGTTTCGGTCACGGATCGCTGCAATTTCCGCTGCCGCTACTGCATGCCGGCCGAGGGAATGGAGTGGCTCGACCGCTCCGACGTGCTGACCTTCGAGGAGATCGAGCGCCTCCTCCGGGTGCTCGTGGGGCTTGGGATCCGCGACGTCCGGTTGACCGGCGGCGAGCCGCTTGCGCGGCGCGAGTTCCCCCGGCTCGTCGGGATGCTCCGGGCGATCGAGGGCCTGGAAGACTTGGCGGTCACTACGAACGGCTACCTGCTCGAGCGCGACGCCGATGCGATCGTCGCCGCCGGGATCAACCGGATCAACGTCTCGATCGACTCGCTGGCGCGCGACCGCTTTCACGAGATCACCCGCCGCGACGCGCTGCCGCAGGTATTGCGCGGGCTCGAAGCGATTGCCGCCCACGAGGGCGTGCGGCCGATCAAGATCAACGCCGTTGCGATGCGCGACTTCACCGAGGTCGAGGTCTGGGGCTTCTGTGAGCTCGCGCAGCGCCGCGAGTTCCAGGTGCGGTTCATCGAATTCATGCCGCTCGACGGCGACCGCGCCTGGCAACCGGACGCGGTGCTGACCGGGGAGGAGCTGCGCGCGATGATCCACGCGCGGCTGCCGCTCGAGGAGCTGCCGCGCGAGCCGCACGCGACGGCCCGCGTCTTTCGCTTCGCGGACGGCAGTGGCGAGCTGGGGTTCGTGAACCCGGTCTCCGAACCCTTCTGCGCCGATTGCAACCGGCTGCGCCTGACGGCCGACGGCAAGCTCCGCACCTGCCTGTTCTCGATCCGCGAGACGGACCTGCGGGAGCCGCTTCGCGCCGGCGCGAGCGACGCCGAGCTGGCCGCGATCATCCGCGACGCCGCCTGGCGCAAGGAGCTGAAGCACCGGGTGAACGAGCCCGGCTTCGTCGCGCCGCCTAGGACGATGTCGGCGATCGGAGGATGAGATGAAGCCGCAGGAATGGATCGAGCAGTTCTCGGCCTCGATTGGTACGGAGGCCCCTAACGCCACCACCGTCGATGAGCTTCTGGAGTTGGCGGCGGTCGCCGCGCACGCTTCGGAGCGAACCGCGGCCCCGATTGCCTGCTACCTGGCGGGCCGCGACGGCCGGCCGATCTCGGAGCTGAAGGCACTCGCCGATGAGGTCGACAGCAGCGGCTGAACCCTCATCTCGCGAGCGTTCCCTGCTGCGCGAGCTGGCCGGAGGTGTGGGCGACTGGGGTCTGCTGATCCCGCTCGCCGTGGCCCTGATCACCCTGAACGGGCTTGACGCGACCGTCGTCTTCGTCGGTGTCGGCATCACCTACGTCGCCACCGCGCTTGCCTTCCGGGTGCCCGTGCCGGTACAGCCGCTGAAGGCGTTTGCGGCGGCGGCGATCGCACTTGACCTGAGCGCCGAAACGCTGGCGGCCGGTGCGCTGCTGATGGCGGCGGTCATGGCGCTCCTGGCGGTTACCGGGTTGGCAAACTGGCTCGCCGAGCGCTTTCCGCAGGTGCTGGTCCGAGGCATCCAGGCAGCCGTCGCGCTGCTGTTGGCGAAGGCCGCGATCGAGCTTGCGCGCGACGGCAACTGGGCCGGGTTGCCGACGATCGAGCCGTGGGTCGGCGTGATGATGGCGACGGTAGCCTGCGGAGTACTGTTCGCGGCCAGCGCCCGGCGCGTGCCGGGCAGCCTGCTCGTTCTGGGTGCCGGTGCCGGCATCGGCATCGCGGTGTCCGGCCTGCCCGAGGTTGGGCTGGGAGTGTCCGCGCCTTCGGTGTCGTTCCCCGGGGGCGACGCGTTCGCGACGGCGCTGACCGCCCTGGTCCTGGCTCAAATTCCCCTGACCTTCGGGAACTCGATCGTCGCGACCGCCGACGCCGAGCGCGAGTACTTCGGCACCGCTGCACGGCGGGTGACGCCCCGGCGCCTGGCCGCGTCGATTGGCGGCGCAAACGCCTTCGCCGGCATGCTCGGAGGTTTGCCCGTCTGTCACGGCGCGGGCGGGGTCACAGCGCACTACAAGCTCGGGGCGCGGACCTGGATCGCGACGGCGATGGCGGGATTGGTCCTGATCGTCCTTGGCCTGCTCTTTGGCTCGTCGCTGCCGGGCCTGCTTCAGCTCGTGCCTCCGGGGGTCCTTGCGGGCATGCTGATGTTCGTGGCGATCCAGCACGGGCTGCTCGCCGCTCGCGTCGAGACGAACTCGGATCGGGCGATCGCCCTGACCGTCGGCGTCGTCACCCTCCTGGCAGGGAACCTGGCCTGGGGGTTTGCAGCCGGAGTCGTCGCGCTCGTCGCCCGCGCAGCGGTACGATCGTCCCGGTCCAACGCGCGAGGTCGCTTTGCCTACTGAGGAACGGGTCACCTACTGCCGCATCTGTGAGCCGCTCTGCGGGATGGTCGCCACGGTTGAGGACGGCAAGCTCGTCAAGCTGCGGCCTGACGGCGAGCACCCGCTCTCGCAGGGGTTCGCGTGCCCGAAGGGGATCGCGATGACCGAGGTCCACAACGACCCGGACCGCGTCCTCCATCCGCTGCGAAAGAACACGGCCGGCGAGTTCGAGCGGGTGAGCTGGGATGAGGCGTTGGACGAGATCGGCGACCGCCTCAAGCGGATCGTCAGCGAGCACGGCGGCGACTCGGTCGGCTACTACATGGGCAACCCGGCGGCGTTCTCCTACTCGCATCCGCTCTGGGCCAAGGGCTTCGTCGACGCGTTCGGCTCGCCGCACTTCTACACGGCATCCAGCCAGGACGTCTCGAACCGCTTCGCCGCCAGCCACTTCCTCTACGGCTCGCCCTACATCGTCCCGATCCCGGACCTGGCGCGGACCGAGTTCCTGCTGATCGTCGGCGCGAATCCGCTGGTCTCCCACGGCAGCGTGATGAGCGCCCCGCGGGTCAAGGATCAGCTCCACGCGATCACCCGCCGGGGCGGCAGGGTGGTCGTCGTGGACCCGCGCCGCTCGGAGACCGCGCGCGCGTTCGAGCACGTCTCGCTGCACCCGGACTCCGACGCGTTCCTGCTGCTCTCAATGCTCGAGGCGATCTTCTCCGACGGGCTCGAGGACGCCGAGGCGATCGCCCGTCAGTCGCGCGGCGCGGATGCCTTGCGCGAGCTGGCGATGGCTTACCCGGCCGAGCAGACGGAGGTCGATACCGGCGTCGCCGCCGTCGAGGTGCGCAGGCTGGCCCGCGACCTGGCCCGTGCCGAGAGCGCCGCCGTCTACGGGCGAACGGGTTCCTGCCTGGGGCGCAACGCCACCGTCGTCTCGTTCCTGCTCGACGCGCTCAACCTGGTCACCGGCAACCTCGACCGCGAGGGCGGCGCCGTGTTCGGCGACCCGCCGGTCGACTTCGAGCGCCTCGCGACCCTGGTCAACCTCGCCACGTATGACCGCGTGCGCTCTCGCATCGGCGACCTGCCCGAAGTGCTGGGCAGCCTGCCGGCCTCGGTCATGGCGAAGGAGATGACGACGCCGGGCAAGGGCCAGATCCGCGCCTTCTTCGTCTCGGCCGGCAACCCCGTGCTCTCGGTGCCGAACGGCGCCGAGCTCGAGGCCGCGATGGCCGGACTGGACCTGAGCGTGGCGATCGACCTCTACGTCTCGGACACGTCGCGGCACTGCGAGTTCGTGTTGCCGGCGACGACCATGTACGAGCGCGAGGACTTCCCGCTGCCGTTCCTGAGCCTGTTCACGACCCCGTTCATTCAGATGACCGACCCCGTGGTCGAGCCCGCGGGCGAGGCGCGCCAGGAGTGGCAGGTGATCGACGCGATCGCGAAGCGGGCCGGCGTCGTTCCATCCAGTCTGCGGCTGCTGCGCTGGGCCGGCAGGGCGGGCATCCGCCTGACGCCCGAGCGGCTGGTCGACCTGATCCTGCGAGCGGGCCCGGGCGGCGACTGGTTCGGCCTCCGGCGCGGGCGGCTGAGCGTCGCCGAGCTGCGCCGCAACCCGCACGGGATCGTGCTGGGCTCAGAGCTTGCGGGCGGCGTCCTGCGCAAGAAGATCCGCCACCGCGACAAGCGCGTGCGGCTCGACTCGCCGGAGGTCCTCGCCGACGCCGCGACGCTGGCGGCGCGCAACGGCCACGACCCCGACTTCCCGCTGCGGCTGATCGGGTTGCGCGAACTGCGCTCGCACAATTCCTGGATGCACAACTCGCCGTTGCTGATGCGAGGCGATCGCGAGCACACCGCACGGATCCACCCGGAGGACGGGGCGGCTGTCGGCATCGCCGATGGCGATGCCTGCCGGGTCACCTCCGCCCATGGGACGGTCGAGTTGCCCGCAAAGCTGACCGACGAGGTCAAGCGCGGCACGGTCGCGGTCCCGCACGGCTGGGGCCATCGCGGCGGCTGGCAGGTGGCGAACGGCGCCGGCGGCGCCAACGTCAACTCCCTCGCCTCGTCCGACCCCGCCGAGCTCGAGCGCCTCGCCGGGATGGCGCACCTGAACGGGATCCCGATCCGGATCGAGCCGGTGGCGGCGTCCGAGCGGCCGGTTCAGGCCGAAGCCGAGACCCTGGCCGTCCCCGCGTAGACGTTCAGCGACCCGGCCCGCGCGAAGCCGCAAAGGGTCAACCCGCGCTCGACGGCGAGCTCGATCGCGAGCGAGCTGGGGGCGCCGACGCCGACCAGGATCGGGCAGCCGGCCACGGCCGCCTTCTGGACCAGTTCGAACGACAGCCGGCCGCTCACGCAGAGCGCCCGGTCGTGCAGCGGCAGCACACCTTCAAGCAGCGCCCGGCCGATGACCTTGTCCATGGCGTTGTGGCGCCCGACGTCCTCACGCGCGCAGAGCAGCTCCCCGGCAGGATCGAAGAGGCCGGTGGCGTGCATCCCCCCGGTCAGGTCGAAGCCGGGCTGGCTGAGCCGCTCCGGCAGGTCGGCGAGCAGCGAGCGCGCGATGACCGGGCCGGCCGGAATCGGCTGGCTGCCGACCGCCACCTGCTCGATCGCCCCCTTGCCACAGACGCCGCACGAGGAGGTCGTGTAAAAGCGGCGCTCGCCCGGATCGCGAAGCAACGGACCCACGACCTCGATCACGTTCGACGACAGCTGCTGATCGGGCCCGGCCTCGCGCGGGCCGTCGATCAGCGCCTCGCCGTAGAGGAATCCGAGCGCCAGCTCGTCGTCGTGGCCCGGGGTGCGCATCGTGACCGCCAGGGGCCGCGAGTCGACGCGGATCTCGAGCGGCTCCTCGACCGCCACCCGGTCCTCGCGCCCGTCGTGCTCGACGGCTCGGTGGGCGTGCGGGTCGAGGGGCTCCTCCACGCTTGCGAACATAGCCGGGTGACGGACGACGGGCTGCGCAAGCCGAAGCGGCGCTGGACGCCATCGAACTGGGCGAGCTGGAAGCCCTTCGGGCTCGGCGAGCAGCGGCCTAACAACTTCGCCGAGGTCTTTCGGGCCGGGTGGGAGAATCGCGACGAGGCCCGCTACGCCATGCGGATCCTGCGCGAGGGCGTCTGCGACGGTTGCGCGCTCGGCACCAAGGGGCTCAAGGACTGGACGATCCCTGGCGTCCACCTGTGCAACATCCGTCTGCGGCTCTTGCGGATCAACACGATAGGACCGCTGGACGACTCGCGCCTGGCCGACGCGGAAGCGCTGCGCGGGTTGCGCGGCGACGAGCTCCGCCGGCTGGGGCGCCTGGCCGATCCCATGCTCCGGCGCCGGGGCGAGCCCGGCTTCACTCGCGTGAGCTGGGACGCGGCGCTGGACCTGGCCGCCGATCGCATTCGCGCCGCCGGGCCGGAGCGAATCGGCTTCTACCTGACGTCGCGGGGGATGCCGAACGAGTCGTACTACGCGGCCCAGAAGGCGGCGCGAGCGATGGGCACCAACTCGATCGACAACGCGGCCCGGGTCTGCCACTCGCCGTCGACGTTCGGGTTGAAGGAGGCGCTCGGCGTCGCCGCGTCCACCTGCTCGTATGCGGATTGGATCGGCACCGACCTGATCGTGTTCATCGGCTCCAACGTCGCCAACAACCAGCCGGTCACCACCAAGTACCTCCATCAGGCTAAGAAGGCCGACACCCGAATCGCGGTGTTGAACCCGCTGCGCGAGCCGGGGATGGAGCGCTACTGGATCCCATCGAAGGCCGAGAGCGCGCTATTCGGGACCAAGATCGCCGACGACTTCCTGCCGCTCAACGTCGGCGGTGACGTCGCCTACCTCACCGGCGTGCTGAGGCACCTGATCGAGCGCGGGTGGGTGGATGAGGAGTTCGTCGCGGCCCATACCGAGGGATTCACGGCGTTACGCGACGAGGTCCTGGCGTCCGACTGGGAGATGCTCGAACGCGGCGCGGGCGCGTCGCGGGACGGCATGCTCCGCCTCGCGACGCTGCTGGGAGAGGCGAAGCGGGCGGTCCTGGTCTGGAGCATGGGCGTCACCCAGCACCAGGGTGGCGAGGACGCCGTCCGCGCGATCGTGAACCTGGCGCTGGCGCGAGGTTTCGTGGGCAAGCCCGGCTGCGGCCTGATGCCGATCCGGGGCCACTCGGGTGTCCAGGGCGGGGCCGAGATGGGCTGCTACGCGACGGCGCTGCCCGGCGGACTGCCGGTGGACGCTTCCAACGCTGCGCATTTCTCCGAGCTGTGGGGCTTCGAAGTGCCGACCGCGCCCGGGCGCACCGCGCCGCAGATGCTGGACGCTGCGCACGCGGGCGAGCTGGACGTCCTGTTCTCCTCGGGCGGCAACTTCCTCGACGTGCTCCCCGATCCGAAGCGGATACGCGAGGCGCTGGAACGGACGCCCCTCCGCATCCACATGGACATCGTGCTCTCGAGCCAGATGCTGGCCGAGCCGGGCGAGGCCGTCCTGTTGCTGCCGGCTGCGACGCGCTATGAGATCCCCGGCGGCGTCACCGAGACGACCACCGAGCGCCGGGTGGTGCTGAGCCCCGAAGTCCAGGGCCCCAGGATCGCCGAGGCGCGGCCTGAATCGGACGTGCTGCTGGACCTGGCGGCGCGCGTGCGGCCGGAGCTCGGCGCCGGACTTGCGGCGCGGACCACGCCGGAGCTCCGGCGTGAGATCGCGCGTGCGGTCCCCGCTTACGCGGGGATCGCCGACCTCCATGAGGGGGGCGACTCGTTCCAGTACGGAGGCCGCCTGCTGTGCGACGGGATGCGGTTCGACACGGCGGACGGCCGGGCGCATTTCGCGCTGGTCCAGGCTCCCGTTCCCAAGCACGACGACGACGGCACGTTCCTGCTGGCGACGCGCCGCGGCAAGCAATTCAACTCGATGGTCCAGGAGTCGCGGGATGGGCTGACCGGCGCGGTGCGCGAAGCGGTCCTGGTGTCCGAGCACGATGCCGAGCGGCTGGGTTTGAGCGGCGGACAGGAGGTGTTCGTACGCAGTTCCACCGGCGAGTTGCGCTGCCGTATCCACCTTGCTCCGATCGCGCCCGGCAACGTCCAGGTGCACTGGCCCGAGGGCAACGCCCTGATCGCTGGCGGTGTTCGCTCGCCCGAGGCCGGCATTCCCGATTACAACGCGCGGGTGACGATCGCGGCCGCCTAACGCCGGGCACTGCAGCTAGGAAACGAGCCGGGCCGCCGCGGACGCCAGGCCTTCCGGCGTGTTGACGTTGAAGGTGGCCTGGACGTCGGCTTCGATCAGGGTGGGCGCGAGGCGCTCGGCGATAGCCGTTGCCGACGCGTTCGCGTCCAGCCCAGCCCTCAGGGCCGGAAGGTCGGTGGGGCGATAACGGGCAAGCAGGGGGTGGAGGCGCTGACCGTCGTGGATCGCCGCCGCCCCGGGGGCGGCGGCGAGGGCCTTGAGCAGCGCTGCGGTCACGAACGGCGTGTCGCAGGGGCAGGCGAGGATCGGCCGGCCGCCGGCGTGGCCGAGTGCGGTGACGATGCCCAGCAGCGGGTGGCGCGGTTCGCGCGGCTCGAGCACGACCTCGACGTCGAGGGGCGGCAGCACCGTGTCGGGCTTGGCGACGACCACTGCCTCGATCTCGGCGTCCGCGAATGCGGCCAGCGGATAGGAGATCAGCGGCCGCCCGGCCAGCTCGAGCATCGCCTTCGAGCCGCCGAGCCGCTCGCCGGCTCCGCCGGCCAGCACAATGCCAAGCGGCCTCGGGTGTGCCTCCACGCGTCGAACCTTATGGTGCGGTTGTGGCTGATCTGATCTCCGCGGCAGAGGCTCGGGATGCAGTGCTCTCGCGGATCGCCGGTCCGCTCCCGGCCGAGCCGGTGGCGCTCGACGATGCACTAGAGCGTGTGCTGGCGGCCGATGCGGTGGCTCCCGAGGACGTGCCGGGTTTTGACAACTCGGCGATGGACGGCTTCGCGGTCCGGGCGGCGGACACGGAGGGAGCGGCGCCGGGTTCGCCGCGGTCGCTGCGGGTTGCCGCCGAGTCGCGCGCCGGCGCGCCGGCCGAGCGCCGGCTCGAGGCCGGCGAGGCGTTCCGGATCTCGACGGGCGGAGTCCTGCCCGAGGGCGGGGACTCGGTCGTTCGCATCGAGGAGGTGGTCGAAGGCGACGGGTCGATCGAGTTCGAGATCGCCGTCGCGGCCGGCCGCGACATTCGCCGCGCGGGCGAGGACATTCGTGCGGGCGAGACGATCTTGCGCCCGGGGACGGCGCTTGGCCCGGCCGAGCTGGGCGTGCTGGCGTCACTGGGCGTCGCCCGGCCGTCGTGCGCGCGCCGTCCGCGCCTGGCATTGGTCTGCACCGGCGACGAGCTGCTCGCCGCGGACGCGCCGATGCGCCCGGGCGGCGTGCGCAACTCCAATGCCCACACGGTGCCCGCCCTCGCGCGGCAGGCGGGCGCCGAGGTCGTCTCGGTCGAGCGCTGCCGAGACGAGCCTGCCGCCACCCGTGCGGCGCTCGAACGCGCGCTCGACGCGGATGTCGCGGTCGTCTGCGGCGGCGTCTCGGTTGGCACCCATGACCATGTCAAGGAGGCACTGGCCGACCTCGGCGCCGAGCAGGCCTTCTGGGGGGTGGCGCTGCGGCCCGGGCGCCCGACGTGGTTCGGCGTGCGAGACGCTGCCCCGGCCGGCCCGGCGCTCGCGTTCGGCTTACCGGGCAACCCCGTCTCGGCCTTCGTCACGTTCGTGCTGTTCGTGCGTCCGGCCCTGCGGGCGCTGGCCGGGGCCGACGACGATCCGGACACCGCGACCGCGACGCTCGCCGCCGCCGTCCCGCGGCTGCCCACGCGAGACCAGGCAGTCCGCTGCTCGCTCGAGCTGGCGGACACGGGGTGGAACGCCACGCCCACCGGGCCGCAGGGATCGCACGTCCTGACCTCGATGCTCGAAGCTGACGCCCTGGCGGTCGTCGAGGCTGGGCCCGAGCCCGCCAGCGCAGGCGAGCGGGTGGCGATTCAGCTCCTGCGCTGAGCGCCGACTACGCTGGGGTTGTGAAGGTGACCGTCCGTCTGTTCGCGGTGCTCCGGGAGCGCGCCGGCGCCGATTCGGTCGAGTTGGAGCTGGCCGAGGGCGCGACCGTTGCCGACGCCGTCGTCGCGCTTGCTCCAACCGCCGGGGAGATGCCGTTTCGGGTCGCGGTCAACCGCGAGTACGCCCGGGATTCCGATCCGATTGCCGACGGCGATGAGCTGGCGGCGATCCCGCCCGTCTCGGGCGGCTCACCCGAGGCCGGCGCCCGCGTGATTCGCGCCCGCATCAGCGCCGAACCGCTTGACCTGACGGCGCTGGCGGGAGCCGTCGGCGACGCCGGCGCCGGGGCGATCGTCACCTTCCAGGGCGTGACGCGCGAGGTCGACGTGCTCTCGTATGAGGCCTACGCTGAGATGGCCGAGCCGCGGATCGAGGCGATCCTGCGCGATTGCGGGGAGCGCCACGGCCTGCGGGCCGTTGCCGCCGCGCATCGGATCGGCGAGGTGCCGCTGGGTGAGCCGAGCGTGATCGTCGCGGTCTCGGCCGCCCATCGAGGCGCGGCGTTCGCTGGGGCGCGCGAGGCGATCGACCGGATCAAGGCCGAGGCACCGATCTGGAAGAAGGAGCTCTCCGACGGCGGCGAGAACTGGGTTGAAGGGGCCCTACCGTGAGTGACCCCGACCTCACCCACCTCGACGAGGGCGGCGCCGCCCGGATGGTGGACGTCGGCGCGAAGGCCGAGACCGAGCGCGCCGCCGTCGCCGAGGCGCGGGTGCGGATGAGCCCCGAGGCAGCGCGGGCGGTAGAGCGCGGGGACGCGCCGAAGGGCGACGTGATCGGCACCGCGCGCATTGCGGGCATCCAGGCCGCCAAGCGGACCGCCGAGCTGATCCCGCTGGCCCACCCGCTGCCGCTCACCTTCGTCGACGTCCGCGCTGAGATCGACGCCACCGAGGGCGTCGTGGTCCTGACCGGCGAGGCGCGGACGGTTGGACGCACCGGTGTCGAGCTGGAGGCGATGACGGCGTGCTCGGTCGCGGCGCTGACGGTCTACGACATGGTCAAGAGCATCGAGCGCGAGGTCGAGATCGAGCGTGTCACGCTGCTTTCGAAGCGCGGAGGCCGCAGTGGCGCGTGGCGCCGGAGGGCCTGACCGTGAGAACGGCAGTGCTCGCGATCTCGACCTCGAAATCGGCGGGGAACGGTGAGGACGTCTCGGGGCCGAAGCTGCGCGACCTGCTTGCGGCCGCGGGTTGCGAGGTAATCGCGGTTGAGTTGATCCCGGACGAGCGCGAGCTGATCGCCGGCCGCCTGCGTTTCTACGCCGACGAGGAGGGGTGCGACCTGATCGCCACAACGGGCGGCACCGGCCTCTCGCCCGACGACGTCACCCCGGAGGCGACTCGCGACGTGATCGACCGTGAGGCGCCGGGGTTCGCCGAGGCGATGCGGCTGGCGTCGCGCGAGCACGTGCCCGAGCACTGGTTTCTGTCGCGCGGCGTTGCCGGCACCCGGAAGCGCACGCTGATCCTCAACTTCCCGGGCAACCCGAACGCGATCGAGCAGGCGGGCGCGGCGATCACCGGGTCGCTCGTCCACGCGTTGGGATTGCTCGCCCGCTGAGTCAGCGGTAGGCGTTGAGCGCGTCGACGGTGCCGACCACCTCGCCCTCGCGGAAGAAGTCGATCGCGAGGTAGTTGACGAGCGCGTCGCGCTCCCGCTCGCAGAGCCGCGCGCGGTCAAGCAGGAACTTGCGGTCGTTGACGACGCGGGCGTTCGACGGCCGGGCCGCGGGATCGGTGTTGATCCAGTTGTTGATCAGGAACAGCGGGTTGTCCGGCTCGCCACGGTTTGGCTCGCAGTCGCGGCCCATCTTCGCCGGCGAGGAGTAGTCGAAACCGGTCTCCTGCATCAGGTCGTAGGCTTGGTGGTACCAGGGCGGGCCGCCGTCCGTGCGGTTTTCCGCCATGACCAGCACCCGCTGGTCGTCGCCGGCCATCTCGCCGAGGGTCGGCCACTCATCGGTTGACCCCTCGTAGACGTGATCGCCGACCCCGCTTGCCTCGATCGCGGCGGCCATGTCCGACGGCTCGACGTAGTCCTCGAAGATCAGCGTTACCACCTCACCCGGGTTGGCATCCAGGAACTGAGCGATCTCATCCAGGCCTTCGGTCACCGGCACCGCGCCGAGCTCGCAGAACCCGTGGCAGAGGAAGAGGGAGGCCTCCTCGCTGGACGGACGGCCGATCTTCTTGCGGAGCTTGTCGGCCGCAGCGATCAGCTCCGGGCCCAGCTTCTCCCTGGCGCTGGCGATCAGGCTCGATGGGCTGCGACTGAAGTCGGTGAACACGCGCCGGCCGGGCAGGCCGTAATAGACGTCGAGCATCAGGCCGCGGATCCCGCTGTCGAGCTGGTCCGCGATGGGCGCGTCCTGCATCGGGAACAGGTAGCCGGGGTAGCCGGCGGCGGACATGGCGTTGTGCGCGGTGGCGAAGGCAACGCGGTCGAAGGCCCGGTCACAGAGCTCCGCGGAGCCGTTGCACTCGGACCCGAAGCTCGGCGTCAGCGTGGGCGGGTCGTCGCCGCCGAACGCGAAGGCCGCCGCCGCCGCGCCAGCCGTAGCCGTCCCGGCAACCACGGCGAGGGCGATCCGCCCGCGTTCGAGCGCCACGACCGCGAGCCCGGCGACCAGCGCTCCGATCGCAGCCAGGCCGAGCGCCCAATCGCGCAGGTCGCCGAGGATCGCGGACCAGAGGAGCTCGACCGCCGCCTGGCCGTCATCGCTGGCCGGCAGCTCCGCAGTCAGCTCCCGGCCGATCGAGTACCCGAGGAACAGCGCGCCCCCCGCAAGCGCGACCCCGAGGCCCGCCCCGAACGCGGCCGTTCGGCGGTCGCGCGCGAAGGCGATTCCGGCGCCAAGCAGAGCCAGGCCGAGGATCGGCAGCACCGTGCCCAGGGTCCTGACGCGGTCCGCGGCCTGAGCCAGCTCGATCAGCGCCGGCGCCTCGGATAGGTCGGCGATGCGGACGTCGAGGCCGTCGGGGATACGGGCGGCCAGGCCCGGCGCGACGCCGTCAAGACGCTCGCGCAGCAGCGCGCCGGAATCGATCAGAACCACCGCGAACCGGTCCGCCCCTCGGTCGAAGGCCACCTCGTTGGCCGCCTCGAGTGCCGCCCCCAGGGCTTCCGCGAACCCCGTGGTCCCGGCCAGCTCGACCAGGGCCGGCTCGATCGCCCCGCGGAGCGCGACCAGGTCGGGCGACACCTGGCGCTCGAGCTCGGCCACGCCGATCCGGGCCAGCTCGTCGCGGACGTCGGCGTCGTCGAGCGTCGAGAGGACGCGCTCGGAGAACCGCGGGGCATCGAGGACGTTGCGCTTCGCGTAGAGGGTCAGCGTCCCCGCCAGCAAGAACAGCGTGCCGAGCACGATCGCGGCCGCCGAGCCGAGCCGCCGGCTCACTGCTCCAGGTCCTCGCGCGTCCAGCCATCGAGGAGGTGCTCGAGCCGGGGCGGGCCGTCGTCGTCCACGAGCGCGACCGTCCCGGGCCAGTAGGGGCTGTTGTCCGCCCGCGAGCGCAGCAGGCTCGGACTGTGGACCCAGCTACCCGAGTTCCACAGGTTCGGCCCGCCCTCCTCCCGCCGCCATTCGTCCTCCTCCGGCATCGGGCCGCGGCGATGGGTGTGGCCGAAGATCACGTGGCGGGCCTCGATTCCGAGCCGCTCGACGACCTCGCCCATCGCGTTGACCCCCGCGCGGCTGATCGCCCCCGGCGACAGGTCAGAGCGAACCGGGCCGAGGCCGAGCCGGTTGGCGACGCCCACCGCGCCGGGCAGCGCCACGGAGCCCAGCAGCCACCCGCGGATCTTCCCGGCGGCGCTGTCGCCGCCGGACAATGCATCCCAGACTCGCTTCGAGGGAGTGCCGCCCGGGTGTCCACTGAGCGCGCCGGCCTGGGCGAGCGCGAACAGGAAGGCGTAGACCGGCGCCGTGATCTGCTCGTAGGAATCGGGTGCGTCCCGGTCGGGCTCATGCTCGGGATCCTCCAGAGGGTCAGGAAGCGCGGGCGAGAGCCCGAGCGTGCGCTCGACCAGGGCAAGGCCGAGGCGCTCGAAGGTCGGGATCGTGAGATGCCGGTCCAGGTAGTGCCCGTGCGTGGCGTAGACGTCGTCGCGGATCCAAAGGCCCGGGTAGGACATGCGCAGGTCGATCCTCCCCAGCGCGCTCCGCAGGATCGAGGCGGGCCAGACGTCGAGTCGCGCGCGATCGGCCAGCCGCAGCGGCCGCCGACCGGCCAGAGCGCGCTGCTCGAGCCACCCGCTCACCAGCCGGTGGTCGTGGTTCCCGGGCACGATCACGACCTCGCCGCCCGCCTTGGCGGTCAGCTCGCGGAGGACGGGCGTGGCGAGCTCGATCGCCTCGCCCAACGGCCTGTCGCGGAGCTCGATCACGTCGCCGAGGAGAACGAGCCGGTCGGCGCTCGCCACGGTCTCGAGCAACGGCTCAAGGGCCTCGCGCCGGCGCAGCAGATCCGAGTCGTTGCCGGCGCCCAGGTGGAGATCGGAGACGATCGCGGTAGTCACCAGCGGATCGTCGCAGGCGGACCCGCTCCGGTCAGGTGTCGGCGAGCAGCTTGGTCGCAGTCCGATGCGCGAGCGACATGATCGTCACCATCGGGTTGACCCCGGGCGCGGTCGGGAACGCGCTCGCGTCGCCGATCCAAACGCCGCTGACGTCGTGGAGCTGCCCGTTGCCGTCCGCCACCGAGGTCTTCGGGTCCGAGCCCATCCGGCAGGAGCCCATCTGGTGTGCCGTGAAGCAGGCGACGTCATTCGGCGCATAGCTCGCGGCGTCGACCTGCTCGAGGAACGCGTCAAAGTCCTCGCCATGGCTCCAGCCAACCCGCCGTGAGTGGCCGGTGAAGATCTCGATCGCTCCCGCAGCCTGGTGCAATCGCGCGAGCTCCACGTTCGCCCGGCGTGCCAGGCGCGCGTCGACTACGTCGTCGAGCCCCCATCGCACGACCGCGCGGCCGTGCTCGTCGAGGACGACCTCGCCCGATCCGTGGTCACGGGCCACCGTGATGAACGGAGCCTGCCAGCGAAGGCTCTGCATGGTCCGCTTCGAATTCTCACCCGACTCCCAGGGGAACGAGGCGCTGAGCAGGCCCGGGAACGCGCCGGTCGCCTCGATCAGGAAGCCAAAGCCGTCCTCGATGTCGATGAAATGGTCCGAGAGGGCGGACTGGAGCTGGCCGTTCCAGCCCTCGACCGGGTCCTCGTAGACCCCCATCACGAAGTAAGCGGGATGGAGCCGCAGGTGCTTGCCGGCGGCGGGTCCTCCGATGCCGCTGCGCAGCAGCAGCGCCGGCGACTCGACCGAGCCGCACGCGACGACGACGGTAGGCGCGTCGACTCGAACCGCCGTGGTCGTGCCGTCCTCGTGGGTCACGGTTGCCTCGACCCCCGTGGCGCGCCCGCCGTCGCTGAGGATCCGATCCGCGTGGGCGCCGACCACCGCGCGGCCACCCGCGTCAGAGCAGTCCTGGAGCCAGGTCTTCATCGCCGAGCGCTTGCAGCCGTGCTGGCAGCCGGCGGGGCAGTAGCCGCAGTTCGCCGAGTCGTCGTCGAGCGTCGCGTTCCTCCAGATCGGGCGGTGCTCGTATCCGAGCTCGTCGCACCCCTTGATCAGGCGCTGATGGGTGCCGTTCTGCGTCGTGGCCTCCGTGTTGGCCCCGATCCGCTCCATGACGACGTCCACGTTGTCGCTGACGAACCCGGGATCGTCCACGCCCCCGACCCCGTGATCCGCCCATTCGGAGAGGATCCGGTCCGGTGGCCGGACGCAGTTCATGTAGTTGACGACGGTGCCACCGCCCAACGTTGCCCCGGCGAGGATCGCGATCGACCCCGACTCGGACGCGGCAAGCCCGCCGCCGTAGTAGAGCTCGAGGTAGCCGGGCAGCTCGAGCTGTTTGAAGTCCGCCTCGTTGCGGTAGCCCCCGGCCTCGAGCACCAGCACCTGCTTGCCCGCCTCGGCACACCGGGCGGCGACCACCGCGCCGCCGGCGCCGGATCCGACGACGCAGACGTCGCAAGTCAGGGTTGCGGAATCGCCGCTGACGGGCACGACCGTGATCGTCTTCGGCGCCGCCTCGGACGAGGGCGGAGCCGAGTTCGGCCCCGGATACGAGATCGCCTCCCAGTTCGGATTCGAGCCCACGTCGTCCGGCAGCGCGTAGAAGAAGAGGTAGGTGAGCGCCTTAACCTGGTGCAGGCCGTGCTTGGCGTCCGGATCTGAGTCCCGGAACCCGTGGATGATCTGGGTTCGTGCTTCGAGCGGCGCCTCGGCGAATCCCTCGGCGCCGAGCGCGTCGAGGAGGCCGCCCAGCGCCTCGATCTCCTCGGGCAGCATCGCCTGCGCCATCAGGCCCTCGATCTGAGCTGCGACCTCGAGGTCCGAGGCGGCGCGGGCCATGAACTCTCGCTCGACGGGATCGCCGGTCGGGGCCTCGACCGCCGGGATGAAGGTGTCACACAGCGCTTCGAGAACCGCCCGGCGCTGCTCGCTCAAAACCGCCTGCGCAACGGCCACTCTCGCCTCCCGGTCGCTTGCCGGCCGACCCTATCGCGACAGCGCGGCCTAGGATGCGGCCTCTGACCGTCCCGGCCTACCGCACGCCCGACGACCGCTTCGCGGATCTGCCCGAATTTCCGTTCGAGCCGCGATACCGCGAGCTCGAAGGTCTGCGCCTCGCGCACCTCGACGAGGGCGAGGGGCGTCCAGTCGTCTTCTTCCACGGTGAGCCGACCTGGTCGTACCTGTGGCGCAAGGTGATCCCGCCGGTGCGCGATGCCGGCTTCCGCTGTATCGCCCCCGACTACGCCGGCTTCGGCCGCTCCGACAAGCCCACCGATCTGGGGTGGTACTCCTACGACCGGCACGTCGAAACGATGAAGCCCCTGTTCGACGGCCTCGACCTCCGGGACGCGGTCGCGGTCGTTCACGACTGGGGCGGGCCGATCGGGCTGCGCTGCGCGGTCGAGCAGGCGGACCGGTTCTCGGCGATGGTGATCATGGACACGGGCCTGTTCACCGGCGAGCAGCCGATGTCGGAGCCCTGGAAGGTGTTCCGCGACTTCGTCGAGCGCACCGAGGACCTGCCGGTCTCGATGCTGGTCTCGAACGCCGTGGCGCGCGGCATGACCGACGAGGTCGCCGCGGCATACGACGCTCCCTTCCCGGTTCCCGAGGCGAAGGCCGGTGCCCGTGCGTTCCCCTTGATGCTTCCGACCTCGCCCGAGATGCCCGGCGCCGCTGCCGGCAAGCGGGTGCTGGAGGCGCTGCGCAACGACGAGCGGCCGAAGCTCCACCTGTGGGCGGACTCCGACCCGATCATCCCGTTCAAGGTCGGCGAGAAGTTCGCGGCCGCGATCAGCGCGGATCCGCCGGTGATGATCGAGAACGCGTCCCACTTCCTTCAGGAGGACGCGGGGACGGAGATCGGGGCCGCGATCGCCGACTGGTTGAGGGCATGAGCCTGCTGCTCTACAAGCTTGGGCTTCGGTGTGCGCGGCACCCGATTCTGGTCGTCGGGGTCTGGGCCGTCCTCGTACTCGGGCTCGTCGTCTTCTCGAGGATCGCCGGTGACCGCACTAGTGATGACCTCTCGCTGCCGGGCACCGACTCCACCAGCGCGACAGACCTCCTGGATCAGCGCCTGCCGGACCAGGCAAACGGCACCGTGCCAATGGTCTTTTACAGCGACTCCGGCAAGCTGACCGATTCGAAGAACAGCGCCGCGATCAACCAGACCGTGAGCGCGCTCCGCGGGGTCCGGCACGTGCGAAGTGTCGTCAGCCCGCTCAGCGACGAGGGCGCCGACGCGCTTTCGAGCAATGAGCGGACGGGCTTCGCTTCGCTGAACCTGAATGTGGGGCCGAGCGACCTCGATACCGACGAGGCGGACGCGATCATCGCTGCCGGCGACCCGGCAAGGGACGCGGGCCTCGAGGTCTCCGAGGGCGGCTACCTGGGACAGGAGGTCTCGCGCCCGAGCACCCATTCGAGCGAGGCGATCGGCCTCGCGGCCGCCGTGATAGTGCTTTCACTGGCGTTCGGCACGGCCGTCGCGATGTCCCTGCCGATTCTCTCCGCTGTCATCGGCCTCCTGGGCAGCCTGGCGATCGTCGGTCTTCTCGGGCATGTCACCGAGGTGCCGACGATCTCCGAGACCCTCGGGACGATGATCGGGCTCGGCGTGGGGATCGACTACTCGCTGTTCATAGTCACCCGTTACCGGAGCCGGGTGGCCGATGGCCTCGACCGGGTTGATGCGATCGCCCGTTCCTGCGCGACTTCGGGCAGTGCGGTCGCCTTCGCCGGCGGCACGGTGGTCATCGCGCTGTGTTCACTGGCGCTCGCCCGGATCCCGATCGTCACCACGCTGGGCTACACGGCGGCGATCGTCGTCCTGATCGCCGTCACCGCGGCGCTGACGCTGCTGCCGGCGATCCTGTCGCTGCTCGGGGCGAGGATCGAGTCACTGAGGCTCCCGTTCGGCCAGCAGGCACACCACGACGACCGCCCGCACGGCTGGGCGCGCTGGGCCGAGGCCGTGGCCAAGCGGCCCTGGCCGGCGCTGGTGGTCGCCGTGGCCCTGCTCGTGCTGCTGGCGCTGCCGTTGCGAGACATGACGCTCGGCCAGCAGGACGTGGGACAGCTGCCCGAGGACACGACGGCGCGCCAGGCGTACGAGCGGCTGACCGACGGCTTCGGCCCGGGCCAGAACGGGCCGCTGCTGATCGCCGTGGCCCTCGACCCGCCTGCGCATCCGGACAACCAGGATCTGAACGCCTTGAAGGCTCAGCAGGCACAGCAGCAACAGGAGGCGCAGGCCCAAGCCGTAGAAACGGGGGTCCCGCCGGCACCGCCGAGCCAGGCGCAGCAGGAAAAAACCGATCAGCAGGAGACGTTCCTGAGTTCGACGGCCAGCGATCCGCGGCTGCAGAAGTTGGAGAAGAAAGTCGGCAAGGACCCCGGGATTGCCTCGACCTCCCAGGCTGCCGTCGCCGACGATGGGCGCGGTGCGGTCTTCACCGCGATCGCGACTACCGCCCCGTCAGATCTCGCAACCGAGGACACCGTTCGGCGTCTGCGCGACGACGTGGTTCCAACCGCTGAGGGCAACGACGTGCGCGCGGACCTGGGCGGCACGACCGCCGCCTACATCGACCTGGCCGACCGGATCTCAGACCACCTGGTGTCCGTGATCCTGATCGTCGTCGGGCTCAGCTTCGTGCTGCTCCTGATCGCGTTCCGGTCGATCCTGATTCCGATCACGGCAGCGCTGATGAACCTGTTGTCGGTCGCGGCCGCCTACGGCGTACTGGTCGGGGTGTTCGAGAAGGGTTGGGGCCTGAGCCTGATCGGACTGGAGGACACGGTGCCGATCGTCAGCTTCGTGCCGCTGCTGATGTTCGCCGTCCTCTTCGGCCTTTCGATGGACTACCAGGTATTTCTGGTATCGCGGATCGGCGAGGTCTGGCGCGACAGCGCGGACAACCGCGAGGCGGTGGTGCACGGCCTGGCGTCGAGTGCCCGGGTGATCACCTCGGCCGCCCTGATCATGGTGGCCGTCTTCGGCAGCTTCATCCTGAATGGCGACCCCACCGTCAAGCAATTCGGAGTGGGCCTGGCCGTCGCGATCGCAGTCGACGCGACGATCGTCCGCTGCCTCCTGGTGCCGGCTGCGATGGTGCTGATGGGCAAGGCCAACTGGTGGTTCCCGGCCTGGCTCGATCGCATCATTCCACGGGTCGGCCTGGAAACCGAGGACACGTTGCCCAAGCTGGCCGCGGATACGCCGGCCGCGCAGAGCCCCTAGGCCTGCCGCCCCAGAAACGGGAGCAGTGCCGCCAGGAACTCGCGCGGGCGCTCGAGCATCGGCAGGTGTGCCGCGCCCGCGATCTCGACGTGCTCGGCGCCGGTCCTGCGCGCGAGCTCGAACGAGCCGGCCAGCACACTCGGCTGGTCGAGCTCGCCGGTGATCACCAGCGCGGGGCAGCTCAGGTCCTCGAGCCGTTCGATCGCGGGCGGCACCAGCTCACCGGGCTCGACCGTGAACTCCGACTGGCGCTCCAAGAGGACGCGGTTGACCGACGCGACCGCTGCGCGGACGTCGCGATCCACCTCGTCGGCTGGGCGGTGCGGGCCGTCGAGCCACATCTTCATCTCCAGCTCGTTGGCGGCGTCGGCGCCCTGCGTCTCGTATGCGGCGTCGACCGCCTCCCAGGCGCTCATGATGTCGCGCGTGTGCCGCCAGCCGGAGGGGGTGGAGCTGACGGTGACCAGGGCCGCGACCCGATGCGGGACCGCGAGCGCCATGTCGAGCGCCGCGCCGCCGCCGATCGAGACCCCGACCACGGCGGCCCGATCGACCTCGATGGCGTCGAGAACGTCGAGCGCGTCGCCGTGCAGCGTGTAGGGGCGGGTCGGGTCTGCCGAGGCGCCGAAGCCGCGGGCGTCGAAGCGGATCGCATGGAAGCGCTCGGTGAGCGCGCCCCACTGGTTGTCCCACGTCCGGCGGTCCGAGAGGCCGTCGTGCAGCAGCAGGACGGCGGCGCCGTCGCCCGCGGCCTCATACGCAAGGCCGCTGCGTGTCCTGGCGGTGATCCTCACCTCTATAGGCGTACCAGGATGGCTTCGGTGATCACCTCGGCGAGGGGCCCGGTTGGGATTCCGGCGATCTCGCCGCCCCCTGAGACCACGACGACCCTGCCCTCGTCGGAGGTCAGCTTCATGTCCAGCTCGACGTCGATGTCGGTTCCTCCGATGCCAGTGACCCCGATCAGGCCGCCGAGGATGTCGGAGCCCGGCAGCTCGCCCTGCTCGGCGAAGAACTCGGCGAGGTCGGCGACGGACGATTCGCCGCGCGACTCGAGCGAGTAGGCCTCGTCGCCGTCGCGGGTGAGCAGGAACCGGTCGATCTCCACCGGCCCCACCCGGCTGCTGGACACCACGATCTCGACGTCGTCGAACCGGTCGAGGTTCTCGAACGCGTCCGGGTCCTCCTCGTCCAGGTCGAGGTCGAGCCCGGTGGCGGCGATCTCGATCCGGTCGCCGCTGCCCCACAGCAGGCGTGCGGCGGGCGTCGCGCTCAGCGCCACGTCGGCAACGCCGCCGCCCTCGGTCATCCGGTCCTCGATTGCACCCTCGCCGATCCCGGGCAGGAACAGCTGAGCCAACACCAGGAGCAGGACCACCGCGGCGGCGACGATCGCCGCGATCCGGCCGGCCGTTGACTGCGGCAGGGGCATCGCCAGAGCTTAGGCGGCGCGGGAGCCGGCCCGCTCGCCTACGATCGGGGGTCGTGAGGGGACGAATCCGCATCGCGATTGCCGCCACGCTAGCCGCGGCCGTGGTTGGTGCGGGCGCGGGTGCGTCCTCGGCTGAGACCGTCAACCTGCCGTGGTCCGAGCTGCTGCCACCGCTGCCGACTGCCAGCAATCCGCAGCCGCGCCCGGTGAAGAACTGCAAGGTCGCAAAGCCGAAGTGCGTGCAGGTCACGATCAACCGCCTGCGGCGCCTGCGCAACAACCTCGGCTGCGACCACCGCGCCGTGTTCGCGACGACCTACCTCGAGCTGACCAAGCAGATCCGCGCCGACATGCGGAGCGGCCTGTACCGGCGCAATCTGATCTCGCTGAAGTACCTCTACACCGAGGATGGGCTGTTCGCGAACTTCTACTTCCGCGTGATCCGGGCCTGGGAGCGCGGCAAGCCGGTCCCGGAGGCGTGGCGGGTCGCGTTCACCGCCAACGCGGCGAACGACAAGGCGGCCGTGCAGGACATGCTGCTCGGGATCAACGCCCACGTCCAGAACGACATGCCGTTCGTTCTCGCCTCGCTGGGCCTGCGGACCAGGAAGGGGCAGTCGCGAAAGCCCGACCACGACTTCACGAACGGCACCCTGAACCGTGGCTACCCGCGGGTGGTGGCGGCCGTCAAGAAGCGATTCGACCCATCGATGGACCTCTCGAACTCGCCGCTGATCCCGTTCGACGACCTCGCCGGCTTGGAGCTGACCCGCACCTGGCGCGAGCTGGTGTGGCGCAATGCCGAACGGCTCCTGGACGCGCGCAACCGGGCGGAGCGGACCCGGGTTGCGAAGTCGATCGAGGACTACGCCGGGCTGAACGCGCGACTGATTGCGGCCGCCGGTCTGCCTGGATACGGCGCGACACGCGACGCGTATTGCGCCGCCGGTCCCGCCGGCAACACCTAGTCCGCGCTAAATTCCGCGCCTGATGGGCGGCCGCAACCCGAGGGTGCTGGCGATCGACGCCGGTGGCACGATGACCGACACGTTCATCGTCGACTCCGGCGGCGCGTTCGTCGTCGGCAAGGCCCAGACGACGCCGGAGGACGAGGCGGCCGGGTTCATGGAGTCCGCCCGTGACGCGCTCGGGCAATGGGGCTCCTCGCCCGAGGAAGCGTTCCCGCTGCTCGCGTCGGGGATCTACTCCGGCACCGCGATGCTGAACCGGCTCCTTCAGCGCCAGGGCTTGGAGATCGGCGCGATCGTCTCCTACGGCCAAGAGGACTACCTGGAGCTGGAACGCGGGATCCAGACGTTCCTCGGCTACTCGTACGCCGACCGGCTCCACATCGCAACGCACTACCACAACCCGCCGCTCGTCCCGCGCGAGCGGATGCTCGGCGTCCGGGGCCGGATCGACGTGTTCGGCGAGGAGGTGTTGCCGCTGCGCGAGGAGGACGCGCGCGAGGCGGCCACGGCGCTGCTGGACGCCGGCGTCGAGGGAATCGTCGTCTCGCTGCTCTTCTCCTACCGGAACGCCGAGCACGAGCTGCGGGTTGCCGAGATCCTCGCCGAGGAGAAGGAGAAGCGCGGCCTGAACGGGCAAGTGCCGGTCTTCCTGTCGTCGGAGCTCTACCCGATGCGCCGCGACCTGCCGCGGCTCAACTCGACCCTGATCGAGGCGTACGCCGCCGAGCCGTCGCGTGGGACCTTGCAGAAGGTCCGCGAGCAGACGAAGCAGGCCGGCGCCGGCTTCGAGCTGCGGGTGATGGCGTCCCACGGCGGCACGGTCTCGATCGAGGCTAAGGAGCTGGCCCGGACCCTGGTGTCCGGGCCGATCGGCGGCGTCGTCGGCGGCGCCGCGCTGGCCGAGCGGCTCGACCAGCGCAACCTGCTGTGCACCGACATCGGCGGCACGTCGTTCGACATCGCACTGATCACAGGCAACCGGTTCGAGATCACGCCGACGCCGGACATCGCCCGGTTCATGCTGAACATGCCGCTCGTCCGCATCGACTCGATCGGCGCCGGCACCGGCTCGTTCGTGCGCGTCAACCCGAACTCGGGCCGGCCCGAGCTGGGTCCCGACTCGGCGGGCGCACGGATCGGAGTCTGCTGGCCCGACGGCGGGCTGGACACGGTGTCGGTGACGGACCTGAACCTCGTCCTCGGCCGCGTGAACCCGGACTACTTTCTGGGCGGCGACGTCAAGCTGGACCCCGAGCGAGCGGCGGCCGAGGTGCGCCGGCAGGTCGCCGAGCCCCTCGGCCTGGACCTGCCGGAAGCCGCGGCCGGCGTCATCGAACTGTTCGAGCAGACGCTTCGCAACGAGGCGATCGGGCGGATCCTGGGCAAGGGCTATTCGCCCGCCGACTACTCGCTGCTCTGCTACGGCGGGGGCGGCCCGCTGCACGTTGCCGGGTACACGGCCGGGGTCTCCTACAAGGACGTGTTGGTGCCGGCCTGGGCAGCGGGCTTCTCGGCCTACGGCTGCGCCTGCGCCGACTTCGAGTACCGCTACGACCAGACCATCGACTACCCGATCATGCCCGGGCAGGACAAGCTCGAGAAGGCGGGCATCGCGGTGATGATCACCGGAGCCTGGCTGGGCCTGCAGGAGAAGGTGGTGGACGAGTTCGCGAAGTCCGGCGTCGAGCGCGACGGGATCGAGTTCACGCACATGGCCCGCATGCAGTACTACGGCCAGCTCAACGACATCGAGATCATCTCCCCGCACGCCGAGCTCGAGGACGCGGCTCAGCTCGACGACCTGATCGCTGCGTTCGAGGACGCGTACGGCACCCTCTATGCGCGTTCGGCCCGCTCGCCCGAGCTCGGCTATCTGGTCACCCACGCGATCGTTACCGGCAGGGCCAAGGTCGAGAAGCCGGCGCTGCCGGTGCTCGAGGAGTTGGGGGGCGCTCCGAAGCGCAAGGGCACGCGAGCGGTCTGGTGGGACAAAGGTTTCGCCGACACGGACCTCTACGAGCTCGATCAGATCCGCGCCGGGCAGACGCTCGTCGGACCGGCGATCGTCGAGTCCGTGGCGACGACGTTCGCGGTGCCCCCGGGGCGCGAGGCCCGGCTCGACACGACCCAGATCTTCCACCTGTCGGCGGTCGACGGCGGGTGACCCCCTCGGCGGAGCACCTTGTTCGGGTGGGCGATGTCGAGCTCTGCTGGCAGGAGTTCGGCGACCATGGCGACCCGCCGATTCTGATGATCATGGGCATCGGCGCCCAGATGATCCTCTGGCCCGAGGGCCTCTGCGAGCTGCTCGCCGAGCGCGGCTTGCGTGTGGTGCGCTTCGACAACCGCGATGCGGGGCGCTCCACGATCCTCGCCGCGGCGGGAAGGCCGTCGCTGACCAGGATCCTCGCCGGCCATGAGACTGAGGCGCCCTACGCGCTGTCCGACATGGCGGGCGACGCGGCGGGGCTGCTCGACGCGCTGGAGATCGACCGCGCGCACGTCTTCGGCTCGTCGATGGGCGGGATGATTGCCCAGACGCTGGCGATCGAGCGGCCCGAACGGGTGCTGTCGCTGGCCTCGATCATGTCGACGACCGGGGACCGCGAGGTCGGCCAGCCAAGCGAGATCGGACTCGGGGCGCTGATGAGCGCGCCGCCGGCAGATCGGGACGGCTACGTCGAAGCCACGGTCTGGGCGCGCGCCACGATCGGCTCGCCGGGCTTCCCGCGCGACGAGCGGTACTCGCGCGACTTGGCCGGACGGGTGTTCGACCGCGGGTACCACCCCGACGGGACGCTCCGCCAGCTCGTCGCGATCCTGGCGTCAGGCGATCGGACCCCGCGCCTGCGCGAGCTCGAAGTCCCCACCGTCGTGATCCACGGCGAGGACGACGAGCTGATTGACGTCTCCGGCGGCAGGGCCACCGCAGCGGCGATCCCCGGCGCGCGGCTTTTGCTGATCCCAGGGCTCGGCCACGACTTGCCGGCGGGGGCATGGGAGGCGATCGCGGACGCGGTCGTCGCCAACACCGAACGAGCGATCACGAGCGTGGAGGTCTGAGCAGGTGGCGTTCATCGAAGCAACCAAGTCCCTGGAGCCGGCCGCAGCGGGCATTGGATTCGACGGCAAGCGGTTGGACGAGATGCTGGCCGAATCCGACCGCCTGTTCGCCGACACCGGTTCCTACTACGGCCTCACCGGCGAGCTCGAGCTGAAGGCCGCCGACCCGATCGGCTACGAGAAGCTGTTCTCGCGCCTGCGCGGCGGCCTGGTCTCCGCCCGCGAGACGGCGATGAACATCTCGGCCTCGCCGATCGTCAAGGAGCTCGGCGAGCTGTGCTTCGCGCTGTATACGCCGGAGGGCGACTCGATCGCCCTCTCGACCGGGATCATCGTCCACATCCACACGATGTCCGACGCGCTCAAGTTCATGGTGCGCAACGGCTGGGAGGACAACCCGGGCATCAGGCCGGGCGACATCTTCGCCAACAACGACCCGGTGATCGGCGACGTCCACAACGCCGACGTTCAGACCTTCGTGCCGATCTTCTGGGAAGGCGAGCTGGTGGCCTGGGCCGGCGGCGTCACCCACGTCCTCGACATCGGCGCGAAGACGCCCGGCGGCGTCCCGTTCGGCCCGATCACCCGGCTCGACGACGGGCTCGACCTGCCGTGCATGAAGATCGGCGAGAACGACGAGCTCGCGGCCTGGCATCTGAAGCGTTGCGAGACGCAGACGCGGGCGCCGATGTACTACCTGCTCGACGAGAAGACCCGGCTGGCAGGCTGTCACCTGATCCGCGAGGCGGTCGAGCGGGTGATCCTGGAGGAGGGCGTCGACTCGTTCAAGCGGTTCTCGCGCGAGGTAATCGAGGAGGGACGGCGCTCGTTCAAGTCCAGGATCCGGGAGATGACCGTGCCGGGCCGGTACCGCTCGCCCGCCTTTTGCGAACTGACCCTCGCCGATAAGGAGATGTTGCCGGCGCAGGCGCGGCGCGACCTGTTGATGCACTCCCCGTTCGAGGTGCGGATCGGTGGCGACGGCACGTACGAGCTGGACTACGACGGCTGCTCCGCTTGGGGGCATCACTCGCTGAACTGCACGCCGTCGGCGATGCAGGGCGCGATCTGGGTGCAGTTCACGCAGACGCTGGTCTGCAACGACAAGGTCAACGATGGCGCGTACTTCGCGCTGAAGACGAACTTCCCGGAGGGCACGATCTCGAATATGGGGGACGCCGGTGGCTCGACCGGCGCGGCCTGGGGCTTTTTGATCCCGTCGTTCACGGGCTTTCCGCGGACGCTGTCCCGCGCGCTGCAGGCCCGGGGCTTCATCGAGGAGGTGATCGGCGCCTACGCCTGCGCCGGCAACTGCTACCAGGGCGGGGGCATCGACCAGTACGGCAACTCGTCGGCAATCACCCATTTTGAGCTCGCCGCGCAGGGGATGGGCGCGAAGTACGTGCTGGACGGCACCGACCACGCCGCAGCCATGTTCAACCCCGAGGGGGACATGGGCGACATCGAGATGTGGGAGCTGATCACACCGATCGTCTACCTCTCCCGCCGCCGCAAGGCGTCGTCGGGCGGCGCGGGGCGCCACCGTGGCGGGTCGTCGCACGAGGCGCTCTTCATCCACAACAAGACCCCGTTCTGGTCGGTCCAGAACATGGGCGCGGGCAGGGTGTTCACCTCGCCCGGCCTGTTCGGCGGCTACCCCGGCGGGCTCGCGTACGTCCATAACGTGCGCGGCGCCGACCTGCGCGAGCGCGCTGCGGCCGGCGAGGCCTACCCGGTCGCCGACGGCTCGTTCGACGATCCGGAGCTGCTGGCGCTGGACGGCGAGCACGAGTACAAGCAGGACAACTTCACGACCGAGCAGCCGATCGCCGACGGCGACCTCTACCTGCTGGTGTTGCGCGGCGGTTCCGGGCTCGGCGACCCGCTCCTGCGGGCACCGGGCTCGGTGGCAGAGGACGTTGATGCCAACCACCTGCTGCCGCGGTTCGCCGACTCCGTATACGGCGTGGTGCTGGGCGCGGCCAACGAGGTGGATGACGCCGCCACGAGTACTCGCCGCCGGCAGATCCGCGCCGCGCGGCTCGAGCGCGCCGTCCCGGTTGAGGATTGGTGGCAGGGGCAGCGGCAGCGGGTTCTGGCTCACGAGCTGCCGCTGCCGATCCAGGGGATGTACGCGGAGTCGATGAAGCTGTCTCCACGCTGGGCCGCCGAGTACCGCGGCTTTTGGGACCTGCCGGAGGACTTCGAATACGCGGATGCCCCGACGCCGACGATCCCACAGATCGACCGTGCCGCGCCCGGGAAGGTGACGCCGGCGGAATCGGCGCGGGAATTCCTGGCGGCATCCGAAGTCAGCGGTGGCATCCAGTCGATCGGCGTCGGCGGCTCGGTCGAGCCCGAGACGCTTGGAGCGATGCTGGACGAGAAGCTCTCCCGGCGCGAGGTCAAGGACCTCCAGTCCGCGTACAAGGACACGGATCGCTTCGACAAGTGGGTCCAGGTGCTCCAGGAGCGCGTCGGGTACCCCGAGCCGATCGTGCTGCCGCTGGGCGAGGGTTTGAACGTGGTGCGGCGAGCCGATCGGGACCTGGTGACCCGGTGTGACTGCGGTCATGACTTCTGCGGCCCCGACGCCAACTGGAAGATGCACGCCGTCGTGAACGTGCGCGACTCGGTCGAGGCGATGCGGGAGGTCTTCCCGAAGATGGCGCATGCCGACCCCGAGTGGATGGAGCTGCGCGAGTTCCACTGCCCCGCCTGCGCCCGGCAGCTCGAGGTCGAGTGCTCGCCCGGGGGATACCCCGTGGTCCACGAGTTCCTGCCGGACATCGACGGGTTCTACCGCGGCTGGCTCGGGCGCGAGGTGCCCTGAGCGCATCCACGAAATCGGGGTAGATTTACCCGGTGAGATCTGACCGGGGCATTCGCCGCGGCGGCGCCGTGGTGGCCGCGCTGGGCTTCGCCGCAGTCTGCTCGCTCGTGGTCGGCCCGCCGGCGCACGGAGCAACCGCGCTGGAAGTCCTCCAGCTCCGGCTTCAACCGTGCCCCGCCTACCGAGTGGCCCAGTCCCGCGATCACTCTCCTGGCGAAATCCAGGCGGCGAAGGACGGGACGTTCGCGATGACCTACGCCGGTCCCGCGGTGCTGATCGTTCCGGTCGACTGGGACATGGATCCCTACGAGAACCGCAACTGGGTGCATTTCCTTCACGGCTTCCGCTGGCTCGACCAGCTGCTGTATGCCTACGTCCACGACGGCGACCTCGACGCGCTCGCGCAGGCACGCGACCTGGCGCTCGACTGGATCGCCGCGAATCCACTACCGGCGGGCGACCCCGGACAGGCATGGGGCGGAAAGACGGTCGGGGACCGCGCGGGATACCTCGCCTTCGTCACGCGCGCTGCCGCCTGCCGCGGATTGCTGTCCGACCCGCAGGCGTCGACGCTGATCGACTCGCTCCGAACCCATGGTGTGGCGCTCACCGACCCGGATCGCTACCACCCGACAAACCACGGGATGTTCGACGACCTGGGGCTGGCACTCGCCGGCGAGTACCTCGGCTTCCTGCCCGAGGGCGGCGGCTGGGTGGCGCGGGCCCGCGAGCGGTTCAGCGAGACCCTGGAGAGCCGGCTCGACCCCGACCAGGGAGTCTGGCTGGAGCACTCGAGCGCATACCAGTTCGTGCTGATCCGCCTGGTGGAGCGCTTCGCCGGCATGTTCGGCACCGCGCCGCTCGCGGCCGACCTGGCGCGGATGCGTGAGGCCGCGGGCTGGTTCGTGATGCCGGACGGCAGAATGGCGCCGGTCGGCGATTCGGGCTCGGGCCGCCCCGAGCCCTGGGCGATCGAGGAGGGAGCCGACGACGCCGGGCTGCGGTTGATGAAACACGCGGGCCTCGCCATGGTCAAGCACGGGAACGGATACCTGATCGTCACCGCCGGCTTTCACAACCACACGCACAAGCACGAGGACGACCTCGGCTTCCATCTCTACGACCGTGGCCGGGACGTGATCAGCGACTCCGGCAACTACACGTACAACCACGACAAATGGCGGTCGTTTGCGATCTCCCACAGGGCGCACAGCGTGCTGTCGGTCTCCGATCAGCGGTTCCAGATCTGGAAAAAGGATGCGGTCTATGGCAGCGGGCTTCGCGCCGGCGGAAAGGGCGCGGGCTGGTACGCGATCGAGGGCCGAAACCCGATGCTGCGCCGCGTCGGCGTCAAGCACCGGCGCGTGTTCCTGTACAGGCCGGGCCGCGCGCTGCTGGTGGTCGACATCGTGCGATCGCGCCGGGGACAGACATATGACCGCGGGTTCCAGCTCGCGCCGGAGCTACGGTCGAGCCGGCGCGGCAAGCGGTTGGGGCTTCGGGCCGAGAGCTTCCAGGGCGCGCTGATCGCCGCTGACAAGCGCACGCGGCGCTCGCTGGTCGAGGGCCGGAGGACCCCGCCCGAGGGCTGGAGCTTCCCGCGCGGCGGCACGCGGATCGCGCGCACCACGGCCAACTACCGGACTCGGGGGGCCAACGTCAACCTGGTCGCGGCGATCGGGCTCGACGGCGCCGTGCGCGCCCGGGTCCTGAGGGTCACCCGGCGCTCGCTGGCGGTGGCGGTGCGCGGCATCGGGCGGCGATCGGTCCTGCGCGTAAGCCGCCGCGGCAGCCGGCTGTTCGTCCGCCGCGGGTGAAGGCCGGGCTACGCCGGGTCGGGCAGCGCGGCGCCGTTGCCGTTGGCTGAGCCCGCCGCGTCATAGATTTCGGCGCCGGGGCGCAGGTCCTCGATCCGCAGCGAGGGCCATTCCGACGGCGGTCCGTCGGGGCGGCGGATCTTCTCCTGGCGCTTCGCCTTGGGGAGCTTGGCGAGGAGGGCGGCGTTCTCGGGCTGGTTGAGCTGGCGCTTCACGGTCTCGATCGCGACCTCGATCGTGCGGTGCTGGTTGCTGCGGCTCATCAAGTTGCTGCCCATTGCCGCGAGGTCCTCGGCGACCGGCTGGACGAGGACGACGTCGCTGCCGTTGGCACGCATCTTGCGGGCCTCGGATCCCAGGCGGCGCCCCGTTGCGCCGCGGATCGCTCGCGCACCCCACTCGAGCGGGTTCCAGGCCCGGGTGGGGTGCAGGGACGAGGTCGGGTTGAGGCAGATCACGAGGTCCATGCGCGCCTCGCGAAGGGTGTCCAGGTTCGAGGTCGAGTACATGCCGCCGTCCACGTAGCGCCGGCCGGAGATCTCAACCGGGTGGTAGAAGCCGGGGATCGCGCAGGAGGCCGCGACCGCGTCGGCAAGCGTCGCCCTCGGCGAGGAGGGGCGGCCGAAGACCATGCGGCGTCCGGTCGCGTAGTCGCAGGCGACCACGCGCATGCCCTCGTGCGGGCTCCAGCCGTCGCCAGACGTGCGGCGGACGATGTCCTTCAGCGGCTCGGTGGAGATGAACCCGCGCGGCAGCCAGCCGGCGGCGATCGACGAAGCGGGGTAGCGCCGCGGGCTGGCAAGGGTGCGGAGTGCCAGCGGCCAGGACCCGGGGCCGATCGGCGGCCAGGCCTTGGCGATGCGAAAGGTCGCGCCGGCCGAGCGGTCAGCCTCGGATGCGGGCCGGCCCTTGGCATCGGTGATGCCCTCGATCGACTCGCCGGCGGAGTGGGCGACCATGAACCAGACCGGCGTGCCGGCGGCGACGATCGAGCCGATCATCGAGCCGGCGGAGGTGCCGACGATCCGCTTTGCCTCCATCGGGTCCCAGCCCGTCTCGGTGGCGAGCGCGTGGAGACCACCGGTTAGCCAGGCGCCGCCTTGAATGCCCCCGGCGCCGAGGACCAGTCCTACCCGCATCGTCTGCGAAGGCTACTCATTGGTGCGGTCGTCATGCCTTTGGCAACTGCTCTACCTTCCTGCGATGTCCGTCGGGTTGGTGGTCGCCGCAGCAGCGCTCGCGCTGATCGTCCTCTGGGCGGTGGTCACGTACAACCGGCTGGTCGGGATGCGCTTCCGGTGCGCGAGCTCGTGGTCGCAGATCGATGTCGCGCTGCGCCTCCGGCACGATCTCGTCCCACGGTTGGCCGAGGCGGTCGCCGGCTACGCCGGGCATGAGCGAAGGACCTTCGAGGTGGTCGCGAGGGCGCGGGCCGAGGCGATCACCGCGAACGATGCCCAACCGTCGCGCCGTGGTCAGGCAGAGGCGACCCTGGGCGGCGGGATCGGCAGCGCTCTGCTCCTGGCCGAGGACTACCCGGCGCTCTTGGCGACCGAGAACTTCGCGCGTCTCCAGCGCGATTTGGCGGAGGTCGAGGAGAAGATCTCGATCACGCGGCGCGTCTACAACGACACGGTCGAGACCTACAACACCAAGATCCAGGTCTTCCCACCGGTGATCGTCGCTCGAGCCTTCGGCTTTGAGCGCCGCGAGTTTTTCGACGCCCCGGTCGAGGCCGAGGCGGCGCCGCGAGTCGACGTGGCGGCCGAGGGGGAGCGAACGTGAGCTCGGTCGTGAGGCGCGTCCTGGTCAGGCTCGTGATCCTGGCGGCGCTCGGCGGCATCCTCTACGGCCTCTCGCAGGTCACGCTGTCCGAGCAGCCGAAGCACTTCCGGATCGACCGTGCGGATGTGCAGGTCGAGGTGCGCCCCGACGCGGGCTTGCACGTGACCGAGTCGCTCACCTTCGACTTCAGCGGCGACTTCTCGGGCGCCTACCGCGACGTCCCGCTGGCGGGCGGGGTCCGCGCCGGCAACGTCACCGTCTCCGAGGCAGGGGAGGATTACGAGCCCGGCGGCAACACGGTGCTCGGCTCGTTCGGCCGCCCCGGCACGTACGGGGCCGAGCGCCTTCAGTTTTCCGGCGACGACGGAGGCCCGACCGCGGGCTTCCGGGTGGTCTGGCACTACAGCGCCTCGGACGAAGAGCGGACCTTCGAGGTCGGCTACGACGTGGAGGGCGCGGCCACGGCTTACGACGACGTGGTCGACGTGCCTTGGGCGGTCTGGGGCGATCAGTGGGAGTTCTGGCTCGACGACCTAAACGCGCAGATCGTGCTCGCGGACGGTGACGGGGAGCCGATCGACGCGTGGCTGCGGCCGCGCAAGCTGGCCTCGGACCCCGAGCTCGGGGCCGGCTCCGCCTCGGTCGAGGTCGAGCGGCTGCCCGCGGGGGAACAGGCCGTGCTGCGGGCCGTGTTCCCGCGCGATGCGTTCACATCGGTGGCCGGATCGAGCGCCGAGTCCGGCGCCGGGCTCGAGCTGGTGCGAGATGACGAGGCGGACGTGGACGACGAGGACGGGTTCGGCGCCAAGATCGCGGGCTTGGTCGGGGCCAACATCGTGCTGCTCGAGGTCCTGTGGACCGCGCTGATGGTCGGGATCGCGATGACGTTCTACATCCGCGGCCGCGAGCGCTCGAGCCCCGTGGCCGGGCATCTGTCGGAGCCGCCCGAGGACATCTCGCCCGCCCTCGCCTATGCGCTGGCGGAGGAGGGCGCGTTCGACGACCGGCTGGTGCTGGCGACGCTGCTCGACCTCGTCGATCGCGGCTACTACGAGGGCAAGGCCAGCGAGGGCGAGGCGCTCGACCTGCGGATCAGCATCCCCTCCGACCGGTCCGCGACCGACGGGCTTACGAAGTACGAGCAGGCGGCGATCAAGTTCTTCGACGGCCTGCTCGAGGACGGCCCCGGCGACCTGGGCGCGCTCAAGGACCGGGTGCCGAAGCACTCGTCGAGCTGGCGCACCAAGTGGGAGAACCTCTGCGAGTCCCTGGATCGCGCCGAGGACGGCGAGCTGAAGTGGGAGCGGGACTTCACGGCGTCGCGATCGCTGCTGGCGTTCATCGCCCTCGGCGGCTACATCATCCTGGGCCTCGCCTACTGGGACCGCATGCACCTGGTTGCGATCCCGCTGTTCGCGACGGTCGCCGGCCTCCTGTTCATTTTCCTGCTGCCGGCGAGCCACCTGAAGAGGCTTGACCCTGCGAGCCGGGCTCGGCACGCGCAGTGGAACGCGTTCGCGCGCTGGACCCGGGACTTCCCGCGGCTCTCGGACGATCCACCGGCGACGCTAAAGGTCTGGCGGCGGATCCTGGTCTACGCGGTCGCCTTCGGCACGGCCGAGAAGGTGATCGCGTCGGGCCGGATCCCCGAGCCCGTGCTCGCCGAGGCGACGGCCGGGAACCTCTGGGTCGTGCCGCACCTGAGCGGCATGAACTCCGGTGTCACCCCGAGCTTCGAGGGGTTCGCATCGAGCTTCTCGAGCCAGGTGGCGCCGCAGCCGTCATCGAGCGGCGGCGGCGGCGGCTTTTCGGGCGGCGGCGGCGGGTTCTCGGGCGGCGGCGGCGGCGGAGCCTGGTAGGTCGCCGGCTCGAAGCGCTGCACGATCGTGACCTCTGGCGCAACATTTGTGCAGCGCTTCGCGGGCTGGCCTATATGACCCGGTATTTTCACCGTCCCGCGGCTGTGGCGGAATTGGTAGACGCGCCGTCTTCAGGTGGCGGTGGGCTAACGCCCGTGGAGGTTCGAGTCCTCTCAGCCGCATTCCACCGTTAGGGTCGTTCCATGGGAACCACCCCCGAGCAGGCGATGGAGAAGATCCACGACCGGTTCGGCGCCCACGACGGGCACCGTGCACTGCACTCCAAGGGCGTGCACTGCACGGCGACGTTCACGCCGACGCCCGAGGCCGCGAAGCTCACCCGCGCCGGCCACATGGCCGCGCCGGTGCCGGCGAAGGTCCGCTTCTCGAACGGGGGCGGCGACCCGACCGTGCCCGACTACGCGCCCGACGTCCGCGGCCTGGCGGTCAGCTTCCAACTCCCGGACGGCTCGTCCACCGACATCCTCGCCCAGACCTTCCCGAACTTCCCGTTCTCCGACCAGGAGGGGTTTTTCCATGCGATGGCGGTCTCGAAGCGCGACTTCAAGGCCCTCCTCAAGCTGCCCGGGTTCATCCTGCGCTACCCGGCGGCCGCCAAGCGGACTCGCACCGTCGAAGCCATCATGGGCCGCCGCGCCAGCTTCGCCGCCCGCGACTACTTCCCGTTGCACGCATTCAAGTGGGTCGACGCCGAAGGCGGTGAGCGCTACGTCCGCTATTTCTGGCTCTCGACCGTCGACGAGCCTGACTTCTCGAAGGAGGAGGTCAAGCGGCGCGGGCGGAACTACCTGTTCGACGAGCTCCGCGAGCGACTGGCGCGGGAGCCCGTCCGCATCCGCCTCGAGGTCCAGATCGCGGCCCCGGATGACGACCCCCACGACCCCTCGAACGACTGGCCCGAGGATCGTGAGCGGGTCACCGTCGGCACCCTCGAGGTGACGGCGATCGACGACGAAGCCGACGACGGAATCGTCTACGACCCGATGCGACTGGTCGACGGGATCGAGGCGTCGGAGGACCCGGTGCTCCGCTACCGGCCCGCCGTCTACACGCTCTCGCACACCCGTCGCACAGGCTCCTGACGGCCCCAAAACAGCCGCTTTTCCGTTGCTAACATCGAGCCACCCTGCCGCTATCGTCTAGGGGACTAGGACGCCGGATTCTCAGTCCGGAAACCGGGGTTCGAATCCCCGTAGCGGTGCTAAGGAAACCCCCGCTAATCGGGGGTTTTCTGCTTTCGAGTGAACGCTCAGATCAATCGGTTGCAGGTCCGCTGCAGCGCTCCGGAGCGCTCGGTGCGGGTCTAACTGGGCAAAATCGCCCAGTTGCCCGCCCCGCCCTTGGGCGAGACAAGGCGCCTACGGACAGCCGTTCTGGCCCGAGGGCGCGCAGCGCCAGCTAATTCCGTCGAGGGTGAGCCACACCGCCAAGTTGGTCCAGTCCGAGCCCACGACACGAAGGGCGTTAGGACCCGCAATGATGTCGACACGCGCGGGCGCGTGATTCGACATCGACGCAAAGATGTGCCTGAAGGCCGCCCGATACCCCGCGGGAAACGGAAGCGCGATGTCCTGGTCGGCCGCTTGAACTCCACAGTCTGCGATCGTGCCATCTACGGACCTGACGAGGCCCCGCAGGTGTACGAACCCGGCTCGATCACGGGTGTAGGACACCGGGGCATAACCAGTTGCGACTCCAGCATCGACCCAACCACAGCCGGTCGCGGGCACCTCCAGGTCCAGAGCCTGCCAGCTCTCCGTCCCCCGGAGCGCGAAGGCGCTCGAATCCTGTCCGTCGAGCTTGTCGGCGTCCGTGGCCTTAGCGGTTGCCCCGAGGAAATCTGTCGAGTTCAGGCCATCGAGCAACGCAGCGTCGTCGGCACTTGCAGCTGTTGTCGCTGCGCCAGCAAGCGGCACCTCACCGAGCGACGCTTCCCGGATATCGGTACCCGTAAGTCCGTTGTTCTTGACGTCGGCCGACTTGACCTGGCCGTTCTTTATGTGCCGCGACTTGACCGAGTTGTTAGCAAGGCCGGCTGCGTAGGCGCTTCCGCTCAGCGCGACAAGCAGCGCCAGGTAGCCAACAACGTTGTGCCTGAGGTGCAAACCCATACGTGCCAACAACGTCACACCTCCCAGGCCCCGTTCGGTCCTAGAGGCCTTGCAAGGCCCCCGACCCTCTCGCAAGCGAGTCTCCCACCGTCATGGGACGGTGTCAAGGCACGCACACGACCCCAGCGAAGGGCGCCGACCCCTTTCTCAGCCCGGAAGCCGGGGTTCGAATCCCCGTAGCGGTGCTCGATCAGCACTAGGGTGGGATCGGATGGCCGACGCGACCCGAATGAGAATTGTCTTCGCCGGCGGCGCCGAGCTGGTGGTCGTGGCCACGGCCGAGGAGGTCGAGCGCGTGCTGAGCCGGGGCAGCGCGGGGTTGGCGTCCTTCACCAAGGCGGACGAGCGCGGAGGGACGGTGTACGTCGCCTCCGCCCAGGTCGCGTACGTCGAGGAGGCCTGACCTGTGTCGCCCCCGCCCCGAAGCTACATCGGTTAGGTTCCCCACCGATCGATCAGCCCAGGAGGATCAGTGGACGTCTCACAGCTCAAGCGAATCCCACTCTTTGCCGAGGTGCCCGAGGAGGCCCTGGCGAAAATCGCGCCGTTCGCGACCCTCGAGGAGTGGCCGGCGGGCAAGGAGATCGTCCGCGAGGGCGGTTTCTCCAACCACTTCTATGCGATCGAGTCCGGGACCGCCAAGGTCGAGCACCAGGGCAATCACCTGGCCGACCTCAAGGAAGGCGACGTCTTCGGTGAGCAGGGCCTGCTCGAGCACTCGGAGCGCTCGGCGACGGTGACCTCGACCTCGGACATCAAGCTGATCAAGATCGAGCACTGGGAGCTGTCGCGGATGAAGAAGGCGATGCCCGAGGCCTACGACGCGCTCGTCAAGAAGGTCGAGGAGCGCAGCTCGGACTAGGCTCCGGCGTCGCGCGGCCGGCGCAGCCCGTGGCACTCACGCCGGAACAGCGGGCGCTCCTCGAGCTGGTTCGAGATCATGGGCTGACGCACGAGGAGATCGGCGAGCTCACCGGGGCGGGGCCCGAGGACGCGCACCGGCGGGTGCGGGCCGCTGAGGCGGCGAGCCGACGGACCCCGCTGCTGCTTGTCGCCGCCCTCGCGGGCCTCGGCCTCGTGGCCGGCGTCCTGGTCCTGGTCGGAGTCTTCGCGAGTGACGGCCAGGAGGTCTACGTGCCACCCGCCGCCGAGCCGGCCGGTGGCGACCAGGAAGTCGCTCGGATCGAGCTGGCCGCGACCGCCGGGAGCGGAGCGCAGGGCAGCGTCCTAATCGGGATCGGCGGGGACTCAAGCCCCTATCTGGACCTCGACCTCAGCGGGCTCGAGCCGGCTCCCGGAGGTGGATTTCACATGCTCTGGGTGGAGGTCGACGACGGTCGCGGGGTTCCGTTGCCCGACCCCATCGTGATCGCCGCAGACGGCAGCTTCCGGGAGCGGGTCTCGCTGTCGCTCGAGACGGCGGGGATCCTCGAGGTCGGCCGCGCCCTCGAGGTCATCGCGACCGATCAGCAGGCCATCAAGAGCGTCACCCGGGAAGTCGCGCGGGCCGAGCGCGCGAGCCAGCCGGGGCAGCTCGACCCCGCGGATCTGCCCAAGCGCCCGGGCGAAGCGGTCCTCCGCGGGTTGCTGTAGTCACGGCCTGTGACTCGAGTGGTACGTCAACAGGTAGTGGACAGCCAGCCCGAGAGGGATTGTCAGCGCGCCCGCGAGCCGGAAGATACCCAGGGTGAAGAACGCCCCGCCGAGGCCGCAGAACGCGCTGATCTGACCGGCTAGCCAGCCGTTCGGAGAGCCGGTCGAGATCGCGCGAGCGGCGAGCATCTCCGCAAGCCCGAGGAGCAGCATCAGAGCGCCCCAGAGGCCGAGACTGGAGAACAGGCCGGTGGCGAACGAACGCTCGATGTCTTCGACATTCGCCTCGAAGGTGTCGATGCCCGCGATGGCGCCGACGCCGAGCGCCGCGTGGGCGGTCCCTGTGACCAGGAGGAGCCCGGCCGCAAGGCGGTCTCCGGGGGCCAGGTCAGTCGACCTCGGTCAGCAGGTTCGGCACGACCCATACTCCGATCAGGATCCCGAGCACGGTGCCGATCAAACCGCCCACGTACGGCTCGATGAAGAAGACGCCCACGCCAATCCCAACCATCGCGCAGAACAGGATCGTCCCCAGCATCACGAGCCCGGCGGCGCGATCGTCGAACGGGCGAGTTCGGTGGTCGCTGCGCCCCCTTGGGCCTCGAGTCCGCTCCGCCATGGCCCGATTATCCCGCTAGTCGAGCTCGCGGACGAGGTTGGGAACCAGCCAGAGCCCGGCGACGATGCCGACAACGGCGCCGGCCAGGCCGCCGATCACGGGCTGGACGAAGAACGTCCCGATCCCGATCCCGGCGAGCGCGCAGAAGACGATCGAGCCGAGCATGACGCGGCCCGCCATCCGGTCGTCGAAGCCACCGCTTTTCGCGTCATCTCCCACTGATTGACCGATTTTATACCGGACCGTAGCGAATCGGCGCAGGCAGGCTTCGAAGCCGATAGCTTCCCGGCCGTGTGGGTACGGGAAGGCGCTTGGCCGGGCCGAGCGCAGGTGAGCGGACGGGCGAGTTGAGCACCACTCCGGGCTGGATGAGGGCCACGGCGCGCGGTCGCATCGTCGGCTCGGCGCGCGGGCTGGTCACCAACGGAGACATCCCGCCGGGCTCCTGGCTTCGCAGTGGCGGCGGCTACGCGGCGCTCGGTGGGAACGTGCTCGCCCAGCTCGTCACTCCCGGCCTCTCATGGCGCCGGGAGTTCATCCGTCAGTACGTGTTCGCCTTTCGCGTGACGCTGCTGCCGGCGGCGCTGGTGTCGTTCGTGGTCGGGATGGGGACGATTGGCATCATGGGCGGCTCGCTGGCGTCGTCGTTCGGGGCGATCGACCGTCTGGCGCCCGCCGCCCCGGTCGCGTTCCTCCGTGCCTTGGGGCCGCTGCTCACCGGGGCGATCGTCGCCGGCTCGATCGGCGCCACGATCACCGCCGAGATCGGAGCTCGGAAGATCCGCGAGGAGCTGGTGGCGCTCGAGGTCCTCGGCATCAACCCCGTCCGCAACTTGATCCTGCCGCGGGTGGTCGGCCTCGCGCTCTGGATGCCGGTCCTCAGCTTGCTCACCTTTTGGGCGGGGATCGCCGGAACCTTCTCCGCCTCGGTCTTCCTCTATGACTCGACGCCGCAGGCATTCTTCAGCGAACTGCTGACGCTGACCAACTTCATCGACCTCTGGGGCAGCGTCCTTCAGCTCACCCTGTTCGGTGTCCTGATCGGGATCATCTCCGCCTACAAGGGGACTCAGGTGACCGGTGGCGCCGAGGGCGTCGGCAAGGCCGTGAACGAGGCCGTGGTGTCCTGCCTCGTCGTGGTCGGCACCGTCGCGGTCGTCTACGTGATGCTGTTCCAGGCGTTCTACCCGGAGGTGAACTTCGGAGGATGAGCGCTCCCGCTTCCAGGCCCGGCAAGAAGGAGCGCTCCGAGCGCCCCCTGATCGACGCCATCGAGCGCCCGAGCCACATCCCGATCGTCGATGCCGTCGGCGAGTTCTTCGGCTTCGTGTGGGAGGGCTTCCGCGGGTTTCGCCTTTTGCCCAAGTTCACGGCCGAGGTCCTGCGCCAGATCGGGCTCCTGGTCGCGGGCAGCGTTCTGGTGATCGTGTTCCTCGGGTTCGTCGCCGGTGCGGGCTGCGGGATCGCGGCGGAGGCGATCGGGCAGGCGATCGGGGCCTCGATCGTGGGCCCCCTCTTCAGCTCGTTCTGCGCGACCCGCGAGATCGTGCCGTTCATCTTCGGATTCATCGTGGCCGCGAAGGTTGGCGGCGGCATCGTCGCCCAGCTGGGCGCGATGCGAGTCAACGAGGAGGTCGACGCGCTCGAGGTCATGGGGATCTCCTCGATCGGCTTCCTCGTCTCGACGCGGATGCTCGCCGCGATGGTGGTGATGCCCGTCGCCTACGTCATCGCCGTCGGCGCCGGGCAAGCGGCCGCATGGGTGACCTCGTTCGTCCGCAGCGGAACGGTCTCGCAGGGCACCTGGGAATTCGTCTTTTACACCGTGACCACCCCGACTGACCTGATCAACTCGATGATCAAGGGACTGGTCATCTCGACCGCGGTGATCATGACCGCGCTCTACTTCGGCTACCGCGTGCGGGGTGGGCCGGTCGAGGTCGGAACGGCGACCGCTCAGTCGATGGCAGTGAACTTGATCCTGGTCACGGTCCTGAACATGATCATGACCTTCCTGTTCTACGGCTTCGACCCCGGGCTGCCGATCGCATGAGCGGCAGCGACATGAGCGAGCGACTGTGTCGCGAGAGCGTGTTTGGCCCCCCGCCAGGGGAGTGTGGATGAGCAGGCGACCGAGGATCGGTCCGTACGCGGCGCGCGTCGTGGCCGTGACCGCCGTCGTGCTCGTGTTTCTCGTCACGCTGCTGCTGATCTCCGCATCACGGGACACGTACGAGGTGCGGGGCGTCTTCGACGACGTGCGCGGGCTGATCCCCGGCGGCGACGTCACGGCCGGCGCGATCGTCGTCGGCAGCGTCACCAGCGTCGAGCTCAACGAGGCCGGCAGCCCCGAGGTCACGATGGCGATCGATGACGACTTCCAACTCCATGAGGGTGCCTTCGCCAACATCCGGCTCGCCTCGAACGTCGGCGCGGTCAACCGGGTCGTTGACCTCGAGCAGGGCGACACGACGGCCTCGGCTCTCCCCGAGGGCACGGTGCTGCGCGACGAGGAGACCGACAACCCGGTCGACTTCGACCTCGCGGTCTCGACCCTCCAACCCGAGGTCCGCGACGACCTTCGCGACGTTCTCGGGGGACTCGACGACGCGCTCAAGGGTCGCGGCGACGATTTCAACCAGACGCTGCGACACAGCGGTGTGGCGCTCAGCGAGACCGGCCGCCTGCTCGCGCAGGTCAATCGCGACGGCGAGGCGCTGCGGACGATCGTCGGCCAGGGGAGCCGCGTCATGGGCGCACTCGCGTCGAGCCCGAGCGAGCTCGGCGAGGCCGCCGAGCGCACCGCCACGCTGCTCGAGGTCACGGCGAGGCGCCAGGCCGAGCTGGCCGAGGCCGTCCAGCATCTTGGCCCGGCCCTCGCCGGCGCGCGCGCATTGCTGGACCGGACCGCCACCGCGACCCCCAACTTCCGCGAGCTGGTCGCCGGCCTGGGCCCGCTCGTCGACGAGCTGGGACCGCTCGCGAAGCTGATTCCGCCCGCGACCAGGGCCGCCGCCCCCTTCTTCAGCGAGACCGAGAAGCTCGTCACCGAGGCGCCCGCCGCGCTGCGCAAGACGCGCGGCCTCGTGAGCGCCAAGACGCGCACGGTCCTGAAGCAGTTCGGCCCGCTGCTCCGGCGGATGAACCCGGTCGTCGAAGAGCTCCGGGCGTTCACCCCGGAGACCGTCGGCTTCTTCCAGAACGGGGCGGACGCCGCCGCCCCCTACAACGCTGACGGGCACATGATCCGGATCGCGGCCGGCTTGGCCAACATGCTGCCCTCAAGCACCGCGTCGGGTGGCGTCGTCGAGCCCGGCGAATGCTCGCCGGGGTTGCTCGCCGAGCCGTTCCACCGCCTCCCGGGCGCGCTCGAATGCGAACCGTGGGCCGATTACGCGGACAGCTTCATCGGAGGCGACGGCTGATGCCCGACCAGCTAGCCAGGGCGACCGCGGCGATCGTCGCAGGGCTGCTCGTTGCCGTGATCGGCATCCTCGTCGTGACCTCCCGACCGCCCGCCGGCGCGAACGAGGTCGTCGCCGAGTTTGACGACGCGTTCCCGCTGATCGAGGGGATGTACGTGCGGGTCGACGGTGCGATCGCGGGCTCCGTCGGGCCGATCGAGGTGAACGACCAGGGCAACGCGGAGGTCACCCTGCTGCTCGACGAGTCGATCGAGCCGCCGATGGGCGATGCCCGCGCGACGATTCGCCAGCAGGACACGACCGGCGACAGCTACGTCGCGTTCGAGCCGAACCCGGAGGGGTCGGATCGGCCCCTCGGCCCCGAGGGGCTCAGGTGCGAGGTGACGGCCGCAGGCGAAACCTGTCCTCAGACGATGGTCGCTCCCCGCCTCGACGACCTGCTGAACGCGTTCGGGGAGCCCGAGCGCGCCGGGGTGAAGCTGATCCTGAACGAGCTGGCCACGGCGCTGGAGCAACGCGGCGAGTCGCTTCACGACGCCGCCTTCGAGCTGCGGCCGGCGCTTGCGACGGCCAACGCGGCGCTGGCGGAGGTAAACGAGCAGAACACGGCGCTGAAGAGCCTCATCACGAGCGCGGAGAACGTGACGGGCCAGGCGGCCGACCGCAACACCGAGCTGGACCGCTTGATCATGGGCCTCGAGGCGACCGTGGTGACGACGGCCCAGCACGGCACCGCGCTGAACGCCTCGCTCGAACGCCTCCCGGCGACGGCCGCGAGCGCTCGGACCACCCTGGCGGCGCTGAGAAGAGCCGCGGTCGAGGGCCGCCCCCTGGCCGAGGAGGTCGCCAGCGGAGCTCCCGAGCTTGCGACGGCGATCGAGCGGCTACCGGCATTCCTCGACGACGCCGACGCGACGATCGACGCCAGCACGCCCACCCTGGAGTTGGCGCGGCGGCTGCTCAAGGCGGCCTTGCCGTCGCTCATCGTGGGCAAGGACCGGGTCATCACCGGAGTCTTCGACTTCACCGCCGCGGCGTCGGACCTGATCAACTCGGTGCTCGGCGGCACCGGCGACCCGGACAACGACGGCGCCTTCCCGTCCCTGTTCGACGACGATTCCTACGGCGTCCCGGGCGAGGGAACTCTGTCCAGGCGCGGCTTCGGCGCCGTCGCGGTGCAGCCCGGCGACCTGCCGCCCTACCCGGCCGAGCACGCCAACCGCAACTTCTTGCGGGTCTCGGCCATCCTCAACTGCGGGATCTTCGGCGTGCCGGTCGAGCCGGGCTGCCTCGCGGACGTGATCGCCGGCGGCGGACTCCCATTCCCGTTCCGCACCGGCGCGCGCGCGCAACGGAGCGGCGATCGCGAGCCCTCCAGGACGGGCCGGCCGGCAGGTAGCAGCGACCGGCCCGGCGCTGCGGCCTCGCCGAAGCCGCCCGGCCTGAAGCTGCCCAAGATCGAAGACCTGCTCTCGCCGCTTCTTGGCGGCTCTGGCAAGGGCAACGGGAAGGCCGGCGAGGGCAAGCAGGGCGGCGGCAAGGGGAAGAAGCCCCCGAGCGAGGCAGCGCTCGCTGACCTCCTCGACTTCTTGCTGGGGACCTGATGGCGCGGGAACCGAGAAAAGCCTCGTCGCACCTCAACCAGCGGGTCACCAGAGCCGCTGAGAAGCTAAACGACCACACGCTCCTGCTCGGGTTCGGCGTCGCCGCAGTGGCGCTGTTCCTCGCCTACATCGCATTCGCCTCCACGACCGGCCCGCCGTTCCAGAGCGCCTACCGGATCAGCGTCGAAGTCCCGCCCGACCGGCCGACGGAGTTCAACGGTGAGGACCAGGGATCGGCCCCGCCACTGCGCGTCGGCCAGGCGGTGCGGGTAAGCGGCCAGCTCGCCGGCCTGATCAGCGGCGTCGAGCCGAACCGGGAAACGGGCGGGGCCACGGTCACGGCGAACATCACCAAGCCCACGTTCCGGCCGATCGGCAAGGACGCGACCGCGTACGTGCGGGTGCACTCGATCGTCTACCAGACGTACCTCGAGATCGAGCCGGGCAATCGGGATGACCCGATGGAGAATGGCGACACGATCGCCCGGGAGAACGTCAGCTCGGGGGTCGACCTGCTCGAGGTCGTCCAGCTGTTCGACCAGGAGGCGCGCGAATCGCTGCGCTCGACGGTCGTCAACATCGGCCAGGGCGTCGCCGGCCGCGGCACCGGCCTCAACTCCGCGTTCAAGGACCTGGAGCCCGTCTCGACCAACCTCCGCAAGCAGCTCGACGCGGCCACCCGCGACGAGGGCGCGCTCGGCGAGCTCGTCAGCGGCGGCGCGAGCACCACGGACGCGCTGCGCGGGTTCCGTCCCGACGACGTCGCCGGGACGATCTCGTCCGGTGGCGCCGTGTTCGACGCGGTGGCATCGCGGCGCGAGCAGCTCGGCCAGGCGATCGAGCTCTTGCCCCCGTTCCAGGAGGAGTTCCTGGAGACCGCGCCAGTGGCGATCCCCACGCTGAACGAGCTCGCGGACGCGGCCGTCGAGCTCGAGCCCGCGGTCCGGAGCGTGAACGGGGCGCTGCCGCGACTCAACCGGCTGCTCGCTCTCGGCGACGAGCTTCGAACCGAGACGGTCCTGATCGGCGAGCTCGCGAACCCGATCATCAGCTCGACGATCCCGGTGGTCCGGAAGATCTTCCCGATCCTCACCGCGCTGGAGCATCCCGACGCGCCCGGCGGCCTGGCCCGCGACGCGAAGACCGTGGTCGCCAAGGTGAGCCCGTACATCGACGACATCATCGTCGCCGGCGAACGGCTCGCCGAGGTGACGAGCCAGCCCTTCCCGCAGGGAACGGGCGTGGGCGCCGGCGCGCCCTCGGGCCGCGTGATCCCGATCCTCACCTGCCACGAGGCCCGCAACCCATACCCCGAGCCCGGCAGCGCGGAAAGTGACAGCGCGCCATGCCCATGAGCCGCGCGACAAAGCGGATCCTCGGCTTCCTGGCAATCGCCGGAGGCATCCTGATCTTCGTGATCGGCGTGACCCGGCCGGCGCCGTTCAAGGAGACCCACAGGTACTTCGCCGAGTTCGAATCGGTGCAGGGGCTGGGGTCGATCGGGAGGGACATCCGCGTCGCCGGCGTCAACGTCGGGACGCTCGGGTCGGTCGAGCGCGAGGGCGATGACGCGGTCGTCGAACTGGTGCTCGAGCAGGACATCTCGGTTCACACGGACGCGCGGGTCGACATGCGCCCCCACACGCTCTTCGAGGGCTCGAGCTTCGTCGACCTCCATCCCGGCAGCCCGAGCGCGCCCGAGCTGCCGGAGGAGGAGCTGATCCCGAGGGAGCAGACCAGCAACTACGTGACGCTCGACGAGGCGCTTCGGATCCTGCGTCCGGAGATCCGGGAGAACCTGCGCGAGCTTGCCGCCACCGGCTCGCAGACATTGCGCGGGAAGGCGATCCTGGGGATCCAGCGCACGCTCAAGGCCGGTCCGGATCTGACGCGGAGCCTCAAGGGCCCGGCACGCGCGCTCCAGGGGTCAAGCCGGATCGAGCTTGCGGCCGCGGTGAGCGGCGCGGCGGAGACCCTCGACGCGGTCGCGACCAAGGAGGCGGAGCTGATCCCGCTGGCGCAGCGGCTCAACCGCACGGCCGCCGCCCTCACCGTCGACGGCGGCGCACCGCTCGACGCCGCCGTCGCCGCGCTGCCCGGCGCGCTGCGTGAGCTGCGCGAGGCCGCGCCGACCCTCGTCGGCCTCGTCGATCGCCTCGACCGCTTCGCGATCGAGGCGATCCCGGCGCTGCCACCCCTGACCGCCGCGGTGCACGCCGCGACGCCGCTCGTCGAGCGATCGATTCCGGTGCTCCGCGACGCGACGCCGCTGATCGCCGCGCAGCGCAAGATCACCCGGCGGCTGAGCCAGACAGCGCGACCCCTGACGAAGTTGATCCAAAACGAAGGCAAGGATGTCGCCGAGACGTTCGGCGACTCGATCCTGCCGGTGCTCTTCGCCGACGGGATCCACGGTGAGCCGACCTACAAGCAGCTTGCACAGCTGTTCGCCGCGGCCAGCGCCGTCTTCCGCCCCTACCAGACGCAGGCGCAGAACCCGGAGGGCTGGGGCCACGTGTGGAACCAGGCGGTCTACTTCGACCCGACCGCGGTCAGCGGGCTCCTGGACGCGCTGACTGACGGCGGGATCGTCCTACCGTTCGAGGCCGGCGCACCAGAGGGCGAAGCGGTCGAATGTGACGCGATTGCGCGGGTCAACCCTCGGGCAGCACGGAAGTTCGAGTCGGCGGGAGGGTGCTCATGAGCGGCTGGCTCGCCCGACTGACGAGGCTGCCCGGCCGCTTCCTGGTGGGCCTCAAAGAGTTCGTCGATCCGTCGCTGAAGGCGGGGCGGATCCCGCTTACCAGGACCGTCTTGATCCTGCAGGTGGTGGCCGCGATGGTCTTCATCGGCTACACGCTGGTCAAGAAGCAGATCCGGATCCCGTTCTCGCCCGAGCCGTATCTCGTCGACGTGGTGCTGCCCGACGCCGCCGGGCTCGATCCGAGCAAGGAGCCGACGGCCGGGGTCGCGGGCTCCTCCGCGGGGCGGGTGGTGAAGGTCGTGGAGGAAGACGGCCGGGCGATCGTGACGCTGCGGCTCGACCCGGATCTGCGCGGCAAGATCTTCGACGACGCGACCGCGAACCTGCGCCCTCTCAACGTGCTCCAGGTGCTGGTCGTGAACGTCAACCCCGGGACGCCGATCGACGAGGACGGCGACGGCGGCCCCGACAACCAACTCCCGGACGGCGAACCGATCCCGGCGGCGCGCACGGACAAGTACGTGCACATCGACGAGCTCACCTCGGTGCTCGACGCGGACACCCAGGCTCAGGTCAGGACGCTGATCAGCGAGGCGGCCACGGCGCTCGGCGGGCAGCGACAGCCCAAGCGACTGCGCGAGATCCTGGACCGGCTCGGCCGGCTCACGGACACGGCCACGCCACTCGCGGCGGCGCTCGACGAGCGCCGCGAGCTGATCACCAGGCTCGTCGATCACCTCGATGTCGTGTTCGGAACGCTGGGCCGGCGCGGCGATCAGCTCGCTCGGGCGATCCATGCCGGCAGCGACACGCTCGCGGTGACGGCAGCGCGCGAGGTGGAGCTTGCGGAGGCGACCCGGCTGCTCGCACCGGTGCTGGCCGAGGCGGAGCGCACGCTCGCGGCGGGGCAGGCGCTGGCGGCGCCGCTCAACTCGGCGCTCGACGAGCTGATCCCGGTGACCGGGAACCTCGAGCCTGCCGCGGTGCGCCTCAACGAGCTCGTGCCCAAGGGCCAGGAGCTCCTGACCCTGTTCGAGCAGCTCGTCCGTGACGGCCGGCGGCCGGTTCGCCTGTTCGAGGAGGGGACGAGGGGGCTCGGGGATCGGATCGCGAACGAGGTGACGCCCGCGGTCGGGAAGTTCGCGGCGACCGCCCAGGCGCTCGACAAGTTCAAGGGCGGCATCGCCCAGACCGCCGACCTGTGGACAGCGGCGTTCTCGACCCACGCAAACAACGGGCCGTATTCGCAGATCTACGTGAACAACTTCGAGTTCACGCCCGAGGGCTTCGGGCTGCCTGCCTCGGCGATGCGGAGCCGCGGCGGCGGGCCCTCCAGGCTCTCGGCGATGCTCGGCGAGGCGCTCGAGCAGACTTGCCGCGAGGACAGCCTCGCGGCGTGCGCGTTGCGCTACTCGCTGCCCCTATCAGGGAGCGGAGGCTAGATGGATCACAGGCTCCCCAAGGTCGGCAGCGCGATCAGCATCGTCCTCGCGTTCTGCGCGCTGGTCACGTTCATCTTCCTGAACCAGAGGTTCGAGGGCCCGAACCCGCTCGGCGGAATCGGCGACCCGTACAAGATCGACGTGCGGCTCGACAGCACCAAGACGCTGCCGACCAAGCGCCCGGTGCTCCACAGGGGCGTCTCGGTCGGGCGGGTCAACAAGGTCAGCTACGACGCGGCGACCGACGAGAGCATCGTCACGTTCACGCTCAACGACGACTTCGCGCCGATCCACACGGACGCAAAGCTCCAGATCGGCGAGCGGAGCCTCCTGGGCGACCCGTACATGAACATCCTCGAGAAGGGGAGCTCCGAGAGCCCCGAGCTCGAGCCCGGGGACGAGCTCTCAGACGTCTGCCCGACCGACCCGGCGGAGCTGGCCCGGGATCCCCAGTGCAACATCGTGCCGCCGGTCAACTTCGACGAGGCGCTCGACTTCCTCGACGAGGAGGGGCGCGCCCGCGTCCGCTCGCTGATCGACACGGTCGCCGCGGGCGCCTCGCCCGAGGGCAACAACCTCCGCCTCAACGACACGACCGGCGGCCTGGTCAAGACGATCACCGAACTGCGCACCCTGACCGACGCACTGCAGGGCCAGGAGGATGAGATCGCAAAGTTGGTCTCGGATTCCAGCACGGTGCTTCAGGAGCTCGGCAACCGGGAGGCGGCGGTGCGATCGATCGTGGGCTCCGGGCGCGTCACATTGGACGCGCTCGCGGCGAACACCGCTTCCCTGCAGCAAGGACTCGACGAGCTGCCGCCGCTGCTCGCCCGCGGCCGGGAGGCTCTCGAGCTGGCTCGCCCGCTGATCCTGGAGGCGCGCCCGGTGCTGGCCGGCCTGCGCGAGCTGGCGCCCGACCTGGCCGCCGGCTTTGCGGGCGGCGAGGTCTCGCTTGGTCCGATCACCACGGACCTCGTGTCGATCGTCGAGCAGCTCGAGCCACAGCGGGTGGCGCTCGAGCGGGTCGGTCCAAGCACGGTGAAGTTCCTGCGGCTGCTCTCCAGGCGGATCGCCCAGGCGACCCCCGCGGCTCTGAACGCAGTCCCGCAAGCCGCCTACATCGCTCCGCGGGCCGACTCGATGGGTGCGTTCTTTGCGCTGACCAGAAGCGTCACCGCCCAGAGTGACCCCAACGGACGCTATGGGCGCTTCGGGGTCGTGCTCGAGCCGGGGCTGTTCCTTGACGAGGAGCGGCCGCGGGCCTACGTCAACCAGGGCGGGGTCTGTGACGAGAGCGAGGCCTTCTGTTACAACGCCTTCCCGGAGGGGGGCGATGCGCTCGACAATCAGCCGTTCGACGGGACGTACTCGCGCACCTTCCCCTACGACCCGCCGACGCGCCAGTCGGTCCTTCCCTAGGGCGCTCCGCGATGCCGACCAGCACCGGTTCCACGTCGAGGTGCCGGTCGGCCTGACCCTCACGGCACGGGCAGCGCCGCCGCTGCGCGCGCGAGCGCGGCGACGTAGGTTGGCTAGCGTCCTGCGAGGAACTCGGCCTCTTCGCGCCCGAGCTCGGTTTCCGGCTCGTCGCCGTACATCCACTCGCGGGCGATGCGGTGCCAGTTGGCGGTGGCGCCGAGCTCGCCGAGAACGGCGAGGACCAGCAGCTCGAGGCGCCTTCCCATCAGGTGCTCGGGGTTCACGTCCTGATGGCGCATCGTGCGGAAGTGGGTCGACCTGGGATCGCCCGCCTGGATCGCGATCCGCTGCACGGCCTCACGGGTGATCTGGACCTGTTCGTCGGTGGTGTACCACCACACGGCGTCCTTTACGTAGGCCATCAGGTCGTCGGGGGCGACCTTCTCCGGCTCGGGTAGGAAGCCGCCCTTCGTCCACAGGCGGTGGAGCTCTGAGGCATCGCGCTCGGATGCCGCGCGACCCGACGCCAGCTCCAATTCCATCGCTTCGCGGCCGAGCTCCTTGAACAGGCCGAAGTCGATGAAAGCGATCTTCCCGTCGGCCATCCGGATCATGTTGCCGGGGTGCGGGTCGCCGGAGAACTTGCGGTGCCGGTACATCGAGCCAAAATAAAAGCGGTAGATGATCTCGCCAACCCGGTCGCGCTCCGCCTGGTCGGACGACGCCACCTGCTCGAAGCGCTCGCCCTCCACGTACTCGGTGACGATCACGCGCTCGCGGCAGAGCTCGGTGACGACGCCCGGGATGACGATGAAGGGATGGCCGCGGTAGAGCCGGGACAGCGTCCGGTGGTTCGACGCCTCCAGCTCGTAGTCGAGCTCCTCGACGATCCGGGCGCGGATCTCGTCGCCGACGGCCTTGACGTCCATCTGCGGGGTGATCCGCTTCGCCAGCCGCATCAGCATTCCCAGGTTCTGCATGTCCGAGCGGACCGCGTCGTTGACGCCCGGGTACTGGACCTTGACGGCGACGTCGCGGCCGTCGTGCAGCCGGCCGCGGTAGACCTGCCCGATCGAGGCAGCGGCGACGGGCGCCGGGTCGAGCTCGGCGAACGCGCGGTCCGGCGGCTCGCCCAGGTCCTGTTCGATCACCTTGCTCATCTCGTCGAACGAGACCGTCGGCGCCGAGTCGCGCAGCGTCGCAAGCTTCGCCTGGAACTCCTCGCGGTACTCCTCGGGGACCAGTCCGAGGTCGAGGAACGACAGCATCTGGCCGACCTTCATCGCCGCGCCCTTCATCCCGCCGAGCACGGTCACGATCTGCTCGGCGGTCTGGATCTGGCGGCGCTCGAGCGCCTGCTCGGAGCGCTCGTCGGAGCGGACTACGTTCGCCGCCTTGGTTCCGGTCTGCTTGACCGCGACGCCGGCCGCGGTGCGGCCGATGCGAGCAAGGCGCTGGACGCGCCCGGTGGGGAGCTTCTCGTCAGCCATCGGGCGGGCATCTTGCCACGCCGGGGTAGACTGGCCCGGCAATTAGGCCGCGTGGTCAAGGGAAGTCCGGTGGAAAACCGGCGCGGTCCCGCCACTGTGACCGGCGACGAGGTATCGCAACAAAAGCCACTGGGGGCTCATGCCATCCGGGAAGGCGCGACACCGAAGGCCGGGAGCCAGGAGACCTGCCCCGCGGCAAAGCCGTTTCAACCCCTCGAGGAAAGGGTGGCTCATGTTCCGAACGATTCCGCTGGCGCTCCTCGCGCTGGCCGTACTGACCGGCGCTGCCGAGGCCAAGACCAAGCTCGTCGAGCTCCGGGTGGAGGGCGACAACCAGACCCTGGAGAAGGGCACCTGGTACGCGACCGGCAGGGCCGCGGTCAAGCGCGCCCGTCGGCCGAATTGCCAGGCTCGCCCGAAGACGACCACGTACACGGGCGCCAGCGCCCTGACGGCGCTTGCCCGCGGCCAGGCGTTCAACCCGGACCTGAAGCCGATCCGGATCCGGCCGACTGACTTCGGCCCACAGGTCTGCCGGATCGGCGACCTGCGGAGCTTCGGGACGTATCCCGAGCCGAACGCCGGCTTCCTCTACGCCGTGAACTACGCGAGCGGCTTCTCCAGCGCGGACCTGGCGAAGGTCGCCAACGGCGACAGCGTGCTCTGGTATTACGCCGTGTTCCCGAGTGACCCGCCGCCGAGCGACCCTCCGCTGGTCAATGAGGGGTGCGTCCTCGAGCTCTCCGGAGTGCCTGCCCAGGATGACGATGGCGACATCGACGTCCAGGTCGCAGCGACCGGGTTCCCGCCGTATTGCGACGACGACGTCTCTTCCGGTGTCGCATTTGCCGGCGCTGACTCGGTGACGCCGTCGGGAGCGGGTGAGTACACGCTGGAGCTTCCCCCCGGAACCACGGAGATCTATGCCCATCGTCCCGAGGACGTGCGCTCGAACCGGTTCCAGGTTTGCGTTGGCGCGGCCGCCGATTGCCCCGCCGCCCACGGCCGCACGATCGTCGGCAGCCGCCGAGCCGACCGCCTGCCCGGCACCGCCGGCTTCGACCGGATCCGAGCGGGTGCCGGAAAGGATCGCGTCAACCTGCGCAGGGGTGGCGCCGACCGAGTGAGCTGCGGCCCCGGCGATGACGTCGTGCTGCTGAGGCGTGGTGACGGCGACGACCGCGTCCGCCGGAGTTGCGAGCGGATCCGGAGGAGCTGAGCCGGTTGCGCCCGGATCCCGGCCCGCTGGCACTGGCGGCAATCGCCGCCGCGCTGGCCGGTTGCGGCCTCGGCGCGGGCCCCTCGTCGGAGGGGACCGCAACGCTCACCGTGACCCGCGATTACGGAGTCGTGCCGATGGTCGAGGCCAGCGTCTCAGAACCAGACGAGTCGGAGACCGTCCTCAGGATGCTCGACCGTGAGGCCGAGATCGAGACCCGGTACGGCGGCGGCTTCGTGCAGTCGATCGAGGGTGTCGCGGGCGAGAGCAACGGTGGCCGGCGCTTCGACTGGTTCTACTACGTGAACGGCGTCGAGGCGCCGATCGGATCGGCGGAGCGCTTGGTCAGCGGCGGCGACCGGGTCTGGTGGGACCGCCGGGACTGGACGAACGCGATGCGCGTGCCCGCGGTCGTCGGGTCCTGGCCAGAGCCGTTCCTGCAGTCGGCTGCCCGCGAGGACCGGCTTCCGGTCCGGGTCGAGTGCGCGGGGGCCCGAGCCGCGTGCGGAGAGGCCGCGGACCGGCTCTCGGACGAGGGCGTGAGCGTCAGCGAAGTTCGATTCGGCCGCCCGGCGAGCGGGGAGGCCCTGCGCGTCCTGGTTGGGCCATGGCGCGCGGTGGGGCGCGATCCGGGCGCGGCTCAGATCGACCAGGGCCCGGCGGCGAGCGGCGTCTTCGCGAGCTTTGAGGGGAGCGGCGACGAACTCGAGCTCGTCGCTCTCGACGTCGGCGCCGAGCCCGCCGCGCGCCTGGGAGCGGGCGCCGGCCTGGTCGCCGCCGTTCGCGATGGCGAGCGACCGCCGACCTGGGTCGTCAGCGGTGTCGACGGTGCCGGTGTCCGGGCCGCGGTGGGCGCGTTGGACACCGCCGCGCTGAGCGATCGCTACGCGCTCGTGGTCGGGGCGGGCAGCGACGCGACGCTTCCGGTCCCGGTGGTGGAGGAGGAGGGTGGGGGATGAGAGCTTTAGCGCGAAGCGAGCATCTGCCGGAGGTCCGCCGATGAACTCGGCTCTGGCGTACGCGCCTCGCCCGACGCCGCTCGGCCGTGCCGACGCCGGGGCGGCGGCGATCCACCTCTGGTCGTTCGCGGCGATTGCGTTCGTCGTCGGCAATCCGATCGTCCTCGCCGGGTGCGCCGCTGCGGTCGTGATCGCGGGCGTCGCGGCAGGGGCGTCTCGGGCGCTGGCGCTGGCCGGAAGATGGGGCGTCACGCTCGGAATCGTGATCCTGGTGGTCAACGTGATCGCATCCCAGCGCGGGGACACGATCCTGGTTCGCGGTCCCGACGTACCGGTTTTGGGCACGCTCGACATCAGCGCCGAGGCTCTGGCCGAGGGTGCGGTCCTGGCGCTGCGAATCGCGATCGTGTTCGCCGCGTTCGCCGTTCACACCGCCTGCGTGGACCCGGACCGGCTGCTGCGCCTCGCCCGCCCGCTGGCCCGGCGCTCGGCGCTGACCGCCACCCTGATCGCCAGGCTCGCCCCGCTCGCCGCCGCCGACCATGCCCGGGTCCGCGAGGCCGCGGCGCTGCGCGGTCCGGCGGCGGCCCCCGTCGGTCGTGCCACGATGCTCAGCCGCCTCGTCTCGGGCTCGCTCGACCGCGCCGTGGACGTGGCCGCCACCCTGGAGTTGCGCGGCTACGCCGGGGATGCTCCGCGCGACTCGGCCCGCCCGCCGCGGGCACCGGGCGACGTCGCGTTCGCCGCGTCCGGACTTGGGGTGTTGGCTCTGGTCGTGGTCGCCCGCATCGCCGGGGTCGCCACCTACGAGTCGTACCCCGTGATCACGATCGACCTGGGGGCCGCGACCATTGCGCTGGCGCTGGCGGTGCCGGCAGCGGCCCTGGTGCCGCTCGGGCTCGACCGCCTCCGGTCGCACCGGATCCCGGCGTTGAGGTATGCGCATGGTTGAGCCGGCGCTGGAGCTGAGCGCCTTCTCGTACCGCTACCCGGGCTCGGCGGGGCCCGCGCTGCGAGAGGTGGACCTCCGCGTCGAGGCGGGGGAGATGGTGTTGCTCTCCGGTCGTTCCGGGTCCGGAAAATCCACGCTCCTGCGGGCGGCCTGCGGGCTGATCCCCCACTTCCACGGCGGCGACGTCGCCGGTGCCGCCCGCGTCTGCGGGCTCGACCTCTCAGATCACGGGCCGGCGGAACTGGGGCACCTCGTCGGGATGGTGGCGCAGGAGCCCGAGACCCAGGTCGTCTCGGCGACGGTGCGGGCGGAGATCGAGCTGCCGCTCGAGATCCGCGGGGAGTCGCCCCCGGCCCGAGCGCGCGCGGTGGAGGAGGTGGCGCTTGCCCTTGGCATCGAGCGGTTGCTCGCGCGCCCGACGGCGTCGCTCTCCGGCGGCGAGCTGCAGCGCGTGGCTCTGGCGGCGGCGCTCGTCGGCCGGCCGCGGCTGATCCTGCTCGATGAGCCGACGTCGCAGCTCGACCCCGTCGCAGGCGACGAGCTGATTGGCCTGTTGCGGCGTCTGAACGAGGAGTGGGGAGCCACGGTCTTGCTCGCCGAGCACCGCCTCGAGCGTTGTCTGCCCGCCGCCGACCGGGTGATCGCCTTCGCCGAGGGCAGGGTGCGGTTCGACGGCCCGCCCGAGGCCTTCATGGAGTCGACGATCGATGCCGATCCGGCGCTCGCCACGCCGGTCGCGACGCTGTTTGCCGGACTCGGGATCAGGCCGGTGCCCGTTGGGGTGAAGCAGGCTCGCCGCGTCCTGGCTGATCGAAGGCTCAATCCTCGCCGACCGTCCCGGAACCCCCCACATAGCGCGGACTCCGGGACGTTCGCGGATGGTGGGGCGCTCGAAGCCCGCCGGCTTTGGGTGGAGCTCGAGTCCGGCAGCGGCCCACGCCGTGTTCTGCGCGGGATCTCACTCGACCTCCGGCGCGGGGAGCGCGTCGTTCTGATGGGCCGCAACGGAGCCGGCAAGACCACGCTGATGCGCACGGCCGCGGGCGTGCTTCGCCCCGCGGCCGGACGGATCGCCGCCCCCAACGGGATCGCGCTTGCGCCGCAGACACCGTCCGAGATGATCGTGCGCGACCGCGTCGCCGACGAGCTCCCGGGAGAGGCCGGCCGAGCCGCACTCGACCTCGTCGGGCTTGCGGGCGCGGTCGACAGTGACCCCCGGGACCTCTCCGGGGGCGAGCGCCAGCGGTTGACGCTGGCTCTGGCGATGGCCGGCCGCACCGAGGACGCCGTGCCGGGGCTCGTGTGCCTGGACGAGCCCACGCGCGGCATGGACGCCGCGCGCAAGCTGGCCCTGCGGGATTGGCTCGGCGGGCTCGCTGCGGGCGGGTCGGCGGTGCTCGTTGCGACACACGACATCGAGTTCGCGGCGCGGTTCGCTGACCGGGTGCTGCTGCTCGGGGAGGGCGAGCTGCTGGCCGATGGGCCTCCGGCGGAGGTGCTGGCGGGCGGCTGGTACTTCGCGACGGAGGTGGCGCGCGTGCTCGACGGCGCGGCGGTCACGCCGGAAGCCGGGATTGAGCTGCTGGCCGGGGGGGTCGGCTCATGACCTGGCAGGCCGCCGCCTTCGCCGGGCTCGCGATCGTGCTCGTGGTGGGGTTCGCGTGGTACGAGCGGACCCGGCCGAGCGCGCGCGTCGTGGCGCTGGTCGCGGCGCTGGCCGCGCTCGCGGTGGCGGGGCGACTGGTCCTCGCTCCGATTCCAAACCTTGTCGGCACCACCGACGTCGCGCTGCTGACCGGGTACGCCCTCGGCGGTGCGCCCGGCTTCGCGGTCGGCGCCCTGGCAGCGCCGATCTCGAACATCTGGCTTGGCCAGGGGCCGTGGACGATCTGGCAGATGGGCGGCTGGGGATTGGCGGGGGTTGCCGGGGCGGGGCTGGCATTCGTCTTTGGCCGCCATCTCGGCCGCCTCGGCCTCGCCTGCGCCTGTGCCGCGATGGCGCTGGTCTACGGCGCCCTGCTCGACCTCTCGGTGATGGTCACCTACGGCGGCGAGCAGTCGCTTGACCGGTATCTCGCCCTCGCCGCCCGTGGCGTCCCGTTCAACGTCGCCCACGCGCTCGGCAACTTCGCGATCGCGCTGGCCGCCGGGCCCGCGCTGGTCGCCATCATCGAGCGCTACCGAGCGCGGCTGGAGTTCCGCTGGCATCCGGCAGGCGCGCTGCCGATCGCCGTCGTCGCGCTGCTGCTCGCCTTAACAGCCGCCTCGCCGGATCCCGCGGGCGCGTCAGGTGCGGGCTCCGCGCGCGCCTGGCTGGAGCGTGCGCGCTCGGCCTCGGGCGGATACGCGGCGACGCCCGGCGCGCGTCCGAACCCGCAGATGACCGGCTGGGCGATGCTCGGGCTCGAGGCGGCGGGGCGGAATCCGCTCGACGTCGGCCCTCGCGGGCGCACGCCCGTCGATTACATGCGAGATCACGCCGGGGCGATCCGCGCTGCCAACGAGCTCGAGCTGGCGATCCTGAGCCTCGAGGCGGCCGGGATCGACTCACGCCGGTTCGCGGGCCGCGACCTCGCCGCCGACCTCCGCCGCAAGCAGGGTGCGAACGGATCATGGGGGAGCCAGGTGAACCTGACGGGGTATGCCGTGCTCGCCCTCCGCGCCGCTGGCACCTCGGCCGGAGTCGGGCAGGCCGAGAGCTGGCTCCGCGCCGCTCAGCGTGCCGACGGCGGCTGGGGCTTCGGCCCCTCGCAGCCGTCGGACCCCGACTCGACCGGTGCCGCGATGCAGGGGCTCGCGGCGGCAGGGGCGGGCGGGCTCGATGGCGGGATCGCCTACCTGCGCCGCACGCAGCGCACCGAGGGCGGCTGGGGACTGAACGAGACCGGCGTCACCAACTCGCAATCCACCGCCTGGGCCGTCCAGGGTCTGGTGGCCGCGGGGGTCGATCCCGCCCAGGTTCAGACTCGCGGGCGTTCAGGGCTCGCCTATCTGGCCGCGCGGCAACGGGCCGACGGGTCCTATGCCTACAACTCGGCGAGCGCGCACACGCCGGTCTGGGTGACGTCTCAGGCACTGCTGGCGGTGACCCGCGAGGCGCTGCCGGTCGAACCGGTCCCGCGGAGCGGGGGCGGGGGCCTGGCGCCGGCGCCGGCGCCTGACGTGGAGGCCGGGGCGGAGCCGCCGGCCGACACGGCACCGGAGACTGCCGGCGGCGGTGCGAACGCGGGCGGCGGAGGCCAGGGCGGCGGAGCGCCGGACCGCTCGAGAGAGGGCAGTGAGGAGGGGAAGAGCTCCGAGCGCGGGAGCGACGGGCCGGCCCCGGCGGCAGCCGCGGTGCTTGCCGAGCAGGCTGCCGTGGCTGATGCGGTCTCCGAGGAGGACGAGGGTGACTCGACCGCGGCTTACGTGGCCCTGGGCCTCGGCGGGCTTGCGCTTGCGCTTGGGGGTGGTTGGTTCTGGTACCGCCGGGGCCTCCCCTGATCGCCGCGTGCGCGGCTACGGTTATGACGTGGACGTTGACGAGGCGATTCGCGGGCGGCGAACGCACAAGGCCTACAAGCCCGAGCCGGTTCCGCGCGAGGTGCTGGACGAGCTGTTCGAGCTCGCCCGCTGGGCGCCGAACCACAACCTGACGATCCCCTGGCGCTTTCGGGTCATCGGACCGCAGGCGCTGGAACGCCTCAAGGCGGCGGCCGGTCCGGAGGCCGCGGCCAAGCTCGACCGGGCGCCGACGCTCGTCGTCTGCACCTGCGCCCTGATTGGGGACGAGATCCAGGACGAGGAGGACCTGCACGCCGCCGGTGTTGCCGCCTACATCGTGTTGCTGGCCGCCCATGCCCACGGCCTGGCCGGCTATTGGCGAACGCCCGCGATCCTGCGCGAGCGCGCGGGGCTCGAGGCGGTCGGAGTCCCCCGAGGGCGAGCGCTTCATCGGCCTGATCCACCTCGGCTACGCGGCGGGCGAGAAGCCCGCTCCGGCCCGGCCGCCGGCCGGAGCGGCCGTCACCTACCTCGACTGACGATGGCTCCCTGATGCTCGCCCGCGCCGACGCGCTTAAAGCCTTCGCCGAGGAGCAGTTCGACGTGGTCGTGATCGGCGGCGGCATCACCGGGGCCGGCGTGGCCCTCGACGCCGCCTCGCGCGGCTCCACGGTGGCGATCGTCGAGCGCAACGACTGGGCCTCAGGCACCTCGAGCCGCTCGTCGAAGATGGTCCATGGAGGTCTTCGATACCTCGAGAACTTCGACCTCGGGCTGGTCCGGGAGGCGCTGCTCGAGCGCCAGCTCATGGTCCAGCTGGCGCCGCATCTGGTCTATCCGACGCCGTTTCTGGTGCCGAGCCTGGGCGACGATCCCAAGAACCGCCTGCTCGGGATCGGGCTGAACATGTACGACGTGATGGCGTCGACGCGGATGGGGAGCGGGCGCCGCGAGCGCCGCCGGGAGACCGCGCTGCGCGGCGAGGGGTCGGAGGCCGCGCCTCCCCCCGAGCAGTGGGCGCCCGATCGCCACCGCACGATTCCCGGGGACGAGGCGACCGACCTGATCCCGGCGCTCGGACCGCGCGATCCCCGCGAGGCCTACATGTTCTACGACTGCCAGACCGACGACGTGCGGCTGGTGCTGACGATCCTCGGCGAGGCGGAGCGGTTCGGTGCGGTGCCGCGCAATGGCAACGAGGTCGTGGACCTGATCGAGGACTCAGGCAAGGCTGTCGGCGTCGTCTGCACGGACGGCGAAACGGGCGAGCGGTTCGAGGTGCGTGCCACCAGCGTGGTCAACGCCACCGGCGTTTGGGCCGACCGGATCCGGCCCGACGAGATCCTCGACGAGGCCGAGATCCCGCGCATCTCGCCCAGCCGCGGCACCCACCTGACCGTCTCGTTCGACGACCTCGACATCGGCCGCGCCGCCTGCGTCGTCCCCGCCGGCGAGGACCGCCGGATCTTCGCGCTGCCCTGGTATGGCCGGACGCTGATCGGCACCACCGACCGCGACTACGACGGCGACATCGATCACGTCGAGCCCTCGGGGGACGACATCGACTACCTGCTCGCGGCCGCCAACGACTTTTTCGGCACGACGCTCGACCGGTCTCGGATTACGGGCTCGTACGCGGGCGTCAGGCCCCTGATCTCTTCAGGCGACCCACACAAGTCGGTTGACATCTCGAGGAAGGCGGAGCTCTACGAGACCTCGTCCGGGCTGATCACGATCACCGGTGGCAAGCTGACGACCTGGCGGCGGATGGCAAAGCAGGTCGTCGACCGGCTGGTCGAGCGCGAGGGCCGCGAGGCCCCGTGCCGAACCGGCGACCTGCCGCTCGGCATGCCCGCCGACGACGAGGATCTGGCGACTCCGGAGGGCCTGGACGGGGCGCTCCCCGAGGGCCATCGCGAGCTGCTGGCATTCCGCTACGGGCACTTCTCGCGCAACGTGCTGAAGCTCGCCGCCGAGCGCCCCGAGCTGGCGGCGCCGATCGCCGAGGGCCACCCGGACCTGGTCGCCGAAGCTGTGGTCGCGGCGCGCCACGAGCAGGCCAGATCGGTCGCCGACGTGTTGTTGCGCCGCACGCGGCTGGGGCTGCTGGCCGCGCCGCAATTGCGCACGGCCGACGATGTCAAGCCGGTGGCCGAAGCGCTCGGCGACGAGCTGGCGTGGGACGCGAGGCGCATCGCCGCCGAGGCCGACGCCTGGGTCGCCGAGGCCGCCGCCGAGGGAATTGACCCGGCGGCCTCGGCCTGAGCGCGCGCCCGCGCCGACCGTCGGCTGATCTAACCTAGGCGCATGAGGCTTTTCATCGACACCGGGTCCGTCGCCGAGGTCGAGGAGATCGCCCAGTGGGGCATCCTCGCCGGCGCCACCACCAACCCGTCGCTGCTCGCCAAGGAGGACGGCGATCCGGGCGAGATCGTGAAGCGCATCTGCGACCTCGTCGGCGGCCCGACCTCGGCCGAGGTCGTCTCCGAAGACCCCGCCGGGATGATCGCGGAGGGCCGCGCCCTGGCCGAGCTGCACGAGCACGTCGTCGTCAAGGTCCCGTTCTGCAAGGAGGGGCTCGAGGCCACGCACGCGCTGACCACGGACGGCATCCCGGTCAACATGACCCTCGTCTTTTCGCCGAACCAGGCGCTGCTGGCCGCCGGCGCCGGCGCGACCTACGTCTCCTGCTTCATGGGCCGGCTCGACGACATCTCCGTCGATTCGGGCGGCGTCGTCGCCGAGATCGTCGAGTGCTTCCGGGCCGGGGGCGTCACCTCCCAGATCATCGCCGCCTCGATCCGCCACCCCGAGCACGTGATCACGTCGGCCCAGCTGGGCTGCGAGATCGCAACCGTGCCGTCGAAGGTTCTGCGGCAGATGCTGGACCACCCGCTGACCACCGCCGGAGCCGAGAAGTTCAAGGCCGACTGGGAGACGCGGCCGGAGTTCGGCGAGTGGCTCAAGGGCCTGGTCGCGGCGCGCGAAGCGGTCCGCTCCAGCTAACTGGATATAACTCGGCGCTCGCATGAGCGACTCCGAGCTATCCGAGCTGCATCTCGCCGACCTGCACGCGCAGGCGGCCGAGGCCGGCATCGACGGCTACCGGCTGCTCCGCCGGGACGACCTGATCACGCGCCTCGAGGGCGGCGGAGCCGAGGAGCGTCCGCGGCGCCGCCGCGGACGCCGCGGTGGGCGGGGGCGTGGCGGCCGCGAGCGCGAGCGGCTGTCGGCAGGGGCCGGCGGTGGGCGCCGAGAGGACCGCGACGGCGCGCGGCCGCCGCGCGAGGGACGGCGCGATCGCGAACCCGAACCCGAGAACGCCGAACCCGACGTGACCGAGGAGGTCACCGGGATCCTCGAGCTGACCCGCCAGCGCCACGGCTTTCTGCGGCTCGGCGGATTGACGAGTCGCGACGATGACGTCTACGTCTCGGCCTCACAGGTCCGCCGCTGTGACCTGCGTGCGGGCGACGAGGTCACGGGCCCGGCACGCGAGCCGCGCCGGGGCGAGCGACATCGGGCCCTGGTCCACGTTGACACCGTGAACGGCGCCGACCCGCAGGAGGAGGGACGCGTCGACTTCGATTCGCTGACACCCGTGCCTCCGTCCCGCCGGATCAAGCTGGCGTTCGACTCGGACGTCCTGTCCGGGGCCGTGGACCTGCTGGCGCCGCTCGCCTACGGTCAGCGGATGCTGATCCGGGCGACTGCCCGGTCGGGCCGCACGACGCTCCTGAGAGGGTTGGGCCAGGCGATTTTGGCCGGCCCGGAGGGCCCCAAGCTGATCGTCTTGCTGATCGACGAGCGGCCGGAGGAGGTGCCGGTGTGGCAGCGGGAGTTGCCAAACGCGGAGCTCGCCCTGGCGCCGGCCGACCTGGCGCCCGCCGAGCAGCTGCGGATCTCAGAGCTTGCGCTCGAGCGCGGCCGCCGAGCCGCAGAAGCGGGTACCGACGCCGTGTTGATCTGCGACTCGCTCTCGCGGCTCGCGGTCGCGGCTGACGGCACGGCGGAGGTGAAGCGACTCTTCGGCTCGGGCCGCGAGCTTGCCGAGGAGACTGCCGGCTCGCTTACAGTGATCGCGACCGCGCTTGACGAGGGCGAGGACGAGGGATCCGCCGATCGCGCGGTGACCACGACGGAGACCGCGCTCGTGACGCTGGACGGGTCGCTCGCGGAGGAAGGCATCCAGCCCGCGCTCAAGTTCGCGGAGTGCCGGGTCGTCGGCGAGGAGAATCTGCGCTCGGTCGACGAACTGGAGGAGATCCGCCAGTTCCGCTCAGAGCTCGCGGAGCTGACGCCGCCGGAAGCGGCGGCGGCCGTTCGCAAGCGCCTGGAGTAGCGCCGGCTAGCGCCGATAGGCGAGCGTTGCCCAGGAGGGCTCGCGGCTGAGCTCGATCGGCTCGGCGTCGCGCTCGGGCTGGACGTAGCCGAAGGAGTGTGTGGTGTCGTCGAAGACGACGTCCAGCTCGCCCTCCTTGACGCGCTGGTCGAGCCAGGCGCCGCGGAAGACCAGTCTTCGCAACCAATGGACGAGGCTGCGGTTGGCGGGGCCGACCAGCTCGGTCCAGTGCTCGTTGATGTGCTCCCCCAGCGTGGACGACGGCTCGCGGATCTCGCCGTTGACGGCCAGTTCGAGCAGATCGTGCAGCTCCTCGTGGGCCAGGCCGTGCTCGACGAAGTCGAGCTTGACGGCGGCCTGTTCCACCCGCTGGGCGAAGTCCTGTTCGTTGAAGGAGAAGCGGAGCTCGCCGTATTCGAGGACGTAGTCCGATCCTGATTCGTAGTTGCCCCGGCGGGTGGCCTTCTCCACTTCTTCCTCTATCTCCGATTCCCCTGACGACCGTTCGGTCGCCGGTCAAGCGAGCGTCAGCATCTTTTCCGAATTCGTCGGCATGCGCCAACCGCTGGCCTCGATTGAACGAGGGTTTGCACCACCGACGTCGAAGAAGGCCCGTTTTCTCGCTACGGGGGCGCGGTTCGATGGGCCGGGGTGAGCGTAGTCGTGTCCGACCGCAGTACGAGGCCCCGGTGATGCTTCCCAAGATCGAGTCGCTCGGCGTCGTGGTCGTCTGCGAGGACGACGCCGCGACGCTCGAGCTTCTCTGCGACAACCTTCAGGCGGACAGTTTCGACGCCGTGCCGGCCCCGTGCGCAGCCGACGCCCTGCGCCACTGTCAGTACCGCAGCCCGGATCTCCTGCTCCTGGACCTGGGCCTGCCCGACGCCTCCGGCCTCGACGTCTTGCGCGAGATCCGTCGGGCGGAGCGCTCGACCGGCCGCTACGACAGCGGGCTTCCGGTGATCATCCTCAGCGGCCGAGCTACCGACGTCGACCGGGTGCGGGGCCTCGAACAGGGCGCCGACGACTACGTGGCGAAGCCGTTCCACTACGCCGAGCTATCCGCCCGGGTGCGCTCGGTGATGCGGCGCCGCTCGGATCAGCGCCGGGGATCGATTCGCGTCGGCGACCTGGCGATCGACCCCTCCCGCCGCGAGGTACGGGTCGACGGCGACCTGGTGCCGCTGGCGAACAAGGAGTACGAGCTGCTGTTGGCGCTGGCGTCCGAGCCGCGCCGCGTGTTCACCAAGTCGGAGCTCCTGCGCGACGTGTGGGACTTCAAGACGATGGGCCGGACCCGCACCCTGGATTCGCACGCCAGCCGGCTGCGACGCAAGCTCGACCCGGAGGGTGGACGTTTCGTTGTGAACGTATGGGGCGTCGGCTACCGGTTGGTGCCCGGGTGAGGGGCGAGGGATTCGCCGCTCTCGCCGGGGTCGCCGCGGCGACCTGGCCGGTGGCGCTGACGATCGCCGTGGTGGCGATCCGGGACCGGATCCGGGACGTGCGGCGGCGCCGGACGCTGAACGAGTGCCTGCACGAGCTGCGGCGCCCGCTGCAGGCACTAACGCTCACCGCCAAGGCCACCGAAACAGCCGGCCGTCCCGACGCGCTCGAGCTGGCGCTCCTTGCGCTGCGTGACCTCGACCGGGAGGTGAACGGCGAACGGCCGGAGCTCCGCCGGCGGCCGATCGAGGCTCGGATGCTCGCGATCGCGGCCGTCGAGCGCTGGCGAGTCCGCGTCGGCTCCGCCGGCCGGCGGATTGCGGTCCGTTGGCGCTGCGGCGAGGAGCTCGCCGACGTTGATCCCGTCCGAGTGGCTCAGGCCCTCGACAACCTGATCGCAAACGCGCTCGAGCACGGGGACGGCCAGATCACGGTCGAGGGCATTCGCCGAGGCGGATCAATCGACCTGGTCGTTCGCGATCGCGGCGCCCGCCCGGCACCGCGACTGCGTGAGCGTCCCGAGCCACGACGCGGCCATGGCCTGCGCGTCGCGGGTTCGCTGGCGCGTGGCAATGGCGGCCGGCTTCGCGTGCGAACCACCGCTCGCGGCACGACCGCCGCGCTCGAGCTGCCGCTGGCGCCCGCCCGGGAGCGCCGCCCCGCGTCGCCGCTCGCCCACCTGCGTCGGTGAGCTCGCGGGCCCGAGCCGTCCTGTTCGCGGCCGGCGCTCTTGCCTGCGGGCTGCTCTCCGCGGCGCTTGCCGGAAGCGCCGCCGCCCCGGCTGAGAGCGGGCTCGACGAGCTGCGCCCGGTGGTGGTCTCGACGGCGACGCTCGAGCGCGGCGCGGTGATCGGCAGCGGCGAGCTGAACGAGCTGCTCGACGAGCGACGGGTGCCGGCCGCCTTCGCGCCCCCGGATGCGCTCACCCTTCCACCGGAGGCTCTCGGTCGGCGGCTGGCGGTTGCCCTCCCGGCCGGTTCCTACGTGACGGCCGCGAGCCTGGCCGCCGGCTCGCCAACATCACGTGGTCACGGCCCGCCGCCCGGCTCCACGCCGGTCGAGATCACGGTCACGGGTGCCGCGGCGTTGGAAGCCAGCAGGATCGGGCCGGGGGAACGGGTGGACGTGGTCGTCAGCGGCCAGTCCGGCCCGGGCCCGGCCGCGGGACGGACGTACATCGCGGCCGAGGGCGTGCCGCTCCTGTCGCTGCGCGAGACGCGGGCGGAAACCGGCGTCCCGGGCGACCGCTTCCTCGCCGTCGTCGCGGTCAACCGGGGCCGGGCCCTGCGCCTGATCCGGGCCGAGGGTGTCGCCCGGTCGATCAGGCTGCTGGCGGCCGGCTAAGAGCTGTCCTCGATCGCGAACCACGCCGTCCGCAGATCGACGCGCGCACCGCGAAAGGGCACGCCTTCGGCCTCGAGGAGCCGGCGTTGCCGGTCGCCCACGGCGAGCGATCCGTCGGCGCGAACGATGCGGTGCCAGGGGACGTCGCGGTCGTGGTTGGCGGCCATCACGGCGCCGGCCCGCCGCGGGGCCTCCGGGCAGAGGTCGCCGTACGTGGCCACGAAGCCGGGCGGGATCGATCGCGCGCGGCGCAGGATCTCGGCCTCGGCCGGTTCCAGTCAGATCACCCTGTTCGCGGGTTCGTCGCCGCCGAGCACCGCCAGGGCATTGCGAGCGGCCAGCACCGCCATCGCGTCCCGGGCCGTCCGCGTGGCCGACCCGATGTGCGGGAGGAGCACGCACCGCGGGGCGGCGAGCAGTTCGGCCGGCACCTTCGGCTCCGACTCATACACGTCGAGGCCGGCGGCGCCGATCTCGCCGGACGTGAGGGCCCGGGCGAGCGCCGCGGCGTCCACCAGCGGCCCGCGCGCTGTGTTGATCAGCACCGCGTGCCGGCCCATCGCCGTCAGTTCGGCCGCGCCGATCAGGTGCCGGGTCTCAGCGCTCGCCGGCGCGTGCAGGCTGACGACATCGGAGCGCTCGAGCAACTCGCCCAGCTCGGCCCGGCGCGCCCCCAGGGAGCGCTCGGCGTCGGGCTTCGGCGAGCGGGCGACGTAGAGCAGCTCGCCGGCGAGCGCGGTCACGAGTTCCGCGTAGCGCGTCCCGATCCGCCCGAGCCCGACCACCCCGAACGTCGCGCCGCTCAGCTCGAGTCCGAGATAGGCGGCAGGATCCCAACCACGCCAGCGTCCGGCGCGAAGGTCCGCCTCCGCCTCGCTCGCTCGTCGCGCGGCCGCAACGGTCAGCGCCAGTGCCAGCTCCGCGGTGGCGTTGGTCAGGACTCCGGGAGTGTTCGTGACCGCGACGCCGCGCTCGCGGCAGGCAGCGAGGTCGACGTTGTCGTAGCCGACGGCGAAGTTCGCGACGACGAGCAGCCCGGAGCCGGCCGCGTCGAGCAGGTCGCCGCCAACCGGCACGCTGGGGTCGGCCACGATCGCGGCGCACCCGGGAGCCAGCTCGTGCAGCCGTGCGGCGGTGGCGTCGAGCCCGCCCTCGCGAATCTCACAGCCAGCTTCGATCAGCAGGTCGAGGCCGGCCGGCAGCAGCCGACGGCAGACGAGGACGGCTGGTTGCTCCGACACGCGCAGGACGGTAGCGGCGCCGCCGCTATCGTGAATCGGAGTGTCGCGCCGCGCCTGGATCCTGTTCGCCTCGGTCTCGCTGATCTGGGGCGTGCCCTACCTGTTCATCAAGATCGCGCTCGACGGCGGCGCCTCGCCGCTGCTTGTGGCATGGGGCCGGGTGGCGATCGGCGCCGCGCTGCTGTTGCCGATCGCCTGGAAGCTCGGCTACCTCGACGGCCTGCGGTCGAAGACGAAGCCGCTGGTTGCCTTTTCGATCGCCGAGTGCGGTTTGCCCTGGTGGTTGATCCCGCTCGGCGAGCAGCAGGTCTCCTCGTCGCTCGCGGCGATCCTGATCGCGTCGCTACCGCTGGTGACGGCGCTGTTGGCCTTCCGCCTGGACCAAACGGAACGGGTGCGCGGCCTGCGCCTGGCCGGCCTGTTCGTCGGCCTCGCCGGGGTTGTCCTGCTGCTGGGGATCGACGTCGGTGGGCGCGGGAGCGAGATCCTTGGCGCCCTGGCGATCCTGGCGGCCACCTTCTGTTACGCGCTTGGGCTGTTCATCGTCAAGCGTCACTTCTCGGACGTCAACCCGATCGGCGCGGTCGCCGTGGCGCTCGCGATCAGCACGGTGATGCTCGCCCCGGCCGGGATCGGCTCGATTCCGGGCGCCGAGCTCACCTCGGGCGCGATCGGCTCGATCGCCGTCCTCGGCGCGGTCTGCTCGGCGCTCGCCTTGATCCTGTTCTTCGGCCTGATCGCGGATGTCGGGGCGACCCGAGCCAGCGTCATCACCTACGTCAACCCCGCGATCGCGGTGCTCCTCGGCGTCGCACTCCTCGACGAGAGCCTCGGGCCCGCGGCGGTCGCCGGCATGCTCCTGATCCTGGCCGGGTCATGGCTCTCAACCGGTGGCAGGCTGCCACCGGGTTTGGCGATGCTCGCGGCTGCATCGCCACGCCGGCGCCGGCGTCAGGCGCCCGTTCGACTGGCGACGGGGGCGAACTAGACCGCGCCGGACGCTTCTTGGGGGTGATGGACGCCGCCGAGCGTCACACCCAGGCCCTCGTCGGCAAGCTTTGCGAGCAGCTTGCCTCCGAGCGACGCTCGCAGGCGGCTGCCGGGCGGCTCGGCGACGACCTACCCGCGGCGATCGAGGATCTGGTCGAGCGTGAGGCGGCCGTGCTCGGTCCGGACCGGCGGGCCGAACTCATACAGCTCGTGCTGCGCGAGACCGTTGGGCTCGGTCCGCTCGAGGACCTGCTCGCCGATCCCGCGGTCGAAGAGTTGATGGTCAACGGGCACGAGCGCGTCTACGTGGAGCGGGCCGGCCGCGTCGAGGCGGCACCGGTGTCGTTCGGCAGCGAGCGCGACGTGCGCGAGGCGATCGAGCGCATCCTCGCACCGACCGGGCGCCGGGTGGACGAGCTGTCCCCGATGGCCGATGCGCGCCTGGCCGACGGCTCGCGCGTGAACGTGGTCGTGCCGCCGCTGGCGATCGACGGGCCGGCGATTTCGATCCGCCGGTTCGGCGCCCAGCGGCCGGGGCCGGACGAGCTGGTTGCCTCGGGCTCCATGGCACCGGCTGCCGCCGTGCTCTTGGAGCGTGCCGTGCGCGAGCGGCGCACGGTTCTGGTGACCGGCGGCACCGGGTCCGGAAAGACGACTCTGCTGAACGCGCTCTCGGCTTGGATCGATCCGGCCGAGCGTGTGATCACGATCGAGGACGCCGCCGAGTTGCGCCTGCGACAACCGCACGTGGTCCGCCTCGAGAGCCGGCCGCCATCCGTCGAGGGCAGGGGGGAGGTGACGATTCGCGACCTGTTGCGAAACGCGCTGCGCATGCGGCCGGACCGGATCGTGATCGGCGAGGTGCGTGGCGCCGAGGCACTCGACCTGCTCACCGCGCTCAACACCGGCCACGACGGAGCCCTCTCGACTCTTCACGCCAACTCTTCGGAGGACGCGCTGCGCCGAATCGAGACCTTGGCGCTGATGGCCGGCGTCGGGCTTCCTCACGACGCGATCCGAGATCAGGTCGTACGCGGCATCGACCTCGTCGCCCATCTGCGTCGCGAGCCGGGCGGAGCTCGGCGGGTGGTGGAGATTGCCGAGGTCGTTCCGGTGGCCGGCGCGGTGGCGGTGCGCGAGCTGTGGGCGGCCTGACGCCCACGATCGTCGCCGCGGCCCTCGCGGGCGGGCTTGCCGCCGTGGCTGTCCGTGAGGCGCTTCATAGCGCCCCGCAATTGGCTCGCTGGCTGGTTAGCGCGGTCGAGCCGCTTCGTCGGGCCGGCAGCGAGGGCTACGCACCGAGTGCCGCCGAACGCAGGCGCCTGGGTCTCCTGTTGGGCGCGGCGCTGCTGTTCGGCGGAACCTGGGTCTTCGGGCCGGCGCCCGCAGCTCCCCTTGCCGCGGCCGGACCTGCCGGGGCGAGCTGGGCGCTCACGTCGCGAATCCGGCGCTATCGCCTCGCCGTCGAGAGCGCGCTGCCACGGATCGCCACGGCAACCGCCGACGCGCTCGCGGCCGGGCACTCGGCGCGCGCGGCGTTCGACGGCGTCGCCGAATCGCTCGAGGGACCCGCGGCGGTTGAGCTCTCGAGGGTGCGAGCCGACCTTGACCTCGGCGCTCCGTTGGACCGCGCCCTGATCGGCCTTCGAGGCCGGATCCGCTCGGCTCGTGTGGACTCGTTTTGCGTGGTTGTGCTCTCGCAGCGGATCGCGGGCGGCGACCTGGTCTCGCTGCTTCGCCGTTACGCACTCGCGGCGACCGCTCGCGAGCAAGCCCAGGCCGACGCCCGCTCCGCCACCGCTCAGGCACGGTTCACCGGTCTGCTCGTCGCCGCCATGCCTGCGGGCGCGGCCCTGCTGGCCGAGCTGCTCGCTCCAGGCTTCGTCACCGGCCTCTTTGCAAACGGGGCGTCCCTGACGCTACTTGCGATCGCGGTGGCGTTGCAGCTCGCCGGATTCGCTGCGATCCGACGGCTCGGGATGCCGGCGTGAGCCCCGCCCTCCTGGGACTGGCCGGCATGTTGTTGTTCGCGGCGGCGTGGGAAGTGGCCGGATTCGGGCTCCCGGACGCTGTCGCACGGGCGGGGCGGAGGCTGCGGGTCCGCCGCTCGGCCGTGGCTGCCAAGGGGTTCGGAACGGTTGCGGGCGGGCTCTGCTTCCTGGCGATCGCGCCGGTCGCTCCGGGCCGACTTGCGCCGTTCTTGGCGGTTGGCCTCCTGAGCGCCGGGTTCCTGGCCCCCGACGCCCACGCCGAGCGGACGGCGCGGCGGCGGCGCGCCCGGCTGGTCGAGGCGCTGCCGGACGCGCTCGACCTCCTGGCGGTCGGGGTCGCGGCCGGTCGCGCCCCGGCGGCGCTCATGCGCGAGATCGCCGCCGCCGGTCAGGGCCCGCTGGGGTCCGAGCTTGCCGTCACGGTCGCTGAGATCGATACCGGGGCGCCGGTCGAGGCAGCGCTCGCCGGATTGCGGCGCCGCAGCGGCGCCGTCGAGCTCGGTGCGCTCGTCGCGGCGCTCGAGCGCTCGCGCCGCCACGGCTCGCCGCTCGCCGACCAGCTCCACGCCCAGGCGACGGCGTTGCGCCGCGACGAGCGCCGCCGCGTCGAGGAGCGGGCGGCTCGCGCCGCGCCGAAGATCCAGCTGGTCGTCGCGCTCGTCCTGGTCCCGTCGGCGCTGCTGGCGATCGCCGCAGCCCTGGTCGCGCACTCGGACACCCTCTTCGGCGCGCTCTAGGCGCGGCCTACTCGGCGGCTTCTTCATGCAGGCGCCGTGCGATCACCGCGGCGCCTTCGCAGAACGCGTCGAGTTCCTGGGCGGTCTTCAGGTGCCCCTTCTGGTTGACCACCAGCGCGCCGGCCGACAGCTCGAAGGCCACCGCCTTGTGCGCCTCCTCGCCGAGCCAGACGATGAAGGTCGGGGTGAACACCTGCCGGGCGCGGTTCATCTCGTCGCTCTTTCCGGTGAAGATCTCGAACTTCTTGTCGGCGAGCTCCGACTCGACCTCCACGCGCTGGCGGCTGCGGAAAACGTCCTCGGCAGAGTCGAGGAAGCGGAACCCGAAGCGTCGCTGCACTGCCAGCTCGCTCAGGAACGGAGCGGTCTCGGGCAGCTGCGTGACGGCGATCGTGAAGTGGTAATAGGTGGTTTGGCGGTTGCCCTTCGAGTCGGTCGAGACCTCCTCGTAGGTGTAGAGCGCCAGCGAGCCGACCACCCCGCCGGGCAGCGTCCCGTTGAACAGCTCCTGCGTGTAGCGGCTGTCGCCCTTTGACAGCAGCGGCGTCACCGGCGGCAGGCTCGAGCGCCCCGGGATGCGGGTCAGGCCGCGGCGATCCGCGTAGGCGGTGAAGAAGTCGCTGGCGGCGCGCGAGGTGGCGGTGACCCAGACCACGATCAGGGCGATCAGCAAGACGACGGCAGCGCCGCCGGCGCCGATCGCGAACCCGGCCTGGGTCGCCACCGCGATCAGGACGATGATCGCGAGCGTCCAGGTGATCCCGAGCAGCCAGACGTTCGTGAACATCGAGCGCAAGTGCTTGCCGCGGGTGTCCTTGGCGTCGTCCGGCAGCTGAGCCGGGGTCGTCGGAGCGTCGCTCATTGCGGCCGGGAGCCTACTTCTTGCAACCGCCCTTGCAGATCGAGCGCTCTTCTGGGGCCCTGGTCCGAGTCCTGCGGGCGGGCCGAAAATCCCATGATCAAGCCATAAACGCGGTCAACCCGGCCCGGGTAGCAGTTCCGTCCGACGGAGCGAGTCCAATGCGCCGGACGGAATTGTGTTGCGAAGTGGGGCGTTGTGGGTTACCGTGGCGCCCAAGTTGACCAGAGGGCCGGGGTGGCGAGGTTCCTCCCACCTCACCTCCCCGGCCCGAAGTCTTCTCAATCGAACCCAGGCTTCACTACACCATTCGAGGAGAGGGGACCGGACCCTTGGCGTTTCGCGGGCAGCACGAGCACAGCCTCGACGCGAAAGATCGGCTGACGATCCCGTCCCGGCTTCGCGCCCAGCTCGCCGATGGCGCGGTCCTGGTCGCCGGCCTCGACCCCTGTATCGAGGTCTGGCCGCGCGACGGGTTCAACCGGTTCGCGCAGCAAATCCTCGCCGGGCTCAACCCGCTGTCTGCCAACGCGAGGCTGCTGCGCCGCCGCTTCCACGCCAACGCCGAGGACGAGAAGCTCGACTCGGCCGGCCGGCTGCGCGTCGCCAAGCACCTGATCGCCCACGGCGAGCTGGAGGGCCAGTGCGTCGTCGTCGGCGTCGAGGACCACCTCGAGGTTTGGAGCCCGGAGCGCTGGGCCAAGCATTCCATCGAGATGGAGGCGCAGGCAAGCGCCGTCGCCGAGGAGCTGGCCGCTCGTGACTGGCCCGGGACCGCCGACGGGTGATGGGGCGGCGAGACCTTCGATGGCCACACTGACGTACATGCCGATCGAGCACGTCCCAGTCCTCGCCCCGGAGCTGATCGCCCTGTGCGACCCGCAGCCGGGCGAGCTTGCCGTGGACTGTACCTTCGGAGGCGGGGGGCACGCCCGGCTCGTCGCCGAGCGCCTCGGCCCGACCGGGACACTGATCTGCGTTGACCGGGACCCCAGCGCCGAGGAGCGGTACGCGGAGATCGAGGGCGAGCTCGGCTGCCAGTCGCGGTTCGTCCGTGCGGACTTCGCCGACGCGCTGGTCGATCTGGCCGCCGACGGCCTCGTCGCGGATCTCGTCTATATGGACCTCGGGATCTCCTCGCTGCAGCTCGATGCCTGGGAACGCGGCTTCTCGTACGCGTACGACGCGCCGCTCGACATGCGAATGGACCCGGACTCCCCGCTGTCGGCGCTCGAACTGGTGAACGAGTGGCCCGAGAGCCGCATCGCCCAGGTCCTGCGCGAGTACGGCGAGGAACGGCACGCTCGGTCGATCGCCCGGGAGATCGTTGCCCGGCGCCCTCATGCGACCACGGCGGAGCTTGTCGAGGTCATCCGCGATGCCGTGCCGCCGGCGTACCGGTTCGGCCGGGGCCATCCGGCCAAGCGCAGCTTCCAGGCGTTGCGGATTGCCGTCAACGGCGAGCTCGATTCGCTCGACCGGGCGCTGCCCGCCGCCTGGGCGCTGCTGCGCGACTCAGGCAGACTCGGGGCGATCAGCTTCCACTCGCTCGAGGATCGCCGGGTCAAGCGCTTCCTCGCCGACCGCGCGCGCGGCTGCATCTGCCCACCGGAGTTGCCCGTCTGCCAGTGCGGCCACGAGCCCGAAGCCGAGCTGCTGACCAGGCGCGCGGTCGCCCCCACCGGGGACGAGATGGAGGCGAACCCGCGCTCGCGCTCGGCGCATCTGCGCGTGGCCGTGAGGCTCGGGGCGCAGGAAGGGCACGGCTCGACGCCGAACCTAGATCGCTGATGCCAGCCACCGCCGCCGCAAGAAGATCTGCCTCGCGCAACACGGCGAGGCGCGCTCCCCGCCCGGCGCCCGTGCGTGCAGCTCGTCCGGCGCCGCGGCGAGCCGCAGCGCGACCGGCGCCGCGGACCGGCCCGTGGCTCGTTCCCGTCGCCGTCGGCCGGACCGCCGTCGCGGTGGGCGGTATCGCCGACTCCGGCCTCGTGCTCCGCCTCACGCGCAGCCGCCTCTGGATCGGGCTGCTCGGCACGCTCCTCGTCGGCATCGTCGGCCTGAACGTCTTCGCGCTCAGCTTCAACGCCGCTTCCAGCAAGACCGCCGGGATCTCGGATGAGCTCCGGCGCGAGAACTCGGCGCTGCGCGCCCAGATCGCGGGCGGGCTCTCGAACGAGCGCCTGCAGCGGGCCGCGGCCCGACTCGGCCTCGTCGTTCCCGAGCCGGGCGCGATCCGTTACCTGAACCCGGCACCGGGCGACGCCGCCGCCGCGGCCGAGCGCCTGCGCAAGGGCGGCATCACCCTGGGCAGCACGTACGTGCCCCCGGCGGCACCGGTCCTCGTTGCAGCGGTTGAGGCGGAGGCCGTGGCCCCGGTCGAGCCTGTCCCGACCGAAGTGCCGGCACCCACCGAGGTCGCACCCACGGTCGATCCGGCTGCCGCCGCGCCCCCGGCGGCGACGGCCGGCGGGATCACCCCGTGAACCTGATCGATCGTCGCCTGGGTCTGCTCTTCGCCTGCTTCGTGCTGATGCTCTGCGCCGCATTGGGGCGCGCGGCCTGGCTGCAGGCCGTGCAGGGCTCCGGCTACCGGGCCGACGCACACAGCCAGCAGACGGAGGCCGTGGTCGTCCCGGGCGTGCGCGGGGCGATCCTCGATCGCAATGGGCAGGAGCTGGCAGTGTCCGAGGACGCCGCCAGCGTGTTCGCGACGCCGTACCAGGTGGAGGACCCACGCGCGGCCGCGGCGCAGCTCGCGAAGGTGCTTCATGTCGACGAGCGGAAGCTGCTGGAGCAGCTGGCCGATCGGGACTCGGGCTTCACCTACCTCGCCCGCAAGGTGGACCTGCCGACGGCGGAGAAGGTCTCAGACCTCGAGCTCGCCGGTCTGGGGATGCTCCCGGACAGCCGCCGCATCTACCCGGAGGGCGAGCTCGCCTCACAGGTGATCGGCACGGTCGGAATCGACAACCAGGGACTGACGGGGCTCGAGGCCTCCGAGGACGAAGCGCTGCACGGCAGCGACGGCGAGCGCGAGATCACGCGCGACGCTCTGGGCGAGGAGCTCGAGCGCGACACGATCGACGCCTCCGCCGCCGGCACCGATCTGAAGCTGTCGATCGACGCCTCGATCCAGGCGACGACCGAGCGCGTGATCCGGGAGATCGGCGAAACGTACGAGCCCGAGGGCGCAACCGCGATCGTCATGGACCCCCAGACGTCGCAGGTCCTCGGCATGGCCAACTGGCCGAGCGTCGATCCCTATTCGCTCGACGAGGCGGAGACGGAGGACCTGCAGAACATGGCCACCAGCTTCACCTTCGAGCCCGGCTCGACATTCAAGGCCTTCACCGTTGCCGGAGCGCTAGAGGAGGGCCTGGTCAAGCCCTCGACCCCATTCAACCTGGCGCCGACGATTACGGTCGCCGACCGTACGATCGAAGAGGCCCACGCGCGCGGCCCGGTCACGCTGAGCGTCGCCGACATCCTGGCCCAGTCCTCGAACGTCGGAGCGGTCACGATCGGGCTTGAGCTGAACTCGGAGCGCGGCGACGACGCGTTCGACAGCTGGATTCGCCGCTTCGGCTTCGGCGAGCCCACCGGGATCGACTTCCCGGGCGAGGAGCAAGGAATCGTCCTGCCGCCGGAGCAGTACTCGGGCTCGAGCATGGGCAACCTGCCGATCGGCCAGGGCCTCGCGGTCACTCCGATCCAGATGGCCAGCGCCTATTCGGCGATCGCCAACGGCGGAATCCTGCGCAAGCCGCAGTTGGTGCTGGAGGAGAACGGCGCCCCGGTTCTGGCCGACCCCGGCGAGCGCGTGATCTCCGAGCGCAACGCGGCGCGTCTGCGCGAGATGCTGGAGGGCGTGCTGGAGGCGGGCGGCACGGCGTCAGCGGTGCAGGTCCCGGGCTATGTCCTGGCGGGCAAGACCGGAACCGCACAGAAGGTCGTCGACGGCACCTACTCGGACACCGAGTACGTGGGTTCGTTCATCGGCTTCGCGCCTGCCGAGGACCCCAGGCTGCTGGTATCCGTCGTTGTCGACAGCCCGCCCTATGGCGTGCACTACGGCGGCACCGTCGCGGCCCCGGCGTTCGGTGAGATCGCGAAGTTCGCGCTGCCGCATCTGGGCGTCGCCCCTGACGGCGGTCCGGCCGAGCCGCCCCTCGTCCCGTAGGCCGAGCCGGAATACTCCCCTACCGGGGTGGCCAAGTTGGTTTCGCGCCTAGCGTCGCTCATCAGGGATATTGGCCACCCTCCAGCCTAGAATCGCCTCGATGGAGCTCCGCGAGGTGTTGTCGGGCGTTGACGCCGAGATCCAGGGCGACCCGGGCGTCGAGATCGAGGGGCTCGCCTACGACAGCCACCTGGCTGGGCCGGGGGTCCTGTTCTTCTGCGTTCCCGGAGCCAGAGCCGATGGCCACGACTTCGCCGCGGACGCGGTCGAGGCGGGCAGTCCGGCGCTCGTCGTCGAGCGCCGACTGGGCCTCGCGGTCAGCGAGGCGCTCGTCAGCGAAGCCCGGGCGGCGATGGCGCCCGCCGCCGCCGTCGTCTACGGCGACCCCACCGCCGAGTTGGGAGTCGCCGGGGTCACCGGCACCAACGGCAAGACGACCACGGCGTTCTTGATCCGCCATTTGCTCGAGGCGGGCGGTGTGCGGACCGGGTTGCTCGGGACCGTGAAGCGGGTGATCGGAGGAGTCGAGGCCGAGGTCGAACGGACGACCCCGGAGGCGATCGACCTGCAGGCGACCTTCCGCGCGATGCTCGAGGCCGGGGACCGCGCCTGCGCGATGGAGGTCTCCTCGCACGCGCTGCGGCTACGGCGCGCCGATCACGTCCGCTTCGGGGCGGCCGTCTTCACCAACCTGACCCAGGACCATCTCGACTTCCATCCCGACATGGAGGACTACTTTGCGGCTAAGCGAAGCCTGTTCGCGCCCGATCGCGGCAAGCGGCCGCGGACCGCGGTGGTCAACCTCGACGACGAGTACGGGCGGCGGCTGGCCGCGGAGATCGCCCCCGCCTATGGCGAGGATCTCGTCACGTTCTCCGCCGCCGGGGACGAGGCGGCGACGATCCGCGCCCGCGGTGTGGAGTTCGACGCGAACGGATCGCGGTTCGAGGTCACGGGGGCTTTCGGGGACCTGCCGGTGACGATGCCGCTGCCGGGCGACTTCAACGTCGAGAACGCACTCGGAGCATTGGCGGCCGCCGTTGCCCTCGGCTGCCCGCCCGCAGCCGCGGCCGGGTCGCTGGCCAAAGCCGAGCGCGTGCCGGGGCGCCTGGAGCCGATCGCCGAGGGCCAGGGGTTCGCCGTGCTCGTGGACTACGCGCACACACCGGACTCGCTCGAGAACGTGCTCCAGGCGGCACACCGGTTGACCACGGGCCGCGTGATCTGCGTGTTCGGCTGCGGAGGCGATCGGGATCGCGACAAGCGGCCGCTGATGGGCGCGATCGCCGGCCGTCTGGCGGACGTGCCGGTGGTCACCTCCGACAACCCCCGCTCCGAGGATCCGGCGGCGATCATCGGCGAGATCCTGGCCGGGATCGACCGCGAGGGCGTGATCGTCGAGGCGGACCGGCGGGCGGCGATTGGCACCGGGATCGAACTGGCCGAGCCTGGCGACATCGTGATCATCGCCGGCAAGGGACACGAGCAGGGCCAGGAGTTCGAGGGTGGGCGCACCGTGGCGTTCGACGACCGCAAGGTCGCTCGGGAAGAACTGCGCCGCCTGGGCGAGGCTTCGGAGGTGAGCCAGTGAGCGGCTTTAGCCGCGAAAGCAGCATCTGTCGGTGGTAGCTTCGTGATCGAACTGGCTCCGGAGCGCATTGCCGACGCGGGTGGGCTCCAGATCCTGCGCGAGGGTGGGGGCGGGAGGCCGGCCGGGGCCGAGGTCGATTCACGCCGCAGCGCCGCCGGCGACCTGTTCTTCGGGCTGCCGGGCCAAAGCAGCGACGGCGGCGCGTTCGCAGCCGCCGCCCTCGCGAACGGAGCCTGGGGGGTGGTCGTCGGCGACCAGCACGCGCGCGCGCTTGCCGCGGGCTCCGCGGGTTGGGTTTTCGCCAGCGACGACCCGCTGGCTTCACTGCAGGCCATCGCTCGAGAGTGGCGCTGGGAGCTCGACTGTCGTGTCGTCGGGATCACCGGTTCCACCGGCAAGACATCGGTCAAGGACATCGTGCGGGCGCTGCTGCCGTTTCGGGCCCACGCGAGCCCTGAGAACTTCAACACGGAGATCGGCCTGCCACTGGCGATCCTGGGCGCCGAGCCCGGCACGGAGGTGCTGGTCCTCGAGATGGCGATGCGCGGGCTTGGGCAGATCGCCGAGCTGTGCGAGATCGCCGAGCCCGACACCGGGGTGATCACCAACGTCGGCCCCGTGCACCTCGAGCTGCTCGGGACGCTGGAGGCGATCGCCGAGGCGAAGGCCGAGCTTCTCCAGGGCCTTGGGGAGGGTGGCCGGGCGATCGTTCCCGTCGACGCCGAGGCGCTCGAGCCGCATCTCGCAGACAGCCTGGAGACATTCACGTTCGGACCGGGCGGCGACGTTCACGCCGTGTCGTCGCAGGTCACGGCGCGCTCGACCGAGGCCGTGATCGCGACGCCCGCGGGCGAGCAGCGCTTCGTCTTCCCGTTCCCGGAGGCGCACAACCTGACCAACGCGCTGGCGGCCGTCGCGGTCGGCATCGCGGTGGGAGCCACGCCCGATCAGCTGGCACGTCGGGCGCCGGACGTAACCTTCTCGCGCCTGCGCGGCGAGCTCCTCGAGCTGCCCGACGGCATCGCCCTCGTGAACGACTCCTACAACGCCAATCCGATCTCGATGCGGGCCGCTCTGCAGAGCCTGGCAGCGATGCCGGCGCCGGGACGCCGGGTGGCGGTGCTGGGGGGCATGGCCGAGCTCGGCCCCGCGGCGGGCGGCTATCACCGTGACGTGGGCGCCCTCGCGCGAGGGCTGGGAATCGGGCCGCTCATCGGCGTCGGCGAACTGGCCCGCGACTACGCGCCCGACGAGTGGGCGGCCGACGCCGAAGCGGCCGTCGCGCTCGCGGATCGCCTGATCGAGCCCGGCGACGCGGTCCTGGTGAAGGGCTCGCGCTCGGTCGGGCTCGAGGCGTTCACCGATGGGCTCCTTGCCCGACGACGCGGTGCTGCGAACCCCGGCGGCCGCGGAGGCGAAGCCGAGGAGCCGACGGATGTTTGAGTTGGCGCAGATCACCGGTTCAGACTTGATCGATCGCGGTGAGGTCCTGATCGCCGGCATGGCGGCGATGCTGATCACGATCTTCGTCGGGCCGCGCTTCATCGAGTACCTGCGGGTCAAGGAGTTCGGGCAGCAGATTCGCGAGGAGGGGCCACAGGAGCACCACGCCAAGGCGGGTACGCCGACGATGGGCGGCCTGATCGTGTTCCTCGGGATCGCAGTGCCCTACCTGGTGCTCTCGGACCGCGATACGGAGAGCCTCGCCGTTTTCGCCGTCGGCCTCGGATGCGCGGGAATCGGGTTCGCCGACGACGTGATCAAGATCACCAAGCGCCGCTCGCTGGGCCTTTCGGCCCGCTACAAGCTGCTGGCGCAAATCGCGCTGGCGGTCGGGCTCTGGTACGTGGCGACCGAGGAGGTCGGGCTCGAGAGCCAGATCCAATCGCGGGTGTTCGGCGGCGAGCTCGACGTCGGCCCGATTGCCTATGTCGTGCTCGTCTTCCTCGTGATCGCGGGCGCGTCGAACGCGGTCAACCTGACCGACGGCCTGGACGGACTCGCCGCGGGCTCGTGCGCGATCGTGTTCCTCGCGTTCACCGCGATCACGATCACGAGCGGTCAGGAGAGCCTGGCGATCCTTTCGGCCTGCCTGGTCGGCGCCTCGGTGGGGTTCCTCTGGTTCAACGCGTTTCCGGCCTCGATCTTCATGGGCGACACCGGCTCGCTCGGCCTAGGCGGCGCGATCGGAGCGCTGGCGGTGATGACCCAGACCGAGCTTCTGCTGATCATCCTCGGCGGGATTTTCGTGATCGAGGCGCTCTCGGTCGCGATCCAGGTGACGTTCTTCAAGCTCACGCGCCGCCGGGTCTTCCTGATGGCACCGATCCACCACCACTTCGAGTTGCTCGCCTGGTCCGAGACGAAGATCATGCTGCGCTTCTGGATCGTCGCAGCCGTCTGCGCTGGCATCGGCTACACGCTGTTCCAGAACTCCCTCGGCTAGGTCGAACGCACCCAGCGATTCGACCTTGCGCTATTCCGCCAGCTCGCGCTCGCGCTCGATGAAGCCGACCACCGACTGCTGCATGCGCTTGCGGCCGAAGAGGCGCGAGAAGAAACCCGAGGTGGGCCCCTTCAGGTAGAGCCGGTGCGTGATCTCGCAGCCGGTGCCGGCGGGCTCGACGCGGTGCTCGTGGCCGAAGCGGCAGCCGGGCAGTTTCGCCTCGTCGACGAATAGGCGCTCGGGCTCGACCGTCACGACCTTGAAGCGCATCTTGCCGCCGCGCTTGAATTTGACGGTGGCGCCGCCTCCGACGGCCAGCTCGCCGTCCAGCTCGCCCGTCTCGAGCTGCTCGTTCCATTCGGGCCAGCGCGAGGCGTCGGCCCATAGCGCCCAGATGGCCGCGGCTGTGGCGCTCGAACGCTCGCTGTGCAGGGCCTCGAACATCGTTGACCAGGGTAGTTCCGCGCAGGGTGCCGCGTGCGTAGGGCGAACCTATGCGTGTGGTTTCCCATCACCCGCGACCACCCCTGCCCGAGGGCCCCTTTCTGGTCGTCGGCCTGGCCCGCTCGGGCCAGGCGGCGGCTCGGCTGCTGGCCGAGCGCGGGGAGCAGGTGATCGGCGCCGACGCCGGGGCGCCCGAGGGTGCCGAGAGGTTGCGTGAGCTGGGCGTCGAAGTGAACCTGGATGGTGATCGGGAAGAGCTGCTCGAGCGTGTCCGGTGCGTGGTCAAGAGCCCGGGCGTTCCCCGTGAGGCCCCCACGATCAGGCGCGCGCTCACGCTTGGGGTTCCGGTCATCGGCGAGCTCGAGCTCGCCTGGCGACTGCTCCCCAACCGCTTCGTCGCGGTGACCGGCACGAATGGGAAGACGACTGTTGCCGAGTTGCTCGGTCACGTGTGGGAAACGGCGGGTGAGCCGGTCACCGTCGCCGGCAACGTCGGCACACCGCTCGCCTCGCTGGTCGGCGACCTCGACGCCGGCGCCACGATCGTCTGCGAGGCGTCCAGCTTCCAGCTCGAGGACTCCGTCGCGTTCGCGCCCGAGTGCGCGCTGCTCCTGAACGCGGCGCCCGACCATCTCGATCGCCACCGCACGTTCGACGACTACCTGGCCGCGAAGCTGCGGGTTTTCGCCGGCCAGGCCGCGGCTGATGTGGCGATCGTCGATCGGTCCGATCCGGTGATCGCCGGCGCCGAGCTGCCGGGCCGCGCGCGCGAGCTCGACGTCTCACGGGCCGGCCTTCCGTTCGAGCCCGCGGGCGAGTGGATGATCGGTCCGCACAACACCGCCAACGCGCGATTCGCCGCAACCGCGGGCCTCGCGATGGGGCTCGAACCGACCGGGGTGGAGCGGGGGATCGCCACCTTCGCCGGTCTTCCAAATCGGCTCGAGCTCGTGGCGGAGGTCGACGGCGTCGCCTTCGTAAACGATTCGAAGGCGACCAACGTGGCCGCCGCGACGGCAGCCCTCCGATCGTTCCCCGGCGGTGTTCACGTGATCCTTGGCGGCTCGCTAAAGGGCGAGGACTTCGCCGGGCTCGCCGAGCCCGTCGCCGAGCGCTGCGTCGCCGCGTATCTGACCGGCCCCGCCGCCGATCCGATCGCCACGGCGCTGGCTGAGACCGGCGTGCCGCTGCACCGGGCCGCCGATCTGGTCGGGGCAACCCACGCCGCTAGCGACGCCGCCGAAGCAGGACAGGTCGTCCTGCTCGCGCCGGCCTGCGCGAGTTTCGACGCGTACGCGGACTACGAGGCCCGCGGCGAGCACTTCAGGTCCCTGGTGCTGGAGCTCGAAACATGAGCCCGGCGGCCAGGAAGGGGAAGCCGAGGAAGGCTGCTCCCAAGCGCAAGCCTGCGGCGAAGCGCAAGAAGGCCTCGCAGCCGATCGAGTACTCGCTGCTGCTGACCGCGACGCTGTGCCTGCTTGCCCTGGGCGTCGTGATGGTCTTCAGCGCCAGCTCGACGACGTCGCTTCTGGGGGACTCCGGCGACGGCGCGTTCTACCTGAAGCGCACTGTCCTCTATGGAGCGGCCGGGCTCGTGATCCTCCGGCTGCTTTCGGTTCGCGGGGTGCGGATCATGCGGCCGCTGACCGGCGTCCTCATGGCCGTGTCGGTGTTTCTGCTGGTCGCCGTCATGATCCCGGGGGTGGGCGTCGAGGTGAACGGCGCCAAGCGCTGGATCGGCGCCGGCCTGTTCCAGGTCCAGCCGTCGGAGCTCGCGAAGGTGGCGCTGATCCTCTACGGGGCGCACCTCCTGGCAACCCGACCGAAGCTGACCAAGTCGATCGGCGACATGGCCCCGTTCCTTGGCGCCGTTGCCCTGATCAGCCTCCTCGTCGTGGTCGAGCCGGACCTGGGCACGGCGATGGTCGCCTGCTTCTCGTCAGCGGCGATGCTGGTCGCGGCCGGCGCTCGGATCCGGGACCTGGCGCTGCTCGGTGGGGCGGTCGCCTTCGTGGTGGTGCTGGCGATCATGATCGAGCCCTACCGGATGGAGCGGCTGACCGGGTTCATCGACCCCAGCGCCGACCCCTCCGGCGCCGGCTTCCAGGCAACGCAGGCGCGGATCGCGCTCGGCAGCGGCGGCATCTTCGGAGTCGGTCTCGGCGAGAGCCTGCAGAAGGCCTTCTACCTTCCCGAGGCCCATACGGACATGATCGCCGCCGTGATCGGCGAGGAGCTGGGCCTGATCGGGATCGCGATGGTGGTCGGCCTGTTCGGCATGTTCGGCTACGCGGGCATGCGCACCGCCCAGCGCGCCCGCGACCGCTACACGAAGCTGCTGGCCGCGGGGCTCACCGCCTTGGTCCTGGTCCAGGCAACGATCAACCTGTTCGCGGTCCTCGGGCTGGCGCCGCTGACCGGCGTTCCCCTGCCCTTCGTGTCGTACGGGAACTCCAGTCTCCTATGCATGCTGGCCGCCGTTGGCCTGCTGCTGAACATCGCGCGCAGCCCCGGTGCGAGACTCCGCGTCGTCGACGGTGGCAAAGCCAGACAAACCAAGAGTCGTAGTGGCGGCGGGCGGAACCGCCGGGCACGTGGTGCCCGCGCTGGCGGTCGCCGACGCGCTGCGGGATAGCGGCGCCGAGGTCAGCTTCCTGGGCACCGCTGAGCGGGCCGAGGCCGAGCTCGTGCCCGCGGCCGGGTACGAGATCGATATTTTGCGGGTGCGCGGGCTCGATCGGGGCAATCCCTTAAGAGCCGCCGCGGCGCTGGGGCTCGCGGCTCGCGCCGTGCCCGCAGCCCGCTCCGCACTGCGACGCCGCGGCGCTCAGGTGGTGCTTGGCGGCGGGGGGTACGTGGCTGCCCCGGCTGGCCTCGCCGCGCTCGCGATGCGCGTGCCGCTGGTCCTGACCGAAGCCGATCGGCATCTGGGGCTGGCGAACCGCCTGCTGGCCCGCGGCGCGCGTCGCATCTGCCTCGCGTTCCCGATCGCGGGCCACGAGGGCGAGCGCTACCTGCTGACGGGACGGCCGGTTGCCGCGGCGATCGTCGCCGCGGATGGCGGGGCTGCCCGGGAGCGGTTCGGGCTCGAACGCGGCCAACGCTGCCTGCTGGTGTTCGGCGGCAGTCAGGGAGCGCGGACGATCAACACGGCAGCGCTGGACGGGCTTCTGACGCCGGAGCGCGCCTTCGCCTTTCACGTGCTGCACATCTCCGGATCGCGCGACTACGAGTACGCGCGCCGGCGACTCGCCGCAGCGGGGCACGGCGCCGAGCAGTACACGCTCCTGGAGTACGAACCCGGCTTGGCCGACGTGCTTGCCGCGTCTGATCTCGTCCTCGCCCGCGCCGGGGCTTCGGTCTTCGAGCTCGCCGCCGCCGGCCGCCCGGCGATGCTGGTGCCGTACCCGTTCGCGACGGGCAGGCACCAGCACGCAAACGCCGAGTGGATGGCCAGCGCCGGGGCCGCGATCGTGATCGAGGACGCCGACCTGACGGGCGAGCTCATCTGGAGCCGGGCCCGCGAGCTGCTGGCCGACGAGGATCGTCTTGTGGCGATGGGGGCCGCGTCAGGGTCGCTGGCAATGCCGGACGCTGCCGAGCGGGTGGCGACCGAGGTCCTCGCAGCGATTCGGAGGCCCCGATGACCGAGCAGGATTGGTCTCAGCGCAAACTGCACTTCATCGCGATCGGCGGCGCGGGCATGAGCGGCCTTGCACTGGTCTGCCACCGGCTAGGTGCGCGAGTCAGCGGCTCCGACCGCGCCGAGAGCGGTTATCTGGCCCGGTTGCGCGTGGCCGGGCTCGAGCCGCGCGTCGGACACGATGCCGACACCGTGCCCGAGGATGCCGAGGTCGTCGTCTCGACCGCGATCGCCGACGACAACCCGGAGCTGGCCCGCGCACGCGAACGCGGCCAGACCGTGCTTCACCGAGGCGAGCTCCTCGCGCAGCTCTGCGCCCAGGGCCGGTTGATCGCCGTCGCCGGCACTCACGGCAAGACGACGACGGCCGGGATGCTCGTCCACGCGCTCCGGGAGATGGACGCCGATCCGGCGTTCTTCATCGGCGGCGAGCTGCCCGGCGCCGGGGCCGAGGGCGCGGCGGCAAACGCAGGGTGGGGCGAGGGCGTTGTTGAGTGGATCGTGGCCGAGGCCGACGAATCCGACGGGAGCTTCCTCGAGTTGCGCCCCGAGATCGCGATCGTGACCAACGTCGAGCTTGACCATCACGCCCGTTGGTCCTCGCGCGCCGAGCTCACCGATGCGTTCGCGAAGTTCGCGGCCGGCGCCTCGGGGCTCGCCCTGCGAGCGGGCGAGGAGCTTCCGGTCGCGAGCCCGGCGCCGGCTCTCCTGCGATTCGACGATGCCGCGCCGGGGCCGGCGGACCTCGAGCTGCCGGTGCCCGGCCATCACAACGTGCTCAACGCCCGCGCGGCCCTGGCGGCGCTGGAGCTGGCCGGCTTCGACACCGAGGTCGCCGCGCGGGCGCTGGCCGGCTTCCCCGGGATGGTGCGGCGGCAGGAGCTCAAGGGGGAGGTGGGCGGCGCACTTGTCTACGACGATTACGCCCACCACCCGACCGAGGTCCGAGCGACCCTCGAGGCGATGCGCGAGCTCGAGCCCAGGCGCATCATCGCCGTCTTCCAGCCGCACCTCTACTCGCGGACCAAGGCGTTGGCCGAGGACTTCGGCGCGGCCTTGGGCGCGGCCGACGAGATCGGGGTCCTGGACGTCTACCCCGCCCGTGAGGAGCCGGTGGGCCCGCTGGCCGGCGTCAGCGGCCTGCTCGTCGCCCGCGCTGCGGCCGACCGGGCCGGCGGCAGGCCGGTGCTGTGGCTGCGCGACCGGGCGACGGCGTCGGCGCTTCTGAGGCCCCGGCTCCGCGAGGGCGACCTCCTGATCACGATCGGCGCCGGCGACGTCAACCTGCTCGCCGAGGAGTTGGTCGCGTGAATGTCGAACCTGACTTTCCGCTCGCCCGCCTGACCACAGTCAGGGCCGGGGGCAACGCGGAGCTGTTCGCCCGGCCGCTGACCGAGGACGGGCTGGTGGAGCTGTTGGCGTGGGCGCAGGCCGAGGGCCATCAGGTTGAGGTGGTCGGCTCCGGGTCGAACCTGCTGGTCGCCGACGACGGAGTTCGCGGCCTTGTCCTCAAGCTCGACGGCGAGCTCACGGAGATCGAGCGCGAGGGCACGCGCATCGTCTGCGGGGGCGGCGTGAGGCTGCCCTCGGCGGCCGCCAAGGTCGCCCGCTGGGGATTGACCGGGCTCGAGTTCGGCATCAACATCCCGGGAACGGTCGGCGGGGCCGTGCGGATGAACGCCAACGCCTACGGCGGTGAGCTGGCCAGGGTCCTGGAGTGGGTCAACGTCTGCGGTCCCGAAGGGGTCGGCCGCCGGGCGCCGGACGAGCTTGGCTTCGCCTACCGCAGCTCGAACCTGCGGCCGGGCGAGGTCATCTCGCGGGCGTCGTTCGCGCTGGCCGAGGCGGATCCGCAGGCCGTGAAGGCGATCCTCGCCGAGATGCGCGTGAAACGCCGCGAGGCGCAGCCATCCGGGATCAAGACCTTCGGCTCGACCTTCAAGAACCCGGATGATCCGCGGGCCGGCGGTCGCAGCGCCGGGCAGCTTCTCGACGCTGCGGGCGCGCGCGGGTTGGCCGCGGGGGGCGCTCGCCTCTCAGAAAAGCACGCGAACTTCGTCGAGAACGCCGGCGACGCCACGACGGGCGACGTGCTGGAATTGATGGCGGCGGCCCGGCGGCTCGTCCACGAGAAGTTCGGAGTGGTCCTGGAGCCCGAGGTGCAGGTCCTCGGCGAGGTCGCCTGGCCCGCAGGCTGGGACCTGGGCGACTAGCCGCGGGGAGGACTGCGCCCGCCGCGCGCGAAAGGGAGCCGGATGGGCTCTTCGCGCGCTTCGACTCCGGCCGGCAGGCGTCGCACCGCGCCACGCCGGGGCGCCGCCGCGCCTGCCCGCCGCCCGGCCGCGAAGCGTCCTCCGAAGAAGACCACCGCGAAGAAGGCGCCTGCGAAGACATCGGCGAACAAGGCGCCCCCGAAGAAGACGACCGCGAAGAAGGCGCCCGCCAAGCGGGCGACCTCGCTGAGGGCGCGAGCCCCACGGATCGCCGTCGCAGCCGTCCTGGTCATCGCGCTGCTTGCCGCGGGTTACCAGCTGTGGTTTCGCAACGCGTCGTTCGTTGCCGTCGAACAGGTATCGGTCAGCGGGATCGCCGGCCCGGAGCGCGGCCCGGTGGAGGCCGCGCTGGCCGAGGCGGCCGCGAAGATGACCACGCTGAATGTGGACGAGGACGCGCTCCGCGGGGCGGTCGCCGGCTTTCCGACGGTCGTCGACGTGGAGGCTGACGCCGACTTTCCGCGCGACCTGACGATCACGGTGATTGAGCGGCCGCCGGTGCTGATCGCCACCGCGGGAGAGCAGACGACGCCCGTCGCGGGCGACGGTACGATCCTCGCCGGGGTCGCGGTCGGCGACATGAACCTTCCTTCCGTCGCCGTCGACAAGCTGCCCGCCGAGGGCGCGGTCACCGGGGACGCGCTGGCGTTGGCCGGGGTGATGGGCGCGGCGCCGGCGGAGCTTCGCGAGTTGGTGCGTGAGGTCTCGATCGGCGGGCAGGAGGGGCTGCAGGTCACGCTGCGCGGTGGGATCCCTGTCTATTTCGGCGCCAGCGACGGCGCCGAGCAGAAGTGGGCCGCCGCCGCCGCCGTCCTGGCCGACCCGAAGATCGACACGCTCACCTACCTGGACGTTCGCGTGCCGGAGCGCCCCGCAGTCGGCGGGGCGGCGCCTCCGGTCACGGCGAGTACAACCGAGACAACCGAGCCCGAAACGACGACCGTGACGCCCTAGGAGCGACAACCCTCGATTCACACTCGAGACTTCTGAATATTCAGAAACCCTCAGGTGGCGGTCAAGGGTTTCGGGTCTGCACGATTCCGTGCCACCGCACGGCCCTCGCGTTGACAGGCGACCGGGGATGTCGTACGGTCGGCCACAAGTCGAGGCATTGCTGCCTGCAAAACCCTTTAGTATTGGTTCAGCCTCGGACGGAATCCAGCACCGAACCCACAACCAACCCAACCTGGGGAAGGAAATGGTCGAGTCCTCATATCTCGCAGTGATCAAGGTCGTCGGCGCCGGGGGCGGCGGCACTAACGCGGTTTCGCGGATGGTCGACGCCGGCCTCAAGGGCGTTGAGTTCATCGCGATCAACACCGACGTCCAGGCGCTGCAGTCGTGCGACGCGGACATCAAGCTTTCGATCGGCCACAACCTGACCAAGGGCCTCGGGGCGGGCGCCAATCCGGAAGTCGGATCGGGCGCCGCGGCCGAGTCGCGCGACGACATCAAAGAGGCGCTCAAGGGCGCCGACATGGTCTTCGTCACGGCTGGCGAGGGCGGTGGCACCGGCACCGGGTCGGCCCCGGTGATCGCCGAGATCGCCAAGGAGGAGATCGGCGCCCTGACCGTCGGCGTCGTCACCAAGCCGTTCGAGTTCGAGGGCTCGCGGCGGATGCAGCAGGCGCTCGAGGGGATCGACCAGCTCCGCGCCAACGTCGACACGCTGATCATCGTCCCGAACCAGAAGCTGCTCGAGATCGTCGAGCGCCGAACGACGATGCAGGAGGCCTTCCGGATGGCCGACGACATCCTGCGCCAGGGCGTCCAGGGCATCACCGACCTGATCACCACGCCCGGGCAGATCAACCTCGACTTCGCCGACGTCCGCACCGTGATGTCGAACGCAGGCTCGGCGATGATGGGCATCGGCTCCGCCGCGGGTGAGAACCGCGCGGTCGAGGCCGCCACCCAGGCGATCTCCTCGCCGCTGATGGAGCAGCCGATCGAGGGCGCCACAGGGATGCTCTTGAACATCACCGGCTCGGACGACCTCAACCTGCACGAGGTCAACGACGCCGCCAACATCGCCGTCGAGCAGGCCGACAAGGGCGCGAACGTGATCTTCGGCACCGTGATTGACCCAACGATGGGCGACGAGGTGCGGGTGACGGTGATCGCCACCGGTTTCGAGGGCTTCGAGACCATGGCGCGCAGCCCGATCCGGGTCCGCGAGCGGAGCCGGCGTCGAAGCGTCAACCCGATGGGCGACCGCGAGCGCCGCGACCTCACGGTCGGCGACGGCGAGATCGACGTTCCGGACTTCCTCCGAGACACATAACGGCCAGCCGCTAGCCTGCGGCGCGCTTGACCGAGCTGCGCCGCACCCCTCTCTACGACCGGCACGTTGCCGCCGGTGCGCGGCTGGTGCCCTTCGCCGGCTGGGAGATGCCGGTCCAATACGAGGGGGTCGGCCCCGAGCACCTCGCCGTGCGGTCGTCGTGCGGCGTCTTCGATGTCTCGCACATGGGCGAGATCGAGACCGAGGGCGCCGGGGCACTCGACCTGCTCCAGCGGCTGCTCACGAACGACGTCGCGAAGCTCGACCTCGGTGGCGCCCAGTACTCGGTGCTCTGCCGGGACGACGGCGGGGTCCTCGACGACCTATTCACCTACCGGCTGGCGGACGACCGCTATCTGACGATCACCAACGCGGCGAACCACGAGCGCGACCTCTCATGGTTTCGCGAGCACGCGGGCGAGTTCGACTGCGACGTCCACGACCGGCTCGCCGACTGGGCGATGCTCGCCGTCCAGGGCCCAGACGCCCGGGCGTTGATCGGTCGGCTGACGGAGGACGAGCTGCCCGCTCGGATGCACACAGCGACGATCGCCGTGGCGGGGCGCGAGTGCCTGGTCTGCGGGACCGGCTACACGGGCGAGGACGGGGTGGAGGTGCTCTGTCCCGCCGACGACGCCGGGGCCGTCTGGGACGGGCTGCTCGACGAAGGCGCGACCCCGGCCGGCCTCGGAGCGCGCGACACGCTGCGGCTCGAGGTCTGCTTCCACCTATACGGCAACGACCTCGCCGAGGACCGAAATCCGGTCGAGGCGGGCCTGGGCTGGTGCTGCAAGGAGGAGACCGGGTTCATCGGCTCGCAGGCGATTGCCGCCGCGCGCGCGCAGGGCACGGCCCAGAAACTCGCCCCGTTCGTGCTCACTGGACGCGGGATTCCGCGTCAGGGCAACGCCGTGATCGGCCCCGGCGGCGCCGCGGCCGGGGTCGTCACCAGCGGCACCCACTCGCCCTCGCTCGAGCACGGGATCGGCATGGGCTACGTCGACGCCGCGCTGGCCGAGCCCGGAACCGCGGTCGAGATCGACGTCCGCGGCAAGCGCCGCCCGGCGCGCATAGAGTCCAAGCCGCTCTATGAGCCCACGCAAAGCTGACGAGAGGAGACGGTTTGGCCGACGAGAGCTACCCCGATGAGCTCAAGTACCACGCCGAGCACGACTGGGCCCGGATCGAGGGCGAGACGGCCACGTTTGGAATCACGTGGTACGCGCAGAACTCGCTGGGCGAGGTCGTCTTCTTCGAGCCGCCCGACGTCGGCACGGCCGTTGCCAAGGACGCGACCTACGCCGAGGTCGAGTCGGTCAAGGCGGTCTCGGACGTGTACTCGCCGCTATCGGGGGAGGTTGTCGCGGTGAACGAGGCGTTGAGCGAGAAGCCGGAGCAGATCAACGAGGATCCCTACGGCGAGGGATGGCTCGTCAAGGTGAAGCTGTCCGATCCATCGGAGGTCGACGCCCTGATGGACGCTGCCGCGTACAAGGAGCTGCTCGCGGGCGACTGACGCTCCCTAAGCTCAGTCCTCGATGAGTCGCTACACGTCTGCCACCGACGCCGACCGTGCGGCGATGCTCGATGCGATCGGCGCCGAATCGGTCGAGGAGCTTTTCGAGCAGATCCCCGCCGAGGTGCGCCTGGACCGCCCGCTCGACCTTCCGGACGGCCTGTCTGAGCCCGAGGTCCACGCCCATCTCGCCGAGCTGGCGGCGCGCAACGCCGATGCGGACTCGGAGCTCTGCTTCCTCGGGGCGGGGATGTACGACCATTACGTGCCCGCGATCGTGGACGCGATCCTCTCGCGCTCGGAGTTCCTGACCCCCTACACGCCGTACCAGCCCGAGGTCTCGCAGGGCGGCCTCCAGGCGATGTTCGAGTTCCAGACCTGCATGTCGGAGCTGACCGGGCTGCCGGTCTCCAACGCCTCCATGTACGAGGGGCCGTCGTCGGTGGCCTCCGCCGCGTACCTCGCGCTCGGCGCAGGCAAGGGCCGCAGCAGGCTGGTCGTCTCGCGCGGCGTGCATCCCCACAGCCGCCGGACGCTGGAGACCTACGCGCAGGGCTTCGGCGCCGAGGTCGCAGAGGTGGGGCTCGACGACGGGCTGACCGACGGCGCCGCCCTCGCAGCGGCACTCGACGACGACACCGCTGCGGTCTTCGTCCAGAACCCGAACTTCCTCGGCGGCATCGAGGACCTCGAGGCGCTCGCCGGCGCGGCGCATCAGGCGGGCGCGCTGGCCGTCGCCGCCGTCGACCCGGTGACCCTGGGCGTCCTGCGCCCGCCCGGCGACTGCGGCGTCGACGTCGCGGTTGGCGAAGGTCAGCCGCTCGGCGGCCGGCTCGACTTCGGCGGACCCTCATTCGGCTTCTTCTGTGCGATCGAGGAGCACCTGCGGCGGATGCCGGGGCGGATCGCGGGCGAGACGACCGATTCCGACGGCCGCCGCGGTTTCGTGCTGGCGCTGCAGACGCGCGAGCAGCACATTCGCCGCGAGAAGGCCACGCACAACATCTGCACCTCGCAGGCACTGATCGCGCTGGGCGGTGTGATCCATCTCGTCTGGCTGGGCAAGCGCGGGCTCGTCGAGCTCGGCGAGCTGGTGGTGCGCCGCACGGCGTACGCGCGCGAGCGCCTGGCGCAGATCGACGGGGTCGAACTGCTGCACGGAGCGCCCGTCTGCCGCGAGTTCGCCGTGACCGTGGACGCACCCCTCGAGGAGGTCCTCGATCGCTGCGCGGCCGACGGGATCGCGGCCGGCTATCCGCTGGCACGCGATTACCCCGAGCACCCGAACGGGCTGCTCGTGGCGATCACCGAGCGCCGCTCGAAGCAGGACATCGATCGGCTCGCTGACTCGCTCGAGCGCGCCGTGGCGGATGCCGCACGCGCTCGACAGGAGGTCACCGTATGAGCGAGCACCTGGCGCCGCCGCGGAGCGCCGAGGTCCCCACGCCCCTCCAGCGCGAGCGTGCGACGACGATCTTCGAGCGCTCCGTCGAAGGCCGTCGCGCGGCCGTGATGCCCCCCACGGACGTGCCCGAAACTCCGCTCGCCGACCTGATTCCCGCAAAGCTCCTGCGCACCAGCCCGGCCTTGCTGCCCGAGGTCTCCGAGCCCGAGATCGTCCGCCACTACAACCGGATCTCGCGCCGAAACTTCGACCTCGACACCGGGCCCTATCCATTGGGCTCGTGCACGATGAAGCACAACCCGCGCCTCAACGAGCGCGTCGCGGCGCTGCCGGGCCACGCGCGCCTGCATCCTGCGCAGGATCCGAAGCGCGCCCAGGGAGCGCTGGAGCTGATGTGGAACCTGGAGCGCGCGCTTTCGGAGCTGACCGGGCTGCCGCATGTCTCGCTGCAGCCGTCGGCAGGATCGCACGGAGAGCTGGCGGGCCTTTTGTTGACGCGCGCCTACCACTCGGACCGCGGTCAGGAGCGCACCCGGGTCCTCACGCCGGACACCGCGCACGGCACAAACCCGGCGACGGTGACGATGGCCGGCTACGAGGTCGTCAAGGTCGCGACGGCGAAGGACGGAGGCGTCGACCTGGACGACCTGCGGGAGAAGGCGGACGAGACGGTCGCTTGCCTGATGCTCACCAACCCGAACACCCTCGGCCTGTTCGACCGCAACATCCGCGAGATCGCAGCGATCACGCACGAGATCGGTGGCACCCTGTATTACGACGGCGCCAACCTGAACGCGATCATGGGCTGGTCGCGCCCGGGGGACATGGGCTTCGACATCGTCCACCTGAACCTGCACAAGTCGTTCTCGCAGCCGCACGGCGGCGGTGGGCCCGGCGCCGGCCCGATCGCGGTCTCGGATCGGATCGCTCCCTATCTCCCCGTGCCGCGGATCATGCGGGACGAAGGCGCGAACGGTTCCCGCCCGAGCTTCGACCTGGACCACTCGGGCGAGAAATCGATCGGTCGCCTGCGCGGCTTCCAGGGCAACTTCGGCGTCTTCGTCCGCTCCTATGCCTACATCGCGTCGCTCGGCGCCGACGGCCTGCGCGAGGCGTCGGAGACCGCGGTCCTGAACGCCAACTACCTGCTTGCCAAGCTCCGAGCCGGGCGCGCCGGCAAGCACCTGCCGCTGGCCTTCGGCGAGCGCTGCATGCATGAGTTCGTTCTCACCGGCGACCCAGCGCGCCACGAGCTGCAGGTCAAAACGCTCGACATCGCCAAGCGCCTGCTCGACTACGGGTTCCATCCGCCGACGATCTACTTTCCGCTGCTGGTCGACGAGGCGCTGATGTTCGAGCCGACGGAGACCGAGACCCGCGAGTCCCTGGACGACCTGGCCGACGCGATCGACGCGATCCTGGCCGAGGCCGAGGAGGACCCCGCGATCCTCACCGAGGCGCCCTACACGACGCCGGTCCGCCGGCTCGACGAGGCCGCCGCCAGCCGCCGCCCCGTCATCCGCCAGCCACTGGGCTGAAGCTCGGCCTCAGACGATCGGCGAGCGCGCGGCCCGACAGATGATGCGGCGCTTCGGCTTGCGCAGGGCCTTCGCCCGGTAGCCGCCGATCGTATTCTCGGCCGCCTCGACCCGCAGCTCGTAGCGACCGTCCTCGTCAGTTGGGTCGCGCCCTCGACGACCGGCTCGAATCCGGTGAGGCCGTTGTTGGCCGTGATCTCGACCCGCCGACCGCGCTCACACCGCGTCCGGCGGCTTGTCCCGCGGCAGCGTCTGCTTCAGTTCGAGCACGGGCGCGAACAGGTCGCCGTGCTTGTCGATGCGCTCGAGGACTTCGTCCCCCTCAAACCGCAGCTCATCCTTCCCCGCCGCGCCCGCCTCGACCTCGTCCCAGGTGACCGGAGTCGAGACCGTGGGCCGCTCCCTGGCCCGCAGGGAGTACACGGCCACGGTGGTCTTCGAGCGCGTGTTCTGCGACCAGTCCACCAGCACCTTTCCGACCCGCAGCTTCTTGGTCATCTTCGAGACGACCAGGTCCGGCTCGGCGCGCTCGAGTGCCTGGGCGACGGCCTGGGCAAACGGCTTCGTCCGCTCGTACTTCGTGCGGCCGTTGAGCGGCACGTAGACCTGCAGGCCCTTCGATCCCGAGGACTTCGCGAAGCACTCGAGGTCGATCCCGGCAAACAGCTCGCGTACGCGCAGCCCGACCACGCAGCACTCGCGGATCCCGGCTGGCGGCCCCGGGTCGAGGTCGAAGACGATCGTCGTCGGCACCTCCATGTTGCGCGCCTTCGAGAGCGAGGGATGGAGCTCAAGCGCCGCGATCTGTGCGAGCCACACGAGCGTCGCCTGCTCTGAGCAGACGACGAAGTCGATCTCGCCCGCCCGGTCGAACCCCACCCGCGCGGTCTCGACCCAGTCCGGTGCGCCCTTGGGCGCGCGCTTCTCGTAGAAGCGGAAGCCGTCGACCCCGTCGGGGAAGCGCACCAGCGTCAGGGGACGTCCGGCGAGGTGAGGAAGGAGGACGTCCGCGACGCGGGCGTAGTAGTCGATCGCCTGAGCCTTGGTCGTCTTCGACTTCGGCCACAGGACCTTGTCGAGGTTCGAGAGGGAAAGCTCGCGCCCGCCGACCTCTACGACTTGGCGCTGCTCTTTGCCCGCGATCGCTTGGTACCGGTGGATTTCTTGGCACGCGAGCGCTTCTTCGCCGGAGCCTTCTTCGGGGCGGGCTTCTTCGAGCCCTCCGCCAGCGGCTCGGACTTGACCGCCGCCAGGCTCTCCTCGAGCGCCGCCATCAGGTCGGGCGCGCGAGTGGGCTTGGGCGCCTCGCTCTCGACCTCGACGATGTCCTCGCCCTTGGCCTTGCGCTCGATCAGGGCGAGCAGCTCCTCGCGGTACTCGTCCTTGTAGTCCGAGGCCTTGAAGTCGGAGGCCAGCGAGTCGATCAGCTGCTTGGCCATGTCGACCTCGGCCTTGCGCGGATTCTCGGCGTCTTCGCCGAGGATCTCGGTGATCTCTTCGGGCTGCACGACCTCGTCGGCGAAGCGCATCGTCGCCATCGTCAGGACGTCGCCCATCGGGCGAATCGCAGCCAGGTTCTCCTTGTTGCGCAGCACGAAGCGGGCGACGGCGACCTTGCCCTGGTCCTTCATCGCCTTGGTCAGCAGGGCGTAGGCCTTCTCGGCGCCCTTGTCGGGGCCGAGGTAGTAGGGGTGGTCGAAGTAGATCGGATCGATCTCTTCGAGGTCGACGAACGCCTCGATCTCGATCGCCCGCGTCTTCTTCGGGTTCATCTCCTCGAGCTCGTCCTTGGTCAGGACGATGTACTGCTCGGGGGCGAGCTCGTAGCCCTTGACGATCTCCTCGTACGGGACTTCCTCACCGTCGGCCTCGGCGACGCGCTTGTGGCGGACGCGCGAGCTGTCGGAGGCGCGCAGCTCGCGGAACGAGACGTTCTTGCGCGAGACGGCGCTGTAGAGCTTCACGGGCACGTTCAGGAGCCCGAATGAGATTGAACCTGTCCAGATCGCGCGTGGCATCGTGTTCTCTTCCTTAGACCGGCGTTGCTCGGAGAACTAATCGCCGGACGTAGCTACTAGGTACCCCACAGTAGCGCCGCATACCTGCCGGGGCACATAACGCGCAGGCGATCTTGCGTCGCGCCAGGGACCGGTGTAGGGTCGGCCTCGTGCAGCAGGGGGAGGGCACTGAGAGGGGACGCCGGCTTCCGTCGCCGGCGATGGTCCTTGTGGTCGCGGCGCTGATCGCGGCGCTCGCCGGAACCGCGGTCGCCGTCGACAAGATCACGTCGAAGGACATCAAGCCCAACGCGGTGCGCTCGAAGCACATCAAGCGCGGCCAGGTAAAGGCGAGCGACACGGATGTCGTCAAGTTCGGGCGGGCGGGGGGTGAGACCTCGGTTGCCCCGGGCAGCGAGATCGCGCTGACGCCGCGGATCAGGCTGCGGGCCAAGGCCGGCGACCTGCTGCGCGTGCACCTCGCCGTGACCGTGCGCCTCGACGGATCGCTTTCGAATGACTGTTTTGTGAGGCTCCGCGTCCAGGGGCCGCCCGGGGACTTCGACCGCACGGTCATCGACGCTAGTCCCAGCGATCCGGTGACCGTCTACATGGACGGATCGGCCGACGGCAGCACCAACCTCGCCGATCTGATCGGCCGCGACGTGCCGATCCCGCAGACCGGCAGGTACACGCTTTCGATGCGCTACTCGTCCGCCATCGGCGGCGACCCCTGCGCCTTCTCCGGCCGCAGGCTCTGGATCGAACACTCGCGCTGAGGCTCAGCCCTCGCGCACGACCTCGCGCGGGTCCTTGTCGTCGCGCAGCCCCTTGAACGCGGGCTGGCGCAGGGTCCCCTCGCGGGTCCACTCCGTGAACTCGAACTCGCCGACCAGCTCCGGCCGCACCCAAACCGGCCCGGCGCCGCGCTCGCGCGCCCGGGCCCTGTACTTGATGCGTGGGTCCTCGCCGAGCTCGAACGGCGACTCGTCGGTCTCGAGCGGCTTGAGCAGGCCGATCAGGCGGTCGAGCATCGCGTCGGTGAAGCCGGTGCCGACGCCGCCGGCGTAGGCCAGCCGCTGCGGGCGATCCAGGCCCTCGGCCTCGCCGGGTGTGGAGTCCCAGTAGCCGACCAGCAACGAGCCGACCTTGCCACGCCGCCCGCCCTCGCCGGGCATGTAACCCCCGATCAGGAGCTCCTGTCCGAGGCGAGCACGAATCTTGAGCCAATCGGCGCTGCGCTTGCCGGGCCGGTACGGGCTGCCAAGCCGCTTGCAGACGATGCCCTCGAGGCCCCGGGAGCGAGCCGCGGTCAGGAACTCGTCGCCCGAGCCGAGGTGATGCGCCGGGGCGCGCCAGGAGTTTCCGTCCAGCCCGAGCTCCGCGAGTAGCTCGCGGCGCCGCTCGTACGGCTCGGCCAGGAGCGGCTCGCCGTCGAGCGCCAACAGGTCGAACGCCACGTAGGTAACCGGGAACTCCTCGGCCCGGAGGCGGATCGTCTCCGGCCTGGACAGGCCCATCCGCCGCTGGAGGGTCTGAAAGCTTGGGCGGCCGGCCTCGTCGAAGGCGACGACCTCGCCGTCGAGGACGACGTCGCGGCCCGCGAGCGCCGTGACCAGCCCCGCCAATTCCGGATAGCGATGGCTCGTGTCCTCGCCGCGCCGGCTGTGGATCCGAACGCCGGAGTCGTCGACGAACGCCGGCGCCCGCACGCCGTCCCATTTGACCTCGAAGGCCCAGCCATCCCCGGGGGGCGGGTCGGTCGCCGTCGTGGCGAGCATCGGCTGGATCGAGCGGGGAAGGGGAGATGCCACCGCTCGATTATGCGATCCAGGCTCGATAATCGCCGCGTGCTGTTCGAACTCCAGGAGGTGCGCCTGGCGCGCGCGGGGCGCGCGGTGCTTCGCGACCTGACCTGTTCGCTGCCCGAGGGCACGTCGTGCCTCGTCGGCCCGTCGGGATCCGGCAAGTCCACGATCCTGCGCCTGCTCAACCGGCTCGCCGATCCCGAGAGCGGCGCCGTCCTCTACCGCGGGGCGGACGTCCGGGACCGCGACCCGCGTGAGTTGCGGCGCGAGGTCTGCCTGGTCCCGCAGCTGCCCGCGCTCGCCGAGGGAACCGTGCAAGCGAACGTCGAATTCGCCGCCGCCTTCGGCGGGATGGAACCCGACGTTGGGCGGCTCCTGAGCCTCAGCGGGCTCGACGCGGGCTACGCCGACCGCGACGCCGGCCAGCTCTCGGTCGGCGAGCAGCAGCGGGTCATGCTGGCGCGGGCGCTCGCGCTCGAGCCGCGCGTCCTGCTGCTCGACGAGCCGACGTCCGCGCTCGACGAGGACACGCGCGACGCCGTCGAGCGCACGTTCGGCGAGCTCCGCCAACGCCTTGACATCTCGACCGTCGTCGTGACCCACGATCCGGCGCAGGCGCGGCGGCTCGCGGATTGGATCGTGCGGGTCGACGGGGGCCGCGCGGTCGAGCAGGGGCTCGCGAAGGAGGTGCTCCCGGTTTGAACGCCGGCATCGACGTCAGCCTCGGCGAGGTGGCGGCAAGCCTCGTGCTGATCGTCGTCGCGATCGCAGTCTCGCGCTGGCGCCGCGCAGATCTGGAGCAGGACATCGCGATCGCCGTCGTGCGCTCGATGCTGCAGCTGTTCGCGATCGGCTACGTGATCCAGGCGATCTTCGACGAGGACAGCCTCTGGCTGGTCGCAGCGCTGATCCTGGTGATGGTGGTTTTTGGGGCGTATACAGCCCGCGGCCGCGCTCGAAACGTGCCCGGGGCCCTGGTGCCCTTGCTGATCGCGCTGGCGCTGGCCGCCGTGGCCACGCTCGGCCTGGTGCTGGCGCTGGGAATCTTCGAGCCCGAGCCCCGGTATCTGGTGCCGGTCGGCGGCATGGTGATCGGCAACGCGATGACGGCTGCCGCCGTGGCGCTGAACCGCCTCGGCGACGACGTCGCGGCGTCGGCCCGCGAGATCGAGGCGACGCTCGCGCTGGGCGCCAGTTCGGCCGAGGCGGCGGCGCCGATCGTGCGCCGCAGCCTCCGCTCCGGAATGATCACCCTGGTGGACTCGACGAAGACGACCGGCCTGATCTTCTTCCCCGGCACGATGGTCGGCATGCTGCTTGCGGGCGCCGATCCCACCGACGCCGTGCGCCTGCAGCTGATCCTGCTCTGGGTCCTGCTCGGCAGCGTCGCCATCTCCTCGCTGGTTGCCACCGGTCTTGCGTATCGAGGCTTCTTCACGCCCGCCGACCAGCTCCGCGAGCCACCCGAGCCGTAGATTTCTTCTCGTGAGGATCTTCAGCGGCATCCAACCCACGGGGCGCAAGCACCTCGGCAACTACATCGGCGCGATTCGCCAGTACGTCGAGGGGCAGGCCGGCGGCGACGCGATCTATTGCATCGTCGACCTGCACGCGATCTCGGTCGCCTACGACCCGGCAGAGCTTCGCGAGCGCCTCTACGACACCACGGCGATCCTGCTCGCCGCGGGCATCGACCCGGCCAAGTCGATCCTCTTCCGCCAGTCCGACGTGCGCGAGCACACCGAGCTGTGCTGGCTGCTGGGTGCCGTGACCGCCCACGGCGACCTCAACCGCATGCACCAGTTCAAGGAGAAGTCGGCGAAGCAGCGCGAGCTGGTCTCGGCCGCGCTGTTCTTCTATCCCGTGCTGCAGGCGGCCGACGTGCTCGCCCACCGCGCGGGCGAGGTCCCGATCGGCGAGGACCAGCGCCAGCACATCGAGCTGATGCGCGAGATCGCGCGGCGCTTCAACGAGCGCTTCGGCGGCGGCCGTGAGGTCCTGGTCGAGCCCGAGCACCGGATCCCGGCGGTCGGAGCCCGGATCATGGACCTGCAGGACCCGACCTCGAAGATGTCGACCACCACCGGCAGCGAGGCCGGCACGGTTTACGTGCTTGACGAACCCGACGCGATCCGCAAGAAGATTCGCAGTGCGGTCACCGACTCGGGCTCCGAGGTCAAGCGCGGCGAGGGCAAAGAGGGGATCGCCAACCTGATCGAGATCCTGGCCGCGGTGCGGCAGTCGGACCACGAAACGGTCGAGAGCGAGTTCGCCGGATCGGGCTACGGAGACTTCAAGTCGGCGGTCGGCGAGGCGGTCGTGGAGCACCTGTCGCCGGTCCGCGAGCGCTACACGGAGCTGCGGCCCGACCAAGCGGCGCTCGAGGCCGCGCTGGCCGAGGGCGCCGAGAAGGCGCGCGTGATCGCGGCAGAGACCCTTACCGACGTGCGCGACGTGATGGGCCTCGGCCGCTCGCCGTCCTGACCCGCTTCTAAGCTCACGGGCGTGCCGGTAGCCGACCTCGACCTCGAGCTGGACGTCTTCGCGGGCCCCTTCGACCTCCTGATGGCGGTCGTGCTGCGCGAGGGCGTCAACCTGGCCGAGGTCGAGCTGGGCGAGATCGTCGTCGCCTACATCGAGCACCTCGAGGAGCAGGGCGAGTTGGACCTCGAGGCGGCAACCGAGTTCCTGGTCCTGATCGCCGCGCTCCTGGAGCTGAAGTCCCGCCTGCTGCTCCCCCGTGAGGAGGACGACGCCGAGGACCTCCAACCAGAGGAGGCCGCCGAGGAGCTGCTGGCCCGGATGCTCGAGTACCGGCGCTACCGCGACGCGGGCTCGCACCTTGCCGAGCTGTTCGCCGATGGCCGTCGCTACCTCTACCGCCGCGCGCCGCTGCCGCCGCAGCTGCGCCGAGTCTCGTTGGAGGCGGCGCGACCCGTGTACGCCGGCGACCGACTCGCGCAGGCGATCGGCGAACTGCTGCGGATGCCCGCGGCCCCCGACACCTCCCACATCCGGCCGACCGTCTCGCTCGACCGCCGGCTCAACGTCCTTCGGGACCTGCTCGGCCGCCGCGCGGAGCTCGATTTCGACGAGGTCTTCGGCACCGAGGACCGTCTGACGCAGGCGGTCACGATCTTCGCCCTGCTCGAGATGCACAAGCGCGGCGAGGCGACCTGGGACCAGCAGGGCCTGTTCGGTCCGATCACGATCAACGCAGCTTCGGGCGCCGCCGGCCCCGGACGCGAAGCGGAGGCGCCGGCGGATCTATCTGAGGAGGCAGCCTGATGGAAGCGCCGCGGTTGGAGCGGATCATCGAGGGGCTGCTGTTTTTGGCCCCGGAGCCCGTGTCGGTCGCCGAGTTGGTCGAGGCCACCGACGCAACCGAGGCCCAGGTGGAGCGGGCGCTGGACGGGCTCGGCGGCGCGTTTGCCGAAGGAGCCCGGGGCCTTGTGCTGCGAAACGTCGCGGGGGGCTGGACGCTTGCCGCCGACCCCGTCGCCGAGGAAGCCGCGCGCAAGCTCCTTTCGCGCCCCAAGACCCCGCCGCTGACCCAGGCGCAGGCCGAGACCCTGGCGATCGTCGCCTACCTGCAGCCGGTCTCGCGGCCGGAGATCTCGCGGATCCGCGGCGTCGCGGGCGAATCCGCGGTCCAGACCCTCGGCGAGCGCGGTCTGATCGAGGAGTCCGGGCGTTCGCGCTTCGGCGCCACGATCTACCGGACGACGCCGCTGTTCGAGCGGGTCTTCGGCCTGGCGGGGCTTGACGCGTTGCCCGATCCGGCCAGGTTCGACCCGACCCCCTCAGACGAGCAGGACCTCCGCGAGCGCCTGCTCAAGGCGGGCGAGCAGCGCGCTGCCTGAGGCTACGCGCGGCGCAGCCGGTAGAACCGAGGCCCGGCGCGCTTCACGTAGCCCGGCGCTTTGTCAGGTACGTCCATCGGCTCGTCCTCGACGATCCGCCATTGAGAAAAGGCCGCCTCGATGTCCTCGGAACTCGCACCCCGTGGCAGTGGGCCGCGCCGCCCCGGCTCCCACGCCATCAGCAGCATCGTCGCATCGGCCGCCGCCGCCGCCGTTACTTCGCGTGCCTCCGCCACGCGTTGCTCGTCGCTGAGCTCGTCGTGGAAGCACCCGAAGTCAACGATGAGCCGGAAACCTGAACCGATGTCCGCTGGGCCGAGGTCCGTCACGTCACCGTGCGCGAGTCGCAGATCGACCCCCGCGTCATCGGCCCGCGTGCGCGCGCGCCTGAGAGCCTTGGGGACGAAGTCCACGCCGGTGACCTCCCATCCGCGCCGTGCGAGCTCGACGGCCCAGATGCCGCTGCCGCAGCCGAGATCGAGCGCCGAGCCATGCGGCGGCTGGCCATCCTCGTCGCGCGCGAAGAGCGAATTGATCTGGTTCGCGATCCGCGGATCCGCCATCTGCTCCCACGGCGTGAAGCCGACTGCGTAGAAGATCCGGTAGGCGAGGCTCATACGGCATCCTTCCCGCGCTGTGCGACTTGGAAAATATCTCTCCCACTGCGGTGTTGCATCGCGACGCCGCTCGGAGACGCTGATCGCGGCCGGCCGGGTGACCGTGGCCGGCTCGGTGGTCACGGACCCGGCCCGCGACGTCGACGAACGCAGCAAGGTCGCGGTCGACGGCGAGCCGGTCCGGCCCGAGCCGCGCGAGGTTTGGGTCGTCAACAAACCGCTCGACGTCGTCTCGACCGCACGCGAGCCCGGCGCTCGCCAGGCGGTCACCGAACTGGTGCCGTCGCAGCGGCGGCTGTACCCGGTCGGACGCCTCGACGCCGACTCCACCGGCCTGATCCTGCTGACCAACGACGGCGAGCTCGCGAACCGGCTGACGCATCCGCGCTACGGGGTCGAGCGCACCTATCGCGCGACGCTGCGGCGGGCACCGACCGACGCCGAACTCGCCCAGCTGCGCAAGGGCGTGCGGCTGGAGGACGGTCCGACGCGTCCGGCTCGTGTCCGGCGGGCCGGGAAGCGGGGAATCGAGCTCACGATCCGCGAAGGGCGCAACCGCCAGGTCCGGCGAATGGCGGGGGCGATCCGGAACGAGGTGGTCGCGCTGCGGCGCGTGGGGTTCGGCCCGCTGCGCCTGCAACGCCTTGCCGAGGGCGAGGCCAGGCGCCTGAGCGAGTCGGAGGTCAGGCAGCTCTGGAAGGATGCGCAGCGCGATGACTGAACGCCTATGGGGAGTCAGGGGCGCGGCCCAGGCCGCGGCGAACGACGCCGAGTCGATCGTGGTGGCTACCCGCGAGCTGATGGGGGAGCTGATCGACCGCAACGGCCTCGATCCGGCGAGCTTCGTCAGCATCATCTTCACCTCCACCGACGACCTCGACGCCGAATTCCCCGCGGTAGCCGCTCGCGAGCTCGGCCTCGACCGGGTGCCGCTGCTCTGCAACCGCGAAATCGACGTGCCGGGCGCGATGCCCCGCGTGATCCGGGTGCTCGCGCACTACTACGCCGCCCGCGATCACGAGCCCGCCCACACCTACATCGGCGAGACCCAGAAACTGCGCGCAGACCTGCATTCCGCACAATAGGAAGCGCATGACCGTGCGCTTCTCATCCAAGCTCGAGCAGATCCCTGGGTATACGGCTGGGGTGCCGGCGGGCAAGGCGCCCGAGGCGATCGCGTCGGGCGACATCGCGCAGCTCGCGTCGAACGAGTCGCCGTGGGGCCCACACGCCGACGTGATCGCCGCGATCGAGCGCGCGGCCGGCGCGATGAACCGCTATCCGGATCCGGCCGCGACGCTGCTGCGCCAGCGGATCGCCGAGCGCCACGACGCAGACCCCGCCTCGATCGCGGTCGCCAACGGCTCCTGCGAATTCCTGCTGGCCGCGGCCGCAGCCCTCTGCGAGCCGGGCGACGAGGTTGTCTACGCGTGGCCGTCGTTCTCGATCTACCCCTATGTGGCGCCGCTCTCGGGCGCGCGGGAGATCCGCGTGCCCCTGACCGACTCCTACGAACACGACCTCGACGCGATGCTGACCGAGGTCACGGCCGCGACCCAGATCGTGATCGTCTGCAACCCGAACAACCCGACCTCGACGCATATCCCGATCGCGCGGATCGCGGAGTTCGTCGCGGCGGTTCCGGACCACGTCACGGTGATCCTCGACGAGGCCTACGCCGAGTATCAGCTCCACGACGATCCCGACGAGAGCGTCGACCTCTGGCGACGCAGTCAGAACCTCGTCGTTTTGCGGACGTTCTCCAAGTGCTACGGACTGGCCGGGTTGCGCGTCGGGTACGCGCTCGGCTCGGCGCGCGTGCGCGCCGCCCTCGACGCTGTCCGCCAGCCGTTCTCGGTCAACGCGCTGGCCCAGGCGGCGGGCGCCGAGGCGGTTCGCCACTCCGACGACGTCGCCCGGCGGGTAGAGCGGACGATCATCGAGCGGATCCACGTCGAGGAGGGAGTCCGCGAGCTCGGGCTCACGACGCCCGACTCGCATGCGAACTTCTCGTGGATCGACCTCGGCGACGCGGACGAGGGCGAGGTCGTCGCCGCGCTCGCGGACGCGGGCGTGATCGTCCGCCCGGGAACGCCGCTCGGCGGCCCCGGCCAGATCCGGGTCAGCTACGGGACGCGCGAGCAGAACCAGCGCTTCCTGGACGGCCTCGCCGCGGCGCTCTGACCGTCCCGACAGCGCGCTGGTCAGCGCCCGGTCGAGCTGAAGTGCTGGAAATCGTTGGGGCCGGACCAGCTGCCGCCCCAGCGCCAGCCGACGTCGCGGAACGCGTCGTAGGCGGCATCGCCGCGGTGGATCATCCCCTTCGCGTTGCGTGACCGGTCCGCGTACGGCCGGCCCGCCGGCGGCGAGACGTGGCTGCCGGAGACGTACGGGTTCTCGATCGGGTTGACGTCGATCGCGCGGCCGTACGCGTGCTCTGACCAGCGCGAGGTCCCGGCGACGAAGCGGCAGTTGAAGGCCGAGGTGTTATCGGCGTTCATCGAGCGATGGTCGTCGGCGTCGTAGCGGTCGATCAGCTTCATCCTGCGAATCGGAAAGCGGGCCTGGAACAGGCCGCGAAGCGCCCGCACCACCTCGCGCTTCTCCTTGCGGTGCACGATCAGGGCACCGCGGTCGACGTCACCCTGGAAGTCCCAATGGCTCGAGCGGATCAGGCGCAGGTCCCCGCGCCCGACCGGGCAGCCTGGACGCCACGAGCTGCCGGTGACCCGCTCCCGCACCTGGCCGGTGAGGCGCTTGGTCATGAACTCGAAATGGGACTGGCCCACCCGGCCCGGGGGCTCAGCCGGCATCCCACCCAGCATCGTCACGCCGGCCAGGATCGTCGTCAGCAGGTGCACGGGGAGATCGTAGACAGCAATACGGTGGGCTCGTGCGGGGAGGAGGGTTCAGGATCCGAGGTCTGGGGCTGATGCGTTGGGCGCGTCCGTGCTCGCGCTTGCAACGAGCGCAACCGCCGATTTCGATCAGGGCAGCGAGGGCGGCGTTACCTACAGAACCGACAACGGCGACACGGATCCGGCGACGATCAAGGTCCGTTGCCCCGGCAAGATGCACGCGCTCAGCGGCGGCTTCGCCGGCGGCTACAACGGCGCCGTCCCCAGCGAGCTCTTCCCTTACGACGGCCCGGACCGCTGCAACAGCCTCGGCGCTTCCGGCCCGACCACCGTCATCGGGTACCTCATCTGCGGATAACGGCCGCGGATTTGCGCTTTTCCCCGCTCCCTGCTACAAAAAGGGGGATGAACCGCGACCTCGTGCAGCCTCAGCCGACCGCCCGCAAGGGTGCGTTCGCGCGCGAGCAGTGGTTTACCTATTGGCGATTTAGCTAGGCGTCCGGCCCGGGTCGTCATGACCCCGTTGACAGGAAATCTTCGCCGGGCGCCGTAGCAGCGACGTACCTTCCGTGAACCTGAAAGGCACTTGAGACAGATGATGATCGTGATGAAAGAGGGGGCGACTGAGACCGAGATCGGTCACGTCGTCGAACGAATCGAGCAGGTCGGCTGCTCGGCCCACATCTCAAAGGGCGAGTTGCTGACCGTGATCGGCGCGATCGGCGACCGCGAACGAGTCGCGTCGCTGGGTCTGGAGGGCGCGCCGGGCGTCGACCACCTGGTGCCGATCCTGAAGCCGTACAAGCTCGCCTCGGCGCAATTCCGCAAGGGCGAGAGAACAACCGTCGAGGTCGACGGCCGCAAGGTCGGAGGCGAGCACTTCGGCCTGATCGCCGGCCCCTGCACCGTCGAGAGCCGCGAGCAGACGCTCGAGGTGGCGCGGGTGGTCAACGAGGCCGGTGTGGCGATGCTCCGCGGTGGCGCGTACAAGCCCCGAACCTCCCCCTACGCGTTCCAGGGCCTGGGCGTCGAGGGCCTGCGCCTGCTCCAGGAGGCGAAGGATGAGACCGGGCTGCCGATCGTGACCGAGGTGATGGACGTCCGCGACATCGCCGACGTGGTCGAGGTCGCCGACGTGATCCAGGTCGGCGCGCGCAACATGCAGAACTACAGCCTGCTGGCCGAGCTCGGCCGGGCCGGTTTGCCGGTCCTGCTGAAGCGCGGCCTTTCCGCAACGCTCGAAGAGCTGCTGATGGCCTCCGAGTACATCCTCAAGGAGGGCAACGAGCAGGTCATGCTCTGCGAGCGCGGCATTCGCACCTTCGAGACCGCCTACCGGTTCACGCTCGACCTGCTGGCCGTCCCGGTCCTGCGCGAGCTGACCCACCTGCCGATCGTCGTCGACCCGAGCCACGCGGCCGGTCGCCGCGACCTGGTGCGTCCGATGTCGCTGGCCGCGGCTGCCGCCGGCGCCGACGGGATCATCGTCGAGGTCCACAACGAGCCGGAGCAGGCGATCTGCGACGGCCCGCAGGCGCTGCCGACCGAGACGTTCGCGGACTATGCGGACCAGGTCTACGCCGTCGCCGAAGTCGCGGGCAAGCTCGTTTCACGCGTTTGACCCGCTGAACGTCCCGGAGTCCTTGCTATGCCCCGGGCCCCGGGACGTTCGGCGTCTGATTAGGTGACCCAATGCGCATCGCTGTAATCGGCGTCGGCCTGATCGGCGGCTCGATCGGGCTGGCGGCGCGGGGCCGGTTGGACGCCGAGGTTGCCGGGTTCGACCCTGAGCCCGCGAACCTCGAGCGCGGCCTGGAGCTCGGCGCGCTCTCGATGGCCGCCGGGTCCGCGGACGAGGCCGTGGGTGGCGCCGAGCTGGTGTTCTGCGCGGCACCGGTGCGGGCGCTGCCGGAGGTCGTCGCGGCTGCGCTGGCCGCGAGCGGTGATGACACCGTGGTCACTGACGTCGGCTCGACCAAGCGGGAGCTGGTCGCGGGCCTGATCGAACACCCCGAGGCCGAGCGGTTCATCGGGGGACACCCGCTTGCCGGCGCCGAGACGGCGGGCGTCGAGCACGCGCGGGCGGACCTGTTCGAGGGCGCGCGCTGGTACCTGACGCCGGGGGCGAACGCCGGCGGGATGCACTACGACCGGTTGCAGCGTATGGTCGCGGACCTCGGCGCCCGGCCCCAGGCTGTCGACGCGGAATCGCACGACCGCGTGATGGCGACCGTCAGCCATCTCCCGCATGTGATCGCGAACGTGCTCGTCGCGCAGGCTCAGGCGGCGCTCTCGGAGGAAGCCGAGCGGCTGCCGCAGGTGGGGCCCAGCTTTCGCGACACCACGCGCGTAGCCGGCGCCAACCCCGCGATCTGGACCGACATCTTTGCTGCGAACGGCGCGGCCGTGGCGGACGAGATCGACCGGGTTGTCGAACGCCTGCGCGAAGCCGCGCGCCTGCTGCGCACGGGCGACCCCGTTGCGCTTGATGGCTGGCAGCGCGACGCGGGCGATGCCCGTCGTGCCCTCGCCGAGGCTGGGCTCGCAAGCGGCACGCTGCGCGAGCTGCGGGTGAGCGTCGACAACCGGCCCGGCGTCGTGGCCGAGATCGCGCTGGCGCTCGGCCGCGCGGGCGTCAACATCGAGGACATGGCCCTCTACCCGGCCGCCGACATGCGGACCGGCGCGATCTCGCTGTGGGTGGCAGGCGCCGAAGGCGCCGAGCGGGCGGCGGAGGTCGTTCGCAAGCTCGGCCACACCGCGGCGCCGCTCGTCGACGAACCGTGAATCGTTTCGACCCTTCGGGTCCGCTCAGCGGGACACTCCAGCCCCCACCCGACAAGTCGATCTCGCACCGGGCCGCGATCCTGGCGGCAATGGCCGACGGTGAGTCGCGGCTGAGCGGATACCTGGACTCCGTCGACACACGCTCCACACTCGAAGCCATGCGGGCACTCGGGGCAGCCGTGGAGACCGCCGAGTCCGATGTGCCGGGAGCGCTCGACGTTCGGATCGAGGGCATCGGCCTGAACGGCCCCGGCGAGCATGCCGGCCGCGAGACGGAGGGGATCGATGTCGGCAATGCCGGGACGCTGTTGCGCCTGCTGCCCGGTTGGCTGGCGGGACAGCGCCAGGGTGCGTGGAGGCTCGAAGGCGACGAGTCGATCAGCCGCCGCCCTGTGGACCGGGTCGTGGCGCCGCTCCGCGAGATGGGCGCCAGCGTCGAATGCCGCGAAGACAGGTTGCCGCCGCTCGAGGTCTGGGGCGCGCCCCTGCACGGCATCTCCTACCGGCTGCCGGTAGCGAGCGCCCAGGTCAAGTCCTGCGTGCTCCTCGCGGGTCTGAACGCGGACGGCGAGACCGAGGTGATCGAGTCCGCGCCCACGCGCGACCACACCGAGCGCATGCTGGCGGCTGCCGGCGTCACGATCGATTCGAACTCGACCGGGCACGGCCTGACGGTCCGCGGCGAATTACCGGACCGGCGGATCGTGTTGCAGCCGGCCGCCCGCCTCGATCCGTGCGGCTTCGACGTGCCGGGCGACGTCTCATCAGCGGCGTTCTTCCTGGTTGCGGCCCTGCTCGTCCCGGGCAGCCGGGTCCGCCTCGAGCGTGTCGGACTGAACCCGACCCGGGTGGGATTGCTCGGGATCCTGAACCGGATGGGTGCCGCGATCGAGGTCGAGGAGGCCGTGCCCGCCGGGGGCGAGCCACGGGGGGTTCTGGACGCGCGCCACTCAAGCTTGCGCGCCACCCGCGTCGCCGCCGGCGAGGTGCCGCTGGCGATCGACGAGCTGCCGTTGGTCGGGCTCGCCGCCTGTTTCGCCGAGGGTCAGACGGTGATCAGCGGTGCCGGCGAGCTTCGCCACAAGGAGTCGGATCGGATCGCGACGGTCGTCGATTCACTACGGGCGCTGGGCGCCGAAGCGGAGGCGCTCGACGACGGATTCGCGGTCCGCGGCACCGGCGGATTGCGCGGCGGCCGAATCGACTCACACGGCGACCACCGGCTCGCAATGCTGGGTGCGATCGCGGGTCTCGCCTCGCGGGACGGGGCCGAGGTGTCCGGGATGGACGCGGCGGCGGTCAGCTACCCGGGGTTCGAGCGCGACCTGAGCTCGCTGCTCGGCTGACGGCCCCCTAGTCGCTGCGCTGGCTGGGATGCCCCTCGCCGGGCCAGGGAGAGAGCACCAGGACGAGTCGCGAGTCCTCGGTGGCGCGGATCTGGCGGCGCTCGTTCGGGTCGAACTCCGCCAGCAGTCCCGGGCCGCCTCCCACCGTCTCGCCGTCTGAGTCGTCGATCTCGATCGCGCCCGCCGCGACGATCATCCACGCCCGTTCGTGGACCTGGTGCTCCTGCATCGTCGCGCCCTTGGGGAGCCTGAGCACGATCACCCGGCCCTCGTCCTCCGAGCCGAGCACCCGCGGGTGGTTGCGCTCGAGGTCCATCTCGGCCACGTTCCATGCCTTCATCGAAAACCTCCTCCTCGCGGACTCCGGCCAAGATACATCGAGTTGCATCCCTTGTCAGGGGGGCGAACCTGGTTGCGCGACTTACGTCGCTCATTCGGTACCTATCCTCATCAGGGTTCATGGTCATCGCAATCGACGGCCCAGCGGGGGCCGGCAAATCAACCGTCGCCCGCGGCGTCGCCGCCGCGCTTGGCATCACCTACCTCGATTCCGGGGCGATGTATCGCTGCGTTGCCCTGGCGGCGCTGAACGCCGGCATCGACCCCGACGACGCCGGCGCAGTGACAGCGATCGCCGCCGGCGTCGACATCACCTTCGCCGGCGAGCGGGTCCTGCTCGGCGGCGACAACGTGACCGCGGCGATCCGTGAACCGGCGGTGACGGCCGCCGCCTCGCGCGTGTCCGTGCACCCCGGCGTGCGCGAGGCGATGGTCGCCCGCCAGCGTGAGTTGATCGCCTCGAGCCCGTACGTTGCCGAGGGGCGGGACATCGGAACGGTGGTCAGCCCGGATGCGCCGCTCAAGGTCTTTTTGAACGCCGAAGGTGATGAGCGCGCGCGCCGGCGCTCGGCGCAGACCGGCCAGCCGCTCAACGACGTGCTCGCCGATCAGCGGGACCGCGACGCGCGCGACCGCGAGCGCGAGCACGGCGCGCTGCGGGCCGCCGACGACTCGGTCGAGCTCGACACCACCGGGGTCTCGGTCGACGAGGTGATTGCCCGCGTGGTCGACCTGGCGCGTGACAGGGGTATCCCATGAGCGACTCCTGTCGCAAAAGCATGCTGGCCCCCCTGGTAAGGGTGGTATTCCCATGACACGCGTCCCGCGCATCGCGGTGGTCGGCTTCCCGAACGTCGGCAAGTCCACCCTGGTCAACCGCCTCGCGGGAGGGCGCGAAGCGGTGGTTCACTCCGAGGCCGGCGTGACCCGCGACCGCAAAGAGCTGGAATGCGACTGGAACGGTCGCGAGTTCCGGTTGATCGACACCGGGGGCGTCGACCTCGAGGCCGGCGACCGGCTCTCACGTGCAGTCCAGCAACAGGCGCGAGCCGCGATCGCCGACGCCGACGTGGTCGCGCTGGTGCTGGATACGCGGGCCGGGCTACGCCAGGGGGACGCCGAGGTGGCCGAGATCCTGCGCAGGACCGACGTGCCCGTGATCGTCGTCGCCAACAAGGTCGACGGCGCCGCCGACGAGCCTTCGGTCGCCGACCTCTACCGGCTTGGCCTGGGCGATCCGGTCCCGATCTCGGCCAGCCAGGGCCGTGGCACTGGCGATCTGCTCGATCGGATGGTGGCTGAGCTTCCGCCGGCCGATTCCGGCTCCAACGGTGATCGCGCGACAGCGCCCCGGGTCGCCGTGATCGGCCGGCCGAACGTCGGCAAGTCGTCCCTGGTCAACGCGTTCCTGGGACAGGAGCGCGTGATCGTCTCCGAGCGGGCCGGAACGACGCGCGACGCGATCGACACCGAGCTCCGGGTGGGGGAGCGCGACGTCGTCCTGATCGACACCGCCGGCCTGCGAAGGCGTTCGAAGGTGGCCGGAACGGTCGACTACTACGCCCAGATCCGCTCCGAGCGGGCGGCGCAGCGAGCCGACGTCGCGATCGTCGTCTGCGACGCCTCCGAGGGGTTGACCAGCGAAGATCTCCGAGCCGCCGAACTGGCGATGAAGACGGGCTGCGCGACCGTCTTCGCCCTGAACAAGTGGGATCGCAGGACCGCCAACCCGAACACCCCCGGAGGCGAAGCCGAGGAGGTGGGAGGTCTTGATCTGATCGACGCGAAAGCTCGAATCGCGCGGCGCGTGCGCCAGCGCCCGCCGGCGATCACGGTGTCGGCGGCGACGGGCCGCAACGTCGCCAAGCTGCTCGACACCGCGATCGAGCTTGCCGACCGCCGCGCCCAGCGCATCCCGACCCCGAAGCTCAACCGCTTCGTCGACGCGGTCGTAGCCCGGCATCAGCCGCCCGCGAAACGCGGCAAGCGCCTGCGCCTCTATTACGCGGCGCAGGTGGGCACGGCCCCACCACGAATTGCGATCCAGGTGAACGATCGGCGAGTGATCACCCGCGATTGGGCCTACCACCTGGAGAACCGGATGCGCGAGGAATATGCGCTGGAGGGCATTCCGCTGATCATCGACTTCGTGCCGAAGCGGTCCCGTCGGTAGGTTGCGACGGGTGAGAAAGCCCAGGCTCCGCGTGAGGATTCCGAGGCCCCGGGTGAGGGCTCCCAGGCCGGGCCGGCGCCTGGGAGCGATCGGGGACCGACTGCGCGGGTTTCGCTACCTGCTGGCAGACCTTGTCTTCGTGCTGGCCCGGTTTCCAGGGGCCGTCGGCCGTGGCATCGCGGGCTTTTGGCGCTCGCTTCCGATCGTCGCTCGCCGGCGGCTTGTCGCCGCCCTCGGCACCGTCGTGGTGGTGCTGGTGTTCGCCGCCGCGGTCGTCCCGAACCTGCCCTGCGCGGTCCCGGCCGGCGACGAATGCCCGCCGGACGATGAGGCGATCGAACTGGCTCCGGCGAGCACGATCGCGTACATCCACGCCAACCTGGATCCCGAAACGGAACAGGCCGAGCTGGCTGCCGAAGTCGCCGCCCGGATGCCGCTGGTCAGCCGCCAGGTCATAGCGCAGGCCGCGACCCTGCTGAATGCCGGCGCGCCGCTCGGCGCAGCCTCGGAGCCGTGGTTCGGAGGCGAGGCCGCCGCGCTCGTGATCGGCGGCGGCGCGGACGCCGAGCGCGTGCAGCTGCTCGAGGCCGAGGATCCGGCGGGCGCCCGAGCCTACGCCGAGTCGATCGTCGCGGGCGGCGCGGCATCCAGCGGCTATCGCGACGTCGAGATCACCGAGGGCGGGCGGGGTCTCGCGAGCGCAGTCGTCGACGATTTTCTCGTGCTCGGGAGCCCGCAGGGCGTGCGGGCGGTCGTGGATGTCGCGACGGGCGCCGAGGGTGCCGACTCGCTGGCCGACGATCCGGTCGCCCCCGGCGCGCTCGCCGAGCTGCCGGACCACCGCGTCGCCGAGGCCTACCTCTCCGCAGACGGGATCGAAACGTTCGTGACCTCCTCGGAGGCCCAGCTCGCAAGCTTCGAGCCGCTCGTCGCATCCGCCGCGTCGCGCGGTGTCGCACTCGCCCTCAGCGCGAGCGAGGACGGTTTCGCGCTCGCGACCCGCAGCGTGCTCGATTCGGAGCGCAACGAAGCCGAGCCGGGCTTCTTCGCCGCCTTCGACGAATTCTCCCCTGAGCTTGCGGAGACCCTCTCCCCGGACACGCTGGCCTACGTGGGATTCGGCGAGCCCCGCGCGACCGGCGCCGCCCTGCTCCGCCAGGCGACCGTGCAGGCTCCCGGGATCGCCGCCGGGTTCAGCGACCTGATCGAGAGCCTGCGCGGAGCGGCCGACGTCGACCTCCAGCGCGACTTCCTGGAGGCGCTCGGTGGCGAGGCGGCGCTGGCGGTCGTCCCCCGCGCCCCGGTCGAGCCCGGGGCCGAGGCCCTGCCCTCGGCGAGGTCGCAGACCCCGTACCTCGAGTTCCTGGCCGACGACGTTGACGAGGAACGAGCGCGAGAGGCACTGGCCCGTCTCCAGGGGCCGATCGCCCGTGCGTTCGACCCGGAGCTGGGCGCTCCTAACTTCGAGCAGCGGCGCTTCGGCGACCTCGAGGCGCAGGTGCTGCGCGTCTCCCCGGTCGCACAGATCATCTACGTCACGCTCGACTCCAGGCTCGCGATCGCCAACGACGTGGCTGCGATCGAGAGCCTGGTCGCCGGTGGCGACGGCCTGGCGGACGCCGACCGCTACTCGGAGACCGTGGACGGCCTGCCCGACGGGCCGGCGCTCATCGCGTATCTGGATCTGCGCGGGCTGCTCGCGTTCGCCGAGCGGAGCGGCCTGGCCGAGGACACGGCATACGGCGCGTTCGCGGCGGATCTGCGACGCCTGGGCAGCTTCGGCCTGACGGTCAGCCGCGGCGAGGACACCCTGTCGGTCGACGCCAGGCTGCTGGTCGACTGACACTGAACAAAGCGCGCATTAGCTACCCTGCCGCGACGATGAGCGAAAGCTTTTCCGAGAACGAGTTCCTGTTCACCTCGGAGTCGGTCACCGAGGGCCACCCGGACAAGATCGCCGACCAGATCTCCGACGGCGTCCTCGATGCCGTGCTCACGGATGATCCCTACGGCCGCGTGGCCTGCGAGACGCTGGTCAACACCGGCCTCGTGGTCGTCTCGGGCGAGATCTCCACGGACACCTACGTGGACATCCAGGACATCGCTCGCAGCACGATCTCGAAGATCGGTTACAACGACGCGGACCTCGGCTTCTCCGCCGATTCCTGCGCTGTGATCAATGCGATCGACAAGCAGTCGCCCGACATCGCGCAGGGCGTCGACAACGCGCTCGAGGCGCGCACCGACCCGGCCGACGACGACGCGCTCGACGTCGCCGGCGCCGGCGACCAGGGAATGATGTTCGGCTACGCAACCCGGGAGACGCCCGAGCTGATGCCGCTTCCGATCTCGCTCGCCCACAAGCTCGCCCACCGGCTCGCCGAGGTACGCAAGGGTGAGGTCGTGCCATACCTCCGCCCGGACGGTAAGACCCAGGTGACCGTCCGCTACGAGAACGGGCAGCCGATCGAGATCGAGAAGGTCCTGATCTCCACTCAGCACAAGGACGGCGTCGATTGCGACACGCTGATCCGCCCCGACCTCTGGGAGCACGTCCTGCACCCGATCCTGCCAGCCGAGCTCTACGACCCGTCGAAGCTCAACACCAAGCAGAACTTCCTGGTCAATCCGACCGGGCGCTTCGTGATCGGCGGCCCCGTGGGCGATGCGGGCCTCACCGGCCGCAAGATCATCGTCGACACCTACGGCGGCATGGCCCGCCACGGCGGCGGCGCCTTCTCGGGCAAGGACCCCTCCAAGGTGGACCGCTCGGCCGCGTACGCCGCGCGTCACGTTGCGAAGAACGTCGTCGCGGCCGGCCTGGCCGACCGCTGCGAGGTGCAGGTCGCCTACGCGATCGGCGTCGCACACCCGGTTTCGCTGATGGTCGAGACGTTCGGAACCGAGAAGGTCTCGCGCGGCACGATCGCGCAGCTCGTCTCCGAGCACTTCGATCTGCGCCCCGGCTCGTTCCGCGAGGAGCTGGATCTCCACCGGCCGATCTACCAGAAGACCGCCGCCTACGGCCACTTCGGCCGCGAGGACTCGGACTTCACCTGGGAGCGGATCGATCGCGCCGACGCGCTTCGCGCGGCAGCGGGACTCGGCGCCGAGCAGGCCTCGCCGGCGCCGGCCTGAGCAATCGCTACTGCGGCGGCGGCTGCTGGCCGTGCTGGTCGTCGCCCAAGCCGCCGCCCGCCGAGCCGAGCGAGCGCGTCGCATCGTCCACCTGCGCGACTACGTCCGCCGGGTCGGCGACTCCGGCGAAGACGAAGTTGTAGTCGTCGCCGGCGGCCGTGTCGAAGTCGACGTCGCCGATCTGCAGCATGCGCTGGATCACGGACTGGGTGAAGTTCACGTTCTGGACACGCTCCAGGCGGGTCTCCTGGATCGTGCGCGAGATGATGCCCCGCTTGATGTTGAGGCGGCGATTGGTGATCGTGTAGTTCGTCGCCACGCGCTTGACGAAGCCGGCGAGGATCGTGATCCCGACGCCGGCGATCGCGATCAGGGCGACCAGGCCGCTGTTCGTCTCGTCGCCGATCACCCCGGTGCCAAGCGCAACCAGCAGGCACAGGACGACGGTTGCGGCGAAGCCCTTTAGGTAGAAGTCGAGGATCGCGCGCCAGGAGGGGTGCCCCTCGAACAGGACTCGCTCCCCAGGGCCAAGCTTCGGCGCCACGGCTGGAGCGTATTACACGCTCGGGCGCCGGGAGGCCCTCTACGGTGAGCGTCATGCCTCCGATCGCCAAGGTTGAGCCGCTCACCAGCGCCCGGGCGCTGCGTGGACCGTTCGACTATCTGCTCCCCGAGCGGCTGGGCGAGGTCGGTGTCGGCAGCGTCTTGCTGGTGCCGTTCGGCCGCCAGCGCATCCTGGGGGTGGTGGTGGCGCTGGCCGCGGAATCCGAGCTGGCCCCGGAGCGCCTGGCCGAGCCCGTGGCGGCGCTCGAGGCGGGCGCGACCCCGGAGCTGGTCGAGCTCGGCCTCTGGGTCGCCCGCGAGTACTGCTCGACGCCGGCCCGGGGCCTGGAGCTGGTCCTGCCCCCCGGTACGACGGCCGCCCGCGGCAGCGTCGCGGCGCGCCGGGAGCTGCGGGCGGCCCTGACCGATCCGGGTCGGGCGGCGCTGGCCGGCGGCGAGCGGCTGGGCCCGAAGCAGCGGATCGCGTTGCAGCGCCTGGCGGCGGCCGCTGAGCCGGTTGCCGCCGGAGCCGACCGCGACGCGCTCCGCCGGCTGGCAAAGCGCGGGTTGGTCGAGCTCAGCGAGGTCGCAGTGGACCGGCGGCCGGCAACCGTCGCGGTCGGCGCGCCACCCGGGCCGCCGCGGATGAACTCCGCCCAGGGGCGTGCGGTCGCGCGGATCGAGGCGGGCCTCGACGGCGACGGTGGCGAGCTCCTGTTGCACGGGGTGACCGGCTCCGGCAAGACCGAGGTCTACCTCGCCGCCACGGAAGCAGCCCTGCAGCGAGGCAGGGGTGCGATCGTCCTCGTTCCGGAGATCGGCCTGACGCCGCAAACCGTCTCGCGGTTCGCGGCACGGTTCGCTGACCGCGTGGCGATCCTGCACTCGGCGCTCAGCCAGGGCGAGCGCCGCGATGAGTGGCAGCGCCTCAAGCGCGGCGAGGCCCGGATCTGCGTGGGCCCGCGCTCGGCGGTGTTCGCGCCCCTGGCCGGGCTGGGTCTGGTCGTCGTCGACGAGGAGCACGATTCCTCCTACAAGCAGGAGTCCGACCCTCGATACGACGCGCGCGACGTTGCCCGGCGTCGGGCGGCGAGCGCCGGCGCCGTCCTGGTTGCCGGTTCGGCCACCCCGAGGCCCGAGAGCTGGCTGGACCGCGAACGACTCGACCTTCCCGAACGGGCGGACGGCGCGCCGATGCCGGCGGTCGAAGTCCTCGACATGCGCGAGCGCGACGGTCGCGAGGGGCCGCTTCACGAACGGACCCGCGCTGCTCTCGCCGACTTGCAAGCAGCCGGCGGCAAGGCGATCGTGATGGTCCCGCGCCGCGGGTGGTCGCCCCATCTGAGCTGCCGCGACTGCGGCCGTGCGTGGCGCTGCCCCAACTGCGACGTCTCGCTGGTCCTGCACCGCAGCAGGGATGCGCTTCGCTGCCACCACTGCGGGCATTCCGACCAGGTGCCCCAGGCCTGCCCGGACTGCGGGTCCGCTTCGGTCGCCCGCCACGGCGCCGGATCCGAGCGGATCGAGGACCTGGTCGCAGCGCTGGTCGACCCGCTGCCAGCGTTCAGGCTCGACTCGGACAGCGCCTCCGCCCGCGGCGCCCACGGGCGGATCCTTAGCGAGTTCGAGCGGGCCCCGGCCGGGGTCCTGATCGGGACGCAGATGGTCGCCAAGGGTCACGACTTCCCGGATGTGGTCCTCAGCGTGATCATCGACGCGGACTCCAGTCTGCGGTTCCCCGACTTCCGCGCCGAGGAGCGCACCTTCGCCCAGGTCGCCCAGCTGGCGGGGCGCAGCGGTCGCGGGCCAGCGGGCGGGCAGGTGCTGGTGCAGACGCTCGCGCCCGGGGCCGAGGCGATCCGCTGCGCGGCCGGCCACGATGCCGCCCGGTTCCTCGATGGCGAGCTCGCACGGCGCCGGGAGCTCTCCTATCCGCCGTTCGCGACCCTGATCCGGGTCGAGTTCTCGGCGCCCGGCGGCCGCGCGGCCGACAACGCCGCCGCGCAGACCGCGGCGCGGGTCCGGCCGCTGCTTCCGGTTGGCGCGAGCCTGCTCGGTCCGGCGCCGCGATTCCGGCTGCGTGATCGTGAGCGCCGCCAGATCCTCGTCAAGGCCGACGAGCGCGAACCGGCGGTTGCCGCGGTCCGGGATGCGGTGGAGGCAGCGGTCGCGGCGCGTGCTCTGCGCGGGGTGCAGCTATCCGTGGACGTTGACCCGCAGTAATCTCGATTCGATGACTGAAACGGGCGAACACGCAACGCTTGAGGCCGAGCCCGCCGAGGGCCCGGTCGCGGGCGAAGCGCACCCCGCGGAACCGACCGAGGAGGAGATTCGCCGCCGCGACGAGGCGCTGGCCCGGGTCGTCACCTACGGGGACCCGGTCCTGCGCTCGCGCGCGTCGGAGATCAAGGAATTCGGGGCCGAGCTGGGCGCCGAGGCCGAGCGCATGATCGCGATCATGCGCGATGCGATGGGCGTCGGTCTTGCCGCGACCCAGCTCGGAGCGCTGCGCCGATTGCTCGTCTTCCAGGCGGGTCCCGATGCCACGCCCACGGCCGTCGCCAACCCGGTGATCGACTGGTCTTCGGACGAGGTGGCGACGGCGGTGGAGGGCTGCCTCTCGCTGCCGCGAGTCGTGATGGACGTCGAGCGCCCGCTCTACGTGCGAGTCAGCGGCGCCGACATCAGCGGAGATCGCCTTCTGATCGAGGCCTCGGGCCTGGAAGCGCGGGTCCTACAGCACGAGATCGACCACCTCGACGGCGTCCTGATCCTCGACCGCACCGAGCGCGAGCAGCGCAAGGGCGCGATGCGCGCCCTGCGCGAGGGCACGAGCTTCGCGCCGGACGACCCAGAGGACGAAGCCGAAGTCGAGTCCGGGAACGGCGAGGCGAGCGCGGGCGAATGAGCCCTGAGCCCCCGTTGCGGCTCGCGTACCTCGGGACCTCACAGTTCGCGGCCACCGTACTGCGCCGACTCGCGGCGAGCCCATCCCGGCCCGCGCTGGTGGTGACGCCGCCCGACCGGCGCCAGGGGCGTGGGCGCCGGCTTCAGCCGCCGCCGGCCGCGCTCGTCGCGCGGGAACTCGGCTTGGACCTGCACCAGACCGCCGACGTCAACGGGGACGGGTCGCTGTCGGCTCTGGACGGCGCCGGGATCGCGCTCGGTCTGGTCTGCGCATTCGGTCAATTTCTCCGGTCGGAGCTGCTCGATCGGTTCGAGTTGCTGAACGTGCATCCCTCGCTGCTGCCTCGGTGGCGTGGCGCAGCGCCGATCGAGCGGGCGATGATGGCGGGCGACGAGCGGACCGGAGTCGCGATCATCCGCGTCACCGAGGAACTGGATGCCGGCCCCGTCGCCCTCTGCGAGGAGGTTGCAATCGAGCCCGGCGACGACTACGGGACCCTTGCCGCCCGGCTTGCCGAGCTCGGCGGCGAGCTCGCCGTGCGCGCGCTCCAGCTCCGGGCTGCGGGCGAGCTGCGCTTCACCGACCAGGACCCCGCAGCGATGACCTATGCCGAGAAGATCGATCCCGCGGAGCGCCGGCTCGACCCGAACCGTCCCGCCACAGAGCTGGAGTGCGTGGTGCGGGCGCTCAACCCGCACGTCGGCACCCACCTCGAGCTCGAGGACGGCGACCGCCTGGGCGTCGTGCGCGGGACCGTCGACGGGCAGAGCCGGGCGGGGACCGGCGAGCTCCGGCCCGACGGCAACGCGCTGCTCTTGGGCTGTCGGCCCGGCTGCCTGCGGATCACCGTCGTGCGCCCGCCGGGGAAGCGCGAGATGTCCGCGGGGGATTACCTTCGCGGGCACGCCGCTCCGCGCCTGGCTGTGAGGCGGAGTCCGGAGGACGAAGCCGAGCCCCACCGTTGGTGAGGTGGCTGGTCTTGTGAGCGCTCCGACGCCGGCGCGCCGCGCCGCATTCGAGGTCCTGCGCCGCACCTTCGAGCACGGCGCCTGGGCCGACCGTGCCTTTCCCGCTGCGGCCGAGCGCCACGGCCTCGCCGGCCGCGATCGGGCGCAGGCCCAGCGGCTCGCGTTCGGCGCCGTTCAACGGCGCGGGACCAGCGACGCGCTGACGGCCCGGCTTGCCGATCGCGATCCGGCCTCGCTCGACCCGCCGGTCACGGCGGCGCTCCGGTTGGGCCTGTTCGAGGTGCTGTTCTCGGACGCTGCGGCAGACCATGCTGCCGTCGACGAGGCCGTCGAGCTCGCCAAGGGCGGCATGCGCCGCGGGGGAGCCCGTCGTGCCGCCGGCGCCGGCGGCCTCGTGAACGCGGTGCTGCGCCGCTCGGTGAGCGAGCGCGACGGCCTGCTGGCATCGCTCACCGACGATGATCCCGACGCCGCCGCGGTCGCCCATTCGGTTCCCGAGTGGCTGGTCCGGATGTGGTGGGAGGAGCTCGGCCCCGAGTCGGCTCGCTCGCTGCTCCGCGCGATCAACGAGGCGCCCGAGACGTCGCTTCGGGTCAACACGCTTCGGGCCGCGCCCGCCGAGTTGCGCGCCGAGCTGGAGGCAGCCGGAGAGCCCGTCGCCGCGGGACCGGCAACGGCAGGCGTTGCCCTACCGGAAGCGCTGGTCTGGTCCGGGCCGCTCGGAGAGGCTGCGCTGAGCGGGCTGAAGGCCGGAACGCTGTTCGCCCAGAGCCGAGGAGCACAGGCGGTCATCTCCACGCTGGACCCGCGTCCGGGCGAGCGGATCCTGGACCTCTGCGCGGGTCCCGGCGTGAAGACGACGGCGATCGCGGCGCGGATGTGCGGCGAGGGCGAGGTCGTCGCCGTCGAGCGCGACCCGGGTCGGGGCCGTCAGATCACCGAGCTCTGTGAGCGAGCGAGCGCCGGCAACGTTCGGGTCGAGGTTGCCGACGCCGCCTCGGCCGATCTGGGCCAGGGCTACGATCGGGTACTCGTGGATCCACCGTGCTCCGACCTGGGGACGCTCGCCTCGCGTCCCGACGCCCGCTGGCGCAAGGACCCGGCCGCGATCGAGCGGCTGGCGGGCGAGCAGGCCGGGATCCTGACTCGGGCACTGGGCGCCCTGCGCCCGGGCGGCACCCTGGTCTACTCGACCTGCACGATCTCCGATCGCGAGAACCGCGACGTCCTCGCCGGCACCGAGCCGCCGGGGGAGTGGGCGGTTCGCAAGACACGCCCCGATGCCGACCGAACCGATGGCTTCTTCATCGCCCGGCACGGTGACTGATCGTGAGCGCCGAGGAAACCCTGCCCCGGCCCAGCTGCCCCGGCTGCGGGGAGCCATGGCTGCGTCCGACGACGTTGCCGGGCCGCTTCCGCTGCGTCTTCTGCCTCCAGCGCTACGAGCTTGTCTCGCAATGCCCGGACTGCGGCGAGCACCAGACGATCGTCCGCATGAGCCGTTCCGCGGACATGGTCTGCCAGCATTGCGGCCACTCGATGCTGAGGCCGATATGACCACCAAGCAGCTGTTCAGATCGCCGCGGGTCGCACCGTCGATCCTGGCCGCCGACTTCGCCCGCCTGGGATCGCAGGTGGACGAGGTGATCGCGGCCGGCGCCCGGGTCATCCACGTCGATGTGATGGACGGTCATTTCGTTCCGCCGATCACGATCGGCCCCCTGGTCACGGCTTCCATCGCGGACCGGGTCCACGATGCCGGCGCGGCGCTCGACGTCCACCTGATGATCGAGCGCCCGGGCGAGCAGCTGGGCGCGTTCGCCGAAGCGGGCGCCGACTGCATCACGATCCATCAGGAGGCCGATCCCCACGCCCACCGCACCCTTGCCGCGATCCGCGAGGCGGGCTGCCTGGCCGGCCTTGCGATCAACCCCGGCACCCCGGTGGACGCCGCGCGCGACGCTGCACCGGGCTGCGACCTGCTCCTGGCGATGACCGTGAACCCCGGCTGGGGAGGCCAGAGCTTCATCGCCGCCTCTCCGGAGAAGGTTCAGCGCCTGACCTCTGTGGCGCCCGAGGGATGCGCGATCGAGGTCGACGGTGGCATCGACGCCGAGACGGCACCCGGCGTCGTCGCGGCCGGGGCGAACCTCCTGGTGGCGGGCTCAGCGATCTTCTCCGACTCCGATCCGGGCGCGGCGTACCAGCGGATCGTGGCAGCGGCGGGCGCGGAGTAAGCGGCGCCTAGGTCGTCTGTTCGCCGACGTCGGCCTCGGGCCGGCGTCGCGGGGGTGGTGCGTTGAGCACGCCCGCCAGCTCTTCCCACCAGGCGCGCTCGGTCGGTGAGAGGTCCGGCCGCCGAACTCGTCGCGCGACCCAGTCGGCCATCTGGCGACGGCCGCCGACGGCGGTGAGCTCGCTGTCGGTGATGCCGTAGCGACCGTCGGCGAGCCCAACGAGCGCGCCCGGCCGTTCGCGCCGTACCCTCAGGCGGGCGGCGACCGGCACGGTCTCCAGAAACTCGGGCCTGCCCGGGTCTCCGTCGTCCGCAGTCCGGCGGCGGACCGTGAAGACCTGGGGTGCGCCGCGGATCGGGAGCTGGGCCGGGGGCGGCTCGCCGAGCGGTCCGGTGCGCCAGCGCTCGGTCAGCGCCTCGACCGCCGGGATCGCCTCGCGCCGGGCGAGCACGTGGACCTCGTCGCCGGCCTCGATCTGCGTGGAGCCGCGGGGTGGGATCGCCGTGTCGCCGCGGACGATCAGGTTGACCAGCGCCTCACGCGGCAATCCGAGGTCGCGGATCAGGGCTCTGGCGGCCGCGTCCTCCGGCCGCACGACGTAGATGAACGTGTCGCCGCCGAGGCGCCTGACCGTCCCGGTCTCGATCACGGGCTGCGGCAGGGCGGGTTCGTCCGTGGTCAGGCCCAGGCGGACTGCCAGCGGGTCGAAGGTTGCGCCCTGGATGAGGGTCGAGGTCACGACCACGAAGAACACAGCGTTGAAGATCACCCCGCTCGCGTCGACACCGGCGATGACCGGGAACGTCGCAAGCCAGATCGGCACGGCTCCCCGCAGACCGGCCCAGCCGAGCATCACCCGCTCGCGCATCTCGAACGGCGCGGCCGCCGTCGCCAGCACCGCGGCGAGCGGGCGTGCCACGAAGATCAAGGCCGCCGACAGGGCGAGCGACTCGGGCGCCACATCCCAGAGATCGCTGGGGAAGACAAGCAGGCCGAGCAGGAAGAAGAGCGAGATTTGGGCGATCCAGCTCATCCCCTGATGGAAGGCGATCGTCGAGCCGCGGGCGGGGACGGGGCCCGTGCCGAGGACGAGCGCAGCGATGTAGACGGAGAGGAAGCCGGAGCCGTGGGGCAGCTCCGCGAGGCCGAACGCCAGGGCAGCCGTCCCCAGCGACGCGACCGGGTAGAGGCCGGGGGACGGTAGGTCGAGCCGGCGGAACGCGGCGCGCGCCACGAAACCGACGAGCAAGCCGATCACGAAGCCAACGAAGAGCTTGATGACCAGCTCCCCGAGCATGTCGATTGCGCCGTAGTCGGGCATCTGGATCCAGTCGATCAACCCGACGACGAGCAGGACAGCGACCGGGTCGTTGAGCCCGGACTCGCCCTCGAGCGATCGCGCGAGGCGGCGGCGAAGGCGCGAGCCGCGCAGCACGGCGAAGATCGCCGCGGAGTCGGTCGCGGCGACCGCGGCCCCGACCAGCAAGCCCTCGAGCAGATCGAGGTCGAAGAGCCACGTCGCGGCGACTCCGGCGATTGCCGCCGTCGCAGCGGTGCCGATCACCGCCAGCGAGATCGCGGTCCCGATCACGGGCCGGATCTCCTTCCAGCCGGCCGCGAGACCACCCTCGAAGAGGATCAGGACGAGGCCGATCGTGCCGAGCGTCTGGGTCAGTTCGTAGTCGTCGAACTCGACTCCACCGATCCCGTCGGAACCGGCCAGCATCCCCAGTCCCAGGAACAGGAGCAGGCCCGGCACCCGGGCACGGTCGGCGACCTTGGCGGCCGCGAGGCCGGCCGCCATCAGCAGGCCGGCAACCAGGAGCAGCTCAGCGTCTGACATTCAATCCCCCACCCGGGGGGGCAAAGCTCGTTTCGCGCCTTGCGTCGCTCATCAAATCCCTCTCCCCCTATCCGGCCTCGTCCGCCGACGCGAGCTGTGCCTCGATCTCCTCGGGGGAGCCGGGCTCGATCCCGGCTCCCGTCGCCGTCCGGTAGACCCGGCCGAGCAACAGCGCCAGCAGGATCGCCCCTGCGAGGAAGCCAATCTCGACCCGGCGGGCCTCGTCGGCGACGATCGGCACCAGGCACCAGGCCAAAAACAGCGCCCCCGACACGGCCCAGCACCGCGCCGCGCTGGCGGCGGCTCCACGCGCGAGCGCCGCCTGGCTCAGGGTCGTCGCCGCCAGATAGAAGCCCATGGCGCCGGCCATCAGCATGAGGTCGAGGCGGTCGTAGGAGAAGTCGTCGCCAAAAGCGAGCTGCATCAGGGCCGGGCCGATCGCGGCGAGAAGGGCGAACGTCGCCACCGCGAACGCCGCGACCGCGATCAGCGTCGTCCGGATCGAGTCGTGGAAGGCTTGGTCGCCGTCTCGACCTCGGGCTCCCAGGCGGGTCAGATGGGGCAGCAGGCTCGTCGCTACGCCTTGGAAGACGAGGACAGGGGCTCGAACGACCATCAGTACGTTGAAGATGAACCCCGCCGCAGCGGCATCCTCGAAGGCACGGACCAGCAACGGCCCGGCGTTCAGGAACGCCTGCTCGCTCAGCATCACCACGAGGATCGCGGCCGCGAAGCTGCCGCCCGCCGCGACGGTCACCGGGGCGGGGGAGTCCTCCGGCGCTGAGGCGTCGCCGCTCCGGCGCATCAACATGACCCCGACCGGAACCGCGATGAGGCTCAGCGCCGGGGCCGCGGCAACGCCGACCGCCACGGTCGACTGGCCTTCGGCGATGCCCAGCGCGACCGCCAGCGCGAACGCCGAGCGCGCCGCCGATTCGCAGACCAGGAGAGCGGCCAGGAGCGCGAAGCGCCGGGTCCCGGCCAGCGCGCCACGAGCGTAGTAACTCACGCCGAAGGTGGTGATCGAAAAGACGAGCGCCCAATAAAGCGTCGCCGAGCCCGAGAGCAGGCCGTCCTGGAGCTGATCGCGCAAGGCCAGCGCGGCGATCGCCAGGAACGCCGCGACCCCGACCTGAATCGCCACGCCCACCCGCAGCGCGCTCGCGATCTCCTCGCCGCGCGCGCGGCGCTCGGCCAGCGTCCGCGAGAGCAGCTGCTCCACAGGACGGTGGGCGACCGAGATCGTCACGAAGACCGCTGACCAGAGCACGACGATCTCGCCGTACGCCGTCCGGTCCAGGTTGTGGGACGCGAGCGAGAAGAAAAGGTAGGTCAGGAGTCCCGACGCCCCGACCCCGGCCGAAAGCAGGCTGGCGCTGCGCCCGAAGCGCCTCGTCTCCGCTCCGGGGAGCATCTCGCTCACGCAAGGAAGGTATCTGCCGAGACCTTGATTGACTGGTCAGTCAACGACTTTTCGTACCATTGGTCGGGACATGGCCGCGACGCTCACCGAGCAGGATCGGCTCCACCTCGCGCGAGCCTTGGAGCTGGCCGAGCTGGGACGCGGGTGCGTGTCGCCGAATCCGATGGTCGGGGCGGTGATCGCCCGCGACGGCGAGACCCTCGGTGAGGGCTGGCACGCGGAGCTGGGCGGCCCGCATGCCGAGCGGGCCGCCCTCGCGGACGCCGAGCGCCGCGGTCACGACCCCGCCGGGGCCACGGTCTTCGTGACGCTCGAGCCCTGCGCCCATCACGGCCGCCAGCCGCCTTGCGCCGAGGCGCTCGTCGCGGCGCGCGTCGCACGCGTCGTCTATGCCGCCGACGACCCTTCGGAGAAGGCGAGCGGCCGCGGCCCAGGAGTTCTGCGCGGCGAGGGGATCGAGGTCGAGCTCGCGAGCGGAGCCGAAGCCGCTGCGGCCCGGCTCCTGAACCAGGCCTTCCGCAAGCACGCACGCACCGGGCGTCCGCTCGTGCTCTACAAGGCGGCGGTCACGCTGGACGGGCATACGGCCACCGCGTCGGGCGATTCGAAATGGATCTCCGGCGTCGAGAGCCGCATGCTCGTGCACCGCTGGCGCCTCGAGTCCGATGCGATCGCCGTCGGCATCGGCACCGCGCTCGCCGACGACCCGCTGCTGACCGCCCGCGACCTGGATCCCCCCGCTCAGCGCCAGCCGCTTCGCGTCGTCTTCGACGCACAAGCCCGCCTGCCGCTCGAGTCCGCGCTGCTCGCGTCGCTTGACGAGGCGCCGCTATTGGTCGTCGCCGCCGCGGCTGCATCTGCCGACCGCATCAGCCTCCTGCGAGGCGCCGGAGCGGAGGTGCTGTCGTTGGACGGCGATCACGATGCCCGCGTCACCGCGGCCCTGGCCGAACTCGGACGGCGCGCCGTCACGTCGGTGCTGTTGGAGGGCGGCGCCCGTCTTGCCGGCGCGTTCCTCGCAGCCGGCGAGATCGACGAGCTCCGCCTGTTCATCGCGCCGCTTCTGCTCGGCGGCGAGGGAGCCAGGCCGCTTCTTGCCGGGTCCGATCCCGAGGCGATCGGCGAGGCCCGGAGAGCGCTGGCGACCGAGCACCAGCGGGTCGGCGAAGACGTTCTGATTCGCGCGCGGCTTAAGGAGTGGTGATGTTCACCGGCATCGTCAAGGAGGTCGGGACCGTCGCGGCGATCGAGCGCAGCGACGAGGGCGCGCGGCTGCGGATCGCGACCAGCGTTGCGGGCGATCTCGCGGGCGGCGACTCGGTCGCCGTCGCCGGCGTATGTCTGACCGTCGCCGCGCGCGACGATAGATCGTTCGAGGCGGACGTCATGAACCAGACCCTGGCGCTGACGACGCTCGGGGGTCTCGCCGTCGGCGATCCCGTCAACCTGGAGCCCGCCCTGCGGGCGGGCGAGCCGCTCGGCGGCCACCTGGTCCAAGGCCATGTGGACGCGACCGTGGAGGTGGCGGGAACCCGCGAGGACGGCATCGCCAGGCGGATCTCGATCACCCTTCCGCCGGAGCACCGGCGATTCGTCGTCGAGCACGGCTCGATCACCCTTGATGGGGTCAGCCTGACCGTCGCCGCGCTCGCGGACGACGGTGTCGAGGTGTCCTTGATCCCCGAGACGCTGGAGCGCACCACGCTGGGCAGTCTGGTCGCCGGCGGCCGCGCGAACGTCGAGCTCGACGTGATCGCGCGCTATGTCGAGCGGCTTCTACGCTTTACCGAGAAAGGCAGTGACTGATGGTTGAGATCACCAAGAGCGCGTTCGCCACCGTCGAGGAGGCGATCGAGGAGATTCGCGCCGGGCGCATGGTCGTGGTCTGTGACGACGAGGACCGCGAGAACGAGGGCGACCTCACGCTCGCCGCTCAGTTCGCCACCCCCGAGGCGATCAACTTCATGGCGACCCACGCGCGCGGGCTCATCTGCCTGGCGCTGCCGCCTGAGCGTTGCGACGAGCTCGGGCTCGACCTGATGGCGGCCAAGAACGAGACCCCGCTGCAGACCGCCTTCACTGTGGCGATCGAGGCCCGCGAGGGAGTCACCACCGGGATCTCCGCGGCCGACCGCGCGCGCACCATCCAGGTTGCCGTCGACCCCGAGACCAAGCCTCACGACCTCGTCCAGCCCGGTCACGTGTTCCCGTTGAAGGCGAAGGCCGGTGGGGTCCTGGAGCGGACCGGACAGACGGAGGCCGCGGTCGACCTGGCCCGGCTCGCCGGCGTGGTCCCGGCCGGGGTGATCTGCGAGATCATGAACGACGACGGGACGATGGCCCGCGTCCCCGACCTGATCCCGTACTGCCGGGAGCACGGCCTGAAGATGATCACGGTCGCCGACCTGATCGCCTACCGCCGGCGCAAGGACAAGCTGGTCGAGCGGGTGGTGGAGACGGCGCTGCCGACCGCCTTCGGCGAGTTCCGGGCGGTCGGCTACCGCTCGCTGGTCGACGACAAGCACCACGTGGCGATGGTCAAGGGCGACGTCGACCGGGAAAGCGACGTGCTCGTGCGCGTCCATTCCGAGTGCCTGACCGGCGACGTGTTCCACTCGCTGCGCTGCGACTGCGGCGAGCAGCTCGAGGCGGCTCTCGCGACGATCGAGCGGGAGGGCAGGGGCGTCTTGCTCTACCTCTCGCAGGAGGGTCGCGGGATCGGGCTGCTCAACAAGCTCCGCGCCTACAAGCTCCAGGAGGAGGGACTCGACACCGTCGACGCCAACCTCAAGCTGGGACTTCCGGCCGACCTGCGCGACTACGGCATCGGTGCCCAGATCCTCGTCGACCTCGGGCTCAGCTCGATCCGGATCCTGACCAACAACCCGAAGAAGATCCACGGACTCGAGGGCTACGGCCTGTCGGTCGCCGAGCAGGTCCCGATCAGGGCCGTGCCCAACGCGCACAACGAGGCCTATCTAAACGCCAAACGCGACAAGCTCGGCCACATCCTCCACCACCAGGGACTGCCGCTCGACGACGAGATGATCCATGACGAGCAGACGCGGGACGCGGACAATGCCTGAGCCATACGGCGACGATCAGCGCGAGTTCCTCGGCCGGGGCGAATGGGCGATCTGCGTCGCGACCTTCTACGAGGACCTCGCCGGACGGCTCGTCAACGGCGCGATTGAGGGCTTCTCCGAGGCCGGGGTCAGCCCGGCCTCGGTCCAGACGTTCGAGGTTCCGGGCGCGTTCGAGCTGCCGTTCGCGGCGAAGGCGTGCGCCGAGTCCGGGCGGTTCGCAGGCGTCGCATGCCTCGGGGTCGTGATCCGGGGCGAGACCAGCCACTACGACTTCGTCTGCGGCGAGGCAGCGCGCGGGATCCAGGACGCGCAGCTCGTGACGGGCGTCCCCTGCAGTTTCGGCGTGATCACCTGCGACACCCGCGAGCAGGCCGAGGCGCGGGCGGACGGCTCGAAGCGCGACCAGGGCCGCCACGCCGCCGCGGCCGTGATGCGCTCCGCTCTGGTGCTCAACCAGCTGGTCTGATCAGGGTCTGACGCCCGCTACCATCCTCGGTCGCGATGGCCAAGGTCTGTCACAGCTGCGGCAAGAAGCCCGCGTTCGGAAACTCGCGGAGCCACTCGATGATCGCCACCCGGCGTCGCTTCGACCCGAACCTCCAGAAGGTCCGGATCTCGGAGGACGGCCGCCCGCTGCGCGTCTACGTCTGCACCCGCTGCCTGAAGGCCGGCGCGGTAACCAAGCACGCGTAGCGCGGCGCCACGAGTAGATTCCGGCCGCGTATGGCCGACCCTTCCATCCAACGCTTCCGGCGGGTGATGTCGGTCGCGCTCGCACATCTCGAGGAGCGGCGCGAGGAGATCAACGACCTGAACGTGTTCCCGGTTGCCGACGGCGACACCGGCGACAACATGGCGCTGACGATGCGGGCCGTGCTCTCCGAGCTCGAACGCCTCGAGGCGGAGGCGGACGATGGCGACCCGAAGCGGCCCGAGATCGTTCGCACCGTGGCCCGCGCTGCGATGATGGGGGCCCGCGGGAACTCCGGAGTGATCCTCAGCCAGATCGTCCGGGGGGCGGCCGAGGAGCTCGCGAGCCCTCGGGGCCGGCTGATCGACCCGATCCTGGTCGCGGCCGCGCTCTCGAACGCCGAGCGCGCCGCCTACGCGTCGCTGCGGAACCCGGTGGAGGGCACGATGCTCACGGTCGCACGCGAGATGGCGACCGCCGTCTCGCAGCGGCTGGCCCACTGGGAGCAGCACCGGCTGCGCCCGGATGCCAGCGACGACGAGCAGAACGCTCTCTTGGGGGAGATGCTCGCGACGGCGCTGGCTGCGGCCGGCGACGCCGTCAGCCACACGCCCGAGCAGCTGGACGTGCTGGCCGACGCCGGCGTCGTCGATGCGGGCGCGCTTGGGCTGGCGGTGATCGTGCGCGGCGCGATTGCCGGTCTGGCCGGCGAGGAGGTCCAGCTCCCCGAGATCCCGCACTACGCGCCGGCGCGGGCGGTCGGCGTCCACCACGCCGACTCGCGCTATCGCTACTGCACGAACTTCGCAGTGATCGGCGAGGACCTGGACCGCAGGGGATTCGAACCGCTGCTGGAGAATCTCGGTGACTCGGTCCTGGTCGTCGGCGACGAGGCGACCCTGAGGATCCATGTCCACACCGACGATCCGGACGCGGCTAAAGCGCTTTTCGACACGGTTGGGACGATCTCCAACGAGGACATCGCCGACATGCACGAGCAGGTCGCGGAGCGCGCCGCACGGCTCGGGGGCCGCACGGCCGCGGTCGCGGTGGCGAGCGGGGACGGGTTACAGCTTCTGTTCGAGGAGCTGGGCGCCGCGGTGGTCGACGGCGGGCCGACACTCAACCCGTCGACCAACGACATCCTCAGCGTGATCGACGCCGTGCCGACGGCCGAGATCGTGGTGCTGCCCAATTCGAGGAACGTACATCTCGCAGCCGAAGAGGCGGCAAAGCTCAGTTCGAAAGAGGCTGTGGTGGTGGCCTCCGTCACCCAGCAGGGCGCCCTGGCTGCACTGGTCGAGCTCGATCGCGACGCCGGCGCTGCCGACAACGCGAAGCGTCTTTCCGAGGTGCTCACCTCGATCCGCGCGGGCGGCGTCGCCCCGGCCGCGAAGGACGACGTCGAGGGCCGGTTCGCGGTCGGAGAGGCCGTCGGCTTCGAGGATGAAGAGGTCATCGCCTGGGGTGACCCGGCGCAGACGCTCTCGCAGACCGTGCGGCGTTTGGCCGAGGGCGCCGAGATCGTGACGATCATCGAGGGGGCGGCGCCACCGATCGCGCTCGACGACCTCGACCTCGGGCTTCCCGAGGACGTTGAGGTCGAGCTCCACCGCGGCGGTCAGCCGAACTGGCACTGGCTGATCGCGGCGCAGTGACCGCCACCGAGGCTCCGCCGCGAGCGCTCGGCTCCGGCCAGGCGCAGCTTCGCGAGGACCTGGGCGCCGTACCGCTGCGCACAGCACCAAGGCCAAGCCGGCTCGAAGCTCCGCTCCAGGCGCTGAGGGGAGCCGGCCCGAAGCTCGCGGCTCACGCCGGGCGGATCGGGATCGAGACGGTTGGCGATCTGCTTTGGCACGTTCCGCACGGCTACCGCGACCGGTCGAACGTGCTCGAGATCGGTGAGCTTCGGCTCGGGGAGGAGGCGACGATCCTGGCCGAGGTCCGCACGGCCCGCGTTCGGCCCACCCGGCGGCGCAACCTGCGCATCGTGGAGGCCAACGTCGCCGACGGCTCGGGGGCGACCAAGGCGGTTTGGTTCAACCAGGCGTGGCTCGTGGAGCGGCTTCGCCCTGGGACCCGGGTCCTGCTCTCCGGCAAGCTCGACCGCTCCGGATTTCGAGTCTCGGCGCATGAGTTGATCCACGGCGACACGCTCGCCGGCGAGGGGCTCCACACGGTCGGGCTAGTGCCGGTCCACTCGGTGACCGACGGCCTCAGCGCCGACCGGGTGCGCGAGTGGGTCTGGCAGGCTGGCGAGCGTGCGCGCGACGCGGTCGAGCCGCTGCCGGCGGAGCTTCGAGCGCGGCGTCGCCTCGGGGACGTGGCTGCGGCATTGTTTGCGATCCACTTTCCGGACGACGCCGGGGCGGCGGCGAGCGCCCGCGAGCGGCTCGCGTTCGAGGAGCTGTTCCTGCACCAGGTGGCGCTCGCGGCACGGCGCCGTGGCCGGCTGGACTCGCGGCCGGGAGTCGCGCTGGGGGCGCCGGAGGCGATCACCCGGGAATGGATCGACTCGCTGCCGTTCACGCTGACCGAGGGCCAGCGGCGCGCCTGCGAGGAGATCGACGCGGACCTCACCTCGGGCAGCCCGATGCAGCGCCTGCTGATGGGCGAGGTTGGCAGCGGCAAGACGGCCGTCGCCCTCTACGCGATGCTGCGCGCCGTCGAGAGCGGACACCAGGCGGCGCTGATGGCCCCGACCGAGACCCTCGCCGAGCAGCACGCCCAGACGCTCGACAAACTGCTCGCGGGCTCGACGATCCCGTTCACGCTGCTGACCGGATCGACCAAGGCGGCCGGGCGCCGCGAGGCGCTGGGGCGGTTGGCCTCGGGCGAGCTGGCGCTGATCGTCGGCACGCACGCCCTGATCGAGCCCGACGTCGAGTTCGCCCGGCTGGCGGTCTGCGTCGTCGACGAGCAACACCGGTTCGGCGTTCGCCAGCGCGCCGCCCTCGACGCCAAGGGCCCGTCCCTGGCCGACGGCTCTGGCCGCGCGGCGCCGCACGTCCTCCACATGACCGCCACGCCGATCCCGCGCACGCTGTCGCTCACCGCCTACGGCGACCTCGACGCGACCATCCTGCGCGAGCTTCCCGCGGGACGCCAGCCGGTGAAGACCTGGTCGGTGGGCGAGGAGAAGCGGGCGGGCGCCTACGAGTTCGTGCGGGACCGCCTGCGCGAGGGCCGGCAGGCCTTCTTCGTCTGTCCGCTGGTCGAGGGGTCCGAGAAGCTCGAGGCGAAGGCCGCTGCCGAGGAGGCGAAGCGCCTCGCCGGCGGCGAGCTGCGCGACTTCGAGGTCGAGCTGCTGCACGGGCAGATGCCGGCACGCGACAAGGCGAGGGCGATGGAGCGCTTTGCCTCGGGAGCCGCGGACGCCCTCGTGGCGACGAGCGTGATCGAGGTTGGAATCGATGTACCTAACGCGTCCGTGATGGTCGTCGAGGGAGCGGAGCGATACGGGCTCTCGCAGTTGCATCAGCTGCGCGGGCGGGTGGGGAGGGGCGAGCACCCCTCGTTCTGCATCCTGTTCGGCGACCCGGCCTCGGAGACCGCCCGGCGCCGGCTCGACGCGATCGCGACCGAGGGCGACGGCTTCAAGCTGGCCGAGGTCGATCTGACGCTGCGCGGTGAGGGAGAGATCCTCGGCACGCGCCAGAGCGGCCTGCCACGCTTTCGTGTCGCCGATCTGCCCGACGACGCCTCGCTCCTGGTCGAGGCCCGGCGCGAGACGCTGGACCTGCTCAAGGAGCATCCCTCGCTTGATGAGCCGGCGCTCGGGCCGCTGCTCGACGCCGCGCGCTCGCGGTTCGGTGACGAGCGCGAGGAGGGGATCGCCGCCTGATGAGGGTGGTCGCCGGAGAGCTCAAGGGGCAACGCCTGATCGCTCCCCCCGGTGACGACGTTCGCCCGACCTCGGATCGCGCGCGCGAGGCGCTGTTCTCGATCCTCGGCGACGTGGCCGGGCTGGAAGCGCTGGACCTCTACGCGGGCACCGGCGCGCTTGGGATCGAGGCCGTCTCTCGCGGCGCGGCCAGGGCGACGCTGGTCGACTCCCGGCCGGAGCCGGCACGGGCGAACGTGGAAGCCCTGGGCATCGGTGATCGGGCTGCCGTGATCGGCGCCGACGCGCTCCGGTTCCTGCGCGAGGACGAGGCTCAATACGACCTGATCCTCTGCGATCCGCCGTATACACTCGCCGCCCGCCTTGGCCCCGACCTCGACCACCTGCTGTTCCCACGCCTGCGCCCCGGCGGTCGCATCGCCGCCGAGAGCTCCGCTCGCGACCCGCTCGACCTCGCGCTCGAGCCGTGGCGCGAGCGCCGCTACGGCGAGGCGTTGCTGAGGATTTACCGCCCGTGACCGAGGCCAACCGAGAGCGCGTAGCAGTTTGCCCGGGCACCTATGACCCGGTGACGAACGGCCACCTGGACATCCTCACGCGATCTTCTCGCGTCTTCGACCGCGTGATCGTCGGCGTCGTCGGCCAGTCGATCCGCAAGCAGACGACGCTGTTCACCCCCGACGAGCGCCAGGGCTTCATCGAGCGGGCGCTCGCCGGCAACGGGATCGGGAACGTCGAGGTCAGGGTCTTCTCGAACCTGTTGGTCGATTTCGCGCGCGAGTGCGGCGCCACCGCAATCGTCAAGGGGCTGCGCGCGATCTCGGACTTCGAGTACGAGTTCGAGATGAACCAGCTCAATCGCAGGGCTGCCCCCGATATCGAGTCGGTCTACATCTTCGCCTCGGCCGAGTACAGCTTCATCCGCTCGACGGGGGTCAAGGAGATGGCCACGTTCGGCGGCGACGTGACCGACCTCGTTCCGGGCGAGGTTGCGGCGGCCCTCGCCGAGCGTGTGCAGCGCTGAATTCATCGGTTCCAGGTACGAGCGTGGGCAGGAGCTTGCAGGCGGACGCCGAAATGACATTCGTCACAGCCGGGACCCGCCCGGCCGAATAAGCTTTCCCCCGCAAATGGACGTCCTCGTACTCATCGACAAGCTCGACGACCTGATCCACAACGCGCGGCCGGTGCCGCTCACGGATCAGGTTCGCGTTGATCGTGAGGAGATCTACGACCTCCTCGATCAGATGCGCGCCACGATCCCCGAGGAGATCAAGCAGGCGCGCTGGATCGTCAAGGAGCGCCAGGAGATGCTGGCGGAGGCCAAGCGCGAGGCCGAGCGCGTCGTCAAGGAGGCCCGCGACCAGCAGGCCCGCCTGATCTCCGATGAGGAGGTCTACAAGCAGGCCGAGCGCGCCGCCGAGGAGATCATCGAAGACGCGCGGGAGACCGAGCGCCAGATCCGCCTCGGCGCCGAGGACTACGCCGACGAGATCCTTTCGACCCTCGAGGTCAACCTCCAGAAGTTCCTCGCCGCCGTGCAGCGCGGCCGCGACCGGCTCGCCGGCCGCGACGACGAGCCCCTCGAGGTCGAGTAGCTCCTAGAGCTCCGTCTCGTGCTCGCCGGCGCGCCCGGCGTCGGACTTCTCGTAAAACCGTTCCAGCAGGCCCAGCGTCTCCTCGCGGTCGAACGAGGTGTAGGCGTTCCATGCCTCGGTGCGCAGCTGGAAGTCGAGCGGCTGGCCGATCACGTCGAGGATCGTCTGCTTCGCCGAGCGCACCGCGCGCTGCGAGTTGCGCAGGATCTGTCGCGCCACCGTCTCGGCCTCGGCCATCAGGTCGTCGTGGGACACGACCTTGGCGACGAGGTTGCAGCGCAGCGCCTGCTCGGCGTCGATCGGCTCGGCGGTCAGCAGCATCTGCATCGCGACGCCGACGCCGCAGGTGTTGACGAGGCGGACCAGGCCGCCATCGCCGTGGTGGTAACCGCGCCGCGCTTCGAACGAGCCGAACATCGCCCGGTCCGACGCGAGTCGGATGTCGCATGCCAGCGCCGTCTCAAGGCCGCCCGCGAGCGCCCAGCCGTTGACAGCGGCGATGATCGGCTTCGGGATCCGATGCATGCCGCGCGTGAAGCCGTTCAAGCCGAGCTCCACGATCTCGCGGATGTCGGCCGGGGTCGCGCTCTCGATCTTCGGCGGAATGTAGGTCTTCAGGTCGGCGCCGGAGCTAAACGCCTCGCCGGCCCCGGTCAGGATCGCGACGTCGACCGCGTCGTCGGCCTCGAAGTCCTCCCAGGTCTCGATCATCAGCGCGTGGACGTCGGGATCGATGGCGTTGCGAGCCTCCGGCCGGTTGATCGTCACGTACGCGATCCGGTCGCGCTTCTCGTAGATGACTTTCGGCATCAGTCGTAGACCGCCCGGATCACGGCCAGGTCGTCGGCCTCCCAGACGACCTCGCCGCCAGACCACTCGGCCTGGTCCGCCGCGGGCGAGGGGAAGTCATGGTCCGGGTCGAGCGGGGTGACGCGGCGCTCGGGCGCCACCTCGACCACGTCGCCGATCACCAGCGATCGCGAGTGGTCGCGTACGCGGCGGAACAGGTCGCGCTTGCCGTCGGCGTCGAGGTGGTGAACCGACAGCACCGCGATGACAAGGTCCCACGGACCGTCGGGAAGCGGGTCCTCGATCCGGCCCAGGCGCATCTCCTCCCAGCCCAGCTCGCGCGCCTTGAACACCATCTCCGGGCTCGAGTCGAGGCCGGTGATCCGAGCCTCGGGATAGCGCTCCCAGACGCGCTCGGTGGTCTCCGCGGTGCCGAAGCCCAGCTCCAGCACCCGCTTCGGGGCGAACGGGATCGCAGCGATCGCCTGATCCTGCAATTCGTCGTAGCGCGGCACCTCCGAGTGGATCAGCTCGAGGTACGTGTCGGGATCCCAGTGGAACTGAGCCGCCATCTCTAGATTTGCCTTTCCATGCCCGCGCCATTCAACACGATCGATCTCACCACGCTCGCGCTGAAGCCGGGCGAGGCGAGCCGCGTCGAGGTCGATCTGGTGCCCGAGGGCTTCCACCTGGGCGGGGAGGACTACGCGTTCGCGCCGGGCTCGGTCCCGACCCGCCTCGACATCTCGCGCACCGCGGCCGGGTACGCGCTGCGGCTGCGGTTGACCGCGGCCCTCGGCGGCCCCTGTATGCGATGTCTAGAAGACGCGGCCTTTCCGGTTGCGGTCGATGCCCGCGAGATCGACCAGCCCGCAACCGAGGACGAGGAGCTGACGAGCCCCTACGTGGATGCGGGCGTGCTCGACATCGGCGCCTGGGCGCACGACGCGATCGCGCTCGCGCTGCCGCAATCGCTGCTCTGCCGGCCGGACTGCGCCGGCCTCTGCCCGGAATGCGGGGTCGCGCTCAACGACGTCGACCCGGCGACCCACGTGCACGAAAAGGCGCCCGACCCGCGCTGGTCGAAGCTGCGGGAGCTATCGGACTAGCACTCGGTACCCTTCCGATCGGCCATGGCCGTCCCGAAGAAGAGAACCGCGAGCGCGCGCCGTGACAAGCGCCGCGCCACGCACAAGGTCGCCGCGCCGCGCCTGAACCGCTGTCCGCGGTGCCACAGCCCGCGGCTCCCGCACCGGGTCTGCCCGACCTGCGGCACCTACGCCGGGCGCGAGGTGATCTCGCAGGAGGTCGCCGAGGAGCCCGGCGCCCCCACTGCTCCCCCGGAGTAGGCCTTGGGGACTACCGTTGCCGTCGACGGCAAAGGCGTCGAGCGCGGGACCGGCGTTCTGATCGAGGGGTTGCGCGCCGCGCACGCCGACGGCATCGGCCTGCGGGTGTTCGGCGACCCGGCCGCATTTGCCGGGGTAGACGGAATCGAGGTCGTCGAGGCCCAAGACGAGATCCTGAACGACGACGAGCCGGTGGCCGCAGTGCGCTCGCGAGAGCAGGCCTCGGTTGTCCTCGCGGCCCGGGACGTCACGGAGGGGCGCTCGCAGGCGCTCGTCAGCGCCGGGCCGACGGGAGCGACGATGACCGCGGCCCTGTTCGCGTTGAAGCGACTGCGCGGGGTCCGGCGCCCCGCGCTGACGATTCAGCTGGCGGTTCCGGGGCACTCCGGGCCGCCGACGGTGCTACTCGACGTCGGGGCGAACACCGAAGTCCGGAGCCAGGACCTGGTGCAGTTCGGTGTGCTCGGTGCTGCCTTTGCGAAGGCCGTGCTCGGCGTGGCATCGCCTCGCGTCGCGCTGCTCTCCGTCGGTGAAGAGGCGAAGAAGGGCTCGCAGGTGGTGATCGAGGCACACGCCGAGCTGGCGCGGCTCGAAGGCATCGACTTCACCGGCAACGTCGAGGGCCGTGACCTGCTCGGCGATGCCGCCGACGTGATCGTCACCGACGGGTTCACCGGCAACGTGGCGCTGAAAACGCTCGAGGGCACCGCGAAGGCCGTGGGCGCCGCCGTCGGCTCGGCGGCGCGATCGAACCCGGTCGCCGCGCTGGGCGGCCTGCTGTTGCGCCCCGCCTTCGGCGGATTGCGCCGCGAGCTGGACCCCGATTCCACCGGCGGGGCGATTCTCCTCGGCCTTCGGGGGGTAGCCGTGGTTGGACATGGGAGCTCCGGTCCCGAGGGCATCGCGAACGCGATCCGGTTGGCGGCGAGGGCCGTGGACGAGCGCGCGATCGAGCGGACGGCGGATCTGCTCGAGACCGCGGGCGCTACCCGAGGCGAGCTGTCGAGTTGATAAGACAGTCCTCGTGAGGCTCGATCGCAACCAGGTGTTCGGGAAGGTGCGATCCCACCTGGCGGAAGAGCTCGGCGTCGCCGCGGACTCGATCTCTGAGGGCACGCACTTCCGCGACGACCTCGACGCGGACTCGCTGGACCTCTACGAGCTGGTCATGGAGCTCGAGGACACCTATGGCGTGAAGATGACCGAGCAGGAGGCCGAGGGCATCGTCACCGTCGGCCAGGCCGTCGACTTCGTGGTGGACCGAGCGGTGGGTCAGTGAGCGACGTAAGGCGCGAAAGAAGGTTGGCCCCCCGGTAGGGGCTTGACTCGATGGCGAGAGGTATCCGCGCGTTCACTCGCGGGGGGAAGCAGGCTCGCCGGCGCAAGGCCGAGGGGCCGGCGCAGCTCCGGGTGCTCGTCGACGACCTGCCCGAAGATCTGCGGCGCCGCGCGCTGACCCATTCGTCATGGGTGGAGCATCGCGCCGACTCGTACGGCCGACTCGCGTTTCTGGGCGACAGCGTGCTCGGCCTCGCGATCGCCGAGCATCTTTTCGGCCGCTCTCCCCGAGCCGACATCGGGCGGCTCACCAAGGTCCACGGCCAGGCCGTCAGCGGCCGGGCTTGCGCCGACGTAGCGGCTGAGCTGGGCCTGCCCGAGCTGATGGCGGACGCCGAGCCGGGCAGCCTGGACGGGGGCATCGAGCTGGACGGGCTCCTGGCCTCCGAGCGCGCGCTGGCGTCCGTGTGTGAGGCGGTGATCGGCGCCTGTTACCTCCACCACGGGTTTGAGCCCACCGCCGCGGGGATCGTGAGCGCCTTCGCGCAGCAGGTCGCGCTTGCCTCGGAGACGGTGCTCGACTTCAAGTCGGCGCTTCAGGAGCGGGTTGCTCGCGATGGGGGCCGCGTACGCTACGAGGTGATCAGCGAGGCGGGCCCGCCTCATGACCGCAGCTTCGAGGTCGGGGTGACGGTCGACGGCAGGGCGGCCGGCACCGGCGCCGGGCGCTCGAAGAAAGCGGCCGAGCAGGCCGCCGCGGCCGAGGCGCTCGACGCACTCGGTTAGCGCCTGGCGGCGGGCCAAACTTGGTTTCGTGCCTAGCGTCGCTGATTAGATTCCTATCCGTCCGACCTCCCCGCGAGCCTTCCCTTCGAATACCTGCCTTACCAGGCGGGCCAACATACTTTCGCGACAGAGTCGCTCACCAACCCACCCGCGCGCATGCACCTGAGCTCGATCTCAATCAAGGGCTTCAAGTCCTTTCCTGAGCGCACCAGCCTGGAGTTCTCTCCGGGCGTCAGCGTGATCGTCGGCCCGAACGGCTGCGGCAAGTCGAACATCACCGACGCCGTGCTTTGGGCGCTCGGCGAGCAGAGCCCGCTGAGCGTCCGCGGCCAATCGATGCAGGACATGGTCTACACGGGCGGCGAGGGAGTCGGGCCCAGCCGCTACGCGGAGGTCGAGGTCGTCCTCGCGGCCGACGCGGACGACGAGATGCCGCTCGGATTCGCCGAGGTCTCGGTGCGCCGCCGCCTCGAGCGCTCGGGCGACGGCGAGTACCGGCTGAACGGCGCCCGCTGCCGGCTCGCCGACGTGATCGACACCCTGTCCGACGCCAACCTCGGTGGCGAGATGCACTCCGTCATCAGCCAGGGCCGGGTCGAGGAGATCGTGCATTCGAAGCCGCGCCACCGCCGGCTCCTGATCGAGGAGGCCGCCGGGCTCGGCAAGCACCGCAAGCGCCGCCGCCGGGCTCAGCTGCGGCTCGAGCGCACGCAGGAGAACCTGGACCGCGCGCTCGATGTCGAGCGTGAGGCGCGCCGGCGCCTGCGGCCGCTGAAGCAGCAGGCGCAGGCCGCCGACATCCATACCCGGCTCGAGCGGGAGTCGAACGAGCTCCGCGCGCGGCTACTGGCTGCCGAAGCCGGAGCCGGGGCGGAAGAACTCGGCGCCGCCGAGCGCCGCGCGGCCAAGGCGCGGACCGCACGCGAGAGGATCGAGGCCGAGCTTGCCGTCATCACCAAGCGCCGGGCCGAGATCGAGGGACGGCTGGCGGAGCGCGATCGCGAGCGCACCCAGGCCTGGGGCCGGCTGACCGCGATTCGGGCCGCGAACGAGCGCCTCGCCGCCCGAGCCGATGCCCTTGCCGCCCGACGCGACGGCATGGCCCGCGAGCTCGAGCGTCGCCAGGCGGCGCTGGGCGAACTTGCCGAGGAGCTCACCGCGGAGGCCGAGCGCGCCGGGGGCGACCCGGTGGACGTCGGCCTCGACCGTGCGGCCGGTGCCGCCGGGGCGGCCGCCAAGGCGCTGGGCCGGGCCCGCGCATCCGCGAGCGTGTCCGAACGGGCCACCCAGGTCGGCCAGGCGCGCGAGTCGCTCGAGGTCGCGGCCCGCACCTCACGCCGGGTCGAGGACCTGCTCGGGCGCCGTCGCCAGGACTCGATCGAGGGACGGATCACAGTCGAGGCCGAGCTCCTGGGCCAGCTCGCTGAGCTCTGCGGGGCGGCGGCCGATGCACGTGACGCCACCGGGGAGCGCGCCGCCGCTCTGGAGCGCCGGATGCTGGCCGAGTCCGAGTCCGACGACGCCACCACCGCCCTGCGCGAGTGCTCGCGCCAGGACGCCGAGATCCAGGCGCGGCTGCGAACGGCCGGCGAAGCCGTCACCGAGGCCGAGGTCCGAGCGGCTCACCTGCGCGACCGCAGCGACGAGGCCGCGGGCGAGCTCGCCCGGATCGGCGAGGCCCTCGGCCGCGAGGTCGAGGCGGCCGGCGAGCCGCTCGCCGACGCCGAGCGCTCGGAGGTCGAAACCAAGCTCGAGCGCCTGGCTCGCCGGCGCGAGGCACTGGGGCCGGTCAACCCGCTGGCCGCGCGCGAGTACGACGAGGCCCGCACCTACGTGACCGAGCTCGAGGAGCAGCGCGCCGACCTCGACAACGCGCTGAAGGAGCTGCGCGGCCTGATCCGAGACACGGACCGCAAGATCACCGAAGCCTTCGAGGAGACCTTCGAAGCCGCCCAGGCCAACTTCGGCGAGCTGATCGAGCACCTATTCCCCGGCGGCCGGGGTCGTCTGCGCCTGGTCACCGAACAGGGCCCCAGGCCGGTGCTTGGGGGCGCCGAGCCCGAGGCGGCTGACGGCGAGGTCCCGGCCGGAGCTTCCGAGGACGACGAGCCGGAGGAGCCGGGCGAAAGCGATGCCCTGGGCGTCGAGATCGAGGTCACGCCCGCAGGCAAGGCGATGCGCAAGCTCCAGCTCCTCTCCGGCGGCGAGAAGTCGCTGGTCGCGCTGGCGTTCGTGTTCTCGGTGTTCCTGGCCCGCCCGTCGCCGTTCTACATCCTGGATGAGGTCGAGGCGGCGCTCGACGACGCCAACATCGACCGCTTCCTGCAGCTCGTGCGCCGCTTCTCCGACCGCGCCCAGTTCATCGTCGTCACCCACCAGAAGCGCACGATGGACGCGGCGGACGTCCTCTACGGCGTTTCGATGGGCCGTGGCGGCGTCACCAAGGTCGTCTCCCGCCGGATGCCACAGGACGAGCAGCCGGCGCTGGAGAACGCGGACGCGGCGTAACTCGCACCGAACGTCGAGTTGGTTGCGTCGGGCGCAACAAAGTCGACGCTCGGTGCTTTCCAGCAAACCGCCATTCATTCGCACCGGGCGAACACTTCTGTCTGGGCTAGCCTCCGGCTCGTGGCGCGGGAGTGGAGCGAGGTGTTTGATCTGGGCGGCGGTGTCGCCGCCCCCACGCCCGCGGACGAGGCGGAGCCGGATGCGCGCAGCGGCGTCTTCAGCCGCTTGCGGGCGAATCTGGCTCGCAGCCGCGAAGCGCTGACCACCGAGGTCTCGGCAAGCTTCTTCGACCAGCTCGACGGGGAGGCCTTCGAACGGCTCGAGGAGGCGTTGATCCTCGCGGACGTCGGCGCGCCGGTGACGGCGGAGGTGGTCGGCAGGCTCGAGGCGGAGGTCTCATCCGGAGCCGTCGGCCAGGGCGAGGCGGCTCGTGCCCGGCTTGTGGATCTGCTCGCGGAGGTCGCGGCGCCCGCCGGCGGCGCCCGGATTGACCTGAGCGCGAAGCCCGCGGTCTTGATGGTGGTCGGCGTCAACGGCACCGGCAAGACCACGACGATCGGCAAGCTCGCGCAACTTCTGGCCGGCCCGCTCGGACTGCGCACGATCGTCGCGGCGGCCGACACGTACCGGGCCGCGGCGATCGAGCAGCTCGAGACATGGGCCGAGCGCGCGGGGGTCGAGATCGTGCGCGGGCAGCCGGGTGGCGATCCGGGCGCCGTGGTCTTCGACGCGATTGAGGCGGCGGAGGCGCGCCAGGCCGACGTGGTGATCGTCGACACCGCCGGGCGCCTGCACACGCACGGGAACCTGATGGAGGAGCTGGCGAAGGTGCGACGCGTGACGGCGAAGCGACTCGAGGGAGCGCCGCACGAGACGCTGATCGTGATCGACGCCACGACCGGCCAGAACGGCCTGCGCCAGGCGCGCGCGTTCGCCGACGTGGCCGCGGTGACCGGCGTCGTCTTGACCAAGCTGGACGGGACCGCCAAGGGCGGAATCGCCCTGGCAATCGCGAGCGAGCTGGGAATCCCGGTCAAGCTGATCGGCGTCGGGGAGGGCCTCGAGGATCTGCGCCCGTTCGACGCCCGCGAGTTCTGCCAAGCCCTGCTCGGCGAGTAGCCTGGGCTGCCATGTTCGACGCCCTCGGCGACCGCCTCCAGGCGACACTCTCCGACGTCCGCGCGCGCGGCAAGCTGACCGAGGGCGACGTCGACAAGGCGATGCGCGAGATCCGGCTCGCGCTGCTCGAGGCCGACGTCAACTTCAAGGTCGTCAAGCGGTTCACGGCGACGCTCAAGGAGCGCTGCCTGGGCTCGGATGTCCTCGAAAGCCTGGACCCCGGCCAGCAGATCGTGAAGATCGTCAACGAGGAGCTGGCCGCGCTGATGGGCGGCTCCGGCCGCGAGCTGGTGTTCGCCGCGTCGGGGCCGACCGTGATCCTGATCGCCGGCCTGCAGGGGTCGGGCAAGACCACGGCCTGCGCGAAGCTCGGCCGCCTGCTGGGCGAGCAGGGCAAGGACGTCGCCTTGGCCGCCTGCGACACCCAGCGCCCTGCCGCGGTCGAGCAGCTCGTGACGATGGGCAAGCGCGCGAACGCCCACGTTTACGAGCAGGGCGTCGAGCGCGACCCGGTCGACATCGCCGAGTGGTCGCTGGGCCAGGCCAAGCGCGAGGGCCGCGACGTGCTGATCGTCGACACCGCCGGCCGCCTCCACGTGGACGAGGATCTGATGGACGAGCTGGCGCAGATCCGCAAGCGGGTGAAGCCGCACAACGTCCTGCTCGTGGTCGACGCGATGACGGGCCAGGACGCGGTCAACGTCGCCGAGGCGTTCGGCGAACGCACGGAGTTCGACGGCGTGATCCTCACCAAGCTCGACGGCGACGCACGTGGCGGCGCCGCCCTGTCGGTCAAGGCGATCACGGGCAAGCCGATCCTCTACGCCTCGGTCGGCGAGCGGATCGAGCAGCTCGAGCGTTTTCATCCGGAGCGGATGGCCACCCGGATCCTCGGCATGGGCGACGTGATGACGCTGATCGAGAAAGCGGAGGAGGTGCACGACGAGCAGTCGGCGGCCGAGCTGGAGCGCAAGATCCGCAAGCAGCTGTTCACGCTCGAGGATTTTCTGCAGCAGCTTCGGCAGGTCCGAAAGATGGGACCGCTACAGAACGTTCTCGGCCTGATGCCCGGGATGGGCAAGGCGATGAAGCAGATGCGCGCCGCCGACATGGACGATCGCGAGCTCGACCGGATCGAGGCGATCATCCTCTCGATGACCCCGGCCGAGCGCGCGAACCCCGAGTTGATCGACGGTTCCCGGCGCAAGCGGATCGCGCGCGGCTCCGGCACCACCGTTCAGGCGGTGAACCAGCTGGTCAAGCAGTTCGGCCAGATGAAGAAGATGATGGCCGCGCTCAGCAAGGGCAAGATGCCCGATATGGCCCAGCTGATGAAGGGTGCCCGCTAACCTTCGCGGCCGCTTATGGCAGTACGAATTCGACTTCGAAGGGTGGGTTCGCGCAAGAACCCGATCTGGCGCGTCGTCGTCGCCGACAAGCGCTCGCCCCGTGACGGGCGAACGATCGAGACGATCGGCCATTACGACCCCCAGACCGAGCCCTCGACGATCGTCCTCGACGAGGAGCGCGCGCAGCACTGGCTTGAGCACGGCGCCCAGCCGACGCGCACGGTGGCCCAGCTGCTGCGCACCAAGGGCATCGGCGCAACAGGAACCTGAGCCGATGAGCTCGTCTCCGACCGAGCTCGTCGATTTCCTCGTCCGTTCGATCGTCGAGAACCCCGACGAGGTCGCGGTCGAGGGGTTCGAGGAGGACGGCGAGCTGATCCTCGAGGTCAAGGTCGCCGACTCAGACCTGGGCCGGGTGATCGGCCGCGAGGGCCGTGTCGCCAAGGCGATCCGCACGATCGCGCGGGCCGCGGGGGCCCGCGACGACCGCCGCGTGAGCGTCGACATCATCGAAGAAGACGACGACTGAGCGCTTGCGGATCGACGTCTTCACGCTGTTCCCCAAGTGGTTCGGCTGGTTCCGGGAACAGCGTCACGTCGCGAACGCGCTCGCGGCCGGCAGCGAGCTTCGCTGCCTTGACTGGCGCGAGACAACCCCGCTGACCGGCGGCCAGGTCGACGACTCGCCGTACGGGGGCGGTGCCGGCATGGTGCTGCGCGTCGACGTCGTCGACGCGGCGCTCACGAGCGCCTACGGCGAGACGACCCCGCCGTCACGCGTCGTCCTGCTGACGCCTTCCGGACGCCAGTTCGACGAGGCGCTGGCGATCGAGCTCGCCGCCGAGCCTCAGGTCGCGTTGCTTTGCGGCCGCTACGAGGGTGTCGACGAGCGGGTTCGCGACCACCTGGCCACCGACGCCGTTTCCGTCGGCCCCTACGTGCTGGCCGGAGGCGAGCTGGCGGCGATGGTCGTCGCCGACGCCGTGATGCGCAAGCTGCCCGGGGCGCTCGGACACTCCGAGAGCGTGCTCGAAGAGTCGTTCTCCGCCGCGCTCGAGGGCGGACCCGAATATCCGCACTACACGCGGCCCGCGAGCTATCGCGGCTGGGGCGTGCCGGAGGTCCTGCTCTCCGGCGACCACGCACGGGTTCGCGAGTGGCGGCTAGAGCAGAGCCGGGCCCGCGGCGCCGCCGAGCGCTGAAAGCGCTTCGCTACCATTGCCCGGCCGCGCGGGCCATTGGCGCGCGCTTTTTCTTCGCCCGTTCTCCCAAGCTTTTCGGATCCTTTTCGACGCCCCATGAGCACGATCATCGAGAGCATCGAGCAGCGCCAGCTGCGCAACGTTCCCCGGTTTGGCGCCGGCGACCGCGTACGCGTGCATTTCCAGGTGATCGAGGGCGCCCGCAAGCGCACCCAGGTGTTTGAGGGCATCGTCATCGCCCGCCAGGGATCGGGCTCCCGCGAGACGTTCACCGTTCGCAAGCAGTCGTTCGGCGTTGGCGTCGAGCGAATGTTCCCCGTGCACTCACCGAAGATCGACACGCTCGAGGTCGTCGCCCGAGGCGACGTGCGCCGGGCGAAGCTCTACTACCTGCGCGGCCGCGTCGGCAAGCGCGCGCGGGTGGCCGAGCGCCGCTGGGGGATCGAAGACGACCTCGTCCTGGCCCAGGAGCCTGAGCCGGTTGCCGAGGACGCCGCCGGGACGATCGACGAGGCCGTGCCCGAGGTCAACCCCGAGGCCGAAGTGCCTGAGGAGGAACCGGCCGCGGCGGAGGCCGAGGTGCCCGCGGAGGAACCGGCGCCTGCCGAGGAGTCCGCGCCCGAGGAGTCCGCAGAGGGAGCAGCAGAGGAACCGGCGGAAGCTGAGCCCGCCGAGGAGCCCGCGGCTGATGATCAGCCCGCGGACTCCGAAGGCGAACAGAACTGATCCCGAAGCCCACAAGCACGCTCGGCGCGGTGCTCGAGCTGATCGTGATCGTCGCGATGGCGATCGGGCTCGCCCTCGGGATCCAGGCGTTCCTGGTCAAGCCCTACCAGATTCCGTCGCCCTCGATGGAGCCGACGCTGGTGCCCGGAGAGCGGGTGCTCGTCAACCGCCTGAGCTACACGCTGGGCGGCTCGCCGAGCATCGGCGACGTCGTCGTCTTCCACCCGCCGGCTGGGGCCGACGGCAACGGCCGCGAGTGCGGCGTCAGCCGGAAGCCGGACCAGCCCTGCCCTGAGGGCACATCGGGCGAATCGGAGCAGAACTTCATCAAGCGGGTCGTCGCCGGCCCAGGCGACACCCTCTACGTCGAGGACGGGCACCCGGTCGTCAACGGCGAGAAGAAGTCCGACGAGCCGTACATCAAGCCCTGCGGCGGCGGTCCCGACTGCAATTTGCAGGAACCAATCGAGATCCCGGCCGGTCACTACTTCATGATGGGCGACAATCGTGGAGCGAGCGACGACAGCCGATACTGGGGACCCGTCCCCGAGGACTCAATCATCGGCAGGGCCTTCTTCACGTACTGGCCTCCCAGGGAAGTCGGCATCCTCTAAGGCGCTGAAGCGGCGCCGCCGGCAGGCGGCCAAGCTGTTTCGGTTCGATCGCGAGCAGGGAACCAGGTTCGTCGCCGGCTGCGACGAGGCCGGGCGCGGCTCACTGGCCGGGCCGCTCGTCGCGGCGGCCGTACTCATCGATTATGGCTCGCTGACGATGCGCGACCGCCGTGCACTCGGCGAACTCGACGACTCGAAGAAGCGCTCACCGGAGGAGCGCGAGGAGCTTTATCCCGCGGTGTTGCGGGCCGCGTCGCGCGTCGCCGTCACAGTGCGCTGCGTTCGCGGGATCGATTCGCGCGGATTGCACGTGACCAACATCGCGGCGCTCCGGCGCAGCCTCGAGCGGGTCGCCGTACCGGGCGCCGCCTGCCTCGTGGACGGCTTCCGGCTGCCCGGATGCGAGCTCGAGCACCAGCCCGTGATCGAGGGCGACTCGCGCAGCGCCGCGATCGCTGCCGCTTCGGTCGTCGCGAAGGTCACCCGCGACCGCTTCATGTGCCGGGCGGCCGCCCTTTACCCGGGGTTTGGGTTCGCCGAGAACGCGGGCTACTCGACGCCCGAGCACCGCGATGCGATCATCGAAGGCGGGCCATCGGCCCTCCACCGGCGATCGTTCCAGTCGATCGCCTACACGCAGCTGGCCCTGTAGCTCAACAGGCGGATCGTACGTGCCGCCACTCGGCGACCCGCCCGGCGGCGTCCAGGCGCAGGCCGACGACGTCGATCCTCAGTCCGCTAACGCGCGGCAGCTCGGCCCGGTGCTGGCGTGCCCACGCCGCGGCAAGCGCCCGCAGGCGCCGCTGCTTCCGGGGTCCGACCGTCTCCAGCGGCGAGACCGGGCCCTGCGAGGCGCCGACGCGGCCCGCCTTGACCTCGACGACCACCAGCTCGAGCCCGTCGAGGGCGACGATATCGAGCTCGCCGCGCACCTCCGCGGGGCGGGTGTTGCGGGCGACGATCCGCCAGCCGCGGCGCTCGAGCTCGCGGGCGACGATCCCCTCGGCACGACGGCCCATTCGCTGGCGGGTCACGGTCATGCGACGACGCTAGGTCGCTGAGACGCGCCCGTGGCGCGCGAGGAGTGACGAATTCGTCGCACGGAGTGCGCCACGTGTAGAGCCCTCGTTCGTAGCTTCGGCGCCGTGCTCGCCAGCGTCCTCACCTACGCCCTGGTCGGGGTCGAGGCCCGCGACGTCTCGGTCGAGGTCGACGTCTCCTCGGGGCTACCGGCGTTCGCCGTTGTCGGCCTTCCGGATGCCGCCGTTCGCGAGTCGCGGGAGCGAGTGCGAGCGGCGATCACCAACTCCGGCTTCGACTTTCCCCAGCAGCGAATCACCGCGAGCCTCGCGCCCGCGGACCTGCGCAAGGCGGGACCGGGGTTCGACCTGGCGATCGCCGCCGCGCTCCTCGCCGCCTGCGAGCAGCTTCCCAAGGACGCCCTCCGGGACTGCGCGTTGGCGGCGGAGCTGGCGCTGGACGGCCGGCTGCGGCCGGTGCCGGGAGCCCTTGCCATGGCCGAGCGCGCGGCGGCCACCGGCCTGCGCCGCGTCGTCGTCGCACCGGAGAGCGCCTACGAGGCCGCCCTTCCGGGGGCGCTCGGTCGCGCCGCGGCGCCGCGGATCGTCCCGATCGAGCGTCTGGCCGACCTCACGCGGCTGGGAGGAGACGACGAGCCAGCGCAGCCGCCCGCCGAGTTGCGCCAGCCCGAACCGGTGGCCGCGGCGGATCTCGCCGACCTCCGCGGCCAGCCGGTCCTCCGTGAGGCGCTTGAGGTCGCGGCTGCCGGCGGCCACGGCATCTTGATCCTGGGGCCGCCCGGCGCCGGCAAGAGCCTCGCCGCGCGGCGCCTGCCCTCGATCATGCCACCGTTGTCTGACCCCGAGGCGATCGAGGTCATGCGGATCGCCAGCGCCTGCGGCCGGGTGGCGGAGCAGGCGCCGGCGCGGCCGTTCCGGGCCCCGCACCACACGATCTCGCCCGCCGGGCTGGTCGGCGGCGGCAGCCCGCCGCGAGCGGGCGAGGTGACGATGGCCCACCGCGGGGTCCTGTTCCTGGACGAGCTCGGCGAGTTCTCACGCTCGGCGCTGGAGGCACTGCGCCAGCCGCTCGAAGACGGCTCGGTCACGATCACCCGGGTCCGGCACACGGTCAGCCTTCCAAGCCGCTTCCTGCTGGTCGCCGCGTCGAACCCCTGCCCTTGTGGGCACGGCGAGGACGACCCTGCCTGCCGGTGCGCTCCCGGCGCCGCGCGCCGCTACCGCAGCCGGATCAGCGGGGCGCTGGCCGACCGGATCGACATCTCGCTCAGCGTCGAGCAGCCGTCGGCCGATGCGCTCTCCGGGAGCGCCGGCGAGCCCTCGGAGGAGGTCCGCTCGCGGGTCGTCGCGGCACGCGAGGTTGCGCGCCTGCGTCAGGGCTGTCCCAACGCCGAGCTCGACCCCGCAGGCGCGCGCCGCCACGCCAGGCTGACGCCGCGGGCGCGGGCCGAGTTGGCAACCGGACACCGCACGATGAGGCTCAGCGGCCGCGGGCACGACCGCGTGCTGCGGGTCGCGCGGACGGTCGCCGACCTCCAGGGCTGCGAGCGGGTCGGTGCCGACCAGATCGCAACCGCGCTGACCCTGCGCCGGCGAGGTGCCGAGTGACCGCCGAGGACTGGCAGCTGCGCACGGTCGACGACGCCTACCCGGGCTGCCTGCGCGAGTTGCACGATCGCGCGCCGGCGGTGATCTACGGGCTCGGAGCGCGCGAGCTCGTGACCGGGATCGAACCCGAGCGCGCGGTGACGATCGTCGGCTCACGGCGCTCCGGCGTCTACGGCCGCGGGGTGGCGCATGAGCTGGGCTACGGGGCAGCGGTGGCGGGCATGGTCGTGGTCAGCGGAATGGCGCTGGGATGCGACTCTGCCGCGCACGAGGGTGCACTGGCGGCCGGCGGGCGGACGATCGCCGTCCTCGGCAACGGCCCCGACGTCGCCTACCCCCGCTCGAAGGCCGGCCTCCATCGGCGGATCCTGGGGAGCGGCGGCGCGGTGATTGCCGAGCAGCCCCCCGGCCGCCAGCCGGAGCCGTGGTGCTTCCCGGCGCGAAACCGGATCATGGCCGCGCTCGGGGGCGTGACCGTGATCGCCGAGGGGGCGATTCGCTCCGGAACCCGGCACACCGCCGATGAGGCGGTGCAGCTCGGGCGCACCGTGGGGGCCGTACCCGGCGCCGTCACCTCGCCGCTCGCGGGGCTCCCCAACGACCTGATCAAGGACGGTGCGGAGGTGATTCGCGACGTGCAGGACCTGCTCGACCTCGGGCTCGGGGTCGGCATCACGAGCGTTCGCGGGGTCGGCCCGGCGCTGGACGAGCGGCTGGGTCCCGTACTCCGCGCGGTCGAGGGCGGGGCGATCAGCTGCGATGCGATCGCGCTGGAGGTCGCAGGAGACGGCCGCGACACCGCGGTCGCTTTGGCGCGCCTGGAGCTGCTCGGCTACCTGGAAGTGGACGCCGCCGGGCGCTACGCCCGCAGCACACTCGGCGTGCCCCCGTAGCTACGCTCCCAGCGTGGAGGCCCGGGTGCCAGCCGTGCTTGCGATCGCCGGCTCCGACTCGGGCGGTGGAGCCGGGATCCAGGCCGATCTGAAGGCGTTCGCGCGCTGCGGCGTGCACGGCATGACCGCGATCACCGCGCTCACCGCCCAGAACACCGTGGGCGTCGACGCGATCCTCCCGACGCCGCCGGAGATGATCGTCGCGCAGGTGCGCGCCGTCGCAGGCGACATCGGCGTCGACGCGGTCAAGATCGGGATGCTCGGCGACGAGGCCACGATCGATGCGGTGGTCGAGGCGCTCGACGTGATCGAGGGCTTCCGCCGCGGGGTGCCCGTCGTCGTCGACCCGGTGATGGTCGCGGAGAGCGGCGCCACCCTGCTCGACCCGAATGCCAAGGCGGCGCTGATCGAACGGATCCTGCCGCGAGCGGCCGTGGTCACCCCGAACCTGCTCGAAGCGCGCGAGCTCACCGGCCGGCCGGGTGCGGACGTCGACCCTGAGGAGCTCGGCCAGGCGATCCTCGGGCTCGGCCCGCGGGCGGTGATCGTGACCGGCGGGCACGCCGGGGACGGGGTGGACGTCCTGGTCGACGACGACGGAGCGCTCCGGATCGAGGGGCCGCGCTACTCGAACGACGCGGCGCACGGGTCGGGCTGCACGCACTCGTCGGCGCTGGCGGCCTTGCTCGCGCGTGCAATGGAGTTGCCCGAGGCGGCCCGCTGGGCGCGGGAGATCGCGGCCGAGGCGGTTGGCCACGGCCTGCGCGAGCTGGGTGCCGGCCCCGGGCCGGTGGACGTCCTCGGCGTCAGGCGGCGCCAGATCGAGCCGCCGCGGCTCGACTAGCGCGGTCCCTCCTCGGCCCGCTTCGTCGCGACCCTACACTTCCCCGTCCGATGAGCGAAGCCAACGGAAATACCAAGACCGCGCTGCCACGCCCACGCTCCGCGGCCGTCTTCGATGGTCCCGATCGCAGCGCCGCTCGTGCCTACATGAAGGGCATCGGCTTCGACGACGACGCGCTCTCGAGGCCGACGATCGGCATCGCCAACACCTGGATCGAGGCGATGCCCTGCAACTTCCACCTGCGCGGGCTCGCCGAGCACGTCAAGGCCGGTGTCCGGGCCGCCGGCGGGACCCCGATGGAGTTCAACACGATCGCGATCTCGGACGGCATCACGATGGGCACCAAGGGGATGAAGACCTCGCTGGTCAGCCGCGAGGTGATCGCCGACTCGATCGAGCTCACGGCGCGCGGCTACCAGTTCGACGCGGTGGTCGCGCTCTCGGCCTGCGACAAGACGATCCCCGGCTGCGTCATGGCCCTCGCCCGGCTCGACATCCCGAGTCTCATGCTCTACGGCGGCTCGATCGCTCCCGGTCGCTGGCATGACCGCGACGTGACAATCGTCGACGTCTTCGAGGCGATCGGCGCCCACGCCGCCGGCAATATGAGCGACGAGGACCTGCGCTCGCTGGAGGATGTCGCCAGCCCGGGTGCCGGGGCCTGCGGCGGCCAGTTCACGGCGAACACCATGGCATGCGCGTTCGAGGCGATGGGGATCTCCCCCGGCGGCTCGGCGATGGTGCCGGCCGAGGACTCGGACAAGGCAACGGTCGCCGAGCAGATCGGCGAGCTGGTGATGCGGGTCCTGGCCGAGGATCTGCGCCCGAGCCAGGTGATCACGCGGGAGTCGATCGAGAATGCGATTGCGTGCGTCTCGGCGTCGGGCGGCTCGACCAACGGCGTCCTGCACCTGCTGGCGGTCGCCCGCGAGGCGGGCATCGACTTCGAGATCGACGATTTCGAGCGAATCTCGAAGGCCACCCCCCTGCTGGCGGACCTGAAGCCGGGCGGTCGCTTTGTGGCCACGGATCTGTATGCGGCGGGCGGGGTGCCGCTGATCCTGAACCGCCTGGCCGAGGCCGGGCTCCTGCACGAGGACGCGATGACCGTGACCGGGCGGACGATCGGCGAGGAGGCCTCGGCCGCGACCGAGACGCCGAACCAGGAGGTGGTGCGGCCGCTCTCGAATCCGCTGAAAGCCGAGGGCGGTCTCGCGATCCTTCGCGGCAACATCGCGCCCGAGGGGTCAGTGCTCAAGCTGGCGGGCACGGAGCGCCGCGGCCAGACCGGCCCAGCCCGGGTGTTTGAGTCCGAGGAGGAATGCTTCCGAGCGGTCAAGGACCAGCGGATCGAGCCGGGCGACGTGATCGTGATCCGCAACGAGGGCCCGGCCGGCGGCCCCGGGATGCGGGAGATGCTGCAGGTGACGGCGGCGATCGTCGGCGAGGGCCTGGGTGAGGAGGTCGCGCTGCTCACCGACGGGCGTTTCTCGGGCGCCACCCGCGGCCTGATGGTCGGCCACGTCGCTCCCGAGGCCGTGAAGGGAGGGCCGATCGCCGCCCTCCGCGACGGCGACGAGGTCACGATCGACATCGACGCACGCGAGCTGTCGGTCGCGCTCTCGGACGATGAGATCGCGGAGCGCATCGCCGCCTTCGTCTCGCCCGAGCCCGAGTACAAGACCGGGGTGATGGCCAAGTACGCGGCGACCGTCTCGAGTGCCTCGATGGGCGCGATCACGGGCTAGCGCGCTTGACAGGCACCAGATCCTCGGGGACGATGCTCACATGAGGGGCGTCGGACTCGGAGTCGTCGCGGCCTTGGCGTTCGTCGGGGGATCGGCTGAGGCGGGAGCAGTCACGCTGCAGCCCGGCGACATCATCGTCGCCGACATTGATCTGAACAACGACGGGGGCCTGATCCTCGTCGATCCCGCAACCGGCAAGCAGACCACTTTGTCGACGAATTCCCAGCCGGTGAACGCCGGCAGCAGCGAACTGCTCGACGACCCCTACGACGCAGCAGTAATGCCGGATGGCACTGTGCTCGCCGCCGAGGAGTACGACGCGGGAGACGTCAGCGATGGGGGGGTCGTCGGCGTCAATCCGAAGACCGGCAAGCAGCGGCTCATCTCGAACAACACCTTGGCGGTGAACGCCGGCGTGGCAGAGCTGTTCCTCGATCCCTGGGGCGTGCAGTATCTCCCGGGGACGGGCGTGGTGGTCAGTGACTACAACGCGTTCGGCGAGGGCGGCTTGATCGCCGTTAACCTGAAGACGCGCCGCCAGCGGGTGCTCTCGAGCAACGATCAGCCGGTGAACGCCGGCACCAGCGAGCTGTTCGACGGTTCGGTTCCGCGCGTCGCTCTGACGCGCAGCGGCCAGCTCGTGGTGGGCACCGGCGAGACGGTGGTCAGTGTCGCTCCGGGCACGGGGAAGCAGCGTCTGATCTCGAGCAACGATCAGGCCGTCAACGCGGGCTCGAGCGAGTACCTCTCGACCATGGTGGCGATCGACGTCGGCCCCGACGGGACGCTGTACGTGCTGGATGGCGACTTCACCGGAGGCGGCGTCGTGGGGGTCGATCCGGCGACCGGAAAGCAGCGAAAGGTCTCCGCGAACGACCTGCCGGTCAACGCGGCCACGATGATGTTCAGTTCTCCCGATGGGCTTGCCACGACGCTCGACGGGGACCTGTTGGTCGTCCAGAGCTCTGCGCCGCCGGCGTTCGGGGGCATGGACGGCTCCCTCGTCAAAGTTGACGCGGAGACTGGCGCCCAGAGCCTGCTCTCGTCGAACGACATTCCCGTGAACTCCGGCTCCAGCGAGCTCTTCTCGGAGCCGTACGGGGTTGCGGTCGTGCCGCCGCGGTGCGCGAAGCAGTTCGCGACGTTGCATGGCGGCCCCGGCCGCCAGGCCCTCAGAGGCACCGCTGCGGGCGACGTAATCGCCGGGCTCGGAGACAGGGATCGGCTCAAGGGGCGCGGCGCCCGCGATCGGGCCTGCGGCGGGGCGGGCAACGACAAGCTGATCGGCGGCGGCGGGCGCGACATCCTGGTCGGCGGCCCCGGCCGGGACGTCTGCGTTGGCGGCGCCGGCCGGGACCGGGCCCGCGGCTGTGAGGTCCGGCGCTCGATCCGCTGACCACGGACTGACCGTTATCGCTCGAGGAACGTCTCCAGCAGCCGGTTGAAGCGCACCGGGCGCTCGAGCTGCGGGCCGTGGCCGGTGCGATCGAAGATCACGGTGCTGGAGTTCGCGAGCAAACGGCCGTACTCGATGGCGTCGCCGGGCGGCACGATCAGGTCGTTGCGGCCCCAGACGATCAGCGTTTCGATCTGCACGGCCTCGAGCCGCTCCGAGAAGTCGTAGCCGATCAGCGTGGTCAGAGCGGGCAGGAAGCCTGGCCTGCCGCTGCCGTTCGAGTACTGCTCATACAGCAGCTCCGGTCGCAGCTCGGAGGGCTTGTAGTAGACCGACCGGAACGCCGAGTCACGAAGCTTCGGGCGCCGAATGGCCTGCTCCTGGTAGCTGAGAGCGAGCGGCGCGAGTCCGACGGCGAGGCGCCCGGCCAGCGCCGCGGGTTCCGGGCGCAGACTGGCGCTGGAGATCCCGGCCGCGCAAACCAGTCCGAGGCGCTCGAAGCGTGCCGGATTCAAGGCAACCGCCTCGGCGGCGACGAACCCGCCCAGCGAGTTGCCGACGATCGTCGCATCGTCGACCCCGATCACCTCGCAGAAATCGTGGATCAGCTGGCCATAGGCCGGAATCGAGATCTCCCATGGGGGCATCGGCGAGTGGCCGAACCCCGGTAGGTCGAGCGCCACCACCCGATGCGTGCGCGCGAAGTGCGGAAGCTGCTCGAGCCAGTTCTGCCAACAACCGGCAAGCCCGTGGACGAGCAACAGGCACGGGCCCGTGCCCAGATCGGCGTAGTTGACCGCGGCTCCATCGATGTCCGCCGTTCGCAGGTGCCCTCGCCAATCGATCCCGATCCATTCCGGATCGGGGTTGCCGTAGGGGTCCGGGCCCTCGGGCGGGGTCGGATCCGGGACCACGCCCTGCGGCTCGTTCGAGCCGACCTGGGCCCAGAGCATCTCCCACGCTTCGCGCAGGTCGCGCAGTTCGGGTGTCGATCGCTCGCTCGAAGGCATCTGAAATGAGGATTGCGCCGTAGCAGGAGGGTGAGAAGGGGTGGCGAACCCTGACTACACTTTCTGAAGTTCAGAAGCTAGTGGGACGAAAGCTTTACATCGCGCTGACCCTGGCGGTCGTGCTCCTCCTGGGTGCGGCCGTCGCCGCCTATGCCTGGGATTCCTCGCGCTCGGATGAGATCGCCGAGGGCATCGACATCGGCGGCGTCGACGTCTCCGGGATGACCGAGGCCGAGGCCGAGGAGCTCGTCACCCTCGAGTTGATCGAGCCTCTGGACAGGGACCTCGTCGTCACCTACGACGACGTCAAGTACAAGCTGAACGCGGACCGCCTGGCGGTCCGCGCCGACATCGACGGCATGATCGACCGTGCGTTCGAGGCCAGCAAGGAGGGCGGCCTGCCGACGCGGCTCTGGCGCTACGCCACCGGCGGCGAGGTCGACGAGTCGATCGAGCCCGAGGTCCTCTACGACGAGGGCGAGGTCGCTCAGCTCGTCGAGAAGATCGCCGGCGAGATCGACCGCGATCCGGTCGACGCCTCCGTGGACCCGTCCTCAGGCTCGATCGAGCCCGTCGCCGCCCAGGACGGCCGCACGGTCGAGGAGGACGAGCTCCACGAACAGCTCACGGCTGCGGTTCAGAGCCCCGACCACCGCAAGGTCGAGGCGCCGGTCGACACGGTCGAGCCCGAGGTCACGACCGAGGACCTCGCCGCGAAGTACCCGGTGTATCTGACGGTGAACCGCTCAACCTTCGAGCTCAAGCTCTGGGAGAACCTCGAGCTGGCCAGGACCTACACGGTCGCGATCGGCGCGGCGGGCTTCGACACCCCCGCTGGCGAGTACGCGATCCAAAACAAGGCCGTCGACCCGGTCTGGAGTGTTCCGGACAGCGACTGGGCCGGCGACCTGGCCGGGACTACGGTCCCGGGTGGCGTCGCGGAGAACCCGCTCAAGGCGCGCTGGCTCGGGATCTTCGACGGCGCCGGAATCCACGGCACCGAGGACACCGGCTCGCTGGGCAGCGCCGCATCCCACGGCTGCGTGCGAATGGCCGTGTCCGACGTGATCGAGCTCTACGACCAGGTCCCGGTCGGGACCCCGATCTACATCGGCTAGGTCGGGCGGGCGGCAGATCCGTTGCGCCGGTAGGTATCGCGCCTCGCAGGGGGAATCCGCTTCGCATGGCGCAGGCGACCGCAAGCCAGGGCGCGGAGGGGACGAAGCTGAGTCCGCTCTGGGAGGCCGCCCTGCTTGCTTTCGCCGGGGACCAGGAGCGCCGCGGGATGGCGGCTGCGACCAAGCGCGCATACGGAGCCGATCTGCGCGAGCTGGCCGCCTGGGCGAGCGCCCGTGGGGCCGACCCGAGCGACCTGCGCTACCGCGACCTGCGCGGCTACGCCGCGATGCTCTCCCAGCGCGGGCTGACCAAGTCGAGCGTGGGACGCAAGCTCGCCGCCGTGCGCAGCTTCTTCGATGGACTCGTCAACTCCGGAGCCGTTGAGGCGAACCCCGCCGAGCTGTTACCGACGCCGAAACGCGAGCAGCGGTTGCCACGCGCGCTCGGTCGCGAGCAGCTCGCCGAGCTCCTCGACCGGATACCCGCGCAGACGCCGCTCGAGCTTCGCGACCGGGCAATGTTCGAGCTCGCCTACTCGTGCGGGCTGCGAGCCGAGGAGATCGTGAACCTCGATTGCAGCTCGATTGACTTCGATTCCGAGGAGCTGCGCATCCTCGGCAAGGGCTCGAAGGAGCGGCTCGCCCCGATCGGCGAGCCGGCCCAGAAGGCGCTGCGCCGGTATCTGGAGACCGCGCGCCACGCGCTCTCGGAGAATCGCGAGGAGCCGGCGCTGTTTCTCTCGCGTAACGGCCGCCGCCTCTCGACCTCAGACGTGCGTCGCCGGCTGCAAAAGTGGGTGTCCGAGCTGGCGATGGCTGGCCGGGTCTCGCCCCATGCGTTGCGCCATTCCTTCGCCACGCACCTCCTCGAGGGCGGCGCTGACCTGCGGTCGATCCAGGAGCTATTGGGTCATTCGAGTGTTTCCACAACGCAGGTCTACACACGAGTTGAGCCGTCGCGGCTGCGGCGGGAATACGAGCGCGCCCATCCCAGGGCGTGAACCAAGTTAACGTTCGGTAGGCCGAGGGCGGCACTGATGGAGATCAACGTCAAGGCAGTCGAGTTGCGCGAGCTGTGGCGCAACTACAAGAACGATGGGGACGAGCGAGCGCGAGAGCGCCTCGTGGTCGCCTACTCGCCCCTGGTCAAGTTCATCGCCGGCCGCATGGCCTCGGGCCTTCCCTCACATGTGGACGAGGGCGATCTCGTGTCCTACGGGCTGTTGGGGCTGATCGGCGCGATCGAACGCTTCGACCTCGAGCGCGAGATCAAGTTCGAGACGTTCGCGGTCGCGCGGATCAAGGGCGCAATCATCGACGAGCTGCGCTCGCTGGATTGGGTGCCACGCAGTGTCCGCTCGCGCGCGCGGGAAGTCGAGCGAGCGCACGGCGCGCTCGAAGCGAAGTTCGGCCGCTCGCCGACGGACGAGGAGATGGCGGAGAAGATGGAGCTGACGGTCGAGGAGTTCCAGGATGCGCTCCTGCAGATCGCGAACTCCTCGGTGCTCGCGCTGGACGACCTCTGGACGTTCGCGGACCCCGACGGCGGGGGCGGCCAGATCTCGGTGCTGGACACGATCCAGGATCCGAACGCCTTGGACCCGGAGTCGGAGGCCCACACGGCCGAGCTGAAGGACCGGCTCGCCGATGCGATCGAATCGCTGCCCGAGCGCGAGCGGCTGGTGATCGCCCTCTACTACTACGAGAACCTGACCCTGCGCGAGATCGGCGAGGTCCTCGGCGTCACCGAGTCCCGCGTCTCGCAGCTCCACACCAAGTCGGTGCTGGCCCTGCGCTCGCGGTTCCAGTCCTCACCGCTGCAATAGGTCCGCTGTAATAGATTCCGGCGTCGATGGGGCACCGCCCTCCCGACCGGATTCGCAACGTCGCCCTGATCGGGCATCGCGGCAGTGGCAAGACCAGCCTGGCCGAGGCGATCTTGTTCGAGGCAGGAAAGGTCAACCGCCTTGGTTCGGTGGTCGATGGCACCACGGTTTGCGACTACGAGGACGACGAGCACGAGCGGCAGATGTCGATCGACGCCGCCGTCGCCTCGATCGACTTCCACGACCGCAAGATCAACCTGATCGACACGCCGGGCGAGCCCAGCTTCGTCGCCGACGCGCTCGCGGCACTGCGGGTCGTCGATTCGGCCGTGGTGGTGGTCAACGCCGTCACCGGCGTCGAGGTCCATACCGAGCGTCTCTGGAACCGCGCCGCGGACGAGGGGCTCTCGCGACTGCTGTTCGTAAACATGCTGGACCGCGAGCGGGCTGACTTCTACCGGACCCTGGAGTCGCTGAAGGCGGCCTTCGGTCCGCATGTCGTTGCGACCGAGATCCCGATCGGCTCCGAGCACGACGTGCGCGGCGTAGTCGACCTGATCGACATGAGGGCCTTCGTCTACGAGGGCGAGGGGCGTGGGAACGCGACCGAGGCGGAGATCCCGGAGCAACTCCAGGCGCAGGCCGAGGAGTACCGCGAGAAGCTGATGGATGAGGTCGCCGAGAACTCGGACGAGCTGATGGAGCGCTACCTCGAAGGCGAGGAGATCTCGCATGGGGAAATCGTCGCTGCACTGAAAAAGGGCGTCACGGAGGGCCACCTGTTTCCCGTCACCTGCGGCGTGGCGACCAAGAACCTCGGCTCCGACCGCCTGCTCGAAGCGCTCCTGGAGGACCTTCCGTCGCCGGCGATGCGCGGGGCAATCCACGCCCTGGGCGCCGAGGACGCGGACGAGGACATCACGCCCGACGAGGAGGCGCAGATGCTCGCCTACGTGTTCAAGACGACCGCTGACCCCTACACCGGCCGGATCAACCTGCTGCGAGTCGAGTCGGGCGTCCTGCGCTCGGATTCGCACGTTTTGAACGCCACCCGGAACGCGAAGGAGCGGGTCGGCCAGCTCGCCTCGCCGTGGGGCAAGGAGCTTGACCCCGTGGACGAGCTCGGCCCGGGCGACATCGGGGCCGTGGGCAAGCTGAAGGAGACCCGCGCCGGGGATGTGATCTCGGAGAAGCCGTCAGATATCCACTTCCCGCCGCTCGACCTGCCGGCCCCGGTCATGGCTTTCGCCTACGAGCCGAAGTCCAAGGGCGACGAGGAGAAGGCGGCAACCGCGATCCGGCGGCTGACCGAGGAGGATCCAACGCTCGACGTCCACCGTGACTCGCAGACGGGCGAGCAGATCATCGCCGGCCTGACCCAGATCCACGTCGAGGTGATCGTCGACCGGATGAAGCGCCGGTTCGGGGCCGAGATCGAGCTGCACCCGCCGCAGGTGCCATATCTCGAGACGATCCGCAAGCCAGCCAAGGCGCACGGCCGCTACAAGAAACAGACCGGCGGCCGCGGGCAGTTCGGCGACTGCAAGATCGAGATCGAGCCGGCGGAGTCGGGAGTCGGCTTCGAGTTCGTGAACGCGATCAAGGGCGGCGTCATCCCCGGCGGATTCATCCCGGCGGTCGAGAAGGGGATCGAGGAGCAGATGGCCAAAGGGGTCCTGGCGGGCTACCCCGTCAAGGACGTGCGGGTACGCCTTTACGACGGCCAGTACCACACGGTCGACTCCTCGGAGATGGCGTTCAAGATCGCCGGCTCGATGGCCTTCAAGCAGGCTGCAGCCGAGGCCGAGCCGTACCTGCTCGAGCCGATCGTCCAGATGACGATCGCGGCGCCCGAGGACGCCGTCGGCGACGTGATCGGCGACCTGAACTCCCGTCGCGGGCGGCCGCTGGGCATGGAGCCGAAGGGTCCGGCGACCGAGATCAAGGCCGAGGTGCCGATGGCCGAGGTGCTCGACTACGCGCCCGATCTGCGCGCGATCACCGGCGGGCGGGGCGACTACACGCTCGAGTTCCTGCGCTACGAAGAGGTGCCGGGGCACATCGCGCAGAAGGTGATCGCGGCCAGCGGCGCGGAAGCCGAAGTCGCGTCGTGAAGATTTGACGAAGCTCGTCGTCAACGTCGACGGCGGGTCCCGTGGCAACCCCGGGCCGGCCGCGGTCGGAGTGGTCGTCGCGACGCCCGACGGCGAGGTGATCGCCGAGGCCGCCGAGACGATCGGCGCGGCGACCAACAACGTCGCCGAGTACCGCGCCTTGCTGCGCGGGGTCGAGCTGGCGCGTGAGCACGGCGCCGATGAGCTCGAGATCTATGGCGATTCCGAGCTGGTCGTCAAGCAGGTCCGCGGCGAGTACAAGGTGAAGGACGCGGGCCTGAAGCCCCTGCACGCTGAGGCGCGCGCGGCGCTGGCCGGTCTCGAATCATGGTCATTCGAGCACGTGCGGCGGGTAAACAACGCCCACGCCGACGATCTCGTCAACCAGGCGCTCGACGGCGCCTACTAAACTCCCCGGCTCGCGCGGCTGTAGCTCAGTTGGCTAGAGCGTCTGCTTGCCATGCAGAAGGTCGTCGGTTCGAATCCGATCAGCCGCTCTTTTCAGCGCCTTTCGCAAGGGCGCGCCAAGCGTGGTCTGGCGCCATGGAGTCGTGATTTGCGCGCAGGCTGGTAACTCAGCTGGTAGCAGAGCCGAGTGCCGCGCGAGGCGTCTACCGGCCGGTGCCGCTACTCGCGCATTCCGATCGCCGACTAGGAAACTCGTTCGCGATCCCGTCACAACAGGAGTAAGCTCGTTGGAGCTGGCCCTGCGGCCAACAATTCTGGCTGAGGAGCGATCTCACGCCGACACGCGATTAGCGCGGCGAGGCACCGCACTCCGAGGCAAACGGAATCGACTGCGGGGTCAGTCGCGTATTCCCGCTGACCCACCGAGGCGGAGGCATGGCGTGGTCCTCCGTTCCGCAAGTCACGCGGAGTACAAGCGGCGAGGGTCGTTTCTGTTCGCCCACTATTGCCGAAGCCCCAGGCCCCCTCGGCGGCATGCTCCTCCTGGTCCTCGCCTACTCGAACGGCGCGCCGAGATCTTCCGGGTCCACCATGTCGGCCCCACGCGAGGCCCTGCGCGTCACGGCAGCGATCCTCGAGCCGGAGTCGTGCCGCGAGGGTCGTCGACGAGCGCTGAAGCGGAGTCGGGCGCTCAGAGGTCCTCGAGGAGCTTGCGCTTCGCATCCGCGAACTCCTCGTCCGAGAGCGAGCCGGAGTCGTGCAGCTGGCTCAGCTTCTCGATCTGTCCGGCCACGTCGTCCGCGGCGGGCTTCGCCTGCTGACCGGCCGCCGCGGCCGCCTGCTGAATCGCCGCGCCGAGGTCCATTCCACCGCCCTGGGCCGTGGCCCCGGCACCGCCCTTCATCATCTCGGCGATCTGCTCGGCCTGCTGCTGGGCCGACTCGCGGTTGGTCTGGACCTCATCCCAATGGATCTTGAGACGGGTCGGGTCGGCCAGATCCACGGTGACAGGCAGGGTCATGCCGGGCGTCGGCCAGCGCTTGGTCTTGGCCATCGCGGTGTGCTCGACCGCGGTGGGCTCCAGGCCCTCGGCGCTGACTACGAGGCTCATCGAGCAGTTCGACGAGGTCGAGCTTTCGGCGGGCATGGTCGCCGACACGACCTGGGCCGTGCCCTGCACCGGTTGACTCATCCGCTTCGACTTCGCCCAATCTCCGAGGAGCCCCATGGCGCGAGCCTACCGCTTGTCGCGTTTCGTACGGCGCGAGTCCCCGAGGAGCTTCGCGTGCGCCGGACGCACACCCGCTGGGCTGCTGGGCGGCATCAGTTGGGCTTCACTTGCTACCAGCCCGGCGTCCGCGGATCTCGCCGGAAACTGGTAGCAACGCTGGTAGCAAGCCGCGCACAGGTCCCATGAACAAGCCAGACGGCGGGCATTTCGCTCACATCAGCCGCTCTTTTCCAGACCTCCGTCAGATCGCGACAGGCGTGGATGCCTCGCGTTTGTGCCTGATGGACAAACGGCTCGTCTGATCTAGTCTCGGAATTGGACTAATCTCCGCAGGAAAGCCGTCGAGAACAAGGAGGGGAGCAATGAGCAACGCCGCGTCACCGGCAAGCGCAGCGCGCCAGGAGATCGCCAGCTTCGAGGGCAGTCTGATTGGACCCGAAGACGCAGGCTACGACGAGGCGCGCAAGGTCTACAACGCGATGATCGACAAGCGGCCGGCGCTGATTGCGCGGTGCGCCGGGCCCGACGACGTCGCCAAGACCGTCGACTTCGCCCGTGGCCACGACCTGCTCGTGGCCGTCCGCGGCGGTGGCCACAACGGCGGTGGATTGGGGACCTGTGACGACGGTGTCGTGATCGACCTCGCGGCCATCAAAGGCGTCGAAGTCGACCCTGAGGCACGCACCGTTCGTGTCGGCGGCGGTTGTACCTGGGGTGACGTCGACCGTGCAACGAACGAGCATGGGCTCGCGACACCGAGCGGGATCATCTCGACCACCGGCGTCGGAGGCCTCACCCTCGGCGGCGGCCTCGGCCACCTGACCCGCAAGTGCGGGCTCTCGATCGACAACCTGCTCGAGGCCGAGCTTGTGCTGGCCAGCGGCGAGCGGACCCGGGCCAGCGCGGAGGAGAACCCCGACCTGTACTGGGCGATCAGAGGCGGCGGGGGCAACTTCGGCGTCGTCACGTCGTTCCTCTTCCGACTGCACGAGGTCGGCACAGTGATCGCCGGTCCGACCTTCTGGCCCGTCGAGGCAGGCTCCGAGGTGCTCTCGGTCTACCGCGAGTTCCTTCCGAACGCCCCGCGCGAGCTCAACGGATTCTTCCTCTACGGCTCGGTGCCGCCCGGCCCGCCGTTCCCCGAGGAGCTGCACCTGCGCCAGGTCAGCGGCGTCGTCTGGTGCTACGTCGGCGGCGAAGAGGAGGCGGCGAAGGCGATGGCTCCGCTGCTCGAGCGCCTACCCGAGCCGCTCCTACACGGCGTACAGGCGATGCCGCACTCGGCGCTGCAGAGCGCGTTCGACGAGGTTTATCCACGGGGCGACCAGTGGTACTGGCGCGCCGACTTCGTCAAGGAGATCCCCGACGAGGCGGTCGAGGCGCACGCCAAGTACGGCGCCGCGATGCCGACCTGGAAGTCGACGATGCACCTGTATCCGATCGACGGAGCGGCCCACGACCCGGACTCGTCCGACACGGCCTGGAGCTACCGCGATGCGCTATGGGGCTCCGTATTCGCCGGCGTCGACCCGGACCCGGCCAACGTCGACGAGATCCGGAGCTGGACCGTCGACTACTTCGATGCGCTGCACCCGTACTCGGCCGGCGGCGCGTACGTGAACATGATGATGGACGAGGGTCAGGAGCGGGTCCGCGCCAGCTATCGCGAAAACTACGATCGGCTAGCGCAGATCAAGGCCACCTATGACCCCGACAACGTGTTTCGCGTCAACCAAAACATAGAGCCGAAGGCGTAAGCGGCCGCTCAGTTGGACGAACTCGTCGGTCGGCGAGAAATCGATGTACTCCGAGTCCGCCCGGGCCTCGGGGGCGTGGCCGGGCGTCACCTGCGACCAGTCTAGGAACGCCTGCTCCCAGCCGCTTGCCAGAAGCGGAAGCCGTCGGTGGGAGATTCGGGCCGTTCGACGGCCGCGCGGCTAACGGATCGGTCCGCGGCGGATGCGGGCGCGGAAGTCGGCGAGCGATTCCGCAAGCGGGTCGACCGCCTCTACCCACCAGGTCGCGCCCGCTTCCTCGTACTCCGCCACCGTCTCGGGAGTGCGCGGCTGCGTGGCGGCGAAGGCCACGAGGTCAAAGGGGTCGCTCGAGCGTCGGTGCGCGCCGATGTAATCCCGGCACGCACGCATGTCCTCGGGGGCGAGCTCCTTCATCAGATGCCCGCGAGTGAGCGGCAGCGCACCGTCCCAGCGGGCGGCGCGACGGAACGGCGGCCGATTGGGCCAGAACCCGGCGACCCAGACGGGGATGCGGGGCTGCTGCAGCGGCGTCGGCCGCAGCACCGCATCCTGCACGCGGAAGTACTCGCCCTCGTGTTTGACGGGCTGGCCGCTCCAAAGCAGCGCGAGCAGCTCCAGGCCCTCATCGAGTCGCGCCGCGAGCTCCCTCGGCGCACCGCCCTCGCCGAAGGGAACGAGGTCGCCCTGGGCGCCGAGCCCGACGGCGACGACGAGCCGTCCCCCGGAGAGGTGGTCGAGCGTCACCGCCTCCTTCGCCAACTTCCAGGGCCGGCGCCGCGCGAGCGGCGTGACGAGCGCGCCGAAGCGCACCCGCGTGGTGGCGAGCGCGATCGCGGTTAGCGCGACGGTCGTGTCCGCGAGGTCCTGGGCGTCGTCCGGCGTCCAGGCCAGGTGGTCCCAGATGAAGAAGCCGTCCCAGTCCGACACCTCGGCCTCTCCGGCGAGCGCGGCCAACGTCTTGACGTCGTAGGGGCCGAAGGTTGGTACGTAGACGCCGAACCGCATCGTCTTAACCTAGTTCGCCCGAGAACCGTTGGCAACCAGCTCGGACACCGCATGAACAAGCCACTTGGCGGGGATTTTCAACACATCGCCGCTCGTTTCAGCGCCGCCCGGAGGGCCTCGCCAGGCGTGGCCTGACGCCACCACGCTCAACCCGGTCACCTACCTGATGGAGGCGCTCCGATCGCTGATCCTCGACGACCTAGATTGGGAGAAGATCCTGCCCGGGTTCGCGGTGGTCGCAGCGCTCGGCGTGGTGGCGCTCTTGCTGAACGTCCGGATGATCAAGAACTACGACTAGCTGAGGAACTCCGCCACCTCGCGGACGCAGGTCCCGGGCTCTTGGTCGTAGACGAAATGGCCGGCGCCCTCGATCGCGACCAGCTTCGACCCCGGGATCTGCTTGGCGAAGCGATGGGCGCCGCCGATCGGCGCGAACTCGTCTTCTGCTCCCCAGAGCAGCAGCGTCGGCACCCCCAACTCGCCGAGCCTGCCCTGATACGGCTCGAGCTTCGCGAAGTCCATCGAGCGGTAGAACTCGAGCATCGCCTGCCGTCCACGGCCCTCGGCGAAGGGGCGCCAGTAGGCGTCCAGGTCGTCCTCGCTGAAGTCGCCTCCGCCGGCTCGTAGCAGCGCCGCGAGGCCGTTGCGGTCGAGGGCCGCCACGAGTGCCTCGCCCTGGTCGCTCCGCATCGCCTCAGCGATGCCGTGCCACCGCCCGTCGCTGAAGAAGCCGGTGTTGCTGATCACCAGCGCCGACACGAGGTTCGGGTGATCGCACGCCCAGGCGAGCCCGACGAAGCCGCCCCAGTCGTGGACGACGACGGCGACAGGTCCGAGGTCGAGCTCGTCATGCAGTGCGCCGACCGCCGCGAGGTTGCGCTCGAACGTGGCCGGCCCGGGGTCCCTTGAGTCGCCGAAGCAGTAGAGATCGGGCGCGACGCATCGCCTGCCCGCCTCGGAGAGCGCGTGCATCAGCGGAATCCACATCCGCGAGCTCTCGGGCGCGCCGTGCAGCAGCAGCACCGGGTCGCCGCTCTCGGTGCCCGGCGCCGCCTCGCGGTAGGGGATCGACGACCCCCGTTGCAGCTCCGCCTCGCTCATGGCCGCACCCTATCCTTGCCCTCGCGCGGCGCCTTGGCGGAGTGGTTACGCAGCGGCCTGCAAAGCCGTTTACACCGGTTCGATTCCGGTAGGCGCCTCTCGAGAACCTCATCTCGTCGGCCTGCTGCGTCCGGACTACTCCGTGAAGCCGGCGTTCCGCATCATGCGGCGTGCGATCCGGCGATTCGGCCGGCGCAGATAGACGCCTTGGAGCTCAGAGCGCCCCGGCGATGAGTGCGACGCCGCCCGCGGCCGACAGCGCCAGCACACCGGCACGGGTCGCGCCCTCCGGGAGGTGGCCCGTCAGCAGCATTCCGGCGCCAGTGCCCGCCACCAGCGCCGCGATCAGCGCCAAGGACGGAACGGCGGGCCCGAGCACGATCGCCGTCACGCCGTTTTGCACCAGGAACCACGTCTGAAGCGTTCCCCGCATGGTTCGCGGGGGCCACCGGGCGTTGGCGGCGTAGATGCCCACGGGGGGGCCGCCGACGCCGCCGAGGACGTTCAGGACCGCGCTCGACGCTCCGGTAGCCACGGCCCCGTACGGGCGCGTCAGCCAGGCCCAGCTCGCTCCCGCCGCCAGCATCGCCACCCCGGCCAAAACGGCGACGCCGGCGCCGAGCGCCAGGGCGTCCGGGTCGACGCCCGCCAGGGCCAGCGCCGCGAGCGGCGTTACGATGAGCATCGGAACCCCCAGCCGTCCCACCTCGCCGAGTTTGGCGTGGCGCCAGTCTGGCATCAGCGCGAGCAACGCCACCAGCGTCCCGAGCGTGACGACGGTGCTGACGCCTTCCTCGTGACCCAGCGACGCGATCAAGACGGGTGCCGCGACCAATGCGAATCCCATGCCCGCGACCGCCTGCGCGACCCCGCCGACGGCCACGACGAGGATTTCCAGCGCGCCCAGCGCTCAGCGCTCCGCGCGATGGCGCTCGCGGACGCCCGCCGCGAGCTCGGCGTCGTCGAGCTCGCCGGAGCGGAGCCGCGAGGCCAGCGCACGCGCCACGAGCCGGTCCGTCAGGGCCGGGACGTGTCGTGCCAGGAACAGCTCCAGGGCACCGCGCCTCGTTGTCGCGACGTCGCGGCGGGGCCGCTTTCGCAGTGCGGCATCGAGCACTGCGTCGACGACGCCCTCGAGTGGCTCATAGGAGCTCATGCCCTCCAGGGAGAGGCCAGCCGCGGCAGTGGAGTCGTGGATCGGGCTGCGTACTGCCGACGGATAGATCGTGGTCACGCCAACGTGGGTCCCGAGCTCCAGGCGCAGGGCGTCCGCATAGGCGACCATCGCGCGCTTCGAAGCGCCATATGCCGCCGCCAGCGGGAGTTGCATCGCCGCCATCCGCGAGGCCAGCATCACGATCCGGCCCCGCGATGTGACCAGGGCCGGTACGGCCGCCGCGCTGACGCGCCAGGTTCCGAGCATGTTCACGTCGAGCTGCAGCCGCGCCTCTTCGCCGGGCGGGAGCTCGGCGGCGGCTGGACCGCCGATGCCCGCGTTGTTGATTAGGAGGTCGAGCCCGCCCAGGGTCTCGATTGCCGCCGCCACGCCCGCAGCAGCGTCTGCGTCGTCGCTGATATCGCAGCGGAGCACCGACGCGTCCCCTTCCGGCGGGGCGAGGTCCAGGCCAACGACCTGCGCCCCCAGCCCGCCGAGGCGCTCGGAGATCGCCCGCCCGAAGGTCCCGGACGCCCCGGTAACGAGCACCCGCGTGCCCGCCGCGCGCTTCATGCGGCGACGGCGGTGTCGTCCGGGGACGCTGCGAACGCGGGCCCGCCGCGCCGTCGCCGCTCGGAGCCCGCGGTGAGCTCCTTCCGCAATAAGGACAGGAAGTTGTCGAAATCCACACGCATCATCGGCCGCTTGTGCTCGCCCCAGCGCTTGACGGCGCCAACGTGGGCCCTGTGCACCGACCGCGCCTGCTCGCTGGCCGAGGGCAGCGAGTAGATGCCGCCGAGGTGAGCGGCCGCGAGCTTGGCTTGGGCCTCGACGATCGGCAGGGCGGAGCCGGTCGACTGCATGAGGCCCACGAAGGCCAGCGAGGGGTCGTCGAGGTGGAACACACGCTGGTAGAGGGGCAGGGCGTCGGGCTCCGGCCCCATCCAGCGCTCCGACAGGAACGGGATCGTGACCCGATAGCCCGTGGCCCAGACGATCAGGTCGACGGGGCCTGCGGTCCCGTCGGTAAACACCACGCTGTCGCGATCGAGGCGCTCGACCCCAGGCCGGGGCAGCACCTCGCCGTGCGTGAGGCGGTGCAGGATCGTGTCGCTGATCGTCGGATGGTCCTGGAACAGGCCGTCGGCGGGCGCCGGGAGCCCGTAGCTCTCGGGCCGGCCGACGGCGAGGCGAAGCAGGGTCTCGGCCAGCGCCTGGCGTAGCCGCCAGGGCAGAGCCGATAGCGCTCCGCCCGTGGCGTCGGCCGGCCGCCCGAACAGGTACTTGGGGACGATGTGGACGCCCCTGCGCGCCGACAGGAGCACGCTACGGGCGACGTGCGAGGCATCGACGGCGATGTCCATGGCCGAGTTCCCCATCCCCACAACCAGTACGCGGCGGTCGCGGAACGTCTCCGCCGAGCGGTAGTCGTGGGCGTGCATCTGCTCGCCGGCAAACTCTCCCGAGTAGGGGGGATCGGGCCAGCGCGGATCCCAGTTGTGCCCGTTCGCGACAAGGACGGCGTCGTAGCGGCCGGCTTCCTGCCCGTCGACCTCGACCAGCCAGTTGCCGCCCTCGCGCTCGACGCGCGTGACCTCGGACCTGAAGCGGAACCGCTCCGCGACGCCGAACGCCTTGGCGTAGTCGGCCAGATAACCGGCCATCCGCTCGACCGACGGGTAGTCGGGCCAGCTGGCCGGCATCGGAAAGTCCGCATACTCGGTGCGGCGCCTGCTGGTGTTGAGATGGAGGCTCTCGTAGGCGGGGGAGATGCCGTCGCCGTTGCCGAGGACCCACAACCCCCCGGGCCGCTCGCCGAGGTCGTAGCCATCCACGTCCAGGCCCGCGTCGAGCGCGGCCTTCGCGCCGGCCAGGCCGGCAGCGCCGGCGCCGATCACCGCAAGACGAACAGTGGTGGACATCGCGCGGAAGCATCTCACGACACCGCTCCGGCGGAGTGATTGCGCGCCCTATCCTTCGCCCAGCCCGGCGCCCTGGCGGAGTGGTTACGCAGCTGCCTGCAAGGCCGTTTACACCGGTTCGATTCCGGTAGGCGCCTCTACTCGGAGACCCGCGGACGCGGGGTTCGCGTGCCCTCGGGCTTCCGTCGGAGTGCGCGGTCCGGTCGCGTGGTCGCAGGATGCGATGCCAGCCAAGCGAGCGCGCGGGTCAGCACATCTGGACTTAGCGTAGCTCTACGCCGCGAGCGCTTGATCGAATCGTCGACGAGGCCCGCTCGGGCACCAATACATCGAACCGCGCGCCTCGCTCCGGCTCGCTTTCGACCTCGATCCTGCCATCGAGCGATTCGACGATCCGCTTCGCCAGCGTTAGCCCGAGGCCTGAGCCGTCGCCGCTACGGGCGCTGTCGCCGCGCCAGAAGGGGTCAAAGACCAGCGGTAGGGACTCGGCCGGGATGCCCTCGCCCTCGTTCTCTACCGATAGTTGGAGCGCGCCCGCTGCGCGCCGCGCCTCGACCCGGACCGTGCCGTCGGTGGGGGTGTGGCGAATAGCGTTCTGGAGGAGGTTCTGGAGCACACGACCAAGGCGGGGTGAGCAGGGAGCCTCGCCGGCTCCGTCGAGCTGGGTCTCGAGGCGAAGTCCCTTCTCGGTCGCGCTGATGCCGCATGCGGCCAGCGCGCCGCCGAGCACCTCGTCGAGGGTGGCGCTGTTCTCGGCCTCGATCGCTGGCGATTCGAGCTGGATCAGCTCGAACAGGTCATCCACCAATTGGCCCAGGGCACCGGCCGATCGCCGCATCTCCGCCGTATAGAGACGGACCGTCGCCGGATCCTCGACGACGCCGTCGTCGATCGCCTCGATCATCGCTCGGAGGCTGGCAAGTGGCGTGCGCAGGTCGTGCGAGACGGCGGTGATCAGGTCGCGGCGCTGGGTCTCCACGGCGTCCTCTACCGCCCGCGCCGAGGGCCGCGCCAGGGCGAGCGCGGTCCCCGCCCCGACCCCGAGCGAGTAGACGAGCAGGATCGCGATCAGCACCGCGTCGTGGCCGTCGACGAGCATCAGCGCGGCGAGCGCGCCGAGATTCGCGAGTCCGGCCAGGGCGCTCGCAAAGGCAACCCCGAACAGGCGGCGCCGAATCGTGGCTCGCGCCAGCAGCCGGTCAGCGAGCATGACCGCGACTGCGGTGACCAGCACTCCGGCACCGAACAACGCCGCGAGGTGATCGAGCTCGGCGCCCGCCATCCCACTCGCCGCTCCCGCGGCCAGCGCGGTGAGGGCGCCGAGGATCCCGCCAGCTGCGGCTACGAGCGCGATCCGCGCCGCCGGCGAGTGCAGCAGCGTTCTCGGTTGCGCCGGAGTCACGGCTCGAATCGGTAGCCCACGCCCCACACGGTGACCAGTCGGCGGGGTTGAGAAGGGTCGGTCTCGATCTTCTCGCGCAAGCGACGAATGTGGACGGTGACCGTGGCCGGGTCGCCGTCGAAGGCGATGTCCCAGACCTCGTCCAGGAGCTGCGTCCGGGAGAAGACCGTGCGCGGGTTCGACGCGAAGTAGAGCAGCAGGTCGAACTCCTTCGGCGTCAGCGACAGCGGTGCGCCGGCGACGCGCACCTCGCGTGAGCGCGGGTCGAGCTCCAGGCCCGTGAAGGCCAGCACCTCTTCGCTTCCGCCGGCGTCGCTGGCTGCGCTTCGCCTAAGGACCGAGCGGACCCGGGCGACCACCTCTCCCGGCGAGAACGGTTTACTGATGTAGTCGTCGGCTCCGACCTCTAGCCCCACGATGCGATCCGTGGTTTCCCCGCGAGCCGTGATCATTATCACCGGGCTGTCTCCCCGCGCCCGGATCCGGCGGAAGACCTCGAAGCCGTCGAGGCGCGGCAGCATCAGGTCGAGCAGCACGAGGTCCGGCCGGCGGGCGTCGAACGCCTCCAGCGCCCGCTCGCCGTCGGCGACCGAGTCGACGTCGAAGCCGTTGCGCTCGAGGTAGCGCGCGAGCACGTCTCGGACCATCGGCTCGTCGTCGACGACGAGTACCCGTGCGCTTGCGTTCATCGCTCTCCGATCGTCCTCCGGAATCCTTAACGACACCTTTCGTAGTCCGCAATGGAGCGGAAACGTGACGCGCGTTCACTCTGTTGGGATAGGCACCCGAACAGGAGGTCCGAACATGCGCGCAACGTCGATCGCCGTCCCGCTCACCGCCCTCGCCCTCGGGCTCGCGGCCTGCGGAGACGACGAGGACCCGCCCGAGGCCACCGAAAACCAGACCGAGGCCGCAGCAGGCGGCGGCGTCGATGGCGCGATTTCGAGCGTGATCGCGATCGACGAGCAGCAGGCGACCGTGACCCTGCCGCTGTTCGAGGGCGCCACCGAGGACGGTGAGCCGGTCTTCTACATCGTCACCGACTCCTCCGACGAGGGGGACGCCTCCGAGCGCGGCGTCAACTTCGCGCCGAAGCTCACCAACGCGCTCGGGACGCAGGCGGTTCAGGACGCCTCCGAGGAAGGCGGCGAGATCGTCTTCGAAGGCACCGTCGACTTCAGCCCGAAACTCCGCGTGGAGCCTTCCAAGGACGGGTTCCCACCCGACGTCGCAAAGCCGGGCGCGATCGGCGACGCCGAGTACAGCCCGCTGGTCAGCACCGACAGCGAGACGGTGATCAACGCTTCCCAGGTCGCAAACGACTCGGGGATGCACGACTCGGTGGTCGAGATCGACACCGAGGCGATGGAGGTGACGATGGCGGCTCTACCCGGATTTGTCGGCGGCAGCGACAGCTTGTATCTGCGCACCGACGCCTCGACCGAGCTCGTCGCGGCGGCGGAGGCGAGCAACTTCGCGCCGAACCTGAACGAGGCGCCGGGCCTGGCCTCAGACGCCGAGGACTCGGCCCGCTCGGCGATCGTGCCGATCGTGAACGGCCTGCGCGAGGCCGACGACCCCGACCAGCGCCAGGGACTGCAGTCCGCGCTGCTGGGCGAGGGCCCGCCCCTCAACATCCAGCAGGACCCGAACACGAGCCCGCTCTACTCGCCGCTTTGGGACATCACACCGGCGGTCTGGTCGGAGCAGGCTGTCGAGGGCGATCAGCGCAAGCTCCTGACCTCCGCCGAGGAGGTGGTCGGCGAGGTCGAGGCCGGTCGCATCGAGAGCGGCGGCGAGGGCCCGGTGAACGACTCGCTGGCCGGACTGAAGGCGCTGGAGGCGATCTCCAATTGCGCGATCGTCCAGATCGGCTGAGGCGTCCAGCCAGCACGTATCGATCCCGCCGCACCGAGATCGGCGCCGGGTCGCCAGCCCGGCGAGTCGGTGCCCGTAAGGATTCGGTTAGATCTGTGGTCGATGCTTCGCCGCCGATGAGCCGCCTGTTCGCGACAGTGGGGATTCTCGCCGTTCTCGCACTCGCCGGGTGCGGGGACGACGAGGACCCCGGAGCCCCAACCAGCCCCACCCAAGAGGCGCAGGGCGACGGCGCCGCCGCGGCGGATGCCGAGCGGCCTGCCGAGGACGGCAAGCCCGCGGGCGCCGGGACGGACGAGCAGGCCGGCGCGGGCACCGAGATCGTGGTCGCCGAGAGCGAGTATGGGCCGATCCTCTTCGACTCCAGGCAGCAAGCGATCTACCTGTTCGACAAGGAGGACTCCGCCGCCAGCGAGTGCTACGGGGCCTGCGCCGAGGCCTGGCCGCCGGTCCTCACGGACGGCGAACCCGAGGCGGGGGAGGGGGTCGACGCGAAGCTCATCGGGACTGTCGATCGCGACGACGGCTCGACCCAGGTCAGCTACGCCGGCCACCCCCTCTACTACTACGCCCACGAGGGCCCGGGACAGGTGCTCTGCCACGACGTCGACGAGTTCGGCGGCCTCTGGCTCGTGGTCGAGCCGAGCGGCGAGCCGGTTGTGTAGGCCCGCCCGCCCCTGGGTTGGTCAACGACCAGCTGGACGGCTGCGAGTTCGGCGATGGCGCGAGCCGCCAAGGCGAGACCATCGGCCGGCCACCGGAATACGATGCCCCCCGTGACAGCTGTCGCGGACTGGACCTTCGAGGGCACCTGGCCTTACCCGCCGAAGTGGTTCGAATCGTCGGATGGCCGGATGCACTACGTCGACGAGGGCCCGCGAGACGGACGTCCGGTTGTCATGGTCCACGGCAACCCCACCTGGGGTTACCTCTACCGCAACTTCATCCCCGCGCTGGTCGAGGCCGGCCACCGGGCGATCGTCCCCGACCACCTCGGCTTCGGGCGCTCGGAGAAGCCGGGCGATCCCGAGCTGTATCGCGTTCCTCGGCATGCCCAGCGTCTGGAGGCGCTGCTCGAGTCGCTCGACCTCAGCGGCGCGACCGTGGTTCCTCAGGACTGGGGAGGCCCGATCGGCCTCTATTGGGCGACCCAACACCCCGACCGCGTCGACGGGCTTTTCATCCTCAACACGTACGCGCACGGCTTCCGCAAGGAACAGCTGCCGCCCGGTAAGGACAAGGTGCCGCTGCCGCTGCCGCTCCACCTGTTTCGCACCCCCGCGCTCGGCGAGGTCCTGGTCAAGGGCCTGGACGCGTTCAAGCGGGCTTTTCTCTTCGGGCAGGGCGTCGTCCACCGCGACCGCCTGACGCCGACGGTGAAGCGCGCCTACCGCGAGGTGCACCGGGGCTGGTCGGAGCGCACGCCGATCCTGGTCTTCCCGCGCGAGATTCCGGTTACCGGCGAGGGCCCGGTGGTGGCGATGACAACCGAGATCGAAGAGCGGCTGAAGCAACACTTCCGCTCGCGACCGGTTCGGATCATGTGGGCGATGAAGGACATCGCCTTCCTGCCGATCTACCTGGAGACGCTCTGGCTCGACACCTTCCCCGATGCGCGAGTCACGAGGCTCGAGGACGCCGGCCATTACCTCCAGGAGGACGCCCACGAGCGGATCGTCCCGGAGCTGGTGAGCTTCGTCAGCGGGCTGTAGACGGAAGGCGCGGGATTAGAGACCGGTCACCCGGGTGGGGCCTTTTACATCGGTTCGTGCACGACGATGATGTTTCCGGCGGGGTCGGTGAACCAGGCTCCCGTCGGGAACCCGGGTGCGCGGGCGATTCCCTTCTCATCCTGGTCAAACCCGTCGTAGCGCTCCATCTCGATCCCGTGCGAGTTGAGCTCGTCGACCGTCGCCTCGACGTCCCCGACTTCGAAATTCAGGATCGTGTACGTCGCGGGTTCGAAGTCCGGCTTGTGGTAGATCAGCGTGTCGCGCCCACCGGCCAGCGTCACAGTCAGCCCGCCCGGTGCCTGCGCAACCGGTAGCCCCAGGGTTTCGGCGTAGAACGCGCGAGCCTTATCCAGATCATCGACCGCGAACCCGCTATACGCCTTCGTGTTTTCGAGCATCAGGCTCCCGCTCAGCCCGTGGGGGCGATGTTGTTGTTGACCCGGAAGAAGTTGTCCGGGTCGTACTTGGCCTTGATCTCGCCGAGCCGGCTGAGGTTGCGGCCGAACGCGGTGTCGACGCCGGCATCCGGCGCCTCGTCGGCGAGGCCGGTGAAGTTCAGGTAGACGTCGCCCGTCCCGAACTCCTTGACCGCCTCCCAGGTTTCGCGCACCCAGGCGACGCCGTCCTCGTCGCTGCATTCGTCCGGGCTCCACATCCCGTCGATCGAGACCATGAACGGGGCCCCGCGAGTGGCGAACGCCGTCGCCTCCGGGTCGACGTCCGCAATCGCGCCTCCCATCGCGAAGACGTTGACCAGCGTGAGCGCGGCCGGCCGGTCCTGGGCCCTTCCGGCGATCACCTCGATCACCCCGTCGCTCAGCTCGTCGAGGAACTGCGACTTCCAGTATGCGCGCAGGGTGTTGCGCGGAAACAGGGCATCGAAGCCGGTCTGAACCCCTGCCCACGGCGTCGGGCCCGACATGTCGAACAGCGGCGTCGCGAGCTCGCGCAGCGGCTTGGTTGTCTCGAGGCCCTCCTCGACGTCACCGGTATGCACAGCTCCGACGATCACGACCGGCCGATCGTGGATCACCTCGGGCATCTCCGGGTTGGCCGGGAAGGTCATCGTCACGCAGACCGACGTGATCTCGTTCGGAGCGTCGGCCATGAACGCGCCCCAACCGCGCAGGATCTCGGCGTAGTCCTCGAGCGGGTACATGACCGCCGAGAATGCGACCTCGGGGCCGACCTCGTGCAGCGCGAAGGTGAACGAGGTCACGACTCCGAAGTTGCCGCCGCCGCCGCGGATCGCCCAGAACAGGTCCGGGTTCTCGTCCTCCGAGGCCGTGCGGACCTGGCCGTCGGCGCCCACGACCTGCGCCTCGACGAGGCTGTCGACCGAGAGCCCGTGCTTGCGCCGGACCCAGCCGTAGCCGCCGCCCAGCGTCAGCCCGGCAACGCCGGTGTCGGAGACGACGCCACCGGGCGCGACGAGGCCGAACGCCTGCGTCTCGCGATCGACGTCGCCCCAGAGGGCTCCGCCCTGGACGCGGGCAAGCTTCGCCTCGGGATCCACGTCGACCCCATTCATCAGCGCGAGGTCGAGCAGCATGCCGCCATCGATCGCGGAGAGCCCTGCGAGGGAGTGGCCGCCCCCTCGGACGCCCAGGGTCATGCCGTTCTCGCGCGCGAAGTTGACCGCATCGATCACGTCGGCCGTCCCGGTGCAGCGCACCGTCAGATCGGGAGTCCCGACGTGCATAGCGTTGAACACCGGGCGGGCGCCGTCGCTTTCGGCCGCCGGCAGCAGATCGCCGCGGAGCTGAGCGGTCAGGCCCTCCATGGCCTCGTCGGACAGTTCCCGTGCCGCAGTTGCGTGGGTTGTCATGCTGGGCATCCCCCTTCGATTGAAGTGTTGTCAGACCGACGCTACCCCAGACCAGCACGGGCTGCAAATCTTTCATCAATGGCCGTTTCGATTCGACTCGCCGAGCCAAGCGACGCAGCCGCGTGCGCGCGTCTCCTTCACGACTTCAACACCGAGTACGAGGAATACACGCCCGGTGTGGAGTGGCTCGAGCCGCGCATCCGCAAGCTGATCGAGGCGGGCGAGCTCACCGTTTTGCTGGCCGGCGACGGGCCGGACGGCTTCGCCCAGCTCCGGTTTCGGCCGACGGTTTGGAACGAGTCCCTCGACGCCCACCTCGAGGAGCTGTACGTAAGGCCGCCGTTGCGGGGCGCTGGAATCGGGCGCGCCCTGCTCGAGGCCGCGATGCGGGAGGCCGGCGCGCGCGGCGCCAAGCACCTCGACCTCTGCACCAGCGACGACGACGTCGCTGCCCGCGGGCTCTACGAGAGCTGCGGCTTCACCAATCGCGAGGGTGCCCCCGACGGACCGGTGATGTTCTACTACGAGCGCGACCTCTGAAACGCGCTAGAAGCGCACCGCGCCGGCCGGCACCCACCAATGCTCAGCGGCGGCGTCGCCGCGTCCGCCGACCGGCTGGGCCCCGCGCGGTGAGCGGATCTCGGCGCCGCCCTCGACCTGCTCCAGCGCCTTCAGCGCGAGCTCGCGCGCCTCGGCCTTGCCCGCTCCGCCCTCGCGCAGGGCCTTGAGCACGCGGTTCTGGTTGACCGCGAACTGTTCCTCCGGGCCCGTGCGTCCCATCCGGGTCACATTTGCCGGGTCGGTCACCAGCTTCGCTGCGAGGTCAAGGTCGGCCACGTCGACAGCCTATGGCCAGCGGGCGTTCATCACCGTTTCATGCAGGAGATCTAGAACTGCATCACCATCCAGCCAGGAGGAACGAGATGACCAAGCGAAGCAAGAAGATCCTGATCACCGGCGCAGCCGCAGCCGCGGTTGCCGCGGGCGGCGCCGGCGTCGCGCTCGGAGGCGGAGGCGACGACGACGCAACCGAGAAGCCGATTGCCGGCAGCGCGCTCGACCAGGCCAGCGCCGCGGCCCTCGCCCACACCGGCGGCGGCACCGTGTCCGGCACCGAGGTCGGCGACGAGGAGAGCTACTACGAGGTCGAGGTCACGCTCGACGACGGCAGCCAGACCGACGTGCAGCTAGATCGCAGCTTCGACGTGGTCGGCGACGAGGCCGACGACGGCGAGGAGGACGAGAGCGGCGACGAGTAGCCGCCGGACACACCCCCTCGACGAGAGCCTCGCCGCCGGCGGGGCTCTCGTCATTCCGGGGCCGGATACCGTGCCGGGCGATGTTGCTGACCGCGGCGATCGTGGGGCTGTTCGTGCTGCCGAGCCCGTGGAACGTGATCGGCGTCTGTCTCGCCGCCGTGATCGAGGTCGGTGAGCTCTACCTGTGGAAGCGGTTCCTGGCGCGCTACCGGGTCCGTGGTGGAGTCGAGGGAATGATCGGCGAGCGCGCCGAGGTGATCGAGGTGTGCGACCCGGAGGGTCGCGTGCGGCTGCGCGGTGAGATCTGGACGGCGATCGCCGCCGACGGGTACGTGTTCGCCGTCGGTGACCGGGTCCGAGTGCTGGCGGTCGATGGGCTTACGGTGCGGATCAGCGAGCCCGAGGCGTGAGCCGCTAAATTCATGCGTCCGGGCGCTTAGCTCAGTTGGGAGAGCGCCGCCTCGACAAGGCGGAGGTCACTGGTTCGAGCCCAGTAGTGCCCATTTGCAGCCGCTCGAGCCGATCGCCTCGAGGCTCAGCAGTCCCATCGGCTCATGCCACGCCGTTTCCGGGCAGGTCCGGTGGGTAGTGGGGTCCGGAAGCCCGATCCAAGGAAGGAGGCGCGATATGTACATCGGACTCGGAACGCTGCTGCTGGTCATCATCCTGATCGTCCTGCTTACGTAACGGCCGCCGGTAGGCTCGCCGGCCGATGGCCGGCACCTATGCATCACTCGCGCTGATCCTGGCCGCCTCGGCGGCGGCGGGACAGGGCGTGTTCCTGCTCTGCGGGCGGCGCCAGTGGAGCTGGCTCTCGCCGGCGGTCGGCCTTGCCGTTCTTACGACGATCGCCTGGGGAGGGCTCAGCCTCACGGACGAGCCCGTCGCGGCACTTGCCGCAGCGGGCTTCGTTGCCGTGCTGGGCGCCGCGGCCTGGGGGATCCGGTGTCAAGCGGAGCGTGTGCGGCCCGGTGCCGGAACCGTCGTGTTGCTGGCGGCGGTCCTGCTCGCCTCGCTTCCGTTCATCGCGGAGGCCCGGTTCGGCATCCTCGGGACATCGCTCAACCCGGACATGTCTCAGCACCTGTTCGCGGCGGACCGACTCGCGAGCGGCGGCGAGGAGCGCCTGATCGCCGAGGGCTACCCGCTCGGCCCGCACGCGCTGGCCGTCGCCGTCGCCGAGCTGGGGCCGAGCCTGGTCCAGTCGTTCGGCGGGCTGACGCTGGCGGTTGCGGTTGCGGCGTCCCTGGCGCCACTGTCGCTGCTCGGAGGCCTGGCGCCCGGGCGGCGGATTGCCGCGGCGCTGCTCGTCGGCTTCGCCTACCTGGCGGCCTCGTATCTGATCCAGGGCTCGTTCAAGGAAACGCTCCAGGCGCTCTACGTGCTGGCCTTTGCGATCGGGCTGCACGAGTTTGCGGCCGGCGAGCCGGGGGGGCAGGGAGCCGGCGGGCGATGGCGCCTGCTCGGCGCGGTGCCGCTGGCGGCGCTTGCGGTGGGCGCCGTCTACACCTACAGCTTTCCGGGCCTGACGTGGATCGCCGGCGCCCTCGGGATCTGGGCGCTGGCCGAGATGGCCGCGCGCGGCGCCGGCGCGGCACGCACAGCCCTTGCACCGGCGGCGCTGGGGGCGAGCATCGTGCTGGTGGCGGTCGCGCCGGAGTTGGGCCGGATCGCGGACTTCGCCAGCTTCGAGACGTTCGACCCGGACGGCGCCGGGCTCGGCAACCTCTTCAACCCGATCTCGCCGGTCGAGGCGCTTGGCATCTGGCCCTCGGGCGACTTTCGCCTCGACCCGGGCGCCGGCTTCGCGCCGGCCGCCGCGTTTTGGCTCGGCGGCCTCGTCGGGCTGGCGGCGCTTGGCTTCGGGCTTCGGCGGTGGCTCGTCCGCGGCGAGCGTGCTGTTCCGGCGGCGATCGCGGCGGCGGCGTTGCTCTACCTCTACGCGCTGGTCGCCGGGACGCCGTACCAGGAGGCGAAGGCGCTGGCGATCGCCGCGCCGCTCGCGATGTTGGTCTCGGTCAGGGCACTGTTTGAGGCGACGCCGCCGCTCCAGGAGTTGCGCGCCGCTGCGCCGCGAGCGCTCGCCCTGCCGGCTCTGGCCGTCGCGTTCGGGCTCGCGGCCGCCGGGTGCTCGGCCCTGGCGCTCGCCAACGGCCCGGTCGGACCCGGGCAATGGACGCCGGACCTGATCGAGCTGCGAGAGAGCGGAGAATTGGGCAACGGCGGCCCCGACGGGGACGACACGCTGGTGCTGGCGCCCGAGGAGATCCTCGCCGAGGAGCACGGCGAGGATCTCTATCTCTGGGAGCTGCGGGGCGGGAAAGTGTGCGCCGACGCGATCGGGGCGGTCACGCCACCCGGTGTCGAAAGCGTGATCACTTACAAGGACGGGGTGGCCACTGTCGGCTCGGTTCCCGGCCAGCCCGGTCCCGATTGCCCGTTGATCGCGGACGGCGATCGTGCCGACCTCGACGACTAGCATCCGGCGCCCGATGGCCAAGATCACCGCAAAGCTGCCCGATGGCACCGCGCTCGAGCTCGAGGCGGGGGCCAGCGGCGCCGATGCCGCCGCAGCGATCGGACCGGGCCTGGCCAAGGCAGCGCTGGCGATCCGGGTCGGGGGCGAGCTCCGCGACCTCGCGGCCGAGCTGCCCGACGGCGCCGAGATCGCGATCGTCACCGACAAGGACGCCGAAGCGCTGCCGCTGATCCGCCACGACTGCGCGCACGTGCTCGCCACCGCGGTCCTCGACCTCTGGCCGGAGACCAAGGTCTCGATCGGTCCCGCGATCGACTCGGGCTTTTACTACGACTTCGAATTCCCCGAGGGCTACCGGCCCAGCGACGACGATCTGCCCAGAATCGAGGAGGCGATGGCCGCGCACATCGCGGCGGATGAGGCCTTTGAGCGCGCCGAGGTGCCGGTCGCGGAGGCACTCGAGCGCTTTCGTGCCGAGGACCAGCCCTACAAGGTCGAGCTGATCACAGATCTCATTCGCGACCAGGGGGTCGAGAGCGTCTCGCTCTATCGCAACGGGCCGTTCACCGACCTCTGCCTCGGCCCCCACGGGCCCTCGACCAAGCGGATAAAGGCGTTCAAGCTCAGTTCGGTCGCCGGCGCGTACTGGCGCGGCGACGAGAGCCGCCAGATGCTGAGCCGGATCTACGGCACCGCGTTCTTCAGCAAGGCGGACCTCGAGGAGCACGAGCGCCTGCTCGAGGAGGCCCGCGCCCGCGACCATCGCCGGCTCGGCCCTGAGCTCGGCCTGTTCAGGTTGCGGCCGGAATCGCCGGGGATGCCGTTCTGGTTGCCGCAGGGCGCGGTTCTGCTGCGCCTGATCGAGGCCGAGGATCACAAGCAGCTGCGCAAGCGCGGCTACGTCGAAATCAGCACCCCGCACGTCATGGACGTCGACCTCTGGCACCGCTCCGGGCACTACGACAACTATCGGGAGAACATGTACTTCAGCGAGGTGGGCGGGCGCGAATTTGCCCTGAAGCCGATGAACTGCCCCGGCGCCTGCCTTGTCTTCGATGCCGAGCGCCGCTCGTATCGCGACCTGCCGCTCCGGATGGCGGAGTTCGGTCACGTCTTCCGCCACGAGCGCGAGGGCGTCCTCCACGGCCTGCTCCGGGTGCGGGCCTTCACCCAGGACGACGGCCACGTCTACTGCACCATGGAGCAGATCGCCGACGAGGTCGATTCAATCTGCGAGGCGGTCGACGAGCTCTACGAGCGGTTCGGCTTCGGCGACTACGAGGTGGAGCTCTCCACGAGGCCGGAGAAGTCGATCGGTACCGAGGAGGAATGGGACCGCGCCACGGAGGCTCTGCGCGAAGCCCTGGAGCGCCAGGGGCGCGAGTACCGGGTGAGCCCCGGCGACGGCACGTTCTACGGGCCGAAGATCGACTTCCACATCACCGATGCGCTCGGTCGCTCCTGGCAGTGCGGGACGTGCCAGGTCGACTTCCAGATGCCGCAGCGCTTTGAGCTCACGTACCAAGGCGAGGACAACGCCGAGCACCGGCCGGTGATGATCCACCGCGCCCTCCTCGGCTCGATGGAGCGCTTCGCCGGGATCCTGATCGAGCACTACGCAGGCCGGTTCCCGGCCTGGCTCGCCCCGGTGCAGGTGGGCCTGCTGCCGGTCGCAGACCGGCACAACGAGCGGGCGGCCGAGGCGGCGGCTGAGCTTGAAGGCGTGGGGCTGCGGGTCAGCGTCGACGACCGCGGCGAGTCGGTGGGCCGCAAGATCCGCGATGCAGAGCTGCGCAAGCTTCCGTACATGGTCGTGATCGGGGATCGCGAGGTCGAATCGGGCGACCTCGCGGTTCGCTCGCATGACGAGGGCGATCTCGGCTCGATCGGCGTGGCGGAGCTCGTCCGGCGCGTCAATTCGTGAAATCGCGGGACCCGCTCTATACTCAGCCTCAGATGGAGGGCACCAAGACCACGCAGCGCCGCTAGAGCGCCCGTGCCCGCCTCCTGTATGCCTCGTAGTTCTCCCCCTCGAAATCGCCGGATAGCTTGACGCTGTCCGTCATCGCTTCGTAGTGCCTGTCCCGAGGCGTTTCGACCGCCGGCTGCCCGAGCGGGACCAGACTCGTATCAACGAGCGCATCGGCGTGCGCGAGGTTCGCCTGGTCGACGAGGAGGGCAAGCAGATCGGCGTGATCGACACCAAGGAGGCGCTCGCGATGGCACAGGAGCGCGACCTCGACCTGGTCGAGGTGGCGCCCGACTCGCGGCCGCCGGTGGCCCGCCTACTCGACTACTCGAAGTACAAGTACGAGCAGGAGCAGAAGGCCAAGGCGGCGCGCAAGCACCAGCAGCAGATCAACGTCCGCGAGATCAAACTGCGCCCGAAGATCGCGGACCACGACTACAGGACCAAGAAGGGCCACGTCGAGCGCTTTCTGCGCGGCGGTGACAAGGTCAAGGTGACAATCATGTTCCGCGGTCGCGAGCAGGCCCACCCCGAGCGCGGGCGGATGCTCCTGCAACGCCTGTTCGAGGACCTCGAGGGCCTCGGCGTGGTCGAGCAGAGCCCGCTCCAGGAAGGGCGCAACATGCACATGCTGGTCGCGCCCTCGAAGGAAGCGGTGCGCGATGCGAAGAAGGCGAAGGACGGCGACGAGGCCGAACCTGAGCCCGTCGCCGAGTCGGAAAGCGAAGCTGCGGCCGGCTGATTTGCGGGCATCCGCCCGCTTCGGCTTCCACGGCCTGAACGTGGTTCGACGACTTCGACTGAGCCGCGGCGGCTGCCGTCTTGCGTCGAGACGCCAGCGCGGATAGTGTCCGCTGACGCTGCAAGTCAGCAGCGGGATCCAACCACAACCCTCAGGGGGAATCCATGAAGAAACGACTGCTGTTTTCAGCTGCTGCAATCGTCGCGGGGCTCGCGTTCTCAGGCTGTGCGACGTGGTTTCTGGCGGGGGCAAACCTCAGCAAGGTCAGGCTGAAGCCAGACAAGAAGACCGTCTTGACGGTGGGTACGCATCCCATGGCCATCAAGAGCGACGAGATCAGGAGCCGTCCGTTCTTCCTACTCGCGCTCCCCGACGACGGCGCGCTCGCTCCGGCGAACCCGAGGCGCTTCGACGTGAAGGGCGCGTTCACGAGGAGGGGGCTCCCGCTGACCCCGAACACTGAGCTGCGCGACTACCTGTTCCAGGGCGATGTCACGGGCGATGAATGCGGGACGATTCCGCTCGACGACGAGAACACGACCTACCGCGTGTTCTCGACCAGCAGGCGGGTCAACGACAAGCGCAAGCCGCAGTTGAAGGCGGTTTCAAAGCTGGGCATCCGTCAAAGAAGCCTGGCCGACTCACCGTTCTCGCAGGTCGGGATCGCCGTCGGATCGGCGGACCTCGACGGCGACGGCGACTACAGCGATTCGGTCTGCACCGGTGGAGCCGCGCTGGCGCTCTACACGAAGTCCGGCGCACCGCGCGCCAGTCGCGAGCAGCTGCGATCGCTGAACGACGCCATCAACAACGAGTAGGCGGCGTCTGCAGTTCGAAGCATGTCGTGACGGCCGGCCCCCAGCTCGGGGCCGGCCGATCGCGGTCTGCTTCAATAGTCCGTTCGCCATGCCGAAGATGAAGAGCCATTCGGGCGCCAAGAAGCGTTTCAAGCGGACCGCCAGCGGCAAGCTGCGCGGCAAGCGGGCGAACTCAAGCCACAACCTCGAGCACAAGTCGGCGAAGCGCCGGCGGCGCTTGGGCCTGCCGTCCGAGATCTCTCCGCACGACGCCAAGCGCGTCAACCGGCTGCTCGGAGGGAAAAAATGAGTCGTGCGACGAACTCGGTCGCCCGCAAGCGGCGTCGTAAGAAGACGCTCGACCAGGCCAAGGGTTATTACGGCCGCAAGCACTCGAGCTACCGGTTCGCCAACGAACAGGTCATGCGGTCGGGTTACTACGCCTACCGCGATCGGCGCGTGCGCAAGCGTGAGTTCCGGCGCCTGTGGATCGTCCGGATCAACGCGGCGGCGCGGCGGGAAGGCATGAGCTACTCCGAGCTGATGCACGGCCTGAAGCTGGCCGAGGTCGAGGTCAACCGCAAGATGCTCGCGGACATCGCCGTCCGCGACGAGGAGGCGTTCCGCCGATTTGCTGAGCTAGCCCGGGAGGCCGCGGCGGCCTGAGGCAACCCCTCACACCGCCGAAATGCTGAACCGGGGCGCCAAGGGGCGCCCTTTCGTATTTCTATGATGATCACGAGCAACGACAACGAGAAGCTGAAGCTGGTGCGCCGGCTTGCGGAGCACAAGCATCGCGAGCGCGAGGGACTGTTCGTCGCCGAGGGCGAGGATCTGCTCGCCGCCGGCCGCGCCGCCGGCCTCGAGCCGGAGCTGCTGTTGACCGAGGCCGGCGCCGGCCTGGGCGGCGACGAGGTCGAGCGCGAGTTGCTCCACTCGGCCTCAGCGCTGGGCTCGGGCTCGCGCGCGATCGCCGTGTGGAGGCAGCCCTGGGCCGCCGTGCCGACGCCACTGTGCGTCTACCTGAACGGGGTCCGCGACCCCGGCAACGTCGGCGCGATCGTGCGCGCGGCCGATGCCCTCGGCGCCGTCAGCGTGGCGCTCGATCCCGACACCGCCGACCCGTTCTCGCCCAAGGCGGTCCGCGCGAGCATGGGCTCCGTGTTCGGGGTCGAGCTCGTCCGCTGCGACGTGGGCGCTACACCCGAGCCCCGCTCCGGGATGGGCGCTCACGGCGGCACCTGGCCTCCGGCCACCGCCCCGGCGACCGTGTGCCTGGGCGCCGAGCGCGAGGGGCTCGCTGGTGAGACGGCAGCCGCGTGTTCCGAGATCTGGACGATCCCGCTGGCCGGCGCCGCCGAGTCGCTGGGCGTCGCGGCCGCGGCTGCGATCGCGCTGGAGCGGATATCGTCGCTCGCCGCCGAACAGGGGGTTCGATGAGCGACGCTAGGCGCGAAACCAACTTGGCCCCCCTGGTAAGGGATGTTTGTTGTGGGTAACGCCGTCGACCGGATCAACGAGCTGCGCGCCGAGGCCGAGTCCGCGATCGCGGCGGCCGGCGATACGGGCGCGCTCGAAGAGCTCCGGATTCGCCTCCTGGGCCGCAAGTCGGAGCTGACGCAGATCCTGCGGGGCATCGCCGACCTGCCGGCGGATGCGCGCGGGCCAGTGGGCGCGGGCGCCAACCAGACCCGGGCCGCCATGGAGGAGCTGCTGGCGCGCCGCAGCGCCGAGCTCGAGGGCGCTGAGCTTGACCGCCGCCTCGTCGAGGACGAGATCGACGTGACGCTGCCCGGGATCACGCCCGTCCGGACCGGGCATCTCCACCTGATCACCCAGACCAGGCGCGAGATCGAGGACATCTTCGTCGGCCTCGGCTACCGGGTGATGGACGGGCCCGAGGTCGAGCACGACTTCTACAACTTCACCGCCCTGAACCACCCGTCCGGGCATCCGGCCCGCATGGAGCAGGACACCTTCTACGTGGATCCGGAGTCATTGGCAAAGGGCGTCCTGAACGAGCACGGCCTGCCGCCCGGGCCCCGCGACGTCCTGCTGCGTACTCACACGTCGCCGAACCAGGTCCGGGCGATGGAGGCATTCGAGCCGCCGCTCTTCATCATCGTGCCGGGCACCGTCTACCGGCGCGACACGAGTGACGCTACCCACCTGCCGATGTTCTCCCAGGTCGAGGGCCTGGCGGTGGGCGAGGACATCACGCTGGCCGATTTGGCGGGCACCCTGCAGGAGGTGGCGCGGGCGCTGTTCGGCCCCGAACGCGAGATGCGGCTCAAGCCCGACTTCTTTCCGTTCACCGAGCCCAGCGTCCAGGTGGACGTCTCGTGCTTCCGCTGCGGCGGCAGCGGTGAGATCGCGGGCGAGCGCGACCCCGTCTGCAAGGGCACCGGCTGGATCGAGATCCTCGGCGCCGGAATGGTGGACCCGAACGTGTTCGGGTTCGTCGCCGAGCATGGGTATGACCCGGATCGGGTCCAGGGCTTCGCGTTCGGGATGGGGATCGAGCGGATCGCCTTCCTCAAGCACGGGGTCCCGGACCTGCGGATCTTCTACGAGAACGACGTGCGGTTCCTGGGACAGTTCGCGTGAAGGTGCCCTTCTCATGGCTCCGTGAGTACTGCGACCCCGGCCTGAGCGCCGACGAGGTCGCGGAGCTGCTTTCGATGCGGGCGGTCGAGGTCGAGCGGGTCAGCGTCGTCGGCCCGCCGTCGCCCGAGGGGTTTGTGGTCGGGCGGGTGCTGACAACCGAGAGGCACCCGGACGCAGATCGTCTGACGGTCTGCACCGTGGATGCGGGCGACGGCGAGCGCACGATCGTCTGCGGAGCGCCCAACGTCGCCGCCGGACAGACCGTGGCGGTCGCACTGCCCGGAGCCGTGATGCCCGGTGGCCAGAAGCTGGGGAAGGCCAAGCTCCGTGGCGTCGAGTCCGCGGGAATGATCCTGGCCGAGAACGAGCTCCAGCTCGGCGAGGATCACGAAGGAATCATGGTCCTCGGCGACCTCGGCGTTGATCCGGGCACCCCGCTGACCAAGGTGATCCCGGTCACCGAGCACGTGTTCGAGCTGGACCTGAACCCGAACCGCTCCGACTGCCTCGGGGTCTACGGCGTCGCCCGCGAGGTCCATGCAATCACCGGCGCCCCGCTGGCGGCGCCCCCGTGGGAGGAGGACGTCGAGCCCACCGGTTCCGAGGCCGTCGAGGACCTCGCCTCGGTGACCGTCGAGGTGCCTGGACTCTGCCCGCGGTTCACCGCCCGGGCCTTCACCGGCGTTGCGATGGGGCGGTCGCCGCTTTGGCTCCGGGCGCGGCTCAACGCCGCCGGGCAGCGGCCGATCTCGAATGTGGTCGACATCACGAACTACGTGATGCTGCTGGTCGGCCAGCCCCTCCACGCCTACGACCTGGACCAGGTCGCCGGGCAGAAGCTGATCGTCCGCGCGGCCAAGGACGGCGAGAAGATCACCACCCTGGACGGCGTCGAGCGCGTCCTCGACCCCGAAACCGTCCTGATCTGCGACCGCGACCGGCCGGCCGGCGGTATCGCCGGCGTGATGGGCGGCCAGGTCTCTGAGGTCTCCGAGGGGACCGAGCGCGTCCTGCTCGAAGCGGCGACCTGGAACGGGCCCAACATCCTCCACACGTCGAACACGCTCGGCCTGCGCTCGGAGGCCTCGGCCCGGTTCGAGAAGCAGCTCCACCCGGAGCTGGCGATCCGCGGACAGCGGGTTGCCTCCCGCTTGGTCTGCGAGTTGGCTGGCGCCGAGCTCGTGCCTGGCACGATTGACGTCGCAACCGAGGCGCCCGCGCCGCACGTGATCGCGCTGCGGGGCGCTCGCGTCACGGCCCTGCTGGGCGCGCCCATAGACCGCAACGAGGCGGCCGAGCACCTGACCCGCCTGGGCTTCGGGGTCGCGCCCAATGGCGAGGAGGACCTGACGGTCGAGATCACCCCCGAGCGCCACTACGACGTCTCGCGCGAGGTCGACCTGATCGAGGAGGTCGCGCGGCTCCACGGCCTCGACCGGCTTCCCCGCACGCTTCCGGCCCACGGCGAGCGCCGTGGCGAGCTGAGCCGTGACCAGCGCCTGCGACGTCGCACTGAAGACGCGATGCGGGACCTTGGCTTCGACCAGGCGATCACCTGGAGCCTGGTCTCGCCTGGGCTCGCAGATCGTTTGCGGCTTCCGGACGACGACCGGCGCCGGACGGCCGCGGTGCGGATCGCGAACCCGCTGTCGGAGGACGGATCGCTCATGCGGACGACGCTGCTGGGCGGGCTGCTTGACGCCGCCCGGCACAACGTCGCGCGCGGCGCGGAGTCGGTCGCCCTCTATGAATCCGGGCGCGCCTACCTGGCCGAGGCGCCCGCAACCGAGGGCGACACCGTCGCGGGCGCGTTCCCCGGCACCCTGCCCGCACCCGATCGCGAGCCTCATCGTCTCGCCGCGATCGCGGTCGGCCCGCTCGTGCCGCCCGCCTGGCGCGGCGACGAGCCTCCGGGCGACTTCTTCGCCCTGAAGGGCGCGCTGGAGGCGCTCTGCGCCCAGCTCGGCCTCGAGGCGAGCCTGGAGCCCTCCCCGCAGCCGTTCCTGCACCCGGGTCGCGCGGCCTCGATCGCGGTCGGCGCCGAGGCCGCCGGCTGGATCGGCGAGCTACACCCAGGGGTCGCCGCGGCCTGGGACTTGCCGGGCGCCACGGCGTTCGAGCTCGACCTCGCGCCGCTGCTGGCTGCCTCGCCCAGCGGCGAGGGGCTGTTCGAGGACGTGACGACTCATCCGGCCGTAATCCAGGACCTGGCCGTGGTCGTGCCGGAGGATGTGCCCGCCGAGCAGGTGCGGGTGACGGTGACCACCGCTGGGGGCGAGCTGTTGCGCGCCGCGCGGATCTTCGACCTCTATCGCGGTGAGCAGCTGGGGCCGGGCCGCAAGAGCCTGGCGCTGCGGCTCGAATTCCGTGCTCCGGACCGGACGCTCACCGACGACGAGGTCGCCGGCCACCGGGATGCAATCGCGCGGGCCCTGGAGGGCATCGGGGGCTCGCTGCGTGACTGACGGTGGCCCCAAGGTTTTGGTTGCCGGCGCGAGCGGGTTCGCCGGCGCGCTCGCGGCTCGGCTGGTCTGGCGCCATCCGGGCCTCGAGCTGGCCGTGATCAGCTCGCGGACCGAAGCCGGTAAGCGCCACGACGAGATCTACCCCCGCCACCGGGTCCCACTGACGCTCGAGGAGCTGGACATCGGCAAGCTCGAGGAGATCGACGCGGCACTCGTCGCCTATCCACACGGCGCCGCCGCACCGCTGGTGGCGGAGCTGCGCGGGCTCGGGGCCCTGGTGGTGGACCTCTCGGCCGACTTCAGGCTCCGCGACCTGCCGGAGTACGAGCGCTGGTACGGACCCCACGGCGAGCCGGAACTCCTCGAGGACGTGGTCTACGGCCTCACCGAGCTGAACCGCGATGCGGTGCGGAATGCCGAGCTGGTGGCGAACCCCGGCTGCTATCCGACCGCTGCGCTCCTCGCCCTGGCGCCGCTCGCCGAGGCCGGGCTGGTGGATGGCGTCGTGGTCGACGCCAAGTCGGGCGTATCCGGCGCCGGCCGGGGCGGGGGGGATGCGCTGCACTTCTCGACGGTCGACGAGAACTTCATGCCGTACAAGGTCGACGGGCACCGTCATTCGCCGGAGCTCGACCAGGAGCTACGCGGGATGGGCGCCTCGGGACCGGTGACTTTCGTCCCGCACCTGCTGCCGCTCGACCAGGGGCTGCTCGCGAGCTGCTACGTGACGCTCTCGCGCGAGACGGGCGAGCCCGAGTTGCGCGAGCTGTACCGCGCCCGGTACTCAAACGAGGAGTTCGTCGAGCTGGTCGACACGCCCCCGGGTGTCGCGGACGTGCGGGAGACGAACCGCTGCCGCATCCACGTCGCGCTCGACGCCGAGGGCGGCCGGGCGCTGGTGTTCGCGGCGATCGACAACCTCTGGAAGGGAGCCGCCGGGCAGGCGGTCCAGAACCTGAACCTGATGCTGGGCCTCGACGAGGGGGAGGGGTTGCGATGACGTTCTTTCGCTCGCGGTGGGTTGACGCTCCGGATCGGGTCGAAGAGCTCGATCCCGCCGTGCTGGCTCCGGGTTTCCGGGCCGGAGGCGCGCACTGCGGCCTCAAGGGCTCGGGCGAGACCGATGTGGCCGTGCTGGCATGCGACGCCGACGAGGTCTCGTCGGCCGTGCTTCTGACCCGCAACGCCGCCGCGGCCGCCCCGGTGCGGGTGTGCCGTGAAAACCTCGACCAGGCAGCGGTCCGCGCCGCCGTGGTCAACTCGGGCAACGCCAACGCCGCCACCGGCGAGCCCGGCTATCGCGACGCGCTCTCGATGCAGTCGGCAGCGGCGTCGGCGCTGGGGATCGAGCCGACCGCCGTCGCGGTGGCCGAGACCGGCGTGATCGGAGTCCTGCTGGAGATCGACCGGCTGGTCGACGGCGTGGAGCGTGCCGCGGCTTCCCTCTCCGACGTCGGCGGGGTCGACTTCAGCGAGGCGATCATGACCACCGATCGCGGCCCGAAGCGCTGCACGCTGCGGGCGGGGGGAGTGACCGTCTCCGCCCAGGCCAAGGGCGCGGGGATGATCGAACCCGGGTTCGCCACCATGCTCTGCTTCGTGCAGACGGATGCTGAGATGCCAGACCCGCAGGCCGACCTCCGGCAGGCCGTCGCCGGCTCGTTCGAGCGGATTACGGTCGACGGCCAGATGAGCACCAACGACACGGTGCTGCTCCAGGCGACCGGCAGCTCCTCGGAGCGGCTGCCCGAGGGGCTGCTCGACGCCGTCCTGCTGCAGCTTGCGCTCGAGATCGTCGCCGACGGCGAGGGCGCCGAACGGGTCGGGCGGATCGAGGTGACCGAGGCCGCAGGCTCCGAGGAGGCGGAGCGGGTCGCGCGGGCGATCGCCAACTCGCCGCTGGTCAAGACCGCGCTGACCGGCCGTGACCCCAACTGGGGGCGGATCGCCCAGGCCGCGGGGATGGCCCTCGCCGGCGAGGAGCTGGCCGAGCCCGGGCCGCACTCGATCGCGTTCGAGGAGCTGAGCTCGGATCAGGCCGAGGCCGAGATCGGGATCGCGCTCGGCCGCGGCGGAGCTTCCGCACACGTGTATTTCTCCGACCTCACCCACGAGTACGTCCGGATCAACGCGGAGTACACGACGTGACCCCGGAAAGGCGCACATCGGAGGGCGTGGCCAGCGTCGAGACGCTGCTCGAGGCGCTGCCCTACATCAAGCAGTTCCACGGCCGCACGGTGGTGATCAAGTACGGCGGCGCGGCGATGGGCGACGAGATGCTGCGCGAGGCGTTCGCAACGGACGTCGTGTTGCTCAAGTACGTCGGCCTGAACCCGGTCGTCGTGCATGGCGGCGGCCCGGACATCACGGACTACATGGAGCGCCTGGGCATGGAGGTCCGGTTCCACGAGGGTCTGCGCGTCTCCGACCCCGAGACCGTCGAGGTCGCGAAGATGGTGCTGCTCGGGAAGGTCAACTCGGACATCGTCAACCGGATCAACCGGCACGGTCAGCCCGCGGTGGGACTCTCCGGCGACGACGGCTCGATGTTCACAGTGAAACCCGTCGCCAACGCGGATCAGGTCGGAAGCGTGGGCGAGATCGAGCGCATCAACGTGGACGTGCTGAACCACATCGCCGCCGACTACATCCCGGTCATCGCTTCGGTTGCCGCCGACGTCGAGGGCAACTCGTACAACGTCAACGCCGACGCCGCCGCCGGCAAGGTCGCGGCTGCGCTACGCGCCCACAAGGCGGTCTTTATTACCGACGTGCCGGGCTGGCTCGAGGATCCGGACGACGAGAAGAGCCTGATCTCCCGTGCCACGGTCGACGAGGTCGAGCGTGCCCTCGGCGAGGTCGCCGACGGTATGCGCCCGAAGCTGGCGGCGATCGTCGAGGCGATCCGGGGCGGCGTGGGCTCGGCCCAGGTCGTGGATGGCCGCCGGCCGCACAGCCTGCTGCTCGAGCTGTTCACGGACGCCGGCATCGGCACGATGGTTACTCCGTGACGGGGGTGGATTCCCTTCGGGAGCTGGACGCGCGCTACACGATGCCAACGTACGCCCGGGCCGGGGTCGAGTTCGTGCGCGGAGAGGGAGCGCGCCTCTGGGACGCGGACGGAAAGCCGTATCTCGACTTCTTCGCCGGCCTCTCGGTCCACAACGCGGGCCATTGCCACCCCCGGATCGTCGAAGCCGTCGCGCGGCAGGCCGGGGCCTTCGGTGGATCGTCAAACCTGTTTCTCTCCGAGCCCGCGCTGCGGCTGGCCGAGCGCCTGAGCGCTTCGAGCCTCGGCGGCAAGGTCTTCCTCTGCAACTCCGGAACCGAGGCCGCGGAGTGCGCGATCAAGCTGGTGCGCAAGCAGGCGCGCGGACGCGGCGTCGTCGATCCCGAGATCGTGAGCCTCGACGGCGGCTTCCACGGCCGGACCCTCGGCGCGCTGGCGGCGACCCCCCGGCTGGCCGACGACGACCGCTTCGGGCCGCTGCCGCGCGGGTTCACGCACGTCACCCGCGACGATGCAGGAGCGCTGCGCGGGGCGGTGCGCGCCGAGACGGCGGCGGTCTTCATCGAGCCGATCCAGGGCGAGGCTGGGATCTTCCCGATCGCGGACGAGGTGCTGGTCGCTGCACGCGAGGCCTGCGACCGGGTGGGAGCGCTGCTGGTCTTCGACGAGGTCCAGACCGGGATGGGCCGCACCGGGTCGCTGTGGGCCTACGAGCAGCTGCCGGTTCAGCCCGATCTGATGACGAGCGCCAAGGCGCTGGGCGGCGGCCTGCCGGTCGGAGCGCTGGTCGCGACGCCAGAGGTGAGCGACACGTTCGAGCTCGGCGACCACGGCTCGACGTTCGCCGGCGGCCCCGTTGGCGCCGCCGCCGCCCTGGCCGCACTGGACGTTCTGGCCGACCACGACCTGCTGGCGACCGTGCGCGCGACCGGCGAGCGCCTCATGACTGGCCTCGCGGCTCTCGACGGAGTCGCGGAAGTGCGCGGGCGAGGCCTGATGGTGGGGGTCACCCTGGCCCACGGCATTGACGCCGCGGCCGCCCGCGACCGATGCCTGGAGGCGGGCCTGGTGATCAACTGCCCAGGCCCGGGCATGTTGCGCTTTCTCCCACCCCTGGTGGTGGGGGAACCGGAAGTCGAACAAGGATTGGCGATCCTCCGGGCTTCGATCACGCCTGGATAACTATCTTTGCACCATGCACGAGGATCCGACGCGCCACATGCCCGCTGATCCGCCGCCGGGCGGGCCTCCCCCCGACGGTCCGGGCGAGCCGCAGGGCGGGATGAGCCGCGGCGCCAAGACCGCGATCGTGCTGCTCGCCGCCCTGGCCGTGGGCCTGGGCGTCGCGCTGGCCGTCGTGGCCTCCGACGACGGGGGCGACGAACCCGAATCTACGACCGCCAGCACCACCGCCGAATCCACGACTTCAACGACCTCGACCACGAGCACAACCGAGACCACCACGGACACGACGACGACCGACCCGACCACCACGACTTCGACCGAGGACGAGGGGGAGGACGAGGACGAGGGCGGCAGCGGTGGGATCTCGCCCGAGTAGCTGGGCGCCGTTTTACCGGATCACGGCGGCGGCCCCGGTGAGTTCTGGCCGATCTCGACGCTTAGGCAGCTCGGTCCGGCGTCGCCGTAGTCGATCCCGTTAGGCTCCTGAAAACCTGGCATCCGCGGGCTGTTCGGCGGTTCATCAGGTTGCGTACCACTCGCCGTCGAGCTGGGTCAGCAGCGCTTCCTCCGTGGAGATCGCCGCCCTGATCTCGTGGTCGTGCGTATGGATCACGGGCTTGCGCGCCAGGCCCAGGACTGCCAAGCGGGTCTGGAGCGGCCCCTCCAGGCCGGGTTCCAGACGGCCGGTGAGCGCGGTGCCGCCATCCCTGCGCGTGTCCTCCACCAATTGCCCGAGGACGTCGTCGCCGTCGCGAACCGCAGCCGCGAGGTGCAGCACGCGACAAACGCCATGCGCCAGCGGCCGGCGGGCGTACCAGCCGACCGGGCGCTCACCTCGGAAGACGATTCGCCTTACGAACGGGGCGCCAGCGGCGTCGACCAGCCGGAACATGTGGTCGAGGTAGCTCCGGTCGTGTGCGACCCGCAGCGAGACGCCATTGATGATCGCGGGCAGCCGCTCGACTATCTCCTCGGCGGTGGCATCCTCGCTTCGCACTTCCGAATCGAGAGCCTCCGCGGCGCGCAGGCGCCTCAGCGGCACCGTGTGGATCGGAAGCGCGCCCACGGGGATCTCCTGGCGCCCAACCTGCCTATGCCTGAGCGCCGAGGCGGCGATGCCGGCGAGCCACCTTCCTGGACGCAACACCAGCAGCCAGTCGCAGACCCGGGCGCCATCCACCTGTCCGCCAAAGGCTCGCCACATCCGGACCACCGCGTCGGTGGCGTTGTCCGCCCAGCTCAGGTCCTGAGGCCCGGCGAGCATCTTGCTGAGGAGTAGGGCACCCGATGCATCGCCGCGTCGCCGCGGCGCCACGGCGAGGTGGGACACGCACACACCGCGGAGCGAGCGGTCGCCAAACCGGATCCTCCGGACCTGCGCCCCGACGAACCCAATCACCTCCGAGTCCTCGACGGCGACCAGTGAGCGGAGGTCCTCATCGGCCCACGGATACTCGAGCAGTGTTCGCCTGAGGAACGTCTCGTCATGCCCCCAGCCGGCGCCGTGCATCAGGCGCGCAACGCTCGGGAGGTCGGATTCCTCTAGCGGGCGGATCATCGCCATCGGGTGGGCAACCTAACGGTACGGGGTGGCTTACAGGTAGCTTGTGCCTCGCAGGGCAAGTCGATGACCGCTCTTGAGTCCAGCCGACAGGCGACCGGCGAGCCGTGGGGCAGCCGCGACCTCGAACTCCTCGCGCAGCGGACCGCTGCCGCCGTGCGCGAGCTTGGCCGGCGCGGCGCGGTTGTCGCCGTATCGGGCGGCATCGATTCCAGCGTGGTCGCCGCGATCTGCGCCCTCGCACTCGGACCGCGACACGTGCTCTGCCTGCGGCTGCCCGAACGCGACGTCGGCGACTCGTCGTCGGACCTCGGGCTAGAGCTGGCCGAGTCACTCGGCACCCCGACAGTTGAGGAGTCGATCACCGCCGCGCTCGACGGTCTCGGCTGCTACCGCAGCAGAGACGAGGCGATCCGGGCGGTCTTTCCCGAGTACGAGCCCGATTGGCGCCACAAGCTCGTTCGCTCCCCCCCGACCGGCGGGATCATCGTCTTCTCGCTCGTGGTTGAACGCCCGGATGGAACCGTCGAGGAGCGGCGGATGCCGGCCGAGCCGTACCGGCGGCTGCTCGCCGCGACCAACATGAAGCAGAGGATTCGCAAGCTGGTGGAGTACACCTGGGCCGACCGGCTCGGCTACGCGGTGGCGGGAACCCCAAACCTGCTTGAGTACGACCAGGGGTTCTTCGTCAAGGGCGGTGACGGCCTTGCCGACCTGAAGCCGATCGCGGGGCTATACAAGAGCCAGGTCTTCGCGCTCGCGCGGGAACTCAACCTCCCGCGGTCGATCATCGAGCGCACACCCACCACCGAGACGTTCAGCATGCCGCAGACGCAGGAGGAGTTCTTCTTCGGTCACCCCTACGAGCGCATGGACCTGCTGCTCTGGGGCCAGCTGCACGGCGTCGCAGCCGCGGAGCTGGCTCCGCGGGTGGAGCTGACGTCCGAGCAGGTCGAGGTTGCTTACGGCGAGATCGAGCGGCGCCGGGTCGCGACCATGTACCTGCACGCGCCGGCGGTCTTGATCGACGAAAGGGGCTGACGGTGTGCGGCATCGCCGGGATCGTGCATCCGGCGCGCCAACCTGCCGTCGCCGAGAGCGCGCTGCTGCGGATGGCGGCGTCGATCCGTCACCGAGGCCCGGACGGGTTCGGGCTCGTGCTCGACCACGGCGCCGGTCTGGTGTCCTCGCGCCTGGCGATCTTTGACCTGCCCGGAGGGTGGCAGCCGATCGAGACTCGTACCGGCGGGCTGATCGTCTACAACGGCGAGGTCTACAACCATCCGGAGCTGCGAGCGGAGCTGGAGGCAGCCGGCGACAGCTTCGAGACCACGACCGACACGGAAGTCGTCTTGCATCTGCTGGAGCGTGACGGCCTCCCCGCCCTGGATCGTCTCAACGGCCAGTTCGCTTTCGCCTGGTGGCAGGCCGACAAGCGTCGGCTGACGCTGGTCCGCGATCGCTTCGGCGTCCGCCCGCTCCACTTTGCGTTGCGCGACGACGGGACCATCGTCTTCGGATCCGAGGCAAAGGCTCTGTTCGCGTCCGGCGAGGTCGCACCCGAGACCGACCTGGCCGGAATCGACGACGTGTTCACGTTGTGGGGTCCGCGCCCGCCCCGGACAACCTTCCGGGGTGTCCGACAGCTCCCGCCCGGAGGCTTCCTGGTCTGGGAGCGTGGTCGGATCGTCGCCGAGCGCCGTTGGTGGCGGCCGGACTATGGCGCGGCGCATGAGGGAGAGACCGACCTCGAGGCCCTCCTGAGGGACAGCGTGAGGCTGCGGCTGCGCGCCGACGTGCCGGTCGGTGCGTACCTCTCGGGTGGGCTCGACTCGAGCCTGATCACGGCGCTGGCCCAGGAGGAGGCGAACCACCGCCTGCGCACGTTCTCGGTCGCGTTCCGCGATCCAGCTTACGACGAGCGAGTCCAACAGGAGGAGGTGGCGGGAGCGATCGGCACCGAGCATCACGTCCTGGAGATCGAGCCCACGGACATCGCGGATGCGTTTCCCGAGGTCGTTTGGCACGCCGAGACTCCGCTGATCCGGACCGCTCCCGTCCCGCTCTACCTGCTCGCCCGCGAGGTGCGCGCGAACGGAATCACGGTCGTGGCGACGGGAGAGGGCGCCGACGAGCTGTTCTGGGGCTACGATTTGTTCAAGGAGGTCGTGGCGCGCGAGCTGAACGAACACGATCCGGCCGCCGCCGCCGCTCTCGTCGACCAGCTCTACGCGACCTTCGGCGACGAGGCTCGCCGGGGCCCGGCGATGCGGCGCTTCATCCTCGAGACCGGTGCCGGCGACGAGCTGCTCGGGTCGCACCTGACCAGAGCGACCGCAACCGGGGTGATCAAGGGCCTCTATCACCGAGACGTGGCAGGGCGGATGGACCCGTCGAGTTCCCTCGAAAGCTTGCGGGCTGAGCTTCCGGACGCGTTCGCCCGCTGGAGCCGGCTCGAGCGGGCGGCCTGGCTCGAGGTGACGACCCTGCTCGAGCCCTACCTGCTCGCTGCACAGGGCGACCGCGTCGCGATGGCTCACGGCGTCGAGGGCCGCTATCCGTTCCTGGACCATCGCGTCTTCGAGCACGCTGCTGCGCTCCCGGCGAGCCGCAAGCTCGACGGCAAGGACGACAAGGTCGCGCTGCGCGCGGTCGCCGCCCGTCTGTTGCCTGCGGGGATAGTCGCCCGGCGCAAGCAGCCTTATCGCGCTCCGGAGGTGCTGCCGTTTTTCGCCCCGGGGGCGCCCGATTGGGTTGGCGAGGTGCTTTCGGACGCCGCGCTCGCGCGGACCGGGCTCTGGGACGGCGCGCGGGTCGCGGGTCTCGTGAAACGATGCCGTGCGGGCCGAGCGACCGGGATGCGCGAGGGGATGGCCGTGACCGGTGTCCTCTCGGCGCAGCTTTGGCACCGGGCCTTCATGCAAGGGTCGCAGCGGTACCCGGCAGAGACTGCCGAGCCGCGCATCAGAATCGACAGGACGGCGGCAGGTCAAGTGGAGGGAGTTAGATGAGCGACCCAACCGTTGAGGTTCGAAGCGACATCCGCGGATTCATCGAGGAAAACTTCCTCTACCTGCACCCGGACGTCGAGCTTGGCGACGGCGACGACTTTCTGACGCTCGGGGTGGTCGACTCGCTCGGTTTCGTCGAGCTCGTCGAAGAAATCCAGGCGCGCTATGGGGTGGCGGTCGAGGCCGTCGAGATCACCGAGGAGAACCTCGGCTCGATTGAGGCGATCGTCAACTACGTCGAGCGCAAGCGGTCGGAGTGAGCGCGCGGACGCTGGCCGACGAGCTGCGCGAAACCGCGTGCCGCGCCCCCACGTCCCCGGCGGTGATCGCCGGGACGGACGTCCTCACCTTTGCCGAGCTCGACGCGGTCGCCGACCGGGTCGCCGCCGGTCTGGCGGGGCGGGGAGTTGAGCGGGGGGACCGCGTGGCGCTGATGCTGCCGAACGGCGCCCCGGCGGTCGGCGCGATCTACGGAATCCTGCGCTCCGGGGCGGCGCTCGCGCCGCTCAATCCGCAGATGAAGCGCGAGAAGCTGGCCGCGGTGCTCGCCGATTGCCGTCCGCGGCTCCTCGTCTGCGACGACGAGCGGGCAGCGTTGGCCGCGGCCGCGGTCGAGGACTCCGGGGCCGAGGTCTGCGACGTCGCCGACATCCCGTCTGACGGCTCGCCTCCGTCCTCGCCGCTGCCGGTCGATCTTGGCTGCGTGATCTATACCTCGGGCTCGACGGGCGAGCCCAAGGGGGTCATGCACTCGCATGCCAACATGTCGTTCGTAGCCGGTGCGATTGCCGAATCGCTCGGGATGTCTGCCGACGATCGCGTGCTGTGCGTCCTGCAGCTCTCGTTCGGCTACGGCCTCTACCAGCTCTTCACCTGTGTACGGGTGGGCGCCACCCTGGTCCTCGAGCCCGGGTTCGCGTTCGCGGGAAGGGTCGTCCAGCTTCTCGAGGAGGAGCGGATCACGATCCTCCCGGGCGTTCCGACCGTGTTCGGCGTCCTCCTCTCGCTGAAGGGCCTGGCCGGCCGCGAGCTCCCCCACCTACGCCTGCTGACGAGCGCCGGCGCCGCACTGCCCGAGGCAATGGGTCGCCGCCTCCGCGAAGCGCTGCCCGGCGCCGGCGTGTGCCCGATGTACGGGCAGACCGAGGCACAACGGATCTGCTTCTTGCCGCCGGCGGAATTCGAGCGGCGCCCGACCTCGGCAGGCATCGCGATCCCCGGGACCGAGGTCTGGATCGAAGACAACGAGGGCCGCGTGCTCGGTCCGGACGAGACCGGGGAGCTGATCGTCCGCGGAGCCCATGTCATGCAGGGCTACTGGGGCAACGATGAGCTCACGGCACGCCGGGTCCGCCGCGGGCGCTCTGCGTCCGAACGGGTGCTCGTGACCGGCGACCTGTTTCGCACGGACGCGGCCGGCTTCCTCTACTTCGTGAGCCGCCGCGACGACGTCTTCAAGTCGCGCGGCGAAAAGGTCGTGCCGCGGGAGATCGAGGAGGTGCTGCACGCGGTCGAGGGAGTTCGTGAGGCGGCGGCCGTGGGAGTGCCCGACGAGTTGCTCGGCGCGGTCGTCCATGCGCACGTGGCTCCGCTGCCCGGCCACGACCTCGACGAGGCGGCGCTACGGCGCCACTGCGCCGAGCACCTCGAGGATCACATGATCCCGAAGCGGGTGTGGATCCACGACGAGCTGCCGCGGATCGGCAGCGGCAAGATCGACAAGCGGGCGCTTGGCGCGCTGCCGCCGGCCTCTTCATCGCCAGGCGAAAGACGCTCGTGAGGAGGTAGGCCACGGCGCGGTTGCCGAGCAGCAGGCGACCTGGGGCGTAGCGTTGCTCAGCCTGGTCCCGCGGCGATCAGCGCCCGGTCGCCGAACCTACCGGGCGTCGAACCCACGAACCGAATCGATGCCCTTCCGGGCTCAAGCGTCAGCAGCGAAAAGCCGTGGCGCTTGCCGCGCGTGTTCTCGCCCATCGAAGCGGCGAAGTAGCCCGCCTCGGGATCGTTCGGATAGACCGAATAGAAGCTGCCGAAAGCGCCACCGGCACCGGAGACCAGGAACAGCGTTCCGCCGCCCTTTCGATAGGGCCCGCTGCTGTCGGCAACGCAGTCGCGATCGAACTCGTTGGGCGTCACGCGTGGGCATCCCGGGCGGGGCGCGGCCAGCTGGTGTGAGCGCTGATAGGTGTGGTCGTGCCCGCTCAGCACGATGTCGACGCCGCGGTCGAGAAGCGTGGACACCAGTTCCTTAGAGATCTTGCACCCATAGCGCCCGACGCTGAGGCAGTTCATGTGCATTCCCACCACAAGCCATTTGACGCCCCGTCTACGAGCTTCGTCGATCGTCGCCTCGAGCCAGGCAAGATGCCGGTCAGGGGATACGCCTTCGCGACGGTAGCGATACCTCTCGCCGTCAATGGTCAGGGCGGGCGAGATCATGATGATGCGTGCGAGCCGGCCTACGTCGAAGTAGTACTCGCGCCCGTAGTCGCCCACGGCGCCGACGCGGTCGGGAAGGCAATCCGCGAAGTCCGCGAGCCGCCCGTCTGCTCCGGGATCCTCCTCGTGGTTACCAGAGACGATCGCGAACGGGGCGTCGGGACCGAGCTCGGTCGCGATCAGCTCGCAGAATGGCTCCACGGACTCCGGTCCGGCGTACGAAAAGTCCCCCAGTCCCAAGTACACATCGGGTTCGGCCTCGGCCATCGCTTCCAGGGTGGCAACGCTCGTTTCCTGCATCCCGAAGTCTCCGGTCGCCGCGACCGACACGACCCCATCTGAACCCAGCTCGATCGCGGGCGGGCGGGACGGGTCGTCGTCGGACGACCCGCAGCCGGCGGCGATCCCCAGCGCCGCGACAGCGATCAGAAGCGATTCTGGCCCGGGCCCGCCCACAGATGACGTCAATCTTCGCAAACGCGGCTACCATGAGCCGATGCTGTCCGTTTGGGGGGTGCGCATCGCAGCGCTTGCGGGCGTCATGCTGGCCGCTTGTGCGCTGGCGCATGGCTTTGACGGGAAACGTGCGTCGACGTGTGCAGTCGATCCCGCGACATTGACCGCGCCCGGTTGCCGCCTAGTCTCGTCCGATATTGGGCTGAGGCGTGGGCCGGAGGCGCTGTGGGGAAAGCTCGCCTGTGCAGCTCCCCGGCGCCACCGTCGAAACCGTACGGGCGGCGATCATCACCCCAGCGCGACAGGAGTTTCTCGGCGCGAGAGCACGTACCGCCGGCTGATGATCCGGGAAGGAGACGATTTTTTTGGCCAGCGCTGCGAGCTGGGGCGCAATGAGCATCGGTTCGGCGAGAGCGGGGGGCCGGGAACGTTTCACCTCTATCGCGAGGGCCAGCGCTCGATCACGTTCATTTCGTACAAGCTGCTTCGCTCGACCCCGATCGAGTCGCGGAAGAATTTCGCCGTGCTCCAGGTAAAGCAGACTCAGCCGTCGGATAACGGTGGCCACAGCCCGATACTCACCGTCACCGTCCGCAACGGCAAGTGGGTCCTGCACGGCTTGGACTCGGCGGGGAACGGAGCTCACGCCCGGGGGGTGGACCTCTGGCGGGCTCCCGCGCGACGCGGCGTCTGGACACGCATCGCCCTCGATGTCACGTACTCGCAGTCGGCGAGTGCCGGGAGGGTCAAGCTGTACATCGATCGCAACGGCGACCGGGATGCGCGCGACCGGCGTGAGCGTTCCCCGACCCTCAGCGTCCCGACCCTCAAGTACGAAATCGCGGATTCCGTCGGGCAGGCAGGGGACGCAGACGGGCTCCGCCCCGGCGCGTCAATCCCGGGACATCTCCGCGTCGGCCTCTACCAGTCCTCCACGGTCGACTGCGCAACCCGCGCTCGCAGGCGCTGCGCGATCGCCGTCGACAACGTCGAGGTGGTTGCCGCGGACTAGGCCGGGTTGTCCGAGCCGCGCCCGCAATTACGGCGCGAGGACCTCGACGTTGTCGATCCCGACCTCGCAGCCGTCAGGCGGCGGGCACACGTAGCTGGGGTCGTGGTAGATCCCGGTCCGCAGGTGAGAGGGGATCGCAGCGCCCTCGGCAAGCCCGTCGGATGTGGTGCCCGCGATCTCGCGCTTCAGCGTCGCGGTCTCGATCACCGGCGACCGCTCGCCCGCGTCGGTCGCGTCACCGTCACCGTTGAGGTCCGCGTAGATCTTGATCTTGCCCTTGCTCGGGTCGGCTGAGTAGGTGATGTCGAACGCGAACCGCGTCCAGACGCCCTTGCGGGCGGGCGCCGACCAGAGCGCGCGGCCGCTGCTCGAGCCGTAAAGCGAACCGGACTGGCGCAGATGCCAGCCGTTCGAGAAGGCGTCGAGCTCGAGCGCCGGGGTGCCGGCCTGGCCGTCGGCCGGCGCGGTCTGCTTCATCTGCATCACGGCCTGCCAGCGCGACTGCGAGAGGTCCATGCTCGAGCCGAGCCTGACCGAGATGAAGGTGATCCGCCGGGTCTCGGGGTGGTAGAGGGTTGTGGGGCCGGTGCTGCGGCTGTTCTTGCCGAGCTCGCAGCGGGCTCCAAACGAGTCGTCGCCGTCGAGCAGACGGATGCGCCGGAAGCTCTGGTTGCCTTGCGAGGCACCCTGGGCAAGCGTTTGGGTGTCGCCCCCGCTGGCCATCTGGGTTTGCCGGGTGGAAGTCTCGCACGAGATCGCGCCCCATATCCCTAGCGGGTCCGCCTCGACCGACATATCGCGGAAGACGCTGCGGCAGCTTGGGAGACTCGTGCCCATGAACGGGATTGCGCACCCCGGGGTCGGCGCGGGCGTGGGCGCGGGCGTCGGCTCGGGCGTCGGCTCGGGCGTCGGCTCGGGCGGTGGGCTCTTGGGGCCCCGCCGCGAGTACTGCAGCGATTCGCAGGCGGCCACCGAGTCGCGGCGGTCTACCACCGCGGAATCCGATCCGGGTCCACAGCGGATGACGTCTCGATTCCCGTCCAGGGCGGTCACGCGGTCGTCGCCGGAACCAGCCAAGAGGCAGTCCCGGCCCCTGCTGCCGCGGAGCCGGTCATGGCCGGCGCGGGCACGGATCCCGCGCTTCGACACCGTGGCCCTCAGGCGATCGTTGCCGTTGCTCCCCGCGACGCTCGGGCCGCCGCACCGGACGGAACCCGACTTGCTGGCTGCAGCCGACGAGGGAAGCGAGACCAGGAGGCCGATGCTGACCGCGAACAGGGCCATGAGCGCGTGGCGCACACCGGCCTGGCCTGCGAGGCTCGTGCTTCGCTTCGTTGCAGCCTGCATCGATCGCATCGGGGCGCCTTCCTTCTCGGATCTGGCCGGTGCCTTGGTGCCCCGGTCGGAGTGGTCGCCGGTCCACGAGGCTGAGTTCGTGAACCGCTGTCGGCCCTTGAGTCGGCCCCTGAGAGCAGCCGCTGCAGCTCAGGCTCGGCGACTGGACGCACGTTCGACTAGGTTTTTGGCAGCTCTGCGTGTGGAGGCGTGTGCTATTCGCTCATCAGGAACATGACGGGACCGGACTTCTTCATCGTGGGCGCGCCGAAATCGGGCACGACCGCGCTGGCGAATTACCTTGGCCAGCATCCGGAGGTCGGGATGTGCGCCTTCAAGGAAACGCACTACTTCGCCGTGGACCTGCGCGGCCGGGTGGCGCTGCGACGCCACCGGGGAGAGCGCCGGCTGGAGGAGTATCTCGGCTACTTCGCCGATGTCGCCGGAAAGCCACGACTCGGCGAAGCGTCGGTCTGGTACCTCTATTCGCCGGGGGCGGCCGAGGAGATCCGGCGCTTTCGGCCGGATGCGCAGATCGTCGTCATGCTGCGCGATCCGGTCGAGATGCTCCACGCCCTGCACTCCGAGTTCGTGCTGCAGCAGATCGAACCCGTCGAGGACTTCGCCGAAGCTTTCGCCCTAGACGGGGAGCGCCTGCGGCAAGGAACCCCGCGAGGCTTTCCTCCTCATTCGTACCGCGCGGCGATTCGCTACGGCGAGCAGCTCGAGCGCTATCTGGAGGCTTTCGGGCGGGAGCGTGTCCACGTCATCGTCTACGAGGAGTTTCGAGAGGACCCGCTGGGTGCCTTTCGAGACACCTGCGAGTTCCTCCGCGTGGACCCTGACTTCTCGCCCGCCATGCCGGTCGTCAACGCAAACAGGAAGGTTCGGAATCGCAGGCTCCAGCGCCTGGTCCGCAGGCCTCCCGAGTCCGTGCGGACGGTCCTCCACGCGGTCACCACGCAGGGCATGCGTCGCCGCGCCGGAACCCGGCTGCTGACGCTCAACAGGCGGTTCGAGCCCCGGGACCCGCTTCCGGCAAGCGTGGCTGACGCGCTTAGGCCGGACGTCGAGCGCGAAGTTGCCGCGTTGCGCGCGCTGCTTGGACTCGACGTCAGTCGATGGCTGGAAAGCCGCCCGGTACCGCTCAGCGAGGCGCGATGAAGTCCGCGACGCGCTCGACTTCGTGATCGAGCGTGTGTGCCAGCGCGTAAGCACGACCGTCGGCGACCAGCCGTCTGCGCAGCTCCGGCTCCGACGCGACCCGCTGGAGGGCGGCGGCGGCGGCATCGGCGTCGCCCGGTGGAACAAGGATCGCCGCTGCCCCCACCGCTTCTGAGATCCCACCGACGTCGGTGGCGACGGTCGGAACGGCGGCCGCCATGGCCTCGATCAGTACCTGCGGTAGTCCCTCGGTCCAGGACGTATGGAGCAGGGCATGGGCGCCGGCATATGCAGTTCGCAGAGGCTCGCCCTGTTTCACGTAACCCCGCAGCTCGGCTCGCTGATCGACGCCGAGCTCCGCGAGACGATTCCTGAGGGGGTCCAGCATCGGGCCCTCGCCGCAGACGACCAATCGCCACCGGGGGTCACCCGCCGTGAGTCGCGCCAGCACGTCGGCCAGCAGCAGCGGGTTCTTCTCCTCGTCGATGCGACCGACGCTGAGGACGGTCAAGTTCCCGTCGTAGCCACGAGATTCGAGCGCATCGGCTCCCGCAATGTCGTTCGCAACCACGAGCGATACGGAGATCTCGAGCAGGTCGCGCGCGTGCGCGTAGCGCCGCGCGAGCGCAGGTCCGACCACGACGGTTCGACAGCGCCGTGCCAGAAGCCGGTACGCGCCGTCGAGCAGGTCGGCCGCGAGCCATACCCATCGTGCTCGAGGATGGCGGCCTCGCACATAAGCCGGAGTGTCCTGGCGCACGCCGAGGACGACCTGGCGTCGCCGCACGATCGCCATCAGGGCGAAGGCGAGGCAGAGCGGATGAGGACCGAGGAGCCAGCAGGCGTCAACTTCGCTCAGCGTCCTCCAGAAGGCACGGACCGAGCGGAGCATCGCGATGAGCGCGCCGGCGCTGACCAGGCGCTCATAGTGGGGGAGAGGGACGAACGCGACGCTCGGCGGCAGTTCGTAGTGCGCGTCCTCGCGACCTTCGCCGGCTGGCCGCAGGCGCCCGACCAGCGTCATCCCGCCGAGCCGATCGCTGAGCCTGGCGAGGAACAGGCTGAACGCGCGCTCGGCGTAAACGGACGAGCCGTCGCGAACGTACGCGTAGTCGGTATAGACGGCGAGTCGCATGGCGGGAGTGGCACCAGCGCGAGTCGTCCGCGCGGGTCGCTGAAGGCGGCGGAGCTTAGACGACCTCACGCTCGGCTCAGCTAGCCTCGCGTCGGTGCGGGTCCTCATCATCACCCAATACTTCACCCCTGAGCTCACGGCCGCCTCCGCGCGCCTGCACCCGATGGCAGCATCGCTGGCGGCTCGGGGGCACGCAGTGGAGGTCGTGTCGCAGCTTCCGAGCCATCCCCAGGGCGTTGTCGATCCGGAGTATCGGGGGGGTCTCCGCCAACACCGCACGTTCGACGGCTTCCGGGCTACCTACGTCTGGGCCCACGCAAGCCCCACCAAGAGCACGGCGAACCGCGTCGCCTCTTACGGGTCGTACGCGACCGCCGCGATTCTGGCAGGCACCTTGCGCGCGAAGCCGGACGTCGTCCTGGCGTCCTCGCCGCCGCTCCCGACCGGGGCGGCGGCTGCGGTCATCGCCTGGCGCCATCGCGTGCCCTGGTTGCTCGACGTCCGTGACCTCTGGCCCGAGTTCGCGGTCGCTCTCGGCGAGCTCTCGAACGCTCGCGTGATCCGGGCAGCAGAGCGCCTGGAGCGCCGGCTCTATGCGAGCGCGGCCCTGATCACGACCCCGACGGCGCCCTTCCGCGACCACATCGCCGAGCGTGTGGAGACCCCCGAGAAGGTAACTCTCCTTCCCAATGGCACGACTCGCGATTGGCTGCGTATTGGGCAGCTGGAGCCCGATCGAGACGGGCTCGGGCTGCCCGACGACCGCTTCGTCTGGGCCTACGCCGGCAATCTCGGGATCGCCCAGGACGTCGGCACGGCGGTCGAAGCGGCAGCGTTGCTGGGCGACGAGTTCCAGCTCCTGTTGGTCGGCGACGGTCCGCTGCGGGGTGAGCTCGAGCGTCGGGCCTCGGAGCTGCCGGACGGAGCGGTTCGTTTCACCGGTCTGGTGGAGCGAGATGAGGCTGGGCGTTACATGCGTGCTGCCGATGCGCTGCTCGTCCCTCTTGTCGACGACCCCTCCGTCGGGCGAGCGGTGCCTTCGAAGTTGTATGACTGCTGCGCCGTGCGACGCCCGGTGATCGTCGCTGCTCCCGGTGAGCCGCGGCGGATCGTGGAGGAGTGCGACGCGGCGCTAGCCGTGGACCCGGGTAATTCCGAGGCGCTGGCGGACGCTGTTCGCCGACTTAGAGACGAGCCGGTGCTCGCTGAGCGGTTGGTCGAGAACGGCGGACGGTTCGCCGCCGAGCACTTGCGCGAGGACCAGCTCGTCCAGCTGGAGGGGTTACTCGCGGGGCTCGCCTGAGACGATCAGCTCAGCCGGGCGGCGCGAGAGCGGAACTGCGTTCTGATTCTGCGCACCAGCGGCGAGATCTTCAGGCGGAAGCGGACCCTCCCGTCGCGACGGTAGATGCCGATTCGCGGGAAGCGCAGGGGATCACCGTTCGAGACGGGGCGCGACGGGAGCGTGCAGGCAAACTCGTACTCGGCCTGTCGGGCGGCGTTGACGACCTGATGGTCTAGGTCGCCGTACGGGTAGGCGAGCGACCGGCAGGGAACACCCAACTCCGCCTCGAGCACGCGCTGCGACTCGCAAAGCTCGGCGGCAAGCGCATCGCCGGCGAGCTTCGTCAACCGGGGATGGCTGTGGGTATGCGATCCAATCTCCCAGCCGAGCTCGCGAAGCTCGAGCAGCTGCGCCCATGACATCGGAAGCAGCTCATGTTCGTGCGGCGTTTCAAGCCACTGCCCGATACCCGGCCACTGCATCGGCTCGCCGGCACCTGCGTGCGCTGTCGGCACGAACACGGTTGCCGGCATTCCGTAGCGCCGCAGGATCGGAGCAGCGAGCTCGAACACGGAGCTGAAGGCGTCGTCGAATGTGATGGCCACGGTCCCCGGAAGATCCTCGCGAGCCGCCTCGGTGAAAGTCACCGCGCGGAGCCCGGCGTTGCGCAGCGCCCGGATCTGCTGTTCGAACGCGACCGGAGTCACCGCGAGTGACGAGTCCCAATCCTCGCTGACTCCGTGGTAACAGAGCACAACCGCCCGGGTGACGTCCGCGATCGTCCCCACTCCGCCCGGCACCAGGCGGGCGAGGATCCGGTTGCGCGGGCGCAGGACGCGAAACCAGGCCTTGTGGGCGACGGCTCGCAGCGAGTGGACGCGCGAGAGTCCATACCGCTGGAAGCGATCTGCCACGATCTCAAACCTGCGGTCGGCCGTCATGATTGCGAGCGCCCGGAGCTGGGCGATGTGGAGGTCGTGGTAGGCGGGACTCGAGAGGTTGATCGTCGGCCCGGGAAATAGGTCGTAACGCGACCAAGAGCCCGTGTCGAAGCGGTGGATCGTCCGAGCGAGCGTCCCGATCCCCTCCTCCGAGAGCTCGCGGGCGTCGGCGTCGTCGACGGCGTGCGCCACGTCGTAACAGCCCCACAGCGCGAAGATCGCTCCGTTGAGGACGTAGGAGGGGGGATCGGTGGGGTACTCCTCGGGAAAGAAGCCCCCGTCGAGGGTCGCCCGCACGCCCCCGTCTGTCGGCAGGCGGCCCATCGGTCCCAGCGCGTCAACTGCTGCCTGGAGAAGGCGCTCGTCACTAGTCAGCGTGCCCAGGCGCACGAGCAGGCTCGCGGCCTCCCCTTGCGCCATGCCGGAAAGCCACGGCGGACGAAGCGGGAACGTGTGCCGGAGCGGGAATGCGTGGACCCAGCCGCCTTTGAGCGGTCCCTTGGACTCCTGGGCCTCGACGAGCCGCTCGGCGGCGCGCAGTGAGAGTACGAGCCACTTCTCGTCGCCCTCGGCCAGGTAGCGCTCATACGCCCCTAGCGCCCACTGAATCAGAGCTACCCAGACCCACTCATTCCCGGCGCGCTGCCAGCGATCCTCGTGCCAGACGGGCTCCACCGCCTTCGACCTGAAGTCGATGTAGTAGCCGCCCTCGCCAGGGAATTCGAAACGCGGGCCGAGCGGGAGGTCGAATCCCCGCGCGGAACCCGGAATCCACCTCAGCTTGCTCTGAGGGTCTCGTCTGGGGCGTTGTGGGGCATCGGCCGCGATCGGACCGCCAAGCCTAAAGGGCGATCGCCCCGCGGGTGGTCAAGGACCAGAAAGCGGGTCGAGGCCAGCTCTCCGTGCAGGACCGCATCCAGAAAACTGGCACAAACCTAGGAAAGGTTGCCTTCTACTACAGATCGGTTAGCGATTTAGTCGTAGCCCTACCTCAAATCGGCTAGGGTGGCGCCCGCTATGCGCCTCCCCCGATCCCAGCGCAACCCCGCCGTTCTGGTCGCAACGCTCGTCCTTGCGGGGCTCCTCGCCTCCGCGCCCGACGCGAGCGCCCGATCATGCGGCAACCTGCGCGGCACGCCCGCGGACGACCGCCTGGTGGGCTGCCGGCACGCCGACAGGATCGCGGGGGGCAAGGGCTCCGACGTCCTCGATGGTAGGGGTGGCCGGGATCGACTGCGCGGGGGGCCGCATCGCGATCTTCTGCGCGGCGGACCGGGCAACGACCGCATCTGGGCACGGGACGGGAAGCGCGACCGCGTGGCATGCGGTGGCGGCTGGGATACGGCCCGTGTCGATGCCAGGGACAGGGTGCGCGGCTGCGAGCGGGTGCTTAGGCCTCGCAGGTGTAATCCAGCGCCCGAAGCGCTGTCCTCTGAGGATTGCCGCGTCATATTCAGGGACTCGAGCACGGTCGGGAGCGCGCGCCGGGTCTGGCGCGACCTCGCATGCGCGGACGATTCGCGCGTGCAGCACGAGGAGGGGGGCGATCCCCAACGAGTTGCCTCCGAGCCGGCCGATGCGTTCTTCCGCCGGGTCACCGTCCTCGACGGCGACGACTCGTCGGGCGAGCGCTGCGAGCTCGGCAAGAACAGCCGCAGCACCAGTCCCACAACCCTCTACCACCCCGGCAGTCGGCGGATCACCTTCATCTCGGTCAGGCTCGGCTCGAGCATGGACCTCTCGCAGTCGCGCTGGCAGGCCGTGATGCAGATGAAGCAGACCGCGCCGGCCGACGGCCAGGCCGGCACCCCGGCGCTCGAGCTCGACGCCTTCTCGAACGGCTGGCATCTGCGCCAGTCCGGTTCGCTTTACGGCTCGAGCAGCGGCCGCGCGCTCTGGTCGGCGCCCGCCCGCAAGGGCGTCTGGACGCGGTTCGCGTTCGACATCACCTACTCAGCCGACCCGAGCAAGGGCAAGATCAAGATCTACGCGGACCTCAACGGTGACGGTGACGCGACCGACGCGGGCGAGCGGTCGCCGGTGATCGAGACCGCGACGCTGAAGCGCGAGATCGCGGGCACCACATCCGACGGGCTTGCCGAGGGCGCTGCGATCCCCTCTCACCTGCGGACCGGGATCTACCACGACCCCAGCTACGTGTGCCCGCCGCCTGACGGCTGCGAGGTCGGGATCGACAACGTACGCGTAGCCGCCGTCGGGCGCTAGCGTCGCCAAGCCGGCCCGGGGGTCACCTGCGCAAGCGCTGCAACGGCCGGGTCACCGCGCCGCGCAGCTCCGCGCCGGAGACCTCGCCCAGTAGCCGCAGTGCGCCGAGATAGGTCGCTGCGGCGGCGACCGGCGCGATGATCCAGCTCACAGCCCCCGGATCCGTGCCGCCGACGGCCACGAGTACCCCGGCCATGGCCCCGGCCGCGATCAGGGTGCGGAGGAAGGTTCGCCCAAGGGGAGCGAGCCGGAGCCCGAGTAGTCGTCGCGCGAGCCAGACGTGCGCCGCCATGTAGACCGCGAATCCCACCGTGGCGCCGACCGCGCCCCCGACGATCCCGATCTCGGGGATCAAGACCAGATCGAGCACGATGTTGATCGCGACGGCGGCGATGCCGAATGGGATCCGGCGTCGGGCCTCGCCGACGTAGTTGAGAGCGAGCGCCAGCACCGGGCTGAGACCCCTCATGACGACGAACAGCGACATCGCCCGCAGGACGTCGGTCGATTCCTCGAACTCGGCGCCAAGCATGAGTTGGACGATCGGTTCCGCCCAGACGGCGATGAACGCCGCGAGGGCCATTTGAAACAGGGTGATGTAACGAATCGCGCGCTCCAGCGGCTCCACTGGAGGTCGCTCGTCCCCGAGCTGCGCCATCCTCGGGGCCACGGCCTGCGCCAAAGCGATGGCCGGATACTGGACGAACATCAGCAACCGCACCGGCGCGCTGAACAGGCCGACCGCGCTCGGCCCGAGGAGGGCCCCGATCAGCAGGACGTCGACCTGGCTGAACACGGCGAAGATCCCGTTGACGATGAGCATGACCCCGGCGTAGCTCATGAACTCGCGTCTCGCGACCGGGCTGCGGCCGGTGCGCCGCAGCGGCGATGCCCCGATCAGCCGCGCCAAAAGCGCGACTCCGAGCACGGCGCCGAACAGGTAGCCGATCCCCCGCCCGAACGCGGCGGCCGTCGCGCCTCCGCTGAGGGCGACCAGTGCAACGGTCGCGGTGAACTCAACGCTCGACTCGGAGATCACGAGCGTGAAGCCCGAGGCAGTCCGGCGGAGTGCGACGAACACCATGCGGGTGAAATGCATGACGCTCTGCCCGAAAAGGGCGATCGCGACGCCGCGCAGCGGCCACTCGAGCTCCGGCGTGCCGTACGCGTTCGCGATCGGTCCGGCGAGGGCGAACAGCGCGCTCGCGATCAGGGTCGCGGAGATGATCCTCAGCCGCAGCGTCATACCGAGGATTGCGATCGCGGCTGCGCGGTCGCCGAAGCGCTCGGCCAGAAATCTCCCGGCCGAGTGGGACACGCCCAGGTCCGAGGGGATCAGCAGCACCGCGACCACGCTCAACGCAAGCGAGAACAGGCCGAATTCTTCGGGGCCGAGCGCGCGGACCAGGTAGACGGTCAGTGCGGCCGTGAAGACGGCCGTCCCCAGCTGCGCCGCCAACGCGAACCCGGCGTTGCGACGGACCGTGTCGCCCCGGATCGCCTCCGGTTCAGGCGGTTCGATCAACCGCACCGTGGCTCTCGCGCACGACGGCAAGCAGAGCCGGGCCCAGGGCGAGCAGCAGCCACAGCTGCTTGTTGAAGATCTCCGAGATGAAGAGGTTGACGACCAGGAAACCGACCAGAGCGAGCGCGAGCCCAAGCGCAAGGACCCGAAGCTCACGATCGCCGGCGCGCGCCGATTCACGTGCGGCGAGGACGGTGGCTCGCAGGGAGAATCCGAGGATGCCTAAGAAGAGCCCGAGTCCGACCACGCCGAGCTCCGCCTGGACCTGCAGGTACGCGTTGTGGGCGACGGTCGGGTCGTCGATGATCCGGTCGGTTCTGGTGAGTGCCCCCGGCTCCTCCAGCAGATAGTCCACCGATCGTGGCTCGAAGTTGCCGGCCCCGACGCCGACCAACGGCTCGTCCTCGACCATTCGCCATCCGATCCTCCACAACGTGGGGCGCGCCTCGCTCTCACCCACCTGGCCCTGGCTGGCGTTCACGATGCGCTCTTGGATGTCCGGCGGGGCGTATGTCGTGAAGTACGCCACGCCCAGCGCACCGACCGTGATCACGCCCAGCATGGCGAGGCCGCGCCGGCCGCGGCCGGCCGCGGCCACACTGGCGAGGAGCACGACCGCCAGGGCGATCACACCGCCGCGCGAGCCCGTGAACAGGAAGGCGACGAAGCAGAGCCCCGCGGTGGCGGCGCCCGCGGCGCGGATCCCGGGCGCGTCCAGCCTTGCGAACCGAGTGGCCAAGCCGAGCACCATGCCCGCGATGAGGACGCCCGCGAACACGTTCGAGTCCCCGACCGTGCTGCCCAGTCGCCCCGAGTCGTCGAAGTCCGGACTTGCGACCAATCCGTAGGCCGCGGTCAACGCCGTTCCGGCGACGAAGGCGCCGAGCACCAGGAGCGCCTCGCGGCGGCTTCGCACGGCGCTGAACACGATCAGAAAGAGAGACAGGACGAGCGCCCACCGGTACAGGGAGTCGTACGCCGCCGCGGAGTCCTCGGCCCAGAGCACGCTGAGCGCAGCCCAGCCGGCGACGAGCGCAAGGGCATAGGAGGCCGCGGGGTAAGCGGACAGGAACATCCGGCCTTCCGGTCGACCCTGGTGGATTGTGACCCTCGCGAGCATCCCGAGCACGAGCATCACCCCGGCTGCTTTGGTGACGCTGAACCCCTGGATCCAGAGGGGCGATGCCTCGAGGAACGTGAGCGTGATGAAGAGGACCAGGCCCGCGGTCAAACTGAGCAGGACGACGACGATGAAGATCACTCCCAGCATCGCGGCGACCGCCCAGACGGGCTTGATGCCGGCCAGCAGTCCCGTGGCGGCGGCGAGAAGCCCGACCATGCCCAGCGCCCCGAGGCCGTTGTCCTGTAAGCGGATCGCGGTTCCCAATCCGCTCACCGGCCTTGCGCACGGGATGCGGCCGGCACCTCGCCCTTGCCTCCGGACGAGCCGCGCTCGTGGGGGAGCCGGACGGGCTGCAGTTCCTCCGGCCGCTCAACGCTGTATCCGAGCGCATTGGCCTCGGCTTCGAGCGCCGGCAGCAGTGACCGCAGGCCCCTCGTCTCGCCGACGAGCCGCTTGATCTGGGATCCGCGGTCGCGCTCCCATTTCGCAAAGTAGCGCTCGTTCAACCCCGGGCGGATGGAGACCTCGTCGATCGTGCGTGGCTCGGCCTCGAGCCATTCGAGCAACCGTCCGACCTCGGCGGCGGAGTCCTCGACGAACGCCTCGTAGCGGATCACGTAGACCCGTTTCAGGTAGGGGGCGTCTTCGACGAACCGCTGATAGCAGCGAAGCGTGTGCTGAATCAGCCCCGGGATCCTCGTCCGGCTCCACTTGCGGGTGGCGTATGCGACTGCAACGGGGTGACGGACGGCGATCACGAACCGGCAGTCCGGAAACAGCGCCTGGAAGAATCTCGTTCGGACCAGATTCGGAGGCGACTTCTCCAGCAGATACGGCGCGTCCAGGTCCCAGTAGGGCTTCCAGCATTCGAGCAGTCGCCGCGCGTTCGCAGGGGTAGCCAGCGGGTGGCTTTCGTCCATGAAGGACGCGTCGTTGAAGCCGAACCCGCCGGGGCCTCCCAGCGACTTGGCGGTCGGGTACACGTCCTGCAAGTGCTGCCCCTCATCCTCGGGCACGCCCGTGTCTGCGAACCCGCTGAAGCTCGGATGTGAGCTGAGGAGCCGGTGAAGCAGCGAGGTACCACTTCGGTGTACCCCGCCAATGAAGATCAGCCGGCTGCCGCCTGTCCCGTCGGCGACCACGCGTTGCCTATTCAGGCCAGGCGCGCGCGACGGCCGCGGGCCGCTCCGTGACTGCTCGGCGCTGGTCTGTGTAGTAGCCCCCGCCTGCCTCGACAGGTGTCCCGAGCACCGCAAACCCGGTCGGTTTGATACCGGCATCGGCGAGGATCTCGGCCAGCTTTTGGATGCCATCGGTGCGACTGACCCCGATGCGCGCAACGAGCAACACGTCGTCCACGGCTCTGGCCAGCGGCAGCGCATCGACGACCGTCGCCAGGGGCGGCGAGTCGATGATCACGTAGTCGGCAAGCTGCTTCGCGTGCGCGATCAGGCGCTCGCCGACCTGCAGGGAAAGCAGGTCGCTGCCCCAGGCGACGTCCTGCTCTGCGACCAGCAGCTGGACATTCGGCTCGCCGGGGAGTGGGATCAGGCTCTCGCGAAGGGTCGCTTCCTCGATCAAGACCTTGATGATCCCGTGGTTCGCCTTGACGCCAACCGCTTCCGCGATCATGGGTCGGCGTAGATCCGCTTCGATCAGGATCACCCGGTGGCCGGCGACGGCAAGGGATGTCGCGAGGTTGATCGCCGTTGTCGTTTTCCCCTCGGACGGGCCGGCACTGGTCACGAGGATCGAGGCGGCCTGCCCGCCCCGACTCAGGGACCGGGCGAGAATCGCCCTCAACATGCGGTACGCCTCCACAGCAGCGTTCGAAAGGTCCTCCCTCGTCAGTGGGAGCCTCCTTTGTCGCCTTCGGCCCGTCTCCCGGGGGATCCGGGCCAGGATCGGAAGCCCGTAGCGCTCTCGGAGCTGCTGCTCGCGCCGCAGCCGGGGATCGAACGCATGGAGGGCGAACGCGGCGCCGATCCCGAGCAGGAGGCCGGCGAGGAGCCCGCCGGCGATGCTCGCCGTGCGTTTGGGTGAGGCCGGGCCGTTCGGAGGGTTTGCCGCTTCGACCAGCTCGAGAGTGGGGTCATTCGTGCTTCGCAGGCCCCTGAGAAGGCTGATCTGGTCAAGCAGCAATGCCTGTTCGGTCTCCGACACGCTGGTATCGGCCTGCGTCTCAAGCGTGCGAATCCGATCGTCGAGGTTCTCGTGGAGCACATCGCTGCGATGCCGGATCGCTGCCTCGGCAAAGGCATTTGCCAGCGCCGCCGCGTCATCGGCGGTCGAGGCCTCTGCGGTCACGCTGATGATGTCGCTTTCTGCGACCGGGTCCGCGTCGATATCGCGCAGGACTGACTCGGGTTGCCGGTCCAGGCCAAGCTCTTCCGCCGCTATCTCGGCAGCCGCCCGGCTCTCGATCAGGGTCACGGCTGTCTGAACCGCGCGTTGAGGGTCGCTCGACTGGGTGATGAGACCCAGGCCGACGAGTGCGCCATCTTGGTCGGAAACAGGATCGAGGCGAATCTCGACTTCCGCCTGGTAGACCTTCTCCGCGGTGGCTACGTAGACGATGGCTACCGCGGTTGTGATGAGGACCGCGAGCACGACGAGCAATATTCGTTCGCGGACGACGTCGAGATATGCCCGCAACCCGCGGTGCTCGGCCGGAGGCTGCAGCCAATCCGTTTCGGTCCTGTTGATCTTGGTCAAGGGCATTCCCGCTCGGTCGCGGACATTATGCCGAGTCGGTACCCGACCGTATGCACGGCGCTCGACGACGACAGATGCATCCCACGGGAAACCTGATCGGGCACGGCAGCTTGCTCAGACGGACGATCCCAGCACCCGATCGAGAATCGCTTTGGGATCGTCGATGCCATAGGTCTTCCGGAGCGCCGCGGTGATTTCCCGCCGGTTGCGACCGGCCAGAGCCATCTGCGCCACCCTGAGCATCAGCTCCTCATCCGGCGGTCGGATCGTCGGCCCATCGGTGGCCGAAGGCAGGCTCGGGAGATCAGCATTGGTGATTGCGGGCCGGATCACTCGACCCTCAGCCCGCGTGGTCAGCCTGTGTAGTCGCTCCAGCGCCCGCTCGAGCTCGGCGGCTTTCTCCTCGGTCTCATCCCGAAGTAGCCGAACCTCCGCCATCGCGCGATCAAGCTCGGAGGCGGACGCTTGGCGGTCATCGCCTGATCTGGTTGGGGTCTCGTCCATACGGAAAGCCTGGTGATTCTATTGCCCGGATGCACGCCCGCGAGGCCCTGCGACTAGGCGCCGACTACGATCCCCGCCAGAGGGTATGGCGAGGAATCACCGCAATGGATAGTCAGCTGCACGAGGCTCGCCGGACAGGCGAGGAGGCCGACGTCGCGCGGACGGCCGCGCTCGCACAGATCCATCAGGCCGACCAGGCGGTGGCTGCGCGTGAGCTCCTGGGTGCACTCGAAACGATGGTCGAGAGCCAGATGGCACCGGCCTTGGATCAGGCCCGAGCCGAGATCAGGGCCGAGCTCCGGGCGGAAGCGGCGCAGCTCAGCGATCAGGCGGCCGGCCAGCAGCAGACCGTCGCAGCCGGCCTCGGGTCTCGGGTAGAGGAGCTGACGAGGCACGCGAGCGAGGCCAGATCCGAATCGACCGCGGTCTTGGAGGCCATCAAGGAGGAGGCCAAGCGCGCGCGCGCGTCCGCCGGTCGGGCGTCGGCGGAAGCGGGCGCCAAGCTCGAGAAGCTGGCGGAAGAGCTGGATCGCAAGAGCGCAGACCGGCGGTCGAAGCTCGAGAAGGCGGTTGCCGAGAAAATCGAGGACCGGCTTGCCGAAAGCATCGAGAAGCGGATCATGTCGCGGGTCGAGCGGGAAACCGCGCGCGCAATGGAGGAGCAACAGCGCCTGATCACCGAGCAGCTACAGGGACTCGCCGGGAACCTCCGCAGCGAGATGGAGCAACGGATCGCAGCCGCGGATCCTAGGCACCCGCGCGATCGCTGATGCGCGAGGCCGCGAGCCGCTCGTAGAGGCCTTCGACCGTGGCGACCATGGTCGAGATGTCGAACTCGCTTCGACGCCGCTCACGGGCCCGTAGGCCCATTTTCGCCCGGCGTTCGCCGTCGGCGATCAGCGCCGCGATCGCGTCTCCCAGCCCGTCTGGGTCCTGGGGCCGCACCAGGAGGCCATGCACCCCAGGCTCGATCAGGTCCGGCACCCCGCCGACACGCGTTGCCACCACCGGCAGTGCTGCCTCCATGTATTCCAGGACCGAGAGCGGGGTGCCCTCGAAGTCGGAGCAGCACACTGCAATGTCGAGGGTATTGAGCAGATCCGGAACGTCCGAGCGCTGACCCAGGAGCGTCACTGTCCCGCTCAGCCCGGACTCGGCGACGAGACGCTCGAGCGCCGCGCGTTCCTCGCCATCGCCGACGATGAGCACGCGCAGCTCGGGAATGGACTCTCGCAGGCGCGCGGCGGCGCGAATCAGGACATCCACCGCCTTCTGCGGGCGCAGGGCGCATACTGTGCCGACCACCGGCGCGGAGGGGGGGATGCCCAGCTCGGCACGCAGGTCGCGCCTGCTCGCATGCGCAGGCGCAGAGATGCCGTTCGGGACGAAGAGAAGCGTCTCGGGGGAGATCCCCTCGATCTCGATCATCCGGCGGCGATCCTCGGTCGAGACGGTCAGGATCACGTCGGCGGCTCTTGCGACGAGGTGGCGGTCGAGGAACTTGCGGACCGGCTGTCCCTGGAACGACCAGGTGTGCTCGTGAGCGATCAGAACCGGGGTTCCGGTCACGGGTCGCAGCGCGGCCGCCCATGCGTTCGAACCGAACTTGTGAGAATGGACGATGTCGACTTTCCCGCGTCGAATCAGCCTGACGAGCGGGCGCCAGGAAAAGACGTCGAACGGTCGTTCCCGGGGCAAACCGAGAAAGTGCACCCCCGCCTCTCGTAGCTCGTCGAGCACAGGCTTGGCGGCGGGATCCCGCGCACGCTCTGCGCCCCAGCGGGTCACGCACAGGGTGCGCTGGAAGCGCTCGCGGTCGAGGCGCATTGCGATCTCCCGCGCAAGTCGCTCGCCGCCGCCGCCGATCAGCCCCAGGGTGTCGACGAGCGTGACGACGTGGAGCCTTCGCCGGGTCTCTCTGCGTGTCTCCATCGCCACCGACCGTGTCGTCAGCGGGCGCGGCCCAGCGGGAGACGATCGAGGAGGCCGCGGGCGCGGCTCGTCATCGGGGTTCGCACCGACGACGGGAGGCGCCGGGCGATGGTTCTGGCTCGCGCCTCCCCGGACGCGATCATTCTCACCGGCCGCAGGCGCGGCGCGATCATCGCGGTGCACACCTGCCGGGCGGAATCGGCAAAGCGCTGCTTGTAAGGCTCATCGCCGAGCAGCATGTCGTACTCGGCAGCGCGCTCCTCGGTTGCCGCGCGAATGGCTTCCGCGAAAAGCAGGAGTCCCACGCTGCGATCGGACCAAACGGGATCGAACCCGGCTTGGTAGTACGCAAAGCGCGTGCCGACACGCCAGCCGTACCAGGCCGCCGCCGGCTGGGCATCGACCTCCAGGAAGCCGAGCCGCAGCCAACCCTGATCGTGAGCGGCGACCGAGAAATCGGTGTGGAAGGCCCGCGCTTTCGGACTTGTGAGCGAGGAACCTGTTGGGCGTGTAGCCCAGCGAAGGTCGTGGAGGCGAAACAGCGCAGCCATGTCGGATTCGACGTCGTCGTCCTGGGTCGTCCAGCGGACCGCGACCCGGTGGTCACGCTCGAGCGACCGGCGCTTACGCCCGAGCTGGCTCCGGAAGTTCCGGCTGCGACTTGCCAGATACTCCTCCCAGGTCCGGCCGTCAAGCGTGATTCTGGGTAGGTCATAGGCGCGGTCCACGAGCGGAGCGCCGCAGCCCGTGGCGGCGGAAAGCTCACGCCACCACCATTGGTCACGGTCCACATTCTCGAGGACCAGGAAGCGCCACAACCCGGATTGGTCGGCGAGAACGGCGCCGATGGCACGCGCGACCTGCCGCTCGTCCCCATCCGGAGCGAGTATCTCGAAATGGTCGCCAAGGCTCGACCCGGCGAAGCGCGCACCTCGGGCGCGTCGTCGCTGGCCGACGACGAGCGGAAGCACGCCGCGCAGTTCCCCGGCCGCGCCTCGGACGATTGCCACCATGGGCGAGTGGTCGGCCCCGTAGTGGTCCTGCCAGGCCCAGAACCACTCCGGCGTCAGGAAGCCGTTGCTGCGTGAGACGGCCAGCGACCGCCACGCCGGAGCGAGGGCCTTCAGCTCCCCGGGATCACGTACCAGCTCAACCTGGAGCTTTCCGGAGCGCTGCGGCATCCCCAGGCAGGTTAGAGCCCCCCGCCCGCTGCCCTAGGGGTAGCGCGATCAACGCGCCCACGATCAGGATCCAGCCTGCCACCTCGAATCCCTCCTCGAAAGCCACGCGGGTGGGCTGCGGCCAAGTGATCCCCTCGTCCTCGAGGTCGTGCGTGTACGACGTGCCGAGGTCGATCGCGACTGCGCAGCCCAGCAGCACGATGCCGGTTCGCAGCCAGAGCGCTGCCCGTCGTCCGATGCTTGGAGCCAGCGTCCAAGCCAGGAGGAACGTCGCGGCATAGATCGGGGCAAAGATCAGCGTCTCCACAAACACGGAGTCGAGCTCGTCGCCGAGCCGCTCGTGGATCCGGATCTGATCGTCCAAGGACAGAAACACGAATGCGGCGGCGAGGGCCAGGAAGGCGCGGCGGCGATCAGGCATGAGCAGTGAGCACAGCGCGGCACCGAGCGCCGCCACGAAGCTGCCCAGCACGGTGATCCAGTTGTTGAGGCTCGCCTCGAGCTCAACGTTCAGATCCGGGATCCGATCGTCCAGGGCGAAGTGATTGAAGATCGCGCCGAGGGCGATCCCGGCGCCCGCAACGAGCGCAGCCAGCGCAACGATTCGCCACCATCGGTCCGCTTCTGGGCCTTCTGACGCGCGCTGCTCCGTCATCCGAGAGGCGAGCATCGGCCGGAGCCACGCGGCCAGCAGGACACCTCCGAGGAGCACCCAGCCGGCGACCTCGAATCCTTCTTCAAACGCGATTCGGGTCGGCTGCGGCCACCCTGTCCCCTCCTTGGCCAGGTCCGTCGTAACGGTCGATCCGAGGTCGATGACGATCGCCGCTGCCAGCAGGATCAGCGCGGTCCGCAGGAGCCGGCCGATCCGCGGTTCGAAATAGTCCGCGAGCCGCCAGGTCAGAAACAGGGCGAAGGCGTAGAGCGGAGCAAAGATCGCCGTCTCGATGTGCTGGATGCCGATGTTGTCGCCGACCCGCTCGTGCAGAGTGATCATGTCGTCGAGCGAGATCACGGCGAAGATCACCGCGACGGTGATGAGCATTCGTCGTCGATCGGGCGTCACGAGTGCAAGCAGCAGGGCGCCCAATCCCGCCGCGAAGCTCGCGACGACCGTCAGCCAATTGTTGAAGCTCGTCTCTTGGCCCGCATCGAAATCGCGTACTGAGTCGTCGAACGCAAAGTGATTCAAGAGGCTCGCGACCGTGATCAGGGCGCCGGCGCTGAATGCAAGGACAGCGACCATGCGGAGCACCTGTCCGAAGGCTGCCCCCTCGTCCTTGGCCCCGGGTCGTTCCGGTTCTGTATCAGCGATTTCGGCTCTCAACCCTTGCCGCCTGCCTCTCCCACCTGCCAGGAACTGGCGACACCTTAGCCAGCTTCGCGAGCAGGTGCGCGATCGGCGTGGGGCCTGCAGGCCTTCCGCCGAGGCGCACGCCTCGGGCCCGCGTGCGAAAGGATGCATTCCATGTGGGTGGCCACGGCACGACTCTTGGGCGCTTCACCGGTTCGCTCGGCGCGGCAGCTGGGGGCTGGGCTCGACCTTGCGCGTTCGACGGGCTGGCGATACCTGGCGCGCCGCCGACGTGAGCACCAAGAGTGGGTGGGCCTTGGCGCTTCACCGGCGCACGCGGTGTACCGGAAGATCTGGGCAAGCGCCGCAACGGAGGTAGGAGCAGAGCTGCTCGATCTCGGATCGGGATTCCTGGAGCTCCGCGCGGGTGATGCCCGGACGCGAGTCTGGATGCAGTGGGTGGCGCTCGAGGACATCGTTACCCATCGGTTGTCCCTCGACAAGACCCGGGTCCACGAGCTGGTCGCGGCAACGGGTGCCCCAGTCCCGGAGTACTTGGAGTTCGGCTACCGCGAGAGCGCCGAGGCGATCGGATTCGTCGAAGCCTCGACTGGTCCTTGCGTCGTGAAACCCGCGAGCGGCACGAGCGGCGGCGGCGGCGTGACGAGCGGCGTGCGCACCCGTGGCGATTTCATGCGCGCGCGGCTGCGCTCATCTCGCGCCGACGCCCGGCTATTGGTCGAGCGGCAAGTTGAGGGCAGCGCTTACCGGTTTCTGGTGTTCGACGGCGAGCTGCTCGATGCGGTGCGTAGAACGCCCCCGACCCTGCGCGGTGACGGCCGATCCAGTATCGCCGACCTGATCGCCGCGGAGAATCGCCGGCGCCTGGCTGCCGGCGGCTGGCAGGGGTTCACCCTGCTGAACGTCGACCTCGACGCGATCCTCTCGCTGGAGCGCCAAGGCCTCGGACTCCGGTCGGTGCCAGACGAGGGCGTGATGGTGGTCGTCAAGGGCGTGGAGAGTCAGAACTCCGCTCGCGAGAACGAAACGGTGCGGACCGAGATCGGCGCCGACCTGGTCGAAGAGGTCGCCGGCGCGGCGCGCGCCGTTGGGCTACGGCTCGCCGGGATTGATCTCGTCGCGCCTGACGTCTCGTGCTCGCTACGCGAGAGCGGCGGGGCGGTGATCGAGGTGAACGGAACCCCGGGCTTTCAGTACCACTACCTGGTAGCCGAGCCGGAGCGCGCCACGCGGGTAGCGGTGCCGGTCCTGCGGAAGCTGCTGGACGAGCGGCGATAACCGCTGCGGCTAGGTCGAATCAGGCGAGACCATGCTCGCTGGCCCAATCGAGCAACGCCTTCGAGCCCTTCATCCGGGTCATCGAGCCGTCCTCGTTCAAATCGGTCGAGTCGAGCAGCTGTCTGGCGACCGGATCGCACTTGTCCAGCAGCTCACGCGAGTGGGTCAGGTAGTCGGCCGGCCGCACCCAGCGAAAGCCGTACTGGACCATCACGGCCTTGCGCATGTTGTCGCTGGTGTTGCGCTCGGGAGCGTGGAAGGTGCGGTTCTCCCAGAGCACGGCGTCGCCGGGCTTGACGTCGGGTCGGATGAAGTGCTCCGGGTTGTCGGTGCCCGGTGCCAGCTCGATCGGCTCCTTGAGCAGGTGGCTCCCCGGCGCGAACAGGGTTATTCCTGAGCCCGGCTCGCTGGTATCGCTCACGAAGTATCCCGCCCGGATCGCCAGGCGCGGCGTCTTGTCATAACCGAGGTCCTGGGACGGACCGATGACGTCGCGGTGCCAGCCGCCGCGGACGGCCGGCATCGGCGGCTGGTGCGGCTTCTGGTAGATGGCCTGGCTGCTCATCATGTGGAGGTTCGCGCCCATGATCTTCACGATCAGCGGAAACAGGGTCGGCGGCGCGAGCAGCTCCATGAACGTCTCGTCCAGGTTGAAGATGCCCCGGTACTCGAACCGGCGCGGAGCCGTGTCGGGCTTGCCCTCCCAGCGGCCGCGCGTATTTCCCTCCGCGATGATGCGGTCCGCCGCCTCGCGAACCCGGTCGATCGTCTCGGGGCTCACCGCGTCGCGGATGATTAGGTAGCCGTCCCGTTCGAACTTGGCGACGAGCTCGTCGGGAACCGGATCCGGCTCGTACCCGGCTACGTACAAATCCTGCCCAGCGATCTGGCCACGACCGGCTTTTGTTGAGACTGGCTTAGTCATCGCGCTCCTCCCCCGGACGGCTGTAAGAAGCCCGGCAGTGTAACGGAGGCCCGCGCCCGTCTCGCCGGTGGAGCTACGCGCCGCCGTAGGTGGTCTCGACTTTGCTCTCCTCGAGCAGCTCGTCCACCCAGGCGTTCGAGAATTCTCCCTTGCTGACGGCTGCCGTGTAGTCGGACTCGGCGGCGCGGCGCTCCTCGAGCCGCCGCAGCATCTCGCTCGAGACCTCGCGTGGCACGACCGCAACCCCGTTAAGGTCGCCGACGATTACGTCGCCCGGGTTCACGACGATGCCTCCCGCGCAGATGGCGTGGTTGATCTCGCCCGGACCGCGGTGTAGCGGACCCCTGGGAGTGACGCCGCGTGCGAACACCGGGAAGTCGCCCAGCGCCCGGATCCCGGGCAAATCGCGGATCAGCCCGTCGACGACGAAGCCGGCCACGCCTCGGTGGCGCGCCTTCGTGCAGACGATGTCGCCCAGCACCGCCGTCAGGGTGGACGAGCTGGTGTCGATCACGATCACATCGCCCTCGGCCGCAAGATCGAGGCTCTTGTGGACCATGAGGTTGTCGCCTGGATAGACCTTTACCGTGCATGCGGGTCCCGCCATCGCCGTGTCGGGCCCCGCGAGCTTGCGAAGATCGGGCGACATCGTGTAGAGCCTGTTCATCAGGTCCGAGATGGCGGGGGTGTCAAAGCGGCCGAGCGCGGCGACCACGTCCGGATCGGGCCGCTCGATCGCGCTGCGGATCCTGAACCCGGGACCGGGGTGCATCTCCGCGCTCTTCGGCTTTCCAACTGATGGGGCCACTCGCGAAACCTATCCCAGTAGGTTGCCGGGCGACCGTATCCCTTCGCCCGGAGCGTGCGGGCCCGCCGAAGATGACATCAACCAAGCAGGAGCACAGCGTGACCGTGGTGCCCGGGGACGGCATCGGCCCCGAGGTGGTCAGCGCCGCCCGCATGGTGCTTGACGCCAGCGGTCCAGCGATCGCGTGGGACGTTCAGGAAGCCGGAGCAAGCGCTCGCGAGGCGGAGGGTGTCGCCCTCCCGGACCGAGTCGTCGACTCGATCAAGCGCTCCGGCGTGGCGTTGAAGGGTCCGCTGCAGACGGCGGCGGACCTGCCGCACGGCTCGCCGAACGTCGAGCTGCGCGAGCGCCTCGGCCTCCACACGACGATCAGGCCGTGCCGCGCGCTCGCGGGCATCGAAACGCTTCGGCCGGATCTCGATGTCGTCATCGTCAAGATGAACCAGGAGGACCTCTATGCCAGGCTCGGCCTCGAGCGCGGCACGCCGATCGTCGCCGAGTTGCGGGAGGCCCTGGGCACGAAGACCGCCGCACGGATCGCCGCAGACGCCGCCGTGTCGTTGCGCCCACTGTCGGCCACGGCGGCGGCGAAGACGATCGAGGCAGCTTTCTCGTTTGCCCGCGCCAACGGTCGCAGGCGCGTGACCGCCGTCCACAAGGCGCAGCTGATCCCCGAGACGGACGGGCTGTTCTTGGAGACGGCCCGCCAGATCGGGGGCGCCAATCCGGACGTCGAGCTCGATGATGCCCTGGTCGACACCGTGTGCGAGCGCCTCATCACGCGCCCGAGCGCGTATGACGTGCTGGTGATGCCGCGAATGTACGGCGACATCGTCTCGGGGGTCAGCGCTGCGCTGGTGGGTGGGCCGGGGCTCGCCCCCGGAGTCAACCTGGGCGAGGACTGCGCCGTGTTCGAGGCAGCGCACGGGACCGCGCCCCACCGGGCCGGCAGTGATCGGGTGAACCCGCTTGCCGTGATCCTCTCCGGCGCGATGCTGCTGCGACATCTCGGAGAGTCCGGCGCCGCTGACCGCGTTGAAGGCGCGGTGGAGAGGGTTCTGCGGGAAGGCTTGGTCCGCACCTATGACTTGGCTCCTCCAGGCGAGCCGGCGACAACGCAGGAGATGGCACGGGCGGTCGTCGACACCCTCGACTCAGCCGCCGCATAGGCTCGGGTGATGTCACCACCCGCAATCCTGCTCGGCGGAGGCGTGATCGCGCTCTCCGTGGCCCGTAGCCTGGGGCGGGCGGGGGTGCAGGTGATCGCGCTCGGCCACGATAGCGACCCGGTCCAATGGTCCCGCCATTGCGACGAGTTCGTCAACACGGGTGCAGGCAAGTCCTCACAGGGCGCTTGGCTCGATTGGCTGCGAACCGGGCCGGAGAACGGCGCTGTGGTGCTGCCCTGCAACGACGATGCGCTCGAGCTGACGGTCGCGTCGCGGGCGGAGATCGACGCGCTCGGCTATCGGCAGATCGAGGCCGATGACGAGGCGCTGGCGGCGACGCTCGACAAGGAACGGACCTACGAGATCGCGCGAGCCAACGGCGTGCCGGCGCCGACCACCGTGACGGTGCGCGCGGAGGCAGACCTGCAGCAGGCCCTCGACGCGGTCGGCCTGCCGTGTGCCGTGAAGCCCTTGCACTCGCATCGGTTCGCAGAGCACTTTGGGCTTACCCAGAAGGTGTTCAGGGTGACGAGCGCCGGCGAGCTGGAGGCTGCGCTTGCCAGGATGCGCGCGGTTCAGGTGGATGCGCTCGTTACCGAGATCATCCCCGGCGGGGACGAGCTGTTCTGCTCGGTCTACACGTACATCGATGAGCGCGGCGAGCCGCTGTTCCGCTTCACGAAGCGAAAGCCGCGCCAACATCCGATCCACTTCGGCTTGGGGAGCTTTCACGTGACCGACTGGAACCCGGAGGTGGCGGAAGCCGGGCTCTCGTTCCTGCGCGCCGCCGGGGTTCGCGGGCTTGCGTGCGTCGAGCTGAAGCGTGACCCGCGCAACGACGATCTGGTGCTGATCGAGTGCACCCACCGTTTCACCGGCGGGACCGAGGTCGTCCACGCCGCTGGCGTCGACCTGGCGCAGTTCACGTACAACCGACTCGTCGGTAGGCCGTTGCCAAGCATGGAGCCCTACCGGCTCGGCGTCCGAATGTGTGTTCCGCGAGCGGACCTGCGCGCGATGCTCGCGTACCGGCGGGTCGGCGAGTTGAGCTTTCGCAGTTGGGCAGCCACCCTGCGCCGGCCGATCCGGTTCCCTGTCGCCAGCGGCCGTGACCCGGGCCCGCTGGCCGGCGCCCTGCACCGCAAGCTGCGGCGGCTGCCCCGGAGACTCGTACCGGGCGGACGCTAGCCGCGCGTCCTGACGAGCGTTGCCCGCACTCGGTCGGCGCCCCGTTTGAGGGCCGGCCGGAGTGCGCGGCGATAGGCGTAGGCCCCGAGTCCGGCAGGGGAGGTGCGAAACGAGCGGACCTCCAGGTAGTCCCGTTCCGTCGTCGCGAACTTGAGCTTCCACTCGTCCGCGCCCCCGAGTAGTTCGAACGCCTCGACCCCGAGCTCGAAGCATCGCTCGATCGTCGAGAGGCGCATGACCAGCCCGGGCGCGAGCTTGCGCATCGACTCGTCGTACGCGGTCTTCAGCAGGTAGAGGCGGTTCTCGGCCAGCAGGCAGATGTCGAAGCCGACCAGACGGTCGCCGAACCGCATCTCTGAGAGGCGCAGCTCGCCGGTGTGCTGGAACCGCTCCGCGACCTCCTTATAGAAGCGCTCAGTGCCCGGGCTCGAGAGGATGGCGGTCCCCCGTTCGCCCTTCCAGCCTTGGGCCTCCAGCTCGAGCCCCGCCTGAAGTTGCGCGGCGAGGTCGTTTGCGGGCTCGACTAGTCGGGTCTGCAGCCCATGCTCGCGATCGGCCTTGCGGCGGAATCGTTCGATCGGCGCACCCCAGCGCGACTTCGACTCCGTTCGCCAGGCATCGAACTCACCGCTGGTCTCGACGATTGGCGACGTTCTGAGCGGCGCGGCACGGACGAGATGACGCGGTGCCGAACGCATCTGATTCAGAAAGGCACTCGTACGGTCGTCTGCGGGGAGCGGCTCGAGCACGACCTGGGCCGCCCGCGCACCCGTCACCAGATCGGTGAGCTCAGCAAGCGCATCGCGATCCTCGAACAGCACGGGCAGCGCAGGTGTGTGGTAGTTGGCGAGCGTTCGCAGCGTTGAGCCGGACCGATAGAGCGGCAGCCCGGCAGCGAGCCGGTCGCCGTTCCAGATCACGCCGATGCGTAGCGAGGAGGCGCCGGTGAATGCGCGCCACCAGGCTGACAGCCAGGCGTGGCGTGAGAATGGGCTGCCGTCGAGGGCAGCGAGTCGATCCCAATCCGGGGCGATCTCGTCGAACCGTTCGCCGCTGGTTATCCACTCCGGGCGCACCGTGCCGGCCAGTATGGCCCACCGGCAAGATCGGATCACTCATTGCCGGCCTCGCGAAGTCGTGCGCCGAGCTCTTCCAGGTCGCGGCTGAACGGGTTCAGCCTCAGCGCCGCTCTGAGTTCTGCGCTCGCGCGCTGCGGATCGTCACGGATGCTCAGCTCGGCGATGAAGTAGCGGCTGGCCCAATCCTCGGGACGCTGCTTGCGCGCCTCCTCGAACGCAGCGAGCGCCGCCTCCCGGTCCTCCATTTCCCTCGCGATCGCGCCCGCGGCGAGCAGCGGCTCGATCGAGAGTCCGTTGAGATCACGGGCTCGCTCCAGGTCCTCCTGGGCGCGGTCAGGATCCGAGCGCCACCCTTCGTAGGCTGCGTTGACGTACCGCTCGGACAGATACGGCGGAACGACGCTCAGCGCCAGACCGACGGCACCGATGACGATCATCCTCCGCCCGAGCGCCGAACCGGGAGCGGCTGCGGAGTGTGTCGCGCCGAGTCCGCAAGCGGCGCCGAGCAGGGCGAACACCGGCGCGGTGACCCCCGCATAGGTCCAGAACCAATCGAGCGACGCGTGCGCCGACCAGTACGCGCCCACGACGAGCGCGATTGCCGCGACCCCGGCCGCCTCGCCCCCAAGCCGGCGGGCGCGCCAGGCCCCGATCATGGCCGCCCCCAGTGCCGTAGCGAGCAGCGCCAGGCCGGGGATCCCCAATTCGGAGACCGTCTCCAGCGGCGCGCTGTGCGCGTCGCGGACGCTCTCCATGCCACGCTCGCTCCGCCGGACCAGGTACTCGTGCTGGTAGCCGCCTCCACCGGACCCCAGCACCGGGTCGTCGCCGGCGACGTCGAGCGCGACGCGCCAAAGGTCGTCGCGCTCACCGCCGGCATTCGCTTGGAACCTGCTGCCATCCTGGTCGTTCGGCGTTCCCTGCGTCAGGAACTCATCGACGCGTTCCTCGACCCAGTCGACCGGATCGCCCGTCGCTACGACGAACGTGGCGACGCCGGCCAGAGCCAGCCCGATTGCGGCCACACCGACCGAGCGATCGGCGACCCTTGCGCGCGCATCCGACGGGGTGATCCGCCGTCCAATCGCCGCGGCACCTGCGCCCAGCACAAGCGCGATTCCGGCACCCCCGAGAGCGGCACGGCCGGCGGCGCGCAGCTCGGCCGTGCCGCCATAGTCGTCGATCGTCCGCGTTTGGTAGAGGTCGCTGAGCGACGGAACGACGAGCAGCGCCGGGATCGTCGCGAGCAACAGCCATCCCACCGCCCGGCTGCGGGCGGGGGATACAGCCACGTAGACGGCGAGCGCCGCCACAGCGGCCACCAGCGAGCCTCGGCTCTGGCTGAGCATCGCCAGCTCGAGGCACAAGGTAGCCGTCGCCAGCGCGAGGGCCCGAAGCCTCCAGTCCAGCTCCCGGGCGGCGGCGAGACCCAGCGCCGGCCACGTCGCGATGAAGTAAAAGGCAGCGTTCGCGTTGCGGTAGCCGAGTGGATACTGGAATGTCCCGCCGTCGACGTAGCGCTCGTAGTCGTCGCCGGTCAAGAGTGCGAGCAGCGCGGCGATTCCGGCCACCAGTCCGGCGGTTGCCAGGGGCGCCAGGGAGAGGCGCACGCGCTCGCGCAGGAACAGGACCAGCAACGAACCGAGCCCAAAGGCAAGCGCGTATCCGAAGATCCGCTGCGCGTCCGCCACCGCGATGTCCGGCGCGGGGCTCCATAGGGCCGACAGCGCCGACCAGGTCGCGAGGGCCGTCAACGCGATCAGGACGACCTTCGCCGGGAGCGGGAGGGCCAGGCGCCAAGGCGCCGTCGCTCTGGACGTGACCAGAACGAACGCAGCGACAAGCACGACCAGTCCGGGGTACATCACCGTGCCGAAGTAGGCGCCTTCCGCGACCGCCCACCAACACGAAACCCCGGTGAGCGCGACGAGCACGATCGCTGCAGACAGCTTCGCGGCGGGCATGGTCCCGTCGGACGGCATCGGGCGAGGCTAACCCACGCAGCGCGCGCTGCGAAATGGTGGGATAACCTTCCCGTGTGGGGGTCTATTCGAGAATCGTGGAATTGCGCAGCGACGCTGAGGGCGTCTCGGACGCCGAGAACCGGCCAATCTCCCCGGCCCGGTCACGGTCCGATGTCGCGAGCCTGGTCGCCAACGTGGGCGAGCGGATCCAAGAGCTGCTCGACGCAGCCGAACGAGTCGCGGGGCGGATCCAAGACGATGCGGAGACGGCCGCCGCGGAGCACCAACAGCAACGTCGGGCCGAAACCGATCGGATGATCGGTGAACGGATCCGGGAGTTCGACAGTATCGGCCGTTCGCTCGCTGGAAGCGTCGAGGGCCTACAACGCGAGGCAAGGGAGCTGATCCAGGAGCTTGACGATGCAGCGCGACGCCTCTCTGAGCTTGGCGGCGACGCCAGCCCTGGCACGGAGCCAAGACCAGCCGCCGTGAAGCCCAGCCCGCCGCCCAGCCCGCAGCCGGTTGCTTATCCGGGGACCGCCGCTCGGACGGGGGTTGTTCCGGAGCAAGCGGTGTTGCGGGCGACCCAACTGGCGGTTGGGGGCACCGGCCGTGCCGAGATCGAGCAGATGCTTCGCTCCGACTTCGGCGTCGAGGATCCGGCGCCCGTCATGGATCGCCTGTTGCGCAGCGAACCCACCTAGCAACAGGCGCTACGGGTCCTGCCAGATCCGCTCGCCCGAGCCGAACAGGCTGATGTCCTCGAGCTTCCCGGACACGACGATGCGCTCCGCGGCGCTGTACAGCGGATGGCACGCGGTCAGCACCAGCCGCTCGTAGTCCACGTTCTTCACCACCTCGTACTCGGACGGGTCGACGATCTCGGTTTTCTCAACCTCGTAGGTGAACGTCGCGTACGGCATCTCCAGGACCAGCTCGTCGCCCTTCTCCAGTTCGTCGAGGCGCCGGAACGGTGCCAGGTAGGTCGTCCTGTGGCCGGCGATCCCGATCGTCTTGCCCTGGCCGGGCAGGGCCGAGCCGTCGCCCGCTTCGCGGGTGTCGGCGTTGTCGGATCCGGTGTAGTGGCCGGGCCCCTTCTGCAGCGAGGCGGTGTCGGTGCCCTCGACGACGACGACGTCGAGTCCAATCGCATCGATGCCGATTCGCCCGATCGCCCTGCCGGTTTCCAGCTCGTCGGAGAAGCGGTCGGCAAGGATGCGCACCCGCTCCTCGATCGAGCCCGAGCCGGCGGCGGCCCGCAGGTCGTCGGCCGCGGGGAAGCGTTCCTTCAGTTCGTCGAGCTGGTCCTCGGCCTTGCCCTGCTGGATCGCGCCGTAGATGCTGGACAGAGGCTCCTTGTAGGCCAGGGTGAGCCCGACGTCTGCCAGGATCACCAGCCCGGCCGTGACCAGCGTGGTGGAGAGGATGTGGAGGAAACGGTGCACGGTCAGCAATCATTGCGGAGCCGGAGGCGGTCGGCGCCGCGCCGCTCCGGGGCGCTAGCGGGCCGTGGGTGCGAGACTTGCGCCTTCCGATGAGCACCACGGGCGCGGACAACCCACGCATCGCCACCTACCTGGCCGACCCCGAGCAGGTCGGGCGCGTCCTGCTGCTCTATTCGGGCGGCCTCGACACCTCGGTCATGCTGCACTGGATTCAGGCGCGCTACGAGGCCGAGGTCGTGACCCTGACCGTGAACCTCGGCCAGCCCGGCGAGGACTGGGATCTGGTCGTCGGCAAGGCCCGGGACCTCGGCGCGGTCGACGCGATCGTGGTCGACGCCCGGGAGGAGTTCGCCGAGGAGTACGTGCTCCCGGCGATCCGGGCCAACGGCCTCTACGGCGGCGGCTACCCGCTGTTCACCGCCCTCGGCAGGCCGTTGATCGCGAAGCTCGCCGTCGAGCACGCGCAGGCGACGGCCTGCGACACGATCGCCCATGGCTGCACCGGCAAGGGCAACGACCAGGTCCGGATCGAGGCGACGATCGCAACCCTGGGGCCGGAGCTGCGCGTGATCGCGCCCGTGCGCGAGTGGCGGATGGGTCGCGAGGAGGAGATCGCCTACGCGCGCGAGCACGGAATCCCGGTCAAGGGCGGCACCGAAGCCGCCCCTTACTCGATCGACGACAATCTCTGGGGGCGCTCCTCGGAGGGCAAGCAGATCGAGGATCTGTCCCAGGCGCCGGCCGACGACGTCTTCCAGCTCGTAACCCGGCCCCAGGACGCGCCCGACGAGCCGCAGCGCCTCACCGTCGGCTTCGAGCGCGGGCGCCCCGTGTCGCTGGACGGCAAGGCGCTGGGGCTGGTCGACCTGATCGACCGCGTCGCTGCGGCGGGCTGCCGGCACGGGGTCGGCATCGTCGACCACATCGAGGACCGGATCGTCGGCCTCAAGGTCCGCGACCTCTACGAGGTGCCGGCGGCGGCGATCCTGCTCGAGGCGCACCGCGACCTGGAGAAGCTGGTCTCGACGATCCACCAAAACGAGCACAAGCACGCGCTCGAGCGCAAATGGGCCTACCTCTCCTACGCGGGGCTCTGGCTCGACCCGCTGCGGGCCGACCTCGACGCCTACATGGAGTCGGCGAACCGGCGCGTGACCGGCGCGATCACGATCGAGCTCTACAAGGGCTCGGTCCGGGTGGTCGAGCGGCGCTCACCCTACGCCCTGTACGACGAGTCCCTGGCGAGCTTCGGCGAGTCCGGCGGCGAGTTCTCGCAGGCCGCGAGCCCGGGCTTCATCGAGCTGTTCACGCTGCAGAGCCGGATGGCGCACAGGATTGGCGAGCGCCTGGATGGGAAGGAAGAGAACTAATGGGCGCTATCTACGAGCTGATCGGGCGGATAGTCGTTCGCCTTGCCTGGTGGCGGTTCGGCCGCCAGATCCAGATCGCCGGCGCGGTCGCCCTTGGGGCCGCGATCGCCGGTGGCTATCTGCTCAGTCGCCGGGACCCACCCGAGGGCTGAGCCGGGGGACGCCCGGGGGCTGCAATTTGCCGCCCAGGTTATGTAGCCCTCCTGAGCAATTGCTTAGCGACCGCTAACGATCCGCTAGCATCGCCGACCTCGCCGGTGACCTCTGAAACTGCTCTTCCAGGGACCGGCGTCGCACCGTGATCGGAGATCGCAACGACAGCCGAGCCGGGCTCGAGCCCGGATCATGGCGCCGGCCTGGGTTGGCCGCTCGCGCCGTCCTCGTCCTCGCCGCAGGCGTGGCGCTGGTCGTGCCGATCGCCCGCGCCGACGGCCAGGCAATCGACGAGCTGAGCTCGAAGCTGGACGTCGCCCGGGGCGAGGCCGAGGCGCTCGGCGCCGACATCGAGGAAAGGATTCTCGCGCTCGCCTCGGCTCGCCAGCGCGCGGCAGCAGCAGCAGGTCGCGAGTCCGAGCTGGCCGGACTTCTCGCGCGCGGCCAGGAGCGCTCCGCCGCGCTGGCCGAGCGCGTAGACGTCGCCCGGCGTCAGCTGGGCGTGGCAAAGGCCAGGCTCCAGCGCGCGCTCGACGCCCTCGCCTCGCGCCTGGTTGCGATCTACAAGGCGGGCGGTACCAACGAGGTCGACGTGCTTCTGAACGCCGACGGCTTCGACGACTTGTCCACCCGAGCCGAGCTCCTGGGCCGGATCCAGGAGGCCGATCGCGCCCTGGCAGAGCGTGTTCGCGCGCTGCGCGCCGCGATCGCCGACCGCGTCGCCGCGGTCGAGGCCGCGAAGGACCGAGCCGACGCCTACAACGCGCGCGTCGACCGGGCCCGCTCGGAGATGGCGGCCGCTCGCGCGAACGCCGAGGCGGAGGCTGCCACGCTGGCGGACGCTCGAGCCGCACAGGTCGCGGCCCTCGACGGCCTCAAGACCCAGATGGCCGGCTGGTCCGATCGCCTGCAAAAGCTCGAACAGATCTCGGCCGCGGAGGCCGACAGCCAGGTCGCGAACTGGGCCAACGGCGACTGGGCGATCCCCGCCGCGATCGTGATGTGCGAGTCCGGCGGCAACTACGGCGCGCTCAACCCGAGCTCCGGCGCGGGCGGCGCCTACCAGATCCTGCCGTCCACCTGGGCGCTCTACGGCGGCCAGGGCAAGCCCCACGAGGCCTCGCCGGCCGAGCAGGACGCGATCGCCGCCCAGATTTGGGCCGACTCCGGACCCAGCGCCTGGGTCTGCGCGGGCTAGCCCGCGCTCAGACGACTGAGATCGGGCGCGGATCGGGGCCAGGATTCGCCCCCACGTCGTGCCCGGAGCGCTCCCAGCGCACGCCGCGTAGGGCCAGGATCGCGACCGCGAGCACAACCAGCACCCCGGCGCCGGCCACCGCGAAGCTTGCACGCGGCGACAGCGTGGCGGCGATCGCGCCGCCGATCAGGAACCCGGCGCCCGAGAATCCGCTGGCGAGCGACTCCAGCATCCCGATCACGCGGGCCTGGTAGGGCCGGTCGGTCAGCTCCTGGGCAGCGGTGATCACCGCCACCCATTGGACTCCATTGCCGATGCCGCCGATCGCCGACGCCGCGCACGCGAGTGCGAGCGTCGGCGACACCGCGGTCAACGAGTACGCGACTCCGATGCCCAACGTGCCGCCGACGAGGAGCGTCGGGAGCGACACCCGCACCCAGGTGAAGACGATGCTGCCGATCACCATGCCCACCCCCCAGGAGGCCAGGAGGAGCCCGTAGCCGAGGTCACCTGCATCGAGGGTGTCCTTGGCGAATGCAACCTCGATGGGCAGGACGAGCGCGAAGAACACGAATGCGAGGGATTGGGCCGCCAGCAGCCTTCGGAGGGCAACTCGCTCACGCACGTAGGTGAATCCACGCCGCATCTGGCCCAGCCATCCGCCCCCCTTGTCGGCATGAGCCGCCGGTAGCGCGCCGGATGTCGCCAGGAGTAGGCCCACCGCGATGAACGAGGCACCATCGGCGAACAGAGCTGCTTGCGTTCCCGCGGTCGCCACCAACACGCCGGCGATTGCCGGGCCAACGGCGGCCCCTGCGGTGACGCCGATGTTCAGGATGCCGTTGCCCTTGCGCAGCAAGCCGCGAGGCTCGAGGATGTCGGCTGCCGCCGCTCGGGTACGTGCCCGTGCTGCGGTTGCCAGCGTGCCGTCGAGCGCGGCGATCGCGAGGACCCCAGCCAGCACGAATGCCTCGTGGTGGGCTAGCAGGGCGAGTGCGAAGAACGCTGCGGCCTCCGTGAAGTAGAGGAGCGGCAACGCCCGGCGGGTGTGGAGCGCGTCGAGGCGGGCCACGACAGCTGGCGTCGCCACCGCCGGCACGAATTGCATCGCCACGAACAGAGCGGCAACCGCCACCGGATCGCCCGTCTGGTCATAGACGACCACCGCGAGCGCGATTTCGCCGAGCCAGTTGCCGAGTTCATTGACCAGCGATCCGAGGGCCAGGCGGCCGAAGCCAGGCGTGCGCAACGCCTGGCGTGCTCCGCCCGCTTCGACCGACCCGTGCGTGTCGTCATGCATTGGTTCTCACAAGTTGTTGCAACTTTCATCAAGTTCTGCTTAGATTGGGCAAGTTCTGAATGGAAGTCGCCATGACTTCCGGGTTGATCGGAAAGGGGTAATTCACATGGGCTCGCGTCGCACTTAGTACGGCAACGTCAATCTCAGTCTGATCCAGCGTGACTTCGACGCTGGAAGGGGAGCCCCTCCGCGGGGCTATCGTCGTGCCAGAAAGCGGCTATGCCACGGAGGTCTGGCTGACGTAGTCGTGGATTCGCTTATCGAGCGCCAGCTCGGCCTCGAAGTCCGCGTCCTCGCCGTGGCGGTAGGCCAGCGGCTTGTCGGCCAGCATCGCGATGAAGAGCTCGACCAGCTCCGAGTCAAGCTGAGTGCCGGCGACCCGCCGCAGTTCGGCAATCGCTTCGAACGAGCTGCGCGGCTCCCGGTATGAGTCGCGCGCGGTCATCGCGTCGTAGCTGTCGACCACGGCGACGATGCGGGCGATCCGCGGGATCTCCTCGCCGGCCAGGCCGCGCGGGTATCCCAAGCCATCCCAGCGCTCGTGATGGGCGAGGATGATGTCCCCGATCGGGGAGTACCCGTCGATCTCCGAAACGATGCGCGCGCCCTCGTACGGGTGGCGGCGGATCTGGTCCCAGTCCTCCTCGGAAAGGTTGGTCCGGGTCTTCAGAACATCATCGGGCAGGACGAACTTGCCGATGTCGTGCAGCAGGCCCGCGCTGTGCGCGAGCTCCTGATCCTCGGCCGAGAGACCCGCTCGGGCGGCGAGCTCGCGGGAATAGCGGGCGACAGCGGCGCTGTGCCGCGCGGTCATCCGGTCGCGAAGGTCAAGGGTCCGCAGGAGCGCGCTGAGCAAGGCGACCTGAAACCCGGCAAGCTGCTTGGCTCGCACCTCGAGCTCGTCGCTGCGCTCCTGCGAGAGGAGCAGCTCTCCGACCAGGTACTGGAAGATGAGCAAGACGATTGCGAACAAGACGACGGCGGCAAGGCCAAGGTTCTCGTAGGCAAGGGTCACGGCAAGCGTGAGGAGGCCGGCGGCCAGCTCGGACGGGAGGACCGGCACAACCGATCGGCGGAGGTGGGGGAGAAGCTTCGAGCTGTCGAGATAAATGCTGTAGAGCGCGATCGACAGGAAGTTGATCGTCAGCGCTACGACGAACAGGCCCAGCACGAGCAGGTAGAAGCTGACGTCCTCTGGCGTCAACTCCAGCTGGTCGACACCAAGGTGGAACGCCAGACCCGAGAGCAGGGGGAAGCTCGCGTAGACGAGCAGGTTGACCAGGAGGTCCTGACTCGCATAGCGCTTGAACAGCCAGCTCCCGAGGATCGTCACCACGCCGATGAGGACTCCGGCGGTGGTGCCGAGCAGCGCCACGGCGGTGACGATTGCGAGCAGGCTGCCCGAGATCCCGACGTTGCGGGTCGCCGTATCGACGACCCGAATGTCGCTCACCACCGAGAGGACCAGCAGCAGTCCGAGCAGGGGTAGGTTCCAATCCGTGTCCGGCGCCAGGGCCACGGCGGCCACCAGGACGCCCGCGAGCAGAGCAAGCTCGCACGCGATCACCCTTTTCGTCGGTCGATCGATCACTTGAGTTCGAACCTGAGGGCTCGGTTGAGAGCGGCTTTTGAGCCTTCGCCCTAGCTGGGCAGGCCGGTCATCGAGCCGCCACGGCCTAGCCGCGGCACGGCGTGATCGGCGGGGCTCGGCTCGCGCATCGAGTCGATGAACGTGTCGAGGTCGTCGCGCGCGTAGCGGCGCTGGCCGCCGGGGGTGCGATACGTGGGGACGAGTCCGTCGTTCGACCACTTGCGGAGCGAGGCGGCGCTGACGCCGAGGTACTCGGCCGCCTGGCCGACGTTGAGGAGTCGAGCGCTGGCGGTTGCGGGGGCTGCGGTTTCCATGTCCATACCTGTCCTTTGGTAGCGAAAAGCCGCTCAAAGCGGCCAGAACTGCTGGTTCGCTACGCAAGGTCCGTCATCGGAATCAGGTATGCAACCGGTTTGATCGCGGTCCGCAATCGATGCGCAGGTTTGGCCCGCAGAACCTGCGCAACCGGCGCAGACCGCAAAGCATTGCCCGCGATTCAGCCAGCGTCGGTGCCGAGTGCGCCCAGCAGGCGCAGCGACGCTTCGCTTGGCCGCGACCCGAGCTGTGGCGTGCCCTCGCGGCCGCCGACGAGGCGCGCGGCCCGATAGGCGAACGCCCGGGCGCCGCCGGCGCGCATGGCGCGACGCAACGGCTCGCCAAGGACGTCGAGGCGAGGCTCGGCGCCGCACAGCACTACAGCGCTGGGCTCGAGCGCCCGCAACGCTGCTCCGAAGCGGCGCTCGGCCAGGTCCGCCGAGAGCAGGAGGACCCGTACGCCCGCTCGCCGCAGGCACAACTCGAGGGCCTGCGCGTGGACGCCCTCGAGGCTCAAGGAGGGGCCGGAGTCGAGCAGCAGGACGCCCAGAGGCCGCGAGGCCGGGGGGGCGAGGCGGCGGGCCCCGTGGAGCCAGCCGGTGGCCCAACGGCACGCATACTCGAGCTCCGCCTCGGCGTTGCTGCGGTCACCCGCGGTCTCGAGTGCCGGCAGGAGCACCTCTTCGAGCGTGCGTTCGAGGGTACGGACCGCCAGGCTCTCCTCGAGCTCGCGGTCGGCGCCGGCTTCGTCGAAGCGGTCGAACGCGGCCAGGAGCCGTGCGGGCGAGGCCAGGCCGCGGCCGCGACGCTGCGCGATCTCGACGGCGGACGAGATGTTGTGCGTCTCCCGCAGCGCCTCCCGCAGCGCCTCGATTTCATCGAGCTCGTACTGGCGGTGATTGCCCGGCGTACGGCTCGGCTGGGGATAGCCGAGCCGGCGCTCCCAGGTGCGCAGAGTGGAAGGGCTGACGCCCAGCATCTCGGCCGCGGCGGCCGTGCGAATCCCCGTCATCGCAAGATCACAATGAGGTTTCTCCCGGTTTTCGGCGCTTTTTGCAAGTCCGTGTTACGGATCTTGCAAAGAAGTCTCGCGCCCGATCGCGACCACCTCGCCGGCGGCGCGAGCCGCCCAAGCCGCTTCCTCGGCCGCGTCGAGGAGCTCTTCAGGCCCGCTGCCATGGGCCGGGCAGGCCGCGATACCCACGTTGATGGTCACGCGCGGCCCGCGCTCGGCCTGGGCCTCCTCGACGACTCCCGCGAGCCGCACGGCGAGCTCGGTCAGCTCGCGTGCCTCCCGGGCCGGCGCGAGGATCACCAGTTGTCCGTGGCCGGTCCGGAAGGCACGTTGCTTGCCCTCAAGCTGGCCGCTGATGACGGCAGAGACCGCGGCGACCATCTGCTCTGCGGAATCCTCTCCGTAGCCCGTCGCGATGCGCTCCACCCCCTCGATCTCGACGTGCGCCAGGCTGAACGGGGCGCCGATCCGGCGCTGCTCGCCGAGCAGGATCCGCAGCCATTCGTGGAGCTCAGCCGGGCCCGGGAGCCCGGTTTGGGGATCGCGCGCCGGCTCGCCGGACCGCTCACGGACGAGCGACTCCAGCGCTGCCGACTGCACGGCGCCGAAGACCTCGGCCAGCCGGCCGACGGCGCGGGCGAACTCGCCACGGCCGCTCTCCGGAATCTCGCGGCTGAGCGCCTCGATGAGCAGCGACTGGAGGGCGGCCAGCTCGCGCGGCAGCCGCTGGGGCCCGCTCGCTCCCAGCTGTTCGGCGAACGCCGCCGCGCGCTCGCGGGTGGCCGGCGTCAGCACCAGCTCGCGGGCGGATCCCGGGTCCGATAGCTGGCCGAGGATCTCGGCGATCAGCGGCGGCGCCTCCTGCGCGATCCAGCCCACGGGCAGCACATGGACATCGGCCAGGGGAGTGCGCTCGATTACCTCGACGAGCCAGTCCTTGGCAAGGCGCTCCCACGCGGCCGGCGACCGGGCGATTTCGGCGGCCGGTGATGTTCCATGCACGGTCTGGCAAAAGTAGTCCAAGCGTCGGCCGGACTCGTTGCAGGCACGAACGCTGATCTACACTCGTCCTGGAGTGGACGACCGAGGGCTCAGACCGCGCGACCGCGACTTGACGCCTGCGGACGCCGACGCGGGTGCAGCCGGTGACCCCGGCGGCGACGCGATCCTGGGCGCCGCGCTGGAGGGCCTGCGTCGCGCGGCCGAGGAGGTCGAGGTCGAGCGCTCGACGGCCGAGACGCTCCAGCGGAGCCTGTTGCGCTCCCAGCTTCCGGAACTGCCCGGCCTGCGCCTCGCGGCGCGGTACCTGCCGGGCAGCGGCGAAGCCCGGATCGGGGGCGACTGGTACGACGCTATCCCGCTCCGGGACGGCCGTCTCGCGTTGGTGATCGGCGACGTCGTCGGCCGCGGCATCGACGCAGCCGCCCGGATGGCGCACCTGCAGAGCGCGGTGCGGGCCTACGCGTTGGAGGGGTTGCGGCCCTCACTCGTACTCGAGCGGATGAACGGGTTCGTCGAGGAGCTCGAGACGCGCTGCACCGCGACCCTCCTGCTCGCGGTCGTCGACCCCGACGCGGAGACCGTGCGCCTGGCGACGGCCGGTCACCCGCCGCCGATGATCGTCGGCGCCGACGGCGACACGACGTTTGCCGAGGGGCCACCCGGGAATCCGCTCGGCGCGGCCCACTTCCCGAGCTACGAGGAGACCGTGCTCGCGATGCCGGCGGGCAGCGCCCTGCTGCTCTACACGGACGGCCTGGTCGAAGGCGACGGCCGTTCGCTGGACATCGGAATGGAGCGGCTCAGCGCGCTTGGCCCGGATCTTCCCGACGATCCGGATGAGGCCTGCCGCCGAGTCCTCGACGGGACGCTCGAAGACGGCCAGGCTCACGATGACGTCGCGCTTCTGATCGCCCGGCTCGACGCGCCGCCGGTCACGCTCGACCTGATTCTGCGCGCCGAGCCCGGCTCGCTCGTCGCCGTCCGGCGGGCCCTCGGGCGCTGGCTGCGCGCGACCGGAGTCGGCGACGCCGAGGCTTATGAGATCCAGGTCGCGTGCGGCGAGGCGTGCTCGAACGCGATCACCCACGCCTATCCGCCGGGTGAGGCGCACTTCGCCGTCCGCGCCAGCCGCGAGGGCGAGGAACTGGCGATCGAGGTCTCGGACTTCGGGGCCTGGCGTCCGGCGCGCGGCGGCGCCGGCGGCCGCGGGCTGGCCCTGATCGAACAGCTCACGGACTCGCTGGAGATTGACCGCGGCATCGCCGGCACGACCGTCAAGATGCGCCGGCGCATGTACGGCGTGCTCCCGAGCAAGGAAGGGAAGTAGTGAGCGACCTCAGGCGCGAAACCAACTCGACCCCCCCGGCTGGGGATGCTTCTTGATGCGCGATCGGCTCGCGGAGGTGCGATTCGAGGAGGCCGGGGCTGACACCGTGGTGGCTTCGGTGACCGGCGAGATCGACGGCTCGAACGCGGCCGAGGTGCAGCGTGCGGTCGCCGAGCACGTGCCGACGACGGCGCGCGCGCTGATCATCGATCTGAGCCTGACGTCGTACATCGACAGCACCGGCGTCGAGCTGCTGTTCGAGTTGGCGCGCCGCCTCTCATCGCGCCGGCAGACCTTCAGCGTGGTCGTGCCCACGGGGTCGGGTGTCCGCCGCGTGCTCGAGCTGTGCGACATCAGCAGCGTCGGCGTACTGGTGACGACTCGCGACGAAGCCCTCGCCGCGGGCGACCGCTCGGTCTAGCCCTCGAGGGTCCCGGTCCAGGACGCGCGGAAGCGCTGCAGCGCGGAGCGCAGCGCGGGCGTGAGGTCGCCACCGCCGGAGAGGACGTCGGCGATCCGATTGCCGAACGCCTCGAGCAGGAGCAGCTCACGGCGGCTGGTTGGGCGTGAAGAGCGGACCTCCAGGCAGAGGACGCCGGTCAGGCGGCCGGCGCTGACCATCGGAGTGACGAGCGTTGGCGCCGCGCTGCTCCCGTCGTCGGCCTGAGGCCACGAGACCAGCCGCGCCCGGCGCTCCAGCGCGGCGCGACCGACGCTGCCTTCGCCCAGGATCAGCTCCTGAGGCGGGGCGGCTGACGGCGCCTGGGCGCTCGACGCGTGCGCGGCCAGCTCCAGCGCCAGGCCACCCTCCTGAGCGAAGTAGACGGTGGCGGCGTCGACATCGGCCAGCGAGGCCACGCCGGAGAGCAGGGCAGTCAATGTGGCACTCGGAGTCGCCGCCGGGGGAGCCGGTGCGGGGACCTGGCTCCGGGTCGGGGCGTCAGCCGGGCCGCCGCCTTCGCCGATCTGGCCGTCTTCGAGCGCGAGCGCGACCGCCTGCGAACGGGTCGACGCTCCGAGTTTGTCCATCGCATTGCGGACGTGGGTCCGGACGGTTTCCGGCGAGAGCACCAGGCGCTCGGCGATCGCGGCGCCGCTCAAACCTTCGGCCAGCATCCCGAGGACCTCGCGCTCGCGGGCGCTGAGCGGGCGTCGGGCCGAACCGGCCGGGCGCCGCGTTGATGCTCCTGTCTCCAAACCGGCCAACTTGCAAAGCCCTCCAAGCCCTGTCCTCACGGACCTTTAGGCGAGAGTAGCAATTCCCCGATATGCGGTAATGAGGTACCCGGTTCATGCGTAGAGACTTGCGGTTCGGCCTTGCATTCGGCCCCTCCGACGCCCATCCTGCGTAGCGAATTCCTCAGTCGGCACAGGTTGATCGACTGCCCGCGTAGGCCGGGGGTCGCCAGGGACGGCGGTGAGGGGGGTGTTCGAAATCGAGAGGCAACTACTCAATCCATCACGGGCGCGCTCACGGAGCGCGGCAGCAGCGGTGCTCGCGGCGCTGGCCTTGGCGTTCCCGGTCACCGCGGCCGGCGCGGACCCCAAGTGCGACCGCCCGACCGGCGATCAGTACTGCCCGGACACCCAGCTCCTGACGGCAAGCGGTTCCGGGGGCGACCCCGACAGTTCGTCCGGCGGCGGCCTCCCGTTCACCGGCTTCGACATCGCCCTCAGCCTCGCGGCGGGCGCGGGCCTGATTGGCGCCGGGCTGGCATTGCGCCGCGCCAGTCAGACGGGGCCCACGCAATGAGCGCCGACGTCGGCACCGTCGCCATCAACGTCCCCCACGCCCGCAAGCGGCGGATTCGCGCCCTTGGCGCCCGCCGCGCGATCGACGCCGTCGGACTTCGGCTGGCCCCGGCCCTGACCGCCGCCCTGATCGTCTGGTCCCACACCAGCCCGGGCCAAGGCGCAGTGATCTTCGTCTCCGTCCTGATTGCCGGCCAGCTCCTCGATCGCTCGTCGCTCCCGCTGCCGTTGATGCACGCCGCTCGTTTCGGCTTGGCACTCGCCGCTCCCCTGATCGGCGTCGCCGGTGCCGCCATGTTGATGGCGGCGCTCGAAACGTCCATTGGCTTCGGCGACATGGCGGCCGCGGTGATCGGCGCCTGCCTGGTGCTGGCGCTCGGCGCCTGGATCCGGGTCCGGGTCGATGAGGTCGCCAGCGTCCGGATCGCCGTGATCGGTGACCAAGCCTTCGCGTTCGACCTCGCCCGCGAGTTCGGCGCGGCCGGTGTCCACCACCATCACCTCGCAGGCTGGATCGGGCGACCTGGCGATCCCGGCAAGGGGCAGGCCTGGCTCGGCAACCTTCGCGAGGTCCGGCGGATCGTGCTGGAGCAGGACATCGAGCTCCTGGTCGTCGCTCCGGGTGACGACCTCTCGGAACTCGAGGAGCGCTCCGTTTGCGAGACCGTCGCCGATTTCTGCCTCGACCTCCCGGTCAAGATGATCGGCGCCAACCAGCTCTACGAGCAGCTGCTGGGCCACGTGCCGATCGGGACGATCGACGCCGCTTGGTTCCGCTACATCATGCACCCGCGCTTTCGGGCAGCATCCCCGCTCTCGAAACGGGTCTTCGACATCGCCGGCGCGACCTTCATCGCACTGCTCTTCGCTCCCTTCCTGGTTGCGGCCGCGATCGCGGTCCGCCTGGGCGATGGGGGACCCATCATTTATCGCCAGCGCCGCGTCGGCGAGAACGGCGAGGAGTTCGAGATGCTGAAGCTGCGCACGATGGGGGTGGATGCGGAGGCGGACGGGATTCCACAGTGGTCCGCCGGTGACGACGGGCGGGTCACCCGGGTCGGCCGGCTCCTGCGCCGGACCCACATCGACGAGCTGGCGCAGCTTTGGAACGTGATTCGCGGCGACATGACGCTGGTCGGGCCCCGCCCCGAGCGCCCCGAGCTGGTCTCCCAGATCGAGGGCCAGTTCCCGCATTACACGCGGCGCCACCTGGTCAAGCCGGGGATCGCCGGCTGGGCGCAGCTGCGCTGCGGGTACGCCGGCTCCGACCTCGGCACCGCCTGGAAGCTCTGCCACGACCTCTACTACGTCAAGCACCGCTCGTTTTTGGGCGACGTGCTGATCCTCTTCGAGACGGCGTTCGTCACGTTCCGCGACGCGCACCGGTCGCTGCGCTCGCCCGCGGAGCGCTTCCTGTTCGCCGAGCTCCGCGAGGAACCGCGTGCCTGATCTCGCGCTGGTCTCCGAGACTGCGACCACGGCGGCGCTGGCCCCGCAGGCCGTGCTCGTTGTGGACGACCGGCGCCGTTGCGCCGAGGCCAACGAATCGGCCTGCGAGCTCGTCGGGCTGACCCGTGACCAGATCGTCGGCCGCCGGCTCGACAGCCTGTTGCTGCCGGGGATGGGCAAACGCCTCAGCCACGTCTGGGACGCGTTCGCCGAGACCGGCGGTCATGCCGGCCCGTTCAAGCTTGGGAGCGGCACCGAGATCCAGATCTCGCTGACCCCGAACCTGATGCCCGACCGGCATCTGCTGGTCCTGTCGCCGATCGCAGCGGGCGTCGTCGCGCCACCCGCTGGGGGCTTGGCCGAGCCCAGCGCTGCGGCCGCGACCGCGCCCCCGGCGCCGGGGGGCCGCCGTCCTTCCGCGCGTGAGCTCCAGGTCCTGACCCTCTTGGCGGACGGCGCCACCGACCCCCAGATCGCCAAGCAGCTTGGGCTGTCGCCGGCGACCGTGCAGACGCACGTGCGCAACGCGAAGGCGAAGCTCGGCGCGCGCACCCGCGCCCAGGCCGTCGCCCTGGTGCTCGAGCGCGGCCTGATCGAGTTCTAGCTAGCGCGGTCGCAGCCAACGGCAGATGCTGGTTTCGCGGCCTGCGCCGCCCACCGATACCACCGCGTTTGGCGACCGACGCGTGTAGCAACATCCACTCGCGGTGGCGGAGAACGACGACCGGTCTGAGCCGAGCGGTTCGCCGGTCGGCGGCGGCGAGATGGAGGATCGAATCGCCCGCGCGCGGGAATCGATCGGCCGCAGCCTGCGCGACATCGCCGCCGAGGCCGAGCGCGACGAGGCCGCGCTGCGCGCCCGGGCCGCGGACGAGCTGTCCCGGATCGCGTCGGCCGAGCTCGCGGGCTCGCTCGAGCAGCTCGAGAGCAAGGCGGAGGACCTGATCACGACCCAGCTCTCAGCGGCCCTCGCGCGGCTGTCGGTGGAGGCGGAGGCAGCAGGACGGGCGCAGCTGGCGCAGGTGCGCAAGGTCGCACAGGCGACGATCGATGAGTCGCTGCCGAAGCGCTCACGCCGCGAGCGCCGGCAGGAGTTGAAGCTGGCGCGCGCCGAGAGCTCGCGTCGGGTCAGCCAGGCGCTGACGAAGCTCGAGCAGCGCGGCGGCAGCCTGATCGGCGAGCTGGACGCTCGGCTCGCTCGCGCCGACGAAGCGCTGGCCGAACGAGCAGGGGTTGCCGCCAGGCGCATCGCGGAAGCTGAACAGCGCCTCCGCGCGGCCACGTCGCAGATCGAGCGCGCCGAGGGCCAGGCCGCTCGTCCGCTCGCGGCGGCGCTCCGGCGCGTCGAGCGGGTCGGCGGGGAGGTCGGCCGGTTCCAGGCGCGTCTGGCTGAGATCGAAGGCCAGGCCCTCGCGTCGGCTTCGCGGGCCGGCGGTTCGGCAGCCCTGGCGATGCGCGCGGCGGAGCTCGAATCGAAGCTTCGCGACGCCGTCAAGCGCGAGGCGCAGGCGGCCGATCGAATCGCCGCAGCGGAGCGCCGTCTGCTCGACACGATCGCCAGCAGCTAGCTGGTGATCGAACCGATCTGAGCCGGACGCAAAAGGCTCACCAAGACGCCCCCGTCGATCGCCGCGAGGCCGCCCTTCTCGAGATCGACACGAGCGCCCGTCGTTCGCTCGATCGCGCGCGAGAAATCGGGTTCGTGCCCAACCAACAGCACGTCTCCGAGCCCGGCGGTCAGCTCGCCGGGGTCGAAGTCACCGCCGCGCAGCGCCTCGTTGATCTCGACCCCGATGCCAAGCTCCCCGCATGCCAGTTCGGCGGTTGCCCGAGCGCGGACCTTCGGGCTCGCGAGGCAGGTCTCCACCTCGGCACCGAGCCGCGCCAGAGCAGCGCCCGCGGCTCGGGATTGGAGCTCGCCCTTCGCGGTGAGCGAGCGCGCGGCATCGTCGCCGGCCTCGTCCTCGGCCTCGCCATGGCGGAGCAACCAGATCACAGCTCGAGGATAGGCCCCGCAAGCCCCGCACGTTGCAGGAAAGGCACGGGTTGGCATCTGACCCCGCTGACAAGATGAAAACGTGAGCGGAGCCGTCGCCCATCTCCATGTCCACAGCGAGTACTCGCTGCTCGACGGCGCTTGCAAGATCGGCAAGATGGCGCAGCGCGCGGCGGACCTCGGCATGCCGGCGCTGGGCCTGACCGACCACGGCGTGATGAACGGCGCGATCGAGCACTACAAGGCCTGCAAGGCTGCCGGGGTCAAGCCGATCCTCGGCCTCGAGGCGTACACGGTCGACGACGTAAAGGCGGCTGACCGCCGCGCCGAGCGCAATCACCTGACGCTGCTGGCGGCCTCCGACGAGGGGTTTCGCAACCTCGTCAAGCTCAGCTCGGCGGGTTTTCTCGACGGCTTCGGGCGCGGCAAAGCAAACGTCGACATGGCGATGCTGGAGCGCCACTCCGCCGGCCTGATCGCCCTCACCGGCTGCCTCCAGTCACGCTTCTGTCGCCGCCTGGTCGAGGACCGCCCGGTCGACGCGCGCGCCCACTTGGACGACCTGCTCCAGGCTTTCGGGCCCGACAACGTTTACATGGAGATCCAGGTCAACGGCATCCCCGAGCAGGACAAGGCCAACGAGGGGATCGTCCGTTATGCGCGCGAGGTCGGCCGCCCGCTGGTCGCCACCGGGGACGTCCACTACCTGCGGCGCGAGGATTACGACCACCACGCGGCGCTGCTCTGCGTGCAGACCAAGTCGACGCTCGAGCAGCCGAAGCTGCGCTTCGACACCAACGAGTTCTTCCTGAAGAGCCACGAGGAGATGCTGGACGCGTTCAAACCGTGGCCCGAGGCGGTGCCGACGACGATCGAGATCGCCGATCGCTGCGAGACCGAGATCGAGCTCGGCAAGCTGCTGTTGCCGCGCTTCCCGACGCCCGAGGGTGAGGAGCCGGCCGCGATGTTGCGGCGACTGGCCACCGAGGGCCTGCGTGACCGCTACGGCGATCCGGCGCCGGCGTCGGCGATCGAGCGCCTCGAGTTCGAGCTCGGCGTGATCGGGGACATGGGCTTCGAGTCGTACTTCCTGATCGTCTGGGACTTCGTGAAGTACGCGAAGGCAAACGACGTCGCGGTCGGGCCAGGCCGCGGCTCGGCTGCGGGCTCGATCGTCGCCTACGCGCTCGACATCACCGATCTCGATCCGCTGGCCAACGAGCTGCTCTTCGAGCGCTTCCTGAACCCGGCCCGTAAGTCGATGCCGGACATCGACATCGACTTCTCGGTGCGCGGGCGCGAGCGCGTGATCCGCTATGTGCAGGAGAAGTACGGCCGCGAGTCGGTCGCCCAGATCATCACCTTCGGCAAGATGGCGCCGCGCCAGGCCACCCGTGACGCGGCGCGGGTGCTCGGCTACGACTACGGCACGGGGGATCGCATCGCCAAGTTGATCCCAGAGCCGATCATGGGCCGCAGCCCCAGCTTCGAGGACTGTCTCAAGGCCGGGCAGGAGCTGCGCCACGCGGTCGACGCCGACGCCGACGCCAAGCGGATCGTGGACGTTGCCCAGGGGCTCGAGGGCAAGGTCCGCAACAACTCGATTCACGCCGCCGCCGTGGTGATCGCCGACCGCCCGCTGGACGAGATCGTGCCGCTGCAGCTGGCCGAGGATCGCCAGGCCCCCGCGGAACGGGGCTTGAGCGGCCGGCTCGAGCGCCAGTACAAGATCGTGACCCAGTACTCGATGGGCCCGATCGAGGAGATCGGCCTGCTGAAGATGGACTTCCTCGGCCTGCGAAACCTGGACGTGATCGAGGACGCGGTGGCGATCATCAAGCGCTCGCGCGACGCGGACGTCGACATGCAGGCGATTCCGATGGACGACGTCAAGACCTACGAGATGCTGGCCCGGGGCGATTCGATTGGGGTGTTCCAGCTCGAGTCCGACGGCATGCGCGACGCCCTGCGCAAGGTGCGGCCGACCGGGTTCGACGACATCGTCGCCCTGGTCGCGCTCTACCGGCCCGGGGCGATGCGCTACATCGACGACTACGCGAGCGGCAAGCGCGACCCCTCGAGCGTCACCTACCCGGACGAGCGTCTGCGCCAGATCACCCAGCCAACCTACGGCTGCTGCATCTACCAGGAGCAGCTGATGGAGATCGCCAAGCAGCTCGGCGGCTTCGCGCCGGCCGAGGCCGACGATCTCCGCAAGGCAATCGGGAAGAAGAAGCGCGACCTGATGGCGACGATGAAGGACCAGTTCCTGGCCGGGTGTCAGGAGTCCGGCACCCAGCGCCGCGTGGCCGACGACCTATGGTCGCTGATGACCGCGGCGGCCGATTACAGCTTCAACAAGAGCCATGCGGCCTGCTACGCGCTGATCGCCTACCGGACCGCCTACCTGAAGGCCAACTTCCCGGCCGAGTACATGGCGGCCGTGATCTCCTCGGTCATGTCGACGAAGGACAAGGTGCCGTTCTTCGTCAACCGTTGCAACGAGATGGGGATCGACGTGCTGCCCCCCGACGTCAACGAGTCCGAGCACAGCTTCGTCGTCTCCGGCACCTCGATCCGGTTCGGCCTCGACGCCGTCAAGAACGTCGGCCACCAGGCGGTGGGGGCGATTGTCGGAGCTCGCGAGCGGGGTGGTCCATTCGAGTCGATCTGGGACTTCTGCGATCGGGTTGATGCCCGCGCGGTCAATAAGCGCGCGATCGAATGCCTGGTCAAGTGCGGCGGTCTCGACTCGACCGGCGCCAGCCGCAAGGGGATGCTCGAGGTCCTTCCGCAGGCCCAGTCGAGCGGGCAGCAGGCGCAGGACGACGCGCTTCGCGGCCAGGGCTCGATCTTCGACCTCGGGGGCGACGGGGACGCAGGCGAGCCTGCCGCCGGCGCCTTCAGCCCCCAGCGCCCACCGGTCCCGAGCGAGGAGTTCGGCCAGCGCGAGCTGCTCACGCTCGAGAAGGAGACGCTCGGCACATTCCTCTCGTCGCACCCGCTGACCGAGGTCCGGGAAGCGCTGCGCGAGGCGGTCGACTGCACGCTGGCTGACGTCGCCGGCAAGGCCGACGGGGCCTGGATAACAGTCGGTGGGATCGTGGCCGAGGCGAAGAAGGTGCGGACCCGCAACGGCGGCTACGTGATGTTCGCAAAGCTCGACGACCTCGAGGGCCAGGTCGAGCTGTTCGTCCGCGACGCGGCAGGCGAGCAGGCCCAGGCGATCGCGCTCGACCGCGTCGTCGTGGTGCGGGGGCGCGTCGACCAGAAGGGACGCGACCAGATCAGCGTCGTGGTCCAGGATGCGAGCACCTTCGAGCCCGATGCGGACGAGCTCGCGAAGGCTCGGGAGCGCGCGAGCAAGCGCGCCGCGCCCGGGCAGATCGTCCTCCGCATCGACGCCGGCAGCTTCGGTGCGGAGCTGGTCGAGGAGCTGAAGGGCCTGTTCGAGGCATATCCCGGGCGGACCGAGGTGACGATCGAGATGACGACCCGCGAAGGCATCCGCCATCTCCGCTTCGGCGACGGCTACCGCGTCGACCCGGACCACGGGCTGCGCGCGGAGCTCGACCAGCTCCTGGGCCCCAAGGCTCTGGCCGCTTAGACTGCGCAAATGGCGCTCGAGCAGCGTGAGGCCGCAAAGCACGGCGAATGCCGCCGGTGCGCTGCTTACTGCGACAAGCTGGTCGAGCCGCGCGGCTGTCTCGAGATGCGCTGCAGCTATCTCTACAGCTACGAGGACAAGTTCACCGGCAACCGCTATATGGGCTGTCTGCGCAAGGTCTTCCGGGCCGAGGTCGACGTCGAGATGTTCGAGCTGGCCGAGAACGCTGGCGGCTTCGGCGGCCTGAAGATGACCGGAGCACCGCTCCCCCAATGCCAGTTCAGCGTCGAGCCCGCGTACGTCGGGACCGAAGAGCGCTGCGTCAACCACCGGTTCTTTGACTGCACTGAGTCCGGCCCCGAGGGCCTACGCGCCTTCGACCTGCGCGACGCGCTGAGCTAGCCTGCCCGTTCCCTGGCGAGCTTCGCTCTCAATCCGTCAATCGCTTGCTCGGAGAGTCGCCGGAAGTAGCGTTTCCCCATCGCGCCGAAGAGGATGCGGTACTGGACCGCGGTCGGCTCGACTCCGATTTCGACTTCGGCGAAGGTCGAGGACTGCGCTTCGGTAAGTACCCACCGCGAGTAAAAGCCGCTTTGCTGGCAGCGGAGCTTGATCGCATGCAGGTCATCCAGCTCCTCGATCTTGAACGTGGTCTCGGTCCTCCCGAGCGGCGCCTGGCTGACCTGCCGGAACGTCGCGTCGGCCGCGACCGTCGCAAGCCCTGTGACGCTGATGATGTTCCCGGCCCAATCGGGATAGCGACGCGGATCGCCGACCCAGGCCCAGACATCCCCGACGGGGGCCTCGATCATCGTCTGCTGTCGATACGACGACACTCGTACTCCTAGGCCCGGTAGCGGTAGCCGACGCCGCGGACCGTCTCGAAGCTTCGGGAGCCAAGCTTACGGCGGAGGTAGCCAACGTACACGTCGACGACGTTCGAGCCTGGGTCGTAGTCGTAGCCCCAGACGTGGGCCAGCAGCTGCTCGCGGCTCAGGGCCTGGTTCGGATGCTCGAGGAAGGTGCGGAGCAGCTCGAATTCGCGGGCGCTCAGCTCTACCTGCGTGTCGCCGGCGCTGACCCAGCGCGTGCGGAGGTCCAGGGTGATGCCGCCGACACCGATCTGGTGGCGGCCGACGTCGCTTGGGCCTTCATCGCGCAGGCGTGCGCGGACCCGGGCGACGAGCTCCTCGAAGTGGAAGGGCTTGCCGATGTAGTCGTCCGCTCCGGCTTCGAGTCCCGCGACGCGATCGTTGGTGTCGTCGCGGGCGGTGAGGATGATCACCGGCAGCCGGTTGCCCGCGGCTCGGAGCTCGCGCAACACCTCCAGTCCGTCCTTGCCCGGCAGGCCGAGGTCCAGGATCATCAGGTCGAACTCCTCGTCGCTCGCCGTTGCCTCGGCGCTGGGCCCGTCGCCTACGACCGTCGTGGTAAAGCCACCGGATCGAAGCCCCTTTTCGAGGAACGCGGCCAGCCGTGGCTCGTCTTCGGCGATCAGGATTCTTGCCATGGCGTTTCGGTGCCGGGCGGGGGAGGCTCTCCGCTTTGGATCACGATTGTGAACGTTGCGCCATGACCGAGGGTGGAGTCCAGCTCGACGTGTCCCCCGTGAGCCTCGGCGATCGCCTTGACAATCGCCAGGCCGAGCCCGGCCCCATGGCCCGGGACGGGCTGCGCGCCGGCCGCGAAGCGTTCGAAGATCCGCTCCTGGTCATGCGGGGCGATGCCCTGGCCCTCGTCGCGCACCCAGAGTCGCACCACGCGGTCTTCGAGCGCACTGCCCAGCGCGATCGCCTGGTCGCCGTGGGTGTGGCGAACCGCGTTCTGAGCGAGATTCATGACCGCGGATGTGAGTCGGTGGGGGTCGGCGGTGACCAGTCCCACGGCGGTGGAGTCGACGAGCCAGCGGCGCACCCCGAGGGTCCGCACCTTGGCGAACAGTTCGTTCGTGAGCATGTCCAGGTCGAGCGGTTCAACCCGCAGGAAGTCGGGACGGTCGGATCGTGCGAGCAGCAGGAGGTCGTCGACGAGCCGACTCATCCGCTCAAGCTCGTCGTTGATCACGGCGATCGCCTCGCGACGTTCGTCCGGGTCGTCCCCGAACGTTTCGATATGCCCTCGGATCACGGTTATCGGGGTCCGCAGCTCGTGACCGACATCGGCCAGGAACTCCTTCTGTGAGGCGAAGGCCGATTGAAGTCGGTCGAGCATCCCGTTGAAGGTTCGGCCAAGCTCGGCGATCTCGCTCTCACCGCGCACGGCGACCCGGTCGGAGAGGTCGCTCTCCGTGATAGTCCTGGTCGTGCGCGCCAGGGCCCGGAGGGGCTGCACCGCACGGCCCGCTGCCAGCCAGATGAAGAGCGAAGCCAGCAGCGTGATCACGATCGAGACGCCGGCGGCGATTCGAACCGCGCTCTCGACGCGATCGCGCTCTTCGTTGAGCAGCTTGCCGGCCACTACGACCCCGCTCGGGCCGTCCCCGCTCACTGGCACCGCGACGAAGCGAACCGTCCCCAGGGGGTCGACCAACTCGCCGCTCTCAGGCTCGTCGATCGATGCCAGCGAGGCGAAGGTGGATTCGAGGTAGTTCGGTGGCACGGCACCGAAGGGCTCGCCGTCGATGTAGGCGGATAGCGACCCATCCTCGAGCGGGCGCTCGCGCCGCAGGAAGACGCTGAAGATGCGCTCCAGGTCGCCGCGCAGAGGCTCGCCGTCCTCCGGATCGGTTCCCTCCAGGGTCAACAGCCGCAGCGCGTCGACCTGTGTGCTCAAGCGCTCCTGGACCTCGCCCCCGATTCGGGAGAACAGCACCTCCCGCAGCACGAGTAGCGAGGCTGCGGTCGAAACGACGAGCAGGATAAGAAACGAGACCAGAACCCGGGTGCGGACATCACCCAGCAACGGCCGGCGGCCGTTGCTCAGAGCGGGGGAGTCGGACGGGTTGGACACGCGGGGACGATAACCGCGGCGGCTCGTGCCAGCGTCGCTTCCGGTCTGCGCGGACGAGATCGTGCTTGCGTCAGGTCAGCGGCCCGGTCGTGCCACGTCGCCCAGAATCCGGGCGACCACGGTCTCGTATTGGGACTCCGTGGGTGTATCTCCATTCGTCCCGGCGACGGGCGGCGGCGGGAGGAAGACCGGCCCGGAGGCCCGCTTGGCCCTCCTCGATTTCGGTTTTGGATCCTTGGGCTTGTCCTTGGTCCGGCGCGACCGCTGGGGGGGGACCGAGATTTCGGCGCCGTCATCCACCTCGATTGTGGTGGGCGTGTTGGAACCGTCCGGATGGAGAAAGGCGAAATACACGACGATCCCGAGTGCCGCAACGCCGACCGCCTGCACGGCGATGCCGACCCTGGATCTCACCGAGCCCCCCTCTCCAGCCAAATGCGCACAGCTGTTAGCCTCGCGCACGATCATGAGATTGGCATGAGAGGCGGGTGAGAGCTTTTGACAAGGATGAGAGCAACTCTCATGCCTGGCTCACGGTCCTCTCACGCCTCGGATCTAAGTTGATCAGCGTCGTGATCTTTAAACGGGGAGGAACACCCATCGTGAATAGAAACCGCAGGCTTCGGACGACCGTCGTCGGACTGATGGCAGTGGCGGCGATCGGCATCGGAATGCCGGCTGCCGCTGGCGCTCAGTCGATCGAAGGGTCGGACCCAACATCAGACCAGTACAAGAGCCCAGTGGTCAAGGTCGACACCTCGACCGGCGCCAATGATGATGGAAGCGGCCTCACCGATCCGGTCGGCCCGCTGCCCTTCACGGGCTTCGACGTGATCGCCATGCTGGGCGTCGCGCTCGCCGTGACCGGGCTTGGCCTGGCGCTTCAGCGCGCGGTGTCGAACCGGCCGCAAGACCAGCCCTAAGACGTATCGCACGGGGGGACACCGCGCCGGTCCGGGGGCTGGCGCGGTGGCCTTTACTTACTGAGCCCTACGCCTGCGGTTCGCGAGCCCTTCGCGCCGCAGGCGTTTTGCGATTCCCACCTGGTCGCGGTCAGGCGGTCCGTCGACGCCTGTTTCGAGCAGGGCCGGTAGGCCCTCGAATCGCGGTTCCGAGAGAAACACCCGCAGGCCGCCCTTGCCGAGCTCGCCGTCGCCCAGGGTGGCATGACGGTCCCGGTTCGAACCGAGCGGCATCTTGGAATCGTTGACGTGAAGCGCTTGGAGGCGGTCGAGGCCGATCTTCGAATCGAACTCCTCAAGGACGGCTGCCAGAGCACCGACGCGCCGGACCTCGAATCCGGACGCCACGAGGTGGCAGGAGTCGAGGCACAGGCCGAGTCGCTCGCCCTCGCCCCCGAGTTCGATCAGGCGGGCGAGCTCGTCGACGTCGCGGCCGAGGGTGCCGCCCGCGCCAGCGGTGTCCTCGAGCAGGATCGGGCAATGGTCCGTTTCCGCCAGGGACTCGCGGAGCGCGGCGCCGACCGCTCGCATGCACTCCTCGTAGTCGCGGCCCTTCTGCGAACCGGGGTGCAGGACGACCCCGTCGGCCCCGAGCCGGTCGCCGAGCGCGAGCGCTCCCTTGAGGGCCGCCAGCGACTTGCCACGGATCTCGTCCTCCAACGATGCGCAGTTGATCAGGTAGACCGCGTGGATCACCACGGACTCGATCCGCGACTTCGCGACCGCCTCCCGAAACGCCGCGACGTCATCGTCGGAGTATCGGGTCGGACGCCAGGCGCGTGAGCTCTGGTGGAAGATCTGGATCGCGTCGCATTCGCGCTCGACGCCGCGCTCGACCGCATTGAGCAACCCGCCCGCTATGGAAACATGCGCCCCGACCAGCACGTGAGCTCCGATCCCAAAGTAGTCCGATTCGCGCCCTCTCCGACCGGTGCCCTCCACATCGGCGGCGCGCGGACGGCACTCTACAACTGGCTTGCGGCGCGCGGCTCGGACGGGCGGATGGTCCTGAGAATCGAGGACACGGACCGTGCGCGCTCGATCCCCGAGAACGTCGAGCAGATCCTCGACGCCCTGCGCTGGCTGGGCCTGGACTGGGATGGCGAGCCCGTGAGTCAGTTCGAGCGCCGTCGTCGGCACACCGAGGCGATCGCGCGGCTGATCGAGTCGGGCCACGCCTATCCGGACCCGTCCACCGGCGACGACGTCAAGGCTTGGAAGGCTGTGCACTCGAACCGCGGCTATCGCGGCGAGTCGCGCGACGAGCCCGGGGCGGCGATCCGGCTGCGGGTGCCGGACGCAGGCGCCACCCGCGTCGACGACCTGCTCCGCGGGGCCGTCGAGTTCCCGAGTGCCGCCCAGGACGATTTCGTGATCGCCCGTGGCGACGGCACGCCGCTCTACAACCTCGCGGTTGCGGTCGACGACGCCGAGATGGGCATCACCGACGTGATCCGCGGCGACGACCACCTCTCGAACGCCCCGAAGCAGGTCCTGGTCCTCGCCGCGCTCGGCGTCGCGCCGCCGCGATATGTGCACCTTCCCCTCCTGCACGGGCCGGACGGCAAGAAGCTCTCGAAGCGCCATGGCGCCGCATCCGTGCAGGAACTGCGCGACGCGGGCTTCCTGCCGGCCGCGGTCCGCAACTACCTGGCGCTGCTGGGCTGGGGTACCGATGACGACACGACCCTGATGAGCACCGCGGAGCTCGTTGAGCGGTTCGACCTGGCCCGGGTCGGAAAGGCGTCGGCGGTCTTCGACGAGCGCAAGCTGCGCTGGGTCAACGGGCGCCACATGCGCGAGCTGCCGCTCGAGGAGTATGTCGAGGCCGTGGCCGGGCACCTCGCCCGATCCGGCGTCCGGGTGGCGGCCGACGAGGACCGTCTCCGTGCCGCTTGCGCGATCGCCCAGGACAAGGCCCAGACCCTGGACGAGGTCTGGCCCCTGGTTCGCTTCATGTTCGAGCCGCCCGTCGACGACGAGCAGGCACGGGCGAAGTTCCTGACGCCCGACGCGATGCCGCTCCTCCGCGACGCGCGCGAGCTGCTGGCGGCCTGCGATCCCTTCGAGCCGGCGGGGATCGAGCGCGAGCTGACGGGGCTGCTCGAGCGATCTGGCGTCAAGCCGAAGCAGCTCTATCAGGCAATTCGGGTGGCGATCACCGGCACGACCGTGTCACCGGGGATCTTCGATTCGATCGCTGTGCTCGGCCGCGACCGGACAGTCGCCCGGCTCGACGCGGCGCTCAGCGAAGCACCAAACTAAATCCAGGCACCGGATCTGCCGATGTATGGGTGAGCGCTCGCAGGCGCAGCCTCGTGCGCTCTGGCTGACGATGGTGAATTGATGAGCGATGCGAGCACAGGCGTGCGCCCTGGTGGGGCAACGGCGGCGCGTCCGGGCGGCGCCGGCGGGCGGCGGCTGGCGGCCGCGTTCGACGCGATCTCCAGCGTGCCTGCCCTGGCGGAGGCACGGGGGAGGCTATTGGCTCTTGCCGCGGGGAAGACCTCTTCCAGCGGCGAGATCGCCGAGGCCGTCGAAGCCGACGCCGCCCTGGCGATCGCCGTCATGCAGGCGGCGAACAACGGCAACGGGCCGCGCGGCCGGACCGGCAGCGTCCTCGAGGCCGTCGAGTCGCTAACCGCGGCGCGCGTTGCGGCGATCGCGACCCGCGTCGAGACCTATGACCTCCTCGGCCCGCCCGGCTCCGGATCGGACCGGTTCGAGCGTTTTCGCAGGCATGCGGTGGCCGTCCGGACCGCCGCCGATCGCGTCGGTGAGATGGCGCGGATCGGACCGCGCGACGAGCTTGCCGTCGCGGCATTGCTCCACGACGTCGGCCGGCTAGTCCTGGGCGAGCTCCACGGCCAGGAGTTCGGAGCGGGCTCCGAGGGTGCAGAGGATCCGGACGAGCGGCTATGGCGCGAGCGGCGCGAGCTGGGCATCGACCACGCCCTGGTCGGCGCCGTATTGGTGCGGCGCTGGGGTCTGCCGGCGACGATCGCAACCGCCGTGGAGCGGCATCACGCTCCGGACGCCGACAGCCTGGCCGCGGCCGTCGGGCTGTCTGACCTGATCGTTCATCAAGCGGCCGGCTCCAGGATCGCCGGCGACGCGCTGTGCGCCGCCGCCGCCCGGCTCTCGATCGACGAGGGGGGCCTGCGAAAGCTGATCTTCGAGTACCCGCACTCCGAGATGCGCCCGCGGGCGACCCAGCCCTCGCCGCTGTCGGCGCGCGAGCTCGATGCTCTTCGCGGCCTTGCCGAGGGGAAGGTCTACAAGCAGATCGCGCAGGAGCTTTCGCTCTCCGTCAGCACTGTCCGCACCCATCTGCACAACGTGTACAAGAAGATCGGGGCAGTGGATCGGGCGCAGGCGGTGCTGATCGCGACTGACCGCGGTTGGATCTAAAGCGCCACTGCTTAATCGATCACGCCGGAGCGCAGCGCAATCGCGACAGCGTGGGCGCGGTCGCTGGCCTTAAGGCGCCTGATCGTTGCCTTGGTGTGCGTGCGGATCGTTTCGGTGCTGATCCCGAGTCTCTGCGCGACCCCGCCGGTCTCGAGCCCGTCGGCGAGCAGTTGCAGGACCTCGCGCTGGCGCCGGGTGAGCGGCGAGCCGCCGCCGTTGGTGGCGGGGTCGACGAACTCGGTCGAGTCCGCCGCGGCATCGATCGCGCTCTCCAGCGCCTCGGGCGGCGAGCTCTTTGCGACGTAGGCGGAGGCGCCGGCGTCGAGCGCGGTGGTCACGGCATGCCGCTCGGCCCGGCGAGCGAGGGCAACGATTCCGGTGCCGGGCATCGACCTGCGCAGCGCCCGGATGATCGAAGCGCCACCGTTCTCACCTCGGGGACGGTCGCGGCCGTCCAGCTCGACCACCACGACGTCGAAGCTGCCGGTCTCGGTTACGGCGTCCATCGCGCCGCGCAGATCCGACGCCTCCTCGACGTCGTAGCGGCCGTCGAGCAGCCCGCGCACGCCGATCCGTACCACCGGGTGCGCGTCAACGACGAGACAACGTCGATCCTCACTCACGAAACCACTGGCCCTTCTCCTGCGATCGCATCCCCGAGACAAACACCGGCCTGACTGGCCGGTTCGGCCATCCTAGCCAGGCCGGGTCCACCGCTGACTCGCTCCCTCGCTAGGAGCGAGGTTTTTGTTTGGGCCGGGTCATCCTGTACAAACTCTTCGATGATCTCGGTGACCTCGAAGTCCCGCTACGCGGTGGTAGCGATGGCCGAGCTCGCCCGCTCGGGCGACGGCGGGCCGGTCCCGATCGCACAGATTGCGGAGCGCCGAGCGATGCCGGTCCAGTTCCTCGAACAGCTCTTCTCGACCCTGCGCAGGGGCGGCCTCCTGAACAGCCAGCGCGGTGTCAAGGGCGGCTACACGCTGGCCCGGCCGCCGGAAGAGATCACCGTCCTCGAGGTCGTCCAGGTCCTCGACGGCAAGGTCGGGGAGGAGGGCAAGGAGGCCGGCGGGATCTGGGCCGAGGGCGTCGAGTCCCTCCGCGAGGTGTTCCGCTCGACCACGATCGCCGACATCGCCCGCCGCGAGGCCGACGAGGCCGGCTCGCAGATGTACTACATCTGAGCACCAAGGCTTCAGAAAGCGAAGTCTTGCTTGCCTAAGCGAGAACCAACCGCTGACGACCGCTTGAAGCCGCTCGGTGGGGCGCAGTTGTGTCCCGCGTGTGCCACAAAAACGGCCCGTCCGCGCCGAGCGGATAGCCCGATGGCTTCATGCGAGCGGGAGCAGCGCGACAGCGGGGGGCCGGCCGCGAACATGGACAGAAGGCGCGGCCGAATCCGCCGCCGCCACGACCCTCGGAACCGGCACCCGAGGATTGACGCGGGGACGAACGTGCGTTCGTGTACGTTCGTCCCCACGATGGTTCGCCGCCATTCACCACCAGGCCCGCTCTGTACCGCCCTGTGGGGGAAGCGGCAAGCGGCGCTTGGCCGACACAGGCGGTCGCCCGGAGCCGTGCCCTCGCTGCAAGGGGACCGGAACCGAGCCGGAGGTAGACACGCCACCTGAGAGGAGTAGTCTCGCTTGAGCACGGCTGCTGGGATCGGCGCTCGGATGCGCCACTTGGGGAGAGGAGCCCGTCGTGGCTACGAGGATCGTTAAGCATTTCCGGGGGAATGTCGTCGCCTACGTCGCGCTGTTTTTCGCGCTGGGGATGGGGACGGCTTATGCGCTTGACCGCAACAGCGTGCGCTCGAAGCACATCGTCAACAGTCAGGTGAAGTCGCCTGACGTCAAAAACGACGGTTTGAAGGGACGCGACATCAAGGAGTCCAGCCTTGGCGCGGTTCCGGACGCCGATGCGCTCAATGGCAACGACGCGACCCAGTTCCTGGGCGCGCCGGTGGTCGTTCGCACCCGAACCCAGCCAGGCCTCACCTCCGGCTCTGGCGCCGCTGACCCGTTCGCGAAGTGCCAAGACGACGAGCGGCTCGTATCCGGGGGCTGGTCGGAGACCGGCGGCGGGGCCTTCAGTATTGCTGCGGGGTTCGGGACCAACTACGTGCTCAAGCTGGACGGCCCTGCCGTCACGTTCGTGGACACCAATCCGCCCTTCGACGAAATGGCACGAGCGCCGGCGGCCGGTGAGACACCGAACGCGTGGAAGGCCGGATACACGTACACGGCCAACGCCAACAACCCCGACGTCACCGTCTACGCCGTTTGCGCCCCGCACCGGGAGTAGCGCCTTAGCCACGAAGCATCCGCGCGCAAATCCGCAGGACTGTCGGAGTAGGTGATGTCGCAGGAGAACGTTGAAGCCCTGAGCCACGCTCTGGCAGTGGCGGCGACGATCTGATCCCCGACGCATACCATGCCGTCTACGTAGCCCTTGGCGATTTCTTAAATGCCCTGCCTGACGATCCCACGGCGCCCCACTTTCTCCGCGTAGGGTGCGAGCGAGTCCGGGTCGCCGCGGGATGTACTACATCTGAGCAGCGCGCGGCGGTACCGTGAGCGCGTGAACCCGGACGGGGATACCACTGTTACCGCCCTGAAGCTCGCCGACGAGGCGTCGCAGGCTGTCGGGGAGACCCCGACGGTCGTCCTGGGCCGGATCGCCGAGAAGGTCGAATGCGAGGTGCTGGTCAAGCTCGAGTACCTGAACCCGGGCGGCTCGGTCAAGGACCGGATCGGCGTCGCGATGATCGACGCCGCCGAGGCCGACGGGCTGATCGAGCGCGGGAAGTCGGTGATCGTCGAGCCGACCAGCGGCAACACGGGGATCGCCCTGGCGCTGGTCTGCGCGGCGCGCGGCTACGAACTGGTGTTGACGCTCCCCGAGGGGATGAGCCGCGAGCGCAGCAAGCTGTTGCGCGCTTACGGCGCCGAGGTGCACGAGACACCATCGCTGGGTGGCATGAGCGAGGCGATCGATCTCGCCCGGCGCATCGAGCGGGAGCGGCGCGGCTTCATGCCGCAGCAGTTCTCGAATCCGGCGAATCCCGAGGTCCACCGGCGCACGACCGCCGAGGAGATCTGGCGCGACACCGGCGGCGAGATCGACGCGTTTGTTTGCGGGGTGGGCACGGGCGGCACGATCAGCGGCGTCGGCGGGATGCTGAAGGAGCGCCGGCCCCAGGCGCTGGTGATCGCGGTCGAGCCGACCGGCTCCCCGGTGCTCTCCGGCGCCGCCGCGGGCCCGCACAAGATCCAGGGGATCGGGGCGGGGTTCGTGCCGGATGTGCTCGACCGCTCGGTGATCGACGAGATCCTTCAGGTGGGCGACGAAGATGCTCTTGCCGCCGCGCGGAACGCCGCCCGGCTCGACGGGTTGATGGTTGGGATCTCCGCAGGCGCGGCGATCGCCGCGGCGCTTCGGGTAGCGGCGCGGCCGGAGATGGCGGGCAAGCGGATCGTCACGATCGCCCCCGACGGAGGCGAGCGCTACATGTCCCTACCCTTCTTCGCTGACTGATGCTTGGCTTGGGAACACTCCGTCAGGTCGTCCATGAGGTCACCTGCGACGTCACTTCGGCCCGAGACCGCGACCCCGCGGCGCGGGGCGTCGGCACGCTGGAGATCCTCTCCAGCTGGGCTGGTGTCCAGGCTCTTCTGGCCCACCGCGTCGCCCACGCCCTTTATGAGGCTCAGGTTCCCCTCGTGCCGCGAACGATCGCGACGGCGACCCGCGCCGTCACCGGAGTCGAGATCCATCCGGCGGCCAACATCGGCCAGGAGTTCTTCATCGACCACGGCTCGGGCGTCGTGATCGGCGAGACAGCGGAGATCGGCGATCGCGTGACCCTCTACCAGGGCGTCACCCTCGGCGGAACCGGCTTCGCCCGCGGCAAGCGCCATCCGACCGTGGGCGACGACGTGACCGTTGGCTCCGGCGCGAAGCTCTTGGGCCCGATCGAGGTTGGCCATGGCGCGAAGGTGGGCGCCAACACGGTGGTCGTCGCCGACGTACCGCCGAACTCGACCGTGGTCGGCAACCCCGGCCACACGGTCCGGGTCGAGGGCCGCAAGCCCGAGGGCCCCGACGCCGACTGGATCCACCTGCCCGACCCGGTGGCCGACGCGATCCGCAGCCTCTCCGACCGGCTCGCCGCGGCCGAGCGCCGCCTGACGGAGATCGACGGCGACGCGGCCGAGGCCGAGGTCAGGGAGCTCAAACCGAAGCGCGGTCCGTCGAGCGCCGGCGGGTGACCAAGGGCGAACGTCCCGCGTACCCCCGTACAGCCCGGTTTCCGGGACGTTCGCCATTCTCGTCGTGCAACGCCGACGCTCGATCTATCCTCGGTGGTCGTGAGCGATACCGAGACCCTCGCGCCGATCAGCCCCGGCGCCGATCAGATCGAGCGCCTGCTCGCCGATCTCAATCCGCCGCAGCGCATGGCGGTCGAGCATGGCGAGGGGCCGCTGCTGGTGATCGCCGGCGCCGGCTCCGGCAAGACCAGGGTGCTGACCCGCCGCGTCGCATACCTGGTCGCAACGGGCCTGGCCCGCCCGCCCGAGATCCTCGCGATCACCTTCACCAACAAGGCGGCGCAGGAGATGCGCGAGCGCGTCGAGCAACTCGTCGGCGGCGTCTCGAAGCTGATGTGGGTGATGACGTTCCACTCCGCCTGCGCCCGGATCCTGCGCGCCAACGCCGAGCGGCTCGGCTACAAGCGCTCGTTCACGATCTACGACGAGGCTGACTCGCTGCGGATGCTGAAGCGCTGCATGGACGAGTGCGACATCGACCCGAAGCGCTTCACCCCGCGGTCGATCCGGGCGGCGATCTCGGGCGCCAAGAACCGGCTCGAGGACTCGACCGACTTCGCCGAGCGCCAGGGCTCGTTCTTCGAGGAACAGGTGGCTGACGCCTACGCGCTATACGAGCGCCGGATGGTCGAGGCGTCGGCGATGGACTTTGACGACCTCCTGGTCCGCACCGTCAACCTGCTCGAGCTGTTCGCCGACGTCCGCGAGCGCTACGAGCGCACCTTCCGCTGGATCCTCGTCGACGAGTATCAGGACACGAACAAGGCGCAGTACCGGCTCCTGCAGCTCCTGGCGGGTGAGCAGCGCAACCTGACGGTCGTCGGAGACGACGCGCAGAGTGTTTATTCGTTCCGCGCGGCCGACGTTCGCAACATCCTCGACTTCGACAAGGACTTCGAGGACGCCGAGGTCGTGAAGCTCGAGCAGAACTACCGCTCCACTGGCACGATCCTCGAGGCGGCGAACGCCGTGATCGCGAACAACACGGGGCAAAAGCCAAAGCACCTCTGGACCGACGAGGGCAAGGGCGATCTCGTCACGATCGCCGAGCTCGACGACGAGCACGCCGAGGCCCGCTACGTCGCCGGCGAGATCGAGCGGCTGGTGACCGACGAGGGCTACGCCCGCTCAGACGTCGCTGTCTTCTACCGGATGAATGCCCAGAGCCGGGTGCTCGAGGACACGCTGGTCCGCTACGAGATGCCCTACCAGGTGATCGGCGGCACCAAGTTCTACGAGCGGGCCGAGATCAAGGATGCCGTCGCCTATCTCCAGCTGCTCGCGAATCCCGCCGACGGGATCTCGTTCGGCCGGGTCGTGAACTCGCCCCGGCGCGGGATCGGCCAGCAGACCCAGGCCCGGGTCCTCTCGCACGCGAACACCACCGGCGAGGACATCTGGGACGTGATGGCCCGCCCGCAGTCGGTTCCCGGCCTTGGCGCCGCGGCGGTCAAGGCGCTCTCACGCTTCGCCGCGATCATGGCCGGCCTTCGCGAGCGCGCCGAGGGCGACTCGGTGGCGAAGCTGCTGGAATCGGTGCTCCACGACTCCGGATACCTGGAGGCTCTGGAGGCCGAGCGGACGCTCGAGGCCGAGGGCCGGGTCGAGAACCTCCAGGAGCTGGTCGGCGTCGCGCAGGAGTTCGACGCCAACCGCGCCGTCGAGGGCCCGTCGCAGGACACCCCGCTGGAGGAATTCTTGGCCCGAATCTCGCTCTACACGGATCAGGACGCGATCCGCGACACCGAGAGCCTGATCACCCTGATGACCCTGCACAACGCCAAGGGCCTCGAGTACGACGCCGTGTTCATGATTGGGTGCGAGGAGGGGGTCTTCCCGCACTCGCGCTCGGTCGAGGAGGGCAACCTTGAGGAGGAGCGCCGCCTGGCCTACGTCGGCGTCACCAGGGCGCGCAAGCGCCTCTACATGAGCTGTGCGCGCCGTCGCATGCTGCACGGCACCGGCGGCTGGAACCTGCCCTCGCGCTTCCTGCGCGAGGTGCCCGAGGACCTGGTGGATCACAGGGCGATGGCGATTCGGACCGGGTGGCAATCGGGCCCCAGCCTCGGCGGCGGGCGTGACCGCGGCTTCGGCGGTGGCGGCGGGTTCACCGCGCCAGACCCCAAGCAGCCCCTGGAGCCCGAGGTCGAGTTCCGGATCGGCGACGACGTCGTCCACGCGAGCTTCGGCGAGGGTGTCGTGACCTCGGTCGAGCCGGGGTCCGTGATCGTGGTCCGCTTCGCATCCGAGGGCTCCGAGCGCAAGCTGATGGCCGACTACGCGCCGCTGAAGAAGGCGAGCTGACGATCGCGGCTCGGGTGATCGACGGCAAGGCGGTCGCCGCCGAGGTTCGCGCCGGCGTCGCGACCGAGGTATCGGAGTTCACCGCCGCTCGCGGCCACGCTCCAGGGCTTGCGACGGTGCTGGTCGGAGAGGACGCCGCATCCCGGGTGTACGTCGGGAACAAGATCCGCGCCTGCGAGGAGGTCGGCATCCGCTCGATCCACCACGGCCTCGGCGAGGCCACACCGAAGGACGAGCTGCTGGACCTCGTCGCCGAGCTGAACGCGGACGACACGGTTGACGGGATCCTGGTCCAGATTCCGCTGCCCGACCAGACCGATCAGGACGCGGTGATCGCCGCGATCGACCCCGGCAAGGACGTCGACGGCCTCACGGCGACCAGCGCGGGGTTGCTGGCCCAGGGAAGGTCGGGGTTGGTGCCCTGTACGCCCCGGGGGGTCATGGAGCTGCTGTACACGGTCGGCGTCGAGATCGAGGGCGCCGAGGCGGTGATCGTCGGACGGTCGATCCTGGTCGGCCGGCCGCTGGCGGCGCTGCTGACCAATGCGAGCGCCACGGTCACCGTCTGCCACTCGCGCACGCGGGACCTGGGAGCGGTTTGCGCGCGGGCGGACATCCTCGTCGCCGCCGTCGGCTCGCCGCGGATGATCGCGGGCGACTGGGTGAAGCCGGGGGCGGCGGTCATCGACGTCGGCATCAACCGCACCGACGAGGGGCTCGTCGGGGACGTGGATTTCGAGGCCGCTGCCGCGCGGGCCGGAGCGATCACACCCGTGCCTGGGGGTGTGGGCCCGATGACGATTGCGATGCTGCTTCGCAACACGCTGTTGGCCGCGCGCGCCCGACGCAGGGATTCCGCCGCGCGAGCCGTATAGGGTCGTCCAGACCATTCCCGGTCGCACAATCTCCAGGAGGTAGGAGAAACCACATGGAAAATCTTCGGACCGGCGAGAAGATCGCAGGCGCCTCAGGCGTCGCGTTGCTCCTGATCATGTTCATCTTCGACTGGTTCAGTTACGGCGAAGGTGCTTTTGAGGCTGGCGGTAACGCCTGGGACACGATGGAGCTGATCCGCTTCGTCCTGCTCTTGGCGGCACTGGCCGGCATCGGCCTCGCGGTGATGGCCGCGACGCAGTCCCAGGTGGACATGCCGATTGCGCTGAGCGCGCTGGCCGCAGGACTCGGCGGGCTCGCCGTGCTGCTGGTGGCGTTCCGGATCATCAGCCCGCCCGATTTCGGCATCGGCGACGCGTTCGGAGAGGACTTCGACGTCGGCCGTTCGATCGGTGTCTTCCTCGGCCTGATCGCATCAGCCGGCGTCGCATACGGCGGCTGGACGGCGATGCAGGAGGAGGGCACGTCATTCGGCGGTCAGGCCGACCGCCTGGGTGGCGGCGGCGACGCACCGCCTCCGCCTCCTCCGGCTGATCCTCCTCCGCCCCCGCCCGCGGGTCCCGCGGCGTAGGACGCCGAACATTCCTAGCCAGAGCGGCCGCCTCCGGGCGGCCGCTCTCGCGTTCGCGCCTAGCGGTCCGCCAGCCCCCGCGCTACCCGAGCCGCCATCGCGATGATGGTCATCATCGGGTTGACCCCGATCGAGCTGCAGAACACGCTGCCGTCGGCCACGTAGAGGTCGCGGTAGCCGTGGACGGCGCCGGTGGGATCGACCACCCCGAACGCCGGGTCCGCGTCCATCCGCGCCGTCCCAAGCGGGTGAAAGGCCTCGAGGCGCAGCCGGCGTGCGGGCGGGGGCGAGGCGTCGAGCTCCCCGATCCGGTTGCGGGGCAGCACCGGCAGGCCACCGAGCTGCGGATAGACCTCACGGGCACCGGCCGCGTAGAAGAGCTCGGCGGCCCGGGCGATCCCGAAGCTGAGCTTGCGGGCGTCCTCGCGGATCAGCCGGTAGGTGATTCGCAGCGAGCCGTCGCGGGCGAGGCCGACGCGGCCCTTTGATTTGTCGGACAGGTGGACCCCGGTGGACGCGACGTGGCCGTAGGAGGCCAGGCGCTCCTGGTGCTCGGTGCCGGTGCCGGGCATCCACTGGCCGCCGAACGCCAGGGGCGTGAAGGTGGCTTCCAGCAGCAACCCATGCTCCTGCCATTCGTCCACGGCGTAGCTCTGCATGACGCCGTCCCAGCCGCGCACCTCCTCGGCGAAGCGGGCGCCGACCCAGCAGGCCGGATGAATCCTAAGGTTCCGGCCGAGCTCGCCGCTTTCCGAGCGCACCCCCGAGCGCAGCAGCAGCTCCGGAGTTCCGAACGCTCCACCGGCAACGATCACCCCGCGGCGGGCGTTGACCCGGTACGGCCGCGACGCCGCGCCGTTGCGGTGGGCGACTCCGGCCCGACACTCGACCCCGGTCGCGCGATCTCCTTCGAGCAGCAGCCGGCGAGCCTCGACTCCGGCGCGGACCCTCGCGCCTGCAGCCACCGCACGCGGCAGATAGGAGACGTGCATCGCCTGCTTCGCGTCGAGCCGGCAGCCGTAGGGGCACGAGCTGCAGGTCACACAGCGGCCGGCGTTTCGCTGCAGCGGATGGTGCGAGACGCCCAGCGCCTCGGCGCCCTCCAGCAGGAGCTGGCCGTTGCGGCCCATCGTCTCGGGGTCCACCGGCTTGACGCGCAGCATCTCCTCGGCTTCGGCGTACTCGGGGTCAAGCTCGCTGACCCAGTCGATGCCGGCGTCGGAGCGCCAGCGTGCCAGCACCTCGTCCGGGGCGCGGAAGCAGGTGCCGGAGTTGATCACCGTGGTCCCGCCGACCGCGCGGCCGACGGGGGTCGGGATCGCCGGCAGGCCCTCGGCGACCGTCAGACCGCCGTCGCGGTACAGCGAGGAGAGCGCGGCCAGCGGCTCCTCGGGATAGGTGCGCCGGTCCATGTACGGGCCCGCTTCGAGGACGAGCACATCGAGCCCGGCCTCGGCCAGCACGGTCGCGGCCACCGCGCCTCCGGCGCCGGATCCGACGATCACGTAGTCGCAGTCCTCGCCATCTCCTACGGGCTCGAGGTCCCCAAGCGGCTCAGCCGCGGGGTGCGGCTCACCGACAACCTCACATCCGGCCGTCGTGCCGACGGCCGCACGTACCCGGGGATCGTTGGCGTAGCCGCTGCCCGTGAGGACCTTGAGCAGCAGCAACAGGTCCTGGCGGATCCAGGAGCTGGACGCGTCCATCCGCCGCAGGAAATCCTGGCGCGCCGCCAGGCTCGAGCGGCTGAATCGCCACGGAAACGGCGACCACTCGAACGCCCGGAGGGCAAGCCCGACCAGTCGAACCCGGCGCGCCGGTAGCCCCTCCAGGTAGCGCGCGAGGGGCCCCGCGACGTCAACGGCGCCGGGCGGCCCTCCGTCGGGTCCAGCGGCGGCAGGCATCCCCGCGGCCCCCGGGGCCATCGCCTCGGCGACCGCGCGCAGCGTCCGAAGCTCGGCTGCGCGAAGCCCCGGCGAGCGCCTTCAGGTCGGCGCCGCCGACCCCTGCACCCGGCCCGCCAGAGACCAGAGCAGCAGCGCCACGCCGACCAGGAACCCGTCGACCAGGAAGTTGAGGAGGTAGGCGAAGACGTCGTCGTCGAACAGGTAGAAGCCCAGCGCCGCCAGCGAGCTCGCCGCCTTGCCCGCGGCCAGCACGAGCAGCAGCGGCCGGTAGCGAACGACGTCGGCCTGGACCACCAGGCAGATGCCGGTGATCACGGTCATGTAGGCGAACCCGAGCGCCAGCCAGAGCTGCTCGGCAGTCTCGGGGGCGGGCGAGAAGTCGCCGAACGCGTCGCCGAGGTCGTCGAGGGTGCCGAGCACGCCGTCGGGCGTGACGATGAACAGCAGCCCGACGAGCGCGAAGCTCGCCGCCAGCAGGCGCAGGTTCCAAACCACGAAGCGCTCGGCGGCTTCCCCCGTCATCAGCGTGCGCATCCTAGTATCAGCGCCATGATCGACCGCGAACAGGTCCTGCACGTCGCCCGTCTCGCCCGCCTCGAGCTATCCGAGGACGAGGTCGAGCGGATGGCCTCGGAGCTCTCCGGGATCCTCGAGCACGTCGACAGGATCTCCACGCTCGACCTCGAGGACGTCGAGCCGACGACCCACGTCGTCGCCTTGGAGAACGTTTGGCGCGCCGACGTGCCGGCGCCCAGCCTGCCTCGCGAGCGAGCTCTGGAGCAGGCTCCTGACCCCGCCGAGGGCGCGTTTCGCGTCCCGTCTCCGGGCCCTTCGTGAGCGACGAGCTGCTCGAGCTCACGGCGGCGCAGGCGCTGAGCCGCATCGAGGAGGGCGAGCTCGGCTCGGACGAGTACTTCGACGCGTACGCTGCGGCCGCGGCCAGCGACGACCTGAACGCGTTCCTTTGGCGGGCGGAGCCCGGCGGGGGTGGCAGTGGAGGGGAAGCGCTGCGCGGCCTTCCTCTGGCGATCAAGGACATCTTCTGCACCGAGGGGATTCCGACGACGGCCGGCTCGCGCATCCTCGAGGGCTACAAGCCTCCCTACACCGCCACCGCGGTGGCCCGGCTCGCGGAGGCCGGGGCGCGGGTGCTCGGCAAGACCAACATGGACGAGTTCGCGATGGGCTCTTCGAACGAGAACTCTGCCTACGGGCCGGTCCTGAACCCCTGGGACCGCACGCGGGTGCCGGGCGGATCGTCGGGCGGCTCCGCCGCGGTCGTCGCCGGCCGCCTGGCGCCGTGGGCGATCGGCACCGACACGGGCGGCTCGATCCGGCAACCCGCGGCGCTCTGCGGGATCGTCGGCATGAAACCGACCTACGGCGCGATCTCGCGCTACGGGATGATCGCGTTCGCGTCGTCGCTGGACCAATGCGGTCCGCTCACCAGGGACGTCACCGACGCTGCGCTGCTCCTGCGGACCATGCAGGGCAGCGACCCGAGCGACTCCACCTCGGTCGGGATCGAGGGCGGGGTGGAGCTGCCGTCCCGCGAGGACCTGAGCGGGCTCCGGTTCGGGATCCCGCGCGAGCTGGCGGCCGAGGCCGAAGGCATCGAGCCCGGCGTCACCGCCAGCTTCGAGGCAACGCTGAAGCTGATCGAGGAGCTGGGCGGCGAGCTCGACGAATGCGAGCTGCCGAGCTCGCCGAACGGGATCTCGGCCTACTACGTGATCGCCCCGGCGGAGGCTTCGGCCAACCTCGCCCGCTACGACGGCGTCCGCTACGGAGCTCGCGACCCCGAGCCCGACGACCTGCTCGGTATGTACGAACGCACCCGCGCGCACGGCTTTGGCGCCGAGGTGAAGCGCCGGATCATGCTGGGCACCTACGCCCTCTCCTCGGGCTACTACGAGGCCTACTACGGCCAGGCGCAGAAGGTCCGGACCCGGATCGCTCAGGACTTCGCCTCCGCCTTTGAGCGCTTCGACTTCCTCGTCACGCCGACCTCGCCCACGGTCGCGTTCGAGCTCGGCGCGAAGACCGCCGACCCGCTCGCGATGTACATGAACGACTACTGCACGGTGCCGATGCCGCTGGCCGGGATCCCCGCGATCTCGATTCCAGCGGGCCTGGCGGAGCCGGCCGGGGGCGGCCCGAAGCTGCCGGTCGGCTTTCAGATCACGGGTCCCGCGTTCTCGGAGTCGGGGATGCTCGATGCTGCCTACGCGCTCGAACAGCGGATCGGCTTCGCAGCGAGGCCCGGCGGATGACCGTGCTTCCGGACTCCCACGAGGCGGTGATCGGCCTCGAGATCCACGTCCAGCTCTCGACCAGGACGAAGATGTTCTGCGGCTGCGAGCTCTCGTTCGGCGACGAGCCCAACCTCCACACCTGCCCGGTCTGCCTGGCGCACCCAGGGAGCCTGCCGGTGATCAACGAGCAAGCGGTCCGGTACGGGCTCCAGATCGGCCTCGCGCTCGGCTGCGAGATCGCGCCGCGGTCGATCTTCCACCGCAAGAACTACTTCTATCCCGACAATCCGAAGGCCTACCAGATCAGCCAGTACGACATTCCGCTTGCGACGGATGGGCACCTGGGCGACATCCGGATCCACCGGGTCCACCTCGAGGAGGACGCCGCGAAGCTGGTGCACGTCGGCGAGTCGGGCCGTATCCACGGCTCCGGCGCCTCGCTCGTCGATTTCAACCGGGGCGGGACCCCATTGGTCGAGATCGTCACCGAGCCCGATTTGCGGGATCCGGCAGCCGCCCGGGAGTGGCTCCAGCTGCTGAGGACGACGATCAAGGCGATCGGCGCCTCCGACGTGAACATGGAGGAGGGCAGCCTGCGCTGCGACGCGAACGTCTCGATCCGCCCCGCGGGCTCCGAGGAGCTCGGCGTCAAGACCGAGCTCAAGAACATGAACAGCTTTCGGTTCATCGAGCGTGGGATCGAGGCCGAGTTGGCGCGCCAGCTGGAGTTGGTAGAGAGTGGGGAGGGGGTGAGCCAGGAGACGCTCCACTTCGACCCCCGGAGCGGCGCGCTCACCTCGCTGCGTTCGAAGGAGGAAGCGCACGACTACCGCTACTTCCCCGAGCCGGATCTGGTGCCGCTGGCGCCCACTGAGGAGATGCTCACCGAGGCGCGCGCGGCGCTGCCGGAGCTGCCGGCCGCGCGCGAACGACGCTACGCCGATGAGCTCGCGCTGCCGTCCGCCCAGGCGCGCCAGCTCTCCTACGACGGAGAGCTCGGCGATTTCTTCGAGAGCGCGCTCTCCGCGGGCGACGCCAGCCCGGCCGCGCTTGCCAACTGGGTCACCGGCGAGCCGACCGCTCGCGACGTCGCCCCCGGCTCGCTGGCGGAGCTGGTCGCCATGGTAGAACGGGGCAAGGTCACCAACCAGGCGGGCCGCGACGTGCTCGCGAAGCTCGTCGCCGAGGGCGGCGACCCGGCGGAGATCGTCGAGCGCGAAGGCCTCGGCAGGGTCTCCGACTCCGGTCAGCTCGAGGCGATCGTCGCCGCTGCGATCGAGGCACATCCCGCCGAGGCCGAGAAGGTCAAGGAGGGCGTCGGCCAGGCGATCGGGCCGATCGTGGGCTACGTGATGCGGGAGACCAAGGGCCGCGCCGACGGCGGCGAGGTCACGAAGCTGATTCGCGCGAAGTTGGGTCTCTGAGGACGTACTGGAGCGCGCCGCTCGGGCAGCGCTCGACCTGGGCAGCCACCGTCTCGGCATCGGCGCCGTCGGGGTCGATCCACGGCCGCCGCTTGGTGTCGAACACCGCCGGCAGGCCGCGCACGCACTCACCCGAGTGGATGCAGACCTCGTTGTCGAAGCTAACCTCGATCCGCTCGCCCTGATACGTCTTGTGGCTCATAGCCCGAACCTTCGGCGCTCGCTTTCCGGCACGAGGTCAAGGTACTCGGGGTGCCGCTCGATGTAGCCGCGGATGAACGGGCAGTAGGGCAGGACTCCGGCCCCCCGGTCTCGCGCCTCGTCAAGAGCGGCCGCGGCCAGCTTCGAGCCCAGGCCGTGGCCTTCGTAGGCGTCGTCGACCTCGGTGTGGGTGAAGGCGACGTCATCGCCCTCCATCCGGTAGTACGCGGCACCGGCGAGCTGGTCGTCGGCGAACACCTCGAACCGGCTCTGCTCCGGGTTGTCGGCGACTCGCACCTCCACGGGAAGCAATGCTACGCGCAGCCCAGCTTGTGCCTACCGACACTTTGTAACAACTTGTTACAAGGTCTGTCATACTGAGGTCATGGCCTGGAACGTCGTGATCGCCGGAGGCGGGTTCGCCGGAATGTCGGCAGCCCGCGAGTTGGAGCGCATCCTGCCGCGCCAGTCGGCCCGGCTCTCGCTGGTCAACGACGTCAACTTCATGCTCTATACGCCGTTCCTGCCCGAGGCGGCCGCCGGCATGCTCGAGCCGCGCCATGTGGTGACGCCGCTTCGCGACATCCTGCGACGGACCTACCTGCGGCTCGGCGCGGTCTCCGCACACGACCCCGAGACCCGAACGCTGACGCTCTCCACTCATGAGGGCGAGGACGAGGAAATCCGCTACGACCAGTTCCTGGCCGCCGTCGGATCGGTCTCGCGCTCGCTGCCGGTGCCCGGCCTGGACGAGCATGCGATCGGCTTCAAGAGCCTCGCCGACGCGATCTGGCTCCGCAACCACGTGGTCGAGTCGCTCGAGCGCGCCAACGCGACGGACGACCCGGCGCGGCGCGACGAGCTGCTCACCTACGTGTTCGTCGGCGGCGGCTACTCCGGCCTCGAGGCCCTGGCCGAGCTGCAGGACTTCGCCGCCGACGCGATCGAGCGCTATCCCCGGGCCCGCCTGCACGGCATGCGCTGGATCCTGGTCGAGGCGATGGACCGGGTCCTGCCCGAGGTCGACCTGCCGCTTGCCGAATACGCGGTCAACGAGCTCCGCGGACGCGGTATCGACGTGCGCCTCGGCACTCGGCTCGACGAGGCCGGTTCCGACTTCGCGACGCTCTCGACCGGCGAGCGCATTCCGACTCGCACGATCGTCTGGACCGCGGGCGTCGCTCCACACCCGAGCCTCGAGAACCTGTCGCTGCCCTTGGACGAGAGCGGCCGCGTGAGCGTCGACCGCTACCTGCGGGTCGAGGGCATGCAGGGCGTGTGGGCCGTCGGCGACTGCGCCGGCGTTCCCGATCCGCGCTACGGCGACGGACGCGCCTGCCCGCCCACGGCGCAGCACGCGGTGCGCCAGGGCCCGATCGCGGCCCGGAACATCGCCGCCGAGCTGGGCGTCGGCACGGGCCCGGTTCCGTTCACTTACAAGGCGAATGCGTCATTCGTGAACCTCGGCCGCTACAAGGCGGTCGGCCAGCTCGCGAAACGCCGCTTTCGCGGGTTCCCAGCGTGGTGGATGGCCCGCTCCTATCACGTGAGCCAGGTTCCGGGTTTCGCCCGCAAGATCCGGGCCGTCGCCGATTGGACGGTCGGCCTGCCCTTCGGCCGTGACGTCGCCGACGTCGGCTCGATCGGCCATCCGCGGCCGCTCAAGGACGAGGTCTACGCCCGTGGCGGCACCCACCGCCCGGTCGATTAGCACGCCCGCTCCGAACTGCGCCGAGTTTCCACGCCAGCGCCTGCGTCAGGGGTGCACGCGTGGAATCTCACGCCATCGCGGCCATACTTCAGGGGTGACCGCAGTTGTCATCCTCGCCACGTTCGGGTTCGCGACGGCGATCATCGGCCGCGCCAAGGGCAGCTCGTTCTTCATCTGGTTCTTCGTCGGGATGGTGCTGCCGGTGATCGGGCTGGTCGCCGTGGTGCTCTACCGCGTCGAGGCCGACGAGCCCGAGCGCCGCTGCCCGCGCTGCGGCCGGGTCCAGAAGCTCTACGTGCAGGTCTGCCGAAACTGCGGCGAGGACCTGTACCTGCCAGACCCCTCCGACGTGCGCCATCCGGCCGCCGTGCGCGAGGGCCGCCAGCGCGTCACCTAACGTCGAGCCGTGGATAAGTTACCTGGAGGGCAACAAATCCACGGCTCGATCAGGCAGCCAGCCAGTGTCAGAGGTATACGACTGCCAGCATCACCTCGAACGCGGCGAGCAGGAAGGAGAGGGCGAGCATCGCCTGTCCTGGAAGCCCCGAGAGACGAGTGGATAGGAGAGCCGCTCCGAGCACTCCGATCGCGACTGCTCCCATAAGCAATGCGAGGTTGTCCTCCGTGAAATCGTCGGTGGAGCTTCCACCCAGCGCCACGACGATTGCCGCCGCCATGCCGCCGAGCGCGACCAGGCTCAAGCCGATCGCGAGGGCCGGTCGCAGGGGAGTCTCGCGCTCCATGCTGCGAGCTTAAGGCCGTGTGCCTAGCGCAGCCAGGTGCGGACGATCGCGTTCGCGAACCCGGCGCCGTAGCGGACCACCGCCGGCTTCTTCGAATGGCCGTGGAGGCGGGCGACCACGGTGACCGGCACCTCCTTGGCCGGGACCCCGCGCTTGATCGCCTCGATCATGAACTCCGAGGTGTGGAACTGCTCCTGGCGCAGCACCAGCTGTGGCAAGACGGAGGCGCGCACGGCGCGGTAGCCGTTCGAGCAATCGGAGACCTTCGTCCGGGTGATGAACGAGACCACTCGGTTGAAGAACACGATCCCGAGCTCGCGCGAGCGCGTGTTGGGCGCGGCCACGCCCAGGACGCGCGAGCCGTGCGCCATGTCGACCTCGCCCGAGAGGACGGGTTCGACCAGCCGGGACATCTCCTCCGGCAGATGCTGGCCGTCGGCGTCGATCGTGACGACGATGTTCGCGTCTGAGTCGGAGAGCAGCCGGTAACCTGTGCGCAGGGCGGCGCCGCCACCCCGGTTGATCACGTGCCGGGCGACCGTGGCGCCGTTCTCTTCGGCGACGTCGCCGGTGCCGTCGCGCGAGCCGTCATCCACGACCAGGACGGCCGTCGGCTCGCCGCAGACCTCCGTCGGCAGCTTCCCGAGCACGTGGGCGATGTTCTCGGCCTCGTTGTAGGCGGGGATCAGGATCGCGACCTTGCCGCGAAACCGCTCCGGGTGGCGGTCGCGCCGGAAACGCTCCCAGGCGAGGCCCTCCAGCACCGCCGAGAGCTCGCGCGTCACCCGCGAGCCCTGGGCCAGGGCGCGGATCGTCAGTCCGAACAGGACGAGGATCGCGAGCACCGCGACGCCGACGATGCGGGTGCCGTTCTCGCGCTCGAACGAGAACGCCTCGAGCAGCGTGTCCAGCAGCTCGGTGCCGGACACCAGGGCCAGGCCGAGCGCGATCGCGAGCAGGATCAGGACGTCGGCGTTGCGCAGCGAGCGCCGGCGCCAGATCGCGAAGCCGGCGATCAGGACGGCCAGCACGAGGCCGCCGGCGCGCAGGGCGGTCAGCTCAGGGGGAAACAGGCCTGCGGTGGTTTCCATGACCGCAGCAGGATATGCCGCCGCCCGGAGCCGTCCTCTACCCTCTGGCCGCTATGCGCATCCTGATCCTGGGTGGCGACGGGTACCTGGGGTGGCCCACCGCGATGCGATTCTCCGCTCGCGGCCACGACGTTTCGATCGTCGACAACTTCTCCCGTCGCCGCTGGCATACCGAGAACTCAACTGACTCGCTGACCCCGATCCTCGCGCTCGACGATCGGGTGGCCGCGTGGAACGAGGTGTCCGGCGGCAAGGAGATCCGGACGTTCACGGGCTCGATGGAGGACGCCGCCTTCCTCGACGGGGTCATCGACGAGACGCTGCCCGAGGCGATCGTCCACTACGCGGAGCAGCCGTCGGCGCCGTATTCGATGCGCTCACGTGAGGCCGCGGTCGAGACCCAGTTCACGAACGTGATCGGCACCCTCAACCTGCTGTTCTCGATCCGCGACAAGGTGCCGGACTGCCATCTGGTCAAGCTCGGCACGATGGGCGAGTACGGGACCCCCAACATCGACATCGAGGAGGGGTTCATCGAGATCGAGCACAAGGGCCGCAAGGACGTCCTCCCGTATCCGAAGCTGCCGGGCTCGCTCTACCACCTCTCGAAGGTCCACGACTCGCACAACATCCACTTCGCCTGCCGGATCTGGGGCCTGCGGGCAACCGACCTGAACCAGGGAGTGGTCTATGGGGTGGACACCGACGAATCGGTTGCCGACGATCGGCTGGTCACCCGCTTCGACTACGACCAGTACTTCGGAACGGTGTTGAACCGGTTCTGCGTCCAGGCCGTGATCGGCCACCCGCTTACCGTCTACGGCGAGGGCGGCCAGACCCGCGGCTTCCTCAACATCCGCGACACGCTGCAGTGCGTCGAGCTTGCGGTTAATACGCCGGCCGACCTCGGCGAGTTCCGGGTTTTCAACCAGTTCACCGAGCAGTTCTCCGTCGCCGAGCTGGCCGAGCTGGTCAAGCGCTCCGCGACCGAGCGGGGGATCGAGGTCGAGATCCAGAACTTCCCGAACCCCAGGGTCGAGGCCGAGAGCCATTACTACAACGCCACCAACACCAAGCTCCACGACCTGGGCCTCGAGCCTCACCTCCTTGGTGAGGAGCTGGTGCACTCGGTCCTGGGGATCGTCGAGCGCCACCGCGGCCGCGTGATCGACGACGCAATCCTGCCGACCACGCAGTGGAAGGCGGGCGAGCTGGCTGCCGACCCCGCCGAGGCAGGCCGTTGAGCACCGCCGCTCAGCCCGCTGGAACGGCCCGCTCCGAACAGGGGGCCGAGCGCCGCGCCGCGATCCTCGCAGCGACGGTGCGGCTCCTGGTGCGTGACGGCCTGGCCGCGGTCACCCACCGCGCGGTCGCCCGCGAGGCGGAGGTGCCGCTGGCGGCCACCACCTATTACTTCGCGTCGAAGGACGAGCTGGTGACCGAGGCCCTCGCGATCCTGGTCGCGGACGAGATCCAGCGCGTCGGCGAGCGCGCCGCGGCGCTCGGCGAAGACCTTGCCTCGGCGAGCCGCTCCGCCGCCGCGGTGGCCGAGGTCCTGTTCCCGGACGCGGACGCAGCGGCCGGCCTCCTCGCCAAGTTCGAGGTCTACCTCGAGGCTGCGCGCCGCCCCGGCCTGCGGGCGACCGCAGCCCATTGGCAGCGTGCGTTCAGCGAGCTGGCCGAGTCGGCGCTGCGGCTGGCGGGCGCGTCCGAGCCCGAGCGGCTCGCGCCGCTCCTGGTCGCCGGGGTCGACGGGTTGCTGGTCCATCGCCTCTCGGAGGGGATCGACGATCTCCAGGTCGAGAATCTCCGCGCCCAGCTCGAACAGCTCTTCGATCTATTCCTCGCTGCGAGCTAGACTTTTTCGCCTGATGCGGGCGGCGGATGCACTTTGCGAAGCACTCAAGGCTGAAGGCGTGAAGCACGTCTTCGGGATCCCGGGCGGGGCAAACCTGCCCACCTACGACGCGATCTACGACGCGGACTTCGAGCACATCCAGGCGCGCCATGAGCAGGGCGCAGGGCATGCCGCCGAAGGCTACGCCAAGGCCTCGGGCAGGGTCGGGGTCGCGCTGGCGACCTCGGGCCCCGGCGCGACCAACCTGGTCACGGCGATCGCCGACGCGATGATGGACTCGGTGCCGACCGTGTTCATCACCGGCCAGGTCCGCACCGACCTGATCGGAACCGACGGCTTCCAGGAGGCGGACGTCACCGGAATCACGCTGCCGGTGGTCAAGCATTCGTTCCTGGTCACCGATCCCCGCCAGATCCCGGAGTACATCCACAGCGCCTTCCACATCGCCAAGTCCGGGCGGCCGGGCCCGGTCTTGGTCGACATCCCTCAGGACCTCTCGCGGGCGGAGATCGACTACGAGCCCGCCACCGGCATGCCCGACCTGCCCGGCTACAAGCCGCCGTTCGAAGGCAACATCAAGCAGATCCGGATCGCGGCCAAGGCGCTCGCCAACGCCCGCCGCCCGGTGATCTACGGCGGCGGCGGGATCATCAACGCCGAGGCCTCGGAGGAGTTCCGCGAGTTCTGCGGCTCCGACGAGTTCCCGGTGACGCTGACGGTGATGGGCCTCGGCGCCTTCCCGGCGCCGCATGACCACTGGCTCGGCATGCTCGGGATGCACGGCACGCGCGCGGCCAATTACGCGATGGATGAGGCCGACCTCATCGTCTGCGTCGGCGCCCGGTTCGACGATCGGATCACCGGCAAGCTCTCCGAGTTCGCGCCTCGGGCCAAGTTCGTCCACATCGACGTCGATCCGGCCGAGATCGGCAAGAACGTTCCGGCGCACATCCCGATCGTCGGCGACGCCAAGGATGTGCTGCCGAAGTTCACCCGGGAATACCAGGCGCTGAAGGCCGACTCCGGTCGACTTGCCGACTGGTGGCAGCGGATCCGCGCCTGGCAGGCCGAGTACCCGCTTCGGTACGAGGACTCCAGCGATTCGGAGATCAAGCCCCAGTTCATGGTCGAGGCGATGTACGAGGCGACCGGCGGCGAGGCGATCATCACCTCGGACGTCGGCCAGCACCAGATGTGGGCGGCGCAGTACTACCACTTCTCGAAGCCGCGCCGGTGGCTGAATTCCGGCGGCCTCGGCACGATGGGCTTCGGCCTGCCGGCCGCGATCGGCGCCAAGGTCGCGTGCCCGGACGACACCGTGGTCTGCCTCGCGGGCGACGGCAGCCTGGTCATGAACTCACAGGAGATGGCGACCGCCGCCCACCACGACATCGCGGTCAAGGTCTTTCTGATGAACAACGGCCACTTCGGCATGGTGCGCCAGTGGCAGGAGCTGTTTTGGGAGGAGCGCTACCAGTCCGTCGAGATGGGCCCGAGCCCCGACTGGGTGAAGCTGGCCGATGCGTATGGGTGGACCGGCGCTCTCTGCGACGACAAGGGCAAGCTGCTGGACGCCATGCGCGCGACGCTCGAGGCCGATGGCCCGGCGCTGCTCGACGTGCGCGTGACCAAGGACGAGAACTGCTACCCGATGATTCCGGCCGGCGCCGCGGCCCGGGACATGGTGGGGTGATCTGATGAGCGACGTAAGGCGCGAAACCATGTTTGCCCCCCTGGTAAGGGAGTGTCTTTGATGGGCGAGCCCGGCACACCTGAACTGGTCAAGCTCGAGGACCTCGAGGTCGGCAGTGGCCTGACCGGCCGCAAGCACATCCTGAGCCTGCTGGTCGAGAACCGGCCGGGGGTGCTGGCCCGGATCGCCGGTCTGTTTTCCCGCCGCGGCTTCAACATCGACACGCTCGCGGTTGGGCCGACCGAGGACGACGAGATCTCGCGTGTGACCCTCACCCTCGACGGCGCGGTCCATCCGATCGACCAGGTGACAAAGCAGCTTCACAAGCTCGTCAACGTGATCAAGATCCGCGACATGGAGCCGGACGCGACCGTGGCCCGCGAGATGGCCCTGTTCCGGGTCAACGCGGCGGTCGAGAACCGCGGCGAGATCATGCAGTTCGCCGAGATCTTCGGCGCGAACATCGTCGATGTGTCCCGCCGCACGCTCACTATCGAGGTCACCGGTTCGCAGGAGAAGATCGATTCCTTCGAGCGCATGGTCCGCCCGCACGGCCTGATTGAGATGGCTCGCACGGGCGAGGTCGCGATCACCAAGCCGCGCTCCGACTCCTGATCGGGGCGGCCGACACTCTCGCTGCCACCCTCGAGGACCTGATCGCGCGTCGTCAGGGCGCGGCGAAGGGTGTCGTCAGTGCCACCGTCGAGGTCGATTGCGCCGACCCGGCTGCCGTGATCTTCTCCTCGCGCCTCGCCGACGATCGCTGGTTCGCCTGGGAGGAGCCCGATCGCGGCTTCGCCCTGGCCGGTCTCGGCTCGGCGGCGGAGATCGTTTCCCGCGGGCCGGACCGTTTTCGCGATGCGGCGAGCGACTGCGCGCGGATCCTTCGCGACCGGCTCGCCGACGAACCGCCCGGGATGCCGGCCGGCGCCGGGCCCGTCTGGATGGGCGGGTTCGCGTTCGACGAGGCGGGCGGGGCCGCGCCGCAGTGGTCCTCGCTGCCGCCGGCGCTGCTGACATTGCCGGAGGCGGCGATCGTCCGCGAAGGAGAGCGAACCCTCCTCACCGTCTGCGTTTACGTCGGAGCGGGCGGAGACGCCGATGCCGCGCTGGGGCGCGTGCGCCGGCGGGTGGCCTCGCTGCGCTCGGAGCCGCTTGCAATGTTGGACCCCGCACCGACCGGCTCGGCGGCCGTATCCAGCGCTGCTGACCCCGGCGCGTTCGAGGCGAGCGTCGCGGAAGCGGTCGAGCGGATTCGTGCCGGCGAGCTCGAAAAGGTGGTCCTGGCCAGGGAGGTGCGGGCGGAGGCGCAGCGGGCGCACGATCCGGCGGCGCTGTTCGGCGCGCTCCGGGAGCTCTTCCCCTCGTGCTTCTGCTTTTGCGCCGGGACGCCCGAGGCCGCGTTCCTTGGGGCGAGCCCGGAGCTCCTGGTCCGGCGCTCGGGCGCCGGCGCACAGACGGTCGCGCTGGCCGGGTCAACGCGGCGCAGCGCCGACCCGGCCGTCGACGATCACCTGGGCGAGCAGCTCCGCCGCTCGCCGAAGAACCGGCAGGAGCACGAGATCGTCGTCCGCCGGATCAAGCGGATCCTGCGGCCGCACGCGGTGTGGGTCGAGACCGGGGGCGAGCCTGAGCTGGTCAAGGTGGCGAACATCCAGCACCTCGCCACTCCGGTCCATGCGCAGCTCGCCGATGCGCGCTCGGCCGTCGAGCTGGCCGGCCTGCTGCACCCGACGCCTGCGATCGGAGGCGAGCCCCGTGCGCTCGCGCTGGCCGCGATCCCGGGCCTCGAGGGCATGGACCGCGGCTGGTACGCCGGGGCGATCGGCTGGATGGACGCGGCCGAGGACGGTGAGTTCTGCGTCGGGATCCGCTCCGCGCTCCTCCGCGACCGGACCGCCCACATCTATGCCGGCAACGGCATCGTCGCCGACTCGGATCCGGCCGAGGAGTTGGCCGAGACCGAGCTGAAGCTCGGCGCTCTGCTGCCGCTGGTCGCGGGCTAGTCGCGCGCTGCGGGCCACGGACGACTGCAACGTTCGCACGGAGCGGCGCTGACGCGCAGCTTCGGATCAGGCGCGAGGTTGAGCCCGGGTAGGGTGGCGCCGATGGCAACGCTGCCACGGCCCGTCGTCGAGCGGATCGCCCGCTACGTGGTGAAACCTGTCATCGGACTTCCCCCTCGTCCCAAACGGATGGCGATCGAGGCGCTCGCCCGAGTGAGCAGGGTGCCGGGCGGAGTGTCCGTGGCACGCCAGGCCCGTGGTGGAGTCGCCGGCGACCTGGTCTCGCGCGTGGGATCCGCGGGCCCCGCCCGCGTCCTCTACCTGCACGGGGGCGCTTATGAGTGGGGCTCGCCGCGTACCCACCGAAACGTGATCGCCACGATCGCACTGCGGAGTGGGCAAACCGTGTTCGCAGCCGACTACCGCCTCGCGCCCCAGCACCCGGCCCCGGCCGCGCTTGACGACGCGCTGGCGGCCTATGAGGCCATGGTCGCGGACGCTGCTGATGGCGTGGCACTGGCCGGTGATTCGGCAGGAGGCGGGCTCGCGCTGGCGCTTGCCGTTGCAGCCCGTGACCGGGGACTTCCCAAGCCTGCGTGCCTGGCGCTGATCTCTCCCTGGGTGGACCTGACGATGTCAGGCGAGACGGTCAGGACGAACCAGAACAGCGACGCTCTCCTGTCACCCGACGCCGTGAAGCGCTCGGCGGCCGGCTACGTGGCCGGCCTCGGCGCTGAGCATCCCGTCTGCTCGCCGATCCGGGCCGACCTGTCCGAGCTGCCGCCGATGCTGATCCACCTGGGATCCCGCGAGCTGTTCGTCAGCGAGGACCGGGAGCTCGCGCGCCGGGCCGAGCAGGCCAGTGTGGACGTCGAGCTGCGCGTCTTCGATGGTCTGTGGCACGCCTTCCACGTGCACGCCGGGATGCTGCGCGAGGCCGACGAGGCACTGGACGAGCTGAGCGGCTTCATTGCCGCCCGCCTCGTCACTCCGGCGAGTCCAGCGCGATCCTGATCGCCTGCGCGGCGCTCTCCCACAGCGCTCGGTGCACCGCGACGTTCGCGCGCCGGTCGATCTTTGCCTCGACCAGCAGGTGCCGGTCGCGGGGGAGGTCGGCGAGGTCGGCTTCCCGGCTGACGAGGCGGTGTTCGATCCCGTGCAGTTCGGCCTGCTTCGACAGGTCGAGTCCCAGGGGAGTGCCGAAGATCGCCTCGAACTCGGGGCGTTCCACCTGCTCGGCCTGGGACAGGAACTCGAAGATGCCGCCGCCATCGTTGTTCGGGACCACCAGGCGCACGGGAGTCGTCACGTGCCGTAGGGCGGCGAGGCCGTTCGAGTCGTGGTGCAGGGCGAGGTCGCCGAGCAGGATCCACGTCGGCCGGCCGCTGGCGCTCGCCGCTCCGATCCCCGAAGAGGCCACGCCGTCGATTCCGTTCGCGCCGCGGTTCGCCAGGAACAGGACGTCTCCAGGTCCCGAGGCGAGGAACCCCTCCTGGTCGCGGACCGGCATCGAGGAGGCCGCGTAGACGAGGTCCCCGTCGGCGTAGGCGGCGCCGAGCGCCGCCTGGAGGCTCGGCTCGGTCAGCTCGTCGAGGCCCTTGAGCTCGGCTGCGAGCTCGCGGGTGGCCGCCTCGCCGGCGCGTTGCCAGAGGGCGAGCCAGGTGTCGCTCGCAGGCGGTTGCGGCATCGAGCTCGCCAGCGCGAAAGCCAGGCCGGCGGGCTCGGATCGCAGGACCAGGCCGGCCTTGCGCGTCGGCTCGTTCCAGTCGCCCTGCGGGTCGACGACGAGCTGGGCGCAACCGTCCAGTGAGGCGAGCCATTCCCGCAACGCCTTCGAGGTCGGCATGTCGCCGAAGCGCAGGACCAGGTCGGGATCGAGCGCCGCGGGACGGGCTCGGGCGATTGCGTCGTAGGCCCAGATAACGCTGTCGCGATCGTGCGGCCCGAGGCGAGCCTGCGACGTTGCCTCGGCAAGGATCGGGTATCCGGTCGCGGCTGACAGCGCGGCGAGGGCGGTCCCCAGCGACGAGTCGGATTGACGCCCGGCGACGATCAGCCCGCGCGGGGTCTCCACGAGGTCCGCCGCGATCGCCTCGATCTCCTCGCCGCTAAGGGCCACCGCCGGCCGATAGACCTCGGTCAGCGGCACCTCATCGCCGCGGCCGGCGAGCGCCCGGGCCGAACGGGCTGTGACCTCGCCCTCGCGCGGCTCGGGGCCGAGCGGGTCCCGCCACGAGAGGTTCAGGTGCGCGGGCCCCGGCCTTGGGTCGCCGGCCGCGAGGGCGACGGCTCGGCAAGCCGTCGAGCGCAGGTGCAGCAGCCCGGCGTCGTCGGCGTCGTGGGTGCCGACCTCGCAAAACCAGCGAACGGCCGGTCCGTAGAGGCCGATCTGGTCGATCGTCTGGCCGGCGCCGATACCGCGCAGCTCGGGCGGGCGGTCGCTGGTCAGGGCGATCAGCGGAACCCCGGCCTCGTCGGCCTCGCAAATCGCGGGGTGGAGGTTCGCCGCGGCGGTGCCCGAGGTGCAACTGACCGCGACGGGCCTGCCGGTTGCATTCGCCGCGCCCAGCGCGAAGAACGCGGCGGAACGCTCGTCGACGATGCTGGTCGTCGCGATCGCGGGCTCCCGCAGCAGGGCAAGCGCGACCGGCGTCGAGCGCGAGCCCGGGCAGATCACCGCCCGCTCGACGCCGGAGCGGGCCAGCTCCTCGACCAGCGCCGACGCCAGCGCCGTGTTGCGGTTGGTCGCGTCCATCGGCGAGAACCTACCCGGGCTCAGATCCGGTGGCGTTCAAGGGCGTCCTCGTCGACGACGACGCCCAGGCCGAGACCGTCAGGCAGGCTCAGGCGTCCGTCGCGCAGCCCGCACTGGCGGCTGGCGATCGTCTCCACGAACAGGCGCTGCGTCGCCAGGCCGTGGGCGATGCCGGGGTCGTTGCCGTCGCCGCGCAGGACCTGCGCGGCGTGGCCTGCCGCGGCGATGCCCACCGGTCCGTCGAGGGCGCTCGAGAGATACGTGGGTAGGACCGCGGCGATCCGCCGCGCCGCGCCGATGCCGCCGACCTTCGAGAGCTTCGCGGTTGCGTAGCGGCAGGCTCGGCGCTGGACGGCCCGGTGGGCATCCGCCTCATTCGCGATCGCCTCGTCGGCGGCCAGCGGAATCGCCGTATCGCGGGCGACCTTGGACAGCCCCCGCAGGCCCTCGACCGGCTGTTCTGCCAATTCGATGTCGTGGGGTTCGATCGCCCGCAGAATCGCAACCGCGTCGCGAACGCCCCAGGCCTCGTTGACGTCGACGCGAATCCGCGCATCTGGCCCGACCGCGGCGCGCACCGCGGCGACGGTAGCGGCGTCGTCGGTGCCGGCTCCGAGCTTGAGCTTGAACGTGGCGAATCCGTCGGCGGCCCAGTCGGCTGCCTGGGCAGCGACCGCGTCGGCGTCGCCCGCGGTGAGCGTCGCGTTGCATTCGACAGGAGCCGCGTCGGCGGCCCTGAGCAGACTCCACACGGGCTGACCGGCGGACTTGGCCACCAGGTCGAACAGCGCGCTCTCCAGGGCGGCGCCGGCGGCGGGATGGAGACGCCCGGACGCGGTGAGCTCCACCATCGTGGCGACCGCGAAGCCCAGTGGGTCGTCGGCCGCCGCGTCGAAGTCGAGGTTGACGACACGGGCCGCCGCCTCGGCGATCGCCTGCTCGACCTTGGCCGGGCTTTTGTCCCCCCGCAACGCGAGCGGGACACCCTCACCGAGCCCCTCAAGCCCTGCATCCGTCCGAAGCCGCAACAGGACCATTTCTCGCTGTTCGAGGGTGCCCCGCGCGGTGACGTAGGGCTCGCGGAAGCGCAGCGCATAGGGGACCGTCTCCGCGCGCTCGACCCGCATCAGCCGATTGCCAGGCCGGCCGCCAGCAGCACGCTGAACGCCGCCAGCAGCACGCCGGTCCCGGCCAGGGCCCCGTTCAGTGCCGGGCCGTCCGTACGAGTCCGGACCGCGCCCAGCGGCCCGAGCGCGAGCGGCGCGGCGGCAAGCGCGACCAATCCCTCGGCCGGACCTTCGCCCAGCAACAGGGCGAGTGGCAGCAGGGCAAACGACGACGCCAACAGGGCCACGTACAGCACCCGCGTCCGCGCGCGCCCCAACCGCACCGCCAGCGTGCGCTTGCCGGCCCGCGCGTCGGTCTCCAGGTCGCGGATGTTGTTGACGACCAGGATCGCGGTCGAGAGGAAGCCGACCGAGATCGAGAGCCCGAACGGGAGCAGGTCGAGCTCTTCCAGCTGCACGAAATACGAGCCGTTGACGGCCACCAGGCCGAAGAACAGGAACACGAAGAGCTCGCCCAGGCCGGCGTAGCCGTAGGGCCGGGGACCCCCCGTGTAGAGGATTCCGGCTGCGATCGAGACCGCGCCGACGACCAGGATCCCGGGGCCGGCAACCGTCGCCAGATAGATACCTGTGGCCAGGGCCGCCGCGAACGCGATCCAGGTGGCGTGCAGCACCCGGCGCGGAGCGATCAGGCCCGCCGACGTGACGCGGACCGGGCCAAGCCGGTCCGCGGTGTCGGCGCCGCGCTTGGCGTCTGAGTAGTCGTTCGCGAGGTTGGTGCCAATCTGGATCAGGATCGATCCGGCGAGCGCGGCTGCGAACGGCAGCCAGCGGACTTCCTCGACCGCGTAGTAGGCCGCGGAGGTTCCGACCAGCACCGGGGCGATCGCCGCGGGCAGCGTCCGTGGCCGGGCGGCCATCAGCCAGATGCGGAACGGGCTCACGGACGCTTCGGGAACTTCGAGAAGTCGGGCGAGCGGCCCTCCTGGAACGAGTTGCGCCCCTCCTGGCCCTCCTCAGACATGTAGAACAGGAGGGTCGCGTCGTGCGAGAGCTGCTGGATTCCGGCCAGCCCGTCCTCGGTGGCGTTGAAGCTCGACTTGAGCAGCCGCAGCGAGAGCGGCGAGAGCGCGTTCATCTCACGGCACCACGCGACCGTCTCGCGCTCGAGCTCGCCGGTCGGCACGACACTGTTGACCAGCCCCATCTGCAGCGCCTCGGCCGCGTCGTAGAGCCGGCACAAAAACCAGATCTCCTTGGCGCGCTTGACGCCGACGTTGTTGGCCAGGAGCGAGGCACCGAAGCCGCCGTCGAAGCTCCCGACCCGCGGGCCGGTCTGCCCGAAGCGGGCGTTCTCGGCTGCGATCGTCAGGTCGCAGACCAGGTGCAGGATGTGACCGCCGCCCACGGCGTACCCGGCGACCATCGCGACCACCGGCTTCGGCAGGCGGCGGATCTGCACGTGCAGGTCGCCGACGTCAAGCCGGCCCACGCCACGGGCGGCGACCTCGTCGTCGCCGATGTAGCCGTCATCGCCGCGGATGCGCTGGTCACCGCCGGAGCAGAAGGCCTCGTCACCGACGCCGGTGAAGATGATTGAGCCCACCTCGGTGTCGTCGCGGGCGCGGTTGAACGCGTCGCGCAGTTCCGCCAGCGTCTGCGGGCGGAACGCGTTGTGGACGTCGGGCCGGTCGATCGAGATCTTCGCGATCCCGTCGCTGCGCTCGTAGAGCAGGTCGCCGTACTCGGCTCCCGGCTCCCACGCGACCGGTGCGTAGAGCGTGTCCTCGGGCGGGGCGTCTTTGTGGCGAATCGGCACGTCAGCGATTATCCCAGTGTGAGTGTGTTTCTGGACAACTGGCTGGCCCAGCGCGCCCTGACCTGCCCCGACCGCCTTGCGGTCCGTGCCGGCGGGGTCGATCTCAGCTACGCCGAGCTCGAGCTGGAGGCCGCTTCCACCGCCCGGCGCCTGGCCGCGCGGGGAGTACGGCGTGGGGCGGTCGTCGCCCTTGCCCTTCCTGCCGGGGCGGAGTACGCCGCCGTCCTCCACGGTCTGATGAAGCTGGGCGCGATCGCCTATCCGCTCAACACTCGGCTGGCCGATCGCGAACGCGCGGCAGAGATCGAGCGAGCCGAGCCCGCGCTGGTCCTGAGCTCGCCGCTGGAGCTGACCGCGACCGAGGCCGACATGCCGCTGCTGGGCGAGCACGACCTCGACGCCGTCCACTGCCGCCTGCTGACCAGCGGCACGTCGGGCCGGTCGCGCTCGATTGGACTCACCTACGGGAACTTTCTCTGGAGCGCGGTGGGTTCGGCCTTCAACCTCGGCGTCGACCCATCGGACCGCTGGCTCTGCTGCCTGCCGCTCTACCACGTCGCCGGCCTCTCGATCCTGATGCGGTCCGTCGTCTACGGAACCGGGACCGTGATCCACGACGGGTTCGAGCCGGACCGCGTGGCAGCCGCGCTGGCGGACGACGGCGTGACGCTTGTCTCGCTGGTCACGACCCAGCTTGTGCGTCTGCTGGAGGCCGGCGTCGACATCTCGGGCCCGCGGGCGATCATCGTGGGCGGCGGCCCGCTTCCGGTCGACGTGATCGAGGAGGCGGCTGGCGGAGGGGCCACTGTGGTCCAGACCTACGGGATGACCGAGACCTGCTCGCAGGTCACGACGCTGGCGCCGGCCGAGGCGATGACGAAGGCGGGCTCGGCGGGACGGCCGCTCCTCACAACCCATCTGCGAATCCAGGACGGGGAGATCCTGGTCCAGGGGCCCACGGTCGCACCAGGCACCGCGGACCAGGATGGTTGGCTCCACACCGGCGACCTCGGGCGCATCGACGAGGAGGGGTTCCTCTACGTCGAGGACAGGCTCGGAGACGTGATCGTGAGCGGCGGTGAGAACGTGCTGCCGGCCGAGATCGAGGAGGTGCTGCTGCGCCACCCCGATGTCGTCGACGCGGCCGCGGTGGGCCGCGCCGATCGCCAGTGGCAGGAAGCGGTGACGGCGGTGGTCGTCGTCCGGGACGGCGCGAGCGCCGACGCCGACCACCTGCGCGAGCACTGCGCCGCCGAGCTGGCGGGCTTCAAGGTGCCGAAGCGCTTCGAGTTCGTCGCGGCGCTGCCGCGGACCGCATCCGGCAAGCTGTTGCGGAGAGAGCTGAGGTAGGAGGGGCGATGGAGAGGTCGGACGTGCAGCGGTGGCTGGATGCCTACGTGGCGGCGTGGAAGTCCTATGACCGGGCTGCGATCGAGGCGCTGTTCGCAGACGAGGTGGAGTATCGCTATCACCCCTACGACGAGCCCATTCGCGGGCGCGATGCCGTGGTGGCGAGCTGGCTCGGGGAGGACGACAACGCCAACGCCTCGTCGCGCGACGAGCCCGGCACCTACGACGCCGCCTACGCGCCGGCGGCCGTCGACGGCGACGTCGCGGTCGCGGTCGGCGCGAGCACCTACACCCAACCCGAGGCGATCTACGACAACTGCTTCCTGATGCAGTTCGATCTGGACGGGCGCTGCTCTGAGTTCACCGAGTTCTTCATGAAGCGACCGACCTAATAACTTCTCCGTGATGAGCGACAAGGACATCTTCTACGACGCCGACGCCAACGCCGGGGCGCTCAAAGACAAGACGATCGCGATCCTGGGCTTCGGCTCCCAGGGCCACGCTCATGCGCGCAACCTGAAGGAATCAGGACACGACGTGGTCGTCGGCCTGCGCCCGGACTCCTCGTCTCGGGCCAAGGCCGAGGCCGCCGGGCTCGAGGTCCTGGACATCGTCGAAGCCGCCAGCCGCGGCGACGTTGTGATGATCCTGCTGCCGGACGAGCGCCAGGCCGAGATCTGGGAAGCCGAGATCAACGACGGGATCGCCGAGGGCAACCTCTTGATGTTCGCCCACGGCTTCGCGATCCACTTTGGGCAGATCGAACCGCCGCCGGGCGTCGATGTCGGCATGGTCGCACCCAAGGGCCCCGGGCACCTCGTTCGCAGCCAGTACGAGGAAGGGAGGGGAGTCCCCTGCCTGATGGCGGTCCACCAGGACGCCAGCGGGTCCGCACGGGACCTGGTGCTGGCCTACGCCGCCGGGATCGGCGGCGGGCGGGCGGGCATCATCGAGACCACCTTCAAGGACGAGTGCGAGACCGACCTCTTCGGCGAGCAGGCGGTGCTCTGCGGCGGCGCTTCCGAACTGGTCCAGGCCGGCTTCGAGACCCTGGTCGAGGCCGGTTACGACCCGCGCCTCGCGTACTTCGAATGCCTGCACGAGCTGAAGCTGATCGTCGACCTGATGTACGAGAAGGGCCTGCAGGGAATGCGCTATTCGATCTCGAACACGGCCGAGTACGGCGACATGACGCGCGGGCCGCGAGTCATCACCGACGAGACCCGCGCCGCGATGCGCAAGATCCTGGCCGACATCCAGTCCGGCGAGTTCGCCAAGGAATGGATCGCCGAGAACCGGGCCGGCGCCGAGAACTTCAACCGCCTGCGCTCCGAGGCCAAGGGCAAGCAGATCGAGTCGGTGGGCAAGGACCTGCGCGACATGATGCCCTGGATCGACCAGGAAATCGACTAGAGTCGGCCGCACATGGGGGAAGCACTGCGGCTCGAAGTTGACCGGCAGGAGGAGTACAGCCGCTTCCTGCCGCTGATCAAGTGGCTCCTGATCATCCCGCACGTGTTCGTTTTGTTCTTCGTCATGATCGCGGCGCTGTTCGTGATCTTCTACGCGTTGATCGCGGTCCTCTTCACGGGCCGCTACCCGCGGGGGGCGTTCGATTTCCTGCTCGGCCTCTATCGCTGGGTGGTGAGGCTGAACGCCTACGCGCTGCTGATGACCGATCGCTATCCGCCCTTCGGCTTCGAGCCCGATCCGGCATATCCGGCGCGCTTCGAGCTCGACTATCCGGAAACCGTCGAACGCTGGCGCCCGTTGGTGGCATGGCTTCTGATCATTCCGTACGCGGTCGTCGGCTATCTCGTCAACATTGCGGCGGCCTTTTGCGCCTTCTTCGCCTTCTTCGCGATCCTCTTCACCAAGCGCTACCCCGAGGGCCTGTTCGAGGTCGTGCTGATCTCGATGCGCTGGAACGCCCGGATCGCGGCCTACGGGCACTTCGCGCTCACGAAGTACCCCGAGTTCAAGTGGGGCTAGGCCTAGGCGCCCGAAGGGTCCGGACCCGGCACCCGCTGCTCGCCCTCGGGTAGACGACCGTCGCGGCCGACGTAGCCCCCCTTGGCGCCGACGATCACGTAGACCGCGTCTACAGAGCCCGCGTTGCTGATCTTTCGGTGGGTGGCGGCGTCGACGCGGGCCATGCCACCCGGGCCGAGCGTGAACTTCTTGCCATCGCCGAACTCGATCTCGATCCGGCCGCTGTGGACGAAGTAGAGCTCCTCCTGCTCGTCGTGGTAGTGGAAGCCGGTCTCGAGCTCGCCCGGGAGGACGATCGCGTTGATCCCCAGCTCCTTGACGTCCAGCTCGCGGCGGATCTTGCGGAACCCATAGCCCTCGCCGAGCCCGTCGAGGCTGCCGACGGCGTAGCCGTCTCCGGCAACCGGCTCTCTAACCTCGTCGCTCATCCGCGGCACCTTAGTACCGTCCTCGACCCGGAGCCGTGCCAGCCATGACGATCGCCACCGAAACACGCATCCCCGAAGAAAAGAAGCCGGCCGACGGACGGTTCGGTTGCGGGCCGTCGAAGGTGCGCCCGGAGGCTCTGGCGCGCATTGCCGAGGCGGCGGATTTGATCGGCACCTCGCACCGGCAACAGCCGGTGCGGGACCTCGTCTGCCGCGTCCGCGCCGGCCTCGGCGAGTTGTTCGGCGCTCCCGTCGGCTACGAGGTCGCGCTGGGCAACGGCGGTACCACCGCCTTCTGGGACGCGGCCGCGACCTGCCTGGTGCGGGAGCGGGCGCTCCACCTGAGCTACGGGGAGTTCTCGGGCAAGTTCGCCAAGGCGACCGCCGCCGCACCCTTCCTCCAGGACCCGATCGTCGTCGAGGCCGAGCCCGGCGACGCGCCCGAGCCGCGCGCCGATCCGGACGTGGACGTCCTCGCCTGGGCGCACAACGAGACCTCGACCGGAGTCATGGTCGACGTCACGCGACCGGAAGGAGCCGGTGACGCGCTCGTCCTGGTGGACGCGACGTCCGGCGCGGGCGGCCTGCCGCTCGACCTGCAGCAGGCCGACGCGTACTACTTCGCCCCGCAGAAGGCATTCGGCGCCGACGGCGGCATCTGGCTCGCCGCCCTGAGCCCGGCCGCGATCGAGCGGATCGCCGACCTGGACGGCGCCGAGGGCCGCTGGCAGCCCGCTTTCCTGTCGCTGCAGACGGCGCTCGAGAACTCGCGCAAGGATCAGACGTACAACACGCCGGCTCTGGCGACCCTGCTGATGCTGGCCGATCAGATCGAGTGGATGCTGGCCGCCGGCGGCCTCGACTGGTGCGTTGAGCGCTGCCGCACCTCGTCGGGCCACCTGTACGGATGGGCTGAGCGCACGAGCTTCGCCGAGCCGTTCGTCGCGGCCCCGGACAAGCGCTCACTGGTGGTCGGCACGATCGACTTCGACGAGACGGTCGACGCCGTGGCCGTGGCCGCGACGCTGCGCGCGAACGGGATCGTGGATACCGAGCCGTATCGCAAGCTTGGCCGCAACCAACTCCGGATCGGGATGTTCCCGTCGGTCGAGCCGGCCGACGTCGAGGCGCTGACCGGGTGCATCGACTGGATCGTGGAACACGTCAAGGAAGCCCGTCCATGAAGGTCCTCGTGATGGAGAAGATCGCCGATTCCGGCGTCGACCTCCTGCGCCGGGACTTCGACGTCGAACTGGGGCTCGACTGGGACCAGGCGCAACTGGCGGAGCGAATCGGCGAGTTCGAGGCGCTGATCGTCCGCTCGGCCACCAAGGTGACCGCGGACCTGATTGCGCGGGCGGAGGCCCTCCGGGTGATCGGGCGAGCCGGAACCGGGGTCGACAACGTCGACATCGAGGCAGCGACGAAGCGCGGGATCCTGGTCGTGAACGCCCCCGAGTCGAACTCGATTGCGGCGGCCGAGCACACCCTGGCGCTGGCGCTGGCGCTCTGCCGCAACGTCCCGCAGGCCCACGGCGCCCTGGTCGGCGGCGACTGGGCGCGCTCGCGCTACGGCGGCAACGAGCTCTACGGCAAGACCCTGGGGGTGATCGGCTTCGGCCGCATCGGCCAGCTCGTCGCGAAGCGCGCGCTGGCATTCGACATGAACGTCGTCGGCTTCGACAAGTTCGTCTCGGCCGAGCGCTTCCGCGAGCTGGGCGTCGAAGGCGTGGAGACCAGCGACGAGCTTTACGAGCGCGCCGACATCATCACCATCCACCTGCCGAAGACGCCGGAGACGGTCAACTGGATCGACGCCACCGCTCTGATCCGCATGAAGGACGGGGTGCGGATCGTCAACTGCGCGCGCGGCGAGCTGATCGACCTGGACGCATTGGGCGCGGCGCTCGAATCCGGCAAGGTTGCGGGTGCGGCGCTCGACGTGTTTCCCTCCGAGCCGATGACCGAGCATCCGCTGTTCGGGCGTGACGACGTGGTCGTGACCCCGCACCTGGGTGCCTCGACCGCGGAGGCGCAGGACCGGGCAGGGACCGACACGGCCGAGCAGGTACGTGCCGCGCTGACCGGCGGCGTCGTCACCAACGCGGTCAACCTGGGCGCGCCCCTGCCCGAGGCGCTCGCCCCCTTCGTCGCGCTGTGCCAGGACCTGGGTGCGGTGGCGCAGGGCCTCGCCGAGGGCGGCATCGACCGGGTCGAAGCGGAGTTCCGCGGGCGCCTGGCCGAGCACGACACACGGGTCCTTGGGATCGCGGTGCTCGCCGGGGTGCTCCGAGGCCACACCGAGGAGCAGGTCAACCTGGTCAACGCGGGCGCGCTGGCCGAGGAGCGGGGGATCGAGCTGACCGAGATCAAGGACGCCAGTTCGGAGGACTTCACCGAGCTGGTCACGGTGCGTGCCGGCCAGGGGCCGGGCGCCGTCGAGGTCGCGGGCACCGGGGTCGGACCGCGCAACGTGCCGCATCTGGTCGGCGTCTGGGGCCAGAGCTTCTACCTGCCGCTGGCCCAACACCTTGCGGTCTTCCGCTACTCGGACCAGCCCGGGATGATCGGCCGGGTCGGCACCAGCTTCGGCGAGGAGGGCGTCAACATCGTCTCGGCTGCGGTCGGCGCCGAGTCCGAGGCCGGGCAGGCCGTGATGGTCCTGACGACTGACGCTCCGGTCGCGCCGGAGACGATCGGCCGCATCCTCGAGCTCGACGGCTTCGCCGAGGGCCGAGCGATCGACCTCTAGGGTTCGGGCGTGCGCGCGGTCGTAATCACCAAGCATGGGGGACCTGAGGTCCTGCAGGTGCAGGAGCGCCCCGACCCCCCGGTCGGGCCCGGCCAGGTTCGGGTGGCCGTGAAGGCGTCGGGCATCAACTTCGCCGACATGATGGCCCGCTCGGGCATCTACCCGGACGCGCCGCCATTGCCCTCGGTGGTCGGCTATGAGGTCGCGGGCGAGGTCGAGTCGGTCGGCGACGGGGTGGAGGGCTTCGCCGTCGGCGACCGCGTGATCGCGGGTACCCGGTTCGGCGGGTACGCGGAACTGGTCGCCGTTGACGCCGGTCAGGTCGTGCCGCTGCCCACGGACATGAGCTTCGAGCAGGGCGCGGGGTTCGTCGTCAACTACACGACAGCTCACGCCGGGCTGGTGATGATGGGCGGCCTCCGCTCGGGCGACCGGATGCTGATCCACGCCGCGGCCGGCGGCGTCGGCATCGCTGCGATCCAGATTGCGAAGGGGATCGGGGCGGAGATCTTCGGCACCGCCTCGGCCGGCAAGCACGACGCGATCCGGGAGCACGGTTGCGACCACCCGATCGATTACCGCTCGGTGGACTTCGCCGACGAGGTGATGCGGATCACGGGCGGTGAGGGCGTCGACGTCGTCATGGACGCGATCGGCCCCAGCAGCTTCAAACGTTCCTACCGCGTGCTGCGCCAGGGCGGTCGCCTGATCATGTTCGGCCTCTCCGAGGCCCAGACCGGCGACAAGCGCGACATCCCGGCCTTGGTCAAGGGCCTCGTGCGGATGCCGCTGGCGACGGTCCCATGGTGGAAGAGCTTGAGCATGATGAACGAGAACAAGGGCGTCTTCGGGCTCAACATGCTGAGCTGGTGGGACCGCGAGGGCCTCGACCGTGTGCTGCAGCCGCTCGCCGACGGCCTGGCCGGCGGGGACCTGGTGCCGGTCGTTGCCGAGAGCTTCCCGTTCGACCGCGCCGGTGACGCCCACCGATTTCTCGCCGACGGCAAGAACATCGGCAAGGTCGTGCTGACTCCATAGATGGACGGACGCGAGCTCGAGTTCCTGTTCCTGGTCTCGTTCCTGGCGAGCTTCGCCTTCATCCGCACCAGCGCGCACATGATCCGAGCCCAGGTCAGCTGGTGGCCGGGCAACGTGGAGGTGGGCGGCACCCATATTCACCATCTCGTCTGGGGAATCCTGCTGCTCCTGATCTGCGGGTACGCCGGTGCGGTGCTGCGGCCCGATGAGCCCTGGAGCCACGTCGCCGTGATCGGCTTCGGGATCGGCACCGGATTGACGATGGACGAGTTCGCGCTGTGGCTCAACCTGCGCGACGTCTACTGGGAGGAGGAAGGCCGGCGCTCGATTGACGCGGTGATCGTGGTCGCGATCCTCGCCGCCCTGGCCGCCACGGGCTTCCGGGAATGGATCGACGCCGCGGAGGAGGTGGAGTCGGAGGTGTTCGCCGCGCTGGGTGCGATTGGCGCGGTTGGCGTCGTCTCGGGACTGGTCAACGCGGCCAAGGAGAAGTTCGGGATGGCCGCGCTGAGCCTTGTCTTGCCGGTCGTCGGCCTCGTGGCCGCTTTCCGGCTTGGCAGGCCGTCGTCGCTTTGGGCCCGCGCCTTCTACTCCGAAGCCAAGCGCGAGGACGCCCGGGAACGCTTCGCTTGACCTGGGCCACGCGATTGCTACGCTGCGCGGACCGATGAGCCACCGGCTCGACACCCTGGCGCTGCTTCTTCTCCTCCCCCTTCCGGGGGAGTAATCGCCAGGCGGCGCGTTAGCCGCGAGCACAGGTCATTGGTTTCGGACAGAGAAGGAGTCATCAGATGAGCGGCCAGGAGCCCGCAGCGATACCGGACTCAGACAGGGTCCAGATCTTCGACACGACCCTGCGCGACGGCGAGCAGTCCCCCGGGATTTCGCTCAACACGCAGGAGAAGGTCGAGATCGCGCATCAACTCGCGCGTCTGGGCGTCGACGTGATCGAGGCCGGATTCCCGATCACCTCGCCCGGCGACTTCGAGGCGGTCGAGGCGATCTCCCGATCGGTCGAGGGGCCGGTGATCTGTGGCCTTGCCCGCACCCACAAGCCGGATATCGACGCCGCGTGGAACGCGATCCGGGACGCGGATCGGCCCCGGATCCACACCTTCATCTCGACCTCGGACATCCACATCGAGCACCAGCTGCAGACCGACCGCGAGGACGTCAAGGGGCAGGCCAAGGCCGCGGTGGCCCTGGCGAAGTCCTACTGCGACGACGTCGAGTTCTCGCCGATGGACGCGACCCGCGCCGACGTCGATTTCACGGCGGAGGTCTGCGCCATCGCCGTAGAGGGGGGCGCAAACGTCATCAACATCCCCGACACGGTCGGCTACACGACGCCGGACGAGTACACGCGCTACCTGCGCCGCCTCTACGAGCTGGTTCCGGGGCTCGAGGGCGTGATCGTCTCGGTTCACTGCCACGACGACCTGGGGCTGGCAGTCGCCAACTCCTACGCGGGGGTGCTGGCCGGCGCGCGCCAGGTCGAGTGCGCGGTGAACGGCATCGGCGAGCGCGCCGGCAACTGCTCACTGGAGGAGATCGTGATGCTGCTCCGGACCCGAACCGACGAACACGGGCTGGACACGACTCTGGACGCGCGCGAGCTCGCGCGGACCAGCCGGATGGTCTCGCGCCTGACCGGCTACGCGGTGCAACCGAACAAGGCCGTGGTCGGGCGCAACGCGTTCGCGCACGAGTCGGGCATCCACCAGGACGGCGTGCTCAAGGAGCGCACCACCTACGAGATCATGGACCCGGTCGCCGTCGGGCTGGAGTCGAACTCGATCGTGCTCGGCAAGCACTCGGGCCGGCACGCCCTGAAGGACGCGCTCGAGCAGCTCGGATTCAAGGTCGAGGGCGGGGCGCTGAACCAGGCGTTCAAGCGTTTCAAGGAGATCGCAGACGTAAAGAAGCAGGTGACCGCGCTCGACCTGGAGGCGATCGTCTCGGACGAGATGCGCGAGCGCACGGACTCCTACGCGCTCGACTGGTTCGAGGTCGAGGCCGGCTCGCGGCGCGAGCCCAAGGCGCGGGTTGCCGTGCGGCTGCCATCGGGCGAGGAGTCCGTGGGCGAGGCCTCCGGCGACGGCCCGGTCGACGCGATCTTCGGCGCGATCCGCAACGCGGTCGACACCGACTGCGAGCTGCGCTCCTACACCGTCTCGGCGGTGACCGAGGGCGAGGACGCGCTCGGCGAGGTGACGGTGATGCTCCGTGCGCACGCACGGCTGGCGAGCGGCCAGGGCGTCGCCACGGACATCCTCGAGGCGTCCGCGCGGGCCTACGTGCGCGCGCTCTCGAACGCGCTCGATGGCGCCGCCGTGCGCGAGGCGGAGGGTCTGACCGCGGACGCTGCAGTGGTGCGCACGCCAGGGCCCTAGGGCGCCGGTAGATTGCCGGGTGTGGGCTCGCTCGACGGCCGCAGGATCCTGATCACCGGCGCGTCGTCGGGGATCGGCGAGGCGACGGCTGAAGCGATCGTCGCCGAGGGCGGCGCCGTGGCGCTTGGCGCCAGACGCAAGGACCGGCTGGACGCGATCGCCGGCCGCCTTGAAGGCAAGGCGGTCGCGATCGAAGCCGACATCGGCGACGAGGACCAGGCGAACGCGCTGGTCGCCACCGCTGCCGGGGAAATGGGCGGGCTCGACGGACTCGTCAACAACGCCGGCGTGATGCTGCTCGGGCTGATCCAGGGTGCGGATACGGAGCAGTGGCGGCGGATGATCGACGTCAACCTGCTCGGACTCCTGTACTGCACGAATGCGGCAGTGCCGGTGATGCGCGACGGTGGGAGCGGGGACGTGGTCAACGTCTCATCGGTCGCGGGCCGCACGGCCGCGATGGGGGCCGCCGTCTACAACATGACCAAGTGGGGAGTGGTCGGATTCTCCGAGGCGCTGCGCCAGGAGGGCGCCCACATCGGGATCCGGGTCACCTGCGTCGAGCCGGGGTTCGTCGAGACCGAGCTCCAGGGCCACAACACGAACCCGATGGTTGTGGACGCCACCGAGAAGATGCGTGAGCGGATCGGCAAGGTGTTGGAGGCGACCGACATCGCCAACGCGATCGTCTACGCACTCGCCCAGCCGAAGCACGTCTCGGTCAACGAGATCATGGTCCGGCCGAGCGGCCAGGCACGCTAGCGTCCCCGCCGGTGGATACAGGCGTACGTGATAACGTACGCGCCGTGAGCGCGGTCACGACCGAGAACGGAGCAGTCGGCACGCGGGTCAAGGCCCTGCGGGATTCGATGGGCCTCTCGCTGCGCGACCTGGCCGAGCGCAGCGGCGTCTCGGCGCCGATGCTCTCGCAGGTGGAGCGCGGCGAGACCAGCCCGACGCTCGCGGTCGCCGGCCGAATCGCCACCGGTCTGGACCTGACGCTCTCGCAGCTCCTGCGCCTCGACGAGGCCGAGCACCTCGTCGTCGTCCGCCGCGGCGACGGGCGCTCGCGAAAGCGCGGGGGTCACCAGGTCGAGGAGCTGACACCCTCATTGCCCGGCCAGCGGGCCGACGTCTCGCGCCATCTGCTCGAGGCGGGCGCCGCGACCGGCGGAGCCTCCGACCCGCCGCTGCATGAGCCCGGCGCCCGCGAAACGGCCCTAGCCCTGGCGGGGGAGTTGACGCTGGTCGTCGACGGCGAGGACCACGAGCTCTCGGCCGGCGATGCGGTCACCTTCGATGCCGACCTGGCCCACCACTTCGAAAACCGAAGCGCGCAGCGTGCGGAGTTCGTGGCCGTGGTCGCTGCAGGATTACGGAGAAGTTGATGCCGAAGTCCATGTTCGACAAGATCTGGGCCGCGCACGAGGTCGGTGATGGGCTGATCTACATCGATCTGCACCTCGTCCACGAGGTCACCTCACCGCAGGCGTTCGAGGGCTTGCGCCTCGCGGGCCGCAAGGTGCGCCGGCCGGACAAGACGGTCGCGACGGCTGACCACAACGTGCCCACGGACGGCACCCCCACCGCCCGCATGATCGCCGACGAGCTGTCGCGCAAGCAGGTCGAGACCCTCGAGCGAAACTGCCAGGAGTTCGGCGTGCCGATCTTCTCGCTGGGCTCCGATCGCCAGGGGATCGTGCACGTGATCGGCCCGGAGCTGGGGCTGACTCAGCCCGGCCTGACGATGGTCTGCGGCGACTCCCACACCTCCACGCACGGAGCGTTCGGCGCGCTCGCGTTCGGGATCGGGACGTCCGAGGTCGAGCACGTGCTCGCAACGCAATGCCTGCTCCAGAAGCGCCCGAAGACGATGCGTATCGAATACTCGGGCGAGCTCGGCCCTGGTGTCGTCGCAAAGGACCTGATCCTGGCCACGATCGGGCGGCTCGGGACGGGTGGCATGGTCGGCTACGCAGTCGAGTACGCGGGCGAGACGATCCGGGGCCTGACGATGGAGAACCGAATGACGATCTGCAACATGACGATCGAGGGCGGCGGCCGGGCGGGGATGGTGGCGCCCGACGAGACGACCTTCGAGTGGATCGAGGGCCGGCCCGCGGCTCCCGCGGATTTCGAGTCGGCGGTCGCCGAGTGGCGCGGCCTGCCGACCGAGGACGGGGCGTCGTTCAACACCGAGGTCGCGATCGACGCGTCCGAGATCTCGCCGATGGTGACCTGGGGAACCAACCCCGGCCAGGTCGTCCAGGTCACGGAGTCGGTGCCAAGTCCCGAGGACGACGTGCAGGAGCGCGCGCTTCGCTATATGGCGCTCGAGCCGGGCACGCCGATCCAGGAGATCGCCCTCGACCGCGTGTTCATCGGCTCCTGTACGAACTCGCGAGTGCAGGACCTGCGCGAGGCCGCGTCGGTCGTCGCGGGGAGGAAGGTCGCTGCCAGCGTGCGCGCGATGGTCGTCCCCGGCTCGGCGCGGGTCAAGGCCGAGGCGGAGGCCGAGGGACTGGACGAGGTGTTCCGCGCCGCCGGCTTCGACTGGCGCTCGGCCGGCTGCTCGATGTGCCTTGGCATGAACCCGGACATCCTGGCCGAGGGCGAGCGCTGCGCCTCGACCTCGAACCGCAACTTCGAGGGCCGGCAGGGCAAGGGCGGCAGGACCCACCTCGTCAGCCCGAAGATGGCGGCTGCCGCCGCGATCGAAGGCCGATTCGTGGATATTCGCGAGTGGGCGTAATGGAGCCCGTGGGCAAGATCCAAGGCAGGGTCTCGGTGCTCGACCGCGCCGACGTCGACACCGACCAGATCATCCCCAAGCAATTCCTGAAGAGGGTCGAGCGAACGGGCTTCGGCGAGTTCCTGTTCTACGACTGGATCCGAGACGGCGAGATCGAGCTCGAGCCGAATCCGATCCTGGTCGTCGGGCGCAACTTCGGCGGCGGCTCGTCGCGAGAGCACGCGCCCTGGGCGCTGCAGGACTTTGGCTTCGACGCGATCATCGCCCCATCCTTCGCCGACATCTTCTTCTCGAACTGCACCAAGGTCGGCCTGTTGCCGGTCGTCCTTGGCGACGGTGAGTGCCGAGCCGTGGCCGAAGCGGGGGAGGCAACCGTCGACCTCGAGGCACAGGTCGTACGGGCGGGCGACGCCGAGTACCGCTTCGACCTCGACGCCGAGATCAAGCGCCGGCTCTTGAACGGCCTCGACGACATCGGCGTCACCCTCCAGGACGAAGGCGTGATCGATGCCTTCGAGGCGGCCGGCAAGGCCGACCGTGGACCCGTGACGACCGCCCTGTGACGCCCGGGCTGCAGGATCGCGGCCCCGGTGGTCAGGCGCCCGCGGATTGGGACGCGTCGGCCTACGACCGGCTCGCCGATCCCCAGGAGGAGTGGGCGCGCGATGTCGTCGCCCGTCTGCAGCTCGATGGTGACGAGATCGTGCTCGATGCCGGTTGTGGCAGCGGCCGGATCACCCGGCAGCTGCTGGAGCGTGTGCCACGCGGTCGGGTGGTGGGCGTCGACGGCTCCGCTGCGATGGTCGCGCTGGCGCGCTCCGGGTTCGGCGATGAACCTCGCGTCGACCTGCACGTCGGCGACTTGCTCGAACTCGACCTGGCAGAGCCGGTCGATGCGATCTTCTCGAATGCCACGCTCCATTGGGTGCTCGACCATGACCGCCTGTTCGAGCGCCTGTTTTCGGCGCTGCGACCCGGCGGGGCACTCGAGGCGCAGTGCGGCGGCGAGGGAAACGTGGCTGAATGGGAGCGGGCGATCAGCGGGATCGTCGGCGATGAGCGCTTTGCGGCCTACTTTCGTGGGATGCGGCCGGCCTGGAACTTCGCGTCGGTGTGCGATACGAAAGACCGACTCGCTCGGGCCGGCTTCGAGGTCGGAGGCGTGTGGCTCGAACACAAGCCGGTGACACCGCGCGAGCCGCGTGAATTCGTTCGCGTCATGGCTCTCGCCAGACATCTTCAGCTGTTGCCGCCAGAGCTGCACGACGAGTTCATCGACGCGGTGGTCGGCTCGGCCATGCGGCCATTGACCTTTGATTACGTGCGCCTGAACATCTCGGCGCGGAGACCGGCATGACGCCGCTGATTGTTCAACTTCCGGGTGACGGCATCGGCCCCGAGGTCCTCGCCGCCGCGCGCCGGGTCCTCGACGCTGTCGGGAGCTTCGAGTACGAGGAGCACCTGGTCGGCGGCGCCTCGATCGACGCCCACGGCAGCGCTCTCACCGACGAGGTCCTCGACGCCTGCCGGGCGGCTGACGCCGTTCTGCTCGGCGCGGTTGGAGGGCCGAAATGGGACACGACCGAACAGGACGCTCCGCGGCCGGAACAGGGGTTGCTCGGGTTGCGCAAGGGCCTTGGCCTATTCGCGAACCTGCGGCCGGTCCGGCCAAGCGCCGCGCTTGTCGACTCCAGTCCGTTGCGGGCCGATGTGATCGCTGGGACCGACCTGCTGGTCGTGCGCGAGCTGACCGGTGGCATCTACTTCGGCGAGAAGAGCCGTACCGAGGACTCGGCCAGCGACACGTGCGTCTACACGACGGCGGAGATCGAACGCATCACCCGTGTTGCATTCGGCGCGGCGGAGCGGCGGAGCGGCCGTGTCACGTCGGTCGACAAGGCCAATGTCCTCGAGACCTCACGCCTGTGGCGGGAGGTCGTCGGCGAGGTCGCCAGCGATTATCCGGAGATCGAGCTCGAACACACGCTGGTCGACAACGCAGCCATGCAGCTCGTCGCCAACCCTTCGCGATTCGACGTGATTTTGACCGAGAACATGTTCGGCGACATCCTCTCCGACGAGGCCGCGATGCTCACCGGCTCGCTGGGGATGTTGCCGTCCGCGAGCCTCGGTGGCGACGGCCCCGGCCTGTTCGAGCCGGTGCACGGATCGGCACCCGACATCGCAGGGCAAGGAGTGGCGAACCCGCTCGCCACAGTCCTTTCGGTGGCGATGCTGCTGCGGGACGGACTCGGGATGGACGCCGAGGCGTCTCGAGTAGAGGCCGCGGCCGAGGCCGCGCTGGACTCGGGATTACGGACCGCCGATCTCGCCACCGGCGCCGCGGGGGAGCGTGAAGCCGGCACCGCGGAGATGACTCAGGCGGTGCTCGGCGCTCTATGATCGCACGCGATGGCTGACCCAGACCTCAGCGCCCTCAAGGAAGTGCCGCTGTTCTCCGGCCTCGACGACAAGACGCTCCGGCAGCTCAGCCTGATGTTTCAGGAGGCCACGTTTGCCCCCGGCAAGGACGTTGCCACGGAGGGCCAGTCCGGCCTCGACTTCTTCTTCATCATCGACTCGGGTGAGGCGACGGTCACCCGCGCCGGCACGACCGTGAACACGCTCGGGCCGGGTGATTGGTTTGGCGAGCTGGCGCTGATCGCCAAGGGGCCGCGGACCGCGACCGTCACCGCCACCAGCGAGTTGCGCTGCCGGACGCTGGCCTCGTTCCAGTTCCGGCCGTTCGTCAAGGAGCACGCGGACGTCGCGTGGGGAATGCTCGAACTGCTCGTCGAGCGCCTGGGCGAGGCCGAAGCGCGCTGAATAGGGCTCAGCTGCCCGCGGCGAGCATCTCCGTGTGCAGGGCTTGTGCCTCCGCCGAGGGCGAGGTGCCGAGCTCGTCGCGAAGGCGCCGGCGGAGCCGCTCGTAGACGAGCAGCGCCTCGGCGAAGTCGCCTTCCTGGGCCAACGCCCGCATCAGCAGGCAGTGGGCGCTCTCGCGGTAGGGGGACAGCCCGATCAGCTCGCGCGCGGAGCGCAGCGTCACACCCCTCTCGGTTCCGCCGATCTCAAAGCAGATCCGGGCGTCGCACTCAACCGCAGCAAGCCGCCAGTCGGCCAGATCGCGCCTGATCCCGTCGATCCACGGCGCCTCCTCGCCGCGCATGAACGGCCGGTCGGTAATGAACCGGGCGACCATCGCCGAGCTCCAGCCGTCCTCCCAGCGCTCCAAGGCAACCATGGATTCGGCGAGATGCGCTTGCTCGCGGGCAGCCTCCAGGTCGACCCACGTCTCCGGGGGCAGGATGAGGCGCAGATCGCTCCGCCCCTCGATCGCGTTGTCGCCCAAGAGACGGCGCAGCTTCGAAAGCAGGGCTGAAAGCGCCATGTCGGGCGCCGACGGAAGCTCGCCGGGCCAGAGCGCCTCGATCAGCTCATCGCGCGATGCGGCGCGATGCTCACGGGTCAGCAGGTAGGCGAACAGCAGGCGACCCTGGCGTCCGGGCATCCGGTCCTCGATGCGCTCGCCGCGACACCGCACCAGGAACCGGCCGCAGAGCTGCACTCTGTCGCAGGCGTCCGCCCCCATGACGCCAAACTAACGCCAATGCACAGAAGTGACAATCGAACTCCCATCGGAGAAGATTGGGGACGACGAAAGGAGCGCCAATGGCGTACACGATCAATTGCGACTGCGGATTCGTTGTCAGAGGCGAGCACGAGGACGAGCTCGTCAACAACGCCGAAGCGCACGTCCAGGATGCCCATCCGGACATGGTGGGGAAAGTGTCGCGCGAGGACTTCCTCGCGATGGCCGAGGAAACCTGAGCGAACCGCGTTCGCCGACGTGGTGCGGGGCGGCTCTGCCGCCCCGCCGCCTTTCCCGGGGCGATGTGACCAACGCCACGCTGTACGAGGCGCGGCCGTAGGAGCGTGCGCCATACTTTCCTCCGGACTGAACGCGAGCAATCCGGAGGAAACCGTGGAGAAGTCAGAGTGGATCTGGATGAACGGCGAGTTCGTCGCTTGGGATGACGCCAAGGTCCACGTGCTCTCACACGGCCTCCACTACGGCACGGGCGTCTTCGAGGGCATCCGCTGCTACGAGACCGACAAGGGGCCGGCGATCTTCCGCCACCGCGAGCACCTGGAGCGGCTCGCGCGGTCGGCCGAGATGTACTACCTGCCGCTTGAGCATTCGCTCGACGAGATCCGTGAAGCGACCCACGAGCTGATCCGCCGCAACGGCCTCAACAGTTGCTACATCCGCCCGCTCGCGTTCCGCGGCTACGGCGAGATGGGCCTCTACGCAAAGAGCGCGCCGGTCGATGTGATCGTGGCGGTCTGGCCCTGGGGCGCGTACCTCGGCGAGGAGGGCAAGCGCGACGGCATCCGCGCCAAGGTCTCCTCCTGGCGGCGGATCTCGCCGAACGGGCTGATCCCGCAGGCCAAGGCCTCGGGCCAGTACCTGAACTCGATCCTGGCGAAGACGGAGTCGGCCAACGCCGGCTACGACGAGGCGATCCTGCTGGACGAGGCGGGACACGTCTGCGAGGGATCGGGCGAGAACATCTACCTCGTCCGCGACGGCGAGATCGTCACCCCTCCGCACACGGCATCGATCCTCGACGGGATCAGCCGCAAGTCGATCATCCAGATCGCCCGCGACATCGGTTACGTCGTGGTTGAGCGCGAGGTGGCTCGCGCCGAGTTGTACATGGCCGAGGAGATCTTCCTCTCGGGCACGGCGGCCGAGCTCGTCCCGGTCCGCGAGATCGACGATCACGACGTCGGCGAGCCCGGCGAGATCACCCGCGTGGTGCAGGCCAAGTTCGACGACGCCCTGCACGGTCGCGCGCAGGAGTACGCGGAATGGCTGGACCTGGTCGAACAGCCGAGTAAGGTTTCCGGCTGATGTGCCTCTGCTTCGGGATCATCGAGCGAATTAGGCGCGCCGCGGCGTAACGCGGCGCCGTGGCCGCGCGGGTTGAGACACACACCCCGCCCGCGCAGTTCGTTCGATCCCTGAAGTCAGAAAGGCAGCATCACCCGTGACCACCGTCCAGCTTTACGACACCACCCTTAGGGATGGCATGCAGGGGCAGGGCATGACCCTGTCGGCAGCCGAGAAGGTGCGCGTCGTCCAGGCGCTCGACCGGCTTGGCATCCAGTTCGTCGAGGCCGGGTTCCCCAGCTCGAATCCCAAGGAGGAGGAGCTGTTCGAGTTGCTCGCCGGCGTCGACCTGGAGAACGCCGCCGTTTGCGCCTTCGGGATGACTCGGCGGCGCGGGATCGCCGCCGAGGAGGACGAGGCTCTGCGCACGCTGGTCACGTCGTTCGCGCCGGTTTGCACCCTCGTCGGCAAGACCTGGGCGCTGCACCTGGAGAAGGTGACCAAGGTCTCGCGCGAGGAGAACCTCGCGATGATCGTCGACTCGGTGAACCTGTGCCGGGCGCACGACAAGCGCGTCGTGTACGACGCCGAGCACTTCTTCGACGGCTGGCGGGACGATCCGGGCTATGCATTGGAGTGCGTGCGCGCCGCTGCCGTGGCCGGGGCCGAGAACGTGACGCTCTGCGACACGAACGGTGCGAGCCTCCCCGGGCAGGTCGCCGAGGCAACGGCGGCGGTCGTCGCCGAGCTCGCTGACCGAGTCCAGGTCGGGATCCACACCCATAACGACGCCGAGTGCGGCGTCGCCAACTCGCTCGCCGCGGTCGAGGTGGGCGCGCGGTTGGTGCAGGGGACGATGAACGGCATCGGGGAGCGCTGCGGCAACGCGAACCTGGCCTCGATCCTGGCGGCGCTGGAGCTGAAGCTGGGCTACCAGGTGGTCGGGCGCGACCGGGTGCGGCTGTTGACCGAGACGTCGCATTTCGTCGACGAGCTGCTGAACGTCGCACCGGATGTGGACCAGGCCTACGTCGGGCGCAACGCGTTCGCCCACAAGGGCGGGATGCACGTGGCCGGGATCCAAGCGGACGCCCGGACCTTCGAACACGTCGACCCGGAGCTGGTCGGCAACAGTCGCGACGTCTTGATCTCCGAGCTCTCCGGCAAGGGCTCGGTCCTGTCGCGCGCCGAGCGGGCCGGCGTCGAGCTCGACGCCGACGCGGCCAAGCGCGCGGTCGAGCGGGTCAAGGAGCGCGAGCACCGCGGCTACCACTACGAGGCGGCCGACGCCTCGTTCGAGCTGATGCTGCGCCGCGAGGCCGGCCAGTACTCGTCCCTGTTCAGGCTCGAGAGCTTTCGGGTGATCACCGAGAAGCGGGCCGATGGGCGCGTCGAGACCGAGGCGACGATCAAGATCTGGGTCGAGGGCAGGCGCCACGTGCGCACCGCTGAGGGCAACGGCCCGGTCAACGCTTTGGACCGTGCCCTGCGCTCGGCGATCACGGATCTGCACCCGCACCTGGCCGACATCGAGCTGACCGATTACAAGGTCCGGATCCTTGACTCGCACGACGGCACGGGGGCGATCACCCGAGTCCTGCTCGACTCGTCGGACGGCCACACCTCGTGGGGTTCGATCGGCGTCTCCGAGAACATCATCGAGGCGTCGTGGGAGGCGCTGGTCGACTCGCTGGAGTACGCGTTCCAGCCTAAGCATGCCTCAGTCTGAGATCCCACTGGCGAAGCCCGACGTGGGCTCCCGCGAGGAGGAGCTGGCGCTGGAGGTCCTGCGCTCCGGGCGGCTCTCGCTGGGCCCCGTGCAGGAGCGGTTCGAGCGCGAGTTCGCGGCCTGGCTCGGGGTTGGCGACGCGGTGGCGGTGTCGTCGGGCACCGCGGCGCTCCACCTCGGCGTGCGGCAGCTCGGCTGGGGTGCGGGCGACGAGGTGGTGACCTCGCCGTTCAGCTTCGTCGCTTCGGCCAACTGCCTGCTGTATGAGGGGGCGCTTCCGGTTTTCGCCGACATCGACCCGGTCACGCTGAACATCTCTCCAGCGGCCGCCAAGGCAGCGGTCGGGTCGCGGACAGCCGGTCTGTTGCCAGTGCATATCTTCGGCTACCCGGCCGCGATGCCGGAGCTGCAGGCGCTCGCGGCGCAGAAGGGACTGGGCGTACTCGAGGACGCCTGCGAAGCGCCCGGCGCCGTCGATGCCGACGGTACCGCGGTCGGCGCCCGGGGCAACCTGGCGACGTTCGCGTTCTACGCCAACAAGCAGATCACCACCGGCGAGGGCGGGATGGTCGTGCCCCGCTCGGCCGAAGAGGCGGGTGCGCTGCGGAGCGAGCGCAACCAGGGCCGGGCGGTCGACATGGATTGGCTCGATCACGACCGGATCGGCTTCAACTACCGGCTGTCGGAGTTGCAGGCGGCGCTGGGCGTCGCCCAGGTTGAGCGCGCCGCCGAGCTTCTCGAGGCGCGGATCCGGGTGGCCACGCTTTATTCCGAGGCGCTGACCGAGCGCGGCGGCCGTCCTGCCGGTGACGGGCCCGAGGAGGGGCTGATCCTGCCGTGCACGGACAGGGGGGCGGAGCGGCGCTCGTGGTTCGTCTACACGGTCCGGCTGCCCGCCGAGGCCGACCGCGAGGCCGTGATCGCCGACCTCGACCAGCGCGGGATTGCCTCCAAGGCCTACCTCCCCTGCATCCATCTGATGCCGCACTACCGGGAGCGGTTCGGTTTCGCGGGCGGCGAATACCCGGTTGCCGAAGCGGTGGCCGAGCGCTCGCTGGCGCTGCCATTCTTCCCGGCGATGACAGAGGGCCAGGTGGACCGTGTCTGTGAAGCGCTCTCGGAAGGCATCGGGGGGACCTGGGCATGACCGCCGCGGCCGAAAGCCTGCTGAGGACCGACGCCGAGCGGGCCGCGCTGACGGCGCTACGCGACGCCTCCGGCGAGACGGACGGCGTCATGGAGCGCCACTGCGTGCGGTGCTTCCTGATCAGCGAGCGGCTCGCGGTGCTGCACAGTGCCGACCTCGATCGCGAGGTGGCCCTGTGCGCCGCATTCGTGCATGACATCGGGTTGTACCCCTCGATCACTGGCGGCGGTGTGTATACGAAGGAGGGCGCCGAGTTCGCACGACAGCTCGCACTCGATGCCGGCTGGGACGAGCGACGCGCGCGGCTCTGCGCCGACGCCTGCGCCTATCACCACTCGGTCCGGTCGAAGTGGGAGCTGGGAGCGGAGGTGGAGACTCTGCGTCTGGCCGACCGGGTCGAGGTCTCGGGCGGCCTGATTCGCAGCGGGCTCTCTCGCGACCAGCTCCGCGAGGTCAACGCCGCGGCGCCGCGCGACGGGTTCTACGGCGGCCTGCTGCACGTCGTCTGGCCGGTGCTTCGCTCCCGTCCGCTGACGCTGCCAAGCATCTTCAAGCCCTGATGGCCCGTTTCGATACACCACAGGACCCGCTGTTCCGGCGCATCAACACGTCGCTCGGGTTCGACCGCCGCCTCTGGCCGCAGGACATCCGCGGCTCGATCGCACACGCCCGCGCGCTGCAACGGGTCGGGGTCCTGAGCGACGACGAGCTGGCGGCCATCGTCGAGGGCCTCCAGCAGGTCGCGGGTGAGCTCGAAGGCGGAGAGTTCCCGTTCGCCGAGGAGGACGAGGACGTTCACATGGCGGTCGAGCGGCGGCTCATCGAGCTCGTCGGCCCGGTCGGCGGCAAGCTCCACACGGGCCGGTCGCGAAACGACCAGGTCGCAACCGACGTGGCCCTGTTCGTGGCCGAGCGCGCCGACCGGGCGGGCGAGCTCGTCGCGGGGCTGATGACGACCCTGCTCGAGCTCGCGCAGCGCCATGCCGACTGGCCGATGCCCGGCTACACACACCTTCAGCGTGCGCAGCCGGTGTACCTCGGGCATCACCTGCTGGCGTACTTCTGGATGCTGCAGCGCGATCGCCTGCGCTTCGCCGCGGCGGCTCACGGCGCGCGCCGGGAGCTGCCACTCGGCTCCGGTGCGCTTGCCGGCGTCAACTGGGAGCTCGACCGGGCAGGGGTCGCGGCCGAGCTGGGGTTCGCTGGTGTGTCGGCCAACTCGCTCGACGCGGTCGCGACCCGTGACGACGTCCTCGATTATTTGAGCGCCGCCGCGATCTGCGCGACTCATCTCTCGCGGCTCGGGTCGGAGCTCGTGCTGTGGTCCTCGCAGGAGTTCGGCTTCTGCGAGCCCGCCGACGACTTCGCGTCGGGTTCCAGCATCATGCCTCAGAAGAAGAACCCCGACGCGGCCGAGCTCCTGCGCGGCAAGGCGCCCCGCGTCGCGGCCTCGCTGCAGACGATGCTGGGCGTGCTGCACGCGCTTCCGCTTGCCTATGCGAAGGACCTTCAGGAGGACAAGGAGGCCCTGTTCGATGCGGTTGACACGGTCGAGACATGCCTGGAGGCTGCCCAGCGCCTGCTCGCGGGCCTGCGGTTCGACCGCGAGCGCCTCGCCGAGGCGGCTGCCGATGAGTTCCTTGCCGCCACCGACGTCGCGGACCTGCTGGTCCGCAAGGGGATGCCCTTCCGCGAGGCGCACGGGGTCGTCGGAAGCCTGGTCCGGGAAGCGCTTGCGAGCGGCCGAACCCTCTCCGACCTGAGCCCCGACGAGCTGGCCAAGCACTCCGAGCTGCTGGGCGACGAGTACTTCGAGGTGCTGGCGGGCGACCGCTGGCTCGAATCGAAGATCTCGGCGGGCGGCACCGCCTCGGCGCGGGTGGCCGATCAGCTGGCGGCCGCGCGCGCCGTACTCAACCCGGCGTGAGGCGGCTGCCGAACTCGTTCTATGAGCGTCCGGTCGAGGACGTGGGCCGCGACCTCGTCGGGTGCGAGCTGCTGGTCGACGGGGTGGGCGGAACGATCGTCGAGGTCGAGTCCTACCACCAGAGCGAGCCGGCCTGCCATGCCTACGTGGGGTTGACGCCGCGTACGGCGCCGCTCTTCGGGCCTCCCGGAAACGCATACGTGTACCTCTCCTACGGCGTTCACAGCCTGCTGAACGCCGTTTGCGAGCCCGAGGGAATCGGCGCTGCGGCCCTGATCCGGGCGTTGGAGCCGCGCTGGGGGATCGAGCGGATGCGGGCGCGCCGTGGCGTCGAGGACGAGCGGCTCCTGTGTTCCGGCCCCGGCAAGCTGACGCAGGCACTGGGAGTTGGTCTCGATCTGAACCGGCACCCGCTCTCGGCGAGGCCGTTCGAGTTGCGCCGGCGCGACCCGGCCGACAAGGCGCGGACGGTTGCTGTAGCGCCGCGGATCGGGATCACCCGCGCGGTGGAGCTTCCGTGGCGCTTTTGCGCCGAGGGCAGCCGCTTCCTGTCGCGCCCCGTGAGGCGGAGTCCGGAGGACGGAGCCGAGCGCCGCCGTTCATGAGACGGCTTGCCTGGGTCAGCGCTGGCGCCCGGGGCTGATCGCACCGGCCCCGCCGGGGTCGGCGGCCGGGGCTGCGGGGGCCTTGGGCTCGTCGGCCGGGGCTTGATCTGCGGGCTCTGCGGGCTCTGCGGGCTCTGCGGGCTCCACCGTACCGGTGTCGATCGCCGGGTCGGTCGTGGTCTCGCCCGCGGTGCCCTCGGAATCGGCCAGCGCCAGATAGGCGTTCACGACCCGGGCGAAGATGATCGCCGGATAAGTGCCGCCGTCGACCGGGTTGCCGCCGTATTCGGTCAGCATCGGCTCGTTCGAATCGGCATGCCCGACCCAGACGCAGGTGGTGATCTCCGAGATCGCGCCGCAAAACCAGGCGTCGCCGTTGTTGTCCGTGGTGCCCGTCTTGCCCCAGGTCGGCTCGCCCGTTTGGGCCTGCTTTCCGGTTCCCGCCGTGACGACCGTGCTGAGCACGCCGGTGGCCGTCTCTGCGGTCTCCGGCGAGAGCACCTCCTCGCGGATCACCTTGTTGACGCCGTCGTTGCCGTCCTTGTCTTCGACCGGCTCCCCCTCGGAGTCGAGAACCTCCACGATCCCGACCGGGCCCCGCCGCGAGGAGCCGAGGGTCCCGGTGACCCGGTTGCCGTCCTCCTCGAGGGTGTTGTAGGCCTGAGCCATTTCGAGCGCGGAGACGCCCGAGCCGAGGCCGCCGAGGATCAGCGCCGGGTTGTAGGGGGCGAAGTCCTTGCCCTCTGGCGCGTACTCGTTCTCGGTCGAAAGGTCGGTGTTGATGCCCATCTTGGCGGCGGTCGAGGCGATGCTCTCCGGGCCGACCTGCATCCCGAGTTGGGCGTAGACGGAGTTGTCGGAATAGGTGGTCCCCGTCGCCACCGACGCCGAGCCAAGGTAGTTGTCCTCGTAGTTGACGGGCTCGAAGAGCTCGTTCACCACCTTCGTCCCACCGTTCTTCTTCGCAACCTTGACCTTGAAGGGGATGTGCTGGGGAGCCGAGGCGAAGACCTCACCGGTGGAGCGGCCCTGCTCGAGCGCCGTGACCAGGGTGAACGGCTTGAACGACGACCCGGGTTGGCGCAGGCCGTTGGTCGCGAGGTTGAACGGCGCCTGTTCATAGTCGAAGCCGCCGACCATCGCGAGCACCCCGGCCGTGTCGTTGTCGAGCACCACTACGGAGGATTCGAGGCCGACGCCGGAGACCGTGGCCTCGGCGATCGCCTCGGCCTGCTCCTGCAGCTCGAGGTCGAGGGTCGACTTGACCTGGAGCCCGCCGCCGAACGCCTCGCCGGCGCCGTACTTGTCGACGAGCTGCTGCCGCAACCATGAGGTGAAGTACGGGGCGGCCGAGTCGTCGGCCGGCGGTGAGATCGCGAACTCGCCAGGAAGCTGCCGTGCGGCGTAGCTGGTGAATTCCTCGTCGGTGATGAAGCCCTGCTCCGCCATGTTCTGGAGCACGAGGTTGCGCCGTGACTCGGCGGTCTCGGGGCTGCTCCGCGGCGAGTAGGCATCCGGTGAGGCGATGATCCCGGCCAGAAGCGCCGCCTCGTAGGGCAGCAGTTCGGAGGCGCAGGTCGGTTGTCCCTCGTCGCCGCACCCCTCGTGGGCGTACCCGAAGAAAGTCTGGGCCGCGGCTTCGATGCCGTAGGCGCCCTCTCCAAAGTAGATCGAGTTGAGGTACTCGGTGATGATCTTGTCCTTCGACCAGTTCCGCTCAAGTTGATAGGCAAGGGCGGCCTCCCGCAGCTTCTGGAAGATCGTTCGGCTGTCCTGCGCGGCGAGGGCGTTCTTGACGAACTGCTGGGTGATCGTCGATGCGCCCTGCGAGGCGGAGCCGGAGAGGACGTCCTGGTAGAGCGCCCGGCCGATTCCCTGGAAGTCGACGCCGCGGTGCTGGTAAAAGCGCTGATCCTCGATTGCGACCACCGCCTCCTTCATCACCGGAGCGATGTCCTCCGAGGCGACCAGGATGCGACCCTCGTTGTTGGTGAGGGTGGCGAGGCGGACGCCGTTGCGGTCGTTGACCACGGAGTTCTCGGCGCGCTCGTACTGGGCGCGGTTCTCGAGCTTCGGCAGATCCTGGGCGACCGCCATCATGATCCCAAAAATCCAGGAAATCAACGCGAGGACGCCGAGCCCGAGGATCACCAGGGCGGCTCGCAGTTTCTTGAGGCGGGGCTTTCCTGCCGCCGGCTCGCCGGCCCCGGGCAGGGCCTTCAGCCCGCCTGCGGGCGGCTCGGACCCGTTGCCGCCGCCACCGTCGGCATCGGCGACGCTCGGTGGGGCGGGGGAGGCGCCTCCGTTGGCGCGGGCTTCGATCCGCTCGCTCGCGCGTTCCGCCGCGCTGGTGCCGCCGCCTCGCGCAGCGCGCTTTTCGAGCCGCGCGGCGCGGCGCTTTCTCCGTCTGTCGTTAGTGCCCATGGGTACCGCTGGAAGAGGCATTCGAGGCTAGCATTGGGACGGATGTCCTCCTCCGGCGACGGCACCGCGCCCGAACGGCTGCTCGCCGGCTCGGTCGACGCGTTGCCGGAGGGGCAGTTGGTCGAGCAGCTGCGCTCGGGCCGGACCCTGCGCGTCAAGTTCGGGATGGACCCGACCAGCGCCGACATCCACCTCGGCCACTGCGTCGTCCTGCAGAAGCTGCGGGCGTTTCAGGAGATGGGCCATCTCGTCGTCCTGATCGTCGGTGATTACACCGCGCGGGTCGGCGACCCCAGCGGGCGCGACGACACACGTCCGGTCCTGGACGGGGGGCAGATCGTCGAGAACGCCCTCACCTATCAGGAGCAGGCGTTCAAGGTGCTCGACCGCGAGCGCACCGAGATCCGCCACAACAGCGAGTGGCTTGAGATGCCGAGCGCGGAGCTGTTCGAGCTGGTCCGCAGATTCACGGTCGCCCGCCTGCTCGAGCGCGACGACTTCAAGCGGCGGATGGAGCAAAGCCAGGGGATCTCGGTCCTGGAGCTGCTCTACCCGGTGCTGCAGGGATACGACTCGGTTGCCGTCGACGCCGACGTCGAGCTGGGAGCCACCGACCAGCGGTTCAACCTGCTGTTCGGGCGCGACGTTCAGGAGTCGTTCGGGCAACCGCCGCAATCGGTGCTGACGATGCCGATCCTGGTCGGGACCGATGGCGTTCGCAAGATGTCGAAGTCGTATGGCAACTACGTGGGCGTCACCCAGGAGCCGGGGGAGATGTTCGGCCGCCTGATGAGCATTCCCGACGACGTGATGCCCGACTATTACCTGCTGCTCTTGGGCCGGGAGCTGGATTCAGGGATGCACCCGAACGAGGCGAAGCGCGCCCTGGCCCGCGACCTGGTGGGTCGCTTCCACGACGAGGCGGCGGCCGCGAAGGCTGAGGCCCGCTTTGACGCGATCCACAAGCGTGGCGAGGTGCCCACCGAGATGCCGACGGTCAACCTGACGGATGGCGAGACGGTGCACCTGCCGGCGCTCCTGGCGTCGAGCTTTCAGATCTCCAGCAGCGAAGCGCGGCGGCTGCTCGGCCAGGGCGGGGTTCGGCTCGAGGGCGAGGTCCTCGACCCGGACGCGCTCGACGTTGCGGGCTCCGAGCTCCGGGGCAAGGTCCTCCAGCTCGGCAAGCGGCGCTTCGTCCGCCTTGAGTGACCCGGGCCTCGGATGTCTCCTGGGCGCTCAGCTAGACTGCCGCCTCCGTGCGTGGGCTGGGCTTGAACTGGCCCGTGCGCGGTCGATATACTCGACGGTCGCTCTTGAAGCGGCTCCGTCCAGCGTGAAGAGTCCCTTGACGCTCGGCGGGCGCGGTGTTTGAAAACTGAGCAGCGCGCGACGGGACGCCAAGTCCCGTCGTGTCCAGGTTCGACCTGCCGTCGCTCTATGCGCGGCGGCAAACTGAATCAGACCCTGTCATGCGTGCCGCCAACGTGTACCCGGCGGCGCGAGACGTATGACAACTCTTTCAGTGAAATTTGTAATTTTTCACGGAGAGTTTGATCCTGGCTCAGGACGAACGCTGGCGGCGTGCCTAACACATGCAAGTTGAGCGACGAACCAGGGCTTGCCCTGGGGCAAAGCAGCGAACGGGTGAGTAACACGTGGGTAACCTGCCCCGATAACCGGGACAACCCGAGGAAACTCGGGCTAATACCGGATGTGCTCGCCGGACATCAGTCCGGCGCGTAAAGGAAGCTTCGGCCTCCGTATCGGGAGGGGCCCGCGGCCCATTAGCTAGTTGGTGAGGTAACGGCTCACCAAGGCTGCGATGGGTAGCTGGTCTGAGAGGACGATCAGCCACACTGGGACTGAGACACGGCCCAGACTCCTACGGGAGGCAGCAGTGGGGAATCTTGCGCAATGCGCGAAAGCGTGACGCAGCAACGCCGCGTGGGGGAAGAAGGCCTTCGGGTTGTAAACCCCTTTCAGGAGGGACGAAGGTTCGGCGGTGAATAGCCGACCGGACTGACGGTACCTCCACAAGAAGCCCCGGCTAACTACGTGCCAGCAGCCGCGGTAATACGTAGGGGGCAAGCGTTGTCCGGAATCATTGGGCGTAAAGCGCGCGTAGGCGGCCCGGTAAGTCCGTTGTAAAAGTCAAAGGCTCAACCTTTGAAAGCCGATGGATACTGCCGGGCTCGAGTCCGGAAGAGGCGAGTAGAATTCCTGGTGTAGCGGTGGAATGCGCAGATATCAGGAGGAACACCGATAGCGAAGGCAGCTCGCTGGGACGGTACTGACGCTAAGGCGCGAAAGCGTGGGGAGCAAACAGGATTAGATACCCTGGTAGTCCACGCCGTAAACGATGGGCACTAGGTGTGGGAGGTGTCGACTCCTCCCGTGCCGACGCTAACGCATTAAGTGCCCCGCCTGGGGAGTACGGCCGCAAGGCTAAAACTCAAAGGAATTGACGGGGACCCGCACAAGCAGCGGAGCATGTGGTTTAATTCGACGCAACGCGAAGAACCTTACCTGGGCTTGACATGTTGGTGACCGGTGTGGAAACACACCTTTCCTTCGGGACACCATCACAGGTGGTGCATGGCTGTCGTCAGCTCGTGTCGTGAGATGTTGGGTTAAGTCCCGCAACGAGCGCAACCCCT
>OY970347.1:0-1530000 GCA_963717635.1 uncultured bacterium | reverse complement strand
TTGGCAGCGACAGCTGGCCATGCCGGCCGACTCCGCTCGCAACCCCCAGGCGCCAGAGAGCAGGGCGGCGAGCCCCGGGGTCGGCCACGATCGACTCACAGGCACCGGCCCAGGCAAGCAGCTCGAGCGCGTCGCCCTGGGCGCCGGCCCGCGAGGCAAGCTCGCCGAGCCCGCCGTAGAGACCACCGCTCTCGCGTTCGGCGACGATCGCGGACGCATCGTCTGAGCGCAATCCGTTCACATAGCCGAGCCCGATCCGCACGCCCAAATCGGGCTCGACCGAGCATTCGACCTCGCTGACGTTGACATCGGGGCCGCGCACCTCGATCCCGCGCCGCTGCGCCTCGTGGACCAGCGCGTCGGGCGGATAGAAGCCCATCGGCTGCTCGTTCAGAAGCCCGCACAGGAACTCTGGCCCGCGGTGCACACGAAGCCAGGTGGACTGATACGCGAGCAGGCCGAAGGCGGTTGCGTGCGACTTCGGAAAGCCGAAGCCCGAGAAGCCGCGGATCTGCTCGAAGACGCGCTCCGCGACCTCGCGCTCGACTCCTCGGTCCGTGGCCCCGTCCAGGAACCGGTCGCGGTACGCGTTGATCGCGTCACCGGAGCGCTTGCGGCTCATCGCCCGCCGCAGCCCCTCCGCCTCGCCCGCCCCGAAGCCGGACAGCGCCATCGCCACCTGGATCACCTGATCCTGGAAGACGATCGCGCCCAGCGTGTCGCTGAGGATCGGCTCCAGCGACGGATGCTCGTAGGGAACTCGATAGCTCGGGTCCTCGCGCAGCCGCCGGCGCCGTTCGAGATAGGGGTGGACGGCGCCGCCCTGGATCGGGCCGGGGCGAACCAGCGCGACCTGCACCGTCAGGTCGTCGAGGTCCTGCGGCAGGCTCCGCGGAAGCATCTGCATCTGCGCCCTGCTCTCGATCTGGAAGACGCCGGTCGTCTCGGCGCGGCGGATCGCGCGAAACGTGTCAGGGTCGTCGAGCGGGATCCGCGTCAGGTCGAGCCGCTCGGAGCGGGTCCGCGCCACCATCTCGACACAGCGCTCGACCGCGGAGAGCATGCCGAGGCCCAGCAGGTCGATCTTCAGGAAGCCTGCGTCCGCGCACGAGTCCTTGTCCCACTGCACGATCTGGCGTCCCTCCATCGCCGCCGGCACGACCGGGCAAAGCTCCGTCAGCCGCCGAGTGGATAGCACCATCCCGCCCGGATGCTGCGAGGGATGGCGCGGCAGCCCCCAAGCGTCGCGCACCAGGTGCGACAGTGCCCGCCAGCGCCGTGTTTGGGCCCGCCGATCGCCGATCACGGCGGCCATGTCCTGGTCGAAGCCCTCGCCCGCCCAGGCGTCGACCGAGCGGGCGACGCGCTCGATCTCGGTCGGCGGCAGCCCCAGCGCCTTGCCGAGGTCGCGCACCGCGCCCCGGACCTTGAAGGTCGGAAAGGCGGCGACCAGGGCCGAGCGCTCGCGTCCGTAGCGCTCGTGGATGCGGGGAATCAGGCGCTCGCGGACGTCGCGGGGGAAGTCCAGGTCGATGTCGGGCGCCTCGGTGATCTCCTCGTTCAGGAACCGCCCCAGGAACAGGCCCGACTTGACGGGGTCCACGTGCGAGAGGCCGGTCAGGTAGCAGACGATCGAGCTGACGCTCGAGCCCCGACCGCGCCCCGGGGGCAACACCGATCGCGCCGATTCCGGCCCGCGGACCTCGCGCGCAACCTCGCGCGCCAGCTCCAGCAGGTCTGCGTGCAAGAGGAAGAACCCGGACAGACGGAGCTTGCGGATCACGCGCAGCTCCTCGTCCAGGCGCCCGCGCGCCTCGCGCAGCTCGGGCGTGCCGGCGTAGCGGCCGTCGAAGCGCGCGGCGCAGATCTCGGCGAGCTTCCGGTCAGCGCCCTCGTCCTCAGCGCCGGGATAGCGGTAGCCGTGGTCGTGCGTGAGGTCGAAGCGCAGCCGCTCGGCCAGCCGCTCGGTCTCGTCCACGGCATCCGGATGCTCGCCGAACCGCGCCGCCATCTGATCCGGAGGCGTCAGCACCGCCCGTCGGTTGCCGCGTCGAAGCGACTCGGTCTCATCAAGGGAGGCGCCCAGCCTGATCGCGACCAGGGCGTCCTGCAGCGGCGTGCGGACCGAGTCGTGGGCGTGAACGTTGCCCGTCGCTACGCAGGGCACCCCAAGCCGCGCCGCCAGGCCGGCGAGCCAGCGGTTGCGCGCCCGGTCATGACGCCAGAACGGGCGCTGCAGCTCGACCCGGAACCGGTCCGGCCCGAACGCGGCGACCAGGCGTCGCCCGAGCGCCGTCGCCCACCGCGTCTCGGACCCCGAAGGGCGACCCCCGGCCCATTCGAAGACCCCGGCCAGGGCGCCCTCGCGCGCACAGCCCGAGAGGCAGACGAGCCCGTCCGCATGCCGCTCGAGTGATTCGAGCGGCAGCACGGGGGGGAGGGCGGTGGTGGAATCAGCGACCTTGGTCGCGAAAGCAGGTTTGCCCCCCTGATAAGGGATTTCTCCCGCAGCCGGTCGGGTTCCCGCATGCGCCTCGGTCAGGAGCAGGCAGAGGTTCCGCCAGCCCGCGACCGACTCGACCAGCAGGGTGAGGTGGAACTCCCGGGCGACCTTCCTGACCGTGACCTCGGCTCCCACTATCGGCCTGACGCCCAGCGGCACGGCCGCTTGGGCGAACTCCATCGCCCCCCAGACGCCGTCGTGGTCCGTGATCGCGAGCGCCTCATGGCTCTGGGCGGCCGCTGCGGCCGCCAGCTCGTCGGGGTGCGAGGCGCCATCGAGGAACGAGAAGCCGGAGTGGCAATGCAGCTCGACGTAGCCCATCGCCCTAGGCCCGCTGCTTGAACCAGCGCGCGCGCTCGCGGAAGACGACCTCGCAGCGGCCGTCGGCCAGCGCCAGCTCGAAGTAGTGGCGCGCGATCGGCCGCCCAGACCACCAGCGGTCCTCGACCAGCCACTCCTCGCGCACCGCCTCGACCGCGACTCCGGCCACCGCCAGGGGCCTCCCGTCGGGGCCCGTCTGCACCCGGGTGGGACCGGGGACATAGAGAAGCCCGGCGTTCATCCTGCGCCCAACCCCGACGGCCCCGGCCCCGGAGGCGAAGCCGAGGAGCCGTCGGGCATCTGCTCAGGAAAGGGGGTCAGCGTGGCCCGGCGCTCGGGCACGCTGGAGCCCCCGTCAACGTCCAGCACGCGCAGCACCGCGCCGCGTCCGGCGGCCGCGCGAGCGTGGCGCACCGCCTCGGCGATCAGGCCGCGACGTCGCTCGCCGTCGTCGCTGGTGAGCGCCGGCTGGTGGGGCTGTCCGTCGCCGAGCTCGAGCCCTCGAAGCGCCAGGTGCGAGGCGGGCGCCGGCAGCGCCGCCAGTTTCGGGCGCAGGACCATGAGCAGCCGCTCGCGATCGGCGCTGGCGTCTCGTGTGACCGCCTCGATCCGCCAGCCGCCACCGCCCGCCAGCCGTGCCTCCAGGCGCAGCCGCCGGAAGCTGCGGCCGCGGCGATGGGGGTTCGCCAAGAGCCGGTCGATCAGAAACTCGAGCGCGCGTTCGAGCTGGCCACCCGTCGCAGCGTCGGGCAGCTCCAGCTCCTCGCGAAGCTCCTCGCGCGGCGCCCGTGGCCGCAACGGTTGCTCGTCGCCGCGCGCCATTGCCAGCGCCCTCATGCCAGCCGTCCCGAAGCGGTCGGCCACGGCCGAATCGGGGAGCGCCGCCAGCTCACCCAGACTGCTGACGCCGAGCCGCTCCAGGGTGTCGACGAGATTGACCCCCGTCCACTCGTCCTCGTAGCGCTCGCGCAGGATCCTCACGGGCAGCGGCTCAAGGAACGCTCGGGCTCCCCGTGCGCCGATCACGATCGGTGCCTTGCGCGGCCGGGATCGCAACGCCGCCGCCAGCGCGCAGAGCCTGGTTGGCCCGGCGCCAAGCCGCGCGCCCCGGCCGACCACCCTGCGCACCCGCTCCAGTGCCCGCTCGGGCCGGCCCCAAAGCCCGCGCAGGCCATCGAGCCCGAAGAACGCCTCGCCGGGCCGCCGCGACTCAATCGCCGCGCCGATGCCCTCGAGACGAGCCAGCCGCTCTTCCCAGGCCTCCTCGGCACGCGCCGGATCGGCTGGGACAAGGACCAGGCCGGGACAACGCCCCAGCGCCTCGGCGAGCCGCATCCCGGTCGTGATCCCAAATGCCTCGGCGGGGCCGGAGGCGTCGCCGACCACCTGCGGCCCGCCCGGCTCAGGCGCCAGCGCAACCGGCCGCAGGAGCAGCTCGCGCCGCTCGGCCACCGCGGCGACCAGGCCAAAGCGGGGGATGAGCAGGCATGCAACCACTACGAACATATGTTCGCATACGCGTCAAGCGGCAGGGGTAGATACTTCCGGTGTGCTCCGCCGGTCCTCACCAATCGCCCTGCTGGCGGTATGCATGCTCCTGTCGGCATGCGGAGGGGACGGCGAGCCCGACTCGGACCCGGCAGGCAATGCGGCGGAGGTCCCCGGCGAAGCGGACCCCGCCGACGTCGAGGTCATCGACCAGTGGGCGCGTACCCTCGCCGGCGGCGATGTCGATGCAGCCGCTGATTTTTTCGCGATCCCGAGCGTCGCCGAGAACGGGATCCTCCTGGAGATCGAGGAGGAAGCCGACGCCCGGAAATTCAACGCCGCCCTGCCCTGCGGAGCCGAGCTGATTCGCGCCGAGACGCAGGGAAAGTTCACCACCGCGACCTTCGAGCTGACCGAGCGACCCGGGGCCGGAGTGTGCGGCTCCGGGACCGGCAACACCGCGCAGACCGCGTTCGTGATCGAGGACGGCCTGATCGTCGAGTGGCGGCGGGTGGGCGTCTCCGGGGGCGAGGGCCCGCGCCGGGTTAGCTAGGCGTGATAGGACTTGGCCTTGCGGGGAATATCGCCCCGTGAATTCGAGAGAGGAGATTCTTGATGCGAAGGCTTACGCTGCTTCTGGCTGCGCTCGCCCTCGCCGCGCTCACGTCGTTTGCGGTCGCTGCATGCGGTGACGACGACGACGACGGAGGCGGCGGAAGCGAGGGTGAGTCACTTGACATGGTGATCGGCAACCTGGTCCCGCAAACCGGCGCACTATCGGCCTTCGCGCCGGCAGGCGAGAAGGCGATTGGACTTGCGGTCGACGAGATCAACGCGGCAATTGAGGAGGTCGGCGCCGATCACTCGATCACCTCGCTGACCGAGGACACGCAGACCGATCCGCAGGCCGGCGTACAGGCTGCCCGCAAGCTCGTCGCCGAGGACGCGACCTGCTTCAACGGGGCCTTCGCGTCGTCGGTCACGATCCCGGTTGCCGAGTCGGTCTCGAGCCGTGAGGGGATCCCTCAGATCTCACCGGCTTCAACGAGCCCTGAAATCACCGGACTCGAAGACGATGACTTTCTGTTCCGAAGCGCAATTCCGGATACGGGACAGGGTCCGCTTCTGTCGAACGTGATCGCCGGTGCGATCGGAGGGCCCGAGGGCAAGACCCTCAACATCGCGGCCCGGAACGACGCCTACGGCACGGGGCTCGCTGACGAGCTCACCAAGGCGTGGGAAGCCGCCGGCGGCACGGTCGGCGAAACGGTCATCTATGACGTCAAGCAGCCGAGCTACAACTCGGAGGCTGCGCAGATCGTCTCGGGTAATCCCGACGCGATCATGGTGGTCGATTTCCCGGATCCGTTTGACAAGGTCGGCGCGGCACTGGTTCGCACCGGCGACTGGGATCCGTCGAAGGCATTCGTCTCCGACGGTCTGGCATTCCCGGACCTCGCGGAGCTGATCGGCGACGACGTTGTCGTCGGCATGCAAGCTACCGCGCCAGGATCACCCGACGGTGTTGACCAAGTCGATGCGTTCAATGAGCTGTTCGACTCGGCCGGCGGTCCTGTTCAGGCACCGTTCGATGCGCAGAATTTCGACAACACGGTTCTGTGCTACCTGGCCGCAGTTGCAGCCGGCTCGACCGACGGCGAGGAGATGCGCGATGTGCTTCGCGACGTCACCAACGCTCCGGGCGACCAGTACACCTGGGAGGAGCTCCCCGACGCGATCGAGGCGCTCCAGAACGGCGACGACATCGACTACCAGGGCGTCAGCGGCGACATCGAGCTCGATGACGCGGGCGACCCGCGCAGCGGTGTCTACGACGTCTTCGCCTTCGGGGCGGGAGAGCTGGAGAAGACCAGCGAGGTCCCGTTCGACGAGGGCGAGATTGGCGAGGCGAAGGAGTAGCGCCAAACCCACCGGTCCGCTCCGTCAGGAGCTGATCTCGAACAGCGGCCGGGAGCGAGAGCTCCCGGCCGCATTGCTTTGCGAATGCGCTAGGCGCCTGAGCCTGTTTCACCGGCCTGTGCATCGACACGGCCGCTGCCGCCGCCCAGGTAGAGGTCGGCGACCTTCGGGTCCGCAAGCAGCTCGGAGCCGCGGCCCTCGAACCGGTTTGTGCCGAGGTCGAGGACGTAGCCGCGATCCGACATCGCGAGGGCTCTCCTCGCGTTCTGTTCGACCATCAGGATCGTCACGCCGGTGGCGTTCACCTCCTCGACCTTCTCGAAGATCGCATCGACGAAGGCCGGCGCGAGCCCGGCTGACGGCTCGTCCAGGAGGAGCACGTGGGGCTCGGGCATCAGCGCCCGCGCCATCGCGAGCATCTGCCGCTCGCCCCCCGACATCGTGCCCGCCTGCTGGCGCTGGCGCTCTTCGAGCCGCGGAAACAACGCGAACATCCGCTCCATGCGTTCGTCCACGTCGATCCCGCTGCCGGCGACGGCGCCGAGCTCGAGGTTCTCGCGCACCGTCAGGTTGGGAAAGACGTTGTCGAGCTGCGGGACGTAGCTCACCCCCTTTCGGGTGACGTTGTGCGGGCGCTCGCCGGTGATGCTCTCGCCGTGCAGCTCGATCCGGCCGGCTCGCGGTGGGACGAGCCCGAACACGGCCTTCATCAAGGTTGACTTACCGGCTCCATTCGGGCCCACGATCGTCACGATCTCGCCCTCGCGGACGTCCAGTTCCACGTCGTTGAGGATGTCGACCTCCGGCGTGTAGCCGGCCACGAGGTCATTGACGCGCAGCACGGATTTCGCACCCGACGCCTGCGGCCGTGAGGCCCCCGGCGCTCTCGTCGTGGCCGGGGACTCATCGTGGGCACCGCCCAGATAGGCGTCGATGACCCGCGTGTCGCTGCGGACCTCCTCGGGCAGACCGTGTGCGATCACTCGACCCTCCGCCATCACGACGACCTCGTCCGAGTGCTTCATGACGACATCCATGTCGTGCTCGACGAACAGGAAGGTGACGCCCTGCTCGCCGCGCAGCTGCTCGATGTGCTCCAGCAGGCGGCGTCCCAGGGTGGGGTTGATGCCGGCCATCGGTTCGTCGAGGAGGACCATCTCGGGCTCGGTCATCAGGGCGCGCGCCAGCTCGAGGAGCTTGCGCTGTCCGCCCGACAGCGTTCCCGCGTAGTCATTGGCCTTCGCCTCGAGGTTGAAGGTCTTCAGGAGCTCGTACGCGTGCTCCTCGAGCTCCCGCTCTCGCCGGCGCGCGCGGCCCGGCTGGGTCATCAGGCCGATCAGGCTCTCGCCTGGATGGCGCGGGCCCGCGAGCAGCATGTTGTCGATGACCGGCATCGCCGAGAGCGCCTTGGTGATCTGGAAGGTCCGAACCATCCCGCCTCTTGCGATGACGTCCGGACGCTCGCCGTAGATCGAATCACCGCGGTAGCGGATCGCTCCCGCATCCGGGCTGTAGAAGCCGGTCACGACGTTGAACAGGGTCGTCTTGCCGGCTCCATTGGGACCGATCAGCGCCGTGATCGACCCCGAGCGAACGGCGAATTCGGCGCCGTCGATTGCCAGGATCCCGCCGAAGCGCTTCTTCAGGCCGTTGATCTCGAGCATCGGACGATCAGCCCCGACCGCCTCGGTCCCGGCGACGTCACTCACCGAGCACCATCTCCTCGCGCTTGCCGAAGATGCCCTGGGGTCGGAACGCCATCAGCAGGATCAGCGTGAGCCCGACAAGGATGAAGCGGAGCGCCGCGATCTCGGCGTCCTCGAGCGGGAGCTCGATGTAGCGGAGGCCCTCGATCAGGCTCCAGAAGATGATCGCGCCGATGGCCACACCCCAATAGCTGGCGAGGCCGCCGATGATCAACACGGCGTAGCCGAGGAACGTCACCAGCGGCTGGAACGCGTCCGGGTTGATGAAGTTGAGGTTGAGCGCGATGAAGAAGCCCGAGATCGCTCCGAGCGTCGCCGCGATCGAGAGCGACTGGAGCTTGTACACGAAGACGTTCTTGCCGAGGGCGCGGGCCGCGTCTTCGTCCTCGCGGATGGCTCGGAGCACGCGGCCCCAGGGCGTCCGCTGCAACACGGTCAGCCCGGCGGCGGCGACAACGGCCACCGCCCAGACCACGATCAGCAACGGGAACAGGGTTTCCGGGTTGCTCCATCCGAGCGCCTCCAGCCAGATCTCGATCCGGTCCGAAACCACATCCCAGTCGTCGCTGAACCCCAGCAGCCCCTGGTTGCCCCCGGTTAGCTCGCGCGCGTTCTGGGCCGTGAACCTGATCGCCTCGGCGGCGGCGATCGTCGTGATCGCGAAGTAGTCGGCGCGCAACCGCAGGGCCGGCAGCCCGATGATCAGGCCGAACATGACGGTGACGAGCACGGCAATCGGCAGCGAGAGCCAGAACGAGAAGCCCGCATCCGTGACGAGGATCGCCATCGTGTACGCACCCAACGCCGCGAACCCCACCTGGCCGAAGTTGATCACGCCCGTATAGCCAACGTTGATCTGCAGGCCGAGCGCGAAGATCGTGTAGGTGCCGGCGAGCACGCCGACGCTCGTCCAGAAGCCGATGTCGGTGAACTCCTCGAAACTGACCGCCAGGGGGAGCAGTTGCTCGATGCCGTTCATACCGCTCGCGCCCGGCCGAAGATCCCCTGAGGCCTGATCGTGAGCGCAAGGATCAAGACGACGAATCCGATCGCCAGCTTCCATCGCGAGTCGATCACGAGGGTCGACCACTCGATCACCAGGCCCAGGATCAGGCCTGCCGAGAGAGCCCCGAAGGCGTTGCCGATGCCGCCGAGGACGACGACGGCAAAGATCGGCAGCAGGAGCTCGAAGCCGAGCTCGGGCTTGACGTTGGTGATCGCGGCGATCAACGCGCCGGCGAGACCGGCGAGGCCGCCGGCGAGCAGCCAGGTGTAGGTGATGACCCGGGTGGTGTCGATTCCCGAGGTCTCGGCCAGGTCGACGCTGTCGGAGAGGGCCCGCATCTGCTTGCCGAGCGTCGTGAGCCGAAGCATCAGGCCGACGGCCAGGAGCACCAGGATGCCGACCACCATGACCATCAGCTCCGTCTTCCCGATGCGGAGTCCCAGGAACGACACGGTGCTAAAGACGTCGACGTTCAGGCTGCGCAGCTCCGAGCCCCAGATGAACTGGATCACGTTGCGAAGCACGAGGGCCAGCCCGATCGACATCAGGAGCAGCTGCAGCATCCCGGCGCCGCGGCCACGCATGGGCTTCCACATCACCCGCTCCAGCAGCAGGCCGAGCGCCGCGGTTCCGACGACCGCGAGCAGCACGCCAAGCACGAACGGCCCGCCCCAGGTGACGTTGACCAGGAACGCCATGTACGCACCGAACGTCAGGAAGTCGCCGTGCGCGAAGTTGACCAGTTTCAGGATTCCGTACACGAGGGTCAAGCCCACGGCCCCGAGGGCGTAGACCGCCCCGTACGAGATCCCATTCAGGCTCGTCTGCGCCGTGTCGTGAAGCCCCTCCGTCATCACCAGGGCCAGCGCCATTAGCGCCACGATCCCCAGAGCCGTCCGCGCGGGGTACTTGCCCGCCAGCTCCCGTGCTTGCGGTGCGAAGCCGCGGGGTTCGCTTATCGCTCCCGCCTCCATGCCCTCCGATCCTATGCGAGGCGCAGCCCGCACGGGCGGAGCCGAGCCCCGGCGTTGTTGAGGCCGCTCATTGGAGCTTTCGGGTGATCAGCAAGATCACAGCGTCGGTGAACTCGGTTGTGCCGGCGTGGCCGCCCAGGTCGGTGGTGCGCGTGCCGGCGGCGACCGTCTCCAATACCGATTCGTACACGGCCCGCGAGGCCAGCTCGGCGCCGCGGTCGGCGGCGGCGTCATCCCCGCTCGCCGTGGTGTCTCCGGCGTGGTGCAGCAGCGCTGCGACGGCGAGGATCATCGCCATCGGGTTGGCGATGTCCTTTCCGAACAGCGCCGGCGCCGTCCCGTGCGGAGCCTCGGCCATCGCCGCGGTGGTCCTCAGGTCGTCGTCGAGCCCCAGCAGGACCGACTCGGCGCCGGCGATCGAGCCGAACAGCGGCAGCACCAGGTCGGAGAGCAGATCGCCGTCGCGGTTGAGGCACGGGATCACCAACGGCTCCGACGCCGCGCCAGAGACGAGGCCGGCGAGGGTCGCGTCGATCAGCACCGGCTGGTACCCGCAGTCGGGATGTCGCTCGGCAGCGGCGTCCATCTCCTCCTTCAACATGCCCTCGTAGACGGGGCTGACGGTCCACTTCGGCCCGCCGTAGACGCGGCCGCCGATCCGCTGCGCCTCGCGGAACGAGAACTCCGCGACCGCGCGGCAGTGCGAGCGGCGGATCACCTCGGTCCGCAGCGCCAGCTCGTCCTCGCCGTCCATCTCGCGCCACTGCTTCGCCCCGTACGCGTCGCCGACCGCCATCCGGCAGACCGAGATCGGGTGGTGGACACCGGCGACCGGCGTCACCCCCGGGATGCGCCGGCCGGTGCGCACGATGACCGTGCCGTCGATCGCCTCGCGCAGGATGCGGTTCGGGCTGCCGACGTCGTCCGCGCCCTCGGGCGTGATCGTCGCCGCCTTCAGCCCCAGGCCGGTCTCGCGCATCCGGTTCGCCGCCTCCGCGCAGACCTCGTTCCTGGTCGCCCTGCGGTTCTCCAGCGACAGGTCGAAGCGCTCGACCTCGAGCGCGATCCCGAGCACCGCGGGATCCAGCACCCGCAGCGACTGCTCGAGCAGCTCCTGCCCGGTCTCGTCGCCGTCGAGCGCGACTATTGTGATCCCGTCAGCCATGACGCGACGCTACCCCATCCCGTGACCCCTGAACGCTGTGATTGGTGCGGCGACTCGGTCGAGGCGGGCGACGGCTTCCGGGCCTACGAACCGGCAGGGGAGAGGCGCGCCGTGTTCTGCCGCCTCGAGCACGTCGTGCCCTGGGGGATCAGGGGCGCACACTGGCAGGCCGGCGAGCTCACCGAACCGGCGAACCTGGACGAGCCCCCGCTCACCTGCTCACACTGCGATGCGGAACTGGGCGCTGTGCACGTGCTGCTGGTGCGCCACCGCGGCGAGCACCGGATCGGCGACCCCTTCTGCTCCGTCGACCACATGGTGGAGTGGGCGAAATCCGGCGGGCGCTGGAGCTAGTTGCCCTGCTTGTTGCCTGACTGGGCGCGATTGGGCTTTTTCCGGTTTGCCTTCGCCCGGTCGCCCTGTTGCTGGCGCTTCCGGCGGCTCTGTCCGGCTCGCTTTGCTGGACGCCCCGCGGGCTCGGGTGGCGCCGGGTCCACCGAGAACGCCTCCAGCAGCGCTGCGACCTCCTCGCTCTTTTCCACCTGCGGCGTGTGGCCGGCCCCCGCCACAATCTCCGTGCGGATGCCGGGAACGTCGGCGTAGCCCTCGATCGCTGCGTCCGCGTCGATGATCTGATCCTCGGCGCCGAAGACCACCAGCAGCGGCACCGGCGTGCGCTTGAAGCGTTCGTCGAGCGGCAATTCCTCGACGTAGTCGTCGTAGGCGCTGGGCGCCTGATCGAACGACGTGTAGGTCATCGCGTCGTAGTCGTGCAGCACCTGGTCGGGGTCGTCGAAGCCGGCCTCGAGGTCGAAGTCGGGAGCGACCGACTCCTGGTAGGAGTCACGCACGACGAAGTCGGGCGTGACTCGCCACAGCGCCTCGCCGAGGACGGGCGTGTAGCTGAGGCGCGCCAGGAACGGTAGGCCGGGGCCGTAGTCGTCGGTGTTCGGAGCGGCGTCGATAACCACCGCCCGATCGACCAGCTGGCTCGCCTGTTCGGCCAGCGAGGCCGTCACCCCGCCGCCCATCGAGTTGCCGGCGACCAACGCGCCCTGGATGCCCAGCTGGTTCATCGCCTCGGCGACGACCTGGGCCTGAGCCGGGATCTCGTAGCCCGACTCCGGCTTCTCCGAGCCGCCGAACCCGAGCAGATCGATCCGGATCACGCGATGGCGCTCGGCCAGCAGCGGTTCCAACTTGTCGAACCAGTGCAGCGAGCAGGCGTAGCAATGGATCAGGACGATCGGCTGGCCGGGGTTGGCGCCGGCCGGCTCGCCGGAGTCCGTCACTTGGACTTCGCCGCGCGAGAGCTGCAGGATCTGACCGCCCTCGGCCGTCGCCTCGGCGCCCTTGGTCTGGCTGCCGGTGATGACCGCGTTGACCACCAGCAGCACGGCGAGCGCGCCGAGCAGGCCCAGCGCGATCTTCCAGCGCCGCTTCAACATTCCCCTACCGGGGGGGCAAACATGCTTTCGCGCCTTACGTCGCTCACGAAACACCTGCGAGCCCGAGCTCGTCGGCCCGTTCGGACATGGCGGCGATCACGAACGCGACGTGCTCGTCGAACTCCACGCCCAGCTCCTCCGCGCCCTCGCGCACCTCGTCGCGGTTCACTCCCGCGGCGAACGACGGCGTCTTCAGCTTCTTCTTAACGGACTTCGGCTTCATGCCTTCGAGGCCGGTCGGCCGGACCAAGGCGCAGGCGGCGATGAAGCCGGACAGCTCGTCAACCGCGAACAGGGCCTTGGCCATGTCGGTTTCGCGCCGAACCTCGAGGAAGGTGGCATGTCCGGCGACGGCGTCGATCACGTCCCCGGGCCAGCCGAGTTCCGCGAACAGGCGCAGTGCTGTGCGTGGGTGCCCGTTTTCCGTGTCGTCGAGCTCAGGATGGCGCTCGTAGTCGAGATCGTGGACCAGGCCGGTCACCGCCCAGCGCTCCTCGTCGCCGCCGAGCTTCCGCGCGTAGGCGACCATCGCCGCCTCGACGCCCAGCAGGTGCTTGCGCAACGAGTCGGACTGCACCCATTCGCAGACCAGGTCCCAGGCTTCTTGTCGGGTCGGATCGGCCACGGTTGCGTCCTTTACCCTAGCCCTGCGCATGACGGAGAAATTCGTGATCCAGGGCGGCGCGCCGCTCACCGGTGAGATCTCGGCCGCGGGCAACAAGAACGCCGCGCTGCCGATCCTCGCCGCGTGCCTGCTCACCGACGAGGAGATCCAGCTCCAGAACGTGCCCCGAATCCGCGATACGGAGGCACAGCTGGCGATCCTCGAGCGCCTCGGCGTGAAGGTTGCGTGGACCGCGTCCAACGAGCTGCGCATGCAGGCCGACGCGATCGGCGAGACGGCTCCGGACGAGGACCTCTCGGCGCGGATCCGCGCGTCGTTCCTCTTGGCCGGCCCGCTCCTGGCGCGGTTCGGGGAGGCGCGAATGCCGCCCCCCGGCGGCGATTTCATCGGCCGCCGGCGCCTCGACCCGCACCTCGACGCGTTCCTCGACATGGGCGCCCGGATCGAGGGTTCGCGCTGGATCGAGCTCAGCGCGCCCGACAGCGGGCTGAAGCCGTGCTCGGTGTTCATGGACGAGCCCTCCGTGATGGGAACCGAGAACGCGCTGATGGCGGCGTCGCTGACCCAGGGGCCGACGACGATTTCCAACGCAGCGTCGGAGCCGCACGTCCAGGATCTGGCGCGTCTGCTGGTGAAGATGGGCGCCAAGATCGACGGCATCGGCTCGAACGTGATGACCGTGCACGGCCGCGACAAGCTCGGCGGTGCGTCCCACCGGATCGGCGCCGACCACATCGAGGTGGCGAGCTTCATGGCGCTGGCCGCGGTGACCGGCGGTCGCGTTCGGATCCTCGACACCGAGCCCGCCGACCTGGTCAACATCCGCCGCCAGTTCGCGCGGGTCGGGCTGCGGTCCGAGATCGAGGGCACCGACGTGGTCGTGCCGGCCACCCAGAAGCTCGCCGTCCGCGACGACCTGGGGGACGCGATCCCCAAGATCGAGGACGGCCCCTGGCCGGCCTTTCCCGCCGACCTCACCTCGATCGCGCTCGCGCTCGCGACCCAGGCCGAGGGGACGATCCTGATCTTCGAGAAGATGTTCGAGAACCGCCTGTTCTTCGTCGACAAGCTCGTGGCCATGGGCGCTCGGATCACGCTTTGCGATCCCCATCGGGCGATCGTCAGCGGTCCGAGCCGGCTTCACGGCGAGCGGCTCGAGAGCCCGGACATCCGGGCGGGAATGGCGATGCTCATCGCGGCGCTTGCGGCCGACGGCATCTCCGAGATCGGGAACATCACGCAGATCGACCGCGGTTATGAGGACATCGACGATCGGCTGCGGCAGCTCGGCGCCCGGATCGACCGCGTCGCCAGCGACCGCGTGCCCGCCTAGACCTCGAGGGAGTGGGACACCCCGATGACGCATCCGATCCCCCCGGGGACACGAGACATCCTTCCCGACGAGATGCGCGAGCTCCGCGAGTTGCAGGCGCGGCTCGCGGCCGTCTTCGAGCGGTTCGGGTACGGCGAGGTCGCGACGCCCACGGTTGAGTACGACGAGGTGCTCGCGCGAGCCGGCGATGCCTCCGGCGCGCCCTCGGCGCACCGCTTCTTCGGCGCGGGTGGCGATCTCCTGGCGATGCGCGCCGACATGACGGTGCCGATCGCCCGCCTGGTGGCCAACCGCTATGCCGACGCCGAGGCGCCGCTGCGGTTCTTCTACAACGCCCGGGCATACCGGGAGGTCCGCCCGGAACGCGGGCAGATGGGCGAGTTCTTCCAGGCCGGCGTCGAGCTGGTCGGGTCCGGCGCGCCGGATGGCACCGTCGAGGTGATCGAGGTACTCAGCGCCGCGCTGGACGCCGCCGGGCTCGGGCGGGCGGTGATCGGCCTGGGCGACGCGGCGCTCTATCGCCAGCTCCTCGACGAGCTCGGCGTCGGCGCCGACGCCCGCGACCGGGTCGTCGGCCTACTGGCGGCCCGCGACCTCGTGGGCCTCGGAACCGAGATCGCTGCGCTGGAGCTGAGCGATGCCCAGCGCGAGCTGCTGACTGTGGTTCCGTCGCTGCGCGGCGGCCCCGAGGTCCTGGAGCGGGCGCGCGAGCTCGGGGGCGAGGCGACGGACCGGGCGCTCGGCCGGCTGGCCGAGACGTATGAGGGCATCGCCCGGCGCGGGATCGCGGACCGGGTCAAGCTGGACCTGGGGCTCCTGCGGGACCTGGGCTACTACACCGGCGCGATCCTCGAGGTCTACGACCCCGCCCTGGGACACGTGCTGGGCGGGGGCGGCCGCTATGACGAGCTGATGGGCCGCTTCGGCGCTCCGCAGCCGGCGGTCGGCTTCGCGCTCTACCTCGAGCGCGTCCACATCGCGCAGGCGGAGGAAGAGCGAGTTGCTGAAGGAGATGCTCAATGAGCGGCGTCGCTCGACCCACTCGGGCGCTCGCCCAGGGCCCGCTCCGGCTGGCGCTGCCGCGCGGGGCACTCTTCGAGATCACCCTCGACCGCCTCGACGGGATCGGCGTTGACACCTCCGAGCTGCGCGGCGACTCGCGCTCGCTCGTGTTCGAGGCCGGCGGGCTGGTGCTGGTGACGATGCGCCCCTCCGACGTGCCGACCTACGTCGAGGCCGGCGCCGCCGATCTCGGCATCACCGGCAAGGACGTCCTGATGGAGCAGTCCGACCGGGCCTTCTACGAGCTCCTCGACCTGGGCTACGGTGCCTGCCGGATGGTGCTGGCCGCGCCGGCCGGCGACGAGCACGTGGCCGAGCACGAGCGGCGGCTGGGCACTGTCCGGATCGCCACCAAGTACCCGCGGATCGCCGCACGCTTCTTTGAGGACAGGGGTCGGCGCGCCGAGGTGATCGAGGTCAAGGGATCGGTTGAGCTGGCCCCGATCTCCGGGCTCGCCGACGCGATCGTGGATCTCGTCGACACCGGCCGCACCCTGCGCGACAACGGGCTCGAGGTGCGCGAAGAGGTCGCAACCTCGACTGCCCGCCTGATCGCCAACCGCGTAGCCCACAAGCTGCGCGCCGCCGAGATCGACGAGCTCGCTGCGCGACTTGGAGCGGCGTGAGGGTTGCCCGCGTCGCATGGGACGGCTCGGACCCGGCCGAGATCGTCGACGGCATTCGCGCCGCCGCGCCGCCGCCACCCGGGCTCGTGAAGCGGGTCGGCGAGATCATCGAAGCCGTGCGCGAGCGCGGGGACGCCGCGCTCAACGAGCTGACGGTGCACCTCGACGGCGTCGTTGAGCGGCCCGACTCGCACCGCGTGGCGGCCGATCAGCTCGCCCGGGCGCGCGAGAGCGTCCACTCCGGGCTGGTCGAAGCCCTCGAACTCGCCGCGACCAACATCCGCATCGTCGCCGAGGCGGAGCTGACCGCCGAGCCGGTCGGCGTGGAGTTGGAGCAGGGCCAGCGGGTCGAGATCGCCGAGGGGCCGGTGGCCGCCGCCGGTGCCTACGCTCCGGGTGGTCGGGCTGCATACCCGTCGTCGGTCCTGATGTGCTGCATTCCGGCGCGAGCCGCGGGGGTTGAGCGGGTCGCGCTCGCGACGCCGCCCGAGCCGGACGGCAGCGTCGGCGCGATCACGCTCGCGGCGGTCGAGATCGCGGGCGTCGACGAGGTCTACGCCCTGGGGGGCGCGCACGCCATCGCCGCGCTTGCGCTCGGCACCGAGACGATCGAACCGGTGGACATCGTCGTCGGTCCCGGCAACGCCTGGGTCACCGAGGCAAAGCGCCAGCTCTTCGGCACGATCGGCGTCGACGGGCTAGCCGGCCCCAGCGAGCTGGCCGTCGTCCTCGATGCGACCGCCGATCTGGACGAGGTCGTCCTCGACCTGCTCGCACAGGCGGAGCACGGCCACGACAGCCCGCTGGTGGCGATCTCTTCAAACGGCGCGGCGCTCGATGCGATCGCGAAGCGGATCGCCGCAATCGCGGGTGAGCGACCGAGCGTGGCGGAGGCGCCCCTGGCGCTGGTCGAGACGCCCTCACTCAAGGCTGGACTCGAGCTGGCCGACGCCCTGGCGCCCGAGCACCTCGAGCTCAGCTTCAAGGGCGCCAACGCCGAGCTGGCCCGGGAGCGCATCGCCGGCTGCGTCTTCGTGGGCAAGGGCGGCGGGGCGGCGTTCGGCGACTACGCGGCCGGCTCGAATCACGTGTTGCCAACCGGCGGCGCAGCGCGCTTCGGCGGCCCGCTCGGCGCACGGACGTTCATGCGCCGGACCTCGGTCGTCACGATCGACCGCGGTGGGGCGAAGAACCTGGCCCGCATGGTCGAGGAAATCGCAAAGGCCGAGGGCCTGCCCGTGCACGGCGAGTCGGCACGGGCGCGCACAGGTCGCAAAACCACGTGATTTGCAGCTAGGTTTGGTGAGCCATGGCCCGAACGGCGAAGATCGAGCGCAAGACCGGCGAGACACAGGTAAGCCTCGCCCTGGACCTGGATGGCGGCGATGTCGCCGCCGAGACCGGCGTCGGGTTCCTCGACCACATGCTCGACCTGCTCGGCCGCCACGGCCGGCTCGGCCTGCAGGTGGAGGCCAGCGGCGACCTCGAGACGGGCGCCCACCACACCGTCGAGGACATCGGCATCGTGCTCGGCCAGGCGCTCGACGAAGCGCTCGGCGATCGCGCCGGGATCCGCCGCTACGGGTACGTCGCGGTGCCGATGGACGAGTCGCTTGGCATGTGCGCGATCGACATCTCGGGCCGCCCGCTTTGCCTGTTCGAGGCGAATCTCCCGCCGGTCTCGATCGCCGGCTTCGACGCCGAGCTGGCCGAGGAGTTCTTCCGCGCTGTCGCCAGCAACGCGCGCATCACCCTTCACGTCGGCACCAGGTACGGGTCGAACGCGCACCACATGATCGAGGCCTGCTTCAAGGCGTTCGCCCGAGCGCTGCGCGAGGCGGTCTCGATCGACCCCGACGAAACCGGCGTGCCGTCGACCAAGGGCACGCTGACCAGCTGACGGCGCCGCGTCGCTACTCGAGGCCCGCTGCCTTGAGCGCGTCGGCCTGCTCGGAGAAGCTCCTGCTGTAGGCGACCTTTCCGTCCCGCAGCCGCCAGACGAACGCGATCGGAACGTCGAGGTCCATGCCGCTCGCTCGGCCCCTCGATCGCAGGCGGCACAGGGCGACGACCTGGTCCTCCCCAGCGTCGAAAAGCTCGTCGACAGCGATCCGCATGTACTCCCAGTCCTCGGCGAGGTCGGCAACCATCTGACGCGCGCCATCGTGACCGCGGTAGGCCTTGCCCTCGAGCTGCGCCCGGAGCGGGTACAGCTCAGCCTCCGGATCGAGGTCAGCGATCATGCCCTCGATGTCGCCGTCGTTGAAGGCCATGGCCAGCCGCCGGATCGTTTCGCGGGCTTCCGAGACCACCGGGCCGACCCTACATGCACAGCGGACGCGGGCCCTCTCCTAACCTTGACGCGTGATCGCGATCCTCGACTACGGGATGGGCAACCTCCGCTCGGTGGAGAAGGCGCTGCTGCGGGTCGACGTCGCGGCCGAGATCACCTCCGACCCTGAGCAGGCACGAGCGGCGGCCGGCGTGATCCTCCCGGGGGTGGGGGCGTTCCCGAAGGCGATCGAGCGGATCCGCGAGCGTGGCTTCGACCGGCTGATCGCCGCACGGGTAGAGGCCGGCACGCCGTTGCTCGGCATCTGTCTCGGGATGCAGCTGATCTTCTCCTCGTCAAAGGAGCTCGGCGGCGCCTCCGGGCTGGGCCTGACCGCCGGTCCGGTGACCGCGCTGGACGCACTCGGCCTCAAGCTGCCGCACATCGGCTGGTCCCCGGTGCGCTGGACGCGGGATTCGCCGCTCACTTCGGGGCTCGCGGAGGAGGAGCCGTTCTACTTCGTGCACTCGTTCGCGCCACGGCCGGACGATCCGGCCGACACGCTCGGCACGGCCGCCTACGGTGAGGCCTTCTGTTGCGCCGTCGAGCGCGGCAACGTGTTCGGGGTCCAGTTCCACCCGGAGAAGTCGAGTGGCGCGGGGCTGCGGCTGCTGCGCAACTTCGCCGGGATCTGCGTCGACTCGGCCACCGTCCCGGCGTGATCCTCTATCCAGCGATCGATATCCGCGAGGGCCGCGCGGTGCGCCTCATGCAGGGCGACTACGAGCGCGAGACGGCGTATGACGCCGACCCCGTCGACGCCGCCGAGCGCTGGGCTGAGGGCGGCGCCGAATGGCTGCACGTCGTCGACCTCGACGGCGCCCGCACCGGGACGGCGCGAAACCTCGAGCACGTTCGCCGGATCGCCGAGGCGGTCGATCTACCCCTGCAACTCGGCGGCGGCCTGCGCGACGCCGGTTCCGTGGAGGCCGCGCTCGAGGCCGGGGCGGAACGGGTGGTGATCGGCACCGCGGCCCTGCGCGACCCCGAGTTCCTCGACGCGATGCTCGATCAGCACGGGCAACGCGTGGTCGTGGGCGTCGACGCACGGGGCGGGATGGCCGCCGCCGCAGGCTGGGTCGAGACCACGGATGAGCCCGCGCCGGGATTGATCCGGGTCCTCGCGGACCGTGGAGCAAGCCGGATCGTGTTCACCCCGATCGAGGTGGACGGGACGATGGCGGGTCCGCCGTTGGCCGAGTTGGAGTCGATCGCGGCGGACCTGGACGCGGAGCTGATCTATTCCGGCGGCGTCGGCACCCTGGACGACCTGCGCGCGCTCGCTGCCCTGGAACTGCCCGCGCTGGGCGGCGCGATCGTGGGCCGGGCGCTGTATGAGGGGCGGTTCACGGTCGGCGAAGCGGTCGAAGCCCTGCGCGAGGGGCGCTAATCTCAGCCGCGTGATGCCCGCCGCCACGACCATCGTCACGACCGCGAAGAGGATCCCCTGGAAGAAGGTGATGCTGGCGGCGGCGCTCGTCTACAAGAAGGGAACGGCTGCGTCGAAGGCGCTGACGCCGGCCGAGCGCAAGCGCCTGCTCGAGCTTGTCAAGAAATCCCAGGGCCGGCCCTCGAACCTGACCGAGCGCGAGCGCACCCGTGTGCGCGACCTGGCGAGCAAGGCGCTGAAGGCCGCGCGCGAGGCGTAGCCCGCGCGGGAGTCTCCGCCGTGGTCTTAAAGCGGGTCATCCCCTGTCTCGACGTCGACGCGGGACGCGTCGTCAAGGGCACCAACTTCGTCGACATCCGCGACGCGGGCGATCCGGTGGAGCTGGCCGAGCGCTACGACGCCGAGGGCGCCGACGAGCTGGTGTTCCTCGACATCACCGCGTCGCACGAGCAGCGCGACACGATCGTCCAGCTCGCCCGGCGGACCGCCGACAACGTCTTCATCCCGTTCACGATCGGCGGCGGCATCCGGTCCGTGGAGGATGCCCAGGCGGTCCTCGATGCGGGCGCCGACAAGATCTCGGTCAACTCCTCGGCTCTTGTGCGCCCGGAGCTGATCGGCGAGCTGGCGGAGGTCTTCGGCTCGCAATGCGTGGTGATCGCGATCGACGCCAAGCAGGCGGCGGCCGGCTACGACGTCTACATCTCAGGCGGCCGCGAGCGCGTCGATGGCCGCGAGGCCGTGGCCTGGGCGCGCGAGGCGACCGAGCGCGGGGCGGGGGAGGTCCTGCTGACCAGCATGGACCGCGACGGGACCGCGGACGGCTACGAGCTCGAGCTGACCCGCGCCGTCGCGGACGCTGTCAGCGTGCCGGTGATCGCATCGGGCGGCGCAGGCGAGCTTCAGCACCTGTCGGCCGGGATCTTGGAGGGGGGAGCCGACGCCGTCCTCGTCGCCTCGATCTTCCACTACGGCAAGCACACCGTCCGCGAGGCGAAGGAGCACCTGGACAAGGCGGGCATCCCGGTGCGGCTATGAGCCCTCGGACGGCCGGGTGGTGCCGACGTTCTTGACCGAGTGTCGAGTTAGTTGCGCCTGGGGCCACTAACTCGACTGTCGATGCAATCGGACTCCACCTATCATGCGCCGCCGCATGCGACCTGCGCTCAGATTCCCCTCGGTCGCCGCGGTCGCTCTGATCGCTCTGCTCGCCGCCGGCTGCGGGGGCTCCGACGACGAGGATCGCCAGCGGAAGCGCGATCTGATCGGCAAGGCGCAGCTCGAGCTCGAGCCGGTGGGGGAGGCGAACGAGCCGATCCATCTCGCTCAGCCGCCCGGCGAGTCGCACGACTTCTACGTCGTCGAGCGCAAGGGGACGATCCGGGTGCTCGGCGCGGACGCCGAGCTCGCCGTCGAGCCGTTTCTCGACATCCGCCCGCTCGTGCGCACCGAGGGCGAGGCGGGGTTGCTCTCGCTTGCCTTCTCTCCCGACTACGCCGAGGACGGGCGTTTCTACGTGGCCTACTCCGGCCGCGACCACAAGCTGCACCTCGACGAGTTCACCGTCGACGATTCACGGTCGGCCGCTGACCCGGCCAGCCGGCGGTCGCTGCTCGAGATCGAGCACCCGAACGACATCCACTGGGGCGGGCTCGTGACGTTCGGCCGCGACGAGTACCTGTACCTCGCCACCGGCGACGGCGGCCCGCTCGACCCGATCTCCGACGCCGCGCAGAACCTCGACAGCCTGCTCGGCAAGCTGCTGCGGATCGAGCCGACCTCGGGCGAGGAATCGACCTACACGATTCCGCCCGACAACCCGTACATCGGCAAGCCGGGGCGCGACGAGGTCTACGCCTCCGGCCTGCGGAACCCCTGGCGCTACTCGTTCGACCGCGAGACGGGCGCGTTTACGTTCGGCGACGTCGGCTCCAGCGTCCAGGAGGAGCTGAACTACGTCGAGGCCGACGAGCTCGCGGGCGCGAACTTCGGCTGGCCCGCCTACGAGGGGACTGCGAGGCAGCTGGAGGACGTCAGGGCCGCGGGGGCAATCCCACCGGCGCTGAGCTATGAGCGCACCGGGGAGAAGCTCGGCAAGCTCGACCCGACGTGCGCCGTGACCGGCGGCTACGTCGTGCGGGATCCGGACCTGCCCGGCCTCGAGGGCCGCTACGTCTACGCCGACTTCTGCCAGGCCGTGCTCCGGAGCTTCGAGCCCGGCGCCGAGGCGGCAGACGATCAGTCGCTTGGCGTCGTGCTCGAGCGGATCGCGTCGTTTGCCGAGGACAATGCCGGCCGCATCTACGCGCTCTCGCTGAACGGCGAGATCGTCCGGCTCAGCCCTCGTCCTTAGCCTTCTTGCCGGCCTTCTTGCCGGTGCCCTTGTTGTCGCCGGGCTGCTTCGGTGGGAACGCGCGGACCGTCGAGTACCCGGTCAAATAGAGGCGCTGGCCGTCGGTGATCGCCGGGTTGTACTCGCCCAGCTCGTGCTCGAAGACCTTCTTGCCGCTCGCGACGTCATAGCCCAGGGTCCCGACGGCGTCCCCGATCACCGAGAAGTAGGCGACATTGCCGATCACGCTTCCGGCCCCCGTCACCTGGCCGCCCGCGTTCTGCTGCCAGCGGATGTCGCCGGTCTCGGCGTTCATCGCGTAGACGTTGTTGTCGGCGGAGCCGATGTAGACGGTTGGCGGCGCGTCAGGAGGGTCGGCGACCGCCGGACCCGAGTACACCTCGGCGCCGGTCGACTGCGACCAGGCGATCTCGCCGTCGTCCTGATCGAGGCTGTAAACGCGCGAGTCGATCGAGCCGAAGTAGACCCGGCCGAAGGCCACCGCGGGCGTCGAGTAGATCCCGCCGCCACGGCCGAAGCTGCCGCCGATCGTGTCGACGCGCCATTCCTCGCGGCCCGTCGCCGCATCGATCGCGAAGACCTCGCCCGCGTAGTTGCCGCCGTAGACGTCGCCGCCGCCCTGCGCCAGCGCGCCCTTGATCGCGCCGCCGGTGTCGACGGTCCACTTGATCTTGCCGCTCTTCTGATCGAGCGCGAAGACCGTGCCGCACTCGCAGCCGAAGATCACGAGCTTGTCCTTGAAGGCCAGGGGGGACGATTCGCTGCGCCCCGGCAGCGGGGTGCGCCACAGCAGCTTGCCGTCCCCGGCGCGCAGAGCCAGCGCCTGGCCGGGCTCGAGATTGGTGGCGAACAGGCGGCCCTTGCTGTAAGCCGGGGAGGTGGCATTCAGTTTTCCGATCCGCCGCTCCCAGATCGTCTTGCCGGTCTTCGCGTTGAGCGCCAGGAACCGGCTTTCGATGTCCATCATGTAGATCCGGTCGTCGACGACGATCGGCGAGAACTCGAGCAGCTTGCCGAAGTGCGCCGACCAGTCCGAGTTGCTGAACGGCGGCCTGACCACGCGCGTCGGGAAGTACCGGGTCCGGGCGTCGTTGTATCCGTAGGTCGGCCAGTCGACGGTCTTGTCCTTGGGGTCGTTCGGCTTGGGCGCCGCCTGCTCGACGAACTCCACGTCGGGATTTGAAACGTCGGCCGGGCGCTTCAGGAGCGCGTAGGCGAGCACGCCGAGGCCGACGGCCGCGACCACGACGGCGCCTGCGGTGATCGCTCGGCGGCGCACGCTCCAGGATTTCCAGATCTCGAGTAGCCGGCTCATGCGGCCTGTCATGGTAGGCGAGCCGTCTTACGTCACCCGATGGAAGCCGACCGCCCCAACATCGATCCGAGCCTGATCCCCGAACGTCTGGCGCAACTGCCGGGCATCGAGGGGCTGCGCTCGGCGCTCGCCGGCGAGCGGGCGTACCTGGTCGGCGGAGCCGTGCGTGATCTGCTGCTTGGCGGCGAGCACCCCGACCTCGACGTGGCCGTCGAGGGCGACGCTCCCGAGCTTGCACGGCGCCTGGGAGTGGAACCCGTGGCGCACGAACGGTTCGCGACGGCGACGGTGGATCTAAACGGGGTCCGCGTGGACCTCGCCTCCACCCGGGCCGAGCGCTACGAACGGCCGGGAGCCCTCCCGGACGTCGAGCCGGCGTCGCTCGAGCGCGACCTCGCCCGCCGTGACTTCACCGTCAACGCGATGGCGGTTCCGTTGATGGGGGAGCCGATCCTCGTCGACCCCCACGGCGGTCTCGACGACCTCGGCAACCGGCTGCTCAGTGTTCTGCACCCCGCTTCGTTCTCCGACGATCCGACCCGCGCCCTCCGCGCAGCCCGGTACGCGACCCGACTTGAGTTCGACGTCGAGCCGGACACGTTCGAACTGCTGTCGTCCGCCGACCTGAGCACGGTGTCGGGCGAGCGGGTGCAGGCCGAGCTGCGACGGATCGCGGGCGAGAGAACCGCGCCCGCGGCCTTCGACCTGCTGGCCCGCTGGGGCCTGGCCGACATCGATACCGGCGTCGGAGCCCGCCTGGTGGCGCTTCAGGCAGTGCTCGCACAGCCGGGGTGGGTCGAGCTCGTCGACCCCGTCGACGCGATCTACTCACTCGCGGTGCCCAACCCCGAGCTGGAAGCCGGCGCGCTGCGGCTGTCCTCCGCCAATCCCGAACGGCCCTCGCAGGGAGTTGAACTCGCGCGGGGGCGCGCGCCCGCCGAGCTGGCCGCCGCGCGCGTCGCCGGCGCCCGCTGGCTCGACGACTACGTGTGCGACTGGCGCGGGGTCCGGCCCGAGATCAGCGGCGCGGACCTCATGGCGGCGGGCGTTCCCGAGGGCCCTGCGGTGGGCCGCGGCCTGGCCGCGGCACTCGCGGCAAAGCTCGACGGCGAGGTGAGCGGCCACGACGACGAGCTTCGCGTCGCGCTGGCGGCCGCGTCGTAGCCTGAACCGGATGGACTGGCATGAGCGCGAAGGCGTGCCCTGGCTCGAGGCCGAGATGCCCGGCGCCAGGGCGATCTTCTCGACCCGCCAGGGTGGGGTCAGCAGCGGCCCCCACGCGAGCCTCAACCTCGGCTGGATCACCGGCGACGAGGGCGACAACGTTTATGAGAACCGCCGCCGGCTTGCACGGATGGCGGACTTCGAGCCCGCCAACGTCCTTACCGGATTTCAGGTGCACGGGGCCGACGTGCTGCGGCGCGATCAGCCCGGTCCGGACCTGCCTTATCTCCGGCCGCCCGACGACCCGCCCGAGGTCGACGGCCATGCGACCTCCGGGCTCGGGCTCGCGCCGCTGGTCCTCGTCGCCGACTGCCTGCCGGTTGCGATCAGCGGTCCGGGCGGAATCGCGATGCTCCATTGCGGCTGGCGTGGCCTCGCGGCGGGGATCGTCGAGCGCGGGGTCCGAGCGGTCGGCGCGACGGCCGCCGCGATCGGGCCCGGTATCGGCCCGTGCTGCTTCGAGGTCGGCGACGAGGTGCTGGCACGGTTCGAGCACCTCGGGGATGGGATCGACGACGGCCGCATGCTGGACCTGCCCGAGGTCGCCGCGCGGCTGCTCGGAGCCGCCGGAGTCCAGGATGTCGAGCGCGCGGGCCTGTGCACGAGCTGCAATGCCGAACTGTTCTTCTCGCACCGCAGGGACCGGGGCGAGACCGGGCGCCAGGCGGGAGTCGTGGTCGCATCGCCGAACTGATCCGCAACATCGACCCGGGTGTGGTGCGCGCGAACCTCGAACGGGTCCGCCAACGGGCGGGAGCACCCGTGCGGATCCTCGTCGCCACCAAGTACGTGCCCGACGGCGGGCTGATCGCCCTGGCGGACGCCGGGGTCGAGCTGGTCGGCGAAAACCGGCTTCAGGACCTCGAGCGCAAGCAGGAGTTGGCAGGAGACCGCTTTGAATGGCACTTCATCGGCAACCTGCAGAGCCGGAAAGTGCGCGACATCGTGCCGCGCGTGAGCCTGATCCACTCGCTGTGCACGGATTCGGCTCTCGCGAAGCTGGGTGTCCACGCCCCGGCGGAGACCGAGGTGCTGGTCCAGGTCAACGTGGCCGGCGAGGAGGGGAAGGCCGGTGTGGTGGTCGATCGACTCGCCGACTTCCTCGCCCGATGCCCGGTTTCGGTCGTGGGGCTGACGGCGATGCCGCCGTTCACCACGGATCCCGAGGCTTCGCGCCCCCATTTCGCGCGTCTGGCCGAGCTGGCCTCGGAGCACGGCTTGGACGAGCTCTCGATGGGCACCAGCCAGGACTGGGAGGTGGCCGTGGACGAGGGAGCGACGCTCATTCGGCTCGGATCCGCCCTGTTGCGACCCGTTCCGCCGTGAAAACCCCTCATAATGGGTAAGAGGAATCCCGCACCGCAACGCGAAGAACCGACTCCGATGGCCCTCCGAGACACATGGCACCGCTCGCTCGTCTACTTCGGCCTTGCCGAGGACCCCGAATACCAGGAGCCGGATCTGTACGAGCCCGAGACGGGCACGCACGGGGCCCCGACCAGCACCTATGAGAGCTCGGCCCCGCGCGGCACGGTCAGCCGCCTTGGCGACCGGCGCCGCGGCCAGGACGAGATCGACGACATCTTCTCCGACGACGACGCCCCGGCGCCGCGTGCGCGTCAGCTGCGCCCGGTGGGCAACGGCGGCGGCACGGACGTTCGCGTGCACCTCGTCAACCCCGACAGCTTCAACGACGCCCAGGAAGTGGCTGACCGCTTCAAGCAGAACGTCCCGGTGATCCTGAACCTCCAGACCACGGACTCCGAGCTGGCGAAGCGCTTGATCGACTTCGCCTCGGGCCTCACCTACGCGCTTGACGGCGGCATGCAGAAGGTCGCCGAGAAGACCTTCATGCTCACGCCTCGCAACGTCGAGGTCTCCGCCGAGCAAACCGCCCAACTGGTCGAAAAGGGCTTCTTCAACCAGTCCTAGAGACGGCGCGCCGGACCACTAATCTCCGGCGCGTGAGACTCGGGTTCGCAGGCGCGGGAAGTATGGCCGCCGCCATGGCACGCGGCTGGGCTCGGTCCGACGACGGACCCGAGATGCTGTTCTGCGACCTCGACACCGAGCGGGCGCAGGCGCTGGCCGAGGGCGTCGGCGGGGACGTTCGCGATTCACTTGCGCAGCTTCGCGACGATGCCGACGTGCTGCTCCTCGCGGTGAAGCCGGCGGCGCTCGACGAGGTCGCGGCCGAGCTCACGGGCCGGGCGCCGGCGCTGCTCTCCGTGATGGCCGCCACGACCGTTGCGGACCTGGAGGCCGCGTTCCCAGGCGTACCCGCGCTCCGCGTGATGCCGAACCAGCCCGCGGAGGTGGGACGAGGAGTCCTTTGTTATGTCCGCGCGGACGGGATGGACGACGACCTGTCGAACGAGCTGATCGCACTGCTCGGAGCCCTCGGGACCGCCGTCGCGGTGCCCGAGGACCGGATCGACGCAGCGATGGCTGTGATGTCCTGCGCACCCGCCTACGTCGCGCTGTTCGCCGAGGCGCTCGCCGCCGGCGGCGAGCGCAACGGGCTTGAGGGCGCGCTGTCGCTGGAACTGGTGGCGGGCACCTTGGAGGGCACGGCCGAGCTCCTGCGCGAACGCGACCCGGAGGCCATCAGGCGCGCGGTGGCGCCGCCCGGAGGTGCGACGGAGGCAGGGCTCGATGCACTCAGCGCCAACGGATTCGAGGCGGCGATCGCTGCCGCCGTGGAGGCGTCGCTGGAGCGCTTTCGATGAGCGTGCTCGTCGCCCTGACCCGGGATGACATCGCCGGCTACGTCGATGCCCTCTTCACCGTCTATTTCATCCTGATCATCACCCGGATAGTGCTCAGCTGGATCCAGCAGTTCCGGCCGATCCCCTACAACCTCCCGCTGCGCGCGGCGATTGGCTTCGTCGAGGACACCGTCGACCCCTACCTGAACCTGTTCCGGCGCGTGATCCCGCCCCTGCGCCTCGGCGGGGCCGGCCTCGACCTGAGTCCGATCCTCGCGATCTTCCTGCTCTTGATCGTGCAGTCGATCGTGGTCAACGCGATCGCCGGGTGACGCCGACGTCAAGAGCGGACGGCTGGCGGCGGCTGGCGATCGTTGTCACCGCGGTTCTGCTGGCAGACCAGGTATCGAAGGCAATCGCGATCGCCGCGATCGAGCCGGGCGAGCGCATCGAGGTGCTGCCCTTCCTGGATTTCGTCCATGTGCTGAACGAGGGGGTGGCGTTCGGCTTTCTGGGCGACGCAAGCCGCGACACAGTCCTGATCATCACCGTCGCCGCGCTCGTTTTCGTGCTCGCCTGGTTCCTGCGCGACCCCAGGCGCCCGTGGAGCTGGCTCGCGATCGGGCTGCTGGTGGGAGGCGCGGTCGGCAACCTCGCCGATCGGCTGCTTCGCGATGCGGTCGTGGACTTCATCGACCTGCCCGCCTGGCCCTCATTCAACGTCGCGGACATCGCGATCACGATCGGCGCCGGCGTGCTGGTGCTCTCGGCGTTCGCGGTGGACGAGTGAAGGTCCAGCTCGTCCATTCAGACGACGCGCTCGCGGTGGTCGATAAGCCGGCCGGACTGGTGGTGCACGCGGCGCCGGGCCATCGCGGCGAGACGCTCGTGGACGTCCTCGGCCAGCTTCTGGCCGGGGGCGAGGACCCGGTGCGCCCCGGCATCGTCCATCGCCTCGATCGCGACACGTCGGGGTTGATGATCGTCGCGCGCACCGATGCGGCGCACCGAGCACTCTCGGCGGCGATCAAGGCACGTGATGTGCACCGCGAGTACCTGGCGCTGGTCAGCGGCCGACCGCGATCGCGGTCGGGCACGATCGACGCTCCGCTGGGCCGCGACTACCGCAAGCCCGAGCGCCGAGCGGTGGGAGGGCGCGGGTCGCGCGATGCCCGCACCCACTTCGAGGTCGAGGAGCCGGTCGGGGAGGACACGCTGGTCAGGGTCCGGCTCGAGACCGGTCGCACCCACCAGATCCGCGCCCACTTTGCCGCGATCGGCCATCCGGTCGTCGGCGACAGCCGCTACGGCGGTGGCCCAAGGCATGGCCTGAAGCGCCAGTTTCTGCACAGCGCCAAGCTCGGCTTCCGGCATCCGGTGAGCGGCCAGCGTCTGGAGTTCAGCTCGGGCCTGCCTCGGGATCTGCTCGCGGCGTTGGCGGCGGCACGCCAACCGCCGGAATAGGACGTTGTGCAGTGCGATACTGCGCCGGTGCCCGAGAAGGAGGTCGTTGATCTCTACGGCGCCAGCTACGGCGGCTTTGCAAGCGACACCTATGCGGAGGTGCGGCGCGAGGCGTTCGGCCAGGAGATCGGGCAAAACAGCTGGTTGACCCGCGACGAGCTCGATGCCTTCAGCTCTGAGCTGGAGCTAGATCCTTCCTCGCGCCTGCTCGAGGTTGGCTCGGGGTCGGGGGGGTCGGCGCTGCACCTGGTTCGATCAGCCGGCTGCGAGCTCGTCGGAATCGACATCAACGAGGAGGGGGTCGCCAATGCGACCCGCCTTGCCCGCGACGCAGGACTCGACGGGCGGGCACGCTTCGTGTGCGCGGACGCCGGCCAGCCGCTGCCGTTCGAGCGCGAATCCTTCACCGCCGTCCTCTGCATCGACAGCGTCAACCACCTCCCCGATCGCCCACGGGTGCTCGCCGAGTGGGCGCGCCTGCTCGAGCCCGGTGGCAGGTTGCTGTTCACCGATCCGATCACGGTGACCGGGCCGTTGGACAGCGATGAGATCGCGATTCGCGCGTCGATCGGCTACTTCCTCTTCGTGCCACACGGTGAGGACGAGCGTCTTCTACGCGAGGCGGGGCTTCGTGTGATCAAGGTCGAGGACGCAACCGAGAACATGGCCAAACTGGCCGGACGCTGGCTTGCCGCCCGTGCCAAGCGCGCCGAAGCGCTGCGCCAGATCGAGGGCGACGACACGTTCGACGGCCAACAGCGGTTCCTAGAAGTGGCGGCCATCCTCGCTCGCGAGCGCCGGCTCTCGCGATTCGTCTACCTGGCGGAAAAGCCAAGCTAGACTCCGTCTCGCAATTTTCGCCCCCTACCCCGTGGGATTAGGCGATGGGGCCCTGCCCGGCCGCGAGCCCTGCGGCTCGCCAGACCGGGTCCCCCGAGCGTCCACGGGCCACGTACAACACCAACGAAGGGAACAACCCAAGTGTCAGAGCCCTCTGTCAAGGAGCTGCTTCAGGCCGGCCTGCATTTTGGCCACCAGACGCGGCGCTGGAACCCGCGCATGCGCATCTTCATCCATGGAGAGCACGACGGGATCCACATCATCGACCTGCTGCAGACCGAGCACCTGCTCGCCGAGGCGCGCCGCTTCGCGGCCGAGATCGCCGGGCGTGGCGGGACCGTGCTGTTCGTCGGCACCAAGAAGCAGGCGCGCGACGCCGTCAAGGAATGGGCCGACCGCTCCGGGATGCCGTACGTGAACCAGCGCTGGCTGGGCGGCCTGCTGACCAACTTCAACACGATGTCGAAGCGCATCGACAAACTGCACGAACTGCGCGAGCTGGCCGACAACGGCCAGCTCGCACTGCTGCCGACCAAGGAGAGGATGGCGCGCGAGGCCGAGTTGACGAAGCTCGAGTACAACCTCGGCGGCGTCCGTGACATGAAGCGGCTGCCCGACGCGGTGTTCATCATCGACCTCAAGACCGAGGAGATCGCAGTCGCCGAGGCGAAGCGCTTGCGGCTGCCGATCATCGGGCTGGTCGACTCGAACGTGGACCCCGTGCCCGTGGATTTCCCGATTCCGGGAAACGACGATGCGATCCGCTCGTGTGCCCTGGTCGTCGGCACGATCGGCGAGGCCGTCGAGGCATCGGCCGGCAGCTGGCGCCAGGCCGAAGCCAAGCGCCAGGCCGAGGAGGACGAGAAACGCCGGCAGGAGGAGGAGCTGAAGCGCAAGCGCGAGGAGGAGGAGAAGGCACGCCGCGAGGCGGAGGAGGCCGCCAAGGCCGAGGCCGCTGCGCAGGCCGCTCCCGGCCAGCCCCAGCAGGCCGGCACCCCGGCGCCCCCCGCGGCCCCGCCACAGGAGCAGAAGTGAGCGCCGCGATCTCAGCCAAGGACGTCAAGGAGCTGCGCGAGCGCACCGGCGCCGGGATCATGGACGCGAAGGCGGCGCTGACCGAGTCCGGAGGCGATCTCGACGAGGCGATCCAGCTCCTGCGGGTCAAGGGACAGGCATCGGCGGAGAAGCGCGCGGGCCGCTCGACCTCCGAGGGCACCGTCGCGTCGTACATCCATGCCACCGGCAAGGTCGGCGTGCTGGTCGAGGTCCAATGCGAGACGGACTTCGTCGGGCGCAACGAGGACTTCCAGACCTTCGCCCGCGAGGTCGCGATCCACATCGCCGGCTCCCCGTCGGTCCCGCACTACGTGTCGGCCGAGGAGATCCCCGAGGAGGCGAAGGAGGCGGAGCGCAAGGTCTACGCAGCCAAGGCCGCCGAGGAGGGCAAGCCGGACGACATCATCGAGAAGATCGTCGAGGGCCAGATCTCGAAGTGGTCGAAGGACGTTGCGCTGCTCGAGCAGGAACACATCCGCACGGACCTTCACGAGGGCAAGACGATCGAGGACCTGCGCAAGGAGCTGGCCGCGAAGACCGGCGAGAACATCCGGATCGCCCGCTTCGCGCGCTTTCAGCTCGGCGACGAGTAGCCTCCCGGCCGCCGTGGCCGACCCCGTTTTCAAGCGAGTCCTCCTGAAGCTCTCGGGCGAGGCCCTGATGGGCTCGCTCGAGTACGGCACCGACGCCAAGCGCCTCGACGCGATCGCCCACCAGGTCCGCGACGTGTCCGAGAGCGGGGTGGAGGTGGCAGTCGTGGTCGGCGCCGGCAACATCTACCGTGGCCTGGCCGGGGCGGCCGCGGGGATGGACCGCGCCACCGCCGACTACATGGGAATGCTGGCCACCGTCCTCAACGCGCTGACCCTGCAGGACGCGCTCGAGCGCTCCGGGGCCTATACGCGTGTCATGTCCGCGATCCAGGTGACGGAGGTGGCCGAGCCGTATATCCGCAGGCGGGCGATCCGCCATCTCGAGAAGGACCGAATCGTGATCTTCGCGGCCGGCACCGGCAACCCGTTCTTTACGACGGACACAGCGGCCGCCCTGCGCGCCCTGGAGATCCACGCCGACGCGATCCTGATGGCCAAGCACGGGGTGGAGGGCGTCTATGACTCCGACCCCACGGAGAACCCCGACGCGACCTTCCTGGCCGAGCTGACCCACATGGAGGCGATCGAGCGCGGGCTTGGCGTGATGGATTCGACCGCGCTCTCGCTCTGCATGGACAACGGGCTGCCGATCCACGTCTTCAACCTGGCCGACGAGCGCAACATCGACCGCATCGTGCGCGGCGAGCGGATCGGGACGATCGTCGGCGGAGAAAAATAGCTGGCTTACCAGGCGGGCAAACGTACTTCGCGCCTTGCGTCGCTCGCCGAATCACTTCACTAGGATCGCGCCGATGGCCGCCGACGAAACAATGGTCGATGCGCTCCTCGACGACGCCGAGGAGCGGATGAAGAAGTCCGTCGAGTCGTTTCGCAACGAGCTCGCAACCGTCCGCACCGGCCGCGCCTCGCCGCACCTGCTCGACCGCGTGATCGTCGACTACTACGGTGCCGAGACGCCGCTCAAGCAGCTCTCGAACGTCGCCGCCAGCGACGCGCGCCTGCTCACCCTGACGCCGTTCGACAAGAACGCGATCGGCCTGATCGAGAAGGCGATCCAGGAATCCGACCTGGGGCTGACGCCGAACAACGACGGCAACGTGATCCGCCTCCAGATCCCCGAGCTGACCGAGGACCGGCGCAAGGAGCTGGTGAAGGTCGTTCACGGCGTCGCCGAGAACGGCAGGATCTCGATCCGCAACATCCGCCGCGACGTGATGCACGACCTGCGCGAGCTCAAAAAGGAGGGTGACGTCGGCGAGGACGACGAGCGAACGGCCGAATCGGAGCTCCAGCGCCTGACCGACGAGGCGATCAAGGAGATCGACGGCCTCCTCACGGCCAAAGAGGAAGAGATCCTCGAGGTTTGAGCAGCTCCGGCGGCTCAGCTCGGTACGTAGCGATCATCACCGACGGCAACGGGCGCTGGGCGGAGCAGCGGGGCCTGCCGGCGATCGAGGGGCATCGGGCCGGCGCCGACGTCGTCAAGGAGCGCCTCCGCGACGCCGCCCGCCGCGGGATCGAGGAGTTGACGGTCTTCTCGTTCTCAACCGAAAACTGGTCGCGCTCCGCCGAGGAGGTCGAGGGCCTGATGGCGATGTTCGGCGAGCGCATCGAGGTCGAGACTCCGGAGCTCGACGCCGAGGGCGTGCGGATGCGCTTCATCGGCCGACGCGAGGGGATCGCTGCGGACCTGGTGAAGCGCATGGACTGGGCCGAGCAGACCACCGCGGCGAACGAGCGGATCACGCTGTTCGTGGCCTTCAACTACGGCGGCCGGGCCGAGATCGTCGACGCGGCGCGTCAGTTCGCGGGCACCACCGAGGAGGAATTCCGCAGCCATCTCTACGCGCCTGAGATGCACGACCCTGACCTCTTGATTCGCACCAGCGGGGAAGAGCGCATCTCCAACTACCTGCTCTGGCAGTGCGCCTATTCCGAGTTCGTCTTCCGCGATGAGCTCTGGCCGGACTTCACGCGCGAGGCGTTCGAGGCGGCCCTCGACGAGTTCGAGCAGCGCAAGCGGCGCTTCGGATCGCGATGAGATGAAGCCGGGCGTCAGGCGGCGCGATAGGTTCGCCTGGTGAGCACGCCCCCGCGCACGCGGCGACGCCGAGGGCCGCGCCGGCCGCCGCCCCAGCGGCGCCAGGCCAGGCCGCGCCGGCCCGGTCCTCCGGTACCACCGAAGCCGATGTCGGAGACGACGATGCGGATGCTCTGGGCGGTGCCCTGGGCTGCCTTCGCGATCACGATCATCGTTGCCGGTGGGGGGATCTTCGCCGCCGCGATTGGACTCCTGGCGGCGATCTGCATCGGCGAGCTGTTTGGGATGGCGAAGGCCACTCGGCCGTTCCCTGCCGTCGCGATGCTCACCTCTTTCGGGATCATCGCGGCCGCCTACTTCGGCGATCAGTACCAGATGGTCCTGGCCCTGGCCGCCGGGTTTCCCCTGATGTTCCTGTTCGTGGTCATGCGGGGCTCGATCGAGGGCGTCACCACGTCGATCGCGGTCACCGTCCTCGGCGTCGTCTGGATTGGCCTCCCGTTCGCGCACGCAGTGCTGCTGCGTGAACTCCCGGATCACGGAGCGGCGCTGCTCGTCGACGTGCTGGTCGCGACGATCGCCGCCGACACCGCGGCCTATGCCGGCGGCCGCGCGTTCGGGCGCCACCGGCTCTCCGCGGCGATCTCCCCGAACAAGACGATCGAGGGGCTCGCCTTCGGACTGGTCGGTGGCACACTCGGGTTCTGGTTCGCCGGCCTCTATCAGGACTGGCTACCGGGGGTCGACGCTCTGGCGATGGGCGCCGTGATCGCCCTGGTAGCCCCGATCGGCGACCTGTTCGAGTCGATCGTCAAACGCGACCTTGGGGTCAAGGACTCAGGCACAGCGGTCGGCCCGCACGGCGGGCTGCTCGACCGCCTCGACGCCGTGCTGTTCACGATCGTCGCCGGCTACTACCTGTCGATCGCCCTCGTGTACTGACCGATGAGTTCCGGCCATGTCCCCCGGTCGTTAGATAGAAGCAAACGAACCAAGGAGGAAGACGAGTGTTGGACGGCAGCAAGGCATTCAGCGGCTTTTCGGTCGACGACCTGGACAGCGCCAAGACGTTTTACGGCGAGAACCTCGGCCTGAACGTGTCCGAGGAGGGACCAGGGCTGGCCCTGCATTTCACGGACGACCGGTCCGTGTTCATCTACCCGAAGCAGGACCACGAGCCTGCCACCTTCACGATCCTCAACTTCCCGGTGGACGAGATCGAGCCGACCGTCGACGCACTCACCGAGCGCGGTGTGAAGTTCGAGCGCTACGAGGGAACCGAGATCGAGACCGACGACAAGGGCATCTTCCGCGGCGAGGGCCCGCTGATCGCCTGGTTCAAGGACCCAGCGGGCAACGTCCTGTCGGTCATCGAGACCTCCGAAGCGGGCTGAAGGAGACCGCGGCCTGCGTTCCGCTTGAGATCGCGTCAGTACCCTCGCTGGCGTGAGGAAGGTCGTCGTACTCGGCTCCACGGGGTCGATCGGAGAACAGGCGCTGGAGGTCATCCAGAGCGCCGGCGATGAGCTCCAGCTGGTCGGAATCTCGGCCGATTCGAGCTGGGAGCGAGCCTGCGCCCAGGCAAAGACCCACGCGGTGCCGGCGATCGCGATTGCCGACCCTTCGGCGGCCGAGCGCTGCGCCGCGGAGTTCCCCACCCTCCTCGCCGGCGAGGAGGGAATCCGCGAGCTGGTCGCCACGTCGGGGGCGGACGTAGTCCTCAACGCGATCACCGGGTCGGCGGGTCTCGGGCCGACGATCGTCGCGCTGACCGAGGGCATCGACGTTGCCTTGGCCAACAAGGAGAGCCTGGTCGTGGGCGGCGAGCTGGTCACCACCCTCGCCGAGGCCACCGGTGCGGCGATCATCCCGGTCGACTCCGAGCACTCGGCGCTCCACCAGTTGATCGGTGGCGAGCGCACGCCCGGATCGGTCGACCGCCTGGTCCTGACGGCCTCGGGCGGGCCGTTTCGCGAGCGTGACGACCTCTCGAACGTGACCGTCGCGGAAGCGCTCGCGCATCCGACCTGGGAGATGGGCGGGCGGATCACGATCGACTCGGCGACGCTGTTCAACAAGGGCCTGGAGCTGATCGAGGCCCACCACCTGTTCGGCTTCGCCTACGACGCGATCGACGTGGTCGTCCATCCGCAGTCGATCGTCCACTCGCTGATCCATCTGAATGACGGCGCCTCGATCGCCCATCTCGGCTACCCCGACATGCGCGTACCGATCTCCTACGCGCTGCACTATCCCGACCGAGCCGACGTGCCCATGCCCGCGCTGGACCTGGCCACCGTCGGCCGGCTCGACTTCGAGGCACCCGACCCAGAGCGCTTTCCGTGCCTGCGCCTGGCACGTGAGGCCGGCGTGGCGGGCGGCACCGCGCCCTGCGTGCTGAACGCGGCCGACGAGGTCGCGGTCGAGGCGTTCCTCGACGAGCGGATCCCGTTCACCGCAATCCCCCACGTCGTCGAGCAGACGCTGACCGAGATGCCCGCCCTGCAGCCCACACACTTCCAGGACCTGTACGCCGTCGACGCCGAGGCTCGCGAGCGGGCAAGCCAGTTGATCGAGGGCGTGGCTGCGTGAGCTGGGCGCTGGCGTTCGCGGGCTTCGCGATGCTGATCGTCCTGCACGAGGCCGGCCACTTCGTCGCCGCCAAGGCGGTCGGGATGAAGGTCGAGAAGTTCTACCTCTTCTTCCCGCCCAAGCTGGTCGCGATCAGGCGCGGCGAGACCGAGTACGGGATCGGCGCAATTCCCCTCGGCGGCTTCGTGAAGATCAGCGGGATGAACCCGGATGAGGAGATGCCGGCCGCCGACGCCCACCGCGGCTACTACGCGCAACCGGTCTGGAAGCGGATCGTGGTGATCGCGGCCGGGCCACTGGTGAACGTCGTGATCGCCTTCGTGATCCTGTTCTTCCTGGCGAACTCGCTCGACCAGCCTTCACGAGCGGTCGAGTCGGTCGAGCCGGGCACGCCGGCGGCTTCGATCTTGGAGCCCGGCGACGAGATCGTCGCCGTCGACGGCGTGCGCGGCGACTTCCTCACCCTGCGCGAGCAGATCGCCACGCATCAGTGTTTGGGCGAGCCCGAGGACGGTTGCCAGTCCGCGACGACTGCGGCACTGACGATCGAGCGCGACGGCCGGGAGATCACCCGCTCGATCAGGCCGGAGTACGACGCGGAGCTCGACCGACCGTTGCTGGGCTTCGTCCCCGGGGTCGAGCCGCTCGACCTGTCTGCGCCCGAGGCCGCGGATCGCTCGGCCGACTTCATGTGGGAGGTGACGACCAGCACCGTCGGCGTCATCACCCGCATCTTCGACGCCGAGCAGCGCGAGCAGATCTCGGGCGTCGTCGGCTCCTACGAGGTCACGCGGCAGGCGATCGAGTTCGATGCGGAGCGGGCGCTGACGCTGCTCGCCGTGATCAGCCTCTCGCTGGCGATCATCAACCTGTTCCCATTCCTGCCGCTCGACGGCGGCCACATCTTCTGGAGCCTGGTCGAGAAGGTTCGCGGCGCGCCGGTGCCGTTCCGGGTGATGGAGCGCGCCAGCGTGGTCGGCTTCGTGCTCGTGCTGATGCTGTTCGCGGTCGGGTTATCGAACGACATCGACCGGCTGACCGGCGAGGGCTTCGACGTCCGATAGAAGGTAGATTCCGGGGGGAACCTGGACGAGGAGGAGCGATGGAGGCGACGACCGCGGAGCGCTTTGCGACCGGAGGGCCGGGGAAGGGGCTCTACGCACAGAACCTGGCGGTGGCCTTCAGGGAAAGCGTCGAGCGCCTCGGCGACGATTCCGCGATCGTCACCCACGACGGCGACGAGCAGCACGCGATCTCCTGGAATCAATTCGCGGAGCGTTCTGCGCGGATCGCAGGCGGGCTGGCGCAGCTCGGCCTCAAAAAGGGCGACACGGTCGCGATGATGACGAACAACCGGCCCGAGTTCTTCGTCTGCGACATGGCGGCGACCTCCCTCGGGGGCGTGCCGTTCTCGATCTACCAGACCTCCTCGCCGGAGCAGATCCAGTACGTGGTCGCCGACGCCGGCGCGAAGATCGCAATCGTCGAGCATGCCTTCCTGGAGCAGTTCGAGGTGGCGCGCAAGGAGCTGCCCGCGGTCGAGCACCTGATCGTGATCGACGGCGACGGCGGCACGCACACCCTCGCCGAGATCGAGGCCCTGGACCCGGACTTCGACGTCCGATCCTCGGTCGACGCGATCGACCCCGACGAGCTCCTGACGCTGATCTACACCTCGGGAACGACCGGGCCGCCGAAGGGTGTCCAGCTATCCCACCGCAACCTGATGAACCTGGTCGCGGGCGTGAACGGCATCGTCGAGTTCCCCGACCGCGGCGGCAAGGTCATCTCGTGGCTTCCGACCGCACACATCGCCGACCGCGGCGCCAATTACTACCTGCCGGTGATCCTCGGCGCGACGATCCACGTCTGCCCGGATCCGCGCACGATCATCGACTTCGTCCCCAAGGTCCGGCCGACGTTCTTCTTCGCCGTCCCGCGCGTGTGGGAGAAGCTCAAAGCCGGCCTCGAGGCAAAGCTCGCGGCGATCCCCGGCGAGGAGGGTGAGCAGGCGCGCAAGGGGCTCGAGGCCGCGATCCAGAAGGTCCGGCTCGAGCAGGCAGGCGAAGAGGTTCCAGAGGCTCTGGCGGCCGGCGTCGCCAAGGCGGACGCGGCGATGTTCAAGCAGTTGCGGGTGGCGCTCGGTCTCGACGAGGTCGCCTCGGTGAACGTCGGCGCAGCGCCCACGCCGCTGGAGGTGCTCGAGTTCTTCCACGCGATCGGGATCAAGATCGGCGAGCTCTGGGGGATGTCGGAAACCTGCGGCGTCGTGACGATCAACCCGCCCGACAAGGTGAAGCTGGGCAGCGTCGGCCCGCCCGCCCCCGGTTGGGAGGTACAGCTCGCCGAGGACGGCGAGGTCCTGGTCCGCGGCGACGCGAACATGGTCGGCTATCGCAACCAGCCGGAGAAGACCGCCGAGACGATCGACGCCGACGGCTGGCTCCACACCGGCGACATCGGCGAGCTCGACTCCGACGGCTACCTGAAGATCGTCGACCGCAAGAAGGAACTGATCATCAACGCGGCCGGCAAGAACATGTCGCCGGCGAACATCGAGGCGAAGCTGAAGGCGGCGAGCCCACTGATCGGCCAGGCCACCGCGATCGGCGATGCGCGCCCCTACAACACGGCGCTGATCGTGCTCGACTCCGACTTCGCGCCGACCTGGGCGCAGCAGAACGGGATCGAGGACGCCTCGCCCGAAGCGCTGGCGCTAAACGAAGCGCTGCTGGCCGCAATCCAGTCCGGCGTCGACGAGGCCAACGCGAAGATGTCGCGCGTCGAGCAGATCAAGAAGTTCAAGGTGCTGCCGACCGAGTGGATGCCGGGCGGCGACGAGCTGACGCCGACGATGAAGCTCAAGCGCAAGCCGATCGCGGAGAAGTACTCGGCCGAGATCGAGGAGCTGTACGCGGGCTGACCGGAGGCGTGGCGCGATCGCCGACCTGAGGAAGATCGCGCGCAGCATGCCGCGGCCGGTGCGCGAGACGCTGCGCGCGGGGCGCAAGCGCTATCGCAGCGCCCGCTACCGCCTGCGCGAGCGCCTGCGGCCGACGGTGCTGTCGGCCGCTGATGTGGCGGGCGCGCTCCACGAGTGTGGGCTCCGGGCGGGCGACGCCTGCTTCATGCAGGCTGCGATGAGCGCCTTCGGCGGCTTCGAGGATGGTCCCGACACCGTTGTCACAGGGCTGGAGCAGGTGCTTGGGCCGGACGGCCTGATCACGATGCCCTCCTACGCACTGACCGGCCCGGCGATCGAGCACCTGGCCGCGGGCCCGGTCTTCGATGCCCGCCGGACACCGTCCCGGATGGGGGCGGTCTCCGAGGCGTTTCGCCTTGCGCCCGGGGCGCTTCGCAGCACCCACCCGACTCACTCCACCTGCGCTCGGGGCCGCGGAGCCGCCGAGATCGTCGCCGGGCACGAGCGCGCAGCCACCCCGTTCGGGGAAGGTACGCCGTTCCCGCGAATTCGTGAGCGCGATGCGCTGCAGGTCTTCTTCGGCTGCGGCACCGGCGCGATCACGATGTACCACTCGTTCGAGTGTGTCCGCGAGCCGCCGTTTCCCCTTGACGTGTTCTCCGACCGGGCCATCGACGCCCGGTGCGTCGACTGGGAGGGGCGGGAGCTGACCGTCCGCACGCTCGTCCACAACCCGGAACTTCACCCGGGCCGGATCGACTCCAACCCGCGGCTCCAGGGGATCTACCGGCAGGCGATCCTCGATGCAGACGGCGTCGCGGTCGCGCTCGGCCACGGCGAGATCATCGCGATCCGCCTTGAGGCGCTGTTCGAGGTGTTCGAGCGGCTGCTGCGCGAGGGAATCACGATCTACGACCGCGAACTGCCCACCGTGGCGCCAACCGTGCCACCGCAGGAACGTGTCCGTGCCTGAGCCCGCCGCCGGGCACGTGGCGGAGCTGGAGCGCTTCGCGCTCGCGACCCTGCCCTCGATGAGACTGGCCGACGGCGCGTTCTGCCATCAGGTCCAGGCGCCGGAGCTGGAGCCCCGGGGCCGCTCGTTGCGCTACACGCTGATCTGTCTGCTGGGCCTGCAGCGGGCCGTACAGGCCGGCCTGGACGTGCCGGTCGACCCCGGCGACCTTCTGCGTCTCGCGATCGACGAGATGGGCTCGCCCGAGATCACGACGGGGGACCTTGGCCTGCTCCTCTGGGCGGACGCGCGGGCGGGAGGGGAGTGGCGCGACAGGGTCGCGTTCCGCCTGCACGGGCGAATCGGCAGCGCGTTCCCCGATCTCGACGGGCCCGAGCTGAGCTGGGTCCTGATCGGTGCGGCCGAGGCCGGAGCGGACCTGCTGCTGGACGATGCGCTCGAACGTCAGCTGGCCCGCGCGGATCCTGACAGCGGGCTGTTCCGGCATCGCGACGGCGGCGGGCGGGTGCGGTTCCCGAACTTCGCGACCCAGATCTACGGCGTGCTCGCGCTGGCGGTCGCCTCCCGACGCGGCCGCGAACAGGCCCTGGAACCCGCGCGCCGCGCGGCCGACCGGCTGCTCGAGCTGCAACGGGATGACGGTGGCTGGCCCTGGATCTTCGACACCAAGACGGGCCGAGTGGTCGAGCCGTATGAGGTCTACTCGGTCCACCAGGACGCGATGGCGCCGATGGCGCTGACCGAGTTGAGCGAGGTCAGCGGCGAAGGGTGCTACCGCCAAGCCGGAATCCGAGGGCTCGACTGGATCTTTGGACGAAACGACCTGGGACGCGAGATGCTCGACCGCGAGGCGGGAATCCTCTACCGCTCGATCCGGCGCCGCCGCGGTCTCGACCGGGCGCTGCTCTACGCGAACACGATCGGGGCGCTGGCCGGCCGGGCTCCATTCTCAGAGACGCGTGGCCCCCTGGAGGTCAACCCAACCGACCGGCCGTACCACCTTGGCTGGATCTTGGAGGCCTGGGCGGGGCGTGAGAACATGGCCACATGAGCGAACGCATGGTTCGGGCCGCCTGCCCGCACGACTGTCCCGACACCTGCGCGATGCTCGTCACCGTCGACGAGGACGGGCGCGCCACACATGTGACCGGCGACCCGGATCACCCGATCACGGCCGGCTTTCTGTGTGGCAAGGTCTCGAACTACCTCGACCGCGTCTACGCCGACGACCGCCTTCTGCAGCCCCTGATCCGCACCGGCGCCAAGGGGGCGGGGGAGTTCCGGGAAGCGAGCTGGGATCAAGCGCTGGACACGGTCGCGGCCGGAATCCGGGCCACGATCGACGAGCACGGTGGCGAGTCGGTTCTGCCGTACAGCTACATGGGCTCCCAGGGCTTCGTCCAGGGCGAGCTGATGGGCACCCGGTTGATGAACGCGTTGGGCGCCAGCGCGCTCGAGCGCACGATCTGCGCGACCGCCGGAATCACCGGCGTCCTTGCGACGCACGGGCTCTCGCCGGAGGTCGACCCCGAGCTGTGGCCGCGCGCCCGCTACCTGATCGTCTGGGGCTGGAACCCGATGTCGACGGCGCCGCACCTGTGGAAGAAGCTCCTCGAGGCCCGCAAGGCGGGCGCCAAGCTCGTGGTCATCGACCCCTATCGAAGCCGCACGGCCCGGGTGGCCGACGTCCACCTGCGCCCGCGGCCGGGCACCGACGCCGCGCTGGCGCTCGGCATGATGCGGGCGATCATCGACGAGGGACTCGCCGATGAGGAGTGGTGCCGTGCGCACGCGAGCGGCTACGAGGAGTTGCTCGAGCGGCTCGGCGAGCGGACCGTCGAGGAGTGGCTCGAGCCCTGCGACGTGGACGCCGGCGCCGTCCGCGCGGTCGCGCTGGAGTTCGCCCGCACGCAGCCGGGGCTGTTGCGACTCGGCGTCGGCGCCCAGCGACACGCCGGCGCGCCGATCGCCTACCGGACGATCGCCTGCCTGCCGGGGCTGGTGGGCGCGTGGCGCCATCCGGGTGGTGGCTGCTCGTATGTCCCGACGGCCACGGCTTCGGCGGCGAGCACGATCGGGCACCTGGGCGAGGAGCTTCTGAACGATCCCGTGCGGACGATCAACATGTCACAGCTCGGGCAGGCGCTGACCGACCCCGAGATCGAGCCGCCGGTCGGCGCGCTCGTCGTCTGGAACTCGAACCCGGCGCAGATCGCCCCTGACCAAGAGCGGGTGCTGGCGGGCCTGGAGCGCGAGGATCTGTTCTGCGTCGTGCTCGAGCAGTTCATGACCGACACGGCGGCCCACGCCGACGTGGTGCTGCCGGCGACCACGCAGCTCGAACACATGGACGCCGTGTTCTCCTGGGGCCATCAGTACATGACCTGGAACGAGCCGGCGGTCACGCCACGTGGCGAGGCGAAGCCGAACTCCGAGATCTTCCGGCTGATCGCCGCCCGGCTGGGGATCGACGAGCCGCTGCTCACCCAGGGCGACGACGAGATCCTGGCCGACATCTTTGCCGAGTCGTCAATCGATCTGCCCGATCTTCGCGACGCGGGCTGGCTCAAGGTCGACCTCGGGCAGGGGGACACACCCCACGCCGAGGGCGGCTTCGGCACCGCCAGCGGCAAGCTCGAGTTCAACGCGCCGTGGCTGGCCGATGCCGGGATCGATCCGTTGCCGTTCTTCGATCAGCCCGCCGAGGTCTGCGACGAGGAGCTTGAGGCGCGCTACCCGCTGGCGCTCGTGACCCCGAAGACTCACCTGTATTTGAACTCGACCTTCCCGAACCAGGAGCGCCAGCACTCGGCCCAGCCGGAACCGGAGCTGGTGATCCATCCCGACGACGCGAAAGCTCGGGGGATCGTTGACGGGGCACTCGTCCGCGCCTTCAACGACCGTGGCTCCTTCTCATGCAAGGTGCGGATCTCCGACGACACCCGCCCCGGCGTCCTGATCGCGCCGATGGGCTGGTGGAAGGCCGACTGGCCGGACGGCCGCGCCGCCCAGGCCACGACGTCGCAACGACTCACGAAGCTCGGCAACGCGCCGACCTTCAACGACAACCGGGTCGAGCTCGAACCGGCCTGAGCCGGGTCAGTCCGGCCGCTTGACCTTCCAGGAATAGCTCGCCGGCAACGGGTCGCCGTCGGCCTTCACCTTGAACGTGTGCCGGCCGCGGCTGACGCGCTTTACGAACGGCGAGGTGCAGTCGCGGAACGGCCGGTCGTCGAGCTTGCACTTGAAGTCGTCGACGCCCTGGGTCGCGGTGAACTTGAACCGCGCCCGGCGCTTGGTCGTCTTCTTCGCTGGCTTCTTGGTGATCGTCGTGTTCGGGCAGGCGGCGTTCGTTGCGGCCGGCGCGGCGTTGTTGAATGGGTTCGGCCCGACCTGGGTCCAGTTGGACGGGTTGTTGGTGTCGATCAGGCCAGGGCCACATGCCGGCCTGCGCCGACGGAGCGCCTGATCCCCCGTGATTGCGGGCGTCTCACCTCCGGTCGGAAAGGCCGTAGACCCGGTGAAGACACCCCAAGAGACGCAGTCGCCGACGCCGAACGCCGGAGCCGAGAAGCACGCGGCGCCGCCGGCGGGGTCGAGGAATCCGTCGTCGTTGAACAGGAAGTCCGGCGTGACGCCAATGTGCGTAAAAAGAGTTTCGCTGCCCACCAGGATCCGGCGCCCCCGTTGGCCGTTCGTTAGGTCCGCGCCCAACGGCACGGTGCTGTTGACGAGGCCGGACGTGCCAATCAATGTGACGCTCGCGCCCGAGCCGAAGAAGAGGTTCTGGCCGGAGGCCACCATCTCGAGCTGGACGTACTCGACGGCGGGCAGAGTCACGCTGCCCGGATACACCTCGACGATCCGGACCTCGTGATGGTCGGCCAAAGCCGGTGCCGCGCCCAGCGCGAGCGCCGCGCAAACCGTGCCAGCCAGGAAGACCCCACGTCCCCGCATCTAGCGGCAGCCTAACCCCCCGCTGTCACAATGTCCAGATGGCTTCAAAGCGCCACGTGAGCGTCGGCGGCGTGCAGATCGGGGGCGGCGCTCCGGTCGCCGTGCAGACCATGACCAAGACCGAGACCGCCAACCTCGACGCGACCATGGAGCAGATCGAGAAGGTCGCGGAGGCGGGCGCGGACCTGGTTCGCGTCGCCGTGCCGCGCGCCGAGGACGCCGAGGCGCTGCGCACGATCGTCGAGCGCTCGCCAATCCCAGTGATCGCCGACATTCACTTCAACCACACGCTGGCGCTGAAGGCGATCGACGCCGGCGCTCACTGCATCCGCCTCAACCCTGGCAACATCGGCGGCCGAGAGAAGGTCGCTGAGGTCGCCGCAAAGGCGACCAAGGCCGGCGTGCCGATGCGGATCGGCGTGAACTCAGGCTCGCTGCCCAAGCACCTGCACGATCTCGAGCGAGACCAACCCGTCGAGGCCCTCGTCGCTGCGGCGGTCGAGTTCGTCGGGTTGATGGAGTCGCTCGACTTCACCGACTTCAAGGTTTCGATCAAGTCCACGAACGTGCCGAACACGATCGCGGCGAACCGGCTGCTCTCCGAGCGGATCGACTACCCGCTGCACCTCGGGATCACCGAAGCGGGGACGAAGTGGTCGGGCTCGCTGAAGTCCGCCGTCGGCCTGGGCACGCTGCTGGCCGATGGGGTCGGCGACACGATCCGGATCTCGCTCTCCACCTTCCACGCGGAGGAGGAGGTCAAGGTCGCCTGGGAGATCCTCAAGGCGCTCCACCTCCGCGAGCGCGGGCCGGTGCTGATCGCCTGCCCGACCTGCGGCCGCCTCCAGTTCGACATGGACACCGTGGTCACCGAGATCGAGGAGCGCCTGGAGGCGTATGAGGACCCGATCGAGGTCGCGGTCCTGGGCTGCGCCGTCAACGGGATCGGCGAGGCGTCGCACGCCGACTTCGGCATCACCGGCGCCAAGAACGAGGGGCTGATCTTCGCCCACGGCGAGCCGCTGCGGAAGGTCAAGCAGGACGACCTGGTGGATGAGCTCTTCGCCGAGATCGACAAGTCCGTCCAGCGCGGGGGAGAGGTCGTCGGCGATGAGACCGAGAAGGCGGAGGGCGCCGAATGGCTGCGCCGGATCGAGGAGGAAAATGCGGGCGACCTCACCCCCGAGCGGATCGCGGCGATGGAGGCCGAGGCCGCGAAGATCGCCGACGACATCACGGCGCCGCCCAAGGAGCGACTGAGCGAAGAGGCGTCACCCACCGCCGGCAGGCGGTTTACTCGGACGTAGGCCTCCCCGGCGGATATCGTCCTCGCCCGTGACCCGGCTCTCCCGCTACTTCCTGCCGACGCTGCGCGAGGACCCGGCCGACTCGGAGTCCGTCTCGCATCGCCTGTTGGTGCGGGCCGGGATGGTGCGCCAGCTCGGCGCCGGGCTCTGGACCTGGTTGCCCGCGGGCCATCGCGTGCACGGCAAGGTCGAGGTCATCATCCGCGAGCAGATGGACGCGATCGGCGCGCAGGAGCTCCTGGCGCCGGTGCTGCAGCCCGCCGAGCCGTGGCAGCGGACCGGGCGCTACGAGATCGACGAGCTGTTTCGCCTCGAGGACCGCAAGGGCTCGCCACACGTGCTCGCGATGACCCACGAGGAGGCCCTGACCTTCCACGTCTCTCGCGACGTTCGCTCCTACCGCGACCTGCCGCTCTTGCTCTACCAGATCCAGGTCAAGGAGCGCGACGAACCGCGCCCGCGTGCCGGGGTCCTGCGCACGCGCGAGTTCAGGATGAAGGACGCGTACTCGTTCGACCGCGATGACGAGGGCCTCGACCGCAGCTACGAGCTGAACCGCAAGGCCTACGCGCGGATCTTCGACCGCTGCGAGCTGAACTGGTACGAGGTCGCCTCGGATGTCGGAATCATGGGGGGGACCGGCGCCCACGAGTACATGGCGCCGTGCGCCGCCGGTGAGAACGACGTGGCGCTGGCGCCGGGATACGCCGCCAACGTCGAGGTTGCCAGCGCCGAGCCGCAAGCGGTTGAGCTGCCGCCTGCGCTGGACGAGCCGCGCGAGGTCCCGACACCCGGGCTGACCACGGTCGACGACGTGTCCAACGCCCTCGGCGTCCCGGCCGGGGCGCTACTGAAGGCGATTCCCGTGGTCGCCTCCGAGCGCGGACTCTTGATGGTGCTGGTCCGCGGCGACCATCGCCTGAACGAGATCAAGCTCCGCAACGCGTTGGGGGAGGATTGCCGCCAGGCGAGCGCCGAGGAGATCGACGCGCGGATCGGCCCCGCCGGCTTCATCGGCCCGGTTGGCTCAGGCGTGCCGGTGATCAAGGACGCCGCGATCACCGGCGAGGGATACGTCTGCGGCGCGAACCGCCCCGACGCTCACCTGATCGGGGTGTCGCCGGGCCGCGACTTCCAGTTCGAGGAACTCGACCTCCGAGCGGTCGAGGCGGGGGACATCGCTCCGGGCGGCGGGACGATCGAGATCGAGCCCGCGATCGAGGTCGGGAACATCTTCAAGCTCGGCACGCGCTACTCGGAGCCGCTCGAGGCGACCTACCTGGACGAATCGGGCGTCGAACAGCTGATCGTGATGGGCAGCTACGGCATCGGCCCGGCACGGATCGTGGCGGCGGCCGTCGAGCAGCGAGCCGACGAGAAGGGGATCGTCTGGCCGCGGCCGCTCGCGCCTTGGGAGGTGGAGCTGGTCGGCCTTGGCAAGGTCGACGACGAGACGTCCCGGGCCGCCGACGCTCTCTACGAGGAGCTTCAGGCGGCCGGGTTCGAGGTCCTCTATGACGACCGCGACGCGGGCCCCGGCGAGAAGCTCACCGACGCCGAGCTCCTTGGGTGCCCGTTGCGGGTGGTGGTCGGCAGGCGGGCTCTGGCCGAGGGTCACGTCGAGGCGCAGGAGCGCGCCTCGGGCGCCGACCACCGGCTCGAGCTGGCTGCCGTGGGCGCGCGCGTCGGCGAGCTGCTCGGGGCCGGCTGAGCGCCGGGATGAAAGGCGAGCGGTCTCCGACCCGGCCGCGGCGGAGCCTGCGGCGCCTGGTCGGCCTCGACCGCTCGGGCCCGGATCCGCAGCAGACCCGGGCGGGCGCGCCGCTGCGTCCGTTCACGCTCCCGAACCTGGTCGGCTACCTGCGCCTCGCCTCGATTCCGGTGTTCCTCTACATCGCGTTCGAATCGGATGACGGACGCGTCGCTGCGGCCACGTTGCTCTACCTCTGGATCACCCTCGGTGACTACCTCGACGGATTCCTCGCCCGCGCCACCGGTCAGTACTCGCGGATGGGCGCGCTGCTCGACCCCGTGGTCGACCGGCTCAGCGCGCTCGCCGGCGTCGCCGTCTGCTGGCACTTCGGCTTCCTGCCCCACTGGGCGCTGATCGTGCTGGCGGTGCGCGAGGTCGCAACGCTCGTCCTCGCCCGGATGATGCTGAGCCGGGGTGTCGACCTCGAGATCAGCTGGGTCGGTCGGATGGCGACCTTCTTCACCTTCGCAGGCCTCTTCTGGTCACTGGTGTTCGAGAGCTGGGTCACGGTCGCCGCCTTCCTGATCGGCGTCGTCCTCGGCATCGTCGCCACCGTGCTGTACGCGCTGGACGCCCGCCGGCGGCTGGCGCAAATGCACGCGTAGTTTCCAACGCTAAAGCTCAACTTGACGTTTTGCGAAGGGCCGTATAATCCCCCGCGATGGACTTCGACGAGACGATTCCCGACACCGCCGAGATGAGCGACGAGGAGCTCAAGGAGACGATCGACCGCCTGACCGAGGAGGAGCGCGGCGTCTCCTATCGGCGCCGCGTGCTGCACGGTCAGATCGACATCCTGCGCGCCGAGCTGGTCAACCGCCTCAAGGCGAAGCGCGAGGGGGGCCAGACCCTGCTCTCCGGCGCCGACGTGCAGCAGTTGACCGACATCCTGCTGGGTAAGGTCGAGCAACCCCCGGAGGAGACCGAGGCCGAGGCGGACTGATGGCAGTCCACTGCCCGGAGTGCGGTTTCGTCAACCCGGAGGGCGCCAACTACTGCCAGAAGTGCGGCGCGTACCTCGGCCGCCCTGAGGGCGCCGACGAGCCGACGACGATGACCTACAAGGTCGACGAGACCGGCGAGTACACACCGGTCGACATCGACGCCGAGGTCGACGAGGTCGGGGCGGCGCTGGTGATCCGCTCAGGTGGCGGCCGGGCGGGGGAGAGCTTCACGATCGAGGGCGACCGGATGAGCATCGGGCGCACCCCGGACGCCGCGGTCTTCCTCGACGACGTCACGGTCTCCCGCAACCACGCGCTGCTGGTCCGGCGCCAAGACGGCTCCTACATCGACGACCTCGGATCGCTGAACGGGACGTACGTGAACCGCCACCGGATCGAATCCCACCGGCTCGAGGACGGCGACGAGATCCAGATCGGCAAGTACAAGCTTTCGTACCTGGAGCGCTGAGGTGGCTGTGCTGGCGACACCTGATTCGGGCGAGCGCGACGACGGCGCCCAGCGAGAGCGCGAATCGCGAGAAGGGTCGCGGCCGCGCAAGGCGTTGACGATCGGGGCCGTCGCGAAGATCCTCAGCCAGGAGTTCGACGACATCTCGATCTCGAAGATCCGCTATCTCGAGGACCAGAAGCTGCTGGCCCCGAGACGCACCCCCGGGGGTTATCGCCTCTACAGCCAGGCCGACGTCGAGCGCCTCCAGGCGATCCTGCGTATGCAGCGCGACGAGTTCCTGCCGCTCCGCGTGATCCGCCAGGAGCTTGCCACCGGCGCCTTCGACACGGAGCGCCGGCCCGCCGGCGAGGTGGGTCAGAAGCGGCGCGCGATGACGGTCGACTCACAGGTCCAGACGATGAGCACGGACGAGTTGATCGAGCAGGCGGGCGTGAGCCCCGAGTTCCTGCGTGAGCTCTCCGAGTTCGGAGTGGTCCAGCCGGAGCGGCGCGACGGGCGCGCCAGCTACGACGAGACCGACCTGGAGATCGTCAGGGCCGCGGCCGAGCTTGCGCTCCACGGCGTCGCGGGGCGCAACCTACGCGTCTTTCGGAGCTCTGCCGACCGCGAGGCGGCGCTGCTCGAACAGCTGCTGGGCGCGTCGCTTCGCTCGCGCAGTCAGGCGCGGCGGCGGGAGGCGGTGGAGAACCTCGAGAACCTCGCCGCCGTCTGCGGGCACCTGAAGCAGCTCCTCCTGGTGCGCGACCTGCGCCGGCTCAAGGGCGCGGACGAGTGAGTCCGTCCGCCCGGTCCTAGCCCGCCTCGCGATGCCCAAGGTCTCCCGCTCGCGCACGATCGGGGCTTCTGTCGAGCGCGTCTGGGACCTGGTTTCCGACCCGCACAGCCTGCCGCGCTGGTGGCCGCGCATCATGCGGGTCGAGGACGTCCAGGGCAAGGGCGAGCGCTCGCGCTGGACCGCCGTGCTCGAAACGGAGCGCGGCGCGGGAGTGCGCGCCGACTATCGCTGCTTCGGCAGCACCAACGAAGCCCGGTTCGCCTGGAAGCAGGATCTCGACGGCACACCATTCGAGCGAATCCTGCGGGAGTCGCGCGTCGAGATCCAGCTCGAGGCCGACGGCTCAGACGCGACGCAGGTCAGGCTCTCGAGCGAGGAGCGGCTGCGCGGCCTTTCACGCCTGGGGTCGGCCCTGATGCGCGGCGCCATCCGCCGGCGCCTCGACGAGGCGCTCGACGGGATCGCTCTCGCGCTGGTCGGGGAACCGGGACAATGAGTGCGATGAAGTGGTGGGGGTGGGGCGCTCCGGACAAGCGCCTCGAGATCGGCCCGGACGCACGGGCGATGCTGCAGGAGGAGCTCGGGGCGCCGCCACCCGCGGAGCGGGTCGAGCTCGAGCAGGTGAACGTGCCTGAGCCGCGACCGCTCCCCGACGCTCTCACGCGTGCCGTCGATGCCCAGCACCTGCTGACCGGCCACCTCGACCGCTTGCTGCGCGCGGGCGGCAAGGGTTATCCGGACCTCGTCCGGGCCCGGGCGGGCCAGATCCCGGCTGCCCCCGATGCTGTCGTCAAGCCCGGCTCCCCAGAGGAGGTGGCCGCCGTGCTCGAGGCCTGCGTGGCGGCGGGGGTGGCGGTCGTTCCGTTCGGGGGCGGTACCAGCGTGGTTGGCGGCGTCGAGCCCGATCCGGGCCCCCATGGCGCCGCTATCGCGCTCGATCTCGAGCGCCTGCGCCACTGCGAGGTCGACCACACCTCGCTGACCGCCCGGCTCGGCCCGGGGCTGCGCGGCCCGGAGGCAGAGGCTGCGCTCGGCGCCCAGGGCATGACGCTCGGCCACTTCCCGCAGTCGTTCGAGTACGCGTCGATCGGCGGGTTCGCCGCAACCCGCTCCGCCGGCCAGTCATCGGCCGGCTACGGCCGGTTCGACGAACTGGTGACGGCGGTCGAGATGCTGACGCCGGCGGGGCGGCTTGCCACGCTCGAGACGCCGCACAGCGCCGCGGGGCCGGCGCTGCGCGAGCTGATCGTCGGCTCGGAGGGTGTGTTGGGCGTGATCACCGACGTGCGTGTCCGCGTTCGCCGCGCACCGGCCGTCAAGCGCTACGAGGGCTGGATCACGACCGACTTCGCGACCGGCGCCGAGACCGTCCGAACGCTGGCCCAAGCCGATCTGCTGCCCGACGTGACCCGCCTCTCGGACGCCGAGGAGACCCGCGTCTCGCTGGCCCTCTCGGGCACGTCCGCAGCGAAGCGGGCGCTGCTCGACTCCTATCTGCGCCTGCGCCGCCGGACCGGCGGCTGCATGATGATCCTCGGCTGGGAGGGCGCGGCCGAGGACGCCGAACGCCGGCGAGCGCTGACGTCGCGGTTGCTTCGCTCGGGCGGAGCGGTCCGGCTCGGCACCGCGCCCGGCCGCGCCTGGAGTCACGGCCGGTTCGAGGGCCCTTACCTCCGCGATGAGCTGCTCGACCTGGGCTACTTCGTCGAGACGCTCGAGACGTCGCACACCTGGTCGCGCTACGAGGAGCTCTACCGGGCGGTCAGCGATGCGCTTCGCGACGCGCTCACCCGCCAGGGGACTCCGGGCTTGGTGTGGTGCCACCTCTCGCACGCGTACCGCGACGGGGCCTCGCTGTACTTCACCTTCGTCGCCCCGGGCAAGCCGGGCGCAGAGATCGAGCAGTGGCGGGCGGTCAAGTCCGCCGCGTGCGAGGCGATCATTGCCACCGGCGGCACGATCACCCACCACCACGCCGTCGGCCGCGACCACGCTCCCTACATGCCGGCCGAGGTGGGGGATCTGGGCATCGAGGCGCTGCGCGCGTTGAAGGAGCGGCTCGACCCGGCCGGGATCATGAATCCCGGCAAGCTCTTGCCCTAGCCGTCCTGCGGCTGGCTGGGCGCGCGCGGAATCTGGCCGCTGAGCACGGTACGGCCGGGGCGCTGGATCTGGAACGTCTCCTGGTTTGCGGCCCGCTGAATCTCGACCAGCGTCTGCCTGGCGTTGGAAACCGAAACCTCGATCGATCGCGCCCGGGCGATCAGGCTCGTCACCGCCGACGGGATCGCGAACCGGTCGTTGAACTCACCCTTGTTGTCGGGGAAGATCGGCGAGAGCGGGTAGCCCGTCCGCTTGTCGAACATGAACCAGACGACGTACGCGTCGCCCTGCGGAGCGGGCGAGAGGTTCTGGATGATCAGGTCCAGATAGGGCTGATCCCCGGTCGAGAGCCCGACGATCGCGGCACCCTTGGCATCGCCGCCGCCCGGCGCCTCCAGCGGCACTCGCGAAAGCTCCTCGCCGTCGGGTATCTCGCCGATTCCCTCGGCCGGATCATCGGTGCCTCCGGTCGAATCCGCGGAGGTCGTATCGGCGGCCGCCGGCTCGTCGTCACCCGAGAACACGCCGGTGACGGCCAGGACGACTGCGATCAAGATCACCGCCGTGGCGCCGAGCCCGGCGTAGAGGCGGCCCCGGTCCTGGGGAATGCCGGCCAGCGGCGAGCGCCGCTCGGGTGCGTCGGCCGGCGCGGCTTCCGCGCCACGGCTGAGGAAGCTGCCGCCACCCGGCGCGTGTGGCAGCTTGGGCAGATCGGCGCCGGGGGCCAGCTCGGCGAGCTGCTCGGAGATCGTCGTGGCGAGCGCGTGGTCTGCCGCATCCTTGCGCAGGTGGCGGACCACGTCGGCGCGGCCGATCGGATCGGCCTGGCCCAGCAGGTAGTCGCTGAGTCCGACGTTGCGGTCCGGATCGGCGCCGCCAAGCTCGGTCAGCGCGGCGCGGGCACGGCTTCGCACCTCGTCCTCGTCGAGTCCGAGCAGCTCGGCGAGGTCAGGGTAGGTCTGGCCGGCGAGCAGGAACTCGACGACCGCGGTCTGGTCTGGCGGGAGGGCCATCTGCGTCAGCAAGCCTACGGAGTCGGCTGCGCGGCTGGCGCCGCTTCACCTGCCTTTTCTCGGGCACAACGCTAGGCTCGCGCGCGTGAATCAGTCCTTAACACCGGACCACGACGGGCCTGGCGAAGCCCTCGGCCTGGTCTACGAGGAGACCGGGCCGGAGGTGGCCCGCGGCAGCGTCCCCGTGACCGACGCCGTGAGGCAGCCCAACGGGTTCGTGCACGGCGGTCTCTACCCGCTGATCGCAGAGAGCCTGACCTCGAGGGCCACCGGAGAAGCCGTGGCCGCGGACGGGAACATTGCGATGGGCCAATCGAACTCCGCGACCTTCATGCGCCCGGTGACCGATGGCACCGTCCACGCGACCGCGCGCCGCCGTCACGCCGGCCGCAGCACCTGGATCTGGGACGTCGAGATCACCGACGACTCAGAGCGGCTCTGCGCGCTCGTCCGGATGACGATCGCCGTGCGGCCGCGGCCGAGCGCCTAGCCGCCGAAGCGGTTGGTGATCGGCAATCGCCGGTCGCGGCCGAACGCCTTAGCGGTGATCCGGACGCCGGGCGGCGCCTGTCGGCGCTTGTACTCGGAGCGGTCGACCATCCGCAGGACCTCGTCGACCAATCCGGGATCGGCGCCCGACGCGACAATCTCGTCGCGCGAGCGATCGCCCTCGACGTAGGCCTCGAGGATCGCGTCCAGAACGTCGTACGGTGGCAGCGAGTCGGCGTCGCGCTGGTCGGGGCGCAATTCCGCCGAAGGCGGCCGCTCGATGACGGACGGCGGCACGGCGGGCGTGCGGGAAACCTGGTTCCGGTGCCTGACGAGGTCGTACACGAGCGTCTTCGGCACGTCCTTGATCACGGCGAAGCCACCCGCCATGTCGCCGTACAGCGTCGCGTAGCCCACCGACATCTCGCTCTTGTTGCCGGTGGTCAGCACCAGCCAGCCGTGCGCGTTGGAGAGCGCCATCATCAGGTTGCCGCGGATCCGCGCCTGCAGGTTCTCCGCGGCGATCCCAGTTGCGCCGCCTTCGATCGAGCCGTCGAGCGCGACGTGATAGGCACCCATCGTGGCCTCGATCGGGATCTCGAGCAGTTCCGCGCCCAGATTCCGCACGATCGACCGGGCGTCGGCCTGCGTTTCCTCGCTCGAGTGCGGGGAGGGCATGACCACACCGGTCACCCGCTCGCCGCCCAGCGCGTCAGCCGCGAGCATCGCTACCAGCGCCGAGTCGATGCCGCCCGAGACGGCGACGAGCACCCGCTCGAAACCGTTCTTGCCGACGTAGTCGCGGAGCCCCAGGACCAGCGCGCCGTAAACCTCGTCGAGATCCGGCAGCGGCTCGGCGACGGGGCCGCCGGCCTCCAGGTCGACGAGGAGCAGCTCCTGCTCGAACTGCCGAGCGCGCGCGATGACCTCACCGCCGGCGTCGATCACGAAGCTCGCCCCGTCGAAGACAAGCTCGTCCTGTCCGCCCACCAGGTTGCAGAATGCGAACGGCGCGCCGTAGTCGCGCGCCCGGCGCGCGAACATCGCCTCGCGTGCGGCGCGCTTCCCGCGGTAGTACGGCGAGCCCGAGGGGCAGACGATCAGCTCCGCGCCCTGCTGGGCCTCGATGCTCGCCGGCGGCCCGGGCTCCCAGACGTCCTCGCAGATCGTCAAGCCGATCCGGGTTCCCGCCACCTCGACGACGGCCGGATCGGTCCCGGGCTCGAAGTAGCGCTGCTCGTCGAAAACGGCGTAGTTCGGCAGGCGTTGCTTGCGATAGATCTCCTCGACGCGACCGTCTCGCAGCAGCGCGAGCGCGTTGTGCGCGGCCCGCGGCGCCGGGGCGTCGAACCCGGGCGGGTCGGCCGGCGCGGCTCGCGGCTCCGCGAAGCCGACGAGCGCCGCGATGCCCCGCGCTTCGCCGGCCAGCTCGTCGAGCGCCTCCGCGTTGGCCTGCAGGAAATGGCGCTTCAGGTACAGGTCCTCCGCCGGGTAACCGGGAAGCGAGAGCTCCGGAAACAGCACGAGGTCTGCCCCGGCATCGCGAGCGCGCTCGATCCACTCCGAGATTAAGCGCCTGTTATCCACCACCGCACCCACGGTCGGGTTGATCTGGGCGAGCGCAACACGGAGGCTGGTTTCCGGGTTCACAGCAGGGAAGTATGTATCTTGAGCGACCACCACTCGGGAAGGCCTTAATGAGCGCTACGGCGGGGACAGGCGGACGGGCGCGGGCCGCACTCGCGTTGGTGCTCGGAACGGGCGCGTTGAGCCTGCCCGCAGGCACCGCCGCGCAGGCGCCCGACGACACACGCGGTCAGGTGTTCAGCCCGGCCGAGGCCAGCGCGCAGCTCGAGCAGGCCGTGGCCGCGCTCTCCGTCAACGACCCGACCGTCGCCGACCCGACGAACGAGCTTCGCCACCTGGCCGCGGCGCTCCCCTCGCTTGATGGCCGGGAGCGTCGCCACGCGCGCGCCCTGCTCGCGCGGCCGCCCGCGGACAACGGCGCCGGACTCTCCGACGCCGGTGGGATCGACCCCTTCGGCGCCGAGTGGAGCACCGCCGCCACCAATAGCCGCCAGGCGTATCCCTCGCCGGGAGGCGGCTTCATCGTCCACTATGTGACCGTCTCGGGCGACGCGCCGGATCTGGCCGACGGCGGTGACCCGGGCACGGTTCCCGACTACGTCGAGCAGGTTGCCGCCAGGGCCGACTCCTCCGAGGCGGTGCAGAACGCCTCGCTGGGCTGGCCTCAACCAAAGTCGGATGGGACGCGCGGCGGCGGTGTCGGGATCACCGACATCTACCTGGCGGACATCTGCGAGCCGGGGGCGTGCGTGTTCGGCTACGCGGGCCCGGACGATCGCTCCCAGGCATGCCGGCGCCCGCCGTTCAGGTGCTTTGGCTACCTCGTCCTCGACAACGACTACGCGACCGACGAGTTCGACTATCCGGACCCCGACATTCCCCTCTCGGTGACGCTCGCCCACGAGTACAACCACATCCTGCAGTTCCGGCTCGACGCCATGCAGGACGGCTGGATGCTCGAGTCGACCGCGGTCTGGGCCGAGGAGCAGGTGTTTCCGGCCGCCAACGACTGGCTGTTCTACGTGAACGCCTGGTCGCGACGGCCGCAGCAGCCGATCACCAAGTTCGGTGCCGGCGGCGGCCTGCGCGTGTACGGAAGCGCGGTCTGGAACCACTGGCTCGACCGGGGCGCCGGATACGGACCGGAGGTGGTCCTCGACTCGTGGCGCGCCTCACGCCGCCGGATCCCGAAGGACCACGGGGTCTCTGCGTACAACCGCGGCATCAAGCAGCACGGGGGGCGCGGCTTCTCGTTCGAGTTCGGTCGGTTCGCCGCCGCGACCGCCGAGTGGCGCACCCCGAGCGGCGACTTCCCCGATCAGGTCGAGTTTCGCGACGTAAAGCGCCAGGGGGCGCTGCGCCGCGGTGGCCGCGCGAAGCGATTCGAGCTCGACCACACCGCGTATCGCCTGTTGCGGGTCAGCGCGGGTGCCGCTGAGGTGCTGAGGCTACGGGTCAGGGCTCCGCGCGGGGTTCGCACCGCGATCGCGCTGGTCGGCCGGGACGGTCCTCCGACCACGGGTGACGCGCTGATGAGGGTGAGCTACTCCCGGCGTGGCGGCAAGGACTCGATCCGGCTCGCGAACGCGCCGGCTTTCGAGCGGATCACCGCGGTCGTCGTCAACGCCGACGGCCGTATCCGTCGCGGCGACTACCTCCGCGACGATCAGCGCTTCCGCGCGTTCGTGGACTAGGCCGGCTCATTCGAGCGGCTTGCCGGCAGCGAGGCGCTCCTTCAACTGGACGACGCGCGTGCAGGAGTCGCGCAGCGCCTGCTCGTCGAGCTCTCCGGTTCCGGCAGCAGCGACCAGACCCGCGGCGATCCGGGGCGCGTTCTGCGACGCGAACAACAGAATGTCCACCCCCGCAGCGGATGCCCGCGCTGCGGCCTCGCGGCGTGGGTACTGCGCGCTGATCCCCGGCGCGAGCAAATCGTCGCTGATCGTGACGCCCGTATAGCCCAGTTCATCGCGCAGAAGGGCTGTCGCGACCTCCGGCGCCAGCACCGCCGGTGCGCGGGAGCCGAGCCCGGGGTAGACGGCCGACGAGATCATGATCAGCTCGATCCCCTGCTCGACGGCGGCGCGGAATGGAGCGAGGTCGGATCGCAGCCCGGCGCGCGAGGTGGCGATCGAAGTCGGGCCGAGATCGGTGTTCTGTGCCGCCCGTCCCAGCCCCGGGAAATGCTTGGCCGTGGCTGCAACTGACTCGCGCCGCTGGCCCGACGCGAAGGCGAGGCCGAGGCGCGCGACCTGGGCAGGATCCGAGCCGAACGCGCGCGGAGCCATGAACTGCGCGTCGGAGACGGGCACGTCGAGGACCGGAGCGAGGTTCACTTCGATGCCCAGCTCGCGAAGCTGAAAACCGGTCGCGCGGCCCTCGAGCACGGCGGAGTCTCGGTCGTCGTTCTGGGCGATCGTGTATGGCGAGAGCTGCGGCGGCAGCGCCGGGAGCCGTTCGACGATGCCGCCTTCCTGGTCGATCGCTACCAGGAGCCGCGGGTTCTTGCCGGCGGCCGCGGCCGCCTGCAGGCGCTCGAGCTCGTGGGCGAGGCGCTCGCCGGCGATCTCCGAGGGCGGGAACAGGACCACGCCCCCGATCTCCCCCTTGCGCGCCTGCCTGCGCAGGGCCGGCGTCGCCTGCGCTTCCATTCGAACCATCACGCTCTGGCCCGCTACGAGGTCAACCGTCTCCCGCTCGCAGTACCCGGGCTCGAACGCCGCCTCGTCCGCATCCTCGCCGGCGCCTGCGCCGACGATCGCGCCGGCCCCGGCGGCCAGCGCCGCCAGGGCGCCGACCAGCCGGCGCCGTCGTCTCGGCTCGGGGGTGCTCACGCGGAGGACGCTAGTGCCTCCGGGCGCCCTCGCGGGCAGGCCCAGTTAGTAGCCTGAGCGACGGATGGCAGGCGAGGGCAGCACCGAGAGCGAGTTCCGCGTGGAGGTAGAGTTGGCGGAGGAGGGACACGGGCTGTCGCTGGGCGACCGCCTGCGCGCGCTTGACCTCGACGACGAAGCCCGGGAGCGGCTGGGTTCGCGCGTGATCGTGACCCGCGACGGACCCCACCTGTTCCTCTACGCGAACAGCCGAGAGAGCTGCGCCGAATCCGCGCGCGTGGTCCGTGAGCTGCTCGAAGCCGACGGCCTGACCGCCTCCGTTCGCGCGACACGCTGGCATCCCGTCGCCGAGCAGTGGAAGGACGCGGACGAGCCGCTTCCGGACACGCCCGAGACGCTGGCGGCGGAGCAGCGCACCCATGACGAGCACGGCGACGACGAGGATCTACACGCTCCCGAGTTCGTCCAGCTCGCGAGCTACAAGCCGAAGTTCCTCCGCGACCTGGGCCTCTAACCCGCCCACCGGCACACGCTGGTTTCACCGCTAGAGCGGCTGTCAGGCACCCTTGGCCTCGCCCAAGAGCTTCTCGAGCACGACCACGTCCTTCCACTCGCCGTCCAGCCGGCCGTGGCGCCGGTGGGTCCCGACGCGCGTGTACCCGGCTCGCTCGAAGAGCCTCAGGCTCGGCTCGTTCGTGCCGAAGATCTTCGCGACCAGCTTGTAGCGCCCTGCGGCTGCGGCTGCGGCCTCCAGGGCGCCCAGCAGCTCCCTCGCCGTGCCGCTGCCGCGCGCTTGGCGGGCAACGTAGACGGTCGCCTCGCCGACTCCCGCATACCAGTCGTTCGCGTCGTCATACGGGCCGACACCCGCCCAGCCGACAACGGTCCCGTCGCGCTCCGCGACCAGCAGCGGCCGGCCGGTCGCGATCGCGGCGTCGACGTCGGCGACCGGCCGCGGCTCGGCTCGGAACGTCGCCACCCGGTCGGCGACGCCCTCGTTGTGGATCGCGGCGATCGCGGCGGCATCGCCGGCTTCAGCGGCGCGGACGAGCAGGCTCACCGCGGCTACGAGACCCGTTGAGCGCCCGCCCGGCGGGCCCGCTTCGCACCCTCCGGCGCGAGCGCCACCAGCTCGGCGATCGACTCGCTCAGGTCGCGCGCCAGCGAGTCGATGTCGGCCATCGCGTCGTAGTCGCCGATCAATCCGAAGTTGATCTGGCCGTTGTAGCTCATGATCCCGAAGCAGACCGCCTGCTTCTTCGCGAGCGGCACCATCGGGAAGACCGCCTGGAGCTCCCTGCCCATCAGATACAGCGGGAACTGCGGGCCCGGCACGTTGGTGACGACCATGTTGAAGAAGCGCTGGCGCGACTGCATGCGGCCGGCCTGTCCGATGATCGTCGGCGGCGCGAAATCGGCGAGGCCGGTCAGGATCGAGGCGCCGACCGCCTGCTTGGACTCCTTGAGGTCGCCCATCGAAAGGCTCACCGCGCGCAGCCGCTCGGCCGGGTCCTCCACGCCCACCGGCAGAGGCGCGTACATGGCGCTGACGCGGTTGCCGAGATCGCCATGCTCGTCCGCCGTGCGAACGCTGATCGGCACCATTGCCTTCAGTTCGAGCTCAGCGGTGGCGTGGCCGCGGGCGCGCAGGTAGCGCCCGAGCGCACCGGCGACCGCGGCCAGAACGATGTCGTTGATCGTGCCGCCCGTCGCTGCCTTGATCCGTTTGAACCCGGCCAGGTCTGCCTGGACCCAGGCGAAGCGTCGGTAGGGGCTGATCTCGACGTTGAACGGCGACGCGGGGGCGGAAATACCGGCCCGGGCCAGGGCTCCGATGGACTCCAGGCCGTCGATCAGCGCCGCCCCCACCTTGCGGGGGCGCCGGAACAGGGCCCGCACGCCGCGCGCCGCCTCGGCCGGGATCGTCGCTCGGTCGACCAGGGCGCGGCCGAGGAGCTGCGCGTCCGAGGGCTCGGGCCCAGGAGCCCACGGCTCGGGCTCCGGCTGCGGGGCCGGCTCGAGCTCGGTGTCGAAGAGCACGGTCGTGATGTCCATCCCCGACACCCCGTCCACCAGGCAGTGATGGCTCTTGCCGACGATCGCGAACCGGCCGTCGCGCAGGCCGTCAACCAGCCACAGCTCCCAGACCGGTTTCGTGCGGTCGAGGCGCTGGCTGAACACACGGGCCGCGAGGGTGCGCAGCTGCTGCTCGGAGCCGGGTTCGGGGAGGGCGGTGTGGCGCACGTGGTATTCGAGGTTGAACTGCGGATCGTCGACCCAGATCGGCCGGCCCTGGCCGTAGGGCACGAAGCGCAGCTTCTGGCGGAAACGGGGCACCAGATGCAGCCGCGAGGAGATGTGGTCGCGGAAGTCGACGTAGTCAGGGGCAGGGCCCTCGAACACCAGCGTGGAGGCGACGTGCATGTGGGCGGGCCCGTCTTCGAGATGCAGGAAGGACGAGTCCAGGCCGGTCAGTCGATCGCCAGATCCCATGGCGCTGATCTTTGCACGTTGCCGGTCGGTGTCCGGTGTTCAGGTTGTGTGAGACCTGTGACCCCCGTCACACATAGAACACACGTTCGTATCTACGCTTCCGGCTGACGATTAGTCAACCTGCCGAGTCGCCCCTGTAAGTGGGGGCGAGCGGGGGACCCAAGGTCCGGCCCGGGCAATCCGGGAAGGACGGGGGCGAGTCGGGCGGTGATCCGCCCGTAGCGAAGACGCCACGAGATGTGGCGCCGCGAGCCCGTCAGCTAACCCCGCAGGCAGCGAACGGAAAGGACCTCCAGATGCGACGGTTTCGCAATCGGCGGAGGCGTGCGCTCGCAATCCTGCTGGTGCCCGCAGCCGCTCTCACGATTGGCACGACAACTTCAACCGCGGCCGAGCAGCGCCAGGCCGCGATCGATCCCGCGAAGAGCTCGATTCGCTTCGGCGACCGGGTGACCTTGCGCGGGCAGTTCCCCGGCGCCCCCGGCGCCGCGGTGACGATTCAGTACCGCCCGGCGGCAGCGAAGGGCTTCCGCCAGGTCGCGAGGACGCGGACGAACGAGAACTCGCGCTGGACGGCGCGGGTGAAGCCGCGCGCCACCGGGATGTGGCGTGCTCGCCTGAGCTCGGCCCCGCGAAGCTCCGGGTCGGGCGGTGATCCGCTGGTCGACGAGCCGGTGGCGGTCGACGAGCAGAGCGGCGCCAGGCGTGTCGCGGTCCGCTCGCTGACCGACGTCAATGTCAAGAACCACGCGATCGCCGGTCGCACTGTCCGGGTCAGCGGACGGGTGAAGCCAGGCGGCAAGCGCAGGGTCGTCGTCAACGCCGGCCGCAAGACGATCAAGACCCGCACCGACGGCCGCGGCCGGTTCGGCGTGCGCTGGCGTGCGGGTTCGACCGGCACCTACAAGGTCACGGCCCGCGCCCACGGCAACCGGAATGCCGCGGGCTCAAGCGGCGCCGCCGGCAAGGTGACGGTTTACCGGAGCGCCTTCGCCTCCTGGTACGGCCCGGGCCTCTACGGCAACCGCACGGCCTGCGGCCAGACGCTGACGCCCAGCACGCTCGGCGTCGCCCACAAGTCGATGCCATGCGGGACGAAGCTGAAGCTCCGTCGCGGCAGCAGGACGGTGAGCGTCAAGGTGATCGACCGCGGCCCCTACGTCGGCGGCCGCGAGTTCGACCTGACCGAGGCCACGCGAAACCGGCTCCGCTTCGGCAGCACCGGAACGATCCTGACCTCGAAGTAGCACTCACCTTCGAGCTAGGGAGACTGGGCCACGTGCGGCAACGCGCGTGGCCCTTTCTCGTTCTGGGATCGAGCGCGAGTAGGTCGGCCTAGAATCCACCCATGGACTCCGAGGCCAAGAATCTCGAGGCGATCTCCAAGGCGATCGACAAGCACAACCAGGAGTGCGAGTTTCCCGCCTCCGAGGTGCACATGAACCCGTTCGAGGCCGAGCGGCTCGGCTGGGACGAGATCCGCGGCCTACCGGTGATCGGCGACCCGGCGATCGAGACCGGGCGCTTCCGGGTCGTTTGCTCGGGCGAGGGGGACGGCGAGGAGTTCGAGGACGTCGAGGCGATCGGCGAGCCGATCGAGGTCGGCGCGCCGCCGGACCGGGGTGGGGGATACCCGGTCTGACTAGAGGTTCAGGCCGAGGTCGTTGGTGACGTCCAGCGCCCAGCGGTTGAGGTCGGTGAAGCCGCCGCTGAGGATCAGCACTCCCATCGCGATCAGGATCGCGCCGCCGCCGGCGACGATCAGCCGGTAGTGGCGCCTGATCGCCGCGAAGGCCGCCGTGGCCCGGGTGAACGCAAAGGCGGTCAGCAGGAACGGGATCGCAAGGCCCAGCGAGTAGACCGCGAGCAGAAACGCGCCGTGGAGCGTCTCGCCCTGAATGCCGGCGAGCGTCAGAACGCCGCCCAGGGCCGGCCCGACGCACGGCGTCCAGGCAATCGAGAAAGCGGCGCCCGCCACGATCGGCCCGCCGCGACCAGCCCGCGACAGCAACGCCTCGACGCGCCACTCCCGGTTGAGACGGTCGACGAACATCGTCGCGATGAACAACATGCCCAGCACGATCAAGAGAACGGCGCCGATGTCGGTCAGCAGCTCCTGGTTGTCGCGAAGCTCGCTGCCGAGCGCGGTCGCCGTCAGGCCGAGCAGGATGAAGACGGTCGAGAACGAGGCGATGAACAGCAGGCTCGGCGTCAGGACCTGGCGCCAGTCGGCTTCGGGAAGCTCGTCGGGCTTGAAGCCCGTGATCGCGGACAAATAGCCCGGTACCAGCGGTAGCACGCACGGCGATACGAACGAGACGAGCCCGGCGATGAAGGCGACCGGGACGTCCGCGCCGGAGATCGGATCGTTCAAGTCGGGCGTCCTGGGCCGGTTTTAGTTGAGCGCCGCGGCGAGGCGGCGACGGTGCTCGGAGGCAATCGGGTGCTCGGGGCCCAGTTCGGTGAAGATCGCGACCATCACTCGGCGCAGCAGATCACGGCGGTCGGGGTCGCCTTCGGCCGCGATGGCGTCCTGCAGGCGCTCGAGCGCCGTACCGGGGTCGCCATCGTCCCAGGCGGCGAACGCAACTGTCAGGTCGTTCAGCTCGTCGCCGTTGCCCGCCGCGGCCCGCTGCAGCTCCAGGCGCGCCAGGAGGCCGCCGGCGAGGAAGTCGGTGTCGGCGTGGTCGGCGAGGAGGGCGCGGGCTTCGTCGTCCTCGCTGCGGGCGACCAAGAGCCGCGCCAGCGCCACGGCCGCCGTGCCGTGGCGGGGGTCCTGCTCCAGCGCGGCGCGCAGCGACTCTTCGTCGCCGCTCGCAGCCAGACGGTCCGCCTCCGAGGGGAGGAGGGCGCTCAGGAATTGCTCGATCTGCGCAGGCGGGACGGCGCCGGTGAACTCACTTGCCACACGCCCGTCGCGAAATGCCTTGACCGCGGGGATCCCCTGCACGCCGAAGGCCTGGGCGAGCATCTGGTTGGAGTCGACGTCCACCTTCGCCAGCTCCACGGAGCCGCCGCGGGCGCGGACCGCGGTCTCCAGCGCCGGGCCCAGCTGCCGGCACGGGCCGCACCACTCAGCCCAGAAGTCGACGATCACCGGGACCTCGCGCGAGCGCTCGATTACGCGGCTCTCGAAATCGGCCTCGGCGACGTCGAAGATCATCGAATCGAGGGTAACGGGGCGGCCCTGCCGGCCCCCGGTTATGTAGCCCCGGAGCCGGGCGCCGGTGTCCCCGATAATGCAGGGCGTGGACGAATCACTGCGCGGCAAGCTCCTGATCGCATCGCCGGCGCTGGTCGACCCGAACTTCGCCCGGACGGTGGTCCTGATCACCGAGCACTCGGACGAGGGCGCGATGGGGATCGTGCTCAACCGGCCGGCGGATGCACCCGCGCGCGACCTGCTGCCGGCCCTGGAGGAGATCGCCGGCCAGGACCCGCTGTTCATCGGCGGCCCGGTCCAGCCGCAGGCGGTGGTGCTGCTGGCCGAGTTCGCCGATCCGGAGGCGGCAGCTTGGCTCGTCGTCGCGGACGTGGGCCTGGCCGCAGCCGACACCGATCTCGACCAGCTGACGCCGGCGGTGCGCCGCGGACGTTTTTATGCCGGCTATTCCGGCTGGGGCCCGGGCCAGCTCGAGCTCGAGATGGAGCAGGAGTCCTGGATCGTGGAGGCGCCGATCCCGCGCGAGCTGTTCCCCGATGACCCCGAAACGCTCTGGCATGATGTCCTCGGGCGGATGGGCGGCCAGTACGTGCTGATCTCGCGCATGCCCGACGATCCGAGCCTCAACTGAAAGAGCGACTCTCAGCGCCGTTTCCTGTGCCCGGGTATCCATAAGACTGATTATCGAGCATTCGATCCGTGCCTGACTGGGAACACGTCGTAACCCTCGCCCAGGCCGAGCTGCCCGAGGTCGAGATCAGCACGTCCTACGGCACGCCGGCGCTCAAGGTGCGCAGGAGGCTGTTTGCGCGCCTCCGCGAGGACGAGCGGCAGCTGGTCCTGTTCGTCGACTTCATGGAGCGCGAGGCGCTGATCCAGTCCTCCCCAGGCACCTTCATCGTCACCCCGCACTACCAGGACTGGCCGATGGTCGTGATCGACCTGCCCAGCGTCGACCCCGAGGAGCTCCGCGAGCTGCTGATCGAATCCTGGCGCCGCCGGGCCCCGAAACGGCTGCTGGGGGATTACGACGCCCGCACCGGGTAGACATAACCACGCATGCGTTTCTTCGCTCAGCTCCTCGCCCTCGCCCGCGCCGCGTTCGGGGTCGCCTACTTCGCCGCTCCCGCGCGGATCGGCCGGGCGTGGATCGGCCCGCGCGGAGCTGAGCGACCCGCCCAGCTCCTCTCGCGCTCGATCGCGGCGCGCGACGTCGCGCTCGGCGGCGGCGCCGTGCTCGCCATCCGCAACGGCGAGGGCGCCGGCTGGCTCGCCGCGAACGCGCTCTGCGACGCCGCTGACCTCGCCTCGACCGTCGCGCTGCGTGACTCGCTGCCGGAGAGCGGCGCCCGGGTGACGATCGTCCTGGCGGGCGGGTCGCTGATCGCCTGCGCTGTCTGCGCCGTCGCTCTCGCCCGCGACTAGACCCGCGAAACATGCGAGGCAGGGCTTCGGTCAGCTGCCGATGTAGGCCGCGAGGTGCTCGCCGGTGAGCGTCGAGCCGGCGGCGGCGAGGTCGGCGGGCGTGCCCTCGAAGACGATCCGGCCACCGTCATGGCCGGCGCCGGGACCGAGGTCGATGATCCAGTCGGCGTGCGCCATCACCGCCTGGTCATGCTCGATGACGATGACCGACTTGCCGGAATCGACGAGCCGGTCCAGCAGGCCCAGAAGCTGCTCGACGTCGGCGAGGTGGAGCCCGGTCGTCGGCTCGTCGAGGACGTAGACGCCGCCCTTCCCCGCCATCTGCGTGGCCAGCTTGAGCCGCTGCCGCTCACCTCCGGACAGCGTGGTCAGCGGCTGGCCGAGGCTGAGGTACCCGAGGCCGACGTCGGACAGGCGGGTGAGGACCTTGTGCGCGGCCGGCGTCTCCGCCTCGCCGGCACCGAAGAACTCCTCGGCCTCGGCCGCCGGCATCGCGAGCACCTCGCTGATGTCGCGGCCGCCGAACTTGTACTCCAGGACCTGCGCCTGGAAGCGCTTCCCCTCGCACTCCTCACAGGTGGTGGCGACGCCGGCCATCAGCGCCAGGTCGGTGTAGATGACGCCGGCCCCCTTGCAGACGGGACAGGCGCCCTCGGAGTTCGCGCTGAACAGCGCCGGCTTCACGCCGTTGGCCTTCGCGAACGCCTTGCGGATCGGGTCGAGCAGCTTGGTGTACGTCGCCGGGTTGCTCCGTCGCGAGCCGCGGATCGCGGTCTGGTCGACCGACACGACCCCATCGCGACCCGTGACCGAGCCGTCGATCAGCGAGCTCTTGCCGGAGCCGGCGACGCCGGTGATCACGACGAGCACGCCAAGCGGGATGTCGACGTCGACGCCCTGAAGATTGTGGGTGTCGGCGCCGCGCACCTCGAGGGCCTCCGACGACTCGCGCACCTCCGGCTTCAGCGCTGCGCGGTCGTCCAGGTGCCGACCGGTGAGGGTCTTGCTGCGCCGCAGCGCCGCGACCGTGCCCTCGAACACCACCTCCCCGCCCTCGGTTCCGGCGCCGGGGCCGAGGTCGACGACGTGGTCGGCGACGGCGATCGCCTCAGGCTCATGCTCGACGACGAGCACCGTGTTGCCCTTGTCGCGGAGGCGCAGCAGCAGGCCGTTCATCCGCTGGATGTCGTGCGGATGCAGGCCGATGGTGGGCTCGTCGAAGACGTAGGTCACGTCGGTGAGCGAGGATCCGAGGTGGCGGATCATCTTGGTGCGCTGCGCCTCGCCGCCGGAGAGCGTGCCCGACGGACGGTCCAGGCTGAGGTAACCGAGCCCGATCTCGACGAACGAGTCGAGGGTGTGTCGCAGCGCCTCGAGCAGCGGCGCGACGGACGGCTCCTTCAGGTCCCCCACCCACTCGGCGAGGTCGCTGATCTGCATCGCGCAGAGGTCGGCGATGTTCTTCCGCTTGATCTTCGACGATCGGGCGCCCTCGCTGAGCCGGGTCCCGTCGCACTCCGGACAGATGGTGAACGTGATCGCCCGGTCGACGAAGGCCCCGATGTGCGGTTGCATCGCGTCCCGGTCCTTGGCCAGGAACGACTTTTGGATCTGAGGGATCAGGCCCGTGTAGGTCAGGTTGATCCCGTCGACCTTGATCTTGGTCGGCTCCTTGTAGAGCAGGTCATGGAGCTCGCGCTTGTTGAACTTCATGATCGGCTTGTCGGGGTCGAAGAAGCCGCAGCCACGGAAGATCCGACCGAACCATCCCTCGATGCTGTAGCCGGGGATCGTGAGCGCGCCCTCGTTCAGCGACTTCTCCTCGTCGTAGAGCGCGGAGAGGTCGAAGTCGGTCACCGACCCCCGGCCCTCGCAGCGCTCGCACATGCCGCCGGTGCGGGAGTACGACGCCTTCTTGGTCTCGGTCTTGGCGCCCTTCTTGACAGTGATCCCCCCGCTGGCGGTGACCGAGGCGATGTTGAACGAGAACGCCTGCGGCGAGCCGATGTGCGGCTTCCCGAGCCGGCTGAAGAGGATGCGCAACATCGCGTTGGCGTCGGTAGCGGTGCCGACCGTGGAGCGGGGATCGGCGCCCATCCGCTCCTGGTCCACGCTGATCGCGGTCGTCAGCCCGTCCAGCACGTCGACCTCGGGGCGCGCCACGGTCGGCATGAAGCCCTGCAGGAAGGCGCTGTAGGTCTCGTTGATCAGTCGCTGCGACTCGGCGGCGATCGTGCCGAACACCAGCGAGCTCTTGCCCGAGCCGGAGACGCCGGTGAACGCCGTCAGCCGGCGCTTCGGGAGCTCGACGCTGATGTCCTTGAGGTTGTTCACGCGGGCGCCGTGGACGCGGATCAGGTCGTGGCTGTCGGCGGAGTGCAGCGCAGGCCCCGCTAGCCGCCGAACAGCCGGCCGAGTTTCCCGCTCTTGACGGCGCCGGCCACCCCACGGCTCGGCGGCGGCCCGAGCTGCCCCGCGGCGCCGGCGTCGATGTTCAGCTCAACGGCCCGCTCGAACGTGCGCTGCACCTCGGGCCCGTCCACGAAGCGCATCGTCCCGCCGGTGTCCTCGAACTCGATCCCGTCAAGGATGTGCTCGCGGTGGTTGTCCAGCACCCGGACGACCTTGCCGACCAACTCGCCATCGGCCGCGTAGACCGGCGTGCCGCGGCTGACCGTCAGGTAGTGGACGGCAATGCCGTCGTCGCGCTCGTTCATGCGCCGGATGATAATTCGGCGCTCTCGGCAAGCGCCGGAGTGCCAAGCCATTCACGCAAGTGCTCGTACACGCTCGGGTGATTGAGCAGGCGAAAGTGGCTCGCGCCCTGGACGTGGCGCCCGTCGCCCAGCGGTTCGCCGTCAGGGCCGACCGGCGGCCCCGCGCTCCCGCGCCGGACGAGGACGTCCCCGATCACCGCGGCGACCGGGTGGCGCTCGCTCGCGGTCAGGCCGCCGGAGATGAAGTGGTAGGAGATGCCGGGGACGGGCGCAAGCGGAGCCGAACGGTTGCGCAGCGGCTCGTCCGGGTCGTGGTCGAGCCAATCTTCGTCCCGCAGATATCCAAAGCGCAGGTCCCTGATCCCGGCGCTGCGAAGCTCGAGGAAATCGGCCACCGGCCGCGATTCAGGCAGGTTCCGCAGCGCCCAGCCGCCGACGTTGACGAACTTCTCCAGCCACGAGCCGGTGTTCGGAGCTCCCAGGCAAACGACGTGACCCGTCCGGTCGACCCAGGCCCGGTTCGCGGCCGCGGCCTCGTGGCAGGCGCTGCGCGCCACCAGCGCGCCCATCGAATGACCGATCAACGCCAGTTCCCGCACCTCCAGCGGCCACTCGCGGCAGAGCTCCTCGAGTAGCCATGAGAGCCGCCGGCCGTTCTCGGAGATGTGAAGGCCCGTGTTGTAGCGCAGGTAGACCGGGCTGAAGCCGAGGTCGTCGTGAAGCCGGGCGCCGTACGTTCGCGGTGCCGGGCCCTCCACCACCGGGTCCGCACGCGTGCCCAGCCACCACCCCTCCTCGGTCTCGCAGAGGCCGTGGATGAAGACCGCAAGCCGGTTTGCCGGCTGGTCGAACGCGGCCGCGAGGCTCTCGCGGCGCAGCTCGAGATCCTGACCGGGCAACCGCAGCGCCATCCTGATCTGCAGTGCGTTGTCCTGTTCTTCGAGGCGGTCGCCGATCAGGCCGTTGATCGCTGCCTGTGTGGCCCGGCCAAACCGTGAGGAGCTGATCGTGGTGCGCTGCTCCTGGCGACCGACAAAGCGGGACCCGCCCGCGATCGCCTTGCCGAGCCCCTGGCCGCCGACGCGAAGGGCGCCGTAGACGGCTCCAGAGACCGCGTCGTGCGTCGTCCTGGCCGCAGACGACCCCGCGCCCACCGCGTCAAAAACGCGCCCTGAGATCGCCGTATGGACCCCCTGGACGGTGCTCGTAAGCGTCTTGTCCGCGTACTCGGCGGCGAGCCCGCCGAGTGCCTGCAACTCACTGTCCGGCATCGGTTGGGAGAGTAGCGGCCGTGGCCGGATACTCAGACACCCCGCTGCCGAGAAAGCTGGGCATCAAGGAGGGACACCTGGTCGCGTTCTCGCGCGAGCCCGACACGTTCCGCGGCGCGCTGGGCGAGCTGCCCGACGGCGTGACCGTTCGGACCCGGATCGACGTTCCGCGGAGCGCTCAAACACGGCGACCAGACGTGATCGTGGCGTTCTTCACCCGCCGCGTGAAGTTCGAGCGCCGCCTTGCGAAGCTCATCGAGGCCGTGGACGTCGACGGCGGGCTCTGGATCAGTTGGCCCAAGCGCGCGTCCGGCCTCGACACCGACATGACCGAGGACGTGGTCCGGAACGTGGGAGTCGCCCGCGGCATGGTCGACAACAAGGTCTGTGCGATCGACGAGACGTGGTCAGGGCTGCGGCTCGTCTACCGGACGGCCGACCGCCCGGGGCTCCGCGAACGGCGCTCGGGATTCTCGTCCTGAAGCGCGCATAAGAGGGTCAGGTCCAGGTCGAGCGGTGTACGGCCGTGCGGTGGCGCGCACGGTCCGAGTGGCTTCAGCAGGCGCGCTCCCGGGCTTGGGGTCCCTGCGATCGCATCCCGCAGCAAGCGCGGGCCTGGCCGTGAGCCGGGAAGCGCGGGTGATGCTGGCAGGGCGGATCCGTTGCGACGCCGGAACACGAATTCGCCGTCGGCACGTGCCTCGAGCCGGAAGCCGCCCTCGTGAACCAGTCGGTGGTGATGCCGGCAGAGGGTGATCAGGTTGCCGAGATCGGTCTTGCCGCCGTCCGCCCAGTGCTCAACATGGTGCGCGTCGATAAACCGGTCCGCATTGCACCCCGGAAAGCGGCAGCCGCCGTCCCGCGCACGAAGCGCACGGCGCACAGCAGGTGGAATCGAGCGAGTCCTGCGCCCGACGGACAACGGCTCGCCGTTCCGCTCATGCAGCGTGACGACGCTCGCATCGCAGGCCAAGCGCCGCGCTGTCCCGGTGTGAACACCTGGGCCGGCTTCGAGCTCGCATCGACCCGGCGCTCGCTCATGGTCTGGCCGTGCCTCCCCCTGCTGGAGCTCCGCCGCCTCGACATGGACCACCACCTGCGTCGCGTCTCCCCCATTCGCCCGGCTGTCGGACGCGGCCACAGCCGATTCCGCCAGCCGCAAGAAAGCATCGGCATTCGTGGTGCGCGCCGGGCGGGCCGGGACACGATCTCCGTTCTCCGCGCCCGCTGCTTCGGCACCGCGCTCTCGGAACAACTCGTCCCGCGCCAGCTCGATCGCCTTCATCACGATCGCTCCCTCCTCCGGCGCAAGGCGCGCTCGCACCTCGAGGCAGCCGTCGTCGCCCCAGGTGAAGCTGGCGTAGCGCCGGTCCCGCACGGCGTCCGGATCGGCTGCGGTTGTCGCGCGGCGGTAGGCGCTGACAATGCGTTCGAGTTGCGCTGCGGTGGCGTCCCGCGCAAGCCCGAGCAGCCGTTCCTCGCTGTCGCCGTCAGCGACGCGCGTCAGCGCCCGCACCTTCGAGTAGGACAGCTGGCCCCGCGCGAACGCCGCGGTCGTCGCCGGCAGTTCCTCGAGCCTGCGTGCAACTCGGACGTGGTCCTGCGCCGCTCGCACCGCGATCCCGCAATGCCACGACAGCCAGTCGGCGCACGATCGGCAGCCCCATTGAAGGTGTGCCTCCCTGCGGTCGAGCTCGGCCACCAGTAGAAGCCAGCGGCAGGTCTCCGCGCTGATCTTTGAGTACAGCGTCGCGATCTCAGCTTCGAGTGTCTCCGTCGGCAGCTTGCGGACGGCCTCTGGCCCAAACATACGTTCGTATGATCGCACGCCGATCGGACGGAACATCGTGCCTGGAGCGAGTGCGCTCTAGCCCAAATGGGTGACGTTTCGCGTTCCGCGGAACGTTTCTTGCTCAGACCCCGCTCGGTCCCGCTGCTTGTCGCGCGAAGGAGGAGCACACCTACGAGTCGGTCAGGCGCTCGCGTAGTGCGCACTCAGAACGCCTGTGATCGATCTCCGGTTCACACTCCACCTATCGCAACTGTGCTATATATAGCGAAGTTGCTATGGAAAGGTCGGCGCGAGGAGCGACGGGTATCAAGCGGCTACGGCGGCGGGTGGCACAAGAGCTTGCCGACGAGCCCGAGCCCCTATTTCAAGCGATTGCGGCGCAGGTGTCAGAGCGGCGCCATGGGATGAACCTCTCGCAGCGAGAGCTCGCAGACCTATGTGGCACCACGCAGTCTGCGATTGCGCGCGTTGAACGGGGCCACAGGCCGCCCCGCATCGACACTCTGATGCGGATGGCCGGCGCGCTCGACTGCGAGCTGGTCGTGGAGCTCAGATCGAGAGCGAGAGAAGGGGTCGGCTGAAATGAGCACCCGAGTCGCTGTGGAGGACATCGAGGTTACGGCGGGCGAGAAGCTCCTCGCGGTCGTCCTCGCGGTTTTCATCTCGATCGGCGCCGTCTGGGCGCACGTTCGGGTCGACGACCTGGGCGCCGAGGACGGGGCTGTCACGGTGGAGGCCACTCAGTCCCAGAGAGCGGCAATCGCAGCACACCAAGCCGCCAATCGGGAACTCTTCGACGCCAAACGCGAGGCGCGGGCTGCGCAGGACGAGGTCGAGTTCACCCGTGAGGCCTATCGGACGGCGCTTGACGCCGGTCAGCCTTCAGCCGGTCTGGAGCAGGACTACATCGCCGCTCAGGAGGCGCTCGCGGAGGCCGAGGGCCGCGTGGACACCGCTCGGGCGAGCGCCAATGAGACGGCACCGGCTGCGGGCGAGGCCCAAGAGTCCCTCAGCGAGGAGCGGCGAAGCGACCAGCGCGCTCATGATCGCCAGACGTTCGCGCTCAGGCTAGCTCTGCTGATCGCGATGCTCGGATCGGCCTATTACTTGTTGGGACGGATGCGGCGTCGGCGCTCTCGGTATTTACCCGCGATCTACGCCTGGATCGGGGCATCGGGCGTCGTGGCGCTCGTGATGGCGGGCGACTACGTCGGCAACTACGTGGAGTTCTCGGAGACCGGTCCGCTTGCCATCTCGCTTGCTGGCATTGCGCTAACGCTCGCTGCCTTCGTTGCGCTGCAGCGCTACCTCGCCCGGCGGGTGCCTGCTCGACGGGTGCGAAAGGGCGAATGCCCGTTCTGTGGCTTCCCGATCCGCGGCGGTCACCATTGCGAGGGATGCGGTCGGCTTGTGGTGTCTGAATGCTCGCGCTGCCAACAACCTAGGCGTGTCGGCACCGAGCACTGCGCCGCTTGCGGAAACGCTTGACCGCCCGCCACGCCAGCCTGGCGCGAGCCGTGCGTCGCGCGCAGGCAAGTGTTCCACCTCGGTGATCTGCCCTCGTCCTAACGAGCTGCAGTCGCCTCGCTCGGTGCGGTCGTCGTTCTGCAGATCGCGCGAAGCCAAAGTGCCGCTTGCGTGGAAAGCGGAATGAATCGCGAGATACTCCGCGGACGATGTCGCAGGAGAACGTGGAGCGGGTGCGGCGGGCCTACGCGCTCTTCAATTCCGGAGAGGCCGACGAGTGGCTCGACATGTTCGGTCCCGATGTCGTCTTCACTCTCAGCGGCGTCTTTCCGGACTTCGATCCCGAATACCGTGGCAGAGATGGTCTGAGGCGTTTTCGGGAGACCCTTCTCGAGGCGTGGGAGTTCTTTCGTGCCGAGCCACGGGAGCTCGTTGACCGAGGCGATGTCGTCGGCGCAATCTTGGACCTCCATGCGAAAGGCAGGGGCAGCGGCGCCGAGGTCCGGTTGACCTTCCACCACGCCTTTCATTTCAGGGATGGACTCGCGGACCGCTGGACGTCGTTTCCGACGCTTGATGAGGCAATCGAGGCTGCCGAGGCGTCGCAGAGTTAGCGCTTCGGACGACAAGCAGCGCTTTCGGTCCTCGTCCTAAGCGGTAGTCCTTGCTAGGTCGGCGGCCCGGCGGCTTGGCCCTACGGACACCCTTCCTGCCCCGCCGGTCCGCAGCGGAAGCTGATCCCGTCGAGGGTCAGGAATTGCTTGGCGTCGGCTTCCGTTGTGAGCGGGTACTGGAACGTAACCGCACTGGTCGGCTGGGCACTGTTCGCCTGGATGATCACCCTGGCCAGCTTGTCGTTGGCGATCGCCGGGAAGTGGGAGCGGGTCTCTGGCAGATAGCCCGCCGGCAGCGACCCAACGACCATGTCCCCCGGGAAACCCGACGACATCACACTCGTCTCCAACCATCTTCACGAGTCCCCGGAGTTGGACGACGCCGCTCGGATCGCGGAAGTAGGCGGCGGGGTTGTTGCCCGCGCCGAAGTTGTTCCACGTGCATGCGGGGTCACCCTGATTCAGCTCCAGCGCTTGCCACGCATCCGACCCCTTCTGCGCGTAGGAGTCGGCACCAGTGCCGCCGAGCGAGTCCGCGTCGCCGGCGCTCGGAACCTCGCCCAGGCTCGACTCGTTCACATCAGTCCCGGTGATGCCGTTGTTCTTCACATCCGGCGACTTCACCTGGCCATTGACGATGTGCTTGGACCTGACGCTGTTCCTGTCGAGCTTGGTGACCGCGTAGGCCGACCCGCCAAGTGCAAAGAACAGGGCGACGTAGGCGACGACGTTCCCCCCGAAGGTGCTGCCCGATCCCCATAGCCACGAATGGCTCCTCTCCCTAGATCGGCGCGTCCCGTCACCTAATCCGCAACCGTGCTCAAACGAGGCTACTCCTCTGCACGCGGGTTGTCGAGACTTCCGCTTTCCATGCAAAGCGGGCCGACTCTCATTGGGCACCAGCCGCGTTCTGGTGCCCATATCCGCATACATCCACATATCCACACGCATCCGATGGCGCCGAACGACGCCCATCCGTGCCTGAGGCGCCACCGCTTCACACGCGAGAGGTCGCTGGTTCGAAACCAGCCGCGCCCATTCGAAAAAATGCCTGCGTCTGATCGGTTTCCCTGCGCTCCGCTGAGTATCGCAACCGCCTCCGCTGCGCCTGCCGGTGCCCGATCTGAGGCCGTACCCAGCGCGTCCAGTGCCCTTCTGCTTCTCGCGCAAGGCGACAGCGAGCCGAAGGGACGGAGGGACTCCTCCTCGTCGTCCAGAGCGGGCTCTCGAAACGTGCTGGCGAGATGCCCGCTTTGCATGGAGAGCGAATGTCCCGGTGGCCCCGAGCCCGACTGTGACAGGAGTCATGGACGCAACACCCGGAGTGTGGGATGCTCGCAGCGTCGCAATGGCGTCGAGGATTGGGATACGGGGAGGAACGCAGCGATTCGCCGGCGCTCCGCCGCTCTGCATGGTTGCGCTCATCCTGGCCCTGGCCGTGATCGCGCTCGGGGCCTGTGGCGGCGATGACGAGCAGGACGCGGCTGTCAAGCCCGCGGACCTACTCGCATCATTGCCGACAGCGAACGAGCTTGGCCACAAGCCGTTCCAGGAGTACGAGTGGGACAACGCCACGGACATGATCGTCCAGGGCCCAGTGATCCCGGAGGACACCTCGCTCGAGGACCTCGTGGCCGAGCTCGAGGACGCCGGCTTCCAGGCTGCCGCCGGCGCCGAATTCGAGAACCCCGACGAGGAGCGGAACGTCCGCATTGTCGCGGCCGAGTTCGACTCGATGGAGGGCGCGATCGATGCCCGGGACCGACTGCATGAGGAGGATCTAAAGCAGCCCTGCGCGACGAAGTTCTGCCTCGTGTCCCCGGTGGAGTACGAGCTTGACGGGATCCCCGACTCGGCGGCGGCGCACCACCTGCCGACCGGGGGCGAGCTGCCACCCGACGTAAGGCCGGTCGAGGCTTTCCACGCCGGGTTCGTGGTCGGCTCGCGGCTCTACGTGATCCAGACCGACGGGGCTCCCGACCCTGCGTTCGAGGACCGCTTCGGCCGCGACATCGAAACGCTCTACGAGTCGGCGTCGGCGAACTGAGTAGGTCGTAACGGGCGCCAGAAAAACGCGCTGGTGCGCGATCACTCCATAGCAGGAGGCCTACTCCGACAGCCCGGCAGCTTCGAGGGCTTCCCCGCGATTGTGAACAAACTCGACGCGGACGATCTTGCCGTCGCGGACCGTCCAGATCTGGCCGTAGGACTTCCAGTCCAACTCGATCCGCTGACCCGTCCGCGCACGTGCTGACTGAGGATTGTCACGACGCTGTCTCCGGCGTCGATGAACTCCTCCTACTCGAACGTGGCCTTCTCCCAGGCCGAAAACCAGGTCCGCCAGAAGGTTCGGACGCCGTCGCGGATGATCTCTACGTTCTCCTCCGACATCGCCCGCACAGTATCCCGCCCTCTACGGGATGCGTGCATTCCATGCAAAGCTGCACTTCTGCTTCCGCGTGAAAGCAGGCGCGAGGGCCGTCAGCCAGCGCTCCCCAGTCGCTCCTTAACCCCTGGCTCCTCACAGAACGCGGCGATCTCGCGCGAGAGCTTGCCGCCCTGCCACGCGAGCGGCGACTCCCCCTCCCCCTCGCTGACCATCCGCGCCTCCGGTATCCGCCGGGTCCATTCCTCCGCGACCGCGTAGGGATGCCCGGGATCGGCATCGTCGTGGCTCGCGACGATCAGCGCCGGCACGGCCAGCGACTCGAGCGACTCGATCCCCTCGAACGGGAGCGAGCGAGTGGTCGAGCGCAGCGCCGCAGCGACCGCCCGGAGGTCGCGGTGCAGCTCGAGCCGCTGGCGTGCGAGCCGCAGCACGACGTCACGCCACGCCGGGTCGTGCGTCCCGTCGTCGTAGGCGGCGACGAAGCCATCCACCCCGTCCCGCTCGAGCGCATCGGCAAGGCGGTCCCAGTACGCCGTCGTCTCGGGCGCGGGCGGCTGGCCTCTTGATGACGGTCCGATCGCCACGAGCCCGGCGACGCGGCCCGGCCTGGCCAGGGCGAATGCCGCAGCCGTATGCGCTCCCATCGAGTGGCCGGCGAGGACCACCGAAGCGTCCGGGGACTGCGCATCGACCACCGCGCCCATGTCGCGGGCGAGCTCGGCGTAGGTGTACCCCCCGTCCCCGCGAGCCGGGTCTGATTCACCATGCCCGCGGGCGTCGTAGGGCACGGCGGTGAAGCCTCGGCGCTGGAGCAGCTTCGACCCGTGGGTCACGTACTTGCGCGCCGCCGTGATCCCGTGCGCCTGGACGATCACGGGACCCGAGCCCGAAGCTTCGCCGCGAAGGACATTGCCGCCGGACGCCACCGCCTCGAACCGTCTCGGCGAGAGGTCGGGCTCGCCCGCCAGGGCTCACCCCTCCTCGATCGTGACCGAGTTGATCGCGACCGGCTCCAGCGGCGTGCCCGCGTCGCCGGATTGTGGGTCACCGAATCCGTCGATCGTCTTGACCACGTCGAATCCGGTCGTGACCTGCCCCACGATGGCGTACTGAGCCGGAAGCCCCGCATCGACTGCCGTGACGACGAAGAATTGGCTCCCTGAGCGTCCCGGCGGCTCTGCCTCGGTCTTCGTCATCGCGACAACCCCTTGTGTGTATGCGGCGTCGGGCGGAGGCGGCTCATCCACGGAGTACCCCGGTCCACCGCTGCCGGTGCCGCTCGGGTCTCCCCCCTGGATCACGTAACCGGGGACGATCCGATTCCAGAGGGTGTTGTCATACGCGCCGACCTCCGCCAGATGCTCAAACGAGGCCGTCGTCTTCGGATTCCCCTTCGTGTCGAGCGCGATCTCGAAGCTGCCGCAACTCGTATCGACGACGGCGGTCAGCCTGTCGGCGGAAGGCTTGCCGGGCGGCGGGTCAATTTCGACCTGTTTCGGCTCGGAAATCGTCGCCGCTTCGCAGACCTCGTCAACGGCGGTTGTCGTCGCACCCTCCTTGCCATCGCCACCGCAGGCTCCGAGCACGAACACGGCGGCGAGCGATAGCGCTGTGAGGGCAGCCCGCACGCGCGGAAGGCTATCCGGCCGCTTGCGATGATGGCGGCGTGAACAGGCCGGACAACCAGGAGGCGCGTCCCACCCCGGCACGCATCCGGGTCACCGGCCGTGCGCTCAATGCAACCGTCGCCCGCGCGCCCTGGCTCTGGCCCGTCCTCAAGGCCCCCATGCGTCGCTTCTTCGACCGAGCGGCCCACGGCTGGGATGACCGCACCGGGGCAGGATCCAGCGACCACCTGGCCGCGCTTGCCGCCGGGCTTCTGCACGTATCCCCCGCCCCGGAGCGTGCTCTCGACCTGGGCACGGGCACCGGCGCCGCCGCGTTGCTCGTCGCGCGCGAGTTCCCACAGGCCAGGGTGCGTGGCGTCGATGTCTCCGAGGAGATGATCGCGAGGGCAAAAGCCAAGGTCGGCCTCGACCCGGAGGGCCGCATGGCGTTCAAGGTCGCCGACGCCGCCGCCCTGCCGTGGCCCGCCGCCTCGTTCGACCTCGTGGTTCAGCTCAACATGCCGGTCTTCTTCGCGGAGGTCGCGCGCGTGCTGCGCCCTGGCGGCTTCGTGGTCGTCGCCGCGAGCTGGGGGCCGGAGACGCCGTTCTTCACTCCGGATGCCGTCATCTCGCGCGGCTTCGCCAAGCGCGGCGTGACGCAGCACGTCGCCGGTGGCGCGGGCTCCGGCACGTATTGGGTCGGGCGGCAGGGATCTCTTGAGCGACGCTAGGCGCGAAAGCATGTTGGCCTTCCCGGTAGGGACAGGTTTCTGAGGCGGCCGGCCCCGCAATAGCCTTGCGGCCTGTGAGCGACGTCCCGCACACTCTGCTGGTCAACCCGTCGGCCGGAGGCGGCCGCACGCGCAAGCTGGTGAACACCGCCGTTGCCGCGCTCGCGGACGGCGGCATCGAAGTCCAGCAGGTTCTGACCGAGAGCATCGAGCACGGGCGGCGCGAGGCGCGCCTCGCTGCTGAACGCGGCGATCGCGTGGTCGTGATGAGCGGCGACGGCCTGGTCGGGCAGGTCGGCGGTGAGCTGGCGAACAGCGGCGCTGTCATGGGGATCATCCCGGGAGGGCGCGGAAACGACTTCGCGCGGGTCTTGGGCATCCCGCCCGACGTCGAAGAGGCAGCCGGCATGATCGCCGCCGGCAAGACGCGAGACGTCGACGTCGGCGAGGTCAACGGCGCCCGGTATCTCTGCATCGCCAGCTGCGGTTTCGACTCCGAGGCCAATCGGATCGCCAACGAGTCGCGCGTCCGCGGACCGCTCGTCTACGCGTACGCGGCCCTGAAGGCGCTGGCGGCCTGGAAGCCGGCGCGATTCACCCTCAGCCTGGACGGCGTGGAGCTCGAGGTCGTCGGGTACACGATTGCCGCGGCGAACAGCAAGGCCTACGGCGGCGGCATGTTCATCGCGCCCGACGCCCGTCTCGATGACGGCCTGCTGGACGTGGTCGCGATCGCCGACGGCCCCAAGACCCGGTTCCTGCGGGGCTTGCCCGACGTGTTCAAGGGCAAGCACGTGGACAGGCCCGACGTCTCCGTCCACCGTTGTGCGGAGTTGAAGATCACCGCGGACCGGGAATTCGCGATCTACGGTGACGGCGACCCGATCGCCGAGCTTCCCGCGACCGTCCGCGTGCTGCCGGCGGCGCTGCGCGTGATCGTGCCACCGGATGGCGGGGTTTGATGAGCGACGCAAGGCGCGAAAGCGTCTTCGCCCTTCTGGTAAGGGTGAGAGTTTGATCCGCGCTCGTACCGCCGCCGGGCCGGCGTTCCGCGCCAAGTTGGGGCTGGCTCGCTCGGCCGGACGCCTGAGCAGACGCAGCGGCCGCGGCGGCGGCACCACGCTCCCGGGTCGGATGCTGCTGCGAATGGCGCCGGACGCGATCTCCAGGCTCGGTCAGGGACTTGACGACGGCATCACGGTGATCAGCGCCACCAACGGCAAGACCACGACGGCGGGCATGCTGGCGGCAGCGCTCGCCGCGGCGGGCCGCCATCCGGTCCACAACCGCGCTGGCTCGAACATGAGCTGGGGCGTCGCCACCGCGCTCCTCGACCAGAGCGGCACCGAGGGCCTGTTCGAGGTCGACGAGGCGTGGCTGCCGACGATCGCCCGACAGCTTGACCCGCACCTGATCGTCCTCTCGAACCTGTTCCGCGACCAGCTCGACCGCTACGGCGAGCTCGAGCACCTCGCCGACGAGTGGGCGGCGATGGTCGCCGAACGCGATGGCCGCGGCCGGCTGGTCCTGAACGCCGACGACCCGCTGATCGCGGACCTCGGCCGCGATCACGAGCTTCAACGGCGCGCCGGCGTCACCTTCTTCGGCATCGAGGACGCATCGCAGGCCCTCCCCGAGCTCCAGCACGCTCACGACGCCAAGCACTGCCGTCGCTGCGGCGCGCCCTATGCGTACGAGCGCGCGTTCGTCGGGCACCTGGGCCACTACGACTGCCCCAATTGCGGCGCCGACCGGCCTGTTCCCGACGTCGCGGCCACCGCGATTCGCCTGGACGGCATGCGCGGGTCCGAAGTTGACATAACCACGCCCGGTGGCCCGCTGCGTCTGCGCCTCCCCCTGCCCGGCCTCTACAACGTCTACAACGCGCTCGCTGCGCTCACGGCGGCGCTCGACCTGGGCGTAAAAGCGGACCAAGCGATCGCCGGGCTGGAGCGGGTCGAAGCTGCATTCGGCCGGGTCGAGACCGTGAACGTCGGGTCGACCCCGGTCTCGATCCTTCTGATCAAGAACCCGGCCGGCGCCAACGAGGTGCTCCGCACCCTCGGGCTGGAGGCCGCACGCGAGGGCGGCGAGGGGATCGATCTGTGGATCGCTCTCAACGACGAGATCGCCGACGGACGCGACGTGTCCTGGATCTGGGACGCCGACTTCGAGCTGCTCGCCGGCGCCGTCCGGCGCGTGACCTGTGCCGGCACCCGGGCGCCGGAGATGGCCCTGCGCCTCAAGTACGCGGGCGTGGACCCCGGGTTGATCCTTGTCAAGGACGACATCGCAGCGTCCCTCGACGACGCGGTGGACGCCACGCCGAACGCGTTGTTTGCCCTGCCCACCTACACCGCTCTGATCGAGCTGCGGACCCTGCTCGCCGACCGGGGACTCGCGAGGGCGTTTTGGGAATGAAGGTCGTCCGGGATGAAGCCGTGATCTGGCACGACGTCGAGTGCGGTTCCTACGACGCCGACCTGCCGCTGTGGCGCGAGCTCGCCGGCGCGGCCGCCGGCCCCGTGCTCGAGATCGGATGCGGGACAGGACGCGTCTCGCTGGACCTGGCCAAAGAGGGCCACCTGGTCACCGCGCTTGACCTGGACGCGCCGCTGACCGAAGCCTTGCGCGAGCGCGCTCGGGCCCGCGGCCTCGACCTTGCGGTCCAGGTCGGCGACGCGCGCACCTTCGACCTGGATGCGACGTTCGCGCTGATCGTGGTTCCGATGCAGACGCTCCAGCTGTTCGGCGACTCGGACGAACGGCGAGCGGCCATGGAGGCCGCGGCCAAGCACCTGAAACCCGGCGGCCTGCTGGCGATCGCGATCGTCGAGGACGTACCGGCCGGTGCCGGGGAACCGGACCAGCCGCTGCCGGACGTCGTCGAGATCGACGGCTGGATCTACTCGAGCCTGCCGCTGGAGATCGTCGAGGATGGCGTTTCGCTGCTCGTCACCCGCCTGCGGCAGGTGGTCTCGCCCGAAGGCGATCTCGAAGATGCCCTGGACGAAACGCGGCTTGCGGTGCTCGCCGCAGACACCGTCGAGGACGAGGCGCGGGCTGTGGGCCTGTGGCCGGCGGGCCGGCGCGTGGTCCCGACGACCGCCAGGTATGTCGGATCGGTCGTGGTCCTCTTGGAGGCCCGATGAGTGCCGAGCTGCGCCTGCTGACGCTCTATCCGGAGCAGATGAACATCTACGCCGACCGCGGGAACATCCTGTTCCTGCGCCGCCGCTGCGAATGGCGCGGCATCGGGTTCGAAAACGCGGCGGCCGGGCCCGGCGATCCAATCGACCCGGAGGCCCACGACTTGATCTACATCGGCGGCGGGCAGGACCGTGACCAACGGCTGGTCGCCACTGACATGGTGGCTACGAAGCGCGACGGGCTTGTCGCGGCGGTCGCCGACGGCGCCGTGGTCTTGGCGGTGTGTGGCGGCTACCAGCTCCTGGGGCACAGCTACCAGCTCGGCGAGGAGCGAATCGAGGGGCTTGGCCTCGCCGACCTCGAGACGGTGCGAGAGGACGGGCCCCGCCTGATCGGCAACATCGCGATCGAAGCCGACGTCGGAACCGGGCCGCGAACCCTCGCCGGCTTTGAGAACCATGGCGGCAGGACGCATCTCGGTCCGGGCGCGACCCCGCTGGGCCGGGTGCTCGAGGGTCACGGCAACAACGGGCGCGACGGCTACGAAGGGGTGCGCCAGCGCAACCTGATCGGGACCTACATGCACGGGCCGCTGCTGCCCAAGAACGCCTGGCTCGCCGATCGGCTGATCCAGCTGGCGCTGGCACGGCGCGGCGGGACCGAGCCGGAGCTCGCGCCGCTAGACGACACGCTTGAGGCCGCCGCCCACGAGAGCGCGCGGACGGCCGCTCGCCGCGGTTAGCGGCCGGACGAGCCGAAACCGCCGTTGCCGCGTTCGGTGAGGCTGAGCTGTGCTGCCTCGATCGGGCTGGCATCGGCGAACGGGGTGATCACGAGCTGGGCGATCCGGTCGCCGGGCGCGATCTCAAACGATTCGGCCCGATCCGTGTTCAGCAAGAGGACGCTCAGCTCACCGCGATAGCCCGCGTCGATCAGGCCCGGCGCGTTCACCAGCGTGATCCCGTGCCGCGCCGCCAGCCCTGAGCGGGGCAGAACCAGCCCAGCGTGGCCCTCTGGAATCTCGATCGCGATGCCCGTGCCGACACTGGCCCTCTCCCCCGCTTCCAGCGTCGCCGCCTCCGCCGCGTAGAGGTCGAGCCCGGCGTCGCCGTCATGCGCACGCGTAGGGAGCGTGGCGTCCTCGGTGAGGCGTCGGCAGGCAAGCTCCACAGGCCGAGCCTAGCCGCCGCTCAGGTGGCTTGGAAGCCGTTGCCGTCGCCGTTCACCGCAAACTCGGTGAAGCGGTGTGCGAGCGCGGCGGGAACCCTGGCGTGGACGAGGACGCCGTCGGAACGCTCCTCGCGCTCGAGGTCCCCGGCCAGGTCGTGCAGCTCGGCCAGCCGCGCGCCTTCGCTGTACGGAAGCAGCAGCTCGAGCGGCTGGAGCGTACGTTCGAACTCGGTGGCGATCCGGTCGCGGAGGTCGTCGATCCCCTCGCCGGTCTCGGCCGAGACACCGGCCACGTCGCGGCGGCCGACGAGCAGCCGCGACCGCTCCCCGGGCTCGAGCAGGTCGATCTTGTTGAAGGCGATCAGGCGCGGCCTCTGCCCCGCCTCGATCTCGTCCAGGACCTGATCGACGGCGGCGATCGCGCCGGCCCGCTGCTCCTCGGGTTCGGAAGCATCGACGACATGGACGATCAGGTCGGCCAGACGGGTCTCCTCGAGCGTCGCCTTGAACGCCTCCACGAGTTGGTGGGGCAGCTTGCGGATGAAGCCGACCGTGTCGGTGACCAGATAACGGCGCCCCTCGTGCTCGTAGGCGCGGGTCGTCGGGTCCAGCGTGTGGAACAGGCGCGAGCCGACGCTGACCCCGGCGCCGGTCAGCGCGTTCAGGAGCGTGGACTTGCCGGCGTTCGTGTAGCCGGCCAGCGCGACGGACGGCACCGCGGCGGCTTCACGGTTCGCGCGCATCGTCTCGCGCCCGTGCTCGAGCCGGACCAGGCGCCGCTTCAGCGCCGTGATCCGGTCGCGCGCGAGCCGGCGATCGGTCTCGATCTGGGACTCGCCGGGGCCCCTGGTGCCGATGCCACCGTCCATCCGGCCGGCGCCGAGGCGCTCGAGGTGGGTCCAGAGGCCGCGCATCCGGGCGAGGTTGTATTCGAGCTGGGCCAGTTCGACCTGAAGGTTGCCCTCGGCGGTGTGAGCATGGTCGGCGAAGATGTCGAGGATCACCGCCGTGCGGTCGATCACCGGGACGTCCAGCGCCGCTTCGAGGTTGCGCTCCTGTCGCGGCGCCAACTCGTCGTCGCACGCGACCAGGTTCGCTCCGGAACGCTTGATCTGCTCCTTCAGCTCGGTCAGCTTCCCGCGGCCGAAGTAGCGATCCGGGTCAGGCTCGTCGCGCACCTGGATCATCTCGTCGGCCGTGGCGACGCCGGCCGTGCGCAGCAGCTCCTTGAGCTCCGCGAGCGGGTCCTCGCCCTCGGCGGGCGTTTGCCGAAGGGCCCCGATCGCGAGCGCACGCTGGCGCGCCCGCGGGTTGCGCAGGCCTGCGCGGTCGCCGTTTGAAACGTCGGCGTCGGGTCCGTTTCGCGATCGGTCCACGCGTCCGATTGTAGGACGGTTACGCGGAGGCGCTCAGCACCTGCGAACGCGGTCGCGTCCGCCCTGTCCGAAGCACCGGTCCTTGCCGGCGCCGCCGTTGATCCTGTCTGGACCACCGCCTCCGCAGATCACGTCCCTGCCGCCCTTGCCCCTCACCGTGTCCTTAGCGCCGATTCCGGCGATCACGTCGCCGAACCGGGACCCCTTGAGCACGTCGCGGCGCTTGGTTCCCACGATCGTCGCCGTAAGGCCCTTGCAGCGGGGTGGCTCGACCTCCATGCCCTCCGGATAGCCGAGGCCGTCAGCGATCAACTTGAAACTGTCGTTGCGGACGTTCGCCGCGTAAATCGCGTTGCCGGCCTGGGTGATCACCCGCCCGCTGAAGTCGAAGGCAAGTCCGTAGCCGTCGTACGGGATGCCGGTTGCGAGGACGGTGAAGTCGCCGGTGCGGGGATCGACCGCCGAAGCCGCGCCGCCCTGGCTCACCACGTACAGGGTGCCGTCTGGACCCCGGGTGAGACCCTCGCCTCCCTCGAGGCCACCGCTGCCGTCAGCGATCAGGCTGGCCACCCCCGTGCTTGGGTCGACCCTGGCCACCGTGGGGGCATCATCGACCACGATCGGCTTGCCGTCCGGCGGCACCACGACTCCGATCACACCGTCGATCAGCGGGTCGTCAGAGGCAACGCTTGTGTTCCCGCTCGGCAACCGGACACGGAGCAGACCGCCTTCGGAACCGGCCGAATTCGTGACGTAGAGGTCCCCGTTCGGCGCCATCGCGATGCCGTCGGGAAAGTTGAAGCGCGGATCCTCACTGACCAGCCTGGTGCTTCCATTCCTCGGGTTGATGGAGAACACTGCGCCACCTAACGCGGTGTAGTCGGTGACATAGATCTTCCCGTCGCGCCCCACCACGGTGTCGCTGGGACGCACGAATCGCGGGTCGTCCGAAACCACCCGCTTCCCGCCGGTCTTCGGATTTACACGCCAGACGGTGGCCCCGCCGGAGTCGCCAACGATGATGTCCCCCGGCTTCGCAAGAGCCGGCGCGGCGACAGCGCAGCACAGCACGACGGCGAGCATGAGCGAACGAATAGTGCCTTTCGACAAGGTTCCTCCCCGGTTGACCCTTAGCAGCCTAGCGCCGGATCAGGCAGGCGTCTAACGGTCAGGCCGATGTTCGAGACGTATGGCAGCGCCCCGACCGAGCAGGCGTCGTCCACCGACTCCTCGACGGCCGGGCCGGTCGCCCGCTTCGTGTAGTTGGTCGCCGTCGTGATCAGGCCCAGCGAGCGCATTCGCTCGAGCTCTGAGAGCGCCTCCTGGATGTGCCGGTCGGAGTTGCGCACATACCGGCGGCGGTCGAAGTCGAAGGTCCAGGTGACGTCCTCGTGGTTCCAACCGTCGAGGTGTTCGCGGATCCCGAACCTGCGCAGTCCCCAGAATCCGTTCTGCGCGAAGAGCAGGCGGTGCCCGACGAGGCGGTCAAGGCGCCGCACCAGCTTGCGCATGCCCGCGCGCTGACCCCGGCGGCGGCGCGGTTCGATCATGTCGACGTTGTCGAGGAACAGGCCGTCGAATCCCTTCGCGAGGATCCGCGGCGCGACCCCGCGCGCGAGGATCCGGCGCAGCCGCGGCTCCGAGACGTCGGCGAACCATTCGTGCTTCCAGTCCTGCCAGGCGCGCAGGCGGTGGCGCCTCACTCGCGGGTACCACCCGCGCCACTTCTCGATCGTGCCGACGCTGAGATAGGCGAGCACCGTCGCTCCACGCTCGTGCAGCTCGTCGACCTCGCCTGATCTGGCCTCCTCCCCATCGACCACGACCAGATCGAAGCGCTCGAGGCGATCGCCCACCGCTTCACGCCCCCCGTTGAGATTGCCGTCGCCGATGGCGAAGGCGAAGGTAGCCGCGATCAGCGCGAGGGGAGCCATCGCTCCAAGTATCGCCCGACTAGGCTTCCGGCTTGATGAGGGTCTTCGTCACGGGTGGAACCGGTTTCATCGGCGGGCACGTCGTCAGACAGCTGTGCGCGCGGGGCGACGAAGTCGTCGCCTGGGTGAGGAACCCGCCCAAGGCCTCGGCCTTGGGCGAGCTGGGCGCCGAGCTGCGTGAAGGCGACCTCTCCAATCGCGCTGCGCTCGCCGCCGGCATGGAGGGCTGCGATGCGGTCATCCACGGCGCCGCCGTCTATGAGGTCGGCATCCCGAAGAGCGAGCGTCCGGCGATGCACGAGGCAAACGTGGTCGGCACCGAGAACGCTTTGGGCGCAGCGCTCGACGCGGGGGTGGGCAAGGTCGTTTACGTGTCGACGGTCGGTGCCTTCGGCAACACCCATGGCAAAGTGGTCGACGAGAGCTACCAGCACCCTGGTCAGAGCTTCACCTCCTACTACGAGGAGACCAAGTACGAGGCGCACCAGATCGCCAAGCGCCTGATCAGCGAGGGCCTCCCGTGCGTGATCGTGCAGCCGGGCGGGGTCTACGGGCCCGACGACCATTCGGCGCTCGGCAAGCAGATGCTGGACTTCCTCGCCGGGCGCATGCCACTCGTGCCGTTCGGCGACCTCGGGATGAACATGGTCCACGTCGAGGACGTCGCGGCCGGCATCCTGCTGGCACTCGACAAGGGCAAGGCTGGCGAGTCCTACGTGCTCGGCGACGAGATCACGACGATGCGCGGGCTGATGGACACGACGGCCAAGGTCGCAGGCAAGCGCGCGCCGCGCGCCAACATCCCCACCAGCCTGCTCAAGGTGGTCGCGCCGTTCGGCCCGGTGATCGGCAAGCTGATGGGACAGCCGCCGAACATGCGCGAGCTGATCTCCTCGGGCGACGGCGTCACCTTCTGGGCCAAGCAGGACAAGGCGGTGGCCGAGCTCGGCTTCGCGCCGCGAGGCCTCGAGACCGGTCTGCGTCAGACCTTTGAGGCCGAGGGCAAGCTCTAAGACGTACCAGCGGCGCGCTCCATGAACCAGTTCGGAGCGCCGCCAGGGATCACGGCCTCGTCAAAGACCTCGAATCCGTGCGAGCGGTAGTACGGGAGGTTGTCCGGGTTGCCGGTCCACAGGTACGCCGGAACCTCGGAAGAATCTGCTTGCGCAAGCGCCTGACCCATCAGGCGCCGACCGAGACCCCGGCGCTGGTGCGCGGGGCTGACGGCGAACATCCAGACGAGAAAGTGGTCGTATTCGGGGTGCCTGGCCTCGAATACGCGCTCCGCGCCCAGCGACCGCACCAGCGTCGCCGGCCCGGCGAGCACCGAGCCGGAGGCGATGTACGGCAGCGCCCGCCACCGCGGTGGCGGCCAGATGCCTGGTGCACAGCCCGTCAGCACGGCGATCGGTTCACCGTCCTCGGTCACGCACCACGACGGTCCGCACCAGCGTTCCCCGATCCGGATCGCGCCGAGGCAGGTTCGATGGATGAACTTCCAGCGGGCTCGGCTGCCCTGCGGGCCGACCGAGAGCCAGCCCGGATCGTCAAGGAACGCATCCGCCAGGACGGTCGCGGCGCCGCGGTGATGCGCTGGGGTGAGCGGTTCCACGTCGGTCACGGCGCGAGCGCCTCGGCTTCGAGCTCCACCTTCCAGCGCGGGTCCAGGAGCCCGGCGACGACCACCATGGTCGCCGCGGGACGCGCCTGGCCGAAGAACTCACGGTGGACCGCGCCGATCGCGTCAGCGTTCGCCGCATCGGTGACGAACATCCGCGTGCGCACCACGTCCGCCGCCGACGCGTCCAGCGACTCGAGTGCCGCGACCACGATCTCGCAACAGCGGCGCATCTGGGCAGCCGGGTCTGGATCGCAGGATCCGTCCGGCCAGATCGGCGCCGTGCCCGCCACGAAGACTTGGCCGCCGACGCGTACCGCGCGGGAGAACCCGTAGCGGTCCTCGTACGGCGAGCCGGTGGTGACGCGGCCTCGCTCGCCCATCTAGGCGAGGTGCTCGCGCATTCGATCGACGGCCTCTGCGATCCGATCGTCCGGGGTCGTGAGCGAGATCCGGAAGAAGCCCTCGCCCGAGGGCCCGTACATCGAGCCCGGAGAGACGACGACAGCCGCCTGTTCGAGCACCAACTCGGCGAACGTGGTCGATGTGTGTCCGTCCGGGACCGGCGCCCAGACGTAGATCGTGCCCTTGGGAGCCGCGACGTCGACGCCGATCTCGCGCAGGGCGTCGACCACCAGATCGCGCCGGCGGGCGTAGACGGCGTTCATCGCCTCGATCGAGTCGCGCGGTGCGTCGAGCGCCGCGGCGCCGGCAAGCTGGACCGCCTCGAACAACCCGGAGTCGACGTTTGTCTTCAACCGCCAGTAGGTCTGGATCGCGTCGGCGTTGCCGAGGATCGCGGCGCAGCGCCAGCCGGTCATGTTGAAGCCCTTGGAGAGCGAGAAGACCTCGACCCCGACGTCCTTCGCCCCGGGCGTGGCCAGGAAGCTCGGGGCGACGTAGCCGTCGTACGTCGTCTCGGAGTAGGCGTTGTCGTGAACGACGAGGACGTCGTGCTTGCGGGCCAGCTCGACGACCCGTTCGAACAGGCCCTCCGGAGCAACCGCACCCGTCGGGTTGTTCGGATAGTTCAGGAACAGCAGGCGGGCGTTGGACCACGCCAGCGGGTCGATCGCGTCCAGGTCCGGCGCGAACCCCAGCTCCGGCACCAGCGGCAGGACCACGGGCTCGGCGCCGGCCAGGATCGGGCCCCCGGTGTAGACCGGATAGCCGGGATCCGCGGCGAGCGCCACGTCCTCGGGGTCGAGGAACGCAAAGCAGAGGTTGTAGATGCATTCCTTGGCGCCGATCGCGGGGATCACCTCGGTCTCCGGATCGATCTCGACGCCGAACCGCCGGTCATAGAAGCGGGCGAACGCCTCCCGGAACTCGGCGCGACCGCGGTTGGACGGGTAGTGGTGCGTTGACGCGTCCGCGACGGCCGCCCGCATGGCCGCGACGATCTGCGGGTAGGTCGGCGTGTCCGGATCCCCGATGCCCAGCGAGATCACGTCGATCCCGGCCGCCCGCTTCTCGGCGACCTTGCGCTCGAGCTCGGCGAACATGTAGGGCGGGATCGCCTCGAGGCGGTTCGAAGGGTCGGTCAGAGCCATTGGGCGGATCAGGCTAGCCGCTCGAGTGCCCGCACGAGCTCCGCCGAAAGCTCGCCCCTGTAGACGGGCTCAGCCGTGCCGGTCAGCGTCAAGTCGAGGTCTGCGGTGATCTCGACGGTCAGCACGCCGCCGTCCAGGTGCACCGTGATCGGGCTGGGGGCGCCGCCAAGAAACGCGGCAACGGCAGCACCGGCGGCACCGGTGCCCGAGGAGAGCGTCTCCCCGACGCCGCGTTCGAAGATCCGCGCGCGAACGTTTGAACCGTCGACCCGGGTGAACGAGACGTTGGTGCGATTGGGAAAGAGTTGAGTGTCGCCCTCGATCGCCGGACCGAGTGCACCCAGGTCAAGCGACTCGACCTCGTCGCCTGCCTCGATCACGCACTGGGGGTTGCCGACCTGCACGTGGCGAAACGACCACTCGCGCCCGGCGGACTCGACCGTCCCCAACCCGTCAGGCGGCCCGCCCGGGTAATCAGGCGACGTGGTGGTGGCGCGGCCGATCTCCATCGCCACGGTGCGCGAGTCGATGATCCGAGGCGTGACCGGGCCGGCCTTGGTCAGGACCGAGAACGCGTCCTCGTCGGTCCAGTCGGCTGCACGCAGGTACAGCACAGCCTCGCGCGCGCCGTTGCCCGAGAGCTCCGCCTCCGATCCGTCCGGGTTGAAGATGCGGAGTTCGGCGACGTGCGCCGGGTCCTCGATCGGCTCAAGCAGCAGGATGCCGTCGGACCCGACCCCGAGATGCGGATCGCAGATCCGCCTGATCCGTTCCGTGGTTAGCTGCCAGGGCAGGGCTGCGGCCTCGACCACCACGTAGTCGTTGCCCAGGGCCTGCCACTTCTCGAAGCGCATTCAGCGAGCCTATTCCGGCGGCACTAGGGCGAGGATCTCGGCCGCAACGTCGCCCACCGACCTGGCGCTGCGATCGATGAACAGGACGCCGGGCATCCGCCGCATCCAGGTCAGCTGCCGCCGCGCGTAGGCCCGCTGCGCACGCTTCATCCCCTCGATGTCGCCGGCTTGCAGCTCCGAGAACCCAATCGCCGCCCGGGCGGTCCGCGATGCGCCCGAGCGCGCCGCGTGGGCGACCTCTCCGGCCGCGCCCAGGGCCACCATCGAGTCGACCCGGTCGTCGATCCGCCGCTGCAGCTCCTCGTTTTGGATCGTCAGTCCCACCAGGACCGTGGGCTGACGCAGTCGCTCCGTCCACAACCCCTCGCTGGAGGCGTGCGGCGCGATTCCGAGCCTGGCCAGCTCGGTCAACCGGGCCACCCGCTTGCGGTCGTTCGGGTGTACGCCGGTGGCAATCTCTGCGGAAAGCTCGGCATGGAGGGCTTCGGATCCGCGCTTCACGAGGTCGCGCTCGACCTCCGCGCGCACCAGCGCGGGAACCGGCGGCCGTAGCTCGAGCTCGGCCAGCGCCGCGCGCAGGTACAGCCCGGCGCCGCCGACGACGATCGGCCGGCGTCCGGTCTTTGCCAGGCGATCGATCTCCCGGTGGGCCAGTTCCGCATAACGGCCGGCCGAGAACTCCTCGTAGGCGGGAACGATGCCGAGCAGCCTGTGCTCGAGCTGCCCCTGTTCCTCGGCCGTGGCGGCGCCGCTCAGGATCTCAAGCCCGCGATAGACCTGAATCGAGTCGCAGTTGACAGCAATCGGCTCCTCGCGCCGCTCACGGAGCAGCTCGGCCAGGGCGATCGCCACCGACGTCTTCCCGATCGCGGTCGGTCCGAAGATCGCAACCGTGTGCATCAGCGCGACGCGCCGCTCAACCGACTCGGCTGAGCAGCCTCTCGTGGCCCACCAGCGTCATTGACGTCGCGGCGGTGATCTCCACCTCGACGAATTCGCCTGGAGTTCCCGTGCCCTCGAAGTTGACAGCCTTGTTGTGGCGCGACCGGCCGCGCAGACGGCTGCTGTCGGTCCGGCTCGACCCCTCGACCAGCACCTCCATCGTGCGGCCGACGAACCGCTGGGAGCGCTCGCGCGCCCGGCGCTGGACCAGCTCGACCAGCCGCTGCATGCGTTCGCTCTTGACGGGGTGCGGGACCTGGCCTGGGAGCGTCGCCGCCTCGGTACCGCGCCGGGGCGAGAAGACGAACGTGAACGCGCCGTCGTAGCCGACCTCGTCCACGACCTCAAGCGTGCGCTCGAAATCCTCGTCGCTCTCGCCCGGGAAGCCGACGATGATGTCGGTCGTCAAGGCGCAGTCGGGGACGTGCTCGCGGATCAGGGCGACGCGGTCGAGGTAGCGCTGGCGGTTGTAGGTGCGCCGCATGCGCTTGAGGACCGGATCCGAGCCGGACTGCAGTGGCAGGTGGATGTGCTCGCACAGCGACTCGCAGTCCGCATGCGCGAGGACCACGTCCTCGCGCATATCCTTCGGGTGCGGGCTCGTGTAGCGGATCCGTTCGATGCCCTCGACCGCGTCCACGGCGCGCAGCAGCTCGGCGAAGCTCAGGCGATCATCGCCGCGCAGGTCGCGGCCGTACGAGTTCACGTTCTGCCCGAGCAGGGTGACCTCGCGCACGCCGTCGCCGGCGAGGCGCTCGACCTCCACCAGCAGCTCGGCCGCGGGGCGGCTGACCTCGCGCCCGCGGGTGGAGGGCACGATGCAATACGAGCAGACGCAGTTGCACCCCTGTGAGATCTGCAGCCAGGCCTGAAACTCGCGCCCCCGCTTCATCGGCAGGTGGCCCGCGAAGCCCTCGAACTCGAAGTAGCCCTGAGCACCGATCGAGTCCGTGGTCAGGAACTCGGCGAGGCGATGGATCTGCCCCGGACCGAATGCGACGTCCACGAACGGGAACCGCTGGAACACCTCGTCCTTGACCGACTGCGCCCAGCAACCGCCGACGCCGACGACGCGCGACGGGTCCTCCAGCTTCAACCGCTTGGCCTGGCCGAGGTGCGCGAGGAAGCGGCTGTCGGCGGACTCGCGGATCGAGCAGGTGTTGAACAGGATCAGGTCGGCGCCGTCACGCTCGGGCGCCTCCTCGTAGCCGAGCGACTCGAGCATCCCGCGCATGCGCTCCGAGTCGTGCTCGTTCATCTGACACCCGAAGGTGGTTACGTGGTAGCGCCTCGGCCCCATCGCCTCGCAGGGTAACGAGCGGACGGTCCTACTCGACGGTGAGCGGGCCCTCCATCCCGGCCTCGCGATGGCCGGGAATCGAGCAGTAGAAGATGTATTCCCCGGGCTTGAGCGTGGCGGTGGCCGCGCCGCTCTCGCCGCCGGAGACCGTCGCGCCCTGCGCGACGGGCTCGCCATCGAACTCGATTGCGACGTTGTGCGGCACCGGCGAGGGATTCACGTAGTCGATCGAGACCTCCCCGGCGGGAACCTCGAGCGCCTCGGGGTCGAAGACGAGCGCCCCATCGTCGGGCGACGTGAGCGCAATGGTCTCAGCCTGGGCGGGCGGGCCCTCGTCAGTGGGCTCGAGCTCGGACGCGGCCGATCCTGCTTCCTCGGGTGGAGCCTCGGCCTCGGACTCGGCCTCCTGCTCGGCCTCGAACTCGGCGACCTCCTCCGAACGGTGCTCGGCCTCCTCGCGCGAGAGCGCGATCGCAAACCCGCATGAGGTGACGACGAGCAGGCCCATCAGTGCCAAGACGCCCGCGAACACACCGCGCGAGGCCGGAAAGCTCTCCGAACGCAGCCCGAAGAACGAGATCACCAGCGCCATGGCGGTGAGGCCGATGCCGAAGACGTAGAACAGGTCCGTCATGCGGGCGCGATCCTATCCATTCATCGGACGTCGATCTCAGTCCGCATAGGCCGTCGCCCGGCTCTCGCGGATCACCGTGATCTTGATCCGCCCCGGGTTCTCGGCCTCCTTCTCGATCGCCTCTGCGATCTCGTGCGAGATCACCGTCGCGCGGTCGTCGTCGACCAGGCCCGGGTCGACCACGACGCGGATCTCGCGCCCGGCGCGCATCGCGAACACCCGGTCCACGCCGTGGTGGCGTGAGGCAATCTCCTCGAGGTCGCGCATCCGGCCCACGTACTGCTCGAGCGAATCTCCGCGCGCTCCGGGCCGGGCACCCGAGACCGCGTCGGCCGCCTGCACGATGACCGCCTCCACCGTCTTCGGCTCAACCTCGTTGTGATGCGCTTCCATCGCGTGGGCGACCGCCTCGGCCTCGCCGTTTCGCCGGGCAATTCGCGCGCCAATCAGCGCGTGCGGTCCCTCGACCTCATGCGTGACCGCCTTGCCGATGTCGTGCAGGAATGCGGCCCGCCGAGCCGTTTCGGCCGAGGCGCCGAGCTCCTCGGCGAGGATGCCGGCCAGGTTCGCGCACTCGATCAGATGGTCGAGCACGTTTTGGCCATAGCTGGTGCGAAACCGCAGCTGCCCGATGAGCTGCGCCAGCTCCGGATCGAGGCCGTGCACGTGCGCTTCCAGGGCGGCCTGCTGGCCCTCGTCGATGATGCGCTTCGACAGGTCTCGCTTGGCCTGATCGTAGGTCTCCTCGATCAGGGCGGGGTGGATTCGCCCGTCGGCGATCAGTCGCTCCAGGGTGAGCCGCGCCGTCTCCCGGCGGACCCCGTCGAAGCTCGACAGGACCACCGCGGACGGCGTCTCGTCGATGATGACGTCGACGCCGGTGACCTTCTCCAGCGCGCGAATATTGCGCCCGTCGCGGCCGATGATCCGGCCCTTCATCTCATCGCTCGGCAGCTCGATCAGCCTGGTCGTCGTCTCGCTCGAGTGCTTGGCGGCGAGCCGCTGGGTGGCGACCGCGAGGATGTTGCGAGCGCGGCGATCGCCCTCTCGTCGCGCTTCCTCTTCGATCTGGCGGATCTTCAGGGCGGCCTGGTGGTTCGCCTCACCCTCGACGTCCGCGAGCAGCAGCTGCTTCGCCTGGGCGGCGCTCAGGCCGGAAATCCGCTCCAGCTCGCGTCGCTGGACTCGCTTGGCCTGTTTGAGCTCGTCTCCCTGCTTGACCAGGTTGCGCTCACGATCATCCAGCGCCTGCGAGCGGCGCTCGAGGTCCGCTCGTCCCAGCTCCAGGGATTCCGTCTCACGCAACGCCCGCTCCTCCATGCGGGCGATCTCCGCGCGTCGCGCCTGGAGCTCGCCGACCCCGTCGCCCTCGTCGGGCGCGGGCATCTCGCGAGTACCGGCCGTGCCCTCCGTGGCGTCGTCCTGGCGACGCCACGGAAACAGCGTCGAGCCTGTTCCCATCTCAATCTCTCCTCGGCCGCCCCGTGGCTGCGGGGCGGTTTCAGTTGTCCCGCTCGAAGCCAGGCAGGCGCCTAGGCGCGGCACCTCGGCGCCCATCGGGCGCGCTTGCAAGGCCGAAAACGGTTCAAGTTCATCGTCGAATCAAGGTTGGTCTTGGTCGCTTCGGCGCGACCCCGTGGCCACGCCCCTGCGGCCATCGTACGCCCGTGAACACGGTCTCGCAAGCGGCGTGATTCAGGCTGCCTGGCGGTCGTCCGCGCCGAGCGCGCGACGCTCAGCGATGCGCACGGCCTGGTAGGCGACTTCGTAGTCGTAGCCGCGCCGGGCTAGGTAGGCCAGCGCCCTGCCGCGCCCGGCCTCGCGTTCCAGGTCCACGCCGCGGCCGAGCAGCAGGGCGGCCCCGCGCTCGGCCTGCTCGGCAGGCGATTCGCCGGCGGCCGCAGCTTCGGCATGAGCGCGGTCGATCCCGCGCTCGACCAGCGTTTCCCGAATGCGGTCAGGCCCCCACCCGCGCAACTCGCGCTTGTCCTGGGCGTAGCGCTGAGCGAAGCGCTCGTCGTCGAGCTCGCCGATCGCGATCAGGCGCTCGAGGGCCTCGTCGATCTCATCCGGCGCGATGTCGCGCGCGCCGAGCCACTCCCGCAGCTCGGCGACGGTTCGCTCCTTGCGGCCGAGTGCGCCCGCCGCGAGCTCGAAGGCGCCGGGTGCCATCCGCTTACGCCGCCTTCGCCTCGGGCTCGACCGCCTCCGCCGGCTCCTCGGCGGGCTCGGGTGCATCAGGGACGGCGGCGATCGGACGCGGCTTGCGGTCGACTCCAAGCGCCGTCAGGATCTTGCCCTCGATCTCCTGCGCGAGCTCCGGGTTCTCCGCCAGGTATTGCTTCGTGTTGTTCCGCCCTTGGCCCAGCCGCAGCTCACCGTAGGAGAAGAACGAGCCCGACTTGGTCACCAGGTCGTGCTCGAGCGCCAGATCGAGCAGGCAACCCTCGTGCGAGATGCCGACCCCGTACTCGATGTCGAACTCCGCCTGCTTGAACGGCGCCGCCACCTTGTTCTTGGCGACCTTGACGCGCACCCTGTTGCCCACCGCCTCGGTCCCCTCCTTGAGGGTCTCGATCCGGCGGATGTCGAGCCGCTGCGACGAGTAGAACTTGAGCGCGCGGCCGCCGGGTTGGGTCTCGGGTGACCCGAAGGTGACGCCGATCTTCTCCCGGATCTGGTTGGTGAACAGGCAGACGGTGTTCGCCCGGTTCAGGTTGCCCGCCAGCTTGCGCATCGCCTGCGACATCATCCGCGCCTGCAGGCCGACCGTCTGCTCACCCATCTGCCCCTCGAGCTCGACCCGCGGCGTCAGCGCCGCGACCGAGTCGATAGCGACCACGTCGACCGCGCCGGAGCGGACGAGCACATCGACGATCTCCAGCGCCTGCTCGCCGTAGTCGGGCTGCGAGATCAGGAGCTCGTCCGTGTTGACGCCGATCCGGCGCGCGTAGATCGGGTCGAGCGCGTGCTCGGCGTCGATGAACGCGCAGACGCCGCCGAGGGCCTGCGCCTGGGCGATGATGTGGTAGATCATCGTCGTCTTGCCCGAGGACTCCGGGCCGAAGATCTCGACGATCCGGCCGCGTGGCACGCCGCCGACGCCAAGTGCCAGGTCGAGCGACAGCGATCCGGTCGGGATCACGTCGACGGCCAGCGTGTTGTCGCTGCTCAGCTTCATCAAGGACCCGGCGCCGAACTCGCGCTCGATCTGGGTCACGGCTGCCTCCAGCGCGGCCTCACGGGCCTTCGCCTGCTTATCCGCCGCCTTCGCGTTCGCCTTGCTTGCGTCTGCCATCTTCTTGAATCTCCTCTTCCCCGCCCGGGCTAAGCCACGGGCGGCAAGTCCAGACTGGCCAGGGACACGTATTGCGCGCCCTCGGGCCGCAGATTCGAACGGTAGAGAGCAAGCCGGACGGAAGCGAACGTATGTACGAGCGTGGGCGGCAGCTCACCCGGCGGTTCCTCCACACGGCGCGGCCGGCGGCCTCCACCCCGCTCCGGTCGCACCCTGGCAACCGTCAGATGAGGCCAAAACGGCCGCTTCTCCGGCCCATAGAGACCCGCGGCAACCAACGCGGCCTCGAGCTGCGCCTGAAGCTGGGTCGCGGCGGGCGCCTCGACGTCGATCGCGAACAACTTCGGCCGCCTGGGTGGCTTTGCGACCGGGACGGCCTGAAGCCTCATCGACACCGGCCTGGGCGCGGCCCCGGTCACGACGGCAGCGACATCCGTGATGCGCTCCTCCGGCAGATATCCGAGGAAGCAGAGGGTCACGTGGAGCGAATCCCGGCTCACCGGCCGCAGCGCCGGATCGGTCAGCGCCCGCTCACCCCAGAGCGCCAGCTCCTCGCGCACACCGTCGGGCAGGTCGAGCGCCACGAACAGGCGGGCACGTGGGCTCTTCGGGCGCTCCCGGGTCATCTCATCCGCAGCCTAGGCCTCCGGTTCAGACGGCTTGCGCGCGGTTCGCACCGGAGCCGTGACTTTCACGGCAACAACCGGTTTGGCTTGGTACCTTCTCGCTGCCCGCTGACGGAGGCAACGAGCCCCGGTCCGGAAGCTGACCTGGATGGGTCCAGCGAATCGGCAGCGTACGCAGATCAGTAAAGGACAGGAGGCTCAATGCCCACCGGAACAGTGAAGTGGTTCAACACCGAGAAGGGGTACGGATTCATCGCCCCGGATGACGGTGACAAGGACCTGTTCGTGCATCAGACCGGCGTCGATGCCGGCGCCTCGGTCAAGGAGGGGGATCAGGTCAGCTTCGAGACCGAATCCAGCCCGAAGGGCCCGCGCGCGATCAACGTTCGCCCCGTCTAGGCCGGACCACAAGCGAGAGTCAGCGGGCGCCCCGAAAGGGGCGCCTTTGTCGTTCCGGGGCTACGGCTAGAGCGGGAACTCTTCGCCGCGCAGCAGCCGGCGGATGAGGTGCATCGCGAGCAGTGCCGAGCGCTCGCGGATGTCCGCCCTGGTACCCGGGATCACCGGGTCGCGCGCGATCTTCTCCCCGCTCGACGTCTTCACGCAAACGCAGACGTAGCCGACCGGCTTTTCCTCCGTGCCGCCGGTCGGGCCGGCGATCCCGGTGATGCCGACGCCGATGTCGGCCTCGAAACGCTCCAAGGCGCCGTCCGCCATCGCCTCGGCGACCTCGGGTGAAACCGCACCTTGTGACTCGATCAGCTCCGCAGGCACTCCCAGAACCTCGGTCTTGGCCTCGTTCGAATAGGTGACCGCGCCTCCCTGGACGTAGGCCGATGCCCCGTCCAGCTCGGTGAGGCGAGCGGCGAGCAGGCCCCCCGTGCACGACTCGGCGGTGGCGATCTTGCGTCCTGCGAGCAGGTCGGCGAGCTGCTCATCGATCGTCGTGCCGTCGCGGCTGAAGAGAAACCGCCCGTGGCGCTGGTCGATGCCCGCGATCAGGGCCTCCAGGTCCGGCTCCGCGCCTGGGCGGTGGCGGACCTCGATTTCCAGCTCGCCCTTGCGCAGACAGGTCGTGATCTCGAGCCGATCCAGGGCGACGCCCTCCGCCTCGATCTCGAGCAGGCTCTTGGCGATCTCGGACTCCGGCACCCCGAACAGGCGCAGCATCGCACCCTCGTAGGGCTCGGCCCGGCTGAGGACGGCCTGAGCCGGGCCGGTCGCCAGCGCCTTGGGCCACATCACCTGCAGCTCGCGCGGCGGCCCCGGCATCACGATCACAATCGGGCCGTCGCCGACCGGCACAACCAACCCCGGCGCGGTTCCGGCCGGATCGATCGTCGTCGCCCCCTCAGGGACCATCGCCTGCTTGCGGTTTGCCTCGCGGAGCGCGTCAAGGTCGAAGCCCAGGCGTCGAGCGAACCCGGCGAGGATCTCGGCGATCTTGCTCTCCATGCCCTCGTCGAGGATCAGCTCCCGGCCCGCGAAGCGGGCAACGATCTCAGCCGTGAGATCGTCGGCCGTCGGGCCGAGCCCGCCGCTGGTGACGATCAAGTCGACGCCGTCGGACGCGAGGAAGCGGAGATCGGCCTCGAGGTCGTCGGGCCGGTCGGCGACGACCAGGATGTGCGCGACCTCGACGCCCAGTTCGCCGAGGCGCTTGGAGATCCACGGACCGTTGCGGTCCGTGATCGTGCCGGTCAGGACCTCGGTGCCGGTGACGACGATGCCCGCGCGAACGCTCACGCAAGGGAATCTATTGAGCGACGCTAGGCGCGAAACGAACTTGGCCCCCCTGGTAAGGGAGTGAGCTTTACGGCTCGGGCGAAGTGACCGCAGGCTCAGGCGTAAAACGAGCGGGCTCCTCGCCCCCGAGAACCCGCGAAAGATCCGCCATCGAGACCAGCACCTGCCGTGGCTTCGAGCCCTCGTAGCCGGAGATGATGCCCCGGCGCTCGAGCATGTCGATCAGGCGCCCGGCCCGGGTGTAGCCGACCCGGAGGCGCCGCTGGAGCATCGAGACCGACGCGGTGCCGCTCTCGACGACGATCCGCGCAGCGTCCTCCAGTAGGTCGTCTTCGTCCGGCGAGAACTCGCCGTCACCGGCTTCAACGCTCTCCGCTGCCGTGTCCTCGAGCAGCGCCGGGTCGAAGTCGGGCTCGCCCTGCTTCGCCCAGTGCTTCGTCAACCGCGCGATCTCGGCCTCGGTCAGGAACGCTCCCTGGATCCGCTGCAGCTTCGAGGTGCCGATCGGACGGAACAGCATGTCGCCCTGCCCCAGCAGGCTCTCGGCGCCGCCCCCATCGAGGATCACCCGCGAATCGACCTGTGACGCGACCGCGAACGCGATCCGGGCCGGGATGTTGACCTTGATCGTGCCGGTGATGACGTCTGTGGAAGGGCGCTGCGTAGCCAGGACCAGGTGGATGCCGACGGCCCGCGACTTCTGCGCGAGGCGGATGATCGAGTCCTCGACCTCGGCCGGCGCGACCATCATCAGGTCGGCGAGCTCGTCGATCACGCAGAGGATGTGCGGCAGCGGCGCCTCGCCTTCCTTGCGCCGGGTCTTGTTGAGCTCGGCGAGGCTGCGGGCGCGCGCCTCGCCCATGACCTGATAGCGGCTCTCCATCTCGCCGATCAGGTTCGCCAGCACGTTGGCTGCCAGGCGCGGGTTGGTGACGACCGGCGTCAGCAGGTGCGGAAGCGTCTCGTAGTGGTTCAGCTCGACCCGCTTCGGATCCACCAGCACCAGGCGGCACTCGTTCGGCGAGGCGTGGAGCAGGATCGAGCTGAGGATCGCGTTGATGCATCCCGACTTGCCCGAGCCGGTGGTGCCGGCGACGAGCAGGTGCGGCATCAGCGCGATGTCGGTCCAGCAGGCGTGGCCCGAGACGTCCTTGCCGAGCCAGGCGACCAGCGGCGAGGAGCCCTTCGGGCGGCCCTCGTAGATGTCGCCCAGCCGGACCAGGCGCCGGCGCTGGTTCGGAACCTCGACGCCCACGGCCTTCTTGCCGGGGATCGGCGCCAGGATCCGGATGTCGGTCGACGCCAGCGCGTAGGCGAGGTCGTCCTTGAGCGCCGCGACCTTGGAGACCTTGGTGCCCGGCGCCAGCTGAAACTCGTAGCGGCTCACGTGCGGGCCGGAGACCATGCCGATCATCTTGGCCTCGACTCCGAAGTGGCGGAGCGACTCGAGCAGCGACTTCGCCGTGATCTCGCGGTCGCGGGGGTCGGGGCCCGGGTCGCCCTTGCCCTTCTCGAGGAGCTTGGACTCCGGCAGCGTGTACGCGATCTCGTCGGAGACCGTGATCCCGTCCGTGCGCTTGTTGCCCATGGGAGTCAGATCGGCGGCAGGCTCAGGCACGGCCTCGGGCTCGCCGTTGACCTCCTGGACCGCGCCCACGCCGGAAGCCTCGTCGTAGGAGAACGCCGCGTGGGAGCCGGTCTCTGAGGGCTTCGGCTCGTCGGGGTCCGGCTCGGAGGGCTCCTCGTCCTCGTCTTCCCAGACCGCCTCGTGGGTCAGCGGTTCGGCGACGAACGCCTCGGTCTCGTTGGCCCGCGTGATCTGGATGTCGTCGCCCTCGGGCTCGGCCCAGCCGGCCGGCGCCTCGTCCTGGCGCACGGTTCGGGCCATCTCGCGCGTGGTGTCGCGGGCGCGACGCGCCGCTCCGCCGGCGTTGGCGAACAGGTTGGCGATCGTCATCCCGCTCAGCAGGAGGACGCCCGAGATCAGCATCAGGACGGCGAGGATCTGCGCGCCGAGGCGCTGGAAGAGCGTCGTTGAGGCCCAGTAGAGCGCTTCGCCGACCGCGCCGCCGTGGATCGTGTAGAAGCGCGGCTCAAAGTACCCGTCGCGCACCGGACGGTCGGGCCCCAGACCCAGCGTCCCGGCGGCGAATGCAAGCAGCAACGCCAAGAGCAGCAGTAGAGCGCCGACGTTGAGGGCCCGCGGCGCCCGGATCATCGGCCGCGCGATCAGCGCCAGGCCGAGCCCGAAGACCATCAGCGGGACCACGTACGCAACCTGCCCGACCGAGTATTCGAGCGCCGTCTCCAGCCAGCCGCCGACGCGGCCGCCGTCCCATCCCAGGTAAAGCACGAACGCGCAATAGACGCCGGCCGCGACCATGATCAGCCCGATCAGGTCGAAGTGCCGTTGCTCGAGACCCTGAATCGCCGCCTTCGCGCGCCTGCGCGGATCCGGCTTGCGACGCACGGGCGCGCGTTTTCTGGTCGTGCCTCTGCGGGCACGGGTATGCGCGGTGGCACGGGCCATCGCAGATGGGTTCGACGCCTGGGCACGGTCCCCTTCGTGCGTGGCGGGTCTAATACCTCCCTAAATATCGCCCTCGAAATGGCACAACCGCCCTACCCTTCGTGCTGATGCTGGAGAACGAAGCAGCTACCGGTCGGGTGCTGGTCGTCGAGGATGACCAGGAGATCGCCGATGTCCTGCGCCGCACGCTGCGCCAGGAGGGACACGAGGTTCGCAGCGCCGGCGACGGCGAGGAGGCGTTGGCCGCTGCCGCCGAATTCATGCCCGACCTGGTGATCCTCGACCTCGGCCTTCCGAAGCTGGACGGCGTCGAGGTGCTGCGACGCCTGCGCGCCGACGACGACGTGCCGGTTCTGATCCTCACGGCCCGGACCGACCTGGACGACCGGGTCGAGGGTCTCGACACCGGCGCCGACGACTACCTGGTGAAGCCGTTCGAACGCCAGGAGCTCCTGGCGCGGATGCGGGCGCTGATGCGCCGCCGGCCGCCGCGGGGGGCGGCCGCGCTGGTCCTTGGAGACCTGCGCCTGAACCCCGCCACGCGCGAGGTCCACCGTGGCGATCGCGAGATCGAGCTGACCGCAAGGGAGTTCGAGCTCCTGGAGTTCCTGATGCGAAACGATCGCCTGGTGGTCTCCCGCGAGCGCCTGCTCGAGGAGGTCTGGGGCTACGACCCGCTCGCGATGACGAACACCATCGACGTCTTCATCTCGAACCTCAGGCGCAAGCTCGAGGAGGGCGGCGAGCCGCGACTCCTGCAGACCAAGCGCGGTGCCGGCTACGTGATGCGCGCAGCGCGCGAGGGCTGACATGGCGCCGGGCGGCCGCCCGTTCGTGCTCTCCCCGTCGCGCTGGCCCGTCCGCTGGCGTCTGGCCGGGGTATCAGCGGGCCTCACCTTCGCGATCCTGCTGGTGTTCGCGGCCTTCGTCGGCCGCCTCGCTCAGGATCGGCTCGAGGACGACTTCCGCAACGAACTGGAGGCAGCGGTGAGCCAGCTCGCCTTCTCGATCCAGGTCGACCCCGCGACGCACGACGTGATCGGCAGGTCGGACTTCGACGAGCGCATCCTGGCGAACGACGCGACGATCGCAATCGTCGATTCCGAGGGGCGTTCGCTGGTGCCACCGCTGAACCCCCGGCCGCTTCCCCCTCCGCGCTCCGAGATCATGAGCTTCGGCGAGCTGGCAGTGGCCAGGCGGGTGCTGCCGGTCACGGCGAGCACCCTGGATCCGGTGTACGTGCAATACGCGCGCGACCACGACGAGCTCGACGAGACGATCGGGCGGCTCTGGCTGTTCCTCGGCGTCGGCGTCGCCGCCGGGGCGCTGCTCGCCACGCTCGCCGGGCTCTGGGTGGCGCAACGCGCGATGCGCCCGATCGCCGCGCTGACCGCGACGGCGCGCGAGATCGCGACCACCCGGGATCCCTCGCTGAGCATGCCGGAGCCGAGCGCCGACGACGAGATCGCAGAGCTCGCCCGGACGCTCGACTCGATGCTAGGCGAGCTCGACGCGTCACGTAGGGAGGCCCAGCAGATGGTCCACGCGCAGCGCGAATTCGTAGCCGACGCCTCGCATGAGCTGCGCACACCACTGACCAGCATCCTCGCGAACCTCGAGCTCCTGCACGACCGGCTCGAGGTTCGCGGCCCGGACACAGAGGAAACGGAGATGGTGGAATCGGCCCTCCGCTCGTCGCGCCGCATGCGCCGCCTGGTGGCGGACCTGCTGATGCTCGCGCGCGCCGACGCCGGCCGCTTCGGGGAGCGCCGGCCATGCGACCTGGTCGGGATAGCCGGGGCCGCGCTGACGGAGGTCCGCCCGGTCGCCGAAGGACACCAGTTGGAGCTTGCCGCCGACGGAACGGTCGCGATCATCGGCAACGCCGACGAGCTCCATCGCCTGACCGTGAATCTCCTGGACAACGCCGTTCGCCACACCCCCCCGGGTACGACGATCTCGGTTCGAGTCGAACCTCGCGACGGCGCTGCCGTGCTGGAGGTGACCGACGACGGACCCGGTCTCCCGAAGGGCATGGAGGAGCAGGTCTTCGCCCGGTTCGTCCGCGGCGACGGGCCCGCCGACGTGGCGGTCGACTCGGGCACCGGCCTCGGGCTGGCGATCGTTCAAGCGGTGGCGGGCTCACACGGCGGCAGCGTCGAGGCAGGCAGCAGCCGGTCCGGAGGCGCTCGTTTCACCGTGACGCTGCCGGCATCGACGGAGCCCATGGAAGCCCCTGGCAAAATCTCAGCGAACGTTTAGGGATCGTTTACGCCCGCGGCTTAATCTCGTTCCACGGATGAGACACAACGCTCGCCGGGAACCCCCCCGGACTCCCCCGTTCCGGCGAGCCCCTTGGCATCAGGCCAAGCAGTAGGCCCGCCGGTTCTTCTCCCTCCCTGGAGCCGGCGGGCCTTTTACACCTCGACGACGACCGGCAGCACCATCGGCCGCCGCTTCAGGCGCTCGTAGATGAACTCGGCGACGTCGTCGTGGATGTCCTCCTGGAGCAGGGCGGCCTCGCGGACGCCGTCGTCGGCGGCGTCGGCCAGAACGTCGGCGACGACATCGCGGAGCTCCTCGATCAGCTCGGCGCCCTCCTCGCCCTCGATGAACGGAACGCCCCTGAACATCACCTCGGGATCGGCGACCGATTCGCCGTTGTCGGAGGAGACCGTGGCGACGACGATCAGAATGCCGTCGCCGGAGAGCGTCCGGCGGTCGCGCAGCGCGACGTCGTCCGGGTCGCCAATGTCGACGCCGTCGACGAAGATCATCCCGGCGTGGAAGTCGTCGGTGAACCGGGCTCCGTCGGCGTCGATGTCGAGCGCCAGGCCGTTGCGGCCCTTGAAGATCCGCTCGGACTCGATCCCGACGGCCTCGGCCAGCTCGGCGTGGAGCCGGATCCGCTTGTGGTCGCCGTGGAAGGGGAACACGTAGCGCGGCCGCGTCAGGTTCAGCATCAGCTTCAGCTCCTCGCGCGACCCGTGGCCCGAGACGTGGATCGGCGCGTCGGCCGCGGTGACGACGGTGGCGCCGATCTCGTAGATCTTGTCGATCGTCTCGTTTACCGACCGCTCGTTACCGGGAATCGGCGAGGCGGAGAAGATGATCGTGTCGCCGGAATGCAGCTCAACGTCGCGGTGGTCGTTGAAGGCCATGCGCCGCAGCGCCGAGAGCGGCTCGCCCTGGCTGCCGGTGCAGACCGCGATCACCTTGCCGTCCGGGTAGTCCTCGATCTCCTTGGGCTGGATCAGCAGCCCCTGGGGCGCGTTCGCCATGCCGAGATTGGATGCGATGTTGAAGTTCTTGCGCATCGAACGGCCAACGAGCGCGACCTTGCGGTCGTGCCCGGTCGCGGCGTCGATTACCTGCTGCACGCGGTGGACGTTCGAGGCGAAGCAGGTGACGATGATCCGGCCCTCGCAGCCCGCGAAGACCGCTGACAGCGCCGGACCCACGCTCATCTCGGAGGCCACCACTCCCGGGCGGTCGGCGTTGGTCGAGTCACCGCACAGGCAGAGCACGCCCTCCGATCCCAACTGCGCAAGCCGGGCGATATCCGCCGGTTGGCCGTCCACGGGGGTCTGGTCGAAGCGGTAGTCGCCGGTGATCAGGATCGCCCCGAGCTTGGTGTGAAGCGCGACTGCTCGCGCATCCGGGATCGAATGCGACATGTGGATCGTTTCGATCTCGAACGGCCCTGCCCTGGCGCGCTCGCCCGGCTCCAGCACCTTCAGCGGCGCATCGCGGATCTTTCGCTCCTCGAGCTTCGATCGCACGAGCCCCAGCGTCAGCGGCCCTCCGTAGATGGCGTCGGGGATGCCGAGCTCGCGCAGCACGTATGGGAGGGCGCCAACGTGGTCCTCGTGGCCATGGGTCAGGACGATCGCATCGATGTCGTCGCGGCGTTCGCGCAGGCAGGTGAAGTCCGGCAGGACCAGGTCGATGCCAAGCATCTCGGCGGTCGGGAACATCACGCCGGCGTCGACGATCACGATGCGGCCGTCGCACTCGACCGCCGTCATGTTCTTGCCGATCTCCCCGAGACCGCCCAGGGGAAGAATCCGGACAGCCCCCTGTTTCACGCGGTCGGCACCGCCTCCAGGGCGCCGCGCACGACCTCGCGCTCGGCTTCCGTCGCGGCCACCATCGGCAGGCGCAGCGCGCCGCCGATCAGCCCGCGCATCTCGAGCGCAGCCTTGACCGGGATCGGATTGGCCGTCACCGTCAGCGCCTCGTAGACGGGCTTCAGGCCGGCATCGATCTCGCGGGCGCGCTCGTGGTCGTCCGAGGTGGCCGCGTCGTAGATCGCACGCATCGCGTCGCCGACGACGTGCGAGGCGACCAGGATGCCGCCGGTGCCGCCCAGCTCGAGGCAGCGGGCGAAGATCTCGTCGTTCCCCGCCAGCAGATCGAGGCCCTCGATCGGGCCCAGGTCGTCGTTGTTGGCCTGCTTGACCGCGACCACGTTCGGGATCTCGGCAGCGAGCGAGGCGAGCAGCTCCGGGGGGAGGTTGAGCACGGACCGCGACGGGATGTTGTAGAGCACGACCGGCGTGTCGCCGGCAGCCTCCGCGGCGGCAGCGAAGTGGGCCCGCAGCCCGGCCTCGTTCGGCTTGTTGTAATACGGCGTGACGACGAGGACGCCGTGGGCCCCCGCTCGTGCAGCGCGGCCGGTCAGCTCGACCGTATGCTGGGTGTCGTTGGAGCCGGTCCCGGCGATCACGGTTGCGTCGTCCCCGACCTCGTCGAGGACTGCCTCGAGGAGGCGGAGCTTTTCGGTGTCGTCCAGCGTCGGCGACTCCCCGGTGGTCCCGGCAATGACCAATCCGTGCGAGCCGTGGGCGACCAGATGCGCGGCAAGTGCCGTGGCGCGCTCGAGGTCCACGGACCCGTCGTCGGTGAACGGCGTCACCATCGCGGTGATCACGCCTGAGAAGTGCGCCATCGGCCGATTATCCCCGATCGAGACAGGCCTCGAGGCCCACCGTGAAGGCCTCGGGAAGCGAGCCGACGCGACGGACGGCCAGCAGCACGCCCGGCATGAACGAGGAACGGTCGATCGAGTCGTGGCGGATCGTGAGGGTTTGGCCCTCGGCGCCGAAGATCACTTCCTGGTGCGCGACCAGGCCCGGGAGTCGGACCGAATGGATCGGGTCGTGAACGTTGCCACCCGCCTCGTCGATCAGCTCCGCAGTCCGCTTGGCCGTGCCCGAGGGGGCATCGAGCTTGCCGTCGTGGTGAAGCTCGACGATCTCGGCCTCGGGCATCTGGGCGGCGGCCTCGGCCGCGAAGCGCATCATCAGGACCGCGCCGATCGCGAAGTTCGGCACCACCAGCACGTTCGCCCCTCCCCCGGCATCCGCCGCGGCCGCACGGAGCGGCTCGTGATCGAACCCGGTGGTGCCGACCACGGCGTGGACGCCGGCCTTCACGCAGGTCCGAACGTTGCCGGGCGCCGCGTCAGGGGTCGTGAAATCGACGACAACGTCGGCGTCGCCCACGAGCTCTGAGAGCTCGGCGCCAAGCGCGGGGTCGGCACGTCCGGTCAGCTCGAGGTCGTCAGCCGCCTCGATCGCGTCGCAGCTGGTCGCCCCCATTCGGCCCGAGGCGCCGGCGACGACCACGCGGGTCATGCGACCAGTGCTTCGGAGACGGCCCCCGCGGCGGTGCGGAAGCAGTCCTCGTCCTTGCCGATGCACGCCGCCGAGAAGCGGGCCGGATCGTAGAACTCGGCTGCAAACGAGGCGATGTCCTCCTCACCGACGGCATCGACCCGAGCGAGCAGCTCGTCGATCGACAGCAGCGGTGTGTCGAACAGGACCGACCGCGCGACGCGCGACATCCGCGCGGCTGTGGATTCCATGCCGAGGACCATCCGGCCCTTGACGTGCTCCTTCGCGCGCTCAAGCTCCTCGCCGCGAATCCCGTCGTCGCGCAGCGTGGCGAGCTCGCGGCCGATGATCTCGCAGGCCTCGGCGACGTTGTCCTCGCGGGTGCCGACGTACATCGCGACGGTGCCACGGTCGAGGTACTGCTCCGAGTAGGAGCCGACGGCGTAGGCGAGGCCACGCTTCTCGCGCACTTCGCGGAACAGTCTCGAGGACACGGAGCCGCCGAACGCGGAGTCGACGACGGCCAGGGTGAACCGGCGCTCGTCGGCGCGCGAGATGCCGGGGGCGCCGAAGCAGATGTGGAACTGCTCCGTGTCCTTCGAGTGGAAGCGAAGCCGACGGTCGGGGGTGGGCTCGCCGCCGTTCACATCGGGGACGGTGCCCGCGGGCGGCTCGACCAGCTGCTCGGCCAGGGCGACGATCCGATCGTGCTCGACATGCCCGGCGGCGGCGACCACCAGGTTCCCGGCCACGTAGCGTCCGCGGTGGAAATCGGCGATCTTCGGCACCGGGATCGACCCGATGACGTCGGCCTTGCCCAGCACGCGGCGGCCGAGCGGATGCTCGCCGTAGATCGCCTCCGCCAGGAAGTCGTGAACCCGATCGGAGGGCTCATCCTCGTACATCGCGATTTCCTCAAGCACGACCTCGCGCTCAGAGTCGATGTCCGGAAACGTCGGGCCGAGCATCATCTCGGCCATCAGGTCAAAGGCTTCGTCGGTGTGCTCGTCCAGGAACCGAGCGTGGATGTGGGTGGACTCCTTGCTGGTCGCGGCATTTGCCGCCGCGCCCATGCCGTCGAAGCGCTCCGAGATCTCGATTGCCGAGTAGCGCTCGGTGCCCTTGAACAACAGGTGCTCGAGGAAGTGCGAGAGGCCCTCCTGCCCAGGGCCCTCGTCGCGGGAGCCGGTCCGGACCCAGAGTCCGAGGGCGACGGATCGCACCGAGGGCACGGCCTCGGTCACGACCCGCACGCCATTCGATAGCTCGGAGAGCCGAACGTTCTCAGGAAGCGAGCTCAACGCGAAGGGGGTCTAGCGACGCCCGCCGCGCTCGCGATCGCGGCCGCCCCGGCCGCCACCGCCACCGCCGTCAAGGCGCTCACGTCCTCGCCCGCCGCGTCCGCCACCGCCGTTTCCGCGACCACCGCCGCCCATCGTCGGGTCGCCGGTGCCTTCCTTCGAAAGGTCCTCGGCCGACTTGCCGGCGATCGAGGGGTCGTCGGAGAGCCGCAGGCCGATCCGGCCGCGCTCGCGGTCGACTTCGACCACGGTCACGTCGATCTCGTCCCCGGAGCTGAGCACGTCCTCGACCGTGTCAACCCGCTCCCCGGGCTTCACGTTGGAAATGTGCAGCAGGCCGTCGGTGCCCTTGACGAGCTCGACGAACGCTCCGAAGGTCGTGGTCTTCACGACCTTGCCCTTGAACGTGTCCCCGACCTCGGCCTCGCGGGTCATCGACTCGATCCGGGCGATGCAGGCATCCACCTGGGCTCCCGTCGGGGCGTAGACCCGCACGGTGCCATCGTCATCGATGTCGATCTCGGCCTCGAACTCCTCCTGCATGCCGCGAATCGTCTCGCCGCCCTTGCCGATCACGGCTCCGATCTTCTCGGAGTCGATCTTGATCGTCTCGATGCGCGGCGCGTGCTCGGACATCTGCTCGCGCGGCCCGTCGATCGCCTCGGCCATCTTGTCGAGGATGAACAGGCGGCCCTGACGAGCCTGCTCGAGCGCGTCGCGCAGGATGTCGAAGGTGACGCCGGTGATCTTGATGTCCATCTGCAGGGCCGTGATGCCCTCGGACGAGCCGGCGACCTTGAAGTCCATGTCGCCGAGATGATCCTCGACGCCGGCGATGTCGGTCAGGACGATGTAGTCGTCGCCTTCCTTGATCAACCCCATCGCGACGCCGGCAACCGGTGCCTCGACCGGGCAACCAGCGGCCTGAAGGGCCATCGACGAGGCGCAGACCGAGCCCATCGACGATGAACCGTTCGACTCCAGCGTCTCGGAGACGATCCGGGTCACGTATGGGAAGTCCTCCTCGCCGGGAATCGTGGCCAAGAGCGCCCGCTCGGCGAGCGCGCCGTGGCCGATGTCGCGGCGCTTCGGGCCGCGCATGAAGCCGGCTTCGCCCACCGAGAACGGCGGGAAGTTGTAGTGATGGAAGAACGTCTTGCGCTCCTGGATGCCGAGGTTGTCGACCTTCATGTCCATCCGAGTGGTGCCCAGCGCGACGTTCGAGAGGATCTGGGTCTCGCCGCGCGTGAACAACGCTGAGCCGTGGACGCGCGGAGAGACATCGACCTCACACTCGATCGGCCGGATCTCGTCCTGGGCGCGACCGTCGGGGCGCTTCTTCTCGACCGCGATCCGGTGGCGGATCGTGTCCTTCTCGAGCTTCGCGAACGCGCGGGCCACCTCGGCCCTGCGGTCGGAGCTCTCCTCGTCGCCCTCACCGGCTGGGGCGTAAGTCTCGAGGACGTCGTCTGAGACGACCTTGATCGCATCCTGGCGGGCGAGCTTGTCGGGGACCTGGGTCGCCTCGTCGAGCTTGCCGGCGTGTGAGTCCTTGATCTGAGCGATCAGGTCCTCGTCGATCTGGGGGACCTCGACCTCGCGCTTCTCCTTGCCGGCCTTCTGGGCCAGCTCGTCGAAGGCCGCGACGATCTTCTTGATCTCGCCGTGAGCGATGTCGAGGGCGTCCAGGACCTCGGCCTCGGTCACGTACTTGGCGCCGCATTCGACCATCAGGATCGCCTCGTCGGTGCCGGAGACGACCAGGTCCATGTCCAGGTCTCCCCACGCCTCCTCGGACGGGTTGACGACGAAGTCGCCGTCGAGCTTGCCGACCCGGACCGCACCAACGTGCTTGGGCAGCGGGATGTCGGAGACGGCGATCGCGGCGGACGCGCCGTTCATTGCGAGGATGTCGTAGGGGTGCTCGTGCTCAGCCGACATCGTCTGGCAGACGATCTGCGTCTCGAAGTGCCAACCCTTGGGGAAGAGCGGGCGGATCGGACGGTCGATCATGCGGGCGGTCAAGGTCGCCTTCTCGCCGGCGCGGGCTTCGCGCCTGAAGAACGAGCCGGGGATCTTGCCGACTGCGTAGTGCCGCTCCTCGACGTCCACGGTCAGGGGCAGAAAGTCAACATCGCGGAGGTTGCCGACCGTCGCGGTCGCAAGGACCATCGTGTCGCCGGCCTGGACAACCACGGCGCCGCTGGCCTGGCGGGCCAGCTTGCCGGTCTCGAAGGAGATCTCGCTCTCGCCGATCTGAACCGAGACACGGCTCACGTCAAACATGCTCATTTATTCCTCTTTTTCTTCCAGTCACCCAGTTGGCGACTTAATGGCTTGGATCTTTGGATCGCAGAGGATGTTACAAGGCTCCCTGTGACCTCCGGCCGGGTAGCGTTGCGGCCGTGCCACTGGGCGTCGAAGACGCGGGGGTGCCGCCTGCCGAGCTCGACGGAGTCGGTGACCCGCGCGGCGCCCGCGGCGGAGTCTCGGCAGGCGCCGGAAGCGCCCGTCGGACCTGGTCGCGGCCGGTTAGCCCGAGGCCGCTCAGCCGTAGACGGCAGCGTCGACCTTCCGGAACCTCGCCCCGGGTGTGTCGCTCACCTGGCCGACCGAGTCGTATCCCCAGCAGATGACCCGGTCGTCCCGTCGCTTGATCCCACAGCCATTGCCGGAGCCGACGCCAAGCGCGCGGAAACTGCCGCTCGGGGCATCGCTGACCGTCCCGTCGTCGTCGTTCCCCCAACAGACGATCTTGCGGTTGCGCCGCAGCGCGCAGCCGTAGTCGTAGCCGGCGCCGGCGGCGCGGAAGTTCGCCCCGGTCGGAACCTCACCCAGGTGGGAGTAGGAGTCGTCGTTGCCCCAGCAGACGATCTTGTCGCTGCGCTTGACGCCGCAGGCGTGATACGGGGCGAGGTCGAGCGAGCGGACGTTGGTCGTCGGCGCGTCACTCAACTGGGCATAGTCGTCGTTGCCCCAGCAGACGACCTTGTGGCTGCGCTTGATGCCGCAACTCCAGTAGCCACCGGAACTCACCTTACGGAAGTTGGACCCCGTCGGCGCGTCGCTCACCTGGTTGTCGTCGTCGTTGCCCCAGCAGACGATTCTGTCGCTGCGCTTGACCGCGCACGCGTGGTAGCCCCCGGCGCTGAGCGAGCGGAAGTTTGCCCCCGTCGGCGCGTCGCTCACCTGGTTGTCGTCGTCGTTGCCCCAGCACTTGACCTTGTCGTTGAGCCTGACGCCGCACGTGAAGGCGTAGCCGGCGCTGACCTGCCGGAAGCTCGCCGCCGGCGGTGTCGCCTGGCCCTCGTCGTCCTGCCCCCAGCAAGCGACCTCGTGGTTGAACTTGACGCCGCAGACATGCATCGAGTCGTGGCTGGCGAGCGCTCCCGGGGAGCTCACAAGCAGCACGCCGAACGCCAACGTCACGCTCAGCGCAACACCGCACCGGCCGACCGCGAACCCCGAATCCGTCCTCCTACCAACCACGCCTGCTCTCCTCGCGATCGTTCCCCCGGTGTCAAGACACTCTATTGCCACCGCAGCGGAAGCGCAACACGAAATCAGGCGCGCGCCGCGCTGGTGGCGGGCGCCGCGGCTAGTGGCGCAGGCCGAGGTCTGAGACGACCTGGCGGTACCGGTCGAGATCGGCGCTCTCCAGGTATCGCAGCAGCCGGCGGCGCTTGCCGACCAGCATCAGCAGGCCGCGGCGCGAGTGGTGGTCCTTGCTGTGCGAGCGCAGGTGCTCGGTCAGCTCGTTGATCCGTTCCGTGAGCAGCGCGACCTGAACCTCGGTCGAGCCGGTGTCACCGTCGGCGCGACCGAACTTCTGGATCAACTCCTGCTTCTTTTCCTGCGTGAGACCCATGTGGCCGTCGAAGGTTAGCGGCCAGGGCCCTTGAAGCCAGAGCACAGCTCGCGCGCCTGCTCCACGTCCCGGCGCATCGCCGCGATCAGGTCCTCGACCGACGGGAAGCGCTTCTCGCCGCGCAGGCGAGCGATGAACGCCAGCCTGAGGGTGTCGCCGTACAGGTCGCCCTCGAAGTCGATCAGGTGCGGCTCGACCAGCAGGCCCCGGCCAGTCTCGAACATCGGCCGGACGCCGACATGGATCGCTGCCGGGTGGCCGTTGGCAAAGCCTGCGTAGACGCCGTGGCCGGGATGAACCAGATCATCGTCGGGCACGATGTTCGCGGTCGGGAAACCCAGCTCGCGGCCGCGCTTGTCGCCCTCGACCACAGTGCCCTCCAGCAGGAAGGGCGCCGCCAGGCAGCGCATCGCGGCCTCGACCTCACCCACCTCGATCAGCGCCCGGATGCGTGTCGAGGACACGGTTTCGCCGTCGACCTCGATCAGCGGCACGACGCGGGTCTCGAACTCCTGGCGCTCGGCGAGCATCCGGTGGTCGCCGGCCGCCTTTGCGCCGAACCTGAAGTTCTCGCCGACCGACACGTGCGTGGCGCCCAGCGTCGCGATCAGGATCCGCTCGACGAACTCGTCGGCCGTGATCCTCGAGAACGCGCGGTCGAACGGGATCACCACCAGCTCGTCGACGCCGAGGCCGTCGATCACGTCGCGCTTGGTCGTGAACGGCATGATCAGCTTCGGCGCCGCCTCGGGCGCGATGACCTTGACCGGGTGAGGCTCGAAGGTGAGGACCGTGTCGGCACCCTCGATCACCTGGCGGTGGCCGACGTGGACTCCGTCGAAGGTCCCGATCGCAACCCGACGTGGGCGCGGGCCGGCATCCGGAAGCTGAGTGACCTTGATCGTCATCGGCCGTGAACTCTGCCAGTCGCGGGCCCGATCCGCGCGAGCGCGTCGGCCAGCGGGACTGGTTCCGTCTCGCTGGCCTCGTCCACGTTGAACGGGCCGACCTGAGTCCGGCGGAGCTCGAGGCAGTAGGCGTCGCCCAGATCTGCGATCAAGCTGCGCACGTAGGTGCCGGACGAGCATTCGATCTCGTACTCGGCGCGGTCGCCGTCGTGCCACAGCTCCTCGAAGCGGTGGACGGTGACCTGGCGCGGCGGCATGTCGATCTCCTCGCCGCGGCGGGCCCGGCGATAGGCCCGTTCCCCGCCGATCTTGACCGCCGAATACGCCGGCGTCCGCTGCAGGACCTCGCCGGTGGGCAATGCAGCGCCGGCGGCCGGGACGGTCCCGGTTGCGGTGATCTTGCCCTCGGGATCGCCGGTCGTCGAGAGCGCCCCCAGCCGTGCGACCGTCCGGTAGATCTTCGGCAGCGCCATGAAGCGCGCCTGCTCGCGAGTTGCCTCGCGCTCGAGCAGGACGATCAAGAGCCCGGTCGCGAACGGATCCAGGGTGCCGGCGTGACCCGCCTTGACGCCGTAGGTGCTCTTCGCCCTGGCGACGACGTCGTGTGAACTCACGCCCGCCGGCTTGTCGGCCAGCAAAACCCTTGGCTCAGCCAAGTCGCTTCGCGACCTGCTCGCGCAGGAACTCGACCAGCTCGGGGTAGGGAAGGTCGGTGCCGAAGCCGGCGGCGCGCATGTGCCCCCCTCCCCCCTGCTCGCGTGCGATCGCGGAAACGTCGACGGCGCCGTCGGAAGACCGGAGGCTCACCTTCCGGGCAGTGCGCCCGCCCTCGGTCTTGTCGCGCACGACGCCGGCTACGACGGTCCCTTCGAGCGCCCGGACGTGATCGATGATGCCCTCGGTCAGAAGGTCGGACGCGCCGGTCGCGGCGTAGTCCTCGCGCGAGATATAGGTGAGGGCGAGGCGCCCGTCGTCGAAGCGCTCGATCTTGTCGATCGCTCGGGCCACCAGCTTCGCCTTCTCGATCGGGACCCGCTCGTAGAGCCGCCGGTAGATCTCGTCCACGTTGACGCCGGCTTCGATCAGCTCGGCCGCCATCCGATGCGAGTCGGGGTCGGTGTTCTCGTACATGAACTTTCCGGTGTCCGTGATCAGGCCGACGTAGAGCGCGGTGGCGATCTCGAGCGTAATCCGCAGGTCCAGGACCTTCGCCAGGCGCCAGATGATCTCGGCCGTCGAGGACGCCTGCGTGTCGACCAGGTTGACCGTCCCGAAAAGGGTGTTGTCGTGGTGGTGGTCGATGTTCAGGATGTGGGCGCCGTCGCGCTGCAGGAAGTCCACGGGCATCCGGTCGATGTTGCCGCAGTCCAGGAACACCAGCGTCCGGTCCGCCACGTCGGCGGGCGCCTCGTGGAAGACATCCGTGAGGGGCAGGAAGCGGTACTCGAGCGGAAGCGGGAACTCCTTCGCGGCCAGGAACATCACCGAGTCCTTGCCGAGCTGCCCGAGGAGCTGATCGAGCGCCAGCAAGGAGCCGAGGGCATCGCCGTCGGGGCCCTCGTGGGTGGTCAGCAGGAAGCGGTCGTTGTCGCAGAGCTCGTCGGCGACTCGCTGAAGGTCCGAGGCGGTTGCGGACGGCGAGCTCATTCGTCGAGCAGCTGCGAGAGCCGTGCTCCGCGTTCGGGCGTGTCGTCGTAGTGGAAGTTGAGGGTCGGCGTGCGCTTCATCCGCGTCTGCCGGGCGACGGAAGCCTGCAGGACTCCGTGGGCCGAGGCGAGGGCGGCGAGCGTCGCTTCGCGGGCCGCGCTGTCGCCGAGCACGCTCACGAAGACCCGCGCCGAGCGCAGGTCGGGGCTGGTTTCAACGGCCGTCACGGTCACGAATCCGATCCTTGGATCCTCGAGCTCGGTCGAGATCGAGTCCCCGATCACCTCGCGCATGACCTCGTTGATGCGCTTCATGCGCCCGGTGGCCATGGCGGATCAGCATAGTTAGTCACGGATGTCCTCGAGGCTCCGGAGCGTTCGGGTGAATGCGGCGCCGTCCGGGCAGCGTGAGTCAACGAAGCGCTGAACCTCGTCCGCGCGGTCGCCCACGGCACCGTCGCCCACCAGCGCGATCAGCAGCGTCGTCCGCTGCCAGGTGTCGTGGCCCTCGGTCTCGGTCACGGCAGCGCCGAACCTCCGCCGGAGCCCCTCCTTGAGCGACTTCAGCTCCTTGCGCTTCCCCTTCAGGTCATGCGACTCGCCGAAGTGCAGCCGAGCCTCGATCAGGCAGACGAAGGGACGCAACCGCTACGCGTCGAGCGTCTGCTCGACCTGCTTGGTGCTGAAGATCTCGAGGACGTCGCCGACCTTGATGTCCGCGAACCCCTCGAGCACGATGCCGCACTCCTGGCCGGCCTCGACCTCGCGGACGTCGTCCTTGAAGCGGCGAAGGGAGCCGATCTTGCCGGTCCAGGCGACCGTGCCGTCGCGGATCAGGCGAACCTCGCCGTCGCGGACGACCTTGCCGTCGGTGACCTCGCAGCCGGCGATCATGCCGACGCGGGACGCCTTGAAGGTCTGCTTGACGTCGGCCTGGCCGATGATCTCCTCGACCTCGACCGAATCGAGCATGCCCTCCATCGCCGCGCGCAGTTCGTCGGTCACCTTGTAGATCACCGAATAGGTGCGGATCTCGACGCCCTCCTGCTCGGCCGCCCTGCGGGCGTCGGCAAGCGGGCGCACGTTGAAGCCGATGATGATCGCGTCGGAGGCAGCGGCCAGCATCACGTCGGATTCGTTGATGCCGCCCGCGGCGGCGCGGATCACGTCGATTCGCACCTGCTCTTGGGGGACCTTGGCGAGCTCGTCCTGGAGCGCCTCCAGCGAACCCGACACGTCCGCCTTGAGGACGATGTTGAGCTCCTTGATGACGCCCTCCTGGGCTTTCGCGAAGACCTCGTCGAGCGTGAGCCTGCGCGTCGTGGTGCGCGCGAGCTGCTCGGTCTTGAGACGGTGTGCCCGCTCGCCGGCGAGCTGACGGGCGCGGCGGTCGTTCTCCACGACCTCGACCCGCTCCCCGGCCTCCGCTACGCCGTCGAAGCCGAGCACCTCGACGGGGTCACCCGGGCCCGCGGTCTCGACCCGCGCGCCGGTGTGGTCCTGCATGGCCCGCACCTTGCCCCATTGCGATCCGGCCACCACCGCGTCACCGACGCGCAGGGTGCCGCGCTGGATCAGGACCGTGACCACCGGGCCCCGGCCGGGATCGAGATGGGATTCGATCACCGAGCCCGAGGCCTCCGCCTCGGGGTTCGCCTTCAGCTCCTCCAACTCGGCGACCAGCAGGATGCTTTCGAGCAGCTCGTCGAGGCCGTCCTTGGTCTTCGCCGAGACGTTGTTGAAGATCGTGTCGCCGCCCCAGTCCTCGGGGTTCAGGCCCTGATTGGCGAGCTCGCCCTTGACCTTGTCGGCGTTCGAGCCCTCGAGGTCGATCTTGTTGACCGCGACGATGATCGGCACGTCCGCCGCGCGCGCGTGGTCGATCGCCTCGACCGTCTGCGGCATGACGCCGTCGTCGGCGGCGACGACCAGGACCACGATGTCGGTGACGTCGGCGCCGCGCGCTCGCATCGCGGTGAACGCCGCGTGGCCGGGGGTGTCGATGAAGCTGATCGTCTTGCCGTCGCGGTTCACCTGGTAGGCGCCGATGTGCTGAGTGATGCCACCGGCCTCGCCCGCGACCACCTCCGTCTGGCGAATTGCGTCGAGCAGCGACGTCTTGCCGTGATCGACGTGACCCATGATCGTGACGACCGGCGGACGACCCTTGAGGTCTGCGTCGGCGTCCTCATAGACGATCTCCTCGGCCTCCTCCTCGGCCGCGCTGACGACCTCGACCTTCCGGTTGAGCGCCTCGGCGAGGACCGTCACGGTTTCGTCGGGGAGGGTCTGGGTCAGCGTCGCCATCTCGCCGAGCTCCATCAGCTTCTTGATCACCTCGGCGCTGCTCAGCCCAAGGGTCTCGGCAACCTCGCGAACCGTCGCTCCCGAAGGGACCTTGAGGACCGCCTCCTCTTCCTCGACGACGGGGCCCTTCTCGGGCGGCTCGTCGAGGAACGGGCGGCGGCGGCGGCCGCCACGGCGACGCGGCGGGCGCTGCGGCGGAGGCGGGCCCATGCTGTCGCGCCGCGACGCCTGCGAGTCGATCACGACGCGGCGGCGCTTGCCTGCCTTCGCGCTCCCACCGGAGCCCGCGGGCGCGCCGTCAGGGACGGGCCGAACTGGGCGTACCGGGCGCTGGGCCTGGCCGTTGCCGTCGGGCTTGGCCGGAGCCTTCGCAGGAGCTTTCGTCGTCGTGGAAGCCTTTGCGGGGGCGCCGCCGTCGAGAGCCTTTGCGGCGACGTCCTCCTCGACGCTCGATGCCGCCACCTTCACGTCGATGCCGGCGGCCTGAAGCTTCGCGAGAACCTCCTTGCTGGTCAGGCCTCGCGCTTTGGCGATCTCGTGGACCCGCTTCTTCGCCATCAGACCTCTCGGGATACCTCCGCCGGCTCCTCGCCTTCGGCTGCGGGGCCGTCGGGTTCGGGCTCGGGCGTGGCGGCAGGCTCGGCGTCGGGATCCGCGACTCCGTCGCTAGCCCCATTGCCTTCCTCGTTCGGCTCTTCGTCCGCGGCAGGCTCTTCCTCTTCCTCGGCGGGAGGCTCTGTTGGCTCTCCCTCGGCTGGGGGCTGTTCCTCGGCCTCCTCAACGGGAGCTTCTTCCTCTTCCGCTGCAGGCCCTTCGGCCTCCTCCGGCTCCTCGCTCGGCTCTTCGTAGGCATCCTCGGCGCGCTTGACCAGTTCCGCCACCTGGGTCTCGTCGGCGTCGGCGGTGGCGAGCACCTGGACCTCCTCGTCACTGAGCTCGGCCAGGACGGTCACCTGGTTGGTACCGAACCGCGCCAGCGCCTGGTGCTGGGGCAGCCCGCAGAACCTCGAACCGTCGAGCGAGGCGTTCGGGCAGCGCCGGCCCGCCGAAAGCACTGCCGCGCAGCGACCGTCGTCGACCTCGCCCTCCTCGATGTCGCCCACGTCCTCGTGGCTGAAGTCGGTCTCCGACTTGATGTCGACCTTCCAGCCGGTCAGTTTCGCTGCGAGGCGCGCGTTCTGGCCCTCGCGCCCGATCGCCAGCGAGAGCTGATCGTCGGGGACGATCACGGTCGCTTCCTTGGTGTCGTCATCGACGATCACCTCGCGCACGCGGGCGGGAGAGAGCGCCTTGGCCACGAAGCGGGCGGGCTCCTCGTTGTAGGGGATGATGTCGATCTTCTCGCCGCGGAGCTCGGAAACGACCATGCGCACGCGCGAGCCTCGGGGGCCGACGCAGGCGCCGACGGGATCGACCCCGTCCGCGTGCGAGATGACGGCGATCTTCGAGCGGAAGCCGGGCTCACGCGCGACGCCGACGATCTCGACCAGGTCGTCGGCGATCTCCGGCACCTCGAGCTCGAACAGCTCCTTGATCAGCTCCGGGCTGCGCCTCGAGACGACGATGCTCGGGCCCTTGCCCTCGGCTGACACGTCGGTGATCACTGCCTTGACCCGCATTCCGTGGTCGTACCGCTCGTTCCACACCTGCTCGGAGCGCGGCAGCAGCGCCTCGACTCGCTCGCGCAGCTGAACCAGCGTGTAGCGGTTGTCGGACTGCTGGATGATCCCGGTGATCAACTCGCCGACGCGGTCCTGGTACTCGTCGAACATCATCTGGCGCTCGGCCTCGCGGACGCGCTGCAGGATCACCTGCTTCGCGGTCTGAGCGGCGATCCGCCCGAAGTCGTCGGGGGTGACGTCGCGGCTCTTGATCTGGTCCTCGTACGGAGCCAGGATCTCGGGATCCAGCTCCGGCTCCTCGGGCTCGCGCAGCTCGCCGGTCTCCGGGTCGATCGTCTGCTCCTGCTCCTCGGCGACCTGGGCGAGGAGCTTCTCCTCCAGCTCCGGCGGCAGGATCAGCTCGAAGACACGAAAGTCAGCGGTCTCGCGGTCGAGGTCGACGCGCGCGTAGCGGGCGGCGCCGGGTGTCTTCCGGTAGGCCGAGAGCAGGGCGTCCTCGAGCGCGCCCATCAGGATCTCGGAATCGATCCCCTTCTCGGCACCGAGTTCCCTGATCGCATCGACGAGCTCGCGGCTCACGACTCACCTCCAGAAAGTTCGATCTCTCCAACAAGATTCGACCGCTTGATCCCAGTCAGCGGGATGCGCACCGGGGCGCCGTCGGCCGCCACCATGACGCTGTCGTCGTCGGCGTCGGCCAGGGTGCCCGTGAAGTTGCGCCGGCCCTTGATCGGTTCCTGCGTTCGCACCCGCACACGGCGGCCGAGGAAGCGCCGGAAATGCTCCGGCTTGGTCAGCGGCCGGTCGATGCCGGGTGAGGAGACCTCGAGCGAATATCGCTCAAGCAGGTCGCGCAGCGCGCCGGTCACCGCTTCGCAAAGCGCCAGGTCGACGCCGCCGGGCCGGTCGATGTAGAGGCGCAGCGTCTCGCCGGCGGGCTGCTCGAGCGCGATCAACTCGACCTCGGGATCGAACTCCCGAAGCCTCGTCTCGATCGTGTCCTGCAGGTCCTGCCCGCTCAACTGCTCCTCCTTGCATCTACGTGCTTGCTCCTCCGCGAGCCCGGTTCACGCCGAAAAAAAAGGTGGGCCCGGGCCCACCTCGACAGGGTTCGGGTACGCGTAAGAGGTCGGATCAGTATAGCCGCGGTATGCGGGGATCCGAGTTGTTTTCAGGCCTCGATCAGGACCGTCACGGGACCGTCGTTGACGAGCTCGACGTCCATCCTTGCGCCGAATACCCCGCGCTCCGCTCCAAGCCTCTGCGCGAACCGTTCGTAGAGGGGCTCGGCGTCCTCGGGCCTTGCGGCGTCTGCATAGCTCGGTCGGTTGCCCCGGGCCGTATCGCCGTAGAGCGTGAACTGGCTGACGCACAGGACCTGGCGATCGCCGAGCGCCTCGTTCATGCGGCCCTCGGCATCGTCGAACACACGTAGCTTCGCGACCTTCTCGGCCAGCCGGTCGGCCTCGCCCTCGCCATCGCCATCCCGAATGCCCAGCAGCACCATCAGCCCGGGCCCGATCGCAGCGACCTCGGCGCCGTCGACCGAAACCGAGGCGCGGCTGACGCGCTGGACGAGCGCCCGCACGAGCCCCGGGCTAGGCCGCGCGGCGGGCCCGGTCGCGATAGATCCGGTAGTCGCGCCGCTCCGGTCGCAGGTTCGAGGCCAGGGCGAGGTGATGGCGCGCGCGCTTCGTCTCGCCCGTGAGGGTCAGGGCGCGGCCCAAGCAGAAATGCGCGTAGTCGTTGACCGGGTGCATCTCGACCACCGCCTCGAACTCCGTCGCCGCCTCCGCGAATTGGTGGTTGCGGAAGTAGGCGCGGCCGAGGGCCTCGCGGACGGAGCTCTTCTCAGGTGCCTGGCGGGCGGCCTCCGCCAGTGGCACAGTCGCCGCTTCGAAGCTGCTGTCCTCGAGCAACTCGATCCCCCGCCTATAGAGCGTGTAGAGCGAATCAGGCACCCGCTCAAGTGTAGGAACCTGGCTTGCCCTGCGCCGGACGCGTCCTCAACTGGCCTGCGGCGACTCCACCCCTCGCAGCCGATCGACGCTATCGAGGATCGCGTCCGCGACCTCATCCTTGGGCGCCAGCGGCACCTGGCGCTCGTCCGCCCGGGTGACAATCGTCACCTCGTTGCGCTCCGAGTCGAAGCCGATCTCCGGCCGCGAGACGTCGTTGAAGACGATCGCGTCCAGCCCCTTGCGCTCGAGCTTTTCCCGCGCCCGGGCGATCGCCTCGGCTCCATGCTCGGCGGCGAAGCCGACCAGGGTCTGATCCGGCCGGCGCCCGGCGGCGAGCGCCGCGATCACGTCCTCGGTCTCCTCCAGGCGCAGCTCCAGGCCGCCGCTGCCCTCGCGCGCGAGTTTTCCCTCGGCGGCCTCGGCGGGTCGGAAGTCTCCGACCGCCGCCGCCATCAACACCACCTGCGCGGCGCTGAACGCTTCCCGCGCCGCGGTCGCGAGCTCGGTCGCCGTCTCGACCCGGACCACCCTGACGGTCGGCTCGACGGGAAGGCCGACGTTGGCCGCGACCAGCGTGACGGTGGCGCCGCGGCGCGCCGCGGCCTCGGCGAGGGCGACGCCCATCCGCCCGCTTGACCGGTTCCCGATGAAGCGAACCGAGTCGATCGGCTCGCGGGTCCCGCCGGCGCTGACGAGCACGTCGAGGCCGTCCCACGGGCCCGTGGGTCCGGGAAGCGCTGACTCGACCCTGCGGAGCAGCTCCGCGGGCTGCGGCAGGCGGCCGGCGCCGTGCTCTCCCCGTGACGCCAGCGGACCCTCGTCCGGATCGATCACGAGGACGCCGCGCTCGCGCAGCAGATCGAGGTTGCGCTGGGTGGCGGCGTCGCGGTACATGCGGTCGTTCATCGCCGGCGAGACAAGACGCGGCGCCGTGCAGGCGAGGAACGAGGTCGTGACCATCGAGTCGGCAAGCCCCGCGGCGAGCTTCGCGACCGTGTTTGCCGAGGCCGGCGCGACGAGATACGCGTCGGCGTTCTCGACCAGCGCCAGATGCCCGATTGGGTCGTGCTCGGGCTGGGTCTCGCCCGGAAAGGCACCCCGCATCGGATCGCGCTCCGACTCTTCGATCAGGACCGGCGCGCCGACGATCGCCTCGAACGACGCGGCCCCGACGAAGCGGGTGGCCGCCGGCGTCATCAGGACGCGAACGCCGTGCCCTGCCTTCGTCGCGAGGCGGGCGAGCTCAAGCGCACGGTAGGCGGCGATCCCACCCGTGACGCCGAGAAGGATGCGTGCCATGGGCGCCAGTCCTCAGTTTGAGTAGCTCTAAGCCTTGTACTCGTACTTGATCTTGCCCTGGGCAAGCTCTTCGAGCGCGATCGTCAGGTAGTTCCCCGACTTCGTCTCGACCATCGGCGGCGTGTACTCCTCGTAGCTGCCCTCGCCGAGCGCGCGGTAGTAGCTGTTGAGCTGGCGGGCGCGCTTGGCCGCAACCAGGACCGCCGCGTAGTGCGAATCCGTCTGTGCGAGGAGATTGTCGACTCTGGGCTTGACCATGTGGCGGGGGATTGTACGGGGTCGGCTCTACGCGGCCCCCGTCTCCAGTTCGGCACGGACGATTTCCTCCAGCTCCGTGGCGGCGCGGTCGACGTCGTCATTGACGACGACGTGCTTGAACTCCTGCTTGGCCTCCAGCTCCTGCTTGGCCGTCTCCAGGCGCCGCTCAATCGCCTCGTCGGAATCCGCGCCCCTGCCGGCGAGCCGCTCGCGGAGCGCCTCGGGATCGGGCGGGGCGATGAAGATCAGGACCGCCTCGTCCCCCATCGCCGCGCGAACCTGTCGTGCGCCCTGCACCTCGATCTCGAGCACGACGGACGAGCCCGCCTCGAGCGTCCGCTCGATCTCCGAGCGCAGCGTCCCGTAGCGGTTGCCGGAGAAGGTCGCGTGCTCGAGGAAGTCGCCGGCGTCCGCGCGCTCGGCGAACTCCTCGGTCGAATGGAAGTGGTAGTCGGTACCGTCCTCCTCCCCGCTCCGCGGTTCGCGCGTCGTCGCCGAGACGGACAGCTCGAGTCCCGGAACGCGCTCGCGCAATCCGCGGATCAGAGTTCCCTTGCCGACTCCCGAGGGGCCGGTGATGACGAACACGCGGGGCGCCATGCCCTCATCAAACCCCGTCTGCCGGACAACTGCCCCGCCATCAACCCAAAGCGAAGGGTCCGAAAACCGAGACTGGCTAGGACGCAGGTCGATCGGCGAAGCGAGCGTAGGTGCGACCTACGTGAGCGAGACGATCGACCGAGGACGACGCCAGACGAAGGTTTGCAGGACCCGCAGTTAGCGCCGGAGCATGCCGACGAGCTCGGCGCGCTGGCGCTCGGACAGCCCGCCGATCGTCTTCGACGGCGAGATCCGGCACTGCGAGAGGATCTTGTTCGCCTTGACGCGGCCGTACTTCGGCACCGCGAGGATCATGTCGAACGCCTTCGCCGACAGCACCCACTCGGGCGGATCGAGCAGCAGCTTCTCGACCTTCACCTTGCCCGCCTTGAGGTCGCGTTTGAGCTGCGCCCGCTTGGTCCGGATCTCGTTCGCCCGGTTGAGGGCCCTCATCCGCTGCGAGTGTGTCCTTTCGGGGACGGCGGCGGTCTCAGCAGAAGAAGCTCCCATGCGAGGGCGCGAATATAGCGCCCCTCACGCGGGGCGCAAGGGGGAACTGCCGAAATCGGGCGAATTCGCTTCGACCTCTAGCTGAGGTGGAGGGCGCGTGCCTGTTCTTCCAGCCCCTCCAACTCGATCCTGACGCGCGCGCCGGCGTTCGGATCGCGGAAGTTGGCGGTCCCGACGGCCACCGCCGAAGCGCCGAGCGACAGGAAATCGAGCGCGTCGGCGCCGCTCTCGATGCCTCCCATGCCGATCACCGGGACGCTCACCTCGGCGGCGACGCGCCGCACCTGGTCGAGCGCGAGCGCCCGGATCGCCGGGCCCGAGAGGCCGCCGCTGCCGGCTCCCAGCCAGGGCTCGCGGGTCGCGGGATCGAGCGCGGTGGCTCGCAGCGTGTTGATCAGCGAGACGGCGTCGGCGCCGCCCTGTTCCGCGGCGAGCGCGACCGCGGCCGGGTCGGACGTGTTCGGCGTCAGCTTCACGATCAGCGGCTTCGCGGCGAGCGGCCGAAGCGCTTCACAAAGCGCCAGGGTCTCGGCCGGCTGTTCGCCGACGATCAGGCCCGACTCCACATTCGGGCACGAGACGTTCAGTTCGATCGCAGCCACCTCGTCGCGAACGGAGACCTCGCCGACGAGCCGCGCGAAGCCGTCGCGGTCGGTTGCCATCACCGAGACGATTAGCGGGACCGGCAACTCGGCAAGCTGCGGCAGGTCCTGCCTCAGGAACCCGGCGAGCCCCTTGTTCGGCAGGCCGATCGAGTTGATCATCCCGCTCGGGGTCTCGAACAGCCGCGGCGGGGGATTGCCTGCCCGGGGCTCCGGCGTGACCGTCTTCGAGACGAAGGCGGAGAACGGGAAGCTCTCGAGCAAAGCGTCGCCGAAGGCCCGTCGGGCAGCGATCGCGTCGAACGTGCCGCTGCCGTTCAGGACCGGGTGCTCGAGGCGCAGGGATCCGATCTCGACGGAGCTCATCGGTGTCCCGCCCCGGCGACCAGCGCCGTCTCGAGCTGGTCGGCTCGCACCACCGGGCCGTCGACGCAGAGCCGCATGTAGCCGCCGCCGGCCAGCGGCACGGCACAGCCGAAGCAGGCGCCGTAGCCGCACGCCATCGGCGCTTCCATCGCCAGCTCCGCCGTCGCTCCTCGGTCGGCACAGATCACTCGTATTGCTTCCAGCATCGCCGGCGGTCCGCAGGCGTAGACGGCGGCCGCCGGCGCGTCGTCGCCCTTGAGCGCTACCTCCAGCAGCTCGGTCACGTACCCGCGGTGGCCGGAGTGCCCGTCCTCGTAAGCCAGACCGACCTCCTGGCAGTGAAAGAGCTCGAGGCCGCCCGAGTGGGCCTCGTCCCTGAAGCCGAGCAGCGTGCGAAGCGGCACGCCCTGGGCAGCAAGGGCGCGGCGCAGGATCGCGATCGGGGCGATCCCGATCCCGCCGCCGACCAGGATCGCTCCCGATGCATCTTCGACCAGCTCCCCGGGAGCGGAGAACGGCTGCCCCAGGGGTCCGTGGAGGTGAAGCTCGTCCCCGCGGCTCAGGCCGGCAAGCGCTGTGGTTCCGGGCCCGACCGCCTCGACCAGGAAATCGAGGCGCAGGCCGTCCCCACCGCGCTCGGCCGCGGCCACCGAAAACGCGCGGGGCAGGAACGGGCGACCGCCGTCAGCGCCCCAGTCCGCCGCGGCCAGCATGTAAAACTGGCCCGGTGCCGGGTCGGGGCCCTCGGCGTCGTGCGCGGAGAAGACCACGTAGCCACCGGTCTCGCGCCGGTCTGAGACACGGCAGGAGCGGCGCCCGGGCGGCGCCAGGACGCGCCCGGTCAAGCCGTCCTCTCGGCGGCCTCGCTGCTGGCTGCGGTCTCGCGTGCGTTCGCGTGCAGCTCCTGAAGACTGCGGGGCTCGGCGCCGCGCGTCCGCACCGCGAAAATCGCCCGGGCCGCCGCGGAAGCGCCGGTCATCGTCGTCACGCACGGGATGCCGTGGCGGACGGCGGCGTTGCGGATCTCGTACCCGTCCGAGCGGGCGCCGCCACCCGTCGGCGTGTTGATCACGAGATCCACCTCCTCGTCGCGGATGAAGTCGACAACGTGGGGCGAGCCCTCGGCGATCTTGTTGATCGCGGTCACCGGGATTCCCATGCGCGAAACGGCCTGGGCGGTGCCCCGGGTGGCGATGATGCGAAACCCCAGGTCGTGGAAGCGACCGGCAAGTTGGGTGGCGGCGGCCTTGTCGTTGTCGGTGACGGTGATGAACACCGTGCCCTCGAGCGGCAAGGCGACACCGGCAGCCGCCTGGGCCTTGCCGAACGCCGTCGGAAAGTCGCGGGCGATCCCCATCACCTCGCCGGTCGACTTCATCTCCGGCCCGAGCACCGCGTCGGCTCCGGCGAAGCGCGCGAACGGCAGCACCGCCTCCTTGACCGAGACGTGGTCGGTGGGCACGCCGGGCACCGCCTGATCGGCGAGTCGTTCGCCCAGCATCAGGCGGCAGGCGATCTTCGCAAGCGGTGCGCCGATCGCCTTCGAGACAAAGGGGATCGTGCGCGAGGCGCGCGGGTTGGCCTCAATCACATAGAGCTCCCCGCCGGCGACCGCGTACTGGATGTTGATCAGGCCGATCACGCCGAGCTCGAGCGCGATCCTGGCCGTCGTCTCGCGGATCTGGTCCAGCATCTCCTCGCCCAGGCTCATCGGCGGCAGTACGCACGCGGAGTCGCCGGAGTGGACCCCCGCCTCCTCGACGTGCTGCATGATCCCGGCGACGTTGACCTCGCTGCCGTCGCAGAGCGCGTCGACGTCGACCTCGATCGCGTCCTCGAGGAAGCGGTCGAGCAGCAGCGGGTGCTCCTGGTCGGCCTTGACATGGGCCTTCAGGTACGCCTCGAGTCCCTCGGCCGAGTAACAGATCTCCATCGCCCGCCCGCCGAGCACATAGGAGGGGCGGACCAGCAGCGGGAACCCGACATCGTCGGCCACGACCGCGGCCTCGTCGGCTGAGAACGCCGTCCCGTAGGGCGGGTGGGCGATCTCGAGGCGCCGGAGCAAGGCGCCGAAGCGGCCCCGATCCTCGGCCAGGTCGATCGCGTCGACCGGGGTTCCCAGCAGCGGCACCCCCGCCTCCTCCAGCGCCCGCGCCAAGCGGAGCGGGGTCTGGCCCCCGAACTGGACGATCACGCCCTCCGGCTGCTCGACCTCGATCACGGCCAGGACGTCGTCGGCCGTGAGTGGCTCGAAATAGAGGCGGTCCGAGGTGTCGTAGTCGGTCGAGACCGTCTCGGGGTTGCAGTTGATCATCACCGCGTCGCGGCCCGAATCGCGGACGGTCATCGCCGCGTGCACGCAGCAATAGTCGAACTCGATGCCTTGGCCGATCCGGTTCGGCCCCGAGCCGAGGATCACGACCGAGGCACGGTCGCCGCGGCGGACCTCCCCCGCGAGAGGCGTCGGTCTTCGCTCGTGCGCCGAGTAGTAGTAGGGCGTGCGTGCCTCGAACTCGGCGGCGCAGGTGTCGACTGACTTGAAGGTCCGGTCCAGGCCGTCGGTGCCGTCCCCGTCGGTCGCAAGCGCCTGCAGCTCGTGCAGGAACCACGGATCGACCGCGGTCCGGGCGTTGACGGCCTCGACCTCGACCCCGCGCCGGAAGGCCTCCGCGATCAGGTCGAAACGGTCGGAGCTGGGCGTCTCCAGGCGCGTCATGAGCTCCTCGGTGTCGTCCGGAGGGTCGGCCTCCTCGTCGAGCTCGCGGGAGCGCATCGCCTTCGCGAAGGACTCGCGGAACGTGCGGCCGATGGCCATCGCCTCGCCCACGGACTTCATATGCGTGGTCAGCTCGCCCTCGGCGCCGGGAAACTTCTCGAAGGCGAACCGGGGGACCTTGGTGACGACGTAGTCGATCGACGGCTCGAACGAGGCCGGCGTCGCCCGGGTTATGTCGTTCGGGATCTCCTCCAGCGTGTAGCCGACGGCCAGCTTTGCCGCGATCTTCGCGATCGGGAACCCGGTCGCCTTCGAGGCGAGCGCCGACGAGCGTGAGACCCGAGGGTTCATCTCGATCACCACGATCTCGCCGCTCGCCGGGTCGACCGCGAACTGCACGTTCGAGCCTCCGGTCTCGACCCCAACCGCACGGATCACCGCCAGGGCCTGGTTGCGGAGCTCCTGGTAGAGCCCGTCAGTCAGCGTCTGGGCCGGCGCGACGGTGACCGAGTCGCCGGTGTGGACTCCCATCGGGTCCACGTTCTCGATCGAGCAGATGACGACGACGTTGTCGTTGCGATCGCGCATCACCTCCAGCTCGAACTCGCCCCAGCCCAGTACGGACTCCTCGACCAAAACCTGGTTGATCGGGCTCGCGGCCAGCCCTTCGGACACGACCTGGAGCAGCTCGGTCGCGGTCGTGCCCACACCGCCGCCGTGACCGCCGAGCGTGAACGCCGGCCGGACGATCGCCGGCAGCTTGATCGTCCCGTCGGCGACGCCCGCCTCGACCTCGGCGACGGAGGTGACGATCGTCGACCAGGGCACGCGCAGGCCCGCGCCCTCCATCGTCGTGCGAAACGCCTCGCGATCCTCGGCGCGATGGATCGCGTCGTAGTTCGCGCCGATCAGCTCGACCCCGAACCGCGCGAGGGTTCCGTCGTCGTGCAGGGACTTCGCGAGGTTGAGCGCGGTCTGGCCGCCCAGCGTCGGCAGCAGCGCGTCCGGCAGCTCGCGCTCGATGATTCGCGCGACGGACTCCGGGGTGAGCGGCTCGACGTAGGTGCGGTCGGCGAACTCCGGGTCGGTCATGATCGTCGCCGGATTCGAGTTCACGAGCACGATCTCGTACCCCTCCTCGCGCAGCACCTTGCACGCCTGGACGCCCGAGTAATCGAACTCGGCCGCCTGCCCGATCACGATCGGCCCGGAGCCGATCAGCAGGATCTTCTGAATGTCGTCGCGCCTAGGCATCGGCCAGGTACTCCCGGGCGTCACTCGGGGAGAAGAACGTCCTGCCGCTGGTGATTCGGCGATCCCGGACCTCGAAGACGTAGGCGACCGTGCGGTCGATCGGGATCCCGCTGCCGGCTCCCTTCACGTGAAGCTCGGCCGTGATGAGCACCCTCTCGTCGTCGATCGCTTCGAGAGAGCCTGCTCCGAGTCCGATCACTGTGAATGCGTCCAGGAACTCGTCCCAGTACTCGCCGAACGCGGCCTTGCCCCGATATGACCGGCCGTCGACCGATGTCAACAGGATGGGACTCCACTCGAAGTCCTCGCTGAACCACTCGTCGTAGCGGGCATGCAGGATTCGCGGCCCATGTTCCCTGGCGGCCTCGTAGACCTCGCTGACGAGGCTCAGGGCTTCGTCGCGCTCAGACATGGAGCCCCTCCGCCGCGGCGCGGGCTTCGGCGTACGACGTGTAGCTGACGATCTTTGTGCAGAGGCCACCCTCGAACTCGTAGACCGCACCGACCTCGCTCGAGACCGGGGCCTGGCTGGCGGCGCCCGTCAGCTCGAGGCGCGCGAGGAAGAGCAGGACCGTCTCGCCCACTGCCTCGTAGTTCCGCTCCCGCCAGTGGAGTTCGTCTGCGGTCTCCAGCAGCTCGCCGAACCAATCCTGAATCCCTTGATGCCCTCGGTAGACGCCGCCCCCGACCACCGAGCCGATGCCGGACGTGAACTCGCAATCGACGTCAATGTGCTTCGTCGCGGAATGCATGAACCCATCGAGGTCGCGGCGCTCAAGCGAGTCAAGGGCCCGGTCGAGTTCCGGGATCAGGTCCTCCGGGCCGCTCACGCCGCCAGCTCCAGGAACTCGTCGAACAGGTGCCGTGCGTCGTGCGGGCCGGGACCGGCTTCGGGGTGGTACTGGACGGTGCGGGCGGGCACGTCCTTGAGGACCAGGCCCTCGACCGTGCGGTCATACAGATTCAGGTGCGAGAGCTCGCAGGCGCCGAAGTCGGTGTCCCAGCGCACCGGCTCGTCGCCCTCGATGCGGCCCGAGCCGTCCGGCGTCCCTACGGCGAAGCCGTGGTTCTGCGAGGTGATCTCGATCCGACCGGTCTCGAGCTCCTTGACCGGGTGGTTGGCCCCGCGGTGGCCAAACGGGAGCTTGAACGTGTCGAGCCCGACCGCGCGGCAGAGGAGCTGGTGGCCGAGGCAGATGCCCACGATCGGCCTGCGGCCGACGAGCTCGCGCACGTTGTCGACGACGTAGTCGAGTGCGGCCGGGTCGCCGGGCCCGTTCGCGAGGAACACCAGGTCGGGGTCGCGGCCGAGCACCTCTTGCGACGAGGCAGTGCAGGGCAGCAGCGTCACCCGCGCGCCGCGCGCGCGGAACTGGCGCAGGATCGAGAGCTTGATGCCGGTGTCGAGTGCGACCACGTGCGGGCCGTCGCCTTCGAGTTCGACGGGCGAGTCGGGACTGACTGTTCGTGCCAGGTCGGCGCCCTGCATCGAGGGCTCGGCGCCGATCAACTCGCGGGCCTCATCCATGGCGATGTCCGCCGCGAAGACGCCGCCGCGCATCGCCCCCTCGTCGCGGATGTGGCGGACGAGCGCCCGAGTGTCGGCGCCGGTGATCGCCGGGGCGCCGCAGTCGCGCAGCCAGTCCAGCCAGCCGCCCTCGGCGCTGGCGGCGTCCTCGGAATTGCGGGCGTCGCGCATGATCGCGGCGCGGGCGTGGATCCGGTCCGACTCCATCGCCTCGGCAGCGACGCCGTAGTTCCCGATCATCGGGTAGGTGAAGGTGATCAGCTGGCCCGCGTACGAGGGGTCGGTCATCGACTCCTGGTAGCCGGTCATCGCCGTGTTGAAGACGACCTCGCCGGTGACGGGCTCGCCCTCGGCTCCGCACAGCTCCCCATCGAACCGGGTGCCGTCCTCGAGCAGGACGTAGCCGGCGGTCATCAAGCAACCCCCATTGCGAAGCTCCGCTGCCGGTAGGCGACGTGCCCCGCGGCGACGGTCATCAGCGGCCGGCCGCGCAGCTTGCGCCCGGCGAAGCAGGAGTTGGCCGAGCGGCTCTCCCAGCCGTCGACTCCCGGCTCCCACTCGGCCTCGAGGTCAAGCAGGGCGACGTTGGCCTCGGCACCCGGGGCAAGGCCCGGCAATTCGAACCCGAAGGCTGCGGCACCGGCGCTCATCCGGTCGATCACCGTCGCCAGGTCGAGGATTCCAGGGAGCACCAGGTCGGTGTAGATCGCCGCAAAGGCCGTTTCGAGGCCGGTGACGCCCATCGCCGCCTGTTCGAAGGGCACCTCCTTCTCGTCGGGCGAGTGGGGCGCGTGGTCGGTGGCGATGCAATCGATCAGGCCGGACCGCACGGCATCGATCAGGGCCTGTCGGTCCGATTCGCCTCGCAGCGGCGGGTTCATCTTGAAGCGGGCGTCGAGGCTGCGGACCTCCTCGTCGGTCAGGGTCAGATGATGGGGCGTCGCCTCGCAGGTGATCGCCACGCCCGCCTCCCTGGCCCGCGCTACGACCTCGACCGACTCGCGGGCGGAGAGGTGCTGGACGTGGATGCGCGCGCCCTCGAACACTGCGAGCGCACAATCGCGCGCGATGATCGTCGACTCCGACACGGCGGGCACGCCCTCCATCCCGAGCAGCGCCGAGACCTCGCCCTCGTGCATGACGCCGCCGCCCGAGAGCTCTGGATCCTCCTCGTGCAGCGCGATCTGGGCGCCGGCCAGCGACTGATACTGAAGCGCGCGGCGCATCACCCGGGCGCTGCGGATTGGAAGCCCGTCATCTGAGAACCCGACCGCGCCGGCGTCGGCCAGCTCGGCCATGTCGGTCAGCTCGTCGCCGCGCATCCCGCGGGTGACCGTGGCCAGGAAGCCGGTTGGCAGGCAGGCGTCGGCACCGGCACGCTCGCGCAGCGACTCGATCGCCGCGGGCGTATCCACCGGCGGCTCGGTGTTGGCCATCGCCAGGACGCCGCAATAGCCGCCGGCCGCGGCGGCCCGGGTGCCGGTCTCGATGTCCTCCTTGTCCTCGCGGCCCGGTGTCCGCAGGTGGACGTGGGGGTCGAAGAAGGCCGGTACGGCGTGCAGCCCGTCGGCCTCGATCACCTCCGCTTCACCGGCGCCGGCGCCCGGTGCGGCGAGCTCCGCGATCCGGCCCTCACGGATGACGACGTCGTGGGGCCCTTCGATCCCGGCCCGCGGGTCGAGCACGGTCGCGTTGCGAAGGACCAGGTCCCGCTCGGGCACCGCGCCGGCCCCGCGCCAGTCGAGTGAGGAGACCGCCCTCACGCGGGCTCCCCAATCGGCGTCGGCGCGGGCAACTCGGCGTCATCCGGGAGCCGGGCACCGCGCGGGCGCTCGCCGCCGGCCAGCAGTTCGTAGAGGATCGCCATCCGCACGACCAGGCCGCTGCGCACCTGCTCGGTGATCAGCGAGTTGGGGCCGTCGATCACGTCGGGTGCGAGCTCGACGCCCCGGTTCACCGGTCCCGGGTGCATCAGAAGCTGGCGCGGGCCGAGCCGCCGGCCGTCGATCTGGAAGCGCATCGTGTACTCGCGGATCGAGGGAACGAAGCTCTCGCTCATCCGCTCGTGCTGCATGCGAAGCGCGTAGACGACGTCGGCTTCCGAGAGCCCGTCGATATCGTGCGTCACGTCGCAGTCGAGGGCCGTGGCCGCTCCGCGCGGGATCAGGGTTGGCGGGCCGCAGAGCGTGACTTTCGCGCCCAGCATCCGGAATGCGAGCGCGCAGGAGCGGGCGACCCGGCTGTGCAGGACGTCTCCCACGATCCAGATCCGCTTGCCCTCCAGGTCGCCGAGCCGGCCGCGCAGCGTGTAGACGTCCAGGAGCGCCTGGCTGGGGTGCTCGTGCTTGCCGTCGCCGGCGTTGATCACGCCGGCCTCGGTCCAGCCCGCGACCAGCTTCGCCGCGCCCGCATGCGGCGAGCGGATGATGATCGCCTCGGGCTCATAGGCCGAGAGCGTGGCGATCGTGTCCTTCAGCGACTCGCCCTTGTCAACGGACGAACCGGCGGCCTTGATCGAGATCAGGTCGGCCGAGAGCCGCTTGGCCGCGAGCTCGAACGACGCGCTCGTGCGCGTGCTCGACTCGTAGAAGAGCGAGACCACCGTGCGGCCGCGCAGGGTTGGGACCTTCTTGATATCGCGCCGGCCGACCTCCGCGAAACTGTCCGCGCGCTCCATGACGCGCTCGATCTCGGCACGATCGAGGTCCTCGATCGCGAGCAGGTGCCTCATCAGTCCTCACCTCTCTCCCCCGCAGCCGTAACCGCCGGGCTCTCCGTACCAAGGCCGATCGCGACCTCGTCCAGCTCGTCTCGCTCCTCCAGCCGCACGAAGACGCGTTCGTCGCGTGAGGTCGGCAGGTTCTTGCCGACATAGTCGGCGCGGATCGGCAACTCGCGGTGGCCGCGGTCGGCCAGGACGGCCAACTGGACCCGCTGCGGCCGGCCGTAGTCGAACAGGGCGTCGATCGCCGCACGAACCGTGCGTCCGGTGAAGAGCACGTCGTCGATCAGGACGACCGTGCGCCCTTCGAGGTCGAAATCCAGGTGCGAGGCGAGGACCACCGGGGCGGCGTCGGGTGCGCGGGCCTCGATGTCGTCGCGGTAGAACGAGATGTCCAGGTCGCCGAGCGGAATCGTCTCGCCCGTCAGCTCGCCGACCAGCGTGTGGATGCGTTCGGCCAGGATCGCCCCGCGCGTGTGGATCCCGACGATCGCGAGCGCCTCGGCGGCGTTCTTCTCGACGATCTCGTGAGCGATGCGCACCAGCGTGCGCCGCAGATCCTCGCGGTCGAGGACGACCTTCTCCGTGTTGCTCATGCGCGCCCCTTCCTGGTCTCTCCGGACCGGGTTAAAGGAACCGACGCGACTCAGGCTAGCAACGGCGACGGCGCGCGGGGGCAGCGAATCCCGCAGCTTGCGATGATCGCGGCGATGAGCGAGCGCCGCATCCCGATGCCGCACCGCCCGGTCCGCGACCCGAGCCGGCTGCGTCAGATCGACCGCGACGTCAACGAGGCGATCGCGCGTCACAGCGCGGCGGGATTCCTGTTCGACGCCGGCGGCGTCAGCAGTTTCGCGCGCCAAAGCGGGGAAGGCGCCGACGTCGTGCTGTTGCACGGCGTTCCGACCTCGTCCTTCCTCTATCGCAAGGTCATCCCGATCCTGGCCGACGAGGGACTGCGCGCGACCGCATTCGACTTTCCGGGCATGGGCCTGGCCGGGCGACCGGAGGACATCGACTACTCGTGGTCCGGGCTAGCGGCGTGGACCGGTCAGGCGATCGACGCCCTTGGGCTTGACCGCGTCCACCTCGTCGTCCACGACATCGGCGGGCCGGTGGGGTTTGAGTGGGCGATTCGCAACCCCGACCGGGTGCTATCGCTGACCGTGCTCAACACGCTGGTGGACGTCGCCGGCTTCCGCCGCCCCTGGCCGATGCATCCGTTCTCGATTCGCGGTGTCGGCGAGGTGTGGCTGCGAGCGTCGCCGCGGTTTCTCTTCTCGGAGATCTTCTACGGGGTCGGGATCGCCGAGCGGGCGCTGGTTCCCCGGTCCGATATCTATGCGCACGTGGCCCTGCTGCGCCTGCGCGACCGTGGCCGCGCGTTCCTGAAGATCATGCGCGGCTTCGAGCTGACGGAGGAGAAGGAACGCTTCTTCCACGAGGGCCTTGCGGCCCGTACCTACCCGGCGCGGCTGGTCTGGGGCGAGCGCGATCCGGCGCTGGGTCTCGACAAGCTCGAGAGTGCCCGGAGAGTCCTCGGGCTCGAGGACGCGATCATGCTCCCCGCCAAGCACTTCCTGCAGGAGGACCACCCGGCCGAGGTTGGCCAGGCGATCGCGGACCTGGCGGCACCGCTCGGTTAGACGGCGGGCTCGGCCTCCGGCCGCTCGCGGGCGCCGTTCTCGACCAGGCGGGGGTCGCCGCGCTCCGGGAACGGGATCTCGATCAGGTCGAAGTCGCGGGGCGCGACCGCGGCGGGGAACTCGGCACGCGCCTCGTCGAGCACCGCGCCCACGTGGTAGCGCGAGGAGATGTGGACCAGGGCAAGCGCCTTCACCTGCGCCTCGCGGGCAAGGCGCGCGGCTTGTCGTGCGGTCGAGTGCGCGGTCTCCCCCGCCCTCGCCAGCTCCTCGTCGGCGAAGCTCGCGTCGTGGACCAACAGCTCGGCCTCGTGAGCCGCGATGCGCGTCATCTCGCACGGCGCCGTGTCGCCGGTGAGCACGACCTTGCGCCCGGCCCGCGCTTCGCCCATCACCTGAGCCGGCCCGACGGGCCCGTCGGCGCCGGCGACGCTCTCGCCGGCCTGCAGGCGCGCGTAGTCGGGTCCTTCCGCGACTCCCAGGCGCGCGGCCTCCTGCGGATCGAACCGGCCGGGCCGCTCGTCCTCGACCAGGGCGTAGCCGTAGGCGCGGACGCGGTGGTCGACCGCGAACGGGCGGACCTCGTACGTGTCGTGGCGAACCGGATCGGCCTCCCCCAGCTCGACCAACTCGAGCGGAAACCGCAGCCGCCCCGTAATCCGGCGCAGGGCCTCGAACAGGTCGCGCAACCCGGGTGGGCCAAGCACGCGCAGCGGCGCCTCGCGGTCGTTCAGCTCGTATGTCTTCAGCAACCCCGGCAGGCCGAGGTAGTGGTCGGCGTGGTAGTGGGTCAGGTAGATCTCGTCGACCTGAACGAGCCCGGTCGAGCGCTGCATCTGCCGTTGCGATCCCTCGCCGCAATCGAACAGCAGCCGCTCGCCGCCGGCCCGCACCAGCACGCAGGCGGTCGCCCGCCGGGCGGTCGGCACCGACCCACCGGTGCCAAGGAAGACGACGTCGAGATCCATCGGGGCAACCGTAGCCGCCTAGACTGAATCGCTCCGCGCCCGTAGCTCAGTGGATAGAGCGCCGCCCTCCGGAGGCGGAAGTCGCAGGTTCGAATCCTGCCGGGCGCGCTTCTCGCGCGAAGCGGCCGTCACCACCCGTACTGCACGTGCCACCATTCCGACGGGATCGTGCCGCTCCAGCCGTAGCCGCCGCCAATCTGGTCGATCACGTCGCGCATCGCCGGCTCCGCCACGTCGACGGCCGCGCCGCTCTCGTGCGAGCTGGTGCCGGGCGGGTTCGCTGGTGCGCCCTGGCCGGAGAGATAGAGGTCGTAGAGCTCCTGCTGCTGCTCCGTGGTCCGGTACGCGGACGCGGGACCGCCGGGATAGAGGTCGACGCCGTAGTTCACGGACGAGTCCTCGCGCATCGCGTTCCAGGAGTCGGCGGCAGCCGGGTCCAGATGAAGCTCGCCGTAGGGCGAGGGGATGTGGCCGAGCCCGGCGGTCGAGCTCGAGGAACCCGCCGCGGGGATGCTGATCGCCTGGCCCTCGATCAGGTAGGCGTCCGAGGCCAGGCCGTTGGCTGCCGCCAGCGAATCGATCGAGATTCCATTCGCCGCCGCCACGGAGGAGAGCGATTCGCCCCAAACCACCAGGTGGCTCCCGGCGGCGGGAGCCGATGTGGGGCTGCCGGCTGTCGAAACCCCGGCGGACGCCAGCGCAGCGGCGCCCTCGTCCACGGTCGGCACGTTGACGGTCTGGCCCTCGACCACCATCGCGTCCTCCGCCAGGCCGTTGAACACGGCGACGGTGCGGGTCGTCAGGTTGTTGGCCGCCGAGATCGACCACAGGGTCTCCCCCGGCTGGACGACGTGCGGAAGCGCGGCGTGGGCGGGGCTGGCGTGGCCGCCGATCGCCCCCGCGACGATCGCGGCGCACGCGCACGCAAGTCTTCCCCTAGCCCCCACTCCGGTACGAAAGTCCATGTCTGAAACGGCTCCTTGTCTCGTTGTCCCGTGCGGGGGCTTACGCGCCTCACGCTCCGGCTCCTGCGGGCTTGACGCGCGTTATCCGATCTGCACAAAGCCGTTCCCCCTTCGGGATAGGCTGCCCAGCGATGAAGTGGAGGCGGCCCGGCAAGAAGGACAGGGGCGACGTCATCGACATTCGGGGCGCCGAGCCGCCCCGAGGCGGCGGACGCGCGGGTGGCGGCATCGGGGGCCTGCCGATCCCGATGGGCGCCGGTGGCGTCGGCGGCGGCCTCGGGCTCGTCATCCTGCTGGTCGTCGTCGGCTTGCAGATGTGCGGCAACGGCGGCACGGGCTTTGACCTCGGTTCGATCCTGGGGCCGGGCGCGGTCCCGCCGAGCGCCGACGACCCCCAGCCGCTGCCCCCGGACGAGGACCCCCAGAAGGACCTGAAGGATTTCTCGTCCGCCGTGTTCTCCGACGCTCAGAACACCTGGGACGCCTCGTTCGAAGCCGCCGGCAAGCAATGGGAGGACGCCAAGCTCGTCCTCTACTCGCAGGGCGTCAGCACCGACGGCTGCGGCAACGCGACCTCAGCGGTCGGGCCCTTCTACTGCCCCGCGGATGCCCGCGTGTATCTCGACCTCACGTTCTACAAGGACATGGAGCGCCAGCTCGGCGCCAAGGGCGACTTCGCCTGGGCCTACGTGATCGCCCACGAGATGGGCCACCACGTCCAGAACGTGGACGGCACCAACGCCGAGGTCACGGACCTGCAGCGCTCCGAGCCCGACGAGGCAAACGAGCTATCGGTGCGGACCGAGCTTCAGGCGGACTGCTATGCGGGCGTCTGGGCGGCGACCGTGTTCGCCGAGGGCGACCTCGAGGAGGGCGACCTCGAGGAGGCGTTCAACGCGTCGGAGGCCGTCGGCGACGATCGCCTCCAGGAGCAGGCCGGCCAGCAGATCAACCCGGACAGCTTCACCCACGGCACCTCCGAGCAGCGCCGGTCCTGGTTCGAGAAGGGCTACTCCTCCGCCGACCCGGCGTCCTGCGACACGTTCTCGCCGGACGAGGCCTGATCGCCTTCGATCGGGTCCTCGCCGTTCGCCGCCCGCCGGCGTCCCAGCTTCCCGGTCGCGCGACGAAACGGGTGGATCGCAAGGCTCAGATCCTCGAGTCGCGGCTCGAGCGCCTCGACGCGGAGGGCGACCGCGTCCAGGTGCGCGACCATCGGGTCGACGGCGGTGCGCATCCCCTTGACCTCCACGCCCATGTCGTCCACGCCTTTCCGCATCGTGTGGACCTCGTCGGCCATGAACCGAACGCCCTCCTGGATCTCGGCAAGGGTGTCGGCGACCCTGGGCAGGAGGGCCAGCGAGTCGCGGATCTCGCCCATCGCTTCGAGGATCGAGCGGAGGTCGGAGAGCGGATCCGGAAGCTTCATCGACGGCTCTTCCCGCCCGACATCCGATCGAGCTCCTTGCCGAAGGCCTTTTCGACATGCTGGCTCATCGTCATCTGGAAGACGGCCACCAACGCCTCGGAGGCGATCGGGCGCAGCCGCTCGATCGCCTCGAGCACCTCGGGCCACTTCTCCTGCGGGCGACCCTCGTCCTCGAAGGGCTGCCAGATCGACTTCAGGAACAGCTCCGTGAACCCCTCGGCCACGTAGCGGCTGGAGCGCCGCATTACCTCGACCACGTCGAGGGCCGACTCCATCGGCACGCCGCGCCCGACGACCTCTTCGGCGATTCGCAGCAGGCCCGGGCTTGGGACCTCGAAGCTCGCGTCGCCGACGGGGATCAGCAGCCCGAGCTTGATCGTCCGCTCCAAGGACTCCGGCGTCGCCTTGTCGCCGAAGCGCTCGGCCAGCTCCTCGGCCGAGATCATCTCCGGCTGCTCGTCCTCGAACGGCTGGGTGACGGCGTGGCGGAAGCTCAGCAGCGCTTCCGAGGCGTCGTCGCTCTCGTTCTGGAGCAAGCGCTCGATGCCCTTGAGGTTGAAGCCGTCCGCCTGCAGCTCGGTGATCAGGCGCAGCCGTGCGACGTGCCCAGGGCCGTAGTACCCCACTCGCTGGCGCACCTCCGGCGGCTGCAGGAGCCCGCGGGCCTGGTGCGCGCGGATGTTGCGCACGCTCATCCCGCTCTCGTTCGCCAGCTGCTCGATCGTAAGCTGGTTGGCGGAATCCGGCTCGGCGGCCTTCCCGTCAGGCACGGCGCGTAGGCGTTCCGCAGCCATCCCGCCGCAGGCTAGCACCTGCTGATGATCCTTTCATCAACGTGACATCGTTTGATGTAACGTTGATCGGGAAGCCGGGTTATGTCCCGTGCGCATTACCCAACCGAAGGAACCAACTCGATGATGCTTCTCTCCCAGGCCGCCGCTCCTCCAGCCGGCGGCGCCGCGCTCGACCAGGTGATTCTCGCCACGGCGGGAGCGATGCTCCTGACCGGCGCCCTGCTCTACCTCGGCCTCGGCCACCGCAGCGGCCGTGTCCCCCACCTCGGCCGCCTCGCGGCATTCTCCGAGCGCGTCAGCGGTCTGCCCGGCTGGGCGGCCCTGCCCGCGGCGATCGCCACGGGGGCCCTGCTCACGGCCCTGTTCGGGTTCCTCTGGGACGTATCGCTGCACATCGATAAGGGCCGCGACGAAGGACCGCTGGCGAACCCGTCCCACTATCTGATCCTGGGCGGGCTGTTCGGCATCTTCACGGCGGGCTTCATCGCCTGTGTCCTGCCCCTGGAACGACCCTCGCGTAGCGCGATCCGAATCGTCGGCGACTGGTACGCGCCGCTTGGCGGGGTCGTCCTGGTCGCCTGCGGGATGTTCGCGCTGATCGGATTCCCGCTCGACGACGTCTGGCACCGGATCTTCGGGCAGGACGTGACCCTCTGGGGCCCCACCCACCTGATGCTGATCGGGGGCGCCGCGATGACCCTGATCGGGATCGGGATCCTGATGGTCGAGGCCGAGCGCACCGAAACCGCCGGCCGCGCATCCGAGGCGCCCTGGGTGCGCTGGGTCCGCCGCGTCGCGCTGAGCGGCGGGCTCCTGATCGGCCTGATGGTGTTTCCGGTCGAGTTCGACTTTGGCGTTCCGCAGTTCCGGATGGTCTTCGGCCCGATCCTGGTGATGCTCGCCGCGGGCGTCGGCCTGGTCGCAACCCGGCTCTGGCTGGGACGCGGCGCCGCGCTCGGCGCCGTCGCCTTCTTCCTGATCGTCCGCGCCGTCGTGTCGGTCATCGTCGGCCCGATCCTGGGCGAGACCACGCCCCACTTCGCGCTGTTCATCGTCGAGGCGCTCGTCGTCGAGTCCGTATTCCTCGCGATGCCGCGTGCCCGCCCGCTGACGCTCGGATTGTGGTCGGGGCTCGGGATCGGCACGATCGGGCTGGCGGCGGAATGGGGCTGGTCGAACATCTGGATGCCGATCCCATGGAACGCCGAGCTGTTTCCCGAGGGCGCGATCCTGGGGTTGGCGGCAGCGATCGGCGGGTCCCTGGTGGGAGCCTGGGTTGGCGAGCGCCTGGCGTCGGACGAACGGCCGCGGACCACCGGCACCCGGACCGGTGCGCTGGTCGGCGCGCTTGCGATCTTCGCGATCGTGGGATTCGCCTTGAACAAGCCCGCGGTTGAGGGCGTCAGCGCCGAGGTCACGCTCGCCGATGCCGGGCCGGGCGAGGTCCTGCCAACGGTGCGACTCGATCCCGCCGATGCTGCGGAGGGCGCCGAGTTCCTAAACGTCACCGCCTGGCAGGGCGGGGGCTTCGTGCTCGAAGAGCTCGAAGCGACGGGCTCTGTGGGTACCTACACCACGGCCGACCCGGTGCCGATCGGCGGCAACTGGAAGACCCTGATCAGGATGTCGCGCGGCAACACGCTCAGCGCGGTGCCGATCTTCCTGCCCGAGGACCCGGCGATCCCGGTCGCGGGCGTCGCGGCGAACCCAAGCTTCGAGCGGCCCTTCGTCTCCGACCACTCGATCCTCCAGCGCGAGCAGAAGGACGCCGCGGGCTGGGTGACGACGCTCGCCTACCTCGTGGTCGCGGCAATCGCCCTGGCGCTGCTGGTGCTGATTGCCTGGGCGCTGCATCGCCTTGCGGTGGCGAGCGAGAGCCCGGTCAGCGCGGACTCGGCAGCGCGCTCCGAACCCGAGCCCAGGCCGGCACCCACCGGCGCGGAACCGACGACGGCATGACGCCGGCGTTGTTCTTGCCGGTCGCCGACCACGGCGACATCCTCTCAGCGCTGCCGTTCTTCCTGCCCGCGCTGCTGATCGTCGGCGGGCTCCTCGTGATGCGTGCACGGGAGCACAGGCGCAATGATGGAGGCGACGGATGAGCAAGCCCTCCCGAAATCAGGCGCTCGTCGCCGCCGGAATCACCGGTGCAACCGCGGGAGCCGCCTGGCTAACCTCGCGGCGGACGGCAGCCCAAAGCCGCGAGCGGCGCGCCCGCAGCGAGCGCGGACGGCCCCTGGCGCTCACCGGGGCCGACGGCGGCAACCGCCACGCGCGCGTTCACGGCCCGGAGGACGCGCCGACCCTGGTGCTGGTCCACTGCTGGACCGGCACACAGGAGGCCTGGCACAAGCAGGTCGAAGGACTGGACCGCGAACTGCGGCTCGTCACGTATGACCACCGAGGTCATGGGCTTTCGGACAACGCGAAGGACGGCGACTACTCGCTCGACGCGCTTGCGGCGGACCTCGACCGGGTGATCCACGCCGCCGCTTCCGACGGGGAGCCGGTGCTGGTCGCGGGTCACTCGCTGGGCGCGATGACGCTGGTCGCCTGGGCGGAGTCGAGTCGCGGCGCCGTCACCGATCGCGTCCGTGGTGCCGCGCTGCTCTCGACCGGGCTCGACCAGCTGACGACGAGCCACGCGCTCACGCGCCCGTTACCGGGTCCGTTCGCGACGATTGAGGGCCGGATCGCGGACTCGTTCCTCGAATCCCCGGTCTCGATCCGCGGTCTGCCGGTCCCGATCGTGCGAGCGGCCGCCGCCTTTGCGGCGCTGGGCCCTGGCGCCCGCGCCGAGGACATCGACCTGACGGCCCGGATGACGCTGGACTGCCACACCCGGGCCCGCGCCGGCTGCGGCCACGCGATGGCGCGGATGGCGCTGCTCGAGAAGCTCGACGCCCTCGACACGCCGACGATCGTCATCGCCGGCGAGCGCGACCTGATGACCCCGATCTCGCACGCCGAGCGCATCGAGACCGCCCTCCCCCACTCCCTCGGCCTGCGCGTCGATCCCGAGGCCGGCCACATGACCCCACTCGAGTCGCCCGAGCTCGTGAACGACGCCCTGCGCGAGGTCGCGGCGGCCACCGTCGCGGGCGCTGCCGAGGGCAAGCTCGCCGCCTGAGAAGGCCCTATCCGTCGGGCGCGGGGGCCCAGGACTCCGGGTGCTCGCGGTACCAGTCGAGCGTTCGCTGCAGGCCCTCTTCGAGGCCCACGGCAGGCGCCCATCCGAGTCGCTCGCGAATCTTCGCGGGGTCGACGTACTGGCGATCGATCTCGCCCTCGGGGTTGCCGGTGCCGCGGATGTCGGGCTCGACGCCGGTGTCCGCGAGCCTGGCGATCAGGGCCACGACCTCCCCGACCGGATACGAGCGCCCACCGCCGGCGTTGAAAGCCTCGCCGCGAACGTCGTCGCGATCGAGGCCGTCGACGATTGCCAGATAGGCGGCGGCGGCGTCCTCCACGTAGAGGAAGTCGCGCTCCGGTGACCCGTCCGAGCGGAGCACGGGCGGGCGGCCGTCAAGGGCGGCGCTAACCGCCTCCGGGATCAGGCGCGAGAAGTTGAGATCGCCGCCGCCGTAGATGTTGGCGAAGCGTGTGACCGCGACCGGCAGCCCATACGAGTGCCAGTAGGACCGTGCGATCAGGTCCGCGGCGGCCTTCGACGCCTCGTACGGCGCCGTGGGCTTAAGCGGAAAGTCCTCCCGGTAGGGCAGCTCGTCATGGGCGCCATAGGCCTTGTCGGAGGACGCGAACACGACTCTTCCGACGCCGCCCTCCAAACAGGCTTGAAGCAGCGTCCAGGTGCCCCGCACGTTGGATTCGAAGCCTTGGACGGGCGAAGCCTGCACGGTGCCGACGATCGTCTCAGCGGCTAGGTGGAAGACGGAGTCCACGTCGTGGGAGCGCAGCACCCGTTCGAGCTCGCCGGCGTCGCCGAGGTCGCCCTCGATCTGCACCAGGTCGTCCTCGATCCCGAGCATCCCAACGGCGGAGGGCTTTTCGGTGAGCCGGCGCTTGTCGAACGAGACCACGCGCTCGCCCCGCTCCAGGAGGGCCTTGGCCAGCCAGCCGCCGACAAAGCCGCGCGCGCCGGTGACCAGCGCGACACCCATCAGGGTCGCGCCTCCTCGGTGTCCTGCGACCAGACCCGCCACGGCGCATCGCCGCCCGCCCAGAGGTCGTTGAGCACGACCGCGTCCTTGTATGTGTCCATGCAGTCCCAGAAGCCGTCGTGCCGGAATGCGGCGAGTTCACCCGCTGCCGCGGCGCGCTCAAGCGGCTCGCGCTCGAACACGCTCTTGGGCTCGACGTGGTCCAGGAATCCGGGCTCGAGGCAGAAGAACCCACCGTTGATCCAGTAGTCCAGCCTGGGCTTTTCGCGGAAGCCTTCGATCCGGCCGGCATCGTCGATCAGGGCGATCCCCCACTGGCTGTAGGGGCGGACTACGGTCATCGTCGCAATCAGCTTCTGCTGTGCGTGGAATCCAAGCAGCGCCCCGAGATCGATATCGGCGACACCATCCGCGTAGGTCAGACAGAACGTCCCGCCGCGGAATCTGTCGGCCGCGGCCGCCACCCGGCCTCCGGTCGGGGTGTCCTGTCCGGTATCCACGCACGCGATTTCGACCGGCTCCGGCCATTGCGCGTCGGCCACGAACTCCTCGATCATTGCCCCCAGATAGCCGGTCATCAAGACGAAACGGCGAAAGCCCTGCGCCGCGTAAATCCGGATGACGTGCCAGAGGATCGGCCGCCCGCCGATCTCGACCAGGGCCTTGGGGATCGCGTGCGTCTGTTCCTGCAAGCGCGTCCCGCGGCCCCCGCAGAGGATCCCGACCGGGATCTCGGCGACGGGGCGGTGCTCAGCGCCCACCGGCAACGGCGGGCAGGATCGTCACCTCATCGCCGTCGGCCAGCGCCGTTTCGAGCCCGTCCTGAAAGCGAATGTCTTCGCCGGAGACGTAGACGTTCACGAATCGGCGCAGCGTGCCGTCCTCGGTGATGCGCTCCCGGAGGCCCTCGTGCTGGTCGAAGACGGCATCGAGCGCGTCGCCGACCGTCGCGCCCTCGACCTCAAGCTCGCCTTCGCCGTCCGTAGCCGGCCGCAGCTGGCTTGGGATCTTCACGGTGACCGCCATCGGGCGAGGAATCTACAGAGCCGCGCCTGTGCCCGCGCCGGCGAACTCGTCGTCCAGCGCCTCGACCGACGGGTCGATCTCGTGCATGTGGAATCCCTCGCGGACTGCGTCGAGCGTCTTCAGGCCGTCGCCGGTGATGTAGGCGACCACCCGCTCGCTACTGTCGATCTCACCGCGCTCGGCGAGCTTCGCCAGCGTTGCGACCGTGACCCCGCCCGCGGTTTCCGTGAAGATGCCCGTCGTCTCAGCAAGCAGGCGGATGCCGCTGCGAACCTCGTCGTCGGTCACCGAGTCGATCGCCCCGCCGGTGCGGCGCGCGAGCTCCAGCGCATACGGGCCGTCCGCCGGATTGCCGATCGCAAGCGACTTCGCGATCGTGTCGGGCTTCTGGGGCTTGCACACCTCCCAGCCCTCGGCGTAGGCCGTCGCAACCGGCGAACAACCTGTGGCCTGGGCGCCGTTGAAGATCGGAAGGTCGCCGGAGACGAGGCCGGCTTCGAGCCACTCGGTGAACCCGCGGCCCACCTTCGTAAACAGCGATCCCGAAGCGATCGGCACGATCACGCGATCGGGCAGCGACCAGCCGAGCTGCTCGACCGTCTCGTAGGCGAGCGTCTTCGACCCCTCCGCGTAGTACGGCCGCAGGTTGACGTTGACAAACGCCCACGGGCGCTCCTCGCAGAGCTGGGTGCAGAGGCGGTTCACGTCGTCGTAGTTGCCGCGCACCCCGACCAGCTTGGTCCCGTAGGCCGCCGTCGCCAGCAGCTTCTGTTCCTCGAGGTCCGCCGGCACGAACACGTACGAGTCCAACCCCGCCGCCGCCGCGTGGGCGGCGACCGCGTTGGCGAGATTGCCGGTCGAGGCGCAGGCCACGGTGTCGAACCCGAGCTCGCGCGCCTTGGCGACGGCGACGGCGACGACCCGGTCCTTGAAGGAGTGAGTTGGGTTGGCAGCGTCGTTCTTCACCCAAAGCTCGCCCAGGCCGAGCCGCTCGGCAAGCCGGTCCGCGCGGACGAGCGGCGTTAGCCCGGGCTCGAGCGGGTCGCGGGCCCGCTCGGCGAACGGCAGGAAGTCCGCGTAGCGCCAGATCCCGGCCGGTCCGGCCTGGATCTTGCGCTTCAGCGCGGCTGCGTCGGCGCTCAGGGCCTCGTACGCGACCTCGAGCGGTCCGAAGCACGACTCGCACACGTAGCGGGCGTCGAGCGGGTACTCGGTCCCGCATTCCTTACATGAGAGGGCCGTTGGGGCCATTTATGTGAGTCTCCAATCCGGTGTCGCGACCTTACGAAAAAAGACCTCTGCTTGTGCGAGCAGAGGTCCAACCGGACTTCCGACTCACATCTCCCAGGCTGTCTGCCTGCTGGAATTGGCACCTTCCTCAGGTCTTGCGACTTTCGGCGGTTGCCGGAGCTTCATAGGGCCAGTCCCTCCACTCCTCTGGATGCAGCGGTATGTGCGGGCAGCTTACCAGTGCAGAGGCCTGGGTTCTAGTCGCGTAACCTAGGCGGCGATGCCCTCTGACCGCGACACCGATCAGGCCGATGCCGAGCCTTCCGAAGCCGAGGCTGCGCCGCCCCGAGCGCTCCGGACGCCTGGTCGCGCCCGCGACTGAGCCTGCCGCCGACCGCACGCCGCAGGTCGAGGTCGTCTCCGGCGAGGGCTTCCGCTGGGTCCACATCGAACGCCCGACGCCGCTCGAGGCAGCCTGGCTCTCCGAACAGTTCGGGTTCCACGCCCTCGATTTGGAGGACGTGCTTTCCCGCAACCAGCGGCCGAAGATCGACGAGTACGACGACTACCTGTTCATCGTGCTGCACTTCCCCGTGTTCGACCGCAACGTCGGGCGCCTCAACGCGGGCGAGCTGGACCTGTTCGTCGGCCCCGACTTCATCGTCACGATCCCGAACACGCCGCTGCAGCCGGTCGAGTACCTGTTCGAGCGCTGCCGGCAGAAGGAGGAGCTGCGCGACCAGCTCTTCTCGAAGGGCTCGGGTTTCGTGCTCTACCGGATCGTCGACGACGGCTTCGACTACTGCTTCCCGATGCTGCGCAAGATCGGCAACAAGCTCGACGCCCTCGAGGACGAGATCTTCGAGGGCCGCTCCGAGGACCTCGTCCGCGACATCTCCAACGCCAAGCAGGAGATCATCAACTTCCGCAAGGTCATCCGCCCGCAGCGCGCGGTGCTGGGTGACCTCGAGCGCCTCAAGAAGCGCTTCCTCACGCCACCCTCGGAGGGCGAGGAGCTGGAGATCTACTTCGACGACATCGGCGACGCCCACGAGCGGATCTGGGACATGCTCGAGAACTACAAGGAGGTCGTCCAGGCGCTCGAGGAGACGAACGAGTCGTACATCTCCCACCGCGTCAACGAGGTGCTCCGCGTCCTGACCGCGATCAGCGTGATCGTCCTGCCCCTGACCCTGATCGCCAGCATCTGGGGCATGAACGTCGGCGTCCCCGGCGAGGGCGACTCCGGCGACTTCTATGCCGTCGTCGCCGGGATGCTGGTGATCCTGATCGGGATGCTCGCGTTCTTCCGCCGGCGCGGCTGGCTCTAGAAGTCGCCGACCGTCGGAACAACGCCGGTGGCGGTGAACCGGCACGTTGAGCCCACCGGGACGGTGGAGATCGAGAGGCTGAAGGCGCCGGAGACCGGGTAGCCGTTGTTCTGATAGGTGAAGGTTCCGCTCGCGATGTGGAACTGACCCTCACCGGCCCCCAAGGTGGGCAACACCTGCACCCCTTCGGGGCCCACGGGAATCGGCGTGCTGCCTGTATCCGGGACCGGACTGACGCCATTCAGTGCCCGCACCATCTGGAAGTCGAACCTCCGGCCAGCGCCGGGTTGCTGGTTGGCCGCGCTCACAACGACGTTCCCGAGATTGCAGTTGACCAGGAGCTCGAGGTTGCTGATGTTCGGCACGGCTTGGGCCGCGAAACCGTCGGGAATCTCGCCCGTGTCGATCGCCACGATGCTCGAGCTCGGCAGGAACCCGTCGGACGGCACGCCACCGAGCTCCTGGGCCGATTGAGCACTCTGGGCGGTCGACGCCGTCCCGGCTTTGGGCACTTCGGACAGCGTCGATTCCTTCACATCCCCGCCCTTGACCGCGTTGGGCTTGATCTGCGCTGAGCCGACGCTGTTCCTTGCCACGGATGCCGCGTAGGCCCCGCCGCCAAGGGCGGCGAACAGCGCGATCGTCGCGACGACGTTCGAGTATGTGAGCTTCGGCTTCAAATGTTCCCCCTCGCCCTGCCTCGTCGATCGGGAGCGTATCTCGGGCTCAGCGCTAGGGTGCGGCCTACTCGAACGAAGGGGGAGCATGCGAAACGCATTGGGGAAGCCGAGTCCGGCGATGGTCGTGGCCTGCGCGGCGCTGATCGTTGCGCTGACCGGAACCGCGATCGCGGCCGGGGTGGCGAACAATTCGGTCGGAGCCAAGGAACTGGGCAGAGTCGAGCAGCGGTCGACGACGGTTGCTGCCAACCTCAAGGAGACGGCCTGGGCCCAGGCCACGGCGCGTTGCCGCGTCGGTGAACAGCTGCTTGGCGGCGGCGCCGTCATCGACGACAACACCTCCCTCTCCGATGGCGACGAACTCGCTGAGAGCGGACCGATCAACGCGCGGGCCTGGTACGCACGTGCCTACGTGGGAAGCGCGCCGCAAACAACCCTCACGGCCACCGCGATCTGCCTGAAGAAGTAGCCCGTCCGTAGGATGCGGCGGTGTGGCAAGCCACCGCATCTGGGCGCCCTGGCGCCTCGCCTACGTGAAGAACGCGTCGAAGGATGCCGAGGATTCGTGCATCTTCTGCGCGAAGCCTGAGGAGGCGGACGACAAGGCCAATCTGATCGTCCACCGGGGTCAGCGGTGCTTCGTGATCTTGAACCTCTACCCCTACACGAACGGGCACCTGATGATCGCCCCGTTCGAGCACATCGGAGCGATCCAGGAGCTGCCGCCGGAGACGACCGCCGAGATGATGGCGCTCGCCCAGCGCGCGATCGCCGTTCTCGAGGCCGAGTATCAGCCGCACGGCTTTAACGCCGGCTTCAACCAGGGACGGGTCGCCGGCGCCGGGGTCGAGCACCACATCCACATGCACGTCGTCCCGCGCTGGGGCGGCGACACGAACTTCATGCCGGTCCTGGCCGACACCCGGGTGATGCCGCAGACGCTTGATCAGACCTACGAAGCGCTGCACGGGGCGTTTTGACGGTTCCTCCCGGCATCTTCAAGGCGTACGACATCCGAGGCCTCTACGGCTCCGAGATCGACGAGGACACCGCGTGGCTGATCGGCCGCGCGTTCGCGCGCGTCCTGGCAGACCTCCGAGGCAAACCCACAGCCGACCTGTGCGTTGGCCTCGGCCGCGACATGCGCACCCAGGCGCCGGCGATGGCCACCCGCCTGCGCGATGGGCTGGTCGCCGAGGGCTGCGCGGTCGTGGACGCGGGCATGGTCGGCACCGAGATGCTCTATTTCCTGGTCGGCTCGCGTCAGCTCGACGGCGGTGCGATGGTCACCGCATCTCACAATCCCAAGGCGTACACGGGCGTGAAGCTCGTCCGCGAGGGAGCGCTCGCCCTGTCCGGTGACGCCGGCATCGGCGAGGTCCAGGCGCAGATCGAGACGGGGCTGCCCGAGCCGCCCGGCGGCGGTTCCACCGAGAGCGTCGACATCTACGGCGAGTTCCACGAACACGCTCTGCGCTCGATCGACACCAGTGCAATCCGGCCGTTGCGCGTCGTGCTGGACGGCGGCAACGGGATGGCGGGCCCGATGGTCGGCCCGCTGCTCGAGCGGCTGGGGATCACGCCCGTCGAGACCTATTGGGCGCCGGATGGCGAGTTCCCCGACCACGAGCCCAATCCCCTGCTCCCGGAGAACCGGCGGTTCATCGTCGACCGGGTCCGCGCCGAGGGCGCTGAACTGGGGATCGCCTGGGACGGCGACGCGGACCGTTGCTTCTTCATCGACGACCGGGGCGAGTTCGTCGACGGCGACTTCCTGACGACGCTGCTGGCGGCCCAGGTGCTGCGCCGGGAGCCTGGTGCGACGATTCTCTACGACGTCCGCGCCAGCCGGGCCGTTCCCGACACCGTCGCTCGCCTCGGCGGCACATCGCACGTGAACCGCGTCGGCCACGCGTTCTTCAAGATCGGCATGCGCGAGCACGGCGGCGCCTTCGGCGGTGAGGTCTCCGGCCACTACTACTTCCGTGAGTTCTGGTCGGCGGACTCGGGCACCCTGCCCGCGTTGCTGATCCTGGAGTTGCTCTCGAAGGAGACGCGGCCGCTGTCCGAACTGGTGGGCGAGCTGCGCTCGAAGTACTTCATCAGCGGCGAGATCAACTCGGAGGTCGCCGACCAGGAGGCGAAGATGAACGAGATCGCGGGCGCCCATCCGGACGCCGAGGTCTCGTGGCTCGACGGGGTCTCCGTCGACTACCCGGACTGGCACTTCAACGTCCGCCCCTCGAACACCGAGCCGCTGCTGCGGCTGAACCTCGAGTCGCTGGTCTCGCGCGAGGACATGGAACGAAAGCGCGACGATGTCCTGGGCCTGATCCGTGAACCCTGAGGAGGCGCTCGCCAAGGCGGCCGAAGCCGGAATCCACCGCCTCCGCGTCCCCACCCCGTTCGCGGTGGGCCGGGTCAACTGCTACCTGCTCGAGGACGATCCGCTGACCCTCGTCGACACCGGGCCCAACTCGGGCAAGGCGCTCGACGAGCTGCAGCGCCAGCTTGGCGAGCGCGGACACTCGATCGACGACCTCGAGCTGATCGTGCTGACGCACCAGCACATCGACCACCTGGGGCTGGTCGAGATCATCGTCGAGCACTCGGGGGCCGAGGTGGCGGCTCTGGATCTGGCGGTGAGGCGGCTCGCCAACTTCGCCGAGGACGCCGAGCGCGACGACGAATTCTCGGCCCACCTGATGCTGCGGAACGGGATCCCCGAAAACGTGGTGATCGCGCTCCAGGGGGTCTCGCGCGCGTTCCGCGCGTGGGGTTCGCGGGCACGGGTCACCCGCCCGCTGGGCGACGGTGAGGTCGTGGAGCTTGCAAACCGCCGGCTCGAGGTCATGCATCGTCCCGGCCACAGCCCCTCCGACACCCTGTTCTGGGACGCCGACCGGCGCATCCTGATCGCCGCCGACCACCTGCTGCCGACGATCTCGTCGAACCCGCTCATCACCCGGCCGCTCGATGGCTCGGACGAACCGACGCAGGCGCTGGTCAGCTACATCGACTCGCTCGGCAAGACGCGGGAGCTGCCAGCCGAGATCGTGCTGCCGGGCCACGGCGATCCGATCACCGACCACGTGGCGCTGATCGACGACCGCCTCCAGATGACCGAGCGCCGCAAGGAGAAGATCTTCGGCCTCCTGCGCGAGCGGCCGAAGACGGGCCACGAGATCGCCCAGGAGCTATGGGGGAACGTGGCGGTCACGCAGGCCTTCCTGACGCTGTCGGAGGTGATCGGCCACCTCGATCTGCTCGTCAACGAGGGCCGGGTGGGCCTGACCGAGGCGGGCCAGGTCGCCCGCTACGAGGCGCTCGGTTCGTGAGCGGCTCTGCCGCGAAAGCAGCGTGTGCCGGTAGGTGTTAGGACCTAGGATGTCTCCGATGGCGAGCACCACGGCCACCCCTCCGGCCGCTCCCGGCACCGTGGGCGCGACCAACGGCGCCCCGCCCCGCTCGGCGAAAAAGCGGATGCTGATCATCGTCAACCCCTACGCGACGACGGTTTCCGATCGGCTCAAGAATCTCGTCGTCTACGCGCTGCAGGGCCGCTACGAGGTCGAGGCGGTGACGACCGAGGCGCAGAACCACGCCACCGAGATCGGGCGCGAGGCGGTCGCGGGCGGGTATGACGTGGTCGTCGCGTTCGGCGGCGACGGCACGATCAACGAGGTCGCCAACGGCCTGGCGGGGACCGGGGTGCCGGTCACGGTGCTGCCGGGCGGCTCCACCAACGTCTTCTGCCGCACGCTCGGCATCCCGAACGACGTCGTCGACGCCACCGAGCATCTGCTCGGACTCGCCGATGACTTCAACCCCCGTACGGTCGACCTCGGCCTCGCCAACGGCCGGCGGTTCGTGTTCGCCTGCGGCGCCGGCCTCGACGCGATGGTGGTCAAGCGGGTCGACGCGCACCCGAAGCTCAAGGCTCGGGCGGGCGAGTGGTACTACACCTGGGCCGCCGTCACCGGATTCAACCGCCACTACCTGATGAGCGAGCCGGCGCGCCTTCGGCTGCGCTCCGAGCGCGGCGAAGTCGAGGGGATCACGACCGTCGCACAGAACTCCGACCCGTTCACCTACTTCGGTGAGCGGGCGGTGCGGGTCTGCGACGGAGCGGCGCTCGACAACGGCACGCTCTCGATCGCGATGCTGAAGCGCGGCGCGCTGCGCGACATGCCCACCGTGATGTGGCGCTGCCTTGCGGACTCCGGCCGCTTCCCTCCCTGGAAGCACCGGCAGATCGACGCGTTCGCCGGCCTGCGCGAGGCGCGGGTCGATTCGGTCTCGACCGGCGCCGGCGGCGAGACGGTGACCTTCCCGGTCCAGGTCGACGGCGACTACATCGGCGACCATGAGTCGCTGGAGCTGGGCGTCGATGCCGGAGCCCTGACGGTGGTGGCCTGACGGCCACCACCGACTGCCTCTTCTGCCGGATCGTCGCCGGCGATGAGCCGGCTCATCTGGTCTTTGAGGACGTGGGCTGCGTCGCGTTCCTCGACGCGCGGCCGCTGTTCCACGGCCACACGCTGCTCCTCCCGCGCGACCACCACGAAACACTGTGGGACCTGCCCGACGAGCTGGTGGCGCCCCTGTTCGCCAACGCCAAGATGCTCAGCCTCGCGGTGCGCGGCGCGATGGGCGCCGAGGGCGCCTTCGTCGCGATCAACAACGTCGTCTCGCAATCGGTGCCGCATCTCCACGTTCACATCGCCCCCCGCAACCGCAAGGACGGCCTGCGCGGATTCTTCTGGCCGCGAACCAAGTACCGCAGCGACGAGCAGGCGGCCGATGTCGCCGCTGCGATTCGAGCCGAGCTAGCCTGAGCGTCATGGACCCGGGCCCTGCCGAGGGCGCAACCAACCTCGAGCTGGCGTACCGGCTGATCCCGCCGACAGGCAACAACTGGGGCGAGGTCGCCAGCGACCGCGCAGCCGAGGCCGAGTTCCTAACCCGCGTTCGCCCGCTCGTACACCCCGAGTTCGAGACGCTTTGGCGCCACGCGTCGGTGGAAGGAGAGTCAAGGGCCGGGCTGGCGGCCACGATGGCTGCCCTGCGCAGCATCGGCCTGGCCTTCGAGACGCTGATCGCCGTGCCCAAGACCTACGTAGACCTGGGCGACAGGGTGTTGGTCCTCTTGACCCGCAAGGGCCGCACGGTCACGGGCGCCGACTTCGCCGAGGAAGGAGCGGCGATGTACATCTTCGAGTCGAGCCAGTTGCGGCGGATGGAGCTCTACTCCGACCGAGCGGTCGCGCTGGCCGATGCCGGGATCACCGAGGCCGAGGCCCACGAACGCGGCGTCCCGGTCGAGGAAGTCACCTAGGCCGCGTTCGAGCGCGAGTAGCCGATCACGTGCGCGAACATCCCCAGCGCATCGACTCCGCGAAACGCCGCGCGTTCGAACCGAAACCGGGCCAGGTCGAGTGCGATGTCGCGCCCGCAGAGCGCGAGGCCGTGCACCAGTGGCCAGCGCGGCGCAGTTCCCGGATACCGCTCGTTCAACCATCGCGCTCCTGCCGCATAGCGGGCTATCGAGCCGAGCAGGTCCGGAAGCGACTCACGGTGCAGATGGTGGACCGCCGCTTCCGGACGCCGCTCGATCGCCCAGCCCGACGCGAGCAGCCGGCGACAGAGGTCGACATCCCCGGCCGAGCGGATTCCCTCCTCGAACCCGCCCACGCTCTCGAACGCGTCCCGCCGGACCATCAGGTTCGCGGTCGCCGCGGCATCGCCCGCGGTGTGCAGGCCGACGTCCTGATCAAGGAAGTTCCGGTCCTTCGCGTACCGGGCCAGGAAGGCGCCCTGGCCCGGATCGGTGGCGACCGCGCCGGCAAGAGCGCCGACAGTTGCGGCCGGTTGCGGGTGGAAGTAGGCATCGATCAAGCCCGGATCCGGTACGCAGTCCGAGTCAATGAACAGGATCCAGTCGCCACGCACGGCGGCAGCGCCGACATTCCGCGCGTGGTACGAGGAGCGCTCGCCGGCGGCGTGGACCACCCGTTGCATTTGCGACCCACCGCTCGGATCGAAAACGAAGCGTGATGCGTCTGGGCCCGAATTGTCCGAAACAACGAGCTCGTCGCCCTCCCGCAGCGCGAGCCCGATGAGATTCGAAGCGAGGCGGCGAACGTCCTTCTCGGTGCCTCGGAACGGTACGACGACGGTGACGGCCGGCCTGATCAAGCGGTCGGCGTCACGCGATACGCATCGAACACCGAGTCGACGTGCCGCAGGCGCGAGACGCACTGGCGGATCTGCTCGGAGTCGCCGACCTCCACCACGAAGCGGTTCTTGACCATCGGGTGCTTGGTCGAGCAGGTGGCCTCGATGATGTTCACGCCCGTCTCGGCAAACGTCCGGGAGAGATCCTCGAGCAGGCGCGGCCGGTCCCAGGCGTCGATCTCGAGCTCGACCCGGTAGGACGCGGCGTTCTCGCCCTCCCATTCCACATCGGTGAAGCGATCCGGTGCCTTCATCAGGGCCTTGACGTTCTTGCAGTCCTCGCGATGGATCGTGATCCCGCGGCCGAGCGACACGTAACCGACGATCTGGTCACCCGGCACCGGGCGGCAGCATTTGGCCAGCCGGACCATGACGTCGTCGATCCCCTGCACGACGATCCCGTAATTCGACGCCTCCTGGGTCCGGCGCTGGCGCTCGTCGCGCCCCTCCAACACGCTCGCCAGCCGGGCCTCCGTCTCGTCACCCGCGACCGCGTCGCCCGACTTGAGGCGCTGCATGACCTTGTTGACGACGGTGCGAGCCGAAATCTTGGCGCCGCCGAGCGCGACGTAGAAATCGTCGCCCTTGCGAAAGCCCATCTCACGGATCACGTCGGCGAGCAGCGGCGAGCCGGCGATGCGCTGCGGGGGCAGGCCCTGCTTCCGCAGCGCGTCCTGGAGCTCCTCCCGGCCCCGCCGCTCTGAGTCCTCGCGCCGCTCGCGCCCGAGGAAGGCGCGGATCTTGTTGCGCGCCCGCGTGGTTTTCACGACCGAGAGCCAGTCGCGCGACGGGCCACGCTCCTGCTTCGAGGTCAACACCTCGACGATGTCGCCCGATTTCAGCTGGTAGTGGAGGGGGACGATCTTGCCGTTGACCTTGGCGCCCACACAGCGGTGGCCCACGTCGGTGTGGACGGCGTAGGCGAAGTCCAGCGGCGTCGAGCCGGCGGAGAGGTTCTTGACCTCGCCCCTCGGAGTGAAGACAAAGACCTCGTCCTCGAACAGGTCGACCTTCAGCGATTCGAGGAACTCCGCCGGCTCCTGGTCGCCCTCGGCGTCGAGGAGCTGGCGCAGCCAGGTCATCTTCTCCTTGGCCGGATCGCCACCGTCCTTGCCCTTGCCGCGCACACCGGACGGGGACTCCTTGTAGATCACGTGGCCGGCGATCCCGTACTCGGCGACGCGGTGCATGTCCGGGGTGCGGATCTGGATCTCGAGCGGGCGGCCCTCGGGGCCGATCACGGTCGTGTGCAAGGCCTGGTAGAGGTTCAGCTTCGGGGTCGCGACGAAATCCTTGAAGCGGCCGGGCAGCGGCTTCCAGATCGAATGGATGATCCCGATCGCGCCGTAGCAGTCCTTGACCGAGGCCACGATCACCCGCATCGCGGTCAGGTCGTAGATCTCGTTGAACTCCCGGCCCTTCTTGCTCATTTTCGCGTAGATCGAATAGAAGTGCTTGGCGCGCCCGGAGATCTCGGCCTCGATGCCGACCTCGGCCAGTTCGCGTCGCAGAAACGCACCGGCGTCGGTGACGTAGCTCTCGCGCTCGGTGCGCTGCTGGGCTACGAGCTTCTTGATCTCCTCGTACTTCCGCGGGTGCAGCCGCTGGAACGCCAGGTCCTCCAGTTCCCACTTGATCGCGTGGATCCCCAGCCGGTGGGCAAGCGGCGCGTAGATCTCGAGCGTCTCCCGGGCCTTCTCGATCTGCTTGCCCTTCGCCAGGCTGCCGATCGTCCGCATGTTGTGGAGGCGATCGGCGAGCTTGATCAGGATGACCCGCACGTCAGAGGCCATCGCGACCATCATCTTCCGGTAGTTCTCGGCCTGGTTTTCGTCCCGGCTCTGGAACGTGATCCCGGTCAGCTTGGTGACGCCGTCGACCAGACCTGCGATCGAGTCCCCGAACAGCTCACGAACCTCGTCGAGGCTGGCCGAGGTGTCCTCGACGGTGTCGTGCAGCAGCGCCGCGCAGAGGGTCTCGGTGTCGAGCCGCAGCCCCGCGCAGATCTTGGCGACCTCGACCGGATGGGTGATGAAGTCCTCCCCCGATCGCCGTCGCTGGTCCGCGTGGCGCTCGCACGAGAACGCGAAGGCGTGCTCCACCGCGCGCCGGTCGAGCCGGTCGGCGGCCTCCTCCGCGTGCTCCGTGGCCACCGCGAACAGATCGCCCAGGAGCGCGCGTTCGTCGGCCGCCAGGCCCTTGGTGTACTCGTCATCCTCGAGCTCGACGACAGCGGTGCTCTCGTGGGTCCCGACCCGCGTGTGCCCCGTCGGCCCCGCATCGGGCAGCGGCGAGCCCTCCACCGCGACCTCGCCGTTTTGCTGCTCGTCTCCTACGCCGCTGCCGGCATCGGGCTCGAGCTCTGTTCTTTGCCCCTGGTCAGGAATCGCACGCACTCCTCGTATGCCTGTTGGTCCGCTGCGTAGCTCGGCGACTGCTCAAGCTCGCCGCGTACCGAGGATACGACCTCGAGCACGAAGTCATGCCCGCTAGCGCCCACCCGCACGACGCCGATCTCGGCCAGGGTCCGGATCACTCGCGCGCACCATTCGGGAGACCGAGCGTCGCCTGCGGCCGCCTCGAGTGCGGCACGAACCGCCGCTGCGTCGAGCGAACCGCGGGCGCCGCGGTCACGCAGCGCGCGAAACGCCTCCGCGAGCGCGGCCCGCGCCGGGAGGGCGAGCGTCAGGGCCCGGATCGAGAGGCCTGGGTCCTCGTGTGAGCCGAGGACGTGCGCGAACCCGCCGCCTCCTCTCGCGCCGGCAAGCGCCACCGCCTCGGCCCGGGGATTGGGCGCGGGGTCGACCATCACGACGTGGGTGAACTCGGCGGCCAGCTCGGGGGCCAGGGCCAGCGCGGGCCAATCGGCGAGGACGACACCCCCGCGGCCTCCCTCGACGACCCGGTGCACATCGTTCCTCCCGGCGCTCAGCGATTCGCGGGCCGCGAGCACCGCGACCTCACCACCGCCGAAGCGCGCCGGCGAGGCGGCGCTCCCGACGAGCCCACGGCGCCAGAGCGCGTCGGCACAGAGCGCCAGGATGGGCTCGCCGCTCGACGCGAGCGCCGCCACCGAGGCGACCGCGGACGAGCGCGTCCGATCGACCCGCTCGCGCACGGCACGCAGCGCAACCGGCGTATCGCCCGTGTCCGGTGCGGAGTCGAGCCCGGCGGCGAGGCGCTCTCGGTACTCCTGATCAGGGCAGCGGCTCCCGGCCGGGCCGGCGGCGGGCGGCAGCGGGTGAGCCTCGCCGAGCACGACGCGGGGCGCGACCGCACCGTTCCACTCGTTCAGCTCGAGCCGCAGCGAGACGTCGAGAGCGTCCCCATCCGCCCACGCCTCCAGCGAGCGACCGACGCCGAATGCCACGCCCGAGGCCCGCGCCTGTCCGCCCGTCAGCGCGAAGCGGGCGTGTCTGCCCGTCTCCCCCATCGGCCGCACGTCGGTGATGCGGGCGCCGGGGACCATCAGGCGAACCTCGGGGTTGCCCTTGCCGAACGGACCGAGGGCGACGAGCTGGAGAGCAACGTCGTGCGAAAGGCTCTCGGCGCCGACCACAGCGTCGACGATCTCGCCGCCGGGCCCGGGGCCGGCGGCGATCGCCGCCCCTGCATGTCGATTGAACTCGTCGCGGAAGCGCTCGAGTTGATCGGCCTCGATCTCGAGGCCCGCGGCGGCGCGGTGGCCGCCGTACCTTGCGAGCGCGCCGCCGCAGGCGCGCAACCCGGCCAGCAGGTCGAACCCCGGGACGCTCCGCCCGGATCCCTTGCCGCGGCCGTCAGCGTCCAAAGCGATCAGGACGGTGGGCTTCAGTCGCCGCTCTGCCATCCGGGAAGCGCAGATCCCGACCACGCCCGGATGCCAACCCTCCCCCCAGAGGACGATCGCGGCGGCGGTCTCAGCCTGATCGCCGAGCTCGCGCAGGCGGCGCTCGGCGTCCGCCAGGACATCCGCCTCGGTCTCCCGGCGCTCCCCGTTGGCCCGGTTCAGCTCGTCCGCGATCTGGCGCGCCCGCTCGTCGTCATCGGTGAGGAACAGCTCAACCGCGGCGTCGGCCCGGTACAGGCGCCCGGCGGCGTTGATCCGCGGCGCGAGCCGGAAGCCCAGATCGCCCTCGTCAAGCCGCTCGGGCGCGACCTGGGCGGCGGCCATCAATGCCCGCAGCCCGGGCCGCACGCCGCGCCGGGCGTGCTCGAGGCCGCGCCTGACCAACGACCGGTTCTCGCCCGTCAGCGGGACCATGTCAGCCACGGTCGCGAGCGCCACGAGGTCGAGGTCGCGCTCGGCCCGCTCGACGGTGGTGAGAGCGGCCGCGAGCTTGTGGGCCACCCCGGCAGCGCAGAGGTCGGGACAGGGATACGCCGAGACCACGGGGTGCACGATCGGACAGTCGGGAAGCACGTCCCCGGGCTGGTGGTGGTCGGTGACGACCGCGTTGATCCCGCGAGCACGGGCGGCCGCGACCTCGGCGACCGAGGTGATCCCGCAATCGGCCGTGATCAGCAGGCGCGTCCCGCGCTCGGCGAGCCGATCGACGGTGGCCATCGTCAATCCGTAGCCGTCCTCGACCCTGGCGGGGATCAGCCAGTCGCAATCCGCGCCCAGCTCGCGCAGGGTCGAGACCAGGATCGTGGTCGCGGTGACGCCGTCCACGTCGTAGTCGCCGTGGACCGTGATCAGCTCGCGGCGGGCGATCGCCTCGCCGATCGCCGCGACCGCCGCCTCGATCCCGTCGAACTCGGCCGGGTCGTGCGTCTCGTCGGCCGCAAGGAACGCGCGCACGGCCGCGACCGTCCGGAATCCGCGCCGAACGAGGGTTACCGCCACCGGCTCGGCCAGATCCAGCTCGTGCGCGATGGTCCGGGCCTCCCGGTAGGAGAACGGGTCGAGCACGAACTCGCCCTGGACACCGGTTGGCTCGCATTCGCCCACCCACCCAAACTAGGGACGGGTGCCGACGGAATCGCCCCGGCGGGCGGCTACCCGTTCGCCGGCTGGCCGCTCGAGGTTTGACTGACGAGCCCGGTCCGGGGAGATCGAGCGCTCGGTCAACCGAACGGGCGTCAGTGCTGCACGGCGCCGCGCTCGGCGCGCAGACCCACCGCGTAGGTGATCGCGAGGCCGATCAGGGTGCCGGGGACCGCGTAGAGCACGGTCGCGATATCGGTCTCGCCAATCCCCTGCGAGGTGGCGATCTGCGCGATTGCTCCAGTCACCATCGCCCCGGCGGTCGCTCCCAGGAGCGCGCCCACGATCCCGCCCCAGAAGCGGTCCGGAAGCAGCACCGTGAAGTGCCAGATCGCGAGTCCGACGGTGAACCAGACGAGCGCTGCCATCAGCGCCTCCTCCCGTGCTTCCGGCGCTTGCGCTGCTGGCGGCGCCGGCGCTCAGCACGAGCCTCCTGCGCGGCCGCGTCCTGGGGCTGGGCGGCCGGCGCCGGCGGTGGCTCCGCCACGGCGGGCTCAGGCGCCTCCGGCTCGGGGACGGGAACTTCGGGGGCGGGTTCGGGGGCCGGTGACTCTGTGATCTCGTCGTGCGGGCCGATGCCATCCGGCTCCGGCGCTGGGTGCGGCTCGTCTGAGTGGCCCTCGACCCGCGCGACGACGTTGTCCTCCGGGAAGACGGGCACGTAGCCCATCGCCTCAGTGATGTTGCGGCGGCGCGCGCGGTAGGCGGGCTCGCGCTCCTTCCACTCGGTGAGCACCGGCGAGGCGATGAAGATCGACGAATAGGTACCGGAGGCGATTCCGACCATCATCGCGAAGGCGAAGCCACGCAACGTCTCATCGCCGAAGACGAGCAGCATGCCAACCAGGAACACGGTCGAAAGGCCGGTGATCAGCGACCGCGTCAGAACCTCGCTCATCGAGCGGTTGACGATCTGTGAGAACGCGGCGCGCGGCATCCGTGGGACGTTCTCCCGGATCCGGTCGAAGACGATGATCGTGTCGTACATCGAGTACCCCAGAATCGTCAGGAACGCGGCGACCGTGGCGCTCGACACCTCCTGGGCCGTCAACGCGTAGATGCCACCGGTGATCAGGATGTCGTGGATCAGGGCGATCAGCACCGGCACGGCGTACTTGGCCTCGAACCTGATCGCAACGTAGCCGGAGATCACGATCATCGAGAAGATCAGCGCGATGACGGCGCTGCGGGCGATCTGGGCGCCGAACGTAGGCCCGACGGAGGTGGTCTGAATCCCCTGCTCGCCGCCCTCCAGGCCGAACTCGGAATCGAGCGTCGGGCCGACGTCCTGGGCCTGGTCGGCGGGGATCTTGCCCTGGATCTGGAAGACGTTCGCGCCGAACTCGTCCTCGGTCACCTGTTGGACCTCGGCGTTTTCGACCCCTTCGATGCCCGCGTCCGAGAGCGTGGTCCGCACGTCCTCGGCGGTCGTCTCCTCGGCCAGCGCCACCTTGACCCGGGTGCCGGACTCGAAGTCGATTCCCAGGTTGAGCTGCTGGGTCGCGAACGCGATCGCGCCGATCGCCAGGATCAGCCCCGAGGCCGAGAAGAAGTACTTGGACATCCCGGTGAAGTCAAAGCTCCACTCCGTAGCGCGCTCGCGGGCGCCGAGGAAGCGGGGAGAGCGCAGGAACTTCGCCCTGCCCAGCACCGCCAGGACCGCCTGGGTGAACAGGACGGCGGTGAACAGCGAGACGATCGTGCCGATGCCGAGCGTGAACGCGAAGCCCTTGACGCCGGCGCTCGCCAGCACGAACAGGATGAAGGCCGTGATCAGGGTGATCACGTTGGCGTCGATGATCGTCGCGATTCCCTTTCGGTAGCCGGCGGAGATCGCCGACAGCATCGAGCGGCCGTGGCGCACCTCCTCCTTGATGCGCTCGAAGATCACGATGTTGGAGTCCGCGGCGACACCGATCGTCAGGATCAGGCCGGCGATGCCGGGCAGAGTCAGCGTTATCGGGATCAGCTTGATCAGCGCCAGGTAGAACAGGGCGTAGACGAACAGCCCGAGCGCGGCGACGAATCCCAGGAACCGGTAGTACGCGAGCAGGAAGAGCAGGACCAGCGCCAGGCCGGCCAGGGCGGCGACGATCGCGCCGTCCAGCGCCTCCTGGCCCAGCGTCGCCGAGACGGTGCTCTGGCTGATCAGGGTGAGCTTCACCGGCAGCGCGCCGATCCGCAGGAACTCGGCCAGGTCCTGCGCCTGCTTGATCGTGAAGTTGCCGGAGATCTGCGCGCCCGTGCGGCCGTCGATGCCGTCCGGGTTCTCGACGAAGTTGATGATCGGGCGCGAGACGATCTCGCCGTCGAGCACCACGGCGAAGCTGTCCGAGAGCTCCGACGCCTGCTCGATCGAGACCGGGCCGACGGCCCGTTCCTGGCCGCGCTGGGCGATCCTGCGCGTGACCTCCTGGAACGCCTGGCGCCCGTCGTCGGTGAAGTCGAAGGTGACGTTCGGCTGATTGGTGGTCGGATCCGACTGCTGCTCCGGGTTGCGGATGTCGTCGCCCAGCAACTCGGGACGGTCGCGCATCAAAAACCACCCGCGCGGCGCCGTCTCGGACTCGTTGACGTCGGTATCCGGGTTGTCTTCCGGCGCCTCGGCGCGGAGGACGACGTAGCCCTCCGGCACCTCCTCGATGATCGTGCCCTCGGGCTGCTGGTCGCCCTCGAAGGGCAGGAACAGGTCGCTCCTCACGTCGGCCGGGCCGGAGAGCAGCTCGAGCGTCTGCTCGTCGAACAGGTAGAACTGCCCCTCGTGCGTGCAGAGGGGCTCGCCCTCCTTCTCGAAGCACTCGGGCTCCTCCTCCTGAGCGGCCTTGACCGCGTCGTGGAGGCGGTTGAACGGCCGCGCCTCACCGCCCCCGAGCTCCGGGTTGGACGAGATCACGTTGGGCTCGAAGTCGTAGAACGCGAGCTGCGACGTCTCGCCGACCTGGTCGATCGCGTCCTGCGCGTTTTGGACGTTGGGCAGGCCGATCGAGAGCTGGTCCGTGCCGATCCGGGAGATCTCCGGCTCGGCAACGCCGAGCGTGTCGACGCGCTCGCGGATGATGTCGATCGCCCGCTCCATGTCGTCGGCCTCGATCGTCGGGTTCGCCGGCGTTGGGCGCGCCTGGTAGACCAGCTCGGTGCCGCCCTGAAGGTCGAGGCCCTGACGGGTCGGCTTCGACACGCTCGCCCAGACCGAGAGGGCGATCAGCGCCAGCACGAGGCCGAGGACGATCAGGTTGCGGCGGCGACTGCCCATGGCTCAGTCGCCGAGAGCGGCGCGGATTCGCATCCGGCGCAGCTTATTCAGGGGTCAGCACGAGCAGGAGCCCGCCGTCGTCGTCGTAGGCGGGAAAGAGATCGGCCACCGCCTCGGCCGGCAGGTCGCCCTCGGCGTTCACGTGAACGTGCTTCCCGAGCGAGCGCACTCCCCACTCGAGGGTTGTCTCGATCGGGTCGGTGTTGCCGTCATCGGTGGCTGCCGCCGCGTCCGATCCACCACCGTCGACCCAGGCGAGCCCCAGCACGTCGCGCACCGGGCGCCCGATGACGTCCTCGTCCTTGAGTCCGGTCAGCTCGTAGCCGCCGCGGCCCACGTCGAGGACGCGCCCGTCCTTGTCGCAGGTGAAGAAGGCGGCGTCCGGGGCGGGGTAGTAGTCGTCGAGCAGCTCGAACAGGAAGCCGAAGCCGCACTTGGCGCAGCCCTTGGGCCGGCTGGAGAACCCGGAGGTCCGGGAGTTCGACAACTCGCGGTTGCCGCAGCTCGGGCAGATGAAGAAGGGCACGGCCACAAGGCTAGTAAACGGGGGATCTGAGAACCGGATCTAGAACAACGTGGCGGCGCCCTCGGGGACAGCGAGCCCCAGGTGCTCGTAGCCGCGTTCGGTCAGGACCCGTCCCCGTGGGGTGCGCTTGATCAGCCCCTGCTGGATCAGGTAGGGCTCATAGACGCCCTCGAGCGTGTCGGGCTCCTCGTCGATCGCGTCGGCAAGCGTGGTCAGGCCGACCGGGCCGCCGGAGAACTTGATCGCGATCGTCTCCAGGATCACTCGATCGTGGCGATCGAGCCCGGCTTCGTCGACGTCGAGCAGGCTCAGCGCCTCGCTGGCGATCTGCCCCGTCACGACGCCGGACCCGCGCACCTCCGCGAAGTCGCGGACACGGCGCAGGAGCCGGTTCGCGACGCGCGGGGTGCCGCGCGAGCGCGAGGCGATCGCGGTCTCGCCGTCCGGCTCGATCTCGACCGAGAGGATCCCGGCGGACCGGCGGACGATCACCGCGAGGTCGCCGGCGTCGTAGTGCTCGAGGCGGTGCGAGACGCCGAAGCGGTCGTGGAGCGGCTTCGAGAGCAGTCCCGCTCGCGTGGTCGCGCCGACCAGCGTGAACGGCGGCAGGTCGAGCGTCACGGTGCGGGCGCCCGCACCCTGCCCGAGGACCACCGGCAGGCGTCGATCCTCCATCGCCGGATAGAGCGTCTCCTCGATCGCCGGGTTGAGGCGATGGACCTCGTCGATGAAGAAGACGGAGTTGGGCTCGAGCGAGGTCAGGAAGGCCGCGATATCGGCCTTGCGCTCCAGCGCCGGCGCCGCGGTGTGGACCAGCGGCGCGCCGAGCTCCGCCGCGATGATGTGCGCGAGCGAGGTCTTGCCAAGGCCCGGGGGACCGCTCAGCAGGACGTGGTCGAGCGGCTCACCGCGCCGGCGCGCCGCCTCGATGAACACCGAGAGCTGATCCGTCACCGCGTCCTGGGCAACGAAGTCGGCCAGCGTCGCCGGCCGCAGGGAGCGGTCGAGGTCGTCGTCGGGGTCGGCGACGCGGGATTCGGCCATCGGCTCGCTGGCGCCGAGCTTGCGCACCTGCATATCGACCGCCGCGGCCTCGATCGAGGGATCGGGGACGATCCCTGGGCTGCGCTCGTCGCTCATTGAGAAACCCCTACCGGGGGGGTAAACACGCTTTCGCGCCTTGCGTCGCTCATGAGATACCTCTCGCTCCGGCCCCATCCCCGGCCTTACGGAGCGCGATGCCGATCAGGTCCTCGGGCGTCTCGCCGTCGGCGCCGTCGAGCAGCTTCTCCGCCTCGATCAGCGAGTAACCCAGATTGACAAGCCCCTCGCGCGCGAGCAGCCGCGGCTCTGCCTCGCCGTCCGCGCCGGGGGCCGGCGCGGCATGCTCGAGCTCGCCGGCGACCTTCTCGCGCAGCTCGACGATCACCCGCTCGGCCGTCCTCTTGCCGACGCCGGGGGCGGCCTGGAAGCGCTTGTGGTCGCCGAGGGCGATGGCCTTCAGAAGCTGTCGAGGGCTGCCGCCGGAGAGAATCGCGATCGCCATCTTCGGCCCCACGCCGGAGACCGAGTTCAGGTGGATGAACAGGTCGCGTTCCTCCTCGCTCGCGAATCCGTAGAGCTGGAGCGCGTCGTCGCGCACGACCAGATGGGCGTGGAGGGTGGCCTGCTTCCCATGCGCCGGGACGGCCTTCAGCGTCTCCGCCGACACGGCGAGCCGGTAGCCGACGCCACCGGTTTCGACCACGACGTGGTCGGGGCGGCGGACCAGGACCTCGCCGCGAACCGAGGCGATCATGACGCCGCCCCGGCCAGCGCGGCGGCAGCCGGCGCCCGGCTTGCGTGGCAGATGGCGACGGCCAGCGCGTCGGCCGCGTGGTCGGAGGCCGGTGGCGCCGGCAGGTGGAGCAGGGTGCCCACCATCCGCTGCACCTGCGCCTTGGCGGCCGCGCCCGATCCGCAGACGGCCATCTTCACGGCCTGCGGCGTGTAGTCGAAGCACGGGATGCCGCGCTCGGCGGCGGCCAGCATCGCGACGCCCCGCGCCTGCCCCACGCCGATCGCCGATCGCACGTTCTTGCCGAAGTAGAGCTCCTCGATCGCAACCGCCGCGGGCTCGTGCCAGGCGATCAGCTCCACGAGAGCGGCGTGGATCCGTGCCAGGCGACCCGCGGGCTCCAGGTCCGCGGGCGCCTCGATCACACCGCCGTCCACGGCGCTCATCGCGCCGCCCGCAACCCGGACCACACCGAAGCCCGTGTTGGCGACGCCCGGGTCGATGCCCATAACTACCAGCACGACTGGTGATTCTCGCTACGGCCTCGGATGCCTCCCCAGGCAAGGCCCTTCCGAGGCCGCACAGGCGCGCTAGGCCGCTTCCGCCTCCTCGAGCAGTTCGGCCGGGATGTCGAAGTTCGCGTGGACCTCGTCCACGTCGTCGTGGTCGTCGAGCGCGTCAATCAGGCGCACCAGGCGCCGCGCCTCCCCGGGGTCGGTCACCGCCACCACCGCCTGCGGCTCCATCGCAAGCTCGGCCGACTGGATCTCAACGCCGGATTGCTCCAGGGCCAGCCGGACGCCGGTGAGGCTGGCCGGGCCCGACGTGACCTTGAGGGTGTCGTCCTCGATCACGACATCGTCGGCCCCGGCGTCGATTGCGGGCATCAGATCGTCCTCGCCGTAGCGGCCCGAATCGACCAGCACGACACCCTTCTTCTCGAACTGCCATGCCACGGAGCCGGGCTCGCCGAGGCTGCCGCCATGGCGATCGAACGCGTGGCGGATCTCCGACCCGGTCCGGTTGCGGTTATCGGTCAGGGCCTCGACCAGGACGGCAGTGCCTCCTGGGCCATAGCCCTCGTAGACGACGCGTTCGATCGTCCCAGCGTCACCCTCGCCGGTCCCGCGGTCGATCGCCCGCTGAATGTTGTCCTTGGGCATCGAATAGCCCTTGGCCTTCTCGACCGCCGCGGCGAGGGTGTGGTTTCCCGCCGGGTCCCCCCCACCTTCCCGGGCGGCCACCGTGATTGCCCGCGCGAGCTTCGTGAACAGCTTGCCCCGCTTCGCGTCGGTCGCAGCCTTCTTGTGCTTGATCGACGCCCACTTCGAATGGCCTGCCATGCCTTGATTCTACGAGCGAAACTTCGATCGCAGATCCGTGTTCCACCGGTACGCGCGCCGAAGCCACCCAGGTCGTCCGGCGGTGGAATGAAGCGCTCGAAAAATGGGATGCCGAGAGATGGGTCGTGACTGACGCGGGGGTCGGTCGCGGCCCTTCTCGTGTTGTCGGGTGAGCCGCTCTGGCGGCCAAAGCAGCATCTGCCGGTGGTGGGCTAGACGGCGAACTTTCCGTTCTCTTGCAGCAGCTCGCCGTCGACCTCGATCTTGCCGCCCTGGCGCAGGTCGCAGACGAGGTCGGTGTGGACGGCGCTCTCGTTGACACCGCCCGACTCGGGGTAGCTGGCGCCGACCGCCATGTGCACGGTGCCGCCGATCTTCTCGTCGAGCAGCACGTCGCGGGTCCCCCGGTCGATCTTGTAGTTGGTCCCGATCCCGAGCTCGCCGAGCCGGCGGGCTCCAGCATCGGTGTCGATCAGCTCGATCAGGAACTCCTCCCCGCGCTCGGCCGAGGCGTCGACGATCTTGCCGCCCTCGAAACGGAAGCGGACCCCGGCAACCTCGCGCCCGCCGACCATCGCCGGCAGATGAAATGAAACCTCACCTTCGACCGAGTCCTCCACGGGCCCGGTGAAGAACTCGCCGTCAGGCATGTTGCGGTCGCCGTAGCAGGGGATGAACTTGCGGCCCTCGACGCCGAGGCGGATGTCGGTGCCGGGCCCGGTCACTCGGACCTCGGAGTGACCGTCCGCCCATTCGGCCAGGCGCCGCGTGTCCTCCGAAGCCTGCTTCCAGTTGGAGAGCGGATCGCCGGAATCGGCCAGGCAAGCGCCGAAGTAGAAATCCTCAAAGGCGGAGAGGCTCATCTCGGCGTCGGAGGCATACGCGTTGGTGGGGAAAATCGTGTAGACCCAGCGGTGGGTGCCGTCGGCCGAGCGCTGCATCGTGCTCTCCATCAGCGGCCGGGTCGCGGCCTGGCGCCGCGTCTGTCGCTCGGGCGAGATCCCCGAGAGCGCCCGGGTGTTGGTGTCGGCCCCGATCGCGATCCTGCAATCCGCCTCGTCCGCGCCCCACTGGGCGAGCGGCGAGATCCATTCGAGCTGCGCATCCGAAGCGCGCGCCAGGTAACTCGATTGCTGGTCGTCGAACGACATCGAGACGACGGGATGGCCGTCGGCCGCGAGGACCTCCTCATAGACGGCGGCGATCAGCGGCTCGGCAGCGGACGGCCCCTCGATCAGGCAGGTCTCGTCAGACTCCACCCCGGTCGAGTACCCGACCAGGATCTTCGCCAGGTTCGTAACGCGCGGGTCTCTCAACGTCCCCCAACTCCTATTCAGTTCTGGTCGAAGGCGGCGGCCGCGGCATGTGCGGTGGTCGCCATCGCCATCAGCATTGCGTGAATCCTAGAGTCGTCGGTCAGCTCGGGGTGGAACGAGCAGGCCAGTACCGACCCGTCTCGAACCACCACGGGGTGTTGGTCGACGCTGGCCAGCACCTCGACCCCGGCCCCGTGCGACTCGATCCAAGGCGCCCGGATGAACACCGCCCGAAGCGGCTCCGGGCCCAGGCCCTCGACCTTCAGATCGGCCTCGAAGCTCGCGAGCTGGCGGCCGAACGCGTTGCGGCGGCAGGTGGCGTCGAGCAGCGCCAGGTGGTCGCGCCCGCAGAGGATCATCCCCGCGCAAGTTCCGAGGATCGGGCGGCCGGACCCGTGATGGGCCCTAATCCCCGGCTCCAGGCCGTCGCGCGCGATCGCCCTCGCGATCGTCGTCGATTCGCCGCCTGGGATCACCAGCGCATCTAGGCGGTCCAGGTCCGGCGGTATGCGGACTTCGAAGGCGTCGGCGCCGAGCGCGGCGAGCATCTCGACGTGGGCCGCAAAGTCGCCCTGGCTGGCCAGAACGCCGATCCGCAGAGCTGCCCCCTCGGCAGCGGGGGGCACCAGTGGTCCGTCGCTCAAGCGGCTCAAACCCCGCGGTGTTGCAACAGCTCGCCCTCGGCTGCGAGCTGCTCGATGTCGTCGCCGCGCATCGCCTCGCCGAGGCCCATCGAGGCAGCGGTGACGCGCGCGGGGTCGCCGAAATGGGTCGTGGCCTCGACGATCGCCCGAGCGCGCCGCTCGGGCTCGGAGGACTTGAAGATGCCGGATCCCACGAAGTTGCCCTGGGCGCCGAGCTGCATCGTCAGCGCGGCGTCGGCGGGGGTCGCGATCCCGCCCGCGCAAAACAGAGGCACCGGCAGGGAGCCGGCCTCGGCGACCTCGGCGACAATGTCGAGCGGAGCCTGAAGCTCCTTCGCCGCGGTTGGAAGCTCCTCGCGGGACAGCGACTGGAGGCTCTTGATGCCACCGGTGATGCCGCGCAGATGGCGCACGGCCTCGACGATGTTCCCGGTTCCTGCCTCGCCCTTCGAGCGGATCATCGCGGCGCCCTCGGCGATTCGCCGCAGGGCCTCGCCCAGGTTCGTCGCGCCGCACACGAACGGGATGTCGAATACCTGCTTGTCGATGTGGTTCGCCTCGTCGGCCGGGGTGAGGACCTCGGACTCATCGATGTAGTCCACCTCCAGCGATTGGAGCACCTGCGCCTCGGCGAAGTGGCCGATCCGGGCCTTGGCCATCACCGGGATCGTCACCGCGGCCTGAATCTCCTCGATCATCGACGGGTCGCTCATCCGCGCGACTCCTCCGTCGCGGCGGATGTCGGCCGGCACGCGCTCGAGTGCCATCACGGCAACGGCGCCCGCCTCCTCGGCGATCCGAGCCTCGGCCGGCGTGACGACGTCCATGATCACTCCGCCCTTGAGCATCTCGGCAAGCCCGCGCTTGACCCGGAATGTCGCCCGCTCAGCCATGCGAGCGATTCTACAAGCGGAACTACTTCAGCTTGAAGGCGCGGATGCGGTCCTTGAACGCGGCCTTGTCACGGGCATACACCCCGTAGGCGAGCGCCTGGACCAGCGCGAGCAGCGACGTGTTCGACTGGATGAACGATGGGCTGTTCGAGGAAAAGTAGAGGGTCAGGTCGGAATGCTCGCCGACCTCAGAGAGCGTGGCATCCGTGATCGCGAGCGTGGTCGCCTGACGGTGCTTGGCGAGCTTCATGGCCCGCACGACGATCGGGTGCGCGCGGCCGGCCGAGAACGCGATCACGAGCGCGCCCTCCTCGAGCCGGCTGAGACGGGTGATCGAATCCTGGCGCGGGCTGGCAACCACCTCGGCGCGGATGTCGAGCAGCGCCAGCAGGTGGCGGAGGTAGCTCGCGAAGAACGCCAGCTGGTCGATGCCGACGATCATCACTCGGGTGGCGCCGGCGAGCGCCGTGACGCACGCCTCGACCTGCTCGCCGGTCAGGTTGCGAACCGTGTCCTCGAGGTCGCCGTGGTCGGCGGCCAGCGAGGCTTCGAACTCGGTGTGGTCGAAGTCGAAGAGCGAGGCGGTGTCGGTGGTGCCACCGGCGGCTGGGCTCGACCGGTACTCCTCGATTGCAGCCTGCTGAAGCTCGGGATAGCCCTCAAAGCCGAGCGCTTGCGAGAAGCGGACGACCGTCGACGAGGATGTGTTCGCGCGGCGGGCCAGCTCCTCGGCCGTCTGAAAAGCGGCCTCGTCGAGGTGGTCGACGATGTAGCGGGCGACGTCCTTCTGCGAGCGCGAGAACTCGTCAAACCGCTCGGTGATGAAGGCCGAGAGCGTCTTGACGTCCTTCTTCGTCGTCCGCTTCGTCTGCGCGCCGTTCCGGCGGGTCGTGGTCCGGGCTCCGGCGGCAGCGGGGCGGGTCTTGGTCGCGGTCTTGCTCACGGCCGGATGATTCGCCCCCCCGGGAGGTTTCCCTTCCGCGCGGCCGACTATTGCCACTTGTGGTTGGATCGGGGGATCACGCCCGAGGAGGCCCTGCGCCTGACCAACCGCAACATGATCGCCTTCGACCTCGCGCTGGGATCGGGTGCGCTGTTCGCCCCGAGGGCGACGCTGGCGATCCTTGGCCACCAGCGCCCGTCGCCCGATGCCGAGCACCTGTTTCGCCGCTGCGGCCCGATCTGGCTGACGTTCGCCGCCGCGCACCTGGTCGCTGAGCTTCGGGACTCCGAGCGCGACTGGTGGGCGCTCGCCTGGCTCCGCGGAACCGAGCTGGCGACCGACATCGTCTGGTCTGAGTCGGAGGCGTTCTCGCGGCCGGGCGCACGGGCCGGCCTGTGGTTCGCGGGTGCGTCGAACCTGGTGATGGCACTGGGCTTCGGCTGGCTCGCCTCGCGCCGCCGAAGCAGCGTCTAGCTACGGGGCGCCGGTCGGCGGGTTGTTCACCGTCGGCGGCGCGGCCGGGTCGCTCGACGTCGGCGACTCCGCCTGGCGACGAAGCTCGCCGCTGCCGACGAGCGGCTTCGAGCACTCCTCAAAGCCGATCTCCCCGGCGATCTCGAACCGCGGATCGATCTGGGTCGAAGCTAGTTCGGCCTGCAGCGCCCCATAGGCGCCCGCGTCGGCGTCCTCCGCTGCCTCGAGACCCTCGCGCAGGACGTCGATCCCGCGATCGCGCGCCTCGAGGTAGCGGTCGACCTGGCCGCCGAGGCTGTCCGGCTCGCGCAGGTCGGAGATCGCATCGTGCTCCTCCTCGGCGACGTCGATCAGCGCCCCGGTCAGCTCCGCCGCATCGCTGGGCGTCCGCGGCGCGCTCTCCTGGAGGTCGCGGAACTCGTCGTGCGCCTCGCCGCAGATCTCGTCGCCCTGCGAGATGAACTCGTCGACGGTCAACGCGTCGTCGGCGCACGGCCCGAGGTCGAGCAGTGCGACGAGCGCGAACAACACGCCCAGGAGCGCCGCGAGCGCGACGCCCATCCCCGCACGGCTGGCCTTTGGACTCTCGTCCACGCCGACAGACTAGTTGCGAGGTCAGCCGGTTTCGCCGGGTGGCGGATCGAGCGGCGCGAGCAGGTCGACCAGCGCGGGCCCGGTACCGAGTCGGCGATAGAAGCGAAGGGCATCGTCGTTTCCGGCCATGACGACGATCTTCCGCGTATCTCCCAGCCGCCCGTCATCCGCGAGTGGTATCACGGGTGTGGATGTACGAAGAGTTCGAGGGATTGCCCGACAGCCGCACGAGCCTGCGCGGATTGACCGCGGAGGGCGACGAAGCGTGGCTGATCCGCAGCATCTCGCAGAAGCTCTACCGCTGCCCCGGATGTGGCGGCGCGGTCGAGATCGGCGGCGAGCACGTGATCGTGCAACGCCTGCGCCGCCTTGGCGGCGAGCGCGACCACCAGCATTGGCATCGAAGCTGCGCCGAAGAGGGGCCGATGCTGGAACTGCGCCAGCTCCGCAAGGTCGCTCGCTGAGCGGAGTCGACTACCTCGAGGGCGAGGGCGGCTAGGGCGAGTCGTCGCCGAGCAGCTGCTGCGCGATCGTCGCCTGGTCGAAGTAGATCCGCTCGCAGACGATCCCCTCGCCGGCCGGCTCGAACAGGAACAGCGCGCACATCCGGCAGCGGAAGCTCTTGCCGGTGGGCGCGATGCCGCGCAGCTCGCCCTCGTGGGTGCCGAGCAGGTCGAACTCGACGATCACGGCGTCATCGGCGTGGTGGAAGACGGCGTTCTCGTTGCGCTGGTCGGGAAAGGCTGCGCGCGATGTGCGGAAGTACCCCGCCACCTCCTCGGGCCCGTCGTAGACGTCGCCCGTCGCCATGATCTCGTAGCGCGGGTGGTCGAAGGTGCCCATCGTGACGTCGAACTCGTGCCGGTTCTCCGACTCCATGTGCTCGCGAACGACCGCTTCACGGCGCTCGCGCAGGTCTCCGGGCGCGCCCTCCATGGCGCCGACCCTACCGCTCACATCAGGCCGCGCGGAGGCCTTCGTCCGATCGGCTGTCCTCGGCGTCCGCGGCGGGGGGTCAGCAGGTTGGTTGCCGGCGGCACTCGATTCGCCCTGCCGCGATCCGGTAGGCCGAGAGATGGGCCGGGGAGGATTCGAACCTCCGCCCTACGGATTATGAGTCCGCTGCTCTACCAACTGAGCTACCGGCCCGCGGGCGAGCGTAACGCGGGCGGAGGCGGTGACTCAGGGGTCGAAGGTGAAGGACTCGCCCGGCTTGAGGATGCGGGCCTCGGTCTGGGGCGCCAGCTCGGCCATGCGGCTGCGGAACTCGGTCGCGGCGTCGGTCAGCAGCCCCGGCCGGCTGCGCGCGAGGCCGGCGCGCAGGACGGTGCCCCAGTGGATCGGCACCACCACGCGCGGGCGGATCAGCGCCGCAACCTCGGCGGCGCGCTGCGGGTCGAGGTGCCCCTTCCCCACGCTCGGTCCCCAGCCGCCGATCGGAAGCAGGGCGACGTCGACGCCCTCGAGCTCGGACATCTCGTCGAACACATCGGTGTCGCCCGCGAAGTAGACGCTCTGTCCCGCCCCGCGCACCTGATAGCCGAGCGCTTCGACCGGGCGACCGACCGGCAGGCGCCGGCCGTCGTGCTCGGCCCGGGTGGCGATGATCTCGACCTCGCCGGCAGTCGCCGCATCGCCCGGCGAGAGCTCGGTGACGCCCCTCATCCCCGCACGGCGAATCCGTTTGCCGCTGCCGCGTGGGGCGAACACGCTGGTCCGCGCTCCGAGCGAGCGCAACGAGGGGAGGTCCAGGTGGTCCTGGTGCTGGTGCGAGATCAGGACTGCATCCGGAAGCGGGTCGATCCGCACCGGCGGGTCACCCGCTCGTCTGATGATGCCGCCGAAGACCGCAGTGCGCAGCACGGGATCGGTCAGCAATCGGGTGCCGGCCAGCTCGATCAGCACGGTCGCGTGACCCACGTAGGTGACCCGCATGCTCAGGCGACCGCCATGCGTCGCCGGTGCGCCAGGTAGGCGACCAGGCCGATCGGCAGGGGCAGCCAGTACGAGACGAGCCGGTAGGCGAGGGTGGCGAGGACCGCGCCCGCGGCCGGGACGCCGGCGAGCGCGAGCGTGGCCGTCAGGCCGGCCTCGACGAAGCCGAGACCGCCGGGCGTGAACGGGATCTGCGCGAGCACCTGAGCGGCGCAGAAGGCGAGCAGGATCAGGGCGAGGCTTGGAGTGGAGCCGACTGCCGCCAGGGCGGCGACGAGCGTCGCGAAGTCGAACGCCCAGCGCGCGACGGTCCCGGCGACCGCCCTGCCCCAGCGTGGCCCGAGGATGTCGAGCAGGCGGTCGCGCTCGCTGATCAGGCGGTCGGACAGGGTGCGCGACGACTCGCCGCTGCGCCGGATCCGGTTACGGGCGCCCTGGACGACTCGCCCAAGCCAGGCGAGCGGCTCGTCGAACGCGAGCAGCGCGATCGCAGCGGCCACCAGCAGGACCAGGACGCCGATGCCGATCAGCGTTGCGGTGACCAGGCCGGGATCGACGCCCCCCGTGAGGAACGCGGGGATGGCCAGCACGGGCAGGACGAGCACGACGCCGAAGGTCAGCAGGTTGACGGCGGTGATCGCGGCGGCGACGCGGCCCCTGGGGGCGCCGTCCTCGACCAGCATCCGGTATTGCAACGCGCCGCCAAGCGCGCCTCCCGCCGGAGCGATCTTCGAGAGCGCGTTGCCGGCGAGCTGCGAATGGATGACCGGGGTCCAGCCGACCTTGTGCAGCACGAGGCGCTGGACGTACCACAGGCAAGCGAGGCCCAGGGCCTGGAGCACAACCATGGCCGGGAACCAAAGTGGCTGCACCTCGTCGAGGTCCTCCCATGACGACAGGACCTCGATCAGGCTCGGCGCGACCAGGTAGAGGGAGATCCCCGTGACCGCGAGCCAGAAGGCTGACCTCCGGAGGTTGCGCTCGGGCTGCTGCGTCTCCTCCGTGCCCACGGCCTGAGGATAAGCCGCCTCAACAACGGCAGGGCTCGATTTGGTCCTACGGACTCCGCCTCGCCCTGCCGACTACGCTCAGCCGGTGAGCTCACCGGGCGAGGAGCGGATCGAGCGCCTGATCGCAGCGTGGAACGTCGGCGAGCTCGAATCCTTCATCTCGATGCTCGCCGCCGATGTGGAGGTGTTCACCGATCCGCGGTGGCCGGAGCCGGGTCCTTACCGGGGAGCGGCGGCGCGCAAGTTCATCGAGGACTGGGTCGAGGCGTGGGACAACGATCGGGTGGAAATTCACGGCCTCACGACAATCGGCCGCCGGGTCGTCGCTCGCTGCACCTGGGGCGTGAAGGGCACCGTGAGCGGCGCCGCGGTCACGCTGGACCTCTCGTTCGTCTTCGGACTCGACGACGCGCTGGACGTGGTCTCCATCCACGTCCTGTTCGGGCACGAAGAGGCGCTCGAACTGGCGCAGACGGCTAGTTGACGAGCGGCTCGAGCGCGCTCTCGAGTTCGGCGACGCTGAACGCGCCTTCGATGCGGCTGGCGACGTTGCCGTCGCTGTCGAGGACGAAGAGCCAGGGCTCCGTCGGGAGGCCGTAGGCCTTGACCTGGGGGCGGAGGTTTTCCGGACCCGGGACGTTGTCCACGTAGATCTCCTGGTGGATGAAGGCGACGTCGTCTCCGAAGTCGCTCTTCACCTGCTCGGCCACGTCCACGACGGGCCCGCACACGCGGCTCACGCAGAGCGCCGGCGTCGCGAACAGCAGGACGACCGGCTTCTCACCGAGCACGTCGGCCAGGTCGTCGCCGTGCATCGAGCTGGGCGGAACTCGGGTGTCGATCGACTCGACGTCCGCTCCCACCTCGGCCAGCGTCGGGGTGTGGACGCTCGGGGCGGCTTCACCCTCGTCGGGGATGCCCTTCTGCTCGTCGACCAGGACGCTCGATTGGAGGCTGGTGGCGACGATGCCGCCCGGCTGGTCGACGGCGGCGGCGAGGCGCCATTCGCCTGGCTGGGCGAACGGCACGTCGGCCACGTAGACGACCTTGGCGTCGTCGTCCGCCGTCGTTTGCGCGACGAACTCGGGGTCAGTCGCGAGGCTCTCGATGCGTGCCGGGAACGGGCCGAGCGCCTTGCCGTCGGCGCCGTGCGCCGCGTAGATCGCGACCTGCGCGTCGGTGATCTGGGCGCCGCCGACATCGAACAGGCCGAACCCGAAGCGCTCGTCGCCGGGCTCGAAGACGGCCCCGGCCTGGCTCGCCACGATCTCGTTGGTGGGGCCGATGGCGGCCATTAGGTCGTCCAGCGTCCCGGTCGGCTTCGGGAATCCGTCGGCGGACGGGGCTTCCACCGGGGCATCACCAGTCGCGTCGGGCTGCTGCTCGGAGCCACAGGCGCCGAGCAGGACGGCGCCGACCGCCAAGGCAAGGGCAGCCGGGAGCACGCGAGCCGGGGTGGAGATTCCTCGATTCACGACGGGGGATGCTAGAGAGCGCGGCTAAACGCACGGCAAAGCCGGTCGCGCGGCCGATCGTGGCTCGGCGGGCGCCGCTAGGGTGCCGTTCGATCCGGGCGGTTGGCGCCCCGGCGACTCAAAGGAGCGACAGGTGACGGACCGTGCGGCGCTGGTAACTGGGGGGTCGAGCGGGATCGGCCTGGCTCTTGCGCGCGCCCTCGGCGAGGACGGCTACGGGGTGACGGTGTCCGGTCGCCGGCCCGACAAGTTGGAGGCGGCGGCCGCAGAGCTGCGCTCGGCCGGTCTGGATGTGCTGGCCCACCCCGCGCAGATGGCTGACGAGGCGGAGATCGTCGCGCTGGTGAGCGCACATAAGGAGCGGTTCGGGCGGCTGGACGTGCTTGCGAACAATGCGGGCGTCGGAATCGGCGAGGCGATGGATCAGATCACGGCCAAGAAGCTCGACATCCAGATCGGCGCGAACCTGCGGGGCCTGATCATCGCGACGCGCGAGTGCCTGCCGATGCTTCGCGAGGCCGGGGGCGAGCATGGCAAGGCGCTGATCGTCAACACTGCGTCGGTGGCGGGCAAGTCGGGCCAGGCGTGGTTGTCGGTTTACTCGGCGACGAAGGCCGGCGTGATCGGGTTCAGCCAGTCGACCCAGAAGGAGGTCGATGGCCAGGGGATCCAGGTGACGGCGCTGGCGCCCGGTTTCGTCGACACGCCGATGACCGAGTTCGTCAAGGGGCAGGTCGCGGCTGACGACATGATTCGGCCTGAGGACATCGCCGAGGCGGTGCGGTTCTTGCTTCGCACGTCGCCCGCGTGCCTGGTGCCGGAGGTCGTCTTCATGCGCCCGGGTGATTCCGGGCAGCAGATCGGCGTCTAGCGCTGGCCGGGTCGGTCAGCGCGCGCGCCGACCGGCGTGCCGAGCAGCTCGCGGGCGCTCTGCTCGGACAGCTGTTCCTCGGCGGCGGCGAGCAGGTCCTTGTAGTCGTCGAGCCTGCGGGCCGGGCGCATCCAGGCCCAGTCGCGGCGCAGTCGAAGCTCGCGACCGCGGTGGCGCTCGCCGGTGTCGCGCCGGCGCGTGACCCGGATCTCGGCGGGGTCCGTCGTCGGCTCGGCGATCGGCTCGGCTCGGCCATCCCGTGTGGCGCAGGCGAACTGCTCGCGCTCGGCGCGGATCTGGGCGGCGGCCTCGGCAAGGGATCCGGACGGCAGCTCGGACGAGGTGCCGAGCGACCATTCGATCAGGGAGCGGAGGGCGCGAACCTCGCGGCGGGTGGCACGACGTGGGCGCTTGGCGCCCGTGTACTCGTCCCAGGCGACGGCGAAGCTGGCGACGCTCGTGCGGCCGCCGTTTCGGTGCGCGGCGAGCATCGGGCAGATGCCGCCGGAGCTGGAGTCGACGTAGGCGCCGACGATGATCCGGTTCGAATCGATGCCGCGGAGCATCGCTTCCTTCGTGTGGCGTGGCAGCGCCTCGACGGCCATGCGCAGCCGGTACGTTGGGCGTTCACGGGTGGTCCTCACGCGTCAAGGGATAGCGGCAGTGCGCCGCGTTGTCACGGTTTGAGGTGGCGGCGGGACGAGATGTTGCAGCGGTGGCGCCTGTGGAGGCGGCGGTGAGCTCCTCGCGGGAGCTGCGGGTGCTGATCGCCTCGTTCGGCGATCCCGGTCACACGTTTCCGGCGATCGCGCTCGCGCGGGCGCTGCGGGAGCGGGGACATCGCGTGGTCTTCGAAACGTGGGAGAAGTGGCGCGACGTCCTCGACGAGGCTGGAGTGGAGTTCCATGCCGCGGAGGAGTATCGGGTGTTCGCGCCGGAGGACGGGGACGGCCCTGCGGCCGGCGATGCGGCCGTCGCGCTGCTGCCGCTCTTCGACGAGCTGCGCCCCGACGTGGTGGTCAACGACATCCTCACGCTGGCGCCGGCGCTTGCGTCGGAGCGGGCGGGCGTCAAGTGGGCGACGCTGATCCCGCACGTCTTTCCGGAGCATGCTCCCGGGCTGCCGTTCTTCGCGTTCGGGGGCGCCCGGCTGCCGCGCACCGCGGCCGGCCGGTGGCTTTGGACGGCGCCGCTGCCGCTGCTCGAGGCGGGGTTGCGCCAGGGACGCGAGGAGCTGAACGGCGAGCGGGCGAAGGTGGGGTTGGCGCCGACCGAGCGGTTTCACGGCGGGACGAGCCCGGAGCTGGCACTGGTGGCGACACTGCCGCAGCTTGAGTACCCGCGGACGTGGCCGGAGCATGTCCACGTGACAGGGCCGATGGAATTCGAGACGCCGTATCCCGATGTGGACGTGCCAGACGGCGATGGTCCGTTGGTGCTGGTGGCGGCGTCTACGGCGCAGGACCCGGATTGCCGGCTGGTGCGGATCGCATTGGAAGCGCTGGCCGATGAGCCGGTGCGGGTCGTGGCGACGACGAACGGTCACATGCCGCGCAAGGGGATCGAGGTGCCGGCGAATGCGCGGCTCTATGGGTGGCTTCGGTACTCCCAGGTGATGGCCGAGGCTGATCTCGTGGTCTGCCATGGCGGCCATGGGACGGTGGCCCGGGCGCTGGGCCATGGGGCGCCGGTTCTGTGCTGTCCGGCGGTTGGCGACATGGCCGAGAACGGCGCGCGGGTCGGCTGGGCGGGCGTCGGGCTGTCGCTGCCGTGGCGGCTGCTCGGCGAGCGGACGCTGCGACTCGCGGTTCGGCGGATGTTGGGTGATGCGTCGTTCGCGGCGCGGGCCCGGGTCATCGCCGGGTGGGTGGCGTCAAATGACGGCGGAGGGCGCGGTGCGGAGCTCGTCGAGCAGTTCGCCGCGACCTAGAGCTCCGGGGGTCGGACTCGAACCGACAACCTATCGGGTAACAACCGATTGCTCTGCCAATTGAGCTACCCCGGATCGCTTTGCGTCTTCGCCACCCGGAAGCCGGGGGCCCAACTCTAGAGAACGGTGAGTCCGCCTTCGACTTCCATGTGGCAGTTTGAGCAGAGAAGCGCGCACTTCTGCGCTTCTTGACGCATCTCAGCGATCGATCGCGTCAGGCCCTGTGCGGCAATCCCGAAGGCCTTCGTGCGAGGGTCGCGGTGGTGGAAGTGAAGAGCTCGCACCGAGCGGTCATAGCCACACAGCTGGCAGCGTCCGCCTGCCTCTTGAACCAAGATCTCCTTCACCTTCCTCCTGCGCCTCGCTACTGCCTCGGCGCGACACCGTTTGCAGAACACGCGTCGACGCTTCCCGTCGGAGATACCGAATTCGGTTTCGCCGTGAACGTGACACCTCGCCGTAACCGACCGAGAGCCAGAACCAGCAGCCCGATCGAGGTCTACGCGATCGTAGGACGGCCTTGGACCGCGGCCATTCTTCGTGGTGAGCCCGTATCGCCGCAGCCAATGCCGAACAGTGGAAGGACTGCGATCAACGGCCATCCCGATCTCATGCAACGTTGCTCCCGGATCGACCAACTCCCCTAGGGCATCACGGGACAAGGCGCCGCGGGCTGTGTGCTTCTGCTTGCCACGTCGATCCCTGTCCATGCCCGAATCGTCCCGACCGGACCGGACGGAAACAGCGAACGTCTGTTCGTATCATTTTCGTGACGGTTTCGTCTCGCCCTCGTAATGGGCGATGCGTTCCGCGAGCTCGGATCGCCGTTTCTGGAGCTGCACCGGTGGGTCGCCCCCGTTCGCCTCCGCAGCGCTGATCTGCCGCTCCACCGCTGCCTTCTCCAGCAGCAGGAAGTTGAGCTCCATCGCCGCCGGGCTCGGCGGCTCACGCTGCGCACGGACCATCAGCTGCGTCACCGCGTCCGTGAGCTCCTCGTCGTCGCGCGGCAGCCCCTCACCCGGATGCTCCAGATGCATGACGAGCCAATCGCGCACCCGGTCATCGCCGCCGAGCTCAGGTGCTCCTCCGCAATCCGCTCCAAGATAGTCCCGCCCGTACGCAGGTGCGGCGATGCACATCGCCAGCAGTGCCTGCTCGTGCAGCTCGTTCGCGCTGACTACGCGCCGCTCCGGGGCCGGATTTTCCGTCCTCGACGTGCGGCTGTCTCAACTTAGCTTCGCACTCCAGATCTTGACAGCCGAAACTCGCCGCCCGACGAGCGCAGGCTCGATGTTCAAGTCGCTCGCTCGCCTCCCGCAGAGCTCCTCGCGCGTGACAGCGTCGCCAAGCACCCGCCAAGACGGCGCCACTTCGTCGAGGGCGTCGTCGCGACCCTGCGGTGGGCCAAGTCGGCATCGTCGAGAACCTTCGCACGTGAAATGACGGGAGTCCGACGCGTCGTCGACCAAAGAAGCGAACTCTTCAGCCGGCGTCGGACCCCGGCGAGCGCCCTCCAAGAATGCTCCGCGGGGTCCTTTCCCTCAGGCATTGGTGCAACCAGCAACCGCACGCCCTTACCCGCCGCAACACGCTGGCCTCCGAAGCATTGCCTCCCGCCCAGCTCGATCCGCGTCGAGTGCCAAGACGACGTTCATCTGCTCAGCCCGATAGGCGAGCTACTTGGCCTCGTGTGATGGCGGTCCCCATCACAGCGACGGCTTGCTCTATTCCCGGCCTGATGTGCGCAATTACATCTGTGTAGCCCTCCACGACAACTGACCCTCCGGCCTTCGCGATCGCGCTCCGAGCACTTCAATGCCATACAGCACTCGCTCTTGTTGAACAGCCGACTGTCTGGAGAGTTGACGTACTTCGCGCTCTGTCCCTTGCCGCGTCGCCCGGCCTCCGAAGCCCTGCATTCGTCCTTGCGCGTCCCGAATCGGAAACATGATCCGTGCCCTGAAGTGATCGATGGGCTTCCCTTGCTGTATTTCTTGACTAGCCCCGAATCAATCAACTCTTGATGGAGAACCGCCTTCCGCTGGCCCGGAGACTACCACCGTGTCCCACTGTTCGGGGCGAAACCAACGTTGAACGTACTCAGCGTCTCTTCGCTGAGCCCTCGCCCGCGAAGTACTCACGGCCTTCTGCGCCTCGTCTCGACTCCCAGAGGTACTTGCGGTAAAACTTTGCGGTTCGTCCAACAGTTCCCGTAAGCGGCCCTCTCGCTTCCGCGCCTCCTCAGCCCGCGGATCCTCCTGCTCGCGCTCGACCTCCACCCCGTAGCGATCCGCCAGCGACTCCACAGCGTCCGCGAACGCCAACCCCTCCTTCTCCTCCACGAACGTGATCACGTCGCCGCCCACCCCGCACCCGAAGCAGTGGTAGACCTTTTCCGCCGCATTGACCGAGAACGACGGTGTCCGCTCGTCGTGGAACGGGCACAGACCCGTAAAGCGCTGGCCCGAGCGCCGCAGCTCGGTGTGCGCCGACACCACCTCGACGATGTCGACGGCGTCCTTCACCCGCTCGATCGACTCCTGCGAGAACCGCGCCACGACTCAAACCTAGATGGTGCTCAAAGCCGCGACTCCTCGGGCAGCGCCAGCCGCCGGAACGTCGCGATGCAAAACCGGTCGGTCATTCCCGCCAGATAGTCCGTCACGCGCTGCACCTCGTCGGCCGCGGGATCACCCTCGGGAACCTCGTCGACATGCGCCAGGAAGTGCTCGAACAGACTTCGCAGCGCCCGCTGTACCCGTTCGTGCTCGGAGCGCGCCTCCGGTCCGAGGTACACGCGCTGGAACATGAACTTCCGCAGCCTCAGCATCGCGCCGCCCACCTCCTCGCTCTGAGCGATGTCCCCCGCCTCGCGCGAGCTGGCGACGATGTCGCGAACGAGCCTGTCGATCCGGGCCGAACCCGTCGGCCCCAGCAGCTCGATCTCCGCCCCGGGCAAGTCGGCCGGCGTGATGATCTGCGCCCTGATCGCATCGTCGATGTCGTGGTTGATGTAGGCCACACGGTCGACCAGGCGGACGATCTTGCCCTCGAGCGTCGCCGGCTTGCCGGACCCGGTGTGGTTGAGAATCCCGTCGCGCACCTGCTCCGTCAGGTTCAGGCCCTCGCCGTCGCGCTCGAGCACCTCGACCACCCGCAATGACTGCTCGTTGTGCTTGAAGCGCCGTCCCGCCCGCTCCTGCAGAGCTTCGTCCAGCGCCTCCTCGCCGATGTGCCCGAATGGCGGATGGCCGAGGTCGTGCCCGAGCCCGATCGCCTCCGTCAGGTCTTCGTTCAAGCCAAGCGCCCGGGCAGTCGTCCGCGCGATCTGACACGTCTCCAGCGTGTGCGTCAACCGCGTTCGGTAGTGATCCCCCTCGGGCGCGATGAACACCTGCGTCTTGTGCATCAGCCGCCGGAACGCCTTCGCGTGCACGATCCGGTCCCGATCGCGCTGAAACGGGGTCCGCACCTCGCTGTCGGGCTCAGCTTCGCGCCGAACCGCTGGATACGAGGGCGTCGCGCGGTCCCAGTGGAACTCGGCCTCCCAGCGCCGGGTGCGCTCCTCGTGCTCGCTCACGCCGCCAGCATAGGCCCCGCTCCCATCCCTCAGGAAGGGTGCTCCCCCAGCCGCCAGCCGCCCTCCCGCAACACCAGGTACGAGAGCCACGCCGCGAGCCCGAACACCGGGAACCCCATCGCCGTCTTCGCCACGCCCAGCGCCACCAGCTCGTCGGCGAAGTAGAGCGGCAGCTGAACCGCAAGCCGCACGGTGAAGACCCCCACCCAGATCCAGCTCGCTCGCGAGTAGAGGCGCAGCCGCTCCGGATCCTGGCGCCACTCCATCCCTTCGCCGTTGAGCGGTCCCACGATCACGCCCAGCAGCGGCCACCGGATCGCAATCGAGACCAGGTAGGCCGCCGCGTAAGCCAGGTTGAGAAGTAGCCCTGGCAAAAAGAAGTCCTCCGCCCGGCCCGTCTGATTGGCGACGAACGCCGCAATCGCCACGCCGACGAACCCGGCCAGCGCGAACTGGAGCGTCTCGCGGCGCAAGATCCGGATCCCGAACAGCACCGCGCCAACCGCGATCGCCGCCCAGATCGCCACGTTCAGCCGCTGCCCGCCGGCCGTGTACGCGATCACGAATGCCAGCCCCGGCAGGCTCGAGTCCGCGATGCCGTGCCGCCCGCCGATGGCGTGCAGGAAATGCTCGCGCTCTTCGTGTTCCGCGTTCGTCTCGCTCAGGCGGCTGAGCGTAACTGGACATGCGCGTGGTGCTCAAGCGTGGCAGTGATCGCGCGCTCGGCCTGGCGCAGCGCCCGCGGTGTCGCGACCGGCGCCTGGGCCAGCGGGCGACCGAGCGCTTCCAGCAGGAACCCGTGCGCCTCCGCCGACATCTCGAAGCCGTCGCGCTGACAGGCTCCGCACACCACGCCGCCCGCCGCCCCCGAGAACGCCCGCAGCTCGCCCGCCTCCCCGCAGCGCGCGCACGCCGTCAGCTCCGGCGCGAACCCGGCGGACAGCGCCAGCTTCAATCGGAAGGCAAGCGCCGTCGCGAGCCCCGCGGCTCCGTCCACGTCGCGAACCGTCTCGTCCTCCTCGCCGTCCAGCATCTCGAGGTACCTGCACAGCAGGTTGTACGCGGCCGGATTCGGCTCAGCCGAGTCGAGCAGGCGCAGAACCGCGTCGCACCCACGAGCGGCCGCCGCCAGCGCGGGGCCGCTCGAGCGCAGGCTCGGATGCGCCGCCACCGTGTGCGCACCCGTCACCGTCGCCAGGTCACCCCTGCCCTCATGCAACATCAGGTCGAGCCGGAAGAACGGCTCCAGCCGCCCGCCGAACCGCGAGCGCGGCTTGCGCGAGCCCTTCGCGATCGCGCCGACTCGTCCCCGGGCCGCCGTGTAGAGGTGCAGCACCCGGTCCGCCTCGCCGTAGCGGATCGAGCGCAACACCACGGCCTCCGTCTTAAACGAACCCGGCACGCAGCCAATGCTGGCGAACCCGGCGGACGCCTAACGAACGACCGCGTCCCGGATGGCGTCGGCCACGACTGCCGCGGCGATCGTCTGCGTCTGCAGGATGGTGAACCGGTCGGCCTCGCCCCTGCCGGACGCCAGACAGAACACCACGTCCCCGTCCACGTCGGTGAACACCGGCTCCACCGCCCGTGCGACCCCGGCCGCCGCAGCGCGCGCCAACCGCGCGCAGCCGGCCTTGTCGAGTGGCGCGTCCGTCATCAAGCACATCAAAGTCGTGTTTCCCGGCTGCACCTTGAGCGGATCCGGCGGCTCCTCCATCGCCGCGATCGCCGCGGCTGTCCGCAACTCGCTTCCGTCCTCGGCCCGCGCGGCCGCCACGGGCTGACCATCGACTCCGATCACGTCACCGAACGGGTTGACGACGGCAAGGGCGGCCACCGTGATCCCGCCGATGCCCTTCGCCGCCGCGTATCCCACGCCCGCTGCGACCGCCCGCTCCCGGCCAAGCAGCTTGCTCGCCGCCGTCCCGCTTCCCGCTCCCACGCGACCCCGATCCGGTACGCCCTCCGCCGCCGCCTGGCAGGCGGCATAGCCGGCGTCCGTACCCGGCCGAGCGGCCGCGTCGCCCTCCGCCAGGTCGTAGACGATTGCCGCGGGAACGATCGGCACCACGCCCGCCGGGGTCGGATAGCCGATCCCCTGCTCCTCGAGCCAGCGCATCGCACCGTCCGCCGCGGCGAGCCCGTACGCGCTGCCGCCCGCCAGCATCACCGCCGTTACCCGGTCGGTCCCGGCGAGCGGGCCGATCACATCGGTCTCCCGGGTGCCGGGGCCGCCGCCCCGCACGTCCACCCCGCCCCGGGCCTGATCCGGTGCGATCACCACGGTGCAGCCCGTGCGCCCCTCCGGGTCGCTCCAATGCCCGATGCGAAATCCCGCGGGGGGCGGCAGCGGCTCGCTCACCGGCGCGCCGTCCTCCCGCGCCGCCGCCGTAGCCGGACCTGGCAATCCGGGCAGAAGTAGGTCGAGCGGCCGCCAACAACGATCCGCCTGATCTCGCCGCCGCAGCGCTCGCACTCCTGGCCCTCGCGCGTGTGAACGAGGAACTCGTCCTGCATCGAGCCGCGCTCGCCGCGCGCGTCGCGGTAGTCGTCGATCGATGAGCCGCCATGCGCAAGCCCGGCCTCCAGCGCCTCGACGATCCCCTCGACCAGGGCCTCGCAGTGCTCGGCGCGCATCGACCCCGCGGGCGAGAGCGGGTGCAGTTCGGCCCGGTGGAGCGCCTCGTCGGCGTAGATGTTCCCGATCCCGGCCACGCGCCGCTGGTCAAGCAGGAACGACTTCAGCGGCGCCGTGCGCCCGGCCGCGAGATGCGCCAAGCCCTCGCCCGTCAGCTCGCCGCCCAGTGGCTCGACTCCCAGCCTCGCCTCGAGATACGGATCGAGCTCCGCCGCCGTCAGCACCACCCCGTGGCCGAAGCGCCGCGCGTCGGTGAACCAAAGCTCCGAGCCATCGTCCAGGCCGAACGCCGCCCGCAGGAAGCGATCGTCAGGCTCCGACTCGTACAACCGGGGGGCGCCGAACCGCTCCGCCCCGGCCAGCAGCAGGTTCCCGGTCATCCGCAGGTGCATCACCAAAAAGCGTTGGCCCTCCAGCCCCACGAGCAGATACTTGCCCCGGCGACCCACGGACTCGATCCGGCGGCCCTTCAGTTCCGCCTCGACAGCGCGCGGCGGCTCGGGGCGCGTCCAGCGTTCGTCCAGCACCCGCGCGCCCTCGATCCGGCGCCCGACCAATGCCGGCTCGAGCTGGCGACGGATCGTCTCGACTTCGGGCAGCTCGGGCACGGCCCAAGCTTAGGCGCGCTGGCTCCAACCGGAGCGGCGTCGCCTCAATGAAACACGACGAAGAAGTCTCGATCCCCGAAGGTGGTCTCGGTCCCCGTCAGGACTTCGACATCCGTGCCGGCGGGACACACGTCGAGGTCGAACGAGGCTGTGGCGGTCGAGAGCGAGCTGTCGTCCACGGTCGCCTCGACGACCTTGGGAGTGCCCGTCACGTTCATGCAATAGGCGCCGGTTACGTTGTCGTCGACGATCGTCACCCCACGCGAGCGGCTCGGAATGACTTCGCCACCAACGACGTGCGCATAGGCGAGCGGAGGCGCGCCGCGAAGCGTGGACTCCTTGACGTCGCCCCCCTTGACCTGGTTGCCCTTGATGTGCTTGGAGAGGACGGCGTTGCGCTTGATGTCTTGCGAGCCGATCTTAGACGCGGCGTACGCACCACCACCGAGCGCGACAAAACACGCGACCGTCGACATTACGTTCGCATAGCTCAACCTGAACCGCATTCGCACCTCCTGCCCGAGCCCGTCCCTGGACTATCGCGCTGCCCTGCCGGGCCAGCATAACGGTGACTACCGCAGCGGACCGCGGACGTAGACGTTCGCGAACTCGTCATCGCCGGGGAGGTTGTCGGCGGCGGAGTCGAACGCGACGAACAGGCCCCTGGCGGAGATCGACGCCTCGTCGCTCGGACCACCCGTCGCCGGAGCACCGGCGGACGTCTGGCTCATCAGGCGGGTCTTCCCGCGCCTGCGGTCGTGGACATAGACGTTGGTAAAGGCCGTGTCGCCGGGCAGGTTGGTAGCCGTGGATGCGAAGGCGACGAATCGGCCCGAGGCCGAGATCGACGGGCCCGAGCTGCTCTCGTTTGCCGGAGCGCCGCCCGAAGTCTTGCTCACAAGCCGGGTCTTCCCGGTCTTGCGGTCGTGGACGTGGATGTCCTGGGTCGAGGGGCTGCCGGGGAAGTTGTCTGCACTGGACGCGAAGGCGACGAAGCGGCCCCGGGCGGAGATGGACGGACGGAAGCTCGAGTCATCCCCGGTTGCACCCGAGGACGACTTGCTGACGAGCCGCGTCGTGTCGCGCTTGCGGTCACGGACGAACACGTCCGTGATCCCGGCGCCGTCGTTTCCGGGCAGGTTGGTGGCATCGGAATCGAAGGCGACGAACCGCCCCGAGGCCGAGATCGAGGGGGCGCCGGCGACCTCGTCGAGGGTCTCGCCGGTCGAGGTCTTGCTGACGAGCTTCGTCTTGCGGGTCTTCCGGTCGTGAACGTACACGTCCGAGAACGCCGGGCTCCCCGGGAGGTTGGTCGCCCCGGAGTTGAACGCCACGAACCGTCCCGTAGCCGAAAGCGAAATGTTGAAACTTGCACCGTTCGCCGGCTCGCCGGCAGACGTTTTGCTCAAAAGCCTCGTCCTGCGAGTCTTTCGATCGTGGACGTAAACCTGGGTGAGCCCATTCGCCCCGGGCAGGTTGCTGGCGATAGATTCGAATGCGATGTAGCGGCCCGACGCCGAGATCGCAGGATTCGAGCTGAAGCCGTCGGCTGCGGGCTCCCCGCTCGAGGTCTTGCTGATCAGCGTCGTCCTGCCCGTCTTGCGGTCATGTGCGTAGACGTCTGGGATCGCGGGATTACCGGGCAGGTTGGTGGCCAGCGACCGGAAGGCGACAAAACGGCCTGAGCCGGAGATAGCGGCGCTCTCGCTGCTACCACCGCCACTTGCCGGCGCGCCGGCCGACGTCTTGCTGATGAGCTTGGTCTTGGCTGTCCCCGCCGTCGCCGGGAGCGCCCCTGCGATCACCACCGCCGCCACAACAGCCACAGCCACCCACAACCTCATCCGTCCCCCTCTCATCCCGGACAAACGTACCCCTCGCCGGCCTGCAGCGCAAGCGCGCTCAGGTCGCGCGCGGGTGCGCCTTGAAGTAGACCTCTTTGATCCGCTCGGTCGAGAGATGGGTGTAGAGCTGGGTCGTCGAGACGTCCGCGTGGCCCAGCATCTCCTGCACCGACCGCAGGTCGCAACCGCCTGCCAGCAGGTGCGTGGCAAACGTGTGGCGCAGGGTGTGCGGGCTCATCTTGCCGTCCAGCCCGACGGCCTTCGCGTGGCGCTGGATGATCTTGTAGAGCCCCTGCCGGGTGAGCGCCCCGCCGCGAAAGTTCACGAACAGCCCGCGCACCGGATCGGAGCCGACCAGATCCGGACGCCCGGAGCGCAGGTAGCGGCCGACAGCGGCGGCGGCGGCGCTGCCGAGCGGCACCATCCGCTCCTTCGAGCCCTTGCCGTGCGGGCGCACGAAGCCGCGCTTGATGTCGATGTCGGTGAGCTCCAGCCCGACGGCCTCCGATGCGCGAAGCCCGCACCCATACATCAGCTCAAGCAGCGCCCGGTCGCGCAGGTCGATCGGATCGGAGCCCTTCGCGCTGTCGAGCAGCTTGGTGACCTCGCCGTGGCTCAGCACCTGGGGAAGCTTGCGGCTCTTGGCGGGCGGCTCAACCGTCGCCGTCGGATCGGCATCGACCAGCTCCTCCCGGCGCAGGTGGCGGTAGAAGGAGCGCAGGCACGCCGTCTTGCGGCTGATCGTCGCCGGGGAGCAAGGGGGCCGCGCGTCGTCGCCGTTGACCGCCGGCCTGCCGGTCGCCAGATCGGCGAGGAAGTCGGCGACGTCCACGCGCTCGACCTCGGTCGCTCCCCGGTTCCGTGCCGCGAGGAACACGCCGAACTGCAGAAGGTCGGTCCGGTAGGCGTCGAGCGTGTTCCGTGCAAGCCCGCGCTCGAACTCGAGATAGGCCAGGAAGTCAAGGACCAGCGCCTCGAACCGGGCCTCGACCTTGCGCTCCTGCGTGGGCTTTACGGCGACAGCCATGGCACCCGTTTCCACCCGGTGCCGATGACCCCTGCCGCTGCAGCCGTTCGTGCGTCAGGAGGCGGCGCCCGCCAGCGCCGCGCCCGCCGCAAGCGCCGCGGCGAAGAACAGCGGATCCTGGTCCAGCTCGCGCCCCATCGTCCGGGTCGGCAGGCCGCTGGCGGCGTAGCCGCCGAGGTCAACGGGCTCCACCGCCAGGTCGTGCTTGCCCTTTGTCGCCGCGATCAGGTCCTCCAGGGCCTCCTCGCGCGAGCCGCCCTCGGGCGCCTCGGCGTCCAGAAGTGGCCAGCCCTCGGTTTCGATCTCGGGCACCGGGACCCGGACTGGCCCCAGCAGCAGCTCGAGCACGGTGCGGCTGTGGTGGCTCAGCCCGCGGTGGCGCGAGCGCGGGTCGGAGCTGGAGAGCCGGGGCGCCAATAGCGTCGGCATCCCCAGAGCCAGCGCGACGTGCGCGGTGTCGAGGGCCGCGAGCCCGCCGTGACCGAGCCGGCTGGCGGAGCCGAGGATTCCGGGCCCGGGACCGGCCACGCACGCGTCCCAGCCGAGGACTCGAGCCGCCGCATCGATGCCGCCGGCAACGCTGATCGCCTCGTGCTCTCCGCCGTGCGTCGGCCCACCCGTGACATGGCCGGCGAGCAGCCCCCGTTCGCGCAGGACCGAGACGTCCTCCGACAGCGTGCCCGGCAGCGCCCCGCCGGGCGTCTGCAGATAGCCGACGCGCAGATCGGAGCGCGCCTCCCCCGCGGCCCAAAGCGCCGGCGCAAGCTGGCCGTGCAGGTGCACGACGAGGACCGGCATCGCCGGCGTCGGCTCGGCGTCGAGCACCGGCTCGAGCGGCGCCACCGGGTGCTGGAGCGACGTGTAGTTCAGCTTCATCACGTGAACCTCCTCGCCGCCGGGCGCCTGCAGCCCACGGGTCAGGTTCACGTGGACCACGTCGAAGCCGCCCGAGCCCAATTCGAGGTCGACGGCCTCGACGTTCACCACCACCTCGTCGCCCGCCCGCATCTCGCCGACCATCGCCGGATCGGCCCAGGCGCGCCGGACCTCGCCGGCGACCTCCACGGTCAGCGGGTCATCGCCCACCACCGTGCCGCGCCGCAGTTTCAGCATCAGTCGGCGACCTCGGCTTCCGCGCCGGCGAGCGCCGCGATCTCCTGGCACACCGCCAGCATCTCGACGATCCGCCCCGAGGCCACGCGCTCGTTCGGGGTGTGGTTCGCCTCGGTGCCGTTTGCGAGCAGCAAGCACTCGAACCCCTGGGCGATCAACGCGTTCGCATCGCTGCCCCCTCCGGTGACCGTCTCGCGCGGCTCGATCCCGCAGGCCGAAAGCGCATCCCGGGCGATCCGCACCGCCGCCGCACCCGGGGCAAGCCGGTATCCGCGGAACATCTCGACCACGTCGACGTCGACGTCGCAACCGCCCTCCGTCGCCGCCCACGTGCAAGCGTCGACGATCGCTGCGGTGGCGGCCGTGGCCTTGCCCTCGTCGAGGCTGCGGGCCTCCGCCTCGATCCGGCACTCCCCGGCAACGACGTTCGACGCGGTGCCGCCCGAGATCACGCCGACGTTGGCCGTCGTCTCCTGATCGAGGCGGCCCAGATCCATTGCGGCGATCGCCGCCGCCGCGGCCGCGATCGCGCTGTGGCCGTCCTCCGGCCTGATGCCCGAGTGTGCCTCTGTGCCCTCGAAGTCCGCGACCACCCGGTTGTAGGTGGGAGCCGCCATGATCACCTCGCCGATCGGCGTCGCGTGGTCGAGCACGTATCCGAACGGCGAGCGCAGCGCCGAGACGTCCAGCTCCTTGGCACCCCGCAGACCGTCCTCCTCGGCGACGGTGAAGACCAGCTCCAGGCCAACGGGCGGCGGTCCCGACTCCGCCGCCAGCGCCGCGAGCTCCATCAGCACCGTCACCGCCGCCTTGTTGTCGGCGCCCAGGATCGTGTCCCCGGCGCTGCCGTAGACGCCGTCCACCAGCTCAACCTGCACCGGACCGTCGTGCGGCACCGTGTCGAGATGGGCGAAGAACGCAACCCAGGCGTCGCCGGGGCCCGGCACCCGCGCGACCAGGTTCCCGGCACCCGCACGCGCGGCGTCCCCGGCGTCGTCCTCGAAGACCTCCACGCCAAGTCCCAGCAACTCGTCGAGCACGGCATCGGCCACCGCCCGCTCATCCCCGGTCGGGCTGGCGATCTCGCAGAGGCGCACGAAGCGGTCGAGCAGGCGCTGCTGGCTCTCCATCGCGGCACAGGCTATGCGGTGCTTGACCCTCCGCAACGCCGGGGTCTAGGCTGCGGAGTCGATGGAATCCGCGACCCTGCGCCGCCCGCCACCGCTGCCCTCGTTGCTGCAGATCGGGCTGATCGGGCTCCTGATCGCCGCGGCCGCCGTCGCCTGGGTCGTCACCGACGATCGGATGGGCGGGATGGATGCCGGTCCCGGAACCGACCTGGGAGGGGCGGCGTGGTTCACCGGCGTCTGGGTGGCGATGATGGCGGCAATGATGTTCCCGGCGATCTGGCCGATGGTGGTCATGTACGCCCGAGTCGACAGGCGCAAGCGGGAGCACGACGCCACCGCGCCGGCCGGAGCCATCGCGCTGTTTGTGGCCGGATACCTCGTCGCCTGGTCGGCGGTTGGCCTGGTGGCCTACGCGATCTTCGAGCTCGTCAGCTCGGCCGACATCGGCTTCCTGGCTTGGGACGAGGGCGGGCGCTATCTGTCGGCGGGCGTTCTCCTCGGTGCGGCCATCTACCAGCTGACGCCGCTCAAGGACGTCTGCCTGCGCAAGTGCCGGAACCCCCTGACCTTCCTGATGCACGGTTGGCGACCGGGTCGCATCGGCGCGCTTCGGATGGGTGTCGAGCACGGCGGGTGGTGCATCGGCTGCTGCTGGGCCCTGATGGCGGCGCTGTTCGCGCTGGGCGTGATGAGCATCGGTTGGATGGCGCTGATCGCGGCGTTCATCGCCCTCGAGAAGCTGCTGCCGTGGAAGACCGTTGCCAGTGGTGTGGTGACGGTTGCGCTCGTCGGACTCGCGATCGGCGTCCTTGCCGCGCCCGAGGACGTCCCTGGGCTGACCGTGCCCGGGTCGTCCGACGCGGATCAGGCGATGGAGGCGATGGGGATGGAGGCCGAGCCGGAGGAAACCGAGTCGATGGCCCCGATGGAGCCTCCGCAGGACGAGATGGACGGGATGCAGCCCTAGAACCGATCGTCGCTCGACCACTCGAACGGGATGTGCTTGCTCGACTTCCCGGAGCGATCCCAGGTCATGCCGAACGCCTCGCCCTTGTCGGCTGTTGTGATTCCGTAGGTGGCCGGCCCCTGGCCGGGCCCGACCTCGCTGCCGGGCGGGTTGTGTACCGCCATCCGCTCGGGGCCGCTGGTGGGACCGGTCAACAGCTCCGTTGCTCCCTCCAGGGTGCCCGGCACACTCAGGTTCCACGAGCCAAGGTCATCGTCGATCTCCAGCTCGATCTGTGCGAACTCGAGTCCAAGCATCTCTCCGAGCAAGTTCTCGGAGAACATCTTCGGCCAGCCGCCGGCTTCACCACCGAAGACCGTCTGCAGGGCCTCGCGCTGCTCCGGCGTCGCGCGCTCGTCGACGATCATTCCCATGTCTGCCCGGACGTCGGGGTCCCACGCGTTTCCCTCGAACGTCGCGACCGCGACGAGGTTGAGTCCGCCCAGCTCCACGTCGCCGTAGTTCCCCTCGCGCACCTTGTAACCCATCACACCCTGGCAGTCACCCTCGGTGGGCGGGCGGCCGAACGTGCAAGGGCACGGCACGGCGCACTTGCAGAAGTCGACGAAGTCTCCCTTGATGCGCCAGCTCTCAGCCATCGAGGCTCTCCTCGCTGCTCGATTCGAATTCGTACATTTCGCAGTTGCAGGACCCCGCGTGGTGGCCGGTGAGCCGCCATCTGGTCCGTCCGTTCGAAGCCATCGACTACCCCCAGGGTTGAGCGAGACGTCACAACCCTACGCCTGCACCGGAGCCAAGTCAACGACCCCTTCCTGCGCTACGGCTACTCGCAGAGCACGGCGAGGGCGACGCCGTCGAGCGCGGCCTCGTCTTCGGCGAACCGCTCCTCGACGCGCTCGCGCACCAGTGCCTTCGCCTTCTCCTGATCGCCCTCGGAGAGGTTCTCGTATGCCTGGGCAATCGGGGCCGCCAGCTTCAGCGTCTTCGCCCAGTGCTCGTCCAGGTCCTCATAGTCCCAGGAAACGTCGACCTCCTCGATCTGCGGCTCGTCGAAACCGGCGCCGGTCACCAGCGACCGGACGCGATCCGGGTCCCCCATCGCGAAGATGCCCGGGCCGTCCGGATCGGGAGGCGGCAGGTGGCCCATCTCGACCATGGTCATCCCGGGGATCGCGGCCCAGAGATTTCGCAGCGGCGGGCCCCAGACGGCAAACGAAAGCCGACCACCGTCACGCAGCACCCTGCGAGTCTCACCCAGTGCCGCGGCGGGATCAGCCATCAGCATGTAGCCGAAGCGGCAGAGCACGCCGTCGACGCTCGAGTCCTCGAGGTCCATCCGCTCCGCGTCGAGAACCCTGTACTCCACGTTGGCGAGACCACGCCCCTCGCCCCGGCCGCGCGCTGCATCCACCATCCCAGGGGCGAAGTCGGTCGAGATCAGCTTGCCGTCGTCGCCGATCCGCTCGGCCGCGCCAAATCCGGTGTGGCCGGTTCCCGCCGCAAGCTCGAGCACGGTCTCGCCCGGCTGTGGGTCGAGCCGCTCGACCAGTCGGTCGCCGACCACGCCCATCCTCGACCGGAGGAAATCGTGCTCGTCGTCCCAGTTGGCCGCGAACCGGTCCCAGTTGGCAAGAGAATCCGCGCGGTACTTATCGAGATCGACCATCGGCCGACTCTAACGGGTTTGGGGCGCTACGCCTCGCGACGAACGCGTACGTCCGCTTCGTCGGCGCCCGCCTCGGCCGCGGTCTCCTCGGTGGCCGGCCCGTCTCCGCGCTCGGCCGCGCGCGCCGCGGCCGCGCCGACGAATTCCCGGAACAGCGGCTCGGGACGGGTCGGGCGCGAGTTGAACTCCGGGTGGAACTGCGAGGCGACGTAGAACGGGTGGTCCGGCAGCTCGACCATCTCGACCAGGCGCTCGTCGGGCGAGGTGCCTCCGGCGACCAGTCCCTCGTCCTCGATCCGGCGCCGGAGCTGGTTGTTGACCTCGTAGCGGTGGCGGTGGCGCTTGTAGATAACGGCTTCGTCGGCGAAGATCGCCCGCGCCCTGGTGCCTTCGTGGAGCTTCACCGGGTCGGCGCCCAATCGCATCGTCCCGCCCATGTCCGAGACCTCCTTCTGCTCGGGCAGCAGGTCGACCACCGGATAGGGCGTCTCGGGGTCGAACTCGGTCGAGTTCGCGCCGGGCATGTCGCACACGTTGCGCGCGAACTCGGCGACGGCGATCTGCATGCCAAGGCAGATGCCCAGGTATGGAATCCCGGTCTCGCGCGCGATCTGCGCGGCACGGATCTTGCCCTCGATCCCGCGCTCGCCGAAGCCGCCCGGGATCAGGATCCCGTCGGCCCAGCCGCCGATCTCCTCCGGGTCGAAGTCCTCGGAGTCGACCAGCTCGACCTCAACGTTGACACCGTGGTGATAGCCACCGTGGTGGAGCGCCTCGACCACCGATTTGTAGGCGTCGACGAGCTGGACGTACTTGCCGACGAGCGCGATCTTGACGGTGCCGTCACACGCGTCGGCGCGGCGGACCAGCTCCTCCCACTCGCCGAGCTCCGGAGCCGGGGCCTCCTCGATCCCGAAGTGATCGAGCACCAGGTCGTCGGCGCCCTCGGCGCGCATCACGAGCGGCACCTTGTAGATGTTGTCCACGTCGCGGGCCGAGAGCACCGCGTCCTCGTGGACGGATCCGAACAGCGCGATCTTCTGGCGGATCTCCCGGTCGAGGCCCTGCTCGGAACGGCAGACGATTGCGTGCGGCTGGATGCCGATGCGCCGCAGTTCGTTCACCGAGTGCTGCGTGGGCTTCGTCTTCAGCTCGCCGGCGTGGCCGATGTACGGGACCAGCGTCAGGTGAATGAACATGCACCGCTTCGGCCCAAGCTCGGAGTAGAGCTGGCGGATCGCCTCCAGGAACGGCAGCGACTCGATGTCGCCGACCGTGCCGCCGATCTCCGTGATCACGAAGTCCACCGCCTGCGACTCGGCGACGATCAGGATCCGGTGCTTGATCTCGTCGGTGATGTGCGGGATCACCTGGACCGTGGCGCCCAGGTAGTCGCCGCGGCGTTCGCGGCGGATCACCGAGTTGTAGACCGCGCCGGCGGTGACGTTCGAGGCACGCGACGTGTTCTCGTCCGTGAAGCGCTCGTAGTGACCCAGGTCGAGGTCGGTCTCCGCCCCGTCCTCGGTGACGAACACCTCGCCGTGCTGGAACGGCGACATCGTCCCGGGGTCGACGTTGATGTACGGGTCGAACTTCTGGAGCTGGACCCGGAAGCCGCGCGAGACGAGGAGGCGGCCGATCGAGGCTGCCGCGATCCCCTTGCCGAGCGAAGAGACGACGCCGCCGGTGACAAAGATGAACTTTGTCTCGCCGGGCTTCAAGAATTCGTCTTTGAGCTGCTCAACTGACTCTGCCGAGCGAGTCTAGAGAGCGCAGTGGCGGAACGCGGTCGATCGTCGCAGAGATCGAGCGGAACTCGCCGTAGACCGTAAGCGCGCCGACGACACCAAGGGCGATCAGCCGGCCGGTCTCGTCCAGCGTCTCCAGCATCGCGACCCCGGCCAGCGCGCCGATCAGGTTCGCGCCCGTGTCGCCCAGCATCGCCCGCTCGCGCAGGGTGAACCAGCCGACGACGATCACCGGGCCCACGAACACGCCGACCAGCTCGAGCGGCTCGATCGTCGTGGCGCCGATGCAGAGCCCGGCCAAAAGGGCCAGGAAGACCTTCTCGACCCGGCCCGGCCGCAGGTCGAGCAGGTTGAACAGGTTCGTCACCAGCAGCAGCAGGGCCAGGTCCACGACGTAGTCGAAGCCCTCCTGGCCGCGACCCGACGCAGCGTAGGCGGCGAGAGCCAGAGCCCCGACGGCCTTGATCGCGCCGGTCGAGAACCGGCCGCCCATGACCGCCCGCGCGTGCCCGCGCCAGCCCCGGGCGGTGTCGGCCGCCGCGCCGCGCCCGAGCGCGTCGTCCAGCAAACCCAGCAGGGCGACGCCAAGCACGTAGACGGCCCAGCGCCGCAACTCCGGATCCAGCAGGTCCAGGTCCGCCCGGTCGTCGAGGATGGCGAGTGGTGCCAGCGCCAGCAGCGAGCAGGCGATCAGCACTGCGCCGGCGGGAAATGCCACCTGGCGTCCGCGAAAGTTCGACCGCGCCAGGCCCGACCGGGCCATGTCGGCCAGCCAGGGCCCGGCGAAGACCAGGGCGAGCCCCGCGGAGAGCACCAGGCCCGAGAGCACCGCCCGGCTAGCCCCCGCCGGCCGCGGCGCCGGCCGGCGCGATCAGGTCGGGCAACAGGCTGTCGGCCGTCTCCTTCACCCCGAAGTCGCCGTCGGCGCCGTCCAAGGCCAGCACCAGCGCGACCTTGCCTGGCAGCTGGTCGATGCTGTCGACGGTGGCGAGTCCCTGCGCCGTGAAGAACTCGATCGACGAGGGCTCCGTGTCCTCACGCTCGGCGCCCACGACCCGCAGCCCCGCGTCGCGAAGCCCGCGGATCAATCCGGCTTCGATGATCTGCGCCGCGTTCTCCTCCCGCGCTGGGAGGTCCTCCGGTTGGGCGCGAACGACAACCGCGGCGTCCAGGCTCTCGGGGTTGCCGGAGAACTCGGACATCAGCGTCCCGCGTACCTCGGTCGAGAGCTCTCCCCTCCCGGCCAGGAGGCGCCCCGCTCGCTCCGCCGCAAGCTCGAGCTGTTCGGCCGCCGGCGCCCGTCGTTGCCGTGGCGTCAGCAGCGACTCGGTCAGGGCGTCGACGTTTGGGGGCTCGCGCACGCTCCCAACCTGGGTCAGCTCGGCTCCGGCCGGTCCGAGGGCTGCCTGGAGATCGTCCGCCAGCGTCGCGGTATCCGCGTCGCCCAATCCGATCAGCGCGACCTCGCGCGCCGCGAGGCGGTCGGCGACCAGTGCTGGAGCGATCTGCGCGGAGAAGCCCTGCTCGAACTCGAGCTCGGCCCGCAGGTCGGCGTTCTCGGCGCGAACCTGGTCGAGGTCCTGCCGCAGGTCGTCCTCGAGGTTTTCGGCGGTGCCGGAGATGACGTCGCTGCCAAGGGCGGCGCCAATCAGGATCCCGATCGCCAGCGCCATGAAGACCGCCGCCAGCGAGGCTACGTGGTAGCGGGACGAATAACCCATCTAGATACCTACCATTGCCATTCGGGCAAATTTGGTTTCGCGACAGAGCCGCTCATCAAAGCCCCAGCAGAACTTCGATCTTCAGCCAGATCAGGTCTACCAACTCGCGCAACGGGTCGGAGATCAGCACGACGATCAGAGTCAACAGCGCCGCGACGGCGAGGAAGACCCAGATCAGGCGCCCTGAGACACCCGGGCTGTAGAGACGGCTCACGCCCTTGGCGTCCACCAGGATCTCGCCGATGCGCAGGCGGGTCAAAAAGGTCGAGGACATCCCGGCGCGGTTCTTGTCCAGGAACTCGACCAGGTTGAACTGGGCTCCCACGCTGACGATCAGCTCCGCCCCGTTCTCGTAGGCCAGCAGCATCGCGACATCCTGGCTGGTTCCAATCGCAGGCGCGACCAGGTGCTCGACGCCCATCGCGTCGAGGCGCTCGGACCCGGGCGCCCGTCCGTCGCGGTAGGCGTGGACGATCACCTCGGCGCCGGAGCGCAGTGCGGCGTCGGTGGCCGAGTCCATGTCGCCGAGGATCACGTCGGGCTCGAGGCCAGCCTCCAGCAGCGCGTCGGCGCCGCCGTCCACCCCCACCAGCACGGGCCGCACGTCGTGGATGTAGGCGCGCAGCGTCCGCAGGTCGCTGCGGTAGGTCGTGCCGCGTACGACGATCAGGACGTGGCGGTCCTGAAAGCTCGTCCGGACGCGCGGCAACTCGACGTCCCCGGCCAGCAGATCCCCCTCCTCGCGGACGTGCTCGGCGGTGTTGGCGGCGAAATCCGCGATCGCCCGGTCGATCCGCGCGCGCTGCTCCGCATGCTGCTCCTCGAGCTGGGCCAGGCCGAGCAGCTCTCCGCGCGCCACGAGCTGATCCCCGCGCCGAACCTCGCCGCCGATGATCGCGATCTCGTCCCCGTCGCGAAGCTCGTCGAAGAGCGGCGCCTCAGGCACGTCGACCAGAGGGACGCCGGCTCGAACCAAGAGCAGCGGCCCGGTGTTCGGGTAGCGGTCGGTCGACGACCGCGAGAGGTTGACGACGGCGCACACGCCCGAGGCCACCAGGTCCTCGGCCGCGATGCGGTCGATGTCGGCGTGGTCGATGATCGCGACGTCCTCGGGCCCAAGCCGCTTGACGAGATCCTTGGTCTTCCGCCCGAGCCGCGCCCGGCCGTGAACCGGGGCCGCCACGGGTTTCGCGTCGGTCGTGCCGCGCAGCAGCGCCTGCGCGCGGGCGCGGGCGCGGGATCTCAGCGGTTGCCGGGCCATCGCTGACGGGCGATTATCCCCGTCGGCGGGATCTACGCGGCGAGCAGCTCGCGAGCGTGGTCCGTAGCGGCCGTATCGTCGCGCTCGGCGCCCAGCATCCGCACGATCTCCGCGACCAGCTCGTCGCCGGCGACCGCCTCCACCTCGGCGATCGTCGCGCCGCCCTCGACCCGCTTCGAAATCCGGAAGTGGGTGCCGGCCTGCGACGCGACCTGCGGCAGGTGGGTGATGCACAGGACCTGCCGATCGGAGGCGAGCCCGCGCAGGCGCTCCCCGACGGCGCGCGCGGTGGCGCCCCCCACGCCAGCGTCGATCTCGTCGAACACACGGGTCGTACCGCTGCCGGCGCCCGCCAGCTCAGTCAGGGCGAGCATGATCCGCGACAGCTCGCCGCCCGAGGCGGCATCGCGCAGCGGCGAAAGCGGCATGCCGGGGTTGGTCGCCACCCGCAGCTCGACCGTCTCGGCGCCGTTCGGACCGAACCCGGCCTCGGCCGGCTCGAGCGCGACCTCGAGCCGCGCTCCCTCCATCGCCAGGCCCGCGAGCGCCTTGGCGACGGCCTTCTCGAGCGCCGGGATCGCCTTGCGCCGCGCCTTGGTCAGCCCGGCCGCCAGGGACGCCCGCTGCTCGGTCGCTGCCGCAAGCCGGCGTTCCAGCTCCTCTGCGAGCTCGGCCGCCCCCTCGAGCCGCTCGATTTCGATCCGGCACCGCTCAGCGTGCGCCAGAACCGCATCGATCGAGCCCCCGTGCTTGCGCTCCAGCCGCTCGATCGCGGCCAGCCGCTCCTCCACCTGCTCGAGCCGTCCGGGCTCGGCCTCGACACCCTCGACATAGGAGCGCAGGCCGCTGGCCAGGTCCGCCAGCTCGACGCCCGCCGTGGCCAACCTGCCCGCGAGGTCGTCGAGCTGCGAGTCGACGCCGCCCACCGCCGCCAAGGCCGCCTCGGCGCCGCTCAGCCCCGCGACAACGCCCGCTTCGCCCTCGTCGGTGCCGGCCAGCCGGTGCAACGCCCCGGTCGCGGCTTCGCGCAGCGCCTCCGCGTGACGCAGCCGATCGCGCTCCACGCCGAGGTCCGCGCGCTCCTCAGGGTCGGGCTCGGCAGCCTCGATCTCCTCCAGCTCGAAGCGCATCAGGTCAAGGTCGCGCTCGCGCGTGCCCTCGCGCTCACGCAGCTCATTCAGATCATGCTTCGCGGCCCGCACCTGGGCATGGGCCGCCCGGTAGCGCTTGCGCAAAACGAGATGCTTTGCGCCCGCGAACCCGTCCAGCACGTCGAGCTGCGCCGACGCCAGGGTCAACCGCCGGTGCTCGTGTTGTCCGTAGAAGGCCAGCAGGCGCGAGCCGAGCGCGCGCAGGTCGGCGACGCTGGCCGAGCGCCCCTGGACGTAGGCGCTGGTGCGGCCGGTGGCAGAGACGCGCCGCGCCAGGACCAGTTCGGAGCCGTCCTCGGGCATCCGCTCGGCCAGATCGGCCAGATCGGGGTCCGCGAACAGAGCTTCGGGCAACTCGAAGACGCCCTCGACATAGGCCTCGGCCGCTCCGGGGCGCACGATCTGAGCTCGCGCCCGTCCGCCCATCAGCAGGTCGAGCGAGTGGGCCAGCACGGTTTTGCCGGCGCCGGTCTCGCCCGTGATCGCGTTCAGGCGCGGCCCGAGGCGCAGCTCGGCGCGCTCGATCAGGAGCAGGTTCTCGATGCGAAGCTCGAGCAGCATTCGCGTTATGGATAGCGGTCGGGCCCGACGGATTCGCCCTGCGCGGACGAGTACCGTGCCGGTCATGGCCCAACCTCCCGGCAAGCCGGTCTCGCTCTGGCTCGACGTCGCACCGGGCGAGGTCCGCCCCGAGCTGGAGGCGGACACCGAGGCTGATGTAGCGGTGATCGGGGGCGGCATCGTCGGCGCCGCAACGGCGCTGTTCCTCGCCGAGGGCGGGGCGTCGGTCGTGCTGCTCGAGGCGCGGACGGTGGCGGCTGCAGTCACCGGGAACTCGACCGCCAAGGTGACGGCTCTGCACGAACGCCCCTACAGCACGATCCGGGACAGGGTCGGAGCGCTGGCGGCGGAGGCCTACGCCGAGCTCAACCTGCGGGGCGTCGACCTCGCCGGCTCGCTGGTCGAGCGCCACGGCATCGACTGCGGGATCGAGCGCGCCCCAAACCACCTCTACACGGAGACCGAGGAGGCCATCGAGGACGTTGAGATGGAGGCGCAGGCGGCGGTGGCTGCGGGCGTCCCGGTGACCCTGACCGAGGAGACCGACCTGCCGTTTGCGATCCGGGTGGCGGCGCGGCTGGACGATCAGATCCAGCTCGACTCGGCGGCTCTGACCCGCGGCCTCGCCCGGGCAGCCGAGGCGGCCGGCGCGGCGATCCACGAGCACAGCCGGGTGCGATCGGTGGCGCGCGGCAACCCGCCCCGCATCGAGCTGGAAAACGGATCGACGCTGCGGGCCGAGCGCGTGTTGCTGGCGACGCAGATGCCGCTGCTCGACCGCGGGCTCTTCTTCGCGCGCCTCCGACCGCAGGCCTCGTACGCCGTCGTGGCGCCGGCGACCGACGCTCCCCGCGGCATGTACCTGGGGATCGGCGGCGACACGCGCTCGATCCGTTCGCATCCCGGTGCCGGCAGCTCCAGGCACCTGATCGTCGGCGGCGAGGGCCACAAGGTAGGGCACGCCGACGGCGCCCAGCGCTATCGGCGGCTGGCCGCCTGGCTGGCCGGTCGATTCGAGGCGGGTCCCGTCACCCATCGCTGGTCAGCCCACGACCTGATGAGCCCGGACGGATTGCCGATGATCGGGCCGCTAGGGCCGCCCTGGCCGCGCATCCAGGTCGCGACCGGCTTCTCGAAGTGGGGCCTTGCGGCCGGCCTGGGCGCGGCGGAGATGCTGGCCGAAACGCTCACGGGGAGCTCCGACGAGCGGCTCGAGGCCTTCAACCCGACGCGGCTCAACGCCCGTGCGGCGCTGCCCGACCTCGCCAAGGAGGGCGTGGACGTCGGCGTGCAGATGGTTGGCGGCCGGCTGCGGCGCGCCGCGGAGCGCCAGCTCGAGGCGGGTGAGGGCCACGTCGTCGGCGACGGGCTCGGGCAGGTCGCCGAATGCCGCGACTTCGACGGCAATCACCACCGGCTCTCGGCACGGTGCACCCACCTCGGCTGCATCGTGCGGTGGAACTCCGGCGACGCGACCTGGGACTGCCCGTGCCACGGCTCGCGGTTCGCCGCCGACGGCGGCGTCCTCAACGGCCCGGCGAGCGCGCCGCTAGAGCCCGCCGGCTAGCGCCCCGAACTTCTCGCCGATCCGGCGATAGAAGTTGGCGCCCGGGACCTGGGCAAGACGCCCGACGTTGTCGCGGAAGTGGATCTCGGTCTCGTCGCCGCTCGCGAGGTCCGTGACGTGCTCGCCGTCGACGACCAGGTCCACCGGCTCGCGCCCAGCCGCGTTGCGCACGAGCAGAACGTCGTCGGGGGCGACCACCAGCGGGCGCGCGGTCAGCGTGTGCGGAGCGATGAAGCTGACCACGTAGCCCTCTACGCCCCAGGCAAGGATCGGCCCCTGGTTCGCGAGGTTGTAGCCGGTCGAGCCCGCCGGGGTGGCCGCCACGAGGCCGTCGCAGCGCACGTGGCCGACCTCCTGCCCCCCGACCTGAAATGCGAGCTCGGCCACCCGTCCATGCGGGCGCCGGTGAAACGAGACGTCGTTCAGCCCGATCCGGGCGGCCCCCGAGGCTCCGACCTCCAGCGCCGGCAGCGACATGACGTCGAAGTCGCCGGTCAGAGCCCGCCGCAGCGCATCGTCGAGATCCTTGCGGTCGGCCGCGGCGAGGAACCCGATCGTCCCGTAGTTGATGCCGAACACCGGAACTGTCGAGTTCGCGTACACCCGCAGCGCCTTCAGGATGGTGCCGTCCCCGCCGAGCACCAGGCACAGGTCCGGCTCGCCATCAAGCGCTTCCAGCGACCCGAGCCCGGCGGCGGCGTCGCCGTGCTTGGCGAGCTCCTCGGCGCTCGCCACGAGCTCGCACCCCGCCTCGGCCGCAGCCGCGACGGCCGCACGCACCGCGGCGCTGGTCTGCTCCGGCTGGGTATGGGTCAGAACCGCTGCGGTTGCCGGTTTGGCGCTCATGGTTCGACCTCCACGACGGCGCTCTCCGTCTCGGCGGCACTGAGGCCGCTGCCCGCTGTCGAGCACCACAGAAACGTCTCGCGGTTGCCCTTCGGCCCCGGGAGACCGGACGACGCAAATCCGTGGATCACAAGGCCGAGCTCGCGCGCGGCGGTTGCGACCTTCGTCAGGGCCTCGCGGCGCTCGGCCGCGTCCCGGACCACACCGCCCTTGACACGCCTCCGACCGAGCTCGAACTGGGGCTTGATCATCGCCAGCAGGTCGCCGCCCGTAGCGACCGCCTCGGCGACCGCCGGCAGGACCTTGGTAAGCGAGATGAAGGAAACGTCGATCGTCGCCAGCGACGGCTCGAACGGTAAACCGGCGGATTCAATGTCGCGTGCGTTGGTGCGTTCGATCACATGGACGCGATCGTCGTTGCGAAGGCCCCAGTCGAGCTGCCCGTGTGCGACGTCGAGGGCGATCACCCGCGCCGCCCCGCGCTGGAGCAGGCAGTCGGTGAAACCGCCGGTCGAGGCGCCCAGGTCAAGGCAATCCTGGCCGCTGACGTCGATCGCGAGCGCGTCGAGCGCGTTCGCCAGCTTGACGCCGCCACGCGAGACGAAGTCGCGGCCCGTGGCCACGCTCAGCTCGGCCTCGGGGTCGATCAGCTCGCTCGGCTTCGCCACGCGCTGTCCGCCGGCGCCGATCACTACCCGCCCGGCTCGGATCGCCTCGGCCGCACTGGCGCGCGACCGGGTCAGGCCTCGCTCGGCGATCACGGAGTCTGCGCGGCGGCGGCTCACCCAGCAGAAAGTACCGTTCGCAACGAGCAAATTGGGGATCTTCAGTGTGACGGGGATCACACATGCATCGCACATACGTTCGTATCCTTGTTCGTGCGATGACCCTCTTCAGGCACATCCCACTTTCAGTCCACGCAGGCGTCGAGACGCTCGCCAGCGCGCTCGCCATGGTCGCGCCGTTCGTCCTCGGATTCGGGCAGGCCGCGACGGTGATCAGCGTGCTGATCGGCGTACTCCTCCTCGGACTCGCGCTCCAGATCCCAGGTCCGCAGCGCTCGATCTCGCTCTCCTCACACGCGGGCTTCGACTACGCGCTCGCGATGTTCGCGATGTTCTCCGGCCTCGCGCTCGGCATCGACACGGGCCTCTGGGAGCAGGCAATCTTTCTGGTCGGCATCGGCGCCGCAATGGTCGCCCTGACCGCTTCAACGCGGTTCAGCGCGTCCCGCGGGGTCTAAACACCGCCGGCCTACCTCCATAACCACATATCTCTCCTCCCCTGTACCCCGAGACGCCCCGCGAAGTGCGGGGCGTTTCGTTTGCGCTTCGGTAAGGGCGCATCGCCTGAAGCCGCCGGCGCGAGATACTGCGCAGGCGATGTCGGAGGAGAGCGTGGAGATCGTCAAACGGAGCTTTGACGCGATCGCGGAAGCGGACTTGGATGCCCTGTTGAGCCTCTATGACCCCGCCGTGGAGTTTCTGCCCTTGACCGGGACCCGGGTGGAATCCGGCGGCTACCGAGGTCATCAGGGAGTACGCGATTACTTCGCTGAGGTCGAAGAGATCTGGGACGAGCTTCGTCCGTACGCGGTTCAGGTGCGAACCGCCGGCGACCAGGTAGTGGTCGTCGGCGGATGCGCGGTCCGCGGAAGGGCGAGCGGGGTGGTGAGCGACTCGCCGCTCGCCTGGGTGGTAACCGTTCGCGGCGGCAAGATCACCAGCCATCGAGGATTTCGAACCGCCGCCGAAGCGCTCGAAACCGCCGGGCTGTCGGAGTAGGTAGGCCTTTCAAGCCGCGTTCGAGCTGCTCCTTGGCATCGGCACCCTCGCCCTTGCTTCAGCCGCCTGCGTATGCGATTACGAAATCGGTCAGTACCCCTGCGCTGAAACCTGCCGCCAGCAAGAGCAGGCCGAGTTCCTTGTGCCCGTAGCGCCGCACCCCCTGCCAGACTTCGCCGATCACGTAGAGGATCGCGCCCCCGGCAAGTCCGTAGAACGCAATCTCGAGCGGCTCGGACTCAACGCCGTAGCCGATGCTCGCGCCGAGTACCACGGGTAGTCCCGCGATCAGGCCAGCCAGCCCCAACCAGCTCCACGACGGTCGCACGTCCCCGAGCGGGCCGATGATTCCGAAGCCTTCCGTCGCGTTGTGCAAGGCAAAGCCGATCACGAGAACGGTTGCGAGGGCGATCTCATCGCTGCCGGCGGACACACCGATCGCCAGCCCCTCGGCGAAGTTGTGGAGCCCGATGGCTGCCGCTATGAACAGGCCGGTGGTGAGCGCCCGCCGCCTGAGCGCCTCCTCTTGGCCGAGGACCACCGAAGCCGCCAACGGGTTGTCGACAGCCGTTCCGGCCTCTCCCCCCGCGATCGGCGGCAGGGACTTCCGGGAACCGATGATCCTCCGCTCGAGCAGCCCGATCCCAACAGACCCGGCCGTAAATCCTCCGAGCAGCAAGAGGGTCAGGGCCAGGGCATGGCCGAAGCTCCCCTCATCCTCCCCGAAAGCCTCGACCGCCCCCTCGGTCTCCTCGTAGCCGTGTCCCAAGACGTCAACCAGCAGGAAGGCAAGGATGCCCACCGAGAACATCGCCAGGACGACCCGGATCCGCGGACTCGTCTCCATGCGGGCCAACGGCAGGCCCGCATAGATCGTGAAACCGGCAATTGCCGCCAGCAGCAGCGTTTCAGTGAAGCTCAAATGGATCCCTTTCCTTGTCGCGAGGGTGAACGATTAGGTCACCCTAATGAATTGTGTCTTAGGGCAGCCGAAAGGCCGCTACGCGTGACTCAGTGCGGCGCCAAGAGCCACCGCCAGCGGTAGCGTGCCGCGGGTGAAGGTTCCGCGCTCCGGGCTGGGATTTGGGGAATGGGTCGCGGTCGCTGGCGGCCTCGTCCTCTCGGTCTCGCTGCTCGTGCTGCCGTGGTTCGCGGTGACCGTGGACGGATTCGTCCAGCCGGACAGCGACGGGGCAGCCTTCGAGCTGCTCGGCGGCCTCGACGTCGTGTTGCTGCTGGCGGCGCTGGTTCCGCTCGTGGTGCCGGCGCTGCGAACCGGGATGCCGTGGGGCCGAGGCGAGTGGGCGCCGCGACTGGTGACGGCCGCCGGGATGGTGGCGGTGCTGGTGGCGCTGTACGTGATCTTCACGCCGCCGGAGCCCGACGTGGTCGTCTCGGCAGTGCTCGAGAGCAGTGCCGAGCTCGGCCTCGAGCCGCGGGTTGGCGCCTTCCTCGGGCTTGTGGCGGGGTTCGCGATCGTCGCCGGCGGCGCCCTGGAGCTCTCACGCGGAGCGGGGACTACCGCCCCGCCCGAGCCGCCCGTCGCGCCGAAGCCCGGACCGAAGCCGAAACCGAAATCCGCGCCGAAGCCGAAGCCGAAGCCGAAGCCCGTTCCAAAGCCGAAGTCGGCGCCCAGCTTGCTCAGCCTCGCAAGCGCGAGCGCTGAGGATCTCGTCGGCGTCGGCTTCAGCACAACCCAGGCGAAACGCATCATTCGCTACCGCGACGAGGAGGCCATCGTCAGCCGGGTCTCGGACCTCAAGCGGGTGCCCGGGATCTCGAGGCCGGTGCTCGCCGAGTTGATCAAGCGACTGGAGAATTGACCAAATTGGCCCACCGGTCGATGCTCGATTCGTGAATCGGCCCACGGGTCTAACCTGGATCCGTGCCCGGATCGACCCAGCCGCTTCGTGACGCGATCCGCGATTGCCTGCCGGATCGGCCGTTCACGATCCAGCTCTGGGACTCATCGACGGTGCCGGCGACGCGTCCGGGGCCAGCGGTGCGGTTGCGCTCGCCGGACGCCCTTGGACAGATCCTGCGCGCCCCTGGTGAACTGGGGATCGGCCGGGCCTACGTCCGCGGCGAGCTCGAGGTCGATGACCTGGACGCGACCCTCGGCCTGCTCGGGCGCTGGAGGGCGCCATTGAGCGTGGCGCAGAAGGCGCGGCTGGTGGTCGCGGCGCTGCGCGCAACCGGGCTGCGCCGGCCGCCGTCGCCGCCGGCGGCTGAGCTGCAACCCGCCCGCCGGCGTCACTCCAAGAGCCGCGACGCCGCCGCGGTGCGCCACCACTACGACGTCTCAAACGAGTTCTTTGCCCTGTTCCTCGACGAGTCGATGACCTACAGCTGCGCGCTCTTCTCCACGGGATCCGAGACGCTGGAGGAAGCACAGCGGGCGAAGCTCGACCTGATCTGCCGCAAGCTCGCCCTGCGCCCGGGCCAGCGGCTGCTCGACATCGGCTGCGGCTGGGGCAGCCTGGCGATCCACGCCGCCCGCCACTACGAGGTCGAGGTCCACGGCATCACCCTCTCGCCGGCCCAGGTCGAGCTCGGACGCGAGCGGGTCGCTGCGGCGGGACTCGCGGACCGCATCGAGCTGCGCGTCGCCGACTACCGCGAGCTCGGCGCGGACTCGTACGACGCGGTCGCCAGCATCGGTATGGCCGAGCACGTCGGCGCGGCGCAGATCGATGCCTACGCGGGCCAGGTGGCGCGGGTTCTGCGGCCCGGCGGGCGGGCGCTCAACCACGCGATCGCCCACGTCGCGGCCCAACCCGGGGGTGCACACATCGGCGGGCCGTTCTCTGACCGCTACGTATTTCCGGACTCCGAGGTCCTCAACCTCTCGCGTGTGCAGCTCGCCTTTGAGCGGGCCGGCACGGAGTCACTGCAGATCGAGAACCTGCACCTCGACTACGCCGAGACCCTGCGCCATTGGGCGACGCGGCTGGACCGCAGCCTCGACGAGGCCGAGCGCTTGGTCGGATCGGAACGCCTGCGGGTGTGGCGGCTCTACTTGCGGGCTGCGCGGAACAGTTTCGAGACCGGCCAGAACGGCGTCTATCAGCTGCTCTGCTCGGACCCGCTGACTGCACGGCCGGCGGGCTCGACGGATCAGCCGGAGACCGGCTCCCGCGCGCCGAGCGCGGAAAGTACCCGCTCGGCGACCGCGGAACCGGTCAGCCCCACCTCTTCGTGAAGCAAACCCGGCTTGCCGTGGGTGACGTAGCGGTCGGGCAGCCCGACGCGCAGCACCCGCGCGCGGCTTGAGCCCGGTCCGATCGTGTCCTCGAGATGCTCGAGCACGCCCGATCCGAAGCCGCCCATCACGACGTTGTCCTCGATCGTGACCAACAGCTCGTGGTCGGCCGCCAGGCGGTTAACCAGCTCGGTGTCGATCGGCTTCGCGAATCGCGCGTCGGCGACCGTCGCGCTGATCCCGTGTCCGGCCAGCTCGTTGGCGGCGTCGAGCGCGACCTTGGTGCCGAACCCGTAGCCCAGCAGCGCGACCCGCTCGCCGGGGCGCAGGGTCTCCCCGGTGCCGATCGGGATCGTCTCGGCGACGTCGGGTAGCGGCGCGCCGACCGCCGCGCCGCGCGGGTAGCGCAGCGCCGCCGGGCCGCGATGCTCGATCGAGGTACGAAGCATGTGGACGAGCTGCGCCTCATCGCGCGGCGCCATCAAGACGACGTTCGGCAGGCAGCGCAGGTAGGAGATGTCGAAGGCGCCGTGATGGGTGGGGCCGTCGTCGCCGACCAGGCCGGCACGGTCCATCGCGAAGGTGACGTCCAACTCCTGTAGGCAGACGTCGTGGACGATCTGGTCGTAGGCGCGCTGGAGGAAGGTCGAGTAGATCGCGCAGACCGGCTTCGCGCCCTGGAGCGCCATCCCGGCTGCGAGCAGAACCGCGTTCTGCTCGGCGATACCGACGTCGTAGTACTGGTCCGGCAGCTCGTCGAGCAGCTTCTGCAGGCCGGTGCCGCCGGCCATCGCGGCGGTGATCCCCAGCACGCTTTTGTCGCGCCTCGCCTCGGTGACGAGCGCGTCGGCGAACACCTGCGTGTACTGCGGGGGCGCGGCCGGCGGCTTCGGCTCCGGCGGCACGTCGTCGGTGGGCTCGGCCGCCGGCTTCGCATCCTGGTACTCCGGTCGTGCGAGCGGAGCCTTCTTCGGCGCGGGCGCGCCGTCGACGATGGAGCCGGGCTTCGCGGCATGCCACTTCTCCATCCCCTCGAGGCCCCCCTCCTCGGCCGGAGCAAAGCCCTTGCCCTTGACGGTCTGGATGTGGACGACCACCGGCCGGTTGGCCGCCAGCGCCTCGGTGAGCGCCTTGCGCAGGGCGACGACGTCGTGCCCGTCGACGACCCCGACGTAGGCCAGGTCGAGCTCCTCGAACAGCAGACCCGGAGCCCAATAGGCCTTGACCGCCGCCTTGATCTCCGGCCCCAGGCGCTCGATCCGGCGGCCGAGCCCCAGCGGGAGCCTGGTCAGGCGCGTCTCGACATCCTCGCGGGCTTGGTAGAGCCGCCGGTTCAGGCGCACGGAGTTGAAGTAGCGGGACAGCGCCCCGACGTTTGGCGAGATCGACATCCCGTTGTCGTTGAGGACGATCACAACGGGCGTCTGCAGGCCGCCGGCGTTATGGAGCGCCTCGAAGGCGACGCCGCCGGTCAGCGCTCCGTCACCGATCACCGCGACGACCTTGCCGTCTTCGCCAATCCCGTGGCGCATCGCCTGCTTGAGCCCGACGGCGTAGCCGATCGACGTTGATGCGTGGCCGGCGCCCATGATGTCGTGCTCGGACTCGGCGATCGAACAGAACGGGGCGAGCCCGTCGTACTGGCGGATCGTCGAGAGCCGGTCGCGCCGGCCGGTGAGGATCTTGTGCGGGTACGCCTGGTGGCCGACATCCCAGAGGATCTTGTCGCGCGGCGACTCGAGCAGCGCGTGCAGCACCGTCGCCAGCTCGCAGGTGCCGAGGTTGGCGCCGAAGTGGCCGCCGATCTCACCGATCGTGTCGATGACCTCCTCGCGAACCTCCTGCGCGACCTGCGCGAGCTGCGCGTCGTCGAGGTCCTTCAGGTCCTCGGGGCCGTCGACCGAGTCGATCAGGCGTGGCTTGTCGGTTTCTTCGTCGCTCATGTCTGGCGGGTGTGGATGAAGTCGGTGATCAGCTCGAGGTCGGCGGTGTCACCCTCGACGGCTTCCAGCGCCGCTCGCGCGTTGACGTGTGAGGCTGCCGCCAGCTCGTGGGCGCGATCGAGGCTGAAGAGTGAGACGTAGGTGAGCTTGCCATGTCGCTCGTCCGATCCGCGGGGCTTTCCGAGCTCTGAGTCTGAGCCGGTGACGTCGAGGATGTCGTCGACGATCTGGAACAGAACGCCGAGTTCCTCGGCAAAGCTCCGGTAGGGAATTGTGGCAGCCTCGGGGCTGCCGGCGAGCAGAAGCGGCACGATCACGCTGGCCCCGATCAGCCGGCCGGTCTTGAGCGAGTGGAGCCGGCGCAGGCCGTCTGCATCGATCTCGTCCGCCTCGGCGACATCCATGTACTGGCCGCCGACCATGCCGGCGACGCCGGTGGCGGCGGCGAGCTCGCGCAGCGCGGCAACCACGTCGCGCGGCTCGCCCTCCTGCTCGGAGAGGAACAGGTTGATCGCCTCGGCAAACAGCCCGTCGCCGGCCAGGATCGCCACGTCCTCGCCGTGCTTGACGTGCGAGGTGGGTCGGCCGCGACGCAGCTCGTCGTCGTCCATCGCGGGCAGGTCGTCGTGGATCAGCGAATAGGTGTGGATCAGCTCGATCGCCGCGGCTGCGGGAAGCACCGAACGCGGGTCGGCGCCGGTCGAGCGGGCGCTCGCCAGGCACAGCACGGGCCGCACGCGCTTGCCGCCCGCAAGCAGCGAGTACCGCATCGCCTCGGCCAGCCCCGCCGTCTCGGGCGCGTCGCCAAAGCGCAATCCGTCCAGGTAGTCGTCGACGAGCTCGCGCAGCTCGTCCGGGTAGTCCGCCACTACTCGCCGGCGTCGCGGACGGAGCGCTCGATCTCGTTGCCCGCCTGGCGGACCAGCTCTGCCGCCTCCCGCGCCAGCTCCTCCGCGCGCTCGTCGGAGAGGCCTGTCCCGCGCAGCTCCTCCGCGATCTCGTTCAGACGCTTCGTCATCTCGGCGAAGTCGGTCATGGCGAGACGCCGATCTCCCGGGCCGCTGCGCCGAGGATCCCGTTGACGAAGTCCGGGGCGTCGGCGCCGCAGAACTCCTGCGCGAGGTTGACCGCCTCGTCGATGGCGACCTCGACCGGGATCTCGTCGCGGTGGATCATCTCGTAGAGCGAGACGCGCATGATGCTCAACTCGAGCGGCGCGATCCGATCCAGCGACCAGCCGCGCGAGAGCTTGCCGATCTCCTCGTCCAGAGCTGGAGCGTTGGCCTCGACGCCCTCCACCAGCTCACGCGTGAACGGCTTCGCCTCAGCCAGGAGCTCGTCGAGCGGACGAGAGGTCACGCGGCGCTGGTAGAGCGCGAAGACGGCGTCGCGGCGCTGGTCGGAACGGCGCATGGAGGCAGCCTACGGCCTTCGTGCACGGACGCGCCTACGCTCGCGAGACGTACTCGCCAGAGCGCGTGTCGACGCGGACGAGCTCGCCCTCGTCGATGAACAGGGGCACCTGGATCTCGACCCCGGTCTCGAGCGTCGCGGGCTTGGAGCCCCCGCCCGAAGCGGTGTCGCCGCGCAGGCCGGGGTCGGTCTTGGCGACGGTGAGGTCGACTGCGCTCGGGACCTGGACCCCGCTCGGGCGTTCGTCGACGTAGAGCACCTCGATCGTGTCGTTCGGGCGCACCCACTTCATGTCCTCGCCCGTCGCGTCGGCGCCGATCTCGGACTGCTCGAAGGTGTCCTCGTCCATGAACACGGCGGCGTCGCCGGAGTCGTAGAGGTACTGCATGCGGCGGGTCTCGGTGCGGACGGGCCGAAACTTCTCGCCTGCCCGGAAGGTCTTGTCGACGACGCTGCCGTCCGCCGCCTTGCGCAGCTTGGTGCGGACGAATGCGCCGCCCTTTCCCGGCTTCACATGCTGGAACTCCATGATCCGGTAGACGGTCCCGTCGACCTCGATGTGGGCGCCGTTCTTGAACTGGTTGGTGCTGATCACGCGGGAGAGAGTAGAGACCCGTTGGCCAATCACGCCTAGCGCGACCTAGAATCGCGGTGTGCGACAGGGACCTGATTCCGCGTCCTTTGAGAAGCCCGCCGAGGCGTATGATCGTTTCGTCGGGCGCTACGGCCCATCGCTCGCTAGCGGCCTGATCGAACGGGTGGGCCTCCCGCCTGGGTCCCGTGTACTCGACATCGGGTGCGGCCCGGGGCAGTTAGCCGCCGCGCTCGGCGAAGCCTTTGGGGTAGCGAATGTGTCGGCGGTCGATCCCTCGGAGCCGTTTGCACGCGCATGCAGCGCGCGCATATCGGGGGCGGACGTGCGCGTCGCGTCCGCGGAGGAGCTGCCATTCGGTGACAGCTCCTTTCACGCGACGTTGTCGCAGCTTGTCGTCAACTTCCTCACGGATCCGGCGGCGGGCATTCGGGAAATGGTGCGCGTGACCCGACCACATGGAACGGTTGCCGCATGCGTCTGGGACTACGCCGGAGAGATGACGATGCTGCGCGCATTCTGGGACGCCGCGATCGCGGTGGATCCTGCTCGTGCGGAGGCACTCGACGAGGGCAGCCGAATGCCGAATTGCGATCCGGACGCCCTCGAGCGGCTCTGGAGCGAGGCGGGACTCCAGCAGGTTGTGACCGACGCCATCGTCGGCCGCGCCGCCTACGACGACTTCGACGACCTCTGGGACCCTTTCACTGCCGGTGTCGGGCCAGCTGGCGCGTACTGCGTTTCCGTCTCCGACTCTCAGCGGGACGCAATCAAGACCTCCTACTACGCGAGGCTGGGTTCCCCCCAGGGAGCCTTCGAGCTATCGGCACGGGCATGGATGGTGCGCGGAACCGTGCGCAAGCCGAGCGACTGATGCCAATGTGCACCTTCGAACGTTCTTGAACAGATCCGTCGCGATGACGACCGTGACGAGGAGCCGCGCGCCACGAGTAAACCCCGTGATGCGCGAGACCGAGCGGGTGACTCCGCTCGAGCTGTTCTTCGACCTCGTCTTCGTCCTGGCGATCACGCAGTGCACGGCGCTGATGGCCGACCAGCCGACCTGGGACGGCATCGTCAAGGGCCTGCTGGTGCTGGGCGTGCTGTGGTGGTCGTGGGTCGGGTACGCGTGGCTGACCAGCGTGGTCGAGCCCGAGGAGGGCGCCGTGCGGCTGGTGATCTTCGCCGCGATGGCCGCGTTGTTGGTCGTGTCGCTGTGCGTCCCGGGGGCGTTCGACGACCTGGCGCTGACGTTCGCGATCGCCTACGGGTTCGTCCGGGCGTGCCACATCGCCCTGTTCTGGATCGCCAGCCGCGATCATCCGGGGTTCCGGCGCTCGACGACCGGCCTCGGGATCGGCACCGCGATCGGCGTCAGCCTGCTGATCTGTGCGTCGTTCTTCGACGGAGCCGCCCAGGGCGCGATCTGGGCGCTCGCGCTCGTGCTCGACGTGAGCGAGCCGTACTTCTTCGGCTCTGCTGGCTGGAAACTGGCCCCGGGCCACTTCGCCGAGCGCCACGGCCTGATCATGATCATCGCGCTGGGCGAGTCGATCGTCGCGATCGGGGTCGGCGCCACCGCGGGCGTCACCGCCGGGGTCGTCGCAGCCGCCGTCCTCGGCGTCGGCCTCGCGGCGGCGATGTGGTGGATGTACTTCGATGTCGTGGCCATCGTGGCCGCGCATCACCTCTCACGGGCGGCGGTAGGTCGCGAGCAGAACGAGATGGCGCGCGACTCCTACTCCTACCTGCACTTCCCGATGGTCGCGGGCATCGTGCTGGTCGCGCTCGGGCTCAAGAAGACCATCGAGCACGTGGAGGATCCTCTCAAGATCGAAATCGCGGTCGCGCTTGCGGGCGGGCTCGCGATCTACCTGCTCGCCCACGTCGCGTTCCGGTTGCGAAACGTCTCCACCCTCAGCAGGCAGCGCCTCCTGACCGCCGCCGCCTCGCTGGCGCTGATCCCGGTCGCGACCGAGATCCCGGCGCTCGCCACCCTGGCGATCCTGGGTGCGCTATCCGTCACCCTGATCGCCTACGAGGCGATCCGCTTCGCCGCACGCCGCGACGAGATCCGCCACCAACTGGCGGCCGAAGGCGCCTGAGCGGCGCCGGCCGCGCCGAGCTTCGAGTTTGTTGCGGCTCGGGCCACTAATGCGAAGGTCGGACCCGAGATGGTGCGCCCGCGACCGCGAACCGGGCCTGGGTCTGGCCCGGTTTCATCACCGCCTGATCCCATCGGACGCGGATCACGTGTTCGCCGCTTGCCTCCAATAGCGCCTGCCGCTCGGCGTCGTCCTCACGAGCGAGTTTGTGATCGTGCCATTGGGAGCCATCGGCCTCGACGACAATTCGCTGCTCAGGCCAGCGGAAGTCCGGAACCACTCGTCGTCCCTGGATCGTGATGGGCTTGTTGACGTCGGGAGGCTCGAACCCGCCGGCGACGATTACATCGTGAACCACGTCCTCGAGCACCGTCCGAGTTGGTACGTGACCGTCGGCGACAATCCGAGCGAGCTTGCGGGAGCCACGGCGCGGTCCAGTCCGCGCGAGGATCTCGACGAGCTGCCGGATGCTCACGCGGCGCTGCCCCAGTGCCTCGCGGACCGCGCGCCGCAGTGCGGGGTGGTTGAGCTGCGACGCCAGATCGAGCAAGGTGCGCGCAGGTGAGGTGACTCTAATGCCGTCGTGGATCAGCCAATCGCGGCGCTCCATACACGCGCTCTGATGGACGCGGATGCCGTCGCGGGCGCGGACGCCAGGACCAGGGACCGTGACTTCAGGCCGTCGCTCATCCCAGGCGACGAAGCCCCAGATGGCGGCCGCCGAGTAGTGGCTGAGAACCGCATCCTGGCCGCAGGCCTTCACCGCCGCCAACCAGCGTCCCTCCTTGGTGATTGACGTGTGGCCCACCGCGTACACGCCCCGATGCAGCCGATGCAGGACTCCGCGCTCGGCCCGGCGAGCAACGGCGAACCGGGAGAGCCCGCACGCGCGAAGCTCGTCGATCGCCAGGACGCCCCACTCATCGGAGGCTACGTCGGCAACCACCGCATCCACCGACCGGCGCCGAGCTTCGAGTCCGTTGCGGCTCGGACCACTAACTCGAAGGTCGGTGCGGTGACGACGAGTCGGCATGGCCCGAGGGTGACCGCGGGTCCGGCGCGGGTGGCGCGCAGCGTGTGCCGGATGGGTGGTGAAAGTCGCCATACTGCCGCGCGTGGCCGACACGCCTGAGCTCCTGGACGCGCTGCTGCGCGTTCCCGCGCCCTCGGGCTACGAGGCGCCCGCCAGCGCGGTCTGGCGCGAGGCCGCTTCGTTTGCCGAGGTGCGCACCGACGGGCTCGGGTCGTCGATGGCGCTCGTCGGCTCGGATGGCGCCGAGCCCGTTTTGGCGATCGCCGGCCACCTGGACGAGATCGGGCTCGTGGTTACCCACATCGACGACAAGGGCTTCATCTGGTTCGCGGCAATCGGCGGCTGGGACCCGCAGGTCCTTGTCGGCCAGCGGGTCGAGATCGCGACCAAGGAAGGGCCGGTATTCGGGGTCGCCGGACGCAAGCCGATCCACCTCCTCGAGGAGGAGCAGCGCAAGAAGGTGGTCGAGCTGAAGGGACTTCACATCGATGTCGGCGCCGACGACGGCGATGCTGCGAAGGAGCTGGTGCGGATCGGCGACCCGGTGGTGATCGCCGGCGAGCCGATGCGCGTCCAGGGCGAGCGCCTGGTCTCGCGATCGATGGACAACCGCCTCGGTTCGTACGTGGCACTCGAGGTCGCCCGCCGCTGCCACTCCAACGGCAAGATCAAGGGGCGGGTGGCGGGAGTCGCCAACGCCCAGGAGGAGATCGGTCTCTACGGCGCTCGCACGGCGGCCTTCGAACTGCGCCCGGACCTGGCGGTGGCGGTTGATGTGACCCACGCGACTGACGCACCCGGCATCGACGAGAACCAGGAGGGCAGCCACGCCCTGGGTTCGGGCCCGGTCATCGGCCGCGGCTCGACCCTGTCGCCGAAGGTCTTCGAGCTGCTCGTCGAGACCGCGGACCGCGAGGAGATCGAGCACACGGTCTCCGGCTCCGGCAACCGCACCGGCACCGACGCCGACGCGATCCAGATCTCGCGCAGCGGCATTCCCACCGGCCTCGTCTCGATTCCGCTGCGCTACATGCACTCGCCGGTCGAGATGGTCGACCTGGGCGACGTCGAGGCCGCGGTCGCGCTCCTGGTGGCGTTCGCCGAGTCGCTTGCTGCGGATCTGGACCTGAGCCGCTGACTCAGGTCCGACGCACGCGCTCGCAGCCCCGCACCCGGTCCAGGCCCCGATCGACCCGTGCGCGGTCCCGTGGCCCGCGCCCGCACAGCACCACGTCGGCCTCGCCGTCGACGGCCCGGATCCGATCCGAACCGCGCCCACCGGACAACCGGTCCGAGCCCTTGTCGCCCAGCAAACGGTCGCGGCCGCGGTTGCCCGCGATCCGATCCGAACCCGCATCGCCGCGCAGCCGGTCGCGCCCGCGGTTGCCGACCAGGCAGTCGTCCCCGGCTCCACCGCGCAGGCGATCACGACCGCGGCCGCCGCGCACGCGGTCCGCGGCATCGGTGCCGTCGAAGCGGTCCGCCCCCGAGGTCAGGACGATCGGCGGCGCCGCGGCACAGGTCGCCGGGGGGGCGGGAGGCGGTTCCGGCGGATCCGGGCCGCCCGCCTCCGGGTCAACGTAGACGGGGCTTGAGATCGTCTCGATCGCGGCCTCGCGCTGGACCTGGAGGCGGTACCGCGCGTAGCCGAGGGTCGGCAGCTCGAACTGGAACGAGTCGCCCGCAGGCGGCAGGGGCAGCGCGAGCACGGGCAGCGTGTTCCGGTAGAGGATCACCGTGTAGAGGCCCGGCCGGGTCGCCCGCGCCTGGTTCAGGTTCGAGACCGTCAGCGCGAGGGCAGCCGAGAACCCGGTCGCCGATTCGAGCGAGTCGCCGATGATCGCCGGCGGGTCGGCCGAGCCGGCCTCGCTGGCCTCGAGCCGTACGTCCGGGGACGTCTGCCCGAACGGCTTGACGTAGGTGTGCCCGGCCTCGACCGCCTCCTGAACCCCCGCCTCGGACAGCTCCTCGGCGTGAACGACAGTCGTCCCTTCGCCGATTGGTGAAGAGAGCAACGCGTCAACCCCCTCCCCCTGGTCCCCGGCCTGGTGCGAGTCGCTGGAGCCGACGGCGGCGATCCGGTTGCTGTTGGTGCCACCGTCGTCAATCGCCTGGTCCCAGAAGGCGACGGCGAGCGGAGTGAACGGGTTCGGCCCCGGCCGCGGTGGCTGGTCGAGCCCCGGCGGTCCCGTGTGGACCTCGATCGCGTCGACCTTGGTGTAGTCGGTGGCGGCAGCGGAGTAGTCCCACGGGCAGCCGCGGCAGAAGGCGGCGACGAACGGCAGCAGCGAGGGGAAGATCGTGGGGTGGTTGATCTGCGTGTAGCCGCCGGCGTCGTGGACCTCGTCGAAAATCTCGCTGACCGGCTGCGCGGCGCGGACCTGGCTGAGCGCGCCGTCGCTGGCGCGCCGATAGATCGGCGCGGTGCGAAAGTCGGACTGTGAGCCGGCCGCCTGGGCCTGAAGGTGGCCCCGGTAGGTCGTGACCTCGGTGCCGCGCGCGATCAGCTTGCCCGGATAGTCGGCCTGGAACCGGCCGACCTCGCCGAACGCGACCGTGTTGTTGTGATCCACGAGGGTGACGAAGTCAAGGCCGGCGCCGCCCTCGGCCCGCGGCGCGAACGCGTAGTCGAAGGTCGCTCGCATCAGCGCGTTGCCGGGCTCGTGCTCGCCGTGGACGTGGAAGTCGCCCGCGTACCACCCGGGCTCGTCGAGCGCGGCCGCCGGCTCGTACGCCACCGGCCCGTACGGGTCGTCGGCGAAACTCGGGCTGGACGTCGTCTGCACGTCGACCCGCCAGGCGACGCTGTTGTCGAAGTTCAGCTCGGAAACCGTGGCGATCGAGGCCAGGCCCAGCTCGACGATCCACTCGCCCGCGGGGATCGGGCCCGGCTCGTAGGCGCGGGTGGTACGGCCCGAGACGTATCTTTTCCGGGCCGCCTCGTCCGTCGCCCCGTAGGTCGCCTCGTCGGAGAATCCGTTGACGGCGACGGTCGCGTCGCGGACGGCGCCGCCGCTCCAGCCCCGAAGCTCGTCGGGCCCATGCACCGTGTTGCTTTCGTGCAGCGGCTCGTAGATCCCCAGGTCGAGCGTGTTGCTGTTGAGACCGTTCGGCAGCGACACGTCGGGCTGGTCGAAGCAGTAGCGGACGCGGACGCCGGTGCTTCCCGCCGGCACCGCGACCGGGATCTGGACGAAGCTGTTCTCGAGGCCCGCGTCGAAGTTGCCGGTGAAAGTCTGGACCGGCCCCAGGGCCGGATCCTCCGGGCCGGGACACGTGGGCGGGACCGCCGCGGCGGCCAGCGGCGGGCCCAGCAGCGCGCACGCGGCCGCGATCGCGGACGCGAGTCCCCCGGCGCCTGCCCTCGCAGCTCCCATCGCCGCGAGTGTAGGCGGGCTAGGCGGTGACGAGCGCCGGTACCGGCTCGAGCTCGACCGGGATCCCGTTCAGCACAGCGTTGCCGCTGGGCGCGTCGACTTGGGTCTCGTCGGCCGCGAGGTTCGAGTTGACGCCGGCGTGCTCGGATGCGACGCGCAGGCGTACACCGTCGGCGTCGTGGCCCCAGCCGTGCGGCACGCTGACGACCCCGGGCATCATCTCGTCGCTCACCTCGACCGGCGCCTCGAGCTCGCCCGCGGCCGAGCGCACGCGGACTCGCGCCCCGTCGGCCAGGCCGAGCCGCTCGGCGTCGATCGGGTGGACCAGCGCCGTGCAGCGATCCTTGCCCTTGACCAGGGCGTTCAGGTTGTGCATCCACGAGTTGTTCGAGCGCAGCTGACGGCGGCCGATCAGAACCATCTCGGGCCCGGCGCCGTTCCAGGCGCCCTCGTCGAGGCGCGTGCGGAGCCGGCCAACGTCGGCCGTGATCGGCTCCGGCGCCAGTTCGATCCGGCCCGACGGCGTCCGCAGGACCTCCGGCATCCGCGGCTCGTGCGCACCAAGGTCGACGCCGTGAGGGCTGGCCTCCACCCGCTCGAGGGTGAGCCCGTCCGGCCGAGCGCCGAAGCCGTCGCCGTGGGCGCCGGTCCGCATCATCAGGTCGAGGATCCGCTCGGGGCCACGCCTGGGCTCCAGGTCCCTAGCGATCTCGGCCGGGTCGCGGCCCTCGATCAGCGAGCCCGCGGTGCCGACCTCGCGCCCGATCAGCGCTCCGGCCACCGCGTCGTCGATCGCCTCGGTGTCCGCATCCGGGCCCTGGCCGGTGACGATCCCGACCAGCCGCAGGAGGGCCTCCTCCTCGCTCAGCATGGTCGCGTCGCGCTCGAACACGGGCGCCGAGTAGTTGGCCACGTTGCGAGCCGCGAACTGGTAGAGCGCCAGGTCGTAGTGCGATCGCGCCAGCGGGTCGGGCGCCGGCAGGATGACGTCGGCGTGGCGGCTGGTCTCGTTCACATAGATATCGAGGCTGAGCATGAAGTCCAGGCCGTCAACTGCCCGCTCGAGCCGGGCGGCGTTGGGGGTCGAGACCAGCGGGTTGCCGGCGGCCGTGACCAGCGCCCGCACCTGGCCCTCGCCGGGCGTGTCGATCTCCTCGGCCAGCGCCGAAACCGGCAGCTCGCCCAGCACCTCGGGCAAGCCGCGCACGCGGCTGGCCCAGCGACCGGCGACCACTCCCCTGCCCCGGCCAGGCTCGCCGGTGGAGTTCGACTGGGCCGCGGCGGCCTTGGTGAACATCGCGCCGCCCGGTCGGTCGAGGCCGCCGGAGAGCACGTTCAGGACGTCGACCAGCCAGCTCGCCAGCGTCCCGAACTCCTGGACGGTGGTGCCGATCCGCCCGTAGACCGCCGGGCGCTCGGCCGCCGCCAGCTCGCGCGCCATCCGCCGCAGCTCGGGGGCCGGGATGGCGCAGGCGTCGGCGACCCGCTCGGGGCTGAACTCGGCCGCGAGCCGCGCGACCTCGTCCTGGCCCTCGCAGAGGTCGGCCAGCTCGCCCGGATCGGCCAGCTCCTCCTCGAACAGCGTCGCGACCAGCGCGAACAGCGCCAGGGCGTCGGTCCCGGGGCGGATGAAGTGGTGCTCCGAAGCGCTCTCGGCCGTGCGGGTCCGCCGCGGGTCGATCACTATGACTCGGCCGCCGCGTTCCTGGATCCGGCGGATCCGCCCGCGCATGTCGGGCGCCGTCAGGAGGCTGCCGTTCGAGACCAGGGGGTTGGCACCCCAGATCATCAGATGGTCGGTGCGGTCCGTGTCGGGGATCGGGATCGAGGTCCAGTGGCCGAACATGTGCCCGGCCGAAAAGTGCTTCGGCATCTGGTCCACGGACGAGGCGGAGTAGATGTTCTTCGAGCCGAGGGCCCGCAGGAAGACGCGCAGGTAGATCATCGCCGCCAGGTTGTGGGCGGTGGGGTTGCCCGCGTAGACCGCGACCGCATCGCGGCCGTGCTCGGAGAGGATTGGGCCCAGCCGTGCGTCGATCTCGGCAAACGCCTCGTCCCAGGTCGCCTCGCGCAGTTCCCCATCACGGCGCACGAGCGGGGCTCGAAGGCGGTCCGGATCGTCGCGAAGCTCCTTCAACCCGAACGCCTTCGGGCAGATGAAGCCCTTGCTGAGGACGTCGTCATCGTCGCCGCGGATCGAGACCACCTCGTCGCCCGCCACCTCGACCCGCAGACCGCAGGTCGCCTCGCAGAAGGGACAGGTTCGATAGTGGGTCTGGCTCACCGCGGCCACCGGGCCGCAGGGTATCGCGGCTCGGTTGCTTGATGCAACGAGTCCCCGCGCTCAGCAGCCCGCCGCCGGGTCGCTGCCCGCGGCCGGAATCGCCGAGGCGCACTCGACGTAGTTCGTGCGGCTGAACAGCGCGGTCGCCGGCGGTGCGAGGTCCAACCGGTAGATGCCGATCACGCGGCGAGCGACGCCGTCCACCTCGCCCACCGAGATGATCCGGCGCTCGACCAGATTGTCGCCCGTCCCGAGATCGACGGCGCTCTTGATCCAGTAGCGGAACGTCGCCGATGGACCGAGCCCGTCGTCGTCGACGGTTGCGTCCAGCGACTCGGCCTCCGACAGCGCGCAGTCCCCGAGCGGGACGAGCTCGACGCTCATCGCCCCGACTCCCACCTCCAGGCAGCCCAGCGTCTCCTCGGTCAGCGCCACCAGGCCGTCGGGCACCAGGCCATCGACCCTGGACGCCACGAGCGCCTTGTTCATCCGGTAGGCAGCCGTGTCGAGGCCCGCGTCGGCCGCAGCCAGAGCACGGGCGGAGCTGCGGTCGCGGCTCGAGCGCTCGACGCTGTGCGTTGCGAGCGCGATCGCGACCGCGCCGAAGCCGGCCACAATCGCGATCACCGCAAGCGCCAGCGGCACCGTGAATCCGTGCTCTTGCCGCAGCGCCCTCACGGTGCCAGCAACCCCTCGGTCGGATTGGAGACCACCGAGGTCGCCCACACCGGCGTCAGCGGCCCGGAGCCGTTCCGCGGTTCGAGCACGACGGCGACCGTCAAGCGCTTCGTGTTGTGGGTGTGATCGGCCGAGTTGAGCGCGCCGAGCGAATCGATCAATTCGTCGAAGGCGGCCTCGTAGTCGGCGCTTTCGAGGTTCGTGATCGTCGCGTTGAGGTTGGCGTAGAGAGCGCTGGCGCTTCCGGGGCAGCTGACGATCACGCCAAGGACCTTGAGACAGCCCGCGTGGTAGGCGTTGAGGCGCGAGTTGAGCTCCGTCAGCATCGGGTTGAGCGGCCCGAGCGTGTCCTGCAGCTCGTTCAGCGCCTCGACGTCCGCGTCGCAGGGGTCGATCTCGTTGAGCGCCTCGATCGCGGCGACCAGGTCGGCCAGCGCCGCCTGGATTGCTGTGAGCTCGTCCCTGGCGTCATTGAGCCGGTTGCGCACGACCGGGTTCAGGACCCCGAACAGCGGGCCGAGCAGGTTGTTCAGGATGCTCCCGCCCGCCAGGATGCTGTCCAACTGTGTCGCGCTGGTGTCCGCGAGGACCTCGAGCGGACCAACGAGGCCGCTGAGGTCGGTCACCGGACACTCCTCGTCTTTCCACGAGACGAACCGGTACACGTCCGCGTCGATCGTCGCGTCGCCCATCGCCAGCGGATAGGTCGACTGCGGGTCGATCCCCGCGCCGCTCGCCGCCGCGTACGCCAGGTCCTCGGTCTGGCTCGGCCCCGAGCGGAACCCGGGCGGCGGGCCGGTGACGACGCGAGCGGTCGGGTCGCCGGGTCCGGCCGAGGACGTCCATGCCTGGGCTGCGTTCGGGTCGAGCTCGAGCTCCGAGTACGGCACGTCGCGAAAGCGCTCCAGCTCCGTCTGGGCCTGAAGCGCCGCGATCTGCTGGCGCTCGCCGCTCGCCGATTCGCGCCGCGAGCTATCGAAGACGCTGATCCCGCCCAGGATCCCGATCACCAGCAGGATGCCTCCGACCAGGGACTCGATCAGGGTGAAGCCGCTCTCCTCTCGCGCGCGTCCTAGCCGCACGGGTTGACCACCCCCGCCGTGGTGCTGCAGTTGCGTGGCCGGACCGCCGAGCTCAGGACGATCGGGTTCTCGGCGTCGTCGAGGTCCAGCTCCAACCGGACCTCCACAGCTCCGCCCTCACTGCTGGTACCGGTCAGGTCGCTGCCCGCGATCAGCCGGAAGTTGTTCGCGTTGACGACGCCCTCGACCAGCAGCTCCTCATCGCCGGTAGTGGCGTCGGTACGCGTGCAGGTCTCGGTGCCGCCGGTGCCGGTGCCGCACGAGTAGGTCACCTGGTGAAAGGTCCCGTCGCTCGCGCGTGCCTCGGCCTGCACGGTCCCCTGGTCCACGAACGTCACGGCGCCGGCGTCGCGCAACTCGTTCGTGATCCGCAGCAGCGCGTTGCGGGCCTCGTCGGTGGTCGTCACCCGGTCCTCCTGCCCCGTGTACTGGCGGGCGCTGACGACGATGAAGCTGAGAACGGCGACGCCGATGATCAGCATTACTGTGGTTGTAACCGCGAGCTCGGGGAGTGTGAACCCCCCCTGGCGCGTCGTCGTTGTCCGTGCGCGCGCAAGCCTCAGCATCGAGCTACCTGGCTTACCAATCGGCCGTTTGGGCCCCCCACTTGAGGATTGAGGGGGTTCTCAGCCGGTTACACGCAGGTCCTTGGACGTTTGACTCAAGTTACGCACACCGCCGTCCTCAACCACGACCAGGTCCTCGATCCGCACACCGAAGCTCCCGGGCAGGTAGACACCGGGCTCGACGGTCACCACATCCCCGACCGCGAGCACATCTTCTGAGGTCTTGCCCAGGCGCGGCGCCTCGTGCACCTCGAGCCCCACGCCATGGCCGAGCCCGTGACCGTAGCGCTCGCCGTGGCCGGCCTCGGAGATCGGTGCCCGGGACGCGGCGTCCGCCTCAGCTCCGCCAACTCCCGCCCGAACGGCCTCGAGGCCAACGGCCTGGGCCCGCTGGACAAGCTCGTAGACCGCTCGCGCATCTGAGTCCGGATCGCCGGTCGCGAACGTCCTGGTGCCGTCCGAGCAATAGCCGTCCAGCTTCGCCCCCATGTCGATCACGACTAGCTCGGCCGGGCCGATCTCGCGATCCGAGGGCTCCGCGTGAGGCAGGGCGCCGTTCGGGCCGGCGGCGACGATCGCCGGGAAGGACGGCACGGCGCCGTGCTCGCGGATGCGCGTCTCGGCGGCGAGCGCCACCTCGCGCTCGGTGCGCCCCGCGAGACCCTCACCCGCGATCCACTCGAACACTTCGTCGGCCAGCCGTGCCGCCTCCGCGATCGCCTCGACCTCCGCGGCGTCCTTCGTTCTCCGCAGCCGCTCGACCAGGCCGTTGGTCGCGACCAGCTCGGCCTCCTCCCCTACGGCCTCGGTCAGCTTTGCGAGCGAGTGGACGCTGGTCGTCGCATCGTCGAAGCCGACCCTGCCGTGCAGTCGCGCGGAAAGCTCCGCGAGCATGCGGCCGTCGATCGTGATCCGCTCGAACCCGTCCGCCACCTCCTCGGCGGCGCGCTCGGTGTAGCGGAAGTCGGTCAGGAACTCGCCGCGGCCAGGGCCGACGATCGCGAAGCCGCTGGTGCCACTAAACCCGGTGAGCCAGCGGATGTTCGCAATCGCGTCAGGGCCCGAGTCGCCGGGGCGGACCAGGTCGCCCACGAGGAGCGCGTCCAGATCCGCCTCTGAGACCAGCGCCTCCAGGCGCTCGCGCCGCTCCGCGCTCAAGCCCCGACCCCGAGTTCCTTGGCGATCAGCTCAAGGGCCTCACGGTAGCCCTCCTGGCCCTTGCCCGAGATCGCGGCCAGCACCAGGCCGTCGAAGACCGAGAAGTGGCGCCATTCCTCGCGCGCCATCACGTCGGAGATGTGGACCTCGACTGCCGGCAGCTTGGCCAGCTCGACGGCGTCGCGGATCGCCCAGCTGTAGTGGGTCCATGATCCGGCATTGACGACCAGGGCGTCGACGCTCTCCGGCATCCGATGCAGGCTTTCGATGAACTCGCCCTCGTGATTCGTCTGGAAGAAGCGCACGTCCAGGTCCAGCTCGCGCGCCCAGCGGCGGATCTGATGCTCGAGCTCGACCAGCGTGAAGTTGCCGTAGACCTCGGGATCGCGCCGGCCGAGCGCGTCGAGATTGACCCCGTGCATCACCGCGACACGGTTGCGGGACGTCGTGCTCAACGAAGGTCCTCCACGGCCGCGCTGACCATAGCGCCGTCCAGGGCGACTCCAGTGCGGGGCTCGCCGGGACGCTCGAGCAGGACGAACCCGACTCCCTCGGCGCCCGCCTTCTTGTCGCGCTCGAGCGCGGCGAGCACGTCGTCTGTGTCCACGGCTGGGTCCAGCGTCGTCGGCAGCCCGTGGCGCCGGAGGAGCTCCGAGACCTCGCCCAGGAGGTCGTCGGCTCCCGACAGGCGCAGCGCGGCCAGCAGCCCCAGGCCAACCGCCTCGCCGTGGCGGTAGCGCTGGTAGCCCGACGCGGTCTCGATCGCATGGCCCACCGTGTGGCCCAGGTTCAGGACCTGGCGCCGGCTCGAGTCACGCTCGTCCGCCGCGACGACGTCGATCTTAGTCAGGGCGCAGGCAAAGATCACCTCGTCGAGTGCGTCAGGGTCCAGCGACTCGATCGCGCGCACCCGCTCCCAGAGATCGCCGCCCGCGAGCAACGCGGTCTTTAAGACCTCGGCGAACCCGGCTGCCAGCTCCTCCGCGGGAAGCGTGGCCAGCGTCGCGGGGTCGGCGAGCACGGCGTGCGGCATGTGGTAGGCGCCGGCGTAGTTCTTGGCCTCCGGCAGGTCGACGCCGGTCTTGCCGCCGTAGGCGGAGTCAACCTGGGCGACCAGCGTCGTCGGCGCCTGGATTACGGGGACCCCACGCTGGTAGGTGGCGGCGCAGAAACCGGCCAGGTCGCCGACCACCCCGCCCCCGAACGCGAGCACGCCGTCGTCACGGCGCGCCCCTGCCTGAGCCAGCTCGCGCAGCACCCGCTCGGCCTCGGTGAGCGTCTTCGCAGCCTCGCCGCCCGCCACCTCGACGACGCCGGCCAGCTCCGGCAGGCGCCCGCGGTGATGCTCCAACGCCGCCGCGTCGGCAACGCCGAACCAGCGGCCGGGGTCGGACGAGGCGGCGCCGTCCAGATCCAACCGCCGCGCCGCGAGCCGATCCGGGATCCCAAGGGCGCCGCGGGCGACGATCGCCGGGTACTCACCCGAATTGGAGGCCGCCCAGGCGAGCCGAGCTCCGTCGAGCGCCGCGACAGCACGCAGCCAGCGGGCGGCCAGCCGGCCCACCCGCTCGCCGCCGTCGGTCAGGACCGCGTCGGCGATCGACTCGTAGAGGGGCTGGCGCTCGGCAAAACGGCGGCCGAACTGATCTCGGTCCTGGGCCAGGGGGCGCTCGGTGCCCTCGCAGCGGTCCCAGGCCGCCTCCTCGGAGATCCGGCACCAGACCGTGAAGCAACCGTCGAGGGCATCGCGCACGCTCTGGGACTCCACGGCGCCGCCGCCCAGCGCGACGATGCCGCCGGCGCCCAGCGCGGCGAGCGCCTGGCGTTCCTCGACCTCACGGAACCGCGCTTCACCGTCACGCGCGAACACCTCGGCGGGCGCAGCACCGAGCTCGCGCTCGATCTCGCCGTCAACGTCCGTGACGCGCTCGCCAAGAACGGCCGCCGCACCCTTCGCGGCCCGGGTCTTGCCCGCTCCCATGAAGCCGACGAGGGCAATCGCAGGCGTCGGAGCGTCGCCCGCCTGCCCGTCTAGCGCTGCCACCCGATGCGCTCCTCGTACGCATGAAGCGCGCCAAGGACGTCGTCGATGTGGTCGCCGCCGAACTTCTCCCGGTAGCAGCGCGCGAGCACCAGGGCCACCATCGCCTCGGCGACGACGCCGGCCGCGGGGACCACGGTCGAGTCGGTGCGTTCGCGCATCGCCTGCGCCGGCTGCTTGGTTTCCGTGTCGACCGAGCGCAACGGCTTGGTCAGAGTCGAGATCGGCTTGATCGCGCCCTTCACCACCAGCGGCTCGCCGTTCGTCATTCCACCCTCGACGCCGCCGGCCCGGTTGGTCTCGCGGTGCCAGCCGCGCTCGTCGGAGAAGAAGATCTCGTCGTGCGACTCGGACCCGGGCCTACCGGCGACCTCCCAGGCCTCGCCGACGGAGACACCCTTCACCGCCTGGATCGAGACGATCGCCTGCGCCAGCCGCGAGTCCAGGCGCTCCTCCCAGCTCACGTGCGAGCCGAGGCCCGGGGTCAGGCCGAACGCACGCACCTCGAAGACGCCGCCGAGGCTCTCGTTCTCTTTGCGGAGGCGATCGATCTCGGCGACCATCGCGGCCTCCGCGTCCTTGTCGAGACAGCGGACGGGCGATTCGTCCACCGCTGAGAAGTCGTCGGGGCCGGAGTCGTCCGGCGCCGGCGCCGTCACCGACGCGATCTGCAGGACGTGGCTGTGGACCGAGACGCCGAGCGCACGCAGGAACTCCTTGGCGATCGCGCCGGCCGCCACGCGGGCGGCCGTCTCGCGGGCGCTCGCGCGCTCGAGCACGTTGCGCACGTCGCTGAAGCCGTACTTGTGAAGGCCGGCGAGGTCGGCGTGGCCCGGGCGCGGCAGGTGTGATTCTTCGACCTCCGCCTCGACCGGCCACGGGTTCATCCGCTCCTCCCAGTTGGGGTAGTCGCGATTCGCCACGAGGACCGCGATCGGGCTGCCCAGCGTCCGGCCGTGGCGGATGCCGGAGCGAACCTCGACCGCGTCGCGCTCGATCTTCATCCGCCCGCCACGGCCGTGCCCGAGCTGCCGGCGGGCCATGTCGGCGTCGAGGCGCTCGCGGTCGAGCTCGAGCCCGGCCGGGATGCCCTCGAGGATCGCCACCAGGCCCGGCCCGTGCGACTCGCCCGCGGTCGTGAAGCGCAGATCACCCACGGCCAAGAGGCTATTCGGTGGTGCGGCCTACTCGACCGTGCGGCGGTCGACGATCTCCTCGCGGATGTCGCTGACCTTGATCGAGTAGCGAGCCTCGCCTGGACCGAAGGTGAAGTAGCGCTTCTGGTCGACCTTCAGGCGCAGGAACTCGCACCGGTTGGCGCTCGGTCGGCACTGGCCGTCGCCTCTGGTCTCGGTGACGTCTTCGGAGACCAGCAAGTTCGCGTACTTGAGGTTCTCGCTGACGCCGAGGAACATCGCGACCGGCGCGTGCTGGCGGTTGGGAAGCAGGTCGCCGATCTCGACGTTCTTGATCTTCTTGCGCTGGCCCACCCGGCCGGCGTTCACGTCGATCCGCGGCGCGAGGATTAGGATCTCGCCCGCGGAATCGCCCCCGCCGGTTGCGGGAGGATCGCTCTGGGTGGAGGGGGTCTCCGGGCCGGTCGTGTCGCCGCCTGAGGGCTCACCGGTATCGAAGCTGGGCGGAGGTGCGGGGGCCGGCGGAGGTTCGACCAGCTGGCCGCTGCCACTGCCGCTGATTTCGTCGGAGAATGCGAAATCTCCAGCAAACGGGTTGCTGCGCTTCAGCTCGTCCAAGCGCTCGCGGTAATCCCGCACGCCGATGGGCTGTTCGGTGAGCACGGCGGGTGCGACCTGCTCCGAGCCCTCGGGAGCGACGAACGCGACAGCCTGCGGGGGCGCCTCCTTCCGAGCTTTGAACGCGATCGGGACCGCGACGATCGCGATGACCAGCAGCAAGGCCGGCAGCAGCAGCCGGCGATCGCGCATGTCGCGATAGAGGTCCTCGGCCACGCGCGGCGCGCGGCCGATCGAGCGCGACTTCGTCGCAGCCGACCGCGACGTCGCCTTCGTCATGGACTTGCGCTTGCGAACGTCGCGGAGCTTCATGGCGTCGTTGCGGTCGAGGTGGGTACGGAGCTCGCGGGGGGCACATCGGCCGAGGGAGCGGCGGGCGTTGCCCCAGCCGTCAGGCCCTGCGAGTCGGGCAGGACGTAAGCGGTGATCGAAAGGTCCACGTTGAGGTTCGTCGCGCCCGGCTCGGGGGGCGCGATCGTGAAGCCGTTGACCGTGACCAGGCGCCCGTCGACCCTTGTGCCCTTCTCATCGGAGCCGACCAGCGAATCCAGGCCGGCAAGCAGATCGGCGACCTGGAAGAAGTCGCCGCTGAAGCGCACGTTGTACGGCATGACGCCGAGCCCGGCCGGTCCGACGGTCGCCCCGAGCGGAAGCACGGCGGCGCTGGCCTCGGTCGCCGCACTCGGCCCGGCGGGAGCCGCCTCGGCCGAACCGGCGGTCGGGACCCCGGCCTCGGCGTTCTGGTCGGTCGTGGTCTGCGCCGCCGGCGCTGGGATCTCCGGCGCATCGCCGGACAGCTGGAGCGATTCGAACTTGGTCTTCGACTTCTCCGAGAGCTCGGTGAGCTGCGCCAGGAGCGACGGGGTATCGCCGTCCGCCGGCGCGGCCTTGCCAAGCACGATCAGGCTCTGGTAGTTGCGGCCGTACTCCTGCTGCGAGCTTGCGGCCGTGTCCGCAAGCTGCTCCTGCTGTGCCACCTGCGCCTGTAGATCTGCTGCCTGTGCATCCAGCTCCGATGCGCGCTCGCGCTTCGGCGCCAGCAGCATGAACCAGAAACAGGCGAGCAGGCCGAGGATCAGGAGGCCGACCAAGATCGAGCGGTCAGTCGTTTTCATCGCGCCGCTCCGGGGACGAGGTTGGTGGCATTACGCGCGTCCTCGGTCTGCTCCTCGATCGAGTTGTCCTCGCTCGACGGGGCAGCCGGCGCCTCGGCGGTCGTCGCCGGAGGCGCTCCGGAACCGGTCAGCGCCGCAAGCGGCGCAACGCCGTCGAAGACCGCGCGCACCGCAAACGTCGTTGCCGTGGGATCACACTCCGCGGCGCCGTTGGCGCCGGGAGCCTCACTCTTGGCCGCGACCGAATTGTCCAGGGCGACGCGGGTGACGCCGTCGATGTCCTCGAGGGCGGCAACGAAGGTCGCCACGGCGGTGTGGTTCGGTGCGCATCCCGACATCGTCAGACTGGGCGCGGACCCAACCTCCGAATCGCCCTCGTCGGTCCCGGCGCTCGACGCTTCGATGTTTGTGAGGCTGACACGAGCGGGGATCACCACTGCAAGCTCGCGCAGCACCCGCTCCCAATCGAAGCGGCTCTGCGCGAGGCCCGAGATCGTCGTCTCACGCTGGGCCTGCAGGCTGGCGAACTCGGCGTAGGGCGCCAGAGCCTCGGCGCGCTGAGCGGCCTCGTCGCGGGCCACCTCGAGCTGGGCGATCTCGTTTTCGCTCTCGGTGACGCTGTTTTGGGTCAGCACCAGGGCGACGACCGCGATCAGCATGGCGGCGAAGACGCCGATCACCATGTAGGAGAGGGCGCCCGCGCGCAGCGGAGCGAGGTCGCCGCGGCGATCCTCGGGTGGGATCAGGTTGACGGGGCGCACGGGCTAGTGCTCCAGCGCGAGGCCGTAAGACAGGGTCAGGCGGGCGGCGGAGAGCTCGTCCAGGTGGGCGAGCGGGGTGGGCTTCGCGATCGTGAACAGATGCCCAAGGTCGCGCTGCATGCGCTCGACGAGGCCCGGGATCGTCGCGCCGGGACCACAGGCCACGATGCCCTCGACCGCCACGGCGCCCTCCTGTGCCCCGTAGTACTCGAGCGAGAGCCGCAGCTCGTCAGCGAGCTTCGCTGAGCCGTCCGCCAGGCACTCGCGGGCGGCGGCGATGTGCTCGGGATCGCCGTCGACCGACTCAACCGGCCGCTCCAGACCAACGTGGTTCAGCCACTGCCGAGCGTGCTCCAGCGTCAACTGGCGGCGCTCGGCCAGCTTCTGGGCGATTCCCTCGACTCCGAAGGCGGCGATCCGGGTGAACAGGCAGGAGCTGCCGCGGGCGACCGCGAGGTTGGTCACGTCGCCGAGGTTGCAGTAAAGGCGCGCGGGGATCGGCGCCTCGACCCCGGCAACGGCTTCGCCCTGGGCGTGGGAGCCGATCCGCTCCTCGTAGCTGGGCGCGTTTACGAACTGCCCCGCGCCGACGGCCGAGCCGGTCTCCCGGGCGAGTGCGCGGATCATCCCGAAGGCGGCGTGGTCGATGCCGATCGGCCGCAGGCCGCCGATGCTCATCGCCCGCATGACCTGCTCGAGCATGTCGCGGCGGGCGGCGACGGCGACGACCTCGACGCGGCGCTCGCCGGTCTCGGTCTGCGAGTGGCCGATCACCTGCCAGTCGAGCACCGACTGCTCGAGCGGCATCGGGATGTGGTCTTGGGCCTGGAAGCGGATCGCGGTCTCGAGCTCGTCGCGGTCGTCGATCGCGGGCAGGCGCATGCTGCGGACGGCGACCCGCTGGTTCGCGATGCCAAGGCGGACCGAACGTGAAAGCTTGTGCTCGGAGAAGAGGTCCTTGATCGCGGCGCCGAGCGTCTCTGCGTCGGCGACCTCGCCCTCGCGAAAGACGCCCGGAGGCAGCTCGACGACGCCGTGGCCGACGACCTCGACGCTGCCGTTCGAGCGCACTTCGGTCGCGGCGACGCTGCCGGCCTCGATATCGAGTCCGACGATCGACTTGCTCTTCCCCGAGGTGAGAGTTGCCATAGAAATGAGCGATCTGAAGCTCACCCAGACAATCGGCCCAGGCGCGGATTTCCTTGAGTCCGGTGCCTATTCGTCCGGGAAGAACTCGTCCAGGTACCACTGGACCGTGTCGTCGCCGAACCAGAGGCCGATCACGCCGCCGATCGCGAGGAACGGCCCGAACGGAATCGCCTGCTTGCGCGCTGCGACGCCCTGGCGGGCGATCATCGCCATCCCGACGATCGCTCCGAGCGCGAACCCGATCAGGGCCGCGGGCGCAACCGCGCGGCCGATGAACAGGCCGATCATGCCCACGAGCTTCGCGTCGCCCATGCCCATGCCACGGGGGTAGGCGAGCGCGATTACGAACATCAGGCCGCCCGCGATCGCTGCCGACGCGCCGTGCTCGACGAGGCTGTCGGGATCGCCAATCGCGACCAGCGCGACGGCGACGACCGAGCCCGCGAGCACGACCTTGTTCGGGATGATCCGCCGGTCGAGGTCGGTCAGCGTGATCGTCACGAGCACGAAGCAGAGGACCAGTCCCAGCGCGAGCCACCACCACTCGTCGTCGCCAATGATGAGATAGGTCGCCGCGAACAGGACGGCAAGTGTGAGCTCGGCCAGCGGATACCGCGGGGAGATCGGCTCGCCGCAGCCACGGCAACGGCCGCGCAGTAGCAGCCAGGAGACGATCGGCACGTTGTCGCGCGCCCGGATCTGGGCCCCGCACTCGGGACAGCGCGAGCGCTCCGATACCCAGTTCTCGCCGCGCGGCAGGCGGTGGGCCAGCGCCGTCGCGAAGCTGCCGAGGACCGCGCCGAGGATGAAGAGTGGGATCGCGATCATGCTGACCTGATTCCTACCTTGGGGACACCGCCGCCTGCATCGTCATCGGCGCCGGTGGGCGCAAGGTTGAGCGCAGTTCAGTCGAAGATTGGCAGGGCGGACGAGGTCTTCACCTGAAGGCGGCTGTCGAAGCTTGGGTGGTCGTACATGAACTCGAGCCCGTCGCCGCCCGACGTCCCGGCCCGATCGACGCTGATCGCCAACCCGAGCTGCTCGCCCGGAAGCAGCCCCTCGACGGCGGAGACGAAGTCCATGTCGACGGTGATCTCCTGGTAGTCGCCGCTGGGCCAGTTGGACTGCCCCCCCGGGAACCCAGTGAGGTTCGTGACCACCTGGTTGACCACCGGCGTGTCCACCGGCAATCCGAGCGCGTTCAGCCGCCGGACGAACAGCCAGACGCAGACCTTCCCTGGGTGGACCGCGCCATTGATCGTCCTGGTCCAAAGCGAGACCGTCGCCTCGCCGTCGATCAGCAGCTCGAACCCGCCAGGCACCGGCGGCGCCAGCCAGCGGTGCGTCTTCTGGTGCGGCGTCGACTCAAGGATCGGCAGGTTCAGGGCGCAGCCGAGGGTCAGCGGACCCGGCCGGCGGAGCTGCAGGCCCTTGTCGGCGCTGGGGTTCGTGGTTGGCTCGACGTCGGTCGAGTAGTCGTGCAGGGGTTGCTCGTCGTCGGGGTAGTCCGGGTCAAGGAAGGGCTGCTCCACGTACATCAGGTCGGGAGCGCCGCCCACGAGGCCGGTGAGCAGGCCGTCGTCGCAGGTGCCCAGCGTGTTGTGCGTCAGGTGGTCGCCGGTGAGCGGGTGGCGCTCGGCCTCGCTACAGGGCGTGTCCGTAAGCCAGAAGGTGGCGAACGTACCCTCGTCCCCATCACCGGGCGGAACCGGGTTGTCAACCGGCGTCACGTCGGGGTCGACGATGTCGCCCTGGAGTTCCTGGTACGGGCGGACGCCGCCGGCACCGGTCTGATCCAGCGTGCTGGCGACGATCACCCGCTTTGAGTCCTGGTTCCCCGGACAAAGGGTCTCGGGGCACCTGGGGTCATCGATCCAGACGACGTAGCGGCGAATCGTCCCGTGCACGTCGCCGCTTTCGAACGGGGTCGGGTTCGGATTGAGGATGCCGCCCGACACGGTGCCACCTGCGGCGAGGGTGCCGCCGTTCACGACGAGCGGTCGCAGGGCTGTCCCGTCGGCCGAGGTCGCGAACTGCGTCCCCGAGACGCGCCACGCGGGGTCATCGGGGTTCGAGGAATGCGCGGGTGCGGAGGTCAGGGCAACCTCGGAGAACGGGATCCGCTTGATCTTTTCCATCTCTGCCTGGAGCTGATTCACCACCACCTGGCTCTGCTCCGCGCGATAGGTGTTCCGGCTGGAGGCGTCCACGACGTTCAGCAGTCCAAGCGAGCCGATCATCAGGAGCATCGCGGCGATCATGACCTCGACGATCGTGAAGCCAGCCTCGGGGTTGCGAGGTGGGCCGTTCATGTAGGGGGTGGTGCCGGGTTGCGGAGCGTTACGCCGTCGGTGAGCGTGATCGAGTCGTCGCCGTCGCGGGCCGGGAACTCGAACGTGACGCCCACGTACCGAGCACTGGCCGCGCTGGGGAGGTAGCTGAACACGGGGTCGGCGGAAAGGCCGCTGGTCTCGACGGTGGCGGCACCTGCGGTCGTCCCGTCGGAGTCGGACTCGACGCGGGTGCAGGTGCCCTCGGCGCAGTCATAGGTGACGCGGCAGCTCCGCGCCGTCGCGGTGGCCACCCCGCCGCAGGTCTCACTGCTGACGTAGGTGATCAGCTCGAGGTGGCCAACGGTCGCGATCAGCACGGTCGCGCCCTGTCGGAGCTCGCGGGTGATGCGGTCCATGAGCACCCGAGCCTGCTGGATCTCCGCGTTGCGCTCGCTGGCCCGAGGCTCGCTTCGAAGACTCGTGACCATCACGGTCATCGCGGCCACCATCAGCACCAGGAACGAGGCGGTCGCGATCAGTAGCTCGGGCAGCGTGAACCCCGCATCGCCCTGCGCCCGCGCTCGGGTCTTTCCCCGAAAGCGCATCGGCTAGCACTCCGCGTCCGGCGGCGTTACCGGAGCGGACGAGCATTCGACGAACTGACCGACGACATAGTGAGGAGCCGCCGCCGGCAGCGTGAATGCGGAGGCACCGGTATCCGTGTAGACCTGCGAGTTCGAGTCGAGGTGGATCGCCTTGCCGGCGACGGCCCCGCAGTACCGCGAGTTGCTGTCGAAGTCGAACACGCTCCGGGGGGCGTAGATGACGAAGTTCTGCTCACACGCGCCGTTCGCCTGGGTGTTCGAGCTGAGGTTGACGTGGGTCGCCCGCGTCGCCGAGCCGACCACGTAAAACGCGGCGTTGGTGGGCCCCCCACTCGTGGCCGTTACCCGGGCGTTCGAGGCGAGCGAGATCTGGGCCGTCCCGGACGGCAGGCCGCAGGCCTCGGGGGTGTCGAAGTAGATCTTCACCTGCGAGCCCGGAGCCACGTAGATCGAGGTGTTGCTCGACATGTCGAGCCTGCAGAGGCTGTAGATCGAGCCGCCGAGCGTCAGGGAGCTGTTGCTGCGCAGGCTGAGCGTCCTCGTGACCGCGTTCCAGGTGACGTCGGTTGCCTTCCCGCCACGGAAGTCCTGCGAGAAGAAGCGGCCGTTGTCGTTGTTGGTCGGCGCGTCACCCTGGTTGACCGGCGGCAGCACAAGCGGCTGCTGGACGACGTCGCTCGCCGGGCGGGCGGAGGTGCATGCGAAGGTGCGGTAGTACTTGGCGTTGCCGATCAGGCTGAGGGTCCGCCCCACTCCGACGTAGCCTTGGCCGCACAGCTTCGCGTTGCTGCGCATGACGATGTCGCCGTTGGTGGCCGCGTTCGCCCTGATCTCCGCATTCGAGTCCAACGTCAGGCCGTCCTGGCTCTTGACGGTCGCGTCGCCGAAGATTTGCTGGCCGCCGCCGGATTCGGCCACCACGTCGACGCGCCTGCTCACGCCCTGTGACTGGCCGACGGCGACGATCTCGATCTGGCCCGACGACGGCGCGACCGTGTAACTGAAGGTCCCCGAGTCCGTCGCGCCGGCGACCGACTGGCACCAGCCGCCGACCGGGGGTGCCCCGAAGAGTGGGCCGCCGGTCGACACAACGCAGGTGTTGGCCCCAGCGGTCGGCACACGGTTGTAATGCAGGAGCGCCTGACTCACGCCCGCCTCAGCGGCCACCAACGCCTGCTTCGAACCCTGATCGCGAACCACGCCACGCTGCGTGCTGATCGACGCAACCGCGCCGACGCTGGCCACTGCGAAGGCGGCCGTCATCATGAACATGACGGTTGGCACGGCAAAGCCGCCCTCACGTCCTCCCCGCTGTCGAGAAAGAGCCATCCCCACTCATTCGGGACGATCGGCGGATCACTTGAGCTACTTGGCTTCAGGTAGTACCGACGTCCAGGCGACGGGTGGCAGAACGAGCGAAGGGCGGCCCCCGGGCCGCCCTTCGTCTCACGGTGCCTGATCGGTGGACCAGGCGGGTCAGCTGATCGTTAGATCAGTCGCCCCAGTTGCCGCCGCTCGGACATCCGTCCGTACCGCCTGTCGTGCACGACAGGTCCGTCGTGCCGTCCGCGTTTCGAGAGATGCTGAACTCGTTCGCGGCCGTGCCGTCCGAGGTCACCGTGACGGTGTACTCGTTCGCGGCGAGGCCGGAAACGGCAACATCGGAATCGTTGAGCGTCGGCTCGATGACGTTCAGGTCATCGGTGGCCGCACCGGCGGTCGCGCCGACGTACGAGCCCTGGTTGCCGGTGGCGTACGTCTCGATCGCCGTCTGGGCGGTACGAGCAGCAGCCTTCGCGTCGGCATCCTTGGCCTTCTCCCTCTGATTGAAGAAGGACGGGATGGCGATCGCGGCCAGCAGGCCGAGGATCAACATGACAACGAGGAGTTCGACGAGCGTGAAGCCGCCCTCTCCCTGACTCCGTTCACGGAGCTTCTGGACCATAGGTACCCTCCTTAGGACCTAGTGGATTTGCCAGAGCCCCGTCAGCCTGAAGGCCATCGGAAGCCAGTTCGCCCCCGGTGGCAGTCCGGCTTTCTTCCCGAAGGAAGACCCGTGACTTTGCGTCCCCGCCTTGCGACGGGTTTGCCCTTGGCACCGAGACGCTGGCACTCATCACGACCCCTATCGGTTTTCAGGTATGCGCCCTTTAGGGGTTATGGGGTGTACATCCGTCCAGCCTGGGGGTTGGCCCCTAGCCGGGTTCCGGAGGGTTGAGGAACCTTGGCGGCACGGCGGCTGATCGCCGTGATGCTCGTCCTGCTGTTCCTCTCGTCTCTGGCGGCCGCGTTCGCACCGGTTGAGCGCAGCTCCGAGACGACGTCCTCGACGACGCCGGAGCCGCTGCCGGACCTCGCGAAGGACGACGGCAAGCTGCTTCGCGAGACGATTGCCCCCGCTGCCAAGCGGCCGCCGACGATTGCTGCCCGAGTGGGCGACCAGCTTCAGCTGCGGGTCGAGGTCGACCGGCCTGCGACCCTCGAGCTGGTCGGGCTCGGTGACGTCGAAGACGCCGACCCGGTGGCGCCCGCGCTATTCGACGTGCTGCTCGAAGAGGAGGGACGGTTTCCGATCCGCGTGCTGCAGTCCCGGCGGCGCGTGGGGACGATTCAGGTCAGCCCTCCACCAGCTCCGACGGGACCAGCTCCAGCTGCAGCTCAGTCCCGTTCCTGACGATCTCCATCGTCACCGGAACTCCGATGCGCTCGGGACCCATCAGCCGCTGCAACGCGGACACCTCGGAGATCGCCTCCCCGTCCACGCCGACGATCAGGTCCTCCGGCCGCACGCCGGCGCGGTCGGCCGGGCTGCCGTCCACCACCTCGACGACCTCGATCGCGGCCTCGCGGCGCAGACTGCGCGCGACCCGTGGCGGCAGCGGCCTGGGCCCGCCCGCGATCCCCAGGTAGGCCCGCCGCACGCGACCGTCGGAGAGCAGCGCCGAGACGATCCTCAGTGTCGCCGAGTCGATTGGCACGGCGAGCCCAAGGCCGATGCCCGCAACCGCAGTGTTGATGCCGACCACGCGGCCGAGCCCGTCCGCCAGCGCGCCGCCCGAGTTGCCGGGGTTCAGCGCGGCGTCGGTCTGAATCACGTTCTCCACCAGCCGGCCTCGCGCCTGGGTCGGCAGCGAGCGGCCGAGCGCCGAGACGACGCCCGCCGTGACCGAGCCGGTGAAGCCCAGCGGGTTGCCGATCGCGACGACGAGCTGGCCGACCCGAAGCTCAGCGGCGTCGCCCAGCTCGGCCGCCGGCAGGTCCCCGCCGGCGGTGCGGATCACCGCCAGGTCAGACAGCGGATCGGAGCCCACAACCTCGGCCTCGAGGCTGCGGCCGTCCGGGAAGGAGGCGAGCACGCCGGTGCGGGCGCCGTCGACGACATGGGCTGAGGTCAGCAGGTAGCCGTCGGGGGCGATCACGACGCCGCTGCCCGCCCCCTGGGCCCGGCCGCGGCGGGTCCGGCGCTCAACGCGAAGGTTGGCAACCGACGGGGCCAGGGTCTCGGCCACCGTCGTCACTGCCCGCGAATACGCGTCAAGGGCCTCGACGTCGCGCAGCTCGCGTGGCCGGGGCGCGGGCTGCGCCGCGGCGGCACCACCGTCGATCACGGTGAGTCTGTTAGCGACTTTCGTCGCGAAAGCACGCTTTCCCGAGTGGTAACGGAGGTGTTTGCTTGCCACGAAACCGAAGGTAGCAACCGGACCACGCCGGCTGACCGTGGTCGCGGGCTCACAGGGGCTCGAAGCTCGGCGCGTCGGGGGCGTCGGGCGAGATCTGGCGGCATTGCCTCACCCCAAGAGTCGCACGACGGCCCGCTCGATTCCCTCGCGATCGGCGAAGTCCCTGCTCGTTCCCTTCGCCGCCAGGCGCTCGAGCTCGTCGCGAATCGTCTTGCCGCGCTTGAACCTTGTGATCACCCGCGGGTCGACGTACGAGGCACGGCAGACGGCCGGCGTGTTGCCGAGGATTTCCGCGACTTCCGCGATCGCCGCGGTCACCGCCTTCGCGCGGTCGGTCGCGTCAGCGCGCTCGGCCAGCCTCACCGCGGCCAGCACGGTGCCGTTCCAGGTCCGGAAGTCCTTGGCGGAATAGTCCTCGCCGATCAGGTCCTTGAGCCACTGGTTGATCTCGTCGGAGGAGACGTCGCGCCACTCACCCGAAGTCACCCGGTAGGCCAGCAGCGGGTCGCGCCGGCGCCCGCGGCGGCGCTTGAGCGCCAGCACCGTGGGCACGACCAGCGGGTCCGCGATCGTGCGCTGGTGCTCGATGCCGCCCTTGGCGATGAACTCGAACTCGATCGCCCCGGACTTGACGGCGACGTGGCGCTTCTCGAGCGTTGCGAGCCCATAGCTCTCGTTCTCCTCGGCGTAGTCCTCGCCGCCGACCCGGAACATGCCGATATCCAAAAGCCGCACCGCGCACGCCATCACGCGCTCGCGCACCAGCCCCTTGAGCTTGAGGTCCGCCGCGAGGGCCTCCCGCGCCGGCACCAGCGCCTCCGCGAAGTCAGGAAGGCGCTTGAACTTCGCCCGGTCACGCTGGGCCCGCCACTCCTGGTGGTAGAGATACTGGCGCCGGCCGGCCGCGTCCTGCCCCACGGCCTGGATATGCCCGCGATCGTCCTCGCAGATCCAGACGTCACTCCAGGCAGGCGGGATCGCCAGCGACCGGATGCGCTCGAGCACGGCCTCGCTGCGCACGGCCTTGCCCGCCGCGTCGTGGTAGGAGAAGCCGCGCCCGCGACGGACGCGCGCGATGCCTTCGCCCGCGGGATCCGAGCGCCGGGTCCTCAACTGAAGGACGACCTCAGCGCGATCGCATTGGCCGGTGCCAGCGCCTTCGGCGCATTGTTGAAGTAGGCGAAGACGTCCGTCCGAGACCGCCATGCCGCGATCCGCCGCCGCCAGCCCGCGAGCTGGCGCTCGGTATAGCTGCCGCCATCCGTCCCGGCGCCCTGGTGGAAGCGCACGTAGGTCCACGAAGCCGGCACCTCATGCGTCTGAAACGGCCTGCTCGGGTCATCGCCGATCACCAGCGCTGCCTGGTACCCGCGCAGCATCGCGACAATCTCGGGCGTGAACCAGCTCGGGTGCCTGAACTCGAAACCGTGGCGACCAGGCCAGCGGCTGAGCGCGTCCAGAGCTCCGGCGAGCCGTTCGTCGTTGCGCCGGAAGTTCGCGGGCAGCTGCCAGAGCACCGGCCCGAGCTTTCCGGCCGCCGCGAGCGGCTCGATCCGATCGCGAAACCGCTCGAGGTAGCGCTCGAAGTCGTTCAGGCGCTTGACGTGGGTCAGATAGCGGCTGCCCTTGACGGCGAAGGCGAAGTCGGGCGGCGTGTCGGCGATCCACTTCTCGACTGCGGCCGGGGCCGGCAGCCGGTAGAAGCTGCTGTTGACCTCGACCGTGTCGAAGATCTCGGCGTAGCGCTCGAGCCAGCGCCGCTGGGGCAGCTTCTCCGGATAGATGTCCCAGTCCTTATAGGCCCAGCCGGAGCATCCGATGCGAACGGGCTTCATGCCCGCGGGTGTCTACCGGATCTTGTCGTAGAGGCTGAAGATGGGCATGTACATCGAGATCACGATGAAGCCGACGCCCGAGCCGACGAACATGATCATCATCGGCTCGATCAGCGAGGTCAGCGCCTTGACCTTGGCGTCGACCTCGGTCTCATAGAAGTCGGCGACCTTCTCGAGCATGTTCTCGAGCTGCCCGGACTCCTCACCGACGCTGACCATGTGCGAGACCATCGCCGGGAACACGGGGTTGTCCTGGAGCGGCTTCGCGATCGAGCCGCCGTTGCGGACCGAGGCGTAGACGTCGTCCATCGCCTCCTCGACGACGGCGTTACCGGCCGTCTGCCCGGCGATCTTGATCGCCTGCAGGATCGGCACGCCGGAGGAGATCGTGCCCGCGAAGGTGCGCGACCAGCGAGCCAGCGCGACCTTGTGGACGACGTCTCCGATATGCCACGGGATCTTGAGCTTGATGCGATCCCACTGCAGGTGGCCGACCTCGCTCGACTTCCAGCGCAGGAACCCGTAGACGGTGAGCGCGATGATCGGCAGCAGGATGTACCACTTGCCGGTGATGAAGTCGGAGACCCCGACGGTGATCTGGGTCATCCACGGAAGCTCGGACGACTCGCCCGGGTTCTCGGCCGCGATCTCCTCGAAGATCCCGACGAAGACGGGGACGATGAACGCCACTACGGCGACCATCACGAGGGCGGCAAGGCCGAACACGACGGCCGGGTACATCATCGCCGAGCGCACCTGGCGCCGCAACGCATCGAGGCGCTCGAGCTGGTGGGCGACGCGGTCGAGCGCCTCCTCGAGACGGCCGGAGGCCTCCCCCGCTTCGACCATCGAGCGGTAGAGCGGGTCGAAGACGCCGGGCTGGGACTCCATCGCCTGCGCGACCGAGCTGCCGGCCTCGACGTCCTGGCGGAGGGCGACGATCGCCTTGGTGAGCATCTCGTCGTCGGTCTGGTCCTCGAGCGTGTAGAGCGAGCGCAACATCGGCATGCCCGATGCGATCAGCGTCGCGAACTGGCGCGAGAACACGGCCAGCGGCCGCATCTTCACACTCTTGAAGCGTTGGAAGACGGACTCGAGCTTCATCCCCTCGTGCTTCTCGGAGACGTCGAGGACGATCAGCCCACGCTGGCGGAGCTGCTCGGTGACCATCGCCTTCGAGGTGGCGTCGAGCTCGCCACGCGAGGGCACGCCGGCCAGGTCCACGGCTCGGAATGCGTAGCTGGCCACGGTCCCGGTCCTCCCTAGGCGACGGCCATCGCGGGCTGGACGGTGCCGGGGCCGCCGCCCAGCAGGCGCTTCAGCTCCTCGGGGATCGAGGCGCGCTGCTCGGCCATCGCGGGGCTGATCTTGCCCATCCGCACGAGCTGTGCGAGGTGGGAGTCCATCGTCTGCATGCCGACCGACGCCGAGGTCTGGAGCGCCGAGTAGATCTGATGGGTCTTGCCCTCGCGGATCAGGTTGCGGATCGCGGGGGTCGGCACCAGGACCTCACAGGCGACAACTCGCCCGGAGCCGTCGGCCGTCGGCAGAAGCTGCTGGGTGACGATTCCCTGGAGCGCGATCGAGAGCTGCATCCGCACCTGCTGTTGCTGGTGCGGAGGGAAGACGTCAATGATCCGATCGACCGTCTGCGCGGTCGACTGAGTGTGCAGCGTGGCGAACACCAGGTGCCCGGTCTCGGCCGCGGTCAGCGCGGTCGAGATCGTCTCCAGGTCGCGCATCTCGCCGACGAGGATCACGTCCGGGTCCTCGCGCAGCGCCGACTTCAGGGCGCTCGAGAAGTCGATCGCGTCGGCGCCGACCTCACGCTGGTTGACGATGCACTTCTTGTGCGTGTGCAGGAACTCGATCGGGTCCTCGATCGTGAGGATGTGCTCTTCGCGCTCCCCGTTGATCAGGTCGACCATCGAGGCCAGCGAGGTCGACTTGCCGGAGCCGGTCGGGCCCGTCATCAGCACGAAGCCGCGCGGCTTGCGACAGAACTCTTCGAGGACGTTCGGCAGGCCCAACGAGTCGAGGCTGAGGATCTCGGTCGGGATCAGGCGAAACGCGGCCGAGATCGCACCGCGCTGGAAAAAGCAGTTGACGCGGTACCGGGCGACGTTCGGAATCGCGTAGGCGAAGTCGAGCTGCAGCTCGTTCTCGAACCGCTTGCGCTGCGAGTCGTTGAGGATCGAGTAGACGATCTCCCGGGTGTCCTGGGGCGTCAGCGCCGGATGGTCGTCCAGCGGGGTGATGCGCCCACGCACCCGCAGCGCCGGCGGAACACCGGGGCTGAGATGGACGTCCGAGGCGCGAACCTCGACCATCCGCTTGAGCACGCCTGCGAAATCGACACTCATCGCGTTCTTTTTCGTCGCCTGGGCTCGAAAGCTTGAGCGCGGGCCGCTCAGCGCGAGACGCGCGCGACTTCCTCGATCGAAGTGACCCCGTCGCGGACCTTCAGAAGCCCGTCCTCGCGCAGGGTCAGCATCCCCTCCTCGCGCGCGACCTGGGTGAGGTCGGCCTCGGTGGCGCCGGCGACCGTCATCTCCTTGATCCGATCGCTCATGACCATCACCGAGAACAGGCCGATACGGCCCCGGTAGCCCGAGGAGCAGCGCCCGCAGCCCACCGCCTCGTAGACGTCGAGGTCCGCGCCGACCCGGAAGCCCGCCTCGGTCAGGGCCGCCTTGGGCATCACAGTGCGTTTCTTGCAGTGCGAGCAGAGCTGTCGCGCAAGGCGCTGGGCGATCACGCAGTCGACCGCCGACGCCGTGAGGAAGCTCTCGATCCCCATCTTCTGGAGCCGCACGATCGCGCCCGGCGCGTCGTTCGTATGCAGCGTGGTCAGGACTAGGTGGCCGGTCAGCGCGGACTCGATCGCGATCCGCGCCGTCTCCGCGTCGCGGATCTCGCCGACCATGATCACGTCTGGGTCGGCGCGCAAAATCGAGCGCAGCCCGGCGGCGAACGTGAGGCCGGCGCGGCGGTTGACGCCGATCTGGTTGATCCCGTCGAGGCGGTACTCGACCGGGTCCTCGATCGTGATGATGTTGCGCTCGACTGCGTTGATCTCCTTCAGGGTCGCGTAGAGCGACGTCGACTTGCCCGAGCCGGTCGGCCCGGTGACGAGAATCGCGCCGTACGGCTTGCGGAACGCGGTCTCATAGCGGGTGCGGGGGTCGCCCTCCATTCCCAGCTCGTCGAGCGAGCGGAGCGCCTGGTCCTTGTCGAGGATGCGGATCGTGCAGCCCTCGCCGCGCTGGGTCGGCAAGGTCGTGATGCGCAGGTCGATCTTGCGGCCCTCGACGTTCACCGAAACACGCCCGTCCTGGGGTACGCGCTTCTCGGCGATGTCCATGTCCGACATGATCTTCACGCGGCTGACCACGCCCGCGATCATGCGCTTCGGCACGCGGGCCGCCTCGTAGAGGACACCGTCGACGCGGAAGCGCACGCGCATCTCGGCCTCGCCCGGCTCGAAGTGGATGTCCGATGCGCCCTCGGTCACCGCCTGGCCGAGGATCGAGTAAACGAGCTTGATGACCGGCGCGTCCTCGGCCGACTCGCGCAGCTCGGTGACCGCCGCATCGCCGTCGTCCTCCTCGTCCTCGAGCGCCTCGGAGACCGCCGACTCAAGCGTGTTCAGGCGCACGATCAACGCCTCGATGTCCTCCTCCGCGGCAACCGCGACCTCGCAGGCCTGGCCCGTGATCATCTGCACGTCGTCGATGGCGATCACGTTGGCCGGGTCGGCGATCGCCAGCAGCAGCGTGTCCGAGTCGATGTAGCCGACCGGGACGGCCTTGTAGCGGCGGGCGGCGCTGGGCGCGAGCATGTTGGCCGCGCCCATGTCCACGTGGTAGGCGTTCAGGTCGACGTGGCGAAGGCCATAGCGCTCGGCCATCGCACGCGAGAGCTGATCGGAGTCGATCAGCTGTTGTTCGAGCAGCACCGTCTCCGGCGAGCGTCCCGCCACCCTGGCCTGGGCAATCGCGTCATCGACGCGCTCGCGGGAGGTGTAGCCGAGCTCGACGATCACGTCGGTGATGAACATCGCCGAGTTGCCGTGGCCAAGAGGGCCGGTCAGCCCAGGCGTCTCGGGCGCATTCGGATCGAGCTTCTCGGCCGGTGATGCGCCCGCGCCGCTGGCCGGGACCGGGCGCAGGTAGTCGGGTCGGTCAGCCATCAACGACCTGCCTTACCGGGCGGGCAAACATGCTTTCGCGCCTAACGTCGCTCATTTGACACCCGCGCCGCGGCCCGCATCGTCTCGAGCGACGGCTCGGCGCCGGTCCAGATGCGCAACGCCGCGGCACCCTGGCGCACCAGCACCTCGAGCCCGTCGACAGTGCTCGCGCCTGCGGCGCGAGCGGCTGCGATCAGTGCTGTTTCGTTCGAGCCGTAGACCAAGTCGACCACCACCTGCCGTGCACGCAGGGCATCGGCGTCGATCGGGAGCGCCTTGAGGTTTGCGAACCCGCTTTCGACTAGGGGCTGCCCCCCAGACGGGTTAGACGGATTCGCGCCCGCGAGGCCGACGATCGTCGCGTTCAAGATCAGGTCGAAATCGGCGGCCGCCAGGCTCTGGCCGGCGGCGTGGGTGACGCCGAAAACGCGGGCCAGCGCCTCGGCCTTCTCCGGCGTCCGGTTCCAGACCTGCACGTCGGCTCCGGCCTCCCGAAGCGCCCAGATCGCGGCCCGGGCCGAGCCGCCGGCGCCCAGCACGAGCGCGCGCATGCCGGCCGGCGCGGTCGGCAATGCGTCCAAGATCCCCGCGGTGTCGGTGTTGTCGGCCACGATTTCGCCGCCGCCGAACGACAGCGTGTTGGCAGCGCCGATCGCCCGGGCCGCGTCCGAGGCGCGGTCCGCCGCCTCGAGCGCCGCCAGCTTGTGCGGGACCGTCGCGTTCACGCCGGCGAAACCCCTGCTGGGAAGCGCAGCGACGAACGGGCCGAAATCGTCCGCCGTGACCTCGATCGCCTCGTACGTCCATTCCGGCGCCAGTCCGAGCTCGGCAAGCGCGGCCGAATGCATCGCCGGCGAACGCGAATGCGAGACGGGCTGTCCCAGGACGGCGAGTCGCGGCATGGAGCCGAGGCTAGTGCAGCCTCAGCAGTCGGTGGGCGAGCCGCCCTCGGCCTGCAACGCCGCCTGGTACTCAGCTCGGGCCACCGAGAACTCTGCCTCGGTCTCGACGAAGGCGTGCTCGTTGCAGGTACCGGGCTTGATCACGTAGTAGAAGAAGTCGGTTTGGGCGGGATTCGCCGCCGCTTCGAGCGAGGCCAGGCCTGGGTTGCCAATCGGCCCGGGCGGCAGGCCCGGGTTGGTGTGCGTGTTGTAGGGCGTGTCGGAGTTCAGGCGCGATTCGAGCAGCGGCTTGTTGTGGTTTTGGTCCTCGAACCGGATCGTGGCGTCGATGCCGAGCGGGTTGTTCGCGTCGAGGCGGTTGTAGATGACGGACGCCGCAAGCTTGCGTTCCTCTGGCACCGCGATCTCGCCCTCGATCATCGACGCGACGGTCACGATGTCGTACACGCTGAGATCGCTCCTCTCCGCGTAGCTCGTGTCGATTCCCGCCAGGTTCGACTCGAAGGCGTCGAGCTGCTTGCCGACAAGGGCGTTGACGTTGGCCCGCTTGAAGAGTTCGTACGTGGCCGGAAACAGGAACCCCTCCAGGCTCTCGGCATTCTTGCCGCCCAGCTTCCTGAGGTTGATCTGGCGCGAGGAGCGCGTCGCCTGCACATAGTTCCCCTTCAGGCCGGCCTGCTTGGCGACCCTTGCGATCTGCGAGCGGTCGAGCCCCTCGGGGATCGTCACCTCGACCGTCTTGCGCGGCTTGCCCCCCTCGGTGGTCGAGCCGCCGTCGTCGTCGCCCGCTCGGCTGATCAGGACACCGGCGCCGGCGATGAGCGCGATCAGAGCGCCCAGGCCGAGCAGGAACACCGTTCGGCGATGGCGGACCCGGGCGCTCGCCGGCGACCGGGGCGGCGGCGCGGCAGCCGGTGCCCGCGACGGCTCGACGACAGCAGGCGGGACCGCGGGAGGCGGTGGAGCCTCGGGCGGCGGCGTGTCCGCCAATTCCTCGCGCACCCGCTCGCCAAGGCTCTCGCGGGCCTGCTGCTCGTGCTCGCGCCGGCGAGCGGCGCGCTCGGCGCGCCGGGCCTCGCGCTCCCGCGCGGCCTCGTCCTCGGCAAACGGATCGTGCCAGTCGGAATCGTTCATTACCTGTCTGTCCCCGCCCGATGCTGGAGGAAGGACTCAAGCAGATGGGCCGCCGCCAGCGCGTCGGCCGGCGCGCTGGCCCCGGCGCGGGCGCTGGACTCTGCCAGCCGGGTGGTCAACCGCTCGTCGTAGGTCTCGACGGGAATCGTCAGCACCGCCGCGAGCTCGCCGGCGAAGGCGCGAGCGTGACCTGCCTGCTCTCCCTCCTCACCGCTCAGCGAGACCGGGAGGCCGACCACGACCAGCTCGGCCTCATGCTCGGACGCGAGCTCGGCGACCGCGGACGCGTCGGGCGGTTCGACCACGGCGAGTGGCCGGGCCAGCGTCTCGGTCGGATCGCAGATCGCGGCGCCCACGCGCGCGGCGCCGTGGTCGAGGGCGAGGATGCGCATCAGCCGCCGAGGCCGGCGACGATCGCCGAGCGCGCGGCTTCGAGCGCGGCTTCGAGCTGCGACGGGTCGCGCCCGCCGGCCTGCGCCGCATCGTCACGCCCGCCGCCACCGCCGCCGACCAGCTGCGCCGCTTCGCGGACGACGGTCTGGGCCGAGAGCCCCTGTTCGACAACGCCCGGGCTCAGCAGCGCGACCAACGCAACCTTCCCGTCGTGAGCGCTGCCGAGCACGACCGCGGCCTCGCCCAGCTTGTCGCGCACCTGAGCACCCAGATCCATCAGCGCACGCTGGTCAGTCACCGCGCTGCGCGCCGCCACCACCTTGACGCCGCTCACGTCCTGCGCCGCCTCGACCAGCTGCTCCGCCTCCTCGCCCGCGGCCTCGCGGCCCGCAGCGGCGACCTTGCCCTCGAACTCCTCGAGCCGCTGGGCCGCGCGCTCGGCTGCGGCAACCGGGTCGTCGGCGGACCCGAGGATCCTGCCAGCCCGCTCGAGTGCTCGGCTGCGATCGCGGAACCAGTCGATCGCCGCCGGCCCGGTCAGCGCCTCGATCCGCCGGACGTTGGCGGCGCTCGAACCCTCGGAGACGATCACGAAGACCCCGCACTCGGCCGTGTTGGCGACGTGGGTCCCGCCGCAGAGCTCACGGGAGACCTCGTCCACCTCGACCATGCGCACCCAGTCGCCGTACTTCTCGCCGAACAGCGCCATCGCCCCCAGGGCCTCGGCCTCGGCGCGAGCCATCTCAAGCGCCCGGACCGGTCGGCTGGCCTTGACCCAATCGTTGACCAGGTCCTCGATCCCGCGCAGGTCCTCCGGGCTTACGGGTTGGCCATGGGTGAAATCGAAGCGCAGCTTGTCGGGCCGCACCGCTGAACCCGCCTGCCGCACGTGAGTGCCGAGCCGCTCCCGAAGCGCGGCGTGGAGCAGGTGCGTGGCGGTGTGGTTGCGCATCGTCGCGTGGCGGGTTTGGTGATCGACCCGGGCCTCGACCCGAACGCCCGCCTCAACGCCCCCGCCGTCCACGCGGAGTGCCTGGTCGCCGCCGACTCGGTAGACATCGTCGACGGGAGCCTCGCCTCCGTCCCAAGCCAGCACGCCGGAGTCGGAGACCTGGCCGCCGCCCTCCGGGTAGAAGGGGCTCTCCTCGAGCTTGACCAAGACCATCCCGTTGTCGTCCAGCGGCTTCGCCGCCGCAACGCTGGTCTCCGCCGCCAGGCGCTCGAAGCCCACGAACCGGGTCTCCGGCGCCGCCTCGACGAACTCGATCACGGCCTCGTGGGCGTCCGCGACCGGGCCGGCCGGGGCGCTCCGCGCGCGCTCCCGCTGCTTATCCATCAGCGCATCGAAGCCCTGGTCGTCAACTGACAGCCCCTCCTCGGCAAGCAGCTCGCGTGTCATCTCATACGGGAACCCGTAGGTGTCGTGGAGCTGAAAGGCGTCCTCGGCCGAGATCCAGGATGTCGCGTCCTGCTGGGCCTGCTCGATCAGCCGTCGCAGCAGCTCGGAACCCCGATCGAGCGTCCGGCCGAAGTTGCGCTCCTCGTCGCTCACCCACCGCATCACGGTCTCGCGCTCGGCGCCGAGGTGCGCAGTGACGTCCCCGACGAGCTCGATCGCGCGCTCGGCGAAGTTGCCGAGGTACGGCGGCTCGAGCCCGAGCACGCGCCCCTGCAGGATGGCGCGCCGCATGATCCGCCGCAGGACGTATCCGCGGTCCTCGTTCGACGGCACGACACCGTCGGCGATCAGGTTGACCATCCCGCGCGAGTGGTCGGCCAGGATCCGCATCGCGCGGGTCGTCTGCGCGTCGTCAGCGTAGCCGCGGCCGCTCAGCTCCTCCGCGAGCTCGACCAGGGGCTTGAACCCGTCGGTCTCGAAAACCGAGGTGACGCCCTGCTGGATCAGGGCCATCCGCTCGAGGCCTAGGCCGGTGTCGATGTTGCGCTTCGGGAGCTCGGTCAGCGAGCCGTCCTCGTGGAGCTCGAGCGCCATGAAGACGAGGTTCCAGTACTCCAGGTAGCGCTCGGTGTCGTCACCCGGGCGGACGTCATCGCCGCCGAACTCGGGCCCCCGGTCGAGGTACATCTCGGAGCACGGGCCGCAGGGGCCGGTCGCGCCCGCCTGCCAGAAGTTCTCCTCGCGCGGGAGCAGGACGATCCGCTCCTCCGGCACGCCGGTCTGCTTCCAGAGCTCGATCGTCTCCTCGTCGGGGCCGAGTCCCAACTCCTCGTCGCCGCCGAACACGGTCGCCCAGATCCGCTCCGCTTCGAAGCCGAAGCCCTCGATCGAGAGCTCCCAGCCGAACTCGACCGCCTCGCGCTTGAAGTAGTCGCCGAAGCTGAAGTTGCCAAGCATCTCGAAGTACGTCAGGTGGCGGTGTGTATTGCCCACCTCCTCGATGTCGGGCGTGCGAAAGCAGCGCTGCGACGAGGTCAGGCGCGGCGCCGGGGACTCCTCGCGGCCGAGGAAGTACGGCTTGAACGGCTGCATGCCCGCGACCGTCAGCAGTGTCGACGTATCGTCGGGAGGCGGAATGAGGGAGGCGGAGGGCACGCGCTGGTGCCCGCGCTCCTCGAAGTAGGCCTGAAAGCTCTCGCGGATTTCGCTGGACTTCATGCGACCGTGAGTCTAGGCTGGACGTCGTACCCATCGGAAAGGGGGACGGGGTGTTCCAGCAGAGGCCAGCACACGCGACCGTCGTCGCCTACCTCGCGCTGTTCGCGGCGCTCGCGACGGGCGGCGCCTACGCGGCGGACAAGATCACGAGCGGCGACATCAAGAAGAACGCCGTGAAGTCGAAGCACATCGGGCCGAAGCAGGTGAAGGCGGGTGACATCAAGCCGGGAGCGGCGAAGCCGCGGGCGATCGCGCTGATCGACCACGACGGGGCCAACCCCTCCTTCAACTCCGCGATTCCGAGGCGCGGATTCGCCCAGGTCGTGGGAGGTGACATCGATGGCTCCTATTGCATCGCGCCGTCGCCCTCGTCCGGCCTCGACCCGGCCAAGGATGTCCCCTTCATCACCTTCGACGACCGCTCGAGCAACGACGAGAACACGACCGCGGTGTGGGTGAACCCGTCCACGCGGGATTGCCAAGCCGGCGAGTACGACATCAGGACGCTCCACGGATCCGACTCGCTGCTCACCAACGATGCTGGGTTCGTGATCGCCGTGCCCTAGGCGATGGTCGCGCGGCCGACGACGAGATCGCCGTCGAGCAGGCAGGCGGTCTGGCCGGGCGCGACGCCGTAGGCGGGCTCGTCCAGCTCAAGCGCTAGTTCGTCGTGCTCGCCCGGTGGCGCTGCGGAGACCCGGCAGCGGATCGAGCGCGAGTGGTAGCGGAGCTTGACACGGTCGGCGCGAGCCGATTCGCGGTGCAGGCGCGCGCCGCGCAGCCGCACCGTCGTCTGCGCCAGCTCGCCGTGGTCGCCGACGGTGACCCGATTCGTCGTGGCATCGCTGCCCAGCACGTAGAGCGGCTCGCCGGCGGCCACGCCGAGACCGCGGCGCTGGCCGACCGTGAAGTGGTGGTGGCCCGGGTGCTCGCCGAGCACGGTGCCACCGGCGTCCACAATCTCGCCGGACCGGTCTGCAAGACCACCGTGACGCTCGAGGAACGAGCGCTTTCCCTCGCCGGCAAGGAAGCAGAGGTCCTGGCTCTCGCGCTTCGACGCGACGCTCAGGCCGGCCGCCGCGGCTCGTGCGCGCACCTCGGGCTTGGTCAGATCGGCGAGCGGGAAGCGCAACCGCGCCAGCGTCGCGGGGCGCAGGCCCGAGAGCATGTAGGTCTGGTCCTTCGCCTCGTCGGCGGCGGCCGCCAGCAGCGGACCGGCGCCATCATCCGCGATCCGCGCGTAGTGGCCTGTGGCCAGATGCGAGGCGCCGACGCGGTCCGCAAGGGCGACCATCGCGTCGATCCGCAGGTCGCCGTTGCAGATCACGCATGGGTTCGGCGTCTCCCCCGCCCGGTAGCCGTCGACGAACGCGGCGACGACCTGCCGGCGAAACGACTCCTCGAGGTCGAGGGTCAGGTGCGGGATGCCGAGCGAATGCGTCAGTGCCCGCGCTCCGCGCACGGCCTCGGGCGAGCAGCAGGCCTGGGTGCCGTCCGTCCGCACGTCTGCCCAGAGCTTCAGCGTCACGGCCACGACCTCCGCCCCGCGCTCACGCTCGAGCAGCGCCGCCACCGCTGAGTCCACCCCGCCGCTGACCGCAACCAGCACCCGCTCCCCGTGCTCGGGCTCCGTTGCGACGTCCGCGCTGGACGCGGCCAGCACGCCGAGCGCGCGACCGAGCGCGTCACCGACAAGATCCGCGGCATGACGCCCCTGGGGCGTCAGCCCGCCAACGAGCCCCGCGATCCGATCGGCTCCCAGAGCCGCAGCGGCCAAGGCGGACTCACCCTCCACCGCCTCACAGGTCGCCGCGGCGCAGGCCCGGAGCGATGCGCAACCCTCGGCATCGAAGGTGGCCCTTCTGACGAAGCCGTCTTCGACCAGCACCGAGACGCGCACCAGATCGCCACACACCGATCCGCCCGCACTCCCGTCGTGGGCGCCTGCGGATGCCGGACCACGTCGGGTCTCGTCGCGTGCGTAGTCCTCGAGGAGCTCGATGCTCACCCGGCGAAGGTAGCGGCCCGAGACTCAGCCCGGGTGGTACGGGAGCTGCTTGCCCTTGTAGAGCGCGTCGCGGATCGCCTGCTCGACGCTCTCCGGGCCGCGGAAGCCGTAGCTGATCGTCGCGGTCGGCAATCCGCCGCCGGCGCGCTTGCGCGGTTCGATCACGACCAGTGCCGGAACGCGGTCCAGCTCGACGCCCTCCGCGATCCGCGAATAGCGGGCGACGTCCTTGGCCTCGACGACGAACACGCTCGTGTCGCCGCGACCGCGAAGCCGGTTGACCTCGGCTTCGAGGCGTTTGTCCTCGGTGCCCTTGCGGTTGACGACGAGCATTGCCACGACGTCGCCGCTCTCGTAGGCGTCGACGACGCTCTTCGGCAGACCGGCGCCGGCCTCGAAGCCGATCGCCACGGCCGGTGCGGCAGCCGGTGCGTCGGCCGCCGGAGCGGGCTGGTCCGTCGTCGGGACGATCGCCGGAGCGGCTCCTGCGGTGGTCGCGGCAGGTGTGGGGGCCTCGTCGGCCGCCGGGTTGCCGCCCTCCTCCTGGCTCATGACGCGGGTCATGAACAGGAACGCAACGACGATCCCGAGAATGCCCAGCATCACGACCTGGACGATGGGGTTCTCATTCAGCGCCTTGCGCACCTTCAGCCCCCCAAGGAGAAAGAAGGCCCCAGCTCGCCGGTGCCGCTCGGCCTGAGAACCTGACTGAACAGGTGGGTGCCTACCGGATGTGGCGCACACGCCACTTCCGAGATCGGCTCCCAAGCCGGATGTGTTGGCTCACAATATGAGCGGCTGTCGAACAAGCTCGGGCCTTCCAGAGAAGTTACCGGTCGGCCATAGATTCGGCGGACTGGCCCAAATGCTTGAGTCCGGAGCGGCTCAGCCCGGACGCTTGGCACGCAGCGCCAGGCCCAGTTCGCGCAGCTGCGCGTCGTCCACCGGGGCGGGCGCGCCGGTCAGCGGATCGGCGCCCGATGCGGCTTTCGGGAACGCGATCACGTCGCGAATCGAGTCGGCGCCGACCAGGCGCTGCACGAACCGATCGAGGCCGTAGGCGATGCCGCCGTGCGGCGGAGCGCCGTAGCGCAGCGCGTCGAGCAGGAACCCGAACCGGGCCCGCGCCTCGTCGGCCGGGATCCCGATTGCCTCGAGCGCGCGTTGCTGGACGTCGGGATCCGAGATGCGGATCGAGCCGCCGCCCAGCTCCTGCCCGTTCCAGACGATGTCGTATGCCTTGGCCCGCGCAGCACCGGGATCCGCCGGGTCAAGCTCGCCATCAGGGGCGGTGAACGGATGGTGCAGCGGGTCCCAGCGCTGCTCACCCTCGTTCCAGCCGAACAGCGGCCAGTCCACGATCCAGCAGAACGAGTTGGCGGCCTGGTCGATCAGCTCGAAGCGCTCGCCGAGGTCGAGCCGCAGCTGGGCCAGGACGGAGTTCGCCGTCGTCGGAGCGTCGGCGACGACCAGCAGCAGGTCGCCCTCCTCGGCGGCGAGGCGTTCGTTGAGCGCGCTCAGCTCGGCGGCGGAGAGGAACTTCGCGGTGGGCGAGCGCCAGCCGGCGCCCTCGCGAAAGGCCCAAACGAGCCCCTTGGCTCCGAGCTCCTGGGCGCGCGCGATCAGCCCGTCGAGTGCCGACCGCGGAATGTCGCGGGCGCCGGCGTTCAGGCCCTTGACCACTCCACCGCCCTCGAGCACGCCGCGAAAGACCTTGAACTCGGTGTCCGCCAGAACGTCGGAGAGGTCGGTCAGCTCGAGCCCGAAGCGCAGATCCGGACTGTCGGTCCCGTACTTGGCGATCGCCTCGTCGTACGGGATGCGCGGGATCGGCAGCTCCACCTCGGGGCCGTCGGCCGCGGCGCACACGTGGGCGATCATCCGCTCATTGACGTCGATCACATCCTCGGTCTCGACGAACGACAGCTCGACGTCGAGCTGGGTGAAGTCCGGCTGACGATCGGCGCGCTGGTCCTCGTCCCGGAAGCAACGAACGATCTGGTAGTAGCGCTCGAACCCGGCGACCATCAGGAGCTGCTTGAAGAGCTGCGGAGACTGCGGCAGCGCATAGAACGAGCCGGGCTCGCGCCGCGCCGGAACGAGGAAGTCGCGCGCTCCCTCGGGCGTCGAGCGGGACAGCATCGGCGTCTCGATCTCGAGGAATCCCTGGCCGTCGAGGAACTCGCGCATCGCGCGCATCACCGTCGCCCGCGTCGCGATCGCCCGCTGCATCGGCTCGCGGCGGAGGTCCAGATAGCGGTGACGAAGGCGCATCTCCTCGCCAACCTCGCCCGAGAAGCTCTCGATCTCGAACGGCGGCGTGTCGGCATCGCTGAGCAGCTGTGCCGCGGCGACCCGCAGCTCGAACTCCCCGGTCGCGAGCTCCGGGTTCACGGTCTCGGGCGAGCGGCGCACGACGTTGCCGCTGACCGAGATCACATCCTCGGCGCGCAGATTGTGGCCCAGCTCGAACACCGCGCCGGCCTCGTCGGGGTTGAAGACGAGCTGAAGCAACCCGGTTCGGTCGCGCAGGTCGACGAACACGAGGCCGCCGTGGTCGCGCCGGCGGTGGACCCAGCCTGAGACCCGGACGACCGTGTCGACGCGGTCGGCGAGCACCTGCCCGCACCAAGCGTCGCGGTAGGCGTTCGCGCGGAGCGCCGGGAAGTCGCTCACGGTGCCAGTTCCTCTGTCGCGCGCTCAAGGTCGAGCTCGCGCTGCTCGCCGGTCTGCATGTCCCGAACCGTGGCGCTGCCGTCCTCGTCGAGGATCACCGTGCTGCGGGCGCCGGTCCGATCGGCCTGCTTCATCTGTCCCTTGATCGCCCGGTCGGCGAGGTCGAGGTCGGCGCGGAGGCCGGCCCGGCGCAGCTCGCGAACGAGCGCGAAGGCGCGCTCGCGTTGACCGTCTGTCGCGGCGACGAAGACGTCCGCGACGGGCTCTTCGGCGGGCAGATCGAGCGCCAGCAGGATCCGCTCGATGCCGACCGCCCAGCCGCAGGCGGGGGTCGGCGGCCCGCCGAGCAGCTCGATCAGTTCGTCGTAGCGTCCTCCCCCGGCGAGCTGGGACTGGGCCCCGAGCCGGTCGCAATGGAACTCGAACACCGTGCGCGTGTAGTAGTCGAGCCCGCGGACCAGGGTGGCATCGAGCTCGTAGGCGATCCCCGCCTGGTCGAGGGCCCGTCGCACGCCGGCAAGGTGCTCCGCATCCTCCCCCGAGAGCCGGTCGAGCATCGTGGGGGCCTCCTTCATCACCGCCTGGGTGCCCTCGTCCTTGGCGTCGAAGGCGCGCAGCGGGTTCTCGTTGATTCGCTCGCGCACGTCGCCACTCAGCTCGGACTCGTGCTCGCTCAGATAGGCCCGCAGCTCGTCGCGATAGGCGGCGCGCGCCTCTAGGGAGCCGAGGCTGCCGAGGCGGAGCTCCAATCCAGGCACCTCGAGCTCCCGCATGAGCTCGTCCAGGAGCACGATCAGCTCGGCATCGACGAGCGGAGAATCGGAGCCGATCGACTCCGCGTCGAGCTGCGTGAACTGCCGAAAGCGGCCGGCCTGGGGGCGTTCGTGGCGGAACAGCGGCCCGTACCACCACACCTTCACCGGCTGGGGAAGGGTGTGCATGCCGTGCTCGATGTAGGCGCGGCAGATCGATGCCGTCGCCTCGGGCCGCAGCGTGATGCTGCGCCCGCCCTGGTCCGAGAACGTGAACATCTCCTTGCGAACGATGTCGGTTGATTCGCCCACCCCGCGCGCGAACAGCTCCGTCTGCTCGAAGGCCGGCGTCTCGATGCGCCCGTAGCCGGCGCGCTCGAACGCTGCCGCCGCCGTCGCATGGACACGGGCGCGCGCCGCCGACTCTCCGGGCAGGACGTCGGAAGTGCCCCGCGGGGCCTGAAAGCGCGCGCTCATGCGCGGGCGAGCCTAACGGGCAAGTTCAGCCAGGAACGGGTTCGACGCCCGCTCGGCGCCGAGCGTCGTGATCTCCATGTGCCCGGGGTAGACGACCGTCTCCTCGGGATAGGAGTCGACGAGCTTGCGGATCGACTCGAACAGGGTCGGGGCATGACCGCCGGGCAGGTCGGTGCGGCCGATCGAGTTGCGAAACAGGACGTCGCCGGAGAACAGAGCAGGCTCGCCGGCAAGCGCGTAGGTCACGTGCCCGGGACTGTGGCCCGGAGTGAACAGCACGTCGATCTCGAACCCGGCCAGCTCGAGCCGCTCGCCGCCCTTGACCGTCTCCTCGGCGTTCCAGCTCTCATACGGTCCGAAGCCGGGCCACGGCACGAAGGCCATGATGTCGGCAAGCACCGGAACCTCGATCTCCGGGCAATAGACGGGTGCGCCGGTCGCCCGGGCGACCGGCGCCACGGCACCGATGTGGTCGAAGTGGGTGTGGGTCAGGAGAATCGCCTCGAGATCCGTGATCCCGAGCTCGGCCAGGCCGGCGAGCAGGCGGTCGGGCTCCTCGCCGGGATCGACGATCAGGCCGGTGTCGGATCCGTCGCGCCGGAAGATGAAGCAGTTCTCCGCGACCTGGCCGACGGTGAGGCAGCGGACCTCCATCAGCCGCGCTGCTGGCGCTTGCGCTCGGCGGCCCGGCGGCGGCTGTAGAGGAACTTCTCCAGGTAGTAGCCGGCCGGCACGTAGATCGCGAGCATCGTGATCGAGAGAAGGGCTGAAGCGCCGGCGGCGCGGCCGAACGCGACAGCCATCAGCAGGAACAGGATTCCGGACATCAGCAGCGCGCGGTTGAAGGCGCCCTGCCAGGTCGGCGGGCGGTCGCGCTTCTGGCCGGCCTGGCGCTTCGCCTGGGCGCGCGCTTCCTCCCGCGTGCGCGGGCGCGAGCGACGGCGGCGATCGATCGAGCCGCCCTGGGTGCCGCGATGCTTGCGCTTGCGCCGCTTCTTGGTCTGTGCCATGGGGCTGAAATCTAGCTGCTGGCCGCGCCGCGGATGCGTTCCTCGATCACGCTATGCGCTCGCTCGAAGCCGGGCAGCGGCACGCCGGCCGGGAAGCCTTCGAGTGAGGCCGCCGGCACCAGCCCGACGACCTCCCCGGCGACGATCCGCGCACCGCGGTCCGCGGCCAAGTGGGCCACCCGGGTGGCGACCGCGCCAAGCGGGGTGGCGATCGGGTCGTGGATATTGGTCGAGACCTGCGTCCGCTCGCCGAACTCCAGCCCGATCGCCCGCACGCCCGGCAGGCCACCGCCGGCTTCGCGTAGCTCGGCGGCCACCTCACGGGTTGTGGCGAGCGAAGCTCCCTCCAGCTCCAGGTTGAACGCTGCCAGCGGCGGGCGGGCGGTGACCAGAGTGGCGCCCGCCGTGGGGTGCGGCTGAGCCGGACCGCGATCGGGATGAAGCTGGCCCGCGGCCATGCGTGCGCGCAGCTCGTCAAGTCCCCCGCTGCGGAAGTAGGCGCGTTCGCGGCGCTCCGGCGCCTCCGCCAGATCCCCGTAGAGAAACACCGGAACGTCAAGCGCTGCAATCGCGGCGGCCGCGCGCAGCGCCTGGCTGCGCGCGGCATCGCGCGAGCCCGCGTCGAGCCAGACGACGGGCGCGACGTCCAGCGCGCCGATCCGCGGGTGCTCGCCCCGGTGATCGTTGAGGTCGATCGCCTCAACGATCGCGCGCGACCCGGCGGCAAGCGCCTGGACCACATCGCCTGCCGTCGGGGCAATCGTGAACACGCTGCGGTTGTGGACCTGATCCGAATGGGAGTCGAGCAGGATTGCATCGACGGCGAACGCCCCCGCGAGGCGTCCGATCACGGCTTCGTTCCGCCCCTCCGAGACGTTGGGAACCGTCAGCAGCGTGGGTGCAACCGCCGGCTCGCTCAAACCAAGAGCTCGCCGTCGCGGACGACCGCCTCGCCGTCAATGGCGACCGTCGGGCGCATCACGACGCAGTCGATGTGGATCGGCACCTGGACCGCGCCGCCGATCCCCGCCGACGCGCCGAAAGCAACGTGGCATGTGCCCAGGATCTTCTCGTCCTCGATCAGGTTGCCGGTGAGGGTCGCCTTTTCGTTGGTGCCGATGCCCAACTCGGCGACGCCCGTTCCGCCCGTTCCGGCGCCGCGCAGGAGCTCAAGCAGCTCCGAGCCGCCCCTGCCCGATGCTTCGACGAGCGCTCCGTCCTCGATCCGCAGCTCGACCAGCGAATCATCGGTCTCGACCCCGCCGATCGTCCCGTCGACAAATAACGTGCCCTCCCCCTCGGTCTCGATCGGCGGGATGAAGCCCTCTCCGCACGGTAGATTGCCGAAGGCGCCGGGGGCGCGCAGGTCGCCGTCGTCGGAGATCGCGTCGCGGCCGGCGATGTTCAGCGTCAGATCGGACCCGTTCGGGCAGGTGATTTGGGCCTCGGACCCCGCGTCCAGAGCCGCGGCCACCGCGGCGCCCTTCCGGCGCAGCCCCTCCATACCGGCGCTCATCACGCGGGCGAGCGTTTCCCCGGTGACCCCGGGGAGGGTCGCGATGCGAGAGCCGGCCTCGTTCGCGTGGCGCCGCGCCGCTGTGTGCGAGAGCGACTTGGCGGTCGGGCAGAGGACGACGTCCGCGCGAGCCATCGCCGCCGCCACCGCGTCCGGCGGCTCCTGGCCGTGGGCGTCCCGCTCCGCCATCAGCAGGAGCATCGCGTCGGCACCGGCACGGCCAGCCTCGTCCCGCATCCGTTCGCCAAGCCCAAGCGTCGACGGGTTCGCGACCACGAGCACCGACTCGCCCTCGCGAACACCAAGACAATCGTTGACGACAGCGGCGAGGGCGTGCTCAAGATCACTCACGCCGGAGAGGCTAAGGCCTCCGGCTGTCGATGCATACGCAATGAATACTGCCGATGCTGGGTCAATCTTTGGCGAGCTGCTCTGGGTTCACCGGAGCGTCGAGGAAGTGATGCGGTCGATGCCCCTCGTTCTCGTGCGCTTGATCCTTGTTACAACTTCCTGAGACTTGTTGGGGAATACATGAGGCTGTGGGTACGCATACGCGGTCGGCTACCGCGGAGATTCATCGTCGGAACTCTCTTGATCATGTTTCTGGCTGGTGCGTGCATCGGCGGATACCGGATCGGCACCTCGCCCGAGGTCGATCTCGAAGTGGTTCGCTTGGCCGCAACGGCCCAGGGGCGGGCGGCGGGCGCTGAGGAAGGCGCGAGGAAGGGTTACGCGCGGGGCTACAGGTCCGCGCGAGATCGGACCTACGCTGTTACCTACTCAGCCGCGTACAGGGAGGCCTACGCCAAGGAGTTCGAGTCCGCCGGGCTGGGACCACCGGACACGATCCGCGTTCCGGATCCGCCATGACGGAGGCAACGTCCGAGCGCCGCGCCTGGCGGGCGAACGGCAGCTCGATCAAGCGGGCATGGCGGGACACACCCCTGACGACGCGTCGGCACGTCGCCGTTGCAGTGGTGGCCTGCATCGCGGCGGCCGAACTGGCGGCCGTCGGTTATTTGATTGGCGACGAGAGCGGCGCCCGTACAGGCGTCGCCGAGGCTCGGCAGGGGTACTTCCAGGCCGCCTTCGCGACCGCGCGCCTGGACGCCACCCCGCTGGGCGAACAGCGCGGCAGGGAGGCCGGAGCGCGGGCGGGGCGACGGGCCTCGGTACGAGCGGGCGCGAAGGCTGGGACACGACAAGGCGCCGCCGCAGTCGCGCGACAACAGGAAGCAATCGCAGCAGCAGCAGCGGCGCGTGCGGCGCGTCGTGACGCAAGGCGGGCGGCGCAGACGGCCGAGGCGTCGGTGCCGGAAGCGGTGCCGCCTGTCCCGGCGGCGCCGCCCCAGGCCCCGGCCGAACCCTGCTTCGACGCCGCTGGTTTCCCCTGCTGACTAACCTGGAAAGCGTCCCTCGTTTTCGTCGGTGAGGGTGAAAGTCTGACCCTGGGCCCGCACCCGGAACCGGTACGAGACGCGCCTCTTGAGCTCGACAGGACCGCGTCCACTCAACCTGAATCCAGGGAAGGCGGAGGAGAACCGGCACGCGAACGTGGACCGACCGCGCCGACGGCAGCGCTGTTCGAGGTTTGCGACCACTTCGTTGGCGAAGTCGTGCCGACGTAGCGAAGCCGCGACCGTCCGGCGCGCACGCCCAGCTCGTAGACGCGGGGACAGAGCCCTGGCGGCCTGCGGCACGGAGTTCGCCTCGGCGAACCCCGCCGTCGCCTCTGAGGTCGCGCGGAATGTCGTTCTGCGAGTGATTCGCTGTTTCGTTGACGCCTTGCACTGGCTGTCAGCCACCGCGGGGCTGCCGACTCGTGCCCACAGCCCCAGGGGAGACCGGCGCTCAAACGAGATCGGCTCGCCGGCGGTCTCGGGGCACGGCGCCAATGTCGCGGTGAGCCTGGTGACCTTGCCCTTCGCTACCCGTCTGGGCTTTACCTTCAACAGCGCGGACTTTGGTTCGGGCTCGGCCGGAGCGTCGAGGTCGAAGACGTCGATACGAGCGCCGGAGCTCGACACGTAGAGATCCCCGGCGGAGTCGAAGTCGAGCTTGAGCGGCGAGGAGAGCTGGCCGGGGGCGCTGCCGGAGAGACCGGCCTGGCACGCGCTTGCCGCAGTGCACGTCTCGAATTTGGCGGCGCCAGTGTCAACCCCATAGCCGAATCCCCGCACGAAGGTGCCGTCCACTTCGAACTGCATCACGCGCTGGTTGGAGGTGTCCGCGACGTACAGGTTCTCCTCGCCGGCGTCGAGTGCCACCCCGTGTGGGTTGTTGAGCTCGCCGGCCGCCGGCCCGAAGCCGCCGATCGTGGCGACCGGGCTCGGGGTGCCGTTCAGCACCTTGATTCGAGATGGGCCGCTCGCCGATCCGATGCCCGACTCGGCCACATATGCGTTCAGGTCCTGGTCGAGGGCGACGTCGCGGGGGTTGTTGAGGTGGGCAAGGGTGGTTCCGGCCCACCCGGATTGGCAAGTCGGCGCGGGCACGCACGTCTCAAAAGCTCCGTCCGTGCCCGAAGAGACGCCGACGCCCGCGACGAGCACGTTAAGACCGAATGTCGGCGTCACATCGAGCAGCGTCACCCGGTTCGTCTCGGCAGTGGCGACGTATGCGCGCGAGCCGCGAACATCGAGCCCGCGAGCAACGTCCAGATTGCTCGAGAAGGAGGCGTCCGATGAGGTTGCGAGCTCGTCCATGCCGTCGGGCAGCCATGTCCAGAGACGGCTCGGAGAGGGGCTGATCGCGTAGACCCGGCCGCCCGATACGGCGACGTCGGTGGAGTCTGTGAACTCCGCGCTGGTAGTGAACCCGGCCTCCAGCGCGCCGAGCGAGCTGTAGCGGTCGATCGCCCCGGTTCGGGCGACGAGGATGTCGTCGGAGCCATCCAGCGCGAACACCGGTGAGCTGACTGGCATCGAGCGCATGTGTGCGACGTCCGCGCTCGCACTCGATGCGGCGACGCCGGTGAGCGCCACCAGAGCCAACCAAGGCGCAACCACCTTCCCCCGCATCAGAGCGTGGCCTTGACGGACCATGGGCGGATAATAGGCGCCGGCTCGCAATCCACTTGTCGAGGTTCGAGCCCCTTCTCAGGCGTGCAGACGGAACAAAACTCATCGCTACGATTCGCTGCCCCGCCGGAGTAGCTCAGCTGGTTAGAGCAGCGGAATCATAATCCGCGTGTCGGGGGTTCGAGTCCCTCCTCCGGCACTGTGAAGTTCGGGCAAAGCGAGGCCTATCGGCAACACCGCTGATTTGGCGCGAAACGAGAGCGAGCGCCTCCCGCCGCTCATGCGCCACGCCGGCGCACACACGCCCAGACGTTCAGTCACGCCGGGGCGTGCGACCTTTGGCACCGCTTCCCGTCTGGAACGCGCGGAAATGGACAACGGGGATACCCCGCCGTCGCCGCCCCGATCAGCCGTCCGGCAGCTGCGGGCTGAGCACGAAGAGTCCGCTGACCTCGTTCTCGATCGCGCTCACCACCGTTGTCTTGCTTCGCGGGAAGCGGTAGTTGCTCCACGTGCCGGCGAACTCGGCGATATCGATCAACGGGACCACGTCAAAGTAGGCGACCTCGTCCAGGCGGCCCGCGGCGAGCGAGGCGTCGCTGTACTCGAGAATCCTCAGGCCGGCGTTGTAGTTCGACTCGTAGACGCGGTGGCCGTGGACGTAGAGGTTGTGGTCGATCGACTTGGTCGCGTGCGCGAACGGGACCGGCGTCGGCGGCGCGTCAAGGTCCGCGACGTCCATGACGTACGTGGTCGTGTTCAGTCCCAACTCCTGCTCGTCGAGCTCGTCGCCGAAGAGGAAGTAACGCTGCCCGACGCTCAGCGACCCCTGGTGGGTGTAGGCGGCGGTCGGGTAGCCGGTGGTCGAGATCACCTCGGGGTTCGACTTGTCGGTGACGTCGAAGATCGCAACCACGTCCTCGTTCGAGCCGAAGCAGATCTCGCGGCCCTGGTAGTCCGCGTCGGGCCCCGAGTAGATGACGCACTCGACGTCGTGAACGTAGTTGTTCGACTCGCCGTCGGCGGCGAAGTCCTGAACCCGGGCGCACCCGGCGAACCGGGGCTCAAGCGGCTTCGAGATGTCAACCATGTGCAGGCCGCCGTGCTCCTCGTCGTCGGTCCCTTCATGAGCCACGCACGTGTCGCTTCCGACCACATAGGCGTAGTCCGTAGCTGCGTTGATCGAGATGTTGTGGGCGGAGGTGAACTCGTCGTATGCCGCGTCCGAGTCGAATACCGCCGGGCTCGATCCGGAGTGATCGAGAAGGCGGGTCAGATCGAAGACCTGAAGGCCCGAGCCCGTGATCTCGGAGACGATGTAGGCGTAGTGCCCGTTGACCTTGACGTCGCGCCAGAGGACGAAGTCAGGCGTGCCGCGGGTGGGCAGGATCCCCACCACTACCGGATTCTTCGGATCGGTCACCTCGACGAACCCGGTGCTCGTCGACGTGCCGACGATCGCAAACTCGCGCTTCGTCTTGCCGTGCGTCCAGCCCCAGATGTCGTTGCCGGTCGCGCCCCCGAACTCGGGCAGCGAGACGAATCCGTCGAGATCCACGTCCTTGCACGGATACGGTCCGGCCATTCCGTTCTCGCACTCAAACGAGCCGCTCACGAGCGGCGGCGTGAAGAGCCCGCGGTCCAAGGCGGCGAACGGCACCAGCTGTGGGTCGTGTTGATCGGGAGGGTGGCCGCCGGCGGGCGTTGCGGCGAGCACCATCACGCTTGCGAGACACAGCGCGAGCTTCACGGTACGGACTGGCACGGCTAACTCCTCCGGAGGTTCCTAGGGCTCCTTCCGCTCATACCCCATGCCGGCTGGCACAACCCTGGTTTGCCGGCCAGGAACAAAGCGCTCAGCCGTCGCCCGGCCAGGCTTACGCGAAACACGGCCGCCCCGACCTCCGAACGACAACGTCAGCCGCAACCGCAGGCGCGGGATCATAATCCGTGTCGGGGGTTCGAGTCCCTCCTCCGGCATGGCAGACGTGGCCTGAGACGAGACACTCGAAGCCGCCGGGCTGTCGGAGTAGACCGCAGGCGGGCATGCACCCGCTCAGGTGGGCAACGAATGGGCAACACGCCCTCCACAACCAGCCGCAACTCGCTGCGTGCGCTTCAGGCGTGGAAACGCACGACCCGTGCGCTTATGTCCTACCAGCCGCAACCAGCCGCAACTCCAAGAGCCGAATCATAATCCGCGTGTCGGGGGTTCGAGTCCCTCCTCCGGCATTTCCAAGGACCGCGACTCAAGGTTCGAATCCACTCTCTATTGCGGTAGCTGACCCCTGGTGATCATCTCGGCTTCGCGGCGGTCCAGGTACTCGATCTTCGCAAGCCGCTCTTCGCGCCAGTACCAGCGTTGAGCGATCGGCTCATCCAATTGCAGTCCGCTCTCACGCCCGATCCCCCGGAGCGTTCCGATGATCACTGTCCGCTCCGCCGTGATGTCGGCGTAGTCATAGAAATCGACCTCCATCCAGTCCCATGCTTCAGCCAGGTCGATCCACCACGCGACCACACCTTCTTTGCCCCGAAAGATCGTCCCTGCAACCGACGCGAAGCGGGACTCGATTTCGAAGTCCTCGGTGACGTGAGCCATCCAGCTCTCGAGGTCCCGGGCGTTGAAGGCGGCGTTGAGCCGATCAATCGTCGGAGAGCGGCGCGACGGCACCTGCCGAGACTATCCCTGGGCATGAATCCGCGGGTCGGGGGTTCGAGTCCCTCCTCCGGCATGGCAAAAGCGGCTTGGGGCGAGATACTGCGCGGGCGATGTCGGAGGAGAACGTGGAGATCGTCAAGCAGGTTTGGGAGGCGTCCAACCGTAGGCCGGACCCAGACTGGCCGACGTTGAACGCCCTTTGCGATCCGGAGTTCGAAATGGTGGCGGTGACGGACGCGCTCAGTCGCACCACACGGCTTGGCGCAGACGGTTTCCGCGCTTGGCTTGCCGAGATGGAAGGAAGCTTTGAATCGTGGGAGACGAAGGTCGAGCGGGTTGCGCCGATCGACCAAGACCGGGTGCTGATCGCTTGGGTCGGCACGGTCAAGGGCAAGCAGAGCGGTGCGTCGTTGGAGCAGCGCGGGGCGTCCATCTTCACCGTCAGGGATGGCAAGGCGACGCAGAGCGAGAACTACACGACGGAGGCCGAAGCCCTCGAAGCCGCCGGGCTGTCGGAGTAGGCAATGTCGGGCGAGAACGTCGAACTGGTTCGGCGCGGCGTCCAAGACGTAGAGGCCTTCTGGGCCCTGCTTGACGAATACGTCGTGTGGGATTCGCGCGAGCTGCCCGGGTTGGACCTCGACCCCGTGTACTTCGGGCGCGATGCCGTCATCAAGGCTTCTCGTCACTACTGGGGCACCTGGGAGGACTACCGCCTCGACGCGGAGGAGCTGATAGACGCAGGATCGAGCGTGGTTGTCGCGGTGCGGGAACGAGGCCGTGGGAAGGGCAGCGGCGCTCCCTTCGACAGGCGATGGGCGCAGGTGTGGACCTTCAGTCGGGGCCGGGTCATCTGGTGGGCGCTCTTCCCGGACAAGGACGCCGCGTTCGAAGCCGCCGGGCTGTCGGAGTAGCGATGTTCGAGGAGAATGTGGAGATCATCCGGAAGGCCGTCGAGGCCTTCAACGCGGAGGGCGCGGATGCGGCTGGGCGCAGGTTCTTTGCGGATGATGTGGAGTTCCACGATCCCCCGGACTCGCCGTCTCCGCGCGTGGCTCGGGGTCGCGAGGAGGTGCGAAGCCAGTTCAACTCTTTTAACGACGCCTGGGAGAAGCACCGAACCGAGGCGCGGGAAATCCGTGCCGTAGGAACCGACAAGGTTCTCCTTGTGAGCGTCGAGCACTTCGTCGGACGAGACGGCATCGAGGTAGACGCTCCATCCGCCTCGGTGTTCACGTTGCGCGACGGCAAGGTCATTCGCTGGGAGACGTTCTGGAACGAGCAGCAAGGCCGCGAAGCCGCCGGGCTGTCGGAGTAGGCGATGTCGGAGGAGAACGTGGAGATTGTGCGGGGTATCCACGATGAGTGGTCGCGCGGCAACCTGCGAGCCGGTGCCGACCTTTACGACCCCCACGTCGTGTTCATTCCACGCCAAGACCTGCCCGATCCCGGACGACACCTGGGACCGGACGGCATCCGACAATGGATGCGACGGTGGCTGGAAGCGTGGACTGACTTCAGCCTTACGGCCGAAGAACTGATCGCGGTCGGTGAGAGCGTGATCGTGCGGGTGCGACAGCGCGGCACCGGGAAGACAAGTGGCGCGCCTGTCGAACTCACTTTCTTCCAGGTCTGGACGTTCCGGGGGCGGTCGGTTATCCGAATCGAGCAGTTTGAGGCGAAAGCCGAAGCCCTCGAAGCCGCCGGGCTGTCGGAGTAGGCGATGTCGCAGGAGAACGTGGACCTTGCGCGGAGTGCCTGGACAGCGACGTGATCGAGGCTGTCAGGCATTACTGGGGAACGTGGGATGAGTACGCGATTGACCCCATCGAGTTCATCGACGTGGGCCAGAGCGTTGTGATCACGGTTCGCGAACGCGGGCGGGGCAAGACGAGTGGTGTGCCCGTGGAGCGCCAACAGACTCAGGTGTGGACGTTTCGGAACGGTCGAATCGTGCGGTGGGAATTGTTCGGCGAAAGAGCCGACGCCCTCGAAGCCGCCGGGCTGCCGGAGTAGGCGCGCCAGTCCGGCTTGGATCGCACCCGCTCAGGTGGGCAACGGATGGGCAACACGCCATCCACAACCAGCCGCAACTCGGCGCGGGCGCCTCATGGGGCGCGGTCAAGGTCGTCCCCCGGACCTCAGGTGTGAACTTGAAAGTGCTCCTTGCGGCCACTCCACCGCCGCGGTAGTGTCGGCGTGGACGACTGAAACGCTGAAAGGAGCCCTCAGTTGATCTTGTCTACCGCGAAGGTCGAGGACGTCGATACGTTCCTCGCAACCTTCACCACCAAAGGCGCTGAGAAGCGCAAGCAGTACGGAAGCGGCGGCGCGCATGTCTTTCGCGACCCAAATGACGATACCCGAGTCTGGGTGGTGTTCGATTGGGACGAGGAGGGCTACGGGAAGCTGATCTCTGACCCCGACATGCCAGCGATTTTTCAAGAGGCCGGCATGCAGGGGCGGCCTGAAATGGCGGAGCTTGTGCGGGAGCACGAGGTCTAGTCGCGTTGAAGCCGCCCGACCTTCGGGAGCGTCCCTAGCTGAGCCGGACGCCAGCCTCTTCCCACGTCGCAGGCGCGAGATACTGCGCGGGCGATGTCGGAGGAGAACGTGGAGATCGTCCGCAGGCTGTTCGACGCTCAGGGCACACCGGAGTTCCTTAACCTCCTCGACCCTGACGTCGTCTGGCTCAACTACGCATCCGCCCCTCATAACAGGCCGTACGTCGGACACGAAGGGCTGCTGAAGTGGTACGCAGACTTCCGTGCCCATATTGGTGACTTCCGATTCGAGCTGATCGAGTTGATCGACGCCGGAGGCGACCAGGTTGTAACCGTTCACCGCGTGACCGCTACGGGGACGACAAGCGGCGTTCCCGTGGAGCAATTAGCCGGCTCCCTGATCACACTCGTCAACCGAAAGATTGCTCGAGTCCAGGGATTTGAGTCCTCAACACAGGCCCTCGAAGCCGCCGGGCTGTCGGAGTAGAACCGCCAGTCAGGCTCGCACCGCAGCCGTTCCGGTGGGCAACGGATGGGCAGCACACCATCCACGACCAGCCGTAACCACAGGAGCAGGCTTGAGCGAGATACTGCGTGGGCGATGTCTGAGGAGAACAAAGAGCTTGTGCGCCGCGCCATCGAAGCGAATCGTTCGGGCCCCCCGGAGGAAACGATCGATAGAGCCCTCGCGTTCGTTGGCGAAGACTTTGAGTTTCTGTCTCGCCTCGTCTCGGTTGAGGGGGCGAGCTACCGAGGTCACGATGGGGTTCGCGCCTACTTCAGAGACCTGTCCGATGCTTTCCAGGAATGGCGCAACGAGGTCAATGAGCTGCGCGAGATAGGCCCGGAGACCATCTTTATGGACCTCACCTTCTACGGGACCGCGAGAAGTGGCGTCGAAGTCGAGCTTCGTAGCGCCGGAGTTGTCTTGCTGTCGAGAGGCCGCTTCCTCCGAATGGACGTGTACCCGAGCCGGCAGGAGGCCCTCGCAGCTGCCGGGCTGTCGGAGTAGACGATGTCGGAGGAGAACGCGGAGATCGTGCGGCAGTGGTGGGGCGGTTTCAACGCGACCGGGATGCCGCCGCTCAGCCTCTGCGACGAGCGAATTGAGATCAGGAACCCCCCTGACTTCCCGGTGCGAGGTTCCTTCCACGGCCACCAGGGGGTACGGGAATGGCGTCAGCAAGTATTCGAGGTAATCGACGAAGCCACCGTAGAGACCGAGGAGATCATCGACCTACCCGATGACAGCGAGACCGTCGTGATGCTCCTGCGAGCCCGGGGCACCGCCTCTCACATGGGACTCGAAATCGACTTTCCGTGGGCTGCGATCTGGACGATTCGGGAGGGGAAGCTCCTGCTCGCACAGGGCTACCTGGACAGGAGCGAAGCTCTCAAGGCCGCCGGGGTCTCGGCGTAGACCCGCGGGCCGGTCGCTCGGCCCGTTTTATGTCGCCACTCTGTACTTCAGGTGGGTGACGCCGGGCGCCTCGACGGCCCGGACCTGCTCGAGCCCCACCTCCGCATCCCCGAGGTTGTCGAAGAGGCGAGCACCGTCGCCGAGCAACACGGGAACTACGTGAAGCTCGAGCTCGTCCAGGAGTCCCGCTGCCAGGTACTGCCCAGCGACGTCGGCCCCTCCCCAAAGCATGACGTCCCTGCCGCCGGCGGCCGCTTTCGCCTGTTCGAGAGCGGACTCGATTCCGTCCGTCACGAAGTGGTATGTGGTCCCTCCCTCCATCTCCACCGGACCACGCCGGTGATGGGTGAGAATGAACACGGGGTAGTGGTAGGGAGGGTCGTCGCCCCACCAGCCCGTCCACCGACCGTCGCCCCAGTCACCACCGCCGATCGGCCCGAACATGTTCCGGCCCATCAGGCCGGCGCCGACGTTCTCGCGCGATTCCTCGGAGATCCGTGTGCTCTCGTTCACCTCGCCGGCCTGCTTGTTGTGGGCTTGGCGCCAAGTGGCGAGTGAAACCACCCAGTCGTGAAGCCGCTCGCCGCCCTCGCCGAGCGGGTGCTCCTCGCTCTGGTTCGGGCCGGCGACGAAACCATCCAGCGAGATCGAGATATGACACCTAAGTTTGCTCATCGTGCCGCCTCAGTGGCTTCGGCCGTAGGTTCGCAATGCCTTTATGACCGGTCCACGCCGGGACCCTAATCGCGGCTGGTTGCCTCGTAGCTAATCCGAGAGGGCGAGGCGCTCGACGAGATTGGAAACGCTGAGCCCGGGCTCGGTGCCGCCCTCGAGCGCGTAGACGAAGCCGCCCTTGGCAGCGGCCCCGAGGCCGTGGCGGGGCATCGGCATCGGCTCGATCAGCTGCCACGGCCCGTTGCCGGAGGCCAACGGCAGGCGCTCGACCTCGGCGATCGTCGCGCCGCCAGCGCCGAGGTCCTCGCCGCCGAACACGACGATGGAGCGTCGAGCGACGGCAGCCGCGGTGCCCCCGCGAGCGACGTTCAACGCCGGGGCGGCCTTCCATCGGCTGGTCGCGGGGCGGTACCGCTCCACGGTGGCGAGGTTCCCGCCCGGCCGCCGGCCCCCGATCGCCCAGAACGCTCCCCGCGCGAAGACGGCGGTCAGGTGGTTGCGCCCGGTCGGCATCGGCGTCCGCCGCCGCCACCGCCGTCTCGACAAGTCATAGACCTCGAGGCGGCGCAGTTCGAAGTTCCCGCTCGCCTGCCCACCCGCCGCGTACAGCTTGCCCGCACCGGCCGCGAACCCCATCGCCGCGCGCGCCGTGGGCGCATCCGGCAACCGCTTCCAGCGCCTGCTTGCCGGCGAGTAGCGCCAGAGGTCATCACTCGCGTGGTTTGCGGCGCCACGCTGGCCACCAAGCACGTAGAGCTTGCCGCGAAGCGCCGTCACCCCGGGATGGTTGGCCGGACGGGGCAATCCTGGGAGCTCGTGCCAGGCGTCCTCGGAGATGTCATAGGCCGCCATCCGCCGAACCGTCCGCCCGCTCGCGAGGTAGCCGCCGACAACGTAGATCCGGTCGCCGATCCGCGCGGCGCCGACCTCGCTGCGCTTGAACGGGCTCTGCTCCAAGGTCGAGGCCCAGGTGCCGGCGCCGCGCTGAGCGTGCCGGTCGCGCTCACCGCTGGCGGCCAGCACGGCCCCGCCGGTGGCGGCGATGGCAACCACCGCGACCAATGCGGCCCGGGTCGCCATCCTGCCCATCACCCGCGCAGCGAGTCGAACAGCCCGGCCCAGCGCTCGTCGTCGCGCTCCTCGGGCAGCGTCAGCGTGATTCGGGTGCAGATGTCGCCGTAGCGCTTCTTCACCTCGGCAAAGGCCTCCTCGGGCGTCCCGACGACGGCGAACGTGTGCAGCACCTCGTCATCGATCAACCCACCCATGGCATCCCACTCGCCGCGCTTGGTCATCGCCATCAGCTCGCCCTGGAGCTCGCCCCAGCCGTGCAGGTCGAGCACCGGCCGGTAGGCGGGCGTCGAGCCGTAGAACGCGATCTGCTGCTTGACGAACCGCACGCCCTCGGCGATCTCCTCCTCCGTGTCGCGCGCGACGACGAACGCCGGCGCGGTGATCTCGAATCCCTCGATCGTGCGCCCCGCCTTCGCGAATCCCTTCTCGAGGGCGGGCAGCGTCGCCTCGCGGATGTAGCGCTCGGTCGAGAACGCATGGCAGAGGACGCCGTCGGCCACCTCGCCCGCGGCCTGGGTCATCAGCGGGCCGACGGCGGCCAGCATGACCTTCGGGTTGCCGTGCGGATTCGGCCCGGGGTTGAAGAACGGGGCCATCAGCGTGTGCGTGTAGAAATCCCCCGCGAAGTCGAGCTTTCCGTCCGTCGCCCAGCACTCCCAGATGGCGCGGATCGCCAGGATGAACTCGCGCATCCGCGCGGCCGGCTTCGACCAGGGCATCGAGTACCGGCGCGTGATGTGGGGCTTGATCTGCGAGCCGAGGCCCAGGGTGAAGCGGCCGCCTGAGAGTGCCTGCACGTCATTCGCCTGAAGCGCCACGGTCATCGGGTTGCGGGCGAACGCGACGACGATCGAGGTGCCGATGCCGATGCGCTCGGTTCGCTCGGCGCCGATGCCGCAGCCAAGGAAGGGGTCGATCTGGGTCTCGAACGCCCACCACCCGTCGTAGCCGTTCCGCTCGGCGGCGACCGCGGCGTCACCCGCGACGTCGACCGACGGCGCGTATTGCCCGGCGTCCACCTTCATCCGGTAAGCACGCTAGAGCAAACGGAAAGGCGGGTTATCCGCACCATCCTCGGCGGGCGTGGCGGCTAACGTTCGGTGCCATGCCAGAGCAGCTCGCAATCGAAGCGCACGGCCTTCGCAAGTCCTACAAGGACGTCGAGGCGCTGCGCGGAATCGACCTCCGAGTCTCCGTCGGAACCGTGCTTGGGGTGCTCGGCCCGAACGGCGCCGGGAAGACCACCGCGGTCCGGATCCTGACCACGCTGCTGCCGCCAACGGGCGGCACGGCCAGCGTGATGGGCCTCGACGTGGTCTCAGACGCGGCCGAGCTTCGCGCCCAGATCGGCCTCGCGGGGCAGTACGCCGCGGTTGACGAGAACCTGACCGGCTTCGAGAACCTGGAGATGGTCGGGCGCCTCTACCACCTGGGCCGTCCCAGGGCCAAGGACCGAGCGACCGTGCTGCTGGACCGCTTCGAGCTGGACCAGGCGAGCGACAGGCTCGTCAAGACCTACTCCGGCGGTATGCGCCGCCGGCTCGACCTCGCTGCCGCGCTGGTGGCCGATCCGCCGGTGATCTTCCTCGACGAGCCGACCACCGGCCTCGACCCGCGCAGTCGCGTGCGGATGTGGGAGACGATCGAAACGATGGTCGCCGAGGGCACGACGGTCCTGCTGACGACCCAGTACCTGGACGAGGCCGATCGGCTGGCGGACAAGATCGCCGTGCTCGACCACGGCAACCTGATCGCCGAGGGCACGTCCGACGAGCTCAAGAGCCGGGTCGGCGGCGAGTGGATCGAGGTGACGCTTGACGACTCCTCGCAGGCCAACGCCGCGATCGCGGCCCTGACCGAGATCGCCTCCGGCCAGCCGAGCTGCGATGACGGAATCGTGCGGCTGCCGATCAGCGAGCGCGACGGATCGATCGCGCAGGCGGTTCGGCGCCTCGACAGCGCGGGAGTCGCCGTCGACGACCTCGCCGTGCGCCGGCCGACGCTCGACGATGTCTTCATCTCGCTCACCGGCCATGCGGCCGAGCACCAAAACGGCGACCCGGGGAGCGAAGAACAGCCGATCGTGGAAACGGTGTCCCGATGACTGGCGTTTCAGCGATGATCGGTGACACGCTGGTGCTCGCCCAGCGCAACCTAATCAGGATCGTCCGCGCGCCCGACCTGCTGACCGCGTTCACGATCCAGCCGATCATGTTCGTGTTGCTCTTCGTCTACGTCTTCGGCGGCGCGATCGCGGTGCCCGCGGCATTCAACAACTACGCCGACTTCCTGATCCCGGGCATCGTCATCCAGAACATCGCGTTCGGCGGCTTCGCAACGGCGCTGGGGCTCGCCGACGACCTGAACCGAGGTCTGATTGATCGCTTCCGCTCGCTGCCGATGGCACGCGCTGCGGTGCTCGCCGGGCGCACGGTCGCCGACATCGCGACCAACCTGCTCTCGCTGGTGATCGTGGTCGGCGTCGGGCTGATCGTCGGCTTCGGCTTCAACGAGTCGGCCCCGTCGATCCTGCTCGGGTTCTTCCTGGTGATGCTGATCGGCTACGCCTTCTCCTGGGTGTTCGCCTACATCGGGCTGATCTCATCATCGCCTGAGGCCGCCAATGCCTACGGGTTCATGTTCATCTTCCCGCTGACGTTCATCTCGTCGGCGTTCGTGCCGCCCGAGACGATGCCGGCCGTGCTCGAAACCTTCGCCGAGTTCAACCCGTTCACGACGTTCGTCGACGCGCTCCGCTCGCTCTGGCAGGGGACCCCGGCCGGCACCGACGTCTGGGCGGCGTTCGCGTGGACGATCGGGATCACGATCGCCTTCGCGCTGATTGCGACGGCGAAGTACCGGCGCACGGTCGTCAAGTAGCCACGCCGTCTAGCCTCGCCCAATGGTGAGGGAAGGCTCGCGCGGCGTCGCCACGACGCTCGTCCTCGGCGGCATCGTCTCCGTTCAGGTGGGCGCGGCGTTTGCGACGACGCTGTTCGACGAGATCGGGCCCGGTGGAACGGTGTTCCTGCGGATCGGGTTCGCGGCGCTGCTGTTGCTGGCGATCTGGAGGCCGCCATTCAGGCTCCCCGCCGGGACGGCCCGCCGCGATGTCGTGCTGCTCGGGTTCGTGCTCGCCGGGATGAACCTCAGCTTCTACATCGCACTCGACCGGATCCCGCTGGGGATCGCGGTGACACTCGAGTTCGTTGGACCGCTTGCGGTGGCGATCGCCGGATCGCGACGCCGTCTCGACCTGCTGTGGGTGGGGCTTGCTGCAGCCGGGCTCTTGCTGCTCTCCCCGGTCCCGGGGTCGTCGCTCGACGCGCTGGGGGTGTTCATGGCCCTTCTGGCCGGCTGCTTCTGGGGCGCGTACATCCTCCTGACCGCGCGGGTCGGCCGGGCGCTTCCGGGCGGCGGCGGGCTGGCGATCGCAATGGCGATCGCGGCGGCCGCGACTCTGCCGGTCGGGCTGGCGGACGCTGGCGGGGCGCTGCTGGACGGCGAGCTGCTGGCGGTGGGTCTGGCCGTGGCGGTGCTGAGCTCGGCCCTGCCCTACTCGCTGGAGCTGGAGGCGCTTCGGTGGCTGCCCGAGCGCACCTTCGGGGTGCTGATGAGCCTCGAGCCGGCGGTCGCCGCGACGGTCGGATTCGCCGCGCTCGGCCAGGATCTGGCAGCACGGGAGGTGGTTGCGATCGGGCTCGTCCTCGCGGCCAGCGCCGGCGCCCTACGCACGGTCGGCACCGCGCGAGTCGCCTGAGGGCGTTGACTGATACCCGCGGCACTCGGCGACGGGCAGCCGTGGGTAACGCGGATACCCGGAATCGGCCTTCGACCGCTCGCACAGTGAGAACGTCGAGCCGCGGGTATTCGGCACCAGACGCTGGTGCACGCAGCGGTCACAGAGTCCGGCGTCCGGTCGGGGCATCAACCCAGTATCGCGACTGCCGGAGGTTGGTACTTCACTTTGTATAGTCAGGCGCCGATGCCCACCTTCAAGCGCTTGCTCGGCTTCCTCCGCCCGTACCGCCGGGCGACGCTGGGATCGCTCGCGTTCGCCTGGCTCGCGATGGGGATGACCGTGCTGATCCCATATCTGGTCGGACAGGCGGTGGGCGCGATCCAGGCGGGCGAGAGACCCGACTTGCTGCCGCTGGCGCTGGTCATCGTCGGCGCCGGCGTCCTGCGCCTCGGGTTGACGGTCGTCAGGCGCCTGATCGCCGGCAGGGTCTCGCTGGCGGTCGAGTTCGACCTGCGCGAGCGGATCTACGGCCGGCTGCAGGAGCTGGAGCTTGGGTTCTTTGACGGTCAGCAGACTGGCCAGCTGATGTCGCGGGCCACCGTCGACCTGCAGTCGATCCGCTTCTTCCTCGGTTACGGCTTGATCTTCCTCACGCAGAACGCGCTGACGATCCTGCTCGCGAGCACGGTGATGTTTGCGATGAACCCGTGGCTGGCGGCCCTGGCGCTGCTCCCGGTGCCGGTCGTGGTGCTCACCGCGGCCCGGTTCAGCCGGCTCTCCCGGCCGGCGCTTCAGGAGGTCCAGCAGCGGGTGGCCGAGCTCACCGCGGAGGCCGAGGAGAGCATCTCCGGTGTCCGCGTGGTGAAGGCGTTCGCGCGCGAGGAGCACATGCTCGGCCGGTTCCGGCACTCGGTCTTCCGGGTCTTCGACCAGAACGTCTACTCCACGCGCCTGCGGGCCTTCTACTCGCCGCTGCTCGGCTTCCTGCCGAGCCTGGGCCTGGCGGTGGTGCTCTTCGTCGGGGGGCGCGAGGTCATTTCCGGCGGCATGGATCTGGAGCAGTTCACTGCCTTCTACATCTACCTGGTGATGCTCACCGGCCCGATGCGGATGCTGGGAATGGCACTGGGCATGGCGCAGCGCGCGGTCGCGTCGGGCAACCGGCTGTTCGAGATCCTCGATCGCGAGCCCCGGATCGCCAGTGCGCCGGGTGCTCCCGCCCTGCCCGAGGGCCCCGGCACGGTCGAGTTCCACGACGTTACGCTCCGCTACGGAACCGAGCCCGCCCTGATCGGGGTGTCGCTCGCCGTCGATGCCGGCTCGACCGTCGCGCTGGTCGGACCAACGGGATCCGGAAAGACGAGCCTGGTTGCGCTTCTGGCGCGACTGTACGACCCCACCTCAGGCTCGGTCCTGATCGACGGCGCCGACCTGCGTGACGTCGATCTCGCCTCGCTGCGTGGCGAGGTCGCGTTCGTCGCGGACGAGAGCTTCCTGTTCTCCGCCTCGGTCGCGGAGAACATCGCGTACGCGCGGCCGGAGGCGACGCGCGAGGAGGTCGAGCGCGCGGCGAGGCTCGCCCAGGCGCACGCCTTCATCGAGCGGCTCCCCGACGGCTACGAGACCGTGGTCGGCGACCGTGGGCTGACGCTCTCCGGCGGCCAGCGCCAGCGGGTGGCGATTGCTCGAGCGGTGGTGGCCGACCCCCGGATCCTGATCCTCGACGACGCAACCTCATCCGTGGATGCACAGACCGAGGCGGAGATCAAGAGGGGCCTGCAGCAAGTAATGGCCGGACGAACGACGTTCGTGGTCGCGCACCGGCTCTCGACGATCTCGCTGGCCGACGAGATCGTGGTGATCGACGAGGGCCGGGTGGTCGACCGCGGGACTCACGACGACCTGCTCGAGCGGTGCGACCTGTATCGCGAGATCGCCGAGCACGGCTACGAGGACGCGGTCTTCCTGCAGCGGGACCTCGAGGAGCGCGAGGAGGTGGCGCGGCTGTGAGCCGGAAGCGGGATGAGGACTCCGTTACCCAGCGTGACCCCGAGACGCAGGGCTCCGACCTGGCCGAGGAGACGGAGGATCAGGCGAACCAGCCCGGGCGCCTCGCCGGCACGGCCCTGATGTTCCGCGACATCTGGCGCATCCTGCGGGGCGAGGACCAGCGGGCGCGCAAGGTGCGGTGGATGCTGGGGCTGCTGCGCCCCTACCGCAAGCAGGTCTGGCTGATGATGGGCGCGCTGATCGTCGCCACCGCGGCTGGGCTTGCCCCGCCCTACCTCGCGGGCGCCGCGATCGACGACGGGATCATCAAGGGCGACGCCGATGCGCTGACGGTGATCGTGGTCGTCTTCCTGGTCTCCGCCCTGCTGTTCTGGGGGGCGAGCTACGCCCAGACGTACCTGGTTGGCTGGGTCGGGCAGCGTGCGCTTCAGGATTTGCGGCTGCGGATCTACCAGCACCTGCAGTCGATGTCGATCGGCTTTTTCACGCGCCGGAAGGCGGGCGTGCTGATCTCGCGGCTGACGAACGACGTCCAGGCGCTCGACTCGCTGGTCACCGACGGGATCGTGACGCTCTTCCAATCGACGCTGACCCTGGTCAGCGTGGTCGTGATCCTCCTGTTTCTCGACGTGCCGCTGGCGCTGGTCGTGTTCCTCACGTTCCCGCTTCTGTTCGTCGCGAGCTTGATCTTCCGGATCGCGTCGGCCGGCGCCTATCGCGCGACGCGGGAGAAGATCGCGAACATCACGGCCTATCTCCAGGAGACGCTCTCCGGAGTCCGCATCGTCCGCACCTTCGGGCAGGAGCGCCGGCACGTCGACCGGATGACGGCGCTCAACGAGGAGAACCGCGAGGTCAACATGCGGACGGTCTACCTCAACGCCGCGTATTTCCCGGCCGTCGAGCTGCTCTCGGCGGTTGGGACGGCGGCGATCATTCTCTACGGCGGCGCCCGGGCGTTGGACGGCGAGGTCGCGGTCGGCGTGGTCGTCTCGTTCATCGGCTACCTGAACGCGTTCTTCGACCCGATCCAGCAGATCTCGCAGCTCTACACGACCTACCAGCAGGGCATGGCGGCGCTGGACAAGATCTTCGACCTCCTCGACACGCGGCCGGACATGGTCGACAAGCCCGACGCGATCGATCCCGGCGAGATCCGCGGGGACATCGTCCTCGAGGACGTGTGGTTCTCGTATGCGGGCGGCGGCGACGCCCGGGAGGTCTCGGACGAGGACGAGTGGGCGATGCAGGGCATCGACCTGACCATCCCGGCCGGTCAGACGGTGGCGTTGGTCGGCGAGACGGGCGCGGGCAAGTCGACGCTGGCGAAGCTGGTCGCGCGTTTCTACGACCCGCAGAAGGGCCGTGTCCTGGTTGACGGCCACGACCTCCGCAACCTTGATTCGGGAGCGCTTCGCAGCCGGCTCGGGATCGTGCCGCAGGAGGGATACCTGTTCTCCGGCACGATTCGCGAGAACGTCGCGTTCGGCCGCCCCGATGCTGCCCTCGAGGAGATCGAGGCGGCGGCTCGCGCGGTCGGCGCGGAGCCGTTCATCACGCGACTCCCCGACGGGATCGACACCGAGATCGGCGAGCGCGGGGTCCAGCTCTCGGCCGGCCAGCGTCAGCTCGTCTCGTTTGCCCGGGCGCTGCTTGCGGAGCCGCGGATCCTGATCCTCGATGAGGCGACGTCGAACGTGGACGTGCGCACCGAGCGGGTGATCGAGACGGCGCTGGAGCGGCTGCTTCACGGGCGCACGGCGATCGTGATCGCGCACCGGCTCTCGACGATCAGACGGGCGGGGAAGATCGTCGTCCTCGAGCGGGGCGAGATCGTCGAGTCCGGGACGCACGACGAGCTGATTGCTGCGGGCGGCGCCTACGCGCGCCTGTACGGCGCCTGGGCAGAGCTCGCCGCTTAGGCCGCGCTAAGGAGTGATGCCGCCGGTGTCGTCTGCCGGCGGCGCGGTGTCGGTTGGCGGCGCGGTCGTGTCCGCCGGAGGCGTCGCAGGTGCGACGGGGGCGACGCCACCGGTGTCGGTGGGTGCGGCCCCCTCGGTTTCGGCGTCGGCTCCGCCGGGCGCTTCGCCGGCGTCAAGGAACTGCCCGCAGTCGCGGAATCCGTAACGCTCGCCCAGCGCCCGGGCCTCGACCTCGGCCTCGTCGATCGCGAGCTGGGCCTCGTCGGCGCTGGCGGTGTCGCCGCGCTGGGTGGCGACCTGTTTCGACTTGAGCGCCGCTGTGAGGTCCTCCATGAAGCCGAAGAACTGGGTCAGGACACGGTCCTCATCCTCGACCTGCAGGGACTGAAGCTGTGCCAGCTCGTCGGCCGTGATTTGCGATTCCTCGCGCACCGCCTGCGGATCCGTGGGGTCGAGCGCGCCAACCGCGGCGTTGGCCGCGGCGCAGATGTCGTCGGCCTGGGCGATGAACTCCTCGGTCGTGAGCGCCACGGCGCCGTCCGTGCCGGTCGCGCCGACCGTGGTCAGGGGCGCTTCGGGCTCGTCGTCGCCTCCGCAGCTCTTGACGAGGAGCACGAAGAGGATGAAAAAGGCGACGAGGCCTCCCAGCGCCACAAGGCGCCGGCGCATGTAGATGTCCATTTCCATCTAACGGCCCAAGCTAACAGGGGTCTTTTCCCCGCTACCTCGCTATTTCCTGCGGGAAACCTGGGAACTGCCCACACAGGCGCCGAGTGGACACTGGGGATCAGGGACTTGAACCCCGACTTCGAATACCAGAAACTCGCGTGCTGCCAATTACACCAATCCCCAAGGCGCGCACTTCAAGATAGCGATGACCGCGCCTCGCGCCCGCCTACGAGCCGATCGCTTCGAGCTCGGAATCCGGGTCGCCCAGCGCCTCCCACTGAGCCGAGATGTCGGCACCCGTTTCGATCAGGGTGCGGGCGTGGACGAGGTCCTCGGAGCGCTCCACCGACAGGGCGCCGGCGACCCTGCCGTTCTTCAGGTACCAGGCCGAGAACTGGCCCGCGTCGCGATCGCCGCGGAACACGACCTCGTCCCAGTCCTTCGCCGGGCCGACGTACTCCAGGCTCGCCCAGTCGGCGAGGTCGCTGAAGAAGTACGGAATCGCCTTGAACACGTCCGCCTCGCCCAGCATCGCGCCCCCGACGTACTTGCCCTGTTGCAGCGCCACGTCCCAATGCTCGACGCGGAGCCGGCGCCCGTGGATCGCGCTGTCATACGAGCAGCAGTCCCCGGCGGCGTAGATCCCCTCCGCCGACGACTCCAGCCTCGAGTCGCAGACGATCCCGTTGTCCACGTCCAGTCCGGCCTTCTGCGCAAGCATCACGTCGGGGCGCACCCCGGCGCCGACGACCACGGCGTCGCACTCGATCTCGCGGCCGCCCTCGGTCACCACCGTGCCGACCCGGGCCTCGCCCTTGAACGAGTCGAGCGAGTCGCCGCCCACGAACTCGACGCCCTTCGACTCCATCACGTCCTGGAAGTACTGCCCGGCCTCAACCCCGAACCCCGTGGAGAGCGCCACCTCCTCCATCATCACGATCGTGCAGCGCTTGCCGCGCGCGACGAGCGAGGCGGCGACCTCGCAGCCGATGTAGCTGCCGCCGATCATCACCACGTGCTCGGCGCCATCGGTGTCGTCTCGGATCGAGTCCGAGTTGCCGAAGGCACGCAGGTAGTGGATGCCCTCGAGCTCGCAGCCGTCGACCCGAAGAATGTTCACCATCGCGCCGGTCGCGAGGAGCGCCTTGGAGAAGCGCACCTCCTCCCCGCCCTGGATCTTGGCGACGCGCTCGCCCGCGTCCAGCCCGATCACGCTCTTGCCGGTCAGCAGCTCGATGTCGTTGTCCGCATACCACTCGCGAGGATGAACCAGCGCGTCCTCGCGCTTCGCCTCGCCGCGCAGGTACTCCTTCGAAAGCGGCGGACGCTCGTAGGGCGGATCGGGCTCGCGGCCGACCAGCAGGATCGAGCCGCCCGCGCCCAGCCGCCGGAGCTCGGACGCGCAGTACGCAGAGCCCATCCCGCCTCCGACGAGCAGGAAGTCGACCTCCTTCAAGATTCCTCAGAGGCGGAGCCGAAGAAGGCGGTCAGGTCCTCCTCCACCTTCGGGTCGAGGACGGCCAGGATCTGATCGCCCGGCTCGAGCACCGTATCCGCGATCGGCACGAAGCCCTCGTTGTCGCGCACCACGGAGATCAGCAGCGTCCCGTCCGGCATCTGCAGGTCGCCCACCCGCGTGCCGGCCGCGCGGGAATCCGCCGCCAGCGACATCTCGATGATCTCCAGCCGCTGCTCGGGCAGGTCCAGCAGATGCACGAGCCCGTACTCGGGCACCTCGTGCTCGATCAGCCGCAGGATCAGGTCGGTCGCAGAGACGACCGGCCTGATGCCCAGCAGCTCGAAGTGCTCGAGATTGCGCGGGTTGTTGACCCGGGCGATGATCCGGTCGACGAGGTATTTCTCCTTGGCGACCTGGCAGATCAGCATGTTGTCCTCGTCGTCGCCGGTCACCGCGATCACCATGTCCGCGCGCCCGATCCCCGCCCGCTCCAGAACCCACAGCTCCGACGCGTCGCCGTATTGGATGTTGTGCTCGAGCTCCTGCTCGACCGTCGAGTAGCGCTCGCGATCGTTCTCGATCAGCGTCACCTCGTGGCCCTTCTCCAAGAGCTCGCGCGTCAGGTTCCAGCCGACCTTGCCGGCGCCGACCACGATCATGTACATCCGGTCAGCCATCACTCCGGGCTCACAGCTCGTCGTCCTCGTGATCGGCCGGGCCGGCCGGGGGTGCGCCGCCCGACGCCCGTTGCGCCGCCTCGCGCACCTCGCCCTCCAGCATTTCGATCGCGACCCTGGTCGGACAGATCGTGTGCACTCCCTGGCGCTCGTACCACTCGGCGCGCAGCGGATCGAGGATCCGCGCGATCACCGTCGGGACGTTGAAACGCCGCTTCGCAAGCTGGGCGATGATGATGTTGGTGTTGTCGCCGTCGGTCGAGGCGACGAACGCATCGGCCCGCTCGATCCCGGCCGCGAGCAGCGCCTCGGTCTCAAGCCCGGTGCCGACGGTGAACTGGCCGCCCATGTCCTCCCACGGCTTGTCGAGCCCGATCTCGAGCCGGGCGTGCGACTCCGGATCCTCGTCCAGGCAGGAGATCTCGTGCCCCTCGCGCAGCATCGTGCGCGCGAGCGACGAGCCGACCCGTCCACATCCGACGATCAGGATGAACATCCGGGCGAGACTCTAACCGTCCCGCTCGGAGCCCGGAAGAGGCTCGCCGAGCGCCTCGAGCGCGCCCTCGACGTGGTCGGGCAGGTCGACCTCCCCAACGGGAGCGGTCACCAGCACCCGACACGGCGCCTTGTTCAACACGTATTCCGTCACCGGCCCGATCTCCGGGCGGCCGATGGCCGCCGATCCCGCCCAGGATCGCCCCGCCGCGAATCTTAGTCGGAGGCTCCGCCCCCATCACGATCATCTCCGCCTGCATTTCGCGCGCCGCCTGCACGATGCCGGCGCCCAGGTTGCGCGCCCGCACGACCGTTTCCTGGACCTCCACCTGCTCGTACTCGCCTGCGACCAGCCGCGCCCTCTCGATCGCCGCGTTCGCGGCCTCCATCCGCGGCTTCGGCGGCGGCGAGGTGAGCGGCACTGTCAGCGGCATGTCGACGACGTAGACGATGCGCAGGCGCGGCTGCGGCTTCCCGGGCTCAGATGCGGCATCAGCGAGCCTGCCGGCCGTGCCGACGATGTCGTCATCCAGCTCCGTCCCAAAGATCGGGACGAGAATGTCGTCGTACTCGACGTCCACCTCCTGCTTGGCCAAAGCCGACGCCGGAACCTCAACCCGCTTCGTCAACGTGGTTTGCTCGAAGCCCTTGCGGTAGATCACGTAGGCGACGAGCCCGAACACCATCCAGCCGCCGCCCACCCAGCGGGCCTCGTCGTGGAAGGCCAGGACGCTGATCCACGCCAGCGTGGTGAGGACGAACCCGACGAGCGCCGGCAGCGGCACCGCGACGCCCCCGATCCGAACGTCGAGCGGAACCCGGTACGGGCGCTCGTGGTCCGGCCGCGTGAATCGCATCCGCAGAACCGCCGCGTGCGCGATCGCGATCGAGAGCGTGGCTCCAAACGCGTAGATCCCCGCCAGGATCTCGATGTCGCCGGGGATCACCAGCGCCGCCGCGATCACGGCGGCGGCGATGATCGCGACGTGAGGCGTGCCGCGACTCGACGAGAGTTTGCCCAGCCAGCTCGGGATCTGGCGGTTGGTGGCGAGCACATAGACGTGGCGCGAGAGCCCGAGCATCGCGGTGGAGGCCGCCCAGACCAACACGGCCGGCGCCACCGCGACGACGGCCACCTGCATCACGTCCGAGACCCATTGCGGCTCGAAAGCCTGCACCACCCCAAGCACCGGATCCTCGATGTAGGTGCCACCAAGCTCGGTCCCAGGCCCGTTTGGCCCGACCACCACCGGCACCGCCATCAGCGCCACCGCGGCGACGCCCGCGTAGAGGATCGGCAGCAGCGCCGCACCCGTGGTGACCGACCGCCGCAGCGCCGGAGCGTCCCAATCGAGATCGGGCGCAAGGTCCGCCGCCGCCTCGATGCCGGCGAACGCCACCGTCGCGATCACGAGTGCGTAGATCGAGTCCTCCAGCGACGGCGAGCTGAAGAGGTCCAGGTGTTCGGTGAGCAGCGCCGGCTCGAACACCACTGCCGCACCCACGACGATCAACAGCACCTGCACAGCGAGGTCGCCGACGGCCAGCGCCACGAGGAGCTTCTGGCGCCCCAGGCCAAGCCACCCGGCCACGTTGAGGAAGGCAACCCCGGCGACGATCCCAACGGCGGTCAACACTTCGCCCGTCCCGCGGGTGAAGCCGTCCCAGATCGGCGAGAGATAGTGGGGCGCCGATACCGCCGCGAGGGCGATCACGAGGATGAAGTCGATCAGCAACGCCCAGGCGGCGATGAAGCTGACCAGCTCGTTGAACGCGTGCCGCGCCAGGTTCGACGAGCCGCCGCGATCGACGAACATCGCGCCGCCCTCGGCGAAGCTCATGGTTGCCAGCACGAACAGCAGGCCGGCGCCGAGAAACAGCAGCGGCGTCAGGCCAAGGCCGCGATCGGCCACGACGCCGAGCGAGAAGTAGAGCGAGAACCCGACTGCCGAATACGCGACCGCGAACAGCATCGGCGCGCCGAGCGCGCGTTTCGCAAGCCCCGCGTCCGCGCTCGGGTCGCTCATCCGCGGAAGGACAGGTAGAGCCGTCCGATTCCCAGCGCCGTGAAGATCAGGCCGATCCACAATCCGGTCGCGGCGATGCCGCCTCCGTTGGCCAGCGTCACGGCGACGATCGCGATTCCGAAGCCGATGATGATCGTGGCGAAGACGCGGGTAACGCCGCGATACACGTCGTCTGGAGCGGGGCGAGCCACGCGGACAATCCTAGGCCGGTGCAGACGCGACGATTCCTGCCCGCGCCTCCTCCGGGCTGGCGGTGACGAGCACGCGGCAGGGGCGCTTCGCAAGCACCGCCTGCAGCGTCTTCGAGTAGACGGGCGTGCCGGCGCGGTAACGAAGCTGGGTGACGATCGCGGCCGCGCCGATCTCGCGCGCCGCCTCGACGATTGCGCCGGCCGATTGCCCGGGACGCACGCGGACGACGCTGCCCGTCACGCGTTGACCGCAGATCAGCTTCGCCCGCTCGATCTTCGACTGCGCGCTGCTCTCGTCGGCGTCGAGCTTTGCGTCCAGTGGCAGGTCGCTCGGCACGGCGATCAGCGAGACGACGTGAATCGCCCTTCGCTTCCGCGCGGCGAGGGCCTTCGCCGTCGCCACCATCTCCTCGTTGAAAGGGTCGTCGAAATCGAACGAGACCAGGATGCTCTGGTACTCGACCTCCTCCACCCCCAGCGGCTCCAGGGCCGACACCTTGACCGTCTGCGTGAGGGGCAGGCCCTGGTTGCGGCGGTAGACGACGTAGCCGATCATCCCGAGGAGCATCCAGCCGCCACCCGTCGCCAGGATCACCGGGTCCAGCACCATCGCGACCACGAACGCCCCAAACGTCCCGATCCCGCCCAGGATCGCCATGACGGGCACGGCGACACCGCGGATCGGAATCGTCCCGGGCGAGTGCCAGAACCGGCTCCCGTCCGGCGCCCGCGGCCTCGTGGCTAGCGGACGCAGCTTCCGTAGGCGGATCAACGAGAGGTGGGCGATCGTGAACGAAAGCGTGGCCCCGAAGGCGTAGATCGTGCCCAGGAACGTGATCTGCCCCGGCGCCATCACCAGCGCCGCCACGCCGGAGAACACGATGATCGCCACGTACGGCGTCTTGAACCGTGGGTGGACCTGTCGCAGGGCCTCGGGCAGCTGCCGGTACTGGCCCATCGAGAAGGTCAGGCGCGAGAGCCCGATCAGGGCGGCATTCGTGGCGATCAGGAGGATCACGGCGGCCAGGATCCCGACGTAGACCTCGAGCGCCTCGGTCAGCCCGCCGCTGAGCCCCAGGTTCGCGACGATCCCGAGCACCGGGTCCGAGGCGTAGGTGGTACCCAGCTCGGTCGTGAACTCGCCGTTCACGAACTCGACCGGCATCGCCGACAGCGCGATCGCCGGCAGCAGCGCGTACAGCCCGACCACCGCCAGCACGACCAGCGCCGTTCCCTGCGGAATCGTGCGATGAGCCGAGCGCGCCTCCTCGGCCATGTTCGAGATCGTCTCGATCCCCGTATAGGCCACCATGCCGACGGCGATGCCCAGCGCGAAGTCGCCCCACGTGGGCGCGGTGCCGAGGTCGATCTGGGAGACGAGCAGGTCCGGGCTGAAGACGATCGCCAGGCCGATCACGGCCAAGACCACTTGGGTCAGCAGGTCGGCGATCGCGAGCACGAGGTTCAGGCGGGCCGACTCCTCGGTGCCCTTGATGTTCAGGAGCGCCAGCAGCGCGACCAGTCCGATCCCGAAGATCACGTCGGCCGGCCCGTGACCCAGCGGCTCCCAGAAGACGGCGAGGTAGTGCGGGACGAAGAACGCCGAGATGGCGACCGTGACGATGTAGGTCAGCATCTGCGCCCAGGCCGCGAAGAAGCTGGCCGCCTCGTTGAAGGCGTGGCGAGCGAAGCTGGACGAGCCGCCGGCCTCTGGGTACAGCACTGTCGCCTCGACATAGGTCGCGGCCGTGAACGCGAAGATCAGGCCGGCGATCATGAACGTCACCGGCGTCAGGCCGAGCGCGTAGAGCGCGACCAGCCCCAGCGCGTAGTAGATCGACGAGCCGACGTTGCCGTACGCCGCGGAGAACAGCGCCCCCGTGCCGTGCACTCGTTTCAGCGCCGCTTCGCGCGGCATCCGCTCAGCCATCAATCACCAGCGGGCGAGTCTACGACCGCTGATCCGCGGGTATAGCCTCAGTCCATGGGCGCCGAACTGATCCACACCTGCTACCGGATCACGGACATCGACCGCTCGGTCGACTTCTACTCAAAGCTCGGCTTCGAGGAGGTCGGCCGCTTCCCGATCCGCGAGGAGGCGACCAACGTCTTCATGGGGTTGCCCGGCGACGGCGCCCGCCTCGAGCTGACCTTCAACCACGGCCAAACGGAGCCCTATGAGATCGGCACCGGGTACGGCCACATCGCGATCACGGCCGAGGACCTCGACGGCACCCTCGCCCAGCTCGCCGAGATCGGGATCGAACCTGAGAAGCCGCCCTACACCGTCCGCGAAGGCGGCTCAAGGCTGTGCTTCGTCCGCGATCCTGATGGGTACAGAATCGAAATAGTTGAGACGCGCTAGCTCGGCGGTGGCCGCCGCCCGGCCTGACATCACAGGTCCGAGGTCGTCGCGCCGTTCGTGACGCCGGTGGCTGCCGTATCGAACTGCTCGAGGGATAGCATCTGATCGAGGTGGCAGGGGACGACCAAAGGAGGAACTGATGAGAGCGATACGACAGGCTGACGCGCCGATCGCAATGGAGGACGAGGGACTCGACATCCGGGTCGAGGAGATCGGCGGAGGTATGACGACGATGTTCGTGACTGTCCCGAAAGGTTTCGATCTTCGCCCGGCACTCGTTGGTCAGCCCGGCGATCTTTGCCCCTGCCCTCACTGGGGCTACATGCTGCAGGGTCGACTAAAGATGCACACGGCAGATGGCGAGGAGATCTATGAGGCCGGCCAGGCGTTCTACTGGGGACCGGGACATGCGCCGGAGGCTCTGGAGGACTCCGAGTACATCGACTTCTCGCCGACCGGCGAGCTCACTCCGGTCCTCGAGCACATCAGCCAGTAGGAGGCGGCGAACTCTTTAGCTGGCCGATGCGCGCAGACGACGTGGACATCGCTCCGTCGCAAAGCGCTAGGTCGGCGGCCTGCGGGAGAGCACCATCGCGCGCGGCGCAGACGTCAACCGCGGTCACCCAGATCACGCTCGCCCGTATGTCCTCCTCCCAGCAGGAGCCCGCAAACGCCCGCGTGGCGGCGGGACAGGGGAGCACGTCAGCGCTCTTGATCTGCCCACGCTTGACGTGCTTGGACCGGATCGCGTTCGTCTTGATGTCGTTGCTGCCGAGCTTCTCTGCCGCGTACGCGCCGCCGAGCCCCACCGCGATAGTCGACGTCACGACCGAGTAGTGCGAGCGGTTGACCATCTGGCCCCCTTTTCACCGGCGCGTCACCGTAATCGACTCTCGCCAACCGTATAGCTTGCGCACGATTGTCCCGCTGGCAGTCACGATCGTGCAGCGCTTCGCAGATGTGCGCGGGTCACGTCGGCTGGCGCCGGGCAGCCGAGCAGCGCCAGCGCCAGCCTGATCTCGTCGCGGAGCAAATTGAGCACCGTGGCCACACCGCGCTCGCCGTCCACCGCAAGTCCCCACAGCGCGGGACGCCCGACCTGGACGGCGTCCGCCCCGAGCGCCAGCGCGACGAGCACGTCGGTGCCGCGCCGCACGCCCCCGTCCATCAGCACCGGTACCCGGCCGGCAACGGCGTCGGCGACATCGGGCAACGCGTCGATCGTCGCGGGAACCCCGTCGAGCTGGCGGCCACCGTGGTTTGAGACCACGATCCCTCCCGCACCCGCCTCGATCGCCAGCTCGGCATCCTCGGGCGCCATCAAGCCCTTCAGCAGGATCGGCAGCTCGCAGCCGGCGCAGAGCGCCGCGAGCGCGTCCCAATCGAGCGCCGGATCGATCAGCCCGAAGACCTCCCTGACGCTGACCGGGCGGTCCGAGCCGATCGCGGCCTGCACGGCCGGGGCCGAGACGTCGACCTCGAAACCGGTCCGCAGGTCGCGCTCGCGCCGGCCGACGTACGGCGCGTCCACGGTCAGCGCGATCGCGCGATAGCCGCTCTCCACCGCCTCGGCCAGCAGCGCCTCAGTGACCGCGCGGTCCTTGAAGCAGTAGAGCTGGAACCACTTGGTCGTCTCGGGAGCGGCGGCAGCCACCGTCGCAGGCGTAGCGGTGGCGATCGTCGAGAGGCACATCGCCGTGCCGGCGGTCCCCGCCGCCCGAGCCATGCCCTCCTCCCCGTCGGTGTGCGCGAGCCGCTGGAACGCCACGGGTGCGACGAGCAGCGGCATCGAGAGCGAGTCGCCGAACAGCTCGATCGAGGGATTGGCCTGCGAGACGTCGACCAGGACGCGCGGCATGAGCTCCCACTCGGCGAACGCCGAGACGTTGCGACGCAGCGTCCGCTCGTCGCCCGCGCCACCGGCGAAGTAGCCGAGCGGGCCGGCGTCAAGCAGGCCGGCGGCAGCCCTCTCGAAGTCGGCGACGTTGAGGCGCTCTTCAGGCATCAACCCGCGACCCTACCGCCGCCGCAGCGCCCCTCCCCCGCTCCGTTCGACATCCGACATCCCGGGGATGCTCGATCGCGAACGGAGCGCCAGCCGCTCGCTCCGTTCGACATCCGACATCCCGGGGATGCTCGATCGCGAACGGAGGGTCGCTGCCGCTGGGTGTGCTGAGGATGCCGTGCGCCGGGGCTGGCTAGGTGATGATCGGGATGATCAGGATCGCGACGATGTTGGCGACCTTGATCATCGGGTTGATCGCCGGGCCGGCGGTGTCCTTGTAGGGATCGCCGACGGTGTCACCGGTGACCGACGCGGCATGGGCCTCGGAGCCCTTGCCGCCGAAGGCACCGTCCTCGATCAGCTTCTTGGCGTTGTCCCAGGCTCCGCCGCCGGCGGTCATCGCCAGGGCCATGAACAGGCCGACGACGATCACGCCGATCAGGAGGCCGCCGAGGGCCTCGACGCTGATGATGCCGACGACCACCGGAACCACGATCGGGATCAGCGAGGGCAGGATCATTTCGCGCTGCGCCGCAGCGGTCACGATCGAGACCGTGTCCGCGTAGTCGGGCTTCTCGGTGCCCTCCATGATCCCCGGCCGCTCGCGGAACTGCTTGCGGACCTGCTCGACGACCTCGCCGCCGGCGCGGCCGACGGCCTCGATCGCGAATGCTGCGAACAGGTAGACCATCATGCCGCCGATCAGCAGGCCGATCAGGACGGACGGATCGGAGATCGAGAAGACAAAGCCCTCGCCTCCCTCCTCGCCGAGCTCGATCTCGAACGCCTTGAACAGCACCAGGGCGGCGAGCACGGCGGAACCGATCGCGTAGCCCTTGGTCACAGCCTTGGTGGTGTTGCCGACCGCGTCGAGCGGATCGGTGACGTTGCGCACTTCCTCGGGCAGCTCCGCCATCTCGGCGATCCCGCCGGCGTTGTCGGTGATCGGACCGAAAGCATCGAGGGCGACGATCAGGCCGGTCAGCGAGAGCTGGGCCATTACCGCGATGCCGATGCCGTAGATGCCGGCCAGCTCGTTGGCGCCGAGGATCGCGAGCGCCAAGACGAGCGCCGGCGCCGCGGTGGCCTGGAAGCCCTGCGCGAGCCCCTGGATGATGTTCGTCGCGTGACCGGTGACCGACGCCTGGCTGATCGTCCGCACCGGGCGGAAGCGGGTTGACGTGTAGTAGTCCGTGATCACGAACAGAAGCGCGGTGACGGCGATGCCAATCAAGGCGCAGAGCCAGAGGTCGCCGACGCTGACCGCGGCGGCGCCCGCCTCAGCGAAGCCAAGCCGCAGCGGCTCGTCCATCAGCCATTCGGTGATCGGGTAGAAGGCCGCGGCGGAAATGACGCCTGAGACGATCAACCCGCGATAAAGCGCACCCTCCACCTTGTCGGTCTTGGTCCTGACCGAGAGCGCGCCGATGATCGAGGCGATGATCGCGACGCCGCCGATGACCAGCGGGTAGAGCGCGACCTCGCGCGAGAACTCCGGGAAGGTGAGTACGCCGAGCAGCATCACCGCGACCGAGGTCACCGCGTAAGTCTCGAAGAGGTCCGCCGCCATGCCCGCGCAGTCGCCCACGTTGTCGCCGACGTTGTCCGCGATCACTGCGGGGTTGCGGGGGTCGTCCTCCGGGATCCCGGCCTCGACCTTGCCCACCAGGTCGGCGCCGACGTCGGCGGCCTTGGTGAAGATGCCACCGCCCAAACGGGCGAAGACCGAGATCAGCGAGCCGCCGAACCCGAGGCCGATCAGCGCGTCCACGGCCTCCTTGTCGGTCTTGTCGCCGAGCACGAGGATGCCGAAGTAACCGGCGACCCCGAGCAGCGCCAGGCCGACGACCAGCAAACCGGTGACCGAGCCGCCCTTGAAGGCGACGTCAAGCGCGGGCGGAACGCCGCCGCGCGCCGCTTCGGCGACGCGGGCGTTGGCGCGAACCGAGAGGTTCATGCCGATGAAGCCGGCCGCGCCGGAGAGCACGCCGCCGATCACGAACCCGATGCCCGTGGTCACGTCCTGGATCAGGGTGATCACGATCGCCAGCGGCACCGCGACCACCGCGATGATCAGGTACTGGCGGCTGAGATAGGCCTTGGCGCCCTCCTGGACGGCGCCCGAAATCTCCTGCATGCGCTCGTTGCCCGGCGAAAGACGAAGCAGCCGCTGGGTGATGATCGCGCCGTAGATCACGGCGGCGCCCGCGCAGACGAGCGCGATCACGACGCCGTAGTCGGTCAGAAAGTCGGTCAACTGGAGGTCCTCCGGTTCGCTTTATCGGGGGGATGCGTGAGAAGGCCGCCCGCACGCGGACGGCCAGGAAGCGGCGCGCAGTCTACTCAATCGCAATCGATTCAATCGCGGCCCGGGGTCCAGAGCTTGGGCGGCGGCTCCGTCCGCGGCGTGGAGTCCGGTGGCCGCTCGGAGGCCTGCGGCGGCTCCCCGGCCCCACCCGGCGCCTGCTCGGGTGGACCGTCGAGCGGTTCGCCCTTGGTCGCACGCGCATAGAGCAGCTGCAGCTCGGAGAGCGCCCCGCGGATCTGGCCCTCAACCTCGCCGTCGATCAGCTCGACCAGCGCGCGAACGGCTTCGATTCCAACGCGTGCTTGCTCGAGGTCCTGCTCATCCGGCTTCGCGATTCGCCTCGCAGTCAGGTTGACGATCGAAGCTGCGCTCTCGACCAGCAGGTCCTGGACCCGCACCTGCCGGAGCTGCTCCTCGATCTGAGCCCGCAGCTCCTCCTCGGTGGGCTGCTGCTCGCCTGTTCCGGGTGTCGGTGTCCCCTCCACCAGCAGGAAACTACCCGGCCGGGGCCGTTTCAGGCGCGTACGTGGCCCGCGTCTCGGCGATCGCGTCGCGGTATACGTCAGCCAGCGAAGCGCCGGCGGCCGCCGCCTCGCGGGCGCGCTGGGCCCCGTTCGGCGCAACCGGCTCGAGCTCCGCGCCAATCAGCTCGCGCGCGGGCGCGGTCCACGCGACCAGCCGCTCGATGACGGCCCGCGTGGAAATTAGTCCGCCGTCGCCGCGCCAGTCGATCATCTCGCCGTCCATGCCATGCCGGATCGCGCGCCACATGTTCTCCTCGATCTCCCTGCCGCCGAGCGGCTCAGGCAGGCAGCCCTCGTCGCGGTCGAGGGCAGCCTGCGCGATACAGCCGGCGACCAGGCCCGCCAGCGCAAACGACTCTTCGCCGCGCGTCTGCGCATCGCAGATCCGCAGCTCGACGGTGCCGAAGGAATGGTGCGGCCGAACACTCCACCAGAGCTGCGTGGCTTCGACGATCGTCCCGGTCGCGGTCAACCGCTCAATGAACCTCGCGTAACGCTCCCAGCTTAAGAACGGCTCGTGCACCCCGCAGCGCGGGAAGGTGCGCGTGAAGATCTCGGTGCGGATCGAATGCAGGCCGGTGTCGTGGCCGTCGAGAAACGGGGAGTTGGCCGACAGCGCCAGGAGCGGCGGCAGCAGCTCCCGCAGGTGATCGCACACCGCGAGCGCGCGATCGGCATCGCGGACGCCGAGGTGCACGTGCATGCTCCAGGTGTTGTTGCGCTGTGCCACCCAGCGCAATTCGTCTCGCAGCCGCCCGTAATGGACGGTCTCGATGATCCGCTGATCCAGGTAGTTGGCCCACGGGTGCGTCCCCATCGCCGCGAGGCCGAGATCGAGGCGGTCGGCCAGCGCGAACAGGCGAGTTCGGTGCTCGCGCTGCATTGAAACCGCATGGCCGAAGTCGTCGCCGCGGCCGGAGCGGATCTCGATCTCCGTATCGATCAGCTCGCCCGCGGCGGAAGCCGCCAGCAGCTCGTCCTCCTGGCAGGCCGCGTACAGCTCCTCGAACCGATGGACGAGCTCGAGGCTCTCCGGATCCACGATCGCGAACTCCTCCTCGAGCCCGACGGTGAAGTCGTTGGACGCCGCAAAGCGCTCACGGACCGCGTCGAGGTCGAGGGTCGCGTCCTCGCCCACGGTCAGGCCAAGTAAAAGTAGAGCGCGTAGAGCAGGTCGACCGCTGGGCTCGAGGTGTGCACGGTGACCTCGGGCGGGACCTGCAGGAGCTGCTCCGAGTAGTTGAAGATGATCTTGACCCCGGCTTCGACGAGTCGGTCGGCAACTTCTTGCGCGGCCGACGCGGGCACCGCCAGGACGCCGACAACGACCTCCTGGTCCTCCACGACCGACTCCAGCTCGGCGAAATCGCGCACCGGGACGCCGCCGACATCGCTGCCAACGCGCTCCCGGTCGACGTCGAAGACCGCGACGATCTGGAACCCATGGTCCGCGAAGATGTCCGAGCTCGCAATCGCTTGGCCCAGGTTGCCGGCGCCGAACAGCGCGATGTTGTGCTGGCCCGCGGTCCGCAGGATCTTGCGAATCTCCGAGACCAGCGAATCGACCCGGTAGCCGACCCCGCGCTTACCGAACTTCCCGAAGCCCGACAGGTCACGGCGAATCTGCGTGGAGTTGATGTGGGTGTACTCCGCGAGCTCCTGCGACGAGATCGTCTCCTTGCCCATCTTGCGCGCCTGGGTGAGCACCTGGAGATAGCGAGAGAGACGCGCCGCAACGCCCAACGAGAGCCGCTCGCCGTCGAGAGCGCCCACATCTTCGGCGTCAGCGGCGCCTTGGATCCCCTCGTTCATCGCGGAGAAGTATGTAGCAGGGCCGCTCGCAGCGCGGACGGGTCGGGCTCCAGCTCGCCGATGATCCGCCCGTCGAGCTCGAGCACCGGGATCCGCTCCAGGAACCGCTTAAGGAGCAGGTCATCGGCGCCGATGTCGATCTCCTCAAGCACGATGTCACCCGCTTCGCCCACGAGCGGCTCCACCAGCTCCCGCGCCTCATCGCACAGATGGCAATCCGGTCGCGAATAGAGCAGCAGACGCCTCATACGGAGGCGTCCCAGCCCAGGTACCCCGGGTGCGGTGTGGGCTCGAGCTGGGCCGCCGCCGCGGCGATCATTGCGGCGTTGTCGGTGCAGAGCTCCGGCGCGACCAGCTTCAGAGGCAGCGCGCGGGCGGCGCAGAGAGCCCGCACACGCTCGCGCAACAGTGTGTTGGCGGCCACGCCCCCACCGAGGGCCACGGCGGGCCAGCGTCCCGCGTCGAGGGCTCGTTCGAGCTTGGCGACGAGCTGTCCGACCACCGCCGCCTGAAAGCTCGCAGCCAGGTCCGCGCGCCGAGCGCTGAGCTCGACGTCGTCCAACTCCCGGACGGCGTAGAGCAGCGCCGTCTTGAGGCCGCTGAAGCTGAAGTCCAGGCCAGGGTCGCGCGTCATCGCCACCGGAAACCCGAATGCTCCCGGGTCCCCCTCCGCAGCAAGCCGCTGGATCGCCGGTCCGCCGGGATATCCGAGGCCCAGCAACCGCGCAGCCTTGTCGAGCGCCTCGCCGGCGGCGTCGTCGAGGGTCTGGCCCAGGGTCTCGAAGCCTGCGCGATCGTGAACGCCGGCGAGCAGGGTGTGGCCACCGCTTGCGATCAGGCAGAGAAATGGGGGGTCCAACGGCTCGGGTTCGAGGAAGTTTGCGGCGACATGGCCGTGGAGGTGGTCAACCCCGACCATCGGCAGCCCGTGTGCGGCCGCCAGCCCCTTCGCCGAGCTGATCCCAATCAGCAGCGCGCCGATCAGGCCGGGCCCGCGGGTTACCGCGACCGCGTCGAGCGCCGGGAGAGCAGCGCCGGCCTCGGCGAGAGCCGCATCGACGACTGGGTTGATCAGCTCGAGGTGATGGCGCGAGGCGACCTCGGGGACGACTCCGCCGAACCGCGCGTGAGCAGCCGCCTGGGACGAGATCACGTTCGAGCGGATCTCCGCACCGTCAACGACTGCAGCGCAGGTGTCGTCACAGGAGGTCTCGACCGCAAGGATCACCGCACGACCACCGTTTACGGCACCGGGTCGAGCCACATGATGAGCGCGTCCTCGCCGTTGTCCTGGTAATAGCGGTGCCGGTGGCCCGCCGCCTGGAAGCCGAAGCCCTGGTACATGGCGATCGCCCCCGAATTCGACGTCCGCACCTCCAGGGTGAGTCGCGCCCCGGAACCGACCTCGGCGAACAGGCGCCGGATCAGGCCCGACGCGATTCCGGCACGGCGACGGCTGGGGTCGACGGCAACGTTCATCAGGTGCCAAACGTCCGCGTAGCGCGAGCAGACGAGGTAACCCGCAAGCTCGTCACCGTCCGCGAAGGCCAGACACACGCCGGACGGCTTCGACAGCTCGAGGACGAACATGGCGAGCGACCACGGCGTATCGAACGACCGCCGCTCGATCGCCAGCACCCTCGGCAGGTCGCCGTAGACCAGCTTCCGGATCAAAGCGGTAGTTGGAGATTCAGCCGTTCTTGGGTCCGTGATCTCGCTCACGCCAGAGCTCCGCGTCAGGTCGTCTCAGGTAGTTCGGCTCGATGTCCCGCCCGTCAGAGGCCGCGTCCGCGAGACGACAGATATGTCGCGCCCGCAGCCTGTGCGCCGGGTGGCCAGCCGCTGGGACCAACGCTCCGGCGGCCTCGAGCTGATCACGAAATCGTACCGAGCCCTCCCCGACGGCCAGCGGCTCGGTTTCGAGCCCCGCGACCCGGTCGGCCAGCGTGTCGGGAGGCCCGACCCAGGCGGGCCACAGCTCGGACCCCGCAGCGTCATAGAGGGCGGCGAACGCCTCGCCTCGCTTGGCGTCCAGAACCGCGAGTCGCGGACGACCAGGCTCCAGATCCGCATCCGCCCCCACGGCGAGCGCCGCCAGGGACGAGACCCCCGACAGGCCCACGTCGCGTGCCTGCGCGAGCGCCCGCGCGGTGCTGACGCCGATCCGCAGGCCGGTGAACGTCCCCGGACCCACCCCGACCGCGATCCGGGTGACGCCCTCCCAGCCGTCGCCCGCGGCGATGGCCGCCTCCACGGCAGGCAACAGCGCGGTCGCATGACGAGGCCGGCCGTCAGCGTCCGGGCCGGCTTCGCGCTCGGCAATCAGATCGTCTCCGCGGGTCAGTGCGACGGTCAACTCGGAGGTTGACGTGTCGAAGCCCAGGATCGCCTCGGGGGTGCCGCCGTTCGGTCCGATCTGGCCCATGGCCAGAGCCTACGGCCGCACCGACCCGGAACACGGACGAGGGCCCGCCGCGAAGCGGCGGACCCCCGTCGCGAGTTCGCTTACGAGGTTACGGAGCTGCCGACTCGCAGGCTGAGACCGCGGTATCGCGGGCCGAGCCCTCGGGAACGGTGTCCTCGGCAATCGCCTTGCACACCTCTACGCCGGCCGCCTGGGCGTCCTCGACGTCGCCGCTGGCCGCCTCATCACACAGACCCTCGAGGTCGGCGACGGTGTCCGCCTCCAGGCCGGGGGTCGCGCCCACGCTCTGCTTGCAGGCGTCGATCGCGCTCTGAACCGCCGCGTCGACGTCCGCGTCTCCGGTATCGGGCGCGGTGCCCGAGTCCTCGGTGGTGGCTTCCTCGGTGGTCGCCGCCGAATCGTCGCCGCTGTCGTCGTCATCATCGCCGCAGCCTGCGGCGATCAGGCCGCACGCCAGCAAGGCGATCAGTACTGGCCATAGTCGCTTGACCATGTAGGTCACTCCCCTTTGATCGATATCTATCCCCGCCGGCGATGCCAGCGCGGACGTGAGCCTACATGCCCGCCCAGGACGCGACGGCGACTTCGCGAGGGTCACATGGGTCTTACTAGGATTTTCACGAGTTGATCCTGGAATTCCGGAGAGGGAGACAAAGATGACGACGAAAAAGAGCGGGATGATCGGCCGGCGAAGGGCCGCGGTTGTCACGTCGCTTGCCTTCGCGGCCGCCGGGATCGGCTGGGCAGGCTGCGGTGACGACGATGATGCGCAGCAGGCGGCTGACCAGATTCAGAAGCAGGTCGACGAGCTCCAAGAGGACCTGCCCGCGGACGCCCAGGAGGCGGTCGACGACGCTCAGGGCCAGGCCCAAGAGACGCTCGACGATGTCAACAACGCAATTGACGAGGGTGACGTCGACGCGGCGCTCGAGGAAGCTCAGGACGAAGCCGATAAGGCGCTCGAGGACGCGCAGCAGCAGCTCGAGGACGCCGGCTACTAGGTCGCAACGGAAACCAGGCGGTGATCGCCGCCCGCGTGTTCGATGGTCACGCGGGCGGCAACGCGATCCAGCGCCGCGGCTGCCGCGCCCGGCCATTCCACGAACGCGACGGCGTCCTCCGTGAGATAGTCGTCGAGCAGGCCCGGATCCTCGCTCGCCGGGTCGTCGAGCCGATAGAGGTCGAGGTGCGAGACCGGGACCCGGCCGCGATAGCGGCGGCCGATCGTGAATGTCGGCGAGACGACCGGTTCGGTGACCCCGAGCGCGCGACAGGCTCCGCGGACAAAGGTCGTCTTCCCGGCCCCCACCTCGCCCACGACCAGGATCACGTCGCCGGGTTCCAACCCGGCCGCGAGCTCTGCCGCCAGGGCCTCGGTCTCCCCCGGCCCCGACGTCCGCTGCGGGCTCACCGGCTCATGGGGAGAAAAGATCGAGCTGGTCGGCCGACTCCGCTTCCGGCTGATCGGCAACGGGCTCCCGGTCAGGAAGAACCTCGGTGAGCAGCGCGGGCAGCTTCGCGAAGTCCTCACGCAGCGCGTCCTTCATCGCCGGGGTCCGGAGCGCCGCGGCCGGGTGCAAGAGAGGGAACAGAAACACCGTCCGGCCACCCAGGTCGTGGACCTGCGGCATCCCGCGCACGCGCGTGATCCCGGTCGGGCTTCCGCTCAAAAGCTTCGTCGCGAAGTTGCCGAGGGTTGCGATCACGCGCGGCTCGATCAGCTCGACCTGGCGCCACAGATACGGCTGGCAGGCGTCGATCTCGGCCGGCAGGGGGTCGCGGTTGCCGGGCGGCCGGCTCTTCAGGACGTTCGCGATGAACACGTCCTCGCGGCTGAGGCCGATCTCATCCAGGAGCTCCGCGAGGAGCTGCCCCGCTCGTCCGACGAACGGCAGGCCCTGCCGGTCCTCCTCGGCGCCGGGTGCCTCGCCCACGAACATCAGGTCGGCGTCCGCGTTGCCGGCGCCGAACACGGCCTTGGTCCTGGTCTCCGCCAGCGGGCAGCGGGCACAGGTAGCCACCTCGCGGTAGAGCTCGACCAGCCGCCGGCGACGTCCCCCGGTGTCAGTCACCGCCGCTGCCCCGATGCTTCGCGTCCCGGGCCTTCTTGCGAGCCGCCTTGAACCGCGCCTTCGTATCGGCGTGCAGCTTCGCGTTTTGCCGCTCCTGCTTGCGCACCGAGCCCCTGCTCTTGACCAGTCGGGGCGGCGCGCCGGGAGCCGAGAGCACGCGGACGGTTTCCGTGCTCGCGCACTCCGTGCACGGGATTGATTCGGTCCCGGCCGGGACGAGGCCCTCGAACCGCGCATCGCAACTCGCGCACCTGAACTCGTAGATCGGCATGGCCACGACGATCGTAGCCCCAGGCACGAAGCGGAAACCGCGGAGTTGGGTGTTACCGCCACCGCGATCGGGCATAATTTGTCAAGCCGCGACCCGGTCCTCGGGCGCGGACAGGGCAAAGCCCACACGAATCCAAGCCATACGCCGTCTGGTATCTCCGATGAGGGAACTGGAACGGGATCTTCCCGCCAACCCCGTTGAGGCCACGCTCGATGCGCCGGCCTCGTTCGCGCGCCTGATCGTCGTCGGGGCCGGCCGCGCGGGCCGAGCGATCGCCAGCGCGGCGACGAGCGCCGGGATCGAGGTCGCGCTGCTCAGCCGCGGCGACTACCCGGGCGTCACCGACCCGGAGGCGACCGCCGTCCTGCTCTGCGTTCCGGACGGTGAAATCGCCGGAGCTTGCGAGCGGATCGCGACGACGCTCCCCCCCAGCACCGCGGTCGGCCACGTCAGCGGTGCCACCTCGTTGGCGGCGCTCGCCGCCGCGGAGGCCGCCGGCTGCCCGACGTTCTCGATCCATCCGCTGCAAACGATCCCGACGCCCGACACGAAGCTGGCCGGAGCGCCATGCGCCGTGGCTGGCTCCGACGCCGGCGCCCTCGCCGCCGCCGGCGATCTCGCGATGGCGCTTGAGATGCGGCCGTTCGAGGTTCCCGAGGATGGCCGGTCTGCCTACCACGCCGCGGCTTCGATGGCGTCCAACTTCCTGATCGCGCTGGAGGAATCGGCCGCGGACCTGCTGGCGGCTGCGGGCGTCGCCGACCCGCGCGACGTTCTGGCGCCACTCGTCCTGCGCAGCGCCGCGAACTGGGCCGACGCCGGCGCGGACGCGCTGACCGGCCCGATCGCCCGGGGCGACGAGGCGACGGTGGCAGAGCATCTGCGAGCGCTCGGCGAGCGCGCCCCTCAGCTCACGCCGCTCTACGAGGCCCTCGCCGAACGCACGCGCGCGGTGGCAGCCGAACGGGATCGGTCGCGATGACCGCGGTCAAGGTCAACCGCACCAGGGCTGAACTGCGCGCGGCGCTCGCCTCCGCGCGTCGAGAGGGCAAGTCGATCGGCCTCGTGCCGACGATGGGATCCCTCCACGAAGGCCACCTCAGCCTGCTCGCGGCGGCGCGCGAGCGTTGCGACCTGGTGGTGATGAGCCTGTTTGTGAACCCGGAGCAGTTCGGCGAGGGCGAGGATCTCGACTCCTATCCGCGCGACGAGCTGCGAGACCTGCAGCTTGCGGCCGACGCAGGAGTCGACATCGTGTTCGCGCCGCCCACCGAGGAGGTCTACCCGCAAGGCTTCGCGACCTTCGTCACGGTCAAGGGCCTGACCGACGTTCTCGACGGCGATCCGCGGCGCCGCGGCGCAGGCCACTTCCGCGGCGTCACGACGGTGGTCGCCAAGCTGCTCAACCTGACCGAGCCCGACTTCGCCTTCTTCGGCCAGAAGGACGCCCAGCAGGCTGTGGTGATCCGCCGGATGGCCCGCGACCTGGACTTCCAAGTCGAGATCGTGGTCATGCCGACGGTCCGGGAGCCCGATGGCCTGGCGATGAGCTCGCGCAACCAATACATCCCGGCCGCCGAGCGCGAGCGCGCATCGGGGCTTTGGCTCGCACTCGACGCGGTGCGAAGCGCAGCGTCCGGGGGCGCGTCCGTAAACGACGCACTTGACGCAGGTCGCCGGGCGCTGGCGGAGGCCGGGGTCGAGCCGGAGTACCTGGAGGCCCGCTACGAGGACGACCTCGACCGGGCCGAGAGCTTCAACGGACGGCCCGTGCTGGTGGCCGTCGCCGCGCGGGTCGGCAGGGCCCGCCTGATCGACAACGTGGTGGTCGGCAGCGCCGATCGCCTCACAACTAGATAACCAACGACACATGCTGAATTCGCGGCCTACGCCGCTCACGAGATAACCGAGAGGACCCCATGCAACGTCAGATGCTCAAGTCCAAGATCCACCGAGCGACCGTTACCGGCAGCGACCTCGACTACGTCGGGTCGATCTCGATCGACCCGGAATTGATGGGCGCCGCTGACCTGATCGCCAACGAGCAGGTCCACGTCTGGGACCTCGACAACGGCGCGCGCTGGGTCACCTACGTGATCGAGGGCGAGCAGGGCTCGGGGGAGATGCGGGTGAACGGCGCCGCCGCACACCTGACTCGCAACGGCCACAAGATCATCGTGGCCTCGTTCGGCGCCTATTCGGAAAGCGACATGGACAGCTATGCGCCGGTCGTCGTTCACGTCGACGACGACAACGAGATCCGCGCCGTGGACTCGCGGCCGGAGGTGCTCCTCGACTCGGCCCTGGCATCGGAGGCGTCGCTATGAGCGCGCGGCCGCAGGACTCGCCGGCCCCGGCCGATCGCAAGCCGGTGACCCTTCCCAGGCTCGCCGAGATGAAGGCCGCTGGCGAGCCGATTGTGATGGTGACCGCGTACGACCACCCCTCGGCGCAGGTCGTCGAGGAGGCCGGCGTGGACGTCGTCCTGGTCGGCGACTCGGCCGCGATGACGGTGCTGGGCTACGACTCGACCGTCCCGGTCGGAATGGAGGAGATGCTGATGCTCTCGGCCGCCGTCCGCCGCGGCCTGAAGACGCCGCTGCTGGTCGGCGACATGCCGTTCGGCTCGTATGAGCAGTCCAACGAGCAGGCGGTGGCCAACGCCCAGCGCTTCATCAAGGAGTCCGGCTGCGACGCAGTCAAGCTCGAGCGCGGCGGGGCATCGGTGGATCGGGCGCGGGCGATCATCCGCGCCGGGATCCCGGTCATGGGCCACGTGGGCCTCACTCCGCAGACGGCCACGGCCCTTGGCGGCTACAAAGCCCAGGGCAAGACCGCCGGCCGCGCCGCTCAGATCGCCGACGAGGCGCTGGCGCTGCAGGCCGCTGGGTGCTTCGCGATCGTCTTCGAGGCCGTCCCCTCGGCCGTGACCGAGGCGTTGATGTTGAAGATGGAGATCCCCGTGATCGGCATCGGGGCCGGCGCTGAGACCGATGGCCAGGTCCTGGTCTTCCACGACCTGCTGGGCATCTTCGGCGGGCATGAAGCCAAGTTCGTCAAGCGCTACGCCGACGTGCGCGCCGAGATGGTGCGCGGCGTCCGCAGCTACGCCGGCGAGGTGCGCTCCGGCGCGTTCCCGGGCGCGGGACACATCTACAGCATCGACCCGGCCGAGCTCGCCGAGTTCCGCGCCTACCTCGAGCACGAGACGCTCGCTGGGGGCACGTTTACCCACGCGGATTGGGATTGGGGTCCCTAGCGGTAACCGCATCTGAAGGGCGGTGTACCTCTTGTGCACTTCCGCACTTGGATGGTGCGGGACACGAAAGAAGTGAGGTAGGACTCATGGAGATGCTCAAGAGGTTCGAGCCGTTTGCGCTCATGCTGATGTTTCTCGGCGCCCTCAACTGGGGCATCCTCGGGATCACCGACGGCGAGACCAACGTGCTCGCGGAGATCTTCGGGACCGGGACGCTGACCGACGTCGTCTACATCGTGATCGGCGTGGCTGCCCTCGTCTGGCTGCCGAGGCTGATGGACGCGTTCCATCTCGGTCACGGCGCGCACCCGCACGGCGTCTGAACGACGGCAGGAGAGATAGGTAGGACGGCGAGCCGGGCTTGATGCCCGGCTCGTCCTCGTCAGGGGCCGACTGGGATGTTCGAGCGCAGTGAGTCGAGCTTCCAGACGCCGTCGTCGAGGACCAGCTCCGCGCGCAGGCGCTCCCCGTCGTAGAGGCCGCCGGTCGGCTGGGCAAACGCTTGTGCCAGCGAGTCCGGCATGACGACGATCCGACTGAGCCGGACGCTCTTAGCAGGCTTCAGGTCCACCTGGGCGGCCTTGCAGCCGGCGGCTCCGCCGTAGGAATCCCGGAGGTAGCGCTCGGTGACCAGCTCGCCACAGGCCTGGCGGGGACCCTGCTCCGTCAACACGGCCTCCAGCGTGGCCGAGATCGCGGCCTTGTCGCTGGCCGGATCGGTGGACGGCTCGTCCTCCGGAGCCCCGGTCCCCGGGGCCTTCGCCTCGTCGGTCGTGTCGGTCGCGCCGGTGACAGCCGGGGCGGTGGTTTGCAGCGGCTGATCGTCATCGCCGCCGCAGGCCGTGAGCGCGAGCGCACAGGCCAGGATCAGGGCTGCCGCCCGGCCCCTGGCACGGGCGGCATCAACATCTACAAAGGACACGCTCACGCAACATTAATCTAGTGAGCGGCCAAGCGGCGAATCCAGCATCTGCGGTAGGGGTTTCAGCGAAACTCGATCTTCCGGATCGGTTTGGCCGGGACACCGGCGGCGATCGTGGCAGCGGGGATGTCCTTGGTGACCACCGAGTTGGCGCCGATCACCGCGCGCTCGCCGATCGTGACCCCACCGGTCACCACGCAGTTGACGCCGAACCAGCAATTCGAGCCGATGGTCACGGGCCCGCGCGAGACGAATCCCTGCGCCGTGACCGGCCGGTCGGGATCGTCGTAGCGGTGATCGGAGTCGCCCACGAAGCAGCCGTTCGCGAACATCACGTTGTCTCCGATCTCGATCCGCTCGTTCGCGGCCAGCATCACACCTCGGTTGAGGAAGCAGCCCCGGCCAATCTCGATCCGCGCGGCGGCCGACAGCGTGATCCAGCAGCCCGGCTCGAACAAGGTGCCCTCCCCCACCCGCACCCGATCCTCGTCAAGCCCCTCGAGCAGCTCGCCCTCGACTGGGAACCGGACGTAAAAGCCACCGGCGGCGGCGTGCCGGTTGATGCGCCAGCGCCGGCGCATGGTCGCGTTGCGCTCATACCAGCGGCGCTTCAGCCACCAAAGGCGCCACCCGGTTGGATCGGCCACGCGCAGAGCTTCCCAAGAAGGGCGGCGTCAGGCCGCGACGGGCTCGCGCTTGCGCGCCCCGGTGCGCTTGACCGTCGGCGACTTCGCCTCGACCAGCTCGGCGAGGAAGCGGCCGGTGTACGACTCGGGGTGGCCCGCGATCTCCTCCGGCGTGCCAGTTGCGATGAGCTCGCCGCCGGCCTCCCCGCCCTCGGGTCCGAGATCGACGATGTGGTCAGCCGACTTGATCACGTCCAGGTTGTGCTCGATCACGAGCACCGTGTTGCCCTGATCCACGAGCCGGCCCAGGACCTCGAGCAGGCGCTCGACGTCCGCGAAATGCAGCCCCGTCGTCGGCTCGTCGAGGATGTACAGGGTGCTGCCGGTGGCCACCTTCGAGAGCTCGGTTGCGAGCTTCACGCGCTGCGCCTCGCCACCCGACAGAGTCGTGGCCGGCTGGCCGAGCCTGATGTAGTCGAGCCCGACGTCGTGCAGGGTCTGGAGCCGGCGCTTCAGCTTCGGGATCGGATCGAAGAACTCCAGCGCCTCAGCCACGGGCATGTCGAGGACATCGGCGATCGACTTGCCCTTGAAGCGCACCTCGAGCGTCTCGCGGTTGTAGCGGCGCCCGTGGCACTGCTCACACGGGACGTAGACGTCGGGAAGGAAGTGCATCTCGATCTTGATCTGGCCGTCGCCGCGGCAAACCTCGCAGCGCCCGCCCTTGACGTTGAAGCTGAACCGGCCCGGCTTGTAGCCGCGGGCCCGAGCCTCCTTGGTCTTCGAGAACAGGTCGCGGACGTGGTCGAAGATCCCCGTGTAGGTCGCCGGGTTCGAGCGCGGCGTGCGGCCGATCGGCGACTGGTCGATGCTGATGATCTTGTCGATCTGATCGATCCCGTCGATACCGTCGTGCGCACCGGGGCGCAGGCGGGCGCGGTGCAGGCGGTTGGCGACGGCGCGATAGAGGACCTCGTTGACGAGCGTTGACTTGCCTGAGCCAGAGACCCCGGTGACGCAGCTGAAGACGCCGAGCGGGAACGGCACGTCCACGTCCTTGAGGTTGTGCTGGCGCGCGCCGCGCACCCGGAGCTCGCCGCGCGCGGGCCGTCGCTCGCCGGGGACTGCGATCGAGCGCTTCCCGGCCATGTACTGGCCCGTCAGCGAGGCGGCAACCCGCTGGACCTGGGCCGGCGTGCCCTCGGCGATCACCTCGCCCCCGTGCTCGCCGGCCCCGGGACCGAGGTCGACGAGGTGATCCGCCGCGCGCATCGTGCCCTCGTCGTGCTCGACCACGATCACCGTGTTGCCGAGGTCGCGGAGGCGGGCAAGGGTGTCGATCAGCTTCTCGTTGTCGCGCTGGTGCAGGCCGATCGAAGGCTCGTCAAGGATGTACATCACGCCCACGAGGCTTGAGCCGATCTGGGTCGCCAGGCGAATCCGCTGCGCCTCGCCGCCGGAGAGCGTGGCCGCAGCCCGCTCGAGCGACAGGTAGCCGATGCCGACGCTGTCCAGGAACCGCAGCCGTTCGCTCACCTCGCGCAACACCAGGTTGGCGATCGCGCGCTCGGTCTCGTTCAGGATGAGCTTGTCGACCCAGGCCAGCGCAGCCCGGGCCGAGAACCGGGTGAACTCGGAGATGCTGAGCCCACCGACGGTGACGGCCAGCGACTCGGGTCGTAGGCGGGCGCCGTCGCAGGCGGGGCAGGGCTGCATTGCCATCAGTTCCTCGACGCGCTCGCGCGTGTTCTCGGAATCCGTCGTCTCGTACCGGCGCTCGAGGCTGGAGAGCATGCCCGGGAAGCGCACGTTGTAGGTCCGCCGGCGGCCGAACCGGTTCTTGTAGCTGACGGTGTGCTTTTCGTCACCGGTCCCGGCGAGCAGCAGATCCCGCTCGGCCTGGGTGAGGTCCTGCCAGGGCGTCGTGATGTCGATCCCACTCGACTCGGCCACCGCCTCGAGCAGCCGCCGGTGGTACATCGAGGCCGCCTTCGTCCAGGGATCGAGCGCACCCTCGGAGATCGCAAGGGTTGGGTCCGGCACGATCAGCTCGGGATCGATCACGCGCTGGAAGCCGAGCCCGTGGCAGCGCTGGCAGGCGCCGTGCGGCGAGTTGAACGAGAAGATGCGCGGCTCGATCTCCGGCATCGAGGCGCCGCATTTGAGGCAGGCGAAACGCTCCGAGAAGAGCTGCTTCTCACCCGTCTCTGCGTCCTCGATCTCTATGAGGCCGTCCGCTAGCTGTGCCGCCGCCTCGAGCGACTCCGCGAGGCGCTTGCGGACTCCCTCCTTCATCACCAGGCGATCGACGACGATCGAGATGTCGTGCTTGTACTTCTTGTCGAGATCGATCTCTTCGTCGAGTCGCCGCAGCTCGCCGTCGACGACGGCGCGCGCATAACCCTGAGACCGCATCTCGGTCAGGAGCCGCCCGTACTCGCCCTTGCGCCCGCGCACGGCCGGAGCCAGCACCATGAACCGGGTCCCCTCGTCGAGGGCGAGCACCCGATCGGTGATCTGCTCGAGCGACTGGCCCTGAATCGGCTCGCCACAGTTGAAGCAGTGGGGGTGGCCGATGCGCGCCCACAGCAGGCGCAGGTAGTCGTAGATCTCGGTCACCGTGCCGACCGTGGATCGTGGGTTGCGCGAGGTGGTCTTCTGGTCGATCGAGATCGCGGGCGACAACCCCTCGATCGAATCCACGTCCGGCTTCTCCATCAAGCCCAGGAACTGCCGGGCATAGGAAGAGAGCGACTCGACGTAGCGGCGCTGCCCCTCCGCATACAGGGTGTCGAAAGCCAGGCTCGACTTGCCCGAGCCGGAGAGACCGGTGAGCACGATCAGGGCATCGCGGGGCAGCTCGAGGTCGATGCCCTTGAGGTTGTGCGCGCGCGCCCCCGAGATCACGATTTTGTCCGAGCGGGCCACTGAAATCAGTGTAGGGGTACGAACGGGCGTTCCCGTGGGTCGGCCCGAATGTCTGCCTACCTACTGCTGATCAACCTGAGGGCGGCCCGGCTCGCAGCCAGGGTGACCGCGTTCCTGAGCCCGGCCCACCTCGAACCCGACACCACCGTCGAGATCGTCCTACTCGATCGAACGCTGACCGAGGCGGGCGCAGCCCACGTGGTGGCGGGGCTGAGGACGGGGGCGACTAGCTCAGCGCTGCGCGCGCGCCATCGCGAAATCGAGCAGCGCGTCCGCTTCGCCGACCTCGTAGTGCTCCGCCAGGTGGGCGGCGATGTCCTCGCGGGAAGCTCCGTCGAGCGCCATCTTCGTGGCGACGATCCGGGCGCCGATCTCGTCGCCCTTGGGCGCGCCACCGTTCAATGCCCCGTCCGCTGCGGCCGGGGACTCGCGATCCGGCTGCGCTGGGGCGGGCGGCTCGATCTCGGGATCGGGTGGCAGCGGCTCCGGCTCGGACGGTGGCAGCGGTTCCGGCTCCGTGGGCGGCGTCGGCTCGGGAGTTGCCGGCGGCGTCGGCTCGGGCACGGTGGCGGGCCCGGGAACGACCTCGGCGGCCGGCGAGCCGCCGCCGAGCGCACCCTCGAGGCCGCTCAGGGCTTCGCGCACCTTGCCGAGCCGCTGCTCGGCCTCGGCCTCGGCCCGCTCGCGGATCCGCTTCGCGTCGGCCTCGGCCTCGGCAACGAGCTTCCGCGCGCGCTCCTCGGCCTCACCGACGATCGCCCTCGCGCGCTCTTCAGCCTGCGTGAGCGCGTCGCGCACCCTTCCGGTCAAGTCCTCGACGAGCTTCTCAGCATCCATAGCTGAGACGTTAGCGCGGCGCCGCCCTCGCGGCGCCGCGCTGTTTGCATCCGAAGCCCGGGGGTCAGCTTCGGACGGGCTCGCGGGTTAGCTGGTGCTCGTCGGTGTCGCTGCCGTTCGACCGGGGCCCGTCGAACTCGGGGTCGGCCGGCACCTCCGGCGTCGCGCCCTCGAAGCGCGACTTCGGCAGCCACTCGAGCAAGCTCGGCAGGTACCAGTTCCAGTCGCCGAGCAGCCGATGGACGCGAAGCGCGGCGTCAAGCCCGCAGGCTCTCGAGGTCTCGCCGCAGCTCCTTGAGCTCGTCACGGATCCGAGCCGCCTCCTCAAAGCGGAGGCCGTCGGCCGCGGCCAGCATCTCCTCCTCGAGCTCAACGATCAGCTTCTCCAGGTCCTCGGGACTCGCGACCTCCTGGTCGGCCCGGACCCGCCGCCTGCCCGACGGCTGGGTCTTCGACTCCATCGACAGGAACTCCGAGATCTCGGAGATTCCCTTCTGGACGGTCTCCGGAGTGATCCCGTGCTCCTCGTTGTAGGCGAGCTGGATCGCGCGCCGGCGATCCGTCTCCGCGATCGCAACCCGCATCGCCTGGGTTTCCTTGTCCGCGTACATCAGCACGAGGCCCTTGACGTTGCGGGCGGCACGCCCGATCGTCTGGATCAGGCTCGTCTCGCCGCGCAGGAAGCCCTCCTTGTCGGCGTCGAGGATCGCGACCAGCGAAACCTCGGGCAGGTCCAGGCCCTCGCGCAGGAGATTGACGCCGACCAGCACGTCGTATTCCCCCAGGCGCAGGTCGCGGATAATCTGGATTCGCTCGAGGGTGTCGACCTCGGAATGCAGGTAGCGCACCCGGAAGCCATGCTCGAGCAGGTAGCCCGTCAGGTCCTCGGCCATCTTCTTGGTCAGCGTCGTCACCAGGGTGCGCTCGCCGTCGTCGGCCCGCCGGCGGACCTCGTTCATCAGATCGTCGACCTGGTTGCGCGTCTCGCGGACCTCCACCTCGGGGTCGACGATGCCGGTCGGCCGGACGATCTGCTCGGCGATACGGGATGCCTCGGAGCGCTCGAACTCGCCGGGGGTGGCCGAGACCATCACCAGCTGGTTGATCCGGTCCAGATACTCGCCGAACTTGAGTGGCCGGTTGTCGAAGGCCGACGGCAGCCGGAACCCGTGCTCGATCAGCGTCTTTTTGCGCGAGTGGTCGCCCTCGTACATCCCGCCGATCTGTGGGATCGTCTGATGAGACTCGTCGACGAAGCAGACGAAGTCGTCCGGGAAGTAGTCCATCAGCGTGTGCGGCGGCGAGCCGGGCTCGCGCCCGTCGAAGATTCGTGAGTAGTTCTCGATGCCCGAGGCGAAGCCCAATTCGCGAAGCATCTCCAGGTCGTACTCGGTCCGCTGTTGGAGCCGGTGTGCCTCGAGTAGCTTGCCGCGCTCCTCGAAGAAGGCGACGCGCTCGGTCAGCTCCTCCTTGATCTCCCCGATGCCCCGCTCCATCGTCTCCTTCTCGGTGACGTAGTGGCTTGCAGGCCAAACCGCAACGTGGTCTACCTCGTCGAAGACCTCGCCGGTGAGCGGGTCGAAATGCTGGATCGACTCGATCTCTTCGCCGAACAGGTTGACCCGGTAGGCCGACTCCATGTAAGCGTTCCAGACCTCGAGCACCTCGCCCTTCGCGCGGAAGGTGCCGCGGCTGAGAACCGCGTCGTTGCGGTTGTATTGCATGTTCACGAGCTTCGAGAACACCTCGTCGCGGTCGATCGAGTCGCCGACCTTGAACAGCTGCATCATCCGGGCATAGAGCTCGGGCGAGCCGATCCCGTAGATGCAGGAGACCGAGGCGACGATGACGACGTCGCGCCGGGCAAGCAGGGCCGCGGTGGCAGCGTGGCGTAGCCGATCGATCTCGTCGTTGATCGAAGAGTCCTTCTCGATGTACAGGTCCTGGGCCGGGACGTACGCCTCGGGCTGGTAGTAGTCGTAGTACGAGACGAAGTACTCGACCGCGTTGTCGGGGAAGAACTCGCGAAACTCGTTGCAGAGCTGGGCCGCCAATGTCTTGTTGTGGGCGATCACCAGCGCCGGCCGCTGGATGCGCTCGATCGTCGCCGCCATCGTGAAGGTCTTGCCCGTCCCCGTGGCGCCGAGCAGCGTCAGGAAACGCTCGTCGGAAGCGAGCCCCTCGGCGAGCGACTCGATCGCCAGCGGCTGGTCGGCCGTCGGCGTGTAAGCGGGGTTGAGCTTGAACTCGGGCACACAACGGAATCTAGCGTCAGGTTCAGCGGGCGCTCCGGTACTGCTTTGATCCCTGCGTGGAGGATTCGCGCCAGGCGCTGCTCGGGACGGTCGCGCTGCTGGCGGCGACGGTCGCGCTGCTGTTCGCACTCGCCCTCGGAAAGGATGAAGAGGCCCTGCCGGCAATCGGCGCGACGGAGCCGCAGGAGACGAGCGTCGACCCGGACCTGCTGCTCGAGCTTGGGATCGAGAGCACGCCGCGCGTCGCTCGCCGGGTCGAGGCGCTCCGCCGGCTTGAGTTCGAGCAGATCCCAGACCCGCAGATCAGCGATGTCGCGCGGCTCCGACGGCTGGCGAAAGCCGCCCTCGCCAAGCCCGGGGTTGGCCGACAGCTCGCCGCGGGCGAGGCGGAGCTGCGGCTCCTGGGCCTGCTGGACGCCGAGCAGAGCCTCAGCGAGGTGGCGACCGACGTCACGGCGCTCGCGGCGGCCTATTACGACCCGCGTCGCGAGGAGCTGTTTTTGGTCGGCGACGCGGTGCCGGCGGGGCCGCAGCTCGCGGAGTTCGTCCTCGCCCATGAGCTGACCCACGCGCTCGAGGACCAGCGGTTCGGCCTACCCGAGTCCGAGGGCCTGTCCGATGACCGCGTCCTGGCTGAGAGCGCGCTGGTCGAGGGCACCGCGACGGCGCTGATGGGCGAGTACGCGAGACACCACCTCGATCCGTTCATGCTGGCCTCGGAGTCCGCAGCGATCGAGGCGGGCGCCGGAGGCGAGTTGCCGCGATTCGCCCAGGCCGAGGTGGATTTCACCTACTTCGAGGGCGCCCGATTCGTCGAAGAGCTGGTCAGGTTGGGCAAGGCATGGGCGCTGGCCGACTTCGCGTTCGAGCGCCGGCTCCCGGCGACGACCGAGCAGATCCTCCACCCCGAGAAGTACCTGGACGACGAACCTGCCTTGCCGGTCGCGCCGCCGCGCCAGGCGGGACCCGGGTGGCGAGCCGTCGACACAGGCTCCCTTGGCGAGTTCGGCACCCGCGAGGTCTTGAGGGCAGCGGAGGCCGGCCTGGGCGCCGACCGGGCGGCCGCGGGCTGGGGCGGCGATCGCTACCGCCTCTTCGCCCGTCGGGGCACCGTCTGCGGGGGCGACTGCCGGTCCACGCACGCGCTCGGTGTGACCTGGCGGGGCGACGATCCCACCGAGGCGCGCGAGCTTGCGGGCGAGCTGCGTCGCTACGTGGCGCTTGGACTAGACGGCGAGCCGCGCGGCCGCGACTCCTGGCAGCTCGATGGCGGCTGGGCGGCGATTCGCTTCGCCGGCGACCGCGTGACCCTGGGGCTCGCGCCCGACCTGGCGACGGCGATCCGGCTCGCGAATATGGTTGCCGTGTGAACGCCTCCCAGCGGGCCCTGGCGGCCTTCTTCACCTTCGCCGGCGTCATGCACTTCACGATCCCGGAGAAGTACGAGGCCACCGTGCCCGGCTACGTACCCATCTCGCCCCGAGACGCCGTCCTCTATTCGGGCATCGCCGAGATCGCGGGTGGGCTCGCCGTGATTCCGCCCGCGACCCGGAACCTCGCTCGCTGGTGGCTGATCGGACTGCTGGTCGCGGTCTTTCCGGCGAACCTGCAGATGGCCGTCAGCCCTGAGGAGATCCGCGGCCTGGACCTCAACCGGATGCCGCGCTGGGCGCTGTGGGCCCGCCTCCCGTTCCAGCCGCTGATGGTCTGGTGGGTTTGGCGCGCGACCGCGCGCTAGACGCTCATCCGGCCTCGATCCAGTCCCACTCGCGGCCGCAGAGCTCCCTCGCCTCAGCGGCCTGCACGCGGACGAGCCGCGGCTCGAACCCGTTGCGGCTCAGGGCGATCGGCCCGACCGGGAATGCGGCTCCCCCACTGCCCGGGTGCAGATCGGCGCCGGCGAACCGGAGCTCGACGCGGTGCGCCCCGGGCCCCAGCTGCACCTGCCCGAACGCGACGTAGCCGCCGAAGTTGTTGAGCTGGTGGCGGGCCTCGCCGGCGTGCTCACCGTCCACCAACAGGTCAACCGCCGGTCGTACCGAACCGCCCATCCAGACCTCGTAGGTGCCCGCGCGAGGGACCCGGGCCTCGGCCGTGAGCGACCCGGCGCCGCGCGGGGCCGGGGTACCCGGCGGGCCGGCGACGATCGGGCTTTCTCCGGTGGCGGCGACGAGGGACCCGGCGCGGCTTGCGAGTGCCCTCACCTCCCTGCAGCTCGGCACCGCCACCGGGTCGTAGCGTGAGCCGAGAGGAAGCCTTGGCGGCAATTCGGCGACGCGCGCGGGGCGCTGCCAAGCCTCATAGAAGTCGCCGCTCCAGACGCGCTCATAGCGGGCCGGCGGGCGGCTGCGAGCCGGGGAGCGACGGAGGACCAGCGTCCGGTAGAGCCCGAGCGCCGCGGGGTCGAGCTCGTCGGTGTCGGCCGAGTACCCCTTGTCGACCTGCTCCCCATTCAACCGCGGGATGCTCCTGCGGCGCAGCTCGGAGACCGCCTCCGGGTCGGCGTCGCGCAGGAAGTGCCGCGCTCCGTGGGGCGAGTACTCGGTGATCAGCGCCGGACCCTCGCCGGCGATTGCGACGCCGATCGCCTCGAGCTCTGCGAGCTGCTCGCGGGGGGCCAGGTTGACTTCGCGGTAGGCCAGGGCGTTGGACCAAAGGACGCCCCCGGCCACCAGCAGGCCGGCGAGGAGCCCCGTCCAGGGCCGGGTTCGCGCAGCCAACTCCACCACTCCGAGCAGGACCGCGAACAGCACGATCGGCGAGGCCGTCGCCAGCGCCTTCCCCTCCACCCACGGCGAGCCGGCCAGCACCAGCGCAACGCAGCCGACCACGCCGCCGGCGAGCAAGGAAAGCGGGCCGATCGCCCGGCGACGCCACACCCGAACGGCGCCCACGACGGCGAGGACCGCCGCGAGGGCGATCAGCGGATACGAGAGAGCTTCAGCGTTCGGGGCGAGCCGGAAGTCCCCCGCCGGCCAGATACCCGCCGCCTGGAGCGGATCGAGCGGCTCGAACAGGTTGCCCTTGGCGTCGCCGTCGCTAAGCGACGCGGAGGTCGGCGGCACGAGGCCGCCGACAAGCAGCACCGGCAACGCCAGGAACCCGACGCCGATGACGAATGCCGCGGCTCGGGCCGCCAGCGCCCCCACAGGCAGGTGCTCGCGAAGCGCGAGCAGGACCACGGCCAGGATCGGCGCGAGCCAGACCGCGCCGCCGGCGCTCAAGACTCCGATCGCGGCGGCGCAAGCCAGCGCCAGCGGCAGCAGCCGTCGAGCATCCTCGGGGCGCTCGACCACGAACGCGGCGAACGCGGCCGCCGTGGCGATCAGGGTCGCAGCGGCGACCTCCTTGATCCCGCCCCAGAGGTAGTAGCCGAAGAGCAACGCGGGCTGGGCGGCCAGGAAGACCACCGCCCCCCGCACTCGTGCCGAAGCCACCAGCGGCGTCGCCAGCGACCACGCGGCAAGTCCGAGCAGCACTGCGACGAACGCCATGTAGGGCTGGATCAGCCACGCTGGGTCACCCAGGAACTCGGAGCCGACGCCGAGCGCGAGGAACACCCCGACTGGGTATCCGTCGCCGATGTTCACCGTCAGCGTCGCCTCGTAGGTGGACGGGGCGAGCCCGTCGAGGTCGCGGCCGTCGGCCATCACCTGATCGGTGAACGCCAGCCAGGTGGCGGTGTCGTCGAGCTTGATGAACCCGGCCAGGGTCGCGTCGCCCGAGAGGACGATAGGCGCGGCGTAGACGGCGAAGATCCCGGCCAGGGCGAGGATCAGCACCGGCGGCGGGCGCAGCGGCCCGCGCCTCACCAGGCCGAGCCCGATCCCGGCCGCGGCGAGCACCACGACCACCGGGGTGGTCAGACCCGCGGTTGCGCCGGACAGGGTGAGGAACTGGCCCACCACCACGATCGCGGCGAAGCCGACGCCCGGCACCAGGGCGCCCGGCGCGCGCAGGCCGGCGAGCGCCTCAACGGCGAGCCCGCAACCGGTACACAGGACCGCAAGGACGAGCGGGAACGCGACCCAGCTCAGCAGCAGGTCAAACATGCCCTTACCAAGGGGGCCAACGTAGTTTCGCGACAGAGTCGCTCACTGGAACACCTAGCCCAGGCCGAGCTCTTTCGCGTAGTTGTCGCGGTACTGCTGTCGCACCTCGAGCACGCTCTTCACGTAGTCCCGGGTCTCTGGGAACGCGATGTCGTCGAGCTCGAGCGCCGCGCCGCCCCAGAGCGCGGCGTTCTCGGGCCCGGCGTTGTAGCCGGCCAACGCGGCGATCTCGTTGCCCGCGAAGCGCTCGAGCAGGTGGTCCAGGAAGAACGTCCCGTAGCGAATGTTCAGCTCCGGGTCCGCGAGGTCCTCGAACACGAACGTCTGACCTCCTGACAGGGTCTCGATGGTTTCGGCCGTCTCCGGGGTGATCTGCATCAGCCCGCGCGCGCCGGCCGACGAGGTCTGGTCGCGGAAACCCGATTCCTGCTTGATCACGGCGGCGATCAGCGCGGGGTCGAGATCGAAGCGCTCGGCCTGCTGGCGGATCACGTCCTCGTGGCGCAGCGGCAGGGTGACCTCGCGGATCGCCTCACCGAAATCGATCCTGCTGAAAACGAATGCGATTCCGGCCGCGACGACCAGCCCCAGCGCCACCCGGCGGCCGGTCACGCCCCCTCCCGGGCAGCGAGCAGCCGCGGCCAGAGCTCGCGTAGGGCCTCCTCGAGGTCCGCGAGACCCCCGTCGTTCGTGACCACGAAGGTCGCCCGCGAGGCCTTCTCGGCTTCGGTGAGCTGACGCGCGGACCTGCCTTCGACTGCGGCCGTGCCGCGCTCGCCCGCCCAGCGCTTGCGCCGCTGATCGCCGGCGACGACGACCAGGGTCGCGTCGAACAGCGGCTCCAACCCGGTCTCGAAGAGCAGTGGGACCTCGACGACGGCCAGCTCCGTGGCCTCGTCGAGCTGCTCGCGCCAGGCCAGCATCCGCTGGCCCACGAGCGGATGTAGGACGGATTCCAGCCAGTGCAGCTCGTCCGGGTCGGCGAAGACGATCTCACCCACCTTGTCCCGGTCCACCTGACCGTCGACCGCGACCTCCGGTCCCCACCGCACGACGAGCCGCTCGACCGTGGCGGGCTCGTTTAGCGCTTCGTGCGTCACGGCGTCGGTGGACAGAGTCGCCGCGCCCAGCCGACCGAGCGCGGCCAGCGCCGCGGACTTGCCCGACGCAATGGCGCCCGATAGTCCGACGAAGACCGGCTTCGGCGCCGTCACGGCGCCCCCGTCAAGCCTCGTCGTCAGCCGGCGGCGGTTCGTCCGCCTGGGCCGTGCCGTCGTCTTCGGTCGCCGGCTCGATCGGAGCGGGCTCCTCGGCCGCAGGATCGGCCTCGTCGGCTTCCGGAGAAGCCGGCGGGGCCTCCGCAAAGACGTCCTCCGAGAGACCCAGGTCAGGCACGTCGGCGCCCCCCACCGCCGGGGCCTGTTCGGCCTCTGAAGCGGCGGAGTCTTCGTCGCGGGCGGCCTGCGCCTGCTGCTTGAGCTCGTCTGGGATCAAATCGCTGAAGGCTGTGTTACCGGTCTCGGCGCGCTTGATCGAGAGCGAGATCCGGCGGCGCTCCTCGTCGATCTCGAGGATCCGCACCCACTTCTCCTCGCCCGGGGTGACGACCTCGCCGGGGGTCTCGACGTGGTGCTCGGCCAGCTCGGAGATGTGCACGAGGCCCTCGACGCCGGGAACGATCTCGATGAACGCCCCGAATGCGACCACCTTGGTCACCTTGCCCTCGAGCACGTCGCCCTGCTTGTACTCGTTGAGCACCTTCTGCCACGGGTCCTCCTGCGTCTGCTTGAGCCCGAGCGAGATCCGCTGGCGGTCGCGATCGATGTCGAGGACCTTGACGCGAACCGTCTGGCCGATCTCGAGGATCTCGCCCGGATGGTTGACGTGGCTCCACGAAAGCTCAGAGATGTGGATCAGCCCGTCGATGCCTTCGAGATCGACAAACGCGCCGAAGTCGACGATGTTGGAGATCTTGCCCTCGACGATCTGGCCGGGCTGGAGGCGCTCCAGGATCTGCTCGCGGACCTCCTTGCGCTCCTCCTCGAGGACCGCGCGCCGCGAGAGCACCACGTTGTTGCGGCTGCGGTTGAGCTCGATCACCTTGCACTCGAGCGTCTGGCCCTTGAACTCGTCGAGGTTGTGCACGCGACGGATGTCCACCAGGGAGGCGGGCAGGAAGCCACGGACACCGAGGTCCAGGATCAGGCCGCCCTTGACGACCTCGATGACGCTGCCCTCGACCGGCTCGCCGGTCTCGGCCGCGGCCTCGATCTTGCGCCAGGCCTTCTCGAAGCGGGCCCGCTTCTTTGAGAGGATCAGGCGGCCTTCCTGGTCCTCCTTGGTCAGGACGAGCGCGTCGACCTGCTCGCCGAGCGAAACCTCCTCGGCCGGATCCACCGAGCGGCGGATCGAGAGCTCGTGCGAGGGGATGACGCCCTCCGACTTGTAGCCGATGTCGACCAGGACCTCGTCCTTGTCGATCCGCACCACCTCGCCGCTGACGACCTCGCCCTCCTCGAAGGGCTTGATCGTGGCCGCGTAGTTGGGGACGAGCTTGCCGTCGACCTCAATCATGAGGTCGTCCGACGGCGGCGCCGGGGGCGCCTCGGAGGCAGGATCGATCACGGTCTCGGTCGCGGACACGGCCGCTCAGTATGACAAACACCTGCCCACCGACTGCTCGGCTTCGCCTCCGCGCCGGTGGGGTCTGCGCCTGCTGGGGTACCCTCGCACCGTGCCGACGCGCGCAACTAAACGCGGGATTGAGCGGACGCCGCTCGCCGGCGAGTACGAGGTTCTGATCTGTGGCGCCAGCTTCGCCGGCCTGGCTGTCGCACGTGAGCTGGCGGGCAGCGGCGCGCGCGTGTTGGTGCTCGATCGCTACGACATCGGCGAGCGCCAGACCTCCGCGTGCGCGGCGCCCACCGATTGGCTCCTGAACCTGGGCCTCGAGGACTCGATGCGCCAGACCTTCCGTGACCTCGTGATCCATACCCCGCATACGAGCGTCCGGATGGAGCTGCCGTGGACATTCTCGACCTTCGACTACCGCGAGCTCTGCAGGTTGCTCTGGGAGCAGAGCGACGCCGATTTCGAGACCGCGAAGATCGAGGGACGGCGAAGGACGGAGGACGGCTCGCACGTCGTTGCCACCGACCGCGGCGAGCTGACCTCCGATCTGGTCGTGGACTGCCTGGGCTGGCGCCGGATCCTGGCCACCGATGACGGCTACCAGCCTCCCGATGCTCCGCTCTCGCGTGGCCTCGAGGTTCACCCTTGGGGGGCTTCGGACGAGCTCGAGATCTGGATCGACCGCGAGTACGTGCCCGCCGGCTACGGCTGGAGCTTCCCGGCCAGGGACGAGGTCCGGGTCGGCGTCGGCTCCTTCGATCCCAGGCACCACGTGAAGGAGCCGACCGTGCGGCTCGCCGAGGACCTCGATCGCGAGCCGGTCCGCTACCAGGGCAACTGGATCCCGCACCGCCTGCGGGACGCCACCGAGGGCGACGTGTTCTTCGCCGGCGACTCGGCCGGCCACTGCCTGCCATTGACCGCCGAGGGGATCCGAACGGCGCTCTACTTCGGCATCGCCTGCGGGCGCGAGCTGCGGCAGGTCGTGGCGGGCCGATCGACTCGCGACGCCGCGCTGCGGCGCTACTCGGCGTTCTCGGCCGGCCACGAATGGCAGTTCAAGTGGATGCTTCGCACCCAGCAGGCGGTGCCCCGTATACCTCCCCGGATGCTTGCGGCGGCGCTCCGCTGGCCGCTCTCCAGCGACGTGTTCGTGCGCTGGTCGTTCACGCACTACCTCCGGATCGCCGACCCTTCGTTCGCTACCGGACGATCAGGAACGTCCCCGCAAGCAGCAGCGCCACCCCGGCAATCCGTTCCGGCGTGATCGGCGTCTCCTCGAGGCCGAGCACCCCGAGCCGGTCGAGGATCACCGAGAGGGTCAGCTGGCCGGTGATCGTGGCGGCGGCCACGCCGCCGGCGCCGACTTCCTTGACGACGATCAGCGCGGTCAGCACGTAGGCCGCGCCCAGCACCCCGCCCAACAGGTAGTACCAGCGCACGTCGAACGCCCCCGCGAGCCCGCCCGCCTCGCCCGCGGCGACGACGATGCCGGCCAACAGCAGGGTGCCGACCGCAAACGAGACGAGGGCCGCGGCCAAGCTGCCGGTCTCCTTGCCGAGCCCGGCGTTCACGGCGGGCTGCGCGGCGATCAGGCCGCCCACGGCGGCCATCAGGATGACTGCGACTCCACGGTCCACTTCGACAACAGTCTCCTACTTGACCTCGAGCCAATCCCGGCCGGTGCCCACGTCGACGGCAAGCGGCGGATCGAGCTCGAAGGCGGCGACCATCTCGCGGCGCACCAGCTCGGTCGCGGCGTCGATCTCGGCCTCGGGGCCCTCGAACAGCAGCTCGTCGTGGATCTGCAGGATTAGGCGAGCCTCGAGCCCGGCGTCGCCGAGCGCGCGATGGCAGCGCACCATCGCCAGCTTGATGATGTCGGCCGCGGTGCCCTGGATCACCGTGTTGACGGCCAGCCGCTCGCCCAGCGACCGCCGCTGGCGCTGGTTCGAGCGCAGCTCCGGGATCCGGCGGCGCCTACCCATCAGCGTCTTGACGAATCCATCCTCCTCGGCCCTGGCGATCGTCTCGTCGATGAAGGTGCGGACTGCGGGGAAGCGCTCGAAGTAGCGCTCGATGTAGACGCGGGCCTCCTCGCGTGAGATCTGGAGCCGATCCGCAAGCCCGAAGTCCGTCAGGCCGTAGGCGATGCCGTAGTTGACCATCTTCGCCTTCGAGCGCTCGGCCGGGGTGATCGCATCGGGGTCGGCGCCGATGATGCCGGCGGCCGTGGCGCTGTGGACATCCTCGCCCGAGGCGAAGATCTCGCGCAGCACCTGCTCGTTCGCGACGTGCGCGAGCACCCGCAGCTCGACCTGGTTGTAGTCGGCCGAGAGCAGCCGTTTGCCCTCAGCGGCCACGAAGCACGAGCGAACCGGGCGTCCGACCTCGGAGCGGATCGGAATGTTCTGCAGGTTCGGGTTGGTGCTCGACAGGCGCCCCGTCGCGGCGGTGACCTGGTTGAAGGTCGTATGGATGCGCCCGGTCTGCGGGTCGATCATCCCCGGCAGCGCGTCGAGGTAGGTGTTCTTGAGTTTGGTCAGCTCGCGCCACTGCTCGACGGCCGGGATGATCGGGTGCTCGTCGCGAATCTGGGCGAGCACCCGAGCGTCGGTCGAAAAGCCGGTCTTGCCGCGCCGTTTGCGGGTCAGGCCGAGCTCGACGAACAGGATCTCGGCCAGCTGCTGCGGCGAGCCGATCGTGAACTCGCGGCCCGCTGCCTTGTAGATCTCGGCCTCGAGCTCCGCGATCCGCTCCTCCATGCCCTCGCCGATCGCGGCCAGGCGTTTGCTGTCCAGGCCCAGCCCCTCGCGCTCCATCGCAACCAAGATCTCGATCAGCGGCAGCTCGACCTCGCGCATGACCCGCTCGAGCCCGAACTCGGCAAGCTGCCCGCGCTGGCGCTCCGCCAGCTCCCAGGCCAGGCGAGCCGTGGCGGCGGGATCGGCCGGAACCGGCTCATCTCCCAATTCGAGCTGTCCGTCGCCTGAGGTTGCCTCGGTCGCTTCGGTTCGAACTGCGATACCGGCATCCGCTGCCAGCTCCTCGAGCACGTAGGTCCGCCTGGCCGGGTCCACCAGATAGGCGCCGATCATCGTGTCGTGGTCGATGTCAAGGGCTCCGGGACCGGCCACGGCCATCAGGCTGTCGCGCCCCGCGCCGCCCAGCGACTTGACGTCATGTGCGACCAGCGGGCGCGCCTTCAGGGCGCCCGCCAGCGCCGCGAGGTCTGCCGCATCGCCGGTGACCGCCTTGGCGCCGTCGGTCGCGGCCCAGCGCCCGCCGGCGATCGCCACCGCGGCGGGGCCGCCGGCCAGGTCGGCTGGCGTGCCCGCCGCCGCGTCCACCTGAATCGTCTCGTCGACCGAGCGGCTTGGGACCTCGCCCTCGTACTCCTCCTCGAGCCGCTGGATCACGGCCCGGAGCTCGAACTCGGCGGCGAAGTCCCGGAGCCGGCTCAGATCGGGGGCCGAGCCCTCGGCGTGGATTACGTCGCCGGGAACGTCGACGTCGAGCTTCATCGTCGCGAGCTGCTTCGAGATCCGGGCGTCATCCGAATGCTGGGTCAGGTTCTCCTTGCGCTTGGCTCCGGAGATCTCGTCGACCGACTCCAGCACCTTCTCCAGTGAGCCGAACTTCTGCAGGAGCTGGGCGGCGGTCTTGTCCCCGATCCCGGGAACGCCCGGAATGTTGTCCGAGGTATCGCCCTTGAGCCCGATCAGGTCGGGGACCAGCTCCGGCGCGACGCCGTAGCGCTCGACGACCCCGTCGGTGTCATAGACCTTGGTGTCGGTCACACCGCGCGACGTCGTCATCACCCTCACCTGGTCACCGACGAGCTGGTAGACGTCGCGGTCGCCCGACACGATCATCACCGGCCGCCCGACTTCCCGAGCCTGCCGGGTCAGGGTCGCGATCACGTCATCCGCCTCGAAGCCCTCGACCTCGACGTTGGTGAAGCCGAAGGCCTCGGCCAGCGGCGCCAGGTGCGGCCACTGCTCGCGCAACAGATCCGGGCGCGACCTGCGGCCCGCCTTGTACTCCGGGTACTCCGTGTCGCGGCCCGACATCCCCCGGTCCCAGGCAACGACCACGGTGCCGGGCTTGTAGTCGATCAGCAGCTTGGCCATCATCGAGGCGAAGCCGTAGATCGCGTTGGTGGGCCGCCCGTCGGCGGTGGCGATCGATTCGGGCAGAGCGAAGAACGCGCGGTACGCCAGCGAGTTGCCGTCGATCAGGAAGAGCTCGCCGTCGACGGGCTGGGGCTTGGTCTCGGCCACGCGACGATCTTATGGACGGCCCGCCGTGCATGAATGAGCGGCGCAAGCCGCGAAACAAGCATGTGCCGGTGGGAATATGTTCCCCGCCCATGGCCCCGTCATCCGTCTCCGCCCAGTTCTCCGTCACGGTGCGCGTCGAACTCGACGCTCGCCAGGAGCCGCTGGGCAAGCTGACCGGCGAGATTGCCGAGGCCGGCGGCGCCCTGCAGGGCGTCGACCTCGTCCCAGGGGCGGGCACCGAGGGGAAGCGCGTGCGCGAGTTCACGATCGACGCCCGCGACCAGGCGCACTGGGAGGAGATCCTGCGGGCGATCGGCTCGACCCGCGGCGCGCGCGTCCTCGACTACGTCGACCGGACGATGGCGATGCACCGCGGCGGCAAGATCGAGCAGCACAACAAGTACCCGCTGAAGACCCGCGACGACCTCTCGATGGCGTACACGCCGGGCGTGGCTCGTGTCTGCCAGGAGATCCACGCCGATCCACAGAAGGCGTTCGACTTCACGATCAAGAAGAACACGGTCGCCGTCGTCTCGGACGGCTCGGCAGTGCTGGGCCTGGGCGACATCGGACCCGAGGCTGCGATGCCCGTGATGGAGGGCAAGGCGATGCTTTTCAAGGAGTTCGCCGGCGTCGACGCGTTCCCGATCTGCCTCGACACCAACGATCCCGACCGGATCATCGAGGCCGTGCGGCTGATCGCGCCCACCTTCGGCGGCATCAACCTCGAGGACATCTCCGCCCCGCGCTGCTTCTACATCGAGGACCGGCTCAAGGAGGAGCTGGACATCCCGGTCTTCCACGACGACCAGCACGGCACAGCGGTGGTCACGATGGCGGCCCTGTTCAACGCGCTGAAGATCGTCGGCAAGCCGATCGAGAGCCTGCGGGTTCTGGTCGTCGGCCTCGGTGCCGCGGGCGTCGCGGTGACCAAGATGATGCTCGCCTCGGGGGTTGAGCACGTGATCGGCTGCGATCGCCAGGGTGCGCTGTCGACCGATCGCGCCGACTACCAGTCGGGCGCGATGAGCGAGATCAAGCGCTGGTATGCCGAGAACTCCAACCCGGAGAAGATCCACGGCCAGCCCGGTGACGCGATCGAGGGCTGCGACGTGTTCATCGGGGTCTCGGGGCCGGGCATCATCGAGGCGGACGCCCTGGCGCGGATGAACGACGACGCAATCGTCTTCGCGATGGCGAATCCCACCCCGGAGGTGATGCCCGAGGACGCCGAGCCTCATGTGCGGATCATGGCCACGGGCCGCTCCGACTACCCGAACCAGATCAACAACGTGCTCTGCTTTCCCGGCGTGTTCCGGGGTGCGCTCGACGCCGGCGCCGCCCGCATCACCGAGCCGATGAAGCTGGCTGCCGCGAAGGGAATCGCCGAGGTCGTCGCCGACGCCGACCTCAACGAGGACTACATCGTGCCCTCCGTGTTCGACCGCGACGTGGCCCCGGCGGTGGCCAAGGCGGTCGTCGAGGAGGCTCGCCGCGAGGGGATCGCGCGCGTCTCCGAGGAGACCGGGACCTTTTCGACCCTGGAATAGGGGGTAGCGGACCAGGATGCGCGTACTCGCCACTGGAGCAAGCGGAATGATCGGGCGAGCGGCCTGCGACACGCTGCTCGCGCGCGGCGACGAGGTCGTCGGACTCACCCGAGATCCGAATCGCGCCAGAGCCACGAACCCAACCGTGACCTGGCACCCGTGGCATCCGGTCGCCGAGCGTCCGCCCGTGGCGGCGTTCGAGGGGGTCGACGGGGTGCTCAACCTGATCGGCGAGAACATCAACCAGCGGCTGACCCCCGCGGCCAAGGAGCGAATCCGTGACAGCCGGGTCCGTGCCACGAAGAACCTCGTCGACGGGATGCTTGCCCAGCCGACGCCGCCCAAAGTGCTCGTCAGCCAATGCGCGGTCGGCTACTACGGAGACCGCGGGGAGGCGATCGTGGACGAGTCCACGCCGCCCGCCTCGGACTGGACCGGCCAGCTGTGCGCTGGTTGGGAGGCGGCGGCGCTCGAGGCGGCGACCAAGGACATCCGGGTCGTGGTCCTGCGGAGCGCACCGGTCCTGGATCCCGACGGTGGCCTGCTGAAGCAGCTGCTCCTGCCGTTCAAGCTGGGCCTCGGCGGGCCGCTGGCCGGCGGCCGGCAATATATGCCGCTGATCCACCGCGACGACGAGGTCGCTCTGCTCTGCTGGGCCCTTGACGACGCGCGCGTCAACGGCGCGCTCAACGCCAGCGGTCCCAACCCGGTGACGAACCGGGAGTTCACGAAGGCGCTTGGCAGGGTGCTGCGGCGCCCTGCCGTCGCCCCGGTGCCGCGCGCCGCCCTGGTCGCGATGCGCGGTCAGGAGCTGACCGATCAGATCCTGGGCAGCCTGCGGGTCATGCCCCGCCGCGCGCTCGACCTCGGCTTTGCCTTTCGGTTCCCGGAGGTGGAACCGGCCCTGCGCGACCTGTTGAGCCGCTAGAGCGGCTCGAACTCGCCGGTGTCGGCAATCCGGTAGCGGCCAAGGCGCGAAGCCCGTTCCGTGCCGTCGAAGTACGCCTCGATCACCGAGGCGCGATCGGTCGGGTCGTCGGCGCGGCCGATCGCCGCTAGCACCGACGCCATCGCCTCGTAGCCGAGGTCGGCCGGGTCGCTCGGCCCCGGTGTCGCGCCCGGCTCGTACGTGGGGACCAGCTGCGCATAGGTCCGCTCGCCGGTTCCCTGGACCCCGGTCGGGACATCGTCGTTGTAGGCCTCGTCGCGCACCAGGTCGCTGGCGCCGCTGCCCGGGGCCACCTGCAGGATCCCAGCGGAGTTGGTGATCGGCAGGGAGCTCCGCGTGCCACCCGAGTCAAGCTCGCCGATGTAGGCGATCGTCGTCGAGTCCTCGGTGGCCGTCCGCGCGTTGGCCGCCGCGATCACCGGATCGAACCGGGTCTCGTTGCGACCGGCGCCGTCGAGGTATTCCGCGGTGACCGTGTACCCCGCCGCCTCGCCGCCGGCCTCCGACAGCGCCTGCCGCGCACCCTCCGCCACCTTCTCGCCGTCAGCCCGGCCCGGGCCGGTGAGCGGCGCGCTGAGGTAGATCGCGAGCGCGGCCTCGCCCTGCTCTTCGCTGGAGTCGGCGCCGCAACCCGCGGCCGCGAGCGCGAGCACGGCGGCAGCGACCCACACGGGCGACCCACGCATCAGCCGAAGAAGACCTCGGCCTCGCCGTAGAGCGATTCGGGCACCAGCTTCAGCTCGGCCGTCGCCTCGGCCAGGTCGACGAGCACGATGTCGGTCGCCCGCAGCGCCGTCATCCGGCCCCAGGCGCCCTCGTTCGCGGCATCGATCGCGTGCAATCCGAAACGGGTTGCGAGCACGCGGTCGAACGCGGTGGGCGTGCCGCCCCGCTGCACGTGGCCGAGCACCGTGGCCCGCGCCTCATGCCCGGTCCGCCGCTCGATTTCGGCCTCGAGCCAATGGCCGATGCCTCCCAGTCGAACATGGCCAAACGCGTCCGTGGGCGCGTCCGCAGCCTCCGGGATTCCCCCCTTTGGCTCGGCGCCCTCCGAGACCACGACGATCGGCGCGTACTGATCTTCGAAGCGGCGTTCGATATATCCGCAGACGCGGTCGAGGTCGAACGGCGCTTCCGGGATCAGGATCACGTTGGCGCCGCCGGCCAGGCCGGCGTGCACGGCGATCCACCCGGCGTGACGTCCCATGACCTCGACGATCAGGGTGCGCTTGTGGCTCTCGGCGGTCGTGTGCAGCCGGTCGATCGAGCCCATCGCGATGTTCACGGCGGTGTCGAAGCCGAAGGTGTAGTCGGTCGCGCCGAGATCGTTGTCGATCGTCTTCGGCACTCCGACGATGTTCACGCCCTGCTCGTGCAGCTTCGTCGCAACCCCAAGCGTGTCCTCGCCGCCGATCGCGATCAGGCCGTTGACGCCGTCGCGTTCGAGGTTGGCGATGATCCGTTCGACCCCGCCCTCCTCCTTGATCGGATTGGTCCGCGACGAGCCGAGGATCGTGCCGCCGCGCGGCAGGATCCCCCGCACCTCCGGCACTCCAAGCGGCCGGCTCTCGCCCTCCAGGGGCCCGCGCCAGCCGTCGCGATAGCCGACGAAGTCGTGACCGTACTCGCCGGCGCCCTTGCGGACCACCGCGCGGATGACCGCGTTCAGCCCGGGGCAGTCGCCGCCGCCGGTGAGCACTCCGAGTCGCATACGGCTAGGGACGCAGGCGCTCGAGCATCGGCTGCGCCCAGCGAACGAGCACGCCGGTGAAGATCACGAACAGGTAGATGAGGGCCGCGAGCGTCCCGCCCAGGCTGAATGCGTAGGCGATCACGGCGAGGATGATCCCGACGACGTTGAAGATCATCAGCTGCATCGGCCGGGAGCCTATCCGCTGATGGCGGCGCGGGCCGCTGCAATGAACTCGGAGACAGCCACGGCGGCGGCCTCGGCGCCGTTGGCTTCACCGGTCGCGCGGACCAGTCGTGAGCCGACGATCACGCCGTCAGCGATCGCCCCCACCTCCGCGACCTGCTCCGGCGTTCCGATCCCGAAGCCGACGGCGACCGGAACGCTCGCGTCCGACTTGGTCGCTGCGATGAGCTCGCCGAGCTCCGCGGGCAGCTCATCGCGCTCGCCGGTCGTCCGGGTGTCCGACACGACGTAGGCGAATCCCGTCGCCGCCCCACCGATGCGCTTGCGCCGCGCCGACGGAGTGGTCGGCGCGATCAGCGGGATCAGCGCCAGTCCGGCGGCGGCGAGCACCGCGCTCAGGTCATCCGCCTCCTCCGGCGGCAGATCGGGAACGATCGCCCCCGCGAAGCCACGGTCGGCAAGCGCCTTGGCAAAAACCGCCGGACCGCGCGCCAGGATCATGTTGGTGTAGACCATCGCGACCGTCGGTACCCGCTCGGCGACCGCCGCGCCGCCGTCGAGGACGGAGTCGAGCGTCGCGCCGGATGCGAGCGCCCGGGTCGCCGCAGCGTGGATCACGGGGCCGTCGGCCAGCGGATCGGAGAACGGCACCCCGAGCTCGACCAGATCGGCGCCCGCGTCGGCGTAGGCGCTCGCAACGGCCGCGGCGGTCTCGGCGTCGGGGAAACCGCCCATCAGGTAGGGCATCAGTGCGGCGCGCCCTTCTGAGCGGGCGTTCGCGAACGCCGCTTCGATCCGGTCGATCCCCCCCATCAGCCGTCGAGCTTGGCCAGGCGCTCTGTGACCTCCGCGTGGTCCTTGTCGCCGCGGCCGCTCAGCGTCAGGAGGTCGTAGCCCTCCGGGGGCGACTCGTCCGCCAGCAGCCAGGCGATCGCGTGGGCCGGCTCCAGCGCCGGGATGATCCCCTCGAGGCGGGTGAGTTCGCGAAATGCTCGGAGCGCCGCTTCATCGGTGACCGCGAAGTACTGCGCCCGGCCCGAATCCCGCAGGAACGCGTGCTCCGGCCCAACGCCCGGGTAGTCGAGGCCCGCGGAGACCGAGTGTGCCTCGAGGATCTGGCCGTCTGCGTCGGCGAGCACCGACGAGAACGCGCCGTGCAGGACACCCTGGGTGCCGGCGACGAGCGAGGCGCCGTGGCGGCCGGATTCGATGCCCTCGCCCCCGGCCTCGACCCCGATCAACTCGACCGGGTCGTCGATGAATCCGGCGAAGGTCCCGATCGCGTTCGAGCCGCCGCCGACGCAGGCGATGACCCGTGCGGGCAGCCGGCCCTCGGCCGCCAGCGCCTGCGCGCGCGCCTCGTCGCCGATCACCCGCTGCAGGTCGCGCACGAGCCCCGGGTAGGGAGCCGGGCCTACCGCTGAACCGATGATGTAGTGCGTGGTTGCAACGTTGGTGACCCAGTCGCGAATCGCGGCGCTCACGGCCTCCTTCAACGTCCGTGCTCCCGCCTCGACCGGCTCGACCGTGGCGCCGAGCAAACCCATGCGCTCGACGTTCGGCGCCTGTCGCCGCATGTCCTCGGTCCCCATGTAGACCACGCACTCAAGCCCCAGGAGCGCGCAGGCGGTCGCGCTCGCGACCCCGTGCTGGCCCGCGCCGGTCTCGGCGATCACGCGCCGCTTGCCCATGCGCTTGGCGAGGAGCGCCTGGCCGACCGCATTGTTGATCTTGTGGGCCCCCGTGTGGGCGAGGTCCTCGCGCTTCAGATAGACGCGGCGTCCGGCGCGCTCGGACAGCCGCTCGGCCAGGTACAACGGCGTCGGCCGCCCGACGTAGTCGCGCAGCAGCCGATCGAGCTCGGCCCGAAAGTCCTGGTCGTCGCGTGCCGCAACCCAGGCGGCGGCAAGCTCGTCCAGCGCCTGCATGAGGACCTCGGGCACGAACCGGCCGCCATAGACGCCAAACCGTTCGTCGACCACGCCGCTCACAACGACTCCCTTGCCAGGGGGGCAAACGCGCTTTCGCGCCTTACGTCGCTCATCAGGCACCCGCCTCCTCGCGAGCGCGAGCCCGGCGCTCCTCGTCGCGCTCGCGCGACTCGGTGAAGTGCTCGGGCTCCTGCACGGGCTTCGCCCGGTGCGGCCCGCCCGCCTCGGCGGCCCGCGTCATGAACTCGGTCATCAGCTCGTGGTCCTTGATGCCCGGCGCCGACTCGACACCGCTGGCGACGTCGATCGCGAACGGGCGTGCCTTGTCGATCGCCTCGGCGACGTTCTCCGCCACGATGCCGCCGGCAAGGATCAGAGGGACGCGGGAGCGGCGCTGGGGGATCAGCTCCCAGTCAAACGACTCGCCGGTGCCGCCGGGGGTATCGGCGCGGTGGGCGTCCAGCAGATGGAAATCGGTCCTGTACGAGCGGGCGAGGTCGAGGTCGGCGGCGCTGCGCACCGGAATCGCCTTGATCACCTTGCAGCCGGTACGCCGCGAGACCTCGCGGCAGAACTGAAGGCCCTCGTCGCCATGGAGCTGGACCATCGTCAGGCGCTCGCTCTCGACGGCGTGAGCGATCTCGTCCAGCTGCGCGTTGACGAAGACGCCGACCAGCTCGAGCCGTCGCTGCAGGGCGGCGCCGATCTCGGCCGCGACCACGTCGTCACAGCGCCGCGGGCTGCCCTCCCAGTGGTTCAGCCCGATCGCCCAGGCGCCGAGCCGCGCCGCGTGCTCGGCATCGTCCAGCCTTGTAATTCCACAGAACTTGACCCGCATCCTGCGAACAGGATGGCAACTGGACCTGCCTCGGGCCTATCCGTTCGCGTTCGCTGGGCGCTCGGCGAGCTTCAGCGCTTCAGTCCGCTCCTCGCCGTCGCGCACCAGGGTGAGCTCGATCTCATCGCCCGGCTTGTGCGAGTCGACCGCCGCGATCACTTCGTCCATGCCGGACACGGGCTTCCCGTCGACCGCCACGATCACGTCGCCGCCGGCGCGAACCTCCTGGCCGCCAACCGTGACCGATGCGTCACCCGACTCGATTCCCGCGTCGTCGGCGGGCGAGTCCGGGACCACGTCCTGGACGAGGGCGCCCGAGTTCGCATCGAGGTTGAGGACATCGGCGACGTCGGGTTCGAGGTCGGCGCCGCTGATGCCGAGGAACGCGTGCTGAACCTCGCCGCTCTCGATCAGCTGCTGACCGATCTCGCGTGCGGTGTCGATCGGAACGGCGAAGCCGATGCCGACGTTGCCCTGGGTGCTGGACTCGATCTGAGAGTTCACCCCCACCACCTCGCCAGTCGTGTCGAGCAGGGGACCGCCGGAGTTGCCGGGGTTGATCGGCGCGTCGGTCTGGATCACGTCCGAGATCGTGAAGCCGTCGGGAGCCGAGATCTGCCGCTGCAGTGCCGAGACGATCCCCGCGGTAACCGTGCGGTCGAGTCCGAAGGGGTTGCCGATCGCGACGACCGGATCGCCGACGTCGAGGGCGGAGGAGTCTCCGAACGCGAGCGGCTCGAGCTCATCGGCCGGGGCGTCGACCTTGAGGATGGCGATGTCGGTCGAGTTGTCCTGTCCGACCAGCTCGGCCTCGTAGCTGTCGGAGTCGTCACCCAGCGTCACGTCGATCTGCTCGGCCCCGTCGATCACGTGGGCGTTGGTCATGACGTGGCCGTCGTCGTCGATCACGAATCCGGAGCCGCTGGCCCGGCGCTCTGGCGCCGGCGGCGCCGGCGGCGGTCCGCCGAACGGGGTCTCGGGAGCCGGCTGGTCGCCGCCGGTCGCTTCGATGAACGCCACGCCCGCGGAGGCGCCGTCGTAGATCTCGTTGACGGTCAGCCCGCGGGTCGAGCGATCGGGGTCGCTGACCGTCGCCGCCAGGGCGGGTGCCGCGGACGGCTCATCGCCCGGCGAGGCGATCCATCCGGCGGCGACGGCGATCCAGCAGAGCCCTCCCACGATCAGGCCGCCGAGGGCGGCGGAACCGAAAGGACCGCGGGCGAAGCTGTTCAGTCGTTGCATGCCGGCGAGGATGCGCGCCGGTGCTCAACACGCCCTAATGCCCAGCTGAACAGTCGCTAAGAACTTGGAATCTCGTGCTCGCGGGTGCCGTGTTCGTCGCCGATCAGCTCACGGGCGGCGTGCTCAGGATCCGGGGCGCGCATCAGCGCCTCGCCGATCAACACGGCGTCGACCCCGATCCGGTCGAGCTCCTCGAGCTGCTCCCGGGTCGTGTATCCCGACTCGGCGACCACCGTCTTGCCGGCCGGCACGTCGACGATCAGCCGCTCCGTCGTCTCGACGTCCACATGGAAGTCGCGGAGGTCGCGGTTGTTGATCCCGACCACGTCGACGTCCAGCTCGAGCGCCGCCTCGAGGTCCTCCTCGCCGTGGACCTCGACCACGGTGTCGAGGTCCAACGAGTGCGCCTCGTCGCGGAGCCGGGCCAGATCGCCGCGCTCGAGCGCGGCGACGATCAGCAGCACCGCGTCGGCGCCGTGCACCGCCGCCTCGACGAGCTGGTAGCTGTCGACCACGAAGTCCTTGCGGAGGAGCGGCAGCTCCGACAGCGCCCGTGCCGCGCGGAGATCGTCCAGCGAGCCGCCGAAGCCGCCGTCCTCGGTGAGGATCGACAGCGCGGCTGCGCCGCCACGCTCGTAGGCCGGGACGAGGTCCGCGATCTCGGCGCCCGGCCGGATCTCGCCGGCGCTCGGAGAGCGTCGCTTGAACTCCGCGATCAGCGAGAGGCCGGGCCTGACCAGAGCCTCCTTGAACGGGCGATCGTCGCCACGCGTGGTGAGGCGGGCGCTCAGCTCCTCCAGGGACACCTCTTGCTCGCGGCGCCGGACGGTCTGCCACGCCCGGTCGACCAACTCGTCGAGCCTGCTCATTCGACGGCAGAGGCTAGCTGCCCGGTCAGCGCGACGAGCCCCGCCAGCGCTCCGGAAGCCGCACCCGAGTCGACCGCCTCGCGCGCCCGGTCGACTCCGGCCGGCAGGCTGTCGGCGCCGCCCGCCGCGAGGATCGCGGCGCCTGCGTTCACCAGGACGACGTCGCGGGGAGGGCCCTGCTCGGAGCCATCGAGGACCGAACGCACGACCTCGGCGTTCTCCTCCGGCGAGCCGCCGGCGACCAGCTCGAGCGGGGCCTCGGTGATCCCGAGGTCGGCGGGCGTTACGAACCACTCCTCCGTGGCGCCGTCGCCGACCTCGATCACGCGGGTCGGCCCGGCGATCGAGAGCTCGTCGAGGCCGTCGTCGGCGGAGACGACCAGCGCCCGCTTGCAGCCGAGGCCGAGCAGCGCCTCGGCGATCGTCTCCTGATAGCCCCGGTCGGAGACGCCGAGAAGCTGGCGTTCCGCTCTGGCGGGGTTGGTCAGCGGCCCGAGGAAGTTGAAGATCGTGCGGACGCCCAGCTCCTTGCGGACCGGCACGACGTGCTTCATCGCCGCGTGGTGGCGGGGGGCGAACATAAAGCCGAAGCCGACCTCCTCGACGCAGCGGGCAACGGCGGGTGGGTCGAGCTCGATCTTGACCCCGAGCGCCTCGAGCAGGTCGGCCGAGCCGGAGCGGCTGGTGTTCGAGCGGTTGCCGTGCTTGGCGACGGCGCAGCCGGCGCCGGTCGCGACCAGGGCCGCCGCCGTCGAGATGTTGAAGGTCGAGGGCCCGCCGCCGGTGCCGGCGGTATCGACCAGGTCGTCGCGATCCACCTCAACCGACGCCGCGAGGCGGCGCATCGTGCGGGCCAGCCCTGTGAGCTCGGCCACCGTCTCGCCCTTGGCGCGGAGGCCGACGAGGAAAGCGCCCGTCTCCAGCTCACCGGCGCGGCCTTCCATGATCTCGTCGAGCACCGCTGACGCGTGGTCGGCCGTGAGGTGCGTGCCGTCGCAGACGGCGTCGATCGCGCGGGTGACAACTTCGTTCGGCATTCGGGCGGGGAGTATGCCCGAGCCTGGATGCCTAGCCGCGACGCAGGCGGTACCAGCGCTCCTCGGGCTTCAGCAACAGCTCGATCGGTTTCGGCGCCTCAAAGCCAGTCGGACCCAGGTCCTCCACGACCCAGCCGGGAAACGCGGTCTCAACATCGCCCTGAGTCACGCCGCGCGGGAGCGGCCCGCGGCGCTTTGGCTTCCAGCCGAGCAGGAGGACGGTCGCATCGTCGTCGGCGAGCTCGGTGATCCCGCGGCCCATGCCGGCACGCTGGGCCTCGTCGAAGTCATGAAAGGTCCCGGTGTCGAGCACCAGCCGGAAGCCCGACCCGACCGCAGCTGCCGTGAGCGTGGTCACGTCTCCCCGCACGAGCTGCATTTCGACGCCGGCGTCGCGGATCCGCTCCTGCGCCCGCTCGAGTGCCTTGTCAACGAGGTCGACGCCGGTGACGGTCCAGCCGCGCCGGGCCAGTTCGATTCCCCAGATGCCACTGCCGGTGCCGATGTCAAGCGCCCGCCCGTACGGGTTGCCGTTGCGCTCCTGTTCGGCGTTGAGAAGCTCGCCGAGCCGGTCGACGAATCCGCGCTGATCCTCCGCGTCCTCCCAGGGGTGAAGGCCGATCTGGTAGGCAAGCTCGTAGTTCATGCAGCGAACGCTAGAGGCGCAGCTCGCGGCCGCCAATCGGGAATTCTCCCCACGCCATCAGTCCATGCTCGCTCGCGAACAGGGCCAGCGCAGCGCGCGTCGAGACCCCGATCTTCCCGTAGGCATTCTGGATGTGGCGATCGGCGGTCTTGGCGGAAATGCCAAGCCTCGCGGCCACCTGCTTGGTCTGGAGGCCCCGGGCCAGCAGTGCCACGACCTCGACCTCGCGGTCGGTCAGGCCCGCGGGCCGTTCGATCCGTGGCGCGGGATGCCCGACCTGCTCAAGCACGGCGCCGACCGCATCGGGATCCAGGCGCCCCGCGCGCGCCTCGTCGCCGAGGACGACCGCGGCTCGATCGGACGCGAGAGCATCGCGATGGGGTCGCGCTTCGGTCATCGCGTGGTAGGCGTCGGCAGCCGCCAGGATCCGCTGCTCGGGCCCGAGGCCTGAGGTGCCCGTCCCCCGGTGGTAGCCCGATCCGTCCAGGCGCTCGTGGTGGGCGCCGGCGATCGGTGCGAGCGCAGCCAGGAACTGCGATCGGCTGAGGACGCGCTCGGAGTGGTAGGGGTGAAGCCGGACCCGTTCCCACTCGCCTGCGGTGAGCGGCCCCTCCTTCTGCCAGACCGGGACCGGCACCGCCACCCGCCCGATGTCGTGGACGAGCGCGGCGCGGTGCACGGTCGCGACCTGGCGTTCCTCCAACCCGCACGCTTCCGCGGCCGCTGCAGCGAGCCTCGCGACGCCAGCGGAATGTCCCGCCAGATACGGCGAGACGAGGTCTGCGAAATCGCCAATCGCCGACAGCGCACGATCGATCGCCGGCCCCTCCAGGGTGAACCCGGCGCCCGGTTCGCAGGCGAGGGCCTGCTCCCACACCGAAGGCTCGTCGTCGATCGACAGGATGTCCTCGGCCGCCTCCACGAAACTTCCGGCGACCGTCGGGTCCAGCGCGTCGCCGGCTCGCTCGCCGACCACCCGCGCTGCGAGCGACGGCCCACCGAGCACTCGCTGCACGTCGATGTCACGGGCGACGTGAGCGATCCGCATCGCAAGCGGAATCTCCTCCCCCCTCGCGCCGAGCGGTCCCTTTCCGTCCCACCGCTCGTCCACCCAGGCGAAAAGCTCGCCAATCGAAGCCGGCAGCCCGAGCCGGTCGATCAGCATCTGCGCGACCTCGCGGCAGGCGACGTCGACGCGGGGCATCGTCCGGGCCGCCCTCGGCAACCCAGCGGCGACCTTGGCGGCCCGCACGGGCAGGGGCGCGTCAGGAGCAATTGAGCGCGCCGTGGCCGCGATCAGCTGCCAGGGTTGGCCAAACCACACCGGCATCAGATGCTCCGAGACGGCAGCCGCGGTGTCGCCCAGGATCCGAGCCCGCAGATGAACGTCGGCGGTGCAGCCCACCTGCTGCAGCAGACACGCGTAGTAGACGGCGGGACGCTTTTCCGGCTCGACTCCGAGACGCTCGGCAAGGCGCGCCGCCGCAACCGTGCTGCGCAGGCTGTGCTCGAAATCAAAGCCGAGACTCAGGTCTGTGGCAAGCGAAACGGCGGCGATAACTTCGGCCGAACGGATCCGCTCGTCGCTCAGCCGGGGACCGCCGGCCACACCTCAGACCCCGTCGGCGTCGAGGAAGTTCGCGAGCATCCGCTTGCCGTCGGGCGTCAGGATCGACTCGGGGTGGAACTGCACGCCGGTCGCGGGCAGCTCGCGGTGGCGGACCGCCATCACCACGTCGCCCGAGTTGGCGGTAACCGCGAACTCGTCGGGCAGGTCCGGATCGGCGACCAGCGAGTGATAGCGCCCGGCGCGAAGCGGCGACGGTAGGCCGCTGAAGATGCCGCTGCCGTCGTGCTCGACGTCGGCGTCCTTGCCATGGACCGGCTCGCCGCGCACGACGCGACCGCCGAACGCCTGAACCAGGGCCTGGTGGCCGAGGCATACGCCGAGCGTCGGCACCCCGGCCTCCGGGAAGGCCCGCGACGCCTCGACCGAGATCCCCGCCTCGGCCGGCGTGCACGGTCCCGGCGAGATCACCAGGCGCTCCGCACCGCGTCCGAGGAGGTCCGCTACTTCGGCGCGGTCGTTGCGCACGACCTCGACCTCGGAGCCGAGCTCGCCCAGGTACTGGACGAGGTTGTACGTGAACGAGTCGTAGTTGTCGACGACAAGGACTTTCATGGCCACTCCGGCTGGCTCACCGCCAGGTCGACGGCTCGAAAGACCGCCTTCGCCTTATTGACCGACTCCTGGTACTCGTAGTCCGGCTCCGCATCGGCGACGGTGCCGCCGCCGGCCTGCACGTGGGCGACGCCGTCCTTGACGACGACGGTGCGGATGTGGATCGCGGTGTCGAGGTCGCCGTCGAAGCCGAGGTAGCCGATCGCGCCCCCGTAAGAGCCACGCTTGTGCGGCTCGAGCTCGTCGATGATCTCCATCGCGCGGACCTTCGGAGCGCCGGACAGGGTCCCGGCCGGAAGCGTCGCGCGCAGAACGTCCATCGCGGAGGTGCCCTCGCGCAGGGTGCCCGAGACCCGGCTGACGATGTGGAGGACGTGGGAATAGGTCTCGACAACCATCAGCTCGTCGACCTTGACCGAGCCGTACTCGGAGACCCGCCCGAGGTCGTTGCGCCCCAGGTCGACGAGCATCACGTGCTCGGCGCGCTCCTTCGGGTCGGCGAGCAGCGCTTCGGCGTGGCGGCGGTCCTCTTCCTCGTCAGCGCCGCGCGGATAGGTGCCGGCGATCGGCCTCGTCTCAACGTGACGGCCGGTGACCTTGACCAGGGGCTCGGGCGAGGCGCCTGCGATCTGGAAGTCCTCGAAGTCGAGGAAGTACATGTAGGGCGATGGGTTGACCGCCCGCAGGCCGCGGTAGATCGAGAACGCCTCGACCGGCACCGGGGCCGAGAAGCGCTGTGAGGGGACCACCTGGAACGCGTCGCCGGCGTGGACGTATTCGACGATGCGGGCGACGTTGGCCTTGAACTCCTCCTCGGAGAGGTTGGACTCAAAGCGAACCTCCTGCGGGCGCTCGGCGGCCTCGGTTGCCGGCACGGGTTGCCCCAGCGCCGAGCGTGCCCGCTCGATCAGGCCTCGCGCGTCCGACTCCGAGTCGAACGGGAACGCGATCACGCTGACCTCGTGCTTGAAGTGGTCGAAGACCAGCATCAGCTCGCAGACCATCAGCGCCATGTCGGGCAGCCCGAGCGGATCCGGGTTGGGCTCGCCCAGCGGCTCCACCGTACGGACCAGGTCGTAGCCGAAGAAGCCGACCGCGCCGCCCGGGAACGGCGGCATGTCGTCGGTCGTGGCCACCCCGTATCCCGCCACGAGGTCGGCAGCCAGCGCGTATGGCTCGCCGTCGTCGCCAACCGACCACGTCAAAGTCTGGTTCGGCTGGAACCCCAGGAACGAGTAGCGGCCGAGACGGCCCTGCTCGGCCGATTCGAGCAGGTAGGAGGGCCCGGGAAAGGCGGCCCGCAGCTTCAGGAAGGCCGAAACCGGCGTCTCGCAATCGTCGATGAACCGCTCGACGACCGGGACGACGGTCCCGGGCTCAGCGGCGACGGTCATTCAGGGTCTCCAGCACCCTCGCGATCGGAAGCTCGCGCGAGCGCAGCAGCACGGCGAGGTGGTAGAGGACGTCGGCGGCCTCCTCGACGACGCGCTCGTCGGATTCACCGGCGGCCGCGCGGGCGACCTCGTCCGCCTCCTCGCGGACCTTGGCTCCGATGCGCTCGGGCTCGTCGAGCAGCTCGACGGTGTAGGAACCGTCGGGGCGGTCACGTTGACGATCCTCGAGCGTGCGCTCGAGGGCGGCCAGCCCCTCGTGGGCAGCCGGCGCCGGTGCGTCGCCCGCTTCGAGCTCGCGGTGAAAGCACGACCGCTCGCCCGTGTGGCAGGCGGGGCCAATCGGCTCCACCAGCGCGACGACCGCGTCGGCATCGCAGTCGTAGCGGAGCTGTCTCAGCCGCAGCACGTTGCCCGAGGTCTCCCCCTTGCGCCAGATCTCCTCGCGGGAGCGGCTCCAGAAGTGAACCTCGCCCGTTTCGCGGGTCAGCGCCAATGACTCGGTGCTCATGTAGGCGAGCGTGAGCACCTCGCCGGTGCCCCAATCCTGCGCGACGCACGGGACAAGGCCGCGCTCGTCGAACTGAATTGCCTGCTCGTCGGGCATCGCAGCAGTGTAGGCCGCACTTATCCTCATGCGTGATGGTCGACGTGCTCTCTGCCGCTGTCGGCGAGCCGGTCTCGCAGGACTATCTGCTCGAGGCGCGGCAGATGCAGGCGCTGTCGTTCATCGTCCACATCCCGCTCGTCTGCTTCGGCATCGCGTTCCCGGCGATGGTGCTGTTCGCCGAGGGACTGTGGCTGCGAACCGGCGACCCGGCCTACAGGGCACTGGCCAAGCGCTGGTCGAAGGTGATGCTGATCCTGTTCGCGGTCGGCGTCGTCACCGGCACGATCCTCTCGTTCGAGATGGGCCTGCTCTGGCCGCGCTTCATGGAGCGGTGGGGCGAGGTCTTCGGACTGGCCTTCGCGCTCGAAGGATTCTCGTTCTTCATCGAGGCGATCTTCATCGCGATCTACGTCTATGGCTGGGACCGGCTCTCTCCCCGCGCCCACCTGCTCTCCGGCGCGCCGATCGTGATCTCCGGGATCACCGGCTCGGGCTTCGTGATCGCGGTCAACGGCTGGATGAACAACCCTCGGGGCTTCAGCCTCGACTCCGCCGGCAACGTGACCGACGTACGGCCGTTCGAGGCGCTCTTCGGCGGCCACCTCTGGCACGAGCTCGCGCACATGTACCTGGCGGGATTCCTGGTCGCAGGATTCCTGACCGCGGCCGTCTACGCGCTCGCCCGCCTCCGCGGCCGTCGCGACCGCTATCACCGCGCCGGGTTGATCATCCCGCTCGCATTCGTCGCGCTCGCCGCGCCGGCACAGATCGTGGTCGGCGATTGGGCGGCGCGCACCGTCGCCGAGTCGCAGCCGACCAAGCTGGCTGCGTTCGAGGGGCTCGACGAGACGACCGAGGGTGCCGGGCTCACCGTCGGGGGGATCTACCTGGACGGGAAGGTGTGGGGCGGGATCGAGATCCCGAAGCTGCTATCGGTGCTGGCGTTCCACGACCCCGACGCCGAGGTCCGGGGGCTCGACGCGGTGCCGGAAGAGGACCGGCCCCCGGTGGCAGTCGTCCGTAATTCGTTTCAGGTGATGGTCGGGATCGGCACCTTCCTGGCGGCGATCGCCGCGTGGTTCGGGTGGGCGCGGTGGCGCCGCGGGCGATTGCCGGCCTCGCCGTGGTTCCTGCGGGCCGTGCTGGCGGCCGGCCCGCTGGCCCTGGTCGCGCTGATCGCGGGCTGGATCACCACCGAGGTCGGGCGCCAGCCCTGGGTCGTCTACGAGCTGATGCGAACCGAGGAGGCGGTGACCGGCGCCGACGGCATCCCCGTCGGCTACGCGACGCTGGCGGTGGTCTGCATCGGCCTCGGAGCGGTCGTCCTTTACCTGCTGCGCCGGCTCGCGCGAACCGATCCCGAGCTGGAGCTGGGGGAGGAATTCTGATGGTCGAGCTCGCGTTGGCGACGGTGATCCTGGGCCTCGCCGCCTACGCGGTTCTGGGCGGCGCGGACTTCGGTGCGGGATTCTGGGATCTCACCGCCGGTGGCGCCGAGCGCGGTGCGCGGCTGCGGGGGCTCGTCAAGCGGTCGATGGGGCCGGTCTGGGAGGCCAACCATGTCTGGCTGATCTTCGTTCTGGTGATCTTGTGGACCTGCTTCCCGCCGGCGTTCGCGGCGATCATGGAGGCGCTCTACGTGCCGTTGTTCCTGGCGGCGCTCGGGATCATTCTCCGGGGCGCGGCGTTCGCACTGCGCGGCGAGGCCGCGACGATCGGCGAGGCGCGGGCGCTGGGCGCCATCTTCGCCCTCTCCTCGGTCCTGGTGCCGTTCTGCCTCGGCACCGTGATCGGCGCGGTGGCTGCCGGCGAGGTCCAGGCGGGATCCGCGGGCGACGCGGCCGCAAGCTGGACCGGGCCAACAGCGGTCCTTGCGGGCCTGATGGCGATCGCGAGCGGCGCCTTCCTGGCCGCGGTGTTCATGGCCGCGGATGCGGTCCGCGCCGGGCTGCCGGATCTGGTCGCGGGGTTTCGCGCCCGCGCGCTCGGCTCCGGGGTGGTGGCGGGGGCGCTGGCGCTGGGCGGCCTGGCGGTCGTGCGCGCGGACGTGCCGGACCTGTATGACGGCCTCGTCTCGGGTGCCGGACTGGCCTGCGTGGTCGGATCGGGGATCGCCGGGGTCGTGGCGCTCGGGCTCGTCTCGAGCGGGCGGTTCGGCCCAGCCCGATTTGTGAGCGCGCTGGCGGTCGGTGCGATCCTGATCGGCCTCGCGGCGGCAATGAGCCCCGACATCCTGCCCGGTGAGATGACCCTCGACGCAGCGGCCGCCGGCGAGAGCACGCTGCGCGCGACCTTGATCAGCGTGGCCGTGGGGCTCTGCTTCCTGATCCCATCGCTTGTGCTCCTCTTCCGGCTTACCCTTGGCGGGCAGCTGGATCAGGAATTCCACCCGATCGGCTCGACCGAGGATGGGGAGCGATGAGGCAGGCTCTGTTGCTGTTCACGGCGGGCGTTGCCCTGATGCTCGTGTTCGACGCGACGCTGACGAGGATCGCGGGCGTCGCGCTGCTGTTCGTGGGAATCGCGCTCGGCGTGTTCGCGATTGCGAGCGCGGACTTCATCGGGCAGGACGATCCACCTCGACGACGCCCGTAGCTCCCACGACGACCCCGATCAGCACCACCAGGGCGAGCAGCCAGAAGACCGTCGCGGCGATCGTGGTGATCAGGCCCAGCAGCTCACCCTCGGGACGGATGTAGGCGTCGACGATTGCCGCGATCGCCGCCCCAGCGCCCAGCAGGCACCAAACCACGAGCACCACGAGCGATCCCGTCTCGGACTTGAGCGGGTCCTCGAGCTGATGCCCGACCGTGAAGGTGATGCCCAGGGCGACCAGCGTCATCGCGCTCATCACGATCGCGAAGCGCTGTGATGTGCGCACCTCCGGAATCACTGGACGACGCTCACTCAATACCTAGTCTGTCGAGAAGCTCATCGTCGCGTCGCCAGCGGTCGCGCACGCGGACCTTCAGGTCCAGGAAGACCTGGCCGCCGAGCTCGCGTTCGAGCTCGGTCCTTGCCGCGGTCCCGATGTCCCGGATCATGCCGCCGCCGCGCCCGATCAGAATCGCCTTTTGCGACTCGGTCTCGGCCCAGATCTGCGCGCGAACCTCGAACAGCCCGTCATCGCGAAGCTCCGCCCGATCGACCATCACCTCCACCGCGTGCGGGAGCTCCTCCCGCGTTCGGCGCAGGACCTGCTCGCGGATCAGCTCGGCCATGTGCGTCTCGCTCGCCGAGTCGGTGTGGTCCTCAGGCGGGTAGAGATACGGGCTGTCGGGCATCAACTCGGCCACCCGGGCGATCAGTGGAGCCAGCCCGGTCCCGCTTCGCGCACTGACCGGGAAGATCTCGTCGACGATCGTCAGGTCGCCGACCGCGCTGAGCACCTCGGCGGTCTGTGGCGTATTCAGCCGATCGCACTTGTTGACCGCACAGATCACCGGCCGGCGCTCACGAGCCTCGAGCAGCGTCTCGGCGATGAAGCGATCACCGGGGCCCACGCCCTGCTCGCCGTTGACCACGAACAGGACGCAGTCGGCGTCCGCCAGCTCGCGCTCCACGCGCCGCTGCATTCTCTGGGTCAGGGAATCGCGCGGGCGCTGCACGCCGGGCAGGTCGACCAGCACCAGCTGCCAGCCTCCTTCGACGTCGGTGGCAATGCCGCGAACGGCGCGCCTGGTCGTCTGCGGCCGGTCCGAGATGATCGCAACCTTCTCCCCCACGATCGCGTTGACGAGCGTGGACTTGCCGACGTTCGGCCGTCCCGCGAGGCCGACGAACCCCGAGCGGGTCACGAGAGCCCATCGAGGACGCGCACCTGAAGCGCCAGCATCTCGCCCTTGTCCGTCTCGTGGTCGTAGCCGCACAGGTGGAGGACGCCGTGGACGGCTGCCTCGACCAGGTCGGCCGTGCGTTCGGGGCAGATCACGACGTCGCCAAGCTCGCGCGGGCCCGCCACGTCGGCGACTCCGTCCACCGGGAATGACAGGACGTCGGTCGGCTCATCCCTGCCCAGGTGCCGGCGGTTCAGCTCCTGGATCCGTCTCTCGTCGACGAGCTCCACCGAAAGATGACCCTCCGCGACGCCGACGGCCGCCAACGCCGCGAGCGCCGGCTCGCGCAGATCCGCCGGCACGTCGGTCGCGTCGATCAACAACCTGCGCTCAACTGCGCTTGCGCTCCGCGTGCTCACCGTACGCGGCGACGATCCGCTGCACGAGTTGATGGCGGACTACGTCCTCGCCGCCGAAGCGGACGAACGAAATGTCGGGGACCTCGTCGAGGATCTCGGAGACGACGACCAGGCCCGAGCGCTCTTCGCGCGGCAGGTCGACCTGCGTGATGTCGCCGGTGACGACCATCCGCGAGCCGAAGCCGAGCCGTGTGAGGAACATCTTCATCTGCTCCGGGCTCGTGTTTTGGGCCTCGTCGAGGATCACGAACGAGTCATTGAGGCTTCTACCCCGCATGAACGCGAGCGGGGCGACCTCGATCACTCCGCGGTCGAGATAGGTGGCCACCCGCTCGGGGTCGAGCATGTCGTAGAGCGCGTCGAACAGGGGACGCAGGTACGGATCCACCTTCGCTTGGATGTCGCCGGGCAGGAATCCGAGGCGCTCGCCGGCCTCCACGGCGGGGCGAGTCAGGATGATCCGGTTGACGTCCTTGCCCTCCAGCGCCGCCACCGCCGCAGCCACGGCGAGGAAAGTCTTGCCGGTGCCGGCCGGGCCAATCCCGAAGGTGATCGTGTGGCGGCGGATCGAGTCCAGGTAGCGCTTCTGGTTGACGGTCTTGGGCGCCACTCGGATGTTCCGGTGGGCCCAGATCACGTCCTCGACGATCGCCGCGGAACCCTCGCCTGCTTCCAGCGCCCCGGTCACGGTGTCGATCGTCGCGGGCGCGAGGTCATGCCCGCGCTCGACCAACCCGACCAGCTCGTCGACGACCGTCGCGGCGGCGCCGACATCGCCCTCGTCGCCGTCGAGGGTGAGCACGTTGCCGCGCAGGAAGACGTCGCAGCCCAGGCGCTCCTCGAGCTCGCGCAAGACGGAGTCCTCGGAGCCGGCGAGCTCGGCCGCGATCTCGTTGTCCAGGGTCAGCTGGCGGCGCGCCATTGGACAGTCAGCCTCCGAGGCGTTCGCGGATCGCGGCGCTGACGCGCTTGCCATCGGCTCGGCCCGCGACCTTGCCCATCGCGACGCCCATCGCCTTGCCCATCTCCTGCACGCCGCTCGCGCCGGAATCGGCGATCGCCTGGTCGGCGATCTCGGCCAGCTCCGCGTCGGAGAGCTCCGCCGGCAGGTAGGTGGAGATCAGTTCGGCCTCGGCGTCCTCTGCAGCCGCGCGCTCCTCGTCGCCGCCGCCACGGTAGGCCTCGGCGGCCTCGAACCGGCGCTTGCGCTCGCGGCGCAGCACCGCGACCTCGTCGCCGCCGCCTTCCTTTAAGTCCTTTTGCAGCGCATCGGTGATCAGGCGCAGCGCTCCGACGCGGTCGCGCTCGCCCGCCTTCATCGCCGTCCGGGTGTCGGCCTGGATCCGCTCCAGCGTGGTCTCGCTCATCGGTGCTAAGGGTACGAGCTAGAGGGCCACCAGCTCGACCTCCCCAAGCGGCAGCTGCAGGAAACGGGTCCCGAGCTCGCGAAAGGCTGCGGCGTCGCCCGTGCAAACGAAGTCGTAGCTGCCCTCGCCCCGGTTGCCCGTCGTCAGGTCACGGCCGGCAAGGATGCGCTCGACCGTCGCCGCCACGGCGTGGCCGGCGGTGACGAGGCGGACGTCGCGGCCCAGGATGCGCTGCAGGAGCGGCCTGACCAGCGGGTAGTGGGTGCAGCCGAGGATCACCGTGTCAACCGCCGCTCGGTTCAGGGGGGCGCAGTACGCGCGAACCTGCTCAACAACGGCCTCGGAGAACGGGAAGCCGCGCTGGATGATCGCCGCCAGATCAGGCGCCGCGACCTGGGTCACGGTCAACTCACGGTGTTGGCGCGCGAGCGAGCGCAGGTAGGCGCCGCCGTCGACCGTGGCTCGGGTTGCCAGCACGCCGACGCGTCCCGAGTCGGTGATCGCGGCCGCGATCTCGGACTCCGGCTCGATCACCGCGACGACCTCGACGCCGTGATCGGACCCGATCCGGCGTGCCGTCTCGAAACCGGCCGCCGACGCCGAGTTGCAGGCGATCACGATCAGCTTGGCCCCGCGCTCGATCAGGAAACGCGTGTCGCGCTCAACGCATTCGCGAAGCTCGTCGAGGGTCTTCGACCCGTAGGGAAAGCGGGCGTCGTCGCCCAGGTACAGGTAGTCCTCCTCCGGCAGGGCGACCAGGCATTCATGGAGAACGGTCAGGCCGCCGACGCCGGAGTCGAAGACGCCGATGGGCGCCTCGCGGGACGGGGCCATCGGTGCCCGCTTAGAGGAAGGGCTTGGCGGTCATTACGTAGATCGTCAGGATGACGAGGATGCCCGCAAGCGGGCCGACGATCTTCTGGTGGGAGGCGATCGCCATCACCTCCTCCTGGCGTCCCGCCTCGGCGGCCGCGACGAACCGCTTCGTGGTTGGAATGAAGTACGCCTCAAGGAGCGCGTAGAGCGTCAGGGTCGCAGCCAGACCCCAGCTCACGAAGAAGCTTCCGAAGTCGATCCCGCCGTCGTCGACCAGGTAGAGGCCCGATGCCAGCACCGTGAGGATGCCGAGGCGGCCGGCGACGCTGCTCCAGGTCACCACGACCCGCCCAATCGTGGGCAGCGCCGCGGGGTTGGTCTTGCCGGCGGTCGCGAAGAACAGCCCGTAGGCGAACGTCGGCCCCCAGACCAGCATGACAGCGGTGATGTGGGCCCAGACGACGACGTTGTAGAACTCGACTTCGGCAGCGATCATGGCCGCAACATACAGCCGTCCGGGGTCGCTATCGATCGATCGCCATCAGTAGGGCTGACCAGTCGCCGGAGTCACGGCGCTCGCGGCGGGCCAGGCCGGCGTCCTCGAACGCGGCCTCGACCTCCTTGACCTCGCGAGCCAGCAAGCCCGAACAGACCAACCGCTCACATCCGGCCGGCAGGTTCGCGGCCACGTCGCGCAGGAGCGGAGCGGTGAGGTTCGCGACCACCGTCGCGGCGGCGGGCGGTGGCTGCTCGCGGAGGTTCACGCGCTCGAACCCGATCTCGACTCCGTTTGCGGCCGCGTTCCCGGCCGCCGCTTCGAGCGCCGCGACCTCGAGGTCCACCGCCTGGACCGGCTCGAACCCGAGCTTCGCGGCGACGATCGCCAGCACGGCCGAGCCGGTGCCGAGGTCGACGAGGGTCCCGGTCGCCTGATCGGCATCAGCCAGGTCAACGAGCAGCTCGACGCACATCCGCGTCGTCGGATGAGCGCCGGTGCCGAACGCCTGCCCGGGGTCGACGACGACGTCAATGCCCGTCGACTGCTCGGCTGCGTGCCATGAGGGGCGGATCACGACGCGACCGCCGGCGATCACCGTGGGCTCGTGGAAGTCGCGCCAGCGGTCGGCCCAGTCGTCGGGGATCTGCTCGGAGCGAACCTCGACCATGCCCTCTCCGGCCGCCGCCTCAACGGCTCCCAGATCCGGCAGCTCGCCCTCGCCGCCATAGATCGCGTATTCCACCCACCCGGGGCCGGATTCCTCCTCGACCCCGCCCGGCGCGATCTGCACGAGCTCGGCGAGCACCAGGTCCGCCTGCTCCGGCCCGCAGCGAACGGCCAGCCGAATCATCCGGCGATCGGCTCGTCGTCGATCAGCGCGTCCAGCTCCTCCGCGGCCGCCTTCTGCTTGCGGTTGAGCCGCTCGGGAACGACCACCTGGAGCACCACGTGCTGGTCGCCGCGCCGCCGGCTCTGCAGGCCCGGGAGGCCGAGGCCCCGCATCACGATCCGCTCCCCCGGTTGCGCGCCCTTCGGCACCTTGACCGGCTGCTGACCCTCGAGCGTCGGCACCTCGATCTCACCGCCCAAGATCGCCTTCGTCACGCTGATCCGGGCCACGGTTAGAAGCTGCTCGCCGTGGCGCTCGAAGCGCTCGTCCGGACGCACGCGGACCTCGACGTACAGGTCGCCGGCCTCGGCTCCGTGCTCGCCGGCGTGCCCGGCGGCGCCGATCCGAATCCGTTGCCCGTCCTCGATTCCAGCCGGGACGTCCACGTCCCACTTCCGCTGCCGGCGAATGCGGCCTACGCCGTCGCACTCCTGGCAGGGCTCCTCGGGAATCTTGCCTTCGCCGTTGCAGGTCGGGCAGGCCGCGGTGCGCACCATCTGGCCGAACGGCGTGCGCGAGACCTGTTGGACGGCCCCCTGCCCACCACAGGTCTCGCAGGTCTGGATCGGAGTGCCCGGCGCGGCGCCGTTGCCGTTGCAGTGCTCGCAACGCGAGACGGCTTCGAACGAGACCTCGCGGCTGACGCCCTCGAGAACGTCGGTCAGACCGATCTCAATGGCGACGCCGACGTCGCCACCCGGCGCGGGGCCGCGCCGGCCGAAGCCGAACAGCTCGGAGAACAGCGGGTCGCCCTGGCCGAAGAAGGCGCCAAGGATGTCCTCGAACCCGGCCGCCCCGGACGCCCTCGACGAGAACCCGCCCGAGCGCAGGCCCTCGTGTCCGAACGTGTCATAGGTGCGGCGGCGCTCGGGGTCGGAGAGCACCTCGTACGCCTCGGCGGCTTCCTTGAACTTCTGCTCGGCCTCCGGATCGTGCTTGTTGACATCCGGATGCAGCTCCCTGGCGAGGCGCCGGAACGCGGTCTTGACATCGGCCTCGCCCGCGCCCCGGTCGACCCCGAGAACCTCGTAGTAGTCGCGCGGCACCGGGCGACTACCGCGGCTCGTATACCGATTCGAAGAACCGAGAGAGCTCGCCGGCCGCCTCGCGCACCGAGGCGATCGCCGTCGCGTAGTCCATCCGTGTCGGCCCCAGGACCCCGACCGTGCCGAGGTTGCGATACCCGAGCCCGTAGTTGGCGCCAACGACGCTGACCGAGCGCAGCTCCGGCGCCGGGTTTTCCTCGCCGATCCAAACGAAAACCGAGCGCTCGTCGAGCGCCGAGCGCAGGACCCGAAGCAGGTTCGCGCGTCCCTCCAGGACCCCCATCAGCGACTCGGCCCGCGGCAGGTCGGGCGCGTGCTCCTCGGAGAGGAGCCGTGCAGCGCCCTCGACGTAGAGGTCCTCGCCGGCGCGGCGCTCGAGATCCGTGAAGGCGGCGCCGATCTCGGCCAGGAAGTCCCGCTCGGAGGGCGAGAGCTCCGGGTCTGACAGCCGGTCACCGGTCATCCGCGCCCCAAGGGCAAGGCCCGTCAGCCGTTCGTTCAGATAGCTGGATGCCCACTCCAGGAGCCCCGCATCCAGTCGGCGGTGGAAGTTGAATACGCGCTTGGCGACGGCGCCGTTCGAGGCGATCACGACCACCATCGCGACCCTCGGCTGCAGCGGCAGCACCTCGATCCGGTGGATCCGGGCGGCGCTGGGCGGCGGCGCCGTCGCGACCGCCAGCAGGTCGGTCATCTGCGAAAGGGCGTGAGTGGTCTCGCGCATCGCGTCCTCGACCTCGCGGCGCATGCGCGAAAGGTCGAGCTCGCCGGTCGTCGAGTCCGCATCGCCCGGCCGCGTCGGGGCCGTTGCCAGCAGCGAGTCCGCGTAGAAGCGGTAGCCGCGATCGGTCGGGACGCGGCCGGCGGAGGTGTGCGGGTGGGACAGGTACCCGTCGCGCTCGAGCGCTGCCAGCTCGTTGCGAACCGTCGATGCGCCCCACTCGACGTCGCCGCGCTCGGCGATTCCCTTCGAGCCCACCGGCTTGCCGGTGCGCAGGTACTCCTCGGCCACGAGGAGCAGGATCTTCTGGCCACGCTCGGTCAGCACGCGAGTGATTGTATGAGCGGCGGTAATCGTGATCGACCCGATGGAGCTGCCCGCGGACCTGCCCGAGCCGGTCGACGACGGTGCCTGCGACCACCTGCCCGGGATGAGGGTCCCGCCCAAGGCACTCGCCGCGACCGATGGAACACAGGTGGACCTTGCAGCCCTGGCCGGGCGCACCGTGGTGTACGCGTATCCGCGGACCGGGCGACCAGGCGAACCGTCCCTCGTTGAGGACTGGGACCTGATCCCTGGCGCCCGTGGTTGCACGCCGGAGACCTGCGGTTTCCGCGACCATCACGCCGAGCTGGCGGCCACTGGCGCTCGAGTCTTCGGGCTCTCGACCCAGGAATCGGACTACCAGCGCGAGTTTGCCGAGCGACTCGGCCTGCCGTTCGCGATCTTGTCCGATTCGCGACTTGAGCTGACCTCCACGCTGGACCTGCCGACGTTCGCGGCGGCAGGGCAAACTCTGCACAAGCGCCACACCCTCGTCGTCAAGGACGGAGCGATCGAGCACGTCTTCTACCCCGTCTTTCCGCCCGATCGTCACGCGGGCGAGGTCCTGGCCTGGCTGGCGTCGGACCCGCCCTAGGGAAGCTCGAGCGTCGCGCTGGCGTTGCGGATGATCTGGCTTTCGCCCTGGGCGGCGACCGTTTCGGTGACGATCTGGTCGCCGCCTGCGGCGGTGACCTCGGCGGTGACGACGATCTCCTGCTCGGGGAATCCCAGGCCGCGGAACTGGACCGCAAGGCGCTTCAGAGCACGCGGGTCGCCGTCGGCGACGGCCGTGTGGGCGCGGGCCACCTGCGCCATCGACCACAGGCCGTGGAGGATGCAGCCGGGCAGGCCGACCTGCTTCGCGACCTCCTCGTCGATGTGGATCGGGTTCATGTCCCCTGACGCTTCGGCGTAGCGCTTGGTCAGGCCTGCGTCGGGCGTCACCCGCAGCTCGGGAAGCCGATCGCCGACGCTGAACCGGGTCACGACGCGCCTCGGACGATGTCGGTCCAGGTGCCTTTGACCGTCTGCGCGCCGTCCTGGTTCGCCGAGACCGACTCGAAAACGTAGAAACCCTTGCCGTCCTGCTCGGAGATCGAGGTGCAACGGACGGTGGTGGTGATCGTGTCGCCGGCGCAGACCGGCTCGCCCCATTCGAACTCCTGGCCGCCGTGCACCATCGCGGCGAAGTTCATCTCGACCTCGGGATCGAAGATCGCCGGTCCCAGCGCCGGGGCCGAGTAGACGACGCAGAACATCGGCGGCGCGACGACGTCGCGGAAGCCGGCGGCCCGAGCGACATCGGCGTCGGTGTGGAGCGGGCTGTCCGCACCGATCGCGTCCGCGTATTGGGCGATGCGCCCGGCCTCGACGTCGAAGGAAACGGGGTTCCAGGTCTTGCCCGCGGCATCGGTCTTGAGCGGCATCGGCGCGGGATTCTATGCGCGGGGTGCCTCGCGTCGCCGGGCCACGTCGAGCGCCGCCTCGACCGAGGCCGTGACCTCGAGCTCTACGACCCCGAGGTCGAGGTGACGACCGGAGAGTGGATGAACGCCGACCTTCATACCGCCGCCCGCGCCGAGTCGCGGTTCGCGTGGATCTGGAACCGGACCGCCCGTTCTCCCTCGAACTCGATCAGGAAGTAGACGTCGATCTGGACGGGAATCCCGCTGCCAGCGCCCGTTGCCTCCTGGTGGACCTCCACCAAGACGTTGCGATCGTCGAACGACTCCATCCGCAGGATTTCGTAGGTGATCTCGCCGAACGCATCCTCCCAATCGGCAGTCATCTGGGCGAACCCGGCGTAGCCCTGCCACGTGCCCACGTTCATCAGCGGCGCCGCGACCCGGGATTCGACCGCGGGATGGAGGAACGCGGCGAGACCCTGGACGTCGCGCGCCTCGAAGGCATCGAACGCGTCGCGGATCAGGGCAAACCGTGGGTCCTCGCTCAACGATCAAGCTCCAGGACGGTCAAAAACGCCTCCTGGGGGACCTCAACCTGGCCCACCTGCTTCATGCGCTTCTTCCCCTTCTTCTGCTTCTCGAGCAGCTTCTTCTTGCGGGTAACGTCGCCACCGTAGAGCTTCGCCGTCACATCCTTGCGCAGCGCCTTGACGGTCTCGCGCGCGAGGACGCGCGATCCCACCGCGGCCTGCACCGGAACGTCGAAGAGCTGGCGCGGAATCGTCTTTCGCAGGCGCTCGACCAGCGCCTTACCGGCCTCGTACGCCTTGTCGGTGTGAACGATGATCGACAGCGCGTCCACCGGTTCGCCGGCGAGCAGGATGTCGAGCTTCACGAGATCCGAGGGATCAAGGCCGATCGGCTCGTAGTCGAGCGACGCGTAGCCGGCGGTCCGGGACTTGAGCTGGTCGAAGAAGTCGAGCACGATCTCGGCCAGCGGCAGGTCGTAGCGGAGCTGGACGCGCTCGGGCGAGAGGTAGTGGATGTCGACGTGGGTGCCGCGCCGCTCCTGGCAGAGCTCCATCACCGCGCCCACGCGATCGGCCGGGCAGATCACGCTGGCGCGGATGTAGGGCTCCCGGATCTCGGCGATCGACGCCGGGTCCGGCAGGTCGACGGGCGAGTGGACCTCGACGATCTCCCCGCCGATCAGCTCGACCTCGTAGCTCACGTTGGGCGTCGTGGCCAGCAGGTCGAGGTCGTACTCGCGCTCCAGACGCTCACGCACGATGTCCATGTGCAGCAGGCCGAGGAAGCCACAGCGGAAGCCGAAGCCGAGCGCCTGCGAGGTCTCCGGCTCCCAGGAGAGCGCCGCGTCGTTCAGGGACAGGCGGTCGAGCGCTTCGCGCAGGTCCTCGTAGCGGTCGGTGTCGATCGGGAACAGCCCGCAGAAGACCATCGGCTTGACCTCGCGATAGCCCGGCAGCGCCTCGGCGGCGGGGTTCGCGAGCGTGGTCAGCGTGTCGCCGACGCGGAGCTTGGTCACGTCCTTGATGCCGGTGATCACGTACCCGACCTCGCCCGCCGCCATCGAGGTCGCGGGGACCATCGCGGGCGCAAAGAAGCCGATCTCGTCGATGTCCGCCTCGGTGCCGGCCTGCATCGCGCGGATCGCCTCGTCCTTGCGAAACGCTCCGTCAACAGCCCGAACGTAGGCGACGACGCCGCGGTAGGGGTCGAACTCGGAGTCGAAGATCAGCGCCCGCGGTGGGGCCTCCGGCTGGCCCGCGGGCGGCGGGATGCGGCGCACGATGGCCTCGAGGACCTCGCGGACCCCGTCGCCGGTCTTGGCCGAGATGTGGAGGATCTCGTCCAGCTCGCCGCCCAGCAAATCGGTGATCTCGTCCGCGACGCGATCGGGCTCCGCGCTCGGCAGATCGACCTTGTTGAGGACCGGGATCAGCTCCAGGCCCGCCTCGATCGCCGCGTACGTGTTCGCGACGGTCTGCGCCTCGACGCCCTGTGCGGCATCGACCACCAGGAGCGCGCCCTCGCAAGCTGCCAGCGAGCGTGAGACCTCGTAGGCGAAGTCCACGTGGCCTGGGGTGTCGATCAGGTGCAGGCTGTAGGTCTGACCGTCGTCCGCCGCGTAGGAGACCCGGACCGCCTGGGCCTTGATCGTGATTCCGCGCTCGCGCTCGAGGTCCATCGAGTCGAGCATCTGCGGCAGGTGCTGGCGGGAGTCAACCGCCCCGGTGATCTCGAGGATGCGATCGGCCAGCGTCGACTTACCGTGGTCGATGTGGGCGATGATCGAGAAGTTGCGGATCTGCTGCATGGAGCGCCTCAGTATGGCGAGCCGCTCCGCACCGCCCGAGGGTCCGGCTAGAGCGGCTTGTCGATGCTTTCCCAGTCCTCGAGTGAGGGCAGCGGGTTGTGCGCCTCTGCCGCGAACCCCTTGCCGTCGCGGATCTCGAAATGGAGGTGGTCGCCGAAGCAGGAACCGGTGCAGCCGAGGCCGCCGACCTGCTCACCGGCCCTGACCTGATCGCCGGCCTTGACCTGCGGGGCCTCGATCATGTGCATGTAGATGTAGGTCTGCCTGCGCTTCGGGTCGTAGAGGTGGACGTAGTTGCCCTGGCCGCCGTCGCTGCCGACGTCGGCGACGACCGCGTCCGCGACCGCGATCAGCGGCGTGCCGGCGTCGGCGAACATGTCGTGCCCGGAGTGCATGTGGCCCGAGCGGGCCGCACCGAACCCGTTCTCCGAGTTGCCGTAGTCGACCTTGCCGACCACCGGCACGAACGGGCCGGGGTTGAGGCGGCGCTTGCGGGCCGCGATAGCGCGGCGCTCCTCGCGGGCCTCGCGCTCCCTCGCGGCGGCGAGCGTTGCGGGCGCGGTCGGGGCGGTCACGCGCAGCACAGCGTCGCCGGCTTCCGCGGCCTGCTCTGCGGCCAGCGCAGGGGCCGCGCCGGCGATCAGCATCGCGGCTGTGGCAAGGACTCGGGTTGTCGAACGCGGGTACGGCATGACGGGACTCGTCACCTCTCTCGGTAGGTGCGCGCCGGAGATGGCGCGCGGGCGCCGGATTGACGCCTCGGGGTCGCCCGCGGGCTTCGGCATCGCCGGGCCGTGTTTGCGGGCGCGCTAGCGGTGACTACACGGTGAGGCGTAGAAGTTCCGGGATGTGTGACCGGAGTCACACATCGTTTGCTTGCAATCGCGCTTGCAGGTGTGGGGCGTCAGCTGCGGCGCAGGACGCGCAGGGCCTGCCTGGCCTCGGGCACGCGGAGCGCGAGCACGGCGGCCAGGTAGGCGAGCGCCCCGGCGCCCAGCGCCACGCCGACGGACGTGATTTGCGCGCCCAGCCCACGGCCGAAGGCTGCGTCGAGCACGTCCCAGACCACGTATGAGACGCCGGCCAGCGCCGCCGAGGCGAGCACTATGCGGGAGCCGCTCGACGCAAGCCTGCCGAGCTCGAGCCGGCCCAGCTCGCCCCGCAGGACCCACGCCTGCGCGAAGACGCTGGCGATGGTGGCGATCCCGGTGGCCGCAACGATGCCGCCAACACCGTAGGGCTCGTAGAGCAGGAGCGCGGCACCGGCTGTGATCGCAAGGTTCCCGAGCGAGATCGCGGTCGGCAGCCAGGGCCGCTGGAGGCTGAAGAACGTGCGCGTGAGCAACAGGAACAGTCCGTTGAACGGCAGCGAGAACGCGAACCAGAACAACGCCTCGGAGACCAGCTCGGTCGAGGTTTCGTCGAAGACGCCGCGCTCGTACACCAACCGTGTCATCGGCTCGGACAGCACCAGGATCGCCGCCATCGCCGGCACGAGCAGCAGCAGGATCTGCCGCATCCCGTTGGCCATCGTCGCGCGCAGGCCGTCGTGATCTGAACGGGCCGCGTACCGCGCCAGCGTCGGGAACAGCACCGTGGCAATCGCCACCGAAAAGATCCCCTGCGGCAGCATGTAGATCCGGAACGCCTTGTCGATCGCCGCCGGGGCCTGGTCCGAGACGAGGAAGCCGACGGTGCTGTTGATCAGCAGGTTGATGTTGATCAGGCCGAGGCTGATCGTCACCGGCAGCATCAGGATCAGGACGCGGCGCACGCGGGAGTCACGCCAATCGGCCCGCGAAATCTGAAACGGGGCGAGCAGCGCCCGGCGAATGCCGAACGGGGTGCGGCGCATGTCCCAGACCTGGATCAGCAGCTGGACGACGGTCCCCACGAGCACGCCGATCGCGTACGCGTAGATCTGGTCCTCCTCGGGGAAGGCCGGCACCAGCGCGACCAGCACCGCGATGATCGCCACGTTCCAGAAGAAGGGCGAGATCGCGAAAGCCCCAAAGCGGTCGTAGCTGTTGAGGACCCCGGCGACCATCCCGGTCATGCCCAGCAACAGGACGATCGGGAACAGCAGCTGCGAGAGGCCGACCGTGAGGTCCTTGACCGCCTCGAACTCCGCCGGGATGAAGAGCGGCATGACGACCGGCGCGAGCAGGATGAAGAGGGCGGTCAGCGCGCCGAGGATCAACGCGACCAAAAAGAACATCGTCGAGGCAAGCCGGAACGCCTCGCGGCGCTGGCCCTTCTCGAGCAGCTCGGTGAAGACGGGCACGAATGCGGCTTGGATGGCGGCATCGGCGAACAGGCTGCGCACCAGGTTCGGGACCTGGAACGCCACGGTGAACGCGGACATCGCGCCCAGGGTCCCGAAGTAGGACGCCGCGACGATCTCGCGAACAAGACCGGCGATGCGCGAGGCCGCGGTGGCCAACGAGAACAATGCGGTCGAGCGCGCCAGCCGGCCCGATCGCGGTCGCGTCGGCTCCACCCCTTCGCTGGGCATCGTCTCCGCCGCGGCGACGGCGTCCGCCTCGATCTCCTTCGGTGTCTCGGGCCTATCGATCATGAAGTACTGAAATACGCCCTTACCAGGGGGGCCAAGCTCGTTTCGCGAGAGAGTCGCTCATCGGATACCTGGCTATCATCCGCGCTCGCGAAATGGCCAACATCGCCTCACAAAGAAAGCGGAACGCTCGGTCGCTGCGCGAGCACGACGAGAATCGCCTGTTCAAGAGCGCCGTCAAGACCCACTTCAAGCGCCTCGAGACCGCCGCCGCCGGAGGCGATGCCGCTACCGCCGACGCCGAGCACCGCACGCTCATCTCCAAGATCGACAAGGCCGTTCAGAAGGGCGCGCTCCACCCCCGAAACGGTGCCCGCAAGAAGGCGCGCGCCGCCCGAGTCCGCGCCTCCGCTTCCTCGTAGGTGCGTCGTCACCCGGCGCGCGCGCCGCTGGCGCGCGCCACCGCCAGCGCCAACGCAACGTCGTCCGGGTAGTCGGAGCCGCCGCGAGTCCACCACTCGAGGTCGGCGATCGCGCAGGTGGCGGCCCGCAGGGCACCCTGACTGGTGTTGCCGACGCGCCGCAGCAGCATCTTCGCGGCATAGGGGTGCATGGGCAGCGAGCTCTCCAGGTCCTTCGCCGAGCGCCCGGCCTCGAGGCCGGCAACCGCCAGCCGTGCCTCGCGCAGGCGTTTTGCCGCCTGGTAGACCAGAGGCGTCACCGACTCACCCTGGGACGTGAGTCGGGCGGCAGCCGCGGCCGCCCCGGCACGGTCCCGGTCCACCAGGGCATCGGACAGCGCCCAAACGACCTCCTCGGAGGTGTCGGCGATCATCGCCTCGAGGTCGTCGGCTGTCACCGCCCCCCCTTCGCCCGCCCACAACGCCAGCCGGTCCAGCTCGGTCTGGAGCCGCGTGGTCGATTCGCCGAGGCGCTCGACCAGCAGTTGCGCAGCCTCCGGCTCGAGGCGCAAGCCCCGCCGCTCGGCGTCGGCCACCAGCCGCCCCGGCAGATCGCGCACCCGCGGCGCCTGGTAGCGACGCACCTCGCCGCCGCCCGCCTCGACCGCCTCGGCCAAGCCCTTGGGCGCCTTGACCTTCGGCGGCGCCTCGCGCGCGACGAGCACGACCGTCAGATCCGGTGGCAACGAGCCGATCGCCGTGATCACGGGCTTCACCTGCGCCGCGTTCCAGCGCTCGACTCCGTCGGCGAGCAGGTAACGGCGGCTGGCTGTCAGCGACAGCGCCGGCACCGCGGCCAGAAGGCCGTCCGCGTCGGGCGGACCGTCGGTTGAAAACGACTCGAGCGCGCCCGCTCCGCCCTCGCGCTCCGCGCGTGCGCGCAGGGCGGTCAGCGCAGCGTCCAGCTTCGCCTGGTCGTCGCCCGCCAGCAGATAGACGGGAGCCAGCTCGGGCGGCGGCGTCACTCCCTAGATGCTTCCGATCACGATCGAGAGCGCGCCGAGGACGACCGCCGCTCCGGCAACCCGAGCGAGCGTCCCGCCCCTGGTCCCGGTGAAGGCGAACATCAACGCGATCAGCACGGCCACCGCGCCGACGATCCCGCTTGCCCACGCGAGAACGACGCTGATCGCCTTCTGAGCCGAGGACCCGTCGAAGCACTCGTCGTCGAGGCTCAGCGTGACCTCGCCGGAGGCGACGTCCGACACGAAGTCCTCGCAGGTCGAGGTATCCCCGATGTCGATCGCGACCAGGATCATCACCGCCGCGGCGAACGCGAGCACCAGGGCGAGCAGCAGCCCGAGCGCGCGCATGCCGCCACTCGCCTTGCCCGGATCGCCCGAGGCGGGCGGTGCAGGCGGGGGCGGTGACTGCGGACTCGGGACGTCGCTTGGCATGAACTCTCCTCTGGCTGGCGGGTCGGCGAGACCCTACCCAACGGTCCAGCCGTCACCCCGAACCTCGATCACCACCTCGCCTCCGCTGTCCGTGCGCTGAAGCGGAACTCCGCCGGCGGCCAGTGCGGTGAGCGTTTCGGGAGCAGGATGGCCATAGCCGTTGTCGCTTCCGACCGAGATCACGGCGAGCCGCGGGGACGACCGCGCCAGCAGCCCGGGCAGCCCGGGGTCCGCGCTTCCGTGATGGGCCACCTTGAGCAGGTCGACCGGTCCTGGGTCGACGGGCGCCAGGTCGGCCTCGGCGTCGCCGGTGAGGAGTGCTTCGAACTCGCCGAGGCGCGCGCGCAGGACGAGCGAGCGAGCGTTCGGATCCAAAACGGCGCCGCCCGGACGCCCACCGGCTGGCGGCCAGAGGACGTCGAGCCGCAGGCGGCCGCTCCTGATCGTTTCTCCGGCGCCGACCGCTCGGCTGCGCGGGCAGGAGGCCAGGTCGCAAACAGCGGGACCGCCGTGGCCCCCGAAGACCAGGCGCTCGACCTCGGTCGCTTCGAGGATCTCCGGCAAGGCGCCGCTGTGATCGAGATCGTCGTGGGTGATCGCGAGCGCGCCGAGCCGGTCGATCTCGAGCTCCTCCAGGCGGTTCACGGTGGCGCCTCCGGCCGGCCCGGCGTCGATCATGACCGGCAGCGCGCCCCGGGGCTCGAGCAGGATCGAGTCGCCCTGGCCGACGTCGAGAAAGCGGACGACCAGCGCGGGCGGCACCCCCTCGTAGCCGGCTCGGCCGGGATGTCCCCCGGACGCCGTTGCGAGGACGACGAGGATCGCGATCCCGGCCGCGGCGAGCAGTGGGCGTGGCACCCGGCGGCGCCAGTGCGGGCGCAGAGCGGATCGGCGCTCGAGCGCCAGGCAACCGATGCGAGCGGCGAGCAGCGATCCGAGCGCGATCACGCTCGTGGGGCCCAGCCCGAGCTCGGGAACCTCGAGCTGGGCGCGATCGCCGCCGAACAGGTGGGCGACCCAGCCGATGAACCCCGCGCAGAGGCCGCCCAGAGCGGTCAGCGGCTCCGCCGGTGCGGCGGGCACCTGGCCCAGCGCCCCAGCCAGCATGCCAAGCCACATGGCGGGCGCCACCGCCGGCAGCGCGACCAGGTTCGCGGGAATCGCGGTCAGCGACACCACTCCGAAGTGGTGCGCCGCGAGCGGAGCCGTCGCCAGGGTGGCGGCCAGCGTCATTGCGGCTCCTTCGGCCAGCAGGCGCCGGCCAAGGCGCACAGGGGCCGGTCCGATGAGCAGCCGCGACAGGGGTGCCGCGAGGACGAGGAGCCCGGCGACGGCAGCGAAGCTGAGCTGCCATCCGACGTCGCCCGTCGCCCGCGGGTCGAGGCCGAGCGTGACTGCGACCGCGAGCAGGAGCGCGTACCAGCGCGCGCGCGGCCTGCCCGCAAGGGCCGCCACCAGGCCCGCCGCTCCCATCACGCCGGCGCGCTGGATCGATGGCCCCGCTCCGGCAACCGGCACGTAGAGAGCGACGAGCGCAACCAGCGCGAGGAGCCGCGCCCGGAGCGGGACCCCCGCCAGCGCCAGGATCGGCGTCGCCAGCAACGCCAGCAGCATCACGTTCTGGCCGCTGACGGCCAGCACGTGCGCCAGCCCGGACCGGCGAAACTCGTCGCGCACGGGTTCGGGGATGCGGTCGTCCTGGCCGAGGACAAACCCTCGGAGCAATGCCGCCGAGAGCTCGGGTGTGCCGCGCTCCAGCGCCGCTTCGGCTCGTCGCCGGATCGCGTCGAGCCCCCCGCGCAGGCCGCTGCGCACCTCGCCCGTGGGCCGCACGTGCTCCGCCGCGATCACGCGGGTGGCGCCCTGGCGGGCCAGCATCCCGGCCTCCCACGGGGCCGGCAGCCGCACGGCGCCCCGGACGCGCACGACGCGGCCCTCGTCGATGCCGGTTGCGCTCGCCCTGGTCTCGACACCGATGCGACGGCCGGCGACTTCGAGCGCGAACCGCGTGATCCCGTTCGAGGTGCGCGGCGTCGAGTCGACGGTCCCACGTGCATCGACCCGGGCGCCGTCGGACGGCTCGAGCGCTGAGGCGTCGATCGCGCCGAGCCGTGCGACGCCCGCGGCCAGCCCGGCGAGTGCCGCGACGGCCGCCACCAGCAACAGCCAGGGCAGCGATCCGCCACAGCGCCGGCGAACGACGACCAGCGATCCGGCGACGGCGGCCAACACCGGCAGCGGCATCGCAACTGGCGCCGCTGCGGGAGCCAGGGCGAGCCCGGCGCCGAGCCCGCCGAGCGCGGCGAAGCGCCAGGCCAGGCCGACGCCGGCGGTCACGGCTGCAGGCGCGCCCTCAGGGCCTCCATCGTCGCCGGGCCGATGCCGCTGATCTCGTCGAGCTCGTCGACGGATGCGACGCCTCCGCGCTCGTCGCGGAACGCGATGATCCCGGCGGCGGTGACCGGCCCGATGCCCTCGATCGTGTCGAGCTTCTCGACGGTGGCGCTACCAAGGCTGATCGGCCCGTCGTCGAGACCAATACCGGCGCCCATGGTGGTCGCACCTGAGCCGCCCCCGCCGGCGGCTTGTACGCCGGTGGGTATTTGTATCTGTTGTCCGTCGGCAAGCCGGGCCGCGAGGTTGATGACGTCGACAGCGGCGCTGCCGGTCGTGCCCCCGGCTCGCTTGATCGCGTCCGTCACACGGGACCCGGTCGGCAACCTGTAGACGCCCGGGTCATGCACGGCCCCCGCGACGTGGACCACCACGTCCTCGCCGGAGGCGTCGAACTCCACGCCGGCCTCGGTCTGATCGCCGGACCGGCTGCCGCCGAAGGCGATTGCCTCGCCAGGCGACCCCGGGGGCTCGCCCGCACGAATCCAGCGAGCGCCCAGCATCAGCGCGACCACGGCCAGCGCCGCGTAGACGGCCAGCTGCGCTCGGCTCATCTCAGGCACGGGACCAGGGTGCCCGCGAAGCCCGCGCCGATGTCGGTCGGCCGCGACCGAAGTCGTGCCGGAAGAGTCAAACTAGCCGCCTCAACGACGGCGGGGCTCGGCTCCGTCCTTCGGACTCCGCCTCACTCGATCATGAAGCCCGCGAGTCCCTCGGGAGGCTCGCTGCGCACGTCCACCCGATCGACCTCGGCGCGAGCCGGGCCCTGCCGGCAGAAGCCGAGGATGGCCTCGATGTCGGCCTCGCGCCCTTCGAACACCGCCTCGACCGTGCCGTCGCCGCGATTCGACACCCAGCCGGCCACCCCGCGCGACTCAGCCCGCCGTCGCAGGGTGTCCCGGAAGAAGACGCCCTGCACGCGGCCGTGGATGATCACGCGCCGGCGACGCAGCGGTGAGGCCGGCATGCGCCTGCTACTCGTCTTCGTAATCGCCGTCGTAGCCGGCGGCCTGGCTGGCCAGGCGGATGCTGAACAGCTCGTCTGCCGAGACGCCCGGGGACTGGACCGAGACCAGCGCCAACGGCTCCGCGCCGTCATTTCCTACGGAGTGATCGGTGGCCGGCGGGATCAGCACCAGGTCGCCGGGCGCGAGCTCCTGGGTGTCCCCGGTGGCCGACATCGTCCCGCTGCCGCGAACGACGACATAGGCCTGCTCAGCCTCCTCGTGCGATCGCAGCTCTTCCGAGGCGCCGGGCGGCACCTCGATCCAGTTGACCGAGAGGTTGCGCGAACCGAGCTCGCCCGCGTCCATGAGGATGTGGGAGCGGAGGCGATGGACGTCAATGGTCGCCGCGTCCCCGAACCGTCTGACCAGCACGCGCGGGTTGTAGCAGCTATCTCACTACGAGGTTGATGAGGCGGCCCGGGACGACTATCTCCTTGACGACCTCCTTGCCGTCGATCTGGCGCTGCACCAGGTCGCTTTCCCGCGCGAGCCGGAGCAGCTCATCCTCGGCAGCATCGGCCCTCGCCTCGATCTGATCGCGGCGCTTGCCGTTGACCTGGACGACCAGCGTGACCGTGTCGCTCGCTAGAAGCGTCGGGTCGGCCCGTGGCCACGGGACCTCCCAGACGCGCTCGCCCTCGAGCGTTTCATAGACCTCGGCGCCCAGGTGGGGAGCGAACGGGAAGATCAGCGACGCGGCCGTGGCCGTGGCGAAGCGCAGGGTAGCCTCGCCCCCCGGGCTCCCGTAGAGCTGGTCCTTGAGCCTGTAGGCGTCGTTGACGAGCTCCATCACCGCGGCGATCGCGGTGTGCATCTGGAAACCGTGCTCGATATCGCGGGTGACCTTGTCGATCGCCCAATGGGCTTTGCGAGCGAGAGGGCTGTCCGCCGGCTCGGCGGTACCTGGGCCTGTCTTCGCCTGGACCTCGTCGCCCAGCCGCCACAGCCGCGAGAGGAAACGAAAGACGCCCTCGACCCCCTGGTCGAGCCAGTCGGCGTCGCGTTCGGGCGGGCCGATGAAGCAGATGTACGCGCGCATGGCGTCGGCGCCGTAGCGCTCGACGTACTCAGCCGGGCTGACGGTGTTGTTCTTCGACTTCGACATCTTCGCCCCGTCGCGGGTGATCATGCCCTGGGTGAAAAGGTTCGCGAACGGCTCCTGGACGCCGATCAGGCCCATGTCTGCGAGCGCCTTGACGAAGAAGCGCGCGTACATCAGGTGGAGGATCGCGTGCTCGACGCCGCCGATGTACTGGTCCACCGGCATCCAGTAGTCGACCGCCTCGGGACTCCAGGGCGCCTCTTCGTTATGAGCGTCCAGGTAGCGGATGAAGTACCACGACGAGTCGACGAACGTGTCCATCGTGTCGGTCTCGCGGCGCCCGGCGCCACCGCACGACGGGCACTCGACGGCCACCCAATCCTCGACGGCCGCAAGCGGGCTCTTGCCCTTCGGCGCGTAATCCGTGACGTCCGGCAGCTCAACCGGGAGCTGGTCGTCCGGCACCGCGACGATCCCGCAGGCGTCGCAGTGGACGACCGGGATCGGACAGCCCCAGTAGCGCTGGCGCGAGAGCAGCCAGTCGCGCAGGCGGTAGTTCACGGCGGGCTCGCCGCGCCCGTCGTTGCCCAGCCAATCGATGATCGCGCGCTTGGCGTCGGGCGCCCTCATGCCGTCGAACTGGCCCGAGTTGACGAGCACCTCGTCGTCGGAATGCTGGACAAACGGTTGATCCGCCGCGGGGTCGCCTTCTCGTGGCCTCACGACCTGGACGATCGGGAGGTCGAACCGCTGGGCGAAGTCGAAGTCGCGCTCGTCGTGGGCCGGCACGGCCATGATCGCCCCGGTCCCGTACTCCATCAGGACGTAGTCGGCGACGAACATCGGGATCTGCTCGCCGGTCACCGGATTGGTGATCGTGCGTCCCAACGGCACCCCGGTCTTGTCCCGGTCCTCGGCGCCACGCTCCTCGGCCGACTCGCGCGCGACTCGCTGGACGTACTCCGACACCTCCTGCTCGCGCGGGGTCCCGGCGGCGAGAGGTCCGACGTCCGGGTGCTCGGGGGCCAGGACGAAGAAGGTCGCGCCGAACAGCGTGTCGGGGCGGGTCGTGAAGACCGGGAAATCCAGGTCGATCTCCTCGCAGCGGAACACGACCTCGGCGCCCTCGGAGCGGCCGATCCAGTTGCGCTGCATGGTGATCACGTGCTCGGGCCACGACTCCAGGAGGTCGAAGTCGGCCAGCAGGCGATCGGCGTATTCGGTGATCCGGAAGAACCACTGCTCGAGGTCGCGCTGCTCGACCAGCGAGCCGCAGCGCTCGCAGCGCCCGTCGATGACCTGCTCGTTGGCGAGCACGGTCGCATCGACCGGGCACCACTGGACCGGCGCCTCGGCCCGATACGCGAGCCCACGCTCGAACATGCGTAGGAAGATCCACTGGGTCCAGCGGTAGTAGGAGGGGTCGCAGGTGGCGACCTCGCGCGTCCAGTCGATCGAGACACCCCAGCGACGGAACTGCTTGCGGAACTCCTCGATCGAGGCCCAGGTGGCGTCGCGGGGGTGTTGGCCCGTCTTGATCGCGTTGTTCTCGGCCGGCAGGCCGAAGCCGTCGTAGCCCATCGGGTGGATCACCTGAAAGCCCTGGCGGCGGCGCAGATGCGCCAATGCGTCGCCGATCGCGTAGTTCTTCAGGTGCCCGACGTGGGGCTCGCCGGAGGGGTACGGAAGCATTTCCAGCACGTATGCCTTCGGCTTCGAAGGGTCGAAGCCATCGTCGCCGGGGTTCGGGACCTCCCAGGTGCGCTCGCCGGACCAGACCGCCTGCCAGCGGGCCTCGATCGCCTGTGGGTCGTATCGCGCGGGCTCGTCCATCCGCTGATTATTGCGGGGCATCACACATCGCTGCGAAGGGCAGGCGTATATTCGGAAACGAGAGGCCTAAAAGGAGGTTGCAGTGAGCAAGCTGATCAGGCTGGACCGCACCGGACACACGACGCTCGCCGAGTGGACGACGGACGACGACGCCGCGCTGGCCCGGGCGACGGCCGCCTTCGCGTCCGAGTTGGAGCGTGGGATGATCGCCTCGGTGGATGCCGGCGACGGTTCGGCCGAGGTCGTCCGCGCGCTGCCCTTGGACGCCCAACTGGTCGTCCTCCGCCGACCGATCGCCGGCGGCTGAGCGCCGCGGGCGAAACCTCGGCGCCCACGGCGCCCGGCGGATCGCTGCCCGAAGCGAGTGCGCTCGGCTGGCGGCGGGACTCGGCGAGCGAGCGCACGCTGCGGCGCGACGGCGGGCGTTGGACCGCGTGGACATTCTGGGTCGTCGTGCTGTTCGCCGCGCCCGGCCTCGTCCTGGTTTGGATCGAGCCGTGGACGTTTCCGGTCGCAGCGCTCTGCTTCGTCCATGCCTGGGCGGTACCGAGTGTGCAGGCGCGGCGCGGCGCCCGATCGGTGGTTGCGATCGGCAGCGATAGGAGCGCCGCGGGCTCGTCCCATCCCGAACGCGTAGCGCTCGGCTTGCTGGGCGACCTGGTGGGCCACGGCGAGCGCGAGCTCCTGAGCCGCACCGGCTTGGCCCTGCAGCGCGGGCGCCTGGGCACCTGGCTGGTGGGCGAGCAGGGGGCCTTCCTGGTGCGCCCCGCGGGAAGCCTCCCCGGCCGGAAGGTCTTTTGCTGGTGCGTCCGCGTGGGCGACGCGCGCGGCCTGCCCGCCGCGGACAGGGTGGCGCATCTGCTGCTCGCCCTGCGCGAGCACGAGCAGGGCTTTGCGACCGTGGCGAACCTGGCGTTCGCCGGCGCCCGGTGGCGCGTCCTGCGGCACCTCCCGGCCTCGGCTCGTGAGGCGCTGAGAACGGTTTAGGCGGCGAGCGCGAGCTGGCGGTCGCGCTGGATCTCGACCACCAGGGATTCGAGGATCTCGGCCGACCGGACGTCGAGGAGCTCATTGTGAAGCAGGCTGCCGTGCTCGTCCAGCAACCGGTCGGCCTTGGCGACCGGAAGCTCGAGCTCCACGACGCGGGCTCCGGCCGAGCCGAGGACCTTGCGGAGGTCAGCCTGCGCCCACACGGCGCCGAACTGGCCGGTGGTCGCGCCGACCACGGCGGCAGGCTTGCCCTGGAGGGCAGTGGATTCGCGCGGCCGCGAGGCCCAGTCGATCGCGTTCTTCAAGACGCCGGGGATCGAAGAGTTGTACTCGGGCGTTGCGAACAGCAGGCCGTCTGCGTCGGCGATGGCCTGGCGCAGCTCGCGGACCGGTTCCGGCGCAGGGCCGGTGTCGTCGTCCGCGTCGTACGGAGGGATATGACGGAGCCCGGCCCAGAGCTCGACCTCGAGCCCCGCTGGTGCCTGCTCCGCGATCTCGCGGAGCAGGCGCGTGTTCAGGGAGCCGCTACGAAGGCTGCCCGAGATCGCGAGGATTCGCATCGTGCTACTCCTCGCGGTTGAGCTCGAGCTCGACGAGCAGCTTGACCTCGTTGGCGAGGGCGACGCCGCCGGACGGCAGCTCCATCTGCCAATCCATGCCGTACTCGGTGCGGTCGATCGAGGTCTCGAGGCTGATCGAGAGCTTCTCGGTGCCGCCGGTCTCGACTGGGCCCCGCAGGCGGCCCGTGGCGGTGACCGGCAGCGAAACGCCGGCCATGCTCAGCTCGCCGATCACGCGGAGGTTGTCGGCAGCGCCGGCGATCTCGGTCGAGCGGTACTGGATGCGCGGGTTGCGCTCGGCGTCGAAGAAGTCCGGCGACAGGATGTGCGGCCGAATGTTCTCGTCGTCGATCGTAATGCTCGCGACGTCGGCGGCGCCCTCGAGCTCGATGCCCGCGTCGCTGACTGTCAACTTCGCATCGACTGGCTTGAAGCCGCCGCGAAAGACCGACACCCCCGCGTGCTCGACCTCGAAGTTCGCGTTCGAGTGCACGGCGTCAACCGTCCAGGTGCCTGCCGGGATTTCGATCTTGGTTGCCGTGGTGGTCATCTGAGTCTCCTTCTTTGATGTACCTACAATTGTTGCTGTTGCAAGCAATATATCAGATACCGTTGCGTTAGCAACTGTTGTCGGTTAAACTTCCTCCCGATGGCCACGGCAGCCGAGAAACGCATCAGCGAGGAGCAGCTCCGCACCTGGAGGGCTTTTCTCAACGCGCACTCGTCGATGCTGCGCCGGATCAGCCGTGATCTCGACGAGGCGACGCTCCCTCCGCTCACCTGGTACGACGTACTCGCTGCGCTGCGCGATGCGCCGGACGGGCAACTCCGCCAGGTGGAGATCGCGGAGCGGGTCCTGCTCTCCCACAGTGGCCTCAGCCGGCTGATCGACCGAATCGAGAAGCAGGGGCTGGTCGAGCGCCGGATCTGCAAAAGCGACCGGCGCGCGTTCTTCGTCGCGCTGACCGGCGAGGGGCGCGCAATGCTCGACCGGATGTGGCCCGTCTATGCGCGCGGGATCGCGGAGGACTTTCTGCCGGCGCTGGGAGGCAATCCCAGCGAGGTCGGCGCGACGCTCGAGCAGATCGGGCGCTCGTGCGACGCCGCGCGCGAGGCCGAGGCGGACTCCGACGCGGCCTGACCCGGTCGCTAGTCGCTCAGGCCGTTGATGAAGTCGACGAGCTTCTTCGTGTCGGTCACCGGTGGCCCGTGCCCGAACAGGGCGAGCTTGGGCTCGAGCGGCGCCAGTTTGCGGGCCGAGCGGCGGTTCTCGGCCGGGTCCGGGGTGAAGTAGGCGCGGGGCTCGCTGAGACGGGGGATCAGCGTGTAGACGTCGGCTGAGTTGAGTACGTCGCCGGCGACCAGCACTCCGTCCGACTCGCGCCAGAACGCCACGTGACCGGCTGAGTGCCCGGGAACGTCGATCACCTTGAAACCGGCGACGTCGTCGCCCTCGCGGAGCCTGCGGTCGACTCGGTGACCCGGACCAGTCATCGTCTTGGCGAAGAGCTGGGCCATGAAGTGGTCAGGCTGGCGCTCGCCGATCAGCTTCGGGTCCTCAGCCGCGTCAGCGTCCTTCTCCCCCACCCAGAACGGGACGCCGTAGCGCTCGCAGACGGCGTGGCTGGCGCCCTGATGGTCCGGATGGGCGTGGGTGAGCGCGTGGGCCGCGAGCTTGTGGCCCTTGAGCTCGCGCACGATGCGGCGGGTGGCGTACTTCGTCGACGCATCGATCAGGACGTCCTCGATCAGATAGACGTTGATCGCGTTCGGCGGGAAGCCCGCCAGCCGCCAGACACCGTCGGCAAGCTGCTTCATGGCGCAGATCCTAACCGCGAGTGGAGCTGATGGGATTCGAACCCACGACCTTTCGGCTGCCAGCCGAACGCTCTCCCAACTGAGCTACAGCCCCCGGAGGCGACGATTCTACCGACGCCTATTCGCCGTCGAGGTCGAGGACCAAGTGGCCCTCGCGCGTGTCCCGAACGTGGAACTCGAACGGCGCGCGGTCCTCGAGCTCGCGCAGCAACTCGACCGGCTCGCGGAGGTTCATCTCGATCGTCGCCCGGCCCTTGGCGAACCGCTTGACCGAGATCTCCGACGCGGCGCCGATGCCATTGGCGGCGTCCTCGAAGCCGACGAGCTGCGAGAAGTCCGAAAACGGCCCGACCTCGACCTCGACCAGGCCCTGGAAGATGTCCTCGGCCTCGGCGTCCGGCTGATGCCCGTTCGAGCCCCCGCCGGCTCCGTCGCCTTCGTTGCCGAGCCTGCCGATCGCATCGGCCAGGGCCTCCAGGAGCCGCTCGCGCGCCTCCCCGGGCCGCCGGGCCAGCTCCGTGATCCGATCCGTCACCTCGGCGGCGTCGCGCAGAGCCTTCAGCCGGATCCTCGTCGCCTGGCCCCTTGCCTGCCCGCGCACCGCCGCCAGCTCCTGCGCCACCGCGCCCAGCGCCACGACCGCCTGGTCGGACTCGCCGTGGACGCGCGCCAGTTCGGCCTTCAGCGTCCGCAGCTCGCGCTCGCGCTCGACCACCCGCTCCGAGAGCATCGTGGCCAACCGCTCCAACTCGTCGATCCGCCGGTGTGCGATCGCCAACTCGTTCCACTGCGCCTCGATCTCCGCCCCCTGCTCCGCGATCGCGAGATCCCGCTGCGCGATCGTCTCGTCGACGGCGTCCGGCCGGTAGCCCAGCAACGTCCGTTTGAAGGCACGCCTGGCGATGCTGCGCAGGCTAGGCGCGGGGGCGGACGGACCGCGCCCCCGGCCTACGGAGACGGGTCGAGCACGGGCGCCTCGCCCCACAGCTGCTCGAGCCGGTAGTGCTCGCGCGCCTCGGGGACGAACACGTGGAGCACGCAGTCGAGGTAGTCGAGCAGCACCCAGCGCGCCTCCTGCACGCCCTCGGCCCTGGCCGGAAGCAGCCCCTCGCGCTTGAGCTGGTGGTAGACGTCGTCGTGGATCGCCTTCGCCAGCCGCTCGTTCCGCGCGGTTGCGAGGACCAGGAAGTCCGTATAGCCCACCAGCTCGCGCATGTCGAGGATCACGATCTCCTCGCCGAGCTTGTCGTCGACGAGCGCGGCGAGCCGGCGCGCGAGGGCCTCCGAGGAGCCGGGCTCGTCCGCGCGCTTGGCGGCGACGGCTTCCTCACGCTTGAGCTCGGCGCTCACGCGTACAGTCCCCGCGCTTCGATCAGCTCAATGATCGGGTCCGGCACCAGGTACCGGATCGGCCTCCCGCTCGCGATCCGCCTTCGGACCCGCGTCGACGAGATCCCAAGCTCAGGCATCCGCACCATCCCGGCCTCAGCCCCAAGCCGCTCCAGCGCCGCCTCAGCCTCGTCGAGCTCGACCCCCGGTCGCGCCGCGACTGCCACCCCCGCCAGCTCGAGCACCCGCTCCGGCTGTCGCCACGACTCCAGCGACGCCGCCACGTCGGCTCCCATCAGGAATGTCAGTTCGTCCCCTGGCCGCGCTTCATGCAACAGCTCGAGAGTACGAAACGTGTAGGACGGGCCTTCGCGCCCCACCTCGACCGGCGAGGCCTCGAGCAACCGATCGTCGCGCGCAGCTAGCTCCACCATCTGCAAACGCACCTCCGGCCCCGGCTCCGGCTCGATGCGCCGATGGGGTGCCTCCCGGGCCGGAATCAGCAAGACCCGCTCCAATCCAAGCTGCGATGCCGCCTCCTGGGCCAGCACCAGGTGCCCGACGTGCGGCGGGTTGAACGCCCCGCCGAGAACTCCGATCGCAGCGACGAGCCCTACTCCCTCGTCTGGCCGCTGCCGTGCAGCACGTACTTGTAGGTCGTCAGCTCCCGCACGCCGATCGGGCCGCGCGCGTGCAGCTTCTGGGTCGAGTTGCCGATCTCGGCTCCCATCCCGAACTCGAATCCATCCGTGAACCGGGTCGAGGCGTTGACGTACACGCACGCCGCGTCGACACCGCTCGTGAACTCCGCCGCCGTCCCGTCCGAGGCCGTCACGATCGCCTCCGAGTGGCCCGTCCCGTGCCGGTTGATGTGGTCGATTGCCTCCGTCAGCGTGTCGACGACCGCGATCGCCATCTTCAGATCCAGGTACTCCGTGTCCCAGTCGGTCGCCACCGCCGCACCGATCGGAGCCTCTCCAGCTGCCGCCCGCGTCCGCTCGTCGCCCACCAGCTCGACGCTGGCGTCGCCCAGGTCCCGTGCCAGCCCGGGCAGCAGCCGATCGGCGACCGCCGCGTTGACCAGGAGCGTCTCGGCCGCGTTGCAGACCCCGGGGCGCTGCACCTTCGCGTTGTAGGCGATCCGGCGCGCCATCTCGAGATCGGCGTCCGAGTGCACGTAGACGTGGCAGTTCCCGGCCGCCGCGTACATGACCGGCACCGTCGCGACCTCCTTGAGGGCCGCCTTGAGGCCGCCCCCTCCTCGGGGGATCACCAGGTCCACCAGCCCTTCCGCGGTTGCCAGCTCGGCCAGCTCGTCGCGATCACCCGCCAGGAGCTCGACGCAGCCTTCGGGCAGCGCGGCATCGGCAAGCGCCTCACGGACCAACGCCGCCAGGGCGCCGTTCGACCGCTCCGCATAGCTCGAGCCGCGCAGCACGATCGTGTTGCCGGACTTCAGGCAGAGCGCCGCGCAGTCGATCGTCACGTTCGGCCGCGCCTCGTAGATGACCGCGACCACGCCGAGGGGCACTCGCAGCTTGCGCATCTCGATGCCGCTGCGGAGCACGCCGCTGTCGATCTCCTCGCCCACCGGATCGTCGAGCGCCGCGATCGCCTCGACTCCCTGGGCCATTGCCTCGACGCGTTCCGGGGTGAGCGTCAGCCGGTCGCGAAGCGCCTCGGTCAACGCCGCTGCGCGCTCGTCGGCCAAATCCGCCGCGTTCGCGGCCAGCACGTCGTCCGCCCGCTCGCGGAGCAGCGCGGCCACGCCGGCAAGCACCGCGTCCTTGCTAGCGCTGGGGGCGCGAGCGAGGACGAGCGCCGCGTCGCGGGCGCTCTCGCAGGCCTCGGTGACTGTCCGTGTGGTGATCGCCATAGGTCTCGAAAAGAGTACCCGCGCTACGCCAGGACGAAGAAGTCTCGGTGCACGACCTCCTCGGCCGCGTGCGGCATCAGTTCCTGCACCTGAGCCGACTTCATGCCCTTGATCCGGCCCAACTCGCCGGCCGAGTAATTGACGATCCCCTTGCCGACGGGCTCGTCATCGCAGACGATATCCACGGCATCCCCTGCCTCGAAAGCGCCGTCCACCCCTGTCACCCCGACCGGAAGCAGGCTCGATCCGTGCTCGCGCAGGACCCGCGCCGCGCCGGCGTCCACCGCCACCGTCCCCTGGCTGGGCTTCGCGTGGCGAAGCCAGAGCTTGAAGCTCGGCACCCGGCCGGGGTGGGCTGGAAACGTCGTCCCGACCGGCTCGCCGGCCGCGGCCGCCTGGAGCGTGCTGTCCGCGGTCCCGTCGCAGACGACGACTTCGATGCCGGCCGACGTCGCCATTTCCGCCGCGGCCACCTTGCTGCGCATCCCACCCGAGCCGAACGGGGACGTCCGGTCGCCGATCTCGTAGCGCGCAAGCTCGGAGAAATCGTCGACCCGCTCGATCAGGCGGGCGTCGGGATCGCGGCGCGGGTCGGCGGTATGCAGGCCGGCCGTGTCGGTCAGCAACACCAGCGTGCGCGCGCCCAGCAGCAGCGCCACCTGGGCAGAGAGGAAGTCGTTGTCCCCGAAGGTGATTTCGTCGGTGGCGGTCGTGTCGTTCTCGTTGATCACCGGAACCGCGCGCCATTCCAGGAGCCTGCGCAGCGTCGCTCGCGCGTTCAGGTAGTTGACCCTGGTCGAGACGTCGGAGGAGTTCAGCAGCACCTGCGCGGCATGGACATCCTGAGCGGCCAGCCGCTCCTCGTAGGCGCGAAACAGCGACCCCTGGCCCACCGCGGACGCGGCCTGGAGTTCGTCGACGGCCCGGGGCCGGGCGTCGAAGCCCATCAGGCGCATACCGAGCGCGATCGCGCCCGAGGTCACCATCACGACGTCCTCGCCGCCGGCATGCAGGCCGGCGACCTGAGCGCAGACCCGGTCGAGCACGTCGCCGCGCACGTCGCCGGCGGCGTCGGCAACGATCGACGAGCCGAGCTTGGCGACGACGGTCATGACGAGGCAAGTCTAGGAACGGCGGCGGCTAACCCGGATCCAGCTCGAACTCCTGGTCGCCGATTCGCACCTCGTCGCCGGGCTCGAACCCCGCGCGCTCGAGCGCGGCGATAACCCCGATCTCGCGCAGTCGCGACTCGAGGTAGGCGAGCGCCTCGTAGTTCGCGAGGTCGTGCCGCGCGACGAGTAGCTCGATTCCACGCCCGTGGACGCGAAACGCATCGGCCTCGCGCACGACGTCGAAGCCCTGCTCGCCGGCCGGGCGGTACGTCACGTGCTCGGCCTCGAACTCGACGTCGCGAGCCGGGGCGGCGCGCTCGGGCTCCGGACCCGCCGCCTGGAACAGACCGGCCGTGAGGCGCTCGAGACCGTCCCCGGTGGCCGAGGAGAGAGCCGTGACCGGCCGCCCGATCCGCCGCTCGAGCTCAGCGCGCACGCTTTCGACCTCATCGTCGGGCGCGAGGTCGCTTTTGGAAAGCACCACGAGCTCGGGCAGTTCCACCAGGCCGCCGCCGTGCGCGGCCAGCTCGTTCCTGACGGTCTCGTAGGCCGCCGCCGAATCGCCGTCGCTCTCCGGATCGAGCGCGACCAGGTGGACCAGCACCCGGCACCGCTCGACGTGCGCGAGGAATTCGTGGCCGAGCCCGACCCCCTCGGCGGCGCCCTCGATCAGACCCGGGATGTCCGCGAGCACAAGCTGGCGCTCGCCGTTGTCGATCGTCCCCAGCACGGGGTCGATCGTGGTGAACGGGTATTCCGCCACCTTCGGCCGCGCCCGGGTGAGCGCGGCCAGCAGCGAGGACTTCCCGGCGTTCGGGAGGCCGACCAGCCCCGCGTCGGCCAAGAGCCGCAGCCGCAGCTCGACCCAGCTTTCCTCGCCCGGCAGTCCCTGCTCGGCAAAGCGCGGCGCCTGGCGGGTCGACGTGGCGAAGCGCTTGTTGCCATGCCCGCCCTCGCCACCGGCCGCAACAACCGCCCGCTGCCCCGGCTCGGTCAGGTCATACGTGGTCCCGTCCGCTCCCTCCGCGGCGGTGCCCGGCGGCACCAGCACCTCCCGATCGTCCCCACGCGCACCGTGCTGCTGCTTTCCCCGGCCATGCTCGCCGCGCCCGGCCTTGAAGTGCTTGGCGATCCGCAGCTCGGCCAGGTCGCGTCGTGACGAGTCGCAGACCAGCATGACGTCGCCGCCACGTCCGCCGTCGCCTCCATCGGGGCCACCGCGCGGCACGTGCGCCTCGCGGCGAAAGCTCACACAGCCGTCACCGCCGCGACCACCCTCGACCCAGATCCTCGCCTTGTCGTGGAACACGGGGCGAGTGTGGCAGGGACCAAGCCACCCGAACGTCCCGGAAGCCGCCGCATAGCCCGGATCCCGGGACGTTCGGCGTTGGGAGGGCTTAGTGGGCGCTCGGGCGTGCGGTGCGCATCGCCGCGAGGATCTGCTCGCGCCGCCCTGCGTCGAGCGTCTCGTCGCCCAGGCCGCGGAGCGCCGTGATCGTCGCCCTCATCTGCTCCAGGTAGGCGCGGCACGCGTCGCATTCCGCCAGGTGCTCGTCGGTCCACAGCCGCCGCGCCTCGTCGAGCTGTCGCTCGAGGTAGTCGGTGACAATCTCGACGAACTGCTTGCAGCTCATCGCTTCGAGTGGATCTGTGGCGGTGCGACTCATCAGGCGGCTTCTTCCTCGTCGAGGAGCTGCTCCAGCGCTGCCCTGACCTTCGACCGGGCGCGGTGCAGGAGCACTCGCTGATTGGTCTCGGAGACGTCAAGCGCGTTACGGGCCTCGGCCGCTGAGTACCCCTGGATGTCGCGGAGCGTGATCACCTCGCGCTGGCGCGGAGGCAGCGCCGCGATCGCTTGCAACAAGACCTGCCGCGCCTGATCGCCCGCCAGCCGCACGTCCGGGGACTGCCATTCCTGGGGCGGCCGCGCCCAGGCACCCGAATCTTCACCGCGGCGACCCTGGAAGCGATCAGCGTCAACCGCAGGCTCGTCCCGCCCCTCCTCCGCACGCCGGCGCAACGACGCGAAGGGCAGCGTCCGCTTCTCCCGCTTGCCACGCGTTCGCGCCGTGTTGAGCAGGATCTGGAAGATCCAGGTCCGCAGCGCCGAGCGGCCCTGAAAGCCGTCGATCCCGTTAATGACGCCAACCCAGGTGTCCTGCACGACCTCCTCGGCGACCGCGCGGCTTGGGACGTGCGCAAGCGCGAGCTTCGTCAGCGCCGGCGTCAGCTCCTCGACCAGGGCGCCGTAGGCAGCTTCGTCGCCGCTGCGCAGCGCTTCGACCAGCGCCTGATCGGAGGGGTACTCGCTACTTGGCTTCGGCAACCGAGATGACGCGGCCCTTCCGGGCCGGCTTGAACTCGACCGTGCCGGCGCGCGTCGCGAAGATCGTGTGATCGCGGCCGATGCCGGTGCCGGGGCCCGGGTAGAACCGGGTGCCGCGCTGGCGCACGAGGATCTCGCCGCCGGTCACCTGCTGGCCGGAGAAGATCTTGACGCCGAGCATCTTCGGGTTCGAGTCGCGGCCGTTGCGGCTGGATCCGAGTCCCTTCTTGTGGGCCATCTCTAGGCGTCCTCCTTCTTGGCGGCCGGCTTTTTCGCGGCGGGCTTCTTGGCGGCCGGCTTCTTCGCGGCGGGCTTCTTCGCGGCGGGCTTCTTGGCTGCCGGCTTCGCGGCCGCCGGCTTGCGGGTCAGCATCTTCACGTCGGTCACCTCGAGCCTCGTCAGCTCCGAGCGGTGGCCCTGGCGCTTGCGGTAGCCCTTCTTCGCCTTGTACTTGAAGACCCGAATCTTTTCGCCGCGCAGGTGCTCGGAGACCGTCGCCTCGACCTTGACCTTCTCGAGGTCGGCGCCGCCCGCGACTACGTTGCCGTCGGCGCGGAACATGACCGGGCGCAGGGTGACCTTGTCGCCCTCGCCGGCCTGCAGGCGATCGACGAGCAGGACCGTGCCCTTTTCGGCCCGGTACTGCTTGCCGCCGGTCTCGACTATCGCGTAGTCAGTCATCGATCATTCGTTCTTCGTCGCTGGTTGCTCGTCGCTCGCGCGAGCGCGGTCGCGGCCGCCTCTACGGCCACGCCGCCGCCGCCCGGAGCCGGACGATTCTAGCTGCCCCTCATCGCTCTCATCCTGGGCTTCGTCACCAGCGCCGTTGTCCACCAGGGAGGCGCTGGCGAGCGAGCGCGCGACCTCGTCGATGCGGACCAGGCGGCGCTGGCCGACGTAGCGGCCGCCGCCCGCGACGGAGACGATGTAGGAGTCGACGCGGGCGATCGCATCGTTCGCGTTGTACATGTGCGGCTCCTCGATCGAGACCAGCACCTCCTCGCCGACCGAGAACGGCAGCGCCCGTTGCTCGATCTCCTCGCGGGTGCCCTCCTCGGTCACCTCGAACGTCGCGACCGAAAGAGCGTCACCGCCCTCGAAGTGGAAGTGCTTGCCGGCCTCCTCCTCGAGCTCGTGCAGCCCACTCCCGTCGTCGAGCAGCTTCGCCGCCACCTTGGGATTGACCCTGATCAGGAACGCCTCGGGCTCGGGCTTGTCGGCGACCAGCTTGCGCAGCTTGCGGATCACGTCGATCGCCACCGTCTCCTCGGAGAGGATCACGCCCTCGCCCTCGCACGTCGGGCACGACTTGGTCAGGATCTCGCGGACGCCGTCGGTGACGTTCTGCCGCGTCATCTCGACCAGGCCAAGCGGCGAGATCTCGACGACGTAGGTCTTCGTCTTGTCCTCGTCGAGTGCCTCGCGCATCGTCTTCAGCACCTGGTCGCGGTTCCGCGAGCGGGCCATGTCGATGAAGTCGACGACGATGATGCCTCCGATGTCTCGCAAGCGAAGCTGGCGCACGACCTCCTCGGCAGCCTCGATGTTGACCTTCGTGATCGTGTCCTCGAGCCGACCCTTGCCGCGCCCGGTGAAGCTACCGGTGTTGATGTCGATCACCGTCAGCGCCTCGGCGTAGTCGATCATCAGGTAGCCGCCCGAGGGCAGGTCGACGCGGCGCGACAGCGTCGAGCGCAGCGCCTCCTCGGCGCCCTCGCGCTCGAACAGCGGTTCCGAGCCCTGATAGAGCTCGACCTTGGAAACGAGCTCCGGCGCCGTGCGCTGGAAGAAGCTCGAGACGCGTTGGTGCTGCTTGTGATCGTCGATCACGGCCCGCTCGAACTCCTTCGAGAGAACGTCCCGAAGGACCCGGATCGAAAGGTCGGCTTCCTGGAAGACGAGGTCGGGCGCCCCAACCTCTTCGGACCGGCGCTGGACGACCTCGGCCAGCTTGTGCAGGTAGTCGAGGTCGCGCTCGAAATCGTCCTTGTCGGCGCCCTGGGCGGCGGTGCGCACGATGACCCCCCCATCGCCCTTGTGGAGCTTCTGGAGAAGCTTGCGCAGGCGGTCACGCTCGGCGTCCGGCAACCGGCGGCTGGCCCCGACTCCGGCGCCCTGCGGCATGTAGACGAGGTAGCGCCCCGCGATCGACAGCTGCATGGAGAGCCGGGCGCCCTTCGTCTTCAACGGGTCTTTGACCACCTGGACGAGGACCTCCTGCTTGGGCTTGATCAGCTCGGCGATCGAGCGGCCCTTGCCGTGACCTCGCCGCGGCACCTTCTCGCCGCCAGGCAGGACGATCTCGTCCACGTGCAGGAAGCCATTGCGTTCGAGGCCGATGTCGACGAATGCGGCTTCCATGCCGGGCAGGACGTTGTCGACGACCCCCTTGTAGATGTTGCCGACGATCGACCGCGATCCGCGGCGTTCAACGTAGAGCTCGCCGACACGTGGCTTGGCGTTGCCCTTGGATTCGAACACCGCGACGCGGGTTTCGCCGGCGTCGACTGATACGAGAATCTTTTTCTTCAATTAGCTCACCTCAGGAGCGGGTCTTCTTCCCTACTCCTGGAGGCGAGCTGCGACTGGACGTAGATGCTCTGGAGCAAGCCGATCGCCAAGAACGTGACGATTACGGACGAGCCTCCCGAGCTCATCAACGGCAATGGGATTCCCGTGATGGGTGCGATCCCGATGTTCATGCCGACGTTGATGAACACGTGGAACATCACCATCGCGGCGATCGTGCCGGCGATGATGGCTCCGTACAAGTTCTTCGAGAGCGTCATGATGCGCAGCGCCCGCCAGATCAGCAGGGCGTAAAGGGACAGAATGAACGCGGCACCGACGAATCCGTAGCGCTCGCCCACCGTTGCGAAGATGAAATCGGTGTGGCGCTCGGGCAGGAAGCCGTCCCGCGTTTGGGTTGAGTCATCACCGCGGCCGGTCTTGCCACCGGCGCCGACGGTGATCAGCGATTGACGAATTTGGTAGCTGGAGTCGGCCGGATCCTCGCTTGGGCTGAGGAACGCGGTCAACCGGTCCTGCTGGTACTCCTTCAGGATCGGCTGGCCCACGGCTGGCGCGACGACAAGAACGACGACCGCCGCGGCCGCTGCAGCAGCGCCAAGCAACGCGAAGTGCTGCCACTTCGTGCCGGCGATGTACAGGACCGCGAGGGTGACGACCCCGTACACCAACGCGGTGCCGAGGTCTGGCTGGATGAACACGAGTGCCGCGGGGATCGCTCCCAGCAGCAGCACCCGGCCCGTGCGCCTCAGATCCGAGGCGCCCGGCATGCGGTCGATCACGACCGCCGCCAGGACCAGGAGTAGGAGAACCTTGCCCAGCTCGGAAGGCTGAAAGGTGAAGAACGGAAGCTCGATCCAGCGCTGCGAGCCGCGTGCGGCGGCTCCCAAGAGCAGCACCAGCGCGACCGAGGCCATCATCGCCGAGTAGATCCCGACCCGCAGTTCGCGGAACCGGGTGTAATCGACCCGGGCGACGGCCAGCATCAGAGCGACGCCGACCACCGCATAGATGGACTGGCGGATCACGTAGTAGTGCGGGTTGCCCGGAACGTCGCCTGCAGTTGCCTGGCCGAGCGTGTAGATCGAAAACGCGATCAGGCCGATCGCCCCTGCGAGCAGGGTGAAATCCAGCCTCATGACCCCCGCGCGCTCGAGCAGGCTCTCGCGCGACTCGGCGAAGGGCCGAGGCCGGGGCTGTACTCGCGGCCTTGGTCCGCTTACTACCGCCATTACTCGTACACAACCGTACCCGCTTCGCCCGGCGACTCCGCCGGTGCCTGCTCGAACTGGCGCCTTTCGACCGAGAGGAACCGCTCGGCGTACTCGGTCAGCAGGGCGCGCGTGGCCGGCGCCGCGGTGTCCGCGCCGAACCCGCCGCCCTCGAACGTGAAGGCCACCACGACCTTCGGGTCGTCGGCGGGCGCCAGGGCCACGTACCAGGATTGGTCGGGGTTCGGTGGCCGCTCTGCGGTGCCGGTCTTGCCCGCGACGTCGATCGGAAATCCGGGTTCTCCGAAGACCGGATAGGAGGTTCCCTCCGGTTCCATCGCGGCGGCGGTGAGCCCGTCCATGATCGCCTCGCGCCCCTCGGGGTCGACCTCGAGCTGACGGCGCGGGCCCGGCTCGATCTCCTGGACGACTCGGCCGGCCGGGTCCTCCGCGCGCTTCGCCACGTGGGGCGTCACGACGGTGCCGCCGTTGCCGATCGCCGCGTAGGCGGTCGCCATCTGCACCGGGTCGGCCTGGAGGTCGCCCTGGCCGACCGCCAGGTTTACGTTGTCGCCGAACGACCAGGGCCGGTCGGTCAGGCCCTGGCGGTAGAGGTCGTTGCGCCACTCGGGGGTGGGGATCAGGCCCGGAGCCTCACCCGGGACATCGATCCCCGTGGTGTCCCCGAGCCCCAGCTGCGAGGCCCAGTCCTGGAGGTGCTCCTCGTCGTCCTCGGAGATGTCCTCGGCCAGCCTGCCGCCGAGCGTGTAGAAGAACACGTCGGATGACACCTGCAGCGCCCGGCGCAGCTGGATCGGGCCGAAGACGGCGTCCTGCGCGTTGTGGAGGACGTTGCCGTCGCCCAGCGCGTAGGCGCCGTCGTCGTTGAGCGTCTCCGACGGGGTCAGCTTGCCGGCATCGAGGGCGGCCAGGGCGGTGAACGGCTTGAACGTGGAGCCGGTCGGGTAGCCCGCAGCGATCGCGCGGTTGAACGCGGGTGCGCCGGTGCTGGACTCGTCGTCCGGGTCGCCGAAGACCGACTCCGACTCCGCCTCGGTGATCTCGGGCTGCGCCAGGATCGAGGGATCGAAGGTCGGGCTCGATCCCATCGCCAGGACCTCGCCGCTTTCCACGTCCATCGCGACGAACGCGCCCGGCAGCCCGAACGAGGCGAGCTGCGCCTCGCCGACCGTCTGCATGTCGGAGTCGATCGTCAGCACCAGGTCGTTCCCGGGCTCCGGCTCGCGCACATTGGTCGTCCGGCCCGTGGGCAGCCCCGAGGCGTCGACCTGGACGGTGGTCGCGCCGTTGACGCCACGGAGGATGTGGTCGTAGGCAAGCTCGATCCCGTCCTGGCCGATCTCGTCCCCGGGCAGCAGGTCCTGGTAGCGCGTCTCCTCCAGCTGTTCGGCGTTGACCTCCCGCACGTAGCCGAAGATGTGGGCGGCGAGCGTGCCGCGCGGGTACTGGCGCACGTAGACGCGGTCGACGGTGACCCCGGGGAAGCGCCGCTGATTCTCGCGCAGGTAGTAGACGAGCTCGATCGGCACGTCGCGCTTCAACGTCACGGGGCTGGACGGGAGCTCCTTTGTCTGCTGGCGAATCTCCTTGCGCACCTTGTTGACCTCAAGGCCGGCGACCTCGGCGACGCGGCGCAGGACCTGGTTGCGCCGCTCGCCGTCTGAGGGCAGCTCTTCGGCGCGCACCTGAAGCGCCTGTGCAGTGCGGTTGCCGATCAGCACCTTGCCGTCGCGGTCGCGGACCTCGCCGCGCGGCGCCTGCACGGTGACCTCGCGAACGCGGTTGCCCTGCGCCTCGGCGAGATAGCGATCGCTCGACAGCACCTGGAGGTACCAGAGGCGAAAGAAGATCACGGCGAACATGATCAGCCCGAGCCCCCCGATCAGGGCGACGCGAGCATGAAACTGCACCGGCGAGGACCGGTCCCGATTCCAACGGCCGCCGCTGAAGGTCATGCCGACCCCCCTTGGGCGCTGGCCCGGCGCAGGCGCCGACGGCCGACGCGGAGGTTGCGAAAGACCCGCCGGCGCGTCGGCTGCTGTTCGAGCACCAGCGCCGGGCGCACGGCGAATCGGATCGCCGGATAGAGGGGTAGGGCAATGAGGAAGCCGAGCAACGCCTTGACCAGCACCTCACGGACCACCAGCAGGCTCACGGCCGCCTCGACGCCGAGCATCAGCTGCAGCGCGACGAAGCCCGCCGTGGCCAGCAGCGTCAGTCCGCCGCAGAGCAGCGCGGGGGCGACGACCGAGTCGATCTCGAACTGCTCGCGGTAGCGGCCGCCCAGGTAGCCGACCGACAGCAGGACCAGCGACGAGACCCCCAGGGTCTGCAAGAGGAGCGAATCGACCAGGAGCCCGGTCGCGAAGCCCGCCGTGGCTCCGGTCACGGCGCCGCCCAGGAGCCCGAGGATGGCGATCACCGCGGGTAGCGCGTCCGGCGTGGCGCCGAGGATCGAGAGGAAGGACAGAAACGAGACCTGCACGACCACCGCAAACAGCACGATCGCGGCCAGGCGCAACCCGATTTGCCACGTGACGATCATCCGTTGACCCCCGGACGGTCAGGGCCGCCGGTCAGGACCTGGACGTATTGCAAAGCCCGCATGTCCGCGAACGGCTGCACGGTGACCCGCTGGAACTCCTGCTCGCCCAGGGCCGTCTCGGTGATCTCGCCGATCGGAATCCCATACGGATATGCGGACGAGATCTCGCCGTTGGACCAGCCCGCGGTGACCAGCATCTGGCCCTCCTTGACCTCTTCCTCGTTGGAGATGAAGTCGAGGCGCAGGTCATCCGGATCCCCGGCGACGGGCTCGACGATCCCCTGTGGCCCCTCGGGCACGACCCGGGCCGAGACGGCGTTCCGCGGATCGGTGATCAGCTCGACCTGGGCGGTCGAGTTCGTCACCTCGGTGATCCGCCCGACGAGCCCGTCGCCGGAGACGACAGGGTCGTCGACCTCGACCCCGTCGCCGGAGCCGGCATCGACGCCGAGCGTCGCGTTGATGACGCTGGGCGAGCGCGAGATGATGCGAGAGGTAACCGGCTTGTAGGCGGGCTCGAATCCGGCGAGCTCGTTCTCGTCGAGCCCCAGAAGCGCCCGGAACTGCTCGTTTTCGCCGATCGCCGCCTGGGCGTCGGCAAGCTGTTCCCGCGCGGCGGCCAGGTCCCCCCTTAACTGGTCGTTCTCGCCGCGGGCGTCAAACGTCTCGTCGAACCAATTGATCAGGTCTCGGGCGGGCTTGAGCGCCTGGCTCGCGACCGTCTCGAGCGGCGAGAGCACGGTCGCGACGCCGCGCTGGATCGCGTGCAGCGGCCCCGACTCGGCCTCCGAGAAATGCGCGGACAGCAACACCAGCGAGGTGACGATCAGCGCGACGAGAATCGCGCGGCGACGGCGAACCTGCTTGCGATACATGGGCTACCGCCCTCCGGAGAGGCCGGGGCTTCGTCTGAGGCTGGTTCCCGATCGGAGCATTTGGCTTGGTGGTCGGTGGACTCGCGGGTGCGCGGGCACGCGCCGCCCGCGGCGGTGGTGGTCCAGGTTGGCGGTCGCGGTGCGACGGAGTCGCCACCTTTGCGTACGCCGCAAGGGCTGTTGCCCGAGGGTTCGAAGAGGACGTTCGGCGCCACCTCCGCGACCGTGCCGCGAGGCCGAGTGTAGCGGCTGAAACGCAAGCCGCAAGCGGCACTTGAGGCTGCTCCGGAACTCTAAGGCTAAATGTTCGCCTTAGGGTTTTCTCGGTTTGGCGCAGGGCCAAGCCAAGCCAGGCCAGCTACCGCCTCCGGTGGGCGCCGAGCGTTGGCTCGAGCTCCAAGAGCAAGCGCACGGGCAATCCGACGACGTTCGAGAAATCCCCTTCGACCCGCTCGACCAGGACCGAACCCAGGCCCTGGATCGCGTAGGCCCCGGCCCGCCCCCGCCACTCCTCCGAGTCGAGGTACGCCGCCAGCAGGGATTGATCGAGCTCGCGAAACGCGACCCGCGAGCGCGCCACACCGGCTCGCTCGCGGAGCGGCCCGCCCGGGATGCCCTTGGCGCGCGGGCCGAGCAGGCAGAGGCCGCTCAGCACGTCGTGCTCGCGCCCCGAGAGCCGGCGCAGGCGCTCCTCGGCCCCGGCGCGGTCGCCCGGCTGCCCTAGCATCTCTTCATCGACGAAGACGTCCGTGTCCACTCCCAAGACCACGGCGTCGCCGGCATCCGCATCGAGCGCCTCGATTCCGGCCGCTGCCTTGCGGCGAGCGTTTTCCAGAACCAGTCCCTCGGGGTCCAAGCCCGCCGACAGCTCCTCGACATCGGGCTCGACGACGTCGAAGTCAACCCCGAGCCAGCCCAGGATCTCCCGACGGCGGGGCGACTTCGAGGCGAGGACCAGGCGCATGCCGGCGAGCGTACCGGCCGTTCGCGGGCATACTCTCGTGTCAATGAGTGATGCGCAACTCGGGCGGGACCTCGCACAAGCGTTGGCGACCAAGGACTACGACCGCGTCGCCGACGTGCTCGATCCGGACGTCGACTTCCGCGGCCTCACCCCGCGCCGCGCGTGGGAGGCGTCGAGCGCGGAGGAGTTCGTCTCCGACGTGCTCGGGAGTTGGTTCGAGGAATCGGATGAGATCGACGAGCTGCTCAGCCTGGAGAGCGGCGCCGTCGCCGACCGCGAGCGGGTTGCCTACCAGCTCCGCGGCCACAACGCGGACGGACCGTTCGTGGTCGAGCAACAGGCCTACTACGCCGCCCGCGATGGCCGCATCACCTGGCTCCGCGTCCTGTGCTCGGGCTTCCGCCCAACGGGCTGACGGGCTACGGGCCGACAACGCGTGCCCATCAGCGGGCCCTATAACTCCGGGAACCAGATCCCGATTTCGCGCCCGGCGGACTCATCGGAGTCCGAGCCGTGGACCATGTTGAAGGTCACCTCGAGCCCGTAGTCGCCGCGGATCGAGCCGGGAGCCGACTCGACCGGGTTGGTGGCCCCGATCAGCTGCCGCGCGGCGGCGACCGCCTCGTGACCTTCCAGCACCGCGGCCACCAGCGGGCCGCCGGTGATGAACGCGACCAGCTCTGCAAAGAACGGCTTTTCCGCGTGCTCGGCGTAGTGCTCGTTCGCAATGGCCTCGCCGGCCTGCACCAGCTTCAGCGCCGTGATCCGGAGTCCCTTGCGCTCGAATCGTGCAAGCACCTCGCCCGTGAGCGCCCGCTCGAAGGCGTCGGGCTTGACGAGGATCAGGGTTCGGGACACGGGCGAATCGTTTCTCGCCTAGGAGGCGGGCGCGGTACCGTCGCCCGGCTCGGTCCGCCGGGTCGGCTTCTTGGTGGTGCTGCGCCGTACCGGCGCCTTGGCGCGCCCCTTCGTCGTCCGTTGCTCCTCTGACGTGCGCGAGACGGGCCGCTTCGCTCGCGCCGGCCGCGTCGTCGGGCGCGTCTTGGTCGTGCCGCCCTTCGGCGGTGCCTTGGAGGCTTGGCGCTGGGGCGACGCAGCGGCTGCGCGGGTGGGCGCCTCGCAGTACGGGCAGATGCTCCAGCGCGGATCGATCGGCTTGCCGCACGACTCGCACGGGTCCTTGATCCGGGCCCGGCAGCTCGGACAACGCAGATACGTGCGCTCGACCGGGTATTCACAGTTCGGGCAGGAGGTGTCCTCGAGGTGGCGGACCCGCAGCTCAGACGCACGGATCTCGAGCTTGCGCTCGCGGGCGTCCTCCAGAAACTCCGGCGGGCGCAGGATCGTGTAGACGATCGTGCCGAGGAACGGGAACAGTGACGCCACCGTCGCGCAGCCGATCAGGACCGAGTCCTCCAGCCTGCGCTTCGCGTCGAGGTACGTGTACGCGATCAGGGCCAGGTAAACGACGACCAGGAACAGGATCAGGAGATTGATGGCCAGGTTGACGCCATCGTTCTCGATGCCGAAGATTGCGGGGAGCGGCATGAAGTCGGGCAGTTTACTTCGTGCGCCGGGCGCTGAAGCCGCTTAGAGAAACAGGCGTCCGAACAAATAGCCGAGGCCGAAGAAGACGAGGATGACGACGGCCACCACCGCGGCGACCACTCCCATCATCTGAAGGAGCTCCGAGCGGGCCTCGCGGTCCATCAGAGCGCCGGCCTTCCCAGGCGGGCAATGTTGGTTTCGCGCCTTGCGTCTCTCACTGACACCACCGCAGAAGGTAATGCGAGCCGGCGATCAGCGCCACCCCGCCCCGCTCGCGCGCCATCGCAATCGCGAGGGTGACGGCGCTCCCCGGCTCCGCGTGGGCCGTCGCCGGCACCGAAGCGGCCTCACACAGGCGGACGAGCTCGGCGGCTGGAGTTGACGTCGTTCCGGGCCTGCCGGCGCCCTCAAGCCGCGCGGTTGGAATCTCCGTGCAGACCGCTGCCGCGAGCGCCGGAGCCAACGCGCCGATGATCCCGGTGGCGTCCTTGTCGGCCAGGATCGCGAGGCACGCCACCACCGGCTGCCCCTCCAGGCGCTCGGCGAGGGCTTCGGTCAGGGCTCGCGCGCCGTCCGGGTTGTGGGCTGCGTCGAGGACGATGGGCGGGTCGCCAGCCACGACCTCGAAGCGGCCCGCCAAGTCCAGCGAGGCGAGGACCCGGTCCAGGTCAGCGGGCGAGACCGGACCCGCCACGACCTCGGCAGCAGCCAGAGCGGCGCTCAGGTTCCGTCGCAGGTAGGGCGCGGCGAGGCCCGTGCCGACGCGGTCGGGTTCGGCCTCGATCAGGTCACACCGGCGCTCCTCGGCGAGCCGCCGCGCCAGCTCGGCGACGGCGTCGATCACCGGGCCCAGGACCAGCGTCGACCCCTCCCGCAGCACCGCAAGCTTCTCGCCTGCGATCTCCAACTCGGACTCCCCCAACCAAGCCGTGTGGTCGAGGCCGACCGAGGTCAGCACCGTCACCCGCGAGCGCAGGACGTTGGTCGCGTCGAGGCGCCCACCGAGGCCGGCTTCGATCACCCCCACCTCGACTCCGGCGTTGGCCAGCGCGACGAAGGCGGTGGCAGTGGCCGCCTCGAACTGGGTGACCCGCTCGTCCCCGGCAAAGCCCTGCTCGACCGCCGGCAGCGCAGCGGCTACGCGCTCGGCGGCGACGGCGAAGTCGCCGGAATCGACCTCGGCGCCGCGCACCCACACGCGCTGCGACCAGCGCTCGGAGTGCGGCGACAGATAACAGCCGGCGGAACGCCCACGGGATTCCACCAGGGCAGCCGTCATCGCAGCCACCGAGGACTTGCCGTTGGTGCCGACCACGTGAACTGCCTCGAACTCGTACTGAGGATCACCCAGGGCGGACATGAGCGCGGCGATCCGCTCGAGCCCGAACCGCCAGCCGATCGGATCCAGGGACCCGAGCCACGCCTCGGCGTCGAACCTACCGCTCAAGCTCGGCAAGCTCCCGACGGTACGCCTTGAGCTTTTCGCGCTCGGCCTCCACGACCTCGGCCGGTGCCTTGGCGACGAACCCTTCGTTCGCGAGCTTGCGCGCCCCGCGCTCGACCTCGGCGCGCAGCTCGGCGGCCCGCGCCTGGATCCGCTCGCGAACCTGGTCCGGATCGACGTCGTCGCTGCCGAGCAGCTCGAGCGGGCCGATGCGGGCGAGCGCCTCGCCCCCCGCGCCGTTCAGATCGAGCCGCGCGAGCCGGGCGACCAGCTCGTGCGGTGCCTCGCCGACGGCTCGCGCCGGGAGCACGCTGGCGACCGGGACGCCCGCGAGGTCCCGCCAACGCCTGATCCCGCGTGTCAAGTCGATCGATGCCTCGATCTCCGCCTCCGCCGCCGGATCGCGAAGGCCGGGGTCGGCGACCGGGTACGCAGCGACGATCAGCGGCGAGTCCTCGCGGCCGGGCAGATAGCTCCAGACCTCTTCGGTCACGAACGGGATCACGGGGTGGGCGAGAGCGAGGAACCGCTCAAGGACATGCAGCAGGTTCGCGGAGACCTCCGCCTCACCGTCATACAGGCGCGGCTTGACAATCTCCAGGTACCAGTCACAGAGCTCTGACCAAAAGAAGCGGTAGAGCTCCTGAACGGCGTGGGCGAAGTCGTATGCGTCGAGCTGAGCCGTGACCTCCTCGATCGTCCGCTGGAGCCGCGACAGGATCCAGCTGTCCTCCGCGTTCTCCGGCGCCGGCGCCGGATCGCCGTCCGTGTTGAGGAGGATCAGCCGCGACGCATTCCAGAGCTTGTTGGCGAGGTCGCGGCCCTGCTGGACCTTGGCGTCCGAGAAGCGCACGTCCTGGGTTGACGACATCGCGAGCAAGCCGAAGCGAAGCGCGTCGGCGCCGTGGACCTCGATCTCGGTGAGCGGGTCGACGCCGGTGCCGAGGCTCTTCGACATCCGCCGCCCATCCGGGGCCTGGATCACCGAAGTGATGTTCACGTCGCTGAACGGGGCCCGGCCCGTGAACTCGAGCCCCATCATCACCATCCGTGCGACCCAGAGGAAGATGATGTCGCGCGCCGTGACCAGAACGTCGGTCGGGTACCAGGCGCGCAGCTCCGGGGTTTGATCGGGCCAGCCCAGCGTCGCGAACGGCCACAGGGCCGAGCTGAACCAGGTGTCCAGCACGTCCTCGTCCTGGCGCAGCTCGCCACCGCACTTGCCGCAGCCCGCCGGCGGCTCGATCGCCACGATCGTCTCCTCGCAGGGGTCGCAGTAGTAGACCGGGAGCCGATGGCCCCACCACAGCTGGCGCGAGACGCACCAGGGCCGGATCTCCTCGAGCCAGTCGAGGTAGACCTTGGTCCAGGGCTTCTCCGGGTGGAAGCGCACGGCGCCGGACCGCGCCGCCTCGATCGCCGGTTTCGCCAGCTCGCCCATGTCGCAGAACCACTGGAGGGAGATCAGCGGCTCGATCCGCCGTCCCGAGCGGTGCGAGTGCGGAACGTCGTGCTCGTAGGGCTCCTCGCCGGTGATCGCCCCACTCGCACGCAGCGCTTCGACCACGGCCATTCGCGCCTCGTCGACATCGAGGCCGGCGAAGCGCGCGCCTGCCGCCTCGGTCATGCGGCCGTCCTCGCCGATAACCGAGATCTCCTCGAGCCCGTGCTTGCGGCCAATCTCGAAGTCGTTCGGATCGTGGCCCGGCGTGATCTTCAGGCAGCCGGTTCCGAACCCCGGGTCGACGTGCTCGTCCGCGATCACCGGCAGCCGCCGGCCGACCAGGGGGAGGATCACCTCCTGGCCCACCAACTGCGTGTAGCGCTCGTCGGCCGGATGGACCGCCACCGCGGTATCGGCCAGCATCGTCTCCGGCCTGACCGTGGCAACGGTGACCGACCCGCCCCGGTCGGCCAGCGGGTAGGAGATCGCGTAGAGCGTGTCGGTCAACGTGCGCTGCTCGACCTCCAGGTCTGAGATCGCCGAGCGCAGGCCGGGGTCCCAGTTGACCATGTAGTTGTCTCGGTAGATGTGCCCGCGCCCGTGCAGCTCGACGAACACGTGCACGACGGCCCGCGCGTAGGCCTCGTCCATCGTGAAGCGCTCGTCCGAGTAGTCCGCGGAGGCACCAAGCCGCTTGAACTGCTCGATGATCTGCGAGCCGTACTCCTCGCGCCATTCCCAAACGCGCCTCAGGAACTGCTCGCGGCCCAGCTCCAGGCGCGAGGTCCCCTGCGCCGACAGCTCCTTCTCGACCACCGCCTGGGTGCCGATCCCGGCGTGGTCGGTGCCCAGGATCCAGCGGGTTCGAACCCCGCGCATCCGCTGCAGCCGGATCAGCACGTCCTGGATCGACCCGTTGAGCGCGTGGCCCATGTGCAGCGCGCCGGTGACGTTGGGGGGTGGAATCGCGATCGAGTAGTTGTCGCTCGCCTCGCCCTCGGGCTGCGGATCGAACCAACCGCCCTCCAGCCAGCGCTCAAACAAGCGAGCTTCGACCTCGCTGGACTCCCAGCGTGTCGTCGCCTCGAGCTTGGCTCGTCGCTCGGCGTCCATGGGCCGCGATGTTAGTTGCGCCGAACCCGTCCACCTATCCTCTCGGGCGCGATGGACCTCGGGCGAACGGCGATCGGGACGTGGAGCGGTGGCCGCTTCATGCACTTCGGCGAGGAGTTGGGGGACGATCGCCTCGAGGCGCTGCTGCGCCCCGGCCACGGCATCCACACGGTGCTGACCGCTGACGTCTACGGGGAGGGCGAAGCGGACCGGCTGCTGGGCCGGTCGCTGGCCGGGCTCGACCGCGACTCCTACCGCCTGGCGGGAGCCGTCGGCCACGACTTCCACCTGGGCGAACGTCAGGGGGCGAAGGGATTCCCGCGCTTCACGGATCCGGACCTGCGGGATCCCGGCTCGTACGGCGACTACCTGCGCCGCGCCGCCGAGCGCAGCCTCGAGGCGATCGGCGTCTCGCGCTTCGACCTGCTGCTGCTGCACAACCCTGATCGCATCGGCTACGAATCCGACGAGGTCTGGCAGGGGATGGCGGGCCTTCGCGAGGCTGGCTTGACCGACGCGATCGGCGTCGCTCCGGGGCCGGCGAACGGCTTCACGCTGGACCTGATCGGCTGCCTAGAGCGGTTCGGTGACCTGATCGACTGGGCGATGCTGATCCTGAACCCGCTCGAACCGTGGCCCGGGGAGCTCGTGCTCGACGCCGCCGCCGGCAAGGACGTCCGCGTAATTACCCGCGTCGTCGACTACGGCGGCCTGTTCTGGGGCGATCTCACCCCCCGGACGCCGATCGGCGAGGCGGACCATCGCCGGTTTCGGCCGCCGGGCTGGATCGAAGCGGGACTCGAGCGGATCGCCCGCATCGAGCAGGTTCGCGCCGAGACCGGGCTGACGCTGCTGCAGCTCGCCTGCCAGTGGAACCTGGCCCATCCGGCCGTCGAGTGCGTCGTCCCGACCCTGATCCAGGAAGCCGGGGCGGGCGCTCGCCCGGTCGAGGACAAGCGCCGGGAGCTGGCGGGCCTGCCCCCGGACCTGCGGCTGCGCCCGGATCAGGTCGCCGCGATCGCCGCGATCGGCGACAACCGAGGCTCGATGCGGCTCAAGGGCGCGAGCCCCGAGCACGAGGGTCCGGACGCTCCCGATCGCTGGGGACTGAGCGACGAGCTCGCGGCAGCGGGGGCGCGTTACGGAGTCGAGCCCCAGCGCGACCTGCGCGCGACGGCGCTCGACGCGGCCTAGCGCTCGAAGGCGCCGATGTCCGGGTTCCGGCCGCGCCTGCGCCCGCGCTGGTCGCGGTTCGGCGCGTCGTTCCCGGCCTTGTTGATCGCAGGGCTGCCCTGCTTCAGGGCGATGGTCTTGGTCGGCCCGCCGTTGTCCTTCAGCGCGCCGATCTTGGGGTTCGAGCGCTCGCGGTCGCTCGGCAGGTCGAAGCCGCTGCAGTTCTCCTTGGTCGACAGCAGGTTGTTGCCACCCGAGGTGAAAGGGTCCTGCTCGTTGATGCAGTCGGGAGAGCCGCAGCCGAGGCAGGTCGCCTGGTTCAGAGCGATCAGTGAGTTCTTGACCGCCAGGGGCGCGTCGTTTGCCAGGTAGAGCCCACCGCCGTAGTCGTCATCGGCGACGTTGCGGACGACGCTCACCGCGTTCAGCGCGGAGCCGCTGCCGCCGTTGATGTAGATCCCGCCACCGGCCCCTGCCCGGTTGCTCGCGACCGTCGAATTCGTGGTGACGAGTCTGGCGTCGCCGTAGATTCCGCCGCCGCGCCCCTCCGCCGAGTTGCCGCTGATCGTCGAGCGTGTGATCACCGCCGGTGCCGTCGTGGGGAAGGACACGGCGGAGATCCCGCCACCATTTCCCGGGGTGCTGTTGCGCGCGACCGTGGTCCGGTCGATCTTCACCGACGCCGTGCTCAGTGCGCTGATGCCCCCTCCGTCCTGATTCGCCGTATTTCTCAGGACTTGCGTGCCACTGATCTGGAGCGCTCCGGAGTACTGGAACACACCGACGTTGTCGTTGCGCGCCACGACGCTGCGGGTGATTCGAGCCACGGGCTGGGAATCGAGCACTCCCATCCCCTCGTTGCCCGACACCTTCGCGCGCCTCAGAACCAGGCCGCCGGGACCCGAAGCGTCGACGCCCTCGCCCTCATTCCGCAAGATCGTCGAGCGAGCGACGCGCACCCCTCCATCGTCGAACTCGCGCAGCCCAGCTCCGCCGTTACGGATCAGATGGCTCCGGAGCAGCCTGATGCCGCCATCGCCTCCTTCCTCGATGCCCAGCTCCTCGTTCCCCGTCACCCGACTCCGCTTGAGCACGATGCTGCCGGTGTCCTCCTCGCGTACGCCTTGGCCCTGGTTGCGGACGACCGCGCTGCGGATCAGGGTGATCGACGCGCCATAGTCGGCGGCGATCCCCTCGCCGTTGTCGTCGGCGGCGTTATCGCGAACAACAGAGCGTTGGAGGATTAAATCGGCACGCGCGAAGATGCCACCGCCGTCGCCGGTCTCGCTGATCGGACTCGTCATGTTCCCGTTCCGAATCACGATCGATCGAACGTTCGCGGGGGCGAACGTGTGGAGGATCCGGTCGAGATCAGCGCCGTTGATCACCGGGCGTGCCCCGCGGCCGCGGGCGCGGAGGGTGAGCGGACCCGTCGAGTCGAGATCGCCGGTGAGCGCGAGCTCCTCGTCAACTCCGGGGCGAGCGAGAGCGTAGGACTTGCCGCGTTTGAGCACTACCTCGTCGGCGCCCGCGCGGTTGTTGGCGGCAATCACGGCCTCACGCAGGGTGCAACCGCTGGGGTTGCAGCCGTTGGGCGCGGTGTCGGCGGTGCGCGTGACCTGGAAGGTCCTGGCGCTTGCCGGGGTCGCGAGCAACAGCCCTCCGACGAGCAGCCCTGCGATCAGCCAACCCCCGCGCTTCACGTTTCGCACCCTCCCACGGGAGGGTGCACGTGTCAACCGCGCCCGTGACTCAGGCCGACTCTTCGCCCAGCTCTTCGTAGCCCGCTTCGGGCGGCTCGTCGGCGACGGCCTCGGTGACCAGCGTCGGGCGCCGGCCCTCGGTGATCGTCTCCTTGGTGACGACGCACTTGCGGACGTCGCGGCGGGACGGCAGCTCGAACTGGACGTCGAGCAGCGTCTCCTCCAGGATCGAGCGCAGTCCGCGGGCTCCGGTCTCGCGCTCGAGGGCCCGGTCGGCGATCGCGTCCAGCGAGTCGTCGGCGAAGACCAGCTCGATGTCGTCGAACTCGAAGAACCGCTGGAACTGCTTGGTCAGCGCGTTCTTCGGCTCGGTCAGGATCGTGATCAGGTCGTCGCGGCTGAGCTGGTGGATCGCCGACATCACCGGCAGCCGGCCGATGAACTCCGGGATCAGGCCGTACTCCATCAGGTCCTCCGGCAGCACCTGCTCGAACGTCTCGCCCATTTCCTTCTTCTCGGCGGCGGAGTCGATCTGCGCGCCGAAGCCGACGCCCTTGTTGCCGATTCGCTTCTCGATCACCTTGTCGAGGTTCGCGAACGAGCCGCCGCAGATGAACAGGATGTTGGTGGTGTCGATCGTCAGGAACTCCTGGTGCGGGTGCTTGCGCCCGCCCTGCGGTGGCACCGAGGCGCTGGTGCCCTCGAGGATCTTCAGCAGCGCCTGCTGCACGCCCTCGCCGGAGACGTCGCGGGTGATCGACGGGTTGTCGGCCTTGCGCGCGATCTTGTCGATCTCGTCGATGTAGATGATCCCGGTCTCGGCCTTTTTGACGTCGAAGTCGGCGGCCTGGATCAGCTTCAGCAGGATGTTCTCGACGTCCTCGCCGACGTACCCCGCTTCGGTCAGCGCGGTGGCGTCCGCGATCGCGAACGGGACGTTCAGGATCCGCGCGAGGGTCTGCGCGAGCAGCGTCTTGCCGCAGCCGGTTGGGCCCAGCAGCATGATGTTCGACTTCTGCAGCTCGACGTCGCCGTCGCCGGCGGTCTGTTTTATCTGGACGCGCTTGTAGTGGTTGTAGACGGCGACCGACAATGACCGCTTCGCGGTGTCCTGGCCGACCACGTACTCGTTGAGCACGTCGTGGATCTCGACCGGCTTCGGCAGGCTCTCCAGCTCGAAGCTGGGCGGCGCCGTCAGCTCCTCGTCGATGATCTCGTTGCAGAGATCGATGCATTCGTCGCAGATGTAGACGCCCGGTCCGGCGATCAGCTTTTTGACCTGGCGCTGCGACTTGCCGCAGAATGAGCAGAGGAGCTGCTCGTTGGAGTCGGTCGGGCGTGCCAGCGTTCTCTCCTTGCCGCTCGGGGTTTGGCCTGACCTCTCCGATTCAGGTTAGAGAACGGAGGGTCTCGGCTAGGTCTCCGTGTTGTTACTCGACAACTCCCTCCGTCCCTTCAAGCGCGCGAACGATTGCAGGCCCGTTACCCTCCTTCGCAGGTAAAGGGGTACCGATCAAGGGAGAGGCATGAAGAAGGGAATCCTTGCGCTGGCCGGGTTGACGACGGTTCTGGCGCTGCCGGTCGCCGCGATTGGCGACGCAGGCTCGTCCACGGAGGCGCTGCGCGGGCAGGCCTTTCGGATCAGCTTCACGCTGAAGAGCTTCGAGGGCGAACCGAGGGCGCTGAAGAACTTCCGGTTCTCGAAGCTCGAGGCGGCCTGCGACGATGACGCGACGGTCAATGTGCGAGGCAGGCTGCCGTATATCAAGGTCAACGACCGCAACCGCTTCTCGAAGACGCTGCGCCGTTCCGGCAGGAAGGTCCGCGTCAAGGGCCGCGTCAGGGACAACTTGAGCTCCGTGCGCGGCGCGATCCGCGCCCAGGGCGATTTCGGCACGGCGCTGAACTGCGACAGCGGCAGGGTGCCCTGGAGGGCGGGCTAGCTCAACCGTAGCCGTCCCATCGGGCCAGCTTCGGCTCGGGGTCGAGCAACCGGCCGGATCGCCGCAGCTCGACGTGCAGGTGGCAGGGCGTGCCCGCAGCGTTTCCGGTTAGCCCGATCTTGCCGAGGCGCTCGCTGGTCTTGACCAGGTCGCCACGGCGAGCCTCGGCCGGGCGGCTCAGGTGGGCGTAGAAATAGTCGAGCCGGGAGCGCTTCGCGTCGACCTCGATGAAGTTCCCGTAGAGCTGCGGGTCGTACCCAGCGCGCTCGACCCGCCCGGCGCGGAGCGCCAGCAGCGGGGTTCCGCACGGAGCGGTGACGTCAAAGCCCTGATGCGCTCGCCCACCCGAGCGCGGCGCACCGAAGTCGCCGATCGGACCTCGAGTCCCGTGCCCGCCCTTGACCGGGAAGCGGTGGCCGTGGAGGTGGACGCTGGTGGTGCGCACGCCTGGATAACCGGGCGAGAAGATCCGGAAGCGGTAGACGCCGTCCGCCGCCTGCGCGCGCCAGACCTGCCTGCGCGGGATCCCGGGCGCCAGGTCGCGGCGCTTCCATTCCGCGACTCTGCCGCTGCTGCCGACCCGCTCCACGCTGAGCCTCACGTCCCGCGGCTCGCCGGCGCTGCGAAAGACGTATCGCAGGCTGACCGGCATGCGACCGGCAAAGTACGCGGGCTCGGGGGCAACCGACGCCCGCGTGACCTTGAACCCGGGGCCTCCGGCGGCGCCGGTCGCGATCGCAAGGCCGACCGTGCTCGCCGCGGCGAGCAGCCCGACCGCGAGGGTCCGGCGTCTACCGATGCTCGAGCACCCGGTCGACGATGGAGTACTCCACCGCCTCCTCGGCGCTCATGAAGTAGTCGCGCTCGGTGTCCTTGGCGACCTTTTCGATCTCCTGGCCCGTGTGGTGGGCGATGATCTCGTCAAGGCGGCTGCGGACGTCGATGATCTCCTTGGCGTGGATCTCGATGTCGGTCGCCTGGCCCTGGAAGCCGCCCGAGACCTGGTGAATCAGGATCTTCGAGTTCGGCAGCGCCATGCGCTTGCCGGAGGCCCCGCCGGCCAGGAGCAGCGCGCCCATGCTCATCGCGACGCCGACGCAGATCGTCGAGACGTCGGGCTTGATGAACTGCATCGTGTCGTAGATCGCGAGGCCCGCATACACCGACCCGCCGGGCGAGTTGACGTACATCGAGATGTCCTTGTCGGGATCCTCGGACTCGAGGTGAATCATCTGGGCGACGACGAGGTTCGCGATGTCGTCGTTGATCGGCGTCCCGAGGAAGATGATGCGCTCGTTCAGCAGGCGGGAGTAGATGTCGAACGCGCGCTCGCCGCGCGAAGTCTGCTCGACCACCATTGGAACGAGGGGGCTCATCGGCGGGTGAGTTTATAGAAGGGCATTCAGTCGCCCGGCGTCCACAGCTTGTCCGGGTTCTCACCGGTCGCGGGCTCGTCGCCCTCGGAGTCCGAGCCCGGCGTCCAGATCGCCTCGCGGGCTTCGGCCTGGGCCTTCGGGATCGGCTTCGCCTGCTCGGCGATCAGCTCGGCCGCCTTGCGCAGCCGGACCTCATCGCGCAGGAGTGTGTCGCGGCCGTCCTCGCGCAGCCGTTTGAGGATCTTGTCCGGAGAGTCCTTGCCCTCGCCGGGGCCGAGCGCGTCCAGGAGGTCGTCGTCGGTGGGCTCGATCGCCTCCGCCTCGGCCACCGCGGCCAGTGTCGCCTCGCGGCGCAGTGACTTCTCGGCCGACTCCTCACCGTCGGAGATCAGGTCGTGGCGGTCCTTGCCCTGCATCTGGGCGTACATCTGCGGGTCGATCCCGCGCGCCCCGAGCGAGCGCTCGAAGCGCTCCCAAAGCTCGTGTGCCCGTGCGTGGACGAGGTCGTGGGGCAGGTCGACCGTCGCGGTTGCCGCTGCGGCTTCGACCGCCGCCTCGCGAAACTCGGCGTCGGCACGGGCCTCGAGCATCGCCGCCATGCGGGACCGGATCTCCTCGCGCAGCTCGTCCAGCGTGTCGAACTCCGAGGCGGATTGCGCGAACTCGTCGTCCAGCGGCGGCAGCTCCTTCTCGCGCACTTCCTTGACCTTCACCGCGAAGGCAGCGGTCTTGCCGGCCACCTCCTCGGGCTGGTGGTCGTCTGCGAAGCTGACCGAGATCTCGGCGTCGTCGCCCGCCGACTTGCCGGCCAGACCGGTATTGAACTCGGGCATCAATCCCTCCGATCCGAGCTCGATCGTGAAGTCCTTGCCGGTCGAGCCGTCGAACGGCTCGCCTTCGATCGTGCCCTCGTAGTCGATCACGACCACGTCGCCCTCGGCCGCGGGCCGCTCGACCGGGTTGAGGCTGCCGAAGCCCTCGCGCAGGCGCTCGAGCTCCTCGGCGACACCGTCGTCGGGCACCTCGACGGTGGTCCTCCCCACCTCGAGCCCCCGGTACTCGCCGAGCGTGGCCTCGGGGCGCACGCCGACCTCGATCGAGAACACGAGCTCCTCGCCCTCGCCCGGGAGCTGGTCGACGTCCAGCTTCGGATCGCCGACGGTGGGCAGCCCAGACTCGACGATCGCGCGCTCGTACCACTCGGGAATCGAGTCGCGGATCGCCTGCTCGAGGACCGCCTCGCGGCCGATCCGCTGGATCACCAGCTCGGGCGGCACCTTGCCCTTGCGAAAGCCCGGGAGCTTCATCTCGCCGGCCATCTGCTTGGCGGCGCGATTCAGGCGCTGCGCGAGCAACTCCGGCTCGATCCCGACCTCAAGCCGCGCGCGCGACTCGGGCAGCTCTGTGACCTCGGTCCTCATCGGCGCTGAGGTTATTCGGTGGACCTTCGAAGCCCGGCGCGGCGCAGAGCCCACCGGCCGAGCGCGGCGCCGAGGTCGCCCGCGAACGCAGCGACCCGGCCAACCGGCCCGGTCACGACCCAAGCGGCGACGCGGTCCACAGGACTAGTTCTCTCCTGCATAGCCCAGAATCGAGCGGTCGATCAGCCACTCGACCGGCGCGCGATCGTCGGTGTAGACCGCCCCGCCTTCCAGCCGCGGCCCCAGGCGCGACGCCTCGGTCGCAGCCAGGTTCCGGACCTCGACCGGCAGCCCGCCCACGGCGCTCGTCATCCGCTCGGGCGAGAGCGGTGCCTCGCTGGCAACGAGCAGCGTGTTGGTGGGCTCGATGGGGTCGCGCAAGACGGTCGGGAAGACCTCGGCGATCGTCCGGCCCAGGACCTTCTCCAGGTCGTCGTTGCCCTCCGGGTGCCCGGCGTTGACCACCACCACCCCGCCGGGCGCGAGGCGATCGCGCACCAGCTCAAAGAACTGCTTGGTCGCCAGGTAGAAGGGGATGTAGGGCTGGCGGTAGGCATCGACGAAAATCGCGTCGTAGCCGCCATCGGACCGGCGCAGCCAGGGTCGCGCGTCTTCTGAGTGCACGCTGAGCTTCTCGTTTGAGGCCATGTCGAAAAACCGGTTGCCCACTTCCTCGAGCTCAGCGTCGATCTCGACGCCGTCGACCGCCGTTTCCGGGAAGTAGCGACCATAGGCGCGGGCGGTCGTGCCCGCCGCGTTGCCGAGGATCGCGATCCGCTCAGCTGGCCGCGCCAACCCGGCGAGCGGCAGGACCAGGTAGCCGTCCCAGACGTCCTCAGTCAGATACGAGTCCACTCGCAGCAGCGAGTGCACGGCCTGCCCCTCGTTCAGCTCCAGGAGGCGGTCGCCGTCCGGCTCCTCGACCACGCGGATGTACTGGTGTTCGGAGTCGGTCTCGAACAGCACCCTGCCCTCGTCGGAGGACTTGACCGTTCCGACGGGGATCGCCAGCACCGCGGCGGCGGCCAGCGGCGCCGCAAGGTAGCGCCAGCCAAGTCCTGCGGCGGCGACCAGCGCCAGCATCACCGCGAAGAGTACGAAGGTGCGCTGAGTGCCGACGAACGGGATCAGGACCAGCGCCGCGAGCATCGTGCCGAGCAGCGAGCCGACGGTCGAGATCGCGTAGAGACGCCCGGCGATCGTGCCCGCGTGCTCGACATCCGGCACCGAGAGCCGGATCGCCCACGGCGAGACCGTGCCCAGCACCGCCACCGGGATCGCGATCAGGAACAGCACGGCGAACAGGGAGCCGACAAACGCGCCGGCCTCGATCTCATCGAGAGCGTCTACGGACAACTCGAAGAACGGCTGGGCTACGAACGGGATCAGGGCGACCAGCGCCGCGCCTCCGAGCACCACCAGGCAGAGCTGGCGGAGCTCCGGGTAGCGGTCGCCCAGGCGCCCGCCGAACCAGTACCCGATCGAGAGCGCGACGAGGACGACGCCGATCGTGTTGGCCCAGACGATCGTCGACGCGCCGAAAAACGGAGCCAGGAGCCTTGCCGCCGCGATCTCGGCGCCAAGGGTCGCGATCCCGACCGTGAACACGAGGACGTAGAGGAAACGGTTGCGGGTGGTGCCCCTCACGACTGTCTCAGGCGCTCCTCGAGCCGGGCGCCGTGACCGCTGGCGACCGCGCGCTCGGCGCGCTCGGGCGCCAGCGGGACGCCGCGCTCGGCAGCCAGGTCGAGCAGCCGCTGCTTCTCCTGGTCGCGGGAGGCCCAGCGCAACAGGACCCAGGCGAGGACCCCGAGGGTGACGAGGGAGCCCTCGATCATCATGATCATGCCCGCGATCCCCTGGTCGGTGAGCGGCGAGATCTCCCAATACGCCTCACCTGCCGCATAGACCGGGTAGAGCGCGGTGCTGGACCACACGAGGATGTTCCCGAGGCCGGCGCCCGCGAGCCGCGCCACCACCGTGTATCCGACCTGCGCGCCGCCACCGAACCAACTCGGCACCGGAAACGGGCCGGCGATCGGCATCCACATCAACACCCCGAAGCCGATGAAGCACGCGTGCTGGAGTGCGTGGACGGCCTCGTTCGTGACCGCTCCCTCATAGAGGGCCGGAATGTGCCAGATGAACAGGTTCGCGATCCAGAGCGGCAGCGCGATGTACGGCAGCGTCAGCGTCCGCAGGCGGTCGAACGCCCGCAGCGCCATCACCGGTTGCAGCAGCGCTCGGGTCAGCCCCAGCACGATCAAGAGCGCGGCTACGTCGGCGATCACGAGGTGTTGCGCCATGTGCGCCAGCACCAGCTCGTCGCCGAGGTGGGCGACCGGCGAGATGAACATCGCCAGGATCAGCGCCAGCCCGGTGAAGTAGCAGGCACCCCGCCACACGGGGACGGGCCGCCGCTCTCGAGCGAGGGTCGCCGCGCGCAGCCCGTAGGCGACGCCAAAGGCGGTCACGCCGATCACCTGCAGCGGCTCGAAGACGCCCGAACCGACGTGCGCGAAGACACCCATGCTTGGGGTCAGCGTAGCGACGGGCTAGAGCCAGTCGATCCGCTTGAAGAACGCGTACAGCGAGACCACGGCAACCAGCATCAGGCCGAGCGCCGCCGGATAGCCCCAGCTCTCCGCCAGTTCGGGCATGTGGTCGAAGTTCATGCCCCAGATGGACGCCAGGAACGTCGGCACGGCGATGATCGCCACCCAGGCGGAGATCGCCCGCACGATCTGGTTCTGCTGAACACCCAGAAGTGCCAGGTTCGCCTCGAGGATGGACGTCAGCAGCTCGCGTTGACCCATCACCTGCTCGTCGACCCGCCGGGCGTGATCGTGGATGTCGCGGAAGTAGTTGCGAAGCTCGTCGGGAACCTGGGGCCGCGCTCCGTATTGGAGCCCCTCCAGGGGTGCCAGAAGCGGCGCGACCGCGTGGTGGAACTCGATCACCTCGCGCTTCAGGAAGTAGATCCGCTGGGTCGCGTCGGAGCCCTTCCCGAAGATCTCCTGCTCGACCTCGCTGATGTCCTGGTCGATGCCGTCGACGACCGGCGCGTAGTCGTCCACGACCTTGTCGATGATTGCCCAGACGACGGCGGCCGGCCCTTCCTTGAGCAGCTCGGTGCGATCCTCGAGCCGCTTGCGCGCCGGCGCCAGCTCGCTCGCCTCCCCGTGGCGAACCGTGATCACGTATCCCGACCCCACGAACACGTCGATCTCGCCGAACTCGACCTCCTCCTTCGCATCGTCGTATCGGGTCGTGCGAAGGACGACGAATAGCGAGCCTTCGTAGTCCTCGATCTTCGGGCGCTCATGGGCGTTGGCCGCGTCCTCCAGCGCCAGCTCGTGGAGCCCGAACATCTCCCCCACGCGCTTCAACTCCTCCTGGCTCGGCTCCTTCAGCCCCAACCAGACGAACTCGCCGCCGCCGACGCAGTAGTTCGCCGCCTCTTCCAGTGGCAGCGGCCCCTCGTTCTGGCGCTGCCCGTCCCGGTAGTGGGCGCAGTCGACGATCACGCTGTGGTCGTCCGCTCGGCGTCGAACGCGTCGAGCGAGCGCATGTCGCGCAGGTTCGCGAGCTTGTCGGCCGCATAGATCAACACGGCTCGCTCGCCACCGGCCTCGACCTGGTCACGGTGGTGATCCTTGCGCGCCTCGTAGGGCTCGATCGACTTGTCCTCGGTCATCGCCTCCACGACCGCTGCGACCTCCCCCCCGAAGCGATCGCGGATCTCACTGAGCGGGTGGTTGGTGTCCTCGACCACGTCGTGGAGGAACGTCGCCGCGAGGAGGGCCTCGTCGGCAACCCCCTCGGCGTGGAGCAGCCGGGCGACCTCGACCGGGTGCGCCATGTAGGGCGAGCCATCGCCCTTGCGCTCCTGGCCGGCGTGCGCGGCGGCGGCGAAGTCGTACGCGTCGCGCGCGAGCCCGGGGCCGGTGAGGAACTCGGGCTCTGGGTTCCTCACCGGTCCCGGTCGCCTCACGTCAACGCGCCCCTACTGGGTGAACGAGACCTCGACGGGCTCCCGCTCGGCGGCGTCCGTGATCTCGAAGAACTCGCGCGCCGTGAACCCGCCCGATGAAGCGACGACCGAGTTCGGGAAGATCTGGATCTTCGTGTTGTAGGCCTGGACGTTCGAGTTGTAGATCCGGCGCGACGCCTGGATCTCGTCCTCCAGCTCGCTCAGGTTGCGCGAGAGCTGCTGGAAATTCTCGGTCGCGCGCAGCTCCGGGTACTGCTCCGCCACCACTCGAAGGCCGCCGAGCGCCTGGGAGAGGATTCCCTCGGCCGCGCCGGCTTCGGCCGGCCCTGAGGCCTGCATCGCCTGGGCGCGCGCTTGGGTCACCTTCTCGAAGGTCTCGCGCTCGTGCTGGGCGTAGCCCTTCACGGTCTCGACCAGATTCGGCACCAGGTCGTGGCGGCGCTTGAGCTGGACGTCGATGCCCGACCACGACTCGTCGACCCGGTTGCGCGAACCGATGATCGAGTTGCGGATCAGGATGAAGATCAGCGCCAAGACGACGGCGACGCCAATCAAGATCAAGACAACGGTCATTCCCCTGGGACTCCTTCGCTGGTCGGGACTGGGCGATTATCCACTACAAGCCCGCTAGTCGTTCGGCGGCAGCAGCCCGAGCCGCTCCAGCGCGGACTCGAGGACGCCGGTCGCAAGCTCTTCGGCCTCGGTCGCGTCGAGCCTGCCGAGCTCGTAGGCGAGGGCGACGACATCGCCCCGGGCGGCGGCGGCCTCGATCACGCGGGCGTACTCGCCGGGCGGCGTGGCGTCGTCCGCGGGACGTCGCAGCTCCGCGAGCTCCGAGCGGTAGCCGGGCAGCGGGCCGCCGCCAAAGCCCGGCGCGGGCACCGCGGCGCCGAGCTCGAGCCCAGGCATCAGCGCCGGAGGCACGGAGCGCGGCGGCTGGCCGCTGGGCGTGTAGCCCTGCGGCAGGACGCCCTGGCCGCGAAGCCGTTCGATCTGCAAATAGACGGCGTTTCGCGAGACGCCGAGGTCGGTGGCGATCTGCTTGACGGGCATCCCCTGCTCGAGGCGTTCGAGGATCTCGTGCTGGCGCTTGGTGAGGTTCGAGTCGATCATGCGCCCAGCCTACTTGACAGCCAAGTTGGTTGTCAATCGTCAATCAAGCAACTGTCAAGTCTCCGGGAGGGCTCCCTCGAGCGTCAGCAGCCACCGCTTGAGCTCCGGGCCGCCCCCGTAGTTGCCGGGGTCCCCCCCGCTCCTGATGATCCGGTGGCAAGGGACGACGATCGGCAGCGGGTTCGAGCCGAGCGCGGTGCCCGCGGCGCGATGGGCGCGCGCGTTCCCGGCCTGCGCCGCGATCTCGCCGTAGGTGGCGGTGATCCCGAACGGCAGGCGCGCGGTCGCGCGCAAGACCTTGCGGTAGAAGCCGCCCGGCACCAGCCGCCAGTCGAGTGGCAGGTCGAAGGCCTGGCGGTGCCCGCTGAAGTACTCGTCGAGCTCGCGGCGCGCGGTATCCAGCGTTGCCGGAGCCTCGACGATCCGGGGGGAGATCCGGTCCGCCAGCTGGGCGAGAAACTCGTCCAGTGGCACGTTCGGCAGGCCGACGGAGATCACGCCCCGCGACGTCGCGGCGATGCTCGCCGCGCCGACCGGCGTCTCGAGCGTCGCGTAGGCGACCACCGCCGCGCCCTCCGAGGCGGCGCGCTCGGCGAACCGCCGAGCCGCGTCCGCCGCGGCAGCATCGACGTCGGCGGCGCCCTTGGCCGATAGCAGCCGCTCGATGTCGTCGTGCTCAATCATCGGACAACCTCCCGCTCGCGCAGCTTCCGCAGGGCCTCGTGGACGTTGCGGCGGGCGGCCTCCTCGGTGGTCTGCATTGCCGCCGCGACCTCGCGGTAGCGAAGGTCGGCGACAAACCGAAGCGCGACCGCGGCGCGCTGCTTGTCGGGCAGCTCCGCCACCGCCGCCCAGAGCTCGGGCTCGCGCTCGGGCTGCACCGACGCCGCGACATCGGGCAGATCCGCCTTCGGAACCGCGCGTCGGGCGCGCCCCCGGTGATGGTCGATCGCCTTGTTGCGGGCGATCGTCATGACCCAGGCGCGGGGGTTGGCGCCGTCGAGGCTCTCGTAATTGCGCAGCGCTGCCATGAATGTCTCCTGAAAGCAATCGTCAGCGTCGACGGGCCCGACCATGGCTCGCAGGAACGCCAGCACCGGGGCCCGGTGCTCGTTCAGGAAGGCCTGGAAGGGATCGCGCGATGCCACCGATGCCATCTTCGTATCTTGTTGACGTTGGCGAGGGCGAAAACGTGAGATCGGAGGCAGTCGATGAGGAAACGGATGATGTTGGGCGGCGCCGGCGCCGCGTTGCTGGCTGCCGGCGCGCTCGCGGGGATGACCCTGGCCGACCCCGAGGGGATCGGGGCGCCGCGCGAGGTCGCCGACGTCGTGGTGGCCGCTCCGGTGACCGGGGTCGCGGCGCGTCCGGCGGACAGCTCGCGGGGCTCGCGCCCGCGTCGCCGGCGCCCGACGATCGACTTCTTCTACGCGCGCAGTGATCTCGTCCCGCCTGAGCAGGGCGGCCTCGTGCAGCCGATCCGCTGTCCGCGCCGCGCGGGCAACCCGATCGGCGGCGGCGCCCGGACCGCCCAGGGCATCGTGATCTCCTATCTCTCGCGGGTGAACCCCGTGACCGGCGCGACCCCGTCGCGGACGTACTTCGTCGGCGTCGACGACAACAGCGAGACCAATCCGGCTGGCTCGGGCGCGCTGGTCGAGGTCCAGTGCGCGAAGGGGATGAGGGTCAAGGACTAGCGGCCGATTCGAGCGAGCCCGACATGGGAGACTGCCGGCGTGGAGACGGACAGCTCGCCCCTGTCGCTTTGGTCCGAGGACTCGGCGCTGTCGATCGCCTCGAAGGGCTCGCTGCTCTCGATCGGGTCGGTGGGCTCGGTGTTCTCGATCGGGTCGGTGGGCTCGGCCGCCTCGGCGTTCTCCGTCGGCTCCGCGGCGTCGTTCGGCTCGGTGATGTCGGCTGCCTCGTTCGGCTCGGTGATGTCGGCAGCCGCGAGCGGCTCGATCATGGGCGAGCCCGACGCTCGCGCGGGCGCGCTGGCCGTTGCGGCGCTTGCCGGGGCAGCGCTGGTCGTCGCGATCGCCGCCCGGGGGCGATAGCCGATCGCCGGTTCGATCTCCGTCGAGCAAAGTGGGCGCGTTCTGCTCGCGACGCTGGCGAATCCGCCCCATGCGCTCATGGACGAGGCGATCGTCGACGCCCTCGACGAGCTCGTCGGCCGAGCCGAGGCGGACGACGGCGTTGGCGCCGTCGTCCTCACCGGGGCCCACGACTCGAGGTTTTTGGCCCACTACGACGTGGCCGAGCTGCTGGCGGCGGCCGAGGAGAGCCCGGCGATCAGTCCCCGGGCGGCGCGGGCCTCGTTGCGTGCGGCCGGCGCGCTGCGACGGGTGCGAGGCGCCGAGCGGGCGCTGTCGAGTACCCCGGCGGCCGGCCTGTTTGCGATCGAAAGCTTCCACGACGTTCTGCTCCGCATGGAGCTGAGCGGCGCGGTCTGGATCGCGGCGCTCAACGGCAGCGCCCAGGGCGGTGGCTGCGAGCTCTCGCTGGCCTGCGATTTCCGCTGGATGGCGGCGGGCGACCATCTCATCGGCCAGCCCGAGATCCTGTTCGGGTTCCCACCAGGCGGCGGCGGCACCCAGCGCCTGGTGCGGATGCTGGGCACCAGCAAGGCGCTGCGGCTGATCCTCGACGGCGGCCCGCTCGATCCCGAGACCGCGCTCGAGCTGGGGTTGATCGATCGCGTGGTGCCGCGCAAGAAGCTGATCTCCGAGGCGGTGGCCGAGGCAAAGCGGCTGGGCTCCCGGGCGAAGGCGGCGGTGGCGGCGTCGAAGCGCCTGGTCTACGAGGGCGGCTCGTTGCCGCTCCGCGCCGGCCTGCGGCTGGAGCGCGCGGAGCTGCTGGCGACGCTCCCGACCGCGGAGGCGAAGGCGGCGATGCGGGCGTACGTCGATGCGTTGGAGCGCACCGGCGAGCTGCCGGGCTACGACCGCGAGGCGATGCGGGAGACGCTCGAGCGCGGGCACTTCGCCTGAGCGGCGGCGACGGCTAGACTGCCGCGCCGCATGGATTTCAAGCTCGAGTTGATCCCCATCCCGGTCGCCGACGTCGAGCGCGCCAAGTCCTTCTACGAGGACAAGGCCGGCTTCAACCTGGACAACGACGTCACCGTCAAGGAGGGCCTGCGCTTCATCCAGCTCACCCCGCCCGGCTCGGGTTGCTCGATCTCGATCGGCGAGGGCCTGACCGAGATGGCCCCGGGATCCCTGGAGGGCCTGCAGCTCGTGGTCGCGGACATCGACGCGGCGCGCGGCGAGCTGCTCGAGCGCGGCGTCGAGGTTGGCGAGGTCCAGGACTTCCCCTGGGGCAAGTTCGTCTTCTTCAGCGACCCCGACGGCAACGGCTGGGCGGTCCAGCAGATCCCGGACTACGGCGAGGGCAGCACCGAGCCGTAGGCCCGAGCAGAACCGTCGCAAGACACTGCAAAGTGATTTAGTATCGGCTCATGCTGCGCGGACCGATGGGAGTCCGACGGCAAGGAAGTCGCGCCCGGGGGGGACAACGCGGGCGATCGCCACGGAGGGGCTGATGGAAGGCGCTCGCATGCTCAGAAACGGCCTCGCCATTTGGTTCCCTAGGCGCAAGGAAGCCGAGGCGCCCGCCGAGCTCGAAGCCCTGGTGCGCGCGGCGCTCAAGCGCGAAGTGGCCCGCAACCACGAGGCGGCGGCGAAGCGACTGGCCCTGGAGGCCGAGGGGCTTCACTCGAACCCAGGTCGTGCCGCCGCTGATCGCGCCATTGAGCTGCAGCGGGCGGCGCAGGCACGCGCCGGGGACGCGACCCGGGAGCGCGCCATCGCCGCTCGGATCATGGAGGAAGCCGCCGGACGCCGCGAGCCTGAGGTCGGCGGGTCCGCCGCAACGGACATCGAGAGCGTTCGCGCAGACGTGATCACCGGCCTGGCGCGCGAGGCGGAAAGACTCGCCGCCGAGGCCGAGACGGCGCGATCGGCCACGATCGACCAACTGCAGACGACGATGCTCGCCATTCTTCGCGAGGAGGCCGAACGGCTTCGCGCCGAATCCGAGGCGACGCTCACCAAGCACCTCCGAGCGATCGAGGACGCAGCCGAGGAGCGCTCGCGCCGGGCCGACTCCGAGCGCGCCGAGGAGGCGCAGACCCTGCTCACCAAGGCCGAAGAACGCATCTCAATGTCAGGCGCGAAGCGGCTCAGGGCGGAGGCGGGCCGGCTCGCAAACGACGCGGACGATTGGCAGAAGCGAACCGCGACGGAACTCACGAAGGCGGCCACCCGGGACGTTGAGGAGCGAGCCAAGCTGCTCGTTGAGCAGGCGCAGCGCCTCCAGGCCGAAACGGGCGCCCGCCTCGACGCCGCGCTGGAGACAAAGGCAACGGCCCTGGGAGAACGACTCAGAAGCGAGCTGCAGAGTTGCCACCAAGACCTCTCCACCACAATGCAGAAGGAGGTCGGGTCGGCGCTTCGCGATTCGGAGGCACAGCTCGCCGAGCACGCTGCCGCTCTCGAGCGCGCCAGCGACGAGCGCGCCGGGCAGGCCGACGCCGTTCGGGCCGAGGAAATCGCACGGTCACTGGCGGCGACGGAAAAGCGGCTGAGTCAGGCCTTGACCGACCACCAGGCCGAAACCGATCGAGTTCGTGAGCAGGCCGAGGCGCGGCTCGCCGAGCATGTGACGGCCCTCGAACGGGCTGCAGCGGAGCGGAGTGCACAGGCAGATGAGGTTCGAGCCAAAGAGGTCGCCGGGTCGCTGGCCGAAATGGAGAAGCGGCTGACCGCAGCCCTTGCTGACCACCGCGCGGAAATCGATCAAGTTCGTGAGCAGGCCGAGGCGCGGCTCGCCGAGCACGTTACGGCCCTCGAACGAGCTGCAGCGGAGCGGAACGCACAGGCAGATGACGCTCGAGCCGAGCAGGTCGAGGCGCAACTCGCCGAGCGTGCGAGCGCCCTCGAACGGACCGCAGCGGAGCATGAAGCGCACGCCGAAGTGGCTCGAGCCGAGCAGACCGCGGCATGGCTGACCGTGATGGAGCAGCGGATAAGCGCGGCTTTGTCCGGCGAAATGCGGGCCGAGCTCGATCGAGTTCGTGAGCAGGCCGAGGGGCAGCTCGCACAAGGGAAGGCAACGCTTGACCAACTCGCGGGCGAGCTCCAAGCCCGGCTGACCGATGCGAACCGCGTAACCGAGCGGGCGAGCGCGGAGGCAGAGTGGTATGTCCGCGAGCTCCGCACAAGAGCCAAGCGCGGCACCTCGAACGGCACCGAGACTCGCGGCGCGCCGCTTGACGCGAATGAGGTCACGCTCGACGACCTCCGCGGGCTCAAGCTTTCGCTCACACAGGCGACCCGCATGCTCAGGTTCCGTGACGCGCTCGGCGGCTTTTCCTCGCTGGAGCAGCTTGACGAGGTTCCGGGGATCGCCGAGGAGCTCCGGACCCAGCTGAAGCGATCACTCACGGTTCGAGCCGGACGGCCCGAGGACCTCACCGGTGACCGGATGCCGACCCCCTCGCGCAAGGCCAGGCGGGGCCGGCTGCGCGCCCGGCGCTGAGCTAGAGCCCCGCGGTCAGCGGCCATACAGTGCTTCGGTCATGCGACCGGATTCGGCGAGAACCGCACGGCCGACCTGGTGGCGCCCCGCCCTGACCGTGGCGGCATTCTCCGCGCTCCCGTTCGCGGTCTTCCTCAACGACAACCGAGCCGAGGCGGAGCTGGACCCGGGCATCGCCGGCTACGCGCTCGGCCTCCTGACGCTCGGCCTCGGCGCGGTCGTCGCCGTCGATCGCCTGCACGGCGCCGCGGCCCGCGAGCGCGTGGCGGTGGTGTTCGCCGCGGCCGCGTTCGTCTTCTTCCATTTCGAGCTCGCGCGCCAGGCGGTCGAGCTGGTCGGCTTCTCGGCGAACGCCGGGGCGGCCGCGCTCGGGGCGTGGCTGATCCTTTTCGTCGCGGCTTTCGTCATCGCCCACCGCCTCTCGACGCATCCCGTGGCCTGGAGCTACGCGGTCGTGGCAGGGGTGCTGCTGCTCGCGCTCCCGGCGATCCAATACGGGTACTTCAAGGCGACCGAGTCCGAGGCGGCTTACGCCGGCAGCAAGAGCGCCCCCGATTTCACCTCCGGGGCGGGGCGGCGACCCGACGTCTACTTCTTCCTCCTCGACGGTTACGGACGCGCCGACCAACTCGAAGCCACCGTCGGCCACGATAACTCTGGCTTTCTGCGGTCGCTGGAGCGCCGCGGCTTCGAGGTCCACGACGAGGCGACCGCGGCCTATCCACTGACGTTTCTCTCCCTCGCCTCGACGCTGGAGATGGGCTACCCGGCGGCGCCCGGCGAGCTCGGCAGCTACGAGCGGTTCTTCGACGCGATCGAGGGCGACAACCGGACGGTGGACGCCTTTCACGAGCTCGGGTACCGGTTCGCGTTCGCGACCGACTACTCATCGTTCGCGTGCGGCGACCAGGTCGACCTGTGCGTCGAGCCCAGCCAGAGCACCGTTGACTCGCTGATCGGCGAGCGTGAGCACGCGATCCTGCGGGCGACCCCGCTGGTCGAAGTCCTTGCCGCCGCCGGGGTTCATGCCAGTCCGCTCAGCGGCAACCTCTCGCCGGAGGACGTCGTGGTGGAGGTCGAACGACGGCGCTCGGACGAGCCGGTGTTCGTCTACAGCCACATCCTCGCCCCGCATCCGCCCTACCGCTACCTCGATGGATGCGAGCTGAAGGCCGACATCCAGGATCCGTCGCTGATCTACTGGGGCGACGCCGACGGAGCCGGCGGCGAGGAGTACAGACGGGCGATCGGATGCGTCAACCGCAGCCTGCTGGCAAGCGTGGATGCGATCACGGCGGAGCGCGATGCGATCGTCGTGATCCAGGGCGATCACGGGCCCAAGTTCGGCATCGACTTCCACCGGCCGCTGAGCGAGTGGTCCGAGGCCGAGCTGCAGCAGCGATACCCGATCCTCAACGCGCAGCGCCTGCCTCCTGGCTGCTCCGAGACCGGCGTTCGCGCCGGGTTGGCCGTGAACACGTTTCGGTTCATGCTCGGCTGCATCACGGGCCGGAAGCCCGACCCCCTGCCCCCGCGCCAGTTCATGGCCGACCTGGAGGCCGGCCGGATCGAGCGGGTCGTTCAGCCCTGAATGGACACGCTGGGGTAGGGTCGGCAAGATGGGGAGATCGTTTCGAGGGACAGGAGGCGAGATGAGCAGAGGGACCAAGTGGCTGGCAGGGGTGGTTTCAATTGCTTCACTGATGGCGCTCCCGGCGGCGGCGCTCGCCGTGTTCCCGGGTGAGAACGGGGAGATCGCCTTCGTCAGCGGCCGCGACGTGCCGAATCCGGCCAACGACCAGAGCTCGGACGTCTTCCTCCTCGACGCCGCCGGCGACCTGACGCCGATCAAGCTCACGACCGGGGACGGGCAGCATCGGCACCCGGCTTGGTCGCCAGACCTGACCAGGCTCGCCTACGCGCGGTGGACCCCGCCAGGCAACGAGAGCATCTTTATCGGCGGTCTGGACGAGGGAAATCCGACTCTGCGACTTGGCGCCCTCAGCGGCGACATTCTCGCCGACCGGCCGGCGTGGAACCCCGCCGGCACCAAGATCGCCTACGAGAGTGAGGTGACCGACGGCAGCGGCCAGATGGACATCCTCGTCACGACGGTCGACGAGGACAGTGCGAACCTCGGCACGATCAACCTCACCAACACGAACGCGGCCAATCCACCCGTCCTCACCGAAGGCAAGCCCGTCTGGTCGCCCGACGGCAAGCACATCTACTACCACACGAACTTCGGCGCCGGCGACCAGGACATCTACAGGGAAAAGGCCGACGGCAGCCAGGCAACGCCGCTCGGGACGACAGGGGTCGTCGTCGCCGCCGGGAACCAGTTCCAACCCGATCTATCGCCTGACGGATCTCAGCTCTGTTACACCGAGGGCGCGTTCAACAACACCGCAAACATCTTCAGGCGCACGGTCGCGTTCGGTACGCCAGTGGAGATCTCCGCCACGGGCAACAACGTGGCTGACTACAACTGCGCCTGGTCGCCCGAGGGCGACAAGATCACTTTCGTCAACGGCCTGCTCAGCGCCGGCCAGTTGGTCATGAAGAATTCCGACGACACCGGCCTGATCACGGACGTCACGACCCAAGACGGCGGTCACTTCGACGGCAACCCGACCTGGGCGCCGAAGCGACCGGCGTTCTGCCAAGGCAAGCCGGCGCTGATCGTCGGCACCGACGGCAGGGACACCCTCAGAGGCACGAGTGCCAAGGACGTGATGCAGGGCCACATCCACAACGACACCATCAGCGGACGCCGAGGCGGGGACGTCATCTGCGGCAGCAAGGGCAACGACGTCCTCCGCGGCGGCCCGGACAACGACAAGCTGTTCGGCGGCGCCGGCAAGGACAGGATCATCGGCGGCGGCGGCCGGGACAGGCTGGTCGGTGGCGGCGACAAGGACCTGCTCAGGGGCGGCGGCGGCCGGGACAAGTGCAGCGGCGGCCCCGGCAAGGACAAGGAGAAGAGCTGCGAGCGGTAGGGCCTAACCGCTGCCGAGCGCGACCGGAACGGTCCCCTACTGGTTGAGGAAGGTTGTCCCCGAGTCGTCGACCCCGGCGAGGTCCTGCTCGGGCGCAATCGTGCTCATCTCTCAGCCTCCTTCAGGCTCAGGAAGCGGGTGGGACTGCGCCAGCGGCGGGCCGAGGACCGTCATGCCCGCGTCCTCGGCGAGCGCCGCGAAGGCCTCTCGCAGGGCCGATCCCTCGCTCGCCACCTCCGCGAAGCGCTCGAAGAACCGCTCCATCCCCGGCGATGCGGGGGTGAAGACGAAAAGCATGTGGGCCTGACCCTCGCTCACGTTCTGCCAGCTGTGGGGTGTATCCCGCGGGACGAACGCGAACGAGCCCGGCGCCATGTCCATGACCTGATCGTCGATCCGTAGGCGAAAAGCTCCGTCGACGAAGTACATGACCTCGTCCTCGTTCGCGTGCTTGTGAAAGGGCGGGCCCTCCCCGGGCATCGTGACGCTCTCGCAGGCTGTCAGCGCCCCAGCGGTCTCCTCGCCGCGAGCCTTGATCTCGAGCGGACCCCCGGTCGCAACCGGATTACGCAGCGAGTCGCCCTCTCCCCGCGCCGCCTTGATCGGTCGGGCGTCGCTGCTCATGGCCGCTCCATGCGGGTGTCGAGACCCGGGTTGTCGGCGTGGCAGTGGACGATCCGCCAGGCGCCGTCCTCGCGCCGGTAGATGTGCGTGACGCGAGCCAACACGGGCTCGACGGGACGCCCGGCGATCGATCCGTTGAAGCGCTCGAAGCCCAGGGTGTGCGTCACCGGATCCTGCTTCGACCAGAGATCCATCCTCGGTCCGGGATCCCCATTGGTCACGAACGCCTCCTCGGCCTCAATCTGCTGCGCCAGGATCGTCGAGCGAAACTCCTCGACGTCGGCCCGTTCGCCGTGGTCCTCAATACCCATCTGACCTCCCTCGGTCGCGCGTCCGCGGAGCGCGGAGCGCGGACCGCGCACCGCGCGCGCCAAGTTTCTCACAGGGTCCCTGATGGGTGGCCTTCGAACCAAACAGCCGTGCGGGCGATCCTCCGGCTCAGCGACAACCTGAGCCTGAATCGCAACGACTGCCGCTAGATTCGGTGCGTGCCCGACACGAAGGTCAGCCATGTCGATCTCGTGGTGACCTCCATCGAGCGCAGCCTACGCTTCTATCGCGGCCTGCTCGAACCGATCGGCTGGAGTGGGCTCCGCGAGATGACCGGCGAGCGCGGGGAGAAGATCTGTTACTTGTCGGTTCCGGGCCAAGGCGTCGCGGCGCTGGGTCTTCGGGAGAAGCAATCCGATGCCCACCCCGTGCCATACGACCGCTACGCCGTTGGCCTCCATCACCTCTGCTTCGACGTGCCCTCACGAGAGGTCGTTGACGAGCGGGCTCAGTGGGTCCGGGACCAAGGTGCCACTATCGAGAGCGATCCACGCGAATACGACTACACGCCCGGTTACTACGCGGTGTTCTTCCACGACCCGGACGGGATCAAGCTCGAGCTACTCCACCGCCCGCCGCACTAGCCGAGCGCAGCGCCACATATGGCGCCCTAGCAAGCAACCGTAGGGTGAGCGACGGGACTTGAACCCGCGACCGCGGTTGCGGAAGCGAGACCCGCTCCAGGCTTGACGCCTCCGTCTCGTCCGGCGGGCGCCTGGTGGCTACTCGCCGGCGCCCCCGCCTTCGTGGCGAAGCGACATTCAGCTCCAAGGCGGCTACTCGGGTCCGGCGTCCGTGACCGCCCAGGGCATCTATTCCGCTGTGCGCATCTCCGCCTCGGCCTTCTGTGCCCATGCATCCATGCCCAGGTCGCGAAACGTACCCGCGGCGGCCGTCAGAAGCTCCCGCGCGCGCTCGGTGTCGCCCCGACCCCCGCGCCGCACCAGCATGCGCGCGTGGTCATGTTGCGTGTGGGCAGCACATGGACGAGAGCCCATGCGAGCGTTCATCTCGAGCGCCTGCTCGAAGTGACGGGCCGCCTCATCCCATCGGTCCATCGTCGTCGCGAGCACGCCGAGGAATCTCGAGGCCGAACCGAGTGCGACCTCAGGATGGGCAAAGACGTTGTAGCCGGCGTACGGCAGCAGGGCCTCATACAGGCGCTCGGCGTGCTCGGCGGCTTGAAGGAAGTCGCTGACACTCGCCAGGGCGCTGGCAGCGAGGAACCACTCAGTGCCGACGTGTAGATCAGCGAAATCGTCGCCTGCGAGGCGATCGAGTTCCGCTCGGGCTTCGGTCTCGCGGCCTAGCTCGGCATAGACGTTCGCGAGCAAACAGCGGAAGAGGAAGACCCTGGGGTGTTCCTGCACGTAGCCCTCGAGCGAACTCTCAAGCTCGGCGAGTCGCCCCTGCTCGCGCCGCAGGCCCCAGCCTTGAAGGATTGCGACGTAGTAGTAGGTCGCGTCGAGGCCCTGAGCGCCGGAGCCCAACTCGGCGGCGCGCTGCGTGAGCTCCTCCGCCTGCTCAAGATGGCCAGCGAAGACCTCGCGCATCGCCTCCGCGAGCAAAGCCACCCATACCTGAGAGGGCTGCCTGAGCTCATGCGCGGCGGCCCTCATCAGCTCAAGCTCCCGGTCGGCCGCGCTCACGTCCCCACGGACCATGAGGGCCCCGAAGGCGTGGAAATGAGCGAAGTAGGCCTTCTCCTTGTCGCCGATCGTTTCGGCGAGTTGCATCAACTCCGTCGCCATCGCAAGCCACGCGTCCGTGTCCCGCGGCCAGGAGAGTGCCGCGTAGCTGCCGTCTAGCACGTACGCGAGCGTCCGCGGGTCGTCGAGCCGTCTGGCGATCGCGAGCGCCTCGCTCGATAAGGACGTTCTCCGCTCCGGGGCAGGGTGATCGCGCAGAGCGCCCGCCAAGCGCGCGAGCAGCATCGCCCGCAACTCGTTGTCGCCCGCCGCGAGGACCTCGAGCGCCTCCTCGAGCAGCGGAATCAGCCTCGGGTCCTTTCCAGCGCGGAGGAACACCCACCTACCGCCGTACCCGAGCGCGGCTCGTGCGAGCTGCTCCGGTGAGGGCAAGCCGCGCGCGACTTCGGCTGCCCGGACGAATGTCTCCTTCGCCGTCGCTAGATCCCCGCCCCGCGCTTGCGCGTCGCCGAGCGCGATCAGCAGCTCAGACCGAGTCCGCTCGTCCGCCTCCTGCCTCATCTCGAGCGCCTCGAGCGCCATCGCGTAAAACCGAGCGGCCTCTTCGTACGCGACGAGCGAGACGGCCTGGTCGCCGGCGCGTGTTGCGTACGCGATCGCCTTGTCGACGTCGCCGTCCGGCGCCGCCTCGAGGGAGTGGTACGCGAGTTCGGCCAGATGCGGCTCGTGCTCGGCGACGTAAAGCTCCTCGAGCGCCCCAACAGCCCGCCCGTGTAGCCGCAGGCGTTCAGTGATGCCGAGCGCGGAATACAGGCTGTCGCGGATCAGCGCGTGGGAGAAGCGAAGGCCGCCCCGACCCACCGGCAAGTCGCCGATGACGCGAGCGGCCAGGGCCTCGTCGAGCAGGTCGAGAACCTGCTCCTTTGGCCGCTCGCTGATCGATGAGAGGGCCTCGAGTTGGAACTCACGACCTAGGACAGACGCGACCGAGAGGAGACGTTTGCAGTCGTCGGACAGCCTGCCAAGCCGATGCTCGATCACCTTCCGAACACCCCGCGGCACCGTCATCGTGCCGGCGTCGGAGACTGCCTCCTCGAGGCGCCCTTCGGACGTCAGCAGCCGCACCAGCTCACCGACGAAGAGTGGATTCCCTTCGGTCTCCCGGTGGATCGCCGTTACCAGCTCGTCGCTTGGAGCCGCGCCCGCGGTGAACTCGATCATGTGCGCGACCCCTTGAACGTCCAGGCCGCCGAGGCGGACCACTCGGGCGACCGGCTCGCGCCGGACCTCGGCAACGGCCTCGGTCAGGTCCTCGGTCCTCGGCTCTGTGTCCCGATAGGCGCCGATGAGCACGAGGCGCGCCTCGCTCAGCGATCGCACGAGGAACTGGAGCAGCAGCAGCGACGGCTTGTCGGCGGCGTGCAGATCGTCGAGCACGAGCACGATTGGCTGCGCCTCAGCCGCCGCCCGCAGGAAGGAGGCGGTCGAGTCGAAGAGTCGGAACCTGGCCCCCTCGGGGTCGAGGGAGGGCGGAGGCGGGAGATCCGGAAAGAGCTCGTGGAGCTCGGGCAGCATCTGGGCGATATCGGCGGCGCCGGGCGCAAGCTGCTCGCGGATCCGCTCCTTGTCGCCGTCGCGGATATACGACCGCAGCGCCTGCACCCACGGCCAGTAGGCGGGAGCGCCCCCGGCCTCCCAGCAACGGCCCCAACAGACTCTGGCCCCGCCAGCCTGCGCGAGCGACGCCAGCTCGTCTGCGAGCCGGCTCTTGCCGATGCCCGGCTCGCCGGCGATCAAGAACAAGGACGTGAGTCCCGCCAATGCGCCACTGAACGCCGCCCGGAACTCGGCGAGCTCGCGCTCGCGCCCGATGAACGATTCTGACGGTGCGGCGGCGGCCTCCGGCTCCTCGCGCTCGGCCTGCCCGGGACGCCGTTCGGCGACCGGGGGACGGAGATCAAGTGCCGGATCCTGCTCGAGGATCGCCGCCTGGAGCTCCTTCAGCTCGCGGCCGGGCTCGATGCCGAGCTCAGCAACCAGGACTCGGCGGCCGGCGCCGTACGCCTCAAGCGCCTCGGCCTGCCTTCCCGACCGGTAGAGAGCAAGCATGAGCTGTGCCCGCGGTCGCTCGCGCATCGGGTCCTCAGCGACGAGGCTCTCGAGCTCGCCGATCACCTCCGCGTGGCATCCGCATTCGAGGTCGGACTGGATCCGATCCTCAAGCGCGGTCAGCCGCAGGTCCTCTAGGCGGGAGATCTCGCGTTGGGCGAAATCGGCGTAGGCGAACTCTGCAAGCGGGGGACCACGCCAGAGGGCCAGGGCCTCGTTGAGCTTCTGCCTGCCGGGCATGGGATCGCCGGCGCCGAGTGCCTCGCGCCCCTCATGCGCCAGTCTCTGGAAGCGCTCGAGATCGAGCTGCTCGGGCTCGAGCCGGAGCATGTAGCCGGGTGCGCGAGTGAGCAGCAGCCTGCCCGGATCGCCCGCCGAGCGCTCCGGCTCGAGCGCGCGACGCAGCTGCGAGACGAGGACCTGAAGGGACTTGGCCGCCGTCTTCGGCGGCTCGCCGCCCCAGAGCTCATCGATCAACCGATCGCTCGATACGACGGCGTTCGCGTTGATCAGCAGAATCGTCAGGAGCGCGCGCTGCTTGGCACCCCCCAAAGGAAGCGGTGCTTCGTCAGCGAGGGCCTCGAGCGGCCCCAGAACACGAAATTCGACCGTCACCCCTAGCTGACTCTATCGCCAGCGATCGTGACCCTCGACGGGCTCGAGCAGGATCCTTCCGCCGGCGTTTACCGGAGCTTTACCGAGCCAGGTGGTGATCGCCTACCGCCCCCGGGGATCGTCGTCGGCGAGAGGGATCGCAACGGGCAATCTCGCAAAAGAAGGGGAGCACAGTATGAAGCGCAGCAACTCCAGTCTCATCCTCGTCCTCGTCACACTCGCCGCCGGCGCGCTCGCCGCGCCGGCAGCCGCGGACCCGACGCTGCCGTCTTCCGGCGGTGACGAGCCGGCTTGGAGCGGTGACGGCAAGGACCTCTACGTCCAGAGCCTCGGTTCCTCGCAGCCGACGCCGGCTGCAACGGTCGAGGTCGCGGACGGCGGGTTCCAATTCGGCGATGCGGTGATCGGCGCTCTGGTCGCCTCCGGGCTGATGCTGATGGCGCTTGTCGTCGCGCGGCCGGTCGCGCGTCACCGGCGACAGGCCGCAGAGTCCCGCGCTTGAGCCGAGGCTGACAGCGCGGCGGATCGAGAGGCCGGCGCCGCGAGCGCCGGCCTCTCGACGCGTTAGCCGGCGTTCGCAAGAGGGTGAGCGACGGGACTTGAACCCGCGACCACCTGGACCACAACCAGGAGCTCTACCAACTGAGCTACGCCCACCGCGGACTCTCAATGTAGCGGCCTTAGGCGGGGCGCTGGTGCAGCCCGAAGCTGGAGCCCTGGTCGTCCTTGCAGAGCGCGAAGCGGCCGAACTCGGCAACGGTGTCGGCGTCCTCGTCCATCGCTTCGCCGCTGCCACCCAGCTCAAGGACCTTGGCGATCGCCTGATCGAGGTCGTCCACGGCGAAGAAGACGTAGGGGCTCGCGCCCGCGTCGCCCGGATGGATGCCGCCCGGGATCGTGGGGGTCGCGATCCGGCCGCCCTCCCTCACCGGCTCGAACGCCCATCCGAACAGGGCGGAGTAGAAGGCTTCCGCGCGCTCGTAGTCTCCCGTGCCCAGCTCGAAGAAGCTCAATTCACCGGTCATCAACGCCCCCGGCTGGAGTCGAACCAGCGACCCGCTGCTTAGAAGGCAGCCGCTCTATCCACTGAGCTACGGGGGCCACGGGGCCCAGCGTAGCCGCTGCTCAGGCCGGGTTTCCGCCGCCCCCGGCGGGATCGGCGGGCTCCTTGCGCTCCGGCGGCTCGGCGGGCGCGGGCTTCGGCTCGCCCTTCTCGCCCGGATCCTTGATCGCTGCCGCTGCCGCCTTCGCCTTGTCCGCAAGGCTGCCCTTGCCCTTGGCGATGGCCTTGAGCTCGGCGGCGTCGTCCTTGAGCGCATCGGTGCCGCCGCGCTTTTCGACCAGGTCCTTGGCCTTGTCGCCAAGCTTCTTGAAGTTCACCATCGCTCGCTCCTAGGTCGCCGTCGATTCGACTCTACCCGCGACTACACTCGGCTACTCGGGGCGTGGCGCAGCCTGGTAGCGCGCTGCCTTTGGGTGGCAGAGGTCCCCGGTTCAAATCCGGGCGCCCCGACTCACGACTCTATTCCGGCGTGTCCTGTGGGTTGCGCCGCAGCACCGGTAGCACCAGCCAGAGGGCTGCGAACAGGACCACCCCGCCGATCGCGCTCAGGACCGGCGCCGCCGGCCCGTAAATGAAGTCCGCGACCAGGGCGACGGCCGCAACGATCGAGAGCGCGAGGAAGAACAGGCCCGCGAGGGTCAGCGCGTTCGAGGTCAGGAGCATCCGCTCCTTGTCGCGCTCGCGGAAGTTGATCCGGTGGTAGGCGGACGGCGCGATCAGGAACGCTGAGGCGGTCGCCGTCGCGACCAGCGTCCCGAAGAACAGGTCACGCTGGAAATCGGTGGTGTCCTTGAACCCGGTCGCGAACGGCACCGCAAGCAGGAACGCGAACAGGACCTGCACCCCTGGCAGCGCCACCCGCAATTCGTTCAGCAGCTCGATCAGCTCGCGGTTGACGCGCTGGGAGTGCGACTCCCCCTCCCCGCCGGTTGGTGAGTCAGTCGTGCTGTCGGCAGCCATCACGTCCCACTGCCCGCCACGGCCCGCCGGAAACGGTGCTCACGTAGGCTCCGGCGCCGATGGCGGACGTCCGGCCGCTCAAGGCCCTCCATTACAACCTGGCTGCCGTACCCTCCCTGGGCGACGTCACCGCGCCCCCCTACGACGTGGTCGACGCCGACGCGCGCTCGGCCCTGCTGGCGCGCTCGCCGTTCAACGTGGTCGAGCTCGACCTGCCCGACGCTCCGGAGGGCGGGGACCGCTACGAGCACGCGGCGAGACGCTCGAGGAGTGGACCCTCGAGGGCGTGTTGGCTGCGGACCGCGCGGAGGCATATTGGGCGCTCGAGCAGTCCTACGACGGGCCCGACGGCAGCCGTCGGACGCGCCGCGGCTTCCTCTGCCGCGTCGCGGTCGCGGACTACGGGGCGGGCAGGGTGCGCCCGCACGAGCGCACGCAGCCGGGTCCCAAAGAGGATCGGCTGCGCCTGACGCGGGGGACGCGCCACAACCTCTCGCCGATCTTCTCGCTGCACGAGGGCAACGCCTGGCCACTCCTGGAACCGGCACTTGGCGACGAGCCATGGGGCGAGGTAACCGACCAGGACGGCACCGTTCACCGGATCTGGCGCGTCGCCGACCCGCAGGTGATCGCCGCCGTCACGGCCGAGCTCTCCGGGTCCGAGCTCCTGATCGCCGACGGCCACCACCGCTACGAGACCGCCCGGACCTACGCCGACGAGATCGGCGGCGACGGGGCGCACCGCTTCACGCTGATGGCGCTGGTCTCGCTCGAGGACCCGGGCCTGACCGTGTTCGGCTACCACCGGCTGCTCACCGACCTGCGCGGCACCGATAAGCCAGAAGTACTCGCGAACGCCTTGCGAGAGCACTTCGAGATCGAGGAGATCCCGCTCGAGCGGCTTGACCCCGCCGGCGAGGAGGGGGTCGGGGTCTTCGGATACGTGGACGCCCATTTCAAGCGTGGGTTCCGCCTCCGGCTCAAGGACACCGCCGCGATCGACGCGGCGCTCGCCGACCGGTCCGAGCCCTACCGCCGACTCGACGCCGCGATCCTCGAGACCATCGTCCTGCGCGGTGCGCTGGGGATGAGCGAGGAGGACGTCGAGGCCAAGCGGGGCATGGCGTACACGGCGTCTGCCGGCGATGCGATTGCGTCGTTGGAGGCCGGAACCGACGCGGCCTTCCTGATGCGGCCGACCCCGATCGAGCAGGTCCGTGCCGTGGCCGCCGCCGGCGAAACGATGCCGCCGAAGTCCACCTACTTCTTCCCGAAGCTGCTGACCGGCCTGATCTTCAATCCGCTGAGCTGATCCGGGCGATAGCCTCGCCCGATGGTCAAGATCTACACCGGGAAGGGCGACGACGGCTCGACCTCGCTGTGGTACGGCGGGCGCGTGCCGAAAGACCACGCGCGCACCGACGCGTATGGAACGCTCGACGAAGCGAGCTCCGCTCTGGGCGTCGCCCGCTCCCTGTGCGGCGACGAAGCCGAGTTGGCAGCCGACATCCTGCGGGTCCAGGACGAACTGTTCATCGCCGGCGCCGAGTTGGCGACCGCGCCCGAGGCATCCGACCGGCTCGAGGACGGCGTCAGCCGCGTCACCGCGGAGATGACGGGCGACCTCGAGCCGCTGATCGACAAGTACATGGGCCGGGTGGACCTGCCGCCGAAGTTCGTGCTGCCGGGCGGCACGACCCTGTCGGCTCAGCTCGACGTGGCGCGCACCGTCATCCGCCGCGCGGAGCGCCGGGTCGTGAGCCTGAGCGACTCCGGTGAGCTCGCGTCGGCCGAGCTGCTGCGCTTCCTGAACCGAGCCTCGGACCTGGTCTTCGCGATGGCGCGCTACGCCGACGTCGACGATCCCGAGTTGTTCGCCGGACGGGCAAGGGACTGACCGTGGTCAAGGTCGTGGCGCGCCGCCGGAGCGGATACACGCACGACGTCGAGATCGAGGGCGGGCACAAGCTGGTCATCGACGAGCCCGTCGAGGATGGCGGGGCGAATCAAGGCCCCTCCCCCACCCGCACCCTGGGCGCGGCGCTCGCGGCCTGCACCGCGATCACGGCAGAGATGTATGCGGACCGCAAGGGGTGGGACGTCGACGCGCTGGAGGTCGAGGTCGCGATTTCCTACGACGGCGCTTCGCCATCGGCATTCGAAGTGACGTTGCACTGCCCCTCCGACCTCGACGACGAGCAGCTCGAACGCCTGCTTCGAGTCGCCGCGAAGTGCCCGGTTCATCGCCTGCTCTCGCAGGAGACCACCGTGACCGTCACGGACCACGTCGTGCGCTGCTAGCCGGATGGACCTGGGGCTCGTTGGCAAGGCCTGCGTCGTCACCGGCGCCAGCCGCGGAATCGGGCGCGACGTCGCCGAACGTCTCTGCGCCGAGGGAGCGTCGGTGCTGTTGATCGCGCGTGGCGAGGAGGGCCTGGAGGCGGCTCGGGCAGCCTGCGGCGAGGCCGGTGGCAGAGCGGAGGCGCTGGCGCTCGACATCACCGGCGCCGACGCGGCCGAGCGGATCCTCGCCGAGTGCGAGCGCCACTTCGACGCGCTCGACGTGCTCGTCAACAACGCGGGACAGGCAACCTGGCGCGAGTCGATCACCGACCCCTCTGAGGCCGACTGGCAGGCGGCGTGGGACCTGAACGTGATGGCGCCGATGCGCCTGATGCGCGCCGCAATCCCGGGGATGCGCGGGCGCGGGTGGGGCCGGGTCGTCAACGTCTCCTCGACCTCGGGCAAGCGGCCCTCGTCTCACCTCCCCGAGTACTCGGTGGCCAAGGCCGCCGAGCTGTCGCTCTCGCGCCTGTACGCCGACGAGTACGCGGCCGACGGCGTGCTCGTGAACGCGGTCTGCCCGGGCGGCACGGCTTCCGAGATGTGGCTCGAGCCGGACGGGCTGCTGGACCAGTTGCGCGACAGCGGCGACCTCGCCTCACGCGAAGACGCTTTGGCTGCAGCCGTGGGCAGCAGGCCGATCCCCCGGATGGCGGAGCCCGCCGAGATCGGCGCCGTGATCGTGTTCCTCTGCTCGGCACAGGCCTCGTATGTCTCCGGCGTTGCCTGGGGCGTCGACGGCGGGGCCGTGCAGGTAATCATCTGATGGGAAGCCTCGCCGAGGCGCTGTTGCCGCTCGACGAGGCGGCGGAGATGAACGCGGCGGGGTCGGTCGACGCAGCCGTCCTCGTGCCGCTGTTCGGCTGGCCCTCCGACCCCGGCCTGATCTTCACCGAGCGCCGCCACGACCTGCGCCGGCACGGGGGCGAGATCTCGTTCCCCGGTGGGCGCAGCGATCCGGGTGAGAGCTACGTGGACACCGCTCTGCGCGAGGCCGAGGAGGAGATCGGCCTCGATCGGGGGGGTGTGGAGGTGGTCGGGGCCCTGCCTCCGATCGGGACGTTCGTGACGAATTACAAGGTGCATCCGATCGTCGGCATGATCGGCTCCGACCTCGACTTCCAGCCAAGCCCGGCCGAGGTCGAAACCGTGCTCGCCTTCGACCTCGACCATCTGAGCAACGGCTTCGCGATGCGACGCCTGGTGCGCCGCGGGGTGCCGATCCGGACGCCCACCTACGTCGTCGGTGAGCACCTGATCTGGGGCGCGACCGCCCGCATCCTGGGCGACCTGCTCGAGCGACTCCCAAAACGGTTGTAGGTAGCGCGATCGCCCCCACCGCCACTAAGGTATGCACATGGCGGAGAAGCCACCCAGGGACGTCGGCGGGTTGACGGTCGCCGAGCTTCGGGCCCGCGCGTCGGAGCTCGAGATCACCGGGCGCAGCTCGATGAACAAGGAGGAGCTGCAACAGGCTGTCGCGGACGCCGAGATTCAGATCGGCGTCTCCGGTGTCAGCGGAGTCGCCGAGTGGGAGGCCGAGACCGAGGGCTCTGGCGACCAGTCCGAGAGCCCCGACGACCGGACCGAGGCCGCGGACAGCTCAGCCGATAGCGGCGGCGACGGCGAAAAGCCCGCCAGCGAGATTCCCGCCCCATCGCTGGGACCGCACACTGACCTCGGCGAGAAGGTCCCGCCGGAGCAGCGGCTCGAAAAACACGAGCAGAGCACCGTCGACGCAATGGGCCTCGACAAGCGCCGGCACGTCTCCGGCCAGCAGTACGGGGCGAGCTTCGCGAAGCAGGCAACCGTCTACGGAGTCTTCATCGTCGTCGTCGTCGCGCTGGTGATCGGCGGCAAGCTCGCCGCCGATGAGCTCGATCAGGGCCCGGAGGTCGACCCGGACAAGGCGCCCTGGTCGCAGCCCGAGGCGGTCCAGCGGCCGCCCGCGCCGATCGACTTCCCGCGCAACCCCAGTCCCTAGAGCCTCGTCAGTCCAGCAAGAGCAGGCGCCGTGCAGCGCCCGTAAGCTCAAGGGTCCATGCCTCGTGGTCGGTTGACGCCACCTCGACCACCGCAACCGGAATCCGCCAGCGCTCGCCGGCCTCCCGCACGAGCGTCGCACCGCCGGCCAGCGCCGCGGCCGGCACCGCTCCTGCCCCTTCGTAGATGAAGCCTCGGACCGGAGTGTCGACGAGGCGTCCCAGCAGGTGCTCGAGCCGCGGGCCGTGCACGCCCGCAACCAGCTGCGGCGGGCCGGTGGCCGAGCCGAGCGCCCAGACCACGAGCGCCACGTCGTCGATCAGCTCCAGGATCGTGCCCACCCGATCGGGATCCGCGAGCGCCGGCTCGATCCCCGCGGACTCGATTCGCTCGAGCCCGGCGGATTCACGCGACGTGCCGCGAACCCGCCAACCCTCGGCGATCAGCCCCTTCCCGAGCTGCCTGCCGCGACAGCCGCAGCCCACGATCAGAGCCCGCGCCACGGCCTGCTGTTACGCCCCGAACTCGTCCTCGAGCTCGTCGAGCCGCTGGTCGTATGTCGCGCGAGCTCGCTCGCGGAGCTTCTCGTCCTCCCGCGCCATCGCGTGGGCGTCGGCCTGGGTCAGCTCCTTGGCGCCGCGCCGGCGGCGGTAGGCGTTCTGAGCGGCGAGCATCTGCTGCACGTCGTCCTCCTCGAGCATCGCCTCATCCTCGTAGGACCGGGTCGGCCTCCAGTCCACCAGGTCGGCGCCGCTGCCGGGATAGGCGCGGGCGAGCAGCACGAGCACGATGACGATGACCGCCACCATCCCGAACGAGGCGAGGATGAACTCCATACCTGCGGCTACCTTAGGCCCTAGAGTCTCCGCCCGTGCCCGAGGCACTGATCATCGAGGCCGTGCGCACGCCAATCGGCCGCTACCGCGGGGCGCTTGCCGGCCTGCGACCGGACGACATGGGCGCGCATGCCATCGCCGCCGCCGTCGAACGCGCGAACGTTGACCCGGCGACCGTGGCCGACGTCTATTGGGGCGCCGCCAATCAGGCCGGCGAGGACAACCGCAACGCGGCCAGGATGTGCGCACTGTTGGCCGGCCTGCCGGTCGAGGTCCCGGGGGTGACCGTGAACCGGCTCTGCGCCTCCGGTCTGGAGGCCGTCAACCAGGCCTCTCGCGCTCTGCGACTGGGCGAGGGCGACCTCTACCTCGCGGGCGGCGGTGAGTCGATGAGCCGGGCGCCCTGGGTCGTGCCGAAACCCGAAACCGCCCTTGCCCGCGGGCCGCAGACGATGCACGACACCGCGCTGGGCTGGCGCCTGATCAACCCGCGCATGGCGGCGATGCACTCCACCGAGGCGATGGGTGAGACGGCCGAGAACGTCGCCGAGCGCTACGACGTCTCACGCGGCGACCAGGACGCCTACGCGCTGCGCAGCCACGAGCGCGCGATCGCGGCCGCCGGCGACGGCCGCTTCGACGACGAGATCGTGCCGATCGAAGCCCCGCCGCCGGCTGGCCGCGGCGAGGTCGTCACGGTCACAGCCGACGAGGGCCCGCGGGCGGACACGACGCTCGAGCGGCTGGCAAGCCTCCGGCCCGTGTTCCGCGAAGGTGGCAGCGTCACCGCCGGCAACGCCTCGACCCTGAACGACGGGGCGGCCTGCGTGGTCCTCGCCAGCGAGGAGCGAGCGGCCGCCCTGGAGCGCGAGCCGCTGGCGCGGATCGTCGCCTCCGGCGTCGCCGGCGTCGACCCGGCGGTGATGGGCATCGGTCCGGTCCCCGCGATCCGCCGGGCGCTGAAGGCGGCAGAGCTTGGCCTGGACGAGGTCGACCTGATCGAGATCAACGAGGCGTTCGCCAGCCAGACGCTCGCCTGCGCCCGCGAACTGGGCATCGACGAGGACCGGCTCAACGTGAACGGCGGCGCGATCGCCCTGGGCCACCCGCTCGGCTGCTCGGGAGCGCGCCTGATCACGACGTTGGCCCGCGAGCTCGGCCGGCGCGGCGGGCGCTACGGGGTCGCCGCGCTCTGCATCGGCGTCGGGCAGGGCCTCGCGACGGTCATCGAGAACCCCGCGTCCGGCTAGCCCTCCAGGCTCAGGTTGTTGAGCACCACCTGGGCCTCGACGAGACCCTCGGAACCCGAGGCGAAGACCTCGACGAGATAGGCGCGTCGCTCGCCCTTGGCGGTCGCGACCAGGATCCGCAGCGGCGCGCGGTCCTTGGGGTGCCGGGCGGAGATGACGACAACTTGAGCCGGACGGCCGCCGAGCTTGCGTTTCTCGGAAGAGTCGACTACCTCCACGGCGCGATACTCCGACTTGACCGCGGCGAGGGCGGCGTCCTGGATCGCAGCGACATCGTCCTTGGGCCCGGGGGTCGAGACCGCGATCAGCACGGTTCGGTCCCGGCTCTGGAAGGTGACCGCGTCGCCCTCGCGCTTGCGCTTCCAGCCGCTCGGAAGGCGCAGCTCGACTCCCAGGTCGCGGTCGAACTGGACCGCCCCGACCTCGGGCAGATCAGGCTCGGAAGCGGCGGGCGCCTCCTCTTCGTCGCCTCCGCCGCGGACGATGATCGTCACCGGGATCGCGATCACCAGTCCGACGATCGCCATCAGGACGGCGCGGCGCTTCCAGATCATCCGCGAATCGGGCATGCGTGGAGTGTTGCGGGCGTCGCGGCGGGACACGACCGGGCCGGGCGCCCTCGGCGCCCGCCCCGAATCGTCTCCCTGAAACCGCTTGCCTAGACGGCTGAGCCGCGGCGGCGGTCGGCGAGCGCCATCAGCGCCAGGCCGATCGCCATGATTCCGAGCCCGATCACGCCCAGGGTGCCGATGTCGGCGCCCGTGAACGGCAGGTCGTCCGGCGAGTCAGCCGAAGGACCGCCGGGCCCACCGGGATTGACCGTGATGTCCGGGCAGTCCGGATCGCTCTGATCGGTCGGGTCCGGGCATTCGTCCGGATTATCGGGACAGTCCGGATCGCTCGCGTCGGTCGGGTCCGGGCAATCGTCGATCGGCGGACAGTCGGGATCACTGGCATCCGTCGGGTCCGGGCAATCGTCGATCGGCGGACAGTCCGGATCACTGACATCCGTCGGGTCCGGGCACGGTGCCACAGCGCGGGACTCCGAGGTCGAGACATCGACCAGCATGTCGATACCGAGGATCTCGGCCAGATCCGGCAACACCGCGAGGCCGAGGGCCTTGCGGACGTTGTACGGGCTGTCGGCCTGTGCGCCGTTGGTGTCGTCGCCGTTGCACACTCCGCTGGCCAGGTCGAAGACAACCGCACTAAGTGCGAAGGCGTCGTCGACGGCCGTCTCGTCGCACCCGGCGAGCACCTCCAAGGGCTCAATGTTGGCGGCATTCAGCACCTGCGAGTCCCCAGTCCCCCCGCTCTCCGTGCCGTCGTCGCACGCTTCCGACTGGGACGACGAGTTCATCGCCTCGGCCGTCACGGCCGTGGCGACGTCGGCGTTCGCAACCGCCGACGAACCGTCGGCAGTCTGGCAGTCCCCGTCGTCGCTGATGTTGCCCTCGGACTCGATCACCCCGGCGCTGACCAACCCCTCGACCAGGTTCGCCCTGGCGACCGAGAAGCTGTTGTTCGAGCCGTTGTCGTCGGTTGTCGACTCGAAGTCGAGCAGAGCCAGGCAGACTGCCGAGGCGCTGCAGAGGCTGTCAAGGATCCCCTGGTTGACCGCGTCGAGTGGGCCTGTCTCGGTCTCTCCCTCGTCGGTCGGGAAGCTGATGTCGATCCCGAGGCCGGAGACGGAGGCGACCGTCACGTTGCCGTGGTAGTTCCCGTCCGCGTCCTGTTCGCCCCGGGACTGCCCAACGACAACCGTGCCGACGATCGTGTCGAGAAGGGGGACATCCGTCGTCACGTCCAGAGCCTCGCCCTGGCCGTGCGGGTTCGTCCCGTCAATCCCGGGCTCGGTGCTCCCGCCCTCGGCCAGCGGAGTCGGCTCCGCGGAGGGCGCGGCGGAACCGCCGCCACCGCCGCCCGACAACAGGCCGCCGACCGAGTTCAGCGTGTCGTCAACGGTCTTCTGGACCCCACCGACGAGGTCCTCGACCGGACCGGCGCTCGCCGCCGACGGCAACGTCGCCACTCCAACACACGCTGCGACGGCGGTCGCGATCGTAAGTCTCTTCACTGTTCCTGGCACCGTTTCGGACCTCCCACGGTCGCTCAATTGTCGAAATGAGCCCGTCCTGGGCGATTTCGGTGCCATTCCCTGGCTGCTTGGCCAACCCCATACCCCAAATTGGGGAGGCCGAATCAGAACTTACGCGCGGCAACATACCGCGAACTCCGGCGGCATGCGCCGCTTCGCTAGCCTCGCGCCGTGTCTGCAAGAGAACTGGCAAGCGTCGACGGGGAGATCACGCCCACGGCTGACGCAGTTCTCCCGCTCCCGGACGACGGCCTCTACCGTGGCGACGGCGTTTTCGAGGTGATCCGGCTCTACGCCGGCCTGCCATTCGCGCTCGACGCGCATCTCGACCGCCTCGGCCGCTCGGCCGCGAAGATCGACCTGCCGCTCGATCAGGCCGCGATCGAGGCGGAGCTCGAGCCACTGCTGGCCGAGCATGGTGACGGCGACGCCCAACTGCGCGTCGTCATCACCCGGGGGGGCCGCAGAATCCTGCTGATCGAGGCGCTCGCCCCCCGCGCCGAGAGCGTCACCGTCGCGACCGTGACCTATCACCCCACGGTGATCCTCGACCGCGTCAAGTCGCTCTCCTATGCCGCGAACATGCACGCCACGCGGCTCGCCAAAGACAAGGGCGCCGACGAGGCCGTCTTCGTCACTCCGGACGGCACCGTGCTCGAACCCCCGACCTCGACGATCTTTTGGGCAGGAGCGGATCGGGTGCTGAAGACGCCTTCCCTGGACAACCCAATCCTCGACTCGATCACGCGCGATCGGATCGTCGGCTCGATCGAGGTGAGCGAGGGCACCTTCGACCTGACCGACCTACTCGGCGCGACCGAGGCCTTCCTCGCGGGGACCACGAAGGAGGTCCAGCCGATCGCGGCAATCGACGGCCGTGAGCTCGAGTGGCCCGGCCCGCGTACCGCCGAGGCCTCCGAAGCCTTCGCGCGGGTGATCGAGGCCGAGCTGGCCACGACCGCGGGCGAGCCGGCGTGAACCTGGAGCTGAGCGACGAACAGCGCCTGATCCAGGAGACGGCGCGGGACTTCGTCGACCGCGAGGTCATCGACCGCGCGCGGGACAACGACCGCGCGGAGAAGTTCGACCGCGAGCTGGCCTCGATGCTGGGCGAGATGGGATACCTCGGCGCTCCGGTCGCCGAGGCGTACGGTGGCCGCGGACTGGATTACGTCGCGTACGCGCTGATCGTCGAGCAAATCGGCCGCGGCGACTCGGCTGCACGCACGGTTGTGTCCGTCCAGACATCGTTGGTCTGTGGCTCGATCGAGCGCTGGGGCACCGAGGAGCAGAAGCAGCGGTGGCTGCCGCGCCTCTGCTCGGGCGAGGCGCTCGGCTGCTTCGGACTGACCGAGCCCGACACCGGATCAGACGCGGCGAGCCTGCGGACCCGGGCCGAGCGGACCGAGGGCGGCTGGGTCCTGAACGGCCAGAAGATGTGGATCTCGCTGGGCAACTTCGCCGAGGTCGCGCTGATCTTCGCCCAGACCGAGCCGGGATCGGGCCCGAAGGGGCTCGCCTGCTTCCTCGTCCCCACGGCAACCGACGGCTTCTCGACCCAGGAGATTCACGGCAAGCTCGGGCTGCGCGCCTCCGACACCGCCTCGATCGCACTCGATGGTGTCGAGGTTTCGCACGACGCGATGCTGGGCGAGATCGGCGAGGGCTTCAAGGTTGCGATGTCGGCGCTCGACTCGGGGCGCTACTCGGTCGCTGCCGGATGCGTGGGCATCTGCGACGGCTGCGTCGACTCGTCGGTCGCGTACTCGACGGAGCGCGAGCAGTTCGGCGTGCCACTCGCCCGTTTCCAGCTCGTCCAGGAGCTGATCGCGGACATGGTCGTCAAGCGCGACGCCGCGCGACTCCTGGTCTGGCGGGCGGGGATGCTGAAGGACCAGGGGGAGCCGTCGACGATCGAGACGTCGATCGCGAAGCTGTATGCAACCGAGTCCGCGGTCCAGTGCGCCAACGCCGCGATCCAGGTGCACGGCGGCTCGGGCTACGTCGACGACCATCCGGTCGAGCGCTACCTGCGCGACGCCCGGGTCACGACCCTTTATGAGGGCACGTCGCAGATCCAGAAGCTGATCATCGGGCGCGATGCGACCGGGATCTCGGCGTTTCTCCCCTACGAGTAGGCCGAGCGTGGGCTTGTTGATCGAAGAGAGGCACGGCGCCGTCGGCCTCCTGCGCCTGAACCGTCCCGAGGCTCGCAACGCCCTGTCGCCGGAGATGATGGAGGAGCTGGGCGGAGCGCTCGAGCGCCTCGACTCAGACGACGAGGTGCGGGCGATCGTGCTCGCCGGCTCCGACGAGGTCTTTGCGGCCGGCGCCGACATCCGCACCCTGCGCGACCGTACCTTCGGCGAGGCGCTGTTCCACCCCGCGTCGGCGTTCTGGAAGCGGGTGGCCGGTTGCCGGACGCCGCTGATCGCCGCCGTCTCCGGCTTCGCGCTCGGGGGCGGCTGCGAGCTTGCGCTTGCCTGCGACATGATCGTGGCGTCGGACACGGCCGAGTTCGGCCAGCCCGAGATCACCCTTGGGATCATCCCCGGCGGCGGCGGGACCCAGCGTCTCGTGCGGGTGCTCGGCAAGCAGCGCACGATGGAGCTGGTGCTGACCGGGCGGCGCTTCTCGGCCAAGGAAGCGGAGGCCTGGGGCATCGTCAACCGCGTCGCCGGCCGCGGCGCCTGGCTGAACGAAGCGCTCGACCTTGCACGTCTCGTCGCCTCGGGGCCGCCCCTGGCGGCAAAGCTGGCCAAGCAGGCGGTCCTGGCGGGCGAGGAGGCGGGGCTGAGCGCCGGACTGGAGCAGGAGCGGCGGCTCTACGAGTTGGCGATGGCCACCGAGGACCGCGTCGAGGGCACGAGCGCCTTCCTCGAGAAGCGCAAGCCGGAGTTCAAGGGGAAGTAGATGAGCGACGCCAGTCGCGAAAGCATGTTGGCCCCCCTGGTAAGGGCATGAATATGACCGTCGAGCGCCTCGGCGTCGTCGGCGCCGGGACGATGGGCGCCGGGATCGCCCAGCTCGGCTGCCTCGGGGGCTTCGCCGTCACCCTTCACGACCCGGACCCTCAGGCCCTGGCCAGCGGCGCGGACAGGCTGCAGGCGGCGCTCGCGAAGGGCGCCGGCCGCGGCCTGTGGAGCGCCGGAGACGCGGCGGCCGCCTCGGGCCGGCTCGGCACGACATCCGACCTCTCAGAGCTCGCGGAGTCGGGCCTGGTGATCGAGGCGGCGCCCGAGAGCCTGGAGCTGAAGCGCCAGCTGTTCGACCGGCTGGCCGCGATCTGCGGCTCAGACGTCGTGCTGGCGACGAACACGTCCTCGCTGCCGGTCTCGGCGATCGCGGCCGAGGTCGAAGGCCCGGAGCGCGTCTGCGGCATGCACTTCTTCAATCCGCCGCCGCTGATGCGCCTGGTCGAGATCGTCGCCGGCGAGCACACCGACGAGCTGACGCTCGTCGCGGCCACGTCGGTGGCCAAGGCGATGCAGCGCGAGCCCGTGCGGGCCGCCGACGCGCCGGGCTTCATCGTGAACCGCTGCAATCGCCCGTTCTCGCTGGAGGCGCTGCGGATGCTGGGCGAGCGCTTCGCGACCCACGCCGAGATCGATGCGGCGGTGCGCGACCGCGGCGGCTACCGGATGGGTCCGTTCGAGCTGATGGACCTGGTTGGGATCGACGTCGGCCTCGAGGTCGCGCGCTCGTTCCACCGGCAGCGCTCCGAGCCCCGCTGGGAGCCGCATCCGATCCAGCAGGAGATGGTCGCTTCGGGGCGCCTCGGCCGCAAGAGCGGGGCGGGCTTCTACGACTACCGCGACGGCCGCCGGGTCGAGCCCGGCGCAAAGCCAGGCCGTCAACCCGCGGACCCCGAAACGGTTCTGGAGAGGATCGTCGCGCAGCTCGTCAACGAGGCAAGCTTTGCCGTCGAGGAGGGCGTCGCCCTGCCGCTCGACATCGACACCGCGATGCGGCTCGGCCTCAACCACCCCAGGGGCCCGTTCGAGTGGCAGCGGGAGCTCGGCCCCGGTCGCCTGGTCGAGGTGCTCGAGGGCCTGGCGGATTCGCTCGGGTTGCCCGAGCGCTACCGGGTCGCGCCGGGACTGCTGGCCGCCGCGCAGGCCGCTTCGGCCGGCGGCTGAGCGGTCGGCGCCTCGACCGGGCGCGGGCCGCGGGGCAGCCGGCCTTCCGCCGCCAGGTAGGAACCGCCGACGATCAGGGCCAGGCCGGCGAGCGTGGCGACGCTGATCGCCTCGTCCAGCAGGAGGGCGCCGTAGGCGACGGCGAACGCCGGAGCGAGGTAGGTGACGACGAAGGTCCTGGCAGGTCCGACACGGGCCATCAGGTCATAGAAGATCGCGAACGCGACCCCGGTTCCCAGGACGCCGAGCGCGACGACGGCCGCGATCGGACCGGCGCCAGGCGGGTCGACCGGTGCGGTGAGCGCGGCGGCAGGCGCGAGCAGGACCACCGAGGCGACCATCACCCAGGCCGCGATCCCGGTTGGCGGGGCGCCGGCCAGGCCATGCTTCGCGATGAACGCGCCCACGGCGTAACCCAGGCTCGCGAGCAGGATGGCGGCGCCTCCGAGCGCCTCCGCCGAGGTGCCGCTCAGATCGACGCCGAGCAGGAGGCCGACGCCGAGCAGGCCGGCCACCACCCCCCACATCCGCACGCCCCGCGAGCGCTCCGCCTGATCGAGGCGAATCGCGAGCAGCGCCGTGAACAGCGGCGTCGAGGCCACCAGGATCCCAGCCAGCCCGGAGGAGATCTCCTCCTCGCCCTCGGCGATCAGCAGGAACGGGCCGGCCACCTGGACGGCCGCGAGCAGCAGCACCGTCCACAGCCGAGCGCCCGGCAGCCGTAGCTGACCGCGCAGGGCCGCGATCGGCAGCAGCACCAGCGCGGCGAGCACGATCCGTAGCCAGGCGACCATTGCCGGCGAGAAGTCGCGGACGCCGATCTTGATGAACATGTAGCTCGCGCCCCAGATCGCGGCGAGACAGAGCAACATCGTCCACGATCTCCGGTCCATTCGACCGAGAGTAGTGAGCCGCAGGGTGTACGCTCAACCTCAGCATGGAAGCGGGGGTTTCTCGGAGAATCGGACTGGCGGCGATCGTGGCTGCCGGCGCGCTGATCCTCGGGGCCGGGCTCGTCCTCTACGCCGACTCGGCCGTCTCGCGCGCCCCAGGCGACGCGCTCAAGCCGGACCTGGTGGTCCAGCGCCCGCAGGAGCTTTACGTGATCAAGCGGGGCAAGACGGTTCGCCTCCGGGTGTCGAACACGGTCGCCAACAAGGGAACGGGCCCGCTCGAGATGACCGGCAACGGCTCCCCGTGCCCGTTCCCCGGCAAGACCCTCGGCCGCGAGACCGAGCAGCGGGTGTACGAGGACTCGGCCGATGCCGACTCGCCCGGATACTTCAGACGCGGGCAGGACACCAGCTACGACCCGCTCTTCGCCGGATGCTCGCGCTACCACCCCTCCCACGACCACTGGCACTTCGACAACTTCGCCCGGTACACCCTGCTTCGCGAGAAGAGCGGCGCGGTCGCCGGCGGCGCGCGGAAGGTCTCGTTCTGCGTGATCGACACCGGTCAGCCGTACGGCGACCTGCCCGGATCTCCCGGCGAGAGCTACTACCCCCAGGACCCCGAGAACCCGGATTTCCCGACCTGCTCGGGCACGAGCGTGGACGGGCTCTCGATCGGCTGGGAGGACACCTACGGGGCGAGCCTGCCGGGGCAGGGGATCAGGATCGGGAAGCTCCGCCGCGGTCGCTACTGCCTGCGCCTGGAGGCCGATCCACCGGATGCGGGTCTCCCTGAAGGCGTCCTGGACGAGGCCGACGAGCTGAACAACGTCCGTACGATCCGCATCGCCCTGCGCCCGCGGAAAGAGTTCGTCGCCCGGCTCGGCTCGCACTGCAAGCTGCCGGGTGCCAGCGGCTAGTTCGACGCGGCGGTCGCCTCTGCAACCTCGCCCGCGGTGCCCGCCCAGTGGGCCTCGGGCGACGGCGGCGTGTCGCGCAGGTACCACTCGGCATCGAGCGCGCCCATGCAGCCGGTGCCGGCGGCGGTGACCGCCTGGCGATAGGTGTGGTCGACGAGGTCGCCGACCGCGAAAACGCCCGCCACGTTGGTGCGCGTCGACCTCGCGTCGGTGACGACGTAACCGCCGTCGTCGACCTCAACCTGATCGGCCACGAGCTCGGAGCGCGGGATGTGTCCGATCGCAACGAACGCGCCGCCGACTTCGACCTCCTCGATCACGCCCGACTCGGCGTGGCGCAGACGCACCGCGCGCAGCTTGCCGTCGTCGCCGGCGATGAACTCCTCGGGGATGAATGGTGTCTTGAACTCGATGTTCGCCGTATCCCGGGCGCGCTCCAGCATGATCTTGGAGGCGCGGAACTCGTCGCGGCGGTGGACGATCGTCAGCCTCGAGGCGTACTTGGCGATGAACATCGCGTCCTCCATCGCGGAGTCGCCGCCGCCGATCACGATCACCTCCTGGTCCTTGAAGAACGCCCCGTCGCAGACACCGCAGGTTGAGACCCCGCGACCGCCAAGCTCGAGCTCGCCCGGGATGCCGATCCGGCGCGGCTCGGCGCCCATCGCCAGGATCACCGTCTTGGCGAGATGCTCCTCGTCGCCGAGGAAGACTCGATGCAGACCGCCGTCGGCGAGCTCGACGCGGCTCGCGTCGTCGGTTACGAAACGCGTTCCGAACCGCTCGGCCTGCGCACGGAACTCGTTCATCATCTCCGGCCCCATGATCCCCGCGGGGTAGCCGGGGTAGTTCTCGACGTCGGTGGTGTTCTGGAGCTGCCCGCCCCACTGGAAGCCCTCGATGACCAGCGGCTCGAGGTTGGCGCGCGCCGCGTAAAGCGCGGCCGTGTAGCCGGCCGGGCCGCCGCCGATGATGATCATTTGCTCGGTTTTGTCAGTCATGGAGCCTCCGCGCGAGATTATACTTTACTTTCTGAAGTAATGGAGGGCCCGGGGAGCGTTTCCGCCAGCTCCGAGCCTACGGTTGTCTGTGCCCGTTCCGCCTCCCAGCGTTTCACCGTCCGGCGGAGCTGGAAGAACGCCACCACCCCGGGCGGCAGCGGCAGCCAGAAGGCGATCACGCGGTAGGTGAGCACGGCGGCGAAGACGGCGCCGCCCGGCAGCCCGAACAGCACGAAGGTGCCGATCATCCCGGCGTCCACGGCCCCGACGCCACCCGGCGCGAACGGGAACAGGTTGGCGACCATCCCGACGAAGAAGCCCTGGACGATCACGGCTCCGGTGAGGCTGACGTCGAAGGCCTTGAAGCTGGCCCAGAGGATCGCGATGTTGGCCGCCCAAAAACCGACCGCGCCGGCGAGTGCCATCCCGCCTCGGGACGGATTGCGGACGATCTTGATCGCCAGCCGCGTCCCCGCCGCCATCGTCTCGGGAACGCTCGCAAGCCGCACCCCGATCCGTCCCAGCCGGGTGTCCGGCGACGACTCGGCGAGACGGCGCTGGAGATCGCCGGGGATCAGGGCGATCAGCAGGAAGATCACGATCACGCCGCCCGCGATCCCGGCCGGAATGATCGTCAGGCCAGCCGGGTCCGGGCCGGAGAACACGCCCGCTTCCAAGAGGATCCCGTTGATCACCAGCGTGAACATGTAAACGGCGTAGAGCAGGACCAGAAACGCGACCATCCGGCCGGCTGATTGGCGCTGCGGCATCCCCGCCTTGCGCAGTGCCCAATAGGTCAGGACGATGCCGCCGGCCCCCCCCGCTGAGAACAGGCGGGTCGCCGCCAGGCCGGCCATCGTGATCTGGTAGCTCTCGGTCCAGCGGAGCTTGAGCTGCTCGCCGACGATGCCCTTGAACAGGGCGACGTACGAGAAGAACATCAGGACGCTGAACGCGAGCGCAACCCCGATCCAGACGGGATCGCCGTCGCCCAGCTTCCGAACCCCGTCCTCGATCCCGACGAGCTTCGGGAACAGGAAATAGATCGCGGCCACCAGCACCAGGACCGCGACCGCGGTCTGCGCAAGCCGTTTCGGATCCTGGAAAAAGGATGGGTCCTGGTCCAGGCCTTCCTCGTCGAGACCCCCCTTCTCGTCCACGTAGGGCGGACCACCTGCGTCGTCCGAACGGGGCATGGGTCCTGATACTGGCAGGCGCGTCAGCCGTTGGCGATCCGCTCGAGGCGCTGGATCGCGGCGCTGACCCTTGAGACCACCGGGTCGACCAGCGGCTCGCCGCTCCGGACCGCCGTAACCAGCGCGGCACCCGCGGCCAGATCGGCGACGTAGTGCTCGCCGAGGTAGACCAGAGCGAAGCCGAGCGTGAGCGCGTAGGCCCAGCCCAGGCTGCCGGCGACCGCGCCCGTCTCGCGCAACAGCATGGCCGCCATCAGCGAGCTGCCGAAGTGCAGCGAGGGCATCGCCGCCCACGGGTTGCCGCCGAGCGAGTCATAGAGGCGCGGCCAGGCGTCGCCCCAGACGCGCTCGCCCACGTCGACCATCAAGCGCCGGACGGACTCGTCGCAGTAGCCGTTTTCGGCCGCCCACCATGGCGGCGCGGTCGGCACGGCGAAGTACCCCGCGCACCCGAGGTCGTAGGTGGCGGCCATCTGGCGCGCCGCGCGCGGGAAACGGCGCTCGGAGGGCTCGAGCTCATCGTCGCGGATCAGGACGTACACCAGGGTCAGGTGCGGGACGAAGAACCAGGCCCAGTGGACCGCGGAGAGGAACCGGTCGAGGGCGTTGGGCTCATCGGGGTCCGCGAGCGCTCGCTGGAGCCGCGCGTTTGGCAACTCGCCGCCGCCGATCGCCCGGTCAAAACGGATCGGGTAGCGAATCCGCAGCCGCCGGCGGAGGGCCTCCGGGTCGTCGTACGGGATCTCGTGGGCCATGGTGAAGCCCCACATCTGCAGGGCGTAGAGCGCGACGTCGCGCGTCCGGGTGCGGGGCTTCAAGACCGCCAGCGCGGGTGGCCCGGCGGCCGCAAATGCGAGCGTGGTCGCCGGGCGAAGGCCAAGCTTCCTGCGAAGGGGCGGCAGCGCGATCGAAGCTGCGACCGCCGCGGCCGCGCCCACCCGGACCGCGGTGCGCAGGGCCGGAGCGGGCCGGCGGGATGGTCGGCGATACCGGCGCACGGGCGCGGGCGAGTATAGGAAGCCGCGGCGCGCCTCCCTGCGATTAGAATGGCGCCGCCGTGAGGCCCCCGACGTCCCGCCTGCCCAAGTTCGGCCGCGCCCTCGCGGTCGCGACGCTTGCGCTGGTGATCTTCGCGGCGCCCGCAAGCGCCGGCCTGGGCCCCGACGCAGGTCACTCTCCGAATGCCGAGAGCATCCGCACCAGCTACTGGGTGATGATCGTCGTCACCTTCGTAATCGGGATTCCTCTCGTCGCCGGGCTGCTGATCGCCGCCAGCCGCTTCCGCACCCGGGGCAATGACGGCGCCGAGCCACGGCGGCTGACCGCCGGGCGCGGGGTGATCGGACGCGTCGGAGCGGCGCTGGGCGTCGTCGCGGTGGCGATCTTCGTGTTCGGGGTCGTAATGACCGGCGACGCGCGCGAGGCCGAAGCCGACGAATCGGTGGAGTCAATCGACATCAGGGCCGTGGGCCAGCAGTGGCTCTGGCGCTTCGAATATCCGCGCGATCCCGAGGTCTCGGCCAGCGAGGGCATCGCCACCGCCTTCTCATACAACGAGCTCGTCGTGCCGGTCGACACGACCGTGAACCTGTCGATCACGTCGACCGACGTGCTGCACCGCTGGTTCATCCCGGCGCTCGGCGGCCAGGTGGAGGCGGTGCCCGGGGAGATCGCCGAGACCTCGTTCCGAGCAGACGAGGTGGGCGTCTACGAGGGCCAGTCAACCCTGTTCTCCGGCACGTCCTACCCCGCGATGCGGGCCTGGGTCCGGGTCGTCTCGGCCGCGGAGTACGAACAGTATGCGGCCGACCTGGCGGAGAACCTCGCCGCCGCGCAGGAAGAGGTCGCGGCTGAGGTCACCGCGGCGGCCGAGGAGGCGGCAGCGCCTTGACCCCGCCTCCGACGATCGCCGAGCCGCGCCCCGAGCTGGTCACCCGCGGCGTCCCTGCCACTCGCGCAGGATGGATCGAGGCTGCGACCAGCGCCGACCACAAGGCGGTTGCCAAGCTCTGGATCGGCACGTCATTGTCATTCCTGGCGGTCGCCGCCGTCCTGTTTGCGCTGACGCGCCTCCAACTGATCGTCCCGGACTCGACGATCCTCGTCCCCGAGGTCTTCAACCGGATCTGGAGCGCGGCGAGCGTGACCACGGTGATCCTCTTCGCGGTTCCCCTGTTGCTCGGGGTGATTGGCTACATCGTCCCGCTGCAGATCGGCGCTCGGACGGTCGCGCTCCCGCGCCTCAACCAGCTCGCTTACTGGCTCTATGCGACCGGCGCGTTCATGATTTACGCCAGCTTCCTCTACACCGTGCCGGAGGTGGCACTGTCGCCACTGCCGCCGCTCTCCGATGAGGTCTTCGCACCCTCACACGGCGTCGATGCCTGGGTCGGCGGCGTCGGACTTGCGACCTTCGGTTTCGTCTGTTTCGCGATCAACCTGGTGGCGACCCTGCGCAACATGCGCGCGCCGGGCATGGCCTGGCGCCGTGCCCCGATCTTCACCTGGGCGGCCGGCGCGATCGGCTACGTCCTGCTGATCGCCGGGCCGGCGCTCCTGGCGGCGTTGACGATGCTGACCGTTGACCGCCATTTCGATGGCGTCTTCTTCGATGCCGGCGAGCAGGGCGAGCCGCTCCTCTTCTCACACCTGAGCTGGATCTTCTTCACGGGCTGTCACACGATCCTGGTCCTGGGCACCGTCGCGGTCATCTCAGAGATCGTCCCCACGTTCTCGCGCAAGCCGCTCTTCAGCCACGCAGGAGCCGCGGGCTCCGTCGTCGCGATCGCTGTCCTTGGCGTCCTGGCCTGGATGCAGAACATGTACGCGGCGCCGATCCCCGACGGCTTCGCCTATCTGGCGATGGCCGCGGCGGTTGGGCTGCTGGTCCCGGTCTGCCTCTTGTTCTTCAACTGGATCGCGACGATGTGGGACGGATCGGTCGCGACTCGCACGCCGCTCACGCTGGCGCTCGCCGCCGCGGTGGCCCTGGTCTTTGGCCTGGGCGGTCAGCTCGCGACGTCGGTCATCCCGGTGGGCCTCCAGCTCGAGAACACGGCCGCCGCCCAGCAGGACACGATCCTGGTGATCGTCGGGTTCACACTTGCGGCGTTCGCGGCCCTGCACTACTGGCTGCCGAAGATCAGCGGGCGCTCGGTGGCCGAGGGCCCCGCGAAGGCGGCCGCCGGACTGATCCTCGGCGGTGCCATCGTCTACGGCTTCGCGATGTTCTTCGCGGGCCTCGAGGGCCAGCCGGTGGACGTCTTCCGCTACTACGAGGACGCCGGCGTCTCGACCCTGAACCTGATCGCCTCGCTCGGCGCGTTCGCGGTGACGATCGGCGTCCTGGTCGAGCTCGTGAACCTCGCGGCCTCCTACCGCGACGGGCGCCCTGTTGGCCACGACCCGTGGGGCGGATCGACGCTCGAATGGTTTGCGCTCTCACCGCCGCCTGCGCACAACTTCGACGCGGTCCCGGACGTGCGGAGCGCCGAGCCGCTCCGCGACATCCGCGAAGCGATCCGCGAGCGCGCGGCCACCTACGAGCCGCCCGCCCCGCTGGCACAGGCGGAACCGCCCCCCGCCGAGCCCGAGCCGCCACCGGCTGCGCCGGAAACGGAGCCCGAACCTCAGGCGCCACCCGAGCCGGACGGCGACGACTCGTCCCTATCCTGAGCGCGATGAGACCGCCGCGCGTTGCGGCGGCGGAGCCGCCGAGATGACACGGTTTCGACGCCTCGTAGGAGCCACCATCGTCGCCACCTTCGTCCTGATCCTGATCGGCGGGATCGTCCGCGTCAGCGATTCCGGACTGGGATGCGGCCCTGAGGGCTCGGGCACGCATGGCTGGCCGCTCTGCGAAGGCGGTGTGCTCCCCGCGGCGTCGGCCGAGTCCGCAATCGAGTACTCCCACCGGATCACAGCCGGGATCGTCTCGATCTTGATGCTGATGTGTGCCTGGCACGCCTGGCGCCACCTGCGCGAGCACCGGTGGATCGTCGGCGGGTCGATCGCCGCCGGGATCCTCGTGCTTGCCCAGGCCGGCCTGGGCGGGCTCACAGTCGAGGAGGGCCTCCACGAATACCTCGTCGCCGGCCACCTCGGCCTGGCGATGATCTTCCTCGGCGTGCTGTTGGGGCTGCGCCGCCTGGCGTCCGAACCGCAGCCGGTCGAGGCCTCGGGCAGCCGCGGCCTGCGCGGCCTCACCGTCCTGGCGGCGAGCCTGATCCTGGCGACGATCGTGGCCGGCGGACTGGTCGCCGGGACCGAGGGCGAAGGCACCCCGACCGAACCGGTGGCCGGCGCTCACACGGCCTGCGGTGAGCAGTTCCCGACCTGCGTCGACCGCTTCATGCCGTTCGGCGAGGGCCGCCTGATCGACATCCAGCTCACGCACCGTCTGTTCATGTACCTGGCCGCGATCGCCGTCCTCGCCCTGGTCATCGTCGCGATCCGCCGGCGGGCCCCAAGTCGAGCTTTTCTCGCGCTCGGCGGCCTGCTCGTGGCCCAGATCGCGCTGGGGGCGGCGAACGTGTGGTTGGGCAAGCACGCCGGCCTGATCCTCGCCCACCTGACGCTCGGCACGATCGTGTGGGCCACCGCGGTCTACGCTTGGACTACCCTGATGCCCGTCCCCGCCCCCCGGTCAGAATCGGTGCGCCGCGCCGAGCCAGCGACTGCATAGATGGAAAGCGCCACTACCAAGGCACCGAACCTCGTACGGCCCGCCAGCGGAGCTTCGGCGAGCGCCTTCCTGGCTCACGTCCGCGACTACATCGCGCTGACCAAGCCGCGGATCATCTCGCTGCTCCTGGTGACGACCGTGGCGACGATGGTGGTCGCCGCCCCCGAGGGCCTTGCGCTCTCGACAGTGCTCTGGACGATGCTCGGCGGCTACCTGGCCGCGGGTGGCGCCGGGGCCATCAACCATTACCTGGACCGCGAGCGCGACGCGCGCATGGCTCGGACCCGAGGCCGCCCGCTGGTGGCCGGGAGGATCGAGCCCCTGCACGGCCTGCTCTTCGGCATCGCGCTCGGTGTGCTGGCGTCCGTCCAGCTCGCGGTAACGGTGAACCTCCTGTCCGCTCTGCTGGCAATGGCCGGCCTGCTCGGCTACGTCTTCGTCTACACGATGTGGCTGAAGCCATTGACTCCGCAGAACATCGTGATCGGCGGCGCTGCCGGCGCGGTGCCACCGTTGGTCGGCTGGGCCGCTGCCACGGGCAGCCTGGCCCTTGACGCCCTCTATCCGTTCGCGATCGTCTTCCTCTGGACCCCGCCCCACTTCTGGGCGCTTTCGCTGCTGATCAAGGATGACTACGCACGCACCGGGGTGCCGATGCTGCCCGTCGTCCGCGGCGACGAGGTGACCCGCCGCCAGATCGTGGCCTATGCGGCCGTGCTCGTCGCATTCACCCTGCTGCCGTTCGCGACCGGCCTGTTCGGAGGCATCTACCTCGCGGCGGCGATCACGTTGGGCGCCGCCTTCCTCGGCCTGGCGGTCGCGCTGCTGCGCTCGCACTCCCGCCCCGCGGCGCTGCGCCTGTATCTCGCCTCGCTCGCCTATCTGGCGCTGTTGTTCACCGCGATGGCCATCGATCGGGCGGTATAACCTCCGCTCATGGACCGCCAACTGGCCGAGAAGAACCTCCGGAGTGGCCTCGCGGCCGCGGCGATCGCGGTCGGCGTCTTCGCGCTCAGCTTCGTCTTCGCCATCTTCTACATCGGCTGATGGCCGACCGGGCGCCAGAAGCGACCGAGCTCGTCTACGTGCCCGCGTCGTCGTGGAGTCCGGCGCTCGTGGCGCTCGGCCTGGCGGGGGTGCTCACCGGCGTCTTCATCTGGTGGCCCTATGCGGTGGTCGGCGCCGCGATTACCCTGGCCGGGGTGCGGGGCATCTGGCGCGGCGTCAAGGCAGACGTCGAGCGTCTCCCCCGCCGCCAGAACGTGACGACCGCGGTGCTGCCGGCCGTCCCCCCGCGCCCTCCTACTCGCTAGCCCGCGTCTGGCCGGATCAGACGGAAGCGGCCTCGGATTCCGGGGACGTCATGCTCGATGTCGCGCCGTCGGTGGTCCAGACCCGCAGGATGTCGCGCATCGAGAGCACGCCGATCAGCTCGCCCTGCTCGACGACCACGAGATGGCGGATATGGCGCCGCGACATCTCCATCGCGGCTCGCTCCAGGCTCCAATCAGGTGCCGCGGAGATCACCGAATCGCTGCGGTGGTCGCCCACGCGCTCGGCATCCGGGTCCTCGCCTCGACCCAGGGAGTTGAGGATGTCGCGCTCCGAGACGACCCCCGGGGCGGGCATCTCTTCGTCCATCACGACCGCGGCTCCGACGCCGCGTTCGGTCATCATCCGGGCCGCGTCCCGCAGCGTGTGACCGGGCCCCAGCGTGAGGACCACGCTCGACATTCCGTCCCTGACCTCCATCCCCTGAATCTTCCTTTCCGTTGCGATAGGGCCGCCCCGAGGCGGCTAGTGCGGATCGGCTCTAACCCTACCGGAACCGCCCGGACAGGCACAACCCACAGGCGTCGGCCGCCGATCGGGACAGATAGGATGCGCCGCGTGCCGACCCCGTTCACAGCCGCCCGCGGGCGGCGCACGTTGCTCGCGGCGGCCGTTCTCCTTGCGGGCGGCGTGGTCGCCGGCTGCGACCTGCAGGAGGACGCCGACCTCGAGCGCGGCCGCACGCTTTTCCAGAGCAACTGCGGGACCTGCCACACCCTCGCCGAGGCCGGGACCGCTGCGACGGTCGGGCCCAACCTTGACGCCTCGTTCGCGGCGGCCCGCGACGTCGACATGGATCAGGACACGATTGAGGGCATCGTCCAGGCCCAGATCGGGAACCCGCGCACGACGAACGAGGGCGACCCCGACTACGACAAGATCTTCATGCCCGCGAACCTCGTTGAAGGCCGCGACGCCGAGGACGTCGCCGCATACGTGGCGAGCGTCGCCGGCGTCCCGGGCATCGAGCCGCCGCCGCTGGGTCAGCCGGAGCAGGTCTTCGTCGAGCTCTGCGGCAGCTGCCACACGCTTGCGGAAGCCGGGACCACGGGGACCACCGGCCCCTCGCTGGACGAGGTCCTGCCTGGCCAGGACGCCGAGCAGATCGCGGAGTCGATCCGCGACCCGGAGGCCACGATCTCACCGGGCTTCCCGGGAGGCGTGATGCCCGTGTTCGACGACAACCGGATCCCGGAGGAGAACCTGCAAGCGCTCGTCGACTACCTGCTGCAGTCGGTCGGCGGCGGCAAGTAGCCCAGCTTCAGTTCGCGGCGACCGGCGGCTCGCCCGCCTCCGCCTCGAGGTCCACGACCACGTGCGTGACCGGTTGCGGCAACTCCGCTCGCGCCTTCTCCACCACGCCCGACTCGAGCCAGCGCGAGCGCTCTGGAGTGTGCGTCGAAATGATCACCTCGTCGGCCGCGAACACGCGCAGCGCGTCCTCGATCGCCTGGTTCGGGTCGTGGTGGTCACCCATCTGGCCGCGCACCTCGAGCCCCGCCGCGCGCATCGCCGCGACGGACGCGTCGAGGCGCTCGCGGGCCTCGGCGATCCCCTCGTCGATGTCCGACGACCAGTGCTCTGCCGCCGAGCCCGCCAGCGGCGGCGTCACGACCAGGATCTCGCTGCGCCGCTCGCCCTGGACACGGTTGCGGAGCTCGGCAAGCAGTGCCTTCCCGCCAACGGTCTGGTTGGCGACGACGAGCACCCGGTGAGTCGCGTCGTCGGAGCTCGCGACCTCGGCCGTGCGCGGCTCGGAGCCGCGCGAGCGCTGCAGAAGAAAGCCGATCGCAAGGCCGATCTCAAGCCCGAACACGATCGCGCCAACCAACGGATCGACCAGCAGCGCCAGCAGGATCACCGGCGCCATCGCCACCCCGACGACCACGACCAGCCGGAACATCTCGGCCTCGGACTTCAGCGGGTTGTGCATAGCCTGAAACCTACGCCCGCAGCCTTGGCGAGGCAAGTAGACCCGCGCCGCCCTGGCTCCGCGGCAGAAGCGCTGCACAGTTGTTGCGCTCACCGCAACAATCTGACATCGCTTCGAAATAAAGCGAGCCGCTGATCCGAGGACGCCGAGATGCGAAGGCTGGAGGCGGCCTCAGAGCACGTAGACGGTGGTGAAGACGATGATCCACATGACGTCGACGAAGTGCCAGTAGATGCCGGGCACCTCGACGCCCAGGTGATCCTTGGCCTTCGGCCCGAAGTGGCCGCGCCAAGCACGGACGTTGGCGAACGTCAGCAGCAAGAGCCCGACGAACACGTGGGCTCCGTGGAGGCCGGTGAGGCCGTAGAAGATCGATCCGAAGGCGCCGTCGCGGGCCGAGAACCCGATGTGGACGTACTCGTTCATCTGGATGAACAGGAACGTCGCGCCCAGCAGCCAGGTCGCCCCCAGGCCCAGCTGCATGCCGCGCCGGTTGCCGGAGCGGGCGCACTCGAGAGCCCAGTGGACGGTGAAGCTGGACGAGATCAGGATCGCCGTGTTGACGCCGGCGACCGCGACCGGCAGCTCGTATGGGTCGGGGGGCCAGGCGCCCTCGTTGGCGACGACGCGGATGAAGAAGTACGACGCAAAGAACGCGCCGAAGAGCATGATCTCGGAGACGATGAAGAGCAGGATCCCCAGCGTCTGACGGTCGATCCGCGAGCTCTGGTTCGCCTCCGGCGGCCCGTGGTGGTGGTCGTCGGCAGCTGGTTGGCCCGCGGCGATCGAGGCGCTCTCCATCAGAAGGCCCCCTCAGCGCCGGCGGCGGCGGGCACCGTCCTGGGGGCGACATCGCCGCCGGCCTCGACATGCTCGACCGGCTTGTCGGTGATCTCGTTCACGCGATCGATCAGGCCGTCTGAGAGCCAGACGGACTGCTCGCCGGCCAGGGTCGAGATCAGGATCTCGTCGACCCGGTAGTGCTCGATCGCGTTCTGGATCGCGGCGAACGGCGCCGGGCTCATGGGCTGGCCGGTCGCGTCGATCTCGGAGCGATACATCTCGGCCAGGGTGCGGGCGAGACGATCGCACACCTCCTCACGACTGAGCTGGCCCGAGCGCGGGGAGATGAACGTGTAGCGGTGCGGCCGCTCCTGAGCACGAGCCTTGAGCCGGCCAACGAGGTCGGCGCTGGCGACGGTCTGGGTGGCGACGACGAGCGTGTGGGTGACGTCCCAGCGGACCGCGTCGTCGTCGATCCGCACCGGGATATGCGTGATCGTCGTCTCGAAATGCCCGCGCGCCCACTCGACCAGGTCGCGGCGCATCAACCCGTAGCGGGACTCGGTCAGGCAGGAGAGCAGAACCTCGTCCGGCTCGTAAGCGCGAATCGCGTCGTCCAGCGCCAGCAGCGGGTCGGGATCCATGACGGTGCCCTCGGCCTCGATCCCGAACTCGGCGAACACGGCCTGGGTGACGTCGACGCGACTCCGCGCCGCGTCGGCCAACTCGTCGCGGTCGACGATCTGGCCCGCCATCGGCTGGTTCTGCGGCGCCGCGATCGCGACTCTGGTCGCGCCTCCCTCGACGCGCTCGCGCACGGCTTCGAGCAGCTTGCGACCGCCGGCGACCTCGTTCAGGAAGCACAGAACAACTCCGCCATGGCCTTCGGAGACACCTCCGCCATGGCCTTCGGCCATGTCGGGCTTGAGGTCATTCACGGGCGCCCCCGGAACTTGCCGTGGCGACAGCCGGCTGCGCCGGTTTGACCTCGGCGCCCTCGTCACCGGACATGATCGCGTGGCGGGCGCCGGGCACGCCGAACTCGTACGGGCCGCCGACGACGCGCGGGATCTCGTCGAAGTTGAAGACCGGTGGCGGCGACGAGACGAGCCACTCGATCGTCTTGGCGCGCCAGGGGTTGTCGCCCGCCCTCGGGCCCCACTTCCAGCTGACGACCACGTTGTAGATGAAGATCAGCTGCGCGGCGCCCAGCACGAAGGAGAAGATCGAGATCACCAGGTTCCAGTCGCCGAACTGGGCCGAGTAGTCCGCGACGCGGCGCGGCATGCCCTCGAGGCCAACCCAGTGCATCGGCACGAACGTGCCCAGCATCCCGACCAGCGTGAGCCAGAAGTGCGCCCGCCCGAGACGCTCGTCGTACATGCGCCCGGTCATCTTCGGGAACCAGTGGTAGATGCCCGCGAAGATCGTGAACACGGAGCCGCCGAACAGGACGAAATGGATGTGGGCGACGATGAAGTAGGTGTCCGACATGTGGATGTCGAGCGGCACCATGCCCAGCATCACGCCCGAGATCCCGCCGATCACGAAGGTGACGATGAACCCGAGCGAGAACAGCATCGCGGTGGATTTCAGGTGCAGGACGGAGTCGAACAGCGTCGCTAACCAGGAGAAGACCTTGATCCCGGTCGGCACTGCGATCAGCAGCGTGGTGATCATCATCGGCACCCGCAGCCAGCTGAACATGCCCGACACGAACATGTGGTGCGCCCACACGGTGTAGGAGAGGACGACGATCCCGATCAGCGCCAGCGCCATCAGGCGATAGCCGAAGATCGGCTTGCGGGCGTGCGTCGAGAGGACCTCGGAGATGATCCCGAACCCGGGCAGCATCATGATGTAGACCGCCGGGTGGGAGTAGAACCAGAAGATGTGCTGGTAGCTCAGCACGTCGCCGCCCATCGCCTCCTGGAAGAAGTTGGTGCTGAGCGCCCGGTCGAACAGGACCATGAACTGCGCGCCGGCGATGAACGGCGTCGCCGCGACGACCAGCAGCGACGTCGAGAGGTTCGCCCAGACGAGCAGCGGCATGCGCCAGAACGTCATCCCGGGCGCACGCATCGTGATGATCGTCACAAGGAAGTTGAGGGCTGTCGCCACCGATGACGCGCCCGCGAACTGCACCCCGAGGTTGAAGAACGATTGCCCGAGAGGCGCCCCGGTCGAGAGCGGCGCGTATCCCGTCCAGCCCGCGTCGAAGGCGCCGCCGGGCACGAAGTAGCTGGCCAGGAACAGCAGGCCGGCCATCGGCAGCATCCAGAACGACAGTGCGTTCAGGCGCGGGAACGCCATGTCCGGCGCGCCGATCATCAACGGCAGGACGTAGTTCGCGATCCCCGCGAAAACGGGGATGATGAACAGGAAGATCATGAACGCGGCGTGGGTGGAGAAGAGGCCGTTGAAGAAGCCCGGATCCACCACCTGCGTGCCCGGCTGCGCCAGCTCGGCGCGGACCGCCATCGCAGCGAGGCCGCCGATGATGAAGAACACGAAGGTCGTGCAGATGTACTGGATGCCGATCACCTTGTGATCGGTGTTGAACTTGAAGTAGTCCTTCCAGCTCGAGGCACCGTGCTGGGAGTGGTCCTCCGGCTCCGTCGGCGCGCCGCCGGCCCAGCGGAACCAGTACGAGAAGCAGCCGAGACCGATCAGGAAGCCAAACGGTGCCGTGATCGCCGGCACGATCACGTGCGGATAGCCGGTCTGCTCGGTCTGGTAGATCTCGAGGCCGGAGATCGCGCGCAGGGCGACCACCAAGCCGAATCCGAAGGCGCCGCCGACCAGCAGGCCGAACAGGGCTCTGGGCATTCCGGGGTTTCTCAGGGCAGCGAGCAAGCCGGTTAAGCCCTTACCAGGGGGGTCAAGTTGGTTTCGCGCCTTACGTCGCTCATCAAAAAACCTTATCTACGCGCCCGTCTCGGGCGAGGCGGCGTCCTGCGCCGCCTGCTGGTCCGTGATCCACTGCTGGAACTCCTGCTCCGACTCGACCACGACCTGCACGCGCATCGTCGCGTGCCCGAGCCCGCAGAGCTCGGTGCACACGAGCTGGAAGGTCCCCTCGCGGTTCGGGGTCACCCGCATCACGTTGTCGACGTCGGACGGGTTGCCCTCGGTGATCGGCACCAGGTCGCGCTTCAGGCGCCACTCCGGCACCCAGAACGAGTGCAGGACGTCGAGCGCGATCAGGTCGAGCTTGAGCTGCTGGTTCACGGGCACGTGGAACTCGTCCGACGTGACGCCCTCCTCCGGGTACTCGAAGGTCCACTTGAACTGCTGCGCAGTGACGGTCACGGGAAGCTGGTCGGCGGCCTCGCTCTCGATGTCGTCGAGCACGACCCAGGAATAGGCCGCGCCGAACAGGACGATGATCGTCGGGATCACGGTCCAGGCGATCTCGAGCCGGGTGTGGCCGTGGACGGGCTTGCCGTCGGACTCGTCACCCGGCTTCGCGCGAAACTTGATGACGCAGTAACCGAGCATCACGACCACGACCGAGAACACGAAACACGACAGGACGATCATCACGTCGAGCAGCGTGTCGATGTCGTCGGCCTCGGCCGAGCCCTGCGGCCCGTTCCAATCCGGGATCAGCATCAGGACCGAGGAGACGACCGTCAGCACGATCATCGCCCCGAAGAGGCGCAGGTAGGTTCCGCCGGTCACCGCGCGGCATTCTATGCGGGATCCGCGGCGGCGGCGCGGTCAGCCGCAGGCGACGATTGCCACTAATTGTCGTGCCCCGTTGACGCGGCGATCACGGACCGCGCCACGCCCTCCCAACTCCACAGTCGCACGCATGTTTCGCGGAGCGCCGTGCGCGCCGAATCCCGCTCATCGGCGTCCAGTTCGAACCATCCGTTGACCCGGTTCGCAATCGCCTCGGCCGCACGATCGTCTGGCTCGAACGAAAGGAGCGCGGCCACCCCAGGCGACAGGCTCTCGGCCAGGGCCCGGCTCACCTCCAAGGCGCCCGAGTGGGCGGCCGAGATCGGCAGCACCCCGGCCGCCGCGGCCTCGGCGGCCACCATGCCGAACGCCTCCGGGTGCCTGCTCGGGAAGACCAGTACCTCGGTCGCGGGTACGAGCCGTGCGACCTCATCGTGCTCGAGGCGCCCGGCGAAGGCGACGCTTCCCGCGACGCCCGGGTCAGCCGCGCTGAGGTCGTGCCAGAGGTGCTCGAGGTCTTCCCGGGAATCGCCGAAGCCCGCGATCAGCAGCCGGGCGCCGGGATGCGCCCGGCATATCAGCGGCCAGGCGGATAGCAGCAGGTCCACTCCCTTGCCCGGGATCAGCTTGCCGACGAAGACCACGCGCGGGCCCTCGGCGCCGGCGAAGCACTCGATCGCGGCGGCGGCCGCGGCCGGATCGCGGTCCCAGGAGCTGGCCCCGGCCGCGTCGCGATCCGGCGGCGGCTCGGCGCCCGCCAGGTCGGCGGCGAGGGACCGCAGCTGCGGCGCCGCGGCGCCGGGCGGGAGCGGTGCGAACAGGTCGGTGTCGACGCCCGGCGGGCCGGGGCGCACCTTGGCGTTCACCTCCAGCTCGTCGACGGCGTGGCGCAACCGTTCGGCGATGTGCTCGGATCCGACTAGGATTCCGGCGGCCGCCACGGCCCCCTCGAGCGCATAGGGGCGAAACCGCTCGAGGTTCGGCAGGATCGTGTACGAGAGGTCGCTGCCGTGGACCTTGAGCGCGAACTTCACGCCGGCACGGGCCAGGATCACCGGGGCCATCACGAGGTGGTTGGCGAGCGCCGCCTGCACCCCACCGACCAGCTCGAGCACATCGCGGACCGCCGCGACGTTGGCCCCGATGTAGCGGTCGAGCTCGGCGTCGGAAAGCTCCGGGAACTCCTTGACCTCGAAGTCTGCGTAGCGGTCTCGGACGAACACCGGCAACAGGCCGCCGACATCCGGCGTGTACACGGTCACCGAGCCCTCGGCCGGGCGTGCGCCCGTGGCCTCGACCCGCAGGGCACCCGCGTCCCAGTCGCCGATCGCGTCAACGAAGTCGAGTGCGTCGGCTCCCCGCTCCTGGCAGAGCAGATGAACCTCGTGCCCCAGCCGGCGCAGCGCCCGCGCCAGGCTCGCGTTGTAGACGTTCGAGCCGGTGCCGCTCAGGAGGTACCCGTGGAAGATGAGAAGCCGGATGGCGGGCACCTTACGCGGGCTTCGGCCTGAGATAGGCTGCGCGCGATGAACGATCGGCAGACCTACAGGCTGCGGGCGCCCGCCTCCGGGCGCGAGGCGATCGCGGTCGCCGAGGGCGACGGCGTCTACGTCGACAGCATCAGCGGCGAAGAGATGGAGCCGGTCACGCGCACGTTGCCACTCGCCCCTTCGGACTCGGCGCTCGTGCGCACTCCGGAGAACCTGCGCCTGTGCTCGCGCTGCGAGCAGCTGATCGGCGTCGACGTCGCCGACTGCCCGTATTGCGGCAAGCGCCAGGAACCGCTGGGAACCGCCTCCTAAGCGCCTCGCAACGCTCTGCCCAGAGCCCCCGCCGGCACCCCGGCGGCGGCTTGGCCTGTGGCTACGATGCCTGCAACGAGCCGCAACATCGCGGCCGCGAACGTGTTCTACAGGGTTCAGTGACTTCCCCCAACAGAGATCGAGGCTCCCGCCCGGCGCGCCTGCGCGCCCTTGGCGGCGCCGGAGCGCTGCTTGCGCTCGTCGTCGTCGCCGGCGGCGTCGCGGGCTCGGCCAGCGCCGAGCGCGCGATCGTGTTCGGCAAGAGCCCGGACAACCCCGCACCCAGCTGCTCGGAGGCGTCGTCCGACGAGTGTCAGATCACCGGCCAGGTCACCGGTTACCAGCGCAGCATCAACGGTGGCCGGAACCCGTTCCGGGCCCGCGAGAACGGCAAGATCGTCGCCTGGAGCGTCGATCTCGCCAAGCCCTCGCAGGAGGAACAGGACATCTTCGGCGCGGCGGCGCAAACCGACGAGTTTGGCAAGAGCCCGACGGCCGGAATCTCGATCCTGCGCAAGAAGGGCAAGCAGATGTTCCGCCTGCAGCGGGCCTCCCCGATCCTTCGGGTCCAGTCGCACTACGGGCGCCAGCCGATCTTCACGCTGGCGCAGCCCCTGCGGATCAAGAAGGGGAACATCGTCGCCCTGACCACCGCCACCTGGCTGCCGGCCTTCGCCTTCAAGCGCCAGCGTGCCAACGACGTCTGGATCGCGAGCCGCGGCACGAGGAACTGCGAGGTTCCGGACTCGGTCCCGGCGGATCAGCGGCTCGAGTACTTCTTCGCCCATACGCGGCCGCACCGCAACGTCGGCAGCGAACGCAAGTACGCGTGCTCGTACGACCGGGCCCGCCTGCTGTACAAGGCGTATTTCGTCCCCAAGAACTAAGCCAAGCCGGTCCATAGAATCCCGCCGCGATGGCGGCGATCGAAGTCCGAGGCCTGGAGCGTGAGTTCGACGGCGCCGTCAAGGCCGTTCGCGGCGTAGACCTGGAGGTGGCCGAGGGCGAGATCTACGCCTTCCTTGGCCCGAACGGCGCCGGCAAGACGACCACGGTCCGGATGCTGACGACCCTGCTGCGGCCCACGGGCGGCAGCGCTCGGGTCGCCGGCCATGACGTCGTGACCGAGGCGGGCGTGGTGCGCGAGTCGATCGGGGTCGCGCTGCAGGAGGCGGCACTCGACCCACTGATGACCGGGCGCGAGCTGATCCGCCTGCAGGCGACCCTTCATCGCCTCTCCCGCGAGGATGGCCGGCGGCGGGCCGAGGCGCTGCTCGAGCGCGTCGGCCTGATCAACGCCGCGGACCGCCGCGTCGGCACGTACTCAGGCGGCATGAGGCGCCGCCTGGACCTCGCCTCGGCTCTGGTCCACGAGCCGCGCGTCCTGTTCCTCGACGAACCCACCACCGGCCTCGACCCGGTCAGCCGCAAGGCGATCTGGGAGGAGGTCGACAAGCTCAACCGTGACGGCGCCACGATCTTCCTGACCACGCAATACCTGGAGGAGGCCGACCAGCTCGCGGATCGGGTTGGAATCATCGCCGGAGGACTGATCGTCGCCGAGGGCACGCCGGACGAGCTCAAATCGGAGGTCGGGCGCCCGCATCTGGAGATCGCGATCTGCGACGGCGAGGTCGAGCGCGCGCGAGACGTCGTCGCGCAACTCGGCAAACCGCTGCCCCCCAAAGACGGGATGGTCCTGCTCGAGCTGGAGCACGGAGCCGGGCAGGTGGCCCCGGTCGTCCGGGCGCTGGACGAGGCGGGCCTTGCGGTCGAGTCGCTCGAACTCGTCGAGCCCACGCTCGACGACGTGTTCGTCGCCAAGACCGGCCGCCATCTCGAAACCGAGGGCGAAGACTCCGACAACGACGAAGCGTGAGCCGTCTGGCCGACAACGTCCGGGTGGTCGGTGCCCTCGGGCGGCGCTCGGTGATGCAGACGGTCAGGCGCCCACAGCTGATGGCGCCGATCATCATCTTTCCCTCGCTGCTGTTGGCGGTCCAGACCGGCGGCGCCGGGTCCGCCCTCGAGCTACCCGGCTTTCCCGAGGTCAACGGGTTCCTCGACTTCATGCTCGCCGGAGCCATGATCCAGTCCGCCCTGCTGGCAGGTAACAGCGGTGGCATCGCGCTCGCGGTGGACATCGAGATGGGCTTCACCGACCGCCTGCTCGCGGCGCCGATCTCGCGGTTCGCGATCGTCCTCGGCAGGCTCGCCGGAACCGCGGCGCTGGGAGCGTTCGCAGCCGTCTTCTACGTGGTCGTCGGGCTGGTGTTCGGCGCCCGGATCGAGGAGGGCGTGGTCGGGGTCGTGCTGATGATCGTGTTTGTGACCCTCGCCGCGATCGCGTTCGGCGGCATCGGCGCGGCCATCGCCCTGCGTTCGGGGAGCGCCTCGGTCGTCCAGGGCCTGTTCCCGCTGGTCTTCGTGATCCTGTTCCTGAGCTCCGCGTTCTTCCCGTACGCGCTGATGCTGGAGCCCGCGGCGACGATCGCGGAGTACAACCCGATCTCGTTCATCGTCGAGGGCGTCCGTGACCCGGTGATCTCGACGCTCACGGGTGCGGACGCGTGGAAGGCCTTCGCTTCGATCACCGGGATCGCCGCCCTGAGCCTCGGCGCCAGTTCGCTGGCGCTCCGGCATCGACTGAGGACGGGTGGCTGATCTATGGCGGCAACGATCGCGATCTCTTGGCCGACGATTACAGCGCTCGTCCGGCGCTCGGCGAACGAGCTGGTCCGCGTGCCCGGGGCGGCGATCCCCGGAGTCCTGGCGCCGACGATCTTCTTCATCGGGCTGACGTCGGTGTTCGGCAACCTGACCGAGCTGCGCGGTTTCGACACGGACAGCTACCAGAGCTTCCTGATCCCCGTGTCGCTGCTCCAGGGGGCGGGGTTCACAGGGGCGGCGACGGGCGTCAACCTGGCGCGCGACATCGAGCAGGGCTGGTTCGACCGCCTGCTGGCCTCCCCCGCCCCGCGGCCCGCGCTCCTCGGCGGCCTCGTGGCGTCCGCATCGCTGCGCTCGCTGGTGCCGGCGAGCGTGCTGCTCACGGTCGCGTTCGCGGTCGGCGCCGACTGGCCGGGCCCGCTCGGCCTCCTGGTCGCCTTGCTCGGCGTGATGGCGATGGGCACGGTCGCCGCGCTCTGGGGATGCGCACTGGCGCTGCGGTACCGGACCCAATCGGCCGCCCCGTTGATGCAGGCCGGGATGTTCGTGCTCGTCCTGTTCACGACCTCCTACGCCCCCAAGGACCTGCTCCAGCCGTGGCTCCAGACGGTCGCGGAGATCAACCCGGTCACGCAGGTCATCGAGATGGTGAGACAGGGGTTCGTGACCGGCGGCGTCACCTGGGCCGAGACCTGGCCGGGACTCCTCGCGCTGGCTGGGTTGATGGTTCTGTTCGCGGCGTTCGCGATGCGCGGCATGCAAAGGATGTCGGATTGACGCAGGGCCTCGAGCGGCTCTGCCGGTCGGTGCTCACGGCGAGCTGGGCCGAGGGCCTGCGGGATGGCATCCCGTACGGGTACACGCGCCCCAGCCCGACGCGCTACCCCTGGCAGTGGTACTGGGACTCGTGCTTCGCGGCGATCGTCTGGCGCCGGTTCGACCCCGAGCGTTCGCGCTCCGAGCTGGAGTCGCTGTTGCGCGCAGCGCGCGATGACGGGTTCGTGGGCCACGTGGTCTTCTGGGATCACCCGCTAACGCTTCGGCGGCGTACCTACTACAACGTCGACCGCCGCTCATCGCCGATGACCTCGACGATCCAGCCACCGCTCCTTGCCTGGGCCTGGAGGATCGCGGTGGGCGACCCCGCCGCCGAGCCCCGGATCGCGCGCCACCACGAGTGGCTCGGTGCGAACCGGGACCTGGAGGGCGACGGCCTGCTCTGGCTGATCCAACCCGACGAGTCCGGGCTCGACTCCTCGCCGAAGTTCGACCCGGTTTGGGGCTGGCGCTCACACGCCCGGTCGGGGTTCCCGGTGCTGGTCGCAGGGTCGCGACGGCTGGGCTGGGACGCGCGGCGGGTCCGCGCCGCGGGCCGTCCCGTGCTGTGCGAGGTCGTGACGAACGTGTTCTGGGGCCTCTCGAGGCTGGCGACGGGCGAGCCCTCGATCACCCCGGCCCTCGTCGACCGGCTCTGGGACGAGGAGTCCGGGCTGTTCCTCGACCAGGCGGAGCCAGGCGGCCTGCGCCCCGTGGTCGACACCTGGGCGGGCATGGCGCCACTCGCGTTACCGGATCTGCCCGACGAGATCGGGCATCGCCTGGTGGAGAGCCTGCTCGACCCGAAGCGCTACTGGCTGCGCCATCCCCCGCCCTCGGTCGCGGCCACCGACCCCTCGTTCGAGCCGAACCGCGGACCGGGGTGGAAGCTCCGCTACTGGCGCGGCCCCACCTGGATCAACGCTGCCTGGCTCTTGTGGATCGGGCTGCTGCGCCTCGGCTACGAATCCGAGGCGCGCGAGATGGTGGCCCGGCTGGTGCCGATGGTCGAGCGCGAGGGGCTGCGCGAGTACTACGACCCGCTTACCGGCGAGGGCCTCGGAGCCCGGGAGTTCGCCTGGTCGAGCCTGATCCTGGAGCTGGCGAAGCCCGATCCCTCGGCCGCGGCGAGTTATCTCCCCGCCTAACCACCGCTCAACCGCGCCACAATCACCGCGAGCGACGGATTACCGGACGCTGTGTCCACTCAGCCGTCGCTCGCGTTGGGCGAGGAGATCTCGTGGCTTCGATACCGCCCGGCCCGGCTGCTTGTCGATCTCATCCTCACCGACCCGGTCGTGCAGGTAACCGTGGTGGTCGAGCAGTGCGTCACGATGGGCATCGCGGGCACGCTGCCAGCCCGTTGAGTGATAGCGGCCGCCGTCGGTCTCGATCACGACGCGCTGCTTGCGCCAGAGGAAGTCGACCCTGTGGTACTCGTCGCCGAGCAGGATGTAGCGGTTGATCTCCGGCTTTGGCAGGCCGGATCCGGCGCACAGATCCCGATAACGGACCTCCAGTCCGCTCGCGGGCACGTTCTCGCCCAGGTCGCCCCGAGCAAGAACGTTACGCAGCCGACGGACTCCACGACGACCGCGCGACCGCGCGAGCAGGTCGCTCATTTCCCGCATGTCGAGGAGGCGCATCACGGCAGCCTGGTCGCACGCACGCTCGAGCCGGTCCTCGTGCAGAAACGTCGCCAGGCCCAGAAGGGTGAGCGAAACGCTGCCGCACGGGATGCCGTCAACCACGGTGACGTCCGCCGGCGTCAGGTCGGGATGGCGATGAGCGCGTATGCCTGGACGCGCGATCGGCGATTCGTGCATCACGGTGACGTCGAGCCTCGCGGCGCTGCTGGGCCTGATCGCGCGCAGCGCCGCTGCTGTGGCGTGCGAGATGAACGCTTCCGCGCCGCAGGCGAGCACGGCCGCCATGCAGCGGCCGCGGAACGTGAGGTCCGGCCGGCCCACCGCGTAGACCCCGCGGTGGATGCGATGCAGGCGCCCTGCGGCCACCGCCTTCCAGACTGCAGGCTCGCTTAGTCCGACCGCCATCAGCTGATCGAGGGCGATCACATTGTGCTGCGGCGCAGCCAGCTCAAGCACCAACGGCCAGAGCCCACCCCGCCCTGAGGATCCGCCGCTCGCCCCACCGCGAGCGACGAGTTTCCGGACACTGTGTCCGCTCAGCCGTCGTTCGCGAGGTGCGGAGGGTGGCATGCCATCCCCAGGGTGGAGATGCCGAGCGCGCGGGTGGCGCGCGACGCGTGCCGAGCGGGACGCTACTTGTAGCGGTAGGTGATGCGGCCGCGGTCGAGGTCGTACGGAGAGAGCTCGATCTTGACCCGGTCGCCGGGCAGGATGCGGATGTAGTGGCGGCGCATCTTGCCCGAGATGTGCCCGAGAACCTGGTGGTCGTTGTCGAGCGTGACCTTGAACATCGTGTTGGGCAGGGCCTCGGTGACCTCGCCCTCCATCTCGATCTTCTCTTCCTTGCCCATCGGCGCCGAAAGCGTAGCAGCGGCGAAACGGCTTGATTCGGCGCTACTTGCCCTCGAACGTGGCCTTCCCGGGCCCTTCCTTCAAGAACGATTGCACCGCGTTTTGCAGGTCCTCCGTCGCGAACAGTTCGCCGAATACACCGGGCGTGACCTCGTCCGCGCGCTCGATGCCGCCGTCAAGGTAAGCCCGCACGATTCGCTTCGTCATCGCGTGCGCGCGGGTCGGCCCCGAGGCCAGCTCGCGGGCGAACGCCATCCCCTTCTTTTGCAGGTCGTCGTCGGCGAGCACCCGGTTGACGACGTTCCAGCGCTCCAGGGTCGCCGCTTCATAGAGGCGGCCGGACATGACGAACTCGCGGGCACGCGCCGGGCCGGCGCGCTCCGCCAGCCGCTGGGTGCCGCCGGCGCCGGGCGTGAGCCCGACGACGCGCTCGACCAGGCCGAAGCGGGCCGACTGGCCCGCCCAGATCATGTCGCAGCCCAGCGCGACCTCCAAGCCGGCCGTGAGGCAGAGCCCGTGGCAGAGGGCGAGCGTGGGCATCTCGAGCGCCTCCAGGCGCTTGATCGGCCCGACGAGCGACGGGAAGCTCTCGCCCTCGCCGCTCGCTACGGCGTCGGCGAACACCTGCACGTCGACGCCGCCGGTGAAAATGTCGCCGTCGGCGCGCCAGACCGCCGCCCTGGCGTCGGAGGCCTCGACCTCGGCGATGCACTCGTCGAGTGCGTCGAACGAATCCGGGCCGAACAGGTTGAGCGGCGGGTTCGAGAGCGTGATGACCGCGACTTCGCCGTCGCGACTGACCGCGACCGAAGCCATCAGGCGGCTGCTTCCCTGATCTCGCCCGCGACCCGGGCGATCTCGGCGGTGTCGGCGCCGCGCGGGATCCACGGCAGCTTCAGCGGGTCGTCGTCGTAGCGCGGGATCACGTGCACGTGGAAATGGAACACTGTCTGCCACGCCGCCGGCCGGCAGCAGTTGAGGACGTTGAACCCGTCCGGCTTGAGCGTCTCGTCGATCCGAGCCGCGAGTCGGCGAGCGGCGACGTTGGTCGCCTCGAGGTCCTCGTCGGTGATCTCGATCAGGTCCCTCGAGTGGGCCCTGGGGATCACCAGCGCATGCCCGCGCGTGGCCGGGTTGATGTCCATGAAGGCGACGGTGCGCTCATCCGAGTCGACGATCTCGCCGGGCAGCTCGCCCGCGATGATCTTGCAGAAGATGCAGTCGGCCTCGGCGCTCATCGGGCGCGCAGCCTAGTCGCTCGCGGCCTGATCCAGCGCCCGGCGCGCGTGCCCGATCGCCGACTCGCGGTCGGCGACCTCGCCGGCGAACACGGCCGCGCGGAGCTCTGCGATGAGCTCGCCCAACCGGGGCCCCTCCTCGATCCCGAGCTCGCGGGCAAGCTCGTCGCCCGCGATCGGCACCGGAGGCGGCCCGGCCTCGTGCCAGTCGAGCGCTGCCGGCAGGACCTCGCGAACCAGGTCCAGGTGGGCGTTGATCATCTCCGGCGCCGCGATTGCTCCAGAGCCGCGCGCGGACATGCGGTCGGCGGCGGTCAGCAGCGTGACATCGGGAGCGACGTCGCCGCAGCGCGCCAGGTACTCGTAGAGGCGTCGCCGGGGCACGGGCCGCTCGTGGACCATGAAGCCAAGGTGCAGGTGGTTGCGGGTCAGACCTTCGACGTATTTGCTGAGCGCCCGGCTGGCCTTCAGCCGGGCCAGCGAGTCGACGACCTGGTCCGCGCCGACCGAGTCGTGGCCGATGAAGGTCACATACCCGGCGTGCCCACCCTTGGTCGCCGGTTTGCCGATGTCGTGCATCAGCGCGCCGAGGCGCAGCCCCTCGCCGCGGCTGAACCCATCGCCGAGGGGCTCGTCCAGCAGTTCCCGCACGCGGTCGGCGCTGGCCCCCGCATAGGCGTCGAGATCGGACTCGACCTCCAGGAGCTGGCGCAGGACCTCGATCGTGTGGCCGTGGACGTCGAGGTGGTGATTCGGGTTCTGCTCGACTCCGCGCAGCGCTTCCAGCTCGGGCAATACACCCGACGTCGCGCCGAGCTCATCCAGCAGCCCGAACGCGCTGATCGGATCCCGCCCCGCGACCAGGAGGCGCAGCTCGGCGAGCCGGCGCTCACCCGCGGGCTCGGCCGCTCGGGCAGCCTCGGCGCGGGCGAGATCAATGGTTCCCGGCTCGATCTCGAACTCGAGCGCGGCGGCGATCCGGGCGGCCCGCAGCAGGCGCAGCGGATCATCGGCAAAGGAACGGGGCGACACCGCACGGAGCAGGCGTTGCTCGAGATCGCCGCGACCGTCGTGCGGGTCGACCGGGTCTCCGTCGAGGGCGGCGAGCGGCAGCGCGATCGCGTTCACGGTGAAGTCGCGGAGCGCGAGGTCGGACTCGAGGTCGTCGCCGCGCAGGCGACTCACGTCGACGTGCCAGGACCGCTCGCCACTGACCGCGCGCCACGTCCCGAACTCCTCCGACAACAGGAAAGCGGCCCCCCCACCTTCTCGGGCGATGGCAACGGCAGCCTGCTCCTCCGCGCCCGGCTCGACCGCCAGGTCGGCGTCGACGACCGGCCGCCCCAGCGCCGCGTCACGGACTGCCCCACCGACGACCCAGGCCGGCGCGTCCACGACCTTGGCGGCGGCACTCACCGCGGGGGCCGCCGCAAGCGCGTCGGCGATCGAGCTCACGCGTCGCCCACGAACTCGCGCGGCACCCGGGACGAGATCCCGCAGGTGACCTCGTAGTTGATCGTCGAGAGCGCCGCGGCGATGTCCTCCGCCAGTATCCGCTCACCGCCGCGCGCGCCGATCAGGACCGCCTCGGCGCCCGGCTCGACTTCGGTGTCGGGCCCCAGGTCCACGGTGACATTGTCCATCGAGACCGTCCCGACCAGCGGGTAACGCCGGCCCTCGATCAGCACGTCCGCGTCGTTCGTGAGCGCCCGGCGTATGCCGTCGCCGTAGCCGATCGGCAGCACGCCGACCCACGTATCGCGCTCGGCCACCCAGCGCCTGCCGTAGCCGGCGCTGGCCCCGGCCTCGAAGCGCTTCACGTCGGCCACGTAGGACAGCAACTCCAGCGCCGGCTCTAGGCGCTGCGCGCCGGGATCCCGTCCGAACGGGTCCAGCCCGTAGACGGCGATGCCGCAACGGACCATGTCGTAGTGCGACGCCGGGTTGCGCAGCGTCGCGGCGCTGTTGGCCGCATGCAGCACGATCCCGGGATATCGCTCTCGCGCCACTCCCGCCAATTCCTCGAAACGCGCCAGCTGCCGGCGGAGGAAGGCGTCGTCATCCTCGTCGGCCGTGGCGAGGTGGGTCCAGAGGCCGGCCAGCTCCAGGCCCGGGTCCGCGGCGACGGCGTCGCACAGCGCCAGCACCGCCTCGGGGTCGCTCTCGCCGAGCCGGCCCATGCCGGTGTCGTACTTGATGTGGACGCGCGGGCGCATCCCCAGAGCGGAGCCGCGCTCGACGACCAGCGCCCGGAATCCGTCGCGCCAAAGCGCCAGCTCCGAGCCCGCCCGCAGGACCTCGTCGAGCTCGCCGGGCGACAGGGCACCCATCGTCAGGATCGGGACGTCCGGCAGGGCGCCGCGCAGCTCGGTCGCCTCAGGCGCGGCGGCCACCGCCAAGACCTCGGCGCCACCGCGCAGGGCCGCGCGAGCGCACGGCACCGCTCCGTGGCCATAGCCGTCGGCCTTGACCACGGCGCACAGCCGGGCCCCGCCGGTCAGCTCGTCGCGCAGCCGCGTGCAGTTCCGCTCGACCGCGCCCAGGTTGACCGTGGCCTCAGCTCGCCTCACGCGACCCACTCCCGAGTGCTTTCGGTAGCGCAGCGACAACATCGCTCGCGATCACCGACTCGGCGGCTCCAACCCGTTTGGCCGCCAACACGCCCGCGGACGAGTTCGCGCGCACGGCGCAGCAGGCGGCTTCGAACGGGGCAAGACCGCGCGCCATAAGCGCCCCGATCGTGCCGGCCAGAACGTCGCCCGTCCCCGCCGTCGCGAGCGCCGGCGCCGAGACCACGTTCACCGCCACCGGAGCGCCGGGATCGCCACCATCGACCACGATTGTGTCGTCCCCCTTCAGCACGACCACGGCGCTCGCGGCCTCAGCGGCCTCGCGGGCGGCCGCGAGCCGATGGGCTCCGACCTGATCCGACGACCGTTCCAGAAGCCGGCCGAGCTCGCCGGCGTGCGGCGTCAGCACGGTCTTCCCGCGCCGGTTTGCGAGGGCCGCAAGCGCCCCGGAATGAGCGTTGAGGCCGTCCGCGTCGACCACCAGTGGTGCCTCGGTCTCGGCGGCCACGCGCCGGGCGACATCGAGGGCCGCGTCCGATCGGCCCAGGCCCGGGCCCAGCACGATCGCCGCCGCACGCTCGGCCGCTTCCAGAATCGAGCCGGCGGCGTCCTGCGCAAACGAGCCCTCGGCCGAAGCGCAACCGCGCGTCATGACCTCGGTCAGCTTCGACTCCAGGATCGGCTCGAGCTCGGCCGGGACCGCGGCGGTCGCGTAACCGGCCCCGGCACGGATCGCGGCTGTGGCCGACAGAGCGACGGCGCCCGTCAGGCCAAGCGAACCCCCGACGACCAGGACCTGGCCGGACGTGAACTTGGTCGACTCTGGGCCTCGTCGCGGCGGCAGCGCGAGGACCGCGGCGCCGATCTCGCCGCCCGCGGGGTCCGCGGGCGCGCCATCGGGGATGCCTATGTCCGCCACCCGAAGCTCGCCGGTGTGCGTCTTGCCCGGGGCGATCCGATGCCCCATCTTGCCGGCGTGGAACGAGACCGTGATCGTCGCCGGCACCGCCAAGCCCTCGACCTCACCGGTGGCCGCATTCACGCCGGACGCGATGTCGGCCGCGATCACCGGTGCGCCGCACCGGCCGATCGCCTCGATCGCCGCCGCTGCGGGTGGGCGCGCCGCGCCTTCAAAGCCGGTGCCGAAGATCGCATCGACGACCGCCCCGGAGCCTGCGAGCGCGGCGGCGATCTCGCCGGAAGCGAGCTCGCGTGCCGGCCGATCAAGGCGCTCGAGGTTGGCGGCAGCATCGGTCGAAAGCTCGGCGGCCGGCCACAGCAAGAGGGCCTCGGCGTCGAAGCCTGTCTCGGCCAGGAGTCGCGCCGCGACGAGTCCGTCGCCGCCGTTGTTGCCCTTCCCGCAGACGATCCGGATCGGACCGGAGGGGTTGAGTCCACGCACGGCCTGCGCCACGGCCGCGCCGGCGGCATCCATCAGGCGCAGCGAGGGGATGCCGCGCTCGGCGATCGCCCAGCCGTCGACCGCGCGCATCCCCTCGGCGTCATACAGCGGTCGCAGCCAGTCGTGCATGCGCCGCAGGGTAGCCCCGCCGCCGCTGTAACCCGATCTAGGGCACGGCTGGACGGGCGACGACGACCGCCGCCGCGATCGCCCGCGAATGCGTCAGCGACAGGTCGAGCTCGAGACCTCGGCGCTCGGCCTCTTCGGCGGCCGACCCGTGCAGCTCGATCCTCGGTGGCTGATCGCCGCCGCCGACGACCTCGACCTCGTGCAGGCGAAGGCCGCCGAGCCCGAGCGCCTTCAGAGCGGCCTCCTTCGCCGCAAAGCGAACGGCCAGATGCTGGCCCGGTCGCCCCCGGGCGGCTGCGAAGGCCCGTTCCCGCTCCGTGAACAGCCGCTCGCCGAGCTTCGGCCGTCGCTCCAGCGCGCGCTCGAGCCGATCGATCTCGATCAGGTCGAGACCCACCATCAGGGCTGGTCCAGCCCGACGATGGTGCGCTGGATCACCAGATCGCCATCGCGGCGAAAGCCGGCCACGGCGAACCCGAGCTTTTCGGCGAGGAATCCGGCGATCGCGAGATCCGGGCTGGCGCCCGAGGCGATGTCGAGGATCGAGCCGGCGTCGCCGAGCACCGCCTCCAGGATCGGATTCAGGTCGGCGAACGCGAGCAGCTCGTAGTCCGCGCCAAGCGCGTCGGCCGCCGCCTGGAACGCCGGGGTCTCGCCGAGAGTGCCGGCCGGCTCCTCCTCGGCGACGGCGCGGTCGCTCGCCAGGAGGAAGCTGAGGTCGTCTCCGAGTCCCACGTTCAGGAAGGTCACGGGCGACCCCGCCGCCGCTTCCGGAGTCGGCTTGGCCGAAAAACCGGGCTGGGACGCGTCCAGCGGCGGGCCGAGGATCGTCTGATCGTCCTCCTCGGCGAGCTGCTCCAGGCCGTCCACAAAACGCTTCGGCGCATCCCCGCTCCCCGTCAGTTCGACGTCGACGGCGGCGAGGAAGTCGTCGGGCAGCTCGCCCCGGCCGAAGGCCACGGCGTCGCCCGTGGCCGCGAGGATTTCGTCGAGCGGGACGCCGGTGGCCGACTCGAACTCCGAGGCGATCGTCTCCCGGTCGAGGTCCGCCTTGCCTGCGGCCGCGGCGATCGGCTCCACCCGATCGAGGATCGCGTCGATCTGCTCACCCACCCCGCCGATTCCAGCGGCGGCAAACGCGTCGGCGGGTGCATCGGAGATCCGGTCCGTGCCCGACAGCTCGGGTGAATCCTCCGGATGGCCGACGGCGACGTCGAGCGCCACGGTCCGCTCACCAGCCGCGATCGCCGCCACGAGCGGCTGCTCGAAGATCTCCGGCGCGACCGCCCGCGCCGCCTCCGCCTCGTCCGGATCGGCGTCGCCCTCGGCGACGGTCAGATCGAGCGCCGCGCCTGTATCCACGTAGGTGGCCGCGAGCCGGTCGTCGTCAAGGACATCGAGCGCCTCGGCTGCATCCCCGGTCGCCGCAAACGAGTCACCGCGGGAGGCGTCCACGGCCGACTCGAACTGGTCGACCGTCGCCAGCACGAGTCGGTCCTCGAAGACCCCGATGGCGTACGCGCCTCCGCCACTCACCTGGTAGGCGACGCCGTCGTACTCCTCGTCGGTCTCCTCAGCGGCGTCGGCGGCGGTGATCCGCTCGATCGAGTCGCGGGCGATCTCCTCGTCTGAGACCTCGATCGAGAGGACGAACCCCGGCTCGTCCTTCTCCAGGGTCGTGTAGCCAACCGCCAGTGAGTTCCCGAGCCACGGCTCGAAGTCCTCCGCGTAGGAGATGTCGACGCCGTTCTGAGTGCCCAGCTCCTCGAGCGCCTGGGTGATCAGCGTCTTCGGATCGACCGGGGTCCCAAACAGTGGCACCTCGCCCAGATCGCTGAGGATCGCGTTGAGGTTTGAGTGCTGCTCCCCCTCGCCCGAGATGTCCGCCTCGACATAAAGAAGGGGGTCGGGAGGCACGGCCGATGCGGCCGGGAGAGCGGCGCCGGTGGGGGTCTCGCCGGCGTCGTCCCCGCAGCCGGACCCGAGTGCGCCCAGCACGACAACCGTGGCTACGAAGGCGAGACGGCGCATCGGTGATCTGATCAGTGATGCAAGTCGCGAATCCAGCATGTGTCGGTGGTTACTCGACCGTGACGGTCTTGGCGAGGTTGCGCGGCTGGTCCACGTTCAACCCGCGCATGCGGGCCACGTGGTAGGCGAGGAGCTGCAGCGGGATGATCGCGACGATCGGCTGCAGGATCCAGTCGGTCCGCGGCACTTCGATCGTCAGGTCCGACGCCTCCGCCACCTTCGGCGTGCCCTCGGTCGCGATCGAGATCACGTCGGCTCCGCGCGCGCGGACCTCCTCCACGTTCGAGAGCACCTTGGCGAGGATCGGGCTGTCGGTGGCAACGCAGACGACCGGGGTCGACTCGTCGAGCAGGGCAATCGGCCCGTGCTTCATCTCCCCGGCCGCGTAGGCGTCGGAAGGGATGTAGGAGATCTCCTTCATCTTGAGCGCGCCCTCGAGGCACACCGGCAGGCCGATGTTGCGGCCCAGAAACAGGAAGAAGCTGCCGTCCTGCTCGGCCCGGGCGACCGACTTGACCCTGTCCTCAACCGAGTCCAGCGTCTCCTGGATCTTGCTCGGCAGGTGCTTGAGCTCGGCGATCAGCTCGACGATCCGCTGCTCCGGCATCGAGTCGCGCTGCTGTGCGACCCAGAGCCCGATCAGATACATCGCCGCAACCTGGCTAACGAACGTCTTGGTGGCGGCCACGCCGATCTCGATTCCCGCCCGCGTGTAGAGGACGGCGTCTGAGTCGCGGGTGGCCTGGCTGCCCATCACGTTGGTCAGCGCCAACACGGTGGCGCCCCTCTCGCGCGCCAGACGCATCGCCGCGAGCGTGTCGGCGGTCTCGCCGGACTGGGTGATCCCGATCACGAGGTCGTCCGGCGAGACGACCGGGTCGCGGTACCGGTACTCGGATGCGATGTCCATGTCCACGGGAACCCGCGCCCACTGCTCGATCGCGTAGCGGCCCACCAGTCCGGCGTGATAGCTCGTGCCGCAGGCGACGATCGTGATCCGGCGCATGTTCTTGATGAACTCCGGGTCGAGCTCCAGCTCGGAGAGATCGACCCGGTCGCGCTCCGGGAGCCGGTCGGCGATCGTCTCGGCGACGGCGTCTGGCTGCTCGTCGATCTCCTTGCGCATGAAGGTCGCGTAGCCGCCCTTCTCAGCCGCGTCCTGATCCCAGAGGATCTCCTCGGTGTCGCGCTCAACCGGGGCGCCCTCGGCGTCGGTGATCGTGGCTCCATCGGGGGTCACGGTCACGATCTCGCCGTTTTCGACTGGGAGGGCGTGGCGCGTCTCAGCCAGGAACGCGGGGATCGCCGAGGCCAGGAACGTCTCGTCGGAGCCGATCCCGACGATCAGGGGGCATTCCTGACGCGCGGCGACCAGGGTCTCCGGGTGCTCGGCGTGCATCGCCGCGAACGCGTAGTGGCCGCGGAGATCGGAGAAGGCGTCACGGACCGCCTCGGTCAGATCCCCGTCGTAGTGCTTCTCGATCAGGTGCGCGACGATCTCCGCGTCGGTCTCGGAGCTGAAGACGTGGCCCTCGTCGCGGAGCTGCTGTCGCAGCTCCGAATGGTTCTCGACGATGCCGTTGAGCACGATGTGTACGGCGTTGGTGCAATCGCCGTGCGGGTGGGCGTTCTCCTCGGTCACCCGGCCGTGCGTCGCCCAGCGTGTGTGGGCGAGACCGATCGTGGCGGGCGGGGCGGCTACCGCCACCCCTCCGGTGCCCTCGCCCTCGACCTCGTATCCGACGGCCGCGCGCAGATTTGCCAGGTTGCCGACGGCACGGACCGTGTCGATCTCGCCGTCGGCGAGCAGCGAGATCCCCGCGGAGTCGTAGCCGCGGTACTCGAGCTTCTGCAAGCCGTTGATCAGTAGATCGCGGCAGGGGCGCCGCCCGACGTATCCAACGATGCCGCACATGGGAGGCAGTACAGGGTACGAGAAGGCCCGCGGCTGCGCGAACGTCCCGGAGTCGGTGCTATGAGGCGGGTTGCGGGACGTTCGCTGCGTGGGGCGTGGTCAGCCGAGTTCGCGCTGCACGACCTGCACGAGGCGCTCGGCCACCTGGTCGGCCTCGTCCTGTTCCGGGGCCTCGACCATGACCCGGACGAGCGGCTCCGTCCCTGACGGGCGGACGAGGATGCGGCCTCGACCCTCGAGTCCCTCGGCCTCATGGTCGACGGCCGACCAGAGGCCCTTGGCCGACTCGACCGCGTCGCGGTCCGCGACCTCGACGTTGACGAGCGTCTGGGGCAGCTTTCGCATCGGGATCGCGTCGGCGAGCGGACGCCCGGCCAGCGCGCCGGCGACAAGAAGCGAAGCTGCGATGCCATCACCGGTCGGGGCAAAACCGGTCCAGATCAGGTGCCCGGACTGCTCCCCGCCCAGGATCCATCCACGTCTCTCCAGCTCCGATGACACGTGGCGATCGCCGACCGGGGTGACCGCCACCTCGATCCCCGCCGCCAGCATGGACGAGTGAAAGCCGTAGTTCGACATCACCGTGACCGCGACACCGCCAGCAAGCGAACCGCCGTCGCGAAGCTGGGTCGCGATCAGCGCGATCAACTCGTCACCGTCGCGGACTACCCCCGCGCCGTCGACGGCGATCACGCGGTCTCCGTCGCCGTCGTAGGCGAACCCGAGGTCGGCGCCGGTCTCGACCACCCGCTCCGCCAGCCCCTCGGGATGGGTTGAGCCGCAACCGTCGTTGATGTTGCGCCCGTCGGGATCCGCGAACAGGACCTCGACCTCTGCCCCGAGGCGCTCAAAGTTTCGGGGCGCCGCCCTCGAGGTCGAGCCGTTCGAGCAGTCGAGCACGACCTTCAGGCCGCTCAGGTTCGGGCTGAAAGAGGTCTCGAGCTCGCGCTGGTAATCATCGAGCGCGCCGTGCAGTTCGCGGATCGTCCCCAGGGCCGCGGGCGGCCCCGGCACGGAGGCGACGGCGGCTTCGACCCGGGCCTCGGACTCGTCGGGCAGCTTCGCGCCGTCGGGCCCGAAGAACTTGATGCCGTTGTCGCGCCAGGGGTTGTGCGAGGCGGAGACGACGACGGCGAGGTCCAGACCCAGCCGGCGCACCAGCACCGAGGCCGCGGGTGTCGGGAGCACCCCGGCGAGCAATGCGTCGCCGCCGCCCTGGGCGATCCCGGCGGCCAATCCGGCCTCCAGCATCGGCCCCGACTCCCGGGTGTCGCGGACGATCAGCACCTGCGGGCGCTCGGCACCGGCCTCGGCGGCCGCGGCTCGACCGAGCGCGACCGCCAGCTCGGCGGTCAGCTTCTCGCCGGCCACCCCCCGGACGCCGTCGGTTCCAAACAGCTTCGTGGCCATGCGGCCTCGAATTAACGCTTGCTGAACTGAGGACGCTTGCGGGCCTTCTTGAGCCCGGCCTTGCGCCGTTCCTTGGCGCGGGCATCGCGGGTGAGCATCCCGCGGCGCTTGAGCTCGCCGCGGAGCTCGGGGTCGATCTCGACCAGCGCCCGCGCGATGCCGTGGCGCACCGCATCGGCCTGGCCCGAGATGCCGCCGCCGTGCACGCGGACGGTGACGTCGACCTGACCGTCGTACCCCGAGGCCACGAGGGCCTGACGGGCAACGGTCTGGTGGAAGCTGCGCGGGAAGTATTCGTCGAGTGCGCGGCGGTTGACCTTGATCTCGCCGCCGCCTGGAGCGACGATCACGCGGGCCACCGAGGTCTTGCGCTTGCCCGTTGCCTGGATCCGGGTGTCGGCCGGCAGGTCAAGCTTGGCGCCCTCGCGCAGCGGTTCGTCGCCGTCATCCTCGGCGGGCGCAGCCTCGAGGCGGGCCTGCTCCTCCTGCTCGGCCTCCAGGCGGGCACGCTCCTCGGCGCTGAGCTGGCGCTCCTCCTCGAGGCGGATCGGCTCGAGGTCGGCCCCAGGGGCTACGTCCGCCGCCTTCTTCTTGCCCTCGGGGGCGTCGCCGGACTCTTCCTCCGGGGCGGGCTGGTCGGCCGGCTCCGCTTCCTCGGCCGGGGCGGCTTCCTCGGCCGGGGCGGCTTCCTCGGCCGGGGCGGCTTCCTCGGCCGGATCGGGCTCCTCGGCCGGAGCGGGCTCCTCGGCGGGAGCCTCCGCGGGCGAAGCCGTCTCATCCCCGACCGGGGCCTCGGGCTCCTCCTGCGTGGGCTCGTCCGACGTCACGTTCTCGTCCTGCGTCTCGTCTTGCATCAAGTCTCGATCTCCAACGGCTTCGGCTGCTGTGCCTTGTGGGGGTGGTCGGGGCCGGCGTACACCTTCAGCTTGGTGAGCTGAGCGCGAGCGAGCCGGTTACGGGGCAGCATGCCCTTCACGGCCTTGCGGATCACATCGTCGGGACGGCGGTCGAGCATCTCGCCGAGCGTGCGCGACCGGAGGCCGCCCGGATAGCCCGAGTGCCGGTAGTAGGTCTTCTGCTCGAGCTTGCGGCCGGTGACCGTGATCTTCTCCGCGTTGACGACGACCACGAAGTCGCCCGTGTCGCAGTGCGGCGTGTACTCGGGCTTGCGCTTGCCCCGCAGGACATCCGCGATCTGGGTTGCGAGCCGGCCCAATGTCTTGCCTTCGGCGTCGACCACGTACCAGTCACGCTGACGGTTCTCGGGTGTCGCGACGTAGGTCTTCATGCGCGCCGGGAGGATAGAGGACCGCCGCCGAGATATCGCGGATTCACGCACGTAGCGGGACTTCTGTGAGCACTCGCTAACTACCGCCTCACGCTTCGTTATACTGCCGCCGCTCCATGGGTCGCCTCCTCGCACCACTTGTCGCTGTCGCCGCGCTCTGCGCGCTGGCCGCCACCGCCCTGGCCGGCGGCGGCGGGGTCGGCGTCGGTGGAGGCGGCGGAACCGGCACCCCCACGGACAAGGATCACGTATTCCCGGTCCCCGCCAAGCACTCCTACGGCGACGGCTTCGGCGCGAACCGCGGCCACGAGGGCCAGGACATCTTCGCCCGCTGCGGCAAGACGATCCGCGCGGCCCGCGGGGGTCGGGTCAAGTACCGCGCGCGGCAGAGCTCCGCCGGCAACTACGTCGTGATCGACGGCAAGGCCACGAACCGCGATTACGCCTACCTACATCTCAAGCGCCCGGCGCCCGTTCGCCGCGGCGAGCGCGTCCGCACCGGCGACGTGATCGGCAAGGTCGGTGACACCGGCAACGCCCGCGGCTGCCACCTCCACTTCGAGCTCTGGCGCGGCGACTGGAACGGCCGCCCCGACGTGACCCGCAAGCTGCGGCAGTGGGATAGCTGGAGCTAGGGCGGCTAGGGCAGGAAGTTCAGCCGGAACGTCGCCGTGTAGGTACGGGTCGCGTTCGCCGTGACGTTGTGGGTACGAGCGCCGCCGTCCGACCAGGTGCGCCACGTGTAGGTCCATAGCGACCTGGTCTGCGGCGACGGAGCGCTGATCGAGTTCGCCGAGCCCTCGATCACCGTGGTCGTGAACGGCGCATGCTTGGTCACGCCATTCAGCGCGAGGGAAAGCCCGGTTGGATTGCTCGCGAGGGTGACGTTCACGGTCCTCGGGTCGAGGCGCACACTGGTCGAGCGGGAGAGCCCGTCCGAGTCCGTCGCCGTAAGCCTTAGCACCAGGTGCGACGGGTATTCGTGATCGGGAGCCGCGAAGCTTCCCGAGGACCGATCTCCGAAGCTCTGGATCGTGTGTTGGTGGCAGTTGGAGGGACAGTGGTTCATGACGAGGTCCCAGTCCAGCGCCGAGGCGGGGAGTGGTCCATCCTCAGGATCGCTGGCGGCGCCCGCGAACGTGATCAGCTCGCCGACCCGCCAGCGCTGGCTCGCGGAGGGACTTGAGATCGTCGCGGCCGGCGGCGTGTTGCCGGCGCCGATCGTCACCTGCGCAGTTCCAGTCGCACCCCGATCGTCCGTGACCCGCAAGCTGACGTGATAGGTCCCACGCGCCCTGTAGGTGTGGGTTGGCGCCGGCGTCGTCGAGTCGTCGTACTCACCATCGCCATCGAGATCCCAGGCGTACGTGATCGGACCGGCCTCGGGATCACTGGAGGCTGCCCCGTCGAAGTGGACGGTCAGCGGTGTGGGCCCGCTGGTCGGATCCGCATTAGCAACCGCGACCGGCGGTTGGTTCGCCGCCGTGTACTGGATCCGCTGGATCCGGCCGAGAGCGAAGTCCACGTAGTACAGGGCTCCGTCCGGCCCGAGCTCGAGATCCACCGGGAAGGACGCGCCGGCGTCGAAGGTCAAGACCGCTGCGGGATCCGGCCGCCCGTCCAATCCGGCCTTCATCGCCCAGATGCAATTGCGGACGGCATCGGCGAAGAAAAGCGCGTTGCGATAGCTCCCCGGGAACGCGGTTGCGCCCTCGTAGAGCGCGACGCCGGTGATCGACGAGCTGCCGGTCGGGCAGCTCTCGCCGGGCACCGCGGGGGCGCTGTGGTTGTACGCGAAGAACGGAGCCGTCACCGCGCCGGCAGACGCGTAGAGGTTCTCGCAGATCGATAGGTCGGCAGCGTCGTAGCCGGGCTGTCTGCCAACGCCCTCAAAACACGGCCAGCCGAAGTTGAGGACGCTGTCCGCGCCGGTCGGGAAGCGGTTGATCTCCTCCCACGTGCCCCAGCCGACGTCGCCGACGTAGATTTCCCCTGAATCAGAGACCGCGAAGCGGTAAGGGTTGCGAAACCCGTGCGCGAGCATCCGCCGGGCATTCGGATCCGCGCTCCCGAAGAGTGGATTGCCGGCAACTCCTGCACCCGTCTGCGGATCAATTCGGATCAGGGAGCCGTCGAGTCCGAGAGGGTCGCCGCTCGTACGTAGGTCCTGGCTGCGGAGGGCGCCTCCCTCGGCGGTCGGGGAGGTCTGGGTGCCTCCCACACCGGCTGGCGGATCGCCACAGCCGTTCTTGGGGTTCCCGGCCTGCCCGTAGTCGGCGAAGCCGAAGCTGGCTCCATCGCCGGCGCTCGCGTAGAGCCGCCCCGACGGGTCGGTCTCAAGTGCCCCGACGGTGTGGCTCGGGTATTGCGCACAAAAATCGGTGACGAGGGGGGTCTCGCGTGCGGCGACGCTGCCGGACACGGGAAGGCGCGAGATCCGTCCGGTGACGACGCACCCGTCGTCCCCGGGGTTCGGGCACGGATCGGAATCGGCTCCGGCCGTGCCCCACCTCGGGGTAGTACCGCCGATCGCAGCGTCTCGGGTGTACGAAACGTAGACCGCGGGCGACTCGCTCCAATCGCGGCTCAGCTCCATTCCCAGCAATCCGCGGTCCCAGTGGTTGTAAACCTCGGTACGCAGGTCGGCGAACACGCTCGCTGTCGGGTCTTCGAAGCCGTCGAAGACCTTCACGACGCCGCGCTTCTCGGCGACGAAGATACGGCCGTCGGGGGCGAAGCGGACGACCGTCGGCATGCTCAGCTCGCTGAAGGCCGTCGTCTCCTGGAACCCGGTCGGCACAGTTCCGGCCGCCGCGGTCGCACCCGGTGCGACCGCGGCGACGACGAGCGTCAGGTATTTCGCCGTGCGCCTAGCAATCCTGTGAGCGTTCCCCCGAACCTCCACGACTTCACGCTACCTCGCCGCGACAAGCCTCAAACGGGGTCGGTGAACACGGACTAGCCGGAATCCAGTAGACCGAGCAAGATGTCTGCTCGGAAGTAGGTAGCCGGCAACCGCGACCGCGGGTTATCCGGTGCGAAATCGGATCCGAGCTGGGGTCTCGTCGCGGTTTTCGGCCCGGTCGATCGCCCGGACCTCCAAAGCATGACGCCCGCGGCGGAGCTGCGACGGCGATGCCGATTCGGGCAGCGGCGGAACCGCCCCCCCATCCACCGAACACCCGTAACGAACCGTCGGCCCATCAGCACGGAAGGCGAATATGGGTGGCCGCCCGGATCTCGCGCGGCTGGCGATCCCCACAAGCGTCGCAGGTGACGTGATGTCGATGAGCACGTCAATCGTCGCCGCGCTGGATGCGTTCCCCGCTGCGTCGAGGCGCGAGCGTGGATGCCGTTTGGCCCATCGGGGAGCGGTCCAAGCTCGACCACGGCTGGACTGGAGTCAAGGGCGCCGCCGTTGGCGCCGCATTCGAACCGAGCTCCCGCTTCGGGCGCCGAAAGGCGCACGCGAACCCGAGCGGTCTTGACCCAAGCGCCACGGGCGTCAAACAGGGACAGCGACGGCGGCCCAGGCGCGGTTCGGTCAACCACAAACGCCCGCCCGACGGCCGGCCCGAGGTTCCCGACGCGGTCCCGCGCTCGCACCTCGAAGCGATGCGGACCCTCGACCAGCGCCGTCGCGGGACGGTGGGAGGACGCCGCGGAGCATGGACCGAACGCGCCCGTGTCGACCCGACACTCGAAGCCGGCTCCGGCCTCCGGCGAGAAGGATAACGTCGGGGTCATTGTTGGGTCGGACCCTCAACGCCGCTCACGATGCGGACCTCCGGCCCGACCGTGGCCAACCCCATGGCGGTCCTCAACCGCCTGAATCTCACGCAATGCTCCGACATCCGGTCCTCGGGGTTTCGTCGGCACCAGGCCGGCCACGCACGCGCCTAGGGGCCAGCACCTAGACGAATGACCGAGCACCACCGATCAACGCCGGATGCTGTGCCCTATCCAGTCGGCGCCTGACGGAGATGCTGCCCCGACCGTCACGCCCACGCGGCGATACTCGATACCTTCAGCGCCGCGATGGCGAGCGGGGCGTTGAGCGAGGCGCGAAGCTACGCCCGATCGGCGGGGGTGCTGACCGCGGCCCTGGCCACGGCGGGGGCATTGGCGTACGCATTCTTCGCCGTGGCATCTCACACCCTCGATCGCGACGACTATGGGCGCATCGTCGTCCTGTGGTCGGCGGTGTACCTCACCATCTCCACCCTGTTCCGCCCGGTGGAACAGTTGCTGTCGCGCACGATTGCCGAGCTCGAGGAGCGTGGCCGTCCGACAGCTCACGTGCTGAAGGTGGCGGCCGCCATCCAGCTCGCGCTCGCCGCTGTATTCGTGATCGTCGCCTTGCTTGCGCGAAAATCGCTCCAGGACGACCTGTTCGACGGCGAGAGCCTTTACTTCTGGACTCTGGTCGGGGCGGTCGTCGCCTTCTCGGCGAGCTACTACGCCCGCGGATACCTGGCAGGGAGCCGGCGGATGGGCTCCTATGCGGTTCTGATGATCGTGGAGGGCTTCGCCCGTTTCGTCCTGGCGCTCGTGGTCGCCATCGGGATCGTAGAAGGCGCGGCCCCGGTAGTCATCGGGATTGGGCTGGCGCCACTCGTGAGCCTCCTGGTGGTGCCGTTTGCGCTTCGTCGCCGCCTGGTCACCCAGAACGCCGGACGGTCGGGCTCCGGAGCATCGATCGCCGTCGAAGCCACGCCCGACTTCACGCTCGCGCAGGGCAGCGGATTCGCAGCGGCTGTCCTGCTGATCATGCTGAGTGAACAGATCATCCTCAACAGTGGACCACTGTTTGCGCGAGTGAACGAAGGCGCAGCCGCAGCCGGTTTCATCTTCAACGTGCTGATGGTCGCTCGCGCGCCCGTGGTTCTGTTCCAGGCCGTCGCGGCGAGCCTCCTGCCACACCTGACTCGCCTTCGGTCACGCGGGAACGAAACCGCCGAAGAGGCCTTCCGGCTCTCGATCCGCATGACGATCGCGGTAATCGTCGGGTTCGCCGCCGTCACGCTCCTCGCAGTGCTGGCCGTTGGGCCGCAGGCGATGCAGATCGCATTCGGCGACAACTTCGAGTACGACCGGGCCGAGCTGGGGCTGGTGGCGCTCGGCATGGGCTTCTATCTCGTCGCCGCCACGCTCAACCAGGCGGCTCTGGCGCAGGGGCAGGTGCGGCGTGCGGCCGTCTGCTGGGTGGTGTGCGCGTTGGCGTTCGTAGGATGGAACCTCGTGCCCGTCCTCGACACGTTCGCACGGATCGAGCTTGGCTTTGCGGCTTCGGCGGCGCTGCTCTGCGCCCTGCTCTTCGCGGTCAGCCGAGCGCCGGAAAGGCGCGCGGAGGACGTGCCTGCACCGGGCTCGCCGCTGGAGTTGGAGCTGCGGGCGGCCGCAGCCGACGAGGTTGGCTGAGCGGCGCGGGGCGTGATCGCGATCGGATAGGTGTGGGGCGTCCGTCGCCCTGGACCTCGACCGACTGCACGACCGGCAGCACGCAGAACGACTGCCAGAGCTCGCGGTAGAGACCCGCGGCGCGGACCTCCTCCTGGAGAATCGCATCCGCGTCGCGCAGGATGTCCAGGCGCGCGAAAGATGGCTGTCGCTAGCGCCCCGCGGGTAGTCGTCGCACCTCGGAGGTCAAGTATGAGCCGGCTGTGGCTAGCCTTCCGTCGGTGAGAGGAACGGACCGCATCAGGCGGACGCTTTCGCCGGTTCGCCATCCGCGCAGGACCTACCGGCGCGCGGTCGCTCGGGCGGCGTACTTTTGGTTCCCGCGCGTCGGCTCGTGGTTCCGCAAGCGTTGGGTGATCCTCAAGAACCCCCACGCGGAGATCCGGTTCGGCCGGTATTGCTTGCTCGAGCCAGGCTTCAGCCTCCATATTCCCTACGGCGGCAGGTTCACCGCCGGCGACGCCGTCCACTTCCGACGTGGGTTCAGAGCAGAGGTCTGGGGAGGGGCCAGCGTTGACATCGGCGACCTCTGCGTCTTCAGCTACTACACGCTGATCCAATGCGCGACGACGATCTCCATTGGCGACCGAGTGATGACCGGCCAGTCCTGCGGGATCTTCGACGGCAACCACCGCTTTACCGACGTCAACAAGACTCTTAACGAACAGGGCTACAACCACCGCCCGCTGCGGATCGAGGACGACGTCACCACCCTGACCAAGGTAACCATTGTCAACAACATCGGCCGCCGGGCAATTGTCGGAGCCAACTCCGTCGTCTCCCGCCCCGTGCCTCCGTACAGCATGGTCGGCGGCGTCCCTGCTCGGATTCTCGACTACTTCGGGCCGCCCGAACTCGAACCCCCGGAATGGGTCGAACGGCGCCACGCGCGTGGCGAACCGGACCCGCCGTCCCGGCCGAACCGCCTCGAGGTTTCCGGCCACTCCGTCGCCTTCGGCGGCGGCGTGTCGGCATTCAAACACCGGTTCACGACCCGCCTGGCTGAGCTGATCGATGCAGACGAGAAGAATCGCTCGGTCGGCGGCGCAATCACGTGCTGGCAGGAAACCGGCTCGGATCCCGGAGACGGCGGCTATGCCCGGGTGCTGCGGCACTTTACGAGGCCGCCAGACCTGCGCCGTGAAGCGGGCGACCTCACATGCCTGACCTGCTACGGGATCAACGACCTCGCGGCTCTCGGACCCGAGAATTTGGGCCCGTTCCAGCATGCGCTGCGGACTGTGATCTCACGACATCGGGCGTGCGCTGTGTTTGAGGAGACGGACGCCAGCGTTCAACTGTCTCGGGGCTGGATCGCGAGGGCGACGGACGGTTCGGACTGCTCCGGCAACGGGTTTGCGGTAACCGCCGCGGCGGGTGAGACGGTCACAATCGCGGTGCCGGACGAATTTCCCGGTGGCGCGGTTGCGCTTGGATTCGTCACCATGCCAGAGGGAGGGGCGGTGCACGAGCTCACGGTCGACGGCGATTCCGTCACTACCCTCGACACACGAGGCATCGCCGACTCGCTCGCTCACCGAAGCGCCGCCGTCCTTCGCCTCACCGACGTCTCTTCCGGCGCTCACGAGATCGTCTGCACGGTACGAGAGGCCGCCGGACCCACGGGGTTCGACTACTGGCAAGCGGAACCCGACGCGCCGCCGCCTGTGCTGGTGCCGCTTGCGTTCCCGAACCGACAGCCGACCGTGTACGACGGATGGCCGCACATCCCGGACGCCGGGAGCGTCGAGGCGTTGAACGACTTGATTCGCGCGCTGGCGTCCGAATTCGGGCCTTGGGCGATCCCGGTCGAGATCACGCCGGTTCTGGAACGCGATGAGCTCTGGGCCGCGGACGGCCGGTACCCCAACGACGACGGCCACGCGGCGATCGCCCACGCCTGTCACGAGGCGCTCATCCGAGCCGTGCAGAGGACCAACGTCTCCGCTTAGATCCCGACGACGTCGAATTCGCTCCGAGGAGAGGCTTCGCCGAACGTCCAGTGGACGTTCACGCCCAGACCCGTGGCGGCAGGACCTGACGCGAACTCCGGTAGAACTTGGTCACGCAGTAGCGCCGTGGCCACATCGTTCCGCTCGGTCGAATCCTCGATCTCTGCGAGGTACTCACCCACATTCGACGGCACCAGCAGTGCATCGACTACCTCATCCTCGAGCATTTCGAATGTCCGCGTTTCAATGTCGCCGTGCAGATGTTCGTCGAGCGCCGACGAAACGGCCCCTGCGGTGTTCGGCACCGCGAGGATCCGCTTGGATGCTCGCCGCTCGCAGGCGTCCCGATCCGCTGGTCCAAGTGTGTCCGACACCCGGGCCGCCACGGTACGAACGAGTGGGCTGACCGTCCCATCCGGGCTGTAACCGTCGAGCAAGGAAACCCACCGCTTGCGAAGCGACCGGTTGGGATCGTGAAACAGGACGGCGTAGCGGCCCGCCGGGCCAAGGTCCGGAGAGTTCCAAACGAGCCGGCCCTCGGGCGAAAGAATGCTCGACAACTCCGCGGCGAGCCGGCCGAGGACATCCGGCGGAATCAGGTGGAACACCATGCTTGCCATGATCACCTCGACACTGTTCGGCGGGACCAGGTCCGTCAGGGCACGGAAGCCTCCGTCGGCACGCCGCAGCGAGTGGAAGCGAGCCCACTTACACCCGCTCAGCAGCTGATAGCCCTGCGCAAACCAGGCGGAGGGAAGATCGGCGAGGTGCAGCTCGAGTTGCACGCCAGCAAGCTCAAGCCGCGCTTCGACGTCGCGTTGCCCGAGCGCCTTGAGCAGCTCGATGGCGGCCAGGCCGGTGCCCGTTCCGTAATCCAGTACCCGGATCACGTCTCCGGGCGCCACGAGAGCAAGCCGGGATTCGATCTGGGCAAGCGCACGCTCGACGATCCAGCCGGTCGGGGCCAGACACCACGGACGAGGCTGCCGCAGGTCGCCGCGCTCGTAAAGCAGGTGATGGAGTTCTTCTCCATCGCTGACGTCGAGACCCGAATCGGGCGACCAATCCCCACCCTTGTGCGAGGCCTCTCCCGAAACCGGCAAGGCGAACGTCTCCTCGGCGCTGACGAACCGGTTAAGACTGACCGCAACGAACGGGCGACTCGTCGGGTACCTACGGGCCCAGGCCGGATCGGGCTCAAGCATCGCTGCCCGTGACGCGTTCAGGAATGAGGCGTGCTCGACCGGATACTGATGTGAGAACCCGTGGTAGGCGTCGAACGCAATGCTGTGAAGCGCGCCGAGGTGCCGCCGCGAGACGGAAGGCGGCACGCTGTGCGCTTCGAGTATGACCAGGCCATGACGCTGCACATGCGGCACCCACCGCTTGAGGTGTCCGACCAGGTCGCGCTCGACTTCCTCGGCCGATAAGACCGCGCCGTCCGGTCCCACGTAGGCGCCGGTTGCCCACCCCCGGGACGGCAATCGGCCGTCTGCCCCGCGGTAGTCGCGATCGTGATCGATGAACGAGCGAACATGAAGCCCGTCCTCCATCTGGAGGCCGCGCGCCGCCAGCAGCCCGGCAACCTCGTCTGGATCGCTGATGTCGCCCCGAACCAGTAGAGATGGGACCTCGTGCTGATCGAGCACCGCCCGGGCGCGTTCCAGCGCAGCAGCGTTGGCATCGAGTCCCACCATGATCAGAGGATCCGAGGCAAGATGCAGTCCGCGCAGAGTTCGCGAACGCACAGCTCCGTAGATCGCCGCCAGCCAGCTGCCGTCGCCACAACCCATGTCGGCGACAAAGCGTGGCTGTCCGGTCGGCGGCTCACGGTTGAAGAGATCGCAGATGATGTCCTCGGCGTCCGCGAAATAACGGCCGTGGGCCGCGCCGCTGGCGGTCACATTCAAGCTCCGATTCACATGCCACTCCGGCCCGGGCGAGTCCAGCGAGGAGCTTGTCGTCTCGGAGCCGAGGAAGAGCTCGGGCAGTCTCGCCAGGAGCGGCAGATACGACGCAGCCAGGCCGTAGTGCGTCGATGACGAACGCGCGACCTCGCCGGCCTGGTTCCAGCGCAACGAATCGCCCTGCAGCCATCCGACGTGCCGGAGCAGTTCGATCACATGCCGCGTCCAGCCGTCGTCCGCGTTGGAAATGAGGCCGCCCTCCCCCACAGCGCCAATCCCGTGGAGGCGGAGCATCGCTGGAACGAGGAGACCGCCATCGAGATGCGCGACCACCACAGCCCTTAGCTCCGCTGGGATTTCACTTCCGAGATGCCAACCGTCTAGCGCACGTTGCACCAAGGCCTCAAACAGCGAGACGGTCGCCGGTTGCCATGCGCGCGAATACGCCTCCGGATCGGAATGCTGGAACTCCAGCAGATATCGACCGACCGCCAGATACTCCTCACGGTGCGCCGCGACGATTCGACCGTCGTCCGTCCAGCGCACGCGGGCCGATGCGGGCTCAGTCGAAAGCTGGGGCTCAATCCACCCCGCGCTGGCAAGACAGCGGAGGGCCACCCGCAGGTAGCCGAATCCGTTCGAAGGGACGTTTGGCAGGAGCTCGGAAACGGATCGCACGGCGCCCAGCGAGGGCTCGAGGACCCCAGTGCGCTCTAGGCCCGAGAGCACCGAGGCCAGCATCAGACCATCCTGGTGCAGGAAGACTGCCCGCCGAACCTCAGCACGCGGGTCTAGCGGTTGAGCCGACTGTCGTTCCCGCAGACGAGTCACGGTTCTGCCAAGCCTAGGCCGCTGCGCCCGTTGCAGGCGCCGCGCCAACACCGAATGACGAGCTGGAGGCGGTTTCCGCCTACTCCCACTCGATCGTCGCGGGCGGCTTCGACGAGATGTCGAGCGCCACACGGTTCACGCCCGGGACCTCATTGATGATCCGGTTCGAGACGCGCTCGAGCAGTTCGTACGGGAGCCGCGCCCAATCGGCGGTCATCGCGTCCTCCGACGTAACCGCGCGGATCACGATCGGGTATGCGTAGGTGCGCCCATCGCCCTGCACCCCGACCGACCGCACCACCGGCAGCACGCAGAACGACTGCCAGAGCTCCCGATAGAGGCCCGCAGCGCGAATCTCCTCCTGAAGGATCGCGTCGGCGTCGCGGAGGATGTCGAGGCGCTCGCGGGTCACCTCGCCGCCGACCACGCGGATCCCGAGACCAGGACCTGGGAAGGGCTGGCGCCAGACGAACTTGTCCGGCAGCCCCAACTCGGTCGCCACGGCGCGGACCTCGTCCTTGAACAGCATCCGCAGCGGCTCGATCAGCTCGAAATCCAGGTCCTCGGGCAGTCCGCCGACGTTGTGGTGCGACTTGATCGTCGCGGCGCCGTGCCCCTCTCCGCCCGACTCGATCACGTCCGAGTAGAGCGTGCCCTGGACCAGGAACCGTGCGCCCCTGAGCTTGCGGGCCTCGTCCTCGAAGACGCGGATGAACTCGGCGCCGATGATCTTGCGCTTGGTCTCCGGGTCCTCCTGGCCGGCGAGGCGATCGAGGAAGCGCTGCTCGGCATCGACGTGAACCAGCTTGACCCCCAGCTCCTCGCGGAACGCGTGCACCACCTGCTCCGCCTCGTTTAACCGAAGCAGGCCGTGGTCGACGAGCACGCAGGTGAGCTGGTCGCCGATCGCGCGGTGGACGAGCGCCGCCGCGGTTGCCGAGTCGACGCCGCCGGAGAGCCCGCAAATGACCTCGGCGTCACCGACCTGCGCGCGGATGCGCTGCACCTGCTCGTCGATCACCGAGGCCGGCGACCAGCGCTGCTCACAGCCGGCGATCTCGCGCAGGAAGCGCTCCAGGATTTGCGTGCCGTACGGGGTGTGGACGACCTCGGGGTGGAACTGGATCCCGTAGAGCCCGCGCTCGACCGACTCGAACGCCGCGACGGGCGAGCCCGGACTGGCGGCGAGCGCCTCGAAGCCCGCGGGCGCCTGGAGGACGCAGTCGCGATGGCTCATCCAGGCCTGCTGCTCGGGCGGCAGGCCGGCCAGGAGCCGGCCGCCGTTCCCCGAGAGATTCAGTGCCGTCCTGCCGAACTCACCGGCCTCGGCACCCTCGACCCTGCCGCCAAGCGCCAGCGCCATCGCCTGCATGCCGTAACAGATGCCCAGCACGGGGATTCCCAGATCGAGCAGCTCGGTGCGCAGCGCCGGCGCGCCGTCGGCGTAGACCGAAGCCGGTCCGCCGGAAAGGACGAGGGCCCGCGGCGCGCGCTCGCGAATCCGCTCCAGCGGCGTGTCGCTCGGCAGGAGCTCGGCGAACACCCCGCATTCGCGGATCCGCCGCGCAATCAGCTGCGAGTACTGGCCGCCGTAGTCGAGAACCAGCACCTCCTCGCGCGCCGACTCGGGTCGCGGGACGTCGAGCGCCGCGGGGGACGCGGGTTCGCCCTCCAAGATGTCGCGCGCCGCGGTGGCCGAGGCCGGGACCTCGGCCGGAGCTTCAGTCATCCGAGACGGAAACTCCCGCTGAAACGACCGCCCGCCCGTTCGACCCCATCCCGACCGACTGCGAGCGCTGGAGCTGCTTGCCCTCGGTCTGGAGCGCCGGCGCGACCATCACCTCGGCCCGCTGGAAGTCGCGGATGTCCTCGTACCCGCAGGTGGCCATCGAGGTGCGCAGCGCCCCCATCAGGTTGAACGTTCCGTCGTTCTCCTGGGCCGGGCCGAGCAGGATCTCGTCGAGGGTACCGTCCTGGAGCGTCGCAACGCGCGTTCCGCGCGGCAACGTGGGGTGGAACGTCGCCATGCCCCAGTGGAAGCCACGGCCAGGCGCCTGCTTGGCGCGGGCCAGGGGCGAGCCGATCATCACGGCGTCGGCGCCACAGGCGATCGCCTTCGAGACATCTCCCCCGGTCCGCATGCCGCCGTCGGCGACGACGTTGCAGTACTCCCCGGTCTCGAGCATGTGCTGTGAGCGGGCGGCGGCCACGTCGGCGATCGCCGTAGCCTGCGGCACGCCCAGGCCAAGCACCCCGCGCGTGGTGCAGGCCGCTCCGGGACCGACCCCGACGAGGACGCCGACCGCGCCGGTCCGCATCAGGTGCAGGCCGGTCGAGTACGAGGCGCAGCCCCCCGCCACGACAGGGACCGGGACCTCGGCGATGAACTCCTTCAGGTTCAGGGGCTCGGACTTGGTCGAGACGTGCTCGGCTGAGATCACCGTGCCCTGGATCACGAGGATGTCAAGCCCGGCCTCGAGCGCGACCTCGTAGTAGTCGGTGACCCTCTGAGGCGTCAGCGACCCGGCTGCCACTACCCCGGCTGCCTTGATCTCCTCTACCCGCTTGGCGATCAGCTCAGGGTCGACCGGCCGCCCGTAGACCTCCTGCATGGTCCGGGTGGCGAGCTCCGGCGGCGCCTGTGCGATCCGGTCGAGCTGCTCGTCGGCGTCCTCGTAGCGCGACCAGATGCCCTCGAGATTCAGCACGCCGAGCCCGCCCAGGCCGCCGAGCTCGATCGCCGTCTTCGGGCTAACGACGCCGTCCATCGCGGAGGCCAGCAGCGGCAGCTCGAAGCGGTACGGACCGAGGTTCCAGGAGATGTCGACGTCGTCCGGATCCCGGGTGCGCCGCGACGGCACGATCGCGATGTCGTCGAACCCGTAGGCCCGCCTGCCCTTCTTGCCGCGCCCGATTTCGACTTCCACCCGATTCAGCTCCTCTTTCTAGGAGGGTCCAGGCTACGTTCGTTCGCGGACGAGAAAAGCCCCTCGGAAAGGGGCTTCGAATCCGCAATCTGCGAGGCGGGGACCCGGATATCCAAGGTCCTGGCGATGATAACAGCGGTAAACCGGCGCTCAGGCCACGCCGGCCGGCACGTCCAGCTCCTCGACCTGAACGCGCTGCAAAAGCCGCTCGACCTCGCGCGGATCCAGCGTCCCGGCGCCGAAATGCTGGGTGGACTGGGCGCCGCAGGCGACCCCGTATGCCAGGCAATCGCGTGGCGAAGCGCCCTCGTAGCGCGCCGCCACGTATCCGGCGAGGAAGACGTCGCCAGAGCCCACGGCCGCGATCGGGTCGAGCTGCTCGATCTCGACGTCGAAGCGTCGCCGGTCCTGTCCCTGGCCGACGATCGCGGCGCAGCCGCGAGGGTTCGTGATGATCGCGTCGCCGGCCCCCATCTCGATCAGCCCCGAGAGCCCAAGCGCCTGGTCGTCGGCGTCGTTGAACTCATGGCCGACCGCCTCCTCCGCTTCGCGGACGTTGGGTGCCACCACGGCCGGCTCGGAGCGGAGGCCAGCACGCATCTGCTCGCCGTCGGTGTCGAGCACCGAGATGACCCCGAGCGTCTTGAGCTCGGCGACCAGCCGGGCGTAGACGTCCGGGGCCGAGCCGGGCGGGGTCGAGCCCGCGAGGACGCAGATCGTCGCGCCCTGCGCGAGGTAGAGCAGCTTCTCGACGAACCGATCCACCTCGTCCGGGGTCACGCGCGGGCCGCGCTCGTTGATCTCGGTCTGCTCCCCGGTCGTCGGATCGACGACCGAGAGGTTCGTGCGCGATTCGCCCTCGATCCGCGTGAAGTCGTTGAGGATCGACTCCTCGGCGAGCTGCTCAAGGATCCGGGTGCCGGTCGCTCCACCGACCAGGCCGGTAGCGATCACCGGGCGGCCGAGCAGCTTCAGCGCCCGGGCGACGTTGACGCCCTTGCCGCCGGCCACGGTTTGCGACTCGACCGCGCGGTGGCGCTGCGAGAGCCGGAAGTTGGGAACCGCCACGGTGCGGTCGATGGCGGCGTTGAGGGTGACGGTGAGGATCACGCCGGACGCCAGACTACCGAGGCGGGCGCCTCGCGACGACGATCGCGGCGATCGCCAAGCCCAGAGCGACCGTGCCGGCGCCGGCGAAGGCGACCCAGGCCCAGTCGGGCAATCCCGTTTCGGGGGGCCCCGCGACGGCGCGCGCAGCGACCACGGCCACAGTGCCGGCCTCACGGCCAGCCAAAGTCACCTGTGCCGTCCCGAACGATTCCCCGCGAGCGATCGCGTCCGTGGGGATGGGCGGCGGGTCGTAGCTGACCCTGGCGCGCTGGTCGGCGCGGGTAACCGCCGTGACCGTCCCGTCCGCTACCAGCGCCAGCTGACCGCGACCGTCACCAAGGCGCAGCGTCGCGAGCCGCTCGCCATCGGCGACGAGCGTCCGGCGGCGGTAGAGCGAGTGGCCGTAGTCGAGAAGCTCGAGCGTGGCGGCGTCGCGATCGGCCTCGCCGGGCGCGCCCAGGAGCGCCGAGACCAGCTCGACGCCCCGGCGCTCACCGGAGGCGACCAGCACGAAGCCCGCCGCCAGCGTCGTGCCGGTCTTGACGCCGTTTACGAACGGCTCATCCAACACGAGCGTGTTGCGATTCACGAGCCGGTGCTCGTTCGGATCCAAGCCCACGGTCACTCGCTCGGTGTCCACGATCTTCCGGAACAGTCGGTCGCGCCGCAGCCGGATCGCGAGCGCCACCAGGTCGCGCGCGCTTGAGACGTTGCCGCCGTCCAGTCCGATCGGGTCCGTGTACGTCGTCTCGTCAAGCCCGATCCGCCCGGCGACCTCGTTCATGCGCGCGACGAAGTCGGGCACCGATCCGGTGACCCGGATAGCCAATGCAGTTGCGGCGTCGTTGCCGGAGGCGATCAGCAGGCCGTAGAGGAGGTCGCGCACGCTCACGACCTCCCCGGCCTCGAGGCCCATCAGTGACTCCGCAGGAGCCCCCGTGTATTTCGGAGCCGTGACCTCGTCGCGCGGGCTCAGCTCGCGGAGCGCGATGAACGCGGTCATCAGCTTAGTCGCGCTGGCGATCGGACGCGGGTCGTCCGCGTCGCGCTCGGCGAGCACGTCGCCGGACTGCTCGTCGACAAGGAGCCAGTTGCTGGCCGGCAGGTCGCTCGGCGGCTCGGGCGGGACAGCTCCACTCGCGGGAGCGCTCAGGACGAGAACGAAGCAGGCGGCGAGAGTCGCCGCCAGCCCGGTCAGCGCAGCTTGATCTGCTGGCCCGCGTTGAGCGTCGCCGTGTCGAGGTCCGGGTTGAGGCGCTCGAGCCGCGCCAGCGGGATGCCGGTCTTGACCGAGATACCGCTGAAGGTGTCGCCGGGCACGACCACGTAGCTTGAGCCCTTCACCTTGGGCTTGTCGCGCGGTTGCTCCGAGCGCGCGGGGTTGCCGCCGCCCCCGCTCCCGCCATCGTCGGACAACGTGCCCGAGATCAGCAGGAACAGCACGGCCACGCACGCGATCAGCGCCAACGGCGCCAGGACCCTCGCCGTGATGTTGCGCGGCTCCATGTCCGGGATCTGTGTGAGTGCTCTCGCCATCGAATACCTGAAAACGGGTATCGCGGCGATGGTACTCGCGAATCACGGCCGCGCTAGCCGGTTCGAGAACCGCGGCAAGCGATGTCCCAGACCTGGGCCCTGAGCTGCTCCGCCGCTGCGGCGGGATCGTCGGCCCCGGCGATCGACCGTGACGCGGTGACAATCGCCGCCGCCCGGCCGCTCGCGAACGCCGGGCCGAGCTGCTCAGCACTGCCACCCTGGGCGCCGACGCCGGGGAGCAGGAAGATCGCTTCCGGCATCAGCGATCGAAGCCGCTCGATGTGATCGGGCTCCGTCGCCCCCACGACGGCACCCAGACCAGAGAGGCCGCCGTTGCCGCGAAGCCGCTCCCCATGGGAGGCGACGAGCTCGGCGATCCGCTCGTGCAGGGGTCCACCGTCGGTGGCCTGGTCGAGCAGGTCGGCGGCGCCCGGGTTCGAGGTGCGCACAAGGACGAACAGCCCCGCACCGCGGCCGGCGGCCACGTCGATCAGTGGCTCGAGCGAGTCGGCGCCCAGGATGCCGTTGACGGTCGCCGCGTCGGCGCCGAGGCCCTCGACGTCGCCCCAGGGTGTGGGCGTTGCGCCGAACAGCGCCTGCGCGTAGGCCGCGGCGCTGACCGGCACGTCCCCGCGCTTGCCGTCGGCGATCGCTAGGAGGTCGGCCCCCTGAGCAGCGGCAACGGTTCGCGCGAGCGCGGCCCAGCCCGGCGCGCCCAAGCGCTCGAAGCAGGCGAGCTGAAGCTTTGCGGCCACGCAGGCCGGGCCGGCGAGCTGGATGACGCGTTCGCACCAGCGAGCAACGGCCTCGCCGGACCGCACGGCAGGCGTCTCGCCGGGGACGTCCGGGAATGCCGCGCCGGCGGTCGCCGGATCGGGGTCAAGGCCGACGCAGACTTGGCTGCGGCGCTCCTCGACGAGCGCCGCCAGCCGGTCGGCGAAGGCGGTGGCCGGTGGCGTCAGCCGCCCTTGACCTTGGACTTCAGCCCGGCGCCGGCCGAGAACTTCGGCACGCGGCCGGCGGCGATGGTGATCCGCTCGCCCGTGCGCGGGTTGACGCCCTGGCGCGCGCTGCGCTCGGCGACGCTGAACTTGCCGAATCCGGTGAAGTTGACGGCGTCGCCCCGGGTCAGCGAATCCTGGATGCCGTCGAGAACCGCATCGACGGCGTCCGCCGCTGCCTTCTTCGAGTCAAAGCTTCCTGCGATCTTCTCAACGAACTCAGCCTTGGTCACGTGGGAATCCTCCTCTGGTCGGAACGGCGCGGAAGATAACAGCGCGGCCTAGACGTCGCCTGCGCTGGGCTCGGTGCGACGGATCCGGCTTGACTGCGCTTCAGCGGCACTCGGCGGCCGCACAGGTGCGAACGGCGGCTAGCTGCGCCGCAAGCGGTCCGACCGCGGGAGCGCCCGGGAGCGGGGGATTTAGCATGTTCTGCAGCTGCCAGGGATCAGCGGCCAGATCGTGGTACTCCCGAAAACTCACCGCGCCGTTGGGCGCGTAGTACTCGGTGAACTGCTCCTCCCCTGGCTGGTAGAGCGAGGCCCAGGTCGGCACACGGCCTGTTTGGGGGTACTCCAGCAGGATGTTCGGGCGCTGCCAGCTCTCGAGCAGCGATCGCCCGTCCATGCCCCGCCTGCCCCGCACACGTGCTGCGTCGAGGATCGTGGGCGCGACGTCGATGTTGGCCGCAGTCCTGGTGTCGGTTCGGTCCGCCCGCACCCGGTGCGGCCAGCGCAGGAACAGCGGGACGTCGACAGCGTTCGAGTACGGCATGTCCTTCATAGGCGGGCTGCCGTGCTCGCCCCAGAACAGGCCGTTGTCCGAGACGTAAACGGCAAGGGTGCGCCGGCCTTCCTTGCGCTTGCGAAGTTGCTTCATCACCGCCGCCACCATGTCGTCCACCGAGAGCAGCATCCGGAGCTGCCCCTCCCTCGCCTCGGCTGCACCCGGCTGCCCCGGGCCCGGTGTGTAGCCGGCGACGATGTTCCGCCAGAAGGGTGGCTTGTCGATCAGGTCGGCGGGACTCGTCTCCATACGGGCGGGGTTCGATTCGAGCGGCCCCACTTCAACGTTGGCGTAGCGCGGTTCTGGTTCGAGCGTCACTCCGCCGGGCCCGAGTGTGCCGTGCGGCGCGAACGGAGCCACATAGAGAAACCATGGCTTGCGATCGCGACGCTCCGCGCGCCGGATGAACGCTTTGGCCTGCCGGCGAACGAAGGTCGTCGAGTAACCCGGAACGGTGCGGATCTCGCCGTTGACATTCCACGAGGTGTTGAAAAACGGACCCTGGCTGATCGCAAAATCGTCGTAGTCGGGCGGAGCCTTGGTGGTGGGCCAGGAGTTGAGGTACTTCCCGATGATGCCCGTCCGATAGCCCGCCGCGTCGAGGTGGTGGGCAACCAGGGATTTCTTGTCGAGCTGGTTGAGCTCCGCCTGGTTGTTCGCGTTGTGAAAGACGCCGTGGTTGTGCATGTAGCGCCCGCTCATGATCGAGGCGCGCGAAGGGCAACACGTTGGAGTCGTCGTTACGGCGTTGGTGAAATCAGTTCCGCCGCGGCTGAATGCCTTCCGCGTCTCGGGCATTACCTGCATCGTGCCGTCGGCGCGTTGGTCGTCGGTGACGATCACGATGACGTTGGGCCGCGGCTTCTTCGCCCACGCCTCGGACGTCTCGAGGACCGGCAGCGCAACGGCTGTGAGGCCCGCGGCGACCCACGCGAGCCGTCCCCTCCAATTATGAGCACTCCTGCCGATCATGAACCCCGTCCCGCTTTTGACTGGCTGGCCCGCCAGCTTGGAGACTAGCTCTTTCGACATCGACGAGTGCCACAAGCCGGTCCGCGAAGGCGGAGACGGGAACGGTGGCGCCCGCGTCCGGGGCCGACGCGGGCTCGCTCAAAGGACCAGCGTCCCGGATCGCGCGGCGCCCCGCATCGTCGCGACGATCTCGACTGCGTCGACGAGCCCTTGGGTCGCCAGCGAACTCGCCGCTCGGAGCGCTCTCCGCGGGCTTCGAACCCGCTCCAGGTCCACGTTGTGCATCAAGTAGGGAACGACCCCTGCGATGGCCAGCGGGCGCCTGCGCGCGGCGATCACCGCAAGCGCGGCGAGCGGCAACGTCGCGTGCGAGCGCTTCCAGAACACGCCGACGAAGAGCCGTTCGCGCTGGCGCGGATGCCTCGCGATCAGGAGCGGGAGAGTGTCACGGCGCCCGGCCTCCCGGAGCGCGGCCTGCAGCCCACGCGGAATCACGGCATGCCAGACGAGCGCGTCGCTCGCGAACGTCGTGCGGGCCCCCGCGGCCGCGGCCCGCAGCCCCACGTCGGCATCCTCGCCGAGCTGGCCGAACCTCTCGTCAAACCCTCCCAGCTGCTCCAGCAGAGCCCTGGGGTAGGCGATGTTGCACGTCTGGTACCAGCCGCTTTCCACCTCGATTCGCTGGCTTCGGGCGAGTCCATGGAGGAGGTGGACCTCATCGGGATCCGGCTCGGTCCGGCCCTGCACGATCGCCGCTTGGTCCTCGGCAGCCGCACCCAGGACGCGCTCGAGCCAGTCCGGCGCAGGACGGCAATCGTCGTCGGTAAAGGCGACCAGAGGCGCGCGGCCAGCACGCCAGCCGGTGTTCCGGAGCGCGGCGATGTTTGCTGCGCGCGGCCCTCGGAGGACCCGAACCCCCGGGCTCGCGGCAGCTGGCGGCGCCGGCGTTGCGGCGGGGTCCACGACAACGACGACTTCGAACCGCGACGCGGCAAGTGTTTGCCCGGCGAGCGCCTCGAGCGCGAACGAGAGGCGAAGAGGACGGCCGCTTGGGATGACCACGGTCACCGCCGGCGCACCGGCGGTACCGCGGCTCGAGGGATCCCTGGGCATCGCGCCGTTCTACAGCACGGCTAGGGTTCGTGCATGACCCAGCAACGCGAACGGATGCGGCGCTTCTGGGACGCGCGGGCGCTCGAGGACCCGTACTACTTCATCAACAGCACGCTCGATTACGGGGACCCGGATACCGAGGAGTTCTGGGCCAGTGGCGAACGGGACGTCGCGACGATGCTTGAGACGCTGAACATTCAGGTTCCTGCCCGGGCCGAGCTCGTGGAGATCGGCTGTGGGATAGGCCGCATGACACGAGCCCTCGCGCAAAGGGCCGCCGCGGTCCGGGCGGTGGATGTCTCGGCCGAGATGATCAGCCTGGCGCGAAAGCACAACGACGCACTCGACAACGTCGAATGGACCCTGGGGGACGGAACGTCGCTGGCCGGAGTCGGGACGGCATCTGCCGACGCGTGCCTGTCCTTCGTCGTCCTGCAGCACATCCCTGACCCGGAGGTGACGCTGGGCTACGTACGAGAGATGGGACGCGTGCTTCGGCCGGGTGGCTGGGCGGCCTTCCAGGTGTCGAATGAGCCCTCCGTCCACCGGAAGCTCTCCCCCGCCCGGCGTGCTCGCGAAGCGCTGGACGCCCTCCGCGGCCGGCGCCCGCGCGGCCGTGCCCATCCCGCGTGGCGGGGATCCGCGGTGGGGCTGGATCAGCTCGACCGTGTCGCGCGTGACGCCGGGCTGGAGCGTGAGCGCGTCGTCGGTGAGGGCAGCCAGTTCTGTCTGATCCTCCTGCGGCGGCGCCCCGAGACATCCTCGGCTTGAGGGTCCTGGCGCCAGACTGGCACGCGACCGAGATCGGTCCTCCCTGCACTTCCGTCGATGGGGAGCTGGTCAGGCGTCATTCCCCCCGCCTGCTCCGGATCGCGAATCGAGTGGGTCTTGTACGCGGGGTCATGATCTATCGAGCAGCGCGAGAGTTCGAACGGGTCGGCCTCGTGCAGAAGTCGCCAGGTGCCCTCACCTTCACCGTGCTGGAGGCCTGGTTTTCTCGTCGCGGCGACCGCCTCATCCTGCTGACCTTTCTCCCGCGCGAGCAGTCGCCTCGCCGCGTGGTGAACCTGGCTCTGCGTGTCCGTTTCGTGCTCGTCGAACGGCCCGCGGTCCGCCGCGCAATGCGGGCAGGCCACGTCCTGACGGCAAACGAGCAGCGCCGGTACGCCGCCCTCTACAAGGTGCCGATCAAGCGGTTCCGCCACATCCCCTGGGCGTTCTCCCGACGGGGTGACCCGCCGCCCGAATCCGGAGAGGAACGAGTCGGAGTCGTGTCCTCCGGGCGCGCGTCGTGCGACTGGGAAACGCTATTCGCCGCAGCGAACCGCGCGACGTGGCCGCTCACCGTCATCTGCGGCGACCGCGACCGGTTCCGGGTGGACCGGCTCAACCGCGACGGCCGGGCAGAGGTCTGGACGGAGCTCTCGCGCGAAAAGCACGATCGACTCGTGCGCCGCGCTGCCGTCTACGCGCTCTGCGTGCGCGACGGCGGGCCCAGCGCCGGGCACGTGCGGTTGATGGCCGCTACCGACCAGGGTGCCGCCGTGGTCGCGAGTGACGTGCCGGGCCTCGAGGGGTACGTCGAGCCGGGCGCCTCGGCCCTGACCGTCGCGCCCGGAGACCCCGATGGCCTGCGAGCCGCCATCGACGCGCTGCTTGCCGCGCCGGAGCGCCGGCGCGAACTGACGACTCGCGCGATCGAGCGCGCCCGCCCATGGACGTACCGCGAGATGTTCGATGCGCTTGGCCGCCTTCTCACCGAGGTTTAGCCCCGGGCTCGCGGCCCTCGTGGCGGTGGCGCTCCTCGCCTCCGCCGGTGGCTGTGGTGGCGATGAGGGGACGCCACCCGCTCCCGGGGCCGGTGGTGACTTCTACGGCGTGAACGGGGTGATCCTGCGCGCTTGGTCCTCCCAGGGCCTGGACGAGCAGGTCGATCGCCACCTCGCCGAGGTGTCCGACTCGGGCGCGGGGTTCGTCCGCGCGACCCTCGGCTGGCAGCTGCTCGAGCCTGCCGCTCCCGCCGGCGGCGCCCACGCGTACGACTTCACCGATGCCGACCGCTGGGTAACGGCGCTCACGAGACACGGACTCCGATGGGCAGTGCTGGGGATCGGCGTGCCGACCCCGTCATGGGCCGTCGATCGGCGCCTTCCGGAGCTCTGCGCCGGGCGGCGACCCCCCCGGTCCGCCGGTGACTTTGCGGCGGCGATGGCCGCCGTCGCTCGGCGTTACGGGAGCCGTGGGACTTTCTGGGACGAGCACTCGGCGCTGCCGCGTAAACCGATCCTCGCGTACGAGGTCTGGAACGCCCCGAACAACGGCGGCGATTGGTGCCCGTACCCGAACCCGGAAGGCTACGCGGGCCTCTACGCGGCAACGCTCAGCGCGGTCCACCGAGCCGATCGCGAGGCGCGCGTCGTGGTCGGCGGCCTCGGCGCCTTCTCGTCCCAGGACCCCGGGTCCGTGGGCGCACCGCGCATGGAGCCCGGCGAGTTCCTCACGCGGATGCTCGCCCGACGCCCGGATCTCCGCAAGCGCGTCGATGCGGTCGGGATCCACGTGTACGCCGCCGACGCCGACGCTGTGATCGCAGGCGTGCGCCAATTTCGCGCGATCGTAGATGGCGCGGGACTCGACGGAGTGCCGCTCGACTGGAGCGAGGTCGGCTGGGCGACCCGAGGGAGCGGTGGCCTGCCGCCGGTCCCGGAGACCGAGCGTGCCGAGCTGATCGGGGAGGTGACCTCGGCAGCTGCTGAGATCGGCTGCGCAGTCGTCACGTTCGCTCCCCATGCCTGGGTGACCCCCGAGCAGAATCCCTCGGATCAGGAGGACTGGTTCGGCTTCGCCGACCCGGAAACGGCGGAGCCATATCCATCGGCGATGGCATATCGCGAAGCCGTGGTCGCGGCGGATCCGCCTAGCGCGTCCGGCGCCGCCCGCGGGGAATCCTGCGCTAAGGACGCCGGGCGCTGAACGCCACGTAAATCGAGGGTCGGCGTTCAGCCGAAGCCGGCCGCCCGCGCGCGATTCGCTCGATCCCGCGAAACCCTGCCGCCTGAAGCCAGGCGGCGATCGCGGCAGGGTTCGGTTCCCACCATGTGTAATCGCTGTTGTGGGCCCGGAAGGCAGCGGCGGCCCGCCGGGGCGAGCGTAGGCTCAGCCACAGCGAGATCGGCTCAAGTGAGATCACGCGGCCTCCAGGTCGCAGGACGCCGGAGATCCGCTCCAGGCCCCGCACGGGGTCCCGCAGATGAGTGAGGGTGGTTCCGTTGAAGGCCAGGTCCACCTGACCCCCGATCCGCTCGGGCTCGAGGTCATAGACGTTGCAGATCACCTTGCGCACCTTGGATCCGAGCGCCGAGGCCGCGAGCTCGAACCCGCGGCCCAGCTCGAGCCCATCCTCCTCCGCTTGCCGCTCGAGCCGTTCGCGACTCAGCGGCGGCCACTCCGCGGCATCGATCCGATCGAGGTCGATCGTGACGACCTCGGCCCCGCGCCGCTCCATCTCAAAAGCCCAGAAGCCGTCAAACGTGCCGATGTCCAGCACGCGGAGGCTGGCGAGGGAGTCCGGCAACACCCTGGGGGCCAGCGCGCGCAGGTCGATGTATCCGGGCGTGACCAGCCCGGGAGCCAGCTCGATCGTGTGGTACCAGAGGTCCGGGTTCTCTTCGAGAGCGACTCGGGCCGCCTCCGATTGCTCCGCTGCCGGACTCATGGGGGGCGTCAGGCTAGCCGGATGGCCACGACGCGCCGGCCGCGCGGCCGAATATCGTCAGCGTCATGGGTCGCGGCGACAGTCCCATGCACGGGCGGTTGATCTTCAACGTCGGCGCGCGCCGGAGCGGAACCTTCTGGCTTCAGAGGCTCGTTTCGGCGCACCCGGCGGTGTCCGCGGTGCCTTCCGAGACGTATCTCTTCTCGTCCGGAGTGGCGCCCTTGCTGGAGCGCTTTCAGCACGCGGCGCGTTCGTCGCCCGCGGTTGGGACGGTCTATGCGGATCGCGAAATCGTGCTGGACGCGATCCGCGACCTCTGCGACGGCGTCTTCGGCGAGTTCCTCGAGCCCGGCGCCCAGCGCGTCGCCGAGCGCACGCCGCACCACGTCCACTCGCTCGGGCTGATCGCCGAGATCTACCCGGACGCACGCTTCGTGCACATCATCCGTGACGGCCGCGATGTCGCCCGCTCGCTGGCTTCCCGCGACTTCGGCACCGAGAGCGTCGCGGAGGGCGCCGCCGAGTGGCGCGAGTCAATCCTCGCGGCCCGAGCCGCGGACCTGCCGCCCGATTCGTACCGGGAGGTGCGGTACGAGGACTTGGTCCTCGATCCGGCAGGCGCCATCGCGCAGCTGTACGGGTGGCTCGGGCTGGACACCTCACCGGGGGTCATCAAACGAGCGCTGCGCGAGTCGCGTGTGGCGGCCAATTTCGACCCGGCACGTCCCGAGGCTGTGACCGGCAAATGGCGCGACGACTTCGGAGCCGCCGACCTCGACGCGTTCGAGGCGGCTGCCGGCCGCCTGCTGGAGGAGCTCGGCTACGAGCACGAGCCCGTGCGGTCGACGACTCGGCGCCCGCGACAGCGACAAGCGAGGCCAGGCAAGCCTCGCCTGCAACGGCGTCGCCGCGCCACCGGGCGCGCCACCGGGCGTGGCATGGAATGGACGCACCCGGAAGCGCTGAACGCGGTGCTGTCGGACCTGCTGGTGGGGAACTTCGATGGGCTCGGCGACCGGATGGCGCCCGACGCGGCGGTCCGGGTGATCACCGCCGGCTCCGACCGCGCCGCGCGCGGTCAGGAGGGCCTGGACCTGCTGCGCGAGGAGTTCGCGAAGGGCAGGTGGTTCGACGGGAAGCAGGCCCGCGGCGACGTCCACCCGGCGCTGCCCACTAGCACGGTCCTCTATTCACACCACGACGAGGCCGGCACCGTGCGCAACGCTGCCGTGCTGGTCTCGTTCACGAACGAGGATGTCAGCGCGCTAGCGGTCTACTCGTTCCCGTCGAGTCCCGTCGCCAACCGGTAGACCCGCTCGTAGTCGAGTACGACGCGGTCCCAATCGAAGCGCGCGGCGACGGCTCGACACGCATCCGCGACGCCATCCCGCGCCGCCAGCTCCAGCCCGGCCTCCAGCGCGCTCCCGAGCGACTCAGCGTCGTCCGGCTCGAAGAGCCGGCCGACGGAATCCGACTGGATCACCTCGGGCACCGCGCCTGAGCGTGCCGCGACGACAGGCGTCCCGGCGGCGAGCGATTCAAGGAGCACCAGGCCAAAGGCCTCATCGATGGCCGGAAGCACACTCGTCCACGCGGACGCGTAAAGCCCCGCCAGCTCGGCTGTTTCGTCGGCCTCCACCCAGCGCGCGCCTTCGGGCAGCTTCATCATCGTCCCGTGGCTCAGATGTGGGTCTCGGGTGCGGACCAGCACCAGCTCGGCATCGGGACGCCGCTGGCGCAGCCGCGTGAATGCTTCGATGAGGAGGGCCCCGCGCTTGCGGGGGTCGCCCAGGCTCGCCGCGCAAACGACCGTCGGCTGCTCGGTCCGCGGCGCGTGCGCAGCGAACCGGTCGAGCAGGACTCCACCCGGGAGCACCACGGGATCAACCTGCAGGTAGCGCCGGGTCGCGGCGACTGCGGCCTCGCTGAGCACAGCCGCTTGCTCGGCCGCTTGAAGTCCCGCCGCGGTCATGTCCAAGCGGTAGCGGCGCGAAACGAGGAACTTCCGCGCGGGGATGCCATGCAGCGCCGCCACCACGGGTGGGCCACCGCGACGCCGCGCCCACGTCGCGGCCCAGGCCGTGGCCGGATGGAAGGTCTGGGCAACGTCGAAGTCGCCGCGCAGGAGACGCCACGCCACGCGAGGGGAGTCCGCCACGTGATCCTCGTACCAGGCGAGCGGGCCGATCGCCGGCGGGCGCCAGTCGAGGACCACCTCGAAGCCGGCACGATCGTCGAATCGACGCGGCCTGCCGGGATGGGCGGCGAGAATCGTGACTCGATGCCCCCGTTCCGCGAGCTTGACCGCGAGATCGTGCATCAGGCGCTCGGTGCCGCGCCGAACCTCGGGCCAATACGTCGGGTTCACCAGCGCGATCCGCATCAGAGCACCAGGGTCCTCTGCCGCACCGACTGCCGCGCCAGCGCCGCGATCTCGACCAGGTCCACGGGCACGCGCACGGGGAGGTGGATGGCGAGCCGCACGGCGCCGCGCAGCCATCCGCGTCGCGTGTCCAGATAGCGGTTGAGGTACGGGGCCGTGCACGCGAGCGCGAGCGCTGGCCGGCGCCGAAAGACCAAGCCTCCCGCCAGCGCCAGAAGCAGCGGCCCGTGCGCCTTCCGCACGAAGAGGTGACGATCCAGCTTGGCTCGCTGGTGGGGGTGCGTGGCGATCACGATCGGCAGGTTGTCGCGCTGGGTCGCATCACGCAGGGCGCGAGGAAGCGACCGGGGATTGACCGCGTGGTAGACGAGCGCCGCTTCCACGTATCGGAGCCGCGCGCCTGCCGCGACCGCCCGCAGGCCAAGGTCGGTGTCCTCTCCCCACGCCCGCGGGAACTGCTCGTCGAAGCCGTCCAGTCGCTCGAGGAGTGCCTTCGGATATGCGATGTTGCAGGTCTCGAACCAGGCGCTCGGACCGTCGATCATGATGCTGCGGGCGAGGCCGTGCAGGAGCAACGCCTCATCCGGGTCCGGCTCGGTGCGCCCCTGCAGGATCGCGTCGTCGCCGTCGCGCGCCTCGAGCAGACGCTCGAGCCAGTCAGGGCGGGGGCGCACGTCGTCGTCCATGAACGCGACCAGCTCGGACTCGGCCAACCGCCAGCCGGTGTTGCGCTGTGCACCGGCTCCGTTGGCGTCGGGACAAACCGCGAGCCGGCAGCGCAGGCCCGCCGGCGGCGACGTCAACCGCCCGCCCTCGGATTGGCGGACCACGATCACCTCGAAGCTCTCAGCGGGCAGGGTCTGCGCCGCGAGCCCGTCGAGCGCGAACGCGAGACGGCTCTCGCGATCCTTCGTTGGGATCACGACGGTGATCTTTGGCGACTGCACGCCGGCGAACCCTACGGGACTACCTTGCGGCCGCGATCACCAGCATCCGGTCGCGAAAGTCGGGGGCCCACTGTTGCTCTGCGACCCCCAGAGCCTCCGCACCGCGAACCAGCCCGCGGCCGAGGGTGGGGCTGTAGCCGCCGATCCGGCCCAGGTAGTAACGCACGCTGAAGGCCTTCGGCGCGGTTCTCACGGCCTGCGGGTGAAAGCCCGCCCGCTCGAGGAGCAGCAGGACGCTCCACCGCGTGAAGTACTGCACATGGGTGGGAATGACCGACCACCAGCGCGCGCCCATCTTGCGGGCGAGGCGGCTGCCGGCGTTGGGAAGCGCGAGTGCGACCACGCCACCCGGGCGCAGGAGAGCGCGGACGTGCTCCAGGGCGCCAAGCGGATCGATCAGGTGCTCGATGACGTCCCCCATGAAGCACGCGTCGAAACCACCCGGCTCGAGTCCGGCATCGAACAGGTCGGCGGTGCGTACGTCGAGGCCGAACTGATCGCGGGCGTAGGCGGAAGCGAACTCGCTGGGCTCCACGCCCACGCCACGCCAGCCCCGGTTCACGGCTTCGTCCAGGAAGAACCCCACCCAGCAGCCGAGGTCGGCGATCGTGCCGGGTGGGGCGTGCGCCTCGATCCGATCGAGGATTGAGCGGGCGGTTGCTCGCTGCCCGGCCTCCTCCTGGACGTAGGCCTCGGACTCGGCTTCGGCGTACGCCTCGGCGAGCTCGGGCGCCGGAGGGAAGTGCGCCAGCTGCATATGCCCGCAGCGCTCACAGCGAACGATGTCGGCGAGCGCGGTTCCAAAGCGGTCGGTCGTGGGGATCAAGCCGTCGGCCCCCGCCTCGCCGGCAACGCGGAGATGTGGTGCGAGGCGTCCCTCCCCGCATGCCGAGCATTGGGTTCCCACGTTCAGAGCCCGCGTATCATCGCAACCCCGATGGCGAGCGGTTCCGATCCCGAGGCGCTTGGAGGCGGCGCCCGCGAGCTTCGCCTGTTAAGCGTGGTCGCACCTCTATACAACGAGCGCGAAACGCTGCCGGAGTTCCATCGCCGTGTCGGCGACGTGCTGGACGGGGTCGAGATCGAGCTCGTGCTGGTCGATGACGGATCCACCGACGGAACCGCCGAAGTGTTGAATGAGATCGCAGCGGCCGACCCCCGTGTACGCGTGATCAGCCTGTCACGCAACTTCGGCCATCAAGCGGCCCTCACGGCGGGCCTCGATCACGCGCGCGGCGACGCGGTGGTCATGCTCGACGCCGACCTCCAGGATCCGCCGGAGCTGATCCCCGAGATGGTCGAACGCTGGCGACACGGTTCGGACGTCGTCTACGCGGTGCGACGGGCGCGGGCCGGCGAGACCCGAGCGAAGCTCGCAACCGCGCGCTGGTTCTACCGTTTGTTCTCGAAGCTGGCGCAGATCGAACTGCGCCCGAACGCGGGGGACTTCCGGCTGCTCGACCGCTCGGCCCTCACCGCACTTGGTTCGATGCGGGAGCGCCACCGATTCCTGCGGGGGATGACCGTTTGGATCGGGTTTCAGCAGAGCGCCGTGGAGTACGACCGGGACCCGCGCCACGCCGGAGAGACCAAGTTCACGACCCGGAAGATGCTGCGGTTCTCGCTGGACGCGATCTCGTCGTTCTCCCATGTTCCCCTTCAGGCGGCGACGATGCTCGGGTTCCTGTTCTCGTTCATCGCCTTCCTCGGAATCCCAGTCGCGATCGGCTTCCGGATCGCGGGCGAATTCGTGCCTGGGGTCACGACCGTTCTGCTCGCCGTCCTGCTGCTCGGCGGCATTCAGCTGATCACCGTCGGCATCATCGGCGAGTACCTGGGCAGGGTCTACGACGAAGTCAAGCAGCGGCCGCTCTACATCGTGCGCGACGCCGCCGATGAGTAGCGAGCGGGGCGCTGCACCACGCAATCGGCGGCTCGGCTTGGCCGGGCTCGCGATCTCGGCTGCCTGCCTCGTCGCGATCGTCGTCTGGGCGGCGAAGCAGCCCGCTCCCGAGCTGCCGTCCAACGCCTCGGGGCTGGCACTGGTAGCGGGCGCGATCGGCCTCTACGGCGTGGCAACGGCTATCCGGGGCGAACGCTGGCTGCGTCTGATGCGTCACGACGGCGCCCATCCCGCGCGGACCGACGCCTACGGTCTGACCGTCGTCGGCTACATGGGCAACAACGTGCTGCCCGCTCGGGCGGGCGATGCGATGCGCGTCTACCTGCAGGCGCCGCGGGCGCAAACGGGCATGCGGAGCGTGATCGGCACCATCGTTGCCGAGCGTGTCCTCGACGCACTCACGCTGCTGACGCTGTTCGTGGTGATGGGCTACGGGGTCCTGCGCGGCATCGATACGCCGGAGGCAGGGGCCCTGCTGGCCGCGATGGGCATCGGCTTGGCCGTGGCCGCCGTGCTCGCGCTCGGTGCCTACGCGCTGCGCGACCACGATCGCGTGCGACGGCTCGTCGCGTTCGTCGCCCCGATGGCGGACGCGACGCGCGACCTCTTGAGCCGCCACGGAGGCACGATGCTCCTGATTACTCTCGCCATCTGGGGGTTCGAGGCAGCCACTTACCTCGTGGTGGGATACGCCGTCGACCTCGAGATGAGCCCAGGCGAGGCCCTCTACATCGTCGCCCTCGCCAGCCTCTTCGTGCTCATCCCCTCAGGTCCCGGTTACGTGGGAACACTGGATGCGGCGTTGATCTTTGGCGCGACAGCGATCGGGGCGTCCGGCGCGGTCGTGGTCTCGTTCCTGCTTGCCCTCCGTTTCGTCCTCCTGATCCCGATCACCGTCGCAGGCCTCGTGCTCCTGCTGGTCCACTACGGCGGGTGGCGTGCGGCGCCCGCGCTGTTCAGCAGGGGCAGCGCCTGATGCGGGTCGCCGTGATCGGGGCCGGGATGACCGGGCTGGTGGCAGCCCGGCGTCTGGCGATCGAAGGACATGGCTGCGACGTATATGAGCGCTGGCCGGGCTTGGGTGGACAAGTCGCAACCCTCGACATCGGCGACGGGCACCTCCTCGAGCGGTACTACCACCACCTGTTCACAAGCGACGTCGAAATCGCCCAGCTCTACCGGGAGCTTGGCATGGACGATGCGATCGAGTGGCTCCCCTCGAGCGTGGCGATGTTCGCCGAGGGGAAGAGTCACGCGTTCACAACGCCGATGGATCTGCTGCGGTTCCGCCCGCTGCCGCTTCGCTCCCGTATCCGCATGGGCCTTTCGGTCCTGTCGCTCCAGCGGCGCCACCGGGAGGTCGAGCCGTTCGAGCGAGAGACCGCTCGCGAATGGATCGAGCGGGCGATGGGCGGACCGGCGTGGGAGCGGGTCTGGGGACCGCTGCTGCGCGGGAAGTTCGGCGATCGCGCCGACGACATCTCGATGGCCTGGCTGTGGAGCAAGCTGACCCTGCGCCGGCAGATCAGGGGCAAGGAGGCGCGACAGGAGCTGCTCGGCTACCCGCGCGGCGGTTGGCAGCCGCTGCTCGAGCGGCTGCGCGAGGAGATCGAGGCTCGCGGCTCGCGGGTCCTGATCGACCATCCCGCGGCGGAGCTCGGACATGACGACGCCCGCCTGACCGTCTCTGCCGGAGCCGCCGATTCCTTCCGACGCGGGCACGACCCGCGACGCTTCGAGCGCGCCGGGAGCCCGCAGCCCTACGACGCAGTCCTTGCCACGGTCCCCAACGACATCTTCACCGGGCTGCTGAGCTCCGCTCTCGCCGACGCGCTCGGCCAGGAGTATCAGTGCCGGCTGGATTCGATCGAGTACCACGAGGCCCTCTGCCTGCTGCTCGAGCTCGACCGGCCGTTCACGCCCTTCTATTGGACGAACGTGGCGGACCGCAGGCTCCCGTTCGTCGGCTTGATCGAACAGACCAACCTGATCCCGCCCGCGCACTATGGCGGGCGCCACCTGCTCTACGTGGCGAACTACCTGGCATCGGGAAATCCCCTCCTGGAGCTCGACCCCGACGGGCTGCTCGACCGTTACGAGGCCGGCCTGCGGCTGGTCAACCCTGGGTTCTCACGCGATTGGGTGCGCGAGCGCTGGCTGTTCCGCGAACCCGCCGCGCAGCCGATCGTGACCGTGGGTTACCGCGAGCGGATCCCGCCGCTTCGTACCCCGGTCGCTGGCCTGTGGCTTGCCAACACGACCCAGGTTTATCCCGAGGACCGCGGCACCAACTACAGCGTGCGCCTCGGGGAGCAGGCGGCGACGGGCGTGATCGAGGCGGCGACCGCGTAACCTGCCGCGGCGATGGCAACCGCCCCGGGCACAATCGCCGAGGACGCACGGGCAGCGGTCGCGAATGTTCCCCTCTGGTACCACACCTTGGAGGTCCACCCTGGCGTCGTGACACCCGGCTGGTTCGACCTGCGACCGATCGTGGATGAGCTGCCCTGGCCCGACGTCCAGGGCAAACGCTGCCTCGACGTCGGGCCCTGGGACGGGTTCTTCTCCTTCGAGATGGAGCGCCGTGGCGCGGCCGAGGTGGTCGCGCTGGACATCGGTGACCACTCACAGTGGGACTGGTCCGCGGAGGCCAGGGCGCAGGGTCCCGAGGTCCTCGCCGCGATGGCCGGTCCCGACGTCGGGACCGGCTTCAGGACCGCGCGAGAGCTGCTTGGCTCGAGCGTCGAGCGCGTCGAGTTGAACGTCTATGACCTCTCGCCCGAGCGCCTCGGCGAGTTCGACGTCGTGGTGTGCGGCACGCTCATGCTCCATCTGCGCGACCCGGTGCGCGCACTCGAGGCGATCCGGAGCGTCTGCCGTGGGCAGTTCATGTCATGCGAGCAGATCAGGCTCGGCCTGAGCCTGCGGCAGCGCCGGCGCCCGCTTGCCGAGTTCGAGATGGGCGTGAACACCCAGTGGTGGGTGCCGAACGCAGCCGGCCATCGCGCGATGGTCCAAGCTGCCGGATTCGGCGTGGAACGCACAGCTCCCATCTACGCGATCCCGCTAGGCCCGGCCCACCCGTCCAGCGACCGCCCGCTCGGCTCGCTCGCGCAGCGCCTGCTGACCCGTGCGGTCGCGGGGCGCGTGGGCGTGCCGCATTCGGCCGTTCTCGCCACCCCGAGGGTCTGAGCGCGGCGCCACCGGCCTGTGCGCGACTCGATCGACAGCATGCGCGGCTACCTTGCCGCGATCCCGGCACGAGAGCGCCATCTGGTGCTTGGCGCGATGGCGCTCGGCTTCGCGGCCGTCGCGGCTTACGTCTTGCTCACGCGCTCCCACGCTCTCGCCGGCGACGAGGCCGAGTACCACAGCTACGGCGTCTTCTTCACTGAGGGAAACTGGTGGTGGTCGACGACGCCGTTCGACATCGCCCGCCCCTCGGCCTGGAAGGCGCCGCTCTATCCGCTTTGGGTGGGTGCGCTCTACACCGTGGTCGGCGACTCGCCGTTGCGGGTCGAACTGATCCAGGCCGCCCTGCTTGCGCCCCTGACAGTCGGACTCGCATGGGCGCTCGCGCGACGCCTGTTCGATCCGCGCGTCGCGGTCGCCACCGCCTTCGTGACCGCGCTCTTTCCCCTGGCGTTCGAGTACTTCGGCCTGCTCTTCCCCGAAGCGCTCGCAATCCCGCTGACCCTGGCCGCACTCTTGCTGTTCATGAGCGCGACCCCAACGACGGGAAGGACCGTGGCGGTCGGCGCGCTGATCGGGGTCGGCCTCCTAGCCCGGCCAACGTCGCTCTTCCTGCTCGGCGGCGCGGCGGCGGCCTGGATCGTGGCCGCCGGGTGGCGCACGGGCCTCGGCTACGCGCTGCTCGCCGGCGTGGTCGCCGCCCTCGTCGTCGCGCCGTGGACCATCCGGAACGTCGTGACCGATGACGTGGGGTTCGTGCCGATCTCGGTCCAGGACGCCGCCGCGTACGGAACGTTCAACGACACGGCAGCCGGCGACGACGAGGAGCCGTACCGATGGCGGGCGGTCTACCCCGGGGTGGCCGAGCTTCTCGATCTCGAACATCCGGTCAGCGACGCCAAGCTCCGGAGCCGGCTGCAGGATGCGGCCGTCGACTACATACGCGAGCATCCGGAATCGATCCCGAAGGCGCTCTACTACAACGGGATCACGCGTTTTTGGGACCTTCGGCCCCCGGGCGACGCCGTTGACGAGGCCGACTTCCAGGGACGCTCGGCGGCTGTGCGAACGGTTGGCCTGGCGATCTATTACCCGCTGGCGGCCCTGGCGCTGCTCGGGCTCTGGCAGCAGCGCCGCAGGCGTGAGCTTGTCGTTCCGCTCCTGACGATGGCCTTGCTCGCGACGCTCGCCTTCACGATCGTCTCCGGCACCAGGTACCGCGCTCCATTCGAGCCACTGATCGCCATGCTGGCGTGTTCCGTGCTGGTCGGATTTATACGGCCCCGGCGCACCGCGGGGGCGGACGACCTGTGAGCGAGCCGGAGGTCGCCGTGGTCGTCGCCACCCGCGATCGCGCGGCGCGGCTGGAGCGACTGCTCGACTCGCTGCGCCGGCAGACCATCGGCCGGAGCGCGTTCGAGCTGATCGTGGTGGATGACGGCTCCAGCGACCGCACGGCGGACGTCCTTGCCGGGGCCGACGACGTGGCCGAACGGATGCTGACCATGCGCGGCGAGGGCCGGGGGCCGGCCGCCGCCCGCAACCTCGGCTGGCGCGCGGCGCGCGCAGAGCTGGTGGCGTTCACCGACGACGACTGCGAGCCCGAGCCGGGCTGGCTCGAGCAGCTTCTGGCCGTCGCGCGATCACATCCGGGAAGCGTCGTCCAGGGGCCGACCATGCCGATCGAGCGCGAGCTGCCGCTCGAGGGACCGTTCACGCGAACCAAGCGGATCGGAGCGCCGAGTCCCTGGTACCAGACCTGCAACATCGCTTATCCGCGGATGCTGCTCGAACGCCTCGACGGGTTTGACGAGCGCTTCCCTGAGCCGCTCGGGGAGGACACCGACCTGGGGTGGCGAGCCCGTGCGGCCGGCGCTCGCCTGGTGGCCGCCGGTGAAGCCGGCGTGCAGCATGCGGTGGACTACGTGGGCCCGGCGGGTGTCCTGCGAGAGGCGCGGCGCGGATCCGACTCCGTCCTTGTCTTCAAGCTCCACCCGGAGCTACGCCGCGCGACCACGACTCTGCGGGTATTCCGCAACCCCTCGCTCGCGCGAGCGGCGCTCGCCGTAGCCGGGCTCGCGCTCGCTCGCAGGCAGGCCCTCGGAGCGGTGCTCGTCTTCCCGTACGCCTTGGATCTGGCCCACCGCGTTCGGGCGGCCCATGGCGGCCCGGTGCACGCGCCGTTCCTGATCGCCTGCGACGCTGTCCGAGCCTGGGCTTCACTGCGGGGCTCGGCCCGTCACCGCGTACTGATCATCTGATCAGGGGACGGGGCCCTCCACGAACGGCACCTCGAGGACCTTCTCGTGCTGGATCGGGCCGTGGCCGAAGAAACGGTCTTCGCCGAACAGCTCGCCGTGGTCGGAGGTGACGATCACCCAGGTGTCGTCGGGGAGCGCGTCGAACAGGCGCGCGAAGACCCCGTCGAGGTAGCTGACGGAGTTGATCTGACGCTCGTGCAGTTCGCGCATGCGAGCCTGATCGAAGAACTCACGCGGCTCCGTAGCCGCCTGCTCGCCGCCCTCGTCGAGCCGCTTGAACACGCCGTGAACCCCGCTGATGCGCGGCCACGTGGACGGGTCCTCGTCCGGCAACGCGTACGGGTAGTGGGTCTCCCCCACATTGAGCAGGCAGAAGGACGGGCGATCGCCACCCAGATCGAGCTTTGGGAGCATCGCCGCCATGTCGTTGTGGCTCGGCATGAGCTCGTACGAGTCGAAGTCGCGGTTCACGGCGGTCTCGGGGTTCAGGACCGGCATCGAGACCATAGCCTGGGTCCGGTAGCCCAGCGTGTTGCGAAGGTAGGTCGGAACGTAGAGGGATGGGAGGAACCGCTTGAACTCGATCCCGGGTATTCCGAGGCGTTCGCCGTAGCGCAGGAAGTCCTGCTTGTAGTACTCGGAGGCGTAGACCTCGGGCGGACTGGTGTGTGGCATCAGACCCGTGAGCAGGTTGTAGTGCGACGGCGCGGTCCAGGTGGCGTAGCTCCAGCGGCGCTCGACCGCACCCAGCGATGAAAGCGTGGCCGGCTGGGCTTCGATCCAGGAGTCGTACCGGAGGCTGTCGAGCACGACGACTACGAGGTTTCGTGCCCCGGCCGGCGGATCCGGCCGGGCGCTCGTGCCTGCGCCTTCCATCGCCGCCAGCATACGCTTGCGGGGTGCGGCCAAACGTCCTGCTCATCGTCCTCGACTCCGCCCGAGCCGACGCGCTCGAGCCTTACGGCGCTCCCGCCGGGGCCAGCCCCGCGATCGAGCAGCTCGCGCGCAGAGGCGCCGCCCTCCCGCACGCCTACGCGAACGCCTGCTGGACAGTGCCCTCGCACGCCGCGCTGTTCACGGGGCTCCTGCCCCGGGCCGCAGGGCTGATCCGGGCGCCCGGCGGGACGCCCCGCGGCTGCCGACCGGTGCTCGAAGCCCACCGCGCGCGCCTCCTGGCGGACGTACTCGGAAGCGCCGGCTACGACGCCCGAGCCGTCAGCACCAACCTGTGGCTGACGCCCGAGAGCGGGTTCGACATCGGCTTCGAGCGGTTCGTCCCGGTGGACAGCCAGCGCCAAGGAGCCATGCACCGGGAGGATTGGCGCGGCCGGCTGCGTTGGGGACTCGAGGCCCTCCGCGCGCGCGCGGACGACGGCGCCAGGGAAGCGCTGGACGTGATGCTCGGCTGGACACGGGAGGAGCAGTCGCGCCCCTTCTTCTGGTTTGTGAACCTGATCGAGTGTCACACCCCGTACCTTCCGCCGAGACCGTTCCACGCGCTGGGGCCCCTCGGGCGCCTGCGGGCCGCTGCCGAAGCCCGTCGTCACCTCTCGCTGGATGAGATCTGGCGAGCGAGCACCGGCGGCTTCAACGTTCCCGAGCCCGCGTTGGAACGGATGCGACGGCTCTACGCGGCGTCGATCAGATTGCTCGACGACTGGGTGGCACGACTCCTCGAGGGACTGGATGCCGCCGGCCGCCTCGACGACACGCTGGTGATGGTCGTCGCCGACCACGGCGAGAACTTCGGCGAGGGCGGCATGATGGCCCACGCATTTTCGCTCGACAACCGCTTGCTTCACGTTCCGTGCGTGGTCGCCGGCCCGGGCCACCCGGTGGTCGAGCACGCGTTCGGCCTCGACGATCTCCCGAGCCACATCGCCGAGGCCATCGGGCTCGAATCGCATCCATGGCGAGCGAACGCCCCGACGGGAGTCGCCGTTGCCCAGTTCGACCCGCCAACGACGGATCGCGGCGATGAGCGGGTTCGGGCCGCTGTCGACCGGTGGGGCCTTGACGAGCCGGCCGTGGACCGGCTGACGACGTCGATGACCAGCGCCACCGATGGCCGCCTCAAGCTGTTGCTCCGCGGCGACCGGGAGGAGCTCTACGACGTCGTTCGCGACCCGGGCGAGTCCGCGCCGATCTCCGAACCGGACCCCGGCCTGGAGCCGGCCCTCGCGAGTCTCCGAGCCGCACTGGCAGCCGGATGCAACCGCGCCGGGGAAGGCGAGGCGCCGGGGCCAGAGGCGATCTCGGACGAGGAGCGCCTGCAACTCGAAGAGCGCATGCGCCTTCTCGGATACCTCTAGATCACCGATTAGGATGCCCGGCCTTGCGCCGAGGTCCACTCCAACGCTTGGTAGCGATTCTCGCCCGCCCCGGCCGCACCTTCTGGCTGCTCCTGGCGCTGGCGCTGGCGGTCCGCCTCGCGATGCTGGCGCTGGTTTGGCCGTTGTCGCTCGGCGATGACGCCCTGGACTACGAACGACACGGGCGGGCGATCGCTGCGGGTCAGGGCTACCCGGAGAGCTTCATCGCCACGGGCGAGCCGGACACGGCTCTCCGCCCACCCGGGTATCCGGCCTTTCTGGCGGCCGTGTTCGCCGTGACCGGGGACAGCCTGCGCGCGGCACAGCTGGCCCAGGCGCTTCTGGGCACACTCGCCGTGGGATTGGTGGGGCTGATCGCCTGGCAGCTCTGGCACAAACGGCCAGTGGCGTTGGTCGCCGCCGGCATCGCCGCCCTGTACCCCCTGCTCGCGCTGATGAGCGTTTCAGCGATGAGCGAGGCGGTCTTCGTCCCACTCGAGCTCGGCGCGGTGGCCGCGTCACTGCGGCAGCGTGAGGAGCCCGCGGGGCTTCGCTGGGCGGTCCTAGCCGGCGTCCTGACCGGTCTCGCGATGCTGACCCGAACCGTCGGAATCGTCCTTCTCGTGCCGCTGGCGCTCCTCGTCTGGAGCCGCGCTCCCGGCGGGACAGAGCGACGCCTCGCGCCGGCGGCCGTCCTCGTCTCCATGGCCTTCCTCGTGGTCGCGCCTTGGACGATCCGAAACGCGGCCGTCTTCGACCGGTTTGTCCCGATCAGCACCCAGGGCGGCATTTCCCTGGCGGGGGCGTACAACTCGGCGGTGGAACGCGATCCCTCGCACGAATGGGTACTCCCGATCGAGGTCCCGGAGGTCAAGTCAGCGTTCACCCGGCCAGGGCTCGACGAGGCGGAGCAATCCGAGATGCTCCGCTCAAGGGCATGGGACTACATTCGCGACAATCCGGGCCTACCGCTCGAGGTTGCCGTGCAAAACCTCGGACGCACCCTCGAGGTCCCGCCCCGGCCGCCGAGCGAGCTGGACTCGGCGTTGCTGGGGTTCTCGATCACCGAGCACGACTCGGCACGACTGCGCCTCGCGTTCTTCGCCAGCGCGGCTGGGTTCCTAGCGGTGCTCGCCTTAGCCATCGTGGCTGTCGTGCGGGGAGCCTGGCAGGGGATTCCCTGGCCGCTCTGGCTGATCCCGGCCCTGCTAACCCTGTCGATCGTCCTGATCATCGGGCAGATGCGTTATCGCCTTCCGTCGGATTTCGTGCTCATCCTGCTGGCCGCAGCCCTCCTTGCACCGTCGGGTCTCGGCCGGCGAACAAACGCCACATCCGCGCTCCCGACGCCGCTCCCTCCTAATGGCCAGAGACTCGGACGTCGCTAGTCTGCCCGGCGTGGTGGGTGCGCGCGCGGGGGCGGTCATCGGAGCTTGCGTCGTCGCAGTGACCGTCGGCGCCGCTTGGCTCGGATTCGGGGTCAGCGCGAGTGATGCGCTTCGCTACGCGATGTACGAAGCGGCGTTTGTCGCGCTGCCAGGCGTCCTTGCGTACCTTGTGCTGGCACCTCGGCCGGGAGCCGTCATCCGCTGGCTCGCGATCGGAGTGCCGCTAGGCCTCGCCCTCGAACTGGCAGCGTTCAACCTCACCGCGGCGCTCGAGTTCCGGGAGGCCTTCGCGATCTACCCGGCACTTGCCATACCCGTCTTCGGCGTGCTTGCGTGGCGTCGTCCACCGATCAGCGTCGCCCCCGGCTCCCGCCTGGGGCGAGGATCCACGATCGCGCTGGGCGTTGCCATCGCGGCCGGCGTCGCGTACTTCGCTCTCGGGGGCTTTGTCCCGACCCCGCTCCCCGCCGAAGCCGAGAACGTCGCCTATCACCCCGACGTGATGGCGCACGTGTCGATCGCCGCCGAGGCGCTGCACCACTGGCCGGTCGAGAACCCCGGCGTCGTCGGACTGGATCTTCGCTACCACTTCTTCGCCCACCAGCACATGGCTGCGGCGACCCAGGTGACAGCTGTGGAGCTGCTCGAGATCCTCGTGCGCCTCTTGCCGGTTTTCATCATCGTGGTGATCGGGGTCCAGGTCGGAGCGCTCGCGCGAACGCTCGGCGGGCCGCCGTGGACGGCCCCGGTCGCAGCCGGGCTGATGCTCGCCGCAGGCGAGCTCGACCTGGACCCCGATCGCGAGGTCACGTTCCTCGGCGCCTTCTTCAAACAGGTCTTCATCAGCCCAACGTTCCTGTTCGGATTCGTCTTCCTGCTCGGGGCAACGATCCTGATTGCCGAGCTTCTGAAGAGTCGTCCCGGCGAACGCGAGAGGGGCACGTATGTCCTGCTCGGCATCCTTCTCCTGACCGCGGCCGGAGCAAAAGCAGCGATCCTCCCAGTGCTCTTGGGCGGGCTCGCGCTCCTGGTCGTGGTGCGCGCGTTGACCGCGCGCCGCCTGGTCGGCGAGGCGGCGAGGCTCCTCGCCCTGACAACCGGGGCGTTCCTGGTGTCCTACGTCGCTCTGTACGCCGGCGGCGGCGACCGGGCGCTCGAGTTCGCGCCGCTCTCCGGGCTCGCCAAGAGCACAATCCACGAGTTCATCGGCTCCCCAACGGACTCGATCTCGAACCTGGTGGCGTGGGGACCGGGGATCGTCCTGCTCGTCGTCGCGTTCCTGGCGCCGTTGATGGGCATCGTGTGGCTGATCGCGGAGCGGCGCGGGCGGCTCGATGACGCGGAGTGGTTCGTGGTATTCGCGTTCGTCTTCGGTTCGGCGCTCACCCTCAGCTTCGAGCACCCCGGAAACGCCAACTTCTTCTTCATGTTCTACGGGTATGCCGCCGCGCTGCCGCTGGGCGCCCGCGGCCTGGCCTCAATCGTGGAACGCCTGCGTGGACCGGAGCGCGTGGACCCGCTCCGCTACGTCCTCGTCGCCGCCGGGGGGCTGTTCGCGGTTCTGGTCGCCAGCACGATCGCATGGTCGTTGCCGCTCAGCGATCCGCAGCGCTACGTCCTCGCGTTCGGCTCGGTGGGATTCGCCGTCCTAGCGGCCGGGCTGGTTGGCGCCCGCGGTCATCGGGGGCGCGAGCGGGGGCTGCGGGCGACGGGTATCGCCGCGCTCGCCCTCGCGGGGGCAAGCATGGTCGACCCGGCGCTCGACCTGGCCCGTGGGCCGGTGGAGCGGGCGCTCGCGGGCGATTCGATCTACGAGTTCAAGGACTCGTCCGCCGATCACGGGATGGACACGGCCCTCTACGACGGCCTCCGCTGGGTCCGCGCCCATACCGACGAGGACGACGTGATCGCGGTGAACCACCACTACTCGCTATCCGGGGAGCGGTTGCCGACGTTCTTCTATTACACGGCGCTCACCGAGCGCCGGGCATACATCGAGAGCTGGCTCTTCACCCCGAAGGGACTGGGCACCGCGTACGAGGATCTCGTGACGGGCCGGGTCGTCCCGTACGCGGATCGCGTCGAACTCAACGACACGGCATTCGAGTCTCCGTCGGCGGCGGCGATCTCTCGACTTGGCGACCAGGGCGTGGATTACATGCTTGTCGACAATTACAACCGCGAGCCCGGCCCGCGTCTGGACAGGTGGGCCCGGCAGGTCTTCACCAATCCGTCGCTGACCGTCTACGAGCTGGACGAGTGAGCGGGTCGGCGATCATGCGACCGGCTGGGGGGCCGCAGTCTCCCCACGGGAGGTGAGCCGCGAGAAGATCGCCGCCACGACGGGCGCTGCGAGAAGTATCAGGAACACGTCAGCCACCAGCCTGTAGCGAGGCAACCCAACGAGTACGACGCTGGTCAGGACCGCGATCAGCGGGATCAGCCACAGGGCGCGCGGGAAGGCAGCGGCACGACCCATAACGGCGCCGGCGATCGCGAGAGCGACGATGGCGTAGAACGCGATCCACCCGGCGTGAAAGAGGGCCGAAAAAGTGGTCGTGGTCGCGTCCGGGCCCGCAAGCCCGTAACCCTCGACGTCATCGCGGGTCGGCTCGCGCTCGTTGACCTCGACCAGTCTTCCGAGGTTGTGCCACGCGAACTCGACCAGATACGCAGGATGATCTTCGATGAATTCGAGGGAGCGATCGGTGAGCTCGCGCGACTGCTCCTGCTCGTCGAATCCGGGCATCCGGTAGAGGCCGACGTAGTCGCTCGTACTCGGCGGCGGGCGCCAGAAGTGGGCGGGATCCGCCCGCGACTCCTCGTTGTAGGCACCGGCCAAAGACATCCCGCCCTGGGTGCTGACAGGCACGAAGGCGTGAAACTCGCGGGCGTTGCGCACCGTCCAGGGGGCCAGCACCAAGACTGCGGCGGCGAGCACAACGGCGGCCGGCGCGAGTGCCTCCCGGCTCAAGATCGGCCTTCGGTTCCAGACGACGAGCATCAGGGGCGGCAGCAGGGCCAGGCCCGCGGTGCGGGTCAATAGTGCAAGGCCGGTGAGGAGCCCTGCCAAGAGGGCCCAGCGAAGACCGGCTGACTTCCGTTGCTGGAGAACGGCGGCGAGCGCGCCCAGCATCAACGGGAAGAAGAGGGCCTCGCTCATTAGGGTCGCGCTCAGCGTCAGAAACGGGGGATAGATCGCGGTCAATGCCATTGCTGCAAGCGCGATCCGCCGCCGGGCCCACAGTTGCCATGCGATCAGGCCCATTATCGCGACGGTCAGCGTCCCGAGCACCGCTCCGACCAGCCTGGCAGCCGTTTCGCTGTCGCCCGTGACCGCGAAGATCCCCGCCAGGAAGTAGGGGTAGCCGGGGGGCCGGATCGCGCTGGGCCCCCCGTTGATGGTCATTTGCGTGCCGGTCGGGTAGCCGTCGCCGTTCGCGATGGAAAGTCCGATGCGCGCGTAGTCCCGCGCATCGGTCCCCATGTCGACGCGGTCGGCCGTGTACTCCCCAACCGCCACGCGCAGAACGAGCGCCACCGCAAGCACGGCCCACACCTGCCATCCGAGCCCGCGCAGCAGTTTCACCGGCAGCAAGATAGCTCAGGCAGTCGAGACAACCGGCCCGAGGCGCGAAGCTGACTAGCATGCCCGCCCGTGGATCCCGAGCTCTCGATCGTCATTCCGGCATACAACGAGCAGGCGACGGTCGCCAAGGCGATCACCGCCGCCCTCGAGGCTGACTTGCCGGTCGCCTCGAGGGAGGTCATCGTGGTCGAGAACGGATCCGTCGACGGCACTCGCGAGGCGCTGCGCTCCGCCGACTGGCCAGACGAGGTGAAGATCATCGAGGTGGACGTCAACCGCGGCAAGGGCGGCGCCGTCCGGCTCGGCGCCGACCAGGCATCGGGCCATTTGCTGGCTATCCTTGACGCCGACCTCGAGTACGACCCGGGCGACCTGGCCGAGATGATGCCGCCGCTCAGGGACGATCACACGGACGCGGTGTTCGGAACCCGGATCTGGAAGGCGCACTCCGCCTACAGCTACTGGTACGTGATGGGCAACCGGGCCATCAACGCCGCGGCGAACATCCTCTACAACGTCTGGCTCTCGGACTGCATGGTCGGCCTCAAGCTGATGCCGACCGAGCTGTTCCGTGCGCTCCCGTTGCGCGAGAACGGCTTTGCCTTCGAGGCCGAGGTCGTCGGCCAGCTTTTGCGGAGGGGCGCTCGTATCTATGAGGTTCCCGTCACCTACCGCGCTCGCAGCCGCGAAGAGGGAAAGAAGCTCCACGCCCGCGACGGCATCGCCATGCTGCGCACCTTCGTCCGCTGCCGGTTCGCCTAGTGGCGGCTCCCGCCACGCGTGCGGCGCCGCCGACTTGTCCCGCCTGCCACTCGAGTGAAACGCGGCCCGCCTTTCGGCGGACCACTCTGCACTTCGTGCGCTGTCGAAATTGCGCGAGCCTCTTCGACATTCGCCCGCCGACGGAGGAGGAACTGGCGGCCCTCTACATGGGCCAGGAGTACTTCGTCAAGGCCAGCCAACCAGAGGAGGCGGCCGACGGCGAGGAGCTATGGGGCTACCCCGACGACTATCTGGCCGACCGGGACAACGTCGAAGCCAAGTTCGAGCGGGTGCTCGGCCATCTCGAGCAATACACGAATGTCGGCAGGCTTCTCGACGTCGGCTGCGGGCCGGGCTTCCTGCTCACGGCGGCTGCGGGCCGCGGATGGCAGACGGCCGGGGTCGACCTGAACCAGTGGGCGGTGGATTACGCGCGTGACGAGCTGGGTCTCGAGGTCCGCCACGGAACGCTCCAGGGCCAGGGGTTCGAGACGGCCTCGTTCGACGCGGTAGCGATGATGGACCTGGTCGAACACGTCCCGAACCCCGACGACCTGATCGCCGAAGCGGCGCGAATCGTGCAGCCTGGTGGCGCGATCGCCCTCCTGACGCCCGACGCTGGCTCGCTGGTAAGCCGGGCGCTGGGCTCACGCTGGCCCGAGGTGCGCCGGCCCGGCGAGCACACGGTGCTGTTCTCGGTCGACGGCCTGGGCCAGACCCTGGCCAGGCACGGATTCGCTCCGTCGGGCTGGCATTCCGTGGGCAAGACCTCCTCCCTCGCAACACTCGCGGCTGACGTAGCTCCGGTCGCTCCCGTCCTCAGCGCTCGCGTGCGCGCGTGGGCGGAGCGACGCGCGAGCCGAAACCGGGTCTTCGAGTTCGATCCCCGGACGAAGTTCGTGCTCTACGCTCGCCGTCTTGCTAACGGTGAGGCACGGGCCGCGGGTGGACCGCGCCGCGTGCCGAAGAGGCCGGAGGCAGTTCGAACTCCCGAGGCTTAGTTCAACTCGCGGGTACGGCCGGCGCTCGCGCCTTCCTCATGTAGCCGAGGACCTCGAGGAGAAGCCGGCGTTCGAAGAACCACGTCGCAACCGCCGTGGCCGCGAGATAGAGGCCCAGTTCGCCAAGCGCCATCGCAAGGGTTCGTTCTCCGCTCTCGAACGAGCGCACGAGCACCACGAGCCCGACCGCTGGGATGCTCGGCGCAACCGCTCGAGCAACATGCCGCAGGAACCGGAAGCCCTCAAACAGCCGCCCCATGTAGTAGCCGCGGATCGCGAGCTGCACGACCTGCTGGACCGCCATTCCGATCAGGTAGCCCGTCAGGCCGAGCGTGATCATCAGCGGGACCGTTGCCACGACGAACACGACCAGAGCCGCGACGCCGTCGACCGCGATCGGTTTCGTCCATCCCACCGCGCGCATGAAGATCTGCCAGTTGAAGGCGATCTGCCGGGCCCCGAGAATGAGGCCGGCGCCTTGCAGTAGATCCTCGGCGACGCGCCACTTTTCACCGAGCACGAACGTGATCAGGTCGGGGCCGAAAAGGGCAAGCGCCACGCCGAACGGCAGGCCCCACATCATGGCGAGCCGATTCGACTTCACGAACGCCTCGAACAGGACATCAGTGCGGTCCTTGAGCGCGGCGATGGCCGGGTACATCGTGCCTCGCACAAGCTGATCGATGCGGTCGACGAAGTTTGCCCAGGCCGTCGCCAGGCCGATCGCCCCGACGCCCACCAGGCCAACCGTCGCGTTGCCGACCACCACCGCGCCCTGAACGACAATGAGCCCGGCCGCGCTGTTGAGCAAGAGGGGCCACGAGAAGCTGACGTACTCGGCCAGCGTGCCGCGGTCGTAGCGCAGCCGGAGGCGGTAGGGCGAGGTGATGACGGCGGCCAGGGCGCTGGCGCCGACCCCGACGACCGATCCGACCACCAGTGCCCAGTAGCCGGCGCCGGCCATGGCGAGCGCAACCGTGACGATTCCGCCGAGCACGGGGTCGATCCCCTCGAGCACGCGTTGGCGGACGAAACGCATCGAGCGGTACGAGATCCAGATCGGCGTCTGGAAGGCGCTGATGAGCAGCACGGAGGCCAGCACCAGCCCTGGGGCGACGATCTCAGGACGGTCGTAGATCACGAAGGCGTACAGCGGCAGTGCCACCAGCACGAGCCCGAAGAAGAGCGTGCTGTAAGCCAGCTCCAGGGTAAAGGCTCGTTGGAACGCGAGCTCCTGGTCGCGATCGCCCTGCTGTACGTACTTGTCGTTGATCCCGACCTGCTTCAGCCAGGAGAGCGTGATGACGACGCTGATCATCAGCCCCCACAGTCCGAACTCGGCGACGGTGAGAAACGCCGCAACGGCGACACGCCGGAACAGGTTCAGTGCTGCGAACCCGATCTGAAACGCGGAATTGATCAGGACGCCCCGTGCGGTGTGCGCCCGCAGGTCGCGGCCGTGGGTTCCGAGCCGGTCTTCGAGCGACTCGGCGCCCTCGACGGCGTCGTCGAGCTCGAGTGGCGAGGAAACCTGTTCGGCTGGCGCTGGCTTCGAGTCGTCCATCACGTCATCCGCCGGCGGACCCGCCGGCGATCAATCAGTCAGGGTGACCCTGGGGCGGCGCCGCATGAGCTACGGCATCGCGCTGGAGGAGGTACGGCGCGACGGGCCCTTTCTCCGGTTCGGGCGTGTCCGCCTCCCACGCATCCAGGAACTGGCGCGCGACCTGCTGGCGGAACCAGAGGTCCGCACTAATCCAGGCCCGCCTCCCAAGAAGCGGGAACCGGCGCGGCAGCCAGCCGATCAGCTTGACTCCCCGCCCACGGGCCTCGGGCAGCTCCAGTGCCCGGGAGTACAGGTTGTAGAAGTGGGGCGGGACCTCGGGATGCTTGCGCACGAACGACCGCTCTGCCCGAGCTACGCGGTCCATCCGGGCGCGGAAGTATTCGAGGTCGATTTCCCGAAGGTGCTCCACGGCGGCTTCCCGGTTGTAAAGCAGACGCATCCCGAGCTTGCTGGCCCGGTAACCGAAGTCGAGATCGTCATACAGGTAGGGCAATCGTTCCTCGTCGAAGCCGCCGACACTCCGGGCAAAAGAGGTCTTGAGCGAGACGTTCGCACCGTAGAAGCGCCCCCAGCCGGCTTCGACGCCCTCGATGTTGGGATAGTCGAACTGGATCCCGTGATCGAGCCATTTCATGAACGGCGTCACCGTCAGCTCACGCGCCCACCGGACATGGCCCAGGACGGCAACCTCAGACTCGGGATTGCGACCGTGCCACGCCAGGTGCTCGGACAGCAGGACCGGGGTGGGCAGCGTGTCGTTGTCGGTGAAGAGCACCAGGCCGGCCAACGGCTCGTCGAGCGCGCGGTTGCGGTTCGCGGAGAGTCCCGGGCGCCGGCCGCGCATCAGCCGCAGCGGGTAGGCGCGCGACCCGACCGCCTCCTCGACGGATGCGATGTCGGGTTCGGCGGCGTCCGCCACCACCACCAGATCGAATGTGCCCGGTGGGACCGTCTGACGCTCGTAGTCCGCCAGGACCCGCGCCAGGCCCTGATAGTTCCCGAGCGTGCCGATCACGACGGTGATCTGCGTGTCCGTGCCGTCCTTCGGGCTCACGGCGCCAGGGTATCCTGCGCGGAATGCGGGTCCCACTGGTCGGGCGAGCCGCGGGCGAGTTCCGCTCCTGGTCCGACGAGCCGATGAAGCGCGTCGCCCTGCGAGCGCGAATGCTGCACCCATACCGGCGTCGGCGCTTTGCCGCCTTCGGCGCGCGCTCGATCGTCCACCGCCCGGATTGGCTGTACGGCACTCATCGGATCGCAATCGGCGAGGGGGTCATCATCCTGGGCCACCTCTGGCTGTCCGTCGAGCGTCCGGCTTGGGATCGGCCCGAGCCGGTGATCACGATCGGCGACGGGACAGCGATCCGGCCTTACTGCACGATCACGGCCGCCGAGTCCGTCGTTATCGAGGAGAACGTCGTGCTGAGCGCGTTCACCAGCGTCATCGATTCGGACCACACCTTTGGCGGACCCAGCGAGAGCGTCGTTTGGAATCCGCTCGTCACCGCGCCGGTACGGATTGGCCGAGGAACGTGGGTTGGCGAACGAACTGCGATCCTGCGCGGAGCGCAGATCGGACGAAGCTGCGCGATCGGCGCCAACAGCGTGGTGCGCGGAGAGATCCCGGACTTCTCGGTGGCTGTGGGTGCACCTGCCAGGGTCGTGGGGTCAACCCGGGAGCGCTTCGACGCCGAGCTTCTTCGCGGTCTAGCTGATCCGCTCTGAGCGCCCTCCGCCGCGAGCGTGGATGACGACGTGCGGCACGCCACCTCGGCGGTCACGGAATCGCATCTCGAAATGCGAATGGATCTGGACGTCGTCGAACCCGGCCGTCTGGACCATCGAAAGCCAGGTTCGGGTGGCCGGCCGCCACCAGACCGACCACGGCTGGTCCGCACAGAACTCGACAGCGCCTGCAATCCGCAGACGATCCAACTTGCGGCTGCGCTCCTCCGCAAGGATCAGCCGGCCGTCGCATAGCGCCGCCATGCGCTCCAGCGCCAGCATCGGATCGCGCAAATGGATCAGGACGGAGCCGCAAAAAACGAGGTCGAACCGGCCGCCCACGGCGCTCGGGGTCGCATCGTAGATGGACATGCCCACTCGCCTGACCGAGCTCCCGAGCGCAGCGTGGGCGAGCCTAAAGCCTTCGCCGCGCTCGCCATCCTCGGCAGGCCGTAACCGTGGCGGCCAATCCAGCTCATGGACGCGATCGATGTCGAGCGCCGTGACCTCGGCGCCGCGCCGCTCCAGCTCGAACGCCCAGAAGCCCTCGAAAGTCCCAACGTCCAACACTCGCATCCCCGTCAAGTCATCCGGGATCCCATACTCCGGAATCGAGGGGCGCAGCTCGAACATGCCGGGGGTGACCAGGCCCGGAGCCAGCTCCTGGGTGTGATACCAGCCGATGTCGTCGAAGCGCCCGCGCAGAGCCTTGACGGCCGCCTCACGGCCGCTCAACTTTTCGATCTCGCCGCTGGCGCCCACGAAGCGAACGCTAACGACTCGCGCTCGCCCTTCGTGCCGCTGCCTGGCTCCCCGCCGGCAGGCCGCGAGCCGCGAGCCCCCGCGCGTGGATCCGCAAATAGGCACGAGCAGCGGCGGCGCGCCGCCCCCACCGGGCCGGCCAGATGCGGGCGAGGGGCGCTGCAAGGACAAACCTCCCGAGCACGGCGATGAGATTCACCGCCGCGAAGGAGCGGGCGATCATGGTGCCGCGCCGGCGGACCATCCAGTCGTACGAGGCGGCCATGTAGCGGTCGAGACGCTCGTCGCCAAACGCCTGCGTCGTCGCCGCGCTCAGGTGGTGCTCGACCCGGGCACGCGGTTCGTACCGCGTTACCCACCCATCCTGCGCCAAGCGCCAGTTGAGGTCCAGGTCCTCCGCGTACATCCACTGCTCCGGGTCGAAGCCGCCGGCCGCTTGGAACGCCTCCCTTCGCACGACGAACAAGGCGCCATGGGCCCAGTCCACGCGCCGCGGGCGGTCCGGATCCCAGCTCCCCTCGATGCAGAGCTGATCAGCCCAGTCCCGACTGAGGCGGTACAGCCCGAGGCCGAAGATGACGGAGAGGCCGACCGTCGGGAAGCTGTGCACCGAGTGCTGCGTACTGCCATCAGGCAGGATCAAGCGGGGCGCGACAACCCCTACATCCGGCTTCCATAGCTCCTCGAGCAAGACTGAGAGCGCTCCCGGGGCAAACGCGATGTCGGCATTCGCCGGCGCCAGCGCGGGCGCGGTGGTTCGCGCCGCGACCTCGTTGACGGCGGGACCGAAGCCCAGGTTTCGCGACGGGGTGAGCAGGTTGGCCCAGCCGTAGTCCTCAGCGACCACTGCCGGCGACCCGTCGGTTGACCCGTTATCGACCACCCAGGCTTCAGCGCGCCCAGCCTCGACCTCGGGACGCAGTGAGTCGAGGCATGCGCAGAGCAACTCGCGGGTGTTCCACGAAACGACGGCGACCGCGACCTCGGCACTCATCGCAGGGCTTCCTCCAGCGCGGCGATGACCGCGTCGTCGAAGAGATTCATCGGGAGGCTTTCCACAGTTGCGAAACCGCCGGTGCGAAGGCTGTCACGAAGGCCCGGGCTCGACGCGAGGCGCCCGATGGCCGCCGCCAGCGATGCCGGATCGCCAGCGGGCGAGTAGATCAGGCTGTTCTCCCCGTCGCGCAGGTACTCGCCTGACCCGCCCGCCCCGGTGGCCACGACAGGACGCCCGACAGCCATTGCCTCGAGCGGAACGAGCCCCCACGGTTCCTCCCACTGCACCGGGAAGAGCACCGCGTCGGCCATCGCGTACTCGAGCGGGAGTCGCGTCCGCGACACACGCCGGAAGCTCACTCGCCCTGCCAGGCCATGAGTGGTGACCAGTTGCTCGAGCTCCGCGCGGTGGGCCGGGTCCCCGGGTCCGATTACGTCGAGGCGCATTTCCGGCAGCTCGGCGAGCGCGAGAATCGCCGTCGCGACGCCCTTCCGTGGATCGATCCTGCCCACGCAGAGGAGACGACCTCCCCACTCGGACGCCGGCGCCGCGGGGAACGCCTCGCGATCAATGCCTGCATGCGCCACCCGCGTCCTCGGCAAGCGCCAGCCGGCTTGTTCGACAGCGTGACGGCGAGTTGTCTCGCTGACGAAGACCCACTCGCCCGCGGCCCCGAGATCGACACGCCCGGGCACTCCGGCGAGTCGGCCCAGCACGCCGCGTAGAGGGCCGGCGCGGGCCGCGACCCGTTGCCAGGCATCGACCCGCGGGCCGTACCACATCCAATCATCGACGACCGCGCCGGCGGCGGGCAGTCCGGCCTGCCTGACGAGCTCGATCAAGCTGAGCGACATGCCTCCCATGGCCCACCAATTCACGGCATCGGGTCGATGGTCGCTCAAGTGGCGACCGAGGACAGCCGCATTGGCGCGCTCCAGGGCGAGGCGCGCCCGCAGGCCGATCCGCGGAAAGCCGTGGTCGTGCCAGTACCACGCGAGCTCACGATGGACGTCGGGACCTTCAAGGACGTCGGGGTCGACGGTATCTGCCCGGTAGTCGCTCGTGAGCACGCGCAACTCGTGCCCAGCGTCACGCATCCGGGCGACGGCGGAGTGCCACATCAGCTCATACCCCCCGAGGTGATGGGGCGGATACATGCTGCCTACACTGAGAATCCGCATCGGGTTAGAGCACCGCGGAACGAGAGCGGACGGTTCCTGTGAGCAGAGCGGCCGCGCCGCGCAGGTCGGCGACCAGGTCAACGACGGCCACCCGGGGAGCGAAGCGCCCGTACCGCGATGCCCGGCGACCCAGGAGCACGGCGTAAGGGCCGGCGAGCAGGAGGGCGAGCGGGCTGACCAGGGGCGTGGCCACGACCGCGAGCAACGCCACGTCGAGCGCTGCCGTCCTGACCGACAGGAACACCCGCGCGAACAGCAGGGTGCGCCGGAGCTCCGAAACCTGCGCCACGAGATCAGGAAAAAGAGCCAGTCGTCGGCGCTCAGCGATGTAGCCGGCAGCTTTCCTGGGAAAGACGGCGTGATGGACCAGCGCTTCCCGGCAAAAACCGCTGCGAGCCCCCGTCCGCCGGACCCTCCACGCGAACCAGGTGTCCTCCCCGAACGGAGCGGAGAGGTCGTCCACGATCGGGTCCTCGAACCCGCCGACGCGGTCGAACGCGTCATGCCGGACGAACAGGTTCGCGGTTTCGTAGAGGCCCGACTCCGAGACCACCCAAAGCGTGCGGTCGAACGCACCTGCCGTCGCGTCCGGGTCCGGCATCACCGCGCCCTGGATCAGCCCGGCTCCCTTGTCAAGGGCCGCGAGTCCGGCTCGCAGCCAACCGGGCTGCGGCTCGCAGTCGGCATCGGTGAACGCAACCGCGGGCGCGCGGGCGATGCCAACCCCGGCGTTCCGCGCGGCCCCGGCCGGCTGACCTCGCGGACGCCTGACGACCTGCACCGGAGGACCGACCCGCTCCGCGATCTCGGCCGTGCCGTCCGACGATCCGTTGTCCACCACGATCACCTCAAAGGGCCGATCAAGGTCCTGGGCCGTCAGCGCTTCGAGCGTGCGGCCGATCGTCCGCTCGGCGTCTCGAGCGGGGACGACAACGCTGACGGCCGGCGTTGCCTCGCTCATCCGCGTTGCCGCCGTGGCGCGCGGTTGTCGCCGAACGCGTAGCCGAAGAAGTCGGCCAGCGCCCAGCGCGCGTCGATCAGTTTGAAGAGGGCCTCATGCGGATGCCCCGTTACCGCGCGGATCAGGGCCGCGCCGCTCGAGCGCGCGAAGGGCCGGATGAGGCGCGGGCGCGGAAACGCCCCCGAGTACCGCTCGTTGACCCAGCGACGGCCGGCCGCGTGTCGCCGAGCCTGGCGGGACATGGCCGCCAGCGAGGTCACATGGGCGTGTACGACGATTGCATCAGGCCGGCGCTCGAGCTGCCAGCCCGCGTCCTGCGCCCGCCAGCAGAACTCCACGTCGCCTCCCGACTTGATGGCTTCCGCGAAGCCGCCCAGCTCGGACCAAGTTGCGGTCCTGACCATGAGATTCCCGGTGATCCCCGCCGGATGCGGCCAACCCGGCCGGACCATGGCGTGCCACTCGCCGTCGAGGTGCCCGCGAGCACGCGCGTAGGCGGGCGCCAAGCCGGGTTGTCCCGGATCGGGCGCGACGGCGCCGGCCACTATGCCGCAACGTGCTGAAGGGGCCGGATCGAACATCTTGTCGATCAGATCGGTCCCGGGACGGCAGTCGGCGTCCATGAACAACAGCCACTCTCCGCAGGCACGTTCCGCGCCGGCGTTGCGAGCGTAATAGGAGGATTGCTCGAGGACGGCCGGAATCACCTGCACGCCTTCCCCGCTCGGAAAGCAACCGTCCAGCGAGTTGTCCACCACGATCACCTCGTCGCCCTCCCGCAACTCCAATGCCGCGAGCGAGGCCAGCGTCCACGCCGCGCCGCTTTTCGACCCGGCGAAGGGAACGATCGCGGACACGCTTGGCCGTGGGGCGCTCACAGCGACCATCCGCCCAGGTCGCGCCCGGTGAAACGACGAAGCCATGCGACCTCATCGGCAAGGTGAGCGGCGAGGTCGGCGCGCAGCGACGGGGGCAGCTCCCTGACCTGTGGGCGGCGGGAAACCGCTCGTGCGAGGCGCGCCCTGAGCACTCCGGGGAGCGGCACGCCGCGTCCGATCTCAAGCATCCGAAAATCCGCGAGCCGCGCGCCCAAGGCCGTCGGAACCCGTTGGTCCTCGCGACGGTTGAGCCGTCGCCCAAGCAACGGGTTTCGGGGGCCGGGAGCCAGCCCGAGGAACGCGTAGACGCGCTCCATCGTTGCCGCGGCGTCGTCGCTGAGATCTTCCAGGACTAGCACCAGGATCCTGTCGGCCTCGAAGCGCTTCAGATAGAGGCCGAGCTGGGTCGCGTAGCGACTGGCCGCAAGGTACGTGTGGGCCGGATCCTCGAACCCGCTCATCGCCTCCGAGAGCGAGCGCTCTTCTTTGCCGTCAGCCACATGCTGCACGTAGTGGGCGACGGCTCGATCGATGGGGTCGCGCACGAGGTAGACGAACTTCGCCTCGGGCACGACCGCGGCGATCCGCTCAGCCACATCGCCGAAATGCGGGTACTGGCTGTAGACCGTCGACGACTCACCGCGAACCGCCGCGATCCCCGTGAACAGCGATCCGTACTCCGCCAACCGCGCGCCGTAGTCCGGGCGCGCGAAGACGAAGGGCTCCTTGACGCGCGACATCTCGACCTCCGGATGGCCTCCGAGGTACTCGTGGAGGCTGGTCGTGCCCGCCTTCGGGGCGCCGATGACGAAGAAGGTGGGGAGCGAGACATTCGTTCGCATTGGCGTGCCGCGACCGGATATTACGGGCGGGGCTGCCGCTAGCCTCGCGGGCATGCCGTCCCAGGGAGCAAGCTTGCCCCTCGCCGGAGCGGGGGCTGGGCCGCCGCGCCCCGGCTCGATGCCGCTCGCGGCAATCGGCCTCACGGTCGGGGCGACCGCCGCCGGCGTGGCCGCCGTCATCACCGGCAATCCGCTGCTCCTGCTCGCCCTCCCGTTCGCCACGATCGGTGCCGCGGTCTGCGCCCGCTTCCCGGCCGGCACCGCGATTTCGGTGTTCGCCCTGACCGGGTTTCAGAACACCTTTGTTGCCTACCTTGGGCTCCCACCCGCCGGGACCGCCGACCTGCTGCTCGCCGGGCTCTGGCTGGGTGTCGTCTGGAGCTACGCGCGTGGGGGCTCGGAACGGCCGCTCTGGCTCTGGCCAGGGCTGCTTGCCCCGGGCCTGTATCTGCTGCTCACCGCCGTCTCCATCCTCACCGGCGACTCGGTTTCGGTGGCCTTTGACTCGTTCCGGATTGCCGGCTGGCACATGGCGGCGCTGTTCATGATCGCGCTCGCTCCGTGGCACTCGGAAACCGTCCGGAAGATCGTGCGTGGATTGGTGCTCCTCGCACTGGCCGTGGGGACCTACGCCATCATGCGGAAGATCGCCGGACAGTCGGGCGCCGAGACCGCCATCGGGCGCGGCAGCCGGCCAGGCACGCTGGCCACGGAGCAGCCTTTTTTTGGCAGCTTCTTCACCCCTCAGGACCTTGCCGGATGGTGCGGCATGCTGGTCCCGTTCTGTTTCTCGCTGGCATTGGGCTGGCGCAACCGTTGGGGCCTGATCTCGGCCCTGGCGGCCACGAGCTGCCTCGGCGCGCTGCTCGTGGCCGACCGGCGCTCGGCTTTCGTGGGAGCAGCGATCGGCCTGGTGCTCGTGACCGTCCTCCACCTGGCAGCCCGGCGCCCCTTTGGAGGCAGGCGCTTGGGCATGGTGTTCATCGCAGTCGCGGGGGCGCTGGCGATCGGGGCGGGAGCATTCGCCCTCACGGTCGGTCAGTCCCAACGCACCACCGAACGGTTCCAGAGCCTGCTCAACGATCGGGACAACGACTACACCTACCAGCTGCGCCTCTCGCGGTGGGAGGCCGCCGCCGACAAGGCGGCGGAGCGGCCACTAGGCCACGGGCTCGGCACGGTCGGCGAGGTGGGCGAGTTCCGAGCCGACGAGTTCCCGATCGCACCATTCCTCGACAGCTCCTATCTGAAGATCGCGCTCGAGCAGGGCTATCCGGTCCTGATTCTGTTCATCGGCGCCTTGCTTTGGCTGGGCGCGGGCCTGGCGTGGCGAGGGATCAACAGCTCGAGCCCTGAACGGGCTGCGATCGCGCTCGGCGCCTGCGGGACGCTCGCATGCATGATGACCCTCTTCTACTCGAGCTTCTTCATCGAACGTCTGACGGTGCTGTCGGGGTGGCTGATCCTCGGCCTCGCGGCCGCGCAGTTCACAGCTCCGCGCGCGAATCCCAACCTGCCGGCGCCGTGACCAAGGTCCTCGCCGTCATCCACGGCCCCGCGTACGGCGGGGCGCACAACCAGCTGCGCATGCTGGCCGAGCCGCTGGCCCGCCGCGAGTTCGAGCTGGAGGCCGTTTTGCCGATGGGCTCCGAGCCCGCTGCAGAACGCCTGCGGGCATCCCGGGTGCCGACGGAGGTGACCCCGCTGCACCGGTTGCGAGCGACTTCGAACCCAGGTGTCCAGGCCCGGTTCCTGACGTCGTTTCGACGCGAGACGATCGCCCTGCGCGCGTTGATCCGGGACCGTGACGCAGCGGTCGTCCAATCGCACGGCGTCACGAACCCACATGCCGCGATCGCAGCCCACCGCGAGGGTGTTGCCAACGTTTGGCAGATCTTCGACACGCGGGCTCCCATGCCGATGCGACGTGCCGCGATGCCGCTGGTGCTACGACTGACCGATGCGATGACGTGTTGGGGGCACGAGCTCTCACGTGTCCATCCCGGAGCCCGAAGCCTCGGCGATCGCCTGGTCCACGTGTTCCCACCGGTTGACCTTCGGGGCTTCGCGCCGGACCGGGAGGCGCGGGACCGGGCCCGCCGGATCTTGGCGGTGCCTCAGGACGCGGTCGTTGTGGGCACCGTTGGGGTGCGAAACCCCCAAAAGGGGCACGACTGGCTCGTACGCGCCGCGAGGATCGTGCATCGCGACCGGCCAAACGTCGCCTTCAGGATCCTGGGTGGTCCGAGTCCATCCCACAGCGACCACATGGCACAGGTCGAGGCACTGGCTCGGAAGTTCGGCTTGGACGACGACACGCTTCGCTTCGTCGATCCCGGTGACCGCGTACCTGAACTGCTTCAGGCCTTTGACGTGTTCGCGATGAGCTCGGTCCCCCGCTCCGAGGGGATGCCGACCGCGATCCTGGAAGCCATGGCGTGCGCGAAGGCAGTCATCTCGACCGACGTCGGCGCCACTCGCGAGCTCGTGGACGACGGCATCACCGGCATCCTGGTGCCACCGCTTTCAGAGCACGCGCTCGCGGCTGCCCTGAACGGGCTCGTCGTCGATGCAGACCTGCGACGTTCGATGGGAGCGGCCGGCCGGGCACGGGCGCTCGAGGAGTTCGATCTCGAGCGCCTGGCCGATCTGCACGCGGACGCCTACGACCGAGCGATCGAGCATCGGCGCCTGCGCCACTAGCCAAGGGTGCCATACCTCAGGGCCGACCCGGCCCTTCCCCCAGCGCAGCCAGGTAAGTCTCGTGCAGGCTCGCCGCGCCATGCTCGAGCGTGAAGTTTCCGAGCACGCGCGCGCGCGCTCGATCGCCCATCGCGGCACGCCCGCCGGGATCGCGGTGCAGCTCGACGATTGCCGTCGCGAGCGCTTCGGGGTCCTCGCTCGGCACCAGCTCGCCGCTCCCGCCGTCGAGCTGCTCGGGGATGCCATCCACGGCGGCCCCGATCACCGGCAGCCCAGCGCCCATTGCCTCGAGCATCGAGATCGGAAACGGGTCGCGCCGCGACGGCAGGGCGAACACGTCCCACGCAGCCAGCCTCGAAGGCACATCAGCGCTGGTCTCGTGCCGGATGCCTTCGCGCCGGGCCCGATCGAGGACCGCATCCGCCCAGCCGACCTCGAGCTGGTCGGTGGCGGCCCCCACCATGTGAAAGCTCACGCCGGGCTCGAGCAGACGAACCAGGCGAGCTGCCTCGACAAACACGTCACTGCCCTTGCGGGTCGAGATCACCCCGACGGTGCCGACGATGGTCTGGCCTTGGACCGCGGGGCGGCGCGCGTGCTCCGCCGGGATGGGAGCCGACTCGAACACCACCCCCGCGCGCCGCGCGGGTGTCCCCAGGCGAGCGGCGCTGGCGGCGGACACCCCCACGAGCTGACCGGGGAGGCGTTGGGCCAGGCGGCGGGCGATGCGCCCTTTACGACCCTCGGGGAGCATCTCGTGCACATGGAAGACCACCGGCAAACCTGATCGCGACGCCACGATCGCCTCGGCCAGTGTGAACAAGGAGTTCGCGTGGACCAGGGCTGTGGGCTCCTCCCGCAGCCAGCGCCGGAACTGGCGGATGTACGGAGCCGTCGCCAACAGCCGCGCACGCACGCCAGGACTCAGACGCAGGGCCTCCCAGCTGTAGGCGATCGGCCGCGGCGCTCCCGCGACGTCCAAGCCCCGCGTGCGCAACTCGTCGTGAAGGGGGCCGGGAGCGTGCACCCAGAACCGAAAGCGCCAGCCACGACCCTCGAGCAGCGGCACGAGACGCAACACCGAGAGGGTCGCCCCGCCCACCACCTCTTCGTGAAAAACGACGGAGACGACGCGATCTGCACCAGGGGAGAGCGCCATCGGGCTAGGAGGTGGCCGCGACCTCGGTCGCGACCCGCACGATCTCGGCCCGGAACCTCGCGCTGTCCCACTGCTCGGCATGGGCGCGAATCGACGCGGGTTCGTAGGAATCTGAGTCGAACGCCCGGACGGCAGCAGCGACTGTCGCGACGCTCTGTTCGTCGAAGAACTCACCGCTGAGCCCCGGCACGACGGTCTCGAGAGCGCCGCCGGCCCGGTACGCGAGCACCGGCCGGCCGCAGGCCATCACCTCGACGGGGACCAGGCCGAAGTCATCCCGGCTGGGGAAGATCGCTGCGGCGCACCGCCGCATCAGGGGCGCGAGCTCAGCAGTGCTCAGGTGCCCGCGAAACTCCACGTTCGGTGGGGCGATCCCCCGCAGCCGCTCGAGCTCCGGACCGTCGCCCGCAACGATGAGCCGATGGGGAAGGTCGCGGAACGCCTCCACCACCAGCGAGGGCCGCTTGTAAGGCTCGATCAGGCGGCCACAGAACAGGAAATATCCATCGTGGCCGGCCTGGGAGCCGGGGGTAAACGCCTCGGTGTCGACCGCGGGCCATAACACCGGAGCATCGATTCCGTGGATTTCCAAGAGCTGCTCGGCCACGTAACGTGATTCGGCCAACCACCGTGTCACGTCCCGAACCGAGCTTCGATCTGCCGCGCGCACGGCGCCGACAAGCGCGCGCAGCGACAAGCGCCCAAACAGTCCACCCGGCAGACGCTCGGCGTAGTCATCCGTCATCGACCACGCGAACCGGAGCGGGCTGATGCAGTAACAGAGGTGGGGTGCCCGGTTGCGGGTCCGCAAGCCGTGCGCGAAGGCGTAGCTCGAACTGATCAGGAGGTCGGCCTCGGGAAGGCGTCTTGACCGAACCAGAGCCGGATAGACCGGAGTCAGCAGCCGGTAGTGCCGCAGGAGCCATGGGCGCTCCTTGAGCAGAAACTCGTGTCGAGCCCCGAAGCCCATTCGGTCGACGACCTTGCGCCGGCCGAGGATCGTCCACAGCTCGGCATCCGGGAAGGCCCGGCCGATCTCGCGGGTGATGCGCTCGGCTCCCGCAAAGGTCTCGGCGAAATCGTGAGCGATGACGACCCGCATCGCGCTGAGTGCCCGGCTCAGTACCCGTAGTCGTAGTCGTAGGAGTCCGGGTCGCTCCGATTGAGCCCGGTGACAACCAATCCGGTGGGCTTCTGCGGAAGATGGCCGAGCGCGCTGCGCACGGCGTGCACCTGATCGCGCGTGCTCTGCTGAACTCGCACACAGACCAGGACACCATCGACATGCGGCACGATCGCGAGCGGATCGACGACCGCCAAGAGTGGGGCGCCGTCGAGCACGACGAGATCGTAGGCTCGTGAGACCTTCTCGAGGAACAGGCGGAAGCGATCACTCCCCAGCAGCTCAGCCGATACCGACACGGCCGACCCCGCCGCGATGCAGACGAGCTTGGGGCGGAGCGCCCGGTCAGGGCTGGCGGATCCTCCGTTGACGCTCGCCGGCGTGGTCAACTCGACGATCTGAAGCAAATCCGCCGGCGCGGCATTTCCCATCAGGTAGTCGGAGAGGCCAGGCTCACGGGCGAGGCCGAGGCGCCGGGAAAAGCTCGGCCGCCTGAGGTCGCACTCGACCAGCAGCACGCGTTGCCCGGTCAGGCATGCGGCGCTTGCGAGCGACATGCTCACAGTGGACTTTCCCTCCTCGGGCAATCCGCTGGTTACAAGCACGCTCTTGGGCGGTGGACCGTCACCGCCGAGAAAGGCGAGATTCGTCCGCAGCACGCGGAACGCCTCGAAGTCGCGTTCGAACATCGGAAAGCCGTTATTGGCAAGGCCGGCGTGAGCAAAGGCGCCCTCGCCGATTCGGCCCAGGACCGGCACGTCAAGCTCCTCGTGGACCTCGCGCGGGTTGTGCAACCGGCGATCGAGCGAGTCGCGCCCAAACGCGGCGACCAGCCCGATCACGAGACCCAGGACCGCGCCGAAGATCCCGTCCCTGGGGACGTTGGGAGAAACCGGCGTGGACGGCTCCTCGGCACGGTGTGTGATCTCGATCGGCTCCGTGATCTTCTCCAGAGTTCGAACCTGCGACAACTGCAATTCGAGCACTCCCACGCGCCCGGGGAACAGTGGATCGTTGCGGGCCTTCTTCAGGTCCTCCTCCACGCTCCGCGCCGTGAGACGAATCGGCTTAGTCGCCACCCGAGACAAGATCGATTGGGTCGCCTCGGCGAAGGCGTTCGCGATCTCGGCGGCACGCTCGCCTGTGGGCCCTGAGCCCACGATGGATACGAGGTTGGTCTGAATCCCGACCTCGGTGGTGACCTCGTCAGCCAGCTGATCCGCCGAGAGCTCGCTGTCGAGCTCCTCCTTCACGGCACGCGCCACGGGAATGCTGGTCACCTTCTCGGCAGACAGCGCCGCGCGTTGCGCGGATCCGAACTCGGGGAGCGAAGCCCCCCCTCCGCCCAGAAACCTGAGGTCCTGGAGCACGTCTCGGAACAGGACTGTCGCCTCTGCCTCATAGACGGTCTCACGGGAAAGCGAACCGGCGATCGCGCCGCCCGTGAACAGGAGGGTGATCACGCCGATCAGGACGCGTCGACGGCGAATGACCCGCAGATAGTCCTGCACGGACGAGTAGCGCGGAGGCGCCTCGGCGGCACCCGGGGGTGCGGGGATTTCTCGGTTGGGCATGTGCTGCGGATGAGCGATTGGTGGGGACGTCCGCCGGCTGGCGCTGGACTCTGCCGCCGCCCTGACAAGCGCGGCCGTGAATTGTAGGGGCACAGGATTCCAACCATGCAGCCGCCGTGCCCGCACGCCGGCTGGTGGCCTTACGAGGCGCCGGGGAACTCCGGGACCTCGCCCTCCCGAAGCGTCTCCTCGAGCTGCTCCACGCCCGCGTCGTATTCCGGATTCAGCCGGCGCAGCACCCGGCTTATCCGAGCCAGGGCGTCAGCGTCTCCCCGGGCCAGCGCAATGCGAGCCGCCAGCAGCAGGTGATCCGGATTGGTGGGCTCGCGCTCGATTGCGGTTCGCGCGTCACGGGCGGCCGCCTCCAGAAGACCCCGGTCAAGCTCCAGGACCGCGCGCCAGGCGAGGGGCGAAGCCGCCCACGGTTGGGCCTCGACCGCGTCGTCGGCAAGTCGCAGGGATTCGGACGGATCGGCCCTTAAGCGAGCCGCATCGCTGGCGCGTACCCGTTCGTTTGAGACGAGCGCAGGCACCGCGCTCGCTCCAGCGACGATCGCGCCGATCACGAGCGTCACCCGCAACGACAGCGAGCGCGCGGTTCGCTCACGACGGGAGGAGGCGCCTGCCGCCGCGACCGCCCCCGCCCCCACCCCAAGCGCCGCCACAGCCGTTGCCTCCCATATCCAGTCGACCGCAGCGTGGACCAGGAAGACAGCGAACACGGCGCCGAGCGCAGTCGCCGCCGCGACGTCGACCGAATGTCGCGCGGCGCGTCGTCCCTGCATCGCAGCCACCCCAAGCAAGGCGAGGAACGCCAGGAGCAGCAATAAGCCGATCACCCCACGCTCGGCGAGCGTTTCCAGATACAGCGAATGGGCGTCGCGCACGGACTCGCGATCGGAGCCGCCCCGTTGCCACCAGAAGTCAAACGTTCCGGGGCCGATACCGGTGAGCGGCTCGTCAGCCCATGCGCTCAGCGCTGACCCCCACAGGTCTCCGCGAGCGCCCTCGAGGGTTGCAAGTCGCTCGGCCGGATCGCTGGAGCCCGTGGGAGTCGAGCCCGCGAACGAGTCGCGGTCGGCTTGCGACGCCACCGCCACGCCGACCCCGATGACAGCCAGAAGGCCCACGATGCCCGCAATCGCCAAAGCGGCCGGGAGCTTTTTCGGATCGATGCGAGCGGTGAGGGTCCATCGCGCGACCGCAGCGCAGGCGCCGGCGCCCAGGACCAGTGCCGCACCGATGAGAAAGCCGCCCTCGCCGCCTGTGCCGTTTGCGATCTGAGGCGCGTCGCGGACAGCCAGCACCCCCACTCCGCCGGCGATTCCCGCGGTGAGGCCGTGAATCAGCACGGTGACCCGGTTCGCGGCCAGCCCGATCACGGCCAGCGCACCCACTCCGAGCACGAGCAGCCCGCCGCGCGAGTACGTGAGATATACGGCCGCGATCGCGAACGGCACGCCGGCGAGCGCAACGCTCCGGATCGCCACCCTCCGGACGTGGGCGCTCCACGCCAAGCCGGCCGCAGCCGCCATCGCGCTCCAGCTCGCCACCGCGTTCCAGTAGTCCAGCGGATACGACAGACGATCACCGCCGAAGACGGCGTCAAAGCGAGCCTCAAGGATGAGGTCGGGTGCCAGCCTCGAGATGACCGCCACGACTGGAACGAGCAGGGCGGCGGCCGACAGGCCGGCGGCGGCCGCTGCCCAGGTCTCGCGGTTGAGCGCAAGCAGGGCGGCCGCGGCGACGCCGTAGAGCCCGAGGTCGCGCACCACTTCGATCAAGCTGCGCTCGGCGCTCTCGGTCCAGATCGTGCTCGCCAGTCCCCAGGCGAGTACCAGTCCGCCCGCGACGAGGGCTCGTTTGGACGCCGTGGTCATCTGCCCCCGTGGGAGAAACCGAAAAGCGAGCATCAGCGCCAGGCCCCACCAAAGAGCCGCCGTCGCCTCGTGGCGGAGGCTCAGGTCCAGGCCGCCATCCTGGAACGCCAGGTAGAGCGGTGCGAGCGCACCCAGTGCGAACGCCACGATGCGCTCCTCGAGCAGCGGCGGCGCAGCCACCAATGGCGCCTGCCGAGCGCCGCTGGTTCGCCGCCGCCGGGGGGTGGCTTTCGGTTCCGTCTCGCGCGTGGGGCCTGGGGGCGTCAAGGGGCGGGGCGGCGGTGGGAGCCGAAATGTGTCAATTCGTCCGTCCGGCGGCTATAGTGTGCTCCCTCGGGAGGTAATGGATTCGCAACGTCGAACCGATGGGGACGTTGAACCGAAGGAAGGTTAAGTGACGGCTCAGCTGAATCTTGTGAACAGGCGCATGGCGGCGATGGGGGCAATCCTGGCGCTGTTCGCAGCCATCGTGGCTTTCTCAGCCGCGCCGAGCACGGCCGAGGCCGGCCTCCCAGCGATCTGCGCGGAGTACCCAGACCTGCCCAAGTGCGACGAGGATCCGGGTGGCGGTGGCGACGGCAATGACTTCTGCGACCTGAACCCCGACGCCCCGCGCTGCGAGGGTGTCGAACCGGTTCCGGGCGGTGGCGGCAACGGCCCCAGCGCCGACCCCGGGTCGACCAACGGCAGCCTGCCGTTCACCGGGTATCCCCTCACCCCCCTGCTCCTCCTGATGCTCATCTTGCTGCTGATCGGCCTCACGATCCGCGCTTATCTGGCGATCCGTGACCGCGTCCGTGGTGACAACCACGCCACCGTCCCGTAAGCCCGGCCCACCTCTCGGCGAAACTCCAGAAGCCGACCGCTGTTTGTTGCGGTTTGCGTCCCGCGCTGCGTTCCTCTAGATTGGCTGGGCAGCCAAATCGAGCGCCGGGCTCGGGGGATGCGGGGTATCGGCCGATGGAGGATGTGGGACTTGAGTTGGCGCACGCTGAGCTAACAGACGACGCGACACACGCGGAACCCCCGCTGTCCGCGTCCGTGGCGGCGGAGTTGCTCCGGGCGGAACCTGCCACCATCGACGACGTCATCGGCCCCCCCGAGGGCGCCGATGGCCGGCGGATTAGCAAGCGCGACACGCTGTTCCGCCGCGCACTCGCGCTTGCCGACATGGCTGCCGTGACGATCGCCCTGACGCTCAGCGCGGTGGTGCTGGGCGACGACCGCCTCACCCTTGCGACTCTGGCGGTCCCACTCGCCTTCGTGCTGGTGGTCAAGGCCCTCGGCCTGTACGACCGTGACGAGCACCTCCTGCATCGCGCAACACTTGACGAGGTTCCGGCGCTATTCGCGATCGCAACGCTCGCGGCACTGCTTCTGTGGCTGTCCAACGGGCTCATTGTCGACGGCGAGCTTGGACGGCGGCAGGTACTGGGAACATGGGGAACGCTGTTCCTGCTGCTGGTCGCGCTGCGCTCACTCGCGCGCGCGGGGGCGTTGCGGTTCGCCTCGGTCGAGCGCTGCCTCTTGGTCGGCGACACCCGAACGGGGGACTATCTCCGGGAAAAGCTGGCGATCAGCCCTGGCGTCAAGGCGGAGCTGGTGGGCGTGATTCCGGCCGACGGGCCAAGCCGCCCGGACCGGCCAACGACCGAACTGCCGCACGGGCTCGGCCCCGCGCTCGCCGAGCAGGCGGTGGACCGGGTGATCCTCGCTGTCGAAGGGAACCGAGACGAGCTCCTCTACACGATCCGGGAGCTCAAGTCTTACGGCGTGAAGGTCAGCGTCCTCCCCGAGGCTTCCCGGGTTGCAGGCTCGTCGGTCGAACTCGACCATCTGCACGGCATCACGCTGCAGGGAATGCGCCGGTTCGAGTTCCCACGGTCGTCCCGTGCCATCAAGCGGGGGTTCGACGTGATCGGCGCCACCGCAGGATTGCTCCTGTTGGCGCCCCTGCTCGCCACCACCTGGGTGGCAATCCGGCTCGACTCCGGCGGGCCTTCGCTGTTCCGCCAGCGGCGAGTGGGCCGCCACGGCGACGAGTTCGAGATGCTCAAGTTCCGCAGCATGGTGAACCAGGCCGAGCAGCTGAAGGAGGAGGTGCGCCACCTCAACGAGGGAGCAGCCGGGCTCTTCAAGATCGCCGATGACCCGCGGGTCACAACGGTGGGCCGCTGGCTGCGTCGCTGGCAGATCGACGAGCTGCCGCAATTGGTGAACGTGCTTCGCGGCCAGATGAGCCTGGTTGGCCCACGTCCCTTGATCGCCGAGGAGGATCGCAAGATCGAGGGGTGGTTTCGCCGTCGGCTGGACGTGCCGCCGGGCATCACCGGTCACTGGCAGGTGCTCGGGTCCTCGCGGGCCATCCCGCTTCACGAGATGGTCAAGCTCGACTACCTGTATGTGGCGAATTGGTCGCTTTGGGGCGACGTCCGCCTGTTGCTGCGTACGGTTCCGTTCATCGTCCGGCGCCGCGGAATCTGACCGCCTACATCCGGTCCGGAGCGGAGATCCCGAGCAGGTCGAGCGTCTCGCCGACCACATGCTTGCTCGCCAAACAGACACCCAGCCGTGCGGCCTCGAGCCCCTCGACGCCGGCCTCAGCATCCGCGCCGACGACGCGGCAGTCGCGATAGAACGCGTGGAAGTCCGCGGCTACGGACATCGCGTACGCGCAAAGCCGATGGGGCGCCCGCCTGGCGGCGGCTTCCTCGACCCCGGAGGGGAGCTCCAGCAGACGGCGGACCAGCTCGCGCTCCGACGGCTCGCAGGCGGCGGCTAGCGAGGGCGCCTCGGCGGCCGCGGCGGCGATCGCGTCGGGGCCCGCGAGGCCGCCCTCGGCCTCGGCCTTGCGCAGGATGCTGGCGATTCGGGCATGCGCGTACTGCACGTAGTACACAGGGTTCTCCTGCGACTGGCTCCGCGCGAGCTCGAGGTCGAGGTCGAGCGCGGTGTCGTGGCTGCGCTGGAGCAAGAAGAACCGCGCGGCGTCGACGCCGATGTCGTCGAGCAGCTCGTCGAGCGTCACGAACTCGCCCTTGCGCTTGGACATCTGGGCCCGCTCGCCGCGCTCGACGATGCTGACGAGCTGCATGATCGGAGCCTCGTAGCGATCCGGGTCGGCGCCCAGGGCAGCGATCGCGGCCTTCATCCGCGCCACGTAACCGTGGTGGTCGGCGCCGAGCGGGACGATCATCTGCCCGGCGCCGCGCGCGAGCTTGTCGCGGTGGTAGGCGATGTCCGATGCGAAGTACGTCGGCTCGCCGTCAGAGCGGATCAAGACACGGTCCTTGTCGTCGCCGTGGTCGGTGGTCCGCAGCCACAGCGCACCTTCGCTCTCGTATGTGTGGCTGCCCTCCGCCAGCGCCGCGAGGGTCTGCTCCAGGGCGCCGCGCTCACTCAACTCGCGCTCCGACGACCATGAGTCGAAGTGGACTCCGAAGCGCTCGAGCGTCGCCTCGATCCGCTGGCGCATCGCGTCCACGCCGCGGCGGGCGAGGTCGTCGGTGTCGGCCGGATCGGCGCCCGCCGCCGCGAGTTCATTCGCGAGTTCCGCCACGTATTCGCCGGAATAACCGTCCGCCGAGGGCTCCTCGCCGCGCATGGCCGCGGCGATCGAGGTGGCGAAGATCCGGATCTGAGTGCCGGCATCATTGAGGTAGTACTCGCGCGAGACCTCGTGGCCCGCCGCTTCGAGCACCCGCGCCAGGGAGTCGCCGTAGGCGGCCCCACGGCCGCCGGCCGCGGTGAGCGGGCCGGTCGGGTTCGCCGAAACGAACTCGAGCAGCACGCCGGGATCGCGCGAAGGGCCGACGCCGAAGCGCTTTGATCCGAGGATCCGGGTCACCGCGGCCCGGTACCACTCGTCGGCCAGGAACAGATTGAGGAAACCGGGACCGGCGACTTCGACCCGATCGACCTGAGAACCCAACGCACCGCGAACTTCCGCGCCGAGCCGCTCGGCGATCGCCCGGGGCGACTCGCCCAGGCCGGAGGCGAGCAGCATCGCCGCGTTGGACGAGTAGTCGCCGAGCTCGGCCTTCGGCGGGCGCTCGAGCGTCGGCTCCTGCGTGGCCTCGGCGCCCACCGCGGCGATGGCAGCGCTGAGCGCGCCACGCAGGTTGGCTACCGGGTCGCCTGACATGGTCGGCGAGTTTACGATGGGGCAGATAGGTTCCACCAATGCGAACGCTGGTCACCGGAGGCGCCGGATTCATCGGCTCGAACCTCGTGGACGGACTCGTCGCTCGCGGCGATCAGGTCGCGGTGCTTGACGACCTTTCCTCGGGCAAGCGCGAGAACCTGGCGGAAGCGCTCGCCGGCGGAGCGCAGCTCCACGAGGGGGATGTCTCCGACCCGGAGCTCGTGGATGCCGTGTTCGCGGAGTCGTCGCCCGAGCAGGTCTTCCACCTCGCCGCGCAGATCGACGTGCGCCGATCGGTCACCGACCCCGTCTTCGACCTCGGCGTCAACGTCGGAGGAACGATCAACCTGCTCGACGCCGCGGTGCGAGCCAAGACCCAGCGGTTCCTGTTCGCGTCGACCGGCGGCGCCATCTACGGAGAGGGTGCTGACCGCGAGCTGCCGCTGGCCGAGGACGCCGAGCGCCGCCCCGACGCCCCCTACGGCCAGTCGAAGCTGGCCGCGGAGGGCTACCTCGACCTCTATTCCCGGCTGCACGGACTGTCGACGGTCGCGCTGCGCCTCGGCAACGTCTACGGGCCGCGCCAGGACCCGCACGGCGAGGCGGGCGTCGTCGCGATCTTCTGTGGGGCGCTCCTGAACGGCGCGACGCCGACGGTGTACGGCGACGGCAAACAGACGCGAGATTACGTCTACGTGGACGACGTCGTTGCGGCGTTCCTGGCGGCCTCCGAGTCAGACGCGGTCGGCGCGTTCAACGTCGGGACCGGCCAGGAAGCCGACGTGTTCGCGGTCGGCAACGCGATCGCCGCCGCCTACGACGCGGAGTTCGAACCCAAGATGGCTCCGCCCCGCGCCGGCGAGGTCCAGCGCATCGCGATCGCCTCGGATCGTGCTGCGAACGAGCTGGGCTGGCGCGCCGAGGTCGGCCTGGACGACGGCCTCGGCCAAACCGCGCGCTGGGCTCGGGAAGCGGCTTAGCCGCCCACTCCCCGCTCCCACGCCAGCGCCGAGCCGATCCGCTCGAGCGTGGTCGGATGGGTGCCGAACAGGACTCGCGCGATCGCGGGTGGATCCGGGTCGGAGAGGTTGCGCTCGGCCAGGCGGGTTTGGAGATCGATCAGTGCCCGCGGGTCATCGGTGATCCGCAACGCGAACGCATCGGCGCTGGCCTCCACCTTTCGCGAGAGCTGGTTGCCCGGCACGTTCGCCGCGAAGCCGACCAGGGCGATCGCGAGGAACAGCGCCGGGACCGCCGCGGGGGTGCCGGGCTCGGCACCCGCGCGCCGAGCCAGGGCGCCAGAGAGCTCACGAACCAGCAGCAGGCCGAGCGGCGTCACGATCGCCGCGAACAGGATCCCTCTTGGAATGTCGTCGTGGGCGACGTGCCCGAGCTCATGGGCGACCACCGATTCCAATTCGGGCCGCTCCGCATCGTCGATCAGGGTGTCGTAGAGGACGACTCGCTTGGTCGGCCCGAGCCCGGCGACGTACGCGTTCAGAGCCGTCGAGCGCCGGCTCGCGTCGATGCGGTAGACCTCGCCGATCTCGACGTCCGCCCGGCGGCCGAGCTCCAGGACGTCCTCGCGCAGGGCGCTGCCCTCCGGCAGCTCGTCGAAGTCGTTGAAGCGCGGGGCGATCAGGATCGGCGCCAGGAGGCTCATCGCCGCGCCGAAGCCGACCACGGCCACGCTTCCCGACAACCACCAGCGCTGTGGGTGGCGGCGAATGAGAGCCGACAGCACCACCGCGCCAGCGCCGGCGATCGCGCCGCTGATCGCAAGCGAACGCGCCTGATCGCCAAGCCAGGGCCCAAGGGACTGGGTCGAGAGGCCAACGTCCACGGCACGTTCGTGGGCGGCGAGCGACGTCGGCAACGACGCCAGTTCGGCGACCGCCACGACCAGGACGCCTGCAGCGGCCGTGCCGAGCACCGGGCGCCGCGCCAGCCGCCCGAGCAGGTCCCTGGCGGCGCGGGGTCTGCCGACCGCCAGGCCTCCCACGACCAGCGCCTGGGCCCCGAGGCCGGCGAAGAGCAGGAGGCGCTGCCCGCCCCGGTACTCGACGGCGCGGGCCACCGACTGCGGATCGAGGAACTCGTCCTCGGCCACATCCACCGGCGTGATTCCCTCCTCGCCTGGCGCGAGCAGGAAGACGGCACCTTCGGCAACGACGATCAACGCCACGGCAAGGAGTCCCGCCCGCGCCGCCGGCGAGCGGCGCAGCGAGTCCCTCGCCCCAGTCAGAACCATGCCTGCCTACGATAGACAGCTTGCGCTTAGCGATCATCAGCGACATCCACAGCAACCTGCCGGCCCTGGAGGCGGTGCTCGCCGACGTCGATGCGGCCGCCCCGGACGAGGTCTGGTGTCTCGGCGACGTGGTCGGCTACGGCGCCGAGCCCAACCCGTGCGCGGAGCTCGTCGCCGAGCGCTGCACCGTCTGCCTCGCCGGCAACCACGACCTCGCCGTCCTCGAGGCGATCGACATCTCGACCTTCTCGCCGGCCGCCGCCGAGGCCGCGCAATGGACCGCGGCCCAGCTCGCCGACGGGCCTCGTGAGTTCCTGTCCGGCCTGCACGCGGCCGACGAGTCACGGGACGTGGCGCTCTATCACGCCTCACCCAGGGACCACGTATGGGAGTACGTGCTCTGGCCCGAGCAGGCCGGCGAATGCATCGCCAAGCAGGCGAAGCGAGTGGCCCTGATCGGCCACTCGCACATCGCGCTCTGCTTCCGTGCGGCCGACGACGGCGACGCCGACGCCACCGAGGGCGCGCAGGTCAACGCCGGCACGAAGCTCGAAATCGGCGACGGCCGGTGGCTGCTGAATCCTGGGAGCGTCGGCCAACCGCGCGACGGCGACCCCCGAGCCGCGTGGCTCGAGCTCGACACGGGCGCCTGGACCGCCACCTACCGGCGCACCGAGTACGAGATCGAGCGAGCGGCGGAGTCGATCGCCGCCGCCGGCCTCCCTGAACACCTTGGCAAGCGGCTGTTCGTGGGCCAATGAGCGCGAGCGAGCCCAGCAATCGGCCATCTAGACTCGGCGCGATGCCGGGGATCCGCGTCGCGCTGGCCGTCGTCGCCTGCTCTGTGGGTCTGGCGGCGTGTGGCGGGGAGGACGAGGCGGGACCGATCCCACGCGAGCAGGGCGACCTGCTGCTCTCGCAACTGGACCAGATCGCCAGCGCGGCGCAGGAAGGGCTCTGCGAGGAGGCGCAGGCAACGGCGCTGTCGTTCGCGCAGGGTGTGAACGACCTCCCGCCCGAGGTCGACGGTGAGCTCCGCCAGGCCCTGGTCGAGGCGAGCGCGAACCTGGAAGAGCTCTCCACCGATCAGTGCGAGCCCGTCAGCGGCGCCACGGGCGACACCGGCACCGAGCCGACGACCACCGAGCCGACGACCACCGAGCCGACGACGACGACCGAGCCAACGACCACCGAGGAGCCATCCAGCGACGGCAACCAGGGCAACGGTCCGCCCGAGGAGACGCCCGGCCAAGGGAACCCGGGCGGCAACTCGGGCGGCGGCGACGATTCCAGCGGCGGCATCGGGAGCGACGGGTGATGAACGACGCCGCACTGATCTCCGACCGTTACGAGCTGGGCGACCGGCTCGGCTCGGGCGGGATGTCGACGGTGTACGAGGCCACGGACAGGGTGCTGGAGCGCACGGTCGCCGTCAAGATCCTGGCGGAGCATCTCTCCGACGACGACAAGTTCGTCGCTCGCTTCCGCCGCGAGGCGCTGGCGGTCGCGCGATTGATCCACCCCAACATCGTCCAGGTCTACGACACGGGCGTCGACCGGGACCGCCACTACATCGTCATGGAGTACGTCGAGGGGCGCTCGGTGGCCCAGCTTCTGCAGCGGCAGGGCAGGCTCGGTTCAGAGGTCGCTGTCGCTGTCGGGGTGCAGGCCTGTGCGGGCCTCGAGTACGCGCACCGCCAGGGGATCATCCACCGTGACGTCAAGCCGGGCAACCTGATGGCGATCGGCGGCCCGGCCGGCCGGCCGACGCGCGGCGGCTCGGCACACGAGCCGCCCACCGACGAGATGACCGTGAAGCTGACCGACTTCGGGATCGCCCGCGCAGCCGAGCAGACCCGCCTGACGCAGGTCGGCTCCGTGGTCGGCACCGCCGCGTACCTCGCGCCAGAGCAGGCTCGCGGCGGCGAGACGACGCCGGCGGCCGACGTCTACGCGCTCGGCGTCGTCGTCTACCAGATGCTGACGGCGCGTCTTCCGTGGGAGGGCTCGACGCTTGCGGAACTGGCGACCAGGCGCGAGAGCGAGAGCCCGCTGCCCCCCACCTCGTATGACTCCTCGGTCCCCGAGACACTTTCGACCGCCGTCCTGCGCGCGCTCGAGGGCGACGTCAACGACCGCTACTCCTCGGCCAAGGAGCTGTCGGCGGCGCTTCGCGCCGGGATCGCGGGCCGCGAGCCGCCCGATGCTGCGGACACGATGCCGACCCGCGCGATGGCGGCCGGCGCCGCGGCGACAGCCGCGACCGCCGCGATGACCGACTCCCCGGACATCGCGACACCCGTCGCGCCGGAGCCCGTCTACGTGCCCCCGCCGCGCGCCCGACAAGTCGCCGAAGCCGAGCCCACGCGGCCGGCGAAGCGCTCCGCCGGCAGCCGCTTCATTCGCGGGCTCGGCGTGCTGCTGCTGATCGCGGTGCTGGCGGCCGTGATCGCAGGTGTGGTGCTGGTGCTCAGCGACGCCGGCCAGGACACGGACCTCGGCAAGATCATCTCCGACGAGCTCGATCAGCAGATCGACAACATCAAGAACGTGATCCGCGACAACCTGCAGTAGCGGCCGGCGTTGGTGTCCTCAGGCGTCCCACGGCGCCGCGCCCGCCATCGAGGCCACACGGTAGGCGCCAAACCGCCCGCCCGCGATCGCGTCCCTGGCCCCGCTGACCAGCCGTTCCAGGTACGTCAGGTTGTGCATCGTCAGCAGGCGGACAGCGGTCAGCTCCTCGGCTCGCACCAGGTAATGGAGGTACGCCCGCGTGTGCCGGGCGCAGGCGGGGCAGGGACAACCATCCACCAGTGGAGCCTCGTCGCGTTCGAGTGAGCGGGAGCGGACGTCGAAGCGGTAGCGCTGGTCGGGCAGGGGCGCCAGCGCCGTCCCGTGCCTCCCGAGCCGGGTGGGAACGGCGCAATCGAACAGGTCGATGCCGAGCGCGATCCCGTCCAGCAGGTCATCGGGCTCCCCGATGCCGAGTAGGTGCTTCGGCGCGTCGACCGGCAGCAGGGGCACGGTCAGGTCCAGCACGGCGCGCATCTCCGTCTTGTCGCGGCCGAGCGTGCCCCCGATCGAGATGCCGTCGATCTCGGCCTTGGCAACCCGCTCAGCGGAGGCGCGGCGCAGGTCCTCGTGGACTCCACCCTGGACGATCCCGAACAACGCCTGGCTCGCCGGCGCGCTGACCCCGTGCCAGTGCGTGCAGCGATCGAGCCAGCGGTGCGTGCGTTCGGTCGAGCGCGCCGTGTAGTCGTAGTCGGCGTGGTACGGCGTGCATTCGTCGAAGGCCAGCGCGATGTCGGAGCCCAGCGCGGCCTGCACCTGCATGGACTCCTCCGGCCCCATGAACTTCTCGACGCCGTCGAGGTACGAGCGGAAGCGGACCCCCTGCTCGGCGATCTCGATGATCGACCCGTGGTTGCCCGCGCCCCCGCGCCTGCCCTTGATCTCGTCGGCGACGCTACCGTGCGCCAGCGAGAAGACCTGGAACCCGCCGGAGTCGGTGATGATCGCGCCGTCCCAGCGCATGAACTCGTGGAGGCCGCCGAGCTCCGCCACGCGTTCGGGCCCCGGACGCAGGAACAGGTGGAAGGTGTTGCCGAGCACCATCTCGTAGCCGAGATCAGCCACCTCGTCGGTGTCGAGCCCACGAACGGTCGCGGTTGTGGCGAGCGGGATGAAGGCCGGCGTCCGCACCTCGCCGTGGGCTGTGAACAGCCTGCCAGACCGGGCGGCGGCGTCGGTTGCTTCGATGTCGAAGCGCAAACGGGCCGGGTCCGATCTCATCGGCTAGGGCGCGATCAGGGAACGGCCGGTCATCCCGTTGGGCCGTTCGATGCCGAGGAGCTGCAACGCCGTCGGCGCGACGTCCGCGAGGATCCCGCCCGCGGCCAGCTCGACGCCGGCAGCGGTGACGACGAACGGCACCGGGTTGGTCGAGTGCGCCGTGTTCGGCGATCCATCGGGCTCGAGCATGTTGTCGGCGTTGCCGTGATCGGCGCTGACGAGGCAGGCACCGCCGCCCTCGTGCACCGCGCTCACGACCTCGCCCAGGCACTCGTCCACCGCCTCGATCGCGGCCACGGCGGCTCCGATCACGCCGGTGTGCCCGACCATGTCCGGATTCGCGAAGTTGAGGATGCCGAAGCGGTAATCCCCGCTCCGCCAAAGCTCGACGAAGGCGCCGGCCGCAGCGGCGGCGCTCATCTCGGGCTTGTGGTCGTAGGTGGGGACGTCGCGCGGCGAGTCGACCAGGCGGCGCTCCTCCCCCTCCCACTCCTGCTCGCGGCCGCCGTTGAAGAAGTAGGTCACGTGCGCGTACTTCTCGGTCTCCGCGACGTGCAGCTGCCGAGCCCCATGCGTGGCCAGCACCTCCGCCAGCGTGGTCGCCGGAGGATTCGGCGGAAACCCGACCGGATAGGTCCAGTCCTGTTGGTAGGAGGTCAGCGTCGTCAGTTGGATCTGCGGCGCCTGCCCGCGGGGGAACTCGTCGAAGTCGGGCTCGGCGAGCGCCCTGACCAGCTGACGGGCCCGGTCGGGCCGGAAGTTGAGATGGATCGCGACATCGCCGTCCGCCATGCCGTCGTAGGCGCCGATCACCGTCGGCCGGACGAACTCGTCGGTCTCGCCCGCATCGTGCGAGACGGTGATCGCCTCGGCTGCGCTCGCCGCCGGCACGCCCTTGCCGTGCACGATCGCGTCATAGGCGAGCTTCGTCCGCTCCCACCGCCGGTCGCGGTCCATGGCGTAGTAGCGGCCGCTCACGGTTCCAATCCGCCCGGCCTGGCGCAGCCAGCGCTCCAGCTCCTCGATGTAGGTGGGCGACGAGCGCGGCAGGGTGTCACGCCCGTCTGTGAAAGCGTGCAGCACCGGGTCCGGGACACCCTCCTGGGCGACCAGCTCGACCAGGGCCTCGATGTGCTCCCAGCCGGAATGGACACCGCCGTCCGAGACCAGGCCCATCAGGTGCAGGCGGCCGCGCGGGGATCGGCGCGCCGCCCCGCAGGCGGCAAGCAGCGCCTCGTTCTCGAACAATGAACCGTCGGCGATCGAGTCGTCGATCCGGGCCAGATCCTGCTTCACCACCGCGCCCGCGCCCAGGTTCATGTGGCCGACCTCGGAGTTCCCCATCTGCCCATCGGGGAGCCCCACGTCCCGGCCGCTCGCCGAGAGCTGCGTGTGTGCGCAGCTCTCCCAGAGGCCGTCGAAGACCGGGGTCCGGGCCAGGGAAATAGCGTTGCCGGGCCCGGCCGCAGCCAGCCCCCAGCCGTCGAGGATGATCAGCGCCAGCGCCGGGACCGGGACGCCCGTGGGGCCAGGCGGAATGTTCACGCCGCTTCGCAGATCGCCAGAAAGTCGCCCGGGTCGAGGCTGGCGCCGCCCACCAGCGCGCCGTCGATCTCGGGCCGGCCGAGCAGCTCGGCGGCGTTCGCCGGCTTGACCGAGCCCCCGTAGAGGATCCGCACGGCCTCGCCGGCCGCCGCGTCGCGCTCGGCGACGAGCGCACGGATGAAGCCGCACGCCTGATCGGCAAGCTCGGGCGTCGCCGTCTTGCCGGTGCCGATCGCCCAGATCGGCTCATAGGCGATCACGACCGAGCCCAGCTGCTCATCGCCCACGGCCGCGAGGTCGGCCTCGAGCTGGCGGCGCAGCACCGCCTCGGTCTCGTCCGCCTCGCGCTGGTCCTCGCTCTCGCCCACGCAGAGGATCGGCTCGAGCCCGGCTGCCAGGGCAGCCGGGACCTTGCGCGCCAGCGCGTCGTCCGTCTCGGCGAACAGCGCCCGGCGCTCGGAGTGCCCGAGCACGACCGCCTCCACCCCGATCGAGGTGAGCATCGGCGCCGAAACCTCGCCCGTGAACGCGCCATCGTCTTCCTCGTGCATGTTCTGCGCTGCGACCCGCACGGGCGAATGGCGGCACCGCTCGACCGCGCCGGCCAACGCCACGAACGGCGGGCAGATCACGGCTTCGCGGTCGGCCAGGTCCCCGATCTCACCGATGAAGCGGTCGAGGAATTCGTCGGTCTCCGCGAGTGTCTTGTGCATCTTCCAGTTGGCGGCCAGGTACGGCTTGCGGGCGCTCACGCGGGACCTCCCGCCGGCGCAACAGCTTCCAGGGCGGCTACTCCCGGCAGCTCCCTGCCCTCCAGGAGCTCGAGCGACGCTCCGCCCCCAGTCGACAGCCAATCGACTCGATCGGCCAACCCGAAGGCGACCAGCGCCGCGGCCGAGTCGCCGCCACCGATGACGGTGTGGCCGGGCGCGTTGGCGACCGCCTCCGCGATCCCCCGGGTGCCGGCCGCGAACGGCTCCAGCTCGAAGGCGCCCATCGGCCCGTTCCACAGCACCGTGCCGGCGCCGGCGATCGCGTCCGAGTAGGCCGCGACCGTACGCGGCCCCACGTCGAGGCCGATCCAACCCTCCGGCACCTCGACACCGTCGACCTCACGGCGCTCGGCGTTGGCGCTGAAGGAGTCGCCGAGCACCAGATCCACCGGCAACCGCAGGCCGCGTCGGTCGTCGAGCAGGCCCTTGGCCATCTCGACGCCATCGTCCTCGACCAATGAATCGCCGGTCTCGATGCCCTGTGCCCGGAAGAACGAGAAGCACATCGCGCCTCCGATCAACACCTCTTCCGCAATCTCCAGAAAACGCTCCAGCACCCCGATCTTGTCCGAGACCTTGGCGCCGCCGAGGATCACCACGAGCGGGCGCTCGGGCTTGTCGCGGACCCTGGTCAGCTCCTCGACCTCGCGCTCCAGCAGCAGGCCCGCGTACGCCGGCAGCCGGCGGGCCACGCCTTCCGTGGTCGCGTGCGCACGGTGCGCCGCGCCGAAGGCATCGTTCACATACACGTCCGCGAGCCGTGCCAAGCCGGCTGCAAGCTCGGGATCATTGCGGGTCTCGCCCGCCTCGAACCGGCTGTTCTCCAGCATCAGCACCGCGCCCGGGCTCGTCGCCTCGGCGAGCTCGCGCACGGAGTCGCCAACGACGCCGGGAGCAAGCTCGACCTCGGCGCCGAGCAGCTCCCGCAGACGCTCGGCCACCGGGGCCATCGACAGCGCGGGGTCGGGGCCCTCGGGCCGGCCCAGGTGGGAGACCAGCACGATCGCCGCCCCCCGCTCGAGCAGCAGCTCAAGCGTCGGCAGCGCAGCGCGGATGCGCGTGTCGTCCGCGATCCGACCGCCATCCAGCGGCACGTTGAGGTCCGAGCGGACGAGGACGCGCCGCCCCTCGACCTGGGCGTTGCGAACGCTGACTTCGCTGAGGCTCAAGCGGCGGCGGGCTGGCGCTCGAGCACCTTCGCCGCGAGCTCGACAACCCGGTTCGAGTAGCCCCACTCGTTGTCGTACCAGGAGACGACCTTGACCATACGGCCCTCCATCACCATCGTCTGCCCCGCGTCAAAGATCGACGAGTGCGCGTCCTTGACGATGTCCGTGGACACGATCGGATCCTCGGTGTACGACAGTATCCCCGCCAGGGGGCCATCGGCCGCAACCTTCATTGCAGAGTTGACCTCCTCGGCGGAGGTGTCGCGGGAGACGGTGCAGACCAGGTCGACGACCGATCCCGTCGCGACCGGGGCACGCATCGCGAACCCGTTCAACCGGCCCTGAAGCTCGGGCAAGACCAGGCCGACGGCCTTGGCCGCTCCCGTCGTCGTCGGGATCAGGTTCAGCGCCGCCGCCCGGGCGCGGCGCAGGTCCTTGTGCGGCATGTCCTGGAGCCGTTGGTCCGCCGTGTAGGCATGAATCGTGGTCATCAGGCCGTGCTCGATGCCGACCGACTCGTGCAGGACCTTCGCGACCGGGGCCAGACAGTTCGTGGTACAGGACGCGTTGGAGATGATGTTATGGCTCTCCGGGTCGTAGTCGCGCTCGAAGTTGACGCCCAGCGCGACGGTCACGTCGGGCTCCGTGGCGGGCGCGGAGATGATCACCTTCTTGGCGCCGGCCGCTAGGTGCTTGCCGGCGTCCTCGCGCTTGGTGAACAGGCCGGTGGACTCGATCACGACCTCGACCCCGAGGTCCCCCCAAGGCAAAGCCGCCGGATCGCGCTCGGCGAGAACCTTGATCTCGTGGCCGTCCACGCTGATTGCCTTTTCGCCCTCGGAAACGTCGCCCGGGAACCGCCCGAGGATCGAGTCGTACTTGAGCAGGTGCGCCAGCGTCGGGACGTCCGTGATGTCGTTCACCGCCACGATCTCGAGATCCGCCCCCGACTCGTGAGCGGCGCGGAAGAGGTTGCGGCCAATCCGGCCGAAGCCGTTGATTCCGACCTTGACTGGAGCCATTTGCGGGTTCGTTCCTCCTGTTGCTGCTTGAAGTTGTCCTACCGGCCGGCTGGGGTAGAGCCTATCCGCGGGGTGCCCAGCGAAAGTACCGGACCGCGAGGAACAGGCCCAGGACGCCCCAGAGGGCGAGCACGGCGAGATGACCCCATTCGAAGCCGGTGCCGGTCGTGGCCGGATCGAAGCCCTCGAAGAACGTCAGGAAAAACTGCCGGATCGGGAAGACGTCGGCGACGCTCAGGATGCCATCCGGAATCTGGGTGTCGGGGATGAAGACGCCGGAGAGGAAATAGAGCGGTAGAAGGATCGCGTTCGTCATCGGCGGCGCTGCATCTTCGGACGGGATCGCCGCGGTGAGCGCAAACCCCAGACACGAGAACGTGAACGCCCCCACGACGAGGGTGACGAGCAGGGCCGGGACGGTCTGCGTGGGGATTTCCACACCGAAGAACAGGTTTCCGATCAGCGTGGCCAGGACCGTCATCGCAACCGAGATCAGGAACGCGTTACCGACGCGGCCGGCGACGAACGCCCATGCCGGCAGCGGCGTCGACCGGATCCGCTTCAGCCGGCCGCTCTCCCGCGCCTCGGTCAGGTTGATCGCGAGGCTCTGGAGCGTGGCCGAGACGACCGAAAGCGTGATGATCCCGGGCACGTAGTAGGTGGAGACCTTGATCCCCCCGTACTCCTCGATCGTGTCGCTACCGAACAGACCGGTGAAGATGAACAGGAAGATCAGCGGCAGCATCACCGTGAAGAACACGGAGGCCGGGCTGCGCCAGAACACCCGCTGGTCGTAGCGAAACTGGTGCCAGGCGAGGGCGACGCCGGTCACCGGGCGGGCTCCTCTGTCAACTCCAGATAGACGTCTTCCAGGCTGGGACGGTCGACCTCGAGCCCGTGCAACTCGACGCCGTGCTCGAGCGCCCAGGTCGTGAGCACGTTGAGGCCACGGACCGGATCGTTCGTCGAGAGCTCGAGCACGGCCCCGTTGCCGGCGCTTGGCGCGAGGTCCCCGGCGGCGGCGGGGATCTCGGCCGGATCCAGGCCGGGCGGCGCGGCAAACCTGATCCTGGTCGCGGCGTCGGCGCGGCCGCCGAGCTCGTTCGGCGTGCCCTCCGCGACGATCCTGCCGGCGCGGATGATGGCGACCCGGTCGGCAAGGGCCTGCGCCTCGTCCATGAAGTGCGTGGTCAGAAACACTGTCTTGCCGAGGTCGCGAAGCGCCGCGATCACGTCCCACGCCTGCCGTCGCGCCGAAGGATCGAAGCCGGTCGTGGGCTCGTCCAGAAACAGGAGCTCGGCATCTCCGATCAACGCCAGCGCCACGTCGAGGCGGCGCTGCTGTCCACCAGAGAGCTTGCCCGCTCGAACGTCGGCGCTGGACCCGAGCCCGACCAGCTCGATCGTCTCCTCGACGTCGCGTGGCGCCGGGTAGTAGCCGGCGTAGAGACTCAGCGTCTCGCGGACGGAGAGGACGGGCTCCATCCGGCACTCTTGGAGGACGATGCCGATCCGCTGGCGCCAATCGCGACCTGCTGAGCGGGGGTCGGCCCCAAGGACTCGCACCTCCCCGCCGCTCGGGTCGCGGTAGCCTTCGAGGATCTCGACGGTCGTGGTCTTCCCGGCGCCGTTCGGCCCGAGGAATGCGAAAATCTCGCCGCGCTCCACACTCAGGTCAAGGTCCTTCACGGCCTCGAAGGCACCGTAGGACTTGCAGAGGCCCCTGACCTCAATTGTCGTTTTGGGATCGCTCACTCGGTTCATTCTGCTTCATGCTCCACTAGCGACGGTTCCCGCTTGACGGCCGGATTTCAGCCAACTACGCTGCCCGGACCGTGCTAGCCACCCGGAAGCACGGACGCGCAGCGATTCTCGGGATGCTGGTGCTCGCCGTCACGATTGTGTCGGCATCGGGAGCCAGCGCTTCGTCCGTGCGTGTCCCAAACGACTACTTCGGAACCAATCTGCCGAACTCGTACACGCTCGCAGACGACCTCCGCGACCTGCACCTGGCCAAAATGGTGTCCGGCGGCATCACCGAGCTCCGGCTGCCGATCCCCTGGTCGATGATCGAGAAAACACCGCCGAAGAACGACGGCACCCACGCCTACACCTGGGGGTTGGTGGACGATGAGATCGGCGCGATGGCGCGGCACGGCATCCGGGTCCAGTCCCTCTTTGCCTACGCGCCCAACTGGGCGGCAAGTGGCAGCCAGGCGCAGATCAACAACTGCCGAAGTCGGGGGGTCGCTGGGCTCGGGACCAGCACTCCGAAGAACTACGCCGCGGCAGCCGGTGCCGTCGCGCGCCGGTACGGGCCGAACGGTCAGTTCTGGCAGGCCCACCCGGAACTGACTCCGCGGCCGATCCGGGTGCACGAGATCTGGAACGCTCCGAACACATCGGGGACCTGGTGCCCCACGGTCACACCCGGCGGCTACGCCGAGGTTTTCCATCAGGCGCAGCTTGCGATCAGAGCGTTCGACCCCGGTGCCCAGATCGTGATCGGCGGTATGGGGATCGGCGCGAAGACCCAGGGCGGGTCGATGTCGACGCCGGAGTTCCTGAAAAAGATGACGGCGGCGAAGCCCAGCATCCGCACGTCGGCCAGCGCGATGGCGATCCACCTCTACCCCGGCAAGACGCTCGCCAGCCAGCTCAACGGGCTGCCGCTGTTTCGTGAGTGGCTGCGCGCCGCAGGGATCCCCAACACGATGCCAATGCTCCTGAACGAGATCGGCTTCAGCCGCGCGGGCGCGATCGACATGACCGAGGACGAGCGGGTCGCGAGCTACGCCAACGTGATGAGCAAGCTGCCGCGGACCAACTGCAACCTGAACGGGGTGCTTCAGTACACGTGGACGACGCGCGACCAAAACGGCCAGGATGCCGAGGACATGTTCGGGATCGCGCAGATGGGTACGGCCGAGATGTATCCGTCGGGGCGTGAGTTCGTCGGCTGGACCCTGAACTTCCGCGGGCTCTTGACCTCGGAGGCACCTCGGGGCACGCTCATGATCTGCCCCGGAATGCCGAAGCCGGACCAGGATCGAGACGGCGTGCTCGACGAGAGTGACTATTACCCGCTTGATCCCGCCCGGGCCTAGGTCCGGGCGATGCAGTCGATGGGCACGAGGAGCATCCGCTCGCGCGTGGCCGGATTCGCCAGTCTCGCCGCGGTAGCTGCCTTCGCCACGACCGTAAGTGCCGCCCCGCCGAGGGTTCCCGGCGACTTCTTCGGCACCAACCTGCAGAACTCCTACACCATGACGGCCGAGGTCAGGGAACGTCATGTGGAACGGATCGCCGGCACCGGGATGACCCAGGTTCGCCTGCCAATTCCCTGGTCAATGATCGAGCCGAAGGCGCCAGTGGGCGGAGCTCATACGTACCAATGGAGCGAAGTGGACATCCAGATCAGAGCCCTGGCCCGGAGTGGCCTGCGGGCGCAATCACTGTTCGCCTACGCGCCGCCCTGGGCGGCAAGCGGCACGCCGTCCGAGATCAGCCAATGCCGCAATCGCGGCTCGGCCGGGCTGGGTGCCGGCACACCCGTCGGATATGCAGCGGCCGCGCGCGCGGTGGTCCGTCGCTATGGGCCGGGCGGTTCGTTTTGGGAGTCGCATCCCGCCCTGGACCCCCGCCCGGTCCGAATGCACGAGATCTGGAACGCGCCGAATACGGCAGGGACGTGGTGCCCACGGGTTGACCCGGAGGGCTATGCGGTCCTGTTCTCGCTCGCCGAGGAAAGCATCCACGCCGAGGACCCTGGTGCCCAGGTGGTCATCGGCGGCATGGGGACCGGCGCAAGGACCCAAGGCGGCTCGGTTTCGACACCGGAGTACCTGCGCCGGATGGTGGCGGCACGGCCGAGCATCCGCACGTCGGCGGATGCGATGGCCATCCACCTCTATCCGGGCAAGGCCCTCGCCAGTCAGCTCAACGGGGTTCCCAAGTTCCGCCAGTGGCTGCGTGAGGCGACGCTTCCGGACAGCCTGCCGATGCTGCTCAACGAGATCGGGTTCAGCCGCGCCGGCGATATCGACATGACCGAAGACGAGCGAGTTGCCAGCTACGCCAACGTGATGAGCAAGCTGCCGCGGACCAACTGCAACCTGAACGGCGTGCTGCAGTACACGTGGACGACGCGCGACCAGAACACATCGGATGCCGAGGACATGTTTGGGATCGCCCATATGGGGAGTGCCGAGCTGTACGACTCCGGTCGCGAATACGTGCATTGGACGCAGGTGTTCAGAGGCGAGAGCACCGATGACCCGCCCACCGCCACCCACGAGATCTGTCCGGGGATGCCAAAGCCCGACCAGGACGGCGATGGCGTTCGCGACGAGAACGATCATTACCCGCTCGATCCGGAGCGGAGCGAGGCCGGGGGCGGCTCCGGCGGTGGTGGCAGTGGTGGCGGTGGCTCGGGCGTTGGCGGTGGCTCCGGCAGCGGCCCGGCAGCCCGAGCCGCGTGCGGCGCGCGGCTCGCGGCTCTGACCGCCAAGGTCGCGGCGACGACCGGCAGCGAGCAACGTGCGCTGGCGCGCAGGTACAAGCGGGCGAGCCGGCGCTGCGTCCCATGCAAGCGCAAGCAGGCGCGGGTCAAGCGAAAGCTGAAGCGGGCCGATGCCGCGACGCGTCCAGTTTTGCGCTCACGACTTCGTCGCCTACGCCGCAGGTGTGCCCCATGCGAGCGCAAGCTCCGCAGGCTCGAACTGGCCACGCTCGGTGCTACCAGCGCCGAGCGCGCCTATTACCTGAAGCGCCACGAGCAGGTGCGCACCCGCTGCACCGGCCGCAGGCGCTGACACTCAATCCAGTTCGACATCGCGATGGACCACCCGGACCCCGATCTCCTTGCGATCCGCAAGGTGGCGTGCAATGCGGTTCGCGACCGTGACCGAGCGGTGGCGACCGCCCGTGCAGCCGACCGCGATCGTCAGGTGGCTCTTGCCCTCGACGACGTAAGCCGGCAGCAGGAAGTCCAGCAGCGCGAGCACCCGCGAATAGAACTCCGTCGCCAGGTCGCCGGCCTCGACGTGCTGCACGACCGCCTCATCCAGGCCGGTCAGCGGACGCAGGTCCTCTCGGTAGTGCGGGTTCGGCAGGAACCGCACGTCGAACATCAGGTCGGCGTCGCGGGGCGGTCCGTTCTTGAACCCGAACGTGAGCAACGTAAGCGCCAGGCGGCGATGAGCATCCCGCGGGCCGAGGAGCTCCGTGGCGATGCGACGGCGGAGCATCGCCCCGGTGAGGTCCGAGGTGTCCATCACCACGTCCGCCTGCTCGCGCAGCGGTCCCAGGATCTCGCGCTCAGCCCGGATGCCGTCGATCACCCGGCCCTCAGGCGCCAGTGGGTGCCGGCGGCGGGTTTCCTTGAACCGGTCGAGCAGCGTCTGTTCCTCCGCCTCGAGGAACACGACCTTGAGCTCGAGCCCGTCGTGGTCGAGCTCGCCGAGCACCGCCGCCAATTCCTCGAAGTAGTCGCCGCCTCGCACGTCGGTGACGACCGCCGCCCGCTTGACAGCACTGCCCTCATGGCGGAACAGCTCGCCGAGCGAGCCGATCATCGGCGGCGGGAGGTTGTCCACGCAGAAGAACCCGGAATCTTCGAAGGCGGCGATCGCCTCCGACTTCCCGGCGCCCGAGTAGCCGGTGATCACGAAGAGCTCGACCGGTTCTGGAAAGAGCTCGGGCTGGGGCCTCGTCATCATCCGGCCTGGTGGAGCTGGTGGTGGATGGCGCGGGCGAGCTTGCCCGGGATTCCGGGCACGGCCTCGATCTCCTCGCGGGTCGCCCCGACGATCCGCTCGGGCGAGCCGAAGTGGCTGAGCAGAGCTCGCTTGCGCACCGGTCCGACCCCTCGTAGCTCGTCGAGCAGTGAGTGCGTCATCGCGCGGTCGCGACGCGAGCGGTGGAAGTCGATCGCGAACCGATGCGCCTCGTCGCGGACCCGTTGCAGCAGCCGGGAGGCGGGCGAGTCTGGCTCGATCTCGAGCGGCGCGGACCGTCCCGGAACGTAGATCTCCTCGAGCCGCTTGGCGAGGCTGATGACCGCCACCCCGCGCTCGACCAGCGATCCGACCGCCTTCATCCCGGCGCTGAGCTGACCCTTACCGCCGTCGATCATGATCAGGTCCGGGAGGCTGGCGAAGCTCTCGTCGCGCTCGGCGTCGTGCGGCGACCGGTCGTTCTGGTTCTCCAGCTGCGCAAGGCGGCGGGAGAGAACCTCCCCCAGGGAGGCGAAATCGTCGGGACCGGACGAGCGGTCGCCGCGCACGCGAAACCGGCGATAATCCGACTTCTTCGGCGCGCCGCCCTCGAAGACGACCATCGACGCCACCGTGTGCTCGCCACCGATGTTCGAGATGTCGAAGCCCTCGATCCGGATCGGCAGCCTGTCCAGGCCCAGCGCCTCCTGGAGCGCGGCGACGGTATCGACCCGCTCCTGGCGGCGGCGCTCGCGTCGCAGCCGGTCCTGGGCCAGCGCCAGGCGAGCGTTGCGCTCGGCCAGCTCGCGCAGCCGCCGCAGGTCGCCCCGCTCGGCCACCCGAACCTCCACCGGCGCGCCGCGACGCGTGGCCAACGCCTCCGCCAGCAGCGGCGAGCGCTCGCGAAGCGCCTCACCCGCAACGATCAGGCGCGGGATCGCCGGCGCGGCCGAGTAGTACTGCGCGATGAACTCCTCCATGACCTCGCTCTCGTCGCGCTCGCCCGCGTTGGTCATGTAGAAGCTCTGCCGCTCGGCGAGGATCCCGTCGCGCACCTGGAAGACCTGACCGTTCGCCGTATCGGCCTCGGTAGCCACCGCGATCACGTCGGCGTGGTCGAGTGAATCCCCGGCCACGGCCCGGCGCTCCATCAACCCTCGAACGGCTTCCAGCCGATCGCGATAGACCGCGGCTCGCTCGAACTCTTCAGCCGCGGCGGCCTCTTCCATCTTGCGCTCGAGGTCCCGCTCGACATCCCGGTAGCGCCCGGACAGGAAGCTCGCGATCGCGTCGATGTTCCGGCGGTACTCCTCGCGATCGATGTAGCCGACACAGGGCGCCTGACAGCGCTTGATGTAGTAGTCCAGGCACGGGACGCCGGAGCGCCGTCCGGGGTCGGGCCCTTCGCAGGTCCGGTATTGGAACAGCTTGCCGAGCAGCTCGAGCGTCTCACGGGTCCGCTTCGCGTTCGAGTACGGGCCGAAGTAGACCCGCGCCGACCGGTGCCGCTCGCGCGTGAAGTACACCCGGGGGAACTCCTCGTCGAGGCTGATCCCGATGTAGGGATACGACTTGTCGTCGCGCAGGCGGATGTTGAACCGCGGCCGGTGGCGCTTGATGAACTGCTGCTCGGCGAGCAGCGCATCGGCCTCGGTCTCGGTCACGAAGAACTCGATCGACACCACCTGCTCGGTCATCGCTCGGGTCCGCGTCTTCCCGGAGAAGTGGCCGCCCACTCGCTTGCGGATCGACCGCGCCTTGCCGACATAGAGCACCTCGCCCTCGCGGTCGCGGAACGTGTAGACGCCGGGTTCGTCCGGCAGCGAGCGGCGCTGCTCGGCGACGCTCCCGCCCTCGGCGGGCTCGAGCTCCGGGCTGATCTCGAGATCGGGCATGTCCCGAGAGGTTAGGCAGAGCCTCACACGGACCAGTGAGAGAACGGCTTTCCGGTCAGGGTCCGAAACGCCGCCACGTCAGGTTCGAGCGCCTCAACCAGGCGCCGGCGCGCGCTGTCGCTCAGCTGCGGCCTGGTGATCAGCTTCGAGAACGGAAGTTGCACCCATGCGGCGGATCGCCCGGTACGCCGATGAGCCGCCGCCTCGACTCCTGCGAACACGGGGATCCGGCGCAGCGCTTGCACGTGGCGCCGTGGAGCGCGTTTTAAAGCGGACGGGTTGTGGCGTTCGTCAAGCCGGGGGTCCTCGAAATCGTCCGCAACCTCGAGAAATCGGAAGACGTCGCGGAGCGTCTCACGGCGGCGCTCGGCCAGCTCCTCCTTGACAATGACGTGCACGGCGTCGCGTGGGAACACCTCCAGGTAGCGCGAGAGCTGGTGGTAGTAGCGGCTCCGATAGAGATAACCGCTCTGCGCGAAGTCAGGGTCCTGGCAGAGCTCCTCGAGGGAGTGCTTCTGCCAGCCGCGCGCGCGATTTCCTACCCAGTCGGAGATGACGCGCTCGATCGGATCGCCGACCAGGTAGAGCAGCCTCGCGTCGGGGACCGCCGCTGCGATCCGCTCGGGAACGCCGGCGATGAACGGGTCCATCGTGTAGGTGTTGGACGTCTCGCCCTGGATCGGCGCCGAGCTCGGAAAGTTGGACTCGTACCACTCGAACCCCCGGTCCCAGTTCCAGCCCGGGCCCGCAAAGAAGTCGAGCTCCTTGGCCGGCGCCATGTGGATCTCCGGGTGGAGGTCCAGGTACCGATGGAGGCTTGTCGTACCGCATTTCGCGGCCCCGATACAGATCACGTTCGGCAGCATGGGTGACCGATCGTCATTGATCTAGACTGATTTCGCAAGCCATAGGAAAGGGGTCCCTTTGAAGCGACATCTCGTGCTCCTCGCGGCCGTGCTTACGCTCAGCGTGTTTGGCTTCGCGGCCTGCGGCGATGACGACGACGATGCGACGACCGACGCGGCCACGACCACGGAACCGGCCGACACCGGCGTCGACACCGGCGGCGGCGGCTCAACCGTGGAGCTCACGGCCGATCCGGGCGGCAGCCTCGCCTACGAGCAGGACTCGGCCGAGGCGGCGGCGGGCGCGGTCACGATTCAGCTGACCAACGATGCCTCCGTGCCGCACGACGCTCAGATCGAAGGGCCGGATGGCGACCTGGGCGGTACCGAGGAGATCTCGGGCGGCGACACCTCGGAGGTAGACATCGACCTCGAGGCTGGCGATTACACGTTCTACTGCTCGGTCCCGGGTCACCGGGAGGCAGGCATGGAGGGCACGCTCACCGTCGACTAGGACTCACCTGACAAGCCTCACTTCGAGCGCCGGCGGGGGAATCTCGCCGGCGCCTCCCAGCAGGCCGAGGATGCGGCTGACATAGGCCTGGGTCTCCGGGTAGGGAGGGACGCAGCGGCAGGCGCTGACCGGCGCGGGGCCGGCGTTGTAGGCGGCGAGCGCCAGCGCCACCTGGCCGAACTGCCCGATCAGGTCGGACAGCAGGTGCGCCTGAGCGTCGATTGCGGCGGCGGCATCGAACGGGTCGCGCAGCCCGTAGGCGGCCGCCGTCCCCGGCATGAACTGGGCGATGCCCTGCGCCCCGGCGGGCGACACGGCGAACGGGTTGAAACCGGACTCCGCCAAGAGTTGCGCGGCGAGCAGCCCGGCCGGGACGTTCCAGCGGCTCGCGGCGCGCGCGAGCGGCCGGCGAAATCGAGTGGGCACGAATGACGGCAGCACGGTGCCGGCTGCGGCGCCGTCGCCACCGCCGGCAGAGCCAACGCTGTCGCCCGCGTCCGAGCAGGGCTCCGGACCCGCGACGTAGCCGAAATGCCACGCCTCCCAGGAATACCGGCGCAGGAACCCGAATCGCCGAGCATTCGCCGCCAACCAGCCGTACGACGCCGGGGGCCCGAGGTCGAGCTCGGTCGCGCAGCGGTGCAGCGACGTCCCCGGCGGCGCCACCCAGCGTCGATCCGGATTGGCCGCGAACAGCGCCGCCTGTTCGGCGTCCGACCGAAAGGCGGAGGTGACCACCAGTGCGTGGCCGGCGCGCCGGGCGGTATTTTCGAGCCGCTCGAAGGCCGCCGCGACGTCCGGTCGCATCGGCTTGCCCTGGCGGTACGAGAGGCGACCGGAGTAGCCGCCGCCGCTCGCGAACGCCGACCCGCTCGCCGGTGGTCGGGCTCGGGCGTGGGATACGCCTCCGCGACCGCCACCGCCCGCACCCGATCGCCGCTCAGGCGGCCCTCGAGCTCGATCCGACCGGCCACGGCGACCCGGACTCGCGTCGGCGCGAGTCCCCCGCCCGGAAACGAGACCCGCCCGGCGGCGGTCGCGAGTCCATTGGCACGAAGCGCGCGAATCGCCACCGAGCGAGCCCGCGCCCGGTACGCGGCGCCGGTGAGATGAACCGGGTTCGGCCGCCCCTCGGGGGTTCGGGGCGGCACGAACAGGCGATGGTGGTCGTCGCGCATCGAGCGTGCGGCGGATACCGCCGCGAGGTCAGCCGCGCGCTGCAGCCTCGTGGCGCCCGTGGCGGCGACTCCCAGCAGGGCCAGGGCGAGCCCGGTGAGGACCGTCACGAACGCGAGTCCGAGCACCAGCGGCAGCGCCTGCCCGGTCTCGCCGGCACGTGACTTCAGCAGGCGCCGTGCCAACCGCTTTGCGCGATCGCCGAACGCCCCGCCCGGCTCGATGCCGGCCAATGCGCGACGCGCTCCGACCAGGCCCGGCGCCCTGGTGACGACGCCCGCGGCCAGGCCGGCCTGCCGCAGCTCGATCGCAGCCAGGCCGGCGAGCGCACGGCCCTCGGATACGTCTGCCCGGACGACTCCCGCCAGCGCGGGGCGGTCCGGGTCGGCGACGAGCTCACGCCAAAGCTGCGGCTCCAGGAAGGCGATCACGAGGTCCGCGCCGGCCGCCTGGCAGCGCTCGAGACCATCCCGCCAGCTCTCGGCCTCGAGCGTCACCCAGCAGAGTGCCCCGCGGGCCGCGGCCGCAACAGCGCCCCGGAGGCGCGACTCCAGACCGCGCGCGGTTGCGGACGAGACCAGCGTCGGGCGCCGCGCCGCTCCCGCCACCTCGCAGACCACGATTCCACGCGCGCCCGTCGAGCCCCGCGCCGCGGCCACCCCGAGTGCCGCCGCGACGGCCGGCCCACCGGCGGCACCGGACGCAGCCGTGACGACCACGAGGGGCGAGGGCGAAGGATCAATGATCGGCCGGTAATGCCCACGCACTGGACCGAACCTCGAGCGCTCGCGATAGCGCGGCCACCGGCGCGGGCGGGCGGACCGCGACCTCCACCCGCCGATCGGCGGCTTCGACGCGAACCCGGCTTCGCGCCCAGCCAGGGAGCGCGGCGCGCGCGGCCGGCTCCGGCCCCAGCCCCGCCGCGGCTGCGAGCGCTCCAGCCTCGGCCGCGTTGTCGGCGAGATGGAGCGTGTAGGTGGTGACCAACAGCTGGAGCGCGACCAGCGCGGCCAGCAGCAGGGCGGGGACGCCCGCCAGAAGCTCCAGGGAAGCCTGCCCGCGGTTGCCGCGGATCATCGGCCGGCCTCGGGGTCGAGGGCGGCCGCGGCGCTGACCGGAATCGCCGGCAGCCCCGGCACGAGGGCGGGGGCCTGAACGCGCACCCGGACCTCGTTGCCGTCGACGCGGATCTCCGCGGGCTCGAGCGCGCCCGGAATCGCGGCGCGCGCGGCGGCCGCGGCCCGCACTCCCACGTGAGCAGCCCGCGCCCCCGCCCGAGCCGCCTCGCCGGCGCTCGCGAGCGCCCACCCCGCCGCCGTGAGCTGACCCAGAGCCAGGACGGCCAACAGCACCAACGGCACCACCGCAACCAGCTCGGCCGAGGCCTGGGCACGCTCTCCGGCACTCCGTTTCATCACGCCGACGCTAGAAGCCGGGGGCGCGCCCGGGACGCCGCGTCAGCGCCGGATCAGCTACGGAACGGAGTCAGATGCTGCGCGCCTCGCCGACGACGCGCACGATCGCGAAGACGGCGAGCCCGAGGACGCCGATCCAGGCAAGCGTGCCGGCCCCGGTGTCGAGCAGCTCGTCGGCGCCGGCGATCATCAGCACGATCGCGCCAAGCGCGCCCAGCAGCCAGATCCGCTGGCGGTCGTCGAGCGCCATGTAGGCGAGGCGGTTCTGGCGGTAGGCCAGGTATCCGGCGGCGCCGATGATGGCGAGGAACGCCACCGTCAGGACGGCCAGGATCCCGTCGGCCAGGTTGCCGCCGCCCGGGACGGCGGCGACCACGAAGGCCAGCAGGGCGATGATCGCAACATTCCGAGCGGTGCGCACGACCTCGATCCTACGCGCCCCGCGCAGCCAATCAGGAAGTCATCACGATGAGCCCGGCGACGACCGCTGCGATGCTCGCCGCCAGCCCGAGCAGCCCGAGGACGGCGTAGGCGATCGCCTGCAGACTGCGCTGCTCGCGCGACAGCTCCGCGAACCGGGTCGCGCCGAGGATCGCGAACGAGAACGTGAACGCCACACCCACCCCCGCTACGAACGCCGCGAGCCCGGTCTCGAGCAGAGCCTTGGTGTCGACGATCGTCGCGAGCTGGATCAAGCTGTCCTCATCACGCCGGCACCGGAGCCCTGAGGCGGCGGGCGAATGCCAGTGCGACCGCGGTCGCTCCCGCCAAGAAGATCAGAAGGGGACCCAGGGCCCCGTCCCCGAAGATCGTCGTCACCCCGTACGTGAGCGCCCCAATCGCGGCCGCCGATGGGAAGGTGAGCAGCCAGGCGCCGACGATGTTCCCAGCGACGCCCCAGCGGACGGCGGATAGCCGCTTGCCGGCCCCGGCGCCCATCACCGCGCCGGAGATCACATGCGTGGTCGACAGCGGGTACCCGAAATGCGTGGAGGCCAGAATCACCGCCGAGCCGGCGCCCTGGGCGGAGAAACCCTGGGCGGAATCCATCTTGATGATCCGCGTGCCCATCGTCTTGATGATCCGCCAGCCGCCCATGTAGGTCCCGAGCGCGATCGCCGTCGCGGCCGAGACGATCACCCACGTGGGCGGGTCGGACCCAGACGCGAGGTCGCCGCTGGCGATCAAGGTCAGGGCGATTATCCCCATCGTCTTCTGCGCGTCGTTCGTCCCGTGCGCCAGCGCGAGCAGACCGCCCGAGGCAATCTGCCCGAGCTTGAACCCACGGGTCACCGGCCCCGGCCGCTGGCGCCCCACGATCCGATAGCAGACGACGATCGCGATCCCGCCGACGACGAAGGCGAGGACGGGCGCGATCAGCGCCGGCGCCAGCACCTTGCCGATCACCCCGTCCGAGAGGATCGCCTCGGAGCCCACGGCGGCGAAAGCTGAGCCCACGACGCCGCCGATCAACGCGTGCGAGGAACTCGAGGGCAGGCCGAAATACCAGGTCGTGAGGTTCCAGGCGATCGCGCCCACCAGCCCCGCGAAGATGATCGTCGGCGTGATCACCGTGCCGACCACGACATCGTCGGCGATCGTCGCGGCCACCTCGAGTGAGATGAACGCCCCCGCGAAGTTCAGGATCGCGGCGTAGGTCACCGCGATCCGCGGCGACATCGCCCGAGTCGAGATCGACGTCGCGACCACGTTGGCGGTGTCGTGGAAGCCGTTGGTGAAGTCGAACGCCAGCGCCGTTGCGACGACGATGTAGAGGATCAGGTCAGCCTCGGTCACGAGGCCTCCTAGGCGTTCTTGATCACAATGCCTTCGAGGATGTGCGCCGCCGTCTCCGTGGCGTCCACCGCGCGCTCGAGGACGGTGAAGAGGTCCTTCCAGCGGATCACGACCATCGGGTCGATCCCGTTCGCGAACAGCGAGGCGACGGCGTCGCGATAGAGCCGGTCGCCGTCGTTCTCGAGCCGGTGAATCTCGATCCAGTACTTCTCGAGGTCCTTGAACCCGCGCAGCTTCTCGAGCGCGGCGGCAAGCTGTTCGCAGGACTTGACGAGGACGTCGGCCATCTTGATCGCCTGCTCCATCGGCGCCTCGATCTGGTAGAGCACCATGAAGTCCGCGGTCTCCTCGATGTAGTCCACGATGTCGTCGAGCTTGGTCGCGAGCGCGTAGATGTCCTCACCGTCGAGCGGGGTGACGAAGGTCGAGTTGAGGCGCCGGATCAGCTCGTGGGTGATCCTGTCGCCCTCCTGCTCGGCGAGCAGGATCTCGCGCCCGAGGCCGCTCTCGTCGGGCCAGTTCGCCAGCATCTCCTGCAGCTGCCGGGCGGCGCGGAGCGTGTTCTGACCGGCCTGGTTGAAGAGGTCGAAGAAGACCGTGTCGCGCGGGATCAGCGAGGGCAGGGGCACCGGGCGTCAAGCTACCAATCGGCGATGACGGCGGCGGCGCGCTCCGCCGCATGCCCGTCCCAAAACTCCGGACGCTGCGGGTTTGCGGCGGCGGCCGCCAGGCGCGCCGGAATCTCCGCGATCCGGCTGGGTTCGAGGCCGAGCAGCGTGTTGGTCCCGGCGCGCAGGGTCACCGGGCGCTCCGTGTTGTCGCGCAGGGTGAAGCAGGGCACGCCCAGATACGTCGTCTCCTCCTGGATCCCGCCCGAGTCCGTCAGCACGGCGCCCGCGTCCGCCTCCAGCGACAGGAAGTCGAGATAGCCGACCGGCTCTGACAGGTAAATCCCCTTCTCCTCCCCGCTCCAGCCCAGCTCGGCGAGGCGCTTCCGGGTGCGCGGGTGTACGGGAAACACCACCGGCAGCTCGGCCGCGACGGCGGCAACGCCGTCCATCGCGTCGCCCAGCAGCGGGCCGTCCACCAGGGCCGGCCGGTGAAGCGTGACGAGCAAATAGGAGCCCGGCTCGAGCCCGATCCCGGCCGCGGCGTTGCGGGCGCGAAACCGTTCTTCAAGCGCGACCAGCGTGTCGATCATCGTGTTGCCGACGAACGCGTGCCGCTCGTCGGGCACGCCCTCGTCACGAAGGTTTCCGATCGCCTCCTCCGAGTGCAGGAAACAGAGCGCCGAGAGATGATCGGTCGCGATCCGGTTGATCTCCTCCGGCATCTCGCGGTCGAAGCTCCGCAGGCCCGACTCCACGTGCCCGACCGGAATCTGAAGCCGGGCCGCACAGAGCGCCGCCGCCAGGGTCGAATTGACGTCGCCCGGAACGAGCACCAGGTCGGGGCGCTCGTCGCGCAGCACGGGCTCGAGCCGCGCGAGCACGCGGGCGGCCTGCTCGCCGTGGGAGCCGGACCCGACGTCGAGCATGTGCTCCGGCGCCCCCACGCCGAGCTCCTCGAAAAAGACGTCTGACATCGCCCGGTCGTAGTGCTGGCCGGTGTGTACGACCACGTTCGACTCGGCCCCAAACCGCTCCCGCGCCGCGGCGATGACCGGCGCCATCTTGACGAAGTTGGGGCGCGTGCCGACGACGTGGAGGAGGCGCATCAGAAGCGGGGCCCGGCGTCAGACGCCGAGGTGGCGATCGAGGAACTCGAGCTGATCGGAGGTGACCCGGTCGAAGGCCTCGCCGCGATAGACGTCAAAATGGCCGAGCCCCGCATACGTGAGCAGCTCGCCCCGTGGAGCGCGGCCGGCCGCCTCGATCGCCGGCGCCGGCGGCGTCACGACGTCGTCGGCGGCGACCTGGACCAGCAGTGGACAGCCGACGTCGGCGGCGCGACGTCCAGGGCTGTAGAGCGCGATTCGCAACGCGATGCGGCCCGGCACACCGTTCCGCCAATCGAACCCCTCGTCGTACATCGCGCGATAGCCGGGTTCCGCGTCGGGGCTGTTCATCGCCGCGGTCGACCCGGGGGGGCCGACGATCGCCAGCATGCGGGGCTCGCGCCCGATCACCGCGGCAGCCTGGTCGAGCAGCCCGGCGATCGCCAGCTTGGCAGCGTTCGCCGGACCGGCCTGGCGCAGGGTTGCGATCCCATCCATGTGCGGAACCTGCGAAACGACGGCGGCGACTCGCTGGTCGCCCGCCGCGATTTCGATCACGTGGCCGCCCGCGAAGGAAGACCCCCAGAGGGCGATGCGGTCGGCGTCGATGCCGTCAAGCGTGCGCGTGTACGAGACCGCCGCGCGCCAGTCGTCGTGCTGGCGGCCGACATCCAACAGCTGGCGGGGCTCGCCGCCGCTCTCGCCGAAGTGGCGGTAGTCGAAGGCCAGACCCGCGTAACCGGCCGCGGCACAGCGCTCGGCGCTGCGAATCGGGCCGGCCTCCTTGAGCGCACCGAAGCCGTGCCCCAGCACCACACAGGGAACCGGTTCGTCCGCATCCGGCCTGACCAGGACCGCCGCGCAGTCGGCGTCGCCCGATCGGAAGCGGACCTGCTCGCGGATCAGCGTCGCGGGAGCAAGCCGGCTCAACAACGCCGGGGCTCGGCTCCGCCCTTCGGGCTCCGCCTCACTATGAAGCCGGCTCAACAACGCCGGGGCTCGGCTCCGCCCTTCGGGCTCCGCCTCACTATGAAGCCGGCTCAACAACGCCGGGGCTCGGCTCCGCCCTTCGGGCTCCGCCTCACTATGAAAGGCCATCGATCCGCGCGGCCAACTCGAAGTCGTTCCTAGTCAGGCCGCCCTCGGAATGACTAGTGACGGTCACGGTGACCGTGTCCCAGGAGATCTCCAGATCCGGGTGATGAGAAATGTCCTCGGCGGGCGCGACCAGCGCCCTGACGAAATCGACCGAGCCAATGAAGTCGCCGCGCTTGAACTGCTTGCGGATCGCGTCGCCGGCTCGCTCCCAGCCGTCGACCTCAGCCAGGCGGCGCTCGATCTCGGTCTCGTCGAGGAGTGCGATGGCTCAAGCCTATTGGTCAAGTGAGCGACGCTAGGCGCGAAACAAACTTGGCCCCCGCGGTAGCGGCATTATTCAGGCATGAGGATCGCGAGCCTGGTTCCCTCGGCGACCGAAGCGCTGTTCGCCCTCGGCCTGGGGGACGACGTGGTGGCCGTCACCCACGAATGCGATTGGCCCGACGCGGCGCGCGATCTGCCGCAGCTCACCCGCAGCGTGATCGGGGCGGGGTTGCCCGCGGCCGAGATCGACGCCGCCGTACGCGACTTGACGGCCAGGGGCGAGGCGATCTACGAGCTCGACGACCGGACGCTCGAGCAGCTTGCGCCCGACCTGATCGTGACCCAGGCCGTGTGCGCCGTATGCGCCGTCTCCTACGACGACGTGTGCTCGGTCGCGGCCGGGCTTCCCGGCAGCCCCGAAGTCGTCTCGCTCGACCCGGAGTCGCTGACCGAGGTGTTCGCGGACCTGCCGCGGCTTGCCGCGGCGTGCGGGGCGGCGGAGCGCGGTGAGCGCCTGCAAGCGAAGCTGATCGCGCGGGTCGAGCTGGTGCGCTCCGCGGTCGCGGGCGCCCCGCGCCCCCGCGTCCTGGCCCTCGAATGGCTCGACCCGCCCTACATCGGCGGCCACTGGGTGCCGGAGATGATCTCTGCGGCCGGCGGCGAGGATCCGCTGGGAGTCGCCGGGGGAAAGTCGAGGACCGCCGAGTGGGACGGGCTCCGCGCGGCGGCGGCTGACGTCGTGGTGGTGATGCCGTGCGGCCTCAACACGAGTGCTGCAGCGGACCATGCGCTGACCCGGGCCGATGACCTGCGCTCACTGAACGCCGCCCGCATCTGCGCGGTCGACGCCGCCTCCTCGTTCTCGCGCCCCGGGCCCAGACTCGCCGACGGCGTCGAGCTGCTCGGCCACCTGCTGCATCCCGAGCGGGTGCCGGCTCGCTACGGCCTCAGCTGGCACGAGCTCGATCTGAAACGCTCGCCGGCGTGAGCATCCACCGCGCCGAACGGACGATCGCGATTACGGCGGCTCCCGAGATCTGCTTCGCGACGGCGAGCGACTACGCCACGTTCCCCGACTGGCAGGGCGCGGTGATCTCCGTCGACGTGCTCGAAAGCGATGATGACGGCCGCGGCGAGTTGGTCGAGTTCCTCACCGACGCGAAGTTCCGCGAGGTTCGCTACCGCCTGCGCTACCACCACGAGCCGCCGTTGCGGATCCGGTGGGAGTTCGTCGAGGGCGACGGCGTCGCGGACATCGAGGGCGAGTACCGCTTCGAGGCCAAAGCCGGCGGCACACTGGTGACGTACCGCCTGGGCATCGACCCGGGCGTCCCGGTGCCGGGCCTGATCGCCCGCCGCGCCAACTCTACGGTCATGAAACGGTCGATGGAGGACCTCCGGGCCGAGGTGGACCGCCGGACGGCCTAGCCGAAGCCCGCGGGCACGCTGTCCGCAGCCGCGATCATGCAGCCGACCACGGCAGCCGCACCGAGCCCCAGGATCGCGCCCCATTCCAGGAGCCGTCCGTCGGGGCCCCGGCGTTCGCCCGCTGCGATCGCCAGCGCGGCCAGCCCACCGACGGCGAGGCCTCCCAGGTGGCCGCCGATGCTGATGTTGGGAATGCTGAACGTGAAGACCAGGTTGATGATCACGAACAGGCCGATCTGCGACGCGAGGTCGTCCATGCCGCGATCACGAGCGATGATGAACGCCGCAGCCATCAGACCGAAGACGGCGCCGGATGCACCGACCGTCAGCTCGAGCGGATCCAGCAGCAGCGCTCCAAAGGAGCCGCCGAGGAGCGCAACGAAGTAGATGCCGGCAAAGCGGCGGGGGCCGATCGCCGGCTCGAGCAGGCGTCCGAGGAAATACAGCGCGAACATGTTGAACCCTAGGTGAAGCAGGCCGGCGTGGAGGAAGCCACCGGTGATCACGCGGTACCAGTCGCCGGCGTCGACAGCTGGGCCGAAGAGCCCGAAGTCCAGGATCACCGATCCGCCGCCCTCGAAGGCGCTCGATCCGCCGCCGAGCATCTCGGCCAGGTAGGCAATCACGTTGACCGCGATCAGCGCGAACGTAACCGGGGCGGCGCCGGCGCCGATCCCCGCCGGCGTGCGATGGATCCGCGTGCGGTCGCGCGCGCATTCCGGACAGCGCATGCCGACCGGCGTCGACGTCATGCAGTCCGGGCAGATCGGGCGGCCGCAGTTCGAGCAACCGACGTTTGTCTCCCGGCCCGGGTGCCGGTAGCAGGCGGGCATCAGGCGAGCAATCTAGCGAGCGGCCCGTCCCGGGCCGCCGGCATCAGGCGAGCGGAGCCTTCATCAGCACCGGCAGCGTGGGCTCGTCTGAGCCGCCCGCCGGCTCCCGGGTCACGTAGATACCGCTCGCACCTTCCAAGGTGCCCTCGATCGCAACGTCGGTCATGCCGTCGCGGCCGACCACGAATGCGGTCGAGGGCTCGAAGGCGCCGTCCCGCTGGATCCAGGCCTCGTAGACGCGATTCCCCGGCAGCGGCGGGAGTGCCTCCACGTGGAGGATTGCGCGATCACCCTGACGCTCGAGCGTGGCCGCCATACGGGCGCCCACGCCGTCGTCCACGACTTCTGCCGCGATCAGTTCGGACTGCGGCTCGTCGTTGCCGCGGAGGGCGTAGCCACCGACGATTCCGGCGACCAGGACCAGGCAGGCAGCAATCGCGGTTGCGGGCCGCCAGATAGATCCCCAGATGCCGCGTTCCGCCCGTTGCCGCCCGCGCTCCGCTCGGCGGGCCGCGTTGAGGTCTGAGTGGACCTCGGCCATCAGCGCCCGCTTCAGCCGGCGGGGCGCCTGAAGCTGCTCGACCGAAGCCGGCAGGAGGTCGACCGCGGGATCGAGCCAGAGGAGGTACTCGCGACACTCGCGACAGCCGGAGACGTGGCGCTCCAGCTCGTCGACCTCGGCCGGTTCGAGCGCGCCGATCGAGTACGCCGCGAGCTCGTCGCGGTACGCGCGATGGGCTTCGGCATTCACGGCAGAGCCTCCGCAGATTCGCTGATGCCCATCCCCTCGGCGAGCGAGAGGCGGATCTTCTCCAACCCCAGTCGCATGCGTCCCTTCACGGTACCGAGCGGCATGCTCAGCATGTTCGCGATCTCGGAATGGCTGAAGCCGCCGAAATAAGCGAGCCCGATCACCTCGGACTGCTCCTCGGGAAGCTCGCTCATCGCGCCGCGGACCCTACGTGCCGTCTCGCGGCGGATCGCCTCCGAGTCGGTCAGCTCCGGCGACTCCTGCGCCTCGAGCGTCGCGTCATCGTCGAAGTTGAGCTTCGGCGCGTTACCCGCCTGACGACGCAGCGCGTCGATCGAGCGATTGCGAACGACGCCCAGAGTCCAGGAGCGGACGCTGCCGCGCGCAGCGTCGAACCGGGCGCCGCTGCGCCAGATCGACAGGAACGCCTCCTGGGTGACGTCCTCGGCCGCCTGCGCATCACCGACGATCCGGTGCGCCAGCGAGTAGGCCGCGCCGCCGTGCCGGTCGTAGAGGACCTCGAACGCCGTCGGGTCCTTGCGCTCGACGAGAATCATCAGGTCCTCGTCGGCGAGCTTCTGCATCGCATCGCGATTCATCGGTCGATAGGACTACGAGCTTCGTGACGCCCTGGATCATGTCCGAGGCCCCGAGGATAGTGCGCCCACGCATCGGCGAAGGAGAGTCCTGGATGAGCGGTTCAAGTCCAGCGAGGTTGTACGCGGCCCTGGTCGGAGGGGCGCTCGTGATCGGCGGCATCGTCGGCTTCTTCTACGACGCCAGCTTCAGCACGGGCGACGACCTGAAGGCCGACGCTGTGCTGGGGATCCTCGACGTCAACGGCTGGCACAACCTCGTTCACATCGCCACCGGCCTGCTCGGGCTCGCGGCAGCGGGGTACGCGGCCCGGTCCTATGCGCTCGCCTTCGGGCTCGCCTACCTCCTGATCGCGGTCTGGGGATTTCTCGAGACCGAGAACGGGTTCGGAGCGCTCCTCGACGTGATCCCGGTCAACACCGAGGACAACTTCCTCCACCTGTTCCTGGGCCTGACCGGCCTGGCGGCCGGCGCCGCGACCCCGAAGGCTGGGGCCTCGCACAGCCCCGCCGCCCGGGCGTAAGCGCCGCACTCAGCGGCGCAGCTCGCCGAGGTCGCCGAGGATTCGCTCAGCCTGCCCGCGCAGCCCGCCCGGCTTGCGGCGACGGCGGGCACCAACGATGACCAGCGCTCCTGCGGCGGCACCGCCGACCGCGATCGCGGCTACGGGTCGCACCCAGTTGCGAGGATCGCGCAGCGCCTGGAGCTCGCCCTCGGATAGCTCTTCCGCCCACTCGCCGAGCGCCGCGGCCGCCTGCTCGGTAATCGCGCTGAGCGTCGTCTCGACCCGGCCGGCAAGGCTCTCCGGCGGCTCGATCGGCCGCAGCGCGTCCGACAGGAGCGCCTCGAGATCCATGTGTCCCGCTGCCTCAGTCATCGCTCCCCTCCTCCCCTTCGGCCGGCGCGTCCTCGGCGGCCATGTGTTCCTCCAACTGCTTCAGCGCGCGGTGAATCAACACCTTGGTCGCGCCGTCGGTCCGGCCCAGAGCGCGGGCGATCTCGCGGTTCGACATCCCCAGCGCGAAACGCATGATCAGCGCCTCGCGCCGGTCCTCCGGCAACCCGTCCAGCTTGCGCATCACCAGGCGCAGCTCCTCGCGCCCCTCGACCACGCGCTCGGTCGAGTGCGGGTGTGCCGGCGGCTCGATCGCCTCGATGTTCGTCTCCGGCCGCCGCGAGCGGTCGCGGTAGTAGTTCGACGCAAGGTTGTGCGCGATGCGGATCAGCCACGGACGCATCGGCCGCCCATCGGACTCGCGCCGGGCGCGCTCGAAGTGGCGATACGCCTGCAGGAAGGCCTGCTCGGTCAGATCCTCGGCGTCGTGGTGATTCCCCACCCGGTAGTACGAGTACGAGTAGACGTCGCGCAGGTGGGCCTTGTAGAGCGCCTCGAACTCGCGATCGAGCTCGGCCTTCGACCCGGTCGACGCCGCTGGGGACTCCGCCTCGGTCATGTCGCAAGCCTAGTCCGGTCATGCCTCTACGCCGCCTTTCGAGCGCGCTCGGCGCGGCGCAGGCCCGCGACCCACTCGGTCGCCTCGATCTCACCGGCGATCAGCGCCGCGAGACCCTCGAGCCTTGGCGCCTCGATCCCGGCGCGGATCACGGTCTCTGCGATCAACGGCACCGAGTCGAGGCCCTCCGACGCCTGCCCGATCCGGCCCGGGATCTGATCGGCCGGCACGCCCTTGCCGAGCAGCTCGCCTGCGCGCCGATTGCGACTGCCCGGCGCCAGGATCGTCGCCGTGAGATCGCCGACGCCGGCGAGCCCGGCGAACGTCTCGATCTGCCCGCCCTTGGCGACCGCGTAGTCGATGCACTCGTCCCAGATCCCGGCCGCCGCGATGCCGGCGGCGTTCATCCCGTGCGGCTCGGCGGCGGCGGCGGCCACGGCTGCGGCGTTCTTGGCGACGCCGGCCATCTCGACGCCCGTGACGTCATCCGTTCGCTCGCAGACGAGCCCGGCCCGGTCGAACACCTCCCCGAGCTGCACGCGCAGGTCCTCGTCGGCGCTGCCGAGCACCAGTGCGGCCATGCCGGCGGCCGCCTCGCGCGCGTGAGCCGGGCCGCCCAGGCAGGCAATCGCCCGCGCGCGCACGCGCTCGGACACGTATTCGGTCGGCAGCAATCCCAGCGGCTGGATCAAGCCCTTGGTCAGCAGCAATACGGCGGCCCGCGAACCGATCCGGTCGGCATAGGCCCCGACTGCCTGCGGCATCGCCTTCGACGGCACGGCAAGAACGACCAGATCGCAGCCCGCCAGCTCGATCTCGGCGGCCCGCTTGACCTCGACGCGGTCCGGCAGCTTGACCTGGGGCAGGTAGGCCTCATTCTCGCGCTTGCGCTGGATCTCCTCGGCCTTGTCGTCCGAGCGCGTGCCGAGCTGGACCTCGAGGCCACCGCGGGCGAGGAGCACGGCGACCGCCGTACCCCAGCTTCCGGCGCCGATCACGGCGGCCTTGCGCAGCGGCGGCAGCCCGCCGAGGTACTCCCATTGCAACTCGATGTTCGGCCAGATCCGGTCGGTGACGGTGGCGGCAAGGCTGGGCGAGGGCTTCTCGGTGCGTGGGAAAGTCATCGGGGCTCCGGCGCGCAGGCGAACCTTGCGTGGCCGGATCCGCCAACCCCGCCGCACGTGCTCTGAGCCGATCACGGCGACCGGCAGCACCGGGGCGCCGGTCTCGAGCGCCAGGCGCCCGACGCCTCGCTTGGGGCGCGCCAGCGAGCCCTGGCGGATCCGCGTCCCCTCCGGGAAGATCACCACGGTGCCGCCGCGGGCGATGGCCAGGCCCGCGGTCTCCATCGCGGTCTCGTCGGATTGGCCGCGGCGGATCGGGAACGCGCCGAGCCGATTGAGGAACCAGCCCTGCCAGCGCTTCTCGAACAGCTCGACCTTCGCGACGAACTGGATCTGCCGCCGCCACGGCAGCAGCGCGCCGATCGCGAACGGATCGAGGAAGCTGCGGTGGTTCGAGGCGACGATCAGACCGCCGTTCATGCGCGCGTGCTCGCGGCCCTGGCGCTGGAGCCGGAACCAGACGAGGAAGAACGGCAGGAACAGGCAGCGGACGAGGGTGTAGACGAATCGGTTGACCCCGTGCTCGCGCGCGAACTGGTGATAGCGCCGAAAGCGCTCATCGGTGATCACGTCGTCGGCGCGCGGTGGCGCCGAGGCTCGCAGGCGATCCTCCATCCAAAGGGCTACACGCTTGGGCGTGTGCGGTTACCAGGCGGATTCGATTAACCCGCGCAGCTCGTCCCGATCAGGCGGCTCAGGCGTCATCTGCAACTCGGCGCGGTCGAGCATCGTGTCGAGTGCCAGCTCCAGCTTCGCCCGGTCGGCGCCGACGTCTGCGAGCGAGCGCCGCCCACCCCCGAGCTGCTCGACGCGGTCGGCGAGCGCAGCGCGCTTCGTGCCCAGCGCCTTCGCGAGGGCGGTCATCTGCTTGCCCGCCCGCGGCACGAGGGCCTCGAGCGCTCGCGGGAGGATCGCGGCGTTCGTCTCCGCGTGCGGAATCCGCATCACCCGGACCAGGCTCTGGCAGATCACGTGATGCAGCGAGAACTTCGCCGCATCGATCGCGTAGGCGCAAAGGATGGAGCCGAGCGCGAGGTCTGCGCGACCGTCTTCGCCGAGCTCCCCGTCGAGCGCGGTCGCGATCAGCTTGGCCCCGCGCAGAGCCGCCAACTCGGAGACCGGATTCGCAAGCGGCGTGTAGAGGCAGTCGGCGCCGTGCGCGAGCGCGTTCAGGGCGCTGGCGCGGAGCTGCTGCTCGGGCAGGCCGGTCATCGTGGCCGGCGCGGCGAAGACCAGCTGCGGGCGGACCAGGTGCGTCGCCGAGTGACCGTCGGGCAGCTTGTGGATGGCGGTCATCTCGGCGCCCGACAGCGTCGTGGGCAGCGCAGCGACGCGTCCTCCGCGCACCGCGGCGATCGCCTTCGCGGTGTCGATCACCCGACCGCCGCCGAGCGCGACGAGCGCGGGCGAGTCGATCTCGTTCAGCAGCCCTGCGGCGATCTCGTTGACGGCGCCGGGGGGCACCTCGTGGACCACCGCGGCGTGGCCGGGCAGCTGTAGCGGCGCGTCGTTCATCGCCCGCGGCGTCGTCAGCAGCTCGTAGCGGTCCCACTGCTGCCAGCGGAGCGCCTCGACGACACCGGCCAGCGCGTCCTCGGCGAACACGATCGTCCGCTCGCCGTCACGCCAGATGAATTCCTCCTGCGCCAAGAGCCCGCCCCCGGACTCGAACCGGGACAACCCGACTTACAAGGTCGGTGCTCTACCAATTGAAGCTAGGCGGGCGTGCCGCTGAGGATAAGCCCCGAAACGGCGAGCGCCCCGGTTGGACCGGGGCGCTCGTACGCGGAAGGATCTGCTTCGCGGTGCCTACAGGAGCACCTCGCGCTCGCTCAGGTGCGACGCGACCTTGCGCTTCACACGCTGGAGCGCGTTGTCGACCGTCTTCGTGTCGCACTCGAGCCGCTCGGCGACGACCTCGTAGCTGTAGCCGTCCAGGTACAGCGCCAGGACGCGGCTTTCGAGCTCCGAGAGCACCTCGCCGAGGCATGACACCAGGCTCCGCAGCTCCTCGGTCGCGATCACGCGGTCGGCCGGGTCGTCGGAGATCGGGCCCGGGAGGACGTCCTCGAGCGTGGACTCCGAATCGCCGGCCGCCGCAGGGGACTGGGCGAACGACACGTACTGGTTCAGCGGTGCGTGCTTGTTGCGACTGGCGGTCTTGACCGCGGTGATGATCTGCCGGGTGATGCAGAGCTCCGCGAAGTTGCGGAAGCTCGACTCGCGATCCGTCCGGTAGTCGCGAATCGCCTTGTAGAGACCGACCATTCCCTCCTGGATCAGGTCCTCGGAGTCGCCCCCGAGCAGGAAGTAGGACGAGGACTTGAGCCGCACGAAGCCGCGATAACGACGGATGATGCGGTCGTATGCATCGGCGCTGCCCCGCTTGGCGAGGGCGACGAGGTAGTGATCATCAAGCTCGGGTCGAGCCTCAGACCGTTGGGCTGTTGCGGCCGCCGGAGCGGGTGCAACCGCCTGAATTTGCTGGGTAGACATAGCCACGCGATCCTTCCAATTGGAATCGGGTGGCGCCGCTGCCTCCCCTGGGCGCCCTCTCTCCTCTGAATTGGGATTCCCCCGGACGAGCCTAAGCTCGACCTTTAGTTCACCCTTACTGAATTGCAGTCTAAGCCGCTGGGCATAGTTCTGTCAACCCGCGCCGCCTTGTGCAAGTCTCGTTGCAGTTTCCGGCTTCCGTCCGAAGGTCTCCCTAGGAGACACAGGTTCAGGCAGGTTCGCGCTGGCGCACGGCCTCGAACAGCAGCACCGCGGCCGCGGCCGAGACGTTCAGCGACGCCGTCCTGCCCCGCACCGGGATCGAGACCAGCGCGTCGCAGGCCGCTGCGACCCGCGGCCGGATGCCCTTGCCCTCGCTGCCGAGCACCAGGACCACCGGTCCGGTCATATCGGCCTGCCAATGGGGACTCGCGGCGCCCGCTTCGGCGCCGTAGACCCAGAGGCCGGCGGTGCCCTTCGCCTCGGCGAGCCAATCCGCCAGGTTTCGCACCCGGCCGACGCGCAGGTGCTCGACCGCGCCCGCGGCCGCCTTGCAAACCGCGCCAGTGACGGCCGCCGAGCGGCGATCGGGGATCACCACGCCGCTGGCTCCCGCGACCTCGGCCGAGCGGCAGACGGCCCCGAGGTTGTGCGGGTCCTGGACCTGGTCGAGCGCGATCACCAGCGCATCGGGCTCCGCCAGCAAACGCGCCGGGTCCGCGTACGGGAAGGGATCCACTTCGGCCACCACGCCCTGGTGCTCAGGCGACCCGGCGAGCTCCGTCAGCTCGGCCGCACCCAGATCCTCGGCTGTCCAGACCTGCCGTACCCGGCGGCGGCCGCGCTTGGCCTCGGCCACGGGGCGCCGGCCGTAGATGACCTCCCCGGCCGCCTGACTCACGGCTTGCGCACCAGGCGCGCGCCCTGCGGCCCGTCGCGGACTTCCCAGCCGAGAACCGCGAGCTCGTCGCGAAGCCGGTCGGCCCGCTCGAAGTCACGCTCGGCGCGGGCCACCTCACGCTCGGCCAACTTCTCCAGTGCCTCCGGATCCCCCTGCTCCTCCTCCGCGGCCGACACCGCTTCAAGCCCGAGCAGCGGGAGCATCTCGACGACCGCAGCGCGGGCGCCGCCAAGCGGCCGGCGGTTGGCCTCGGCGACCAACTCGAACAACGCCGCCAGCGCCCTGGGGGTGTTGAAGTCGTCGCACAGCGCCGCCGTGAACGCCTCGCGGCGCTCGGCCACGAACTCATCGTCGCCTGGAACCGCGTCCTCGCGCAGGAAGTTGCGAATCCGCTCCAGTCGAGCCTGGGCCTCAGACAGCGCCGCCTCGGAGAACTCGAGTGGCTGGCGATAGTGGCCTGAGATCAGGTAGGCGACCACCGCCGGCGCGCCGAAGCGATCGATCGCCTCCGAGAGCTGGAAGATGTTCCCGACCGACTTCGACATCTTCTCGTCGTCGGCCTGGATCATCCCGTTGTGCATCCAGACCCGCGCCAGGGGCAAGCCCCGGGCAGCCTCGGATTGCGCGACCTCGTTCTCATGGTGCGGAAAGATCAGGTCGGAACCGCCCCCGTGGATCTCGAAGTCAGGGCCGAGCAGCTTCTCCGCCATCGCCGAGCACTCGATGTGCCAGCCCGGCCGGCCCGGGCCCCAGGGTGACTCCCAGCTCGTGTCCTCCCCCGGCTTCCGAGCCTTCCAGAGCGCGAAGTCGAGCGCGTCCTCCTTGAGGCTCTGGGTCCCGGCTTCCTCGCCCTGGTCCATCTCGTCGGGATCGCGATTCGACAGCTTCCCGTAGCCCTCGAAGCTCCGCACCCGGAAGTAGACGTCGCCGCCGGACTCATACGCGTGGCCGCCCTCGATCAACGCCTCGATCAGCGCCACGATCTCCGGCACGGTCTCGGTCGCCAGCGGCTCGGCATCCGGGCGCCCCAGCTCGAGCAACTCGGTGTCGGCGATGTATTGCCTGGTCATCTCGGCGGCGTGCTCGGCGGACGACACACCGGCCTCCCGCGCCGCGTCGTAGATCTTGTCGTTGATATCGGTGACGTTGATCACGAGCCTCGGCTCGTATCCGAGGTCCGCGAACAGCCGGCGCAGCAGCATGAAGATCACGAACGGACGGGCGTTGCCGACGTGGATCCGTGAGTAGACCGTCGGCCCGCAGGCGTAGATGCCGACCTTGCCGGGCTCACGCGGCTCGAGCACACGGACGTCGCCGCTCAGGGTGTCGCGAATCTGCACCTCGCGCATGCCGCGCATCCTAGATGCGGCCCTCCCGCAACCGGCTCCGCGGCTCCGGTCTAGAATCGCCCCATGTCCGAACCCGGCAAGCTCGCTCAACGCGCAAGCGTCAACGGCGACCACGTCCGCGCTAATGGCGGCGCGCCCTCAATCGCCGAACGCATCCCGCTCGACGACCTCGCCGAGCGCGTGGGCGAGGCCACGGGTCAGGCGATCCGCGCCGGCCAGGACGTCGCCGGCACGATGCTGCGCCGCGTCGGGCGCTCGGTACAGCGGCGGCTGACTGCCGACCTCGACGATCGCGATCCCGACTACATCCGCGAGAACCTGCCGCTGAGCTGGCTCGTCGCCAGCCTCTGGTACCGGGCCGAGGTCCGCAACCTGGGCAACATCCCGGAGCGCGGCCGCGTGCTGCTGGTCGGCAACCACACCGGCGGCAACCTCTCGCCGGAGACGATCATCTTCACCCTTGCGTTCTCGACCTACTTCGGCGTCGAGCGCCGCTACCACCAGCTCGCCCACAACCTGGTGCTCGCCTCGCCGATCGGTCCGTTCCTGCGCAACTTCGGCACGGTGGCGGCCTCCCATGCGAATGCAGAGAAGGCGCTCGAGGCCGAAGCGGCCGTGCTGGTCTTCCCCGGGGGCGACTGGGAGGTCCATCGCCCGAGCTGGCAGAGCGCCAAGATCGACTTCGGCGGCCGCCGCGGATTCGTGCGGCTGGCGCTCGAGCAGAACGCGCCGATCGTGCCGGTCGTGACGATCGGCGGGCAGGAGACCGCGCTGTGGCTCGACCGTGGGGCATGGCTCGCGAAGCTGTTGCGGCTCGACAGGACAATGCGGCTCAAGGTGTTGCCGATCTTGATCGCCCCGCCCTGGGGCCTTTCGATCGGCGACTTCCTGCCGCGCATCCCGCTGCCGGCGAAGATGACGACCGAGGTCCTGCCTGCAATCAACGTCCGCGAGCGGTTCGGCGAGAACCCGGACGTCGACGAGGTCTACGAGCACGTGACCGGGCTGATGCAGGAGACCCTCGACGGCCTGGCGGCCGAGCGTCGTTTCCCGGTGATCGGCTGATGCGTCTTAACGAGTCGGTGGTGATCTCGGCGCCCCAGGAGGGTGTCTGGGATTACCTGGCCGACCTCGACAACTACCTGCACTTTATGTCGGGGATCACGCGCTGGGATGTCGACGGCGAACAGCATTCCGGCCTTGGCGCCCGGCGCCGGATGCTGTTTCGGGTTGGTTCGGCCGAAGTCGGCGGGCTGATCGAGATGGTCGAGTGGGACGAGCCGAACGACCTGGCCTGGAGCTCGGTCACCGGCATCGACCAGCGCGGTCGTCTGCGACTGCGGCGAGCCGGCTCGAACTCGACCAGGGTCGAACTGCGCTACGCGTACGGCGTCGCGGGCGCCGGTCTCACAGGCTGGATCTCGGAACGCGTGTCGGCGCCGACGATCTCGGGGCACCTGCGCACGTCGCTGCAGCAGCTCAAGCGACTCATCGAGCACGAAAAGCTCCGCGCCGAGGCCGCCGCAAGAACGGCCGAGCGCACCGGCGCCTAGGCAAGCTCGCGCTTCAGAACCTTGCCGGTCGCGTTGCGCGGCAGCTCGTCGATGAACTCGACCTCGCGCGGAGTCTTGTACCCGGCCAGGTTCGACTTGACGTAGGACTTCGCTTCGTCCTCCTCCAAGGCTTCCCCGTCGGAGAGGACGACGAACGCCTTCAGCCGCTGACCGTACTTCTCGTCGTCGACGCCGATCACCGCGACCTCCTTGACCGCATCGTGACCGGCCAGCAGGTCCTCGACCTCGCGCGGGAAGACGTTCTCGCCTCCGGAGACGATCATCTCGTCGTCGCGACCATCGATAAACAGACGTCCCGCTTCGTCCAGGTGACCGACGTCACCCGACGACAACAGCCCGTCGATGATGTCCTTGTTGCCGCCCCCCGTGTAGCCCTCGAACTTCATCTCGTTGCCGACGAAGATCCGCCCGGTCTCCCCGTTCGGAAGCTCGTTCCCGTCCTCGTCGACGATTTTCAGGGCCGTGCCGTGAGGGATCCGCCCCGCGGTCCCCGGCGCATCCCGCAGGTCCGCGGGGCTCGCGATCGTCGCCCAGGCGACCTCGGTCGAGCCGTAGAGGTTGAAGAGGTTGTCGCCGGTGAGATCCATCCACTTCGTCGCCAGCGGGCCCGGCAGCGCCGAGCCCGAGACGCAGGTGGCCTTCAGCGACGAGAGGTCATGCTTGGCGATCGTCTCCTCCGGCAGCTCCAGGATCCGCTGCAGCATCACCGGCACCACGATCAGCGCCGTCGCCCCGGTCTCGGCGACCGCCTCGAGGGTGCCCTCCGGATCGAACTTGCGGCGCAGCACGTAGGTGGAGCTGAGCGAGAGTCCGATCGAGAAGTGGGCGAAGCCCCAGGAGTGGAACAGCGGCGCCGCGATCATCGTCGTCTCGCGCGCCTTCAGCGGGATCACCGAGAGCAGCGCGGCGATCGGGCCGAGCGTGTCCGGCTGACCGCGTTGCGCGCCCTTCGGCGTCCCGGTCGTGCCGGAGGTGAGGACGATGAACTTGCTCGAGCTGTCCGTCGGCTTGAGGTCCGAGTCGTCGGTCTCGTCAGCGATCAGCGACTCCAGGCTCGGATCGTCGGTGCCGCCGTCCTGGTCCCAGGCGACGAACCGTTTCATCTCGACGTTGATCTCGGAGAGGAGCTCCGCGAACTCCTCGTCGTAGATCAGCGCCTTCGGATCCTCGCGCTCGACGACGCCAACCAGCTGCGGGCCGGCGAACATCGTGTTCATGAACAGCGCGTTGGCGCCCAGCTTCGAGATCGCGAGGAGAGCGTCGACGAAGCCGCGGTGGTTGCGTGCCATCAGGGCGACGCCGTCGCCTTCCTTCACGCCCCGCTTGGCGAGCGCACGCGCCAGGCGGTTGGAGCGCCTGTGCACCTCCGCAAAGGTCAGCGCACCGAGCTCGTCGATGATCATCGTCTCGTCCGGGTAGCGGATCGCGGCCGCGGCGGCTCCCGCTGCCGGTGACGCTCCCCAGCGCCGGAGCTCACGGAGGACCCGGGCCAGCTTGTCCGGCCGGGTCGGCCGGACGACCCCGGCCTCGATCAGCACCTTCACGTTGAAGGGGATGTCGGGCAGCATCCCGAGGGAGCCGACCTTGAGCTTGCCCACGCGTTCGCGAATCACGGGCCCGAACCCTACCCACAGGCGGCTGTCGTTACGCCGCTGCGCTCTCAGCCGACCTCGAGCAGCGCCACGGCAATGCATGCCACGCCCTCGCCGCGCCCGAGCCAGCCCATGCCCTCGTTCGTCGTCGCCTTGACGCTCACCGGGCCACCGGCGGCGGCGCTGAGCAGCCGCTCCATATCCGGCCGGTGGTTGCCCAGGCGCGGCGCCTCGCAGATGACCGTCGCGTCGATGTTCACGACGTGTCCGCGGACCATCGCCAGGGCGGTCCGCAGCAGGTCGAGCGAGTCGGCGTCGCGCCAGCGGTCGTCGTCGGGCGGGAAATGAGTGCCGATGTCGCCCAGCCCGGCCGCGCCGAGCACGGCGTCGATGATCGCGTGCGCGACCGGATCGGCATCGGAGTGCCCCTCGAGGCCGTGTGTGTGCTCGATCTCGAGGCCGCCCAGCACGAGCCGCGCGCCCTCCACGAAGCGGTGGCTGTCGTACCCGATCCCGACCCGTGCGCTCATCCCAGCTCCTCCATCCGACGCTTCCGGCCCTCGAACACGGAAAGCTCGGAGATCCCCCACCCGCGCATCGTCTCGACCGCCCATTCGTACTCGTAACCGATGTGCTCCGGTACGTGGGCATCCGACGAGAGCGCGAACGCCGCATCGGCCTCCACGCACATCTCGGCGAACGCCGCCGCTGGATAGAGCTCACCGATCGGCTTGCGCAGTCCGGCGGTCGAGACCTCCACGGCGACGCCCGTGTCGGCGATCGCCTCGATCGCCGGCTCGTAGTGGAACCGGGGGTCGCGGCTCGGCGCCGGCCGCTGACCGCCCCAGTACTTGATCAGGTCCGGGTGGGCGAGGATGTCGAAGAGCCCGGAGCGTGCCGCCTCGGCGATCATCTCGAAGTAGCGCTGCCAGAGCCGGTCAGGATCGATGCCGCCACGCCAGACGTCGTACTCGTCGTCGTCGACAGCGCCATCGCCGACGAAGTGCACGGAGCCCACGACGTAGTCGAAGTCGTGCGCATCGAGAACGTTCGCGATCCGGTCCTCACGGCCGGGAACGAAGTCCATCTCGACGCCAAGGCGCAGATCGGTTGAGCCTACGAACTCGCAGTAGGAGGAGAGGTCCTCGTGCGCGTTCTCGCGCCAGAACGGGTGGTCCCAGATCTCCAGAGCGGCGGTGAACCGGTGGACGTGCTCGGAAACGCCGAGCTCGGTGATTCCGGCCGTGGCGGCAGCCCCCCGGTAGCGGTCGACGTTCTCCTGCGTGAAGAACTGATCCGCGGGGGTGGTTTCAAGGTCGTCTGGGCGCAGGTGCACGTGATAGTCCGTGAGCACCGCCCGTACGCTAGCCGCCCGAGGTCCGCCTGGCGCCGGGCTCGGCGGCGAGTTCGATCCGGCGCCGGAGCTGCTCGACGATTTCGGCGGCCTTGGGCGTCTGCGCGCGAATCGTGATCTTCCCCTCGACGCTCGGCTCGCCCATCCGCTCGTAATCGACCAGGATCACAACTCTGTCCGAATCTTCGACCGAGAGCTCCAGCTCGCGAAGCCGCGGCTCCGAGAAGCGCGAGTCGATCAACTCGGCGCGACCGGATCGGCAGTAGACCACGAATCGATCTTCGCTGATCCCCAACGCGAAGCGCTCCCCGGTGATCTTGCCGTGGAAGCGCTTGCCAGGCGCCTTGAAATGCGTGTAGCGGATCGATCCCAGGCAACCCTCCTCGACCAGCACCAAGCCCTCCGCCTCGAGCTCCTGGACAAGAACGGGCTTCAGCTTCCCGGTGCCCAGCAGGAGCCGTGTGAAAATGCCCACGGACTAAGCGCCCTCGAGCAGGGCGGCGGCGATCCGCAGATCGTCCGGCGTCGTCACCTTGATGTTCGCTGCGGGCGCCGGCTCGATCAGGAGCTTGCCGCCCGCCTTCTCGATCAGCATCGCGTCGTCGGTTGCGGCCGCGACCCGCTGGGGATCGCCGGCGAGCGCTTCGCGCAGGGCGCCGGTCCGGAAGACCTGAGGGGTCTGCGCCGCCCAGAGGAGGTCGCGGCTCTCGGTCTCCGCCACGGTCGGGCCGCCGCGTGGGAACTCGCCCTTCGCCGGGCGCGGTTCACGCGCGCGCTTCACGGTGTCGGTGACGGCCGCCGCCGCGATCACGCCGGCGGCGTCGGGGCGGTCGGCGAGCTTTGCGATCAGCGCATCGATCAGCTCGGCCGTCACCAGCGGTCGGGCCGCGTCGTGGACGGCGACGAGGTCGGTCTCGACGCGCCCGAGCGCGTTGGCGACCGATCGCGACCGCGCCTCGCCGCCGGTCACGACGGTGGCGCCGGGGGCCAGCTCCGCGATCTCGGCCTCATGACCCGGCGGTGCCGCGATCACGATCGCGGAAACCGACCCAGCCGCGGCGAACGCGTCAAGGCACCAGGCGATGAGCGGCCGCCCTGCGATCTCGACCAAGGCCTTCGGGCCGCCGGCTCCGAGTCGCGCTCCGGAGCCGGCGGCCGCGATCACGGCGGTCGCTTGGGGTGGCGTCTTAGGCAGTCGCCTTGGCTGCGCCGAAACGGTCCTCGAGCAGGCCGTCGATGTACTCCTCGGCGCCCTCCTCATCCTTCTCGAGCGCGTACATGAACTCCGAGGCCAGGATCTTCTTGGCCCGCGTGTACATCTGCTTCTCGCCGGTCGAGAGACCCTTCTCCCACTCGCGGATGGCGAGGTTGCGCACGACTTCGGCGATCTCGAAGATGTCGCCGGTCTTGATCTTCTCGCGGTTGTACTTGAACCGGCGGTTCCAGTTCTTCGGCATCTCGGACAGCTCGCCGGTCAGCACGTCGATCACTTCCTCGACCTGCTTCGGGTCGATGACCCGCCGCAACCCGGCGCGGTGCGCGTTCTCACACGGCACCATCACGGTCATGTCGTTGTGGAGGATCTTGATCGTCAGATAGTCGCGCTTCTCCCCCAGGAGCTCCTTGGACTCACGCTTCTGCACGACGCCGGCCCCGTGGTGCGGGTAGACGACATGGTCGCCCGTCTTGTAATCGCACTCAACGGGGCCGAGCTCGTCGCCGATCTCGACCGATTCCTCCGTGGCTACTTCAGGAATTGTGTCCTCCTTCTCATTCACGGTCACCTCCGGGGTGACCCCTTCATTGGTTACGGGTAACGATCGACGAGGTCGACCTCTTGAAGCCGGCGGAGCCCCTCGCGGATCTCGATCGCGCGAGCCTCCCCGACGCCGTCCACTGCCTCCAGATCGCTGTCGGCGGCGGTGAGGATGGCCCCGAGATCGCCGAAGTGGTCGACGAGCTTTTGGGCCACCAGGCGAGGGAGCCTCGGCACGCGCGAAAGCGCGCGGAAGCCCCGTGGCACGACAGGGAAGTCAAGGGTGTTGGTCTTGCGATCGTGCCCGAGGAGCTCGGCAAGGCGGCCGAAGTCGAGCAGCTCCTGATGGTCGAGACGGCTGAGCTCGGAGATCGCCTGCTCGACGGCGGGCTCCGAGACCGAGGTCGAGTAGTCGCGGATCAGCGCGCCGCGTTCGGCGATCACCCCGACGACCAGCTCCTCGAGCTGCATCTCGATCAGGCGCCCCTCGGCGCCGAGCTCGATGATCCAGCGCTCGACCTCCGCGGCCATTCGCGCTACCAGCTCGGCCCGCTGAAGGACGGAGAGCACGTCATAGAGGACGGCGTCGCCCACGAACTCGAGCTGGGTGAGGCGGCCGGAGACCTGATCGAGGCGGGCCCGATACTTCTCGAGGGTCGCCAACCCCTGGTTCGCCCGCGAGAGCACGGTCGAGATGTCCTCGAGGATGTACTTGATCCCGCCGACGTAGAGCGAGACGACGTCGCGCCGCTGCGAGATCGCGATCACGAGCGCCTCGGTCTGTTTCGAGACGCGCTCAGCCGTGCGGTGCCGGGTCCCGGTCTCCATCGAAAGGATCGTCGGATCGGGCATCAGCTGGACGTTGGCCCAGCAGAGCCGGTTGGAATCGGGGGCCAGGACGATCGCGCCGTCCATCTTCGCGAGCTGGTAGAGCAGCGCCGGCGAATAGTCGACGCCAAGCTTGATCCCGCCGGAGAACAGGAACGAGACCTCGTCCGCCTCGGCGACCAGGATCAGGGCACCGGTCTGGGCGTGGAGGATGTTGTCGATCCCCTCGCGGAGCGGCGTGCCGGGCGCGACGGAGTCAAGCGCACGCAGCAGCCGAGGGTCTTGGCGCGCCTCAAGTTCGGTCAGTTCATCACCGCTAGGGAGCGCCATCACTCAGTCAATGGTGACAGATGCCCCTGCAAACAACGATCCGCCGAATCCCGTGTGGATAGGTCGGAAAGGGCTTTGTCAAGCGGGATACGAGTTACGCCGCCGCCCGCTTCGGCGTCCGGGCAAGGGCCGTGCCCAGTGCCGCGCGCAGCGTGGCCTGCGGCGCCAGGCCCGGCAGGCGTTCGGTGTCGGGCGGGCCGACGACCGGGGCGAGCCCGAACTTGGCGGCTTCGGCAAGGCGCCGGTCAGCGTGGCCGACGGTGCGGAGCTCGCCGGTCAGCCCGACCTCCCCGAAGCACGCCAGCGGCTTGCCCTCGGGATCCGCCAGTGGCTCGCCGCGGTGCGCGGAGGCGATCGCCAGCGCGACGGCGAGGTCGGCGCCCGGCTCGTCCACGCGCACACCGCCGGCCACGTTCACGAACACGTCGGCGCTCGCGAGCCCGGGGCCTCCGTGGCGAGCGAGGACCGCGAGGATCATCGCCAGGCGGTTGCGGTCGACCCCGTTCGCGACCCGGCGCGGCGGCACGATCTCGGTTGGGGCGACCAGGGCCTGGACCTCGACCAGCAGGGGCCGCGTGCCCTCCATCGAGCACAGCACGCAGGATCCCGGAGCGCCCGAGGCCTCGCCGACGAAGCGCGCCGACGGGTCCTCGACCTCGACCAGGCCACCGCCCTTCATCTCGAAGACCCCGACCTCGCTGGTCGCACCAAACCGGTTCTTAAGCGCGCGCAGGGTGCGGAAGCTGCGCTCGCGCTCGCCCTCGAACAGCAGCACACAGTCGACCAGGTGCTCGAGCACCCGCGGCCCGGCGACGGCGCCCTCCTTGGTCACGTGGCCTACCAGGATCACGGCGCTGTCGATTCGCTTGGCCACCTCGGAGATGGCGTTGGCCGCCTCGCGGACCTGGCCGACCGAGCCGGGGGCGCCGGTCATCCCCGCAGCGTTCATCGTCTGGATCGAGTCGATCACGCAGACGTCCGGCCGCTCGGCCTCGAGCGTGGCGAGCACCGTCTCCAGCGACGTCTCGGCGATCGCCGGCACCGCCAGCGCCGACTCGCCGAGGCGGGTGGCTCGCATCCGCACCTGTGCGGCGGACTCCTCGCCCGAGACGTAGAGCGGGCGACGGCCGGTCGCAACCAGGTTGCCCAGGGCCATGCCGGTGAGCGTCGACTTGCCGATCCCGGGCGAGCCGCCGAGCAGCACGATCGAGCCCGGCACGAGGCCGCCGCCGAGGACCCGGTCAAGCTCGTCGATCCCCGTCTTGAGGCGCTCGACCGCGGGTGCTGAGACGTCGCGCAGGGCGACCGGCTTGGCCGCCGTCCCGCCCCGGGCGCGGCCACCCCTGCCGGCGCTCGGCGCGGCGTCCGGCTTCGGCGCCTCGACCAACGTGTTCCACTCGCCGCAGCCGGCGCACTGCCCGGCCCAGCGCAGCGCCTCGTGCCCGCAGGACTGGCAGAAGTAGGAGGTCGGGCGCGCCATGCGACCAATCTAGGCACCGGGTCCGACGGCTTCGCCCCCCGACCGGCGCGCGCCGCGCAAGGCGCAGCCATAATCCCGCGGCGTGGTTGGGACGGGTGTACCGGGACGATTGGCGGCGCTGGCCATGTTTGCCGCTGCGCTCGCGCCACCAGCCGTAGCGGCGGCCTTTGACCCCGCGCTGGAGGTCAAGAACTTCGCGAAGACCAACGAGCGGATGCAGTACGTCACGCTGACGCCCGAGTTCCAAGCACGGCTGATCGAGGCGAACACCGCGAATCTCGCGTCGATGGCCCAGATCGCCGCGGACGACCCTGAGCGGGTCTTCGCCGGGAACGTCTGCGCTCAGAACGGCAACGAGTGCGCGGGCGACGTCCGCTTCTACGACTGGAAGGACAACGGCTTCGGGACCGTCAAGCCCGTGCTGTTCACGGCGCGCAACGGCTCGACCATCTCAGGCCGGGTCTGGGCGACCGAATCGGGGCCGGCGATACGGCCGCTCGTCGTGATCACGACCGGCTCCGTGCAGGCACCCGAGCAGCTCTATTGGGGCCAGGCGGCGACCCTCGCCAAACACGGTTACGTCGTCCTCACCTACGACGTCCAGGGCCAGGGTCGCTCCGACACGTTCGGCGAGGGCGCCGACGCAAATGACGGCGTGCCGTCGCAGCAGGGCCGGCCGTTCTACGACAACACCGAGGACGCCCTCGACTTCGCGCTCTCGACGCCGGACGATCCCTACGACCCGCGGCCGAGCTGCACGTCGGGCACCGACCACTCGCCCAAGCAGGACCGCCGGGTCGAGGAGGGCCGGAACGCCGAGTTCAATCCGCTGTCCGATCTCGTCGATCCCGATCGGGTCGGCATCGCGGGCCATTCATTGGGCGCCTCGGCCGTCTCCTACGTCGGTCAGATCGACGATCGCGTCGACGCGATCGCTGCCTGGGACAACCTCCGCGCACCGCAGGGCGATCCTCCCGCCTGCACGAGCGGTGCGGCGCCGCGGCCGGCGAGCCCGCCGATCACGAAGCCCGCGCTCGGCATCTCGAACGACTACGGAATCACGCCGACGCCGATGCTCTCGGACCCGGACCCGCTGGCCAAGAACGCCGGTTTCGCCGCCTACAAGACGGCCGGGGTCGACTCGATGGAGTTCACGATCCGTGGCGGCTCCCACGAGGAGTCCGCGTTCATTCCGGGCATGACCACGGCGGTGCTGGGCCTCTCGACGCTTCGCGGGGGCGACATGGTCGCCTGGTACTCGACGGCCTGGTTCGACAAGCACGTCAAGTGCGCGCCGGGCTCGGCCTGCGAGGAGGCCGCCGACCGCCGGCTTCTGACCGACCGCTGGCGAGCTGACGAACGCAGCGGTCAGATCGACCTGAACGACGATCCCAACGCCTTCTCGTTCTACTTCCGATCGCCCTTCGACCTCGTGACCGCCGCGGGCACCGAGGTGACCTGTGACGACATGCGGGCCGGTTGCGCGACGATGGCTCCCGACGGGCTGCCCCCGGGCTACAGCTTCGTCTCCGACGCGTACAGCGCGCCGCCGGGAACGCCGCCCGGCGGCGGGGGCGGCGTTCGCTGCGCGCTGCCGCAGCGCGGCACCGCCGCATCCGACACGCCCACGACCCTGCCCCCGTCGGGCTCGGGCGACGCGATTCGCGGTGGCAGGGGCAACGACCTGCTGCGAGGCAAGGCCGGTGACGACTGCCTCTACGGGCAGCGCGGCCACGACCGGCTCGCGGGGGGTCGGGGGAACGACCGCCTGGTCGGCGGCAAGGGCCGCGACCGGATTCGCTGCGGGCGCGGGCGCGACGTGGCAGTCGCCTCGGTGCGGGACCTCGTCGCGAAGAACTGCGAGCGCGTCCGGCGCTAGCGTGCTGCCGCGCCCAGGGCCGGGACTCGGCGATTGCCTGCCCGGGCGACTCTGTCCGGGCATGGATGCCCGTGAGGACAGAGGGCTGGATGCCCGTGGAGCCCGGCAGGCAACGCCGAGGCTCGGGCCCGGCTAGTCCGCCGCGGGCGCGGGGTCGGCGTCGGGCGCGTCCTCGGCCGGCGCGTCCTCGCCGTTACCGCGGCCGCCGACGCCCGCCGGCTGCTTCTTGCGCGCCGGCTTCTTGCGCGGCTTGACCAACTTCAGCTTCAGTGGCCGGTCGTCGTCGTCGCCGGACTCGTCGCGGTCGACCAGCACCGTGGTGCCGGGCACGATCTCGCCGGCGCGGAGCACCTCGTCCGCAAGCGGGTCTTCGATGTAGCGCTGGATCGCGCGGCGCAGCGGCCGGGCGCCCATCGCGGGGTCCCAGCCCTTGTCGACCAACAGGTCCTTCGCCTCGTCCGTGAGCTCGAGCTGCAGCTCGTGCTCGGCGACCTGAGCCCGCACCCGGGTGATCAGCAGGTCGACGATCTCCTTGATCTCCTCGCGGGAGAGCTTGTGGAAGACGATGACCTCGTCGATCCGGTTCAGGAACTCCGGGCGGAAGACCTTCTTGAGGTCGCCCATGATCTTCGACTTCATTTCCTCGTAGGAGGTGCCGCCCTCTTCGTCGGCCGCGGCGAACCCGAACGACATGTTGCGAGCGATGTCCTGGGCGCCGATGTTCGAAGTCATGATCACGATCGTGTTGCGGAAGTCCACGGTCCGGCCCTGAGCGTCCGTCAGCCGCCCGTCCTCGAGGATCTGAAGCAGGATGTTGAAGACGTCCGGGTGAGCCTTCTCGATCTCGTCGAGCAGCAGCACCGAGTACGGCTTGCGGCGAATCGCCTCGGTCAGCTGGCCGCCCTCGTCGTAGCCGACGTAGCCGGGCGGCGAGCCGACCAGGCGCGAAACCGCGTGCTTCTCCATGTACTCGGACATATCGATGCGGATCATCGAGTCCTCGTCGCCGAACAGGAACTCCGCCAGCGTCCGCGCGAGCTCCGTCTTGCCGACGCCGGACGGGCCAAGGAAGATGAACGAGCCGGCGGGCCGCTTCGGGTCCTTGATCCCGGCGCGCGAGCGCCGGATCGCCTTCGAGACGGCGTCGATCGCGACCTGCTGGCCGATCACGCGCTTGTGGAGCTCGTCCTCCATGCGCAAGAGCTTCTTGGTCTCGGCCTCGGTCAGCTTGAAGACCGGGATTCCGGTCCACATCGAGACGATGTCGGCGATCTCCTCCTCGCCGACCTGCGGGCGCTCGCCCTCCTCGGACGAGGACCACTCGTCCTGCATCTCGCGCTTCTTGTTGGTCAGCTGGCGCTCCTGGTCGCGGAGGCTCGCGGCCTTCTCGAACTCCTGAGCCTCAATCGCCGACTCCTTCGCACGGCGCGTCTCCTCGATCTCTTCCTCGAGGTCGCGGTACACGGGCGGCGAGCTCATCGACTTGATCCGCATCCGCGACGCGGCCTCGTCGATCAGGTCGATCGCCTTGTCGGGCAGGAAGCGGTCCGAGATGTAGCGGTCGGCGAGCTCGGCCGCGGCAGCCAGCGCGTCGTCCGTGATCTCGACCCGGTGGTGGTCCTCGTAGCGCTCGCGCAGGCCCTCGAGGATCTTGACCGAGTCGGCGATCGACGGCTGCTCGACCTTGATCTGCTGGAAGCGGCGCTCCAGGGCGGAGTCGCGCTCCAGGTACTTGCGGTACTCGTCGAGCGTGGTCGCGCCGATCGTCTGGAGCTCGCCGCGGGCAAGGGCCGGCTTCAGGATCGAGGCGGCGTCGATCGCGCCCTCGGCGGCGCCGGCGCCGACCAGGTTGTGGAGCTCGTCGATGAACAGCACGATGTCGCCGCGCTGGGTGATCTCCTTCATCACCTTCTTCAGCCGCTCCTCGAACTCGCCGCGGTACTTCGAGCCGGCGACCAGCGCGGCCAAATCAAGCGTGTAGATCTGCTTGTCCTTGAGCAGCTCCGGAACCTCGCCGTTGTGGATTCGCGAGGCGAGCCCCTCGACGATCGCCGTCTTGCCCACACCCGGCTCGCCGAGGAGCACGGGGTTGTTCTTCTGCCGGCGCGAGAGGATCTGCATGATCCGCTCGATCTCGGTCTCGCGCCCGATCACCGGGTCGAGCTTGCCGTCGGCGGCGAGCTTGGTCAGGTTGCGGCCGAACTGGTCGAGCAGCTTCGAGGACTTCTTGCCCTCGCCGGAGCCGCCGGAACCCTGGCCCTGGCGGCGGCCGCCGGGGCCGGAGAGCATGCGGATGACCTCGTTGCGGATCTTCTCCGAGTCGGCGTCGAAGTCGAGCAGGATGCGGGCGGCGACGCCCTCGTTCTCGCGAACCAGGCCGAGCAGGATGTGCTCGGTGCCGATGTAGTTGTGGCCCAGGGAGAGCGCCTCGCGGAGCGCCAGCTCGAGCACCTTCTTGGCGCGCGGGGTGAACGGGATCTGGCCGGAGGTGACCTCCTCGCCGGAGCCGACGATGCGGACGACCTGGGCGCGCACCCGCTCGACCGTGATGTCGAGTGATTCGAGGACGCGGGCGGCCAGGCCCTCCTCCTCGCGCAGCAGGCCGAGCAGGATGTGCTCGGTGCCGATGTAGTTGTGCTTGAGCGTCCGCGCCTCTTCCTGCGCGAGGACGACTACCTGCCGGGCCCTCTCTGTGAATCGCTCAAACACTTCTCAACCGCCTCTGCCTTGGTTCGGGATCTGATCCTTGGGTTTAAGTTCTAGTCGCCTCGGGGGACGCGACAGCGCCGGTGGTTCCATCCACTTCTTCGGCCGCGAGCTGCCGTGGGATTAGAACCTCCGGTTGTCGAACTACAGCGAGGGACGAGTATATCCGGGGGCCTGCGCGGCCAGGCACGGTTTCGACGTGCAGGGACGCAAACTGCGAGCTTCTGCGGCACCACGACTCGAAACGGAGGAGCGATGGACTACCGGACCCTGACCTACGAGCGCGACGGCCACGTCACCGTGCTCACCTACGACCGCCCGGATCAGCGCAACGCGATCAGCCGCGAGATGAACGCCGAGCTGCATCACGCGTGGCAGGCGTTTCGGGACGACCCAGACGCGTTCGTGCTGGTGATCACCGGCAGCGGCGACGCCTTCTGCGCGGGCTGGGACCTTGCCGACGCCGCCGAGTGGCCGGTGCCCGAGGTCGACGAGTTCCGGACCGCGCTCTACAACGAGGCCGGCAGCTGCGGGTACTCGCGGCGGGTGGACGTGTTCAAGCCGGTGATCGCGGCGATCAACGGTTGGGCGGTCGCGGCCGGCCTCGAGAACGCGCTCCTGGCCGACATCCGGATCGCTGCCGCCAACGCGGTCTTCGGAGCGCTCGAGCGGCGCTGGAACATCGTCGCCGGCGACGGGATGACGGTGCGCCTGCCGATGGCGGTCGGCTACTCGCGGGCGATGGAGATGATCATCACCGGCCGCGCCGTCGGCGCCGAGGAGGCCGAGCGGATCGGGCTCGTGCACGAGGTCGTTCCCGAGGGCCAGGCTCTCGACCGGGCGCTCGAGCTTGCGCACGAGATCGCGGCGCTGCCGCAGGGCGCGATCCGGACCGACAAGGAGACGATGGTCAGGAACGTCGGCCGGACCTACGAGGAGCAGCTGCGGCAGGAGATGGAAGCCGCGCTGGCGATGTTCCTGCGCCGGGACTCGCACGCGATCGGCGCCGGCGCGTTCAAGCGCGGCGAGACCCCGGAGTGGCCGAACCACGGTCTCTAACCGCAACGGGCGGGCCGCTTGGCCCGCCCGTTGGTCCAGTGCTTTTGCCTGCGAGCTAGCCGGTGAACCCGGGGGCGCGGACCACGAAGGTGGCCGCGGTATCCGGGTCGAAGCCCGACTTCGTCGCCTTGGCGGTCTTCTTACCCAGCGAACCGAACGAACGGCAGATCGTGCCCTTGCCGTTCTTGTTCGTCTTCACCTTGTCGCCGCCGAACTTGACGGTCGCGTTGTTGACCGTCTTCTTGCCGCTCGTGACCTTGAAGCCGAAGCAGGCGTTCTCGCCCTTGTTGACTTCCTTCGGGCTGATCCGGAGCTTCAACTTGCCGCCGCTGACGATCTGGCCGCCGACGATCTTGCCCTTGGCGACCAGCGTCTCGGCGAAGCCGCCGCTGTCCTTCTCGGCGATCTTCAGCGCGCCGCCGCGGCGCGGCTTCTTGAACGCGTTGTGGGTCGCGCAGCAGTTGATGTCGCTGCCGCCCGGAGCCGCCGCGTTGTCGCGGAAACCGATCCGCTCACCGAGCGGGGTGAGCGTGAACGGCTGAGTCACCGCAACGGCGCCGACGGGGATCGGGACGAAGTCGTAGAAGATGTCGTCCGGATCGTTGCCGTCACCGTGATCGGCGCCGGCGGCGACCATGATCCCGCCGCCCTTGTTGAAGTACTTCGCGATCGCGCGCTTGCGCTTGTTGATCGCCTCGGAGTCCTCGACCCCAATCTGGTTCAGGTCGCAACCGCCGCAGCTGGTGTCGGAGGCGACCAGAATCGCGCTCCACTTCCTCGGCGTGAGCTTCATCGTCCGCCAGCGGTTGGAGGTTGGGGTCACGACCTCGCGCGGGAACGACGGGCTGAACGCCGCGTCGAGGGCGTTGCCGACGTCGAAGTCCGGCTGGTCGAGGACCAAGACGGGCTTGTTCGAGCCGGCGCGCACATACTTGACTCCGGTGCTGACGTAGTGGCACTGGCTGGGCGGCGACGTACCGCAGTGATAGTCCCAGTCGTGGCCGGTTACCAGCAGTCTGCCGGCGGATGCTTCGGTCGCTGGGACGACAACGAAAGCCAATGCTGCCAGCAGCAGGCCTCGGCGAACGCTTCGACGCTTTCCGTTCATCTGCGAATTCCCTCCCATGGTTCCGGTGAACACCTCGCCCGCCCAGTCGGTCAGGCGTGCGTTTTCTATCACTTCCGCCCGTCGGACGCTGAGAAACGCGGTCGAATGGGTCAGCGGATGCGGATCGGCGTGCCGAGCGGGGTGCGGCGCTTCAGTTTGCGAATCTCCTTGTTGCGGACGCGGACGCAGCCGTGCGAGACCCGCCCCGGGATCAACTCCGGCTGGTTGGTGCCATGGACGCCGATGATCCCACCCCCGGGCCAGTCCGAGATCGCGGGCGAGAACGCGCTCGTCCCGAACGCGAAGACGCCATAGACGGTGTTGCGGCGGATCGGGATCAGGCGCTCGCGCACGTAGAAGCGGCCGACCGGGGTCGGGGCGTCCGGCGTGCCCACCCCGATCCTCGCCCTGACCACTCGGTGCCCGCGGCGATAGAGGCTGATGGTGAAGTTGTCGCGGTCGATCACCAACCGCGTGCGCACGACGTGGAACGCGCCGAGCCCGCCGCGGCGCACCCAGCCCTTGCTGCCGTTCGGCCGCATCGGCAGCCGCACCAGGACCCAGGTTGCGCCGCTCGCGACCTGTCGCTGGCGTAACGCGAGCACGAGCTCGGGGGTGCCGTCAGCCGTCGTCGACCGGAGCCGCTTGACGACCCGGGCGCCAGGTCGCGGGCGCGCCTTGGCCGTAAGCCGGCGCGGCACGTAGGCCCAGCGCGAGAGCGTGCGCTCGTTCGAGAGGATCGCGGTGCCCTCGGGTTCGCCGGTCTCGGCGGGGGGCGCGGCGGCGCGGTCCGCGCGAAAGGCCGGTCCGGGGTCGTGTGAACCCTCGTGGGCGCCCGGTGCCGAAGTCCCTGGCGCCCCCGATAGCAGTCCCACGGCGATCGCTGTCGAAAGAAACGCGCGCCTCATTGATCGCTGTGATGTTAGTTGGACGGTTGGCGGTTGACGACGTCCGCCTCGATCTGGCGCTGCCCGTAAGAGCCGCGGAACACGGGGCCGGCGGCGCTCAGCCGGTCCCCCGGCCCGGGAAGCGGCCGGGGCCGCAGGTCGGCAGCCACATCGACGACGGTGATGCCCGGCGCGGTCACCCCGGCTGAGTCGAGCAGCACGAAGTGGACATCGCCGTCCCCGTCCGGGTCGACCCGCTCCACGTAGACGATGGTCCCCGTCGCGCTGACGCAACCGGCGATGCCGTCGAGGCACCGGGCGCGCTCAACCCGGGCAGGATCCGGGTCCTTGGGGCGTTCGGGCACGGGCGGCCCTGGATCCGCCGGTCGCGCGGGAACGTGGTCCTCGCCGCACCCCGTGAAGGCGGCAAGTGCGAGCGCCGCCGCGACGACGCTCGTCAGCGCATCGCCGGGAACAGCACCACCTCGCGCAGGCTCTTGGCGCCCGTGAGCAGCATCACCAGCCGGTCGATGCCGAGCCCGACGCCGCCGGTCGGCGGCATGCCGGCCTCCAGCGCCTGGATGTAGTTCTCGTCCATCGGCTGCGCCTCGGGGTCGCCGCGGCGCAGCTCCTCCGCCTGCTGCTCGAATCGGCGCCGCTGCTCGTCCGGGTCGTTCAGCTCGGTGAATGCGTTGGCGATCTCGAAGCCGCCGGCGTACGCCTCCCAGCGCTCGACCAGGCCCGCCTCGCTGCGGTGTTGCTTGGCGAACGGCGACATCTCGACCGGGTAGTCGGTGATGAACGTCGGCTGGATCAGGTGCGGCTCGACCTCCTTGGTGAGCAGGCCGTCGACGAGCTTGCCCCAGCCCTCCTCGGCGCCCGGCTCGGAGTCCATCGCCTGCGCCAGCTCCTCGCGGGTGGGGTGCTTGAGGACGTCGATGCCGGTGCGCTCGCGGATCGCCTCGCGCAGCGTCACCCGCCGCCAGGGCGGGGCCAGCTCGATCTCGGCGCCGTCGCGCTCGACCTTCGTGGTCCCGAGAACGGACCGCGCGACGTGCGAGACCAGTTGCTCGAGCCGCTCGGCCGCGTCGTCGTAGTCGGCGTAGGCCTCGTACCACTCGAGCATCGTGAACTCGGGGTTGTGCTTGAACGAGATGCCCTCGTTGCGAAAGTCCTTGCCCAGCTCGTAGACGCGGTCGATGCCGCCGACGATGCAGCGCTTGAGGTAGAGCTCGGTTGCGATCCGCAGATAGAAATCGCGGTCGAGCGCGTTGTGATGCGTGACGAACGGGCGCGCCAGGGCGCCGCCGTAGATCGGCTGAAGGACGGGGGTCTCGACCTCGACGAACCCGCGCTCGTCCAGCCATTCCCGGGTCGCCGCGATCGCCTGCGCACGCTGGCGGAAGAGCGCCCGCACCTCGGGGTTGGCGATCAGGTCCTGTTCGCGATGGCGGTAGCGCGTATCGACGTCCTCGAGGCCGTGGAACTTGTCCGGCGGGGGGCGCAGGCTCTTGGCAAGCAACTGCCAGCCGGTGACCCTGAGCGTCAGCTCGCCGCGGCGCGACTTGAACGCCGCGCCGTCGACGCCGACGATGTCGCCCAGATCGAGGGCGACGAGATCGTCGTGGCCCGCGCCCAGCTCGTCAGCCCGCGACTGCAGCTGGATCCGCCCGGATCCGTCGACGAGGTCGATGAACGCCGCCTTGCCCATGTCGCGCCGGGCCGCGATCCGCCCGGCGACCCGGTAGGACGCGTCGGTTTCCTGCCCCGCCTCGAGCCCGTCGTGCGCCGCGCGGACCTCGGCGATCTCGACCCGGCCCTCGAACTCGTGCGGAAATGGCTCGGTCCCGGCCGCGCGCAGCCGCGCCAGCTTCTCGCGGCGCTCGGCGATGATCGCCGGCTCGTCGGGATGTTGTTCGTCAGCCAAGACCGAAGGTCGCGAAAACCGAGCAGCTCAAGGACGCAGGCCGATCGGCGAAGCGAGCGTACATGTGACGTACGTGAGCGAGACGATCGGCCGAGGACGCCGAGATGCGACGGTTTGCAGCGGCCGCAGCCTAAGCGGTTTCGATCTTCGTGATCTTTAGCTTCTTCTTCGGCCCACGGGGGACGTCGATCGTGACGACGTCGCCGCGCTTGTGGCCGAGAAGCGCCTTGCCGATCGGCGACTCGTTCGAGAGCTTTTGCTCGGTCGGGTTCGCCTCGGCCGGGCCGACGATCTGGAACTTCCGCGATTCGCCGGACTTCTGATCCTTGACGTGGACGAGGACGCCGACCGACACGGTGCCCGTGTCGATGTCCTTCTTGTCGATCACGATCGAGCGCCGCAGCCGCTCCTCGAGCTGGGCGATGCGCTGCTCGAGCAGAGCTTGCTCGTTCTTGGCGTCGTCGTACTCGGAGTTCTCGGTGATGTCGCCGAACTCGCGGGCTTCCCTGATCCGCTCCGCGACCTCGCGCCGCTTCACGGTCGTGAGCTGCTCGACGTCGGTCTGGAGCTTCTTCAGCCCTTCCTTGGTGATCGGAATCTCACGCGCCACGCTGGCTCCTACCTCTTCCTCTTCGTCTAGGCACGAACGCCGCCCGGGCTGGGCGGCGGCTCGCTTCACAAAAACCGCCCGATACACGTGCACGGCCGGCGCACGGAGTCGGGCAGGCGCAGGATTATAGCGAGGCCGCCCAGGCCCTAAACGGGCACCGATTCACGGCTCTCGAGGCGCGTCAGCAGGCCTCGCACCTCGTCCAGGTCGGTCGTCCGCTGATAGGCGTCGGCGTCGGCGCCATGGATGCCGAGATGGTCGAGATACCAGGGATAGAACTTCCGCAGGTTGCGCGCGGCGCGCTCCGGGCCCCAGTGCTCCGCGGCCCGTTCGAGAACCCAACGGAGCTCCGTGATCACCTCCGCGTCGGAGGGTTCGGAGTGCCGGGTGCCGGTCAGCTCCCCGAAGATCCATGGATAGCCGAGTCCGCCGCGCGCGACCATCACCGCGTCGGCGCCGGAGCTCTCGTAAGCACGCCGGGCTCGCCTTGCGTCGCCGAGGCCGCCCGAGATCACGACCGGGCAGTCGAGCCCACGCCCGCGCAGCTCGGCGACGAGCTCCTGCGCGAGGTCATAGTCAGGCCGGCCCTTGTGATGGAGGGCGGCTGACCGCGGGTGAAAGCCAATCGCGGCCACGCCGACGTCCTCCGCCAGGCGGATCGCCAATTCGAAGCCAGACCGGTCGCCGGGATGCAGCCCGGAGCGGAGCTTTACCGTGATCGGCAGGCCCGAGCCCTCGGCGGCGCCGCGGGCCACCGCCACCGCGCGCTCGGGCTCGTCGAGCAGCGCCGCGCCGGCGCCTGCCTTCAGGACCTTCCTGACCGGACAGCCCATGTTGAGGTCGATCACGTCGGCGCCGGCAGCAGCGACCGTAGCCGCTGCGGAGCGCATGACGTCGGGGTCGGGCCCGAAGAGCTGCACGGAGACCGGGTGCTCGTCAGGATGGATCCGAAGCATCTCCCCGCGCGTGCGCTCGTTGCGATGGTGGAGCGCAAAGCTCGAGACCATCTCCGAGACGGCCATCCCCGCCCCGTGCCGTCGCGCCTGGAGGCGGACGAACCAGTTGCCGATTCCGGCGAGCGGCGCCAGGAGGACGCGGTTCGGAATCGCGACACCGGCGATGCGAAACGGGGTGGTCAGCGATGCCTGGGTCACAGCCCGAAGGGTAAGGCGTGTGCCGGTGGGTGAGTCTGGGCTAGCCGGACCAGCCGCGGCGGCGCACGCGCCGGCCGGCGCCGACCTCGGGGTCGCGCTCGGCCGCCTGCTGGGGCAGCGAACGGGATCCCTCCCAGGTTCCCGAGGCATGCTCGCGAGCGTCAAACCGCGCCCGGCCGAAGATCGGAGCTCCGTCCTCGTACTCGTGGCCGTTGCCGCGCTTGTCGAGGGCGTAGCGCGAGCTGTCGGGGCGCTCGTAGATGGTGAGGTTGCCGCCGTCGCCGATCACGCGATCGTCCGCCATCGGGTACTTCTCGAGCGCCGGCATCGGGGCCTAGCCTACTTACTGGCGGGCTGCCGTCGGCGTCTCACCCAAGCGCCCCGCTACCCGTTGAGCTCGTGGATGAATCGCAGGCCGGTGAGCGTCAGCAGGTCGTCGACCTCGTCGATCGTCTCGCAAAACGGCACGATCGCCGACGCCAATCCACCGGTCGCGATGAACGGAGCTCCCTGCCCCAGCTCGGCCTCGATCCGGCGGGCAACGCCGTCGATCAGCCCGGCGAACCCGTAAACGACCCCGGACTGGATCGCGGTCCGTGTGGACTTCCCGATCGCGGTTTCCGGCTCGGCCAGGTCGATGCGGGGAATGCGGGCGCCGCGCTCGGTCAGCGCGGTGAGCGAGATCTCCACCCCCGGGGCGATGGCGCCTCCGAGGTACTCGCCGTCTGCCGAGACGGCATCGAAGTTGATGCCGGTGCCGAAGTCCACCACGACGCACGCTTCGCCGAACCGTTCGTAGGCGGCAACCGCATTGACCAGGCGGTCGGCGCCGACCTCATAGGGGTTGTCGATCCGGATCGCCATCCCGGTCTTGATGCCGGGACCGACCTGGAGGCACTCCGCCCCGTCGAGGTAACGCCCGGCAAGCTGCTCGTACTCGGTCCCCAGCGGCGGCACGACCGACGAAACAATCAGCGACGTCACATCACCCAGGGCGACCCCGCTCAGCTCCATGAATCCGGCGATCCGGGCCGCGAGCTCGTCGGCGGTCATCCCCGCCCGGGTCTGAAAGCGCCAGTGCTCGACCAGGCGTTCGCCGTCGAACGCGCCGAGGTGGGTCTGCGTGTTGCCGACGTCGACCGCGAGAAGCACCCCGCCAGTATGCAAAAACAAGCCGCCTCAACAACGGCGGGGCTCGGCTCGCCTTCGGCTACGCCTCACTTAGGATGCGGTCGATGTCGCGCGCAACCCTGTACGTGATTCCCGCCTCGCATCCGGCGCTTGCCGCCCAGCGGATGCTCGAGCACAAGGACATCGACTACAGGCGGGTCGATCTGATGCCCGTGGTCAGCCGCGCGGCGCTAAAGCTGATGCGCTTTCCCGGCAACACGGTCCCGTCGCTAAAGATCGACGGGCGCAGGATCACGGGCTCCCGCGAGATCTCGCAGGCGCTCGACGAGATCCAGCCCGTGCCGCCGCTGTTTCCGGCCGACCCCGCGCAGCGGGTTGGCGTCGAGGATGCCGAGCGCTGGGGCGAGGAGGTCATCGCGGACGCGACCAGACGGATCCTCTGGAACGCGATCAAGCGCGACAAGTCGCCGCTGCGCAGCTACATGGGCGACGCCCGGATCGGGGTGCCGCACGGACTCGCGGTCGCCACCGCCGGGCCGATCATCGCGGCCGAGCTGAAGATCAACGCCGTCACCGACGACGCGGTCCGAGCCGATCTCGCCGCAGTGCCCGGCTGGCTCGACCGGATCGACGGCTGGATCGCCGAGGGCCTGCTCGGCAGCGATCAGCCCAACGCCGCCGACTTCCAGATCGCGTCCGGAATCGGGCTGGCGATGACGCTCCAGGACCTGCGCCCCGCGATCGCCACCCGCCCGGCCGGCGAGCACTCGAAACGCTTCGCCCCTGGCTATCCGGGCGACGTCCCGCCGATTTTCCCGGCGGAGTGGCTCGAGCCGCTGCGGGCGACGGCCCCGGCCTGACAACGATCGAGGGAGATTCCATGGCGACGCTGTACATCGAGCATCCGATCACCGACCTGGAGACCTGGCTGGGCGCCTTCCGACAGTTCGAGCAGGCCCGGAGGAAGGCCGGCGTCCGTGCGCAGCGCGTCCATCAGCCAGTCGATGACGACAAGTACATCTACGTCAGCCTGGATTTCGACAGCGTCGAGCAGGCGGAGGCGTTCAAGGGCTTTCTCGAGACAAGGGTCTGGACATCCGAGGACGCATCTCCGGCGCTGAGCGGGACTCCCAAGGCGCGCGTCCTCGCCGAGGTGGACGCCACCCCCTAGCGCCTGTCGATCATCGGCCGCTCAGCGCCCCAGCTTTCCCACCCGCTCGACCCCCTGGCCGGCGCCGAGGGCTTCGACGAACTCCGCAAGCGGCCGGCCGTCCGGCAGGGCGAGCTCCGGGTCCAGCTCCAGCAGCGGCTCGAGGACGAAGCGCCGCGACGTGACCTCGGCGTGCGGCAGCGTAAGCCGTTTGTCCTCGAACTCGAGATCGCCCAGCATCAGCAGGTCGACGTCGATCGGGCGCGGACCGTGGCGTGGACCGGCGAACATCCGGCCCAGCTCGATCTCGACCGCCTTGCAGGCGTCGAGCAGCTCCAGCGGCTCGAGGTCGGTCCGGACCCGCGCGGCGAGGTTGATGAAGTCGGGCTGGTCCAGGATCTCGCCGACGGGCTCCGTCTCGTAGAGGTCCGACACAGCCTCGACCTCCACCCCGTGCTCCGGCAGCAGCTCGAGCGCACGGGCGAGGTTGTCCGGACGATCGCCGACGTTGGAGCCCAGGCCGAGGTAGCCGACGCGATCCGGCACGGCTATTCCTCGTCGTCGTCCTCGTCGAGCGCACGCTCGTGGACGACCTCGACCGCGACCTCCTCGATCGACAGCGGCAGCGGCGGCTCGGGCTTTGCCGCCCGCACGCGGACGTGCTCGCAGCGGAAGCGCTCCGCCAGGCGCTCCCCGATCACGTGCGCCAGGCGCTCGAGCGTCCGGTAGCTCCGCTCCGTGGCTGCGAGGGCAACGATGTCGGAGACCTCCGCATAGTCGATCGTGTCGTCGATCCGATCGGTCAGCACGGCGTCGCAATCGGGCACGTCGAATGAGACGTCGATCTCAAGCCGCTGGCCGACCTCCTGCTCGGCGTCGGTGACCCCGTGGTGGGTGTAGATCGAGAGCCCGTGCAGCTCGACCTCGACGGTCGAATCGGGTCCGTTGCGGCCGGCCTCCATCCCGTGGAACCGTACCGGCGTCAGCCGCCGGCCGAGCGGTAGTCCTCGATCGCCGCGACGCAGCGGTCGAGCTTCGTCTCGGCCGACGCCGGGTCTGACTGCGAAGCTGGCAGGTAGAACAGGCACCGCGTCGCTCCGGCCTCCTCCCAGAGGGCAAATGCCGCCGGGTCGCGCGGGACCCCGTAGATCGTCACCGGGATCGGGTCGCGGCCGGCCTCGGCCGCGCGACCCTGCAAGCTTCCGATCCGGCCCGCCAGACGCTCGACGTCCCCGAGGTAGTTCGGAATCCAGGCATCGCCGATGGCGACCACCCGGTCGTAGACGGTGCGGCCGTTGCCGCCGACGAGGACGCGAATCGAACCCGCGATCCTCGGCCAGCCTGGCGAGGGCATCGGGAGCGATCGAGGGGTCCGTCGGGAAGCTGGCGACTCCGAAGTCCATCAGGCGAAGCGCTCGTCAGTGCCCCACTCACGCCGCCCGAGAATCGCCTCGGCGACGATTAACGCCTCGCGTACCTCGCGTACCTCGTGGACGCGGAAGGCGTCGGCGCCGTTGGCCAACGCGATCACGTTGGAGGCGATCGTCCCGCCGAGGCGCTCGCCGGCGTCACGCCCGGTGAGCTTGCCGAGGAAGCTCTTCCGCGACGTCCCGACCATGACCGGGCGGCCGAGGTCGCGGAGCTCGCCGACCCGGCCCAGGAGCGTCAGGTTGTGTCGGAGTGTCTTGCCGAAGCCGATCCCCGGGTCAACCCAGATCCTCTCTTCCGCGACGCCGCGCGAGACGGCGAGCTCGATGCGCTCCGCGAGGAAGGCCTTGACGTCATCCACCACGTCGTCGTAGGTGGGGTTCTCCTGCATCGTCCGCGGGGTGCCCTGCATGTGCATCAGGATCGCGTCGCAACCGCGATCGGCACAGAGGTCGGCCAGCTCCGGGTCGGCGGCGAACGCGGTCACGTCGTTGACGATGCTCGCGCCGGCGTCAAGCGCCGCGGCCGCAACGACCGCCTTCGAGGTGTCGATCGAGACCGCTGCGCCGCTGCCTGCGAGCTCGCGCACGACCGGCTCGATCCGGCCCAGCTCCACGTCCGCCTGCACCGCGGCGGCGCCCGGCCGAGTCGACTCGCCGCCGACGTCGACCACGTCCGCGCCCGCCGCGACCAGCGAGCGACCGTGGGCGATCGCGGCGTCGGAGTCGAGATAGAGCCCGCCGTCCGAGAACGAGTCGGGCGTCACGTTGACGATCCCCATCAACTTCATCCGCGAGGACCGTATCCGGGGCAGGGATCGCGCTAGTCGTCGGCCCGCATCTCGGCCGAGCCGCCCGCGAATCCCGGGCGGGGCCGGGTAACCGGGCGTGGCCCCTCGCGGCCGGCCTTCTGCTCGGCCTCGGCGGGCTCCTCGGGCGCCGCCTCGGCGTCCTCCTCCTCATCCGCAGCCGGGAAGACCTCCTCTTCGGGCTTGCCCTCGAGCAGCGCTTCGAACTGCTTGGCGTCGATCGTCTCGCGCTCGAGCAGGATCTTCGAGATCCGGTCGAGCTGCTCGCGGTTGTCGGTGAGGATGTCCTTCGCGGTCTGGTGCGCCTCCTCGACGATGCGGCGGATCTCGTCGTCGATCTCGCGCGCGATCTCGTCCGAGTAGTCGGGCTCCGATGAGAACTCGCGACCCAGGAAGGGTTGGCCGCGATCGTGGCCGAACACGCGGGGACCGAGGCGCTCCGACATCCCGAACCGCATCACCATCTGTTTGGCGGTCGCCGTGACCTTCTCGAGGTCGTTGGAAGCACCGGTCGTGATCTCGCTGAATACGATCTCCTCGGCGGCGCGGCCGCCCAGCGTCATCGCCATGTTCTCGCCGAGCTCGGCGCGGGTCGTCAGGAACTTGTCCTCGCCCGGCAGCGCGATCGTGTAGCCCAGCGCCTGGCCGCGGCCGATGATCGAGATCTTGTGCACGGGGTCGCAGTTGGGCAGCTTCTGGCCGACGATCGCGTGGCCCATCTCGTGAAAGGCGGTGACCAGGCGCTCCTTCTCCGACATCACGCGGGTCTTCTTCTCCGGGCCCGCGATCACGCGCATGATCCCTTCCTCGAGCTCCTTCATCGAGATCTCGCGCTTGCCGGTGCGGGCCGTCAGCAGCGCGGACTCGTTGATCAGGTTCGCGAGGTCGGCGCCGGTGAAGCCGGGGGTCTGGCCGGCGAGCGCGTCGAGGTCGATCTCCTTCGCGAGCGGCTTGCCCCGGGTGTGGACCTCCAGGATCTGCTTGCGGCCCTTGCGGTCCGGCCGGTCGACAACGACCTGGCGGTCGAAGCGTCCCGGCCGCAGCAGCGCCGGGTCGAGGATGTCCGGGCGGTTGGTGGCGGCGATCAGGATGATGTTGTCCTTCATCTCGAACCCGTCCATCTCAACCAGCAGCTGGTTGAGCGTCTGCTCGCGCTCGTCGTGGCCGCCGCCCATGCCGGCGCCGCGATGGCGACCGACGGCGTCGATCTCGTCCATGAAGATGATGCAGGGGGAGCTCTGCTTTGCCTGCTCGAAGAGGTCGCGCACGCGGCTTGCGCCGACGCCGACGAACATCTCGACGAAGTCGGACCCGGAGATCGAGAAGAACGGGACGCCCGCCTCGCCGGCGACCGCACGGGCCAGAAGCGTCTTGCCGGTGCCGGGCGGCCCGTAGAGCAGCACTCCCTTGGGGATGCGGGCGCCCAGCGCCTGGAACTTCTTGGGGTTCTCCAGGAACTCCTTGATCTCGTGCAGCTCCTGCACCGCCTCGTCGACTCCGGCGACGTCGCGGAAGGTGATCTTCGGGGCGTCCACGGACATCCGCTTCGCCTTCGACTTGCCGAAGCTCATCACCCGCGAGCCGCCGCCCTGCATCTGGTTCATCAGGAAGATCCAGAACCCGAAGAACAGGAGGAACGGCAGGATGTAGGTCAGAAGGTTCAGCAGGCTGGAGCCGCCCGTCCCCTTGATCGTGAACTCGATGTCCTGCCGCTCGAGCGTGTTGACGAGCGTCGCCTCCTGCTCAGGGAGGTAGCCGGTCGTGTACTCGTTGCCGTCCTCCTCGACGACCTTGAGGTTCTGGTTCTTCTGCTCGAACTCGATCGATTTGATCGACTCCGGCTGGTCCTTGACCTGCTGCGAGAACTCGGGGAAGGTCGGTGACTCCTCGGGATCGCCCGGATTGACCAGGCGGCTCACGAAGAACGCGAGCACGAGCACGATCAAAATGGGGAACGCAGCACTGCGGAAGAAACGTCTCATCGGGCGCTCCTAGGGCCGCGGTCCGCGCCTGCGGGCCGGGCGCGGAAGTCCGTCTTGGAAATCAGCATTACTGAGGGATTCGTGGGTCCGCACCGGTCGGATCAGCGTACCAGTCGGGATCAGCGGTCCTGCTCGTTCAACGCGGCCACGAACCCAAGGTTGCGGTAGCGCTGAGCGTGGTCCAGCCCGTACCCGATTGCGAACCGGTTGGGGATCTCGAAACCGACGTAGCGGATCGGCAGATCCACGCGCCGGCGCTCGGGTTTCGTGAGCAGCGAGCAGACCTCGAGCGAGCGCGGGTTCCGGGCCTTCAGGTTCTTCATCAGATAGTGGAGGGTGAGACCGGAGTCGATGATGTCCTCAACCAGCAGGACGTCGCGACCCTCGATCGCGACGTCGAGGTCCTTGAGGATCCGAACGACCCCGGATGAGTCCGTCTCCGAGCCATAGCTGGAGACGGCCATGAAGTCGATCTCGCAGGGAACCGTGAGGCTCCGCATCAGGTCGGCGAGAAACAGGACGGCCCCCTTCAGGACCCCGACCATGAAAAGGTCGCGACCCGCGTAGTCGCGGCTGATCTCGGCGCCCAACTCGGCGATCCGCCGCTGCAGGTCCTCGCTGGAGACCAGCGTCTCCCCGATGGCGGGGTCGTTCACAGGCGACAGACTATTCGCCCACCGGCACACGCTTGTTTCGCGGCTTTCGCCGCTCACCCACTAGACCGGGCGTGCCGTCAGGACTGCCGCCGCCGCGGTTGTCTCGTTCAACCGAAACTCCTCGGAGACCGCGACGCCCGCGACCCAGGCAACGCGTCCGTCAGCCAGCACCACCGGCAGCCGCCCGCGCATCGAGCGCGGCACCTTGCGGTCCGTGAAGAGATCGCCGAGGGTCTTTGAGCCCGTCATCCCCAGCGGCCGGATTCGATCGCCCTGGCGCCAGGTTCTGACCTCGAGCGGTCCCGCAAGCGAAGCCACGTCGAGGGTCGCAAGCTCAGGGCCGGCCGGTTCGACCGGGGCCGGGTGGAGCTCGGCCCGCACCTCCCACTCGCCCATGCGGCACCGGCCGGGGAGGCTGAGGGCAACGGCTTCGGGCGCCGGGGCGGCGTCGAGCTCGTGGGCGACGGCAAATCGGATCTCGCCGGCCTCGCAGATCGCGCTCACGCCGCCGCCGAGCTGGACCTCGCCGCCCTCGTTACGCGCCGCCACCCTGGCGATCTCGGCCGCCCGGCCGCGCCCGAGAGCGAGCTGGCGACCCGCCGCGCGCTCGGCCAGGGTCCGCAGCACCAGCCGCTGGAGCGCGGGCTCCCAGCCGGCGAGCGAATCGGCCGGAACCGCGGTCGAAGCGGCGCCCGCCCCTGCGGACTCAAGTGTTTCCAGGGCGACCCGCTCGAGCAGGGTGGCCTCCTCGGAGAGCTCGGCCCGGGTCTCGGCGATGTTGCGCTCGGCTTCGGAGCTCAGCTCGGCCAGGGCGGGCAGGACGTCGGCGCGAATCCGGTTGCGGGCGAAGGTGGTGTCGGCGTTGGACTCGTCGTCGCAGAAGGGCAGGCCGGCCTCGGTAGCGAGCGAACGCGTCTGCTCGCGCGAGAGCGCCAGCAGCGGGCGGACGACGCGGCCCGAGCGCGGCCCCAGGCCCAGCAGAGCCCTGCTCCCCGGGGACGCGGCGAGTCGGTAGACGACGGTCTCGGCAAGATCGGAGCGCGTATGCCCAGTGGCGATCCAGGTCGCGCAGGTACGGGCGCGCAGCCGCTCGGCGGCCACGTACCGAGCGGCCCGTGCCGCAGCTTGGAGGTTGCCCGGCCCCAACTGCTCCGCCCCGAGCCGCTCGACGTGGAGGTCGACCCGAAGCGCGCCGCACAACTCGCGAACCGTGCGCTCGTCCGAATCGGCCGCCTCCCGGAGGCCGTAGTTGACGTGGAGGGCGTGCACGCGCTCGGCGCCGACCAGCCCGACCAGGGCCGCGGCAGCACAGGCGGAGTCGGGGCCGCCGGAGACCATCACGACGCCGTCGGAGCCGCGCTCGACCAGGCCGGAATCGACCGCAACCTGAACCAGCGTCTCCTGAGCCGTCTCCTGAGCCTTGGACCTCCCCACGAAACGATCGTACGACGCAGGACGGTCGGTTCCTGCCGCGGCGGGGTCAGTCGTGGCGGGCGCGCACGATGAACAGCTCGATCGGCTGGGGGAAGCCCTTGAGGCCGACCCTGCCAATCGGGTCGAACTCCAGGTACTCGGATCCCCCGATCGCGTCGGCGACGGGCTTGGTCACCAGGATCTCACCGCCAAGGGCGCGCGCGACGACGCGGTGGGTCAGGTTGACGTCGCCGCCGAAGTAGTCGCCGTCGCGGTAGACGGCACGGCCATAGTGGACGCCGACCCGGGGCTGTGGCCGCTCGCCGAACAGGGTCAGGAAGCCCACCGCCCATTCGGTCAGCGAGACGGGGTCGGGCGAAACGATCATCACCTCGTCGCCGATGGTCTTGACGATCAGCGCCTCGCTCGGCAACGTCGCCTCGACGGTCTCGACGAAGCGCTCGACGAGATCGAGCGCCTGCTCGTCACCCTCCTCCTCGGTGAAGCGGGTGAAGCCGGTCAGGTCCACGAAGCAGAACGCCATCTGGACCCGGCCGAGCTGCTTGGTCCCGACCAGCTCGGTCTCCATGTGGCCGACGACATCCTGCTCTGTGTAGAAGCGGAGGTACCGCAGGTGGATGTACTCCATGAGCGGCGCCGAGAGCGGGAACACCTGGCTCGCGAGGCCCTCCATCTCCTCCGCCATCTGCAGCGAGTCGACGCCGTCGCGAATCATCGGCTCGTGCACGTAAAGGTGGAAGAGGCGCACCTCGGCCTCGGCGACCTTCCGAATCGACTGCGCATAGACCCGGACCAGCTGGAGCACGGCGACGAGCGGGAAGCCGGCGTCGAGCACCGCGGCGATCCGCTTCATCGCGTCGATGTCGTCGTCGGTGAGCGATCCCTCGAGCGCCGTGGGCGTCCCGAGCAGGGCCATGATGCGCTCGATCAGCTCGGGTTCCAACCCCGAGAGCTCGGCCGCCTGGGCGGGAGTGTAGGTGCGGTCCGACCGTTCGATCAGGTCCTCGACGTAGCCGAACGCGAGCCGGCCGTCGCGGGCGGCCTGGCGCAGGTCGTTGAGCGAGTGCCCGCGCTCCCGCATCCGCGCGATCACCCTGGCCTGTGCCGCGACGACGCGGGTCCAGCGGCCGCGGCGCATCGGCAGGATCCGCGCGCGGGCCCAGCGCTTGAGGGTGGAGGGCGAGACGCCCGAGATCCGCGCTGCCTCGCTCAGTGAGATCTGCTCGTCGGGCATCGCGCGATCCTCGCACGACCCGAGGGCGCGGTGTGTGAGGCGGACGTCCCGGACAAAGGACGACGGGGTCGCAATGCCCCGTCGTCCGCGGGCTCTCCGGCCCGCTGGGTCGGCCTGCGACGCTCGGCGGAGCGCCTTGCGAGCCCCACGTCCCCACCCCAGTCGCCTCGGGGCGGGAGGCGGCACGGCCCACTGCGGCCTTTTGCCTATCTCTCGTAGATCAGGCTACGCCCGCAACCCGCGCGAGTCAACCTCCGAGGGCGCGCTACGTCAGCGCCATGTGCGGATAGCCCTCGCGGACCAGCCGCCGGTAGGGCTCGACGACGAGCCGCAGTGCCGGCACGTAGAGGAGCGCGACCCGCGACTCACCCGAACACCGGACCTTGCCGCGGGCGATCGCCACCGCCAGGCTCTCCTGCCCCTGGAGATACGCGTTGGCCGTCGCCGAGTCCATCCTGAGGTCGAGCTTCGCGGGCTCTCCGGTGTCGATGAATCCCCAGCGCAGATGATGATCGCCCTCGTCGCTGGCGGCGACCCGCAGCACGAGGTCGAGATCGGTCAGCTCGATCCGCAGCGAGAGGCCCGCGGCCTGGAGCAACGACCCCGAGCGGGCGTCGCCGTCGAGCTCGCGCAGAGCGCGGTCGAGCAGCTCGCGATAGTCATCGGCGTCCGCAGCCCGCGGCTTGGTTCCGGCAGGCACAGTCTAACCTTCAGGTTCAGACTTAGAGGTGGGTTCGGCCGGCGGGTCCTTGCGGTCCCGGCCCCGGATCAGCTCCTCGATCGAGGCCATGCGCTGCTCGAGCGCCTCGAGCTGCCGCGAGAGCTCCTCCTGGGCCCCCTGACCCCGCCGCGCGATCCCGGCGCGGGCGTCCTGGCCGCGGCGAGCGATCTCGTCGACCAGCTCGCCGGCCCGCTCACGGGTCTGCGCCGCGGCCGGCCCCGTGGCTGCCAATGTGCGTTCGATCGCCGCTCGGAGCGACTCGGCGACGCCACCCTCGTCGGCTTTCGGCGCTTCGCCCATGGCTCCAGCTTATTCTCAACGCGATGCCCCGGCACCTCAGCCCCTCGGCGCCGATCGCCGCCGACGCACTGTTGCCGGGTGACCCCAAGCGAGCGATGGAGCTGGCGGTCGCGCTCATCGACGCGCCCGTGATGAGCAACCTCGCGCGCGGCCTCTGGGGCTACCACGGCAAGACTGCGGTTGGGCACGAGCTGACAGTGCAGTCCACGGGCATCGGCGGACCCAGCGCGGCCGTCGTCGTGACCGAGCTGGCCGAGCTCGGGGTCCGCCGGGCAATCCGCGTCGGAACCTGTACGGCGCTCGATCCCGATCTTGAGCCCGGCGCGGCGATCGTCGTCGAAGCCGCACTTGCCGGTGACGGCGTCGGGTCGACGCTCGCGCGGGGCGGCCCGATCGCTCCCGACGCGATGCTGACCGAATCCCTGGCGGATTCGGTTCCGTCGGGCCGGATCGCGACGGTCGCCTCGACCGACCTCTACTACGAGGCCGACTCGCACCGGCGGCGGGACTGGCATCGGGCCGGCGCGGTGGCCGTTGAGCTGAGCGCCGCGGCCCTGCTGGCGACCGCCCGGCCCCTCGAAGTCGCGGTCGCCTGCATCCTCGTGGTGGCCGAGTCAGCCGCGGGCGAGCGGCTATCCGACGATGAGCTCGACGCGGCGACGCTGGCGCTGGGGAAGCGGGCCGCGGAGGCGTTTCAGGCGTCGCCGCCCTGAGCGGCGCCCTGTTTGGCGAGCCCCGCGACCTCCCCGTTGAGGTCATCGAGCTGATCCTCTATCGCCTCGAGCCGCGCCGAGAACGAGCGCAGTCGCTGTTCGAGGCGCTCGACGTCCGAGCTCGCGGCCAGATTCAGCGCCCCGATCGCCTGGCGCTGAGCCGTCGCCGCGCGCTCGCCCGCGCCGAGCGCGCGCGCCAGGGCGCCGCTGAACACGGGGTTGTCGACGAGCGCCTGCGCGAGATCGCCGAGCGCTTCCTCGCCGCGCGCGCGGATGCTGGCGGACTCGGGTTCGGATTCGGGTTGATCCGGGGCACTCACGTCGATGCCAATCTAGCGCAGAGGTCGCGCCTGGCCTGGGCTTCAAGGACGCGGCGGCTGCTGCCGATGAGGAACCGAGGTGAGCCCCTGCCCAGAACTGCGCATATCGCCCGCACGCTCAGGTAACTTTCACGACCACGGTTGGTCGTTGCAATGCGATCGGCGAACAAGTAGCGTCCTTCGTGCCCGGGTGCAGGTTCTGGCAAGGAGCCATCCTGCGCGGTGGGCGGAGCGCCGGAGACCGGGATCGACACAGGGATGAAGAGGCAGCTGCAAGTAGTCGTCGCACTCGCCGTTCTCGGCGCTTCGATCCTTGCCGGAACGGCCGCCGGCGGCGGCATCAAGCTCGGCCTCGGCGGCAGCGACGTAACGATCGATCTGCCTGACGGCCTCGGCCTCGAGGACCTCTGCGCCCAGCTGCTCGGCCAGGGCGCCAGCGTGGCCACCCTGCTCGACGCCGGCTGCGAGCCGCCCTCCTCCGGTGGTGGCGGTGGCGGCGGTGGTGGCACTCCCGGCCTTCCCGATCCGACCGAACCGCCCCCGGGCGGTGGCAAACCGCCTGGCGGCGGCGGTGGCGACAACGGTGGCCACTCCGGCGGCGGCGGCGGCGCGGCCGGCGGCAGCGGTAATCCTTCGGGCGGTCGCGGCAAGGGCGAGGTCGATCCCCAGGACAAGGACGGGAACGGCATCAAGGACGACCGCGAGCCGATGGAAGAGCCGGTCGACCGCGAGCCCGACGGCACCCCGACCAACACGAACCCCACGGTCACCGTCGCGGACTTCGGCCCGGCCCCGATCGGCGTCCCCAACTTCGTGATCGACCAGTTCACGATCCCCCCGTTCCTGCTGCCGATCTACCAGGCGTGCGGCACCGAGTACGGCATTCCGTGGGAGGTGCTCGCCTCGATCAACCGGATCGAGACCGCGTTCGGCACCAACCTGAACGTCTCCTCGGCCGGCGCTCTCGGTTGGATGCAGTTCATCCCCTCCTCCTGGCAGGCATACGGCGTCGATGCCAACAACGACGACCGCAAGGACCCGTACAACCCGGTCGACGCGATCTGCGCCGCCGCGAACTACCTGAAAGCCGCCGGCGGGCAGGAGGATCTGTCACGCGCGATCTTCGCCTATAACCACGCCGACTGGTATGTCGACGAGGTCCTGCTCTACGCCCGGCAGTACGGCCGGATCCCCGATGACCTCGTCGGGTCGCTCACCGGCCTGACCGAGGGCGCACGCTTCCCGATCGCCGCGACCGCGCGCTACGCCGACGACATCTCCGAGCGCGAGGCCGCCAAGCGGGCCCAGCCCAAGAAGGGCGTCGCCGGCAATGCCGCCGACGTGGTCTCAGCCTCACCTACACGTCGAGGGATCAACATTTACTCCCGCGAGGACGCTCCGGTCGTCGCGGTTAACGATGGCGTCATCAAGAAGATCGACCGCTCAAAGAAGCTCGGCCGATACCTCGTCCTCGAGGACGCCTACGGCAACCACTTCACCTACGCGCAGCTCGGCTCGGTCGCCGAGGTCTACCCCGTCCCGAAGCGCCAGCGCCTTTCGGCCGACGACTTCAAGCTCGTCACGCCGGACCGGTCCGGCAAGCCGGCCCAGGCCGCGAGCGCCGGCAAGAACGTGACCAAGCGCAAGCGCTCCGCAGCGAAGGCCCCGGGCCCGGTCAACACCGAGGACTCGCGCGAGCGCCTCTACGCCTTCCCGGAGCGCGATGCAAACCTCGGGCGCGCTGATCTGACCGGCCAGCTGGACGAGCTGCTGGCCCGCCGCTTCCCCGGCTACGACAGCTTCAAGGCCGCGTTCTCTGGGATCCTCAAGTTCGACCGCAAGACGATGGAGATGGAGGCCCTCCACGAGGGCTCCAAGGTCGTCGCCGGCACCGTGCTCGGCCGCGTCGGCAAGACCGACTCCCTGGCACCGCACCTGCACTTCGCGATCAAGCCGACCGGCCGCGGCGCGCCCGCGATCGACCCGAAGCCGATCCTCGACGGCTGGAAGCTGCTCGAGGCCACGGCCATCTACCGCGCCGCGGGCAAGAACCCGTTCGCGAACTCCGGCGCCTCGGTCGGGCAGATCCTGCTGATGTCGAAGGAACAGCTGATCAAGCGCACCCTCGCCGATCCCCGTCTGGAGCTCTACTCCTGCGGCCGCGAAGACATCCAGACCGGCCAGATCGACCGCCGGGTCATGGCGACGCTCGAATACCTGACGCAGCGCGGCTACCGCCTCACGGTCACCTCGTTGAAGTGCGGTCACTCGGTCTACACGACGTCGGGCGGCATCTCGCACCACTCCTCCGGCAACGCGGTGGACATCGCCCAGATCAACGGTCTGCCGGTGCTGGGCAACCAGGGCAAGGGCTCGATCACCGAGTCGCTGGTGCGCGACGTCATGTCGCTCCAGGGGACGATGACGCCGGACCAGGTGATCTCGCTGATGGCCCTCGGCGGCCCGAGCTTCGCGATGGGCGATCACGACGATCACGTGCACGTCGGCTTCCAGCCGCAGTACGGGCCCGGCTCCTCCGCGGAGCGGCAGTTCCTCGAGATCCTGAAGCCGGACCAGTGGCAGCGGTTGATCGACCGGATCGCGGACATCGACAACCCCGAGGTTCCGACCTCGCCCTCGCGCTACGCGATCCCGACGAAGAAGAAGAAGCAGCGGCAGGGCTCAGATCACGACCGGTCTTCGAACGCCCACGTCGGCGAGTAGCAAGCCGCTTCTGACTCGCTTCCCCTTCGTCCAGTTCGAGTTGGCCGGCTCGTTCGGAATCGACGACGGCCGTTATCCGGTCCGGCTCGCCGAAGACCCGAGCGCGACCGAGGCGGTGCTCGTCGCCCGGACCTTCGGCGCTCCCGCACCCCCACGCAGGCGGCGGCGAAAGCCGAAGCCGCGGCAGAGCGACCCGGAGGCCGCGCCGCAGGTCCCGTTGCTGGAGCTGACGGTGATCGACCCCGAGGCGATCGAGGGGGACGGCGAGTCCTGGCTGGCCGCGGTCAGGGATGACGAGGAGCGCCGGGATCAGCAGGTCGAGCGCGCGCTCGTTCACGTTGCCCGGGCGCTGGCGGCGCGGCGAGTTGCCAGCGCTGACGCCGCGATCGCCGATCCCTCACTCGACGCCATGATCGCGATTCGCATCGGCTACGGCGACGGCGATGCGCTCGTCGACGGCCGCTACGAAGCCGCGCTGGACCTGCCGCGCGAGGCCGGCCGCCGCTCCCGCGCCGCCGCCCTGCGCCCTCAGGAGCGGATGGCGGCGCTCCTCGGTGGCCGCGAGCGTCCGCTGGTCTGCGAGGAGCTGATCCTGCGCTCCCGCGCCGACCTCGACGCGGGCCGGCCCCGCGAGGCCACTCTGCAGCTCCGCGTCGGCCTCGAGGCGCTCTTGGCGGAGCGCGAGGCGCTCAACGCCCAGGGGCACGACACCGACCTCGCCTTCCTCGACGACCGCCGCCAGATCACCGGACAGGCCGCGAACCAGGCGCTCCGCGGCGAGCTTGAGGCCGAGCGGGAGGCCGAGGTGGCCGAAACGCTCGCCGTCTGCGAGCGCGCGCTGCGCCGCCACGCGGCGTTCGGCACGCGGGCCTAGAGCGCTGCCAGCACCGAGGTGAGGTCGGCGACCACGTCGCCGTCGAGCTTGACGGTGGCGTCGCGGTCATAGGGCGTCGGGCCCTGGGTCACAATCGCCAGCCGCGCCCCGCGGGTGAGCGCCACGGAAGGCAGTCCGGCGACCGGGTAGACCTCGAGCGAAGAGCCCACGCAAATCAGCAGATCGCAGCTCTCGCAGAGCTCCTGCGCCTCGGCCATCGGCTCCTCGGGCAGGAATTCCCCGAACAGGACGACGTCGGGCTTCACCTTGCCGAGGCAAGAGCCGCAGGTCGCGACGCCGTCCTCGTCGAACAGGGCATCGACGGACTCGATCGCGTAGCTCGAACTGCACGTGGTGCAGCTCGAGGTCTGGATCGAGCCATGCACCTCGATCACGCGCTCGGCGCCGGCCTTGTGATGGAGCCGGTCGATGTTCTGCGTGATCACGGCGCGAAGCAGGCCGCGCGCCTCGAGCTCGGCGAGCGCCTCGTGCGCCGGGTTCGGCTGCTTGGCGCCGAGCTCCTGGAAGCGCGGGCGGTAGAAGCTCCAGAAGCGCGCCGTGTCGCGATGGAAGGCGTCAATGTGCGCGACCTCCATCGGGTCGACGTTCTCCCAGAGACCACTCCCGGGGGTGCGGAAGTCCGGAATCCCGGATGGCACCGAGATCCCGGCGCCCGTCAGCGCCACGGTTGAGCGGGAATCGCGGATCAGCTCCGCAAGGCGCTCCGCGTCCCCGGTTCGCGTCCCGGTCGCTGCCTGCCCGGTGCTGCTCATATCGCCTGCCTCAACATCGGCAGGGCTCGGCGCCGTCGTGTCGGGCTCCGCCTCACTTGCCCTTCCAGTCCGCCTTGCGCTTGCCGAGGAAGGCGGCGATGCCCTCCTTCGCGTCCTCGGTCTTGAAGGCCGCGGCGAAACCGGCCTTCTCGGCCTCGATCCCCTCGTCCAGGTCGCCCTTGTGGGAGACCTGCTTGACCTGCTCGACGGCCAGCGGCGCCTGCCCGGCGAGCTTCCGCGCCCAGGCGATCGCGGTGTCGAACAGCTCCTGGTCGGGCACGACGCGGTTGACGAGCCCAGCGTCCTCCGCATCGGCCGCCGTGATCGCATCGCCGATCAGGTTCATCTCCAGCGCCTTGTGCCCGCCCACCAGCCGGGGCAGGCGCTGGGTGCCGCCGAAGCCGGGGATGATCCCGAGCTTGATCTCCGGTTGGCCGAAGATCGCCGAGCGCGCGGCGATGCGGAAATCGCACGCCATCGCCAGCTCGCAGCCGCCGCCGAACGCAAGCGAGTTGACCGCCGCGACCGTCGCGACCTTCGCCGTGCCGAAGTCCCGCAACAGCGCGTGGCCCGAGTCGATCAGCTCGCCGCCGCTGGACTCGTCCATCTGCGTGAACGCCTTGATGTCGGCGCCGGCCGAGAACACCACCGGGATTGCCGAGGCGATCACCATCGCCCCGATCTCGTCATCCGCCTTGACCCGCTCCCAGACCCGTCCCAGATCCTTGATGACCTGGGGCGATACCGCGTTCATCGGGGCGTTCGCGAGCCAGGCGATCGCGACGTCGCCGCGGGTCTCCAGCTTCACGGTGTCGGTCTGGTCACCCTCGTCGGCCTGGGGGTAGGCGTAGAAGCCCTGGCCCGACTTCTGCCCGAGCCGGCCCTGCGCCACGAGGCGCTTGAGCGTGACCGGCGCCGCGAAGCGCTCGCCGTGCTCGGCCTCGGCCGCGTCGAGCTTCGCCAGCACCGCGTCGAGGCCCACGACGTCAGCCTTCATGAACGGCGGAAAGATTCCCCGGCGCGGGTCCATGCCGGCGCCGGCCATCATCCCGAGGTCGATCTCGCGGACCGTGCAGACGTCCTCCTCGAGGACCGCACAGGCTTCGACCAGGGCCTTCAGCGACATCAGCTCGGCCAGCGCCTCGCCGTCGGGCTCGCCCTCGCCCTCGATCTGCGGCTCGCCGTCCGAGTAGAACCCGGAGCCGCCCGACTTCGCGCCGAGCTTGCCTTCGGCGACCAGCCGCTTCATGCCCTGGTGGACGTAGAAGCTGTCCCCGTAGGACTCGTTCAGGTGCTCGGCGACGTGGAGAACCGTGTCGAGGCCCAGCAGGTCGACCAGGAAGAACGGGCCCATCGGCGCCACGTTCTGCGCCCCGACCGCCTCGTCGATCTGCTTGATCGAGAGCCCCTGCTGCTCCTGTGCACGCCAGATCTCGCCGACCGCGGAGTTGAGGATGCGGTTGACGACGAAGCCGGGCACCTCCTCGCAGACGATCGGCTGCTTGCGGATCGTCTGCGCGAAGTTGATCGCCGCCTCGGTCGTGTCCTCATCCGTGTCGCTGCCGCGGACGACCTCGACCAGCGGCATGACCGAGGCCGGGTAGAAGAAGTGAAAGCCCACGACCTTGTGGCCGCGCAGAGTCGCGTCGCCGATCTCCGTGATCGAGAGCGCTGAGGTGTTCGAGGCGAGGATCGCGTGCCCCGGAGTCACGGCGTCGAGCTCGGCGAAGACCTGCTGCTTGATCTCCATCCGCTCGGGCGCAGCCTCGATCACGAAGTCGACGTCGCCGAACCCGTCGTAGTCGGTGGCGCCCTGGATCCGGCCGATCACGGCCTCGAGCTGCGTGTCCGCCTGCTCCTGGGTCAGCTTTTCCTTCTTGACGAGGCGGTCGAGCTGGCCCTCGGTGACCTCGCGCGCCTTGTCGAGGCCGGCGTCGACGAACTCCTGCTTGACGTCCTTGAGGACGACGGGGATCTCGGCGGCTGCGATCGCCTGGGCGATCTCGCCGCCCATCGTTCCGGCGCCGACAACGGCGGCCTTGAATACGAACATTCGGTGGTCCCTTCTGGGTTCCGGGGGCGGAAGAGCCGCGGAAGGGTATCTGGCGGGTGCTTACGCCGGAGTCAGTGGCCTGATCGCGTGGTGGAGGTGGAAGACGCTGTCGGCGTCGTACTCGGCCTTGACCGCCGCCAGCCGCTTGTAGTTCTTCGCGCCGTAGCCGGCCTTGATCCGGTCCTCTCCCTCGTCGCCGATGAAGTTGAGGTACACCGCCCCCGTCGAGAACGGCTCCATCTCCGCCACGGCGTTGCGGGCCCAGGCGATTCCGCGCTCGTCGTCGGCGGGATCGTCCCACAGCCCGAACGGGTGCTGAACCCACTTGGCGGTCCGGTGCGGCAGCGGCCAATCGCCGGCCTGGGCTGCCACCGCGCCTCCCCAGGGCACCATCAGGTGCTGCGACGGCGAAGGGACGATCATCTCCTCGCCCTGGCGGCAGTACAGCTCGAGCGCCTCGTCCGGGAGGCTTTCCAGGTGCTGGGCCGACCAGTAGTTGCGGAAGCCCGGCGGGTCGTCGATCGCGCACTGGATCTCCGCGTAGGGCATCTCGGCGGTGAGCCCGCCCTGGGGCTCGAGCGCGTAGATCGGAGCGAGCACTTCGCGTAGCTCCGCCTCGGTCCCGGCGTAAACACCGATCACGCCTGCCGCCCGCTGGTTCTGGAGGTGCTCGGGCACGAACTCCTCGGGCGGGCCAGTGATGTACGCGACTCCACCGCCGAGCTCCTCGGGGGCGCCGCCCTCGACCAGGTCCCGGTAGGCCCGCGCGAGCTCCGGCCCGGCGTCGGCCGGCCACAGCAGTAGTGCCAGCGTGGCGGCGGGGAGCTGATGCAGTCTGAAGACGAGCTTGGTGGCGATACCGAAGTTGCCGCCACCGCCGTGGAGCGCCCAGAACAGCTCCTCGTTCTCGGTCTCGCTGGCGGTGACCTCACGACCGTCGGCGGTGACGAGCTCAACCTCGAGCAGGTTGTCGCACGCGAGCCCGAACTTGCGCTCGAGCCAGCCCGAGCCGCCGCCCAGCGTCAGCCCGGCGACGCCGGTGGTCGAGACGCGACCACCCGTGGTCGCCAGCCCGTGAGCCTGAGCGGCGCCGTCGAAATCGCTCCAGGTCGCGCCCCCGGCGACGGTCGCGGTCTGGGCGCCGGGGTCGACCTCGACGGCGTTCATGCGCCGCATGTCGACCACGATGCCGCCGTCTGTCGAGCTCGCTCCGGCGACGCTGTGCCCGCCCGAGCGGATCGCGACCTCGAGATCGTGGTCACGCGCGTAGGCAAGCGCGGCGGCCACGTCGGTGGCGCTCTCGCACTGGGCGATCGCCGCCGGGCGCCGGTCGATCATCGCGTTGAAGACGGCACGCGCGTCGTCGTAGTCGTCGTGGCCGTCTTCGAGGACGATGCCCTCGAAGCCATCACGAAGCCCGTTCACGGCACTCGCTTCCATCCGTCCTCCTCGATCGATTCCACCTCCCGAGCTCAGTCCAACCTAGCGCGCGGGCGTTACGCGGGCGACTCCGCAGCTTCCTCCACGGCGCGCCGGAACGCGAGCAGCGAGCGCTGCACCGAAGCACGAACCTGGCTCCTGACGAACAGGAGCGCCCCGAGCCGCGCGATCGGTCCGCGGTCCAGCAGCCGGTAGGAGAGCACCTGCCGGACGCGCGTGCCATCGCCCTCGACCTCGAACCGGGTTTCCAGCTCCCCCTCCATCGCCGGGTCCGCGAATGAGGCCAGGTGCCGGCGGCGCGGCTCGTGCTCGACGACGCGCTCGGTCACGTCCCCGCGGCCGGCCGGGATCGAGCGCCAGCGCAGCACGCCGTCGGCGTGCGGGTAGCCCTCCGATTCGATCGTCGCGTGAAACCCGTCGACCCACGCCCCCCAACCGCGGGCATCGAAGTAGCGCTCCCACGTCTCCGCCAGCGACGCGGCCACGAACACGTCCTCCTCAATCGTCGCCATAGATCTCGCGCTTGATCAGGCCGATCGACCTGATCACCGAGTCCAGGAACGGCTCCAGCTCGGCCCGCAGCCGTTTGTGCTCCTTGCGCCCTGCGGCGGTGATCGAGTAGAAGCGCCGGGTCCGCCGGTCGGGGTGCTCCCAGGCTCCCTCGATCAAGCCGCGCGCCTCGAGGTCGCGCAGCAACGGGTAGATCGTGTTCGGGTTCACGGAGAGCACGCCCTCGGTGATCTGCTCGATCCCCTCGATCAGGCGATTGCCGTAGGCGGGCTCGCGGCTGATCAGGTGCAGGACGAGCAGCGGGTACACGTCGCGGCGGCGGATCTCGCCTCCGAAGACATCCATCGACCGCCCGCCTCGAGCGGGAGGGGTCGCGGACTGTTCACCATCCTTGCGACGTGCGCGGGCGACGGCCTCCGAGACCGGGGCCGACAGCTTCTCGGTCACACGGTTGACTCTAGTGAGGGCGTGTGACGCAGCCCACATCCAGATGCAGTCGCCACGTGATCGGCCTCACAGACATCCCCCGGGGTGGCGCATACGGTGGCGTCAATGATCGCCCTCACGGCAATTCTCCTGGGCACCTTCGCCGCCGTCGCCTATGCGGCGATCACCGGGGTCAGGGACTGGTCGCAGCTGGTCGTCCTGGGCGGGATCGCGCTCGTCGCGATCGCGACGATGATCGCAAGCGATCCGCTGCGCAGGGAGCGCTAGGACTTTCAGGGAGAGCCAAGACGGGGGAATCGAGAGAGGGGTCCGGGGGGCCCCTCTCTCTCAACGTTCCGCCGCTTTCAGACCGCGGCTGCCGCGGTTTCCGATTCCTTCGCGGCCGCCTTGTTCTGGGTGTTGACCGCCTCGGGGATGGGCTCGTTCACGTTGCGGCCCATCAGGACCTCCTTGGCGATCACCAGGCGCTGGATCTGGGACGTGCCCTCGTACAGCTGCATGATCTTGGCATCGCGCATCAGCTTCTCGACGGGGTACTCCTTGATGAAGCCGTAGCCGCCGTAGACCTGCACGGCGTCGACAGTGATCTCCATCGCCGAATCCGCGGCGAAGCGCTTGGCGTGGGAGCAGGCGAGAGTGTTGCGAATCCCGTTGTCGAGCAACGCCGCCGACTGCCAGGTGAGCAGGCGCCCCGCCTCGACCTTGGTCGCCATGTCCGCGATCATGAACGAGACGGCCTGGTGCATCGCAATCGGCACGCCGAACTGGACGCGCTCCTTGGAGTAGTCACAGGCGAACTCGAACGCGGCGCGGCCGATGCCGACGGCCATCGCCGCGACGCCGGGACGGGTGCGGTCGAGCGTCATCATGGCGAGCTTGAAGCCCTTGTTCTCCTCGCCGAGCAGGTTGTCAGCGGGGATCTCGGTCTCGTTGAAGACGACGGTCGCCGTGTTCGACGCCCGTTGCCCCATCTTGTCTTCCTTCTTGTCGATCGTGACGGTGTCGTCACGGGGCACGACGAAGGCGGAGATGCCGCGGTGGCCGGCGTCCTTGTCGGTCTTGGCGTAGACCGTGAACCAGTCCGCATGGCTGCCGTTCGTGATGAAGCACTTGGAGCCGTTCAGGACCCACTTGTCCCCGACCTTCTTGGCGGTCGTCTTCATGCCCGAAACGTCGGAGCCCGCGTCGGGCTCGGTCAGGCAAAACGAAGCGAGCTTGGGCTCCTCGGCGAGCATCCCGAGATACTCCTTCTTGATCTCGTCGGAGCCGCCGAGGTCGACGGGCGTCATCGCCAGGCCGTTGGCCGCGAGCGAGGTGCCGATCCCGGAGCAGCCCCAGCCGAACTCCTCCTCGATCAGGCAGCCCGAGAGAAAGTCGAGCCCAGGTCCGCCGTACTCCTCGGGGACGTGGGTGTTCATCAAGCCGACTTCCCAGGCCTTTTCGATGATCTCCTGCGGCCAGGTGCTGTCCTTGTCGTAGTCCCAGGCGACGGGACGGATCTCCTTCTCGGCGAAGTTGTGGGCCAACTCGCGGAGGTCCTTCTGCTCGTCGGTAAGCGTGAAGTCAACCACTGCTTCGAAGCTCCTTCTTGGGTCGATTGACTGGTCAGTCAATGTCCGGGGGAGCGCCAAGGATAGCTGTCCCGACCCCCCGGCGTACCCTTCTGAGAGGTGGCTCAGCTGGCACTCTCGAACGGTGAGGCGATCCTGATCATCGTGCTCGTCGCGATCCCCGCCGCCGCGCTCAGCTTCGTCGGTGCGGGCACGGCGTTCAAGCAGATTGGGAAGGGGCCGCTGTCGATCGAACCGGAGCTGCCGCAGAAAGGCGGCGGCGCGGCGCCGATCTCGCGAGAGATGCGTGAGCTCGAGATCCGCCAGCTGCTCGAGGCCAAGGCCTACCGACAGGCCCAGCGCGGCGAGGAGCAGCTCGACGTCGACTCCGAGCTTGAGCGATTGCTCGCCGAGGAACGCTCAACCGGCTCCGGCCTGCGGGCCGACTCGCAGCTCGTGGCCGAGGTTCGCGAGCTGGTCGAGTCCTCGAATGCCCGCCGGATCCGAATGGGACGGGAGCCGCTGGACGTCGAGGCCGAAGTCGAGCGCCAACTCGACGAGCTGGAGTCGCTGGGCCAGTAGGAACAATTACGCTAGGGCCGTGAGCCCCGAGCAGCGCGAGGAGATCGTCGAGTTGGACGACTTGGTCGTCCGGCCCGGCACCTACTTCAACCCGCAGACCGAGGTCGTCGTGATCGTCGATGACTCGTCGTCGATCGACCAGGAGGTCTTCAACATGGAGGCCTACGAGGGCGCCGACTGGGTTCGCATCTCCGAGGACGTGCCGGTGGACGAGAACGCCTTGGAGCAGACGCTCGAGGCGTTCCAAACGCACTACCACCCAGGCTCGGCCGGGTCCGTTTCGGAGACCGCGCTCGAACAGGGCGATGAGGAAGAGGACGAGGGCGAGGACGGGCAGGATCCAGGACGGGAGGATTAGGTAAGCAATTATGAGCGCCGGATACACAGTTGCGAGCCGCGAGGAAGCGACCGACTGGATGGCCGAGTGGCCCGCCTTCGGGGAGATGCGCTGGTACTCGGAGGCGCTGGGAACCGAGCAGGTCTCGTTCTCCTGGCGAGCGATGCCTCCCGGCACCGGTGGGCGCGGCAGCTACGGCCACCGGCACCCGGGTCAAGAGGAGATCTACTTCGTGATCTCGGGCACGGCGACCTTCAAGGTCGGCGACGACGTGTTCGAGGCCGGCCCGAAGACGGCGGTCCGCATGACCAGCGACGAGTTCTACTCGGTCCACAACGACACCGAGGCCGAGATCGAGTTGCTCCTGATCTCGACCCGGCTCCCGGATCCGCCGACCGACAAGCAGGAAGGCTTCTGGCCCAGCTAACGGGAGGTGTCGATCAGGCGGGCGGCGGCGAGGAACAGCTCGCGACCGGCCTCTGTCTCGGGTGGGTGCAGCGCGCCCCGGCCACCCTCCGCGTAGACGCGTGCGAATGGCTTGCGGGTGAGACGTCGCCGCCGCAGGTACGCAGCCGCCTCGTCGGCGTAGCCGGAGACGCGGTCCATGACCAGGCGATGCGGCTTCGGCGGCATCAGGCAGCCTGAGTGACCGTCTCGTCGGCCGCGGCGCGGGCCACGTCGCGCAGCGTCGCACGCATGTCGGCGAGGATCAGCGACGCGAGCGTGAAGCGGTCGGTCACGGCGACCATCCCCAGCCCGGCAAGCCGGACGGCATAGGCCTCGCCGTCCTCGGTCGCGACGTGAGCTTGGCTCGCCCGCCCGCCCGCCGCATCGTCGGCCGCGGCCAGCAGCGCGTTCGCCGGCTCAGCCCATTCGGCAGGACTACCGGTCGCCGCCAGGACGTCGCCCGACGCGAGGATCGCGCACCCGCGGATCTCGGCCGAGAGCTCGGGGAACCGGGTTGCGGCCAGCTCCGCTGCTGCCGCCAGCGGGCGTGCGGGATCGTTCGGATCGGGAGCCTGCCCGTTGCGGTCCGCCATCTGTTGGAAGATATACGGCCTTGCCAGGCGGGCAAATCCGCTTTCGCGACAGAGTCGCTCATTCGGCACTCGGCCTTGCCAGGCGGGCAAATCCGCTTTCGCGACAGAGTCGCTCATTAGAGTCCGATACGTGAACGCGGCACGAGTCTCCTGGCTGACGACGGTTGTGATCTGCGCCATCGCAGCGCTGCTGCTGGCATTGAACGGCTACACCGGCTACTCGCTGACGCTGATCGCCGTGGGCGTTGCCGCCGCCGTCAACCTCTAGGCCGGCCCGACTCGCCCCATCGCAGCGGGCTGTCGGTCATCTCCCGCCTCGAGCTCTCGGGTTCGACGTGGATCAGGACGTCGGCATCCGGGACGTCGGCCCGGATCGCGTCGCGCAGCTGATGCGCGGCCGCGTGGGCGCGTTCGAGGGACGTCCCTTCCCGGAACTGGACATGAAGGTCGATCCAACGCCGCCGGCCCGCGCGGCGCGCGCGCAGCTTGTGGTACCCGAGCATGTCCGGGATCGCTGCGGCCGCGATGGTCGCCTCGATTTGGTCCAACTCCTCGGCCGGCGGAGCTTCGTCGACCAGGGCCCGCCCCGACCGGCTCATGATCCGCAGCCCTGAAATCACGATCGCCACGGCAACCACCAGCGCCGCGATCGCGTCCCACGCCGACTCGTCGGTGACCTCGACCAGCAGGAGGCCAGCCAGCACCCCGAGCGAGGTCAGCGCATCGGCGCGGAGGTGTGCGGCATCGCCCTCGAGCGCGGGCGAGTCCAGGGCCTTCGCGCGACGGCTCAGGAACCCGGAAACGGCGAAGTTGGCGACGGCCGAGAATCCGATCACTGCGATCCCGACTCCGAGACTCTCGATCTCCGCGCCCGAGGCCAGCCGGCGGGTCGCCTCGAAGACGATGATCCCGGCGCCGACCAGGATCAGCATCCCCTCGATCGTCGCGGCGAGGTTCTCGACCTTCTCGTGCCCGTAGGGATGGTCCTCATCCGGGGGGACGTCAGCGCGGCGCACCGAGACGAGCGCGACCACCGAGGCCGCGAGGTCGATCGACGAGTGGATCGCCTCGGTCAGGATCGCGATCGAGCCGGTGATCGCCGCGGCGACGAGCTTGAGCACGATCAGGAGCGAGTTGGAGGCGACCGACAGCATCGCCGCACCGGACTTCGTCCTGATCACGTGTTCTCTCCTACGAGCGCCGCCGCCAGCGCCCGGGCCGCGCGGCCGCGGTGGCTGATCTCGTGTTTCTCGGAGGGCGTCAATTCGGCCATGGTTCGCTGATCGGCCGGCCCGGTGTCGGCGGGCACGAAGGCCGGGTCGTAGCCAAACCCCCCGGCGCCGCGCGGCTGCTCGATCAGGTGGCCCTCGCAGCGCCCTTCGACGACGGTCTCAGCGCCACCGGAGTCGAGATAGGCCAGCGCGCAGACGTACGCGACCGCGCGATCCTCCTGGCCGCTGAGCTCCTCGATCAGCAGCGCCAGGTTCCGCTCGTCGGTCGCCTCCACGCCCGCGTATCGCGCCGAACGGATGCCGGGCCTGCCCCCGAGCGCCCGGGCACTGATGCCTGAGTCGTCCCCCAGGGCCGGCGCGCCGGTTGCGCTCCGCGCGGCGCGCGCCTTGATCAGCGCGTTCGCCTCAAACGTCGCGCCATCCTCGGGCGGCAGCTCGACGCCGGGCGGCAAGGGCACCAGCTCGAATCCGGTCAGGATCTCCTCCAGCTCGCGGAGCTTGTGCTCGTTGCGGGTGGCGACGACGAGTCGCATCGAGCCGGGTTGCCTCAGGCGCAGGCGGCCGCCTGGGCCTCGCGCAGCTTGGCGATCGCCGGCTCGGCCAGGCCCAGCAGCTCATCCAGGCGGGCCTTCGAGACCGGCGTCCGCTCCGCGGTCGCCTGCACCTCGACCAGGCCCCCGTCACCGGCCATCACGATGTTCGCGTCCACCTCGGCCTGCGAGTCCTCCGAGTAGTCGAGGTCGCAGAGGGCACTGCCAGCGACGATCCCGCAGCTGATCGCCGCGAGCGAGCCCGTCAGCGGATCCGCCTCGAGATCGCCGGCCGCCCGCAGCTTGTCCAGAGCCAGCCGCAGCGCGACCCAGCCGCCGGTGATCGCCGCGCAGCGGGTGCCACCGTCCGCCTGAAGGACGTCGCAGTCGACATAGACGCTCCGCTCCCCCAGCGCCTTCAGGTCAACGACAGCGCGGAGCGAGCGCCCGATCAGGCGCTGAATCTCCACTCCGCGCCCATCCTGCTTGCCGCGCTTGGAATCCCGCTCCTTGCGCTCGCCCGTCGACGCCGGGAGCATCGCGTACTCGGCGGTCACCCAGCCACGGCCCGATCCCAAGAGCCAGCGGGGCACCGAGTCGCTGGCCGAAGCGGTGCAGATCACGCGCGTCTCGCCCTGCGAGTAGAGCGCCGAGCCGGTCGCGGTGCGCACGAAGCCGGGCTCGATCTCGACCGGCCGGACATCCGCCGGGGACCGGTCATAGCTGCGCGCCGCCATCGCGCGCCAGTCTCGCAGACCGATCCCCGGGGACGGCTACTTGAACGTGATGGCGTTCACGGCCGACTTGATCTTGGCGACGATGACTTCGGCGATCTCCAGGCCCTGCTCCCCCTGAAACCCCTTCATCGCAGCGACCATCCCGACCATCAACAGCGAGACCAGCAGGATCAGGCCGACGTACTCGACCGTCCCCTGGCCCCGCGCTCCCCGCAACCGACCGCCAATTCCCTGCACCGCCTGCGATTCGATGCCGCTCACGGCGTCTCCTTTCTTTCGTGTACTGGGTTCCAGGGCATGCTCGGCGGACCCGCCGCGACGGACAAGACGCGGACGAGACGAGATCGACCCAACAGGAGCGCGAAACGATCACGGCCCCCATTTCGTAGAGTGCGGCCCTGTGGCAAAGCGTCGATTCAGTCTGTTTCGCCGCGGCAACGATGACTCCACCGATGCTGCGGAGGAGAACCGGGACGAATCTCGCAACGGCGGCCCCAACGGCGACGCCGGCGAGACGGCCTCGGAACCACCCCCCTCGCAGACCGAGGTGATGCCCGCAGCCGCGATTCCCCCGGCAGAGGTTTCGACGCCGCCCCCGGAGGAGCCCGCCACCGGGCTGTTCGACTTCGAGGCCAACGCCGACGAGTTCGCGCAGGGCCCGGCGCCGGCTCCCGAGACGACCGAGCCGAAGAAGAGCGAGGTGAAGACCTCGACGCAGGAGTGGCAGATCGACGAGGGCGAGGATGAGGTCCCGGCCAGCACGGACAGGCCGCAGAGCTTCGTGCCCTCGGAGAAGCTGGCCCAGTCGCCGCCTAAGCCCAGGGTTGCGACCCCTGCCGAGAAGCCCGACGCGTTCGTTCCAACCGAGATGCCGCCGGCGGCCCCGAAGCCCGCAGTCACCCCGCCGCCGCAACCCGAGCCGGAAGCCGACACCGACGAACGGGTCCAGGCGGCGGCCAGCGCCGCCGCCCAAGCGGCCGAGCAGCGTTCGATCGACGAGATCGTCGCCCTCGAGGAGGACCTCGAACGCGCGAAACGTGAGGGCATCGCACGAGCGGGGGCGCTCGAGGTGAGGCTCAAGGAGGCGGAACGGCGAGCTGCCGAGGCGGAGAAGCGCACCGCCGCCGCGGCCGCCGAGCCCGCCGAGAGCGCCAAGCCGGTCGAGACCGCGAAGCCGGACGCCCCGCCGCAGGCTGATGCCCCGACCGCGAAGGCACTCGAGGAGCAGGCCCGAACCGGGGCCGCAAAGTGGTTGCGAGACCAGGTCAAGCAGATCGAGCGCGACGCCGGTCAGCGCACGACTGCGACGGCCAAGGGCGCCACCGCGGATCCCGACAAGATCGCGGCTGAGCACGAGAAGCGCCTCGCTGCCGAGATCGCACGCGTCCAAAAGGAAGCCGACGAGCGCGTGCGCAAGGCCGAGGAAGCGGCCAGGGCAGCGTCCAACTCGGCGACCAAGGCGGAGGCTGAGGCGGCGAAGGCGGCCCCGGAAGCAGCGAAACCGGTGCCCGCGCCAACTCCCACCGCCGGCCCGGACACGGCCGTCCAGGAGGCCCTCACGCAAGCCCAGGAAGCGGAGGCACGGGCGACCGCGGCGAAGCGCGAGCAGGCCGAGGCCGAGCGCCGGCTGCGCGAGGAGGCCGACAAGCGCGTCGAGGCCGAAACCGCCGACCTTCGGCGCGAGCTCGACAACCTCGAGACCAGCCTCGAAGAACGCGTTCGCGAGGCCGCTGATCGCGTCAGAGAGGAGGCCGAGACAAGGGCCAAGGCCGAGGCGGAAGAGCGCGCCCAGGCGGCGACCGAGGCCGCTCGCCGCGAGGTCGAGGAGCTTGCCCTGCAGTCCGCCGAGACGACGCGAAAGCAGATCGCCGAGCGTGCGCTCGCCGACGCCAAGCTCGCCGCCCAGGCCGACGTCGACCGCGCCAGGACCGAGGGCGAGGATCGCACGCGACTCGAGGTCGAGGCCGCCCGCAAGGCCGCGCAGGAGCGCTACGCAGCCGAGCTTCGCAAGCGCGAGGAAGAGCTGGAGTCGGAGCGCGAGGAGAAGACGCGCGTAATCGAGAGCTCCGACCGGCGGCTCCGAGAGATCGAGAAGCGCGCCCTCGCCGCAGCCGAACGAGTTGCGGCAGCTGAGCAGGAGCTGGCCAAGGAAGCCGACCGGCTGCGGGCAAGCGCCGAGAAGCGAGTCGGCGAGGAGGCTGCCAAGGCCCGCCAGGAGGCGACGGAAGCCGCCGACGCCAGGGTGCGCGGCCGCGAACAGGAGCTGGAGGCGGCGAAGGCCGAGGCCGAGGCGGCGAAGGCGGACGCCGCCAAGCGCGCTGCCGCCGCCGAGCATCAGGCCAGCGAAGAGATCGAGCGCATGCGCACCGAGACCGACGCGCGCGTCACGAACACCGCTGCCCTGGCTCGGCGCGAGACCGAAGAACGCGTTCGCAAGGAGGAGCAGGAGAAGCACGCGGCCGAGGCCGAGCGCCTGCGAACCGAAGCGGACGCGGCACGCGAGAGCGCGGTGGTCGAAGCTCGCAGCGAGGCCGAGGCGGATCGCGACAAGCAGGTCGCCGCGGCGCGCAAGGAAGTGAACGCCGTCCGCGCCGAACGGGCGAAGGCGCTGACCGAGTCGGAGCGGGCCCTGCAGGCGGCCGAGGAACGCGCGCGATCCGCCGAGGAGGCGTCGTCGCGGTCGGCCGTCGAAAGTCGGACCGCGGCATCCAGCTGGCTACGCGCGCAGTCGGCAACGCTGCGCAAGGACGGCGAGCGCGCCGCGATGCAGGGCGTCCGGACGGCCGTCGAGCAGGCTGAGGCCAAGGCGGGCGCCGCCCACGAAGCCCGGCTGGCGAAGGAACTGGAACGCGTCCGTGGCGAGGCCCTCGCGAACCTTCAGCGCGAGATCGCCGCAACCCGCGCCACGACCGAGACGGAGGCGCGCGAGGCGCTGCGCAGCCGCGAGGAGGAGCTGAGCCGCGAGCGCGCCGCGATCGAAGGCGAGCTCGCCGCCACCCGGCGCCAGCTGGACGAGGCGCACGAGCGGGCCATCGCCGCCGAGCGCCACGCGACCGAGATCGATATTCAGGCGCGGCGAGAGATCGAGACCGCCCGGGAGGGCCGCTTCCAGGAGATCGAAGGCAAGATCGGTGCCGTGGTCGAACAGGCGGGCGGTGCCACTGCGCGAGCCCGTGCCGCCGAGATTGCACCTGTGGCGGCGCCCGAAGCCAAGCCGGCCGCGGAGCCCGAGGTCGAGACGGTGGTCGAGCCTGCGGACGAGCCGGCCGCCGAAGAGCGGCTCGCGCCGCCGGTCTGGGTAACCGATGTCGCCGATGAGGAGTCCGAGGCCGAAGCCGGACAGGAGCCGGAGCCGGAGCCGAAAGCCGAGGCTTCGCCGGAGCCCAAACCACGCAAGCAGGCCGCCAAGAAGCCGGCGAGGAAGAAGCCGGCCACGAAGAAGCCGGCCGCCAAGAAGCCGGCGCCGAAGAAGGCCGCCAAGAAGCCGGCGGCGACCAAGGCTGAGTCCGTTCCCGCCGGGATGCTCAGCCTCTCGTCAGCCTCATTCGAGGAGCTCCGTGAAATCGGGTTGTCGGTGACGCAGGCCAAGCGCGTCATCCGCCACCGCGAGGAGAACGACGGCTTCCGGGCGATCGAGGAGCTCGACCGGGTGGCCGGCTTCCCGAAGGCGTTCCTCGCCGGCCTCAAGGACCGGCTCGTCCCCTAGAGCTGCCAGCGCCGCGCAAGCCGGGCCCGGTGAGGCTCGGCAAGCTCCGGGTCTGACTCCTCCGGCGGCGCCTCGGCCGTGAGGCCATCCAGCGTGGCGAGCACCGAAGCGGCCAGCGCATCCGGGGCGTAGCCGCCCTCGAGGCAGACCAGAACCGGGACACCCAGCTCAGCCGCAACGCTTGCGAGCGTCGCAGCCATCAGCCGGTATCCGTCCTCATCCACCAGGCACGACGCAAGCGGGTCGGCGTGATGCGCGTCGTAGCCGGCCGAAACGGCGATCAGCCCCGGCCGGAAGGCGCGCGCGACCGGCGCCACGACATGCTGGACGAGGGCGACGAACTGCTCCGAGCCCGCGCCCGCCGCGACGGGGAGATTGATCGTGAAACCGGTCCCCGGTCCCTCGCCGTCATATTCGGCGGCCCCGGTGCCCGGGTAGAGCGGCGACTGGTGGATGCTCGTATAGAGGACGCGCTCTGAGCGCTTGAAGATTTCCTCGGTCCCGTTGCCGTGGTGCACGTCCCAGTCGAGGATCAGCACCCGCTCCGCGCCGGCTGCCGCGATCGCGTGCGCGGCCGCCACGGCGATGTTGTTGAACAGGCAGAAACCCATCGCCCGGTCACGCTCCGCGTGGTGCCCGGGCGGTCGCAAGCCGCAAAACGCGGACCGTCGGGGGCCCGACAGCAAGCGCTCGGCGGCGTCACATGCCGCACCGGATGCGCGCAGCGCGGCTTCCCAGGACCCCTCCGAGGCGACCGTGTCCATGTCCAACATGCCGCCGCCCGATTCGCAAAAGGCCTGGATCGCATCGATGTGGGCGGCCCGGTGAGCGCGCTCGAGCTGACCGCGCTCGGCCCGCGGTGCTTCCGCCCGCTCAAGCCCCGGCCAGCCCGCTTCCCCAAGAGCGGCCTCGATCGCGCGGATCCGGGTCGGATTCTCCGGGTGCCCGCCGGTCAGGTGGTCAAGCGAGGCCGGGTGTGAGTAATAGAGAGTCAAGCCGGGGAACGCCGTCGAGCGCGAAGCGCCGGGTACGGTACTGCCGCTTGGCCTCTGGCGGAACCGATACGGCGCGAGTGGTGGTGGTCGGCGCCGGCGCCGCCGGCCTCCACGCGGCCGCCCGGGCGGCGGAAGCGGGCGCCCAGGTGGTGCTGGTATCGCGGAAGCCCCTGCAGGAGAGCTCGAGCTATTGGGCACAGGGGGGCTTGGCGGCGGCCCTGGCCGCGGACGACTCGCCGGACCGGCACGCCGCCGACACGCTCGCGGCGGGCCGCGGCCTCTGCCGGGGCACCGCCGTCCGCACCCTCGTCGAAGAGGCCCCTGCCGCCGTCGAATGGCTCCGAGCCAACGGCGTGCACTTTGACACTGAACCCGAGGGATCCCTCTCGCTGGGCCTGGAGGGTGGGCATACGGCTCGGCGAATCGTGCACGCCGGCGGCAGCGAGACCGGTCGGGCCCTGACCGACAGGCTGGCAGCGCTGGTCGCCGATCAGCCCCGGATCGAGGTCCGCGAGGGAACCTCGGCGCTGGCACTGTGGAGCGACGGATCCCGCTGCGCAGGGGTGATCACCGAGTCCGGGCCGCTGGCAGCGGGTGCGACGATCCTTGCAACCGGGGGCGGTGCGGCGCTCTGGCAGCGGACGACGAACCCATGGGGCGCGATCGGGGCCGGACCGGTGCTGGCCCACGCCGCGGGCGCGGAGCTGGCGGACCTCGAGTTCTGCCAGTTCCATCCCACGGCGCTCGCCCTGCCGGGCGAGCACGACGGGACCTTGATCACCGAAGCCGTGCGCGGCGAGGGTGCGATCCTGCTGGATGCGACGGAACGGCGCTTCACGGACGAGCTTGCCCCGCGCGACCAGGTGGCCGCCGCCATCGGAGACCGGATGCGCGCCGACGGCCGCGACCACGTCTGGATCGACCTGCGCGAGACTGACCCGGAGCGATTCCCGAACGTCTTCGCCGCGATCAAGCGCGCCGGGCTCGACCCGCAGCGCGAGCTGATTCCGGTCGCGCCCGCAGCGCACTACCTGATGGGCGGCATCGTCACCGACCTCGACGGGCGCTCGACCCTGCCCGGGCTGTTCGCCGTGGGCGAGTGCGCCTGTACGGGCCTCCATGGCGCGAACCGGCTGGCGTCGAACTCGCTCAGCGAGTGCTTCGTGTTCGGCGCGCGGGCCGCGGTGGCGGCGGCGTCGGAGCCTTCGCAAGAGCGCCCTCCGGCCGCTCCCGAGTTCCGCTTCCAACCGCCAACCGTTGCCACTCGGGAGGCGATGTGGCGGTGCGCAGGCCCGAACCGCGACGAGGCGAGCCTGCGGCGGCTGCTGGACGATCCCTACCCCCTCGCCGCCTTGATCGCGACCGCGGCGCTGGAACGACGCGAATCGCGCGGCGCGCACCGTCGTTCGGACCACCCGCTGCCCGACCCGGGCCTCGACGGAAGGCATCTGGTGATCGGGCCCTCACGCGCGATCCGCCAGGACCTCTGGGACTGACCGATGGGGCGGGGGTCTCCTCCGATCGAATGAGACAAACGTCCATCTATCGATTAACACGTCCTTAACGATCGACCCTTGCGGATTCATACCGAGGTGTAACAATCGACGCGGCTTCCAGAAAACCTAAGCGGCAAGGAGCCGCTGCTGGAGCCAAATGGTAGGACCACAAGGAGGGTACGAACGGACATGTACCGCTTCAGTCGATCGATTTACCGTGAGCTCGCCCCACGCGTCGTGGCGGACGAGCATGACCCAACCGGGGGACACAACCGGCAGGCCGTCCTCGAAGCGTGCGAGGCGGCGATCCTGAGGCTGAGCACGGACCGCAGGTACTTCGCCCGCCCGGCCCGCTCGCTGTTCAACGAGGTCCGGATGCATTTCGCGATGGGCGACCAGCTCAAGGTCTGGAACGTGATCGAGAGCAACATCTCGCTCGCGATGGACCTGCTGGAGCGCGCTCCCGAGCTGCTGCAGCTCGATGGGCTGCCGCGGGAGTGCCGTGCGCACACCCGCAAGGGCACGCCCTGTCAGCGCGAGCCGCTGCCGAGCCGTGACTACTGCCCCTCGCACAAGCATCTCGAGGAGACCTTCGAGGCGGCGGAAGTCGAGGTCGAGCGCTTCGACGAGGAGCTCGTCGCGGCTTAAGTTTCTGGGGTAGTGCGGCGCCGGTGGGAGGGCGCTGCATCGGGACACGGCACTAAGGGGAGTCGGGCAACCGGCTCCCCTTAGTCTTGGGGCGTGCTCCTGGGCGTCGACGTCGGCGGAACGTTCACCGACGCGGTCGCCTTCGACGGGACGGAGCTCCACACCGCGAAGTCGCCGACGACGCCGGGCGACGAGGCCGCCGGAGTCGTCGCCACGATCGCGGCTGTGCTCGCTGCCGCGACCGCGGAGCCGGCGACGGTCAGCCGCCTCGTCCACGGGATGACGGTCGGCACCAACGCGCTGCTGGAGGAGCGCGGCGCCCGGACCGCGCTGGTCGCCACCGCGGGCTTCGAGGACCTGCTCGAGATCGGTCGCCAGGATCGGCCCTCGCTGTATCGTCTCTGCGCGCCGAAGCCGCGGCCGCTCGTCGCGCGGGCCGACCGGGTCGGAGCGCTCGAGCGCATGGGCCCGGCCGGGGTCGTCGAGGCAATGCCGGAGGCCGAGCCCGAGCGGATCGCGGCGGCAATCGAGGCGGCCGGCGTCGAATCGGCCGCGGTGTGCCTGCTGTTCTCGTACATCGACCCGGGACACGAGCAGCGGATCGCCCGGGCGATCCGCGAGCGCCTGCCGGAGCTGCACGTTTCCGTCTCCCATGAGGTGCTGCCCCGGTTTCGCGAGTTCGAGCGCTGCTCGACGACCGTGATCGACGCGTACCTCTCCCCCCTGCTGGCGCGCTACCTCGGCGATCTCGCCGCAGCCGCGACATCACAGGGACTGCCCGAGCCCGAGATCATGCGCTCCTCGGGCGGCGTGGCCCCGTGGCGCGAGGCCGCCCGCCAGGGAGCGTGGAGCGTGCTCTCGGGCCCAGCCGGCGGCGCCGTCGGAGCCGGGCTCGTCGCACGGATCTCCGGCGACGGAGACGCAATAGCCCTGGATATGGGTGGAACCTCGTGCGACGTGTCCGTGATCGAGCGCGGTCGTGTCCGCCAGACGGAATCGCGGACGATCGGCGGACGCGTGATCCAGCTGCCGATGCTGGACGTCCACACGGTGGGCGCCGGCGGCGGTTCGATCGCGTGGCGTGACCACGGCGGCGCGCTGCGGACGGGGCCGCGCTCCGCCGGCGCTCAGCCCGGGCCGGCATGCTACGGCCGCGGCGGCACCGAAGCCACGGTCACGGATGCAAACCTCCTGCTTGGCCGCCTGGACGCGGACTCGGCCCTCGCCGGAGTCAACCTGGACGCCGATGCCGCGGGCGCCGCCGTTGGGCGCCTGGCGGACGCCCTGGGGCTCGGCGAGCTCGAGACCGCCGAGGGCATCATCCGGCTCGCGAATCAGGAGCTGGCACGGGCGCTCCGGGTTGTGACCGTCGAGCGCGGCGTCGATCCGCGGCGCTTCGCGCTGCTGCCGTTCGGCGGAGCCGGGCCCATGCACGCTGCCGAGGTCGCCGACGAGCTGCAGATCGGCCGCCTGCTCTGTCCGCGCTCGGGTGGCGTCCTCAGCGCGCTCGGGTTGCTGGCATCGACCCGGCGTCGCGACACCGCGCGCACGGTGATGCTGGCGCCTCGCGAGATGACGGCCGAACGGCTCGCCGATGAGGTCTCGTCGCTGCGGGAAACGATCGCACCCGGAATGGAAGGCGCCGAGCTCCAGGTCACATTCGAGTTGCGCTATCAGGGGCAATCGTTCGAGCTGCCGGTGCCCGGCGACGAGGCACCCGACCCCGCCGAGCTTGCCGAGGCGTTCGCCGCCGAGCACGAGCGGCGGTACGGGTTCCGCGATGCCGAAGCCCCGGTCGAGCTCGTCGCGATCGCGACGGGCCTGAGCGAGCCGGCGGCCGAGCCTCGCCCGAGTGCGGCGACCGATGCGATGCCCGAGCCGGGCGCGCGACGGGTCCGGTTCGCGGGCGAGTGGCACGAGGCGTCGGTCCTGCGCGGCGAGCCCCCCGCCGGCACGGCCATCGCCGGACCGGCGGTGCTCGAGTTGCCGGAAACGACGCTGGTCCTGCCGCCGGCGTGGTCCGCCGAGGTCGACGGCCACGGGACCGTCGTCGCGGAGCGCGGGTGAGCCTCAGATGAGCGCCCTCGACCCGATCGGCCTGCAGGTCCTGGCCGGGCGGCTGAAGGCGATCTGCGACGAGATGGGCGCCGTCCTGATCCGCTCCGCCCACTCGCCGAACATCAAGGAGCGCCGCGACTGCTCGACGGCCCTGTTCGACGCGCGCGGCGAAATGGTGATGCAGGCCGAGCACATTCCGGTTCATCTGGGCTCGATGCCCGATGCCGTCGCCGCCGTGCTCGGCGAGCCGCAGCGGCGCGGGCAGACCTGGATCCTCAACGACCCGTTCGCCGGCGGCACCCATCTGCCCGACATCACGCTGATCACGCCCGTGTTCAACGACGCCGAGGAGCCGACCGCGTTCGTCGCGAGCCGCGCGCATCACGCCGACGTCGGAGGGCCGACCCCAGGCTCGATGCCTGCGGACTCGTGCCGGCTCGACCAGGAGGGCGTCGTGATCGCGCCGCGGGCCCTCAACGAGCTCGCGGACCTCGAGGACCTGATCGCGCAGATGCGGAACCCGCAACAGCGCCGAGCCGATCTGCGCGCCCAGCTCGCCGCCAATGAGACCGGCTGCAACCGCCTGCTCGAGCTGATCGCGAACCGGGCGGACGGGCCAGGCACCGCTGCCGGGATGGCCGAGCTCCTCGACTACGCCGAGCGCCGGACCCGGGCCCGGCTCGAGCAGCTGCCGGACGGCGCCTGGGATGCCCGTGACGTGCTCGAGGGCGGACCCGACGGCCGCGACGACATCGAGGTCCGGGTGCGCGCGACGATCGCCGGCGATCAGCTCGGGCTGGACTTCTCCGGCAGCTCACCCCAGGTACGGGGCAACCTGAACTGCCCGTTGCCGGTCACGCGCTCCGCGGCTCTGTTCGGCGTCCGGGTCCTGCTCGATCCCGACGCTCCGGCATCCGCCGGCGCCCATCGCCCGGTCCGGGTGCTCGCCCCGGAGGGATCGGTGCTAAACGCGCGCTCGCCGGCTGCGGTGGCCGCAGGCAACGTTGAGACCTCGAGTCGAGTCGCCGACCTCGTACTGGCCGCGCTCGGTGAGGCGGCGGGCGGCCCGGCGCAGGGCCAGGGGACGATGAACAACCTGACGCTCGGGAACGATGAATTCACCTACTACGAGACCACCGGGGGCGGCCAGGGAGCTTGTCCTGACGCCGATGGACCGGACGCGATCCACGTCGCCATGTCGAACACGCTCAACACCCCGATCGAGGCCCTGGAGTCCGAGTTGCCGCTGCGCGTTCGCGAGCTCTCGATCAGGCGCGGCTCGGGCGGCGCCGGCAAGCACCGTGGCGGCGACGGCGTCGTGCGCGAGATCGAGGCGCTGGAGCCGATGCGCTACACGCTGCTGACCGAGCGTCGCCGCCACGCGCCGCGGGGGCGAGGCGGAGGCGCCGACGGCGCCGCGGGCCGAAACCTGCGCAGCGGCGACGAGCTACCGGCCAAGGCCGCCGGCGAGTTGGAGCCCGGCGACCGGCTTCGGATCGAGACCCCGGGCGGGGGCGGACACGGAGCTGCGTAGCACGCAACTTCTCTCACAAACTTGGCAAATCGCCCTGGTTTTCGTATCCTGCGTCGTCCTAGTCGGTGTCCCAGCGCCATCCGGCGCGTTTCGGGCCCGAAACCACGAACTCCCACAACTCCCCCGCGACTTAGATATCGACATGCCGATTGCCTTCAAGGAATGGGCCGTTACGGTGCGCGCGCTGGCCGAGGGCGAGCAGCTGATCACGCTGCGCAAGGGCGGCATCCGCGAGGAGGACAAGCACTTCGAGCTCGAGCACGAGCAGTTCTTCCTCTACCCCACCTTCGACCATCAGCGCAACGACCTCGTGCGTGAGTCCCACCACCCGGAGCTGCGCCGGGCCCTCGAGGAGGGTGTCTGGCCCGACGAGGAGCCGGCTCCCCGCGCGCTGCTGCAGGACGGCGGCATCGCCCAGCCCGACCGCGTGCGGATCCGAGCCTGGGCCGAGGTGACAGATCACTGGACCACGGACGACCCGCGGATCGTCGACGGGCTCTCCCCGTTCCACGTCTGGACGCAGGACTACGCGATGAAGCGCCTCCAGTGGAAGCGCCGCCATCCCCTGCACGTCCTGCTGCTGCGGGTGCACCGCATCCCGCGCCCGGTCACGGTCAGGGTGCGCGACGAGTATCACGGCTGCCGCTCCTGGGTCGAAATCGACCGCGACCTGCCCTTCGAAGGCACGCCGGTGATGGCCGACGAGGAGTTCGATCGCGCGGCGGAAACGATCCGCTCGATCGCCGGCCAGGCCGAGGCCGTACTCGCCTAACCCAAGGTTGGAATCGTTTGAGGCTCGCGTCGCCGCCGCGAACCGGGCCCTGGTGCTCGGAATCGGTGGTGGTGGTGACGCCGTCGGCTGCCTCGCGGTGGCCAGGCAACTCGAGTCCCGCGGCCTGGATTGGGTTGTCGGCGGCGTTGCCTGGGAACGCTTCCCCGTTGATCCTCACCCCGGCCCCCGGCCGCTGAGCGACATCCGCGAGGCCACCCCGCTCGACCCGGGCGCCGCGCTCGTCGATCCCCGGCGCGGCGCGACCACGCCGGCGGGAGCCCATTTCTGCGAGTCGCGGTTGGCCGGCTTTCTGGATCGAACCACGGTTCTGATCGACGTCACCGGCGGCGCTCCGGGCGCAGCAGCCGGGATCGCCGGTGCCGCGGCCGAACTGGATTGCGACCTGGTCCTGCTCGTCGACATCGGCGGCGACGCGATCGCGGCGGGCGGCGAGCCGGGCCTGGCAAGCCCGCTGTGCGATGCGGTGATGATTGCGGCCGCCGTGGAAGCGGGCGAGCAGCTGCCCTGCCTCCTAGGCGTACTGGGGGCCGGCTGCGACGGCGAGCTGCGCCCGGCTGAGGTGCTGGACCGCGTCGCTGCTCTGGCCCAAGCCGGCGCCTGGCTGGCGACGGTCGGCGTCTCTCCCGATGCCGCCGCCGAGATCGAGGCGGCCGCAGCGGTCGCGGTGACCGAGGCGAGCCTGCTCGTCGCGCGTTGCGCGCGCGGCACGATCGGCCCGGTCGAGATCCGCGGCGGGCGTCGCACGGTCGAAGCCGGGCCGGTCGGGGCGCTTTGCTTCCTGTTCGACCTCGACGCTGCGTTCGGACAACTGCCACTGGCGCGCGCCGTCGCGGGGAAGCCCTCGATCGCGGCGGCGCATGCCGCGCTGGAAGCGCTCGGGGTGGGCACCGAGCTGGGTTACGAGCTCCGCCGTGCGGCGGATCAAACACCACCACCGGCACATGCTTGATTCGCGGCTTGCGCCGCTCACCGCACCAATACGCTTGACCCATGTGGGTCGAAACCGAATCGCTCAGCTTCACGGCGCGCCATGAGGAGGCCGATGAGGACTCGGCGCAGCGGACGCTGGACGCGCTCGAGGACCTGCGGCTGAGGCTCGAGGACCGGTTCGATCGCGCCCCGGGCGACATCACGGTGGTCATCCACCCCACCCCGGCCTGGCTGGCCGCTGCCCATCCGTTCCTGCCCGCAGCCCGGGTCGCCGCCGCCGCGGCCGGGCGCCGCTACCTCGCCGGGTGGGCGATGGCAAGCGAGCTGCACGTGCTCAACGACGACTACCTCGACCGCCGCGCGGCCGGCGAGGACTCGCTGGCCGCTCTGCGCGGCACGGCCGAGCGGCTCTACGCGCAGATCGTGATCGGGGCCAACAATCCCAGCCTGCCGCCCCCTTGGGGCCTGCGCCGGTTCTCGCGATACCTACGCTGGGGCTGGCTGGTCGAGGGCGGCTCGCAGTATTTCGCCGGCCAGATCCCCCTCTTCCGCGGCGCCGTCCAGATGCGGATGCGACACGCGAAACAGCCCGACTTCCCCCCGACGGCCCGCGACGCGATCACTCTCGGTGGGACGATCTTCGACATGCTCGAGCGCCATCGCGGGCCCGATGCCTGCGCGCTCTTGGTCTCGCGGATTCGCCGCGACGGCGCCGAGCGGGCGATCGAGATCGCCTTCGGCCAGGAGGCCCATCAGGTCGAACGCGAGTGGCGCCGTTACCTGCGCGAGGACGTGACCCGCGCCGGCGGCAGCCCGGGCGGGCTCGAAGAGCTGCACTGGTGAGGCGGGTCTAGCCCAGATCCAGCTCGACCTCCGCGACGGCCCCGTCGCGCAGGTGCCAGCCCCGAACCTCGGGCACGTCCGGGTCCGCGATCGAGCAGATCAGGTAGACCGGATCGGGCCAGTTCGCGGCCAGGTTGATGTCCGTCTGCGAGGGCTCAGGCGGACTCTTGGTGTGCGAGTGGTAGATCGCGGCCAACTCCTCTCCGCGCGCATCGATCTGCTCGGTGATCCGCAGCAGGTCCTGAGGATGGACGTTGTACGCGAGCGGGCTCGCGATCTCGTTGCGGGCGCGAAAGACCTCTGTCGCGGCTCCGTTCCTGCCGGAGACCAGCCCGCAGCACTCGTTCGGGGCCTCTTCGCGCGAGTGCGCGACGATCTCGTCGATCAGCGACTGGGCGATTCGCATGCGCGGGAGCGTATTGAGCGGCGTGAGCGTGAACCCGGGATCTGCCGGGAGGTATCGGAGAACTGTGCCACTTGACTAGTTCACTAGGTCTGTGTACGGTCCGCGGGTGGGCCCGGACGCGCACCTCCTGCTGCCCGTCGATCGCGACGGCGACCTGCCGGTCGGGGTCCAGGTCGCCTGGCGGCTGCGCTCGCTGATCGCGACCGGAAAGCTCGCGCCCGGAGAGCAGCTGCCCAGCGTTCGCGAACTGGCTCGGCTCGCGCAGGTGAACGCGAACACCGCGCGCGCGATCTACGGCCGGCTCGAAGGCGAAGGCCTCCTCGTCTCGCGCCACGGCCTCGGCACGTTCGTCGCCGCGGACACCAAGCCCTCCGCGGATGTGGAGCGCATCGCCGCCGAGGCAGTCGCGGACGCCCGCCGCGCCGGCATCGCCCCCAGCGACGTCGCCCGGGCCATCTACGGGGCCGCGTGGGCCGGCGACGACGCCCTGTCACCCGGCCGCGGTGAAGCCCCGGACGTCGGCAGCGAGGCCGACGAGGCCGCGGCCCGCCGCGAGCTGCGACGCCAGATCGCTCGGCTCGAAGCGGAGCTCGCCGCGTATCCGGAGGCGCGCTCGGACCGCGAGCGGCATCCGCTGCTGCGCCCCAAGGGTCACGTGGCGAGCTTCTCGGAGCTGTCCGCGACACGCGACGAGATGATCGAGCTCCTCCGCGATGCTCGCCGGGGAGCCGAGCGCAAGGGTAGGCGCGAGGCGCGGGCGCGCGAGCGGCGCGCGTGAGGGCCTCGTCCGCGATGCCCCTAGCCGCCGTCGCCGACCGGGCGTTCCTGCCCGCGAAGAACTTCTTCGAGCAGGTCGGGAACATGCTGATCCTGACCGGCAAAACCATGGTCGCTGCGGTCAGGCCGCCGTATCCGTACGGCGGCGAGTTTCTCTCGCAGTTCATCTACGCGCTGCAGCTCTGCTGGTTCCCGATGGCCGTGTCGATGGTCGCGGTCAGCTTCGGAGCGCCCGGCCTGCAGGCGGCGAACTTCCTCTCCCTGTTCGGCGCGCTCGACCGCCTTGGCGGCTTCTTCATCCTGGCGTCGGTCCGCGAGTTCGCGCCGTTCGTCAGCGCGATCATCGTCGCCGGCGTCGCCGGCACCGCAATCACCGCCGACCTCGGCGCCCGCAAGATCCGCGAGGAGCTTGACGCCCTCCAGGTGCTGGGAGTGGACCCGATCAAGAACGTCGTCGTGCCGCGCTTCCTGGCGCTGATCCTGATCACCGGGCTGCTTGACGTCTACGCCATCCTGTTCGGGATCTCCGGCGGGATCATCGCCGAGATCATGTACGGCCAGTCGCTCGGCGGCTTCTTCGCGACCCTGTTCACCAACGCATCGATCACCGATCTCTGGGGCTCGCTGCTCAAGTGCACGATGTTCGGGGCAATCGTTGCGATCGTCTGCTCGTATTACGGGATGAACGCTTCCGGCGGGGCCGAGGGCGTGGGCCGAGCGGTGAACGTCGGGGTGGTCGTCGCCCTGCTCGGCGTCTTCTTCTTCAACTACGTCTTCACACAAACGTTGCTCGCGACCCATCCAGAGATTTCCGTGATCAAATGAGTGGCGGGCGAGCAGAGGGCATGACGGCGATCGACCGGGCGGCCGCCGCGTTCCTGCTGTTGCTGATGGGCGTGGGCTCGCTGCTGCTCTGGGTCGGGGTCCCGGCCGCCTGGCTCTGGGTGGCCGGCAAGGTCACGGAGACGCAGGCGCAGCACTTCATGCTTGCGGTCCTCGGCGTCCCGGTCGCGATCATCGCCTTGGCGAGGTTCCTGTTCTGGCTCAACCGGCTCTACATGCGAGTCACGATCGGAGCGGCAGCGGTCGAGCGCGATCCCGAGGACGAGGAGGACGCACCGCGTTGGGTCCGCGGACCGCTTGAGCCGTTGCTGGTCGGTTCGCTCCTGCTCGCGCTGATCGTGATGGCATTCTGGTTCTTCGTCCTGGCGGAAAGCCCCGGGGCCTGGCTCACCTAGTCGCCTAGTACCAGGCCGAATCGAGCTCGCGGGGAGGCTCGCGCAGGTCTCCACCCTCGTGGCCCAGCAGATCGGGATCGTCGCGCCCGAGCTCCCAGAGGAGGTCGTCCAGCACGGGAGGGCTGAGACCGGCGCTTCGAGCCAATTCCTTCAGCGCAGCGTGGGTCGCGGGCCGCACCTCGTCGAGCGATCCCGGAGCGACCAGGCCGGACCGGAGCGCCAGCCGCATCAGGACGTTGTCGGCCGAGACCTCCCACGACTCGGGATCGCCAACCTCGAGCCAGCCGCGACGCTCGGCGATCTTCGCGAACAGGAAGGCCTTCTTGGCCAGCGGATCCGAGTACGCGCGAAACGGGCTCAGGAGCGCCAAGAGCCCGAGATCGCCGGCCAGCCGGCCTCCGCTGGCGGCAAGCAGGCGGGCGGCAGACCCGCCGTGGTCGCGCTCGAGACCATCGGCTAGGTCGCGCCAAAGCGCCGCGCGGCGTTGTGGGTCGGCAACGGTCTCGCCGGCGATTTTGAACCACCGGGCCACGTCATCGGCGCTCGCCTGGCGCAGGCGGGCAGCGGTGAGCAGCCCGGGCTCGCGACGCGCGGAGCGCAGCGCGACCGTCCACATCAGCTCACTGCCCGCGTACGGCCCCTCGCCGTCCACCTGGTGCGGATGCTGATAGCCGGTCTTGTGATCGACCGCGCACAGGAACACGGCGCTATCGGGATCCGGGACTTGGGCGAAGTCAGGCGGCGTGTACGTGCGAGCCAGCTCGCGGACCCGGGCGCCGGCGCGCGCGAAGGCCTCGGCGTCGAGCGCTACCACCAGACCGTGGAGTCGAGGCCCTCGAGCTCTTCCACGGGCTTGGTGTAAACGCCCGACGACAGGTACTTCCAGCCGTCGTCGGGGACGAGGAAGACGACGTTGCCCTCCTCCAGCTCGCCCGCGATCCGCACGCCCACGGAGGCGACCGCGCCGGCCGAGACGCCGGCGAACAGGCCCTCCTCGCGGAGCAGGCGCTGGGTCCAGACGATGGCGTCGCGATTCGAGACCATGATCTTCCGGTCGAGGAGCGAGAGGTCGATGATCGGCGGGATGAACCCGTCGTCGAGGGAGCGCAGGCCCTGGACCAGCTCGCCCTGCATCGGCTCGGCTGCGACGATCTTCGTCTCCGGGTCGTTCTCCTTCAGCCGCCGGCCAACGCCCATCAGCGTGCCACCGGTGCCGAGCCCGCCGACGAATGCGGCGACGTCGTCCAGCTCGTCGAGGATCTCGACCGCGGTGCCGTGGTAGTGGGCGCCCGGGTTGGCCGGGTTTCCGTACTGGTAGGGCATGTAAACGGATGGGTCGGCCTCGGCCATCTCCAGAGCCAGCTCGACCGCTCCGTTCGAGCCCTTGGCGCCCTCGGAGTAGATGATCTCGGCGCCGTACATCCGCAGTAGCTGCGTGCGCTCCCCGGTGACATTGTCAGGCATGACGACGCGGAGCGGATAGCCCTTGCGCCGGCAGATCATCCCCAGCGAGATGCCAGTGTTTCCCGAGGTGGGCTCGAGGACGGTCTGGCCGGGCGCGATCGCGCCCTCCGCCTCAGCCGCCTCGATCATCGCCTTCGCGACCCGGTCCTTGACCGAACCGGTCGGGTTGCGGCCCTCGAGCTTGGCGAAGATCCGAACGCAGGGGTGGTTCGGAGAGAGGGTCGGCAACTCGACGAGCGGCGTATTACCGACCTCTTCGAGCAGATCGCCGTAGCGGCCGCCGCACGGCCGGTTGAGCGTGGGCTCAGCCATAGCTTCAGGAAGTGTAGTGCCGATCCGGCCCGGCTTTGCGCGCCTCGTCGCGCTCTGCGAACATCGCCCCGCCATGGCCAAGGTGAGCAATCCATCGCCGAGGCGGAGGCGGGCGGCGAGCGGCGCGAGGCGATCCTGATCGCCGCCGCGCGGGTGATCGCGCGCAGTGGCGTTCGCGGCCTGCGGGTCGAGGAGGTCGCGTCCGAGGCGGGCGTATCGCCGCCGCTCCTCTACTACCACTTCGCCAGCCGCCAGGGCCTGATCAAGGCCGCCCTCCAGCGAGCCAGCGACAAGGCGCCGTCGGCGGCGCTCCGGAACGGCGGCGCCAGCCGGTCCGGTTACGAGGCCGTCACGGAGGCGCTGCTCGCCGAGTTCGACGACGACCGGGCCGTTCGCGACAACGCGATCGTCTGGGGCGAGGTCAGCGCCACCGCAGTCTTCGAGCCCGAGCTGCGGGCGGAGGTACGGGCCGTGGTCGAGACCTGGAGTACGACCGTGGCCGACGCGATCCGCCGCGGCCTCGACGATGGCTCGATCCGGACGGAGCTCGAGCCGGATGAGGCGGCGGAGGTCCTGACGACCCTTGTCGACGGTCTTTGCAACCGCTGGCTCGCCGGGACGATCGAGCGCGAGCGCGCTCGTGAGCTGCTGGTCGCGACCCTTCGCGACACGCTCGGGAACGGGGCCGGCTGAGCCTTGTTCAGTGCGACCGGATATGTTCGACCGAGCAAACGGATCACCCCCGGACCTGACCAGGAGGACGTTGAGGATGAGAGGAACCCGACTTTGGCTCGCGATCGCGATGATCGCGGCGCTGTTCGCCACCGCGCTGGTCGCGGGCTGCGGCGACGACGAGGACGAAGGGGACGAGGCGACCACCGAGGACAGCTCCAGCGCCGGGGACCTCGGAACGCTGACCGAGGGAACCCTGTTCGTCGGGCTTGACACCCCATACGAGCCGTTCGCCGAGGGCCAGCCGCCAAACGCCACCGGCTACGACGTCGATGTGATGACCGCGATCGCCGACAACCTTGGGCTCACCGTCGAGTTCCAGGACACCGGCTTCGCCACGATCTTCCGCGACGTTGCCGCCGGACAGTTCGACACGGCGGCGGCCGCCTCCACGATCAAGGCCGGGCGAGAGAAGACCGTCGACTTCACCGATCCTTACTACCTGAGCTCGACCGCGCTCCTGGTCGAGGAGGGCTCCGATATCGCATCGGTAGCCGACCTCAGCGGTGCGATCGTCGGCGCCCAGGACGGAACGGTGCAGGAGGCCTACGGCAATGACGAGACCGATGCCAGCGAGGTTCGCGGCTTCCCCGAGGGGACGACGGCGATCTCAGCGCTGCTCACAGGCCAGGTCGATGCCGTTCTGGTCGACGAGGCCGTTGCCGCCCAGGCGGTCGAAAAGCAGGGTGGAATGGAGGTCGTCGAGACGATCCCGGGCGAGGATCTGTTCGGGTTCGCGGTCGCGCCTGACAACGACACCCTGCGCGAAGCCATGAACGATGCGCTGGCGGCGATCAAGGACGACGGCACGATGGCCGAGCTGTACGAGAAGTACTTCGGCAGCGAGCCGCCCACCGAGGTGCTCGAGGGCACGAACACGCTCCTCACCAACGACTAGCGAGCAGCGACAACGGTTCGGAAAGGGGCGCCGGGGGCGTCCCTTTTCGTTGCCCAAAGCGATTAGCCTCGCCCCAGACCACGAGCGGAGGAGAGCCAGATGGACTTCATCACCAACTTCTACTTCGACTTCAACCTCATGGGCGACGAGTTCAGCCGCGTTCTCGACGGGTTCTGGCTCACCCTGAAGCTTTCTTTCATTTCCGGGGTCCTGTCCCTTGCCTGGGGGCTCGTTCTGGCGGTGCTACGGCAGATGCCCGGGAGGGCGCTGGCGCCGGTTCGCTGGCTGACGATCGCCTACATCGACATCTTCCGGGGCATCCCGCTGCTCCTGGTGCTGCTGCTGCTCTCCGGCTTCCTGTCCGCAGCGCAGAACGAAGGCGTGATCCCGAGAGAGCTCGGGCTTCCGACATGGCTCGGCGAGACGTCGCCGTTCTGGTGGGGCGTGATGGGGCTGACCCTTACGTACGGGGCCTATATGGCCGAGGTCTATCGGGCAGGGATCGAGGCGGTGCCGGGCGGCCAGATGGAGGCAGCGCGCTCGCTGGGGATGAGCCACGGCCAGTCGATGCGCTTCGTGATCGTGCCGCAGGCGGTTCGCAAGGTCATTCCCCCACTGCTGAACGACTACATCGCGCTGATGAAGGACACGTCGCTAGTCGGGGTGTTGGGGGCGCTCGATGTCGTTCAGGTTGGATTCGACGTCCAGACCGACACGATCAACGGCTCGGCGCTGACGTTGGGCGCGATCATGTTCCTCGTGATCACGATTCCGCTCGCGCGACTGGTCGACTGGCTGATTGCCCGCGATCAGGCCAAGACCCAGCGCGGTGGCGGTAGCGGTGGCGGTGGCGAGGGACTGCAGCCCGCCCCGGTGCCGACCGGCATGGCAGGCGCGTGATGGACGAGCCGATCCTCAGGCTGGAGGGCATCCACAAGCGCTTTGGCGACCTCGAGGTCCTGCGCGGAGTGGATCTCGAGGTCAACCGCGGGTCGGTCACGTGCGTGATCGGGCCGAGCGGCTCGGGCAAGTCGACGCTGCTTCGCTGCATCAACCTCCTGGAGCCGCCGGACGCGGGTCGCATCCTCCTCGAGGGGAAGGAGATCACCGGGGCCGGCGCCAAGGCGAGCGAGGATCGCGACTACACCCGCCGCCGCGTCGGGATCGTGTTCCAGCAGTTCAACCTGTTCCCCCACAAGTCGGCACTCGAGAACGTCTCGATGGCTCAGGAGAAGGTGCTCGGCCGCGATTCGGCCGAGGCGCGGGAGAAGTCCGAGGCGCTGCTGGCCCGCGTGAACCTGTCGGACAAGCTCGACGAGTATCCGGACCGGCTCTCCGGTGGCCAGCAACAGCGCGTGGCGATCGCCCGGGCGCTGGCGATGGAGCCGCACGTGATGCTGTTCGACGAGGTCACCAGCGCGCTCGACCCCGAGTTGGTCAAGGAGGTCCTCGACGTGATGAAGGAGCTCGCCGACGAGGGGATGACGATGATCGTCGTCACCCACGAGATGGGCTTCGCCCGCGGGGTCGCCGACGAGGTCCTGTTCATGGACGCCGGCGTGGTGGTCGAGCACGGCGCGCCGCACGAGGTCCTCGGAAACCCGCGCGAGGACCGCACGAAGCGCTTTCTCGGGCTCGTCCTGGGAAGCCCCGGCGCCTAGCCGGCCGCGCTCCGGCCCCCTGGCCGCAATCGCGCTGGCGCTCCGTCCACAGCCGCTGCGGTTGCTGATTTCACCGCTATCCGGGGTATTCAGCAACCGGCGGCGCCCTGGACGGGCTGGCGAGCAGGGCCTTGACCGCGGCCACGACCTCACCCGGATTGCGAGCGATGTCATCCCAGACGAATCTGATCACGCGATAGCCCGCGAGCACGAGCCGCCGGTTCCGGGCGTTGTCGTTTCGCAGGTCGCGGGGGAGCTTGTGAAACTCGAAGCCGTCGAGCTCGACGATCGCGCGATGGTCGTGCCAGATGGCGTCGACGATCAATGCCTCCACGTCGTGGTTCACATCCGGGATCGAGATGCGATGCGCGCGCAGCAGCTGGACGAATCGGATCTCGAGCTCCGACAGCGAGCGCAGCTCAGCGGTCAGGTCTCTCGTGACCACCGTCCGAAGTCGCCCGACCCCGGGCCGGCCCTTGCTCCGCTCACAGAGCGCGACCGCCTCATCGAGGCGGAACTCTGGGTGCCGCGCCGCCTTGACGATGCTCCGCTCGAGGGATCTCGTCGAGAGGAGGCTCGCCAGGTGCAACGAGGTGAGCTCGAGCGACGTGACCGGGATGCCCTCCACGGAAGCGCGATCCGACACCTCCATGCGCCGCATGCGATGCATCTTGATCCCAAGGTGTCCCTTGCGACCGTTGCCCTGGATCACGACGTGGGGGTCGCCGGCCGGCTCGGGCCAGATCCCCCAAAGCGCAGCGCCGCAAAGGTGACTCAGGAGCGCGGCCGGACCAGATGCCAGCGTGGCCGCCTTCCAACGGGCGCGCGTGTCCAGACCGCCGCGACCGACCGCGAAGACTCCGTCGTGGATCCTCGTCAACCGACCGAGGGCGACCCGGCGGTCGATCCCCGTCCGACTCAACCCGGCGGCAAGGAGTTGCAAAGTCGTGATCAGCCCGCGCTGCGCGTCCGCGATCGCAACGATCCGGCGCTCAATCAGCGCCAGCGGTTGCCGAATACCCCGAATAGCGGTGAATTCAGCAACCGCTGGGCGCTTGGGGGGGTTGGAGGAAGGCGGCACGGTTCGACGCTCCCACGGGAAGACCCGCGTGGGGCGCGCGGAACGTGACGCGAGTGTGGCCGCCGGGGGCCTAGCGGCCGCCGGCCATCGCCGGCAGGATGACGACGGTGTCGCCGTCGTCGATCGCGGTCTCGAGCCCGTCGAGGACGCGGACGTCCTCGTCGTTCAAGTAGACATTGACGTAGCGGTTCAAATCACCGTCGTCGGCGAACAACTGCTGGCGCGTATCGGGGTGCGCATCGACGAGCGCGCCGAGCACGTCGCCCACCGTCGAGCCGTCGGCGCTGACGGTCGCCTCGCCACCGGTCTGCGAGCGCAGGACGGGTGGGATCTTCACGGTTGCGCTGGGCATCGGGCGGAAGCTACTAGGCGGTCGCCGGGGACGGCTCGCGGGCCGGAGCGCCGCAGAACAGCTCGTAGTCCGGGAACTGGCCCAGCTCGGAGACCGGAATCTCCGGCGCGTGGTCGCCGCAGATCGGGCAATCGGGATCGCGGCGGACCTTGAGCTCGGTGAAGGTCGTGCCGAGCGAGTCGTAGAGCAGCAGCCGGCCGCTCAGCGTCTCGCCGATGCCGGCGGCGAGCTTGATGACCTCGTTCGCCTGCAGCAGTCCCATCAATCCGGCCATCACGCCCAGCACGCCGTTGGCGCCGCAGCTGGGCGCCAGCTCGGGCGGCGGCGGCGTCGGGTAGAGGCAGCGGTAGCAGGGGCCGTCGTGCGGGACGAAGGTCGAGATCTGGCCCTCGAAGCCGAGGATCGAGGCCGAGACCACTGGCTTGTCGAGACGCACCGAGGCGTCGTTGAGTAGGTAGCGGGTCGGGAAGTTGTCGGCGCCGTCGACGACGATGTCGTACGGCTCGAGCAACTCGAGGATGTTCGAGGCGTCGAGGCGGAGGTTGTGCTCGACGACGCTGACGTCGGGGTTGAGCGCCTCAATCGCGATCCTGGCCGACGCGGTCTTGGCGACGCCGACGCGGTCCGTGGTGTGGATCACCTGGCGCTGGAGGTTGGAGGCGTCGACGACATCGTCGTCGACGATGCCGATCGTCCCGATCCCGGCCGCCGCGAGGTAGAGCGCGGTCGGCGAGCCGAGCCCACCGGCGCCCAACAGCAGCACCTTCGCGTTCAGCAGCTTGATCTGGCCCTCGACCCCGACCTCGGGCAGCAGGGTGTGGCGCGAGTAGCGGTTGCGCTGCTCCGGGGTCATGCCGGAGGCTTGAACGAGCGGAAGGCCGGCCTGCTCCCAGGCGACGATCCCGCCCTCGACCACGCCGACGTCCTCGTAGCCCAACTCCGCCAGCAGGTCGGCGACCCGGGCGGAGCGGTTATCCGTGCGGCAATGGAGCAGCAGCCGCTGCGCGCGGTCCGGGGCGAGCTCGTCAATCCGCTCGGCGACCTCGTCCTGAGGCACGTGAGTCGCCTGCTCGAGGTGGGCCTCGTCCCACTCGTGCTGCTCGCGGACGTCGATCAGGCGCACGCCGGAATCGATCTCGTTCCGGGCGTCGGCGAGCGTGACCATGTCGATCCGCTGCTTGACCTGCTCGATCGGTTCCGTAGCCGTGGCCACCGCCTAAAACTCCAAATCTCTATCGGGATTCGAGGATTACTTCAGAAAGTGTAGCGAAGGACGCGACCCCCGTGGGGCCGATCGGCCACGAACAGGGTGTCTCGGCGACGGGCGGCTAGCCGAGCGTGGGGCGCATCTGACGGAGCCGGCGGACGCGCTCCTCGATCGGCGGATGCGTGGAGAACAGCGCCGCCATGCCGCCGCCCGAAAAGGGCTTGACGATGTAGAGCGGCTCGGCGGCCTGGTTGACCTGCATCGGGATCTCCTTGGCGCTCTCCTCGAGCCGCAGCAGCGCGCTCGCGAGCGACTCCGGGTTGCCGGAGATCTCGGCGCCGGTGGCGTCGGCCGAGTACTCGCGCTGGCGCGAGACGGCGAGCTGGATCAGCGAGGCCGCGACCGGCGCGAGGATGACCATCGCGAGCGCGCCGATGAAACCGAGCGGCGAATCGTTGTCGCCGAACCACATCAGCATGTAGGCGAGGTAGGTGATCGCGCCGCCGATCGTCGCGGCGACCGACTGGATCAGCACGTCGCGGTTGCGGATGTGGGCCAGCTCGTGGGCGACGACGCCGCGCAGCTCGTCTTCGGAGAGCCGCTTCATGATGCCCGCGGTCACCGCGACCGCAGAGTTCTTCGGGTTGCGGCCGGTCGCGAAGGCGTTGGGCTGCTCCTGGGGGATGACGTAGAGGTTGGGCATCGGCAGGTCGGCGCGGGTGCAGAGCTCGCGGACCATCTGGTAGAGGCCGGGTGCCTGCTCCTCGGTGACCGGCTGGGCGCCGCTCATCCGCAGCGCCAGCTTGTCCGAGAAGAACCACGCGCCGAGGTTGATCGCGGCGGCGATGAACAGGAACAGCAGCGCCGTGCTCGAGCCGCCGATCAGCGCGCCGATCGCGACCAGGAGGCCGGTCAGCGTGGCAAGCAGCAGCGTCGTACGGAACGTGGCGGCGAAGTTGGACTTGCGAGTCGTCGTCATCTTGGGTTCAGAGTCTCCTTCGGGGATCCCGATGCCGGGCGTCCGAGCCGTGTTTGGGGGGCTTCCGTGCCCTGCATAGATGATCGCAGGCGGCCGCTCGCAGGGCATGGGGGCCAGTACCTATTCGAACTGGGGTCCAGTCCCGAAGCCCCAAGACCAGCCGCCTCGACAGACGGCGGGGCTCGGCTCCGTCCTACGGACTCCGCCTCACAGGCCGATAGTCAACGTGCGAAGGTGCTTCCGTGAGACGCAGCAACAACCTGATGACGCAGGTCCTGTTCGTGAACCTGCTGCTGGTGGTCGCCGCGGTCGTCGCGGCGCTGTTCGCCGCGAACCCGGACATCAACCTCTCCTCGAAGCCCGAGGCGGCGATGGTGCTCGGATTCGCCGTCTCGTTGACCGTGCTCGTCAACGTGTTCCTCCTGCAACGCCGGTTCCGGCCGCTGGAGCGCCTGGTCGACGAGATGGAGCGCGCCGATCTGTCGCGCCCCGGGGCAAACCTCCGCGAGCCGGGCGAGTTCGGCGGCCCGGAGGAGGTCGAGCGGCTCCATAGGGCGTTCCGGCGCATGCTCGAGCGGCTCGAGACCGAACGGCGGCGTGCCTCGAGCGCGGCGCTGACCGCGCAGGAGGAGGAGCGCACGCGGATCGCACGCGACCTGCACGACGAGGTCAACCAGTCGCTGACCGGTCTCCTGCTGCGCCTCGAGGCGGTAAGAGAGCACGCGCCGGTCGAGCTTGCCCATGAGCTGAACGAGACCAAGGGGCTGGCGAATCAGGCCATGGAGGAGCTGCTCACGCTGGCCAGGCAGCTGCGCCCGACGGCGCTCGACGACCTCGGCTTAAAGGCCGCCCTCGCCGGCAACGTGGAGGAGCTGAGCCGCAACAGCGGGGTGCGCGCCAGCTTCGAAGCCGAGGGCGACTTCAGCGACCTGCCGGCGGACGCCCAGCTCGTGGTCTACCGAGTGGCCCAGGAAGCGCTTTCCAACGCCACCCAGCACGCCGGGGCGGAGAGCATCCTCGTTCGCCTCAGCCGCGCGGGCGAGCAGGTGGAGTTGACGATCTCCGACGACGGGCGTGGCTTCACCTTCGACCAGACCAGCCGCGGGCTGGGCCTGGGTGGGATGCGTGAGCGTGCGCTGCTCGTGGGCGGAGACCTGCGAATCGAGTCTCGCCCGCAAGTCGGCACAAGAGTTCGGCTCCGCGTGCCGATAGAGAAGAACGATGGAAGCAACACTCACTCCGGAGACGGCGCCGGCGCTCCCAGCACGGCGGGACTCTGACCTTATGCGCGTGGTCATCGCGGACGACCACGGCATCGTGCGCTCAGGCGTGCGCATGCTGCTCGAGCGCCAACCCGACATCGAGGTCGTCGGCGAGGCGTCGGACGGCGCCGAGGCCCGCGACCTGGTGATCCGGGAGAAGCCCGACCTGGCGATCCTCGACGTGAAGATGCCGAAGCTCACCGGGCTCCAGGCGACGCGGGAGATCCGCGAGCAGGTGCCCGAGGTGGCCGTCCTGATCCTCTCGATGTACGACGACGACCGCTACCTGTTCGAGGCCCTGAAGGCCGGTGCCTCGGGGTACGTCCTCAAGGCACAGGCGGACGCCGACCTGATGGCGGCCGTTCGCGCCGTAGAGAAGGGCGAGCCGTTCCTCACCCCCGCCGCCCAGCGGGCGCTGATCAAGGACGTCCTCGGCGAGGGCGCCGAGCGCTCCGACGACCTGACGCCGCGCGAGCAGGAAGTTGTGAAGCTGGTCGCCGAGGCGCACACGAACAAGGAGATCGCCGAGATCCTCCACCTGTCCGAGAAGACGGTCGAGAACCACCGCTCTAACGCGATGCGCAAGCTGGGCATGCGCGACCGCGTGGAGCTCGTCCGCTACGCGATCCGCAAGGGCCTGATCGAGCCCTAGCTTCAGGCGGCGATATAGCATCGCCGCCGTGGGGTTCCTGGACAAGGTGGGCGGCGCCGCGAAGGGCGTCGCCAAGGACGTGTCCGGCGTGAGCGCCGTGCAGTCGTTGATCTCCGGCGGACCGCCAAAGCGTGAGCTGCGCAGCTACGCCGAGCGGCGTGGGCTGCTTCATCACGGATCCACGGAGCCCGCCGGCTTCAAGGACTCCGTCGGGTTCGAGGACATCTACAACACGGTCGAGGGCGTCCTGCCCGGAGGGCGCTACGGCCTGGCCCTGCACCAGCACTACGACGAAGACGACGACCACGGGTTCAGCCGCCGAGAGAACGTCAGGCATCAGATCACGCGGGTGATCGTCCCGGTGCCGGCGGGCATCGGCTCGATCCAGCGCATGAAGGTACGGGCGTACGACCTGCGCAGCCCTGAGGTCGGCTGGGCCCAAGTGCCACCCGACCGCTATGGGATCGACGGCCGCGAGCTGTACTTCGGCGCGAACGCCGATCGCGTCGCGATCGACGCCGTCCTGCATGCGGCGGCGCCGTGGCTGGCGACGGCCGAGAGCACCGGGCCGTTCGACGACGAGGACCTCAGCTTCTCCTACGGCTTGCTGCGCCTTGCAACCAAGGGATACCTCGAGGATGCCGCGCTTGACACGGCATGCGAGGCCGCGTGCGCCGTCGCCGACGCACTCGAGCAGGCCAGCCTCGAGCTCCACCCCGCGCGCCCGTTCTCCGAGATGCTGGAAGGCCCGTGCTGGGTCAACGTCGAGGAAGGGCGGGCCGCGCAACCCGCGAACCTCGTGGGGATCACCGGGTCACAGGGCCTCGAGTCGGCCCCCTCGGAGCCCTGGCTCGCCTCCTGGCGGACCTTGATGCAGGCGATGCCCTCGATGAACGTCATCGAGGACTCGCTGCAGTTCCACCGGGCGTTCCCGTGGCTGCCTGCCCCCGGGCAGGCAGTCTTCGTGTTCGGCGGCAAGCTGCCGGATTCGGAGGTCGACGGTCGCTTTGCGCTGCTCACGGACTCGGCGCACGACGGCGGCAAGCTGGCCGGGCTGTTCCACCGAAACTCGGGCGTGAACGTCGTCATGATGCCGGTCAAGAAGGGCGCCCAGACGCAGGATCCGTTCGAGTACGGGACCCACCTGCAGGCGGCGATCCGTGAGGGCGTCGCAACCATCTGGCGCGCCCGCAACGAACCGGGGGGCGACCCGACGGCCGGGGTCACCGAGTTCATCGCGGCCGCTCTCGCCCACGCGCGGTCCCGTTCCTGGATCGACTGATCCATTCCCGGCCCCCGGGGACGAGCAATACCTACTTGTTCGCTAGGATTTCTGATCGATGCTGTTCTCGACCAAAGCCGAGTACGGAGTGCGCCTGATGGTCGAGCTCGGGCGCCGCACCAACGGCGACGAGCCGAGCGCCGCGGTTCCCGTCTCGCTGACCGCTGTCGCCGATGCGGAGGCCCTCCCCCTTTCCTATCTGGAACACCTCGTGGCGAAGCTGCGCCAGGCGGGGCTCGTCAGCTCCGTGCGCGGCGCCCACGGCGGCTACCGCCTCGCGAAGCCGGCGCAGGAGATCGCGATGCTTGACGTCGTCCAGGCGCTCGAGGGACCGATCGCTCCGATGGAATGCTTCCACTCCGACCGCGAAGGCCGGGTGCTCTGCTCGCACGAGTCCGACGGCGATCAAGCATGTGCGACGAAGCTGCTGTGGACCCGTGTCCACGGTGGCGTCACCAAGGCGCTCGCCGGCACGACGCTGGCCGAATTGGTCGAGTTCGCCGAAGCCAGCGACGACCGGCCTCTGCAGCCCGTCTGACCTCCCCGACACCGACAAAGGACTGAATACACACTTCCATGGCCGACCTCGAAATCCGCAACCTGCATGTATCCGCCGAGGACAAGCAGATCCTCAAGGGCCTCGACCTGGAGGTCTCAAAGGGCGAGATCCACGCATTGATGGGGCCGAACGGCTCCGGAAAGTCGACCCTCGCGAACGTGATCATGGGCCACCCCGGCCTCGCGATCACCGAGGGGACCATCCACTTCAAGGGCGAGGACATCACCGAGGCCGACCCCGAAGAACGCTCGCGGATGGGCCTGTTCTTGGCCTTTCAATATCCCGTCGCGATTCCAGGCGTGACCGTCGCGAAGTACCTGCGGATGGCGCTCAACGCCCACCGCGATGCGAGGGGCGAGCCCGAGATCAAGCTCAAGGACTTCCGTAAGCAGACCGAGGCCGCGATGGAACTGGTCAAGATCCCGCGCGACTTCTCGAGCCGTTACGTCAACGACGGCTTCTCGGGCGGCGAGAAGAAGCGGCTCGAGATCCTGCAGCTCGCGATGCTCCAGCCCCAGATGGCGGTGCTCGACGAGACCGACTCCGGGCTCGACATCGACGCGCTCCGTGTGGTCGCCGAGGGCGTCAACCGCTTCGCCGGCCCCGAGATGGGGACGCTGATCATCACCCACTACCAGCGGATCCTGCATCTGATCAAACCCGACCGCGTGCACGTCATGTTCGAGGGCCGGATCGTCAAGGAGGGCGGAGCCGAGCTCGTCTCCGAGCTCGAGGAGAAGGGCTACGGCTGGATCACGCAGGAGGTCGAGGCGGCGGCCTGATGGAGGTCTCGGCCGCCAGCTTCCCCCTGGAGAAGGTCCGCGAGGCCTTCCCGGCGCTGGCACGAGAGGTCAACGGCAAGCCGATCGCGTACCTCGACTCGGGCGCGTCGTCGCAGCGCGTCCTCGCCTCGATCCAGGCGGTTGACCGCTACGAGCGCTCGCACCACTCGAACGTCCACCGCGGCTCGCACACCCTCTCGGCCGAGGCAACCGCCGCCTACGAGGGCGCCCGCGCGACCGTGGCCGACCACCTCGGCGCCGCCGACCTGCGCGAGTTGATCTTCGTCCGCAACGCCACCGAGGCGATCAACCTCGTTGCCCGCTCGTGGGGCGACGCGAACGTCCGTGCAGGCGACCGGATCGTGCTCACCGAGATGGAGCACCACTCCAACATCGTGCCCTGGCAGCAGCTCGCGGAGCGCGCCGGCGCGGAGATCGACTGGATCCCGGTCCTGGCCGACGGCTCGCTCGACCTCGACGCCTACGGAACGCTGCTCGAGCGCGAGCCAAAGCTGGTCGCCGTGACCCACGTCTCCAACGTCCTCGGCACGCTCAACCCGCTGGCCGAGATCTCTCGATTGGCGCACGACGCGGGAGCGCTGGTGCTCGCCGACGGCGCCCAGGCCGCGCCCAAGCTGGCTGTCGACGTGGCCGAGCTCGGCGTCGATTTCTACGCCGTCACCGGCCACAAGGCCTACGGCCCGACCGGGATTGGCGCCCTGTGGGCTCGCCTCGAGCTGCTGCGCGAGATGCCGCCCTTCCTCGGCGGCGGCTCGATGATCCGCAAGGTGACGAAGGCGGGCACCACGTACGCCGACCCACCCGCCCGCTTCGAGGCCGGCACCCCCGCCATCACCCAGGCGATCGGCTTCGCGGCGGCGCTGCGTTGGCTCGACGGCATCGGCATGGCCGCGGTGACGGCACACGAGCGCGAGCTGACCGCCTACGCGATGGAGCGGCTTCCCGAGGTTCCGGGCTTGACGATTTACGGCCCGGGCGCCGACCCCGAACGGATCGGCCCGGTCTCGTTCGAGCTCGGAGGCGTCCACGCCCACGACGTCTCCGAGATCCTCGACCGCCACGGCGTCGCCGTGCGCGCGGGACATCACTGCGCGCAGCCGCTGATGGACCACCTGGGCGTTGCGGCCACCGCCCGAGCCTCGTTCGGCGTCTACACGACGACCGAGGAGATCGACCGCCTGGCCGAGGGCCTGGTGGACGCGCGCCGCGTGTTCGACGTCTGAGCCGGGATCGTCGACGACTCAGCTTCGGTCCGAGTCGGATGGCTCGCCGCGGGCTTCCTCCGCCAGCTCGTCTCCGATCGGTGGCTTCCCGATCCGCGCTCGCAGCGCGTTGCGCGCCTCGATCATCTCCTCGATGTCGTGCTCCTCGATCTCGAACTGTGCCTGCGCTGCGTTCTCGCGCTCGGCCATGCCGGAGACCGAACGAGGAGGTCGGCGTCGCCCGCCGGGGTTGCGGCCAACGACGAGGACCATGACCATCAGCACCGCCAGCACCCCAACGATGAGAAAAACAACGCTCATCAGGGGCGCGAGTCTACGCCCGCGCCCTGATCTAGGATGCAGTGCGTGTCGGAGCGCTACGGCGACCTGATCAGGGCGGGGTACGCGGCGTGGAACGCGGGCGACCGCTCGTGGGTGCTCAAGCACCTCTCCCCCGACGTCGAATGGATCACGCCTTCGGACGATCCCGACCAGGGCCACTACCGCGGCCACGACGAGGTGATCGGCTTCTGGGATCAGTGGCGCGCGGCGGTCGGCCAGCTCGAGTTCGAGATCCAGGAGCTGATCGAGGCGCCGCCGAACGTCCTGGTGATCACCAAGCGCTCGGGCACCGGCGCCCATAGCGGGCTATCCGTCTCCGACGAGGTCTGCCAGGTCTTCACCTTCGACGGTGAGGTCTGCGTGAAGGTCCAGGAGTTCTACGACCGGGCCGCGGCGATGAGCGCCGCCGGCGCCGCGAAGGCACGCGAGCCCGGGTAGCAGTCGTGGAGCAGCGGGAGCTGACCCGGGAGGAGCTGCGTCTGCGCCGCTTCCTCCTAATCCTCGGGCCGGTCTTCTTCGGGTTGGCGATCTCCTACGTGCTGCAGGGGGTGCTGCCGAAACCGCCGCAGCAGGCTTCCGAGTTCCCGTTCGTCGCCAATTCGCTCGCCAAGGACGGGACGTTCGCGGTGCTGTGCGTCGTGGCGGCCGCCGACGTGCGGCGGCACATGTGGGCCGTGCAGGTCGTGATCGGCGCCCACCTGCTGCTGATCAGCGGCCTGCTGATCTCTCTGTGGTTCGGCAACACGGAGTCGATCTCCGGGTCGTTCGCGGCTCCGTTCGGGCTCGATCTGCCCGAGGCGAAGACCATCTTCTGGATCTGGCTCTCGCTCGCCGTCGCCGTGACCGCCGCGCTCGCCTGGGCCCAGCGGAGCGCCGCGCGGGCCCGCTACACGCTGCGCTACCTCGCGCCACACCAGCACCGGACCCTGATGGCGCTGGCCGAGGTCCTGGTGATGGGCCGCGACGAGAAGCTGACCGCGGCCGACGTCGCGGCCAACGTGGACGACTATCTCTACTCGTTCCCCGCCGACGAGAAGCGCAAGACCAAGCTGGCGCTGACGGCCCTCTGCCTGTACCCGATGCTCCGGCTGCGCCCGCCATACCCGGTGATGTCGCCCGAGCGCCGGATCGAGTTCATCGAGCGCTGCTTCATCGCCGACGTCGCCGAGCGCAGGCTGCCCGGGTTCCTGCGCCGCCTGATCCAGTCGATGCTGTTCGCCGCCCAGCAGCTCACCTTCATCGGCTACTACGCCGATCCACGAACCGCCGAGGCAACCGGCTACGTGCCCTTCTCCAAGCGCCAGGAGGGTGGCATGCCGGCCGAGCTCGCCAAGCGTCCCTACCCCCCGCTTCGGGTCCGGACGCCCGCCGAGGTGGACGCCGAGCGGATCAGCGCCGACGTCGTGGTGGTCGGCACCGGAGCGGCCGGCGCGATCCTCGCCAACCGGATGGCGGGCAAGGGGCGCGAGGTCCTGATGCTGGAGCGCGGCAAGCACGTTGATCCCTCGGAGTTCTCGGAGGACGAGAGCGCACAGTTCGCGACCCTCTATTCCGACGGCGGCATGCAGATGTCCACCGACGCGCGCTTCCAGGTCCTGCAGGGGCACTGCGTCGGCGGCAGCACCGTGGTCAACAACGCCGTCTGCTTCGACCTCCCGGACCACGTGCTCGAGCGCTGGAACGACGGCAACGGCCTCGACGCGGGGCTCGACGAATCCGAGCTCAAGGCCGCGTTCGCGCGTCTGCGCGACTTCGTCCCGGTTGAGCGCATGACGTCGCGCCGCACTCTCGCGGGCGGAGCCGTCAAGTTCCGCGAGGGGATCCGGGAGCTGGGGCTCGACCGTTCCGGCGAGTTCGACGTCGTCGAGGCCAACATCAACGATTGCCTCGGCTGCGGCTACTGCAACATCGGCTGCCCATTCGGGCGCAAGCTCTCCGCCCTTGACTACGCGCTGCCGAAGGCGCAGGACGAGTTCGGAGACGGCGTCGGCATCTACAGCGAGTGCGCGGTCGAGCGGATCACGCCAAGCAACGGCAACGCCACAGAGCTCGACTGCCGCTTGGGCGATGGGCGGCGACTTCAGGTGGACGCGAACACGGTCATCGTCGCCGCCGGCGCGCTCTCCTCAAGCCTGATCCTCCAGCGGTCGAATCTGGGCGGACCGAATGTGGGGCGCGACCTTTCATGGAACCTCGGCGCGCCAATGACCGCCGAGTTCGACGAGAAGCTCGACTCCTATGCCGGGCTGCAGATCTCCCACTACCTGCGTCCGCCCGGCGATGACGGCCTGGTCCTCGAAACCTGGTTCAACCCGGTCGGCGCGCAGGCCCTGTTCATGCCGGGCTGGTTCCGCGACCACTTCCGCAACATGCGCCGCTACGACCGGATGGCGTGCACGGGATCCGTGGTCGGCACGCGCCCCGGCGCCCGGGTCAGCCTCGACTGGCGCGGGCGGATGAAGCTCCGCTACGAGCCGCACCCGGACGACCTGCGACGCCTGGTCGCGGGGCTGAAGCTGGCGGGGCGGATCTACCTCGCCGCGGGCGCGAAACGGGCGATGCCGACGACTTTCCGCTACCTGCCCTACACCTCGCCGGAGGCCCTCGACGACCTGGACACGCAGATCCGCGACAACACCGACATCCAGCTCCATACGTCGCATCCCCAGGGCGGGAACGCGATCAGCGCCAATCCGGCCAAGGGAGTGGTCGACCCCGATTTCCGCGTTCAGGGCGCACCCGGCGTCTACGTCTGTGACGCCAGCGTGTTCCCCGCCGCGATCACGGTGAACCCGCAGCTCACGGTGATGGCGCTGGCCGACTACGCGGCGGAGCGGATCGAGTAACGGCGAGTACCCTCGGTCGGGATGGACGAGCTCTACCGTGACAACATCCTCGACCACTACAAGCGGCCGCGGAACTTCGGCCGGCCCGAGGATTTCGACCTCGAGTTCGAGGACACGAACCCGTTCTGCGGCGACGAGCAGCACGTCTATATCAAGCTCGGCGCCGACGGCAAGGTCGCCGAGGTCACGTTCGAGGGCAAGGGCTGCGCGATCTCGACCGCGGCGACCTCGATGCTGACCGAGGAGCTCGAGGGCAAGACGCCTGAGGAGCTTCTGCGCCTCCCGAAGGAGTTCGTGCTCGACCTGCTGGGGATCGACATCTCGGCGACGCGGATGAAGTGCGCGCTCCTCGGCCTCAAGGTCGTCAAGTCCGCCAGCCTCGGCGAAATCGCCGACTGGGAGGACGAGGGCGAGCGCGGCGACCCGTCGCTCGCCGAGCAGATTTAGTGAGTGAGCGACGCAAGTCGCGAAAGCAGATTGACCCCCCTGGTAAGGGATAGATTTCGGCGCCCGGCGTTCTCGCTAAAATCCGACCTCAGGAGTAGGTTTTGATTGATGCCTGAGCTGACCGTCTGCGACATCGAAGAGCTGCCCGAGGGCGGCAAGCGCATCGTCACCGTCGACGATGGGCGCCTGATCGGCGTCTTCCATTGCGCCGGCGGCGACCTTCTGGCGATCGAGGACCGCTGCTCGCACGACGACGGCCCCCTCGCCGAGGGGGAGTTCGACGCGGCGTCCTGTACCGTGGAATGCCCCCGGCACGGGTCGCTTTTCGACCTGCGCTCGGGCCGCCCCAAGTCCTTGCCTGCCTACGCACCGGTCGACACGTTCGAAGCCCGGGTCGAGGACGGCAAAGTGAAGCTGGAGGTTTGACCAAAGATGACAACGCCCCCCGAGACGCTCACCGAGTCCACCAAGGTCCTCACCGACGAGGAATCCGGGCTCAAGGACATCGGCTCCGACTACGCGGAGAAGTTCGGCTTCCACGATCCGGAGACCGGCTACGCCTACAAGGCGCCGAAGGGGCTCTCGCGCGGGTTGGTCGAGTCGATCTCCGAGTACAAGAACGAGCCGGCGTGGATGCGCGAGTTCCGGCTCAAGGCGCTTGACCACTTCGAGAGCCGGCCGACTCCCACGTGGGGCGGCAACCTCGGCCAGATCAACTTCGACGACATCCATTACTTCGTGCGCGCTTCCGAAAAGGTCGGCCGCACCTGGGAAGAGGTCCCCGAGGACATCAAGAACACCTTTGACCGGCTTGGGATCCCCGAGGCCGAGCGCAAGTTCCTCTCCGGCGTCGGCGCCCAGTACGAGAGCGAGTCCGTCTACCACCAGGTAAACGAGCAGCTCGAGGCGCAGGGCGTGATCTTCACCGACATGGACACGGCGCTGCGCGAGCACGAGGACCTCGTCCGCGAGTACTGGGCGACGATCATCCCGCCGAACGACAACAAGCTCGCCGCGCTGAACTCGGCTGTCTGGTCGGGCGGCTCGTTCGTCTACGTGCCGAAGGGCGTCAAGGTCGCGATGCCGCTGCAGGCCTACTTCCGGATCAACACGGAGAACATGGGCCAGTTCGAGCGCACGCTGATCATCGCCGAGGAAGGCTCGGACGTGCACTACATCGAGGGCTGCACGGCGCCGGTCTACTCGAGCGACTCCCTGCACTCGGCGGTCGTCGAGATCGTCGCCAAGAAGGGTGCTCGTGTCCGCTACACGACCGTTCAGAACTGGTCGCAGAACGTCTTCAACCTGGTCACCAAGCGCGCCGTCGCCCACGAGGACGCGACGATGGAGTGGGTCGATTGCAACCTCGGCTCGAAGCTGACGATGAAGTACCCGTCGATCTACCTGCTCGGCGAGCGCGCCCACGGCGAGATCCTCTCGATCGCGTTCGCGGGCGCGGGCCAGCACCAGGACGCCGGCGGCAAGATCATCCACGCGGCGCCGAAGACGACCTCGTCGATCTTCTCGAAGTCGATCTCCAAGGACGGCGGCCGCGCCACCTACCGAGGCCTGCTCGAGGTCGCCAAGGGCGCGAGCGAGGCCAAGTCCAAGGTCGTCTGCGACGCGCTGCTGCTCGACCCCGATTCGCGCTCGGACACCTATCCGACGATCAGGATCGACGAGTCGGACGCCAACGTCGGCCACGAGGCCTCGGTATCCAAGATCGGCGAGGAGCAGCTTTTCTACCTCCAGGCCCACGGTTTGGACGAGGAAGAGGCTTCGAAGATGATCGTCAACGGCTTCATCGAACCGATCGCCAAGGAGCTTCCGATGGAGTACTCCGTCGAGATGAACCGGCTGATCGAGCTGCAGATGGAAGGCTCGATTGGCTGACGGACCAGTGCCCGTCGGCTCCTCCCCTTCGGGTCCGGGGCCGACGGGGTGGGAACTGCCCGGTCCCAAGGAGAAGGGCTGGGAGTTCACGGATTTGACCGGTCTCGACCTCGAGGCCTACGCGAGCGGCGACGCCACGGTCGATGGCCTGGCCGTGACGGACGGCGACGCCTCCGCGCCGATCGTGATGCCCCTGGCGGCCGCGGCCGAGGCCCATCCGGAGCTGGTCCGCAAGCACCTCGGCACGATCGTTCCAGCGGCCGATGCGTTCACCGCCCGCAACGCGGAGCACTGGCGCGACGGCGTGTTCGTGCACGTGCCCGCTGGCGCGAGGCTCGAGGCGCCGGTACAGCTCACGATCAGCGGTCGCCCGGGCGCCGACACCGAGTGGCGCGCCCTGATCGTGCTCGAGCAGGGGGCCGAGGCGGAGGTCTGGGAGCGCTACTCCTCCGAGGGCGAGGGACTGTTCAACGGTGTCGTCGAGCTGGTCGTCGGCGACGGCGCCAACCTGCGCTACGTCTGCGAGCAGGAGCTCTCCGAGGACGGCTGGGTGTTCGCCACCCAGCGCGCCGAGGTGGGCCGCGACGCCAACCTCGAGTGGGTGGCGCTCGGTTTCGGCTCGGCCCGCGGCAAGGTCCGGATGGAGACCAAGCTCGCGGGGCGGGGCTCGTCCGCGAAGGTGACCGGCGCCTACGCCGGGCTGGGCGCCCAGCATCTCGACTACGACACCACACAGGAGCACGCGGCGCCGGACACCGTCTCGGACCTGGCGTTCCGCGGCGTCCTCGGCGGCGCCGCCACCGCGGTCTGGCGCGGGATGATCCGGGTCGACCCGGAGGCCCAGCGCACCGACGCCTTCCAGGAGAGCCGCAACCTGCTGCTGTCCCCCGCCGCGCATGCCGATGCGATCCCGGGCCTCGAGATCGAGGCCGACGACGTGCGGTGCACCCACGCGGCGGCCGTCGCCCAGGTGGACGCCGAGCAGCTGTATTACCTGCGATCGCGCGGGCTCCGGGAAGCCGACGCGAAGAAGCTCGTCATCGACGGCTTCCTTCAGGAGCTGGTCGAGCGCACGAGCGAGGGCCCGATCCGCGACGCCCTCGCGAATTCGCTCGAGCGGCGCCTCGGAGAGCTGCTCGCAGCGTAGGCTGCCGAGCCGTGGTCCCGGCTCTCTGTGTCCTGATCGCGTTTCTGATCGCAGGCTGCGGCGGCGAGCGCTCGTTTGAGGCCGACGAGTTCGTCGAGGAGGCGAATGGCGAGGGTGCGGCACTGATCCTCGGCGAGCCGCTGACCAGCCTCGAGCAGGGCGCGGATGTCTACGTGGTCTCGTTCGAGGACGCGCCGGCCCCCGAGGTCTCCGCCGGGCGCGTCCACTCGGGCGGTTCGCTGGTCGTGACCGAGGACGCCGACGCAGCGACCGCAGAATTCCAGCGCTGCCAGGGCGCGGTGACCCTCACCTGCTACCGGGCTGCGAACGTCGTCCTCTACTTCGACGCCGAGCCGACCGAGCCGCACGTTGCCAAGGTGGATGCCGCGATCAGGGGGCTTGCGGAGGAGTAACCCCGCGGTCCGCCCGGCGCCCGCGGACCATCGTCACGCCAATCGAACCCAGCACGACGATCACCGGAACGGCGTAGATCACGTACACGGCCCAGTGTCCTGCGTGCGCGAGCGGCAGGGTCATCACAGCCTCCATCGGCACCGAGGCTAACGGGCGTTAGCGACGGGTTCAGCCGTTGGCGCTCGAGAGCAGCATCAGCCCGAGCACGGTGAAGCTGACCATCAGCGCCAGCATCCAGTACTGCGACTGGGTCGCGCGGCGGACCTCGCGGTACTCGGCGAGCGCTTTGTCGTGGCCCATCGCCAGCGCCGCGACATGACCGACGACGAGCGCCGCGACCTGGACGTACCAGACCGCCTCAGCGCCGACCAGTCCGTAGTCGATGCCGCTCCCGGCCGTGCCGAAGAAGTTGGAGCCCTCGCCGAGCGGATCCGAGAGCAGGTAGGTGAACTGCGCCTGCTCCTGGAACAAGACCAGGCTGAAGTAGTGCGCGAACAGGTAGGCGAGTCCGATCGGGATGAAGCTGTGGGCGAAGGCGCGACCGAGGTCGCGCAGGTTCGTTCGCGTGCTTCCCTGCGTGCCCATGCCCGCCACTCCCGCCCAGTAGATCCCGGCCACGACCCCCAGGCTCAGCGCCAGGAACAGCGAGTTCGTCAGCCGCAGGGCAAGCACCGGGTCGAGCCCGCTGCCGTCGTCGAAGAGGGAGTCGAATACGTCACCGATCGCGCCGTTCAAGAGGCCCTCCTGAGCGCCGTCGAACGTGGTGCCGCCGATCGTGATCAGGATCACCGCGACCGAACCGGGGACCAGCGCCCAGCCGGCCGCTCCTGAGAGCCACGGCCGGCGGCCCAGCTGCCCATCGCGGACCTCGAGCGGCGAGAGGCGGGCGAACATCCCGAAGTAGACCGCGAAGGTCTCGCCGCGCGAGCACCACTTCTCGATCCCGTAGAGCGCCATGCCGACGAACGTGTAGGCGCTGTAGACCAAGGTCGCGATCGCGACGGTCCGTGGCGTGAGACCCACGCTCTGAAAGCCGCTGGCGCCGTAGACCAGCTCGAGCCAGAGGAAGCCGAGCAGCCCAATCGCGGCCGGCCAGCGGCCCAGCCGCTCCGGGTACGGCAGCGCCGGCGGCGGCGTCTGGCCGGCGATCAGCCGAAAGCCACCGGACGCGGCCCGCGCGATCGCCCGCCATGGGTTGAACGCCTGGAACACGTTCCCGAACAGCACGCTGATCACGACGAGGCCGAGCCAGACCGTGACGAAGACGAAGGTCACGGAGAAGTTCCGGTCGGGCGCCTCGGTGCCGTAGAGCCCGGCCCAGACCGTCACCCCCAACAGGAGGACGCCGATCGCGCCGGCCGCGATCTCGACCCCGCGACTCAGCACGAAGCGCGAGAACGCGCTCGCGACGGCGCGCCAGCGGTCGGCCTCGAACCGCGGCTCCCGCCAGGCGACCGACAACGCGACGAACGAAACGATCAGCACCAGCGACGCGCCCCAGGCGAACAGCCACTCGGGGATCGGCAGGTCCTGCTTGCCCTCGAGGGCGTGGGCGAGCGGCAGCAGCACTTACGAGGGGACTACGGAGATCTCCGCGATCGGCACCACCGAATGCTCGAGCTCGACCTCGAAGACGCCCTCGATCGTCGCCGGAACCTTGAACTCGACCTTGCCCCCCGCGATGACGTCCTGGGAAACGTCGTAACCGTGCAGATGAACTTCCTCGTCGACATCCGACTTCACGATGAAGCGGATTTCGTTCCCCTTCGCCACCTCGAGCTCCCTGACGCCGCCGACCGGCTGGCCGCCCTTGATCTCGATGACCGGCACCTCGGGAGGCTTGGGTTTCGACTTCTCCGGCTTCTTCTTCTCTTCATCGGTCTGCTCGGCGTCACCGGTGGCGCTCTCCGTGGGGGCTCCGGCGACGGTCGAGTCCTCGTCGGCCGTGTCGTCCTTCAGGACGAGGAAGAGAGCGATGGCAAGGACGACGCCTGCGAGCGCCAGCAACGCGGGAAGCTTGCGCGAGCTCACGGTTGAGCGGGCCGCTCGACCGGACTGCCGCTGGGGCCCTCGAGGCCGGCGTTGTCAATCGTCTCCTCGCTGAAGACGAAGACGAAGATCGCGACGATCGCGATCCCGAGCGCGAGCCCGAGGATGATCCCGATCGTCCGATCGCCCCAGGACACGATGCCGCCTTCCCGCTAGACCCCGTCGAGCAGGCGCCAATTCGCCTCGTACGCGCGCTCGGCGGCGGCCACGAGCCGATCGGCGTCGGCATCCGTCGCCAACTCCTCGACCAGCTCGCGGACCTCGGCGGCGTGCTCGACGTCGCGGCCTTCGTGGACCTTGAAGTAGACGGTTCCGGGGCCGTCGGAGAAGCCGTAGCGGTCGAGCAGCCCCTCGCGCTTGGTCCGCGAGATCGCGGGCTGGGAGACCTCGACGGCGTAGAGGCGGGCGAGCAGCTCGAGCGCATCGCCGTCGCCGGCCCAGCTCTCGACGCAGGCGTCGGTCTCGGAGTTGGGAGCCGAGTTGGCGTCGCCCTCGACAGCTTCGACGAAGCCGTCCCAGAGGCGAACGTGGCCGAGCTCCTCCGCCGCGTGGCGGCGCAGCTCGTCGTGATCGGGGAGCGCGTCGGCGGCTGCGGCGCTGAGCGTCGCGATCGCCTCGACGGCATGGCGGTACTGGCCGGAGTAGCGGGCCAGCTCCTCGGGCGTCAGGTCGCCCTCCGACCAGCGCTGGTAGAAGGGGTGCTCGAGCACGTTCCAGCGGCGCCGGCTGCTCTCGATTCGCTCCCAGATCGTCGTCTTCAAGTCGTCTCCTTCTGGCGCGGATGGGGCGGCCAAGTCTACCGACGGGCGAGGGCGGGTCATCTAGCCTGCAGCGGTGCGCCCTGAACGCCATGACATTGCCGCCCCGGAGCTGGCCGGCAGGATCGCCTGGCTGAACAGTGACGAGGCGCCGCGGATCAGCGAGCTGACCGCCACCGGTCCGGTGCTGGTCCACTTTTTCGACTTCGCCCAGCTCAACAGCGTGCGGGCGCTGCCGTACGTGCTCGAGTGGAATCGCCGTTACGCGCCCCTCGGCCTGACGGTCCTGGGCATCCACTCGCCGAGGTTCCGGTTCAGCGGCGACCACGACGTCGTCGCCGCCGGCGTCGCGAGCTTGGGCGTCGAGCACGCGGTAGCCGTCGACTCGAATTACGCGATCTGGCACGACTACGGGTGCAAGGGCTGGCCATCGCTGTTCCTCTGGGGACGTGGCGGCGCGCTTAAGTGGGCCCATTTCGGCGAGGGCGAGTACCGGGCGACCGAGGAGGCGGTCCAGGACGAGCTCCGCGGTGATGATCTGACGGCCGAGCTGCCGCCGCCGATGGAGCCGCTGCGCCCGACCGACGCTCCGGGCGCGCTGGTCGCGCCACCCAGCGCCGAGGTGTTCCCTGGCGGCTCGCCCGCTGAGGGCTGGGAGCCGCGGCCGGGGGATGACCGGCTCGAGCTGGCCTACGAGGCCGGTGGGGCCTACGTCGTCGCGGAGGGCGATGTGCGGGCCGCGCTCGACGGCGCCGCCCCCCGGCCTCTGTCCGGAACCGGGCTGATCGAAATCGCCGAGCACCGGCGCCACGAGCGCCACGACCTGGCGATCGAGGCCTCGCCCGGAGCTCGCGTCTGGGCGATCAGCTTCGCGCCTGGCATGCCGTGAGGTACGCCCGCGGAGTCGCACGCGCGTCCGTTCCAGCGCGTTCCTCCCTGGTCGGGAACCCTCGGACAAGTTCGGAGGTGCCACGATCGCGTTCACGCTGGCTTCAGTCATCGCGGCTGGCGCTCGCAACGAGTATCCGGCGGACGGGCCGGTGGCGCTCCTGATGGCGGCGGCGAAGCGGTTAGGCCCGCGCCGCAGCCTCGACGCGGATCTTCTTTGGCAGCATGAAGCGGACGTCCTCGTCCACCGTGCGTAACTCCGAGACGTCGTCCGTGCCGCGGGCGCGGAAGAACTCGACCAGCTCCGAGACCAGCTCCTCCGGCGCGCTGGCGCCCGACGTGATGCCGACCGTCTCGACCCCGTCGAGCCACTCCTCGCGGACCTGGGACGCGTTGTCGATCAGGTGCGAGTCGGCGCCGTGCTCGCGCGCGACCTCGACCAGGCGGTTTGAGTTCGACGAGTTGGTCGAGCCGATCACCAGCACCAGGTCACACTCGCGAGCGAGCTGCTTGACCGCGATCTGGCGGTTCGTCGTCGCGTAACAGATGTCGTCGGACTTGCTGCTGACGATCTTCGGAAAGCGCTCGCGCAGGCGGGCGATGATCTCGTCCGTCTCGTCGACCGAGAGGGTCGTCTGGGTGATGAAGGCCACGTGCTCCGGGTCCGGCACCTCGATCGCATCGGCGTCCGCGATCGTCTCGACCAGGGTGATCGAGTCGGGCGCCTCACCGGTCGTGCCCTCGACCTCCTCGTGGCCGGCGTGACCGATCAGGATGATCGAGTAGCCCTGCTCGGCGAACTTGCGGGCCGAGACGTGGACCTTGGTCACCAGCGGGCAGGTGGCGTCGATCGTGCGCAGGTTGCGGCGCTCGGCGTTGTCGTGCACGGCGGGCGCGACGCCGTGGGCGGAGAACACGACCAGTGCGCCCTCGGGCACCTCGGTCTCCTCCTCGACGAAGATCGCGCCGCGCTCGGCGAGCTGCTCGACGACGTGCTTGTTGTGGACGATCTCCTTACGCACGTAGACCGGCGGGCCGTACATGTCGAGCGCCTTCTCGACGGTCTCGACGGCGCGGTCGACCCCGGCGCAATAGCCGCGCGGAGCGGCCAGCAAAACGCGCTTGGGGACCCGGGTAGCGGTGCCTGGAGCCATCGCCTCAAGGGTACTTGGAGTGGGCTAGTGTTCCCGCGATGTCGTTCGCGGCTGAACTCCTGCTGGCGCTGATCCCGGCGCTGCTCCTGTTCGCGACGCTCTTTCTCGGGCGCTATCCGGGCGAGCGGGCGATCGCACGAGCCGTTGCGGATCGGACGCGCCGCAGCAGGCGGGCACCACGGGCGCTCGCACCGCGCCGCCGGACTCCGTTCGCCGCTGTGCGAACCGGCGAGCTTCTGGCACGCTCGCTCGCGACCCGGCCTCCCCCCTTCCTCCTGACCGCCTAGCCGCCCTCCGACTCGCCCCTGGCGGGCCGGAGGCCCGACCAGCGACGAGAAGGAGACAGCGATGCGCGCCACGCGCGTGCTTGCCGCTTCGGCGGCGCTTCTGCTCGTGAGCGCGCGACCGGCGCTCGCCCACGAGGGGAATCCCAACTACAGATCCGAGATCAATGCGATCCGGCCCACCACGAACGGGCTGGACGTCGAGGTCCTCAACTTCGACGACAGCCTGCGCCTGACGAACGGGTCGGGCAGGAACATCGTGATCGAGGGCTATGAGAACGAGCCCTGGGCGCGAATCAGCGCCGACGGCACGGTCGAGGTGAACCGCAACTCGACCGCGTACTACCTGAACGGCGACCGCTTCGCCAACGCCGAGGTGCCGCCCGGGGTCGAACCGTCCGACCCGCCGGACTGGGAACGGGTCGACGGCTCGGCGACGCTCACCTGGCACGACCACCGCGCGCACTGGATGTCGACCTCCCTGCCGCCGCAGGTCACGGACGAGTCCGCCGAGACCGAGGTCTTCGACTACTCGATCCCGATCGAGGTGAACGGCGAGCCAGGGGAGATCACCGGCACACTCACCTGGGTCGGCGAGGACGCGGGCTTCCCGATCGCTCCGTTCATCGGGTTGGGAATCGCCGCCCTCCTTGCCGGCGGCGTGATCGCGATCCGGCGCCGGCGCGGTGGCACCGCGCGCCCAGCGGACGACAGCGGAGGCTGGTGACCGCGGCGCGCATCATCGCCGGAGCGGTGGTCGCGGTCGTGTTGGCGCTCACGCTGCCCGCCGCCGCCGCAGCGCACGCGGTGGTGGAGCGAACGGTGCCCGAGCGGGGCGCCGATCTCGCTCAAGCGCCGGAGGCCGTCGAGCTGTACTTCAACGAGCCGGTCGAGGCCAGCTTCGGCGCGGTCCGGGTCTACGACTCCTCCGGAAACCAGGTTTCCGACGGCGGCGCAATCCGGCCGGGAGACGATTCCGCCGCGATCGGCGTCGCCCTGCCGGCTGACCTGGGAGACGGCACCTACACCGCGACCTATCGCGTGATCTCGGCCGATGCCCACCCGATTTCGGGCGGCTTCGTGTTCAGCGTCGGCGACGCCGGGGCGGCGCCGGCGTCCAGCGTCTCCGATCTGCTCGGGGGCTCGTATGCCGGTCCAGTCACCGGTGCGGTGGCAGGCGTGATGCGGTTCCTGACCTACGCGGCGACAGCCCTGGCGATCGGGGCCCTCGCCCTCGCTCTCCTGGCCTTCGGCCCTGCCGTCCGCAGCGGCTCCTGGGCTGCGGCCGAGGACGCATTCAACCGCAGCCTCAGCGGCGTGTTGCTGGGCGCCGCGTTGGTCGGACTCGCGGCGGGCGCGGCAGGCATCGCCCTGCAGGGCGCGACCGCGGCCGGCACGTCGTTCTGGGACGCGCTCGACCCCGACGTGGTCGGCGAGGTCTTGGAGACCAGGTTCGGCACCGTCTGGAGCCTGCGGGGGGTGGCCTGGCTGGTGCTCGCGTTGGCGGTCCTCGCCGCCCGCCCCTTGCAATTGACCCGGGTGCGGATCGCGGCTCTCGCCGTGCCCGCGGCGTTCCTGCTCGTTGCCCCCGCGCTGGCCGGCCACCCGAGTACCCAGTCGCCCACTGGGGTGCTGATCCCCGCGAACGTCCTGCACGTAGCGGCGATGTCGGTTTGGGTCGGCGGCATCGCGGCGACGCTGGTGTGCGTTCGCGCCGCGACAGCGCCGCTGGAAGGCGCCGAGCGGACCCGGCTTCTCGCCGGAACCCTCACTCGGTTCTCCGGCATCGCGCTGATCGCCGTCCTCGCGCTGGTCGCCAGCGGGATCGCGCAGACGATCGTCCACCTCGAAGGCGTATCGGATCTCTGGAACACCGGCTTCGGCCGCGCGCTGGCGGTCAAGATCGGCCTGGTAGCTGCGCTTGCCGCGATCGGCGCTCTGCAACGGCGCCGCCTGCTCCCCGGCCTGGGCGCGGCGGCCGGCGCCGGTGCTCCTCCGGGCGCGGCCGGGCGTCTCACGCGGCGGGCACTGACCGCCGAGGTCGCGCTGTTCGCCGCAGCGCTGGCGGCAACGGCGGTCCTCGTCGGCCAGACCCCTCCGTCGGCGCTCTCCGAAGGCCCGCAGAGCGCCACCGCGGAGCTCGGCCCAGCGCGGGTGGATCTGACCGTCGACCCCGCCCTGGCCGGCAGCAACGAGGTCCACGTCTACCTGTTCGACGCGGCCGACGGCTCGCAATACGACGACCTGCGCGCCGTCGAGCTCGACGCCGTACTGCCGGATGAGGACGTCGGCCCGATCGAGATCGAGCTCCAGAAGTCCGGCCCCGGCCACTACACGGCGCCCGACGCCGCACTGGGCATCGCCGGCGAGTGGAGACTCGAGCTCTCGGGCCGCCTGTCTCGTTTCGAGGCCCCACGAACCACCTTTGACATCGAGATCGAATGACAACACAACAGAAGGAGAAGCAGATGCGCCAGATGACAGTGGCACTCGTGTTCGCGAGCGTGACGCTGGGGTTCCCCGCTACCGCGGCGGCCCACGTGTCCGTCGCGCCCGTCGAGGTGCCGGCAGACGACTACGCGTTCCTGGACTTCGCCGTGCCGCACGGGTGCGACGGCTCCGGAACCACGGAGCTGCGAGTTCAGATCCCCAAGTCGGTGCCGTCCGCCACCCCGCAGGTGCACCCGGGCTGGGACCTGACGACGAAGACCGGGCCGAAGGACGAGGTCGAGCTGTTCGGCGAGACGATCACCGAGGGCGTGGCCGAGGTCGTCTGGAAGACCCAGGAGCCCCTGCCCGATGGGTTCCTCGACCGGTTCACGATCGAGGTGAAGATGCCGGCGGGCGTGGATGAGACGATCGACTTCCCGGTCGTCCAGACCTGCGAGAAGGGTAAGACGGCCTGGATCGAGATCCCGGCGGAGGGCGAGAGCGAGGATGACCTCGAGGCGCCGGCGCCCGCGGTCACTCTGACCGATGGCGAGACCGAGGAGGCGGCCACCGAGCCCGTGGACGACGGCGGCGGCAACGGACTCGCCGTCGCCGGCCTGATCGTGGGTGCCCTCGGGCTTGGCGCCGGTGGCACCGCCCTGGCACGGTCCCGCAAGTCCGCCTGACCGAACCTCAGCCGAGGCGAGGCAGCGCGATCAGCGCTGCCTCGCCGACCGCGTCGAGGCTCTCAAGGCAGACCCTGTCGAGCGTGTCCTCGGGCGTGTGCCAGTAGGCGCCGGGCCTGGGGCCGGGTCCGTATGCGAAGTCGATCACGGCCACCGCGGGGATCCCCGCCTGAAGGAACGGGATGTGGTCGTCGAGGATCCCGGTGACCTCGCCGCCAAACGGGGTGGGTGAATCCGAGCCTGAGACGTCGCGGGCCGCGGCCTCGAAATCGCCGTAGAGACCGGGGTCGGAGTTCGCCTCAAGGGGAAGCTGAAGGTCGCAGTCGCCCACCAGGTCGAACAGCACCATCGCGTCGATCTCGGCAAGCTCGGGCGCGCCCCGGAGGCCCCCCGCGCCGGCGTACTCGACGTACTGACGACTGCCGCGGGTCCCGTCGATCGCGAACTCGCGAGCGCCGCGGGCCTCCTCGGCGTCGAACAGCACCAGGTGGATCGTGCGGCCGGGGAGCGGAGCGCTCGCGGCGAGCACGCGCGCGAGTTCGAGCACGACGGCGACGCCCGAGGCGCCGTCGTTCGCTCCCTGGAACCCCGTCCCGACGTCGTCCTTGGTGTCATGGTGTGCCCCGACCACCACGGCGCCCGGCGCCCGACCCGGAATCGTCGCGACGATGTTGCGCAAGGGGCGCTGGACGCCAACGTCCTCGGCGCCGGCCCGGCGGAGGCGCGCGGCGATCAGCGCCGCAACCTCGCTCCCGGCCGGCGACCCCGAGGGCCGCGGCCCGATCGCGACCTGCGCCTCGAGGTCGCGAAACGCCCGTTCGGCGTTGAACCGCTCGGTCGCGGGCACGGAGGGAGAGTCGCTCCCGCAACCCGGCGCGAGCACGGCGAGGACCGCTGTCAGGGCAATCGTGGCTCGCATCCGAGCGAGGCTATCCGCGGTAGTAGGTTCTAACCATGGCTCAAGGTCACATGGATCGACTCAGCGCGCTCGACGTCTCGTTCCTCGCCAACGAGTCCTCGTCGGCCCACATGCACGTCGGCGGGATCATGATCTTCGAAGGGCCGCCACCGGCGTACGAGGACCTGCTGCACCAGGTCAGGTCGCGCCTGCACCTGGTCCCGCGCTTCCGCCAGAAGCTCGCGTACCCGCCGATCGAGACGGGGCGGCCGTTCTGGATCGACGACCCGACCTTCAACCTCGAGTACCACGTCCGACATTCGGCCCTGCCCTCCCCGGGATCGGAGGAGCAGCTGCGCAACCTCGCCGCCCGGGTCTTCTCGCAGTCGCTCGACCGGACGAAGCCGCTGTGGGAGATGTGGCTGGTCCAGGGCCTGACCCGCAAGCGCTTCGCGATCGTCTCGAAGACCCACCACGCACTGGTGGACGGCGTGTCGGGAGTCGATATCGCCACCGTGTTGTTCGATTTGAAGCCTGTGCCGGAGCCGGTCCAGGCCGAGCACGATTGGGTTCCCTCCGCCTCCCCGTCGTCGACCCAGCTCGCGGCGAAAGGAGTGGAGGGCCTGGCCAAGATCCCGCTCGCGGCCGCGCGACGCGTAGAGCGCGCGATCGAGCGGCCCCGCAGCGCCCTGGCGAAGGCGGGCGAGCTGGCTGAGGCCGTTGGTGAGGTGGCCTGGACGTTCGCCGACCCGGCGCCGACGCTGCCGCTGAACGTCGAGATCGGCTCCCACCGCCGCTTCCACTGGGTGCGCAGCGACCTCTCGCAGTTCAAGCGCACCAAGGATGCGCTCGGCGGGACCGTCAACGACGTGGTCCTCGCCGTCGTCGCTGGCGGCGTGCGCGAATGGCTCCACGCGCGCGGCATCCGCACCGAGGGGCTCGAGGTCCGAGCGCAGATTCCCGTGTCGATCCGGGCCGAGGACGAACAGGGGCAGCTCGGGAACAAGATCACGGTGATGCGCGCCCGGCTGCCCGTCTACATCGACGACCCCGAACAGCGCCTGATCAAGGTCAGGGAACAGATGTCGGACCTGAAGGAGTCCAAGCAGGCGCTGGGCGCCGAGGTGATCTCGCGGTTCAACGACTTCGCGCCGCCGACGATCCTCGCGCAGGCGGCCCGCCTCAACTTCTCGACGCGCCTGTTCAACATGGTCGTCACCAACGTCCCCGGGCCGCAGGTCCCGATCTACCTGCTCGGGCGCGAGCTGGAGGATGTCTTCCCCGTCGGCTTCCTGCCTCCGCACCAGGCGCTGTTCGTGGCGATCATGTCCTACAACGGCGGCATCAACTTCGGTCTTTTGGCCGACTACGACTCGATGGACGACGTCGACGTGATCGCCGACGGGATCGAGCGGGCGCTCGCCGACCTGGGCGAGGCGGCCGAAGCCGCCGACCGCCGGGCGGCCGATGAACACTCGCCGGCCAGGGCCTAGCGTACGATTCCCCCATGGAGGACGGGCCCTTCCGCTATCACCTCGAGCTGACGCCCGAGCAGCTCAAGATCACGCACACCGCCCTGAAGAGCCTGTTGGACGACTTCGGCCACGACGAGGCCGAGATCCAGGCGCTGATCCACGCGGTGCTGGTCAAGCTTCCTGACGAGCACGCGATCCGCGCCATCCGGCTCGACAGCGACGCGCCCGCCGGCGAGGTGCTGGAGCTGGCGCCCGACCCCGACGACGACGACGGCGGCAACGGCGACCCGATCGACCCGATCTCGGCCTAACCCGGTTGCTGCCTCAATAGCCTGAGCGGCTTGTCCGCCTCGGTCCAGATCGGCCTGCTGCTCGCGCTCGCGACGGCGCTCGCCTCGATCCTCGGCTTCCTCTACAAGCACCGTGGCGCCGTGGCCTCGCCGCGGGTCGAGATGCACCGGCCGATTCGCACGTCGCTCGCGCTGTTCCGGAACCCCTGGTACACGCTTGGGATCGTGGTCGCGATGGCGGGCTGGGGGTTCCACGTCGGCGCCCTGGCATTGGCGCCGATCTCGCTGGTCCAGGCGACGATCGCGGGTGGCCTGGTGCTCCTGACGGTGATCGCGGACCGGCTCTTCGCCCACAAGGTGACCCGGCGCGAGTGGATCGGCGTCGCGCTCGCTGCGCTCGGCTTGGCATTCCTCGCCGCCACCATCGGCGATACGGCCGACGAGGCTCACTCCGACTACGAAGCTGCCCGGCTCACGATCTACCTCGTCGCGGTGTCGAGCGCGGCCTGCGTGGTCGCCTGGCTGGCGAGCGGCAACGTGCGCGAGGGCGTGCTCTTCGGCGCGGCGGCGGGCCTGTTCTGGGCCGCCTCCGACACCGCGATCAAAGCTCTCAGCGGGGGCCTGGGCTCAGAGAGCGCCGTGGACATCGTGATCCACCCGCTCGCGGCGCTGATCGCGCTCGCCTCGCTTGCCGGCCTCGTGGTCTCGGCACGGAGCCTCCAGGTCGGCAAGGCGGTGCCGGTGATCGCGGTGACCAGCGTCGCCGCGAACGCGCTGACGATCGCGGCCGGCCCGCTCGTGTTCGCCGAGCCGCTGCCCGAGGACACGCTCGGGGTCATCGCCCGGATGGTGGCGTTCGCGCTGGTGATCAGCGCCGCGGCCCTCACCCCGGCGCCGGTCAGCGCGGCCGAAACGATAGAAGCGCGCTAGCGCTTGCGCTTGCGCTTGACCTTCCAGCGGTAGGTCGCCGCGGTGGCATCGACGTTGCCGGCGGCGTCGGTGGCCTTCACCCGGAAGCGGTGCTTCTTGGGCTTGAGCCGCTTGTATCTCGTCGGCGACGAGCAGGGCGCGAAGGGCTTGGAGTCGAGCTTGCAAGCGAAGCTCGAACCCAGCTCGCTCGACCCGAACATGAACAGCGCCTTCTTCTTGCGCTTGTTGGTCCGGGGCTTGCGGGTGATCGTCGTCTGCGGCGAGCTGGTGTCGGGCGTGCTCTCCGCGTAGGCGAACGCGCTCGAGCAGGCGGAGGCGTTGCCGGCCTGGTCGACGGCGCGGGCTCGTAGCTGTGTGGTGTGGCCGCCGACGACCGCGACCGTGATCCCGGCACCCGTGAAAGCGGCGACGGTGCCGGTGGCGTCGGCGGGGTCGGCGCAGGTCGAGTCGTCGTTGTAGAGCTTCACCTGGGCGGGGCTGCCCATGCCAACCGTGCCCTTGACCTCGGGGCTGGTGTCGTCCGCGGGCGAGTCGGGATCGGTGTCGGTGATCGCCGGCGCTGCGGGGGCGCTCGAGTCCTCGGTGTAGGCCCGGAGGGCCGAGCAGGCTGAGGGGTTCCCGGCCGGATCGGTGGCGGTGGCTCGCAGGTTGGTGGTCGCGTCACCGGGGACGGTGGCGGTGATCCCGGTGGCGCCGTTGAAGGTGGCGGCGGCGCCGGTGGCGAGCGGCGTGCCGGTGCAAGTGGGCGTCCCGTAGAGCCTCACGGTCGAGCCCGCCTCGGCGCCCGAGCCCCTGACCTCGGGGTTGTTGTCGTTGGCGGGCGAGGCGGGGGATGTGGCGACGATCGCCGGGGTCGCGGGCGCGATGGTGTCGACCGTCCAGGTATACGAGGCGGGGATCCCATCGACGTTGCCGGCGGCGTCGATAGCGTGCACCTCGAACGTGTGCGGGCCGCTGGCGAGGGCTGCAGTGGCGTGCGGCGACGTGCAGGGGCTGAAGGGGCCGAACGGGGCCGCGTCGACACGGCACGCGAAGGAGACGCCGCCGCCGGTCGAGGTGAAGGTGAAGTCGCCGGTGCTGTCGTTCGACAGGCTCGGGGGATTGGTGAGGATCTGGGTGTCAGGCGGGTCTTCGTCCTCGACGTAGGTGAAGGGCCGAGAGCAGCCGGAGGTGTTGCCACCGATGGTTGCGGTGGCGGTGAAGTCGCTGCTCGTGTTTGACTCGACCCTCAGTGGGAGCCCGGGGTCCTCGAATTCCGAGGCCAGGCCGCTGACGACCTCGAAGGCGGCGCTGCACCTATCGCTCGCGAAGATCGTCACGGTCGAGCCCGCCGGGGCCCTGCCCTTGATGTTGGGGCGTGGGTCGGGGGACGGTGAGTCCGGGTCGGTGTCGGTAATCGAGGGCGTCTCGGTGAAAGTCGAGCTCTCGGTGTATGGGAAGGCGGCCGAGCAGTTGGAGTTGTTGCCGGCCTGATCCGTGGCGACGGCGAACAGGTTGGTGGTCTGGTCACCGGGCACCGCGGCGGTCACGCCGGCGCCGCTGTTGAACGCGGCGGCCGTGCCGGTGCCGTAGACCGTCCCGCCGCAACTGGTGATGTGCACGGTCGAGTTCGCCTCGGCGCCTGAGCCCTTGACCCCGGGGTTGTTGTGGTTCGCGGGCGAGTCGGGGTCGGTGTCGCTGATCGTCGGCGTCGCCGGGGCGGTCGAGTCCTCGGTGTAGGGGAAGGAGGGATTCGAGACCAAGCAGGCGGAGACTGAGCCGAGCGGGTCGGTGGCGGTGACCCACAGGTTCGTGGTCAGGTCCGCGGGCACGGTGACGGTGATCCCCGTGGGACCGTTGAAGGCGGCGGCGGTGCCGGTGCCCACCAGGCTCGCAGCGGAGCAGGAGCGGCTGCTGTAGAGCTTCACGGTCGAGCCGGCCTCGGCGCCCGAGCCCTTGACCTCGGGGGTGTTGTCGTTCGCGGGTGAGTTCGGGTCGGTGTCGGTGATCACCGGGACCGGGACCGGAATTGTGTCCACCGTCCAGGTGTGCGCGGCGGGGAACTGGTCGATGTTGCCCACGGCATCGATGGCGCGGACCTCGAAGGTGTGCGAGGCGTCGCTGAGCGGCGCGGTGGCATGGGGCGACGTGCAGGCGGCGAACGGGTTGGCGTCGACGCGGCACTGGAAGGAGACGCCGCCGCCCGTCGAGGAGAAGGTGAAGTCGCCGGTCGGGTCGTTCGAGGGGTGCGGCGGCGAGGTAATGATCTGGGTGTCGGGGGCGGTCGAGTCCTCGACGTAGGGCCAGGAGGCGGCCGAGCAGGCGGAGACATTGCCGTTGACGTCGGTGGCGGTGGCCCGCAGGTTGCTGGTCTGGTCGCTGGGCACGATCGCGGTGATCCCCGTGGCGCCGTTGAAGGCGGCGGCGGTACCACTGCCGAGGAGGATGCCGGTGCAGGTGGCGTCGCGGTACAGCTTCACGGTCGAGTTCGCCTCGGCGCCCGAGCCCCTGAGCTCGGGCTCGTTGTCGCTCGAGGGCGACGGCGGAGAGGTGGCGGCTATCACGGGCGGGTCGATCGTGTTCCGGAGCACCGAGACGTCGTCGCCCGAGAAGTTGGCGACCGCAAGGTCGAGCCGCGAGTCGCCGTTGGTGTCGGCGACCGCCACTGCGGCGGGGTCGCTGCCCACGGCGAGGCTGGTCGCCGCGCCGAAGGTCCCGCCCGGCCCGCCGAGGAGCAACGACACGGCGTCGTCTCCCCTGCTGTTGACGACCGCGAGATCGGGGTCGCCGTCGCGGTTGACGTCGCCGACGGTGACGGAGGCCGGGTTGCTCGTGACGAGGTTGGTCGCCGCCCCGAAGCTCGCCCCCGGCCCGCCGAGGAGCACCGAGACCTTGGCGTCGCCGAAGTTCACGACCGCGAGGTCGGGGTCGGCATCGCCGTTGAAGTCGCCGACGGCGAGCGACAAGGGACGGTCACCCCCCGAGGCGATGCTGCCCAGCGGCGCAAAGACCCCGCCGGACGAGCCGACCAGCACCGAGATGTTGTCGCTTGCTGCGTTGGCGACCGCGAGGTCGGGGGAGCCGTCGCCGTTGAAGTCGGCGACAGCGACCGCGGAGGGGCCGTCTCCCGCGGGGTAGTTGGCCGGCGCCCCGAAGCTTCCGCCCGACCCGCCGAGGAGCACCGAGACGTTGTCGCTGTCTTCATTGGCGACCGCCAGGTCGGGGTCGGCGTCACCGTTGAACTGGCCGATCTCGACCTCGCTCGGGTCGGCGCCGGCGAGGAAGGCAGTGCCCGCGAAGCTCCCGCCCGGCCCGCCGAGCATCACCGAGACGCCCACCGGGTCGGAAATATAGTTGGGCTCACCGTTCGCAACCGCGAGGTCGGGATCGGCATCGCCGTTGAACTCGCCGACCGCGATCGACTCGGGGTCGTCGCCCACGACAAAGAACGTCCGTGGCCCGAAGATGCCCCCCGGCGCGCCGAGGAGCACCGAGACGGTGCTCGTGCTGCCGACGGTGGGGCCCGAGTCGAAGTCGACGACCGCAATGTCGGGGAAGAGATCGCCGTTGAAATTGCTGACCGCGACATCGATCGGCTGGTCGCCGGCGGGGTAGTTGGTCGGCGTCCCGAAGCCCCCGTTCGCCCCTGGCGCGAAAACCGTCAGCGCCGCCAGGGCGGCGACCGCCGCGGCGATGCTTCGAAGCACGCTGGCTCGTTCGGGACGGCTGTTCGCTGAGATCGCACACCTCCGCGCGTTCGACGCATGTCGGAGGCCAGCGTCTGGCCAGTGTTGTCAAGGCCAGTCAGGCGGTGTCAACCGTTGCTCTCCGAGTCTCCACCCCAGCCCGCGCAGGGGCATCCGTAGGAACTACTGCTCTCTTGGGGCTAGGGCCTACTGCTCCGTAGGGACTAGAACCCGAGCGCGAACTTCGCGTCCTCGGTCATCAGCTCCGGGGACCACGGGGGGTCGAAGACCATCTTCGGGTGGACCTCCCCGACGCCCTCGAGGTCGCCGACGAACTCGCGCATCTGCTCGGAGACCTGGGGACCGATCGGGCAGGCCGGCGTCGTCAGCGTGAAGGTGACGAATACGTCCGGCTCCTGGATATCGACGTCGTAGACCAAGCCCAGTGAGACGAAGTCGAGCCCCAGCTCGGGGTCGATTACCTCTTCGAGGGCCTCGTAGACGTCCTCTTCGGTGACCATGCCTAGATCGTAGCGATGGCTCGGACGCCTCCGCCGGTCCTCGCCCGCCGCAAGGTACTGGTCGACCGGGGCGAGCGCGTGCGGGTGCGACTCGCACGCGCGGGAAGCTGACGCGCTTTACCTAATGAGCGGCGCCAGCCGCGAATCAAGCATGTGCCGGTGGTTATCTAGGCTTGGAGGGCACCGATGGCCCCCCTAATCCTGCTCTTCATCGTGCTCCCGATCGCGGAGCTCTACGTGATCATCCAGATCGGCGGCGCGATCGGGATCGTGCCCACCCTCGCGCTGCTGGTCGTCGACAGCCTGATCGGCGCGGCGTTCGCCCGGTCGCAGAGCCGGGCGGCGTGGGAGCGGTTCAACCGGGCACTGGCCGTGGGGCGGGTGCCCGGCCGCGAGGTCTTCGACGGGGCGATGATCATCCTCGGCGGCGCCCTGCTCCTGACCCCGGGGTTCATCACCGACGTGGTCGGGCTGTGCCTGCTGCTGCCGCCGACCAGGGCGGTGCTCCGGTCGTTCCTGACCCGCTCGATCTCGAAGCGGGCCGGAACCGCGTGGAGGGTCAGCGGCTTCGGCACCGCGCGGCCCGGCGGCCCCCACGGGGATCGCTCTTACGACTACGAGAGCAGCGCCCGCGAGGTCACGGACCCGGCGCCGGAGCTGCCGGACACGACGCCGGCGGGCGGCGAGCAGCGTGGGTGAGGAGCTGTCGCTGACGCCGGCCGAGGGCCTGCGGGTCGTCTGGGACCGCGCGACGCTGGCCGCTCTCGCCGACGGGGGCGACGAGCCGGACGCGGGCTGGCGCCTCGAGGGTTCGCTCGAGCCCGGATTCACCGCGTTGCGGGTCGTCTCAGGCGCCACGGCGGACGGGTCCTTGCTGATCCTCTGCGCGGCGCGGCCCGAGGGCGCCGCCCATCACGACGAGGAGTCCGTGGCCGCGATCGTCGCCGAGCCGGAGGGCGGCGTCGTTCCGATCTCCGAGGCGCTCGTCTCGACGGAGTACGCACCCGACGGCGCGATCCGCCGCCTCGGGCTCGAGCTCTACAAGGAGGGCGACGACTACCCGCTGCGCGGCGCGGGCGATGCCACCGAGGCGACCTCGTCCGAAGGCGGCGGCGAGCGCCGCGACAGCGCCCGGCTCAGCTTTCGCCTCGACGGCAGCGAGGGCGCGGCGCTCTACGAGATCGTCCAGCGAATCTGAGTCTCGGATGGCGATCCGCGTCGTGATCTCGGACTTCGGCGGCGTGCTCACCACGCCGCTGATCGGCTCGTTTATGGCGTTTCAGGACCAGACCGGCATCACCGGCGAATCGCTCGGCAAGGCGATGCTCCGGATCTACGAACGCGACGGCGAACATCCCCTGTACGAGCTCGAGAAGGGCCACATCACCGAGGCCGACTTCCTGACCACGCTGCGCGCCGAGCTGGCCGTCGACCTCGGCCACGAGCCCGAGATGCACGGCTTCAAGGAGATCTACTTCGAGGCGCTGAACCCGAACGAGCCGATGATCGAGGAGATGCGCTCCGCGAGGGCCGGCGGCAGGCGGATGGCGCTGCTGACCAACAACGTGCGCGAGTGGGAGCCGCTCTGGCGCACGATGCTCCCCGTCGACGAGATCTTCGAGCTCGTGGTCGACTCCGCGTTCGTGGGCATGCGCAAGCCCGAGCCCGAGATCTACCAGCTCACCCTCGAGCGGATTCGCGCCCACGACCCGGCCGAGCTGGGCGACCTCGAATTCGCCGAGTGCCTGTTCGTGGACGACATCGAGGTCAACTGCATCGCAGCGCGCGAGCTGGGCATCAACATCGTCCACTTCCGCGAGAACGACCAGGCGATCGCGGAAATCCGCGGCGCATTGGGTTCATGAGCGCGCCGCGTGAGCAGCCGAGCGTGGACTTAGGCGCGCATTGCGCAACTAACTCACCGCTCGATCACGGGCTTACAATCCGCCCATGACTCGCGACGAGGCAGAGGCGCTCTGCGCGAAGAACTCAGCGGAGCATCCGGATCGCAAGCTCGCTCAATGGCGGCCACAGGAGCAGCCCGACGGCACCTGGGCGGTGGTAAGGGTCGGCATCCCGCCGACCCCGGACACCACAGCCGAGCAGCAGGCGGACGAGCGCCCGCCGACCGCCGACGACCCGCGCACGACGCAGATGCAGAACACGGGCCCGTACGTCGGCCCCGTGTAGCCCGGGGCTAGTTGTCCGAGCCGGCGCGATCCCAGATGTAGAGCTCGACGGCCTCGACGGCCAGCTCCATCAGGCGCGGGCCGGAGAGCCAGTCGAGCACGGTGTCGAGCGCCCGTTCCTCGGTGACGCCGCGGTCGACCGCTTCCTCACCCCGGAATCCGGCGGCCAGCTTCAGCGCCTCGCGCCGATGCTCGCCGAGGCCGGTGAACGAGTGCATCAGGAAGTCGCGGTTCGGGACCGGATGGCCGGCGTCCATCGAGGCGTGCCAGGCGGCGAGCATCGAGATGTCGTGCTCGTCGAGCTCGGCGATCGCCCGGGCGTAGTGGGACTCGAGCTCGTCGTCGGGAATCTCGTCCACCCAGGCACGCACGGCCTCGCCGAGGAGCTGGCGGCGGGCTTCGCGGCCAACCGAGTCGGCGATCGCGCGGATCGCGTCGGCGGGATCGATGAAACAGAGCGACATCTGGGTGAACCTCTGGAGCGGGGTAGCTGGTGAGGCGAAGATAGATGCCCCCGCGGACGGCACCGCGACGCACCGAAAACCGCTGTTTCCGCCGTGGTCAAGCCGGGATCGCGGCCTGTCAGGGGCCCGCGCCGACCGCCGACCTAGGATCGAGGAGATGTCTACGCCGCTGAACCCATGAGCCTCGAGCTGATCGTGGGCCCGCCGAACTCGGGGCGCGCGGGCGAGATCCTGGATCGGCTGCGCGGGTCGCTCGACCGCGACCCGCTGCTGATCGTGCCCACGGGCGACGACATCGCCCGCTTCGAGCGCGACCTGTGCGCGGGGGGGCAGCCGGCGATCGGAGCGACGATCCGGACCTTCGCCTCGCTCACCGACGAGATCGCGAGCGCGACGGCCGCCGAGGTCGCACCCGCGCTGACGCCGCCGCAGCGACTTGCCCTGATCCGCGCCGCAACCGCGGCGACCCCCCTGCGGCTGCTCGCACGCTCGTCGCGCTCGCCCGGGTTTGCCGCCGCCCTCGACCTGCTGATCGCCGAGCTCCAGGCGGCGTTGGTCTCGCCCGGCGACCTGCGCTCCGCCGCAGAGGCCGCCGACGGGGCGGGGCATGAGCTGGAGCTGGCGGCGCTCTATGAGGCCTACGAGGACCTGCGCGACCGCGCCGGCCGCGCCGACGCCGGTTCCCTGGCGCTCGCGGCGGCGAGCGCCCTGCGAGCCGCCCCCGACGCATGGGGCGGCCGGCCGGTCCTCGTCTACGGCTTCGACGACCTGACCGAGGCGCAGCTCGAGCTGTTGCGCCTCCTCGCCCGGGGCTGTCAGGTGACGGTCGCCGTGAACTACGCGGATCGCAAGGCGCTCGCCGCACGCGCGACGCTGCTCGCTCGGCTGCGGGACGAGTTCGGCGCGACAATCGCGGCCGAGCTCGACTTCGACCCCGGCTACACCGAGCGGGCGTCGCTTCGCCACATCGACCGCGAGCTGTTCGAGCCGGGCGCCGGCGCGGTGGCCGTGGACGAAGGGCTCCGCCTGCTCGAATGCGCCGGCGAGCGCGGCGAGGCCGAGGCGGTCGGGCTGGAGATCGCCCGCCTGATCGACGACGGCACGGATCCCGGCGAGATCGTGATCGCGCTGCGGCGCCCGTCGGTGGACGGTCCGGTGTTCGCATCGACGCTGCGCGAGCTTGGAATCCCGGTCGCGCTCGAGGCTGACCTGCCGCTCTCCGGCACCGCGGTGGGGCGCAGCCTGGTGGCGCTGTGCCGGGCGGCATCTCGCGAGGGCGAGCCCGCCGACCTGCTCGCTCACCTGCGGGCGGACCCGTCGATCGCGCCCGGCGCCGTCGACTGGCTCGAGCGCGCGGTGGCGCGAAACGAGGTCGAGAGCGTCGCGGAGCTGGCGGGACGCTGGGAGAAGCCCCCGGTTCACCTCGCCCGCATCCTCGAGGCTGACGGGCCCACGGCGCGCGTGCTGGCTCTGGCGGCCGGTGCTCGGCGCCTGGCTGAGGCCGCGCATGCGGGGGCGGCGCCGCTGGCCGGCGAGCGGCCGAACGGGACGCCGCTTGACCCGATCGAGCTCCGGGCGGCGGTCGCCGCGGCCGAGCTGCTGGAGGAGCTGGCGATCGTCGGCAGGCTGCCGGGCTGCGAGGAGCCGGATCTGGCCAGCGCCGCCGACGCCCTGGAGATCGCCGGAGTTCGAGGCTGGCGCGGATCGGCCGAAGGCCGGGTGCGGATCCTCAGCCCATATCGCGTTCGAGCCGGCCGGGCCACGTACCTGTTCTGCGCCGGGATGCAGGAGGGCGTGTTCCCTGGACGCGGCGCGATCGATCCGCTGCTGGGCGAGGAGAGCCGCTCGCGCCTCGGGATCGCCGCCCTGCGCCGGCGCGAACAGGCCGAGGAGGAGCGCTATCTCTTCCACGTCTGCGCGTCGCGGCCGGTCGAGCGGCTCTACCTGAGCTGGCGCTCCAGCGACGACGACGGCCACCCGGCCGCGCGCTCGCCGTTCATCGACGAGGTGCTGGACCTGATCGGCGACGATCCGGTCGCAGCCGAGAACGAGGTCAAGCGGACCCGCTCGCTGGCCCAGGCGGTGCCCGCGGCCCGGGAGGCCTCCACCCCGCGCTCGCTCGCGCGGGCGGTGACGCTGCAGGCGGGCCGCGACGGAGAGGCCCAGCGCGAGCTGCTCGCGACCCTTGGGGTGGATCTGACGGCGACCGGCGACGTCCTTGGCCTGACGAGCTCGATCCCGGATCCCGATGACCGCCCCGGGCCGCTGCACCATCCGCTCGTGATCGCGGCGCTGCGTGAGCGCCGCCTGCTCAGCGCGAACTCGCTCGAGGGTTGGATCCAATGCTCGTATCAGTGGTTCGTCAGCCACGAGCTCGCCCCGCAGCACCTCGAGCCGGTGGCGGACCCGCTCTGGCTGGGCGGCGTGGTCCACGCGGCGCTTGACCGGCTGTACGCCGATCCCCCGGGAGCGGACTCGATCCCGCGCCCCGCCGACGTCGGCGCGTGGCAGGAGCGGTTCAACGGGCTCCTCGACGAGGTGATCGCTGCGAGCGAATCACCGGAGACGCCGGACCGGCGGCTTGCGCTCGCACGGCTTCGAATCCAGGTCGGGGCGTTTCTCGAAACCGAGGCCGAGGGCGCGACCGTCCTGCGCCCGCGCGCGGACCTGCTCGAGCGGGGCTTCGGATTCGGCGAGGAGGATGACGACCCCGGCGAGCTGGTGCTGGGCGACGTGGCGCTTCGCGGGCGGATCGACCGGATCGACGTCGAGCCGGGAGGCAACAGGGCGCTGCTTCGCGACTACAAGACGTCGAAGGCGGTGCCGGGCGTCACCGGGATCGCGAACGAGGGCAAGCTCCAACTCCAGCTCTACATGCTGGCCGCGCGCGAGCTGCTTGGCCTCGATCCGGTTGGCGGCCTCTATCAGCCGCTCGGCGCCTACGACGATCGCCGGCCGCGGGGGATCCTGTTGCAGCCCGAATGCGGCGAGGGCGGACTGTTCGACGGCCTCGGAGTTTCGGTCAAGGGGGATGCGCTCGGCGAGGACGAGTTCGAAGCTGCGCTTGAGGACGCGCGTGAAACGGCGGTCGCCAACGGCACCCGGATGCGAAACGGCGACATCAAGCGCGACCCCCTTGGCGGGGTCTGCTCCGAGTACTGCACGTTCCAGCCGATCTGCCGGCTCGAGCGCGCTCTCGGCCTCGAAGAGGAGACCAAGAACGGCGGCAACGGGAGCGGCGGCGAATGACCACGCCTGAGCAGTCCGCGGCGATCGAGTCACGGGACCGCGACGTCTTCTGCGAGGCCGGCGCGGGCAGCGGCAAGACCCGCGTCCTCGTCGGCCGCTACTGCGACGCGCTGACGGAGGACGGCGTCGGGATCGACGAGATCCTGGCATTCACCTTCACCGAGCGCGCCGCCGCGGAGCTGCGGCAACGGATCCGGCGCGAGCTCGGCGCCCGCTCCGCGGCGGCGCGCGCAGCGGGCGACGAGAGCCGTTCGGCCGAGTTGCGCGGGCTCGCCCGCGAGACCGAGGGCGCCTGGGTGACGACCATCCACGGGTTCTGCCGACGCCTGCTCGGCACGCACCCGATCGCGGCCGGCCTCGACCCCCGATTCCGGGTGCTCGACGCTCCCGAGGCGGGGAGGCTGCGCGAGCATGCGGCACGCGAGGCGATCCGGGCGCTGGTGGCGGCGGGCGACGAGCGAGTCGAGCGAGTCACCGCCGCCTATCGCGCCTACCGCGTGAGCGACATCGTGCTGACGGCGCACGAGCGGCTGCGCAGCCAGGGGATGGCACGGCCGGCGCTGCCCGAGGTCGGCCTGCCCCAGCGCTCGCACCGCAAGGACGACTCGCCCCTGACTCCTGGCGAGACCCAGGCGGCTCTCGACGCCCGGGCGGCCCTGCAGGAGGTGCTCCAGGCGGTGAGCGCCCGATACGAGGAGCTCAAGGGTGGGCGCTCGGGCCTGGATTTCGCCGACCTCGAGCTGCGCTCGGTCGAGCTGCTGCGCAATTCGGACGCGGTCGCGAGCGCCTGGCGGGGCCGGTTCAAGCACCTGATGGTGGACGAGTTCCAGGACACCAACCGCGTGCAGCTCGAGCTGATCGAACGCCTGCGCGACTCCGACACGCGCCTGTTCACGGTCGGAGACGAGCACCAGTCGATCTACCGGTTCCGCAACGCCGACCTCGAGGTCTTCCGCGCCGAACGGCGAACGGCCGAGGCCGAGGCCGGCACCGACGTGCTGGCCCTACGCGGCAACTTCCGCTCGCGGCCGGAGGTCCTGGCGACGGCCAACGCGCTGGGCGAGACGCTGCTCGGCGGTTTTGCGCCGCTTCAGACGGGCCGGGCGAGCGCCGGCGATGGGGCCCGAGCCGAACTGCTCCTGACGCTCGAAGAGGGTCGCGGCCGCAACCACCGCAAGTGGAAGGCCGGCGGCATCGAGCTGGAGCCGCCACCGTCCGAGGGCAACTGGGCGACCGTGGCCCAGGCACGGGCCCTGGCGGAGCGCCTGCGCGAGCTGGTGGACGCGGGCGAGGCCGAGCCGGGCGAGATCGTCGTCCTGCTGCGGGCCTTCACCCACGTCGACGCCTACGAGGAGGCGCTGCAGCGCTTCGGCCTCGAGCCGTACGTCGTCGGCGGCCGCGGGTACTGGTCCCAGCAGCAGGTCGAGGATCTGCTGCGCCTGCTGGCCGTGGTCGCGAACCCGCTCGACGACGAGATGCTGTTCGGTGCCCTGGCGAGCCCGGCCTGCGAGGTGAGCCCGGACACGCTCTGGCTCCTGCGCCAGGCCACCGGGCACGGCCGCCACGTCTGGCCGACGGTCGAGGCGGCCTTTGGCGGCAGCGACCGCGAGGTCGAGCTCGAGGACGCCGCGAGGCTCGAGGCGATCGAAGCCGAGGACGGCGCCCGGCTGCGCTCGTTCTGCGCGACGATCGCCGAGCTGCGCGCTGAGGCCCCGGTGACGGCTCTCGACGTGCTGGTCGAACGCACGATGAACGCCTTCGGCTACGACCTGGCGCTGCTCGCCCGCCGACAGGGCGCCGGGCGCATGGCGAACGTGCGCAAGCTGATGCGTCTTGCGGCCGAGTTCGAGCGCAACGAGGGCCGCGACCTGCGCGCGTTCCTGGCCCAGGCCAACGAGAGCACGAAGCGCGACGAGCGCGAGGGCCAGGCTCCGGTGCAGGCGGAGGACTATCCCGGCGTGCGGATAATGACCGTGCACGGCGCCAAGGGGCTCGAGTTCCCGGTCGTCGCGGTGCCCGACCTTGACCGTGGGCTCGACGCCGGGCACCGCTCCGGCGACATCTGGATCGGCCGACTCGATGCGGACGGCGAGCAGGCGCGCTTCGGCCTGCGGCTGGCGTTTCCGACGGCGGCTTCCCTCGGCGTCTGGGAACTGACCGAACTGGACGCCGAGGAGAAGCAGGCGGAGGCCGAGGAGTCGTGCCGGCTCGTCTACGTGGCGGCCACGCGTGCGCGCGAGCGACTGTTGCTGAGCGGGGTTTTTAAGCCGGGGCACCTGGAGCCCGCCGAGGAGCGCAAGACCAACGACACCGTCCTCCGACGCGTCCTGCCGGCGCTGGTCGCGCGGGGATGGGCGGGCGGCGACGGCTCGGTTGAGCTGCCCGCGCCGGCGAGCGCCACCGTAGACGTGCCGGCCGCCGCACCGGCCGAGCTGCGGATTCGAGTCTCGGAGCCGAGCCCGGAGCGCGCGGCCGAGCTGTGCCGCCGGCACCCGGCGCCGATCGTGGTCGCGGACGAGGACGAGGCGCAGCGGCCGCCGATCCTGGACCAGAATCCCTCCCCCATCCCGCTTGGCCACCTCTCCTACTCGGCGCTCGACGCGTTCAAGCGCTGCGGCTACCGGTTCTATGTCGAGCGCGTGCTGGGCGTGCGCGGCGGCGCGGTCGTGGCCGTCGCGTCCGACGGCGACGTTCAGGGCGACGATCAGCAGCCGGACGACGAGCTCGCCGACCCTGAGGCGGAGGGCGGCGGCGAGCCGGCGTCCGCCCCGTCGGGGGCAAAGGCTTTTGGCAACGCCGTCCACGCCGCGCTCGAGTGGAGTGCCCGATCCGGGTGGGAGCCACCCGGCGACGATCGCCTGCGAGCACTGCTCGCGCGCGAGGGAGTGTCCGGTGACGAGCCGCTCGCTCGGGCCCGTTCGTTGATCGTGGGCTGGCTCGGCAGCGAGCTGCGCGCGGGGCTCGACGGCATGCGGCTGCGGGCCGAGGCGCCGTTCGTCCTGCCCGTCGGCGGGACCGTTCTCCGGGGCAACATGGACCTGCTCGGGACCGGCGACGGCGAGAGCCTCGTCGTGGACTACAAGACGGATCGCGTCGGCTCCGAGGGCACGGCAACGCTGGGCGCGCGCTACGCGGCGCAGCGCGCCGTCTACGCGCTGGCGGCCGGCGGCGGCGAGCAGCGCACGGTCCGGGCCGCTCACGTCTTCCTCGAGCGCCCGGACACGCCGGTGGTTGAGGTCTTCGACACGGCGGCGCTGGCCGCCGCTCGGACCCGGCTCGAGCAGCTGGTGACCCGGATCCGGGCGGGGACCTTCGAGCCGGCCGCCGAGCCGTATGCGGCCCTCTGCTTCGGTTGCCCCGCCGCTCCACGGCTTTGCCCGCGACCGGCCTGGCGACCCCGCCGCGACGCCCCGGCGGCGCTGCGGTGAGCCGCCTCGCGGTCTTCGGTTACGGCTCGCTGGTCAGCCGCGACAGCGTCGCGGAGACGCTCGGCCACCACGCGGGCCCGCCGGTCCCGGCCCGCCTTGCGGGCTGGCGCCGGCGCTGGTCGCTCGTCCGCGACAACGCGCGCGCGGAGAAGGGCTTCGAGCCGATCGCCGGCGAGGCGTTCGACTTCTGCCTGGGGCTCAACCTGGAGCGCGCGCCCGGCTCCGGCGAGGGCGACTGGCCGAACGGGGCACTGATCGAGCTGACCGAGGCCGAGCTCGACCGCCTCGACCTGCGCGAGCTGCGCTATGACCGGGTGGACGTGACTGACGCCGTCCGGAGCGCCGGGCCGCCCGGCTTCGACAAAGTGTTCACCTACACCGCCAAGGCCCGGAACTTCGCCGCGGAGCCGCCGCCGCGCTCGGTCGTGCTCGGGTCATACCTCCGCGCCTGCGAGGCGGCGTTCGAGGAGCTGGGCCCCGACGAGCTCGTGACCTTCGCCCGCACCACGGAGCCGGCGCCGGTCGCAGTGGTTGAAGCCCGCCTGATCCGCGACGCGATCCCGGAGGGCAACCCGCGGGGGTGGTGAGGGTGCCTCAGGGCGAGACCGCGGCGCCGAGCGAATTGGCGGCGATGAACTTTGGCGCGCGATCCTCGTAGAACACATCGAGCTCGGTGACCTCGAACCCGGCGTCGCGCAGCAGATCAGGGATCTCGCGGGTCAGGTGACAGCCTCCGAAGACCCGCTTTTGCATCGGCTCGAGGCGATGCTGGCAGCGCCGCACTCCCTCGTCGGGCGCCAAGCCGTGCTCGACGAAGCGCAGCGTGCCGCCGGGCGTGAGCACGCGCCGAATCTCGCCCAGCGCCTGCTCGATCTCGGGGATGGTGCACATCGTCCAGGTCGAGAGTGCGGTGTCGAACGTGTCGTCCTCGAACGGCAGCGACTGCCCGTCGAGGCCCGATCGTTCGACCGGAATGCTCGATGCCCGCAGGCGTTTGGCGGCCAGCTTCCAGCCGAGGTCGGCGGGCTCCACCGCCGCGACCCGTCTCAACGAGTCCGGGTAGAACGGGACGTTGAGGCCCGAGCCGAATCCGATCTCGACGACCTCGCCCTGGAGCCCGTCGCAGACGCGCTCTCGCAGCGGGGCGGCCGCCTTCATCCCGCAGGCGGCGTTGATGATCCGAGGCAGGACCTGATCGCCGTAGAAGCCGATCTGATCAGCTCAGATTCCAGCGCCTGGCCCAATCGCCAAGCTCGCGGATCGCCGGCTCGAGCTCGGCGCCCATCGCGGTCAGCTCGTAGGAGACCCGGGGCGGCGTACCGTCGTGGACCGAGCGGTCGATGACGCCCGCTCCTTCGAGCTCGCGCAGCCGACGGGACAGAAGCCGGTCCGAGAGGCCCGGCACGGCCTGCGCGATCTCGGCGAAGAAGAGCCGACCCGGCGCCAGCGTCCAGAGGATCGCACCCGCCCAGCGCTTGCCGATCAGCTCGACGGCGGCGTGAAAGTCCGGGCACACGGGCTCAGGGCGGGCGCCCTGCGCGCCCGTAGAGCGCTCTGTTCGAGACTGAGCCTCCACTCGTTTCAGACTAACGAACGCCCCGAACGGGCTCGTGGCTAGGCGGCGCAAGGCCCGGTGTCGGCGCCGTCGAGCGGTCCGGCGAGGGCCCTGCCGACGACGGTGTTGGGCACCCCGAGGCCACTGGGTGGGCCGTCGTCGAGGGAGGTGGCGAAGACGGTGGCCAGCACCTTCCCGCCGGCGTCGACGACCGGCCCGCCGGAGTTGCCGTTTAGAACCAGGCCGCGGAACGGCGTCATCCGCCGCTCGACCGGCCCCCGGCCGTAGGAGTCCTCGCTGATGACGCTGCCGGTCTGACCCAGTCGAGCAGCCGTGAGGGTCAGCGGCCCGCCCTCCGGGTAGCCGACCGCGGCGGCGGATGTTCCCCGGCGCGGATCCGCGACGAGCCCCAGCGGGGCACCCGTAAGCCCGGGCACGCGCAGCACCGCCAGGTCGTTGCGGGGCTCGTAGTGCACGACGTCGACGTCGAGGCCATCGCCGGCCGGCGTGGTCACCGTCGTGTCGTCCTGGCCGGCGACGACGTGCGCATTCGTCACCACCAGCTCCGGCGCCGCGATCCAGCCCGAGCCCTCGACGCCGAGGCCGCAGGCGCTGCCGCGGACACGCAGGACCGAGGCAGCCGCCCGCTCGACGTCGGAGTCGGTGACGATCCCGGGGGGCGGGGCGGCAACATCCGCCTCGGGTCCCCGGACTTCGGGGCTGGGGTCGATGCGCCGCAGCGTGTTCAGCAGTGGCCCCGATGGCGGGAATGCGTCGTTCAGGGCGACCAGGATGGAGGAGCGCTGCACCGCCTCGCGGAGCTCGCGAGTCCCCTTGCCCGGGACGTTGAGCGCCACGGCCCCGAACACCCATGCCGCGGCCAGCGCCAAGGCCGCCAGCAGCGCGGCGCCTGCAAGCGAGTCCATGCGCCGGCGCCTGGTCGACGCCGCGAGGCGCTCTCGCAAACCGGTTCCCACGCCCTCGAGCGCGATCGCCAGGAACACGCCGAGCAGGATCCCGCCGGCAGCGGCGACCGCCGGCGCATAGGCCGATCTCGATCCGCCCTCCAGGAGCGCCGGTCCGATGCGCGCGCCGACCGCCACCCCGCCGACGAAGCCGACCAGGGGCAACGCGGAGCGGACCAGGCCCCGCTCCCAGCCGATCGCCGCGAGCGCCAGCGCGAACACGATGATCCCGATGTCGATTGCGCTCATCGCTCGCCGCTACCTTTTCTGCCGATGGATGCCGCCCCGCCGACCCCGGGTGCGCGTGGCGAGCAAAGCTACCGCACCCCTGGAGCCCGTTCGAACGGCGGTTCCTCCGGCGACGAGCGTCGGCGCCGGCTCCAGACCCGGTCGGCGCCGATCGGAATCCTCGCTGCCGCGGCGTTCCTGGTCGGGGTCGTGGTGGGCGGCTCGGGCGGCGGCTCGGAGGCGGCCACGCGGTTTGCCGACGCCTGGGAGCGCCAGGACTTCGCCGCCATGCACGCCGAGCTCTCCCCGGCGGCGCAGCGGGCCTACCCGGTGGAGGAGTTCACGAAGCTCTACGTTGACGCCCAGGCGACCGCGACGGCCGTCCGCGTGGTGACCGGCGAGACCGAGGAGTCAGAGGTCGATGGATCCAACGCCGCTGCCTTCGAGGCGACGATCGATACCCGGGCCTTCGGCCAGGTCGACGGTCGGGTCGAGGTGCCGCTCGACGACGAGGACCTTGTTGCGTGGGAGCCGCACCTCACGTTCCCCGGACTCGCCACCGGCGAGCAGCTCGATCGGGTCACGCGGTCGGGCGACCGCGCCCCGCTGCTGGCGCGTGACGGTTCGCCGCTGGCCGAGGGCCCGGCCACGGCCCGGACCTCGCCGCTCGGCGCCTCGGCCCTTGCGATCGCCGGCTCGGTCGGCTCGCCCTCGCGCAAGCAGGAGCGCGAGCTGTTCGCGCTTGGCTATCCGGCCGGGACCCTCGCCGGCACCAGCGGCCTCGAGCTTGCCTTCAACTCCGAGGTCGCGGGCCAGCCCAGCGGCCAGCTGCTTGCCGTGAGCGAGGCCAAGGGAGGCGACGACCGGATCCTCGCCAGCGCCGACCCGGTTGCGGGCAAGCCGGTCAAGACCACGATCGATCCCGAGGTCCAGTCCGCCGCGGTCGCCGCACTCGGTGCCACCTACGGTGGCGTCGCCGTGCTGGACGCCCGCGACGGCGACGTCCTGGGCGTGGCGGGTTTGGCATTCTCGGCGCCGCAACCGCCGGGGTCGACGTTCAAGGTGATCACCTCCACGGCGGGACTCGACGAGGGCGCGGTCAAGCTCAGCGATACCTTCCCGGTCGAGGTCTCCAACAGCCTGATCGGGCGGGAGATCTCGAACGCACACGATTCCGCCTGCGGGGGCACGTTCACCCAGGCATTCGCCCAGTCCTGCAACACCGTGTTCGCGCCGCTCGGCGTCGAGATCGGCGCCGACGCGATGTTCGAGAAGGCGGAGCTGTTCGGCTTCAACTCACCGCCCGCGCTGACCGCCGATGGGGCGCTCGAGGCGCTGGCCCCGCCGGCCAGTACCTATCCGTTGCCCGATTCCGAGGTCGCCGTCGGCGAGAGCGCGATCGGCCAGGGGCAGGTGCTCGCGACCCCGCTCCAGATGGCTTCCGTATCCCAGGCGATCGCCGACAAGGGCAAGCGCTCGGCCACGTCGATCGTCAGGGCGCCGCGCGAGCTGCAGCCGGAGGCCGAGCCGGTCGAGGTCACCTCGCCGGAGACAGCGGCGACGATCAAGGACCTGATGATCGAGGTGGTGCGCTCCGGCACCGGGGTCGCGGCCCAGGTACCCGGCATTGCCGTGGCCGGGAAGACGGGAACCGCCGAGCTCGGGCCGGCCCCGCTCGAGCCCGGCCAGACGCTGGCGCCCGGCGAAGACCCGCCGCAGAAGGAGAACGCCTGGTTCACCGCGTTCGCCCCTGCCGACAAGCCGGAACTGGCGATCGCCGTCCTCGTGGTCGAGGCCACCGGCGGTGGCGGCGCGGTCGCCGCGCCGATCGCCCAGCAGGTGCTTGCTTCGATCCTCGGCTAGACGGCCGCTAACGGTCTTCCACCGGGAACCCGATCGTGGCGGCGATGACGACGAGCGCGCCCCCTGTCACCGCCACGAGACCGCCGGCCGTGTCGTTGAGCTCGGCCAGGCCGGCGCCGGCAAGCGAAAGCGCCGCGCCGGCGCCGAGCAGGGTCCACCAGCCACCGCCGACCCGGCGGCGCTCGGGCGCCGTGACCAGCGCGGCCAGGGCCACCACGCCCAGGCAGGCGTAGCGAACCGGGTCGGAGAAGATTCCCGTCAACACGGCCACGGACGCAACCGTGGCGGCGATCAGGATGATCCGCAGTGAGAACTGCGTGAGGGACCCGTCCACGGACGACCGCGACTAGATGTCGAGCTCGACGACGCCGGTCTCGCCGGGCGACTCGATCTCGAGTTCGAGCGGCCGCTCCTCGGAGACGTCGTCGTCGACGAGGAACAGAAGCATCGCGCCCTGGATCGGCCCGGCGGCGGCGGTAGTGTCCGGAGCCGGGATCGCTCCGTCCCTGTCCACGATCGCGCCGACGTCCAGCGCGTACGGGCTCTTGCTCTCGAGCCATTCGTAATGCCGCGCGCTCGCGTCGGTGACCGCATAGTTCTCGGCGCTCTCGATGTCGTCGTCATCGTTCTCGTTGGTGATCAGCAGGAAGACGCCCAGGTAGGACTGGCCCGAGGGCTCGGGCGGTTGTCCGATCAGATACTCGGCGTCCGAGGTCTCGTTCGGGTTCAAAAAGCGCGTGATCGCGACGTTGTAGATCAGCCCCTCGAGGTGCAGCGGCTCGCCCTCGACGGCCTCGAGTGCTTCCTCGCCCTCCTTCTCGCCGCAACCGGCAAGCGGCACGGCGACGAGCAGGGCCACGAGGCCGAGTGTGAAAGCGACTTTCGCGCGCATCGGACGGCGGGAGTCTATATCTGCCTCAGGGTCAGAGCCCGGGCCGGTCGCCGCCGGCCACCGCGATGCGAGCCGGCGCTTCGCCGGTCTCGGCGAGCGCCCGCAGGCGTTCGAGCGCGCGTTTGAAGCCACGCTTCAGGCGTCGCTCCGAGTTGCGGACGTCGCGAAGACGATCGAACAGCAGCGTCGGTTCCGTCCAGAAGGTGACCGTGAGCTCGCATCCGGACGGGCCCGGAGACTCGGTCAGCATCCATTCGGTCACGTTGGGGATCCGGTTGAGCCGGCCCCCGCGACCGCGCTGGACGAGCCTGTGCGGTGGATCGGACTCGACGATCACGGAGTCCATCCAACCCCCCGCGGCGTCGATCTTGAAGCGCGCCCCGGCGTCGACCCCGACGGGCTGCCGGCGCAGCAACTGGTAGCCCTCGACGAAATGGTCCATGAACGCGGGCCGAACCGACAGGTCCGCCAGCAGGTCGAAGACCAGCTCGCGGGAGGCGTCGATCGAGGTCGAGGCGGAAACTGGACGCATCGCGCGATTCTATTCCGCAGCCGGACCGTCAGAAACCGCGGACTTTGCGGACAACTCGGTGCCGATCTATTTGCCGTTTCGTCCCGCTGGTTATGATCGGCACAAGTTGGGTACCGAGCAGCCATCAGGGCAGATGACAGGAGATCGTCCATGACGATGGTTATCGGGGGGAACGACTCAGAGGTTCATACCTCCGGCGAGGAGGTGCAGGCGCACCCCACCCCCGGCGGCCTGGTCTGCGTGGAGTGCGGGTACGCGCTGTCGCTGCTCGCCGAGGACACCCTCCCGCACTGCCCGGCATGTGGCGGCCGGAGCTTTCGACGCGCCGCGATGTTCGAGCAGACGACGGTCGGCGTCGAGGCGATTGAGGTCGCCGAAACCGAGCCCGACGCCGTGGCGGCAGCTCGGGAGCGGCTTGCCGACGCCGGCCCGCACCTGGCCTGGGAGATTGACGGCGAGCTCCAGACGCTGCCGATCGAGCTCGGCTGGTCGAAGATCGGCCGCTCGAGCGCAGCCGATCTGCTGCTGGACGATCCGACCGTTTCACGCCGCCACGCGCTGGTCGTCAGGACCGACGAGGGCGAGCTCCGGGCGCTCGACGACCGCAGCACGAACGGGCTGTTCGTCAACGGCGAGCGCGTCGAATGGGCCGCCCTCGCCGACGGCGACGAGCTCGAGATCGGCCGCTTTCAGCTCTACGTGATCCGCGCCTGACGCACAGCCACTTATAGTCCGCTCGTGGCAACGACGATCTCGGTCCTCTCCCAGAAGGGCGGCACCGGCAAGACGACGATGGTTCGGACCCTTGCCGATATCTTCGAGCGGCTTGGCCTGGACGTCCTCGCGATCGATGCCGACCCGCAGGGGAATCTCTCCGATTACTTCGACACCGAGCCGGACGCTGAGCCGACTCTGTCCGAGGTGCTGACCGGCCAGACCGCAGCCGAGGACGCGATCCACGGCAGCGTGATCCCAGCGAACCTGCGGCTGGCCGAGGCCGAGCTGGCGCTGGCGGGCAGGATCGGGCGCGAGGTGACGTTGCGGAACGCCCTGCGCGAGCTCGAACGCGAGAAGGAGATCATCCTGATCGACTGCCCGCCCACGCTCGGCCTGCTGACCGTGAACGCGCTGGTCGCATCCGATCAGGCCCTGCTCTCCACCCAGTCCCAATACTTCTCGCTCCAGGGCGTCGAGCAGGCGATGGAGGTGGTCGATCTGGCGCGCGAGAGCCTCAACCCCGACCTCGAGCTGCTCGGGGTCGTCCTCAACATCGCGAACATGCGCACCAAGCACGCCAAGCAGACGCTCGACTCCCTGCGCGAGCGGTTCGGCGACAAGGTCTTTCGCAGCGTCATCCGCCAGTCGATCGCGTACGCCGAATCGGCCGAGCGCGCGGTGCCGATCCTCGACTATCGCCCCGACCGGGGCCAGGACTACCTGTCGCTGGCGGGCGAGCTGCTGCGGCGCCTCGGCAACCCGGAGCTGCTCGAGCGCCTCGACGAGCTCTCGGTCGAGATCGTGCCCGCCGGCGCGCGGGCTTAAATACCGCCTAGAGCTCCGGCACGTCCGCGCCGAGCGGCGAGAACGGGACCCGGATCACCTCGGCCCAGTCGCCGACGCGGTCGTTCAAGGCGGCGGAGACCTTGCCCGTGTCCTGCCAGAAGCTCCATACGAGGACGGTGGGCCCGGCGCCCGAGATCGACGCCCCCAGCGCGCCCAAATCGGCCGCCTCGGCGACGAGCTGCATCGAGCGGGGGTAGAGCGGCTCGCGGTGGGGCTGATGGAGATGGTCGGCGAGGCCGCGCCGGATCAGGGCCAGGTCGGAGCGCTCCAGCCCCAGCGCAAGCTGGGCCGCGGCGGCGACGTTGTCAACAGCGGCGGCCAGCGTGACCTCCTCCGGGAGCGCTGCCCGCGCCTCGGCGGTGGGGATCTCCTCAGCCGGGATCACGAGGATCGCCTCGACTCCCTCAGGCGGTTCGATCCGCACGGGCGCCGGCAGGCCGCCGGGCTCGGGCCGCGGGCAGGCGACGAAGCCCCCGTAGAGCGCCGCGCCCACGTTGTCCGGGTGGCCCTCAAGCTCGACCGCGTGGGTATAGATCTCGTCCCGCCCGAGCCCCAGCTCGAACAGGTGGTCCGCCGCCATCAGGCCGGCGACAATCGCCGCGGCGCTCGACCCCAGGCCGCGCGCGAGCGGGATCTGGCTGCGGATCTCGAACTGGAGTCCGTCGGCGCTGTGCAGCGCCTCGAAGGCGCGGACGCACAGGTTCGAACGGTCCTGGGGCAGATCATCGCCGCCGGTGTCCACGGAGAACTCACCCGCCTCGGAGACGTCGAGCTCCAGGTGCAGCGCAAGCGCGGCGGCGAGCACGTCAAAGCCCGGCCCCAGGTTCGCGGAGGACGCCGGGACGCGGACCAGGCGGCGACGCACGGTCACGAGATCAGCTTCGCCATTTCACGCCGCAACCGACCGGCTCTGTCTCGGCGGGGTCGAGCCGTCCGCCGGCGAGCAGCGCGTCCAGCCCGTTGCGAAGCCAGCCGGCGTTCAGCGATTCGTCCTGGTAGTCGGAGTCGGGCGCGCCACGGTACGCCAGCCTCAGCTCGGAGTCGAGCACGAACAGGTCGGGCGTCTTCAGCGCGCCGTAGGCCCGGGCGACCTCCTGAGTCGGGTCGTGCAGATACGGGCCGGCGAAATCTCCGGCCTCAACCCGCGCCCGCATCGCATCGAGCGAGTCGGCCGGGTAACGCCCGGCATCGTTCGAGTTGACCTGGAGGAAGCGGACGCCGCGGTCGGCGTAGTCCCGGGCGGCCGCCTGAATCCGCCCGTGCCAGGCGAGCGCGTAGGGGCAGTGGTTGCAGGTCCAGGCGACGACCGTCGCCGGCGCCTCGCCGGGAAGCGGCAGCGTGTGGGGCTCGCCGCCCGTGTCCACCAACTCGAGACCGGGTGCGGGGTCGCCGATGCCGATGCTCACGATTGCGTCCCCGCCAGAGCCGCATCGATGTCGGCCGTGTCGGGAAGTGGCGAGACCCGGCCGTCGCGCGAGCGGTAGACCCGGCAGCTCAATCCGGCCGGATTACCACCCGGGTCCTGAATGTCGGCGCCGTCGACGCGGATCGTCGGCGAGCCCGGAAACCCCAGGCTCCGCGCATGCTCGTCACTGGTGACCTCGATGATCACGATCTCCTTCGGGTCCAGCCCGGCGACCGCCAACCGGTTGCCAAGCAGCTGAAGCGCCCGCTCCCAGGAGGGGCAGTCGGCCCACCAGAGGAACTCGATCCTGGGCACATCCACCGATGCTATTCAGTGCCGATCAAGGACCCCGAGTGGCCGGCGATCGCGCCGACCAGATAGCACCCTGCGGGCACCTGGGCACCGGGCAGCAGCAGGGAATGCTTGATCCGGGCGCCGGCGCCGATCACGGCGCCGTCGCCGATCACCGCCGGCCCGTCAATCCTCACGTCGTCGCCGACACTGACGCCGGCACCGACCAGGACGCGGCCGTCCACCTCGCAGCCGGATGGGAGCCCGCCGCGCTCGGCGCCCAGCGGGTGCTCGCCGGGCGCGTCGGGGTCGGCCGCCGCCTCGACCAGCTCGCCCCCCGGCTCGACGCCGACCAGGCCGAGGGCGACGTCGAGGTTGCCCTGCAGGTACTCCGGTGGCGAGCCGACGTCGTTCCAATAGCCCTCGGTCTCGTGCACGTGGAAGGGCACGTCGTGCTCGAGCAGCGCCGGAAAGACGTCCAGCGCGAAGTCGACGACCTGCTTGTCCGGGAAGTAGTCGAAGATCTCCGGGCTGAGCGCATAGATCATGCAGTTCGCGAGATCCGAGAGCGCCTCGGCGGGCTCCGGCTTCTCCTGAAATCCCTGGATCCGCCCGTCGGAGCCGGTGACGATCACCCCGTACTCGCGGGTGTCGGTCACGCGCTTGACCACCAGGGTGGCGAGGCCGTCGTGCGAGGCGTGCGCCTCGGCCAGCGCCCTCAGGTCGACGTCGGTGAGCGCGTCGCCGGCCATCACCACGAACGGCTCGTCGCCGAAGTAGTCGCGAACGTTCTGGACGCCTCCGGCCGTGCCCAGAAGCTCCTCCTCATGGGAGTAGGCCAGGTCGACCCCGAGCGCGGAGCCGTCGCCGATCCGATCGCTGATCGTTTCCGGGAACCAGTGCAGGTTCGCGATCACCTCGGTGAAGCCCTGGCTCGCGAGCAGGCGCAGGATCAGCTCGAATATCGGCCGGTTGCCGACGGGCACCATCGGTTTCGGCACCTCGTAGGTGATCGGACGCAGGCGCGTCCCGAGCCCCGCCGCCATGACCATCGCCTTCACGCGCGGGAATGTATTGGGTCGTACCTACGGGCCACTCCGTAAACTGGCCCGGCGTTCAAACCGAAATCCGGCAGGAGAAGAATGACCACCGCCACCGCTCAGGACTACAAGATCGCCGACATCGGGCTCGCCGAATTCGGCCGCAAGGAGATCACCCTCGCCGAGCACGAGATGCCCGGCCTGATCAGGACGCGCGAGGAGTTCGCGGACTCGCAGCCGCTGAAGGGCGCGCGCGTCACCGGCTCGCTCCACATGACCGTCCAAACCGCCGTCCTGATCGAGACCCTCGTCGCGCTGGGCGCCGAGGTCCGCTGGGCCTCGTGCAACATCTTTTCGACCCAGGACCACGCCGCGGCGGCGATCGCCGCCGCCGGAATCCCCGTCTATGCCTGGAAGGGCGAGACGCTCGAGGAGTACTGGTGGTGCACCGAGCAGGCCCTGAACTGGCCTGACGGCAACGGCCCGAACATGATCCTTGACGACGGCGGGGACGCGACGCTGCTCGTCCACAAGGGCGTCGAGTTCGAGCAGGCGGGCGCGGTGCCCGATCCCGCGTCGGCCGACTCCGAGGAGTTCCGGATCATCCTCGAGACCCTCACCCGCTCGCTCGAAGCCGACCCGCAGCGCTGGACCCGGGTCGCCGAGGGCATCATGGGCGTCACCGAGGAGACCACGACCGGGGTCCACCGCCTCTACCAGTTTGCCGAGACCGGTGACCTGCTGTTCCCGGCGATCAACGTCAACGACTCGGTGACGAAGTCGAAGTTCGACAACCTCTACGGCTGCCGGCACTCGCTGATCGACGGCATCAACCGCGGGACCGACGTGATGATCGGCGGCAAGGTCGCCGTGATCTGTGGCTTCGGCGACGTCGGCAAGGGCTGCGCGGAGTCGTTGCGCGGTCAGGGCGCCCGGGTGATCATCACCGAGATCGACCCGATCTGCGCGCTCCAGGCCGCGATGGAGGGCTTCGAGGTCCGCACCCTCGACGAGGTCCTTGCCACCGCTGACATCTTCATCACCGCAACGGGCAACAAGGACGTCATCACAGCCGAGCAGATGGGCCGGATGAAGCACCAGGCCATCGTCGGCAACATCGGCCACTTTGACAACGAGATCGACATGGCCGGCCTCGAGCGCCTCTCTGGCGTCGAGCGGGTCACCGTGAAGCCGCAGGTGGACGAGTGGACGTTCTCCGACGGCCACTCGATCATCGTGCTCTCCGAGGGCCGGCTGCTGAATCTCGGCAACGCGACCGGGCACCCCTCGTTCGTGATGTCGAACTCGTTCACGAACCAGACGATCGCCCAGATCGAGCTGTTCACGAAGAACGACGAGTACGAGAAGAAGGTGTACGTGCTGCCGAAACATCTCGACGAGAAGGTCGCCCGCCTGCACCTCGACGCCCTCGGGGTCAGCCTCACCGAGCTGAGCGACGAGCAGGCCGCCTACATCGGCGTTCCGGTGGCCGGCCCGTACAAGCCGGACCACTACCGCTACTAGAGCGGCGGGGCCCGTGGCCGACGTGCTGCGGACCGGGCCCGTCGAGATCCCGCTGAGCGAGATCGAGCTGCGCGCGAGTCGCTCGTCCGGGCCGGGCGGGCAGCACGCGAACGTCACCGCCTCGCGGATCGAAGCCGTGTTCGAGATCGGTGCGTCGGCGACGCTCAGCGACGAGCAGAAGCACCGGCTGAGCCACCGCTACGGCCGCCGCGTGACCGCCGTCGCCCAGGACGCGCGCTCGCAGGCGCGCAACCGCCAGCTCGCGCTGGAGCGCCTGGCCGAGCGCATCACCCGTGGCCTGGCTCGCCAGCGGCCGCGGCGCGCGACCAAGCCCGGCGCCGGAGCGCGCGAGCGGCGGCTGCAGGCCAAGCGCCGCCAGTCCCAGCGCAAGGCAGACCGGCGCCGGCCAGGCCCGGACGACTGACCGCTTGGCCGCTTGCGAAGCTCCTCACATGCCTTGTCGGCTTGATCGCCGCGCGGATACTCTCGTCGCGCTTCGGACGTCCCCCGATGCACAGGTAATGGCTTTGTGCGCTTGACCGGCGTATAGAGGGCAAAATGCGAAAAGTCGGCCCGCACCAACCCCCGGACGACGCGGACCCGCCCGACTCCCTCCTACTCGTAGCTGATCGCTTCGATCACGTCGAGGCGGGCCGCCCGCCGGGCCGGGAGGATTGCCGCGAGCAGGCCGAGCAGGACGCCCGACACGGCGACCAGCGCCATCGTCGCGAACGGGGGCCGGTACTGGACGCCGGGGATGCCGGCCGCGAGGCCCTGGAGCAGCGCGTAGCCAAGCCCGGCGCCGACGCAGATTCCCAGGAGCGCGCCGATCAGGCCGATCACCACGCTCTCCGAGGAGACCTGGCGGCGAATCTGCCAGCGGCTTGCGCCGAGCGCGCGGAGGACGCCGATCTCGCGGGTGCGCTCGAGGACGGACATCGTCAGCGTGTTGACGATCCCGAACAGGCTGGCGAAGATCGCGACGCCGACGATCGCGTAGAAGATCCCGAACTGTTGGTTGACCTGGCTCTCGACGTCGGCCTTCAGCTCGTCGTTCGACAGCACCGCCAGGTTGGGGTAGTCGTCGCGGACGATTCGCCGGACCTTGCGCTCGAGCACGGGCCGGGCGGACTCGCTCGTCGCCTTCAGCGCCAGCTCGGTGTCCGCGGTGATGCCCCAGACGTCGCGAATCGTCTTCAGCGACATCCCGACTGTCTGACCGCCGAATAGGGCCGTCTCGACGATCCCCACCACCCGCGCGCGCTGCTCGCCCGACGGGCCCTCCAGACGGAGCTTGTCGCCGACTTGGATTTCCTCCTCGTCGGCGAAGCCCTCGCCGACCGTGACCTCGCCGCGCGCCATGCGGCGGAACACCTCGTCGCGCGGCGCGCCCTGTACGTCGGTGGTGTCCACCTGCTCGTAATCAACCGGGTCGAAGGCGATCAGCAGCCCGTCGCTCTCCGTCTTCCCCTTCGGGCCGGGCAGCTCGGGCGTGAACAGGAAGCGCTCGCGGGCCACGACTTGCGCCTCGGGGATCTTCGCCAGGCGGTCGCGCAGACCGCCGGCGATCGTCTGCTGCGGCCCCTGGCCGGGCGCAAGGCCGCTGGGCTGGACCGTGAGGTCGCGCGCGAACGCCCGGTCGAACTCGTCCGAGATCGTCTTCAGGAAGCTGGACCCCAGGCTGTTGACGGCGACCACCAGCGCGAGCCCGATCAGGAGCGCGGTGGCGGTCGAAGCCGTCCGGTTCGGATCCGACCGGGCGGCCTCCGCCGCCAGCCGGCCCTCGACCGGGAAGATCGCCCGGACCGGCCAGGAGAGCAAGCGGACGAGCGGCCGGACCACGAACGGCGCCACGATCGCGATCCCGAAGAAGATCGCGATCGTTCCCGTCATCCCCGCCGCGGCGACGATCGGCGTCGTCTCCTCGGCCGCGCCCAGCCAGAACGCGCCGCCAAGCCCGAGAGCGATCAGGGCCAGCCCCAGGATCGCGCGGCTCGGCGCAGCCCGCGAGCGCAGGCCGTCCGTGCCGAGCACGGCGCGGATCGGCGATGTCCGCCCCGCCCTCCGCGCCGGGTGCAGCGCGCCGAGGACGGCGGTCAGGAGCCCGGTCGCCAGCGCCGCGACCGGCGCCCACCAGGTGATCACCAGCTTGCCAACCGGGAAGTCCAGCGCGCGGACGAGCTCGGCAAGCGCGTAGGCGAGGCCCAGCCCGAGCCCGAGCCCGAGAACCGCGCCCACCAGCCCGAGCAGTGCGGCCTCGCGCAGCACCGAGCCGGTGATCCGGCGCCGCGACGTGCCGAGCGTCCGCAGCATGCCGATCTCGCGGGTGCGCTGGAGCACCGTCATGTTGAACGCGTTGAAGATCAAGAAGCCCCCGACGAACAGGGCCATCGCCGCGAAGAAGTAGAGGATCGCGTTGAACGCCTGGATCTGTGATTCGACGTCCTCGGACTTCGTATCCGGCGTCTTGACGCTGACGCCTTTGCTGAACCGCCGTTCTAGTCGCCGCTCAACTCGCGTGATCGTCCGATCTCCGCCCGCCGCGATCACGTCGATCTCGTCGAACGCCCGTGGCTTGTCCATGACCTTCCGGGCGGGCTCGAGCGCCATGCCGCCGAACCCCTCGCCCCCGAACTCGAACCCGCTCGAGAACTGGAACAGGCCGACGACCTTGAAGCGGCGCTCGCCGTCGGGCGTCGCCAGCGAGATCCCGTCGCCGGTGGCGATGTCGTTGGCGTCCGCCCAGCTCTGCTGGAGGGAGATCTCGCGGCCACGCTCCGGCTCGCGCCCGGCCACGGTCTCGGAGTCCGTGATGTCGGCCGCGCCGGGATCCTGTCCGGCGACGTTCAGCTCGTTGGTCGCGTCCTTCGGCGCGGTTCCGTCCTTCTCGACCAGCGTGAAGACGCCGATGATCCGGCCCACCGCCTCCTCGACGCCCTCCGTGTCCTGCACCTTGCCGAGCGCGGCGGGCGGCAGCGCATCCTCACCGGTGCCGGAGACGATCAGGTCCGCCTTGCCGTACACCGAGGCATAGAGGTCGGAGAACGTCCGGTTGATCGTCGCCGCCAGCAGCAGGACGCCGAGGATCATCCCGACGCCGAGGACGATCCCTGCCGCAGTCAGCAGCGCGCGCGCGCGCCGGGCCCGGACCTGGCGCACCGCCAAGGACGAGAACGAGCGCATGCCGCTAGGCCTGGAGGGCGGTGAAGGCCTCGGAGATCCGCTCGCGCGAGCCGCCGGGCTCCTCGCCAGCGACGCGACCGTCCCGGAGGAAGACCACCCGGTCGGCGATTGCGGCAGCCCCCGGGTCGTGCGTGACCATCACGACCGTCTGCTGCTCGGACTCGCTGACCTCGCGCAGGAGCTCCAGGACCTCGGCGCCGGAGCGGCTATCGAGGTTTCCCGTTGGCTCGTCCGCGAGCACCAGTTCGGGCTCGCGCAGGAGCGCCCGGGCGATCGAGACCCGCTGCTGCTCGCCGCCCGACAGCTCCGCCGGCAGGTGCTCGATGCGGTTCGCGAGGCCGACCCGCCCCAGCAGCTCGCGGACGCGGGAGCGCGCCGCCTCGCCGCGATCGCCGGCGATCAGCGCCGGCAGCAGGACGTTCTCCTCCGCGCTCAGCGACGGCAGCAGGTTGAAGAACTGGAACACGAAGCCGATGCGGTCGCGCCGTACCCGGGTGAGGCCGGAATCGTCAAGGCCGTCGTAGCGCTCGCCCCCGAGGCTGATCTCGCCCGAGGTCGGCGTTTCGAGCGCACCGAGCAGGTGCAGCATCGTCGACTTGCCCGAGCCCGATGGGCCCATGATCGCGACGATCTCCCCACGCCGGACCTCGATCGAGGCGCCATCGAGGGCTCGGACAGCCGCCCCGCCCTCTCCGTAGACCTTGGTCAGGTCGCGCGCGACCAAAACCGGCGGCGCCGGGGGCGGCCTGTGGACGTCGGGCTCGGTCGCCTCGGCGTCGGCCCGATCGCCGTTGCGCGACAGCGACACGAGCGCCTCCCCGGCGCGGCCCAGACCGTCGCGAAGCGCGCCGGCCAGGTCGTCGAGAAGCGGGCTCATGACGCTCGGAACGATACTGACCCGTCGGTCAGTTACGGTCGCCCGAGCTCGTCCTTGAGGCGCTCGATCACCGCCACCGGCGATGGGTCGACGCCGCGACGGGCGGCGAGGTGGAGCGAGAGCAGGTCGCCCAGGATGAGTGTCTGCAGCATCCGGGCGGTGCGCGTGTCGCCCTCGAGCTCGATCAGCTCGACCCTGGCGGCGGCGGGCTCGATCAGCTGCGCGGTCAGCTCCATGCGCTGGCGCTGGCGGGGGTGCTGGTCGGCATCGAGCAGGAACACGGCGGAAAAGCGCTCCGATCCCGAGCCCTCGGTCCAGGCGACGATCTCGTTGTGGTCCATCTCCGGCATCTCGTGCCAGAAGGCGGGCTGCTTCGCGTTCTCGTTGATCTGCGTCTTCCACCTGTAGGCGATCGGCCGCGTCAGGTCGCTCCCGTAGATCACCGGAAACGTTCCTTCGAGAGCGTCGGCGAGCTGCTCGGCGTGCGCGAGCAGCTGATCGCGAGCGGCGGCCAGCGTCACCGCCGCGGAATCGATCTCGGTCCGGATCGCAGGGCTGGCGCCGGCGAGCGCGACGACCTCGGCCGCGGCGACGAACATGTACCCGACGGCGGCCCGTGGCTGCAACACCGAGGGGAACGGGATCAGCGGGACGTCGGCCGCTCGCGCGGCATCGGCGAGCGCGCCCCCGGTGGTCGCCACGATCCGCTTGCAGCCCACGGCCTCGGCCGCGTCGAAGCAGGCCAGGGTCTCCTCGGTGTCCCCCGAGTAGCTCGCGCACAGCACCACCCGCCCGGGCGAAGTCCACGAGGCAAGCTCGTAGTCCCGCACGGTCGTCAAAGGCAGCGAGAGGCGGTCGCCGAGCGTGGCGCCGGCAAGCTCGCCGCCGATGCCGGAGCCCCCCATCCCGCAGATGACGACGCCGTTCGACCTGATCGGCTTGATGCGAGCCGACTCGACCCGCCAGAGGGCATCGGTCAGGTGCTCGGGCAGCGAGAGGACGTCGTCCAGCTGGTTCTGCGAATCGACCGCGCGGATCGCCGCCAGGCCGTGGTCCTCGGTCACGCCGCCACTCCTCCCGGCTCGAGTCTTGCGTCGTGATCGACGACGGCGCCGGGCTCGATTCTGGCACCCTCGCCGATCACCGAGCCGTGGCCGACCGTGGCGCCCTGGCCGACCTCGACGCCGGCGCCCAGGATCGAGTCCTCGACGACGGCGTCGACGCCGACCAGGCAACTGGCGTGAAGCACCGAGCCGCTGATGCGGGCGCCGTCCGCGACCCCGCAGTCGGCGCCGAGGACCGCGCGCGGCCCGATCGCCGAGGCCCCGAGATGCACGCCGGACTCGATCAGCAGCGGGCCCTCGAGGCTGGCGGCGACATCGACCTCGGCGTGCTCGTCGACGCCGACGCCGGTCGCGTCGACGCGCGCGGCAACCTCGGTCTCGACGGCGCCCAGGAGGATGTCCCAGCTCGCCTGCAGGTAGCGCTCCGGGGTTCCGATGTCCATCCAGTAGCCGTCGAGGCGCAGGCCGAAGAGCCCCTGCCCCACCAGTCGCGGAAAGATCTCGCGCTCGATCGAGACGGCGCGTCCGGGCGGGATCAGGTCGACGACCGCACGCTCGAGGACGTAGGCGCCGGCGTTGACCTCATCGGTGTCGATCTGATCCGGGTCTGGCTTTTCGAGAAACCCTCGGACCACGCCCTCGGGGTCGCGGCGCACGAGGCCGTAGGACGACGGGTCGGCGACCGGATAGAGCGCGAGTGATGCGAGCGCCGCGCGCTCTTCATGGGCCGCCAGGTGGGCAGTCAGATCGAGGTCGGTGAGCACGTCGCCGTTCACCACCAGGAACCGCTCGTCCAAGAGTCCCATATCCGCGGCCAGCCTGATCGGGCCGGCAGTGCCGAGCGGCTCCAGCTCCTCGAGATAGGTGATCGCGGGCCCGCCGGGGCCGAGCGCCGAGCGAACGTCGTCGGCGCCGAAGCCGCACGCCATGACGACCTCGGTCACTCCGTGGCGCCCGAGCCACTCGATCATGAACTGGATGAACGGGCGATCGACCAGCGTCAACGCCGGCTTCGCCCGAGTCAGCGTCAGCGGGCGCAGCCGCGTGCCCTCCCCGCCGACCAATACCAGCGCCTGCATCAGGCGTCCCCGGCAGGTCGGCCGATGCTCTCGTAGGCAAATCCCGCGGCCCGCAGCGCCTCTGCGTCGAGGAAGTTGCGGCCGTCGACGATCAGCGGGGTCGCCATCCGCTCTCGCAGCGCCGCCCAGTCGAGCTCCGCGAACTCAGGCCATTCGGTGACCAGGATCGCGGCGTCCGCGCCTGCGAGCGCATCGGCGGCGGAGCCCGCCAGCTCGACGCTCGGCAGCAGGCCGGCGGCGCTCTGCTCGGCGACGGGGTCGTAGGCGGTCACCTTGGCGCCCTCGCCCTGAAGCCGAGCCGAAAGCACCAGGCTCGTTGCCTCGCGCATGTCGTCGGTATCCGGCTTGAACGCGAGTCCGAGCAGCGCGATCCTGCGATCGGCCAGGGATCCGAGGTGCTTCTCGAGCTTGGCGATCACCCGCCGCTTCTGAAGCTCGTTCACCTCGATCACCGCGTTCAAGAGCTGGAAGTGGTAGCCCGAGTTGCCGGCGAGCTGCTTGAGGGCTGAAACGTCCTTGGGGAAACACGACCCCCCGTAGCCCACGCCCGCCCGCAGGAAGCTCGGGCCGATGCGCCGGTCGAGGCCCATGCCGCGCGCGACCTCGGTCACGTCCGCCCCGGTCTCCTCGCAAACGTTGGCGATCTCGTTGATAAACGAGATCTTGGTCGCGAGGAAGGCGTTCGAGGCGAGCTTGATCATCTCGGACGAGGCGACGTCGGTGCGAACCAGCTCGCCGCCCAGCGGCCGGTAGAGGTCCGCGACGGCATCGGCCGCCCAATCTGAGCCGGCGTCGGCGCCGATCACCACCCGATCCGGGTTCATGAAGTCGGCGACCGCAGTGCCCTCCCTGAGGAACTCGGGGCAGCTCACGTAGGCCAGCTCGGGCCTGTCGCGACGGATCGCGGCGCCGGTGCCCGACGGGACGGTGCTCTTCATAACGAGCGCGTGCTCAGAGTCCTGCGGGAGCTGTTCGACCACCGCGCGGACCCTCGAGAGATCCGCGTCTCCCGAGTACGTCGGTGGGGTGTCCACGCAGCAGAACAGAACCCTCGCTCCCTCCAGCAGCTCGCTCGTCGCGGTCGTGAAGCTGAGCCGGTCCGAGTTCCCGGCCAGCAGCTCCTCGAGACCGGGCTCATGGAACGTCACCTCGCCGCGCCGCAGCGCCTCGACCTTCTCCTCGACGATGTCGAGGGCGACCACCGGATGGCCCAGCTCGGCGAAGCAGGCGGCCGTGACCAGGCCGACCCAGCCGACGCCGACGACGCCGATCGGCTGTTTTTGGTCGTTCAACTAACCGTCGAACTCTCGGACGTGTGTGGCTACGGCGATCATCTCGTCCTCGGAGAGGGCCCTGGTCAGCGTGTTGATCACCCAGTAGGCGCCGCTGCCCGTCGTCCAGCCGATCAGCCGCAGGCGATCCTTCTCGTAGTAGAGGAGGTAGTCGCGACCCTCGATCCGGCGCGTCTCGCTGGGGTTCTTCAGGATCGGCGGGTCGCGCCAGTTGACGCCGGTCACGCCGTAGTAGGAGGTCCCGAAGCTCTCCTGGTACGGGAGCACGAACTTGTAGCCGAAGTACGGCTTCTTGGTGCCCTCGGGCGGCTCGATGATGTGGGCGTGCGACTCGTCGCTGACGCCCGCGCGGACGTTCCCGATCACCGCCGTGGGGTAGAACACCGGCAGGCTTGCCTTGCGGCGCCGTAGCTCGGTGTTGAATCCCTTGGCGAACTCCTGAGCCGTCCCGGTGACGTCGATCAGCGCCGGCTCGGCCGGCTCCTCGGGCTTGTCCTTGCCCTTCTTCTTGTCCTTGGGTTCGGGCTCGCGCCGGCGCAGCTCGGCTCCGGCTCTTCGAGGTCGTTGCCGAGGAACTGATCGACGGCGACCTTGACGTCCTCGTTCGACGCGCCCACCCCGGTGCCTTCGCCGGTCAGCTCGCCGAGGCTCACCTGCCTGACCGGAGCGTTGCGAACCTCGACGAACGACTTGAGCATCTCGATGATCGTCGGCGCGTCGTCGATGTCCGACGTCGTGTACTTGGTGAAGATGTTGATCAGGTCGTCACCGTTGCTGCCCGGCAGGAAGGGCAGCAGGTCCCTGGGTGGGATCTGCTGGCGCGCCTCACGCACGAAGGCCTGCTGGCGCGCGCCGCGGACGAGGTCGTTGTCGTTGTGCCGGTAGCGGACATAGTCGAGCGCGCGATAGCCGCAGAGCTTCGTGTAGCCCGCCTCGATGTCGATGTCGTCGTACTCGCCCCCCACCGGGTTGTAGTAGTGGCGGTCGACGTCGACGTAGACACAGCCGATTGCGTTGATCGCGTCGTAGAAGCCCTCGAAATCCACGTTGACGATGTGGTTGATGTCGATCCCAAGCAGGTCCTTCACGGTCTTCAGGGTCAGCTGTGGGCCGCCGCCGTTCTTGACCTCGAACTGCTCGCCGTAGGAGTAGGCGGCGTTCAGCTTGTCCGTGCCGTAGCCGGGAATCTCGACCGCGAGGTCCCGGGGCAGCGACATCAGAGCCAAGAACTCCTTGTCGGGGTCGACGCGCAGCAGCATCGTGGTGTCCGAGCGGCCCGGATCGCCGCTTGTGGTCGTGCGCTTGTCTGACCCGAGGATCAGGATCGTCTGCGGCGCGCCCCCGTCGATCTCGTCGAGCGTCTGCCCGACCGCGTTCGCGAAGGTCTCATCACCCTTTAGGTCGTTACCGATGTCGGTCAGATAGAGCAGGAACGCGATCGCCGTCGCGCCCGCGGTCGACGCGACGATCACGAACGACGCGGCCAGAAAACGCCACCAGACGTTGCGCTTCGGCGGCTCGCCGGCGCCGGAGCCCGGCAGGGCGGCAACCGCACCGGCCACGGCGGCCTGGGCGCCGGTGGACGTGACGCGGCCTGCGGCTGACTTCTCGGCGCGAGCGCGCAGCCCGGCGTGCGCCGCCTCCTGCTTGGCCTCCTGCGCGGTGATCGCAAGGGTGTCGACCTCGACGGTCTCCTTCCCGGGAACCTTGGTGGAATCCTCGGCCTCGGCGGCGGGCTCGTCGCTCTGCTCGGCTTCCGCCTGATCGGCTTCCGCCTCGTCGGCTTCCCCTGTCTCAGCCGCCTCGAACTCGAACTCGTCCGGCGGCTGCTCGAGCTCGTCGGCCGGATCCGGCTCGTCGGCGGCCTCGTCGTCGGCTTCGTGCTCGTCGGTGCCGAGCCCGTCGAGATCGGCACTCAACTCGGCCTCGAGCCCCTCGAACTCCTCGGTCAAGCCGCTCTCCGGCTCCGCTTCGGGTTCACCGGCGCGGGCGCGGCCGGCGGGCGTCCGCGGCGGCGGCGCTGGGACGTCGCCTTCGTCACCCGCCTCGTCTGAGTTGCGCTCCTCGTCGCGCGGCTCGTCGCTCACGCTTGGCTCATCCGCTTCGGGAGCGATTCGACGAAATCGGTGATCGTCCGCCGATAGCTGGCCAGCGAGGGAATCGAGACCCACTCCTCGGGACCGTGATGCCCGGCGCCCAGCGGGCCGAACTCAACCGCCGGTATCCCGGCTCGGAGGAACGAGACCGCATCCGAAGCGCCGTCGCGGCCGATCGAGGTGACCTCGTCCGGGTGATGCGGCGAGGCGGCATCGCAAAGCGCGCGGACGAACGGCGAGGCCGGATCGACCAGTGCGGGCGGGCGCCGGAAGGTGGAGATCACCTCGGCGCCTTCGACGGCCCTGACCTGATCGAGGATCGCGTCGGGGTCCTGTTCGGGCAGGTAGCGCACGTCAACATCGATTACACAAGCGTCGGGCACCTTGTTCAGGGCGTCGCCTCCGAGGATCCGGCCGAGATTGATCGAGGGCCGGTCGTAGAGCTCGGAACTCTCCCCCGCAAACGGTAGCGCCTCGATCAGGTGGAACACGTCGACCGCTCTCAGGATCGCGTTCTCGCCGAGCCAGGGGGTGGCGCCATGCGCCGCCAAGCCGGCGACGCGGATCCGCATCGCAAGCACGCCCTTTGCGGCAACGCCGACCAGCATGTCGGTCGGCTCGCCGGTGATCGCGAAGTCGCCGACGAATCCTTCGTCCAACAGCAGGTCGCAGCCGCGCTCGAGCTCCTCCTCTGACTCCTCGTCCGGGACGATCCCCAGGCGCACCCGCACGTCCTTGATCTCCTGGAGGTCGGCGATCACGAGCATCAGCGCCGCGAGGCCGCCCTTCATGTCGTAGGCGCCCCGGCCGAAGAGCCGGTCGCCGTCCAACCGGGGGACGAACTGCTCGTCGTGGCCGGGGACGACGTCGAGGTGGCCGTGGAGGAGGACCGTGAGCGGCGCGTCCGCCGGTCCGGCGTCGGCGACCAGCACCGGCAGCTCGCGCACGGCGAGCTCGTGCACGGCGACGTCGCGCGCCTCCAGCCAGCCACGCACGAACCCCGCGCAGAGCTTCACGCCCTGAGCGCCGGAACTGTCGAAGCCGATCAGCTTTTCGGTCAGCAATCGCTCGTCCATGTGAACGCTCGAAGATAGTGGGGCGCGGCTCGTGGCCGCGCTCGCTACTGCTCGGCGATCTTGATGAAGGCTTCGGCCCGGGCCCGGTCGCGCTCGGCCACCTCAGCCGCGGCGCTGCCCTCCTCGGCCTCCTTGATCCGCTGCTCGGCGTCCGCGAGGCGCTGCTTGAGCTCGCCTGCGTCGAGCTTGTCAGGCTCGATCGCCTCGGCCACCAGCACCCGCGCGCGGTTGGCGAAGACCTCGAGCCAGCCCTCGCCCTGCGCGTAGCGCATCACCTCGGACTCGTTGTCGGAAGGCCAGAGCCGCAGCTCGTTTGGCACCAGGCGCGCGACCAGCGGCGCGTGGCGGGCGCGGATGCCCACCTCACCAACCGACGTCCGGGTCGAGACCTGGTAGAGCTCGCCCCGAAAGACCTCCCCCTCCGGGGTCAGGACCTCCGCCTCGAGTCGATGCTCGCCGGCCAACGCGGGCTAGCCCTCCTCGCCGTCGCCGCCGCCATCATCCTCGTCGACGGCGCGCTCCTTCTCCTCGGCCTCAGCATCGGCCTTTGCGTCGGCCTCGTCCTTCTCGCGCTCGACGCTCTCGTCCTTCTCCGCCTTCTCCTCGGAGCCGGACACCTGGTCGATGCCACCCTTCATGTAGAAGTCGCCCTCGGTGCGCTCGTCGTGCTCGCCGTCGAGGATCTCGCGGAAGCCGCGAACGGTGTCCGCGACCGGGACGTACTCGCCCGAGCGGCCGGTGAACGCCTCGGCGACGAAGAACGGCTGCGAGAGGAAGCGCTCGATCTTGCGCGCCCGCGCGACCGCGACCTTGTCGTCGTCGGAGAGCTCGTCGATGCCGAGGATCGCGATGATGTCCTGCAGTTCCTTGTAGCGCTGCAGCACCTCCTGGACCTCGGTCGCGGTGCGGTAGTGCTCCTCGCCCAGGATGTCGGGCTTGAGGATCGTCGAGGTCGAGTCGAGCGGGTCCACGGCGGGATAGATCCCCTTCTCCGAAATCGCCCGCGACAGCGTGGTCGTCGCGTTCAGGTGGGCGAACACCGAGGCCGGCGCCGGGTCGGTGAGGTCGTCGGCAGGCACGTAGACGGCCTGGATCGACGTCACCGAGCCCTGCTGGGTCGATGTGATCCGCTCCTGAAGCTCCCCCATCTCCGTCTCCAGCGTCGGCTGGTAGCCGACGGCCGAGGGCATGCGCCCGAGCAGGGCCGACACCTCGGAGCCTGCCTGGACGAAGCGGAAAATATTGTCGATGAACAGGAGCACGTCCTTGCCGCCCTGCTCGCGGAAGTACTCCGCCATCGTCAGCCCGGACAGGGCGACCCGCAGGCGGGCGCCGGGCGGCTCGTTCATCTGGCCGAAGACCAGCATCGTCCGGTCGATAACGCCCGACTCCTTCATCTCGAGCCAGAGGTCGTTGCCCTCGCGCGAGCGCTCGCCGACGCCGCAGAACGCCGAGTAGCCCTCGTGCTCCTCGGCGATGTTGCGGATCAGCTCCTGGATCAGCACCGTCTTGCCGACACCGGCGCCGCCGAACAGGCCGACCTTGCCGCCCTTCGCGTACGGGGCGAGCAGGTCCACGACCTTGATCCCGGTCTCCAGCATCTCCTGGGTCGGAGTCAGGTCCTCGACCTCGGGCGCCGCGCGGTGGATCGGCCAGCGCTCGTCGAACGATACGTCTCCGGCCTCGTCGATCGGCTCGCCAAGCAGGTTGAAGATGCGCCCGAGCGTGCCCTCGCCGACCGGCACCGTGATCGGGCCGCCCAAATCCTCCACCTCGTCGCCACGCTGGAGGCCGTCGGTGGCGTCCATCGCGACCGTGCGGACGCGGTCGTCGCCCAGGTGCTGTTGGACCTCGACCGTCAAATCCATCGCGTTGCGGCCACCGCCCTCCGCCACGGTGATCTTCAGCGCCGAGTAGATCTCGGGCAGTTCGTCGGGGAAGGCGACGTCGACGACCACGCCCATGACCTGTTCGACCGTGCCGACGTTGCTTCCGTTGCTTCCGTTGCTTCCGTTCTCAGCCATTCATCTCCTTTAGCCAAGCGCTTCCGCGCCGGCGACTACTTCCAAGATTTCCTGCGTGATCTCCGCCTGCCGCACCCGGTTCATCTCCAGCGTCAGGTTGTCGATCATCGAGTCCGCGTTCTCCGACGCGTTGCGCATCGCAGTCATTCGCGCGCCGTGCTCGGACGCGGCCGACTCGAGGAGCGCGCGATAGACCGAGAGGTCCACGTACTCCTCGAACAGCATCGGCAGCAGCGTCTCCGCGTCGGGCTCGTAGATCAAGTCTGATTTCTGGTGCGCCTCGGCCAGCTCCGCGTCCGCGGGCTGCTCCGGCTCCGGCAGCCCCTCGCCGAAGACCTCGGCCTCCTGCACGGGCAGCAGCGTCTGGCGGCGGACGTACTGCGTGAGCGGCGAGACGTAGCGGTTGTAGATCACATCGACGCGATCGACCTCCTCGTCCTTGTAGGCCTGCACGAGGTCGCGGGAGATCTCGCGGGCGTTCAGGAAGCCCGGCCGGTCGGTGAACCCAACGTACGAGGAGGTCACGTCCTCGCCGCGGAAGGTCATCGTCGAGTTTCCGCGGCGCCCGACCACCGCGTACGAGACCTCGGCGCCGTCCGACTCGAGCTCCTTGCGCAGGCGGACGCCCTCGCGCACGATCTGGGAGTTGAAGCCGCCGGCAAGGCCGCGGTCGCCGGTGACCAGCGCAATCCTCACGTGCTTCTCATCGCGCTGCTGCAGCAGCGGCAGCCGGCTGGAGACGCCCTCGGCCGCCTCGGCCACCTCGCGCGTCATCTTGCGGATCGCCTGGGCATAGGGGCGCATGGCGTCGATCCGCTGCTCCGCGCGCCGCAGCCGCGCCGCGGCGACCATCTCCATTGCGCGCGTGATCTTGTGAATGTTCTTGACGCTCGCGATCCGGTTCTTGACCTCCTTCTGGGTGGCCATTACGCGGGAACTTCCTCCTTCTCCTCAGAGCCCTCAGCCGCGGTGTCGTCATCGCTCTCGCCGGCGCCCTCGCCCTCGGCGGTGCGCCCGGGCGCGGAGCGCTCTTCGTCACTCTTGATCCGATCGGACTCGCCGGCCTCGAGCGGCTGGCCGTCCTCGTCGAGGTCGGGCCCGAAGTCGTCCACGGCCTCGCCGATCGCCTTGCCCAGCTCCTCCTCGTCCTCGTCAGAGAGCTCGCCGTCGTTGATCCGGCCGAGCAGATCCTTGTTCTCGGACTTCAGGCGACTCAGCATGTTGTCCAGGAAGTCGTGGACCCGGTCCACGATGAGCCGGTCCAGATAGCCGCCGGTACCGGCGTAGATCGAAGCGACCTGCTCGGCGACCGACAGCGGATGGCGCTCGTTCTGGTTCAACATCTCGACCAGGCGCTCGCCGCGGGCCAGCGCCTTCTGGGTCTCGGGGTCGAGCTCGGAGCCGAACTGCGCGAACGCCTCGAGGTCGCGGTACTGGGAGAGGTCGAGGCGCAGCTTGCCGGCGACCTTCTTCATCGCCTTGGTCTGCGCGTTGCCGCCCACCCGGGAGACCGAGATGCCGACGTTGATCGCCGGCCTGACGCCGGAATAGAACAGGTCGGACTCCAGAAAGATCTGGCCGTCCGTGATCGAGATGACGTTGGTCGGGATGTAGGCGGACACGTCGTTCGCCTGCGTCTCGATGATCGGCAGCGCCGTGTGCGAGCCACCGCCGAGCTCGTCGTTCAACTTCACCGATCGCTCCAGCAGCCGCGAGTGCAGGTAGAACACGTCGCCCGGATAGGCCTCACGACCAGGGGGGCGCCGCAGGAGCAGCGACATCTGCCGGTAGGCGAACGCGTGCTTGGTGAGGTCGTCGTAGATGCAGAGCGCGTGCTTGCCGTTGTAGAGGAAGTACTCGCCCATCGCGCAGCCGGCGTACGGGGCGATGAACTTGATCGGCGCCGCCTCGTCGGCCGGAGCGGCAACGATGATCGTGTTGTCCATCGCGCCCTGCTCCTCCAGCATCTTCTGGAACTGGACGACGGTCGCCATGCGCTGGCCGATCGCGACGTAGATGCAAACGAGGTCCTTGTCGCGGTTGTTGATGATCGTGTCGATCGCAACCGCGGTCTTGCCCGTCTGGCGGTCGCCGATGATCAGCTCTCGCTGGCCGCGGCCGATCGGGATCATGCCGTCGATCGACTTGAGGCCCGTCTGGACCGGCTCGACCACGGGCTGGCGCTGGACGACGCCGGGAGCCTTGAACTCGGCCGGACGGGTATCCGAGGCATTCAGCTCGCCCTTGTCGTCGAGCGGCCTGCCGAGCGGGTCGACCAGGCGGCCGAGGAGCTCGTCGCCGACCGGGATCTGCAGCAGGCGGCCGGTGCGCTTGACCGTGTCGCCCTCGACGATCTTGTCCCAGTCGCCGAACAGCACGACGCCGACGTTGTCCTGCTCCAGGTTCAGCGCCAGGCCGGTGACGTCGTGCGGCAGCTCGAGCATCTCGAGCGACATGCAGTTCTCGAGGCCGTGGATGCGGGCGATACCGTCCGCGACCTGAAGCACGGTGCCGACCTCGGAGAGCTCGGCCTCGCCGGTCTCCAGGCCCTTGATGCGATCCCGAAGGATGTTGCCGATCTCGTCTGGACGAATCTCCACGTTCTCTCCTAGGTTCTGGTCAAGCCGCCGAGGCGACTTCCTTTCTCAGTCTTTCCAGCTTCGCGCGCAGGCTGGCATCGAGCACCATGTTGCCCACGCGAAGCACGAGCCCGCCGAGGATGTCCTCGTCGACGTCGCTCGCAAGGTCGATCTGCTTGTTGGTCTTGCGCTCGATCTCCTCGCCGACGCGCTCGACCACCTTCTCATCGAGCGGCACGGCGCTGGTCAGGCGCACCTCCAGGCGGCGGTTCTCCTCCGCCCAGAGCTCGTCGAAGTGATTGCGGGTGCGGAAGATCGCCGGCATCCGGTGCTTCTCGGCCAGCAGCTCGAGGAAGTTGACGAGCTCGTCGGCGCCGCCGGAGACCACGCGGGCGATGCCGTCGCGCTTCTCCTGCGAGGAGAAATACGGGCTGAAGAAGAAGATCTGCAGCTCCCGATTCTCGGCGAGCGCGTCGGCGAACCGGCCGAGCTGCTCGTGCACCTCGTCCAGGTTGCGGGCCTCTTTGGTAACCGCGAACAGGGCGTCACCGTAAACGCGAGCAATCTCTTCCACTAGCTCTCAGGACCCCCATTCGCGTCGCCGGCGAGAGCGCCGAAGTCGACCTCGGCGAGCGCCTCTTCGACCAGCTTCTGGTGGTCGTCTGAGCTCAGCGACTTGCGCGTCAGGGTCTCGGTTGCCAGAACGGTGAGGTCGGCGACCTCCTTGCGGATCTGCTCGAGCGAGCGCCGGGTCTCCGTCTCGATGTCCTTGCGAGCCGCGGCGACCAGCTCTTCGCGCTTGGCCTTGCCGTCCTCCGTCGCCTCGGCGACGGCCGCGTCGGCGGCCTTACGAGCCCGCGCGGCGATATCGTCCGCCTGCTCGCGAGCCTCCTTGAGCCGGGCGCGGTACTCGGCCAGCAACTCGTCGGCCTCCTGTCGCGTCTTCTCCGAGGCGTCGATGTTCTCGCGAACCAGGTTCGCCCGCTTCTCGAGAGCCTCCGAGATCCGCGGGAACGCCGTCCTGCTCAGCACGAACATCGTGATCCCAAACAGGACCACGGTCCAGATCATCAGACCCAGACCCGGCGAGACCAGGAAGCTGCCGCCCTCCTCTTCGGCGCCACCCTCGGTGGCGGCGAGCAGCAATCCGCCCGCTATGTCGGTGACGAACTCCACGAGCGGCCTAGAGGAAGAACGCGATCAGGCCGAAGATGAACGTATAGAACGCGACCGCCTCGGTCAGCGCGAAGCCGAGCCAGCGGATCGACTGCAGCTCGTCGCGCATCTCGGGCTGACGGGCGACCGACTCGATCTCCTTGCCGAAGATGATGCCGATGCCGATGCCGGCGCCGATCGAGCCGAGGCCGGCGCCGACGCCGAGGGCGATCGACTTGAGGCCGTCGTCGGTGACGCCAGTGGCTTCGGCCGCCTGGGCGATTGGGATCAACAGGTCCATGGTGCTCCTTTTCTAGTGACTCTCGGCGGTCGCTCCGCCGAGGTAGATCGCGGTCAGGGTCGAGAAGATGAACGCCTGGAGGGTGGCGATCAGGCCGACCTCCAGAATGAAGAAGAAGAAGGCAAGCGGGAACGTGAGGATGCCGAGCGCAGCGACGCCGAGCAGGACCGCCAGGCCGCCGCCCATGAACAGCAGCAGCAGGTGGCCCGCGAGGATGTTGGCGAAGAGCCGCACCGACAGCGAGATCAGCCGGGCGAAATGCGAGATCGCCTCGATCACGAAGATGAACGCCTTGAACAGCGGGTTCATGTCCTCGAGCCCGGCCGGCAGCCAGCTCTTGAAGTAAGGGAAGAACCCCTTGGCGCGGATCCCCTCGACGTGGTAGGAGACCCAGACGATCAGGGTCAGCACCAGTGGCACCGAGAGGTTGGCGGTTGCCGCGTACAGCGCGAGCGTAGGCACCTCGAGCCCGAGCACATCGACCTTGTGCTCCGTGTTGATCGGCAGCGGCAGGAAGCCGATCATGTTCGAGAACCAGATGAAGAAGAAGACGGCGGCCAGGAACGGGAACCAGCGGGTCGCCACCTTCGTGTCGGCCACGTTCCCGGCGGTGATGTTGTTGCGGGTCAGGTCGTAGGCCAGCTCGATCAGCATCTGGACCTTGTTCGGCTTGAGCTGCATCCGCCGCGAGATCCACAGCATCGTCGCCATCGTCAGCCCGCTCGCGAGCAGCAGATAGAGCACGGCCTTGTTGAGGCTGAAGTCGATCCCGCCGACGTCGATCTCGATCCATGGCTCGAGCTTGAACTCGTTCTGCGGCTGGAACTCCTCGTTCTTGCCCTCGTTGCCCAGAATCAGGATCAGGGCGACGGTGATGCCCAGATAGAGCCCCAGCCCGAGGAAGACCTTCGCCTTGGTGCTCCAGTCGCTCATGAGGCGCTTTCGGGCGAAACAACGCGAGCGAGAGCCGCGGTCCCAAGCTGGACGGTGAACAACAGCACCAGGAGGAGTGCGGCGGCGAGGCCGTCTTCGTCGGTGGCGAGCAGGCCGACCAGCAGGGCCGCGGACACCACGAACCAGACGCGCCCCAGCGACGAAACCGCGGTCAGCCTCATCGCCGAGCGCCGGTCGCCCTGCGCGAGGGAGGCCGCGACGCGGTGCTCGACGGCGATCAGGACCCCGCGTTGCAGGAGCCATGCGCCGGCGGCCACGGCATAGCCGAGAAGCGGCCAGTCGGCGACGATGAAGATCGGGAGCGCCAGCGCAAGCAGAGCGAGATCCACGTAGCGGATCATGCTGCCCTCGCCGCGTTCGCGAGGTGCAGAGTCAGATCCGTCTAAAGCGAGCGTGGACAAGCGCCAGACCCGCGAATACGCCCGCGAACAGGCCCAGGAGCCCCAGCGGGACCGCCAGCCCGACCAACGAGCCGACCCCGTACCCGGCCGCGGCACAGGCCACGATCGTCGCCACCAGGCCGATTCCCGCGCTTGCGGCATCCGCCCTCGTGGGGCGAGGAGAACTCATCGGAATCTCTGAAATGGGGAGCTGACAAGAGTGGTCTGAAAAATCAGGGGGCTAAAGGGACGGATAGCCGCTCCGGGGGGCGAATTGCCGAGTCCCGTGCGGCGAGCCGAGCATATCCCAATAAGACGGCTCCCTGTGTGAGCTCAGAGCCCTAGTGACGAGCGCGACAAGCTCTAGGTGCCGGGCGGTGGCAGCGCGTCGAACTCGCCCGTCTCGGGATCGAGGGTGCGATAGGCGCCCGTCTTCGGGTCGAGCGCCTCGAAGCTGCCTGTCTCGAGCTCGCGGGCGACCCCTTCGTCGACATCCTCAGGCGACGGAGGCGCACCGCCCGCGGCCGCGAGCTGGCGCGAGCGCACGCCGCGCAGCTTCAGGATCTCGAGCACCACCACCAGATAGACGCTGGCAGCGATCGCGACCCCCAGGCAGGCGATGATCACGAGCGTCCAGGCGAAGTCGAAATTGCCGCGGTCGTCCGAGTAGGGCACGAAGCGCAATGCCAGGGCGAGGCCGGCCATGATCAGCGCCCAGGCGTAGAGGTAGGCAAGGGTCCGCCGCTGCGAGAAGCCGAGGTTCGCCATCCGGTGGTGCAGGTGCCAGCGGTCGGCCTCGTAGATCGGGCGCCGGTACTTGATCCGCTTGGCGACGACGAAGCCGGTGTCGAAAATCGGGACGGCGAGCACGATCAGCGGCAGGAACAGGGCGACGACCGCGTTCGTCTTCAGGGCGCCCTGGACCGCGATGCACCCGAGCAGGAAGCCCAGCAGGTTCGATCCGGTGTCGCCCATGAAGCTCGACGCCGGCGGGAAGCCGTGGCGCAGGAAGCCCAGGGCGCCACCCGCCGTCATCGCCGCCAGGACTCCGGCTGCGTTGCGGTCCAGCGACAGCGCGATGATCGCGAAGGTCGCGGCGGAGATCACGCATACGCCGGCCGCCAGGCCGTCGACCCCATCAGTCAGGTTGATCACGTTGACGATCGCGACGATCCCAAGCACGGTCAGCGCCTCGCCGAGGTCGATCGAACCGACCAGCTCGACGCTGTTGGGCTCGACGCCGCCGAGGAACGGCAGGGTGAACGCGGTGACCGTGACGCCGGCCGAGACCGGGATGATCGCCGCGCCGATCTGTCCCAGCAGCTTCAGCCCGGCGTTCAGGTCGAAGATGTCGTCGATCACGCCGACCATCGCGATCGCGACCGCGCCGAGCAGGATCGCCCGGGTTTCGTCGCCGTTCTGACCCGAGCCGTTGGGCAGGAACAGCAGGCCGGCGACCAGGATCCCGACCAAGATCGCGAGACCACCGAGCTTCGGCGTCGGAACGACGTGCAGGCTGCGCTCGTTCGGGGTGTCGATCGCGCCGGCCTTGCGCGCGACCCATTCGGCCACCGGCACCAGGAGGAATGCGAGGAGCGCCGCAACGCCGAACGCGAAGAGCGCGTCGAGGTCGTCGGGCCTCGCGTCGACGAGCATCAGGTGTCCCTTGAGCGACTTCTGTCGCGAAACCGAGTTTGGCCCCCCGCTAGGGGCGGTTGTGCTGCTTCCATGATCCCGTCGACCAGGAGGCCGGCGTCCCGGGGATTCTGAACCCCCGCAGGGCGCTCGCGCTTTTGCAGCGGCAGGTCAGCCGGGTCGCTCAGCTGCCGTAGCAGGCCGCGCTTGACCAGATCCTCGTCGACCGCGCCCATCCGGCCGGTGAAGATCGTCTGGACCGGCGTCCCCAGCGCAACCGCCTCCCGGTTCATCGTCCCGCCGGCGCTGACGACGAGGTCGGCGAACGCGATCAGGCTCTGGGCGTCGATCGCCTGATCGGGGACGACCACCGGCTCGCCCCGGGCGTGGCGCGCGGCCGCGGACGCGCGCTGGCCCTCGGTGCGAGGGATCACAACCGCCGTGGCGCCGTCGTGGTTGACGACCCGGTCGAGAACGCCGTCGTAGAGCGGGTTGTCGGCGTGGTAGGCAGACGACTCCGGCGGCGGCCGCACGACGACCAGGATCCCGCCCTCGTCGAGGCCGAGCTCGGCCAGGACCGCCGAATCAGGCTCGAAGTCCGCGAGGTAGTAGTCCTCCTTCAGGCCCGGGTAGCGAACGAGCTTCCGCTCGGCGGCGCCGGCCCGGCGCATCGCCGCGACCGGAATCGCGTCGGGCGCCAGCACCCGGCGCGCGGCGCGGAACGCGAGCTGTCGCTGCAGCCCGGCGTGCTCGTAGTCCTGCATCTGCGCGGACCGAATCCGCAGCAGCGTCGAGACGACCGCGAGATCCACCGACCCGTGTCCGACCGCGAGGTCAAACCGCCGGGGACGCGCCCAGCGCGCCAGTGAGCGGCTGCGCGACGCCAGCGCTCCTGCCTTGGCCGCGGTCGACTCGCGGTGCGCGCCGAACGCCTGATGCTCGAGTCCGAGGCGGTCGAGGATCCCCACCGTCTGGCCGAACTCGCGAGCGGTGATCTCGACCTCGTGGCCGCGGGCGCGCAGGCGCTCGACGATCGGCCGCAGGACCAACGGGTGCGCCGCGGCGGTGCAATCGACCCAGACCCGCATGGCCTGAGCCTATTGCCGGGTCAGGCCGGAGCGGGCGCGAGCTGCGGGTAGAGGGGGTACTTCGCCATCAGCGCCTCACTGCGCTCGCGCAGCGCCCCCTTGTCGCCCTCGAAGGAGTCGGAGAGCGCGATCGCGATCACCTCGGCGATCTCGCGCAGGTCGTCCTCGACCAAGCCGCGGGTGGTCAGGGCCGGCGTGCCGATCCGCAACCCGGAGGGGTTCATCGGCGGCCGCTCGTCGAACGGGATCGCGTTGCGGTTCACCGTGATCCCCACCTCCTCGAGCCGAGTCTCGGCCGTCTTGCCGTCGAGCCCGGTGGGCCCAAGGTCGACCAGCACCAGATGCACGTCGGTGCCGCCGGTAAGGACTTCGACGCCGTTCGCGATCAGACCCTCGGCGAACGCCTTGGCGTTGGCGACCGTCCGCCGCTGCCGGGCCCGGAAGGGCTCGCTTGCCGCGATCTTCAGCGCCACCGCCTTGGCCGCGATGATGTGCATCAGGGGCCCGCCCTGTGTGCCCGGAAAGATCGAGCGGTCGATGTCCTTCTGAAGCTCCTCTGAGCAAAGAATCATCCCGCTCCGCGGACCGCAGAGCGTCTTGTGGATCGTCGTCGTGGTCACGTGCGCGTGCTCGACCGGGTTCGGATGCTCGCCCGCGGCGACGAGGCCGGCGAAGTGCGCCATATCGACGAACAGCTTGGCGCCAACGGAGTCGGCGATCTCGCGGAAGGCCGCGAAGTCGAGGTGGCGCGGGTAGGCCGACCAGCCGGCGACGATCACCTTCGGCTTCTCCTCATGGGCGAGGCGCTCGACCTCCTCCATGTCGACCCGGAGGTCGTCGCGGCTGACGTGGTAGGCGACGACCTCGTAGAGCTTGCCGGAGAGGTTGAGCTTCATCCCGTGCGTGAGGTGGCCGCCATGGTCGAGCGCGAGCCCCATGATCTTGTCGCCCGGCTCGAGCAGGGCCATGTATACGGCGTTGTTGGCCTGGGCGCCGGCGTGTGGCTGGACGTTCGCGTGCTCGGCTCCGAACAGGGCCTTGGCTCGGTCGATCGCGAGCTGTTCGGCGACGTCGACCTCCTCGCAGCCGCCGTAGTACCGGCGCCCGGGGTAGCCCTCCGCGTACTTGTTGGTCAGCACCGAGCCGGCCGCGTCCAGTACCGACTGGGGCACGAAGTTCTCCGAGGCGATCATCTCCAGCGTCCCCTGCTGCCGGGCGAGCTCGCGCTCGAGCACGCGGGCGATGTCGGGATCGACCTCTGCGAGAGGCGCTGTCTGGAAGTCGTCGGGGAGCTCAGTCAAATTCGTCACCTCAGGGCTCGAGCGTTCAGGTTGACACGTTACGCGGCGGAGGGCGCGATCCGACCGCCCGGGGTTCAACCGAGCGAATTGCCGCCCACCAAACCGCCCGCTCCGTTCGACATCGAGCATCCCGTGGATGTCGAATCGCGAACGCGCCCCCGGCCGGGCGCTGCCTTCGACATCGAGCATCCCGTGGATGACGGATCGCGAACACGTCGTGGCGAGCGCGACCGGCGGATCGCGGCGCTTGCCGGCCGCCACCAGGGGATGCTGCGCCGGGAAACCCTGCTCGAAGTCGGAGTCGGCCGAGGCGCGATCGAGCGCCGGGTTGCTGCTTGCGTGCTCGAGCCCATGTACCCGGGCACGTATCGCTTCGGCGCCGGCCCGCTGACCCAGCTCGCCGAAGCGGCCGCCGCCGTGCTCGCGTGCGGCGCGGGCGCACTCCTCTCCTATCGGAGCGGGCTCGAGGTTCGAGAGTTGATCGACCTGCGCCCCGCGAGCGCCTGGCACGTGACGATCCCTCACCGTCGGCTGCGCGGCCCGTCTGCCCGAAACTGCGTCAGGAAGGGCTTGCGACCGATCAAGGTGCACTTCACCGCCGTCCTGCATGAAGACGAGATCACGGACGTCGAGGGCGTCCCGGTGACCTCAGTTGGGCGGGCCCTCATCGACTTCGCCTCGCACGGCTCGAGGATCGACCTCGCCCACGCCTACGAGCAGGCGCTGATCGAGAAGCTGGTGACGCGCCAAGAGCTGAGCGACGCTGTCGAACGGCACCCGCGCCGGCGAGGCGCGCCGCGCGTCAAGGCGCTCCTCCATCGCGACCGGCCACCGTCAATAACACGCTCCCGAGCCGAGCGACTCCTGGTCGAGCTCCTGCATGACGCCGGCATGACCGGTTTCGAGACGAACCGACTGGTCGGCCCGTACCGGGTCGATGTGGTTTGGCAGCGCGAGGGCGTCATCGTCGAGGTGGACGGAGCGGCGTTCCACTCCACGGACGCCCGACGCGAGGCCGACACGCGGCGTGACGCCGATCTCGCGTCACGGGGCTTCGTGGTGATCCGGGTGACCTGGAAGGAGCTGATGAACCACCCCGCCCGCGCGGTCTCCCGAATCGCACGCGCCCTGGCGCTGCGGGCATCGTGACGAAGGCGGGGGCCGCTACCGCGAGTCGTGTTCGCGATCGTGCATCCCCGGGATGTCGTATGTCGAACGGAGCGCGCGGTGGGTGGGGGAGTCGGTCCGGTTGACATTTCTTGGTCAACCGGTTAAGAATTAAAACTTCCGGCGATCCAGCAAGGAGACAGAGAATGAGCGACGCGTTGCGCACCGCGAGCGGCGAGGGCGACATCGAAACCGACGACGAGGCGCTCACGGTGCTGATGGACGGCGACATCGACAAGGTGATGGCCGGCCTCGACCGGATCGTGGAGGCGGCCCCGTCCTACGAGAAGCTGTTCACGCGCTGGCAGCGCCAGCAGTGGTCGACCGAGGACTTCGATTTCAGCGAGGACATCCGCCAGTGGAACGACCCCGAGATGTTCACCGAGGAGGAGCGCAAGTTCCTCAGCTTCGGTTTCTCCGAGTTCTTCATCGCCGAGGACCGCGTCACCGTCGAGCTGCTGCCGTTCGCGATCGCCATGCCACACAAGGAGGCGCAGCTCTTCCTCACGACCCAGATCTCGGACGAGGCGAAGCACGTCGTGTTCTGGGATCGCTTCTACCGTGAGGTCTTCAACTCGACTGCCGACGGCATCGCCGAGCAACTCGACCAGCATCGCCACGTCGTCAACAAGGACTGGGAGACGATGTTCGACGAGATCCTGCACGACTGCGCCGAGCGGCTCCGTCAGAACCCGAGCGACTTCCCGGCGCTCGTCCGCGGCGTCACCGTCTACATGGTCGTGATCGAGGGCATGCTGGCGCTGACCGCGGCCCGGTTCATGATCAAGTCGATGAAGGAGCGGGGCTGGTTCCCCGGCTTCGTCCAGGGCTTCACCGCCGTCAACCGCGACGAGTCACGGCACGTCGGCTTCGGGGTCAAGTTCCTCGCCGACGCGATCAAGGCCGACCAGGCCAACGCGTTGATCGTGCAGGAGACGCTCAAGGAGACGCTGCCGGTGGCGCCGCTGGTGTTCGTGCCGCCGTGGGTCGACGATCCGTACGACTTCGAGACCCCCTTCTACCACTCGTCCGAGATCTTCGCCTATGCGGCGAAGTCGCTGTCGAAGAAGCTCGCTGCGATGGGCCTCGACCCGGCGATGCTCGCCGAGGCCGCGCCCGCGTGAGCGACCCGAACCCCGCCGGTGAGATCAGGCGCGCGGGTCCCGGAAGACCGTCGACCGGGGCGCGCGAGCGGATCCTCGACGCCGCCCTCGAGACGCTCAAGGCGGAGGGCTACGCGGGCACGACACTGGCGAAGGTCGCCGCCCGCGCGGGTGAGAACAAGGCCCTGGTCTCCTACCACTTCGGTTCGAAGCAGGGCCTGATCGCGGCGGCGGCGCGCGAGATCGGCGAGCAGATCACCGCGGACGTCCTCGCCGGTGTCGAAGGAGCGATCACGGTCGAAGACATCCTGCGCCGCTCGGTCGATTCCGTCTGGGGCATCCTCGAGCGCGACGCCCGGATCGCCCGTGCCTACTTCGACCTCAACGCGGTCTCGGTCGTCGACGACGAGGTGCGCGTGGTACTGCGCGAGGTGAAGGCGCAGTGGCGCCAGGTCCTCGCCCGCCTCCTGCGCGACGCCGGGATCCCGGCGCGGAATGTCGAGCAATCGGCGCTGCTGGCCACGGCGACGATCGAGGGGTTTTGCCTGGAGTGGATCGAGCGCGGCTCAACCCGGGAGCTCAACCGGGCGCGCGAGCTGTTCGTCCGGGCCTTCGCGTCATACGCGCCTCACCACTCGAAAACGAGGTGAAACGGGATGTCCCGCCGGGCCCAGTGCTCGGCGCAGAACAGCCAGGACCGCACGAGCTTGGCCGGCAGCCGCGGATCGCCTCGCCAGAGCAGCTCTGCGTCGCGGACGACGAGGACGTAGCCGTCGGCCTCGAGCCATGAGAGGTCGCGCAGGCACTCCTCGACCGCGTCCCAATTGCCGCCGAAGTAGTCGGGGAAGCTGAAGCCGGCTGCGAGCGCATCGATCAGCTCGCGGTCGTCGGCGCCCGCGTCCAGGTCGATGCGGACCAGGGCCATTCCCCACTCGAGAAGCTCGTCCTCGTCAGGGCCCTCGCGGGCAAAATGGACGCAGCTCCAGTCCGCATGGTCGAGTCGCCCGATCGGCAGGTTCACTGGTAGTCCTCCGGCTCGATCTCCTCGAACGAGGCGTAGTGGTCGTCCGTGTAGTACGTCTCCCCAGCTTCGCCGATTACGAGGCGGCGGGCCCCGCGATCCGGCGAGCCCGGCGTTTCGACCGTGTACTCGCGGTAGTAGCCGAGCGGCTGCTCGGGCAACAGCGCCTCGCGGTTCTGGAACACGCCGCCGTCCTCCTCGTGGGACAGCGGATCGCCCGCCTCGATCGCAGCCAGCACGCGAGCGATCTCCTGCTCCTCGGCGCTTGCAAGCGGCGAGCTTGAGACGTCGTCGGCGCTCGCCGAGGGCGGAGCCGTGGCCTGGGTGGAGTCGTCGTCCCCCTCCGGGATCGCGATCCCCGCCGCGGCCAGCCCCGCGACCACGGCCGCGAGCAGCGCGGTCTTCAGGCGCCGTGAGTCCACGGGATCTAGGAGGAGTCGCGCTCGACGGCCGTGATCTGGTCGACGCGGCGCTTGTGACGCCCACCCTCGAACTCCGTCGCCAGGAACCGCTCGACGATCGCCTGAGCGTCGCTCCCCGAGATCTTGCGGCCCGCGAGGGCGAGCACGTTGGCGTCGTTGTGGCGGCGGCTCATCTCCGCCTCGTCGGGGTCGTGCGCGTTGACGGCGCGAACGCCGTCGACCTTGTTGGCGACGATCGAGACGCCGACCCCGGAGCCGCAGACGAGCACCGCGCGCTCGGCCTCTCCGTCGGCCACCAGCCGCGCGGCGGCCTCGGCGTGCAGCGGGTAGTCGGTGGACTCGTCGGAGTCAGTCCCGACGTCGACAACCTGATGCCCGGCGTCTTCCAGCAACGGCCTGACGAGCTCCTTGAGCTCGAAGCCCGCGTGGTCCGATCCGACCGCGATCCTCATCGCGCCGACGATACTCTGCGCGCGTGTCAACCGAGGACGTTGAGTTCCTGCGCAGGAACCTCGCGACACTCGCGGAGGAGGGCTACGAGGCGCTACTGCCGCTGGTGCACCCGGAGTTCGAGATGGAGACGCTGCCCGGGATCGCCGCCGAACCGCAGGTCTACCGCGGTCCCGAGGGCATGCGCCGCTGGTGGGAGAGCTTCTTCGAGGTGATGGACGAGGTCCGCGTTGAGGCAACCGAGTTCCACGACGGCGGCGAGGGCAGGGTCGTGGTCGAGGCGATGTTGCGGGCACGCGGCCAGTCCAGCGGCCTCGACGTGAGCCAGGAGACGTTCCTGCTGTGCCACCTGCGCGACGAGCAGCTGATCCGCATCGAGTTCTTCTTCACGCTCGACGAGGCGCGGGCCGCGACGCGCTAGGCGGCCGCCAGCCGCTCGCCGACCACGGCCTCGGGAAGCGCGCCTGCGCGCAGGAGGCGCCAGCCGCCGCCGAGCTCGAGCCCGGTCACGTCGACAACGGTCGACGGCTCGCCGGACAGCTCGCCACCGTCGATCGCCAGGTCGGCGCCGGAGACGATCTCGCCGCCGACGTCGTCGAAGCGAGCTGGGGGCGCGTCGCCGCTGCGATTTGCGGAGGTCTGGAACAGCGGCCTGGAGACCCCGGTCAGCGGTCCCTCGATCAGCCGCAGGCCAAGCCGCTCCGGATCCTCCCGGCAGGCGAGGGGGTAGCGACGCTCAGGGTTGTGGACGACGAGGGTCACGGGACCGGGGAGAAGCGCCGCGAGCGCGGCCCGGGTGCGCTCGCCGAGGCTCCCGATCAGCTCGCGCAGGATCAGGGGCGAGAAGAACAGGACGGCGGACGGCTTGCCGTGGTCGCGGCCCTTCAGCGCGTGGAGGCGCGCGATCGCGTCCGCCCGCAGCGGGTCGCACGCCAAGCCGTAGAGCCCGTCGGCAGGGAACACCACGACGCCGCCGCCGGCAATCGTCTCCTCAACCGCCGCGCGAACCGCGGGAGCGCCGTCGCGCTCGACCGAGATGGTGTGGCTCATGTGCGGCGACCGGCGACCATGCGGTCGATCCCCGCCAGATCAGGACGAACCTCGACCGGCTCGTATCCCGCCCTGCGCACGAGCTCGGCGACGGTCCTCCACATCCCGTCTCCCACCTCGAGGCCGATCGTCTCCGCTCGAAGGGGCGAAACCGACAGCTCGCCGAGCAGCGCTTCGATCGCCTCGAGCCCCGTCGGCCCCGGGGTCAACGCGCCGCGGGGCTCGAAATCGCGGAGCTCGGGCTCCAAGGAAAGCCATTGCGAGGCGGTCACGTATGGCAGGTTGGCCAGGAGCAGGTCGAACGACCCCTCACCAGGAAGCGAACCCAGCTCGAACCGCACGCGATCGGCCAACCCCAGGCGCACCGCGTTGGCGCGGGCAACGTCGAGCGTCTCGGGATAGATGTCCGTGGCGAGCACCGTGGCCTGCGGCAACTCGTCGGCCACCGCCAGCGCGATCGCGCCCGACCCGGTCCCCACGTCGAGCACCGTGGACGGCTCGAGCTCCAGCGCCAGCTCGACCAGCAGCTCGCTCTCCGGCCGCGGGATCAGAACTCGGGGGTCGACCGCAAGGTCGATGTGTCGAAAGCCCCGGCGACCGAGGATGTACGCAATCGGTTCGCGGCGCAGGCGCCGGCGCACGAGCTCGGCGAAACGCCTGCCCTGGGCCGCCCCGAGTGGCTGATCGGGCGAGGCCGCGATCTGGGCCCGGCTGAGGCCGCTCGCCTCCGCGAGGAGCAGCTCGGCGTCCAGACGCGGGGACTCGACGCCGGCGGCGCGCACCGCGTCGATCGCTGCCTCGAGGGCCTGGGCGACTGACCCGGGCGAGATCGCCTGGCTCATCCGCCTCCCTCCGCCTGGGCAGCCAAAAGCGCGCGCTTCTCCTCGCCGGCCAGGGCGTCGGTGAACTCGTTGAGCGACCCGGCCAGGATCTCGTCCAGGTTGTGGGCCGTGAGCTTGACGCGATGGTCGGTGACCCGGCCCTGCGGGAAGTTGTAGGTGCGGACCTTCTCGGAGCGCTCGCCGGTTCCCACCTGCGAGCGCCGCTCGGCGGCGATCTCCGCCGCCTGCTCGGCGAGCTTGCGCTCGTACAGGCGCGCCCGCAGCACCCGCATCGCCTTCTCGCGGTTCTGGAGCTGCGACTTCTCGTCCTGCATCGACACGACGATCCCGGTCGGTCTGTGGGTGATGCGAACGGCGGAGTCCGTGGTGTTGACGGACTGCCCGCCCGGGCCCGATGATCGGTAGACGTCGATCTGGAGGTCGTTCGGGTCAAGGTCCACCTCCACCTCCTCCGCCTCGGGCAACACCGCGACGGTCGCGGTCGAAGTGTGGATGCGCCCCTGCGACTCGGTCTTCGGCACCCGCTGCACGCGGTGCGTTCCGCCCTCGAACTTGAACACGGAGTAGGCGCCGTCGCCCTTGACCGCGAACGTCGCCTCCTTGAAGCCCCCCACGTCGGCGGGCGAGAGCGACAGGTCCTCCGTGGTGAACCCCCGATGCTCGGCGTAGCGGGTGAGCATCTTGTAGAGGTCGCCCGCGAACAGGGCGGCCTCGTCGCCACCGGTTCCGCCGCGGATCTCGACGATCACGTTCTTGTCGTCATTCGGGTCGGGCTCCACCATCGCCAGGCGGATCGCCTCCTCGACCTCGTCGAGCCGCTGCGGCGCCTCGGTCAGCACGGCGCGCAGCTCAGGGTCATCGCCTTCTGAGGCCAGCAGCTCGCGGGCACCCTCCAGGTCGTCGCGCAGGGTGCGCCACTCGCTCGCCAGCTCCCTCGCTGCCCGAAGCCGGTTGTACTCGCGGCCAACGCCCGCATAGCGCGATTGATCGGCGATCACGCCCTGGTCGGACATCTGCCGTTCGAGCTCGGCGAACCGGTTCTCGATCTGCTCGACGAGCTTCTCGATCATGAACAAGCCCTTACCAGGGAGGCAAATCCGCTTTCGCGCCTTACGTCGCTCATCTCAACACCCGAGGCTAACGCGCCCGAAGTTGACTCCCCCGCGGGGGCATGCGAGGGCCGGCTCGGCAGCACGAACTCGATCGACGGCCGACACTCGGGCTAGGCGACGATCTCGATCGCGTCGGGCCGGCGCGCCTCCTGCTCGGGGTTCTCGACGGCCAGCGCGGCCTCGAGCGCAGCGATCGCGACCACGAGCTGCTCGCGGTCGGGCTCACGCGTGGTCAGGCTCTGCAGCCGAAGGCCCGGGCCGGCGTCAAGTGGTCGCCCGCCTCGTAGCAGACCAGCGGCTCCGAGGTGACATCGATCTCGCCCTCGGGAGTGCGGACCGCGACCGACCAGGTCGATACGCCGCGCATCATCACGCCCTCCAGCACTGCCTGGCCGCCGACCGGGGCGTCGCACCCGGCGACGGGCATCCCGTCGGGCATCCGGACGTCAGCCAGGCAGGGCGAGTTGGTGCTCATCGGCTCTGCCATCGGCAGGTCGCCGGCTGGCCTTGACGAGGCGCTACTTCTGGCTGCGTGCCGCGCGGCGGCGGAAGCGCTCGACCCGGCCACCGGTATCGACCAGCTTCTGCTTGCCGGTGTAGAACGGGTGGCACTCGGAGCAGATCTCGACGTGCAGGTCTGGCTTCGTCGAGCGCGTGTAGAAGTCGTTGCCGCACGAGCAATGCACGTGGGACAGGACGTACTCGGGATGGATTCCGGTCTTCATCGGACGGCTGAGTTTAGCGACGGGCAGCGCAGCGCCGGGGCCCATAGGGTGTTACCGGAACAGGGTTGGGACTCGACTCCAGGGAGGTACGCAAGTGAGGAAACCATCACCGGCGATGATCGTCGCGCTTGCCGCGCTGGTCGCCGCGCTGACCGGCACCGCGATCGCGCTGCCCGGCAAGAACACCGTGAAGTCGGACGACATCGCCTCGCGCCAGGTCAAGACCCGCGATCTCGCCCGCGACGCGGTGCGGACCAACAACACCAACCTTGTGCGCACGGACCGCGTGGCCGGGCTCACCCAAACCACGAGCAATATCGCCGTGCCGACGAACGGCCCCTCGGTCGCTGTCCGCGTCCCCGAAGGGGCGCTGGTAGCGGTCCACGCGCAGGCGGAGATGCGGCGGTCAGATGGCGGCGCCGGTGACCGCGCTCGCGTCCACCTCTACGCGCCAACCGTGTTCGCGGGGGCCCCGGCAATCATGCGCACCGAGAACACCTCATTCGAGTTCCGGTACTCGACGCCCGGTACGGCGGAGGCCGACGGCGCCGATGTCCAGGCCCGCAGCGGCTGGCTGGTGTTCTCGAACGTCCCTGCAGGGAGGCACAACTTCTCGTTGCGCTATTCGACAGTGAGCGGCACCGGGCTCTTCCAGAACCGCGAGCTCAACGTGATGGTCATCCGCTAGCCGGAGTTCCCAGCTCGAAATCGCCGGCCGCGACCGCGCGCAGGACGCCGGTCATATGCTCGCCGATGCCGCTCTCCGGCAGCCTCACCTCGACCGCGATCGTGACGCCGTCCTGAGAGACGGTGCGGACGGTCCCAAGCGACTCCAGCAGCGCCAGCATCGCCTCGTTCTCGACCAGCAGCAACGCCTCGAAGCGGACGATGCCGAGCTCCCGAGCGCGCTCCGCGAGCAGGCGGGAGAGCGCCTTGCCGAGGCCGTAGCCCTGCCAGTCGTCAACCACCAGCACCGCCGCCTCGGCAACTTCCGGAGACTCCTGCGAGCGGATGAACCTGGCGACGCCCACCGCCTCTCCCCCCTCTTCGTCCACCGCGAGCAGCGCCTCGTGGTCCGCGTGGTCGACGTCGAGCAGGTACCGGAGCTGGGACTCGGACAGTCGCACGACCGGCGCCATGAAGCGCGTGTAGAGCGACTCGGCGCTGACCTTCTCGAACCCGGCCAGGTAGCGGTGGCGGTCGTCGGGATAGAGCGGCGCGACGAGCACCGCGCGGCCGTCGCGCAGCGCCACCCGCGACGTGGATGGTGAGCCGGATTCCATCGGGCGACGGTAGCGAGCCTGCCGCCGCCCTTGACTTCCGGGATCGGCGCGCGATCATTCGAGGGCGATGCTCGGCCCGATTCTCGCTGCACTTGCATTTGTCGCCGATGCCGTCGTGCTGGCGGCCACTCACTTCTGGCCCACCTCGAGCGCCGTGATCTACGGCCTGCTCGCCGTGGCCTGGGTCCTGAGCCTCGCCACGTACTTCACGCTGCGCTCTCGCGGTGGCGGCGGACCGCCCGAGATGCCGCCCGACCCCGACCCCCCCTGGTGGCCCGGCTTCGAGCGCGACTTCCGCGACTACGCGCGCCGCGGCCCACGACCGGGCGCGCGGCGCCCACGCCAGCCGGTCGCCTAGGTCTCCTGATACAAGGGGCCGTCGCCGCCCTCGGGCAGCGTCAGGCGCCCGCCCTTGGCGGTGATCGCGCCGCACTGCACGCAGTTCGAGGCCGTGACCTGGACGTCGACGACCGGCGCGTTCGAGTCGACCTGGTCGTCGGGGATCTCGTAGACCTGCGCCGGGCACATCGAGACCCACGTCTGGGCGACCTCGCGGGGCACGTGGGACTGGATCCGCACGTGGTTTGGCGCGTCGTCGCGGGTCGCGTTGCCTGACAGGAAGACCGAGGAGAGCTTGTCGAAGATGTACTCGCCATCGGGCTCGGGGTAGGAGTCCGCGGCATTGCCGATGTGCATCTCGATCTCCGAGTCCGGCTCGGTGCGCTTGTGGCCCGGCGGCAGCTCCCCGTTCGAGAGGAGCCAGGCGTTGGCGATCGCGCCGAAGGCCACGAACCCCTTGTCGCCGTGCTGGCGCACGTTCCGCGACTTGTAGAGGTCCTTCTCGATGTCGGACTTGCGGACCCGCTGCTCGTAGGCCTCGAAGTTGACCGAATCCGGGTCCTTCCTCAGCGCGTCGACGATCGCATCGGCCGCATAGGTCCCGGCGTGCATCGCGTAGTGGATCCCTTTCAGGTAGGGGATGTTGCACATCGAGACGTTGTCGCCGCACATGACCATCCCGGGCACCGCGAGCCGGCGCGGCATCGACCAATAGCCGCCGGAGGGGATCGTCTTCGCGCCCCAACCGACCCGCTTGCCGCCCTCCAGGAGGCCGCGAACGAAGGGGTGCGTCTTGAGCTGCTGCAGCAGGTCGTGGCAGGAGAAGGTGGCGTCGCTCGTGTCGAGGCCGGCGACCATTCCGATGCAGAGCTTGTCCTCCCCCATCGGGTAGATGAAGGAGCCGCCGAACTCGTTGTACTTCGGCGCCGCGCGAAGCGGCCAGTTCATCGTATGGATGACACGATCGAGCGGTTTCGGCACCTCCCAGATCTCCTTCACGCCGATCTCCCAGCGCTGCGGATCACCGGCCAAGTCGTAGTAGTCGACCGCGCAGTTGGTCAGGTGGCCCAACGTGCCTTCGGCGAGCACCGTCGCCTTGGCGATCAAATCTGAGCCCGGCTCGAAGTTCGCGCGCTCGCTGCCATCGCGGTCGCGGCCCTTGTCGCCCGAGCGGACGCCGCGGACGATCCGATCGGAGACCAGGAGCTTGTCGGCGGCCGTCTCGGTGAGGATGTAGGCGCCGGCCTCCTCCGCCTTGTCGGCCAGGAACCGCGAGAGCTTCGATACCGAGGTCACGTAGTTGCCGTGGTTCCGGAAGTTGGGCGGCGGCGGCTTCAGCGGGATCGCGCGCCGCTTGGTCAGCAGATAGACCGCGTCCTTCTCGACCTTCTGGTAGACGGGCCAGTCGCTCGGGTCGAGGTCCGGGAACAGCTCCTCCATGGCCGAGGGCCGCATGTTGGCGCCCGAGACGTTGTGGGCGCCGCAGGCCTTGCCCTTCTCGAGCACGGCCACCGGGATCTCGCCGAGCCGTTCCGTCAGCTCGGGCTCGCCCTCGAGGCGCTGCATGAGGCGGTTCGCGCAGGCGAGCCCGGCCGGCCCGCCGCCGACGATCACCACCCCTGCCTCGAGGCGCTCCTCCTCGGGGTCGGTGGGCGCGCCGACGTAGTCGCTCGAATCGAACGGCGGCGGAAACTCTGACGGCGCTACGGCCATCGCGGCGTCAGCCGCCCTTCTTCGCCTTGATCGCCTCGGTCAGTTTCGGCACGATCTTGTTCAGATCGCCAACCACGCCGAGGTCGCAGAACTCGAAGATCGGCGCGTTCTGGTCCTTGTTGATCGCGATGATGTTCTCGGAGTTCTGCATGCCGACCTTGTGCTGGATCGCGCCGGAGATGCCGGCCGCGAGGTACAGCTTCGGTGCAACCGTCTTGCCGGTCTGGCCGATCTGCGTCGCATACGGCGTCCAGCCGGCATCAACGATCGCTCGGGTCGAGGCGACCGCCCCTCCGAGCGAGTCGGCGAGCTCCTGCGCGAGGCCGAGGTTGTCCGCTCCACCGAAGCCGCGACCGGCGCCGACGAGCATTTCGGCATCCTCGATGTTCACGCCACCCTCGTCGCCCGTTTCGCCGCGGTTCACCATCCGCGCCTTCGACGAGAACTCGGAGAGCTCGACCTCGATGTCCTCGACCGCCGCGTCGCCCGAGCCGCTCTCGGCGACATCGAACGCGTTCAGGCGGCCGATGATGATTCCGGGTTCGGAGACGTAACCGACGTCGACGATCGCCGAGTCCTGCAAGACCGGGCGCTCGGCGATCAGCTTGTCGCCGTCAGCCTTGACCGCGGTGACCTCCATCGTCACGCCGGCGTTCAGCCGCGCGGTCAGGCCGGCGCCGATCTCGAAGCCGAGCAGGCCGCCGCCGAACAGTGCGTAGGAGATGCCGTTGTCGGTGATCACCTTCGCCATCGCGTCGACGATCGGCTGGGCAAGTCCCTCCGGCACCGACTTGGCCCTGTAGACCTTGGCGGCGCCGTACTTGCCGAGCGCCGCACAGGCGGCGTCGTCGACTTCGCCGACGACCAGCGCGGCAGCGTCGCCACCGACCGATCCGGCCAGCTTGGCGGCCTCTGAAACCGCGCCGAGCGAGTTCTGGTTGAAATTGCCCTCGTCGTCGTGGAGTGCGTAAACCAGGATGCCTGCCATTTAGATCAGCTTCCTTTCCTCTAGCCACGCCACGATCTTTAAGACCGTCTCGTTTGTGTCCTCGTCCTCGATGATCTCGCCGGCCTGTTTCTCCGGCGGTGGGTTGATTGCGAGCACCGCCGTCTTCGACCCGGCCTCTCCGACCTCGCCGGCGTCGATGCCGACGTCGCCGGTCGCCTTGCTGTCGAGCGGCTTCTTCTTCGCGCCCATGATCGCCTTCAGCGACGGGTAGCGCGGCTCGTTGATCGCGTCGCCGACCGAGATCACGGCTGGCAGGTCGACCTCGACCGTGTCATAGCCGTACTCGGCCTGACGCTGGCAGGTGAGCTTCGAATCGGTGACGTCCATCTTGATCACCTGCGTCAGCGAAGGCATCTTCAGGTGATCGGCGACGACGGCGCCGATCGTGTAGCACTCGCCGTCGTCCGACTGCTGGCCCAACAAGACCAGGTCGGGCGACTCGGACTCGAGCACCTTGGCGAGGGCGTACCCGGTGGCGTTGACGTCGGAGCCCTCGAGCGCCGCGTCGGTGAGGTGCACGGAGCGGTCGGCGCCCAGGGCGACGGCCTTGTGCAGCGCGCGAACCGCGCTCTCGGGGCCCATCGTCACGGCGACGATCTCGTCGACGTCGGCGTTGCCGCCCTCGCGGATCTGCATCGCCGCCTCGATGCCGTGGGTGTCGAACGGGTTCAGGTTCTTCTCACCGGAGCGGTCCAGACGCTTGGTGTTGTCGTCGATCCGCTTCTGGACCGCCGCGTCTGGAACCTCCTTGACAAGACAACAGATCTTCAAGTCGGAGCCTCCTTGGGGAATGGCGCGCCTTCGGGAGAGGGGTGAGGCGCGGGCGGGCATCTTACTGAGTCGGAAGGCGATTGACTGGTCAGTCAACTACCCACCAGTAGGAACGCGTGTTCGGGTCTTGACGCGGTCCCGATGGGCCGATAGCGTCAAGGCATGGGCAGGAGCGGGGGAAGCGTCCGGGCAGGGGCTGTCATGACTCTGGTGATCGCCTTGGCGTTCCCGGCGATGGCCGCGGGCGACACCTTCCGGGTGACGACCCGCAGCGACCCGCCGCCCGGCGCCTGCCTCCCCGGTGACTGCTCGCTGCGCGAGGCGGTCATCAGGGCCAACGCAACCGCGGGGCCCGACCGGATCGTGCTCCCGAGCCGCAAGCTCCACCAGCTCTCCATCGCGGGTGACGGCCCGAACGACGGCGACCTGGACGTGAGCGACGACCCGCTGCGGATCGTCCACCCGGGCAGGGGCCGCGCCGTGATCGACTTCAACCCGCCGGGCGACGTGTTCCCGGACCCGCTGGACCGCGTCTTCGAGGTACAGCCCGGGGCGACCCTGACGCTCGAGAAGCTGGTGGTCAGAGACGGCGGCGACCCGACCGGGTCCCCTCGCGGCGGCGGCATCCGGGCTTATGGGAATCTCACGTTGATCCGGACCGCAGTGACCGGTAACGAGGCCCCCGACCTCGGGGGCGGCATCTCCGTCGAGGACGGCGCCGACCTCGTATTGCGTCGCTCGCAGGTCATTGCTAACGCCTCCACCGGCAACGCCGGAGGCGGGATCAGCGTGATTAACAGCGGTTCGTTCAGGATCGCGCGCAGCCGGGTGTCCGGAAATCACGCGACCGATCCCAGCGGCGACGGCGGCGCGATCTACGCCGGCAACGCCGGTGCCTCCGCGATCACCCGGAGCACAATCTCGAGCAACAGCGCGGGTGAGGACGGCGGCGCGATCTACGGCGACACCGGCTCGATTCGGATCGTCGGCTCAACCCTCAGCAAGAACCGCGCCGGGGGTCCGGGCGGAGCGATCCACGACGACGATTTCGACCTGAGCATGGTGAATTCCACCGTCGCGAACAACCGCTCCGACTCGAACGGAGGCGGGCTCTTCCTCCTCTACGGCGCGAACACGCTGAACGCCGTCACGATAGTCCGCAATCTGGGCAACGCCGATGGCGTCGGCAGTGAGGCCGGCGGCGGCCTCTACTCAGGTGAGTTCGTCAGCGCGCCGGTCCAAGTTCGGAACTCGCTGATCGCGCTCAACAAGATCGGCGGTATCGGTGGCGGCGAGCCGTTGGCGAGCGACTGTTCGAGCGAGAACGCGTTCGACTCCCTCGGTCACAACCTGCTCTCGACCAAGTTCATCTGCGACGGCTTCGACGGACCCCGAGACCTCGTCCGCAAGAAGCCGCGGATCGGCCGACTGAAGCGAAACGGCGGCCCGACCAAGACTGTCGCACTGAAGCAGGGGAGCCCGGCGATCGGGAAGGCCGACGCGAGCGCACCGGATCGCGACCAGCGCGGGCGCAAGCGCCGCGACCCGGACATCGGCGCGTTCGAGCGATGAGTCGGGTGGGCGCGATCGCCGCGGCGGTGTTCGCCCTGCTCGTCGGGGCGTCGAGCGCAGCCGCCAAGACCTTCGAGGTCACACGCCACAACGACCCGGCGCCCGGCAAGTGCAAGCCGCGCGACTGCTCGCTGCGCGAGGCGATCATGGCTGCGAACAAGCGCCCAGGCAGGGACGTCGTCGTGCTGCCCGACCGCGCGCCTCGCTACGACCTGAAGCGCCCGAACAAGGCGCCGCTGGTCGACGAGGATGCCGGCGAGCGCGGCGACCTGGACATCACGAGCGCTTTGAGCCTCCGCCATCCAGGCCGAAGCAAGGCAACGATCGACGGGAACGCGGTGGATCGCGTCATCGAGGTGCAGGCGCCGACGCTCCTCAGCCGGATCCGCGTTACCGGGGGCGGGAACGTCAGCGAGGATCTGCCCCGGGCCAGCCTCCGCACGAGCATGTTCGGGAGCGGGGGCGGCATCGAGTCGCACGGCCGCCTGACGCTGAAGCGAAGCGCGGTGGTCGCGAACGTCGGTGCCGCGACCGGCGGTGGCATCAACGCGGAGCCAAGCTTCGAGCCGGACGCAGGGCCGGTCTCGCTCCGGTTGGTGCGCTCGACCGTCGCTCGGAACCGGACGATCGAGGGGACGGGCGGCGGGATCGAGGCCTACGACTCGCGGGTGACGCTCGTTCGCAGCCGGGTGGCCGGCAACCGCGCGGACAACTCGGGCGGCGGCGTCGCGGTGTCCACCGGGAGCATCCTCAGCATCCGCAACAGCGCAATCACCGGGAACCGGCCCCGGTACGACCCCGGCGGGGTCTATCTGCTTGACTCCGAGGGGACCATCCGCAACAGCACGATCAGCGGAAACGTCGCGCTCCAACCCAGCGGCGGTGGGGGCGCCGGCATCGGCGTCTTCGCGGACTCGACGCTCGACATCCGCAACTCGACCGTCGCCGACAACCGCACGCCGTCAGACGGAGCCGGCATCGCCGGCTTACTCGACGCCGAGGTTGTGATGAATTCGGTCACGGTGGCCCGCAACCGGGCAGGCGGTGCGGGGGCGGGACTGCTGAACAGCGGCGGCAGTTGGAGCGTGGTCAACTCGGTCATCGCCCTCAACACGACCAATGGCACACCCGACGACTGCGAGGGGTTCTTCGACTCCGGCGGCGGCAACCTGCTCACCGACGTCGGGGGCTGCACCGGATTCGAGCCCGGTCTCGGCGACTTCCTGACCGGAAACCCGAAGCTCGGAAGGCTGAAGCGAAACGGCGGCCAGACCAAGACGATCGCGCTGCGCCGCGGATCGCCCGCGATCGGCAATGCGGTCAAGGCGGCGGCGCCGGAGCGCGACCAGCGAGGGCGAAAGCGCGACTCGAAGCCTGATATCGGCGCCTTCGAGCGCTGAGCCGCCGGTTCTAGGCCGGCGAGCGCTCGGCGACGGCGCCGCGGATGAAGTCGACGATCTCGTCGGTCGGCGCGCCCGGCGTGAAGACCTCGGCTACGCCCAGCTTCTTGAGCTCAGGGACGTCGTCGGCGGGGATCGTGCCGCCGACGGTGACGACGACGTCGTCGACACCCTGATCCGCGAGCATCGCGACGACCTTGGGCACCAGCGTCATGTGGGCGCCGGAGAGGATCGAGAGGCCGACCGCGTCGGCGTCCTCCTGGATCACCGTGGCGACGATCTGCTCGGGCGTCTGGTGGAGGCCCGTGTAGATCACCTCCATCCCGGCGTCGCGCAGCGCGCGGGCGATGATCTTCGCGCCGCGGTCGTGCCCGTCGAGGCCGGGCTTGGCCACGACCACGCGGATCGTGCGGGTGGCGGTGTCCTCGGCCATCGCCCGGAAGCGTATTGGAGCGCGGCGCGGCCTAGGAGCCGAAGTCGGTCAATGAGCCGGTGATCGCCAGGACGACGATCAGCAGGGTGATCACCAACAGCAGGCCCCCGCCCCAGAGGAAGGCGGGCTTTACGCCCTGCCGGGCGTCGTCGATTCCGTGGACGTGCTCGGTGTCGAGCTCGACCGGGGTATCGCCCATGTCGCCGAGCCGTTCCTCGTCCGCACGCATCTCGGCTGCCTCGAGCGCTTGTTCGCGCGTGCGATGGTTGGAGAGCGCCACGCCCTCGTCCTCACGAACGACGTCCCAGCCGTCGACCTCGTTCTCAATCACCTTGAGAGCCATGCCGACCGGCTACCCGGCCTCAGGCCGCGAAAACCGAAGCGACGCTCAGAACTGCGGGTGCTCGGTGTAGGTGCCGAACACCTCCTGGAGCGCGGCGACCATCTCGCCCTCCGAGACCCGCGCCCGGGCACATTCGATGATCGCCGGCATCAGGTTCGCATCGCCGGCCGCGACGGACTTGAGCCGCTCGAGCGTGCCCTCGACGGCCGCCTCGTCACGGTCGGCGCGCGTCCGCCCCAGGCGCTCTCGCTGGCGCCGCTCGGCGTCGGGATCCGGCCGGTGGAGCTGCGGGTCGGCCTCGCCCTCGAGCGTGTAGTCGTTGACGCCGACGACGATCCGCTGCCTTGACTCGACCTCCTGCTGGTAGGTGAATGCCGCGTCCGCGATCTCGCGCTGAGGGAAGCCGCCCTCGATGGCGGCGACCATCCCGCCCAGCTCGTCGATCCGGGCGAAGTACTCGTAAGCGGCGGCCTCCATCTGGTCGGTAAGGGTCTCGACGAAGTACGAGCCGCCCAGCGGGTCGACCGTGTTGGCGACGCCGGTCTCGTGCGCGATCACCTGCTGGGTGCGAAGCGCGACCCGGACGGCCTCCTCGGTCGGCAGCGCAAGCGCCTCGTCGAAAGAGTTGGTGTGCAGCGACTGGGTGCCACCGAGGACGCCGGCGAGCGCCTCGATCGCCGTGCGGACGATGTTGTTGAGCGGCTGCTGGGCGGTCAGGGAGACGCCAGCCGTCTGCGTGTGGAAACGCATCAGGAGCGATCGCTCGTCACGCGCCGCATATCTGTCGCGCAGCTCGCGCGCCCAGATTCGCCGGGCAGCACGGTACTTCGCGATCTCCTCGAAGAAGTCGATGTGCGCGTTGAAGAAGAACGAGAGCCGCGGCGCGAACGAGTCGACGTCGAGGCCGCGCTCGATCGCGCGCTCGACGTAGGTGAAGCCGTCCTTGAGCGTGAACGCCAGCTCCTGCTGGGCGGTCGAACCCGCCTCGCGAATGTGATAGCCGGAGATCGAGATCGGGTGCCAGCGCGGCATCTCACCGCTGCACCACTCGATCATGTCGGTGACGAGCCTCATCGCCGGCTCGATCGGGAAGCACCACTCCTTCTGGGCGATGTACTCCTTGAGGATGTCGGTCTGGATCGTCCCGCCGAGCTCACCCGGCTGGATCCCCTTCTCCTCCGCCGCGACGACGTAGAACGCGAGCATGATCGCCGCCGGGGCGTTGATCGTCATCGAGACGGTCACCCGGTCGAGCGGGATCCCGTCGAACAGGGTCTCCATGTCGTCGACGGTGTCGAGCGCCACCCCCTCCACGCCGACCTCGCCGAACGAGCGGCCGTGGTCGGAGTCCAGGCCCATCAGGGTCGGCATGTCGAACGCGGTCGAGAGGCCGGTCTGGCCCTGGTCGAGCAGGTAGCGGAAGCGCTTATTCGTCTCCTCCACCGTCCCGAAGCCGGCGAACTGGCGCATCGTCCAGAGCTGCCCGCGGTACATCGAGGGATACGGGCCGCGCGTGAACGGGAACTGGCCAGGCTGGCCCAGGTCGCGCTCGGCGTCCCAGCCCCCGAGATCGTCCTCGGTGTAGAGCGGCCGGACCGGGTGCCCGGAGATCGTGTCGAAATGCGCCTGGCGCTCGTGTGCCTTGGGCTCGATTGCCATGCCCGAAGGCTACCGCCGCCGGCGCTAGCGCCGGCGGGGTCGCCTCGCGGTCGTCCGCCGGCGCGCGAGCAGTGCACCGCCGCCGCCGACAGCAGCCGCGGTAAGCGTCGCGCCGGCCACGGCCAGCCGCCGGCCGAGCCGCTCGAAGCGCATCACGTCCCAGCCCTCGGCGCGAGCCACCTCCAGGAGGGCCACATCGGGGTTGACCGCGACCGCGTGGCCAACCGCGCGCAGCATCGGGAGATCCGAGGCCGAATCGGAGTATGCCCAGGACTCCGTGAGATCGATGTCGTGCGCGTCGGCGAAGCCGCGCATCCCGTCGAGCTTGCCCTCGCCGTACATGAACGGGCCATCGAGCCGCCCGGTGAACCGACCGTCTGAGTCCAGCTCGTAGCGCGTGCCGATTCCGCCCTCCATGCCGAGCACGCGAGCCACCTGCTCGACGAGGTCGTTGCCGGCGGCGCTGACGATGAACGTCGGCCGGCCGGCGTCCTGATGCGAATGGACCTCGGCGAGCATCTCCGGGTAGATCCGCGGCAGGACCGTCGCCAGCACCTGCGGGCCCAGGCGCTCGAGCTCGCGCGCCGTGGTGCCCTTCAGGACCTCGGAGATCTGGTCCATCGCGGCCTTGGTCGTCTCGTCGGTCGAGCCGCGCAGCCGGAACACCAGGCCGTCGCGCGCCCAGCGCAACATCTGACCACGCGAGATCAGCCTCGCGTCATAGGACGCCCGGACCCATGCCATGCCGGATGAGCCGGCCATCAGGGTTCGATCGAGGTCGAAGAAAGCCGCTGCCCGCGGCATCGGCTCAGCCCGCGACTTCGAGGACGATTGCATCGCCCTGGCCGCCGCCTGAGCAGATCGCGGCGACTCCCAGGCCGCCGCCGCGGCGCCGGAGCTCGTGAACGAGCGCCCCGACGATGCGCGCGCCGGAGGCGCCGATCGGATGTCCGAGGGCAATCGCACCGCCGTTCACGTTCACGTTGTCCTCCTCGACGCCGAGCATGCGCAGCGAGTTGAGGGCGACCGACGCGAACGCCTCGTTGATCTCCCAGAGGTCGACGTCGCCGGGCGCCTTGCCGATCTTCTCCAGCGCCTGCTGGGCGGCCTTCGCGGGAGTCTTCGCGAGGTACGCGTAGTCGTCCGCCACCGAGCCGTAGCCGATCACGGTGGCGAGCACATCGCGCCCGTTGGTCTGCGCCCACTCGTCCGAGGCGACGACCACAGCCGCGGCGCCATCGTTCACACCGGGCGCGTTGCCGGCGGTGTGGGTGGCGTCGGGCCCGCCGATCCCCTTCAGCTTCGCGAGCGACTCGACCGTCGAGTCGGCGCGGATCGCCTCGTCGGCGGCGACCTCCGTCTCCTCCTTGCGAGACTTGACGACCACCGGGACGATCTCCTCGGCCAGCAGGCCCTCATCGGTGGCCTTCGCCGCGAGCTGATGGGAGCGGGCGGCCCAGCGGTCCATGTCAGGGCGCGTAATCTCGAGCTCGTTCGAGACCTCGGAGGCCTCGTTGATCATCTGCTTGTCGGTGAACGGGTTCGTCAGCCCGTCGTGGGTCATCGCATCGATCGCGGTGACGTCGCCCATCCTGAAGCCGAAGCGCGCACCCGGCAGCAGGTAGGGGGCGTTCGACATCGACTCCATGCCACCCGCGACGCCGACCTCGAGCTCGCCGGCGCGCACCGCCAGGTCGGCGATGCCGACCGCGCGCATGCCGGAGGCGCAGACCTTGTTGATGGTCTCCGAGGGGACCTCTTTAGGAATTCCCGCCTCGATCTGCGCCTGCCGCGAGGGAATCTGTCCCTGGCCGGCCTGCAGTACCTGGCCGTAGATCACCTGCTGGACCTGCTCCGGTTCGACGCTCGAACGCTCGAGTGCGGCGGAGATCGCCTGGCCGCCCAGCTCGGGGGCGCCCTTCGACGCGAGGGCTCCGCCCATCTTGCCGAACGGGGTGCGGGCGGTTCCGAGGATCACGGTGCGGGACATTCAGTGCCTTTCCGGAGGGTGAGGACGGGAGGGGAATCGTAGGGAAGCGGCCTCGCATAGACTCGCGCGGCGTGCAGGTCGAGGCCACATCCGCGCCGCTGACAGAGCTTGACGCGGACCTCCATGTGACCACGCTTGCGGCGGGCGCCGCGCTGCCCGACGCCCTCGCGACGGCGCCCGGGGCAGGGGATGCCAGGGGAGGCTTCCGCAAGCTGGCGCTGCTGCATCCGGGTTCCCCCGAGCGCCTGCTCGCGGTCGGCCTCGGCGCCGCCGCGGAGCTCGACGCCGAGAAGCTGCGGGTGCTGGGCGCCCTGGTCGCCAAGGAGGCGCGGCGCTACGAGGCTCGGCGGATCGCCTGGGAGCTGGGCGAGCTCGGGCCGCTGGGCGAGGCGGATGCCGCCGCCGCGATCACCGAGGGCCTGATCTTGGGCTCCTACCGGTTCGATCGCTACCGGGCAGCGGACCCCGACGATCCTCGTGGCCCCGGGCTGGAACACGTGGCGCTGTCGATCGCCGACGGCGCCGAGGAGCTGGCGCCGGCGCTGCGCGCTGCGCGGGTCGGAGCCGAAGCTGCGAACCGCGCGCGGGAGCTGCAGAACCTGCCCGCCAACGTGGTGACGCCCACGTTCCTGGCCGAGCGCGCCCGGGAACTGGCCGTCGAGTTCGAATCGGTCAGCACCGAGGTGCTCGGACGCGACGAAATCGCCGCGCGCGGGCTCGGTGGCCTCGAGGCGGTGGCCGCCGGCAGCGAGCAGGAGCCGAAGCTGATCTGCCTGCGCTACTCCGGCCGGGGCTCGGGCGAGGTGCTCGGCCTCGTGGGCAAGGCGGTCACCTTCGACAGCGGTGGGATCTCGATCAAGCCGTCGCAGGGCATGCACGAGATGAAGATGGACATGTCCGGCGGTGCCGCGGTGCTCGAGGCCGTTGCCGCGATCGCCGAGTTGGGCCTTGACCTGGACATCGTCGCGACGATCCCGGCAACGGAGAACATGCCGTCCGGTACGGCGTCCCGCCCCGGCGACATCATCAAGCAGCTCAACGGCAAGACCGTCGAGGTCAACAACACCGACGCGGAGGGCCGGCTGATCCTGGCCGACGCCCTGACCTGGTGCGTGCGCGAGCAGGGCGCCGACCGCGTTGTCGACCTGGCGACGCTGACCGGCGCCGTGATCGTCGCGCTCGGATCCACGTATGCCGCGTTGATCTCGAACGACGACGCGCTTGCCCGCATCGTCGAAACGGCCGCGACCCGAAGCGGAGAGCTCGCCTGGCGCCTGCCGCTCCATCCCGAGTACAAGGAGCTCACCAAGGGCACCGTCGCGGACCTCACCAACGCCGCCGCGAAGCGCGAGGCGGGGACGATCTACGCCGGATCGTTCCTGGAGGAGTTCGTCGACGAGCGCCCCTGGGCGCACCTGGACATCGCCGGCACGGCGTGGGACACGGGGCGCGAGTACGTGGGCAAGGGCCCAACCGGATTTGGCGTCCGCCTGCTGTTGGGCCTCGCCCACGACCTGGCCGCCTAAGTCAGGACGTCGATCCAGACCGTCTCGTCGCGGCGCCGCGGACCGCGCCGGACCGCCCGGTGAGCTCGCCGGTGGGGTCCTTCGGGCGCGGGGACGGCCATCATCTCCAGCATCCTCCGGGCGAGCGCGAGGTCGCCGCCAAGGCGCACGCGGCCGGAGGCGACGCGCAACAACGCGGCACGTCCGCGCGAGCTGCGGAAGTCCGGAATCCCGAACCTGCCCATCGGGGTGACGGTGAGCTGGACGACGTGCGGCAGGCTGCCGGTGACGGTGAGGTCGGGGCTCCGGAGGTCGCCGTCCTCGACCCTGATCACGCGGCGCCCGAAGTTGATGCGCAGCGGCGCGATCTCCTCGCGAAACCGGATCACCACCTTGCCCTGGATCTGGCGCGCCAGCTCGGGGCGCCGCTGCACGCCCCGGTCGAGCAACGCGAACATGCTCGGCGCGATCCCGTTCGCGACCGTCTGCCCGAGCTTGACCTCGGGCGTTTTCAGGACCACCGGCATCGCCAGCCATCGTACGGCCCGGGCTGTTGGTCTAAGCCTGGAACACGAGGCAGGTCGATGTGGCATGAGCCAGGAGCTTGCCGCTGCTGGCCGCGATCAACTTCGCCTCCGCGGTCGCCTGGCGCCGGCCGCGATGGACGACCTCGGCCTCCGCCAGGATCAGCCCCGTGTCGCCCGTCACCGGCCGGACGAACTTCGTCTCCAGCGTCAGCGTCGTGTAGCCCTCGCCGGGCTCCAGCGTCGTGTGAACCGCGCAGCCGAGGGCGGAGTCGAGCAACGTCGCCGCGTAGCCGCCATGGACCACGCCGATCGGGTTGTAATGCTGTTCGCCAGGACGGCCCTCGAACACGGCGCGGCCGTGGTCGACGGACACCATGCCCATCTTCAGCGTCGCCGCAATCGGGGGCGGTGGGATCTCGCCCGCGCCGATCCTCCGCATGTACTCGAGTCCGCTCACCGCGGACTCGGTTGCGAGGCCGGTCACGGGCGCCGCCTGACGCCCCTCGCCGGCGCCGGGTAGAGGAGGTCGGCCAGGATCTCCTCCTGGCTCAGCTCAATCCGCAGGTCGAGCTTGCCCGCCGGATTCGGATTGCGCCGGCGCTTCCGTGTCTCGTCAGCCTTCATTTGCGACCTCCACTCAGTAGCTTGATGCAACCGACCTTACAGAGCCGAGTTGCGTAATGCAACTAAGTGTGCGAACATCACAGATGGAGAGAGCGACGGACGACGGACGAAAGGGCGGAGTACAGGTGCTGGGACGCGAATACGGACAGAACTGCTCGGCTGCGCGCACGCTGGAGCTGATCGGCGAGCGCTGGACGATGCTGGTCATTCGCGACGTGTTCTCGGGCCGCCGCCGGTTCGATCAGATCCAGGAGAGCCTGGGCGTGGCGCGGAACGTCCTCTCCACCAGGCTTCAGCTACTGGTCGACAACGGGATCCTCGAGAAGCGGGCCTACCAGGAGAAGCCGGAGCGCCATGAATACTTCCTGACCGAGAAGGGCCTCGACCTCTGGCCGGTCCTGATCGCCCTGATCGGCTTCGGCGACAAGCACCTCGCCGACCAGGACGGAGCGCCCCTCGAGATCCGGCACAAGGGCTGCGACGGCCGCGTCAACGACCGCCGGATCTGCGAGCGCTGCGGCGCCGAGCTTGGCGTTCGCGACGCGTACGGCGTCGCCGGGCCGGGCGCGAAGCTGGCCGCTGCCGCCTAGCCGCGGCACCCGCCGCATAACATCCCGCGCCGCATGGACTTCGGCCTGACAGACGAGCAGCGGCTGCTGCGCGACACCGTGCGCGACTTCGCACGGCAGCAGGTTGCGCCGGTCGCCGAGGAGCTCGACCGGACCAAGGCGTTCCCGTACGAAATCGTCGCCGAGCTCGGCGACCTGGGCCTGATGGGCATCCCCTTCGGAGAGGAGTACGGGGGCGGCGGCGCCGACACCCTCTCCTACGCGCTCGCCGTCGAAGAACTGGCGCGGATCGACTCCTCGGTCTGCATCACCATGGCAGCCCACACGTCGCTGGGCACGATGCCGATCCACCTCTGGGGCACCGACGAGCAGAAGTCCGACTGGCTGCCCGACCTCTGCGCCGGCCGGAGGCTCGCCGCGTTCGGCCTGACCGAGCCCGAGGCCGGGTCCGACGCCGGCGCGACGCGGACCAAGGCGTGCCTCAAAGACGGCGAATGGGTGATCGACGGCGCCAAGCAGTTCATCACCAACGCGGGGACCGAGATTTCCGGCTGCGTCACGATCACCGCAGTCACCGACTCAAGCGACGGTCGCCGCGAGATCTCGAACCTGATCGTGCCGAACGGGACGCCGGGCTACGAGCCGGGCGAGCCCTACCGCAAAATGGGGTGGAACGCTTCCGACACCCGGCCGCTCTCGTTCGACGGCTGCCGGGTGCCCGAGAGCAACCTGCTCGGGCGCCGCGGCGAGGGCTTCAAGCAGTTCCTCCACATCCTCGACGGCGGCCGGATCGGCGTCGCCGCGATGGCGGTCGGGCTGGCGCAGGGCGCCCTCGACGAGGCGATCTCCTACGCCAAGGAGCGGCAGGCGTTCGGCAAGCCGATCGGGAAATTCCAGGCGATCCAGGCCAAGGTTGCGGACATCTCGGCGCAGCTCGAGGCTGCCCGCCTGCTCGTCTACCGCGCCGCGTTGCAAAAGGACGCGGGCGAGTCGTTCACGCTCACCGCCGCCCAAGCGAAGCTGATCACCGGCCGGCTCGCGGTCCGCGCCTGCGAGGAGGCGGTGCAGATCCACGGTGGCTACGGCTACATCGAGGAATACCCGGTCTGCCGCTTCTACCGCGACGCCAAGATCCTCACGATCGGCGAGGGCACGGACGAGGTGCAGCAGATGGTGATCGCCGGACAGCTCGGCCTGTAGCGGCCTACGCCGGGCGGGCCGTGACCGCGCTGGCGTCGCGAGCGGCGAGGTCGGCGCCGCGGCCAACCTGGCCGGTGCCGACGCCGTAGTGCTCGAGGAGCGCGGTCTCATGGTCTCGCGGGAGCGGCTTCCCGGCCTCGATCTTCGGCGCCTTGCGGATCTGGTCGCGCGTATACGGAACCCACACGTGACCGCCGGCGGCGACCGCGTCACGGGCCGGGATCAGGCAGTGGTGTCCGAAGCGGCCCATCCGCGCGAGGATCCACTCCGGGTTGCCGCTGTCGGCGTCGACGTAGACGCCCTCCACCTTGCCGGCGCCGGACCCGCCCATGTCGTCCAGACGAAAGCCCTTCCAGCTCTGGATCTCAGCGACGGTGAGCGGCTCGTCGGCGACCGCGGGCGCAGCCTCCGGCGCGGCGTCCTCGGTTTCGGTGTTCTCGTCAGCCATCCTGCGATCTTTCTAGCAGCTTGCGGGCCGCCGTCGCCGGGTCCGTCTCCCGGCGGACGACGCTGTCAAGCAGCTCGGCCCACTCCGGATCGTCCTCGGCCCGCCCCTCGAGCTCGCGGCGCATGCGGGCCGCGGCGATGCCGAGAACCTCCGCACGGAGGTTGCGCGCACGGCGCTCGTTCAGGGTCCCCTCCTGCTCGATGTGCGCCCGGTGCTCGGCGATCGTTTCGACCAACTCGGGGACGCCGGACCCGTTCGCGGCCTCGGTCCGCACCACGGGAACGCGCCACGGCCGCTGCGGGCCGAGCGCCAGCACCGAGCGAACCTCGCGGATCATCGTGTCGGCCAGCGGGTGATCGGCCTTGTTGACGACGATCACGTCGGGGATCTCCATCACGCCGGCCTTCAGCGCCTGGATCGAATCGCCGGAACCCGGCATCAGCGCCAGCACGATCGTGTCGGCGTGGTCGACGACGTCGATCTCGCCCTGACCGACCCCGACCGTCTCCAGGAGCACGTCGTCCTTGCCGGCGGCGTCCATCAGGAGCGCCGCCTGGAGCGCCGCCTCGGCGAGCCCGCCCAGGGCGCCGCGCGATGCCATCGAGCGGATGAAGACGCCCGGGTCGAGGAAGTGGTCAGACAGGCGGATCCGGTCGCCCAGGACGGCCCCCCGCGTGAACGGGCTGGAGGGATCGACGGAGAGGACGCCGACCTTCCGGTCGGCCTTGCGCAGCTCGACCGTCATCGCGCTGATCAACGTGCTCTTGCCGACCCCGGGTGGCCCGGTGATGCCGACGACCCTGGCGCCACCCGTGGAGGGAAACAGGTCCGCGACCAGCCTGTCGCCCTCCGGGTCGCGGTTCTCGACCAGGCTGATCCCGCGCGCCAGCGCGCGACGGTCGCCCGCGAGCAGGCGCTCGCCGAGGTCGCCGGTGGGCTTCGAGGGGGCTTCGGTCATCGGCGGCGCAGTTTATGGCGGCTCCCCGCGGCTACAGTCCCGCCCCGTGTTTCGCACCCTCGCCTTCGCCCGCCGCCACGGGATGCTCAACCGCCAGTACGCACGATTGCTCTGGCGCTACCTCTGGCGGCGGTTTTTGACGTCCGCGGGCTGGCGCTGGGAGACCGACGGCCCGGTGTTCTTCGGGCGGAACCTCCAGCTCCAGGTCGGCAAGCGCGGCACGCTCCGTTTCGGCCGGTTCACCTGGATCGGCGACGGCACCAAGATCCGCTGCCACGAGGGGATCGTCGAGATCGGGGCCAAGACCGTGATCGGACAGGAGTGCACGATCTCCGCGTACCAGCACGTGAAGATCGGTGAGCAGTGCGTGATCGCCGACCGCACGATGTTCATCGACTTTGACCACGGCATCGTCGAGGTCGAGCGGCCGATCCGGTCCCAGGGCATCTACAAGCGGGACGTGGTGATCGGCGCCAACGTCTGGGTCGGCTACGGAGCCTGCTTCATGCGCGGCGTGACGGTCGGCGACAACTCAGTGGTCGGCACCAACGCGGTGGTCGCCCGCGACGTGCCCGCCAACGCGGTCGTCGGCGGCGTGCCGGCTCGAATCATCCGGATCCGCGAAGCGCCGCGCGAGCTGACGTGGCCCGAGCCGGTCGAACCCGACCCGGAGGGGGAGCGGACGCTGAGGCCACCGTCGTGACGCGGTTTCTGGCGGTCATGTCGGTCGTCACGATCGTCGCCGGCTTCGCGCTTGCCCTGACCGGCGCCGCCACGCTCCCCGGGATCGCGCTGATCTTGCTGTCGCTGGCGCTTGGGCTGGCCCTCGGCGCGGTCGCCGCGGCTCGCCGGGCGCGCGATGCGATCCGGGAGTGGCGAGCCCTGGTCTCCGGCGGCGGGCCGGAATCCGTGCGGATCGTCGGCGTCGAGCCGCCGCGGGGGTTCGTCTTCAACCGCGACGCGACGTTCACCCTTGAGATCCGCGGCCAGGACGGCACCACGAAGCAGGTCCAGCGGGGGATCTCGATCCCACTCCCGCAGGCGTTCGTCTGGACGGTCCTGGGGCGAATCCCGCTACCGCTGCGGGGGCTCGCGGAGAAGCGCGAGCTGGACCTCCCCGTCTACCGCAAGCGCCGTCGCGGCTAGGAGCCCGGACGCCGGGCGCGCTCCTCGTAGGCGGCGCGAGCCGCCTCGTCGGCATCGAGCGCGCGGTCGTGCTTGGCCAGGCGCCGCACCAGGCCCACGACCCGGCTCGGGGCGAGGTCGGCCACCGGCGTCGCATGGCCGAGCCAGCCCGGCACCGAGACCTCCGCCTGGCGCTTGCGGCACGAGTCCACCACGGCCCGGGCGACGTCCTCGGGCTTCACACGCGGCAGGGCGGCGGGAAGCTTGATCCCGGTGATCAGCTCGGTCTCGACCGCGCTGGGCAATACCGTCGTGATCGTCACACCGGTGTCGTGCAGCTCGTCGCGCACCGCCGCCGAGAGCCCGACCACGCCGTGCTTGGCGCCGCTGTAGGTCGCGATCCCGGGCAGATGGAACTTCCCCATCAGCGAGGCGACGTTGACGAGGTGGCCCTGGCCGCGCTCGAGCATCCCCGGGAGCGCCAGCTTCATCCCCCAGACCGGCCCCCAGAGGTTCACGCCGATTGTCGTCGCGGTCACGGCGTCCGATTCCTCGAGGAACCGACCCGTGGGCATCACGCCGGCGTTGTTGACAAGCACGTCGAGCGGGCCGTTCGCCGCCTCGGCCGACTCCAGGAACGACCCGAACGACGCCCGGTCGCGGACGTCGACCGCGAAGCCTTGGCAGCCGGCCCCCAGATCCGCGGCGGCCTCGGCGACCGCGGTCGTGTCGATGTCGCCGATCGCGACCGTCGCGCCGCGCCGCAGGAACTCCTCGGCCGTCTTCAGCCCGATGCCGCGCGCGGCGCCCGTGATTGCGACCGCAGCGCCCTCGAGCGGAATCGCGTCCATCTGCTCAGCGCTCGACGGCGCTGAGCTCGCCGTAGAGCTCGGCGGTGGAGACGGCCACGTCGGCCCAGTCGAAGCCGCGGATGTGCTCCAGCCCCTCGGCGACCAGGCGTTTGCCCAGCTCCTCGTCGCGCAGCACCCGGCTCGTCACCTCGGCCAGCGCCTCGGGATCGCGGGCACGGAAGCGCAGGCCTGCGCCGTTCTCGGGAACGACCTCACGCAGGCCGCCGGTGTCGGCGACGATGCACGGGCAGCCGGAGGCCATCGACTCGAGCGCAACGAGGCCGAACGGCTCGTAGATCGAGGGCACCACACAGACGTCAGCGATGCAATAGAGCGAGTGCAGCACGTCGTCGCCGATCCAGCCCAGGAAGGCGCCGTGCTCGAGCAGGCCGAGCTCCGCGGCCTGGCGCTTGAGCTCAGCCTCGTGCGTGCCCGAGCCGGCGACTAAAAAACGGGTTCCGGGCGCCTCGGCAACCACATTGGGCATTGCCTCGAGCGCGAGCTGAAAGCCCTTCTCGTACACGAGCCGGCCGATCAGCAGGACCAGCTTCTGGCCCGGCGCCGCGAACTCTGCACGCAGGCGCCGCAGCTCGGGCTCGTCATGAGGGCGCAGGTCGTCGGGGTCAATCCCGTTGGGGATCACGCTGACGCGCTCCTCGTCGACGCCAAAGATGTCCGCGATCTGCTCGCGCATGTAGAACGAGCAGGCGATCACGCGGTCGGCGCGGTTCGTGATCCAGCGCTCGACGCCGTGGATGTACGACTGCGGGTGCTTGTCCACCCAGCCCTGATGGCGCCCGTACTCGGTCGCGTGGATCGTGGCGACCAGGGGGCAGTCGAAACGGTTGGCCAGGTGGTCGCAGGCCATCGCCACCAGCCAGTCGTGGCCGTGGACGAGGTCGAAGTCGAAGCGGTCGCCGAGCTCGACGCCGGCCGCCAGCATGTCGGCGTTCATGCGCTCGACCCAGGCGACGAACTCGCCGAGGTCGGTCGGGCGCTTCGGCTCGATCACGCGGTGGATCCGGACGCCGGCGACGGTCTCCTCGGCCGGGGATTCCTCGCCGCCGCGGGTCAGCACGTGGACCTCGACCCCACGCTCGACGAGCGCCTCGGAGAGCTTGCGGACGTGCCGGGCAAGACCGCCCTCGATCAGGGGCGGGTACTCCCAAGAGAGGATGAGGACACGGGGGGCGGGGGTCAAGGTGCGTGCATCGGGGCGAGACTGAGATCGGGCGCCAGGTTGCGTAGGCGCGGCTCGTGTGGGCCGGCGGAGTGTATGGCGTCGAGCAGGGCGCGGGCGTGATCCGTGATCCGCTGGAAGGGGTAATCGCCCGCCTGGCGGCGCTTGTCGAGGAACGCCCAGTCGCTGGCCTGGAGCGCCAGCAGCTCGCGCGTCGCCCTCGCCGCCGCCTCGGCGGAGAGCCGGCGGGCAGCGAGCGCAGCCAGGAGCCGGAGCTCCAGGCGCCGCGCCCCCCAGGCGACGTCGGCCACCTCAGGCGAATCCCAGGTGGAGAGGTCCTTGTGCTCGCCCCAGCTCGAACGGTGCAACCGGCGCTGCTCGGCGTCCACGCGCCCGAGGGCGTCGGGCAGGGTGACCAGTTCAACTCCGGCCCCCTCGGCTTCGCTCACCACCTCGGCCAGCCAGTCGGGGCCCTCCCACCACCAGTGTCCCAGCAGTTCGGTGTCGATCGCGAAGACCAGGAGGCCCGCGGTCCCGTCACGCTCGCGGTGGGCGCGCAGGCGCTCGGCGACCGACGCGAGGAACTCACGAGCCTGCTCGCGGGCGCGGGCCGCCCCGGCCTCCGGGTCGCGGATCTCGCCCCCGATCGACCAGACCCGGGCGCCGCGCAGCGACTCGCGGTGGAAGTCGGTGTGCGCCGGGTCCGAGGGGTAGCCCTGGAGCGACCAGAGCCATGAGACCGCCTCCCAGTCGATCGGGAACGCGACCGGCCCCGCATCCGTGGCGATCGGACGCAGCGCGGCCTCCGGCTCCTCGTGGCCGCTCTGATCCGTGCAGAAGAAGTCCAGCTCGTATTCGGCCAGGAGCCGCTCGATCCCCGGCTCATAGGCGCACTCGGGCAGCCAGACACCCGCGGGCGCCCCGAAGCGCCGGCGGTGCGAGCGCAGGCCCGCGTCGAGTTGGAGCCGACGGCCTGCGTCGGTCGCCAGAAGTGGCAGCACGGCGTGCGTGGCGCTGGAGCCGATCAGCGCCACGCGTCCGTCGGCCTCGGCGCGGCGGAAGAGCTCGAGCGGCTGATTGCCGGTGGCCTCGAGGCGGACTAGCCCCTGCCGGTAGCGATCGGCCTCGGCGTGGCACGGGGCGCGGAAGGCGCCGTCCTGCTCGTGCGCGTCGGCCAGGCAGGATTTAAGCCTGAACTCGCGGCCGAACGCAGCCAGCCGCTCCCCCAGCCCCGGCGCCTCGAGCTGGTCGGCGAGCACCGGCGTGACGGTCATCGTCAGCCGCTCGGCGACCTCCAGCACCGGGACGTAGGAGCGCAGCACCGCGTCGAACAGCCACTCCTCGCCGAACGGGTAGGTGCCGAACCCCTCGACGTAGGGCATGTGCGAGTGAAGGACGAGCGCCAAGGCGCCCTCGTGATCTCTAGGCACGGCAGACGGCGATCAAGTCGAGGGCGCGATCGAGATCGGCCTCGGACCTGTCTCGGAGGATGAAGTCGGAGGCGGCGATCGCCGGCGTGAAGCGATCGTAGAAGGGCTTCGAGATCCGGAAGGCCTTGTGAACGCGGTCCCAGCCGAAGCGCAGGGCGAGCTCGTGCAGGCGCAGCTTGCGCGCGTGGAAAAGGCCGAGGATGCGTACCTCGCTGAAGCAGGGCTCCAGGAGCGCGCGGTACTCGGCGGCCGTGTACTCGCGCAGGTGCCAGGGATTGTCGGACTTCTCGGCTCCCGCCGGCGCGAGCGTCAGCCGGTTGGGGGTGGAGATGTAGGCCAGGGGCGCGGACTCGACAAACCCGGCCAGGAGCCGCTCGGGGTCCTGGATGTGCTCGATCGTCTGCAGGAACACGATCGCGTCGCGCGGCTCGCGGAACTCCTCGACCAGCGCCCGCTCGAAGCGCAGGTTCGGCAGCGGGTAGCGCAGTCGGGCGTGCTCGTGGGCCTCGGGGTTGGCGTCGACTCCGATCACGTCGGCCGCCGTCCGCGCCAATACGGCCGACCCATACCCCTCGCCGCAGGCTAGGTCGGCAACCCGGAGGCCGCCCGATCGCGCGGCGATCCATTCGTAGACGGCGAGGTGGCGCCGATACCAGTAATTCTCGGCCGGCACGTCGGGCAGCGTGCGCTCGCCGGTCAGCTCCAGCGGCGGCACTCCGGGCGGTTGATCGAGCTGTAGGTGGGGCACGAGCCGCGCAGTCTCCCTACTATCTCGCCCCCATGCCTGCCTCCCCGACGGCCACCCCGGAGCACATCCGGGACGTCAACGAGCGCTACCACGACGTCGCAGCGACCTCCTACGACGACAAGTGGGGCATCGACTTCGGCGAGATCGGCCGCGACCAGACCAGCCAGAAGCTCGTCAAGGCCCTGGGCGGATGGCCCGCGAGGCCGTTCGGGCGCGCGCTCGAGATCGGCGCCGGCACCGGCTACTTCTCGCTCAACCTGATGCAGGAGCGGGCGTTCGAGCTCCTGACCGCCACCGACATCTCCGCCGGCATGCTGGACGCGCTGACCGCGACGGCCGACGAACTGGGCCTCGCCGACCGGGTCGAGACGGTCCGCACCGACGCGGAGCAGCTGCCGTTCGACGACGAGAGCTTCGACCTCGTGCTCGGCCACGCGATCCTCCACCACATCCCCGACCTCGACCGGGCCTTCGGCGAGTTCAAGCGGGTCCTGCGCCCCGGTGGCGCGATCGTGTTCTGCGGCGAGCCCTCCCGCTACGGCGACCGGCTCGCGGCCCTGCCCAAGCGCATCGGCGCGCTGACCGCGCCCGCCTGGCGACGGCTGGTCGGCGCCTCGGCCCGAAACGGCTTCGACATTGACGGCGACCACAGCCACGAGCTGGAGAGCGAGGTCGACGTGCACGCCTTCGCCCCTGCCGACCTCGACCGCTCGCTCCACGCCGCGGGATACGAGTCTGCGCGGGTCCGCGGCGAGGAGCTGCTCGCGAACGTCTACGGCTGGTGGCTGCGCTCGCTCGAGGCCAGCGCCAAGCCCGACGAGGTCCCCGACGGCTGGCGCCTGTTCGCATATCGCAGCTACATCACCCTGCAGCGCGCCGACGTCGTACTGCTCGAGCCCAGGCTTCCGGCCTCGCTCTTCTACAACCTGATCCTGAGCGCACGCAAGCCGGGCTGAGGAGCGCGCAGGACACGAGGCCCGGTGACCAGGCCGCCGCGACCGGCTCTGCGCAATGCACCCGCCTGTAGCCGCGAGCTATCGGCTCTGGGCCAGCGGGCTACCCGAACGTGAACGCATAGCCGGCGACGCCCGGGGCGAACCGGAGTCTCAGAGTGTGTTGCCCGCCGCTCGGCAGGTCGACCAGGCGGTAGAGGCGCTGGCCGGAGACGCGCACGACTGCGCCGGACACGTCCGCGCCGGCGTCGCCATCCGTGATCGGGCGGCCGTCGAGCTCGACCTCGACCGTGCCCGGATCGTCCTCGGACCCGAGCACCAGGAAGACACGGCGCGCTTCGAAGGCGAGGCTGATCATCGCGTCCGAGACCGCCGTCCCCGACTCCTCATCCACGTGCCAGCGTCCCGAGTACGCGAACTCGTTCAGGCCGAGCTCGTCCGCCGAGACCGGGGCGTAGGCGGCCGTTCCCGGCCCTGGCGGCACCACCCAGCCCTGCGCGCGCTGGTAGCCGAGGTATGTCTCGGGCGTCTGCAGGCTGGGATCGATCCGCTCGGTCGAGGCCTGGGCCTCGGATCCCAGCTCGCCGTCGCCCGCCTCGGCCAGGAGCGAGCGGATCGCCGCCTCCGTTTCGCCGTATGCGCCCTCGCCGAAGTGGACGAAGCGGACGTTGCCGTCGGCACCGATCAGGTACTTCGCGGGCCAGTACTGGTTGCCGAACGCGGTCCACGTGCCCAGCTCGTTGTCCTGGACCACCGGATAGCGGATCTCGTTGTCGGCGATCGCGTCGGCGACGTTCGACGCGTCCTTCTCGAACGCGAACTCCGGCGAATGGACACCGACGGTCGTCAGGCCGTCGGCCCGGTACTCCTCGTCCCAGGCCTTCAGGTAGGGGAGCGTGCGAATGCAGTTGATGCAGGTGTAGGTCCAGAAGTCGATCAGCACGACCCGTCCCTCGGCGGTCAGCTCCGCGATCGACAGCGGCGATCCCGCGGGGGTGTTGAACCACTCCTGCGTCGCGGCGAAGTCCGGTGCAGCGCCCAGGCGCGGCAGCTCGACCCCGGCCGCCGCCTCCTCGACGCCGCCCTCGCCGGCGCCGTGGCCGCCGCGGACGTCGGCGAGCCGGTCCGAGACTGCCCCGGACTCCTCGATCGCCCCGGTGGGATTGACCAGGAACGAGGGAAGCTCGTCGGCGATCGCCGTCTGGAACCGGATGTCGAGGTCAGCCGACATCGCGACCGCGGTGGCGACGAGCAGCGCGCCCATCGCCATCTGGATCTGGCCGCGCCAGGGCTGCATCCGCTCGACGAGGCGGCGTCCGCCCAGCATCAGGGCGTAGAGCACCGCGCCCGACCCGACCGCGTAGGAGAGCGCGACGGCCAGCTTGCCGGCGGTGAAGTCCTGCGAGGCCGACACCGTGATCACGCCCGCCAGGATCGGGCCGGCGCATGGCGCATAGACGAGCCCGAGGCTGAGGCCCAGAAGGAAGCCGGAGCCGAACCCCTCTCCCCGGCCGCGGGTGGGCCCGGGGACGAGGCGGCTGATCAGTGCCTCGACCCGATCGGCGAGCGCGGGGACCAGCAGCACGGTGCCGAATACGCCGAGCGTTCCGATCGCGATCCAGCGCACCAGGTCGTCGGGCAGGCCGAGCGCGTCGATCACGTAAACCAGGGCGACGGTCGCGAACGTGAACGACGCGACCAGCCCGGTGACGACCCCCAGCGGACGCCGCCTGTCGCCGGTGGCGCCGGCCGCGAGCACGGCGGGCAGAACCGGCAATACGCACGGCGACAGCGCGGTGCCGGCGCCGGCAACGAGCGCGAAGATCATCAGTAGTGCCATGGCTTGGGCGGAGCCGAGGTCTTAACGGCTTCCAACGGGGTACGTCTCGCCGGGGATCAGTCCGTTTCGCCGGCGGGCCGGCCGCGAAACAGCCGGACGTCGCCGCTGATCCCCTTCAGGTGACGGGAGCCCGCGAACGACCATCGGTAGGCGGACTCGCCCGCGGCGTCGCGCATGTGCTCGTCGCAGAGCACGCTGCCCGGCCGCGCAACGTCGGTGATGCGGCTGGCCAGGTTCACCGGCCGTCCGTAGAAGTCGCCGCCGCGGGCAACCGCACGCCCGTAGGCGACTCCGGCCCGAAGCAGCGGGAATCCCTCGCCCTCCTGCTCGGAGGCGGCGACCAGCTCAAGCGCGGCGTCGAGCAACGGCTCAGGTTCCCTGGCCGTCAGCATCGCGGCGTCGCCGATCAGCTTGACCAGGCGAACCGGCCCGGTTGCGACGCCGCCCGCCAGCTCGCCGAGCCGGTCGGTCAGCTGGCTCAGCGACGCGGGATCGAGCCGCTCGCCCAGCTTCGTGAAGCCCTCCAGGTCGGCAAACGCAACGGCGATCTCGCGCGCGGACTCGATGCCCTCGGCGATTTCCCGGTTGCCGAAGGCGTCGTGGCGGATCTGCTCGCGCATGTGGAGCTGCAGCACGTATTCGAGCGTGGGGGTCAGCAGCGGGCCCAGCCCCTGGACGATCGCGGCGAAACGGTGGGCAACCTCGAGCTCCGTGTCGCCGGCGCCGGCGAACACGCGAATTCCCAGGCCGCGGCTTGCTGCAGCGAGCTGCGACATGTTCATCCCGATCACCCGCGAGATCTGGAGCATCTCGTCGTCGGGGATCTTCAATTGCTCACGAAGGCCCTTGACCCGCTTGGCCGCCTCCACGTCGCGCTCGGAGAACGTCTTCGATCCCTCCTCGGGTTCCGGCATGCCAAGCGCCCGCCATTGCTCGGCGAGCAATTCGACCTCGACCCCGGCGATCTCGGCCACCTGCTCGCGGCTGAAGCGCGGTCCCTCGCCACTCAGGACCCGCTCGACCGGCAGGAGCACCAGCCGACCCTCGGCCACGGCCTCCTTCAGCTCGCCCAGCGGGACGCCGTCATCCGCAAGCTCCTGAAGCAGCTGCAGGCGGGCCTCGCGGGTCTCGCCTTCGGTCCCCGCCAGCAGGCCCTCGGCTTCGAAATCGATCGCCACCGGGGCCATTCTGCCTAGAATCGGTTTCGTGGCAGCGAACGAGGGCCCGGGCGAGCTTCCGATCTTCGAACTTCCGATGGTCCTGCTCCCAGGTGAGCTGATGCCTTTGCACATCTTCGAGGAGCGCTACAAGCGCATGATCGGATATTGCCTGGAGGCCGAGGAGCCGTTCGGGATCGTCTTCCGCGACGACGACGGCAGCGCCCGGCGAATCGGCTGCAAGGCGCGCGTGACCGAGGTGCTGGAGCAGTTTGACGACGGGCGCATGGACATCGTCGTCACCGGCGAGGAGCCGTTTCGGGTGCTCGATCGCTACGAGGCCGACCAGTACCCGGTCGGCGAGGTCGAAACGGTCGACGCCGGCGAGCAGGAGGCGGACGACGTCCAGGCAGCCGAATCCGCGCGCGAGGCTTTCGCCGAGCTCGTCCAGCGCGTCTCCGGCACCGAGCCCGAGACCGACGAGCTGGCCGCCAGCGACGCCTACGCGATCGCGGCGCGGGTCGAACTGCCGGCGGAGACGAAGCAGCGTCTGCTGGAGCTGCGCTCCGAAGACGAGCGGATGCGCACGCTGGGGGCGGCGCTCGACACCCTGATCGACACGCTCAGCCGCTCGCGCGAGATCGCCGAGCGCGCGAAGATGAACGGCAAGGTGGTGTTCGGCTAGTTAGGCGAAGGCGACCGCGCCGCCGCGGCGGGGGTCACCGCCGGCGTTGAGCTCGCCGCTCCCAGGGTCGCGCGCGACCGCGTGGACGCCGCCGAAGAAGACGTTGCGCTCCTGCCAGCGGCCGACCTCGTAGCCACGGCCCGACAGCCGCTCCAACGCGTCCTCGTCGATCCCGGGCTCGGCCTGGACCGCACCGTCCTCGAAGTGGACCCGCGGCGCGACGACGGCATCAGCGACGTCCTGGCCCTCGACGAAAAGTCGCACGACGGTTTGGAGCACGGCCGAGCGGATCCGGTTCGAGCCCCCGCTCCCGAGGCCCGCCACGAGCTCGTCCCCCAGGAGGACCACCGAGGGCGACATCATCGAGGGCATCCGCACGCCCGGCGGATGGCGGTGGAAGCCGTGCGGGTTCAGGTCCTGCTCGCCCATCATGTTGTTCACGTGGATGCCGGTACCCGGCACGATCAGGCCAGAGCCGGTTCCGTTCGAGCAGGTGACGCTGGCGCAGCCGCCGTTGCCGTCGACCGCCGTGATGTGGGTGGTGGACCCGAGCCCGTCGTCGGTCGCCGGCCTCGGCCCGCTGCCGGCCTCGAGCGCGGCAGCGACCTGCTCGGCGGCTCGCGCGATCCGCTCCGGGTCGAGAAACCGTTCGGCGAAGCCCTCGTCGCGAAGCCCGGCGAGGAAGCCCTCGCTGCGCGCGGCCTGAGCCGCCTCCATGGCGCCCACGATGCGCTCGGTCCCGGCCTCGCCGAGCCGCTCGAGCAACGCCAGCGCATAGGCGATCAGGATCCCGCCCGACGACGGGGGCGGATTGGTCAGCACCCGGCGGCCGTGGAACGACACCTCGACCGGAGCGCGGGCGATCGGCTCGTAGGCGCCGAGGTCGTCGAGTCCGAGGGTCCCGCCGCGCTCGCGCACCCAGGCGGCGATCGCGGCGCCGATGTCGCCGCCGTAGAAGGTCTCGGCGCCCTCGGCGCCCAGGCGCTCGATCGCATCGCCCAGCTCGGCGAAGACGAAGCGGTCGCCGGCGGCCAGGATCCTTCCCTCGGGCGCATAGATCGCGCGCGCCTCGTCCCAGTGAACGAGAATCGGCGCCAGCAGCTCGAGGAAGTAGGCCTGCTCGGCGTTGACGGTCACTCCCTCGCGCGCCAGCCTTGCGGCCGGCGCCGCGAGGTCCGCCAGCGGCACACTCCCGAACCGCTCCGCAGCCGCGACCAGTCCGGCCGGGGTGCCCGGCACCCCGCACGATGCAGCCCCGATATGGAAGACCTGCGGGGTTTCCGGCGTGAAGTAGATCGGGATCGGGACCAGCTCCGAGTTGCGCTCGGCGCCGTCGAGCCCGGGCGCCGCCACGAAGAAGTCGAGGACGACGGGCTCCGAGCCCTCCCGGATCAGCATGTAGCCGCCCGCGCCGAGCCCGGTCAGGGTGCTTTCGGTCACGCACGACGTCAACACCGCGGCGATCGCCGCGTCGACGGCGTTGCCGCCCTCGCGCAGCACCCGAGCTCCCGCCTCCGCGGTCAGCGGATGCCCGGCGGCCACGACTCCCCGCGCGCTCATGGCGATGAGCTTAGGCGCGGGTCAGGTCGGTGAGGCTGGCCGCTACTTGCCAGGAACGAACTCGGGTACGTCGAGCTCGAGGTCCTTGGGACGGGACTCGAACTCCTTCGCGGTGCCGGCGCGGCGGTCGGATGGGCGACGGGTCGCAACCTCGGTGCGGCCTGCCGCACGCTTTTCGCCGGTCGAGCCGTCGGCTCGGCGGCCGCGCCCGTCGAAGCGGGTGGCGATCACGGTCACCCAGACCTGGTCGGTGAGCGACTCGTCGACGTTGGCGCCGAAGATAATGTTGGCGTCCGGGTGGGCGGCCTCCTGGACGATCTTGGCCGCGTCCGAGACCTCCATCAGCGTCAGGTCCTCGCCGGCGGTGATCGAGAGCAGGATCGACTTCGCGCCGTTCACGGACGTCTCGAGGAGCGGCGAGGAGACGGCCCGCTCGGCGGCTGCCGTGGCGCGGTTGTCGCCGGCCCCCATGCCGATTCCCAGCAGGGCCTGGCCCGCGTCGCGCATCGTGGTGCGCACGTCGGCGAAGTCGAGGTTGATCAGTCCCGGCAACGTGATCAGCTCGGAGATGCCCTGGACGCCCTGGCGCAAGACGTCGTCGGCCACCTGGAAGGCCTCGATCATGGTCGTGGTCGTGGCGAGCACCGACAGCAGGCGCTCGTTCGGGACGACGATCAGCGTGTCGACCTCGGCCGCCAGCGCATCGACGCCATCGTCGGCCTGCTTCGCGCGGCGGGTGCCCTCGAACTTGAACGGCTTGGTGATGATGCCGACTGTCAGCGAGCCGACGTCGCGGGCGAGACGGGCGACCACCGGCGCGGCGCCGGTTCCGGTTCCCCCACCGGCGCCGGCGGTGACGAAGACCATGTCAGAGCCCTTGAGCAGGCGCTTGATCTTGTCCTGCTCCTCGAACGCGGCGCGGTATCCGAGCTCTGGGTTCGATCCGGCACCGAGGCCGCGCTGGGCGCCGGTACCGAGGTGGACGGTGACGTCGGCCAGCGACTGCTGGAGCGACTGCAGATCGGTGTTGACCGCCATGAACTCGACCCCGGGAATCCCGGCCTCGACCATGCGGTTGACGGCGTTGACGCCGGCCCCGCCCACGCCGACGACGCGGATCACGGGTGAATGCGGCCGCGCCGGCTCCGCGGCACGCGTGTAGTCCGGATCCTCGCGGCCGTAGGTCGCCGCGGCGGGTTCCGGGTCCTCGGAGAAGATCTTCGAGAGGCGGTCCTTGGCGGGACGCGAGGGGGCTTCTGGTGCCTCGGTCCGGTACGCGCGGACATCCTCCCGCTCCGCCTCCGCCTGATCCTCCTCGACGTCGAAGATCGGCTCGCGCTCCTTGGCCGGCTCCGGCTGCGGACGTGCGGGCTCGCTTGGCTCCTCGCGCGCGGCGGGCGTCTCGGGGAGCACCCGGGTGTCGTCGTCGCGCTCTTCGCGACGCGGCGGAGGTGCCGGCGCCTCGGGCGGATCGTCGGGCTCTGCCGTCGAACGGAAGAGATCGGCCAGGGGGCCCTCCCGCATACTGGCCCGCTTACGACGTGCCATGGGTCAAGACCTCCTTCGCCAGCTCCCGGTAGTAATCCGCCGCGTTCGACTTCGGATCGTACTTCAGGACGCTGGCACCGCGGACCGGTGCCTCTGCGAACTTGATCGCCTTGCGGATTCGGGACTTGAAGACCAACTCCCCGAAGTTCTCCTCGAGGATCTCGATCGCCTCCTTGGCGTGGACTGTCCGTGAGTCCAGCATCGTCGGCAGAATGCCTTCGATCTGGATCCGCGGGTTCAGGTTCTCGCGAATCATGTCCAGCGTCCCTTGGAGCTGCATCAGGCCGCGCATCGACAGGTACTCGCACTGGACCGGGACGATCACCTTGTCCGATGCGGTGAGGGCGTTGACCGTCAGCAGCCCGAGGCTGGGCGGGGTGTCGATGCAGACGAAGTCGTAGTCGTCTGCGACCGCCGAGAGCGCCTTCTCCAGGGAGCGCTCGCGACCGATCTGGGTCGACATCGCGATCTCGGCGCCGGCCAGATCGATCGAGGCGACGGCGATGTCGATCTCGCGCTCCTGTATCACCTCCCGAATCGGGATGTGATGGACCAGGACGTCGTACATCGAAGTCTCGACCTTGTCCGGATCGATCCCCTGGCTCATCGTCAGGTTCCCCTGCGGGTCGAGATCGACGCATAGCACCCGGTGCCCGGACTCGGCGAACGCGACCGCCAGGTTCAGCGTCGTCGTCGTCTTGGCGACGCCGCCCTTTTGGTTGGCGAAGGAAATGACCTTGGCGCGGCGTTCGGCTCGCTCGCCGTTGACGCCGTGGTCGGCCACTCCGGTGGTCGCTGCGCGTCGCGGCGAGAGCGCCTGCTCAAAGCTTATGCGCGCCGCCTCGGCCTCCTCGTCGGAGAGCTCGGCCGGCGGCGGGGAAGCGGGCGCGGTGTGCACCTCGGGCCGTTCGACGGCTTCCTCCACGCTGCGAAGCTCATCGGCGACGGGCTCGGGCTCAGGCGCTGGTGTGGGAGTCGACTCATTCATGGACTCCACCTCCTCGGCGGGCTCTGGGGTCGCCTCCTCGACTCGCGGCGGCTGCTCGACAGCCTCGGGCTCGGGTCCGGAAAGACCCTTGCCCAGCTCGGCCAGCTCCGCCCCCGTGTCGTCCCGGGCGGTGTCCCGGCTGTCAGCTTTTGTTCCGCGGTTGAAAAGACCCATACGCTCGCGACTATTCGCACGCGCTGGGACGTTTCCTTCCCGTGCAAAGCCCGCAACGCCGCTTGCGTGAGAGGCTTAGGGGGTTGCGGGACCTCCTGGACAAGCGGCTGGTAATCGTCACCGGCAAGGGCGGCGTCGGCAAATCGACGGTCGCCCTGGCGCTTGGGATCGCTGCCGCTGAGCGCGGCAAGCGGACGATCGTCTGCGAGGTCTCCGCTCAGGAGCGCCTGTCGCGCGTCTTCCACCGGGCCGAGGTGGGGTTCGCCGAGGTCGAGATGGCCGAGAACCTTTGGGCGATCTCGATCGACCCGGACGAGTCGATGCGCGAGTACGTCCTGCTCCAGCTCAAGGTCCGGGCAATGCGCGACCTGCTGTTCCGCTCGAAGATCTTCACGTACCTCGCGGCCGCCACCCCGGGATTGAAGGAGCTGGTCACGATCGGCAAGATCTGGGAGCTCGCACAGGACGATCGCAAGGTCAAGAAGGGCCGCCACTACGACCTGGTGATCGTCGACGCTCCGGCCACGGGCCACGGCGTCGGCTTCCTGCAGACGCCGCGCACGTTCGCCAACGTCGCGCGGGTTGGGCCGATCGCCTCGCAGGCCGAGGCGCTCGACCGGTTTCTCACCGACCACCGCCGAACGGGCGTCGCGATCGTCGCGCTGCCCGAGGAGATGCCGGTCAACGAGACGGCGATGCTCGAGCGCGACCTGACCTCGGAGGTCGGGATGTCGGTTGACCGGATCTTTTGCAACGGCCTCTATCCCGACCGGTTCTCCGAAACCGACGAGCGAGCGATCTCGTCCGCGTTCGACGAGGCCGACGACGGATTCCGCTTCGCGCTGCGAGCGGCGCTCTCCGTGCGACGGCGCGCGGTGGCCCAGCGTGAGCAGCTGACGCGCCTCGAGGGGCTCGCCGAGGCGCCGGTGTCCACGATGCCGTTCGTGTTCGAGCCCGACCTGGGCGTGGAGCACCTCAAGCAACTGGCGGCGACCGTCTGATGGCGTCTGTCGGCGAACTGCTCGAGGGCAAGCGGGTCTGCATCTGCGCCGGGTCGGGCGGCGTCGGCAAGACGACCACCTCGGCCGCGATCGCCGCCGGCATGGCGGCTCGGGGCAAGAAGGTGGCCGTGCTCACGATCGACCCGGCCAAGCGCCTCGCGGACTCGCTCGGGCTGCCCGAGCTGGGCAACGAGGAGCGCCAGGTCGATCCGGCGCTGTTCACCGAGGCGGGCGTCGATCCCGGCGACGGCGAGCTGTGGGCGATGATGCTGGACCCGAAGGCGACGTTCGACGAGGTCGTCCGCAAGCACGCGCCCGACGAGGAGACGCGCGAGCGCATCCTCGAGAACCGGATCTACCAGCAGCTCTCGAACGCGCTCGCCGGCTCGCAGGAGTACATGGCGATGGAGAAGCTGTTCGAGATCTGGGCGGAGGATCGCTATGACCTGCTGGTGCTCGACACCCCGCCCTCCCGCAACGCGCTCGATTTCCTCGACGCACCGCGGCGGTTGACGCAGTTCATTGAGGGCAAGGCATTGCGGGTCTTCATGGCGCCGACGGGCCTGGTCGGCAAGGTTGCGGGGCGCGGCACCTCGGCGATGTTCTCGATCCTGAAGCGGATCACGGGGGTTGACCTCCTCCAGGATCTGGCCGAGTTCTTCCAGGCTATGAGCGGCATGGTCAGTGGCTTCCGCGAGCGCGCGCGGCGCGTGAACGAGCTTCTGGCCGACCCGCAGAGCATGTTCCTCGTCGTCTGCGGCCCGCAGGGCGAGCCGATCGACGAAGCCGTCTACTTCCACCGCAAGCTCGTCGAGGCCAAGCTCCCGTTCGGGGGAGTGATCGTCAACAAGGTCCACTACTCGGACGATTCCCCCGCCGAGCCGGGCGACGGCCTGGAGGAGCTGCTGGGCGACGAGGGGCTGGCCCAGCGCGTCGCATCGAACTTCGAGGACTACAGCGCGCTGGCCGAGCGCGACCGGCGCAACGTCGAGCACCTGGCGAACGAGATGCGAACCAGAGCCGTGATCCAGATTCCCTACCTCGACTTCGACGTTCACGACCTCGCGGGGCTGATGGAGGTCAATCGCTACCTGTTCGCAACCGGCGCTGCCGAGCGCGAGGAGATCGCCGCGTCGGCATAAGGGAGATGAGCGACGCAGGCCAAGGCCCCGAGCTTCATGCTCGGCGCCCGGCCCGCTCTTTTGGGGTGATCGGAGAAGGAAGTCTTAGGAAGCGTGCGTCGCCGGGTCGTCGACGTCGACCTCGGCCCTGCGCGTCCGGTCGTAGCCGACCTCGCGCACCTTCCACTCGGTGGTCTCCGGCTGGGGGAAAAGGAATGACACGCGGCTGGCGACCTCGCGGCGGTGCTGATTTGAGTCCTCGATGAGGTCGGCCACCGGGCCCTCGGCCGGGCGCGGACGCAGCACACGGACCTCGGCCCCGCCGGGCTCGCCCGCCTCGTCGTCGAAGGCATCGGCGAGCGGCTCGGGCTCCCGCTCCGCGGTCGGCATCGGCTCCTCCCAGGCAAAATCACTGCCCCTCGGCTCCTCGGCTTCGCCTCCGGGGCCGACGGGGTCCAAGGCAGGCTCCTCCACCATGTCGTGGATCAGGTTCTGGGCCCGCACGAAGCCGTGCTCGGGCTCCGGGGCCAGCTCGTCCTCTACCGCCTCGACATCGTCGAACTCGCGGTCGCCCATCGCGTGCTCGAGCTCGTCCTCGAGGCTCTCGAGCTCAAGGTCCTCGTCCTCGAGAGGCTCGTCGGGATTCCACTCGGCCGTCTCGCCGCGCGTGTCGGGAGCTCCCTCGCCGACCTGGAGGCCCTCGCCCAGGAGGATCTCGTCGGCGGTGGTGCGAAGCTCGGTCCCCAGGTGGCCGCAGGCTGCGTCGCCCAGGATCGCCCGGGTCAGGTCCTCGACGTCGGCCGCGATCTCAGCCGGCGGACGGCGCTCGGAGCCGGTCGTCGGCTCGCCGCTCCAAAGCTCGCGCTCGAGTGCCAGGGCGTGGTCCACGGTCGCCTTGATCTCGGTCCGGTCGTCGGGCTCGGCGCAGAGCGCGGAGACCCGCATCGGCATCCCGAGCGAGGCGGGACCGCCGCCCTCGAGCAGGAAACGAAGGGTCAGCAGGTAGTCGTTCAGCGCCTCGAGGGTCACCGGCCGCTCGAGCCCCGCTTCGAAGCGGGAGATCGCCCGGCCGAGGGTCGCCGGGAATCCGTTGTGGCCGCTGTCGAGTCGGGTGAAGGGGGTGCCGGCGACGTTCAGCGCCCGGGAGAATCCGGAGAGCTCGGCCAGCTCGGTGTCGGCGAGGCGATAGCCGCCGGGACGCGGCTTGCCGGCGCCGGTTGCGATCCGCCGCCAGCGATCGCCGCCGGAGCGGATCCATGCGTACGGGCCGAGGGCGACGCCGCCCGCCTTGAAGAGCTGGAGCGTCGTGACGATTCGCTTGAAGGTCGTCACAGCGGAGAGCCCCACGTCGGAGTCGTCGTCGAGACGACCCACACGCGCCACCGCCAGAAAGTTCGGCTGCCAGCCGGCGCCGCCCATGCCGTCGGCGGCTCGCGCCTCGGTCGGGACGTCGACGACGTCGGCGCGAACGATCGTCGCGCCGGCAAGCTCGACGCGCTCGGCGTCCATCTGAAAACCGCGAAGCGGCACGGCAATCTCGATCTCGCCCGGCGATGCCTCGCCGAGTGACAGCAGCTCGTCCATGGTCGCTTCGAGGCGCTTGTCGTCGAGGGTGAAGTCGGTGGAGCCCTGCCAGAGACGGCAGAGGAAGACGACGCCGGCCAGCTCGCCGCGGCGGCGTGCGTCGCCGGGCTCGGGGACACCCATCTCCTCGAGGTAGATGCCGGCGAGCGCCGCCGACTCGAGCGCGGCGCAGGCGGAGCCGAACGAATCGAGAACGACCAGCTCCGCGACGCGGTCGCGGATGAAGCGCGAAGTCTGGGGCACGTACTCGGCCAGCGGGCTGCCGTTGCCCGCCTCGCGGACCTCGTACGGAATCTCCTGACCGGCGGCGAGCAGATCGCGCAGCCGCAGTGCGGCGTCGCCGGCCATCGTCTTCAGCCCCTCGCGGAGCACCAGGTCACGCATGGGGGCAGGTTTCTTGCCTGCCCGGTGCGTTCCTGCGGTGCAAGAACGCTTGCAGGAAGCTCGGCTAGACCGCTACGGGGGTGCTGTCGAGCCAGGCGCGACCGTAGGAGCGCATGTCCTCGATCAGTGGGACGAGCGCCTGGCCCTTGTCCGTCAGCACGTACTCCACGCGCGGTGGAACTTCGGGATAGGTGTGGCGCTCGACGATGCCGTTCTCCTCGAGGCAGCGGAGGCGGAGCGAGAGGGTGCGGGGGCTGATCCCCTCGAGCGAGCGCTCGAGCTCGCAGAAGCGCTTGCTCTCCTCGGCGAGGTCGCGGATCACGAGGAGCGTCCACTTGCCGGAGATGATCTCCGCGGTTCGACAGACGGGACAGGTTCGGTCCATGCCTGCCGCCGAGTATAGCCAATGCTTTACCTAATGAAGCGTTGGAATCCGTGCCTGTGGGCGCGGTCAGCCGCCGACTTCGGCGACGTCGCGGTCCGCGTTCTGCATGACCTGCTCAATGCCCGAAGCGCGCTGCCCCTCGGCATCCAGCATCAGCTTGAAGTCGTGCGGGCTCGACGCGACGTCCATCGCGTCCTTTGAGTCCACGTTGCCCGCCATGACGTGCTTGAGCAGCGCCTGGTCGAAGGTCTGCATTCCGTAGTACTCGCCCTCGGAGATCACCTCGGTGATGCGCCCGGTCTCGTTCGGATTCAGGATCAGGTCCTGGACGCGGCCGGTGACGACCATCACCTCGCACACGGCGACGCGGCCCTCGCCGCCCTTGCGCGGCATCAGTCGCTGGCCGACGACGCCCCGCAGCGTCGAGGCGAGCATCACCCGAGCCTGCTGCTGTAGGTGCGGCGGGAAGAAGTCGATGATCCGGTTGATCGTCTCGGTTGCGTCAAGCGTGTGAAGCGTCGACAGCACCAGGTGACCCGTCTCGGCGGCTGAAAGTGCGGTCCGCACGGTTTCCTCGTCGCGCATCTCCCCGATCAGGATCACGTCGGGGTCCTGGCGCAGAACGCGGCGCATCGCACGGCCAAAGCTCTCCGTGTCCGGCCCGACCTCGCGCTGGTTGATGATCGAAAGCTTGTCGCGGTGCAGGTACTCGATCGGATCCTCGAGCGTGACGATGTGACGCGGCCGGGTCGAGTTGATCCGATCGACCATCGCTGCGAGCGTCGTCGACTTACCCGAGCCGGTCGTGCCCGTCAGCAGCACGATCCCACGCTGCTCCTCGGCGAGGTTGCGGATCACCTCGGGCAGGCCGAGATCCTCGATCGTGCGGACCTGGAACGGGATCGCGCGACAGGCGATCGAGACGTAGCCGCGCTGGCGGAAGGTATTGACCCGGAAGCGAGAGACACCCGGCAGGTCGTAGGAGTAGTCGGCCTCGCCGACCTTCGCGAACTCCTCGCGCAGCACCGGGTCCTTGCACATGTGCTCGAACGCGAGCTCGGTGTCCTCGGAGGTGAGCGCCGGACTGCCCTCGACTGGGCGCAGCTCTCCGTGAATCCGCGCCATCGGCGGCGCCGGCACCTTGATGTGCAGGTCCGAACCCTCACGCTCGACCACGTAGCGCAGCGCAGCATCGATGTCGAAAGCCATCAATCTGACTATCGGGCGCAGGCACGAATCGCTTGAGCGCCGTGCGGGGCTTAGGCTGCGTACATGCCGAGCGCCGAGCTCAAGCGAATCGACGAGTTCGCCTACCGGGAGGCAACCCCCGTGCAACCCACGGACAAGACGCCCGTCCTCTGCGTGCATGGGTTTCCGCAGAGCTCGTACATGTGGCGCCACCTGCTGCCGGCGCTGGCCGACGCCGGCCACCGGGCGCTGGCACTCGACCTACCCGGCTACGGCGACTCGCCGCCCGACCCGCCGGGGACGTGGGAGCGGCAGATGGAGGCGGTCGATCGCTTCCGCCGAGCGGCGGATCTGGATCGACTGGCGCTGGTCGTCCACGACTGGGGGGGCCTGATCGGATTGCGCTGGGCTTGCGAGCACCCAGCCGCCATCGCCGCCCTCGTGATCAGCAACACCGGGTTCTTCCCGGACGCCGAGTGGCACGAGGTCGGGCGGACGATGCGCACCCAGGGGCAGGGTGAGGCGCTGATCGACAGCGTCTCGCGCGACGGGCTCGCGGCGCTCTTCGGCCGGCTCGGGCACGGCATCGACGATGCGGCGATTGACGAGTACTTCAAGTGCTTCGCGACCAAGGAGGGGCGCCGCGGGATGCTGGACCTGTTCCGGTCGGGCGACCTCGAGAAGCTCGAGCCCTACGAGGGGAAGCTCGCCGCCCTGGGCGTCCCGGCCCTGATCCTCTGGGGGGAGCTCGACGAGTACCTTCCCGACTCGGCCGCCGAGCGCCAGGCCCGCGAGATCCCTCACGCGAAGCTCGTCCGCCTGACCACGATCGGCCATTTCCTGTTCGAAGACGCGCCCGACCGATGCGCGGAAGAGGTCATCCCGTTTCTGAGCGACGTCGCCGCCTAGTCGCGCGCGTAACGCGGGCGGCCCAGATCGGACTTCAGGGAGATGCCCTCAATCGAGCTTCCGAGGACCGCAGCCTGGGAACACGGCGACGCCCAGCGAGGGTTCGAGGTGCTGTTCCTCGAGGAAACCTCCGGCGGCCGCCGGTTCGCCGGGCAGACCAGTGCGATCGAGGACGGCGTCCCTTGGACCGTCGGGTATTCGATCGACGTCGACGCCCAGTGGCGCACCCGCGCTGCGCGGATCACGGGTCGCTCCGCGGACGGTGAGTCAGCCGTCGAGCTCGAGGCCGATGGCGAGGGGAATTGGTGGGCCGACGGCGAGCCGCTCGCGCACGTCGCGGGTTGCATCGATCTCGATCTCGAGTCATCCGCATTCACGAACGCGTTCCCGGTGCGGCGGATGCGGCTCGCGATCGGCGCCGATGCGCCGGCGCCTGCCGCCTATGTCAGGGCGGTGGGCCTTGACATCGAGCGGCTGGAGCAGCGCTACCTGCGCCTCCCCGACGGCGCCGCCGGCGAGCGCTACGACTACCAGTCGCCGGGCTTCGGCTTCCGCTGCGAGATCAGCTACGACGAGGCCGGGCTGACGCTCGAATACCCGGGAATCGCCACCCGCGCGGCGTAGCGCCGACGTGGCGTTTTGCGTCCCGCGGACCTCTTCGGCTGGCGGGCTGAGAAGCTCTAGGCGACGTCGCGTAGCTTCTGGGCCTCGGCGAGGCTCTGAAGCTTCTTGAGCGACTGGTTCTCGATCTGGCGGATGCGCTCGCGGGTGACGTTGAAGGTGCGGCCAACCTCGTCGAGCGTCCGCGGGTGCTCGCCTCCGAGGCCGTAGCGCAACTCGAGCACGCGGCGCTCGCGGTAGGAAAGGTTCTCGAGTGCCTCGCGCAGCGCCTCCTTGGTCAGGAGGTCGGCGGCGCGGTCGAACGGCGACTCGGCCTTCTCGTCGGCGATGAACTGGCCGAACTCCGACTCCTCCTCGTCGCCGACCGGCTTCTCCAACGACACGGGAGCCTGGGCGGAGCGCTTGATCTGGTCGACCTCCTCGGGGTCGATGCCCGTGACTTCGGCGATCTCGTCCGGCGTGGGCTCGCGGCCCAGCTCGGTGACGAGCTTGCGCTCGGCGCGGCCGATCTTGTTCAGCTTCTCGACCACGTGGACCGGGATACGGATCGTGCGCGCCTTGTCGGCCAGCGCGCGCGCAATCGCCTGGCGGATCCACCAGGTCGCGTAGGTGGAGAACTTGAAGCCCTTGCGGTAGTCGAACTTCTCGGCGGCTCGGACCAGGCCGAGCGTGCCCTCCTGGATCAGGTCGAGGAACGGCAGGCCCTGGTTGCGGTAGTTCTTGGCGATCGACACCACCAGGCGAAGGTTCGACTCGACCATCTTCTGCTTCGCGTCGAGGTCGCCACGCTCGATCCGCTTCGCGAGGTCGACCTCCTCCTGGGCCGTGAGCAGACGGACCTTGCCGATGTCCTTGAGGAACAGCTGCAGCGAGTCCGTGGTCATGTCCGGCTTCAGGTCCAGGGCCGGCGACTTGCGGCGCTTGCCGCGCTTGCCGTCGGCGGGTTGCGCGGACGGGTCCGGCTTCTGGGCCGGATCGACGTCGTCGACCAGTTCGACCCCCTGGCTCTCGATGAACCCGTAGAGCTCCTCGATGTCGCCCTCGTCGACGTCGACCTCGCGCAGGGCGGTGGCAACGTCGCCGTAGGCGATCACGCCCTCGGCCTGCCCCTTGGTCAGGAGGTTCTTGACCTCCTCCAGCTCCTGGAGTTCCGCGACTAGCATCCGCTCGCTTAGGCCTTCCTTGTTTGAGTGATCAAGTCTTTGGGCTGGCGTCCTGGTTATCGGACGCGCTGTTCGTGTGTGTTAGTCCCCGGTGCTGCTGGCGAAAGAAAAGGCGGATCGATCAGGCCGATCCGCTCAACCCCTACCGGGTGTGTTTGCCAGCGCTCGCGGGTCCCAAAACGTATGTTTCCAGCGTAGCCGCTATACATTCTGAAGTCAACGATTCCCCCTCTGAGCGTGGCGAAACACGCGAACTGCACGGAAAGCTGCGGCCGGGCTACGCTCCACCCATGCCAGACGAAGGCAACGGCCCCGATGCGCCCGATGGCGTCTTCGGCAACCTGCCCGCCACACGTCCGGGCACGCGGAGCCCGCGACGAGACGGGAACGGCGACGAAGCGACGGTGAAACCGTCGCCGGCCCGGGCTGAGCGGCTCCCACCCCCACCACCGGAACCGCCGGAGCCGCCCGAGTCGCCGGCCGGTGCCGAGCGTCAGGCGCCGGTCACGGTCAGCTCCGACACCGGCCCGCGCGTCGCGAGCGTCGAGGACCTGGCCTGGGCCGGCGTCGCGGTCGCCGCCGAGGCGGCGACCGTGGGCGTGCGCTTTGTGAGCCGCGCCCTCGACGCGGCTCGCAAGTCCGTCGACCGGCCCTAGATGAACGACACGCACAGCGCCCGAGCCCGCGGCTGGCTCTCCGCCTTCTGGCATCGCGCCTACGTCGAGAACATCACCGGGATGGCCGCGATGGTCGCCTACAACCTGGCGCTGGCGCTGTTCCCCTTCGCGCTTCTGGTCCTGTTCATCTTCGGCAAGGTGGTCGGCACCGGAGACCTCGAGGACACCGTGATCAACGACTTGCAGGGGATCTTCCCGGCGGTCGAGCAGGACTCGGTGGAGCGCGCCGTCGAGCGGATTCGCGACAGCTCGACGACGATCGGCGTGGCCGCCGCCCTCGGTGCGATCTGGATCGGCGCCTCGTTCTGGGGCGCGATGGACACCGCCTTCTGCCGGATCTACCACGTCGAGTGCCGGAGCTGGCTCGCCCAGAAGCGCTTCGCCCTGGTGATGCTCGTGGTGGTGACGTTGTTCCTCGCCGCGAGCGCGATCGTGCCGCTCGCCGAACGGCTCGCGACGTCGAGCGCCGACGACCTGCCGTTCGGCCTCGACGAGGTCCAGGGGCTGCGCAGCGTGCTCGTCCTGCTCGCGGCCCTGACGCTGACCTTCGGGATCGTCAGCATGATCTATTACTTCGTGCCGAAGGGCCATGTGCCCTGGCACGGCGTCTGGCCGGGAGCGCTGTTCGTGACGGTGACGACGGCAATCGGCAACGCCGTCTTCCCGGTCTACCTGACCTCGATCTCCGACCTCGACCGGATCGGTGGCGCGCTCGGCTTCATCCTGATCGCGCTGATCTGGTTTTACCTGATCTCCCTGGCCCTGCTGGCCGGTGGGGTGATCAACGCGCTGCGCCACGAGTGGCACGACACCGGCGCCCTCGACATGCCCGGATGGAACGGCGAGCCCGAGTAATCCTGCTGCCCGATCCGGAGACGGGCCCCGTCACCCCTGACGGGCCGGTCCGATCGATCCAGGAGGCCGAGGTCGAGTTGCCGGCCGCGGTTTACCGGGACCTGTGGAAGGCCGAGAACCTCGAACGGCTGGCGCGGGCGTACTGGGCGTATCTGTCGAACGTCTCGCTCGGGCTGATCCGCGTGGTCTACGAACCCGACGCACGCACGGTCGTCCTGGCCAGCCGGCGCCTGGCGATGCTGCGCTTCCACCGCCCGGAGTACGAGACGGCGGCGAACCGGGGGCAGGTCACCTGGCGGATCGACCGCGGGTTGCTGGTCGCCCCGGCGTGGCGCGGGCAGGGGATGCTCCAGATCGTCGTCGAGAGCGCGGAGCCCGACCCCGTCGGCGAGACGGCGCACCTGACCGTCCGCACCGAGGTTTCGAACTTCTACCCGTTCGTCCGTGGAAGCGGGCGCTTTGCGCGACTCGGCGTTCACCTCTACAACGCGACGCAGATGCGGATCCATGTCTGGGTGACCCGGGGGTTCCTGCGCTCGCTCGCTCGCCTCGATCTCTAGCCGGCCTTGCGTTCCTCAACTGCTTCGCGCATCGCCGCGTCGATTGGCATCGGCTCGAAGTCGAACAGCGCCATCCCGGAGCGGTCCCGCACGATCGTCTCGACCGCCATGCCCTCGATCAGCGGCTTAGCCACGCCGAGGTCGACGGGGGTTACCAGCCCGAGCCAAAGCGACGACAGGCGCGGGCTGAGAAGCGGGACGCTGACCCGCGGCCGCCGCCAGGTATCCATCGCTCGGGCGGCCGCGTCCATCATGCCGCCATAGGTGGTGACGTCGGGCCCGCCGATCTCGAGCTCGCGACCGCGGGCCTGCGGGATTCCGGGAATGTCGGCGAGGTAGCGGACGACGTCCGCGATCGCAATCGGCTGGGTCTTCGTGCTGACCCACCGCGGGGTGACCATCGCGGGGAGGCGCTTGACGAGGTAGAAGACGGTCCGAAACGACTCGCTGCCGGCTCCGATCACGGCCGCCGCCCGGACGTACGTCACCGGGACCCCCGATTCGCCCAGGATGAGGGCGGTCTCGTGGCGGCTCGCGAGATGCTTCGAGCCGCCCTCGCTCAGCCCGCCGAGATAGATGATCAGCTCGACGCCGGCGGAGCGGGCCGCTTCGCCGAAGTTGCGCGCGGCGATCTTGTCGCGCTCGGCGAAGTCGTCGGAGCCCGATCCGCGACCCATCGAGTGCACCAGGTAGTAGGCGGCGGCGGCGCCGTCGAGCGCTTCCGACAGGCCACCCGGTTCGAGCACGTCGGCCCTGACCACCTCGGCGCCACCACGCTCGAGCTCCGTGGCCCGGGCCGGATCCCGCGCCAGCGCGCGAGTCGGAACGCCCCGGGCGAGGAGCTCGCGCGTGAGCGCGCCGCCGATGTAGCCGGTCGCCCCGGCGACGGCGATGGGCGCCCGCTCAGCCATAGCGGCCGCCGGTGATCTCGCGCAGCTTCGCCTGGTCGTGGCGGGCCTGCACGGTCCGCACGGTGCTCGATCGCGAGCGGGTGACCAGCGACTCGGTCGAGGCCTGGCCGGTCGCCGGGTAGCGCACTCCCTGCAGGAGCTCGCCGTCGGTGACGCCGGTCGCGGCGAAGAACACGTCGTTGCCGGAGACGAGCCGGTCCACGTCGAGCACCTCGTCGAGGTCGTAGCCGGCGTCCACTGCGGCCTTGCGCTCTTCGTCCTCGCGCGGCCAGAGGCGGCCCAGCATCTGGCCGCCGAGGCACTTGATCGCGGCGGCCGAGATCACGCCCTCCGGCGTGCCGCCGATGCCCCAGAGCAGGTCGACGCCGGTCCCGCGGCTGACCGCGAACAGCGCCGCCGAGACATCGCCGTCGGTGATCAGGCGGATCCGCCCGCCGGCCTCGCGGACGGCGGTCATCGCTTCCTCGTGCCGGGGGCGATCGAGCATGATCACCGTGACCTCGCCGGCGTCGGCGCCCTTGCGCTCTGCGACCCGTTCGACCACCGCTCCGAGCGGTTCGTCGAGCGTCAGCAGGTCGGCGATCTCGGGTCCGCCGGCAAGCTTTTCCATGTACACGCAGGGGCCGGGGTCGAACATCGTGTCGCGCTCGGACAGCGCGATCACGGCCAGCGCCGACGGCATCCCCCGGGCACAGAGCCGGGTTCCCTCGAGCGGGTCGACCGCGATGTCCACCTCGGGCGGGCTGCCGTCGCCGATCCGCTCGCCGTTGTAGAGCATCGGCGCCTCGTCCTTCTCGCCCTCGCCGATCACGACGATCCCGTCCATCGGCACGGTCTCGAGCATCAGGCGCATGGCGTCGACCGCCGCTTGGTCGGCCGCCTCCTTGTCGCCGCGGCCGACCCAGCGCGCCGCGGCAAGCGCGGCGGCCTCGGTCACGCGCACGAGCTCGAGCGCCAGGTTGCGATCCGGATGGCTGGAGTCGCGCACGTCGTGGGAGATGACACCCATAGCGCGCGGAACTTAGTTGCTAGACGGTGCCGGGGGCCTTGCGCTGCTGCTTGCCGCCGGATTCCTGCGAGCGCATGAACGACGCGTACGCCATGCCGATCCCGACCAGCAGCGCGATCCAATAGCCGAAGTCGAGGCTGACGCCGCTCTCCGCGCTGCCGCTGCCCGGCTTGTCGATCAGGCCGTTGTAGATGATCAACGTCATCGCCGCGAACGCGCCGACGGCCGTGAGCTCACCGGGCGCCCACGACAGCTTGTGGTCGCGAATCAGGATCCAGGCCAGGATCAGCGGCGCCGCCGCTCCCGCCAGCAGGATCCAGCGCAGGATCGGGAACGTCTCCCAGCCGGTGCAGGAGGTGTCGCCGACGCCGCAGATCCAGTCGCTTTCGTCGTCGCGAACGACGTCCGCGGCCAGCGAGTACCACGGCAGGAAGAACAGAGTCAGGACCGCGATTGCGGCGCAGGCGATCCCGAAGAGCTCCAGCCGGCTGATCCGCGAGAAGTCCACTGCGCCGACCCTATCCCACCGAATAGGTTCCTGCTCGTGACCCGCTGGGGCCTGACGCTGCCACTGCCGATGACGCCGCTTGCGGCCCACGACGACCTGGTCAAGCGGGCCGAAGCCGGCGGCTACACGGACCTCTGGTCCGGCGAGACGAACGGGCCCGACGGTTTCACCCCGCTGGCATTCGCGGCGGCCTCGACGGAGCGGGCGCGCCTCGGCACCGGCGTCGTCGGCGTGTTTACGCGCGGCCCGGCGCTGCTCGCCCAGCAGTCCGCGGCGATGGCCGACGCCACCGGCGGCCGCTTCGTGCTCGGCATCGGGGCCTCGTCCGACCGGATCGTCGAGGGCTGGAACGGGATCCCGTTTGAGAAGCCGTACTCGAAGGTCGCTGAGACGGTCGACTTCCTGAAGGTCGCGCTGGCCGGTGAGCGGACGCCGAACGGGTTCAAGCTCGAGGTGGCGCCGGCAACGCCGGTCCCGATAGTCCTGGCGGCGCTGCGGGGGCGGATGCTGAGGCTGGCGGTCGAGCAGGCCGACGGCGCCTTCACCAACTTCCTGCCCCTGTCCGGGCTTCCGCAGGTCGCGGAGGGCATCGCCGGTGCGCCGGACGGGTTCGAGTTGCTCTGCCGGTTCTTCTGCCTGCCTGGCGATCGCGAGCAGGTCGAGCCGATCGCCCGCTTCATGTTCTCCTCGTACATCACGGTCCCGGTCTACGAGGCCTTCTACCGCTGGCTCGGGCACGGCGAGGCGATCGATCCGATGATCGAGGCGTGGCACGCCGGCGACCGTCAGGCAGCTGCCGCGGCCGCGCCCTGGGAGCTGATCGAGGAGATGTTCATCTTCGGCGATCCCGCTGCGATGAAGGCGCGGCTCGGCGAGTTCGTCGCCGGCGGCATCACGCTGCCGATCCTCACCCCGATCACGACGCCGGACAAGCTCGGCGATTTGATCGAGGGGCTCGCGCCCTAGGCGCTAGGCTGCCGCCGCGATGAAGGTCGAAAGCGCGGGCGCGCTGATCAGCGGCGGGGCATCGGGGCTGGGCGAGGCGACGGCGCGCGGCCTGCACGCGGCCGGTGCGTCCATCGTGATCTCCGACCTCAACGCCGAGAGGGGAAACGCGCTGGCAGCCGAGCTGGGCGACCGGGCGTCGTTCGTCGAGGCCAACGTGCTCGAGGCCGACCAGGTCCAGGCTGCGGTGGAGGCCGCAGCCGCGCTCGACGGTGGCCTGCGGATCTCGGTCTGCTGCGCCGGCATCGGCTGGGCCCAGCGCACGACCTCGAAGCAGGGTCCGCACGACCTCGAGATCTTCGGCAACGTGATCAAGGTGAATCTGATCGGCAGCTTCAACGTGCTGCGCCTCGCGGCGACGGCGATGTCGGCGAACGAGCCCGACGGGGGCGGCGAGCGCGGCGTCTGCGTCAACACGGCTTCGATCGCGGCGTTCGACGGCCAGATCGGGCAGGTCGCCTACGCGGCGTCCAAGGGCGGCATCGTCGGCATGACTCTGCCGGCAGCGCGTGACCTGGCAGGCCGGGGGATCCGAGTCGCCACGATCGCTCCCGGACTCTTTGACACGCCGCTGCTGGCGGCGCTGCCCGAGGAGGCGCGAGCCGAGCTCGGCGCCGGAGTTCCCTTTCCGCAGCGGCTCGGGGCGCCGGCGGAGTTCGCGCAGCTCGCCCAGCAGATCGTCGAGAACGAGATGCTGAACGGCGAGACGATCCGCCTTGACGGCGCGCTGCGGATGCCGCCGAAATAACAACCACCGGCACATGCCGGATTCGCGGCTTGCGCCGCTCAATGGATACCTAGACGCCGACGACCTCGCGTGGGCTCGCGGTCGTCGCGGCCCGGCCGTTGCCGTTGCCCGCCGCAGCCAGCTCGTACTCGTCCGGCTTCAGCTTCAAGAGCTCGTTGCGGAACTTCCACGTCGGATCCGGCCAGAGCGTGATGTTCCGTCCGTGCTCGTCCATGTACCAGCTCTTGCAGCTGCGCGACCAGACCGCGTCGCCGAGCTCGTCCTGAAGCCGCTCGTTGTAGGCGGCCTGCGCCTCGGCGCGTGGAGCGATCGCCGCGCCGCCCGCGCCGCGAGCCCGCTCCATTGCCTGCAACGCCAGCTTGATCTGGCACTCGATCATGAACACCACCGAGTTGTGCCCGAGCCCGGTGTTCGGCCCGAGCAGGAAGAACAGGTTCGGATAACCGGCGATCATCGTGCCCCGGTGGGCCTGGATGCCGGTCTCGGCCCAATGGTCGGCGAGCAGGCGGCCGCCTTCGCCGCGCAGCGCGACCGAGCTGGCCATCGCCTTGGTGTCGAAGCCGGTGCCGAGGATGATCACGTCGACCTCGCGCTCGACGCCATCGCCGCCGACGATCGCGGTCGGGCGGATCTCGGCGATGCCCTCGGTGATCACGTCCGCCTTGGGACCGTCGAGCGCCCGGTAGTAGGTGTTCGACATCAGCAGTCGTTTACAGCCGTACTCGTAGTTCGGCTCCAGCTTGGCGCGCTTCGCCGGATCCTGCACCTGGCGCTTCAGGTTGCGCCGCCCCATCCACTCGAAGACACGGCCGAAGCGCTCGCTCTTGATGCCCCGCAACATCACCAGCTCCAGGTACCAATAGAGACTGCGGCGATAGGCGCGCTGCAGCGACGGAAAGCGACGGTAGAGCCGGCGCTCGAAGCGCGAAATGTGGCGATCGAGCTTGGGCAGGACCCACGGCGCCGTGCGCTGATAGAGGTCGAGGTGGGCGAGCTTCGGCGCGATCTCGGGCACGAACTGGATCGCGCTGGCGCCGGTGCCGATCACGGCGACCCGCTTGCCCTCGAGCTCGACGTCGTGGTTCCAGGTCGCGGAGTGGAAGACCTCACCCTCGAAGTTCTCGATCCCGGGGAAGTCGGCTGTGGCCGGGACGTGGAGGCCGCCGATACCGGAGACCAGGAACCGGGCGGTCCGCTCCTGCCTGCCGTCGCGACCCTCGGTGGCGTAGCGCCACAGGCCGGCCTCGCCATCCCAGGTCGCGCTGATCGCGCGCGTTCCGAACCGCAGGTGGCGGCGCAGGTCGTACTTGTCGGCGCAGTGCTCGAGGTAGTCGCGAATCTCCTGCTGCGGCGCGTACATCTCGCTCCAGTCCGGGTTCGGCTCGAACGAGAACGAGTACATGTGCGAAGGCACGTCGCAGGCGCACCCCGGGTAGGTGTTCTCGCGCCAGGTCCCGGCAACCGAGTCCGCCTTCTCGATCACGACGAAGTCGTCGACCCCGGCCTGGCGAAGCTTGATCGCCATCCCGAGCCCGGAGAATCCGCTGCCGACGATCGCGACCTCGTGGTCGGGCTGCTCGGCGCCCGAGCTGTCGGGCGAGTGAGTGCGGGTGGCGGTCGCTTCCATCGGTCCTTCCGGGTGGCTCACGGTCGTCTCGGCGGAACTACAACTTACACTGCTGTAAGTTACACTGATGTAGCCTAGCATCCGGATCAGGCCATGAGCGCAACCGTGACGAAGCCGACCCGACTGACCGGCCCGCAGCGGCGGGAGCAGATCCTTGACGCGACCAAGACACTGGCCGGCGAGCGTGGCTTCCACGGAATCTCGATCGACGCCGTCGCCCGGCGAGCTCAGATCAGTCGCCCGATCGTCTATGGCCACTTCGACGACCTGGCGGGGCTGCTCGAGGCGCTGGTCGAGCGCGAGGGGGCCAGAGCGATCACGCAGTTGATGGAGCTGCTGCCGCAAGCGGGGGGCGGCGAGCCGCCCGCGGCGCTACTGAAGGGAGCGCTGCGCGCCTTCCTCGAGGCCGTTCACAACGACCCGTTCACCTGGCGCCTCGTTCTGATGTCGCCCGAGGGCACTCCCGAGATCCTGCGCGAGAGAGCAACGTTGGTGCGCCGCGCGGTCACGGACCAGCTCGCGGCGCTGGCGCCGCAGGTGATGGCGGATGCCGGCGGCCCCCCGCTTCCCGACCCCGAGCTCACGGCGCTGACGATGCAGGCGGTCTCGGAGGACGCGGCCCGCCTGCTGCTCGAGGACCCGGACGCCTACCCGATCGAGCGCCTGATCGCCCACACCGAGTGGATCCTGGCCCGCCTCGGGCTCGCGAGTTGAGCCAGGGCGCCTAGTCCGTCCCCCGGTGTTCGGGGTCGCGGTAGACGCGCTTCGCCCATGGCGGCGAGACCGCGAACTCGAACCGGGCCAGGCCCGTCAGCGATTCGATCGGCACCAGTCGGACCGCGCCGGCCGCGGTCCAGCGGCGGCCTGAAGCCGCCCGAGCGATCCGGCCGGCGTGGCTGCCGCCGGAGATGAAGTAGCGGCCCGAGGATTCCGTCCAGCCCGCCTTCTCGACCAACCCCGAGTCCGAGAGCCAGTCGCCGGACGAGCCGTTGTAGGAGTGGTGCGAGCTGGCCCGCGCCGCGGCCGCCTCGCCCGGCGCGACCCGAACCTGGAAAGACTCCCAGTCGTCCTCGTGAAAGCCGCGGTCGCCGAGCAGCGCCCGGGCCGTCGCGCTGCCGGGGTAGTAGAGCCAGTACTGCAGGTAGACCCGTCCGGCCCGAGCGCCTGAGCAGTCGTAGCCCTCGCGCCCAGCGGCCGTATCGTCGCGGCAGTCGATCAGGTGAACGAACGCAGTCACCGACTCCCCGGCCAGCGACTCGCGCACCGGTCCGCCCTCAAGACCCTCCGCGCACCAGTCTTCGCGACAGGACCGGAAGTCGACCGGGAGGGCCCGCATCCCCTCCTCGTAGTTGAGGCTGGGGGTGTGCTCGGCTACGAGGCCCGCGAGCTCGGGGCCGTAGGCGAGCGCGAGCGCGCCCTGCTCTCCGCAGCTATCCGCGAGACCGGCGGCGCAGACAAGCCGCGCGGCCATGCTCCGCGCGAGCCCGGTGCCCGGGACCGGCAAGCCGACGGCGACGGCGCTCGCGAGCGCAAGCGAGACCAAGAACACGAGCCCGAGCCACTCCGGACTCGCCTGGCCGCGCTCGCCGATCCGTCGCACGCGAACGGGAAGCCCGCCAGCCGTGACGCATTACGCACGGCGTGTGCGGGTACGGTTCAGGCGTGGCCGACGATCCGATCATCCCCCGCAAGGAGAGCCGCGGCTGGAAGGCCTACGCGCTTGGCTTCGCCGCGATCCTGATGGCGATCCTGATCCTCCAGAACCTGCAGGAGGTCGAGGTGAAGTTCCTCTTCATCAACGCGACGATCCCGCTGATCTTCGCGCTCCTGATCGTCGGCGCCCTCGGCACCCTGATCGGCTGGGCGACGCCGCGGGTGCGGCGCGGCGGGCCTGACTAGCCCGAGGCGGGTCTCAGAGGTTCCCGACCTCGGCCGCGATGTCGGTCGCGGCCTGCTTGGCGTCGGCGAACAGCATGTCCGTGTTCTGCTCGTAGAACAGGTCGTTGTCGATGCCCGCGAAACCCGGCGAGAGCGAGCGCTTGATCACGATCACCTGTTGGGCCTCGTGGACCTCGATGATCGGCATACCGGCGATCGGCGAGTCGGGGTCGTTCTTGGCCGCCGGGTTGGTGACGTCGTTGGCGCCGATCACGACGGCGACATCGGTGCGCGGCATCTCGGGATTGATCTCGTCCATCTCGCGCAGCTTCTCGTACGGCACGTCGGCCTCGGCGAGCAACACGTTCATATGCCCGGGCATGCGCCCGGCGACCGGATGGATCGCGTACTGGACCTGCACTCCGCGCTTCTCGAGCTCGTTCGCCATCTCCTTGACGGCGTGCTGAGCCTGGGCGACCGCCAACCCGTAGCCAGGGACGATCACGACCGAGTCGGCGTAGGCGAGCTTGATCGCGGCGTCCTGGGCTCCGATCGAGGTATGCGGCCGTTCCTCTCCCCCGGCCGCCGCGCCCCCCGCCGGGGCGCCGCCGAAGCCTGCGAACAGGACGTTGGCGACCGACCGGTTCATGGCCCGCGCCATCTCCATCGTCAGGATCGTTCCCGAGGAGCCGACCAGCGTGCCCGCGACGATCAGGGCGACGTTGTCCAGCGCAAAGCCAGCCGCGGCCGCGGAGAGCCCGGTCGCCGCGTTCAGCAGCGAGATCACCACCGGCATGTCGGCGCCGCCGATCGGCAGCACCACCAGGTTGCCCAGCAGCGCCGCCGCGATCAGCACCGCGATGAACAGCTCCTGGGACACGTCGTCGTTGTTGATCGCCATCGACACGCAGGCGGCCACCATGCCGACAAGCAGCAGCGCGTTCAGCACCTGCTGGCCAGGCACCGCCAGCGGCCGGGTCGGGATCAGGTCCTGGAGCTTCGCGAAGGCGATGTTCGAGCCCCAGAACGAGACCGAGCCGACGACGGCCGAGAACAGAATCGGGATCAGCTCGTCGAGCGGGAACTCGATCCCCAACTCGATGCCGTGGCGGACCTCCGACCACGCGATCAGGGCGACCGCGCCGCCGCCGACCCCGTTGTAGAGGGCGACCATCTGCGGCATCTGGGTCATCTGGACCCGGATCGAGGCGATCACGCCGACCGTCGTCCCCAGCGCGAGGCCGGCGACGATCAGGCCCCAGTTGCCGATCCCGTCGAGCAGGAGGGTCGTCGCCACCGCGATCGCCATGCCGACGGCCGCGATCATGTTTCCCTGCTTCGCGGTCGTCGGGTGGGTGCCGCGCCGAACCCCGAAGATGAACAGCGAGAACGAGACGATGTAGAGCGCCGTGGCGCCGTCGCCGCTGGGCTCGAGCACCGCCGAAATCATCGGTCTGCCTCAGACCCTGACGGCCCCGCAGGCGAAGCCGAGGAGCCGTCAGGTGTTTGTTGTTCGCGAGGTTTCCTCGCGAACATGCCGAGCATCCGGTCGGTGACCATGAAGCCGCCGACGATGTTGATCGCGCCGAACGCGATCGCGATCACGCCGATCGTCTTCTCGAGCGAATCGTCGGCATACCCGGCCACGATCAGACCGCCGAGGATCACGATCCCATGGATCGCGTTGGTCTGACTCATCAGCGGCGTGTGCAGCGTGGTCGGGACCTTCGAGATCACCTCGAAGCCGACGAACGCCGCGAGGACGAAGATCGTGAGTTCGGTCATGACATCCATCAGCCAGTCACCTCTCTCGCCCGCTCGTTCTTGATCTCGCCCTCGTGGGTGAGACAGGCCCCGGCGACCACCTCGTCGGAGAAGTCCAGGCTCAACTTGCCCTCCTCGTCGACCAGCAGGCCGAGCAGGTTCTCGATGTTCTTCGCGTAGAGCTGCGATGCATGCGCGGCCATGTCGCTGGGCAGGTTGACGGGCGCGATCACCTTGACGCCGTTCTCGGAAACCACGGTCTTACGCGCCTCGGCCAGCTCGCAGTTCCCGCCCGAGTCTGCGGCCAAATCGACGATCACCGAGCCCGGCCGCATGTTGGCGACGGCTTGCTTCGTCAGCAGGATCGGCGCCGGGCGGCCCGGGATCAAGGCCGTCGTGATAATCACGTCCTGGCGACCGGCGTTCTCGGCAAGGGCCTCACGCACCTGCTCGTTCTCCTCCTCGTTCAGCGGCCGGGCATAGCCGCCCTCGTCCTCGGCGTCGGGGATGAAGTCGAGCTCCAGCGGGCGGCCGCCGAGCGATGCGATCTGCTCCCACGCCGCGCGCCTGATGTCGAAGCCGGTCACGACGGCGCCAAGGCGCTTCGCGGTCGCGATCGCCTGCAGCCCGGCGACACCGGCGCCCAGCACCATCACCTTGGCCGGCGCGACGGTGCCGGCCGCTGTGGTCATCATCGGGAAGAATCGCCCGGCCTCGCGCGCGGCGAGCAGCGTCGCGGCGTAACCGGCGACGTTCGCCTGCGAGGACAGCGAGTCCATCGCCTGCGCGCGCGTGATCCGAGGGATCGCCTCCATCGAGAAGCTGGTGACCCCGGCGGACGCGAGCGCCTTGTTCGTCTCACCTGAGGTGAGCGGCGCCAGGTGGCCGATCAGGACCTGGCCGGAGCTGAGCTTGCCGATCTCGCCCATGGTCGGAACCGCGACGTGGACGACGGCGTCCGCCCCCCATGGTTCGCCGATCTCCGCACCGGCCTCGGCGTACTCGGCGTCCGGATGCCCCGCCGCCTCGCCGGCGCCCGATTCGACGACGACGTCGAGCTTCTTATCCCGGAGCGACTTGACGACGTCCGGGATCAGGGCGACACGACGCTCGCCCGCGACGGTCTCTTTGGGGACACCGATCTTCATTCGAATAGTCAGCTTCGCGCGCGAACCCCACGCGAGCGGGCGCGGAGCCTATCCAAAGCGGTACGGTCGGGATAGCGGCGGGCAGGCTGCTCGCCGAGGCAACGGACAACTCGGGAGGAATTGATAGTGAGAGGGAAGGCAATGATGACGGGCGTCGCCCTCGCGGCAGCCGTCGGCCTCGTGCTGATGGCATCCGCAGGAGCTGCGAACCGGGCCGAGACGAAGGTCTCGATCAAGGGCGGCGGCGACGTGTTCGGCTACGTCAAGAGCGAGCGGCCGGGCCGGTGCGCGAATGAGCGGCTGGTCAAGGTGTTCCAGAAGATCGGCGCCGTGGGCGGCGGCAACGACATCAAGATCGGCAGCGACAGCGCTTCACCGAATGGCGATCGCTACCAGTGGTCGATCGGCAACCCCGGCGCGACCGGCAGGATCTACGCCCGCGCACCGCGGACGGACAGGTGCAAGGCCGACAACAGCAAGGTGATCCCGGCGGGGGACGAGAAGGGCTAGGTCGCTCAAACCCGCGCTATACCGCACTCGGCGACGCCCGCTTCGAGTCGGTCGAGGCCGAACGCCTCGACCGGCCCGAGCGCGCCGACGCCGAGCGCGTCGCCGGTCGCCACGCGTTCCGCCGCCCACGCCAGGCTCTCGCCGCTGAACGTGTAGCCGTTCACGCCGTCGAGGCGAACGGTCGCGAGGACATCGCCCGATGCGCCGAGCGCCTCGGCCACGAAGCGCGAGCCGGTGGCGGCGCGGGCCTCTTGGTCGGGGCCGCCCGTGGACGTCTTGACGAACCGCGAGGCGGCCGCGTTGATCCCGGCGCTCACCCCCGGGATCTTCGCGATCCCCGCGCCGACCAGCGAGAACGCCTGCATCGGTCGGCTCGCGCGGCCGAACCAGCCCAGGTAGACCTCGACGTCGCTCACGTTCGGGAAGGCCCGCGGAAGCGAGAACGCCTCGGACGTGCCGACGGAGATCCCTGGCTTCTCGCGGCCCGAGAAGTCGAACGAGTGGACCTTGCGAGCGCCGCGCTCGGTGACGATCCGCCCGTCGCGGTGGTGGAAGCTCGGCTCGATCAGGGCGCCCACGGCGGAGGCCGTCGTGCCTCCGCTAGCGCCGCCCATGCCGCCCTTGGTGAAGTAGCCGATGCGGACTCCGCGAGCGGCGTCGCCCGCGTCACGCAGCGCCAGGCCACCGGCGAGGTTGCCCGGAACCCAGTCGTACGCCATGGCGGTGAGCAGGAGCGAACCGGAGCGCTCCCCCCGCGGCCCGGCCTGCTCGAACACCTTGCGCACGAACGCGGGCTCGCCGGTGGAGTCGATGTAGTGGGCGCCGGCGTCGACCGCTGCGTCCAGCGCGGCGGCGCCCCAGCGGGCGAAGGGGCCGACCGTGCTGACCAGCACGTCACCGGTCTCGACCAGCGCGCGGACGCTGGCCGGATCGGCGACGTCGGCAATCGCCACGTCGAGGCCTCCGAGGTCGCCCGCCAGGGCCTCGACCGCCTCGCGGCGGCGCCCGGCGAGCACCGGCCGCATGCCACGCTCAGCCATCGCGCGAGCGGTCAGTTCGCCGGTGTAGCCGGTGGCGCCGAACAGGACGACGCGGCCGCCGGGTGGGTTGTGCTCACCCATGCTTAGGCCGGTGCCGGTTCGCCGACCAGTGCGGCGAGCCGCTCGATCGTGTGCAGGCGCTGCTGGTGATCGAGCTGCACCATCGAGCAGATCAGGCGATCGACGCCGATCCTGCCGAAGCTGTCCAGGCGAGCCGCGACCTCCTCCTCGGAGCCGATCAGCGAGGTCGCGTTGACGAGCTCATCGGGGATCGCGTTGTAGGCCTCCTCGCGCTTGCCATCGAGATAGAGGCCCTGCACCTCGTCGGCGACCTCGCCGAACCCGAAGCGGTGGGTCAGGTCGACGTAGAAGTTCGTCTTGCGGCTGCCCATGCCGCCGAGGTAGAGCAGCAGCCCGGCCTTGACGACGGCCCGCGCGGCGTCGAGGTCCCCGTCGATCGCGACCTGGATCGACGGCGAGACCTCAAGGTCGGCACGGGTCCGCCCGCCCTTGGCGAACCCGGCCTCCAGGTGCTCGCCCCAGGTCTCGTCGAACGCGTCGGGTGAGAAGAAGATGGGGATCCACCCGTCGCAGATCTCCGCCGCCATCTCGACCGACTTGCGGCCGATCGCGCCGACGAAGACTGGGATCTCGTTACGGATCGGGTGGAAGTTGAGCTTCAGCGCCTTGCCCTGGCCGGTCCCGCCCTCGATCGGGAGCTGGTAGTGCTCGCCCTTGTGCTCAAGGGGGCCCGGACGCGCGATGATCTCGCGCACGACCTCGATGTACTCGCGGGTCCGGCCCCACGGCTTGGCGTAGGGGACGCCGTACCAGCCCTCCGAGACCTGCGGGCCCGAGGGCCCGAAGCCGAACAGGAACCGGCCGCCGGACAGCGCGTCGATCGTCGCGCCGGCCATCGCCGCCGCCGCAGGCGGGCGAGCCGGGACCTGCATGATCGCTGCGCCGAGCTTGATCGTTGTGGTCTGCGGCGCCAGCCAAGCCAGGATTGAGACGGCGTCGGAGCCATAGGACTCCGCTGCCCACACCGAGTCGAACCCGGCGGCCTCGGCGGCGCGGACGAGCTCAACGGCTTCCTCGCCCTGGGGTCCGATCCCCCAGTAGCCGAGGTTGAGGCCTAGCTTCGGCATCCGGCGCGAGAGCCTATATGCGGTCGTCACGACGTGCGCCCGCGAAGCGGCCGCCCTAGGGCGGCCGCTTCGCTCCGTGGATGTCTTGCGGTGCTACTGCGTGTAGCCCGACGCGCTCAGGTAGTCCGCGGCGACGGCCGCCGGATCCTCGCGATCGAGCGAGACGCGAGCGTTCAGCTCCTGCATCACCTCGAGCGTCAGGTTCTCCTGGACCTTCTCGATCGTCGCGCCGAAGTCCTCACCGGCCTCGTCGACGGCGTCCTGCGACGCGGTGACGATCACGTTGCCGGCCGGCAGCAGCTGCTGGTCGTCCTCGAGGATCGTGTAGGTCTCGGGATCGACGTACAGCTGGCCGTCGGTCGTGAACAGGATCGACAGGTCGGCGTCGCCGTTGTCGAGGACCTCGTAGCGCAGCTCGGGATCAACCGGCTTGAACCCCTTGAACTGGAGCCCGTAGTTCTCCTCCAGCCCGAGCAGGCAATCGATGCGCTGGCGGCACTCGGTCGTGCCATAGAGCACCAGGTCCTCGGACGCGCCCTCGAGATCCGAGATCGTCGCGACACCCAGCTTGTCGGCGGTCTCCGTCAGGAGTCCCACCGCGTTCGCGCTGGTGAACGGGGTCGGCGGGAACGCGACGAGGCCGTCTGCCTGGAGCTCAGCGTTCGCCATCTCGAACGCCTCGGTCGGATCTCCCGGGACCTCCTCGGGCGCGACCTTGTAGAGGCTGGTCAGCGTCGTCGACGTGTACTCCGGATAGGCGTCGACCTCGCCCTGCTCCAGGGCCTTCTTCGCGATCACCTCGGAGCCGAGGTTGAGCTCGGTCTTGACCGTGTAGCCGGCCGCCTCGAACGCCTGGGCGTAGATCTCACCCAGGATGAACTGCTCGTCGAAGTTCTTCGAACCGACGGTCAGCTCGATGCCCTCGTTGTTCGGGTTCGACTCGATCAGGGCGGTCTCGTCCCCGCCGGTGTCGTCACCGCTGTCGTCATCGTCATCGTCGCCGCACGCCGCAACCCCGATGGCTAGCACCATCGCGGCCAGCAGAGCGAACAACCACCGCAGCCGAGTATCAAGTGAGCGACGCAAGGCGCGAAACCATGTTTGCCTGCCCGGTAGGGCCCGATCCAAGCTCATCCGAAAACACTCCCTCTCGTTGCCATAAAAAACCCGTAGCGACGGGTTGGTGCAAGCCTATGCGCTCAGGCGGCCGCCCGTTGGAGCTTGAGTCCCTTTGGCGTCACCAGCCACTGCACGCCGGCGAGCGCCAGCTCGACCGTGAGCGCGAGAAGCGCGACCAGGATTGCTCCCGCCAGCGGCCCCGCGGTGTCCCCGTAGACGTTCGGCGAAAGGATGAACGTCCCCAGGGTGTCCACGCTTCCCAGCGGGGCGATGGTGGCGGTCGCGATCACGTTGACCGCGCTCGTCCTGATTCCGGTCATCACCGTTGGAGCGGCCAACGGCAACTCGACCTTGAGGGCGATGGCGACCTCGCTCATGCCCATCCCGCGCGCGGCCTCAACCGCCGTCCGGTCAACCTGCGCGATCCCCACGTAGGTGTTCGTCAGGATCGGCGGGATCGCCAGGATCGTGAGCGCGATTGCAACGTTCGTGAAACCGGTCCCGACGAACGCGACCATGATCGCGATCAGCACCAGCTCCGGAAGGGCGCGTCCGGCGTTCCCCGCCGCAACCGCAAAGAGCTCACCCCGGCCGCGGTGACCGAGCATCACGCCGAGCGGGACCGCGAAGAGCAGACCGGCGGCCATCGCGACCGCGCTCAATTCGATGTGCGTGAGGCCGAAGTCGCCGACCTCGGAGAGCCCGCCCACCTCGCCGCGGGCGAGCGGTGATTCGATCCCGTTGAAGATCAGCTCGAGCGCATCGCCGACCGGCCCGACGAACGCGAGGGGGAGGTCGATCATCCCGTGCTCCAGACCTCGCCCCGGCGGAAGACGGATCCCCGGCGGGTGGCGGGGGTGTCCCGCCGCTGCCAGCGCGTCAGCCGCCGCTGCGCCGTCAGCAGCAGCAGGTCGAAGATCACGGCCATTCCGATCGCGAGGACCGCCACCACCAGGACGTTCGTCTTGAAGGTCAGGTTCGAGCCCACGAGCTGCTCGCCGAGCCCGCCGCCCCCCGCGAACACCGCGAGCGTCGCGATCGCGACGGTCGACACGGTCGCGATCCGCAATCCGGCCACGATCTCCGGGACGGACAGCGGCAGCTCGACCGACCAGAGCAGCTGCCGATCCGTCATGCCCATGCCCCGGCCCGCGTCCTTGGCCTCCGCCGGGACGTTCGCGAGGCCGGCGACGATGTTGCGGTAGATGATCTGCAGGTTGTAGGCGGTGAGGGCGATCAGCGCCGTGTCGGTCCCGCGCCCGGTGATCGGCAACAGGAGGAAGAAGAAGGCGACGCTCGGGATCGTGTACAGGATTCCGGTTGCCCCGATGAAGGGCGGCACGAGCCAGCGGCGGCGATGCGACAGCAGCGACATCCCGAACGCGATCGCGAAGCCGAGGACGACCGAAATGATCACGAGGTAGAGATGCTCGAGCGTCGGCGTCACATAGCGATCGGCGTTGTCCGCGACCCACCCGAAGCAGAACGCCCCGTTGTCGGCGATGCAGTCCGAATCCGACCGGTCGCGGAAGAACCCCTCGTCGAGCTGAGCGAAGGGCAGCGACACGAGGCTCATCACGCCAGGGGTCGTTCCGCTGCCGGATGATCGTCGCTGAGCGCGTCCCTCGACGTCAGGAACTCGGAGACGATCTCGACCGACAGCACCCCGGCAATCCGACCCTGGCCGTCGACCACCGGCGCGTATTGGCTTTCGGCCTGCAGCAGGTCCGAGAGCGCGTCGCGCATCACGTCGGAGACGTCGAGGATCGGCTCGGGCGAGCTGGCAGCGGCCGGCGGGATCACGGCCGCCGCCAGGTCCCTGTCGGAGAGCCAGCCGAGCGGACGACGGTCGGAATCCACGAGCAGCGCGTGCGGTACCTCCGCCCGCTCGAGCTTCGCCCGCACCTCGGCGCTGGCCTGGCCGACGAACGCCAGCGGCGCCTCCCAGAGGTCCACGTCGCCGACCCGCATCAGGGAGAGCCGCTTCAGGGCGCGGTCGGCGCCGACGAAGTCCTCCACGAACGGGTCGGCCGGGGCCATCAGGAGCTCGGCCGGCGTGGCGAACTGGGCGAGCCTTCCCCCCTCGCGGAGCACCGCGACCCGGTCGCCCATCTTGATCGCCTCGTCGATGTCGTGAGTGACGAACAGAATCGTCTTGCGGACCTCGGCCTGAAGGCGCAGGAACTCGTTCTGCAGGCGCTCGCGGTTGATCGGGTCGACCGCCCCGAACGGCTCGTCCATCAACATCACCCCCGGGTTGGCCGCCAATGCGCGTGCCACCCCGACGCGCTGCTGCTGCCCGCCGGAGAGCTGGGAGGGGAAGCGCTCCCGGAGCTCGGGGTCGAGGCCGATCAGCGTGACCAGCACGTCGACCCGAGCGGAGATGCGCTCCCGGTCCCAGCCCAGCATGCGCGGCACCGTGGCGATGTTGTCGCCGATCGTGCGATGCGGGAACAGCCCGATCTGCTGGATCACGTAGCCGATCTCGCGGCGCAGCTCCGCGGGCTCGCGCTCGCGAACCGACCGGTCGCCGACGATGATCTCGCCGGAGGTGATCTCGACCATGCGGTTCGCCATCCGCATCGCCGTGGTCTTGCCGCAGCCCGACGGTCCCACGAAGACGCAGATCTCGCCGGCCGGCACCTCCAGCGACAGCGCGTCGACCGCCGGCGACTCGGCTCCGGGATAGACCTTGGTCGCCTCCCGGTAGCTGACCGCGAGCGCTTCCGCTTCGCCCTGCTGGCTGGTCTCGCCCGCCACCGGGGCGATCGTATACCCGTCGGCACCTCGCACTTCGTCGCCGCTGCTAAGAATGATCGGGTGGAGGCCGCCCACCCGAGAGGACTGTCCGGCGCCGAGGCGGCCCGCCGCCTCGCGCAGCTTGGCGAGCCCGAGCCGCCGTCGAGCCGCTCGGTGGCGTCGATCGTCGCCGCCAACACGCTGACCCTGTTCAACGCGATCATCGGTGTGTTCTTCATCCTGATCCTGTCGCTCGGGCTCTGGGCCGACGCGATCTTCGGCCTGATCGCCGCGGTGAACTCCTACATCGGGATCCGCCAGGAGCTGAAGGCGAAGGAGACGCTCGACCAGCTCGCCTTGCTGGTCGCGCCGCGCGCACAGGCGATCCGGGACGGATTGCCGGTGGACCTGCGTGCCGACGAGGTCGTCCCCGGCGACGTCGTCCGGATCGAGCCGGGCGACCAGCTCGTCGCGGACGGTGAGGTGATCCAGTCGCGCGGCCTGACGATCGACGAATCGATGCTGACCGGCGAGTCCGACGGGATCCGCAAGCAGACGCGCGACCGCGTCCTCTCCGGCTCGTTTTGCCTGAACGGCTCGGGCTACTACGAGGTCGACGCGGTGCGCGAGCAAAGCCACGCCGAGAAGGTGGCCGGCGAGGCCCGCACCTTCCGCCACCCCCCGTCGCCGCTTCAGGAGGAGGTGAACCGGGTGATCTGGGCGACCACGATCGTCCTCGTCCCGCTCGGGCTCCTCGTGCTGATCGCGCTCAGCGCGCGCGACACCCCGTTCCAGGAGGCGGCGCAGACGGCCACCGCCGGGCTGGTGACGCTGATCCCCGAGGGCATGGTGCTGCTGATGAGCGTCACGTTCGCGGTCGCCGCGGTCCGCCTGGCGAAGCAGAACACCCTGGTCCAGCAGATCTCCGCCACCGAGGCGCTCGCGGCCGTGGACACGATCTGCGTCGACAAGACCGGCACCCTGACCGACGGCGAGCTCGAGCTGGTGGCGGTCGCCCCGGCCGACGGCGGCGCGATCGCAGCCTCGGAGCGCGCGCTTGCCCGCTTCGCGAACTCGGCCGGCGAGCGGAACCGCACCCTGCAGGTGATCGCCGACCATTACCGCGGAGCGCCGGAGAAGGTGATGGCCGAGGTCCCGTTCTCTTCCGCCTGGAAGTGGAGTGGGATCACGCTGAACGGAGGCTCGAGACCGACCAGCTACGTGATGGGTGCGCCCGACGTGCTCGCCGCCGCCGGAGCGCTCGAGCTGTCGCCCGGCTTGCAGGCGACGCTCGAGGAACACACGGCCGCGGGGCGCCGGGTCGTGGCATTTGGCGAGGCCCCCGGGGCGCTGCCGTCCGATCCGGCCAGCCAACCGCCGCCGCGCCTGGTTCCCCGGGCGCTCGTCGTCCTCGAGGAACGCCTGCGCGCCGACGCCGCCGAGACGATCGACTTCATGCGCGAGCAGCAGGTCGACCTGAAGCTGATCTCGGGCGACGCCCGGTCCACGGTGACCGCCGTGGCGTACGCGATCGGGGTCGATCGCGATGCCGGCGTGATCGACGGCTCGGAGCTCCCCGACGATCGCGCCGGGCTGGGACGGGCGGCCGAGGAGAACACGATCTTCTGCCGCATCACCCCTGAGCAGAAGAAGGCGCTCGTCTCGGCCCTCGGCGATCGTGGGCGCTTCACGGCGATGATCGGCGACGGCGTGAACGACGTGCCCGCGCTCAAGCAGGCGCGGATGGCCGTGGCGATGGGCTCCGGGAGCCAGATCACGAAGGGCGTCGCGGACATCGTCCTCCTCAAGGATCAGTTCTCGATGCTGCCCCGGGCGGTCGGCGAGGGCCGCCGCATCGCCCGCAACATCCATCGGCTCGGCCGCCTGTACCTGACCAAGTCCGTCTACGCGGCCGTGCTGATCGCGCTCACGTCGGTGCTCGGGTTCACGTTCCCGTTTCTGCCCCGCCACCTGACGGTGGCCGCCTTCCTGACGATCGGGATCCCGTCGTTGGTCCTCGCGCTTGCGCCGAGCGAGGGGCCGCTGTATCGCGGGCGCCTGCTGCGCGCGCTGGCAGCGTTCGCGGTGCCCGCGGGCGTCGGCATCGCGGTCGCCTCGATGCTCTCGTTCTTCTTCGTCGACTCCCTGGCCGGGGGGACCGTCGAGGAGGGCAGGACCGCGGCGACCACCACTCTCATCGTGCTCGGCCTCTGCTTCATCCTGCTGCTGGAGCGCGGTCCGGGCCGCGAGCACATCACGATCCAGAGCTACATGCTGGCGATGATCGCGGGCCTCGGCGCACTGTTTGCCCTGATCCTGGCGGCGGGACCGGTGCGGGACTTCTTCGAGCTGGAGATGCTGGTCGCCGGCCAGTGGTTCCTGGCGCTGGTCGCGGTCGCGATCGGCCTGCTCGTCGCCGCCGCCGGCTGGCGCCTGCCGTACATCCAGCACCTCGAGGTGCCCGAGGGCGAGGTGGAGCCGGAAGACGGCGTCCCCGAGCCCACGCATACTCCACACACCGAGGACTTCGCCCAGGTGACCCGGGAGCTGCCCAAGCCATGACCGACGCGACCGACATCCGGCGCACGAAGATCGTCTGCACGATCGGCCCGGCAACCAGGACCGTCGAGAAGATGTGCGCGCTGATCGAGGCCGGCGCCGACGTCTTCCGACTCAATTTCTCCCACGGCACGACCGCGGAGCACGCCGAGAACGTCGCGATGACGCGCGAGGCGGCGGAGCGATGCGGCAAGGAGATCGGGATCCTGGGCGACCTCCCCGGCCCCAAGCTCCGGCTCGGCGACGTCGAGGGCGGCCTGATCGAGCTGCCGGCTGACGGCGAGGTCGCGTTGACGACCGACGATGTCGTCGGCGACCCGACCCGGCTGCCCGTCACCTGGGATGGCCTGCCTGGCGCGGTCCGGCAGGGCGGCGACGTGTATCTGGCCGACGGGCGCATCCGGCTGCGCGTCGAGAGCAAGGACGACACGTCGGTGCGCTGCCGGGTCGAAGTGGGCGGCCCGGTTGCCTCCCATCAGGGGCTGAACCTGCCGGGAGCCGACGTGACGCTGCCGTCGGCCGGCCGCGACGACCTGGTCTGGGTCGACTTCGCGATCGAGCAAGGCATCGACCTGCTCGCCGTCTCGTTCGTGCGCCGGGCCGAGGACCTCGACCCCGTCCACCGCAGGATCCGCACCGGGGGCGCCGACATCCCGGTGATCGCGAAGATCGAAAAGCCCCAGGCCGCCGAGCGCGCCGAGGCGATCATCAAGGCGACGACCTCGGGAATCATGGTCGCCCGGGGCGACCTCGGGATCGAATTGCCGCTGGAGCAGGTTCCCAGCGTCCAGCGGCGCCTGCTCGCGCTCGCCGGCAAGCATTCCCGACCGTCGATCACCGCCACCCAGATGCTGGCTTCGATGGTCTCCTCGCCGCGCCCGACGCGCGCCGAGGTCTCCGACGTGGCCAACGCGATCTACCAGGGCACGGACGCGGTGATGCTCTCCGAGGAGACCGCGGTGGGCGAGCACCCGATCGAGGCTGTGCGCGTGATGGACCGGATCGCCCGCGCCACCGAGCCCGAGCTGCCCTACGGCGACTGGGTCTTCAGCCGCGCCGACTCCGAGGGCGACGTCGCCGCCTCGGTGGCCCGCGCGGCCGTCGGCTCCACGTACACGCTCGGCCTCGCAGCCCTGATCGTGCCGACCCGGAGCGGGCGCACCGCCCGTCTGGTCTCCGCCCATCGGCCGAGCGTGCCGGTCCTGGCCGTCTCGCCCCGGATCGAGACGGTCCGGCGCCTCAACCTCCTGTTCGGCGTGCGCTGCGCGATGGCCGATGAATGGACCGGGATCTCGGCCCTGCTCGACGAGTGCTCGGAGCTCGCGCGCCAGACGGGCGTCGCCAAGTCCGGGGAGCTGATCGGAATCACCGCCGGCCTGCCCCAGCAGGAGCTGGGCACCAACCTGTTCGAGATCCACCGCGTTCCGTGACGCTCGCGGCGGCCTGGCCTCGGGCGCTGGCCCCGCTGGCACTGATGGCGCTGATCTTCTATCTGTCGGCACAGCCCAGCGTGGGCCCAGAGCTGCCGGCCTGGACCCGGGTCATCGCGCATTTCACGCAGTACGCCCTGCTCGCCGGCCTGTGGGCATGGGCGCTGCTACCGGCTCTCGGCCGCCGGGGGCTCATGGTGGCCGGATTGATCTCGTTCCTCTACGCCGTCTCCGACGAGTACCACCAGAGCTTCGTCGAGGGACGCGACTCCGACCCCCTCGACGTGGCCGCCGACGCGGCCGGGATCGCGGCGGCGCTGTTCCTGGCCGCTTGGATCAGGTTCCGCCGAGGGCCTGCAGGCTGAGGCCTCCGGCGCGATCGAGCACGGCGTAGAGCTGGATGTCGTTCGGACCACCCCGGAACCTCTCCGGCGGCACCAGCGCCGACACGTGCACCCCGCCCTTGACCGAGTCGTAGGCCTCGCTCATCACGGCGATCCGCCCGTTCACGCCGACCGCCAGCGGCGCGCCCGCCGCCACGCCCTCGAGACGCCCGGAGACCAGCGCCGGGACGAAGGTGGCCTCCGTGTCGACGTCGGCATACGCGTCGGCCCGGCTCAGCGCAAACGTAGCCCCTAAATCGACTGGAAGCGAATCGAGCGCTTCGACCGGCCTGCCGATCAGCTCCGGATGTGGACCCATCCGCCAGACCCCTTCCCAGCCCGAGCCGAACAGCCGCTCGATCCGGCCGGCCGCCACGTCGATCCCGCTCAGCGCGGCCTCCGCGTCGAACGTGCGCGGCTCGTCCTCGTCTCCGCGGAGCACCCTGAGCGGCGGGTTGCCGCCGACCTCGGAGGCGGGCCTGCCGTCGACCTCGAATGGAAGCTCGACCCCGGCCAGCTCCGCGATCGTCGGCAGCACGTCGATGGTGGTCATCGGGCGCTCGTCGACGCGGCCCGAACCCTGTCCCGGCTCCTTGATGAACAGCGGCGTCGGCGCGATCTCGCCGATGTTCTGTGCCTCCGCGTAGCGGCGCGACGTGCCCGGGATGAAGCTCACGCCGTGGTCGGCCACCACAACGATCAGCGCCTCGTCCCAGGCCCCCGACTCGCGGACGCTGTCCATCGCCCGGCCCAGGAGCGCGTCCGCGTATCCGGTCTGCAGCAGGTGCGCTCGGAGGCCCTGCCGCGCGACCCAGCGCCCGTCGGCCGGCCAGCGCTCGACCGTGTCGTCGAATTCGCGCCACACCTCGCCGTTCACGTAGTCCCTGCCGTCGGGGAGGTAGCGCCAGGGCACGTGCGGGAGCGACAGGTGGATGTAGTGGAACGAGCGCGGCGTCTGCTCGATCCCTTCCAGGAGGGCGGCGATGGCCTCCTGGTCGATCCCGACGTGCGGAAGGTCCTCGTCCCCCGCCTCGGGGGCGGTGAACCCGGAGAACCCCTCATTGACCGGCGGTAGGCCCGTCGTGAGCGAGTCGGGAAGCACCAGATGTGCCGTGACGACGCCGAGATCCGAGGCCAGCGCCCGCATCCGCTCCGAAAACGACCCGGCCTCGGACTCACAGAACGCCTCGGGGCAGAGCCGAGCCGTGTACTCATGGACGTTCAGGCGCATCGAGCCCGCGAACAGGGTGAACAGGTTGTTGGGATGGTCGCTGGCGAGCGGGTCGAGGCTAGCGTCGGGCCGGGTCCCGGTGATGATCGCGGGCACCGCGTCGTCGGTGTGGTCGGCGACCGTGGTCGCGTTCCGGTACCAGGTCGCGTGCCGGGCCAGCGCCGCGAAGTTCGGGAAGCGCCGCTCTGAGATCGCCCCTTCGCGGTCGATGAGCGAGGCGGTTGCGAGCTCGTCGAACTGCAGGACGATGATCGGCCGGCTGGCGGATCCGGCCGCAAGCGCGTCCGCGTCGTCCTCGGGCAGGACCAGCTTGGAGGCGTCGCTGAAGAACAGGAACAGCACCACGAACACCACCGGCGCCGGTGCGAGGAAGTTGAGCAGCGAGCGAGCCTCGGCGCTGCGCCCGTAGAGGACGCCCGTCAAGCCGCCGAGCAGCAGCGCTGCGCCGACCAGCAGCCAGCCGCGCCCGTCGACCACGCCGTCCAGGACCAGCAGCGAGAAGGCGGCCGCCAGCAGGGCGACGAAGCCGAGGTGCAGGAGCCACTGGAGCCGCCGGGAGACGAGGCCCGCCAGGGTCTCGAGGCCCAGGAGCGCGAGTGGCGGCAGCAGCGCGAGGGCCAGGGCCAGCACGACGACGTCGCCTGACGCGTTGCCCCGCGCCACGAAGAACTCGGCGTTCCCGCCCAGCAGATCCAGCAGCGGCTGGACCACCGCGAACGCCCAGAGCACGGCGAGGTGGACGCCCCGCCACAGAGGCGACATCTCAGAAGGCATCGCGGAATCCTACGGGCCGACCCTGTAGCCTCGACGCGAACTCGGCACACGGCTTGGGCAGAGCCGCCGAGGGATTAACGAGAGAGGAACTTGAATGGACCCAGTACTTGGATACTTGGATCCGGGCACCGGCAGTGTGATCCTGCAGGCGCTGCTCGGCGGCCTCGCCGGGCTCGCCGTGGCCCTGAAGCTGTTCGGCCGGCGCATCCTGGACTTCTTCCGGATCGGCAGGTCCGGCTCCAAGGAGGCCTCGGAGCCGGCGCCGGACATCGACGCCCAGTAGCTCCCCCGCCGTGACCGGCGGGTCCGAACAGGCAGTCGTCGATCCTGGGTCGTTCCGCGACCCAGAGAGCCGTGTGCTCGTCAGCGGAGACGCCGTCTACCGCGTGCTGAGCGCTCGCGCCCACGAGGATTGGCGAGCCCTCGCCGAATCGCCGACCTTCGCCCGCTTTGTCGCGGCCGGCTCCCTGATCGGGACCGAGGAGTGCCGGGAGTCGGCGATCCCTGAGGCGATCACCCGCAACGGCGGCGAGCCCGCGCTCGCGGCCGGCGTCGCGGGGGTGCTGCGCCATGACCGGATCCCGTTCGTCTCGTACCCCTACGAGTGGAGCTTCGGGATGCTCCGCGACGCGGCTCTTTTGCAGCTCGACCTGTTGCTCTCGGCGCTCGACGACGGGATGGTTCTGAAGGACGCGTCGCCGTACAACGTGCAGTGGCGTGGCGCGCGAGCGGTGTTCGTGGACGTCGGGTCCTTCGAGCGCCTGCGCGAGGGCGAGCCCTGGGCGGGCTACCGGCAGTTCTGCTCCCTGTTCCTGAACCCGCTCCTGCTCCAGGCCTATCGGGGAATCCCATTCCAGCCCTGGCTGCGGGGCTCGATCGACGGCATCCCGCCCGCCGACGCGGATCGCTGCTTCTCGCTGCGAGACCACCTCCGCCGCGGCGTGCTCTCCCACGTCCACGTCCACGCGCGGCTCGAGCGCCGCAACGCCGCCCGGGCCGGCGCCGAGGTGAAGCGCGAGCTGCGCGACGCGAGCTTCTCCAGCGAGCTGATCCGCGCCAACGCGCGCCGGCTCCGCAAGCTGGTGGCGCGCCTGGAGTGGAGCACTCCAGCATCGACCTGGAGTGGCTACCGCGACTCGAACACCTACACGGAGGCGACCGCGGAGCGCAAGGCCGCGTTCGTGACGGAGGCGTTGCGGGCGACGAGCCATGGGCTGGTCTGGGATCTCGGCGCCAACGACGGGGCGTACTCGCGGATCGCTGCCGAGGCCGGTGCCTATGTCGTTGCCATCGACTCCGACCACGCCACGATCGACGCGCTCTATCGGCAGCTCGCGAGCGAGGGGAATGATCGAATCCTGCCGCTGGTCGCCGACGTCACCGACCCGTCCCCGGGGCTTGGCTGGCGCGGCCTCGAGCGACGGCCCCTCGAAGCGCGCGGCAAGCCGGACCTGGTCCTGGCCCTGGCGCTCGTCCACCACGCGGCGATCGGCGGCAACGTGCCGCTGGCCGAAGTCGTCGCCTGGATGCGCTCGCTCGACGCCGCCCTGGTGGTCGAGTTCCCGCCGCGCGACGATCCGATGGTCCGGAGCCTGCTCTCCGGCAAGGACGACGGCTCCAACCCCGACTACGAGCTCCAGAACTTCGAACGGCTGCTCGCGGAGCGCTTCGCGATCGAACGCCGAGAGCAGCTCTCCGAGGGAGGCCGGATCCTGTTCTTCGCGCGCCCCGCCTAGGCTCGTGGCAGGGCCGACCCGGATCACCGGCCGGGTAGCCCGAAGTCGCCGAACGGCTCGTCGCGCTCGCGCACGGCTTCCTTGAATCCGGCCTCGGCCGAGCGCTGCTGGAAAGCGAAGCCCTCCGGCGTGTGCCGGGCGATCCCGTCGAAGAACGTGCCGAGAATCTGGGTGGCGTGGAGCCCCTGCGCGTAGAGCGCCTGGTTGACGAGCAGCTTGTGCATCACGAGCTGGTTGATCGGAACCTGCGCGATCCGCTCGAGCAGCGACTCGAAGCGCTCGTCAAGCTCGGCCGCGGGTGCGGCTTCGCTCGCCAGCCCCCAGTCGGCGGCCTCGGTCCCGGTCAGCGAGTCACCGGTGAGCAGCAGGCGCTTCGCCCGCGCCGGGCCGACGCGATGCGCCCAGAGCGCGGTGGTCGGCACCCCCCAGACGCGGGCAGGCGGATAGCCGATCTTGGCCCGGTCCTCGATCACCAGGAGGTCGGAGCACAGCGCCATGTCGGTCCCGCCCGCGACGCAATAGCCGTGCACCTTGCAGACCGTCGGCTTCTCGGAATGGAACAGGCTCATGAAGCCGCGCAGGTTCCGCCACATCATCTGGAAGTCGGTGACCGGGTCCCACTGTCCGGCCGGGTTGTGGTTCTGCGCGATGACCATCGGGTCGATCGGGGACCCCTCGGTAGCGTCCGCCTCGCGGTCGAGGCCCAAGCCCTCGGCGCTCTCGACCAGGTCGTAGCCGCCGCAGAACCCGCCACCGTTGCCGGCCAGCGCGATCACGCGCACCTCGGGGTCGAGGTTGGCGCGCTCGACGCAGGCCGCCAGCTCGCGCGGCATCTCGAGCGTGATCCCGTTCCCGCGCTCGGGCCGGTCGAGGGTGATCCGGGCGATCCGCCCTCCGGTTTCGTAGGTGAGCGTGGTCGGCTCCACGCACCGATCCTTTCATTCCTCGCCGGCGGCGATACTGCTGGGATGGCCAAGGCGGAGGCGGTCACTCTTGAGGCGGACGGGCGCGAGGTCCGGCTTTCGAGTCCCGATCGCGTGATCTTCCCGCCGATGGCGGGCAGCGCCGCGGTCACGAAGCTGGAGGTCGCCGAGTACTACCTCGCCGTTGCCGACGGGATCATGCGGGCGCTGCGCGAGCGCCCGACGACCCTCGAGCGCTGGCCCAAGGGAGTCCACGAGGGGATGACGATCTCGACCCGCGAGGGCCACAAGGGCGACGCCTTCTACCAGAAGCGGATTCCGGCGGGTGCGCCTGACTACGTGGAGACGGCGCGGATCGAGTTCCCGTCGGGCCGCCACGCCGACGAGATCTGCCCCACGGAGCTGGCCGTCGTCGCCTGGTGTGCGCAGATGGGGACGATCACGTTTCATCCCTGGCCGGTGCGGCGCGCAGACGTCGAGCATCCGGACGAGCTGCGGCTTGACCTCGACCCGCAGCCAGGGACCGGCTTCGAGGACGCTGTGCGCGTCGCGGCCGAGGCGCGGGCGCTGCTGGACGAGCTCGGCTACGCCGGCTATCCGAAGACGTCGGGTGGCCGTGGAGTTCATATCTACGTGCGGGTCGAGCCGCGCTGGACCTTCACCGACGTCCGCCATGCGGCGATCGCCTTCGGGCGCGAGCTGGAGCGGCGGATGCCGGGCGAGGTGACGACCAAGTGGTGGAAGGAAGAGCGCGGCGAGCGGGTGTTCATCGACTACAACCAGAACGCCCGCGACCGGACGATCGCCTCGCCCTACAGCGTGCGCCCGAAGCCCGGCGCCCCGGTCTCGGCGCCGCTCGACTGGGACGAGCTCGCGGACGCGCGCCCCGAGGACTTCACCGTCGCGACGATGCCGGCCCGTTTCGCCACGGTTGGCGACCGGTTCGCCGCGATCGACGACGTGCGGCACTCGCTCGAGCCGTTGCTCGAGCTCTACGAGCGCGACGCGAAGGAGGGCGAGGCCGACATGCCGTACCCGCCCGACTATCCGAAGATGCCGGGCGAGCCGAAGCGCGTGCAGCCGTCGCGCGATCGGGACCGTCCGAAGGGCTGAGGCCGCGTGGGTCCGCGTACCTACTGCTCGAGCTGGTCGAATTTGCAGTCGCGAGGCCTTTTGTCGTCGCGCCAGCGGACGATCTTCGACCCGTGCCGGATGCGCCCGCTCGCGACGTGGTCGAATGTGACCTCGACGACCAGTTCTGGCCGCAGGTCGATCCACTCCAGATCGCGGTCCGCGTTCCAGCGGCTGGGGTCGGCCGAGCCGCGATCGCCGGTCGCGTAGGGCTCGAGGAATCCCACCAGCTCACGCTTCTCCTTCGCTTTGAGCCCCGATGTGTGGCCGACGATCCTCAGGTCCTTGCCGTCATACGCGCCCAGGATCAACGACCCGACGGTGTCGGGCTCCTTGCCGGGACGCCAGCCCGCAACGACCAGGTCCGCGGTCCGGACGCGCTTGATCTTGACCATGCCCTTGCGCTCGCCGGGCAGGTACGGCGCCTCCAGCTCCTTCGCAATCACGCCCTCGCCGCCCTGGAGCCACGGCTCCGCTTTGGCCGGGTCCTCGGTCAGCGGGGTCAGCTCGACGCTGCCGGGCTTGCGCTTCCAAGAGGCGACGAGCTTCTCGAGCGCGGAGCGCCGCTCACGCAGCGGCGCATCGAGGGCTTTCTCCTTGCCGATCGCCAGCAGGTCGAACGCCCGGAACACCGCCGGCGTCTCCTCGGCGAGCATCGCCACCCTCGACTCGGCCGGGTGCAGTCGGTTCTGTAGGGCGTCGAAGACCTCGGCGCCGTCGGAGCCGAGGATCACCAACTCGCCGTCCAGCACGTACTCCCCGGCGGGGAAGACGAGCTCGGGGAAGTAGCGGCGCAGCGGCTTGGCGCCGCGGCTCTGCAGGTACACGTCGTCGCCATCGACGAAGGCCAGAGCGCGGAAGCCGTCCCACTTCGGTTCGTAGGCCCACCCCTGGCCCTCGGGCAGCGCCTTGCGCGACAGCGCCAGCTGGGGTTTGAGCGGGGGCTTGAGCGGCAACGCCACCGGCCGATCGTACGGATCGCGATCGCTACCGGGCGGCCGCCTTCATGCGCCGGAGGGCGCGCCGCTCGGCGATCGCCGGATCCACGGCCGGGACCTCCTGGTGCAGCGGGATCGGACGCAGGGGCAGCTCGCGCACGCGATGGCCCTCGCGCTCGACCCGGACGACCCGGGCGCCGCGCGCGCCGGCGAATGCCTCGACCGCCCGCGTCCCCTCGAACAAAAGGCCGGCGCCATCGTCCAGCGCGTAGCCGTTCGGAAGCCCGCCGGCGATCTCGCCGAGATAGGCCTCGCGGCGCTGCGGGTCCCGCCCGTAGTGGACCGACAGGCTGCCCGGCAGCAGGCCCAGGCCGCCCGCGGGACGGGGCCTGCCCGACGATGCGGTGATCCCGAGCTCGAACCAGCACATCGCGCCCGCGCTCTGGCCGGCGAGCACGATGCCCTGTTGCCAGGCTTCGGCCAGGATGCGGTCGATCCCGTGCGCCCGCCAGATGGCGATCAGGTTCAGCATCGACCCGCCGGCGACGTAGATCAGGTCCTGCTCGAGCAGGTGGCGGCGCAGGTCGGTGCGCTCGCGCTCGAGCCGGAACAGGGAGAGGTGGGATGGCTCGCAGTCGAATCGCTCAAGCGCAGCGTGGAAGCTCGTGATCCCGTCCTGGGCATCGCCCCCCGCGGTCGGCAGCAGGCAGACACGGGGGCGCTCGGCTCCCGTCAGCCCCAGCAGATGGCGCACGACCGCCAGCTCCCCGGGTCTTGCCCGGAACTCGTGGCCACCGAGCGCGACGATTCGTGGGGTCGTCATCTAGGCGGCGGCCGGGGCGAGCGACAGGCGCGGGCGCACAGAGTCGGGATCACCCGAGTCGACGTCGCCGAGGTAGTCCGCGTCGAGGCGTTCCTCGACCACCTCGGCCGGCCCGCGGTGCAGGGCGTAGCCCGCCACCCCGGGCCGAGATCCGACCACGCGATGCAAGCCGCGGCCGACGAAGTGCAGGGCGGCGCCGTCGTCGGCGGCATAGCCCGACGGCACGCCGCGATCCAGCATGCGGTGGTACTCGGTGCGGCGCTCGGGCTCGGAGTCGTAGTGGGCGGTAAAGCTCCACGGCAGCAGCGCGAGGCCGTCAACCAGCTCCGGGCTCCCGTAGTACGCGCTCAGCGAGTGGGAGAACCAGCACAGCGCGCCGGCGCTGAGGCCGCAGAGAACGATCCCGGCCTCCCAGGCCTCGCGCAGGATCTCGTCGATCCCGTGCGCGCGCCAAACCCCCAGCAAGCTGACCAGGCTGCCGCCGCCGACGTAGATCAGGTCCTGCTCCAGCAGGTGCCTGCGCACGTCGGCGATTCCGCGCCGCCGCCGGAACAGGCCCAGGTGCGATGCCTCGGCTCGGCCACCGGCGAACTCGCGGTAGAAGCGGACGACGTAATCGTCGGCGTCGCCGCTGGCCGTCGCGAGGAAGCAAACCCGCGGGCGTTTCACGCCGGTCAGCGAGAGCACGTAGTCGTCCAGCAGCGGATTGCCGGCCTCCATCGAGAAGCCGCCGCCGCCGAACGCAACGATCTGGCGCCGCACGTCCATGCCGTCACTATCGCGCTGGTGGCGCCCCGGCGACATGTCCCGATGTAGAAACTCATGCGACGCGCGTTAGCCATACGGTCGGGCCGAAAGGTGCAGGTAGAACGCAGCAATCCCCCCGCAGAGTGCGACGTCGTCGTCGTCGGCGCCGGCATCGTCGGGCTCGCGACCGCCCGGGAGCTCGCGCTGCGCCACGACGGCCTGCGGGTGGCCGTGCTCGAACGGGAATCGCGAATCGCAGCGCAACAGACCGGCAACACCAGCGGCGTCGTGCACGCCGGCATCTACTACGAACCGCGATCGCTGAAGGCGCGGCTGTGCGTGGAGGGCGCGCGCGAGCTCTATGCCTACTGCGACCAGCACGGGATCGAGACCCGCCGCGGCGGCAAGCTGATCGTCGCCACCGCCGACGACGAGCTGCCCCGCCTGGACGAGCTCGAGCGGCGGGGGCTCGCCAACGGGGTCGACGGGTTGCGCCGACTCGCCGCCGGCGAGATCGCCGAGGTCGAGCCGCACGTCGTGGGCGTAGCCGCTATGCACTCACCCGGAACCGGCACGGTCGACTTCGGTCGCGTCGCCGCCTCGTTCGCAGGCGACGTCGAAGCCGGCGCCGGCACCGTGGCTCTCGAGTGCGAAGTCCGCGCCATCCACCACGACCAGCCGGGCGTGCGGGTCGAGCACCGGCTGGGCACGACCAAGGCGTCTGCCCTGGTCGGCTGCGCGGGCGGCTGGGCCGATCGCCTCGCGGTCGCCGCAGGCGCCCCGGCGGAACCACGGATCGTGCCCGTTCGCGGCGCCTACCTGCGCCTGCGCCCGGAACGAGCGGCGCTCGTTCACGCGAGCATCTATCCGGTGCCCGACCCGGCCCTGCCGTTCCTGGGTGCGCATCTGACCCGCCGCCACGACGGCGAGGTCTTGCTGGGGCCCACGGCGCTGATCGCCGGGGCGCTCGCCTGGCCCGGCACCTGGCGGCTCGCCCGCCGCCATTGGCGCGCCGGCATCGCGGAGCTGCGTCACGCTCTCCAACCAGGCGCGCTGGTGGCCGCTGCCAGCCGGTTCCTGCCGGCCCTCGGCCGCGATGACTTCATGCCGGGACCGACGGGCACGCGGGCGCAGGCGGTTGCGCGCGACGGGTCCCTGGTCGACGACTTCGTGGTCTCGCGCGTTGGCCGCAGCGTGCACGTGCGAAACGCTCCCTCACCCGCCGCAACCGCGTCCCTCGCGATCGCCCGCCTGATCGCGGACGAGGTTGAGGGCTGGTTGTAGGGTGCGACTCATGGAAGCCGCCTCAGAGCCCCAGGCGCAAGCCGCCTCCGAAGCCGAAATCCAGGACCGGCCCGAGGGCTCGGTTTCCTCGTTCGCGAAGTCGCTCTTCATGGGCGAGATCCACGAGGACATGGTCTTTCCCTATCCGAAGCCGAAGGCCGAGGAGCAGGCAAAGGTGAAGGCCCTGATCGCCTCAGCGCACGAGATCGCGGGGGGCGTCGACCACCGCAAGGCCGAGGAGGAGCGTTGGATCGGCGACAAGACGATCAAGGCGCTCGGCGAGGCCGGGCTCTGCGGACTCTACGTCGACCAAAGGTACGGCGGCCAGGGCCTCTCGCAGACGGGCTACGCTCGCGTCTTCGAGACCTTCGCCCAGATCGACGCGACCCTGGCGATCATCCTCGGCGTCCACCAGTCGATCGGGTTCAAGGGCATCTCGATGTTCGGCTCCGACGAGCAGAAGGAGCGGTTCCTGCCCGACCTGGCGAGCGGCCGCAAGCTCGCCGGCTATGCCCTGACCGAGCCGAGCGCCGGCTCTGACGCCTGGAACATCGAGTCGCGGGCAGTGCTCCAACCCGACGGCTCGTACGTCCTCAATGGCGACAAGCGCTACATCGGCAACGGCTCCAAGGGCTCGGTCTTCACGGCGTTCGCCCGCTGTGAGGTGGACGGCAAGGACCGCCACATCGCCCTGATCCTGGAGCAGGGGATGAAGGGCTTCGAGGTCGGGGAGCGCTTCGACACGATGGGCCTCCGGGCCAACGACCTCCGCCGGCTCCATTTCAGCGACGTGCGTGTCCCGGCCGAGAACGTCCTCGGCGAGCCGGGCGAGGGCTTCAAGATCGCGATGTCGGTGCTGAACAACGGCCGCATCGGCCTGGGAACGGGATCCGTCGGCGGTGCCAAGGCCGTCCTCGACATGGCGATCGACCATGTCGCCGAGCGGCAGCAGTTCGGGCAGCCGCTGGCCGACTTCGAGCTCGTCCAAGACAAGATCGGCTGGCTGGTCTCCTACCTGTTCGGGCTCGAGTCGATGGCCTACCTGACGTGCGGCCTGGTGGACGCCGGCGTCGAGGACTACTCGCTCGAGTCGGCGATCTGCAAGGTCTCGGGCACGGAGTTCCTCTGGTATGCGGCGAACCGCGCCTTCCAGCTCCACGGCGGAGCGGCCTACATGAAGGACAACCCGCTCGAGAAGATCCTGCGTGACATCCGGATCTTCCCGATCTTCGAGGGCGCCAACGACGTGATGAGGGCGTTCATCGCCCTGACCGGGGTCAAGCCGGTGGGCGAGAAGCTGTCAGGCCTCGGCGACATCGGCCTCTCGGACCCGATCCGCTCGATCGGAGTATTGGCCGACTACGTCGCGGGCAGGATCCGTTCCGAGGTCCGCCCCGACAAGATCACCAGGGCCCACCCGGAGCTGTCGAAGCACGCCGATGCGGTGTCGGAGCAGGTCAAGGAGCTGCGCTCGCTGACCGAGGGGCTGCTGCGCGAGCACCGCAAGGAGATCATGCACCGGCAGTTCCACCAAAAAAGGCTGGCGGACGCGATCTCGGACATCTACGCCCAGGTCGCCGTGCTCTCGCGAGCCACGGCGATCTTCGAGGACCAGGGCCTCGAGCCCTCGGGCCAGGAGCGCTTTATCGCGGAGACGTTCTGCGAGCGGGCCGCGCGGCGCGTCCGTTCCAACTTCCGCCAGATCGAGTCGAACGATGATGACCGCATGCAGGCGATCGCCAAGCTCGCCTACAAGCGCGGCGAGTACGGGTACGAGCTGTTCGACTGAACAGCTCCTGTGCGAGGCCCGCGAGGCCCTTGCACAAGCGGACCTGCCGCGGGCCCGTGCGGGCTTCGAGGCGGCCCGCGAGCAGGACCGCGTCGCCGAGGCCCTGGAGGGGCTGAGCGAGGTCGCGAATCTCGAGGGCGAGTACGACCGGGCCATCGAGCTCAAGGAGGCCGCCCTCGCCGCCTATCGGGAGCGCGATCAGCGCGAAGAGGCTTCGGCCATGGCGCGCTGGCTGGGCTTCATGTACGCGACCTATCACGGGAACTACGCTGTCGCGAGCGGCTGGATGGCACGAGCCGAGAGCCTGCTCGAGGGGGTCGAGGAGTGCGCCGCGCACGGCTGGCTCATCCTTGACCGCGCGCCCTTCTCGCGCAGCCCAGAGGAGCGGATGCAGGTGGCGGCCTCCGCGCTGGCCATCGCCCGGCGCTTCGGGGACACCGTCCTCGAGTTCGAGGCGAATGCCCTCCTCGGCGAGTCCCACGTCGCTCTGGGGCGGATCGAGGCGGGTATGAAGCTGCTCGACGAGGCGATGGCCGCCATCGTCAGCGGCGAGATCGCCGATTACAAAGCGATCGGCGAGATCTACTGCCGGCTCCTGAGCGCATGCGAGCGCGCCACCGACGTCCGCCGCGCAGAGGACTGGATCGCGGTGATCGACCGCCACGTCATCTGGACGGACTTCGTGCGCCCCACGTGCCGGACCCACTACGGCGGGATCCTCATCGCGCTGGGGCGCTGGGACGAGGCGGAGGCAGAGCTCCTGGCGGCGATCAAGACATTCGAACGTGGCTACCGCGCCGACGGCGCCTTCCCGCTAATCCGGCTGGCGCACCTCCGCGTCCGCCAGGGCCGGTTCGAGGAGGCGGAGCGAGTCATGGAGAACCTGGAATGGCACCCGCTGGCTCGCGAGGCGGCGGCCGCGATCGCGCTCGGCCGCCGCGACTTTCCGCTGGCGGAGGAGCTCGCGCGCCTGTGTCTGGAAGCGGCTGCCGACGACGACCCGGCCTTCGGCTCGGTCCTCGATCTCCTCGTCGCGGTTCAGCTCGCGCGCGGCGATGAGGCCGGTGCTCGGTCCACGCTCGAGCGTGTCGCGGCGCTCGCGGCCGCCTGCGAGAGCCCCGGCCTCGAGGCGCTGGCTGAACTGGCGGCTGGCCGGGTGGCGCTCGCTCGCGGCCACGGCGACGCGATTGGCCACCTGAAGAGCGCGGTCGAGCGGTTCGCCGGGCTCGAGCTGCCGTTCGACGCGGACCTCTCCCGGCTCGAGCTGGCGCGTGCGCTCGCACCCGGCAAGCCCGCTGCTGCCGTGCGCGAGGCGCGTCTCGCGCTCGAGGGATTCGAGCGCCTCGGCGCCGCACACCATTGCGACGCCGCGGCGGAGCTGCTGCGAACGCTGGGCGCTCCTGGGCGGGCGTGGTCGAAAGGCGCCGGGGACCTGACCAAACGCGAGACCGAAGTGCTCGCGCTGCTCGTCGAAGGCCTGTCCAACGCCGAGATCGCGGAACGGCTCTTCATCAGCGTGCGCACCGCGGAGCACCACGTGGCCAGCATCCTCTCAAAGCTCGACCTGCGCAGCCGCGCCGAGGCTGCCGCATACGGGGTCCGTCAGAGCGCAGGCCAAGACCCGTAGCGAAATAGGTAGTCCTGCCGATGCCCGCCCGGCCCGCGAGGGGGATCGTTGGTGCGGGTCGCCAACCGCGATCCGGACACGCAGATCAAAGGAGAGTCGGATGAGTGACAGCGACCAGAACAAGAAGGCCGTCAGGGACTGCTTTGAGGAGGCCTCAAAAGGCAACTTCGACGCGCTCGGAGGAATCGTGAGCTCGGACTACGTCGTACACCCGGAAGAGGCTCGCGGCCCAGAGGGCGTCGCGGAGATGGTCCAGGGTTACCGGGAGGCGCTCGCCGGCCTCACGGTCACGATCGACCAGCAGTTCACGGAGGGCGACTACGTCGCGACCCGGTTCACGCTCCGGGGCCGGCACGAGGGGGAACTGATGGGCACGCCGCCCACCGGCGGCGACGTCGAGTTCACCGGGCTCACCATGAGCCGCTGCCGCGACGGCAAGATCGAGGAAGAGTGGGAGCTCGTGGACACCATGAGCCTCCTCCAGCAGATCGGCGCCCTGCCCGAGCTGGCGCAGGCGTAGCCCCGCCGCGAAAACACTCGAGTGCGATTCAGAGGCGCCGCTCGAGGCGGCGCCTCTCGCACATCATGGGGTCCCGGCGTCCGCCCCCGAGTCGTCGTTCGCCTGCGCCGATTCGACCGCTTTGCGCATCGCCTCGGTCGCCTCCTCGCCGGTCATGCCGGCCTCGCGGGCGGCGTGGGCGAGCTGGCGGACCCCGAGCTCGATCTGGCGGTCCGAGAGCTCGTCGAGCGTGATGCCGAGCTTCTCGTAATGCTCGCGGATCTTGGCGATCGTCGCCCTCCGCTTGTCGGCGCTGGTCATCGGTCCCCAGCGTATTCCCTACCGCAGGCGCGCCAGCTCATTCCCGCGGCGGTGGGCATTGACGCCGCCGGCCGTGACCAGGTGGCCGGCGAGTGCCGTCGCGGGCCGGAACGCCGTCTGGACCAGGTTCCAGACGTTGTCCACGTAGCGACGTGCTCTGCCAGGTCCATGGCAGCTCAGGCTAATCGCGGCTAAGGCCGTCGATCAGCGCTTCGAGCGCGGCCTCTACGTCGATCCGCGCCGCGCCGGGATCGTCGGCAGTCGCGACCATGATCCCCGCCTCGCCCAGCGCTGCGACCAGCATCCCTGCAAGCGGCCCCACCGGCCGGCGCTCGATGCGCCCGGCGTCCATCGCCGCCTCGAGCGCCGCCGAGGCCAGGCCCAGGCCATAGCGCGCGTCGATCTCGCGCCACTCGGCCCAGCCCAGCACGGACGGAGCGTCGATCAAGGTGATCCGCGCGCGCCCCGGGTCGAGGACGCCGTCAAGGAACGCCCGCACGGCGACCTTCATAGCCTCGACCGGGTCATCGGTGGCCGCCCCCGCGAGCGCCTCGGCGATCCGCTCGACGCCCTCGGCCTCCAGGGCCTCGTGCACGGCGCGAAACAGGTCGCGCTTGTCGTCGAAGTGGTGATACAGCGCGCCGCGCGTGACCTGCGCGCGCCGGACGATCTGCTCGGTCCCGACGTCGGCGTAGCCGCGCTTCGCGAACAGCGCGCGGCCCGCGGCGATCAGCCTCGCCCGCGTCGCCTCCGAGCGCGTGGCCTGGCGGCTCACGCCCTGCTTCTCCGTACATACATGCTGTCTGTATGTTATCGTGCGACCGGACGGCAAGCAACGACCACAGGAGGCGCGGATGAGCAACGACAACCGGTACTGGCGTGACCCGGCGCTGGGCGAGGCCACCGAGGTCGAGACGAGCGGTGGACGGATGCGCGCCTTTTCCAGCGGCAGCGGCGAGCCGATCGTGTTCGTCCACGGCGCCCTGGTCAACGCGAACCTCTGGCGCAAGGTCGTGTCGCTCCTGGCGCCCGACTTTCGCTGCATCACGCTCGACCTGCCGCTCGGCTCGCACGAGCTGCCGATGCCAAACGCGGACCTCTCCCCCACCGGTCTCGCCGACCTGATCGCGGAGGCGATCGGTGCGCTCGGCATCGAACCGCCGACGCTCGTCGGCAACGATTCCGGCGGCGGCCTCTCGCAGATCGCGGTCGCGCGTCACCCGGACCTGGTGAGCCGCCTCGTGCTCACGTCCTGCGACGCCTACGACAACTTCCCGCCCCGCTTCTTCGACGTGCTGCTCTGGCCGACGCGCTACCCGGCGCTCTCGCGCGCGCTGTTCGCACCCCTGCGGATCAGGGCGATGCGGGGAACGCCGCTGGCGTTCGGCTGGCTCATGCACTCGAAGCTCGACGAGCGGGCGGGCGACTCGTACGTCCTGCCGCCGCTGACGAGCCGCGAGGCCGGCGCCGACTTCGCCCGCTTCATCCGCAGCGTCGACGGCAGTTACACCATGGACGCGATCGAAAAGCTTCGCTCCGTCGACCGTCCGGTGCTGATCGCCTGGTCTCGCGACGACAAGTTCTTCAAGGACGGCGAGCGGCTCGCAGCCGACATCCCCGGCGCGCGCCTCGAGTGGATCGACGACGCGCGTACGTTCTCCATGGAGGACCAGCCCGCGCGCGTCGCCGAGCTGATCGCCGGCTTCGTCCGCGAGCCGGCTGCGGTAGGCGCGTAGTCGTGGGCGACGCGGCGATCCTGCTGGTGGCTGCGATGTTCGCCGGAATGGGCGTCATCGCGCTGCTGCGGCCCGAGGCGATCCTGGCCCAGTTTGGAGTGGCGGTCGAAACGGCCGCCGGCCGCAACGAGATGCGCGCGGTGTACGGCGGCTTCGGCCTGGCGGCGGCGGCGTTGCTGGCAGTCGCCGCCCTCGGCGACCCGGCCACCGCGGAAGGCATCGTCATCGCAATGGCGTTCGCCCTGTTCGGCATGGCCGGCGGTCGACTGGTGAGCGCCGCCGGCGAGCGGCCCGAGGGACTGTTCCCGGTCTGGTTCTACTTCGCGGTCGAGATCGCGGGCGGCGCGCTGCTGCTGGCGGCGGTTTGGGCGTAGGGGATGCTCGGAGCAGCGCTGAAGTCGATGGCGGTCGGCCGGATCGTGCTCGGCGCTCTCTCACTGGCGAGCCCCGGTGCCGCCGCACGCAGTTTCGGCATGGAAGGCGCGATCACGCCGGAGCTGACCTACATGGCTCGGATCTTCGGCATCCGCGCGATCGCGCTCGGCTCGGGCTACCTGCTGAGCGAGGGCGACGCGCGCCGGCTCTGGCAGCGGCTGGCGTTCATCTGCGACACCAGCGACACGATCGGTGGGTTCGGTCACGTCCGGCGGGCCGACCTTCCGGGGAACACAGCGGTCGCGCTGACCGCCCTGACGGGCACCTACGCGGCGTTCGGAGCCGCTCGGATCGCCGCCGACGCTGCCTAGCCCAGCCGCTCGACGATCATCGCCTCGCCCTGGCCGCCGGCGACGCACATCGTCTCGAGGCCGACCTCGTGGTCGTCGGTCTCGATCACGTTGAGGAGCGTGGTCATGATCCGGGCGCCCGTCATCCCGAACGGGTGACCGAGCGCGATCGCGCCGCCGTGCGTGTTCATCTTCTCGAGCGGGATGTCGCACTGGTCCATGATCGGGATCACCTGCGCGGCGAACGCCTCGTTCAGCTCGACCACGCCGACGTCCGAGATCGTCATCCCAGTCCGCTCGAGGACCTTCTTGATCGCGCCGATCGGGGCCACGCCCATGTACTCGGGCTCGTTGCCCCAGGTCGCGGCGGACACGAGCCGCGCGCGCGGAGTCAGGCCGAGCTCCTTCGCCTTGGTGTCGGACATGACGAGCACAGCCGCCGCGCCGTCGTTCAGCGGGCACGAGTTGCCGGCGGTGACCCCGCCGCCGCCATCGAACGCCTCGGGCAGCTCGGAGAGCTTCTCGAGCGTCGATGAAGCGCGCGGGCCGTCGTCCTTGGCAATCTCGGCCCCGTCGGCGCCCTTCAGGGGGACGATCTCGCGGTCGAAGAAGCCGTCCTCCTGCGAGGCGACGGCCAGCTCCTGCGAGCGCTGCGCGTACTTATCCATGTCGGCGCGGCTGACCTCGTAGTGCTTGGCGACGTTGACCGCCGTCAGGCCCATGTCGATGTAGACGTTGGGCTGGCCGTTCTCGCCAATCAGGTTCGGGTTGCGGTCGTCGGCGCCGGCAGGCTCGGTGCGTTCGTTGAAGCGCGAGACGAACTCGACCCCGGCGGCGACGTAGGCGTCGCCCTCGCCCGCCTTGATCGCGTTCGCGGCGTGGCGGATCGCGTCGAGCGACGAGGCGCAGTAGCGCGAGATCGTCGTCCCGGTCGTCTCCTGCGTCAGCTTCTCGGAGAGCAGGACGATGATCCGCGCGACGTTGAACGCCTGGAGGCCCTGCGGCATGCCGCAGCCGCAGTAGACGTCCTCGATCAGCTTCGGGTCGACGTCCGGATTGCGCTCGAGCAGCTGGTCAACCACGTAGGCGGCCGTCTCCTCAGGGCGCAGCTGGGCGAGCGAGCCCTTGAACGCGCGCCCGATCGGGCTGCGGACGGCGTCGACGATCACGGCTTCAGGCATGCGTCATCTCCTTGGTGAGGCGGGAAGAGCGGCGCGGACGTTAGCCGACCCGAGCAAACACCGTTCGCGCATTACCCCGACTAGAGTTGCCGCCCGATGGCCGAGGAAACCGAGAACGCCGTGCCCGAGACCGGGCTCGAGGTCGACGTCGCGCACCTGGCCGAGATGATTGCGGCGGGCGACGTCGAACTGATCGACGTGCGCCGCGACTACGAGTACGAGGCCGGGCATATCCCGGGCGCCCGCCAGGTCGAGCTGAACGACCTGCCGACGAGCGCGGATTCGATCCCCAAGGACAGGCCGGTGGTGTTCTACTGCCGCAGCGGCAACCGGTCGGGGATGGCCGCCGAGGCCTTCGACCAGGCCGGCTACGACGCCCATAACCTCGACGGCGGCATCAACGCCTGGGTCGCTACCGAGAACCCTCTCGAGCCCGCCAACGGCGTGGTCGCCGAGCCGAGGCCGACCTGATGGAGGCCGGGCAGCAAAAGCCTGACGAGACGCCGGCGACGCCGCCAACCCCGGAGGCGACGACGCTCGACGGCCTGCGCGCCTGGGTCGCGCAGCTCGACCGCAAGCTCGGGACCCGGTTCTACGCCCTGGCAGCGGGGACGGTCCTGGCGCTGGCCGCCGGGATCGTCGGAATCGTCCTCGTCCTCGGAGTCAAGGAGGACAGCGCCACCAAGGCCGACCTCGACAAGCTCCGCGACGAGGTCGCCGGAGTCGAGAAATCGGCGTCGGAGGCCGCCCAGGACGATGTCGCCGCACTTGGCGACCGCGTCAGCCAGCTCGAGTCCCAGTTCCAGACCCTGCGCTCGGATCAAACCGCAACGGATCAGGAGATCTCGGTACTCCAGGACGACATCGAGGACCTCCGCAATGACGTTTCCGGGCTCGAGGCTTCCGGAAACAACGGCGGCGGGAACTAGGCCCGCATCCGGCCGCCCTTGGTCGGTCGTTTGGCCCTGGGCTTGGCTGGGGTCGCGCCACCACGCACGAGGTCCAGCTCGAGCTCGTCGATCGCATCGCGAAGACCGGCGAGGCGCTCCGCGACCGTCGCGACGCCGCCCTCGGCGGCGTCGAGATGCTCGAGGCGCTCGGTCCGCTCCTCCTCGCGCTCGGCGACGTGCACCTCTTCCATCGAGTTGATGATGATCGCGATCAGGATGTTGATCACCAGGAACGACGCGAGCAGGACGTAGGAGACGAAGAAGATCCACGACTGTGGGTGGATCGCGGTGCCGGATTCGAGCAGCTGCGGCCAGTTCTCGAGGGTAAGCATCGTGAACGTCGAGAGCATCGCCTGGCCGATGTTGCCCCAGTTTTCCGGGTCCTCGTCGCCGAACAGGATCCAGCCGACCATCCCGTACACGTACATCAGCATCAGAGTCAGCAGCGCCAGGCTCAGGATCGGCGGGATCGAGCGCGCCATCGCGCGGAGCAGGATCCGGAGGTCGGGCAGCACGGTGACCAGGCGCACGACCCGGAGCAACCGCACGACCCGCAGCAGGGTGATGTTCTCGCGAACGCCGGGCAGGAACGCAGCGGCGATCACGCTGAAGTCGAAGATGTTCCAGCCGTCGCGGAAGAAGTCCTGCGGGCGCGAGCCGAACGCGGTGATCCGGACCGCGAGCTCGACCACGAAGATGCCCAGGAAGACGTTGTCGAGCGTCGTCAGCACGGACTCGAGGTCGTTCGAGATCTCGTAGGTCTGAATCCCGAGCGTGATCGCGTTGAGCACGATCACGCCGAGGATGAACCCCTGGAACGCCTCGGAATCGGCGACTCTCCGGCACCTGTCGGCCATCGAGCGCAGCAATATCGCACGGACCGCCTCGAGACGGATTAGTGCTGAATCGCACAAATACGCACGCAACGCGTCCGACGCACGGTGTTACCGTCGCTCAATCGTGAGGGGCAAGGATTCGCGGCCAGTCGCTACCCACGCGCCTCGCGGCCACCGACATCTCCCGAAAGGAGAGACCTGATGCCTGAGGGCTACTGCGTCAAAGAGCGCAAGAAGGTCGAAATCAAGGACCCCACGCAGATCACCATGAAGAACGGGCGACCGGCGATCCAGGGCACGTGCCCGGATTGCGGCACGAAGATCTTCAAGATCGGCAAGATGGAGTAACGGCGGGCCGCCCTTGTGGCGGCCTCACCGCTGACCAGCGGTTCAGACCGCCGCCAGTCCGGACTGGCGGCGACCGTAGAGGTACCCGACCAGGGCCTCGACCACCTTCGGGTCGAATTGCGACCCGGCGTTGGTCGTTAGCTCGGACATCGCTTCGTGGTGCGACATCGCCTTGCGGTAGGGGCGATCCGAGGTCATCGCGTGATACGCGTCGCAGGCGAGGATGATGCGCGCGCCGATCGGAATCGACTCTCCCGCCAGCTGGTCCGGGTAACCGGCGCCGTCCCAGCGCTCGTGCTCGTGGCGGACGATCCGCGCCACCGCGCCCATGCCCGGGATCGCCCTGAGGATCCGCTCGCCGATCGCCGGGTGCTGGCGCATGATTTCCCACTCGCGCTCGTCCAGCGAGCCGGGCTTGTGCAGGATCTCGTCGGGGACGCCCACCTTGCCGATGTCGTGGAGCAGCGCGGCACTGCGAATCGTCTTGAACTCGTCGGCGTCAAGGGCCAGTTCCTCGGCCACCCGGGCGGTCAGGTCGACCACCGACTCCGAATGCTCGCCCGTGTAGCTGTCCCGCTCCTCAAGCGCCTGGGCGAGCGCGGCGACGACGTCGCCGCTGGCGCCGACCGCGCCCCCGGCACCGGCCTGAGCGTCGGTCGCCGGGTCGCTCACCGTCACCCGCCCGCCGCCTTCGCCTCGGGCGATTGCCAGGGCGTTCTGGGCCTGGCCCATCAGCGCGTCGACGCCGTCACCCTTCTGCAGGGCCGCGATGCCGGCCGAGACCGACACCCCGCGCAGGTCCGCAGCCTCCAGATCCTCGAGCTCGACCAGGATGCGGTCCAGCACCGCGCGGGCCTCGTCGACGTGCGTCTCCGGCAGGAGCAGGAAGAACTCGTCTCCCCCGGCCCGGCAGGCAAGGTCGTGCGCTCGAGTGCTGGCCGCCAGCAGCTGCCCCACGGCGGCCAGGACCAGGTCGCCGATCCCGTACCCCCGGGCCATGTTGAGACGCCGGAAGCTGTCGATGTCCAGCACCGCGATGGCCAGCGGGCGGCCGTAGCGATGGGCCCGTTGGACGTCAAGCTCGACCTGAGCGCGAAACGCGGGCAGCGTCAGCAGGCTGCTGACCAGTGGATCGCGCGCCGATAGCCGTGCGATCTCAGTCTCGAGCTCCGCGATCCGGCTTCGGGCCGCGACAAGATCAGCTGATTTGTCCACGCCTCGGGAGAGCACCTCACTACCTGGTTTCGGTAGTCGAGCCGGTTTCCTTGAACGTGCGTACGGATCCGGCAGGCCGCGCCTGGGTCAGGGTCCATCGACGAGGCGCGCAATCCCGCCCAGCACGCCGACGTAGGCGCTGCGGTCCGGCCCGATCGAGACCGGCGCGAAGTTGTTGTTGAAGCCGAAGCCGGTGCCCGCAAGCGCCCGCCAGCGCGTCTCGCCGGTGTCGAAGTCGATCGCCGTCAGGTACCAGGCGTCGGCGATGTCGTCGCGCGGCGGCTTCGTGTACGTGTAGACGATGCCGGCGCCGAGCGAGAGCTTCGGCACCACCGACGGCGCCCGCTCCTCGCTGTGCCAGACCGTGCGGCAACCGCGCCCGTCCCGATCGAGGTCCACGCGCTCGAGGCCGGGCGTCGTCGTCGCCCCGTTCAGCGTCGCCGCGATCCCGGTGTAGCCGAAGTTGTTTTCGACCACCAGGGATCGCCGGGTCCCGATCAGCGACTGGTCGGTCGAGCTGGCCCCCGTCTCGAACACCGGACGCCGGCACACCAGGCGCCGGCCGCGCACGCGCTTGGTGCGCTGATAGACGCGGATCGCCATCGGGTCGGCGTTGTCGGTAATCGCGACGAGCCGCCGCCCCATCAGCGTCGGCGTGGTCCCGGAACCGGCCTGCGTCTGGCCCGGCTTGATGGCGCCGATGTTGGGGTACGGCGCGCGCCAGACCGTCCGGACGCCGCGCCGCCCTGCCTGGAACCGGTAGAGGGCGGCATCGGTGACGATGTACACGCCCCCGCGCTCGTCGACCGCGAACGAGTTCCCGATCCGCTCGCCCGTCGCCTTCGCGCGGACCGCGCCCGAGCGCTTGACGAAGCCGACGACGCCCCCTGTGGAGGCGAACCAGATCCGCCCCCGCCAGTCCGGCATCACGGCGATGATCGCGTCGCCGCTGGCGACCGCGCCGGTCAGGTCGAAGCTCCCGACCTGAGTCAGGCTTCCATCGGCGCCGGCGCGGACCACCCGGATTAGGCGATCGGAAGTCGGGACCACCGCGCGGTCGCGGTGGTCGAGGTAGAAGTAGCCGCCCCCGGCGAAGTTCGAGAACGGGTTCCCGGTGCCCGTCTGGCGCGGCGGCAACTGCATCGCGGAGTACGGCCTGAACGTGATCGGGTCGAGGACCGCCAGCACGGGATAGTCAAGGCCCACGCACACGGTCACGATCCGCCCGCGCGAGTCGAAGGTAACCGAGGCGCACTCGCGCACGAACAGGGCCGAGTGCGCCGAGATGTCGTCGCCGAGCGGCCCACGCCGGTTGTAGACGTCGGTCTGGTAGGCGTCGTTGTGGATGTTCGACCCGGGGTTCCGAGCCATGAACGGGTGCCGGGGAACGCGCAGCCGACGGTGCGGATCGGCGGCGGCCGGAGCTCCGGTGAACTCCTCGACCCCGCCCGCGATCGGGCTACCGAGGATCTCCGGCGGAGTCTGCCCGGCGGTCTGGGCTCCCGCGGGAGCGGCGATCGCCAGCAGTGCTAGGAGGACCAATCCTGCGAACGGCATCATGCAGCAGGGTACGCGGAGTGGCCCGAGCGCGTGCCAATTGCCGCAAGGGTGAAAGAATGCCCGACGAGGCTCAAACCTCCTGATCATGGACAGCGCCCAGAAGCCACTCGAGCTGATCCTCGCCCGCAACTTGCTGACGAGCATCTCGACGCCCTCGTTCCTCGTGGATGGGCAGGGAACGATGGTGTTCTACAACGAGGCCGCCGCTGCCGTGCTCGGCCGCTCGTTCGAGGAGGCCGGCCAGATGTCAGCCGCCGAGTGGACCGCCGCGTTCGGCCCGCTCTCCAGCGAGGGCGCCCCGCTGCAGTTCGACGAGGTGAGCCTGACGAAGGCGATCCGCGACGGGCGTCCGGCCCACGGCAACTTCAAGATCCGGACCCAAACGAACTCCGAGCAGCCGATCGAAGCGGCAGCGTTCCCGATCGTCGCCAGCCCCGAGGGCTCCTCGGGCGCGATGATCATGTTTTGGCCGCAAACGGGTAACGGATCTCAATGAGCCACGCACGTCGAGAAACCACGTTGGCCCCCCCGGCAAGGGCGTGTCTTTCGTGAAGATCAAGGTCTGGGGGGCTCGAGGATCGGTGCCGGCACCGGGACCGGAGATGAACCGCTACGGAGGCAACACCTCGTGCGTGCAGATCACGTTCCGCGACGGCAGCCAGCTGATCCTCGACGCGGGCACGGGGATCCGGACGCTGGGGCTGGATCTGGCCGACGCGCCGAAGGTCGGGATCCTGCTCACCCATCTCCACCTCGATCACATCCAGGGCCTGATGTTCTTCCCGCCGTGCTTTCGCTCCGACGCGGAGATCACGATCTGGGGCCCCTCCTCACCGGAGGCGTCGCTGGAGGACCGGATCGCCCGCTACATCTCGGCGCCGCTCTCACCGGTCGAGGTGCGGGAGCTGCCCTGTTCGGTCGCTTTCCGCGACGCGCCGGCGACGGAATGGAAGATCGGTGACGTCCTGATCCGAGCCGAGGCCGTGACCCACCGCGGCCCCACGCTTGGCTACCGGATCAGCGACGGTGACACGACCCTCTGCTACATCCCCGATCACGAGCCCGCGCTGGGCGCCCCGCTCGCCCAGGTCGAGAACGAGTGGATCTCCGGCTACGACCTCGCCTGCGATGCCGACCTCCTGATCCACGACTGCCAGTACACCGACGAGGAGTACCCGGCCCACGTCGGCTGGGGCCACTCGGCGCTCGAGGACACCCTCACGTTCGCCAACCGTGTCGGCGCCCGCCGAGCCCTGCTCTTCCACCACGACCCGCTGCACACCGACGCGATACTCGACGCGATCGAGGAGCGGGCGCGAGCGCGCTGGGGCGAGCTTGGCCACGCAGGCGACACGATCGAACTCGCACGTGAGGGCACCGAGATCGTCTTCAACGGGTCCAAGCCGCTTGTCCAAGCCACTTCCGACGGGCTCTCTGCGGCCGGTACAAGCGCAGCCACAGAACTTTCGACGCGCGGATAAAGACGGTAAACCCGTTGGCGCCTACCTTGCCTCGCGGCTAACCAATACTCGCGATCGCCGGCCTGCCGGCGTCAAGGAGGAATCGCTAGATGAAAAAGAGGCTCAGCCTCGGCGCCCTGTTGGCGCTGGGGGCGTTTTTGATGTTTCCCGGGGCGGCGTTCGCGCAAGATCTCAGTCTCGAAGCGCTCAAGACCGAGCTCGACATGACCTGGGTCATGGTCGCGACGGTCCTCGTGCTGCTGATGCAGGCCGGCTTCATGTTCTTGGAGATCGGCTTCTCGAGGCAGAAGAACGTCGGCACCGGCGTCGCCAAGATCTTGCTCAACCTGGGCGTCATCTCGATCGCCTGGTACATGTTCGGGCAGGGCATCAACGGCCCCGGTAACGACCTGTTCGGAACCGACGGGTTCTTCTTCCACACCGGCCAGGAGATCGGCTCCGGCGCGGAAGCGTTCGCCGTCGGCAACGTCGATCTCGGGTTCATGTTGTTCGGGCTTGCGTTCGCCGCCGTCTCGTTGGCGATCGTGTGGGGCACGACGCTGGAGCGGATCAAGTTCGGTGCCTACGCGATCTACGCGTTCGTGTTCGGCGCCCTGATCTACCCGCTGATCGCGCACGCCGTGTGGTCGGGCGACGGGCTGCTGGATGGCATCGGCGGCAAGGACGTGCTCGACTTCGCGGGCTCCTCTGTCGTCCACCTCACCGGAGCGACCGCGGCCCTGGCGGCTTTGCTGCTGCTCGGACCCCGGCGCGGCAAGTACGGCCCCGACGGGAAGCCGCGGGCGATCCCGGGTCACTCGATGCCGCTCGTCGGACTGGGCGTGATGCTGCTCTGGGTCGGCTGGTTCGGGTTCAACGCCGGATCGACTCTGGCGACCACTGACGTGGCGTTCGCGGAAGTGGCGCTGAACACACAGCTCGCCGCTGCGGCCGGTGTGATCGGGGCATTGCTCGTCGTCTACATGAAGACGGGCTCACTCGACGTCGGCATGGCCGGCAACGGCGCAATAGCGGCTCTGGTCGGAATCACCGCCGGGTGCGGCTACGTCGAGCAGTGGGCGGCGCCGATCATCGGCCTGATCGCCGGTGTGCTGGTCGTCTACGCGGTGATCGCGATCGAGAAGCACCTCGACGACCCGGTCGGTGCGCTCTCGGCGCACGGGCTGGCCGGCATCTGGGGAACGCTCGCCGTAGGGATCTTCGGCACTGAGCGCCTGGTCGGCGATACCGCCGCCCCGGGCCTTTGGTACGGGATCTTCGGCGACGCGGAGTTCAGCTCGACGCTCGGTCAGTTCGGCGTTCAGGCAATCGGCGTGGCGGCCACGTTCGTGGTCGTGTTCGGGCTGTCGATGATCACCTTCTGGATCATCAAGCGGACGATCGGTCTCCGCGTCGACGAGGCGGAGGAGTTCGCGGGTCTCGACATCTCCTCGCACGGAATGTACGGCTACCCTGAGGCATTCATCCCGCAGGAGGAGTACCCGGCGGACGGCTATCAGCCACACGTCGCTGGTACACCCGTGGTGGCCGCCGTAAGGACGCCCGAGCCCACCAAGCCCGGAGAGGGTGTGACCGTATGAAGAAGATCGAAGCATTCATCCGACACGAGGCGTTCGAGCCGATCCGTGCCGAGCTGCTCGAGAAGGGGTTCCCCTCACTCTCGATCGGCGAGGTCAAGGGATCGGGTCGCCAGAAGGGAATCGTCGAGCACTACCGTGGCTCGACCCTGACGGTGAACGTCCGCCCGAAGCTCAAGATCGAGGTGGTCGTCGAGGACAAGGACAAGTCCCTCGTCGTCGAGACGATCCTCAAGCACGCGCGGACCGGTGACGTCGGCGACGGGAAGATCTTCGTGATCCCTGTCGAGGAGGCGATCCGGATTCGAACGGGCGAGGAGGGCGACCCCGTCCTCCAGGCCCACGCCGACGCCGAAGTCACGGCCTAGGCAAACACGTACGCGGCGGGTGCCCTCGTGGCCTTCGGGTTCCGGGGGCGTCCGTCGTTCAGTCTTGCCCGAGCGCCTGGCGGCGGGCGGCATCGGCGGCTGCGCGCGCGCGGTCGTCGGCCTCGGCGCGCAGGCGCTCGACCGCTTCGGCCGAGCGCTGCTCGGCGTCGCGCCGGGCCTCGTTGACCGCATCGCGCGCCTGGGTCTGGATCTCCCGGCGCAGTCGTCCGGCGAGGGCCTCGAAGCGAGACTCGGCCTCGGCCTGAGCCTTCTCCTCGGCCTCCTTGCGAACCTTGTCCTGCTCCTCGGAGAGGCGCGATTCGAGCTCGGCCTCGATCCGGTGCTCGGCGATCTCCTGCGCGCGCTGCGATTCCTCGGCGGCTCGCTTCTCAAGCTCTGAAACCTCGTGCTCGAGCCGGGCGGCGGACTCCTCGCGGGCGCGAGCCTCCGCCTCGCGGGCGAGTCGTTCGACGAGGCCGTCGAGGCGCCGTTCGACCTTCGCGAGCTCGGCCTCCGCCCAGGTCCGCTTCTCCAGCTCGGCGGCGACCCGTGCCTCGGCCTGCTCGGTCGCGAGCTGGGCGTCGCGCTCCGCCTTGGTCGCCGCTTCGCGGGCGCCGTCACGAGCCGCCTTGATCTCCTGCTGGGCCCTCCGACCGGCCTCGACGACCTTGGCCTCCGCCGCCTCCAGGGCCTGTCCGCGGACCGCCTCCGCAGCGCGCTGCGCCAGGTCGCGGGCGCGTCCCTCCGCCTGCTCCTTCAACCGGGCAGCGGCAGCCCGAAGTTTCTCCTCCGCCCGCTTGCGGAACTCGTCACGTGCCTCGGCGATCGTCTTGTCGACGTCGGCCTCGGCCTGGCGACGGGCCTCCTCGACCCGCTGGGCGATTCCAGCCTCGGCCGCGACGATGCGCTCGTCGGCGTCGCGCATCCCCTGGGCGATCAGCTTCTCGATGTCGGCTTCGATTCGCTCCGCCTTGGCCTCGGCCTCGATCGCGCGCTGCTCGGCGAGCATGGCCCGCTCCTCGGTCTCGCGGGCTCGAGCCTCGGAAGCGTCGATGTTGAGATCGGCCTTGCCCAGCTTCTCCTCCGCGTCGCGCCTGCGGACCTCGGCCTCGTCGGCGCGCTCACGGGCCTCCGTCAGCTCCGCCCGCAGGCGCCGGATGTCGGCCGCCAGATCGGCGACGCTGTCGGCGCGCGCCTGCTCGGCTGCGGCGGTCACGTCCTCGGCCAGCTGCCGGGCCTCGGCGGCGGCGCTCGTCACCTGCGGCTCGACCGCGCGCAGCCTCGGCTTCGCACCGGCCGAGGCCTTTGCTGCGCTGGTCTCCTCTTTGGGGTCGCGATCGGGCATCGCTTAGCGCCCTCGAGGCCTACCCATCCCCGAGGATCTGGGACGAGGCGAGACTACATCAGCCTCCGGACCTTAACCGTCGAGCGGCTTCGGGACCTCGACGCCGAAGCGCCGCATGCCCTCCTCGATCCGCTTGATCACGGTCTCGATCACGGAGACGCGGGCGTAGCGCTTGGACTCGGCCGGGACCACGTCCCACGGTGCGTTGGGCTGGTCGGTGCGGGCCAGCATGTCCTCGACGGCCTCCACGTAGGCGGGCCGCTTCTCGCGGTTTCGCCAGTCCTCGTCGGTCAGCTTCCAGGACTTGAGCGGGTCCTTCTCGCGCCGCTTGAAGCGTTTCAGCTGCTCCTCGTCGGAGATGTGCATCCAGAGCTTGACCAAGATCATGCCCTCGGCGACCAGGCTGCCCTCGAACGAGTTGATCTCGTCGTAGGCGCGCAGCCACTGCTCGCGCTCGGCGAAGCCCTCGACCCGCTCGACCAGGACCCGGCCATACCACGAGCGATCCAAGATCGCCATCCCTCCCCAGCCGGGGAGGTTCGGCCAAAACCGCCAGAGGAAGTGGTGGCGCTTCTCGTCGAAGGTCGGGGCCGCGTACTGGACGACGCGCACGTGGCGCGGGTCGATCTGGGCGACGAGCCGCTTGATCGTGCCGCCCTTGCCGGAGGCGTCCCAGCCCTCGAACAGGATGCAGACCGGCGGGCCCAGTTCGCGCGCGCCGATCTGGCCGCCGAGCGTCAGGCGCAGCTGCGCGAGCCGCGCCCACGCGTTCTCGAGCTGGCGCTCCTCCTCCTTGCGTGGGAGGGACTTGCTCAAATCGACGCTGTCGAGGCGGCTCATGGCGCCTGGTCGGGGCCGGAGCCATTCTCGATCATGAAGCCGCCGATCGCGAGCATGATCAGCAGGAGCCCGGCGATCACCGCGATCGGATAGCGCGCGGATTGTCCCCAGGCGCCGACCAGGAACCCGGCCGCCATCACGACGATGAACGGGACCAGGTCGGACGCGGTCTGCGAGGCGCCGGCGACGAACCCGGCAAGAAGCGGATCTGGCATTCCGGCCATTCTCCCTAGAATCGACGCCGATGCAGTCCGTCGCCGAAGCCAAGCAGGCGCTCGAGGGCGCCGGGTACCTGGCGGACGAGTCCGCGGCGCTCGTCGCCTACCTCGCGCTGGAGCTTGGCAAGCCCGTCCTGGTCGAGGGGCCGGCCGGGGTCGGCAAGACCGAGCTCGCGAAGGCGATCTCCCGCGCAACCGGGCGCGAGCTGATCCGCCTGCAGTGCTACGAGGGCCTCGACGAGGCCAAGGCTCTATATGAATGGAACTACCGCAAGCAGCTCTTGCGGATCCAGGCGACCGGCGAGCAGGAGGCCTGGGAGGACATCTTCACCGACGACTTCCTCCTCACCCGGCCGCTGATGCAGGCGATCGCCTCGCCCGAGCCGGTCGTCCTGCTGATCGACGAGATCGACAAGACCGACCAGGAGTTCGAGGCGATGCTGCTCGAGGTGCTGTCGGATTTCCAGATCTCGATCCCCGAGCTGGGCCGGATCGAGTCGACGACCCACCCGGTCGTGGTGCTGACCTCGAACAACTCGCGCGAGCTGACCGAGGCGCTCAAGCGCCGCTGCCTCTATCTGTGGCTCGACTACCCGGAGATCGAGCGCGAGATGGAGATCGTCCGCCTGCACGCGCCGGAGCTCGACGAAGCCCTCAGCCGCCGCCTGGTCGAGGTGATCCACATGATCCGCCAGCTGGACCTGAAGAAGCCGCCCTCGATCGCCGAGTCGATCGACTGGGCTCGGGCGCTGCTGCTGCTGGGAGCCGACGACATCGACCGCTCGACCTTCGAGCGCACGATGTCGATCATCGTCAAGCACCGCACCGACATCGACCTCGTCGCCGAGCGCGTCGGCGTCAAGCTGGGCGGACCGCAGGTCGAAGCCGAGGCGACGGGCTGAGGCACGTGGACGTCGGCGCCGAGGGCCTGCCCCCGGGCCTCGCACCCCGTCTGGTCGCGTTCTTCGAGGAGCTTCGAAATGAGGAGGTCTCGGTTGGGACGGCCGAAATCCTCGACGCGTTCGAGGCGCTCCGGGCGGTCCCTTGGACCGAGCCGGCCGACTTCCGCGAGGCGCTCGCGGCGACCGTCGCCAAGTCCCAGGACGAGCGCCGGATCTTCGACCTGATCTTCGATCGCTACTTCTTCCGCGCGGCCGAGGCCGAGGCGATCGGCCGCGAGCTGCGCGAGGACGACCGCTACGCGGGCGGCGAGCGGCTCGACCCCGAGCAGCTGCGCGAGGCGATCCGCCAGGCGATCGCCGAGGGACGCGAGGGTGAGATGCGCGACCTGGCCCGGCTGGCGATCGCGGCCTTCGGGCGCCGGGGCGAGGGCTCCGGAGTCGTCGGCGTCGACGTGCAGCGGATCCGGCGCACCCTCGGCCTTCAGCCGCAGGGCCCCGGCAGCCAGGACGCCGACGGCCCGCCGATCGACCGCGAGGGCATCAACCGGTTCGAGCGCCACCTGCGCCGCGAGCTCGAGCGGGCGCTGATCGAGCGCACCGAGAAGCTGCCGCCGTCGCGCCCGCTGGCCGAGCTCGACCGCACGCTCCCCACCAGCCCCGCGCAGGATCTGGCCGCCGTCCACCGGGCGGTGGCGCAGCTCAAGCGGCGGCTCGCGACCCTGGGCCACGAGCAGCGCGGCCGGCGCAAGAACTCGGTGGTCGATATGCGCCGGACGATGCGCGCCTCGCTCGAGACCGGCGGCGTGCCATTGCGCCTGCGCTATCGCGCCAAGCGCCCGCGGCGGCCGGAGATCATCGTGCTCTGCGACGTCTCGACCTCGGTCACCTCGGCGAGCGTGTTCTTCCTCTCGGTCGTGCACGCGCTGCACGACTCGTTTCGCAAGCTGCGCAGCTTCGTGTTCATCGAGCGGATCTCCGAGGTCACCGAGATCTTCGACCGCGAGCGCGACTTCCGCCAGATCTCGCAGCGCGTGAGCCGCGAGGGCGGCGTCGCCGACGTCTCCGGATACACGGACTACGGCCGCGTCTGGCGCGAGTTCGCTGACGAGGTCGGCGACGAGCTCCATCCGCGCTCGACCGTGATCGTGCTGGGCGACGCGCGCACCAACGGCCGCGAGCCGCACGCCGAGGTCTTCGCCGAGATCGCCGAGCGCTCGGGCCGCACCTTCTGGCTCAACCCGGAGCCCAAGCTCTACTGGAACTACGGCGACTCGGTCATGGCCGCCTACGAGCGTCACTGCACCGCCGCGTTCGAGTGCTGGACCACGCGCCACCTCGAGGAGTTCGTGAACGTGGTCGCGGGCGGGCGGATCCCGGACGCGAACTGACACCACGAACTGGCGCGGTGGCCAGTTTTGCGCGTTAGCCTGCCCGGATGGGACTGGGGATCCTCGGGCGCCGGACAGCAACGGGCGCGGTTTTGGCCGTCGCCGTCGCCGTCGCGCTGCCGATCGCGGCCGGCTCAGGCGCCGAGACGGGCACGCGCGCCGCCGGGCTCGAGCCGTGCCTGCCGATCAAGATCCTGAGCTCGAGCCAGACGAGGATCTTGGACCGCAAGCGAATCCGGATCAAGGTCCGCTCGTGCCCCGGCCCTGCGCTGGGCACGTTCCGCGCGAAATCGAAGCGTCCCGGAGTCCGCCCCCGCCGGATCGCGCGCAGGCGCGAGGAATTCCTGAACCGCCGTCCCGAGGTGATCGGCCTGCGCCTGAACCGCCGCGGGAAGCGCCTGCTTCGGCGCTGCAAGCCGCGCAACCTGGTCGTGCGCGGCGAGGCGCTCTTCCAGGGCGACATCATCCTCGCCGGGAAGGCCCGCGAGGCGCTCGTGCGCGACTCGCGCCGGTGCCTCGGCCTGGGCCCGGGGTCCGGCGGCGGCTCACGGCGCGACTACGCGATCACCCCACCAGGCGACGCCACCCATACCAACGGCACGCCCCGCGAGCTCGCCGCCACCGGCACCGGCGGCGACGCGGTGCACCTCGCCCTGTTCTCGTGCGAGAACGTCAGCGCCGCCGGCGGCGAGCTGGCATTCACCGCGGCCGGCGGGCTCGCCCGGCGCGGCAGCCCGGCGGGAGGGTTCAGCGCGGTCGACGGCAGCCCCACGGCCGGCTCGCCCCAGGAGGTCGGGCCGGTCGGCGCCGGCTCCGGCAACCTCGACTTCGAGATCACCGGGAGCGACGGCTGTGCGGCGCCGATCGTCTACCGCGACGCGAACGCCAACGGGGCGCTCGACGTCGACGCCGCCGGCATTCCCACCGAGCCATACGGCGGTCGCGGCAAGACGACGTTCGAGCCCCAAGGCGTCACCTTCCAGGATCCCGGCCGCTGCGACCCGCTCGACCCCGCGGTCTGTCTGCATCCGTTCCCCAACGATCAGTTCACGGTCGCCGACGCGGGGACCGACACGGGCCGGCGAATCGCGCTCCAGAGCGCCTCGATGCCGCAGTCGAACCTCGGCGCGGCGATCAACCCGAGCGAGCAGAACCGCAACGACGGCTTCAGCCCCGGCTCGATGCTGATCACCAAGGTGCCCGGCCTGGAGACGCCGGAGGCGTTCTCGGAGACCGACCCGGTGCCGATCACCGACATCGAGCGCGGCGTCGAGGAGGACGCGCCGATCGTGGTCATCGACGCCGGGACCGGCGAGCGTCACCTGATCTGGTCCGAGCTCGACGCCAATCCCACCGACCCCGCCGACGTGAACCTGATCATCCGCCCGGCGGTCAACTTCGAGGAGGGGCACCGCTACGTCGTCGCCCTGCGCGACCTCCGTGCCGCCGACGGCTCGGTGATCGAGGCGCAGCGCCCGTTCCAGCTCTACCGCGACGCGGTGATCACCTCCGACCCGGCGGTCGAGCAGCGCCGACCCGAATTCGAGGACATGTTCACGACCCTGGACGAGGCCGGGATCGCGCGCGAGGACCTATACCTCGCCTGGGACTTCACGATCGCCAGCGAGCGCAACCTGACCGAGCGCATGCTGACGATTCGCGACGACGCATTCAGCCAGCTCGGCGACACCAACCTGGCCGACCTCGAGGTGCAGGGACAGGCGCCGACCTTCCAGGTGACCGGCGTGACCGATTACGCAACCTGCGCAAGCGACGGCACCCCCGCCTGCTCGGAAGGCCTCGAGCTGCCGCTGTTCAGTGCACTGCCGCTCGGCCCTGGCGACCTGCCGCTCGTCGGCGGCATCTTCGGCCCGACCCTGGAGCAGCTCTCGATGATCCTCGGGACGCCGCCCGAGGACGATCGGATCGCCCGCAAGGTCGAGGGCCAGGTGCTCGTCCCCTGCTACACGAACCAACCGCTCTGCCAGACCGGTTCGCAGTTCGCGTACTCGAGCGCCACCGACAACATCCCGAACCGGCTGCCCGGCAACGTGACGCTCGCGAACTTCACCTGCAACATCCCGCGGGCGGCGCTCACACAGGGCGCGGCACGGCCCTCGCTCTACGGCCACGGCCTGCTCGGCGCCGCCGGCGAGGTCTCAGGCGGCAACGTCAAGGCGATGGCCAACGAGCACAACATGATGATGTGCGCGACCGATTGGGCGGGATTCGCCACCCAGGACCTGCCGACGATCGCGACGATCCTCCAGGACGTCTCGACCTTCCCGAAGCTGGTCGACCGCACCCAGCAGGGAATGCTGAACTTCCTGTATCTCGGTCGGGCGATGATCCACCCGCAGGGATTCTCGGCCAGCCCGGCGTTCAGGATGGCCGGCCAGTCGGTGATCGACACCGAGCGCCTGTTCTACGACGGCAACTCGCAGGGCGGGATCCTCGGCGGGGCGCTGGCCGCGGTCGCGCCCGATTACGACCGCGCGGTGCTCGGCGTCCCGGGGATGAACTACTCCACGCTCCTGCGACGCTCCGTCGACTTCGAGCCCTACGCCGAAGGCGAGTTCGTCAACGGCGTCGACCTTCCGGTTGGCCTCTACGACCGCTACCCGAACGAGCTCGAGCGGCCGCTCTTGCTGGCGCTGATCCAGATGCTCTGGGACCGCGGCGAGGCCAACGGCTACGCGCACCACATGACCAGCGACCCGCTGGCGAACACGCCGCCGCACGAGGTCCTCCTGCACCCCGCGTTCGGCGATCACCAGGTCTCGATCTGGACCGCCGAGGTCGAGGCGCGAACGATCGGCGCCGCCACCAACCCGTTCCCGCTCGACCCGGGGCGCCACCCCGACGTCGACCCGCTGTTCGGCATCCCCCGGATCGGGGCCTTCCCCTACGACGGCTCGGCGCTCATCTACTTCGACTCGGGACCGCCGAGCGCGCCCCTCGCGCTCGATGGCGTCGTCGCGCCGCCGATCTCGAACATCCCGCCGCGCCCACCCGAATACGGCGCCGACCCGCACTCGCACCCGCGCAACGACCCAAACGGGCGGATCCAGAAGTCCGAGTTCCTACGGATCGACGGCAAGGTGGTGGACGTCTGCGGCGGCGGCCCGTGCTACTCGAACGGTTACACCGGCGCTCCCTGAACTCCGAGCGGCGAGTTTGGTCGCTCCAGACGACCTCGGGCGCCGCTCGATGCACGGCTAGACTGGGCGCGGACACAGGGGAGCTCGCGGGCAAGCGGGCTGAGATCGCGCCAAGAGAAGATCCCCCCACCCCGGCGCTGACCCTCGGAACCTGTGCGGTAATGCGCGCGGAGGGAGTGACGTTGAGCAGCACCATCGAGATCGCGGGTCTGAAGCACGCGTTCGGCGACCTGAAGGTGATCGGCAACCTCGGCCTCGGGGTCATGACCGGCGAGGTGGTGGGCCTCGTTGGCCCCAGCGGCTGCGGCAAGTCGACGCTGCTCGAGCTGATCTCGGGCCTGCTCGAGCAAAGCGGTGGGCGCGTCAGCGTCGGCGGTCAGGCCGCTGCCCCGGAACGGCTCGCGCGTTGCGCCTACATGCCCCAGCGCGACCTGCTGCTGCCCTGGCTGGCGGCGATCGACAACGCCTCGCTGGCGCCGCGCAACCGTGGCGCCACGCGCGGCGAGGCGCGCGCGCAGGCACTGCCGCTGTTCGAGCGCTTCGGCCTGGCAGAGTTCGCGGCCGCGCGTCCGCAGCAGCTCTCCGGCGGGATGCGCCAGCGGGTCGCGTTCCTGCGCACCCTGCTGGCCGGCAAGCCGGTGCTGCTCCTCGATGAGCCGTTCGCGTCGCTCGACGCGATCACCCGCGGCGAGATGCAGGAGTGGCTGGCCGGTGCGCTGCGGGCCGAGGCCCGGACGTGCGTGCTCGTCACCCACGACGTCGAGGAAGCCCTGTACCTGTGCGACCGGGTCGTCGTGCTCTCGGCGCGCCCGGCGCGCGCCGTCGCCGAACTGCGGCCGGACGGCCCCCGCGCCGCCGATCGCACCGCGGCCGTAACCGATCCGGCGTTCACCGCCCTGCGCGAGCGCGCGCTCGAGGCGTTGCGAGAGGGGTCTGGGTGAAGCGTCTCGTCCTCCCCGTCGCGGTGATCCTCGGCCTGTTCGGCCTCTGGGAGTTGTTGGCCCGCTCCGGCCTGCTCGCCGACCTGCTCGACATCAATGACACGGCCAGCGACCTGCTCGTACCGGCTCCCAGCCAGGTCGCCGAGGCGCTTTGGGAGGACCGCAACCTGCTGGCCGACCATGGCTGGGTCACGCTCAGGGAGCTGGTTGCCGGCGTCGCCCTGGCGCTGGCGCTGGGGGCCGCCTTCGCCGTCGCGATGCACCTCTCCGACACGTTGCGCCGCGCCTTCTACCCGCTGCTGGTCGCCTCGCAGACGATCCCGATCGTCGCGATCGCCCCGGTCCTGGTGATCTGGCTCGGGTTTGGCATCGGGCCGACGCTGGCGGTGATCGTCCTGATCTGCTTCTTCCCGGTCACCGTGAACACACTCGACGGGCTGCGCTCCATCGACCCCGCGGCGATCCGCATGATGCGGACGCTCGACGCCGGCCGCGGCGCGATCCTGCGCCGCCTTGAACTGCCGGCCGCGCTGCCGCAGTTCTTCAGCGGCGCAAAGGTCGCTGTGGCGGTGGCGTCGATCGCCGCGGTCTTCGGCGAGTACGTGTCGGCGAACGAGGGGCTCGGCTTCCTGATCAAGCAGGCCCAGGCGCAGCTCCTGACCGCTCGGGTGTTCGCGGCGGTCGCCGTACTCTCAGCGTTCGCGATCGGCCTGTTTGGGCTGCTTTCCCTGCTCGAGCGCCGCTTCGCCTGGTGGGGCCGCAAGGACCTGGCATGAACGGACCAACGAAGGAGGAGCATTGACCGGGAAGCGATCGCGACTCGCGGCGGCCAGCATCGTATTGCTGGCCGCGCTGGCCGCCGGCTGCGGTGAGAAACAGGAGCCGAAGGGCGGCGTCCAGTCCAAGCCGTTTGAGCTGGCACTCGACTTCTACGTCAACCCGGACCACGCGGGCATCTACGCGGGGCTCGAGAGGGGCCGCTTCGAGGAGGCGGGGCTCGACCTCAACCCACGGGTGCCCTCCGATCCCGCGGCGCCGATCAAGCTCGTCGCCGCCGGGCGCGCCGACCTCGCGGTCTCGTACGAACCCGAGGTCCTGATCGCCCGCGACCAAGGTCAGCCCGTGGTCGCGGTCGCGGCGCTGGTCCCGTCGCCGCTGACGTCGTTGATATCGCTGCCCGCAGCCAAGATCAACAGCGCATCCGACCTGCGCGGCAAGACGATTGCCACGGCCGGGATCCCCTACCAGGCGGCGTTCCTCGGCGCGATCCTTCGCGAGGAACGGATCGCCCTGGATGAGGTCAGGACCCAGAACGTCGGCCTCGGTCTGCTGCCCGCGGTCGTCTCGGGCCGGGCCGACGCGATGCTCGGCGGCTTCCGGAACGTCGAGGGCGTCGACCTGGCGGAGCGCGGCCTTAGGCCCCGCGTCGTCCCGGTCGACGAGCTCGGGATCCCCACCTACGATGAACTCGTCCTGGTCGCGAACTCCGAGCAGGTCGCCGAGGACTCGGAGGCAATCCGGCTGTTCATCGCGGCGCTGGAGCAGGCAACGCAGGACGCGGTCCGCGATCCCGACGCGGCGACCGGCGCCGTACTGGCCGCCGGCGACGGGCTCGACCCGAAGCTGACCGCAGCGGAGATCGAGGCGACGCTGCCATTGCTGCTGCCTGCGTCGGCGAACCGTCCGTACGGCTACATGAACGAGCGCGAGTGGGAGGAGTTCGCCGGCTTCCTCGCCGACGAGGGCGTGATCGGCGCCCTACCGGAGATCGGCGACGTGCTGACCAACGACCTGCTGCCGGGCGAGGTGCCGGAGTAGGCCCTAGGCCGCATCCGCGTAGATGTCCGGTGCCATCGGCAGCCCGCGTGCGAGGCTGTTCGCGCTCGAGTAATTGCTGAGCGAGAAGATCCCCGCCAGGGCGCGGAACGGCTCGTAGCGCGCGTAGAAGTCCTCGACCTCCTCGACCATCGCACGACGGCCGAGGCCGGCCGCGAGGCCGACGAGCTTCACGTAGGCGAGATCGCCGGCGGGCAGCGAATCGGGCTCGCCGCGGCCAAACAGGCCGAGGCACTGCAGCGTCCATGGCCCGATCTCGCTGATCCGCTCGAAGCGGGCGTCGGCGGCGGGATCGGAGGGATCGGCTCGCCCGGTCGCGACCTCCCGAGCGCACTTGACCATCGCGATCGCACGCGCGGGCGCCAGGTCGCAACCGGCGAGCTCCGCCGGCGCCAGCCCCGCGACCGCCGCGGCCGAGGGCACGTCGCGCAAGGGCCGGCGCTCGGTTCCCCTGCCCCGCCACTCGGATGTGCGACCCCAGCGTCGGACGATCCGCTTCTGGATCACCGCGGCGCGCGAGGACTCGATCAGCTGTTCCGTGATCGCCCAGGCCAGCGCCTCCCAGGCAACCGGCCGGCGCTTCGGCCGCAGCCACGGACGCCGGCGGATCGCCGGCCCGAGGAATGGATCGCGCTTGAACTCGGCGTAGAACGGACGCAGGTCGTCGTCGACGGCGAGCGCGAACCGCATGCGGGCGACGGCGTTCTCGAGCGTCTCCTCGTCACCGGGCGCCTTGGTCGCCACCGCGCGGATCGCCACCCCGCCGTCGCGCCGCTGCCAGCCGTGGACGACCACCGGATCGTCGCCGATGTGCAGGAGCCGGGTCAGGACGCCGCCGCTCGATCGCATCACCCCGTCGGCGCGACCACGGCCAGGCAGCCGGTACGGGCACGGCGGCCGGACCTCGATCTCGAGCGACCGACTCAGCGGCCGAGCAGGTGAACGTCGACCAGGAACGAGCGGCTGGCGATGACCTCGTTCGGCTTCTGGCGCCGCAGCCGCCCCCGCTTCGAGCGCTTCGGCGTCGCCGCGCGTGAGGCGGCCTTGACGACGGCGACGGTGGCCGCGCCTGCGACCACGCCGCCCGCGGCGGCGATCGCGACCGTGCGCGCCTCGCCACGGAGAACCGACACATCGCCTCCGGAAGTGGTCGCCGGCAGCGGCCGCGCGATCGGCTCGGCCCCGCTCGCGGGACCCTCTTCGATCGCCTCTGCCTCCAGAACCTCTTCCACCAGGGGACGCAGGCTACACCCGCGCGCGGCGCCCGCGACTAGAGGGGTCGTTCGTAGATCCGGTAGCGCTGTACGACCTTGCCGCCCATCCCCTCCATCGCCCGGTTCATGGGCTTGTTGGTCTCGAGAATCCAGCCCATGTGGCCGCCGGACGGGCCGGGGTCCTGCGCCGACTCGAGGTGGCGCTCGTATAACGCGGCGGCGACGCCGAGGTGCTGGTGCTGCGGCAGCACGCCGAGGGCGAAGACCCGGAGGCGGTCGATGTAGCTGCGGCGGCGCAGGAAATGCCACCAACCGGCCGGCAACACCCGGCCCTTCATCCGGGTGAGAGCCTGGTCCACGTCGGGCAGCGTGAGGGCGGCGCCGATCACCTCGCCGTCCTTCTCGGCGATCATCGCCCACGCTTCGTCGAGGACCGGCTTCAGGTTCTTGGCCTGGAACTTCACCTCGGCTTCGGTGATCGGGACGAAGCCCCAGTTGCGGCCCCAGGCGACGTTGTAGACCTCCATGAAGCGGGTCACCTCGGCCTCCATGTCGCGCTTTCGCATCGACCGGACGACCACCCCCTCCTTGCGCGAGTGGTCGGCCGCCGCGTGGATCATCGGCGTGAACTGATCGCCCTCGGCGAGGTCGCCGAACCACAACTCCCACATGAGCAGGTCGATCGTCTTCGACAGGCCCTGGCCCTCGAGCAGCTCGCGGTAGTGCGGCGGGTGCCAGGGCTCGAGGATCATCGACGGCTCGTCGTAGCCCTCGATCAACAGGCCGCACTCGTCGTTGGTGGTGAAGTCCATCGGCCCGAGCAGGCGCTCGCGGCCTCGCTCCCGCGCCCAGCCGGCCGCCTTGTCGATCAACGCCGCCGCCACCTCCGGATCGTTCTCGGAATCGAAGAAGCCGAACATGGCGTCGCTACCACCCTGGTACTCGTCCCACCGGTGGTCGATGTGAGCCGTGATCCGTCCGACCACCTGCCCGCCGCGCTCCGCCAGGAACAGCTCGGCCTCGGCATGCCGAAACCAGGGGTTCTTCTTGCGGTCGAGGAACGCCCGGCGCTCGAAGAGGAGCGGCGGGACCCATTGCGAGTCGCCGGCGCGCAGGCGGAACGGCAGCTTGATGAACGCATCGAGGTCGCGACGGCCCTCGAACGGGCGGATCTGGAGCGGCATGGCCGCCGCCAAGCTACCGGCTGGGCCCTTTGCGAGACTTCGACCCATGAGCGAGACCCGCCCCGCAGTCGACGTCTTTGAGAAGGCCCGCAGCCACGACCGCCTCGAACAGCTCGAGGCCGCGCGCGAGGCCGACCTCCTGCCGTACTTCCGGCTGATCGAATCCGAGGCTGGCCCCCTGATGGAGATCGAGGGCGCCGAGAAGGTGATGCTGGGCTCGAACAACTACCTCGGCCTGACGGGGGACGAGCGCGTAAAGCAGGCAGCGAGGGATGCGCTCGAGCGCTATGGCACGGGCCTCACCGGCTCGCGCTTCTTGAACGGCACGACCCCGCTTCACGTCGAGCTCGAGCGCGAGCTCGCCGACTGGATGGGAACCGACGACGTGATCGTGTTCACCACGGGCCACCAGGCGAACGTCGGGTGCCTCGGCACGATCCTCGGCCCCGGCGACACGGTGATCTGCGACTCGGCCGACCACGCCTCGATCCTGGACGGGGTGAAGATCTCCGGCGCCAAGCTGCGCCCGTTCCGCCACAACCAGATGCCAAAGCTGGAGCGGATGCTCGAGCGCGCGGCCGACGACGGCGGCGGCGTCCTAGTGGTGGTCGATGGCGTCTTCTCGATGGAGGGGGATCTGTGCGACCTGCCGGCGATCGTCGAGCTCTGCAAGCGCCACGGGGCGCGGCTGATGGTGGACGAGGCGCACGCCGTCGGGGTGCTGGGCGCGCGTGGCGCGGGCGCCTGCGAGCTGTTCGGCCTCGAGCACGCGGTCGACCTGCGGATGGGCACCTTCTCGAAGAGCCTGGCGTCGTGCGGCGGCTTCATCGCCGGCTCGGACGAGGTGATCGATTACCTGCGCGTGACCTCACGGCCGTTCATCTTCACGGCGTCCGCGGTGCCGGCGGCCGTCGGGGCGGCGCTCGGCGCCCTGCGGGTGATCCGCGCCGAGGGGCCGGAGCTGATGGATCGGCTGCTCGCGAACGCCGCCCACCTGCGTCAGGGCTTTCGCGACCTCGGGCTGCAGGTGATCGACCCCGGGAAGCTCGCCGACGGCACCGAGGCGAACACGCCGGTGGTGCCGGTCCTGGTCGGCGAGGACTGGCAGGCCGTGCTGCTATGGAAGGCGCTGTTCGACGCGGGCCTCTACACGAACGTCGCGCTGCATCCGGCGGTGCCGCCCGGCGGCGCGCTGCTTCGGACTTCGGTGATGGCGACCCACGAGCGCAGGCATCTCGATCGCGCGCTCGAGATCTTCGCCACCACCCTCGAACGCTTCCCGGACCTACCCCGCGATGGGTAGATATCGCTTGTCCAATTGTGAACAAGCTGTCAACGGCGAGGAAAAAGCTGCTCGTAGCGAACGAACATCTCGGTTCAGGGAGCATCGCGTTGACGCTGCGCGCACAACTTGCGTAGGTTGGAACCGCGCCGGACACAATCCCGGGGCAGGTAGAGGGGCAGACCGGAGCCACCCGATCTAGGCCTCTTTCCCTGGGCAACCGACTGGAAGTCGGTTGCCAGTGGAGAGTTCTGCGCGCTCATCCCAATACACCACTGATGCACTCAACAGGAGGAGTGACAATGGAAGCTGCCTCGACGATCGCCCATGCCCCAATGCCGCAACACATGCGCGCGCTGGCGGAGGCCAACCGGGTAAGGCTTGCCCGAGCTGCGCTGAAGCGAGCGGTGGAGGCCGGCGACGTCGACACGGCCGAGGTCGTGCGTGAGTGCCCGTGGGAAGTCGAGACGATGACGATCGGGGAGCTGATGCGAAGCCAGCGCCGCTGGGGTCGCACCCGCACCCGGAAGTTCCTCGTCTCGCTTGCTCTGAACGAGAACCGGCAGCTCGGTCGCCTGACGCTGCGCCAGCGCTCGTTGCTGGCAGCCGAGCTCGACGCGAAGCAGGGCGCCCGCCTCGCATAGGTAGGGCCCCGGGGAGTTCACGACGGGCGGCCCACGGGCCGCCCGTTCGTCGTTGTGGGCCCGGTGGCCCGCTACCGGAGCTTGACCGAGACGCCGGCCTTGCGCCGGAACATCGTCGCCAGGCCGTAGAGCGACGCAGCGAAGACGGCCGCGGAGATCGCGACCCGTGCCAGCGGCGGCAGCGAGTCTGGCCCGGCGTAGAACAGCAGGGCGAGGACCGCGACAGCCGGGATCCCGGCCAGCATGGTGCTGTGCGAGCGGAAGCCCGCGAAGTGCTCGCGGATCGCGAGTTCGAGGCCGCCGAGCCCGGCCAGCCCGAGGCCGATTGCGATCAGCAGGGGCCCGCGGGCGCCGCCGCCGATCAGGCCGATCAGGAGCATCACCAGCCCGACGAGGATCGCGATCTCGACCAGCGGGAACGAGCCCCAGGGCGCCGGCGGCCGCTCGTCGGCCGCCGCGGCGAGGCCACGATGACGCTTCGGCGGAGACGCGCTCTGGGCGGGCGAGGGTGCGACCTGCTGGGGCGCGCGAGGGCGGCGCTTTCGCCTGCGTTTCTTACTGGCCACTAAGAGTTGGCGCGGGAGGCACGAGGCCCCCCTTGGCTAAGGGACAACCGCTGGAGACCTTGACGCGCCACCAGCCGAGCAGCATCCCGAGGATGCCCCAGCGCGGCCGCGCGTGCCAGTGCTTGCACTCCCGCTCGCCGACGTCCTCGTTGGAGATCTGAACCCAGTGGTACTTGTCGGGGTCGGCGATCATCACCTCGACGAGGTTGCGATTCGACTCCTCGATGTCGGCGCGCCGCGCGATCTCGGTCTGCGCCTCGCGAATGCGCACGATCAGCGCGTCGCGCACGCGCTCGAGGTCTGCGGCGCCGAGAATTCGCGGGCCGCCCGCCGCTCCGACGGTCCAGTCGATCCCGCGGCGTGGGAAGGCGGTCGTCCAGAGCTCGCCGAGCTGGCGCTCGAGGCGGGCGATCTGGCGCCGGAGCTCGTCGCGGACAAGGCGTTCGTCGTCCGTCGTCGCCGGGGTGCCGGCGAACTCGAAGTCGTGCTGCGCGTGCTTTGCGAGTACCTGCGGCATTGCGATCAGCGAGAACCAGTCTAACCCTCGAGCACCCCGGCCGCCAGCCATAGCGCTTCTTCGGCCGCGATATCGGGCACGCCCTTGACCTGGATCGCAGCTAGCAGCGTGCGCTTGGTCTTGGGATGAACCCCCCGGCCCGCTGCCAACGCCCCGAACAGGAGGCTCACAGGGCGCAGCTCGTCGGCGATCACAAGCGTGCCCTCGGGCAGCTCGCCAGGGCGGCCCTCGAGCTGCTCGCCGGCAGCGCTCGTGCGCAGGCCAAGCGCGCCCTCGACCCGGTCGGCGTCGAACGCCCGCAGCGCGACGCCGGAGTCGGCGATCGCGATCGTCAGGGCGTCGTCCAAGAGGCTCTTGCTGGGGAAGCCGCCCTTGCGCATCCGCTCGAGCGCCAGTTCCTCGACCGGCGTGCGCTGTTCGTCCGGGTCGAGGCCGATGTGCCGGTAGAAGACCCGGTAGGCCCAGGGGATCGACTGGTGGCGCAGATTGACCGCCTGAGCGCCCGAGAACCGGCTGGCGAGCTCGGCGAGGCGATCCTTGACCGCTCTGGGGCTGCGTCCCGAACCGCGCGCCACCAGCAGGGTGCGCAGCGCCAGCCCTGGGAACTCGTCCCGCAGCTCGGGCGCTAACCAACCGGTCCGAAGCTCCGATGCCGCCGTCATCAACCCACCTGCCGGGCGCGCTCGGTCGACTCTTCGAGCAGCATCTCCAGTGAGTCGGCGAGGGCCGCTTCTGAGAATTCATCGGTCCCGATCCGCGCCGCCTGGAGGATCCCGCCTGGATAGGCCAATGCCAGCGTCGGACACAGGCCGACCCGATAGATGTTTGAGACGGCTCCGTCGCGGTCCCAACCCACGGGCACGCTCCACCCGCGCTCGTCGACGATCTCCCGCACCTCGCCGATGTCGTCGCGCACGTTGACCGACAGGAAGTTGACCCGGTCGCCGAAGCGCCGCGCGGCGCGGTCGAAAGCGTCCTGCTCGGCCAGGCAGTCGCCGCCGCCGGTGAACCAGAACGAGATCGCAAGCGGGCGGTCGAAGAAGTCGCAGACCCGCAGAGCCTTCCGGGCCTCGGGGCCACTGATCCGGCACGCGGGCGTTCTCTGCTCCGCCTCGGGGCAGGGGTTGTCGGCCGTCTCGCAATCGTCCTGGAAGACGTTTGCGTCCTTGACCAGGTCAGCGCGGACGTCCGGGATCGCGAACTCGGCGAGCGCCCGCCCGCGCTCCGCATCCTCCGCCCCCAGCAGGCCGTCGTCGTCGTTGGTGACGGTGTTGAACGTCGCGTAGGCGATCAGAACGACGAACGCGATCCCCACGAACACCGGGTAGCGCGCGCTGGGCTTCCGCGGCTCGACCGCTGGAGCCTCCTCGCCCGGGCGACGCGGCTCGCTCATCGCGCCGGCGCTTCGGCCTCGCTACGGGAGAACCGACGGAACCGGGCTCGGACCGCCGCGAAGTCGCTCTCGGCTCCGACCAGGACGGCCGGCAGGACCAGCATCACGCCGGCCAGCGCCACGAGCAGGTCGACCACGGCCACTAGGCCGAACTCGGTGAGCATCCGGATCGCGTCGCCGCCGAACAGGAGCTGAATCGGGGCAGCCAGCGCAAGCACCGCGAAGCCGGCGATCGCGGTCAGACCGGAGGCGACCACCGCGGAGCCGGTGCGCGAGTACGAGAGCCGGAGGGCCTCGCCGACCGAGGCGCCCGCTTCCCGCTCCTCGTGGTAGCGAGCCGAAAGCAGCACGCTGAACTCGGTCGCGATCGCGATCACGAGCGCGCCCAGCGTCGCCGACATCGGGTTCAGGGGCACCCCGGCCGACTCCAGCACCAGCGCCGACCAGCCGGGGGCGAGGACGACCGGGATCAGCGGCACCAGCGTCCGCTTGACTGAGCGGTAGACCGCGAACAGCACCAGCGCGACGGCCAGCAGGCCGGCGATCGTCAGCAGATAGCGGTTCGACTCCAGCGCCGCGTTCGCATCCGCCACGAGGACGGGCAGGCCGACCACCTGGGCGTCGACTCCGGTGGGCGGGCGCCCGCTCCCCGGCGGATCGATCTGCTCGCGGATCGCATCGATCAGCTGCTTCTGCTCGTCGAACGGCATCACCTTGATGCCGAACGAGAGCACCGCGGTGTTGCCGATCTGGCCCGACTCGGGGTCGGTCTCGACCACCGCCTGGGCGAAGTACGGAGGCAGGAGCTCCAGCACCCCGCGGATGCGCTCGCGGCTCGGCACCCCGGCGTCGGTACCGAACAGGTCGGGCAGCGAGATCGCCGGGCAGAGCTTCACGCCCTCCTCCAGGCAACTCCGGAACTGGCCGTCGGCGCCGCTGAGCGCGAGGACGCGCTGCCGGAAGTCGCCCATCCAGGCGACGACCTCGGGGTCGGTGATGTCGTCGGCCGAGACCGTCACGTCCACCTGGCCGGAGACTCCGGTCTCCTCTTGGAGGACGTCCACGTTCTGCAGCTCTGGAAGGTTGCGCGGGACCAGTTCGCGGAAGTCGGAGATGATCTCCGTCCGAGTGCCGGCGATCCAACCGGCGACCGCCAGGACGGTCGCCGCGGCGATCACGCGGCCGGGCATCGCGATCGAGACGGCGAGCGAACGCGGGCCGATGCCGGCGAGGCGCCCCCGCACGGCTGCGTTGGCTCGCGTCAACCCGGCCGGCGGCCTCGGCAGCCGGCCGCGAAGCCGATCGCCCGGCGCCTCGCCGTCGGCCTCGGCGCCGCCCGTCATCGAGAGGACCGCCAGCCCGGCCGTGAGCGCCAACACGAACGCGATCACGATTCCCATCACCAGAAGGACGCCGAACGAACGCACCATCGGGATCGGCGACAAGAGCAGCACCGTGAAGCCGGCCGCGGTGGCAAGACAGGCGGTGGCGACCACCGGGCCGCCCCGCGCCGCTGCCTCGGCAGCCGCTCGCGCCGGCGACGACCCGCGGTCACGCGCCTCGTTGAAGCGGGCCTGAAGCTGGATCGCGTAATCGACCGCAAGACCGATCAGGACGGGCAGGCCGGCGATCGACGCCATTGTCAGGGTTCCGCCGAACAGCGCCAGCACGCCGAACGCGATCGCGCTCGCCACGAGCCCGATCACCAGCGGCAGCAGCCGCAGCGGCGGCATGAAGACCAGCGCCAGGACCAGCGCCATCACGACCAGGGCGGCGATCAGCAGCACGGCAATCTCGCCCTTGAGCTCGTCGGTGAGCCCATCGACGACCACCGGCACGCCGCTCACCAGGTACGAGCCGCCCCGGATCCGGAACGTGTCGTCGTTGATCGTGGCGCGGATCAGGTCGATCGCCTCCGCGCGCTCCGACTCGCCGAGGTCGGGGCGGAGCCTGATCGAGATCAGCGCCGTCTCCTTCGACGGGAAGAGGTACGAGAACTTCGACTTTGGCGTGCCGTCGGCGAACCGGGAATCGAACACGACCGAGCTGAGGAAGGTGGGGTTCGTGATCGAGGGCAGGCCGGTCTGGCCGTAGCGCGCGGCAAGCTCCTGTGCCCGCGCGGTGAAGCCGTCGAGCACCGACTGCTCGGCCGCTTCCGCGGCCTCCCTGGCCTCCGCTGGCGGCAGGCCCTCGTCGAGGCTCTGCTGGTAGGCCTGGATCGCCGCCGCTCGCGACTGCACCACCGCCGCTTCCGACTGCTCCTGGAACAGCGCCGTGGCCTGCTGCGCGAACTGGTTCAGAAAGGTCGCGGGCCCGTAGACGACGCGCGCCGGCTTGGAGTCGGCGAGGTCATTGCAGACCTCGGGTGTCGGCGTCCGTTGCGTCTCCGGGTCGAGATAGTCCCGTGGCGCGTTTCCGGACAGGCAGCCCTCGAGCTCGAGCAGTCGGTTCAGGTCCGGGCCCAGGACGAGCTGCTCCAGATCGCCGCGGATCAGGACGACGACGGCGTCGTCGCCGAACTTGGCCTTGAAGTCCTCGGTCGCCCGAAATGTGTCCGAACCCTTGTCGACTAGGGTCTCGGCCTCGCCGTTCGCCTGCAGTGAGCTGGCACCGATCGCCCCGACGATCGCCAGCAGAACCGCCAGCGCGATCACCGGCGCGGGCCGCTCGACGCACCAGGCGCCCACCCGTGCAAACACGCTCCTCACCGACATCAGGTTACGAGCGCCCGATCCCGCGGGCGCCGGTCGGCGGCAGGCTTAACCCTCCGCCAACCTGCCTAATCCATCGCGAGCGGGCCGATGGTCTCCGCGTTTAGGAACTGGGCGACGAACTCGTTGTCCGAGTCGAACAGTTCCGAGGAGGGGCCGGACTCGACGATCCTGCCCTTCCAGAGCACGGCGATGAAGTCCGCGATCCGGCGCGCCGTGCCGAGGTCGTGGCTGATCACCATGTAGCAGCCGCCGTTCTCCTCGTGGACCTCGCGGATCAGCTCGCACAGCAGCGCGGTGCGGACCGGGTCGAGGCCGGAGTCCGGCTCGTCGAACATCACGATCGCGGGATCCAGCACCAGCGCCCGGGCGAATCCGGCGCGCTTGCGCATGCCGCCGGACAGCTCGTTCGGCATCTTGTCCGTCGCCTGCTGCAGACCGACCTCGAGCAAGCGGCGGTCGACGATCTGGCCGATCTCGTCCTCCGACTTGTCGGTGTGCTGCCGCAGCGGGAACGCGACGTTGTCCCAGATGTTCATCGAGCCGAACAGGGCGCCGTCCTGGAACAGCAGGCCGAACTTCTTGCGCATCTCGAACAGCTCGTCGTCGGACATGCCGGGCACCGACTCGCCGTGGACCAGCAGATCGCCCGAGTCCGGGTAGAGCAACCCGACGATGTGCTTGATCAGCACCGACTTGCCGGTACCGGACGGGCCGAGGACCATCGAGATCTGGTTGTCCGGAAGGCCGAGGTTGAGGCCGTTCAGGATCCGCATGCGACCGAACTGCTTGACGACGTCGATCACCTCGATCGCGTCCTCGCCGCCGTGGTCCCGCTTCTCGCCGGTGTGCCACTTGTAGGGGTCGTTCTCGCCCGGCGCAACGCCCGGGAGCACATAGTCCTGGTGGAGCTGGCCCATCTCCGGATGGGACTCCTCGAAGAGCTCGTCCTCGACCGAGGTCTCCGCCTCCTGGTCGTGGATGCGGAACTCCTGCTCCTCTTCGGGCGTCGTGTTCTGCTCGTCAGCCAATCTCGCTTCTCCTCATCTCAATTGTTCCTATCCACCAACCGGCGCCCTCGGGTTGGCGCCCCAGAAGATCAGCGTGCCCATCATCCCGATGATGTGGACCAAGACAATGTTCAGCACCATCGACTTCGCCGTCGCGGTGCCCACCCCCACCGGCCCGCCCGCGGCGGTGTAGCCGTAGTAGCACCCGACCAGCACGATCGCTGTGGCCATGACCATGCCCTTGATGACGCTGAATATGAGGTCGGGAGGGTTCTGGAACATCCAGAAGATCAGGAAGTAGCCGCCGGCCGAGACCTCCGCGACCTGCTCGACCACCGCGAGGTAGGAGGCGAAGAAGCCGACGCCGATCCCGGTCAGGTAGATGAACGGGAGCGTGAGCCAGGCGGCGAGCAGTCGCGTCGCGCAAAGGAAGATCATCGGGTTGACGCCCATGACCTCGAGCGCGTCGACCTCGTCCGAGATCCGCATCGCGCCGATCTCGGCGACGATTCCGGTGCCGACCTTCGCTGCCATCATGTAGCCGAAGGCATAGGGGATCACCTCGCGAAGGTCGCACCAGGCGGCGAACGTGCCGGCGTTCGAAGGGGCGCCCACCGAGCGCGAGAAGTACGCGCCCTCGATGCCACACTGCAGGCCAAGGATGAACGTGAGGCCCCAGATCACCAGGGCCGAGCCCAGGATCAGGATGCCCGCCTGGCGCAGCGCCTCGCCGAAGAAGCGGAAGACACGGCCCGAGTAGACGAGCCCCATGACCCGGCCGCCGAAGCGGGCGATCTCGCCCAGTGAGGAGAGCCACTCGCGCGGCAGTGCCAGCCAGCCCGGCATCAGGCGCACCTCTCCCGGTGAGGCGGCAGGCGCATCACTTGATCACGCTGATCTCTGGATGCGTCGCGAGCAGGGTCTGGGTGAAGACGTAGTTGAACGCGAACACGCCGAGGAAGGCGACCACCACCCCGACGTTCACGGCCCGGCCGACGCCCTCGGCGCCTCCGGACGCATTCATCCCGTAATACGAGCAGACCACGGCAATGATCGCCCCGAACATCGTGCATTTGAGGATCGACCCCCAGAGGTCGGTCACCGAAGCATTCGTGAACAAGGTCGCGAAGAAGCCGCCGAGCGGCTGGCCGTAGGCGAGCATCGCGAAGAGGCCGCCGGAGATCCCGAACAGCAGCGCGTAGATGTCCATCAGCCCGGTGATCAGCATCAGCGCCAGGAACCGCGGCACCACGAGGTTCTTGATCGGGTCGACGCCGAGCACCTGAAGCGCGTCGAGCTCCTCGCGGATCTTGCGGGCGCCGAGGTCGGCGGTGATCGCGGTGCCGGCGACGCCGGCGACCACGACGGCGGTGACGAACGGCGCGAACTCGCGAACCGAAGCGAGGATGAAGAAGCCGCCGAGCCGATCGAGAGCACCGAACAGCGACAGGAAGTTCGCAGCCTGCAACCCGGGCGCCCCGAAACCGAAGGCGATCGTGGAGATCATCATCGGGAACCAGCAGAGCTGGAGGGCGAACAGGAACTGCGAGATGAACTCGCCGCCATACGGGTAAGGAGGCTTGACCGCGGCGACCAGCGTCTTGCCGGTCAAGATCATCATGTTTCCGACCTGCTCGAAGAGGTTCTTCGCAGGTAGGAACGCGCGGTCTGCTGTGGATCTGACCATCTCTCACCCGGGAGTCGGCCAGGAGCCGGCCCCGTCAACGAAAGAGTATTTCATGCGCGGGCCACGGCTCAACCCACAACCGTGATTGCCTGACCGGCCGAGCGTGGATGGTATGTTCCCCGCGCCTTGGGGGAGAGACGTACACACCCCGGCCGCCAGCGGGATCGGCGCAGCCACTCGCTGATCATCGCTGCGGCATGCCTGCTCACCGGAGCGGGTCTCGCTGCCTGTGGCGGCGACAAGGAGCAGCAGGACGAGAACGAGCCGGCCGGCGAATTCCCGGTCGAAGTGACCTCGGCGAAGTTCCCTGCGCGGCAACGGCTGGCGCAGACCAGCGACCTGGTGCTCGAGGTCGAGAACGCCGGCGACGAGACGATCCCCGACCTGGCGATCACGATCTTCACGGGCGACGCCAAGGCGGACGGCCCGTTCAACATCCGCTCTGAGCAGGAGGGCCTCGCTGACCCGAACCGGCCCGTGTGGATCCTCGAGGACGACTACCCGAAGGTGGTGACCGTGGACGTCGAACCCTCCGAGCTGGACGGCGAGCCGACCGCCGGGGCCGAGACCGCCGCAACCGACACTTTCGCCTTCGGGCCCGTTGCACCCGGCGACAGCGTTACGGCGGTATGGCGGGTGACGCCGGTCATCGCCGGCACCTACACCGTGCACTACGAGGTGGCGGGCGGCCTCGACGGGAAGGCGAAGGCCGTGACAGCGGACGGCAGCCCGGTTGAGGGCGAGTTCGTCGCGACGATCTCGGCCAAGCCGCCCAACACCCGGGTCACGGACTCGGGCGAAGTCGTCATCGTCCGTTAGTCCCTTCTTGAGCCTCGGTCACTACGGTTCCGGCCGTGGTCCGCAAAGCTCTCGTCCCAGCCCTGTCCGTGCTCGCCCTCGCCCTCGCCGCCTGTGGGGAGAAAGACGAGCCGACCCTAAGCGGTCCACCGGTGGTCGAGCAGCCACCCGGCGGGTCCGCGAATCCGGGCGAGGGCGGCGTCGCCCTCCGGGAAATCGGCGAGTTCGCGGCCCCCGTCTTCCTCACGCAGCCGCAACGGGAGGCCGCGCTCTACGTCGTCGAGCAGGGCGGGCGGATCATGCGAGTCGCCCCGAACCGCAGGCCGCAGGTCTTCCTCGACGTCTCCGACCAGGTAACGACCGAGAATCCCGAGCAGGGGTTGCTCTCGGTGGCGTTCGCGCCGGACTACAAGCGTTCCGGCCTCCTCTACGTCGACTACACGAACGAGGCCGGCGACAGCCGTGTCGTCGAGTACCAGCGCTCGAGGCGCGACCCGGCGAAGGCCGACCCGCGCACCGCCCGGGAGGTGCTGGCGGTCGATCAGCCCTACGCCAACCACAACGGCGGCCTCCTGATGTTCGGGCCCGACGACAACCTCTACATCGGGTTCGGCGACGGCGGATCGGCCGGCGACCCGGAACGCAGGGGCCAAGACCTCGGGGAGTTGCTCGGCAAGATCCTGCGGATCGACCCGCGACCCGGTAGCGGACGGCCGTACCGGATCCCGGCCGGCAACCCGTTCGCAGACCAGGCCGGCGCCCGCCCCGAGATCCTCGCCTACGGGCTCCGGAACCCGTGGCGGTTCTCGTTCGACCGCAGGGGAGGCGCGCTCTGGATCGGCGATGTCGGACAGGACGAGCAGGAGGAGATCGACGCGCTGGAGGACGTCGATGAGGGCGCCAGCTTCGGCTGGTCCGCGTTCGAGGGAACGGCGCAGTTCAACGACGACCAGGAAGCGCCCGGTGCGATCGAGCCGGTGCTGACCTATGGGCGAGACGGCGGCTGCTCGGTCACCGGCGGCTACGTGGTCCGCGACCCGGCGCTCAAGACCCTGCTGGGGCGCTACCTGTATGCCGACTTCTGCCAGGGGCAGCTGCGCAGCTTCAGCGCCGATGCCGCGCTCGCCGGGGACGCCAGCGACGATCGCGCGCTCGGCGTGCAGGTCCCGGCGGTGAGCTCGTTCGCCGAGGACGCGCGCGGCCACCTCTACACCCTCTCCCTGGAAGGGCCGGTCTACCGGCTGATCCCGGACGGCAACTGAGGTCTCGAGCGCCGAGCCGAAACGGCTGATCGGGGGTTAGGGAAGTCGGGATGCGGAACTCAGGCAAAATCACGGCGGCGGGTTCGCTGTTGGCGATCGCGCTGAGCGGCGGGACCGCGCATGCCGGCGGCCCGACGGCCGGCGTCGAGGCCCGAGTGGTCGAAACTCTCGAGGCGCCGACGTACGTCGCGACAGCCCCCGGCCGGCCCCGGTACCTCTACGTCACCGAGAAGCATGGGGTCGTCCGCGTTCTGCGCGACGGCGAGGCGCTTGACGAGCCGTTCCTCGACATCTCGGACCTGGTCGCCGCCCAGGGCGAGCAGGGGCTGCTCTCGATCGCGTTCGCCCCCGGGTTCCGCAGGACCCGGCGCTTCTACGTCTACTTCACAGCTTCGTCGGGCTGCAGCGCCGCGGCCGGATGCCCGATCCGCGTCGACGAGTTCAAGGCGCGCAGGCGCAACCCGGCGAAGGCGCGGCGGGGCACCCGGCGCCCGGTAATCGCGATCCCGCACCCCGATGCCGCCAACCACAACGGCGGCACGGTCGCATTCGGCCCCGACCGCAAGCTCTGGCTCGCCACCGGCGACGGCGGCGGCGGCGGCGACCAGTTCCAGAACGCGCGGGACCCCGAGAGCCTGCTCGGCAAGCTCCTGCGGATCAACCCCTTGCGCCGCAAGCCGGATCGAGCGGGGTACCGGATCCCGCCGGGCAATCCGTTCGTGGGCGAACCCGGGCGCGACGAGATCTGGTCGTACGGCCTGCGCAATCCGTTCCGGTTCTCGTTCGACGAGAAGCTGCGCGCGATCGCGATCGGCGACGTGGGCCAGGGCAACCAGGAGGAGATCGACATCACGACGCTCGCGGCCGCAAAGGGCCAGGGCTTCGGGTGGCCGGAGTTCGAGGGAACCCTGGACTACCCCGAGTCGCCCCCCTACACGCCGCCCGCGCCGCCGCTGTTCCCCGCCTTCGTCTACCCGAACCCCAGCGGCGGCCCGGCCGCGGTCACGGGCGGCGTCGTAGTCCGCGACCCCCAGCTAGCGCAGCTCGCCGGGCGTTACCTGACCGCGGACTTCTACGCCGGCCAGGTCGTGAGCTTCGTGCCCGACCTGGCGAACAACCAGGCCGACGACATCCGGACCCTCGACGTCGAGCCGATCCCCAACCTCGTAGCCTTCGGAGCGGGACTGGACAGGCAGCTCTACCTCGTTTCGCTGAGCGGCGGGCTGTACAGATTGGAGCCTGAGTAGGGATGAGTTCGTTCGAACGCATGCACCACCGCTACTCGCTGGCGTTCGCCGGCGCCGTCGCGACGGTCCTCGCGATCCTCCTGCTCGTGCTCGGCAGCGCCGACGACGCGACCGGGCGCGGCACGCCCGTGGGCGATGGCGAGGGCGATGTCCAGCTCACCTCGATCGGGACCTTCGCGATGCCCGTCAACGTGGCCTTCGCGCCCGGCGAGCCGCAAAACGTCTACGTCGTCGAGCAGGATGGCCTCGTCAGGGTCGTCGAGAACGAGGGCAGCCCGCAGACGTTCCTGAACCTCACGAGCCAGACCGGCGCGAGCGGCGAACGGGGTCTCCTGGGGCTCGCGTTCCATCCCAACTTCCAGGCCAACGGCTTCGTCTACGCCTACTACACGGATGAGGACAACGGCGACATCGTCGTCTCCGAGTTCGAGACGCTCAGCCCGACCCAGGCCGACGGGTCGAGCCGACGGCAGGTGATCCGCATCCGCCATCGCTTCGCCTCGAACCACAACGGCGGCCAGCTGCTGTTCGGCCCGGACGGCCACCTCTACCTCGGCACCGGCGACGGCGGTTCCGGAGGCGATCCGCGCGAGAACGCCCAGGACCGCAAGAGCCTGCTCGGCAAGCTGCTGCGAATCAACCCGCTCGACCCGCCGGGAGCGCGCGACTACCGGACCCCGAAGGGCAACCCGCTGAAGCGCCGCAAGGGCCGCGACGAGATCTTCGCGCGCGGGCTGCGGAACCCGTTCCGGTTCACCTTCGACGAGCCGACGGGCCGGATCGCGATCGGCGACGTGGGGCAGAACCGCTTTGAGGAGATCGACTACGAGACGGCGAAGGGCCTCCGCAACGCCAACTTCGGGTGGGACCGCTACGAGGGCTTCAGGCGCTATGACGACGGCGACTCCGCCAAGACGCCAAAGCGCAAGCGTCACGACAAGCCGATCTTCGCCTACGGGCGGTCGGCCTGCGGGGGCGGCTGCTCGGTGATCGGGGGCGTCGTGGTCCGCGACGAGTCCCTGACCAACCTCTTTGGGCGCTACCTGTTCGCAGACGCCTACGCGGGCCGGCTGCGGTCGTTCATCCCGAGGCTCAGCAGGGCCCGGGACGTGAAGAGCCTCGACCAGGCGTCGATCGGGTTCCCGACGTCATTCGCGGCGGACCCGGTCACCGAAGAGGTGTACGTGTCGGACATCGAGGGACCCGTCTACCGGCTGGAGCCGTAGCCGCCCTCCCGAACCGCAAGTCGGAGTACAGTCACCCGATGGAGCCCACCGCCACCACCGAGACCGGCGCGGCCGGGACACAGCAGAACGGCAGCCCCGAGGCCGCGGAAACCTTCGACGTCCACCGTCCCACGGACGGCTCGGTGATCCGCAGCGTCGCGGTCGACTCGCCCGAGCGGGTCGCCGAGGTCGTCGCGCGCTTGCGGGCCGCGCAACCCGAATGGGAGGCCCTCGGCGTCGCCGGCCGCTACCGCTGGCTCGGCAAGCTGCGCGACTGGATCTTCGACAACCTCGACCCGCTGGCCGATGTCATGCAGGCCGAGACCGGGAAGGTCCGGGCCGACGCCGAGATGGAGGCGCCCTTCATCTGCGACTCAATCAACTTCTGGGGCCAGCGCGCGGCCGATTACCTGGCCGACGAGACGCCGGCCTCGCACAATCCGCTGTTCAAGGTTAAGAAGCTGCGGATCACCTACCGGCCCTACCCCGTGGTCGGCGTGATCAGCCCTTGGAACTTCCCCCTGATCCTCGCCTACGACGACGCGATCCCGGCCCTGATGGCGGGCGCGGCAGTCGTGATCAAGCCGTCCGAGGTGACGCCGCTGATCGCGATGGAGATCGCTCGCGGCTGGAAGGAGATCGGCGCTCCCGACGTGCTCGAAGTCGTGAACGGCACGGCCGACACGGGCGGCGCGCTGATTGACAACGTGGACTACATCCAGTTCACGGGGTCGGAGCGCACGGGCAAGATCGTGATGAAGCGTGCGGCCGACACGCTCACGCCCGTCAGCCTCGAGCTCGGCGGCAAGGACCCGATGATCGTCCTGCGCGACGCAAACGTCGAGCGCTCGGTCAACGCGGCGGCGTTCGGCGGCCTGGCCAACACCGGTCAGATCTGCATGGCGATCGAGCGCGTCTACGTCGAGGAGCCGATCTACGACGAGTTCGTGACGAAGCTGGCCGCGCGTGTCAAGGATCTGCGCCAGGGCACCGACGACGAGTCCTACAAGCAGGACGTCGGCGCGATGACCTTCCCGCCACAGCTCGACATCGTCTCCGACCACGTTGAGGACGCCCGCGCCAAGGGCGCGCGGATCCTCACCGGTGGCCGCCGCAAGGAAGGTCCGGGCGATTTCTACGAGCCGACCGTCGTCGCGGACGCTGACCACTCGATGAAGGTGATGGTCGATGAGACCTTCGGCCCGGTGATCGGCGTGATGAAGGTGCGGGACGCCGACGAGGCGGTCGAGAAGGCGAACGACACCCGGTATGGCCTGTCGGCCTCGGTCATGTCACGCGACACCGACCGCGCCGAGGAGGTCGCGCGGCGGCTCGAGGTCGGGGCGGCGAACATCGACGACGTCCTCACGAACTACTTCCTGCACAACCTGCCGATGGGCGGCTGGAAGCAGTCCGGGATCGGGATGCGTCACGGCGCCTACGGGATCAAGCGCTTCTGCCGGACCGAGTCGATCGTCTCGCCGCGCTTCAAGCAGGGTAAGCGGGACCCACTGTGGTTCCCGCACTCAAAGCGCGAGCGGAGGCTGATCAACGGCCTGTTCCGGTTCTTCAACGCGCGCGGTCTGAGGGACCGCTTGGGCCTGTAGGGATGCGCGTTTACCTGGCAGGGGTTGCGACGGCTCTGGCCGTCGCGCTGGGCCTGGCGGCACAGTCGCCGGCCGAGGACTCGCAGGCGCGCGGCGGCGGCCTCGAGCTGCGCACTGTCGGCACCTTCAACCAGCCGATCTATGTCCACGGCCCGAAGGGCGCTCGCAACCTGCTGTTCGTCGTCGAGCGCCAGGGCAAGGTCAAGGTCCGCCGTAACGGCAACTCGCGTGGGACGTTCCTCGACATCCGCAACCTCGTGAGCTGCTGCGAGAGCGAGCGTGGCCTGTTCTCGATCGCCTTCGCCCCGTGGCGCAAGTCGCGGCGCTTTTACGTGTTCTTCACCGACAACCAAGGCGACCTGCGGATCTCCGAGTTCCGGCGCAGGAAGGGCAACCCGCTTCGCGCCCGCAGGGGCAGCCGCCGTGACCTGCTCGACATCCGCCATCGCCACGCCGCCAACCACAACGGCGGCCAGCTCCAGTGGGGGCCGGATCGAAAGCTCTACATCTCGACCGGCGACGGCGGCACCGGCGGGGGCCCCGCCCAGAGCAAGGGCAGCCTGCTCGGCAAGATCCTCCGGATCAACCCGCTGCGCCGCAAGGGGCCCGGCCCGTACTCGATCCCAAGGGACAACCCGTTTGTCGGCCGTGCGGGCAAAAACCAGATCTTCTCGCGCGGGCTGCGAAACCCCTGGCGCGTCTCGTTCAAGGGACGCAAGATCGCGATCGCCGACGTCGGCGAGAGCTCGGCCGAGGAGGTCAACTACGAGCGGCTCGGCACAGCCAACGGTGCCAACTTCGGCTGGAACCACTACGAGGGCAACAATCTGATCGGAGGTGGAGCGATCGGCGGCCACGACCGCCCGATCCACACCTACTCGCACGGCGGCGGGCGTTGCGCGATCACCGGCGGCTACGTCGTTCGCGACCCGGACCTGCCCTCGCTTCGGGGCCGTTACGTCTACGCCGACTTGTGCCAGGGCCAGATCCGCAGCCTCAAGCCGCGGCTGAGCGGGGCCGACGACGACAGCGCCACCGGTCTTTCGCAAGGCGGCATCGTGTCGTTCGGCGAGGACGTACGACGGAACATCTACGTCGTCGCCGGCGACTCCGTCTTCCAGATTGTCCGCTAAGCCGGGTACACATTGCTGCTGCACGGGGTCCTCCGACTCCGCCGACACCTGGCGGCCGCTCATGCGGCTGCTCGCGGGCTCCGGCCGGGGTGCGATCGCGCTCGACATGCCCGGTTTCGGCCGCGCCGGCCGGCTCGCGCGCGACGTCTAGGCGCTGGCGCCCGCGGGCTCGGCGGCCTCGGCCTCGACCGTCCCGTCGCCCTCGGGGTCTTCGTCCGGGGGCAGCTGGCCCCCGCGCTCGGTGCCGGCGATCAGCTCGTCGCTGCGCTTCTCGGCCGGGATGAATCCCGACTTCATCCCGAAGTAGACGGCCTGCGGGTGGTGGGCGATGATCGCGACCGTCGACTGCTCGGGCTCGACGGCATAGCCGTCGGACAGGCGCATCCCAAGCTTCTCCAGGTCCAGCAGTCGCCAGACCTTCTCGTGCTCGGACTGGTCGGGGCAGGCCGGGTAGCCCCAGGAGTAGCGGCGGCCCTGGTCGAGCTCGATCCCCAGGTCGCGCCGCGCCTCGGCGTGCAGCCACTCCGCCAGGCCCTCGGCAGCCTGGACGCCGAGGCCGTGGACGAAGAGCTGCTCGGCGAACTCGCCGTCGGCCTCGAGCTTTGAGATCACCTCGGTGACCTCCGGACCCACGGTGACGCCCTGCAGAGCGACCACGTCGCGGACGCCGCCGTCTGCAAGCGGACGGTAGAAGTCGGCCAGGCAGATCCGGTCGTGCTTCGGCTGGCGCGGGAAGACCAGCCGCTCGATCTCGCGGTCGTGGTCTGCGGGATCGAACACCACCAGCTCGTTGCCGTCGGCGTTGCACGGGAAGTAGCCGATCCGCGCCTTCGGGCGCAGGTAGTCCTGCTCGCGCCACATCCGCTCGAGCTTCGGAGCGAAGCCCTCCTCGCCGTCATGGCCCTCGACGATCCGCCGCCAGTCCTCGCCCTTGTTGCCGCGCCCGCCCCAGTGGAGCTTGAAGAGGACGTGGCGGTCGAGGTACGGGTAGACGTCCGCGAGGTCGATCTCGACCTCGCGCACGCCCCAGAACGGGGGCTCGGGAACCGGCGTGTCGGTCGCGGCGGCGGAGCGCGCCGAGTCGTCGGTGGTAGGCGGCGAGTCGTCGACGACCTCGGGCTTCTCGCGCAGGGTCTTCGCCTCGGCGCGGATCTTCACCACCAGGGCCTCGCGCGCCGCGTCGTCGATCAGCGCATCCACGGTGTCGAGCCCGGCGAAGGCGTCCTTGCAGTAGAAGACGCCCGGCTCGTAGATCTCGTCGGATTCCTTGCCGTTCGGGTACAGCACGCGGCGGCCGAAGTCGCGGTTGATCGCGGCGCCGCCGATCAGCACCGGGAACTCGAGCCCGCGGCTGTGCAGCTCCTGGATGCAGGCGGGCATCTGCTTCGAGGTCGAGACGAGCAGGGCCGAGAGCCCGATCGCGTCGGCCTCGTGCTCGACCGCGGCGTCGATGATCGTGTCGATCGGGACCTGCTTGCCCAAATCGACGACCGTGTAGCCGTTGTTGGTGAGGATCGTGTTGACCAGCGACTTGCCGATGTCGTGCACGTCGCCGAACACGGTCGCGATCACGACCTTGCCCTTGGTGTGGCCCTCGATGCGGTCGAGGTAGTTCTCGAGCTGCGCCACGGCGCGCTTCATCACCTCGGCGGACTGGAGGACGAACGGCAGGATCAGCTCGCCCGCGCCGAACTTGTCGCCGACCTCCTTCATCGCCGGCAGCAGCACCTGGTTCAAAGTCGGGACCGCGCCGATCTTCTCGACCGAGCGGTCGATCCACTCCTCCACCCCGTCCTTGCGGCGGCGCAGGATGTGCCAGTGAAGTGCCTCCTCGGGCTCCATCTCGGCCGTGGGGTCCTCGTCCTCGTCCTCGTCCTCTTCGCCCTTCGACTCGAAGTGCTCGATGAACCGCTCGAGGGCATCCTCGCGGCGGTTGAAGACCAGGTCGTCGGCCAGCTCCCGCTCCGACTCGGCAATCTCCGAGTAGGGCTTGATGTGGTTCGGGTTGACCATCGCCAGATCGAGCCCGGCGTCGACGCAGTGGTGTAGGAAGACCGAGTTCAGGACCGCACGGGCCGGCTGGCCCACCCCGAACGAGACGTTGGAGACGCCCAGCGACGTCTTCACCCCGGGCAGACCCTCCTTGATCGCCTTGATCCCCTCGATCGTCGCGACGGCGGAGGGCCGCCACTCCTCGTCGCCGGTCGTCAGGGTGAAGGTCAGCGCGTCGAAGATCAGGGCGTCGCGGTCGAGGCCGTGCTCATCGCAGGCGATCTCGGTGATCCGCGTGGCGATCTCCAGTTTGCGCTCCGCCGTCTTCGCCATCCCGACCTCGTCGATGGTCAGCGCGATCAGCGCCGCGCCGTGCGCCTTCGCCAGGGGGATCACGCGGTCGGCCTTGTCGCGACCCGCTTCGAGGTTGATCGAGTTGACGATCGCGCGCCCGGGGATCGCCTCGAGCGCGGCCTCGATCACCTCGGGCTCGGTCGAGTCGACCTGAATCGGAGCGGGCTGGGTCAGCGAGATCCGCTGGACCACCTCGCGCATCTGAGCGTCCTCGTCCTGGCGCTCGGTCAACGCCACACAGACGTCCAGCACGTGGGCGCCCCCGGTCACCTGGTCCTCCGCGACCTGGACGAGGCCGTCGTAGTCGTCGGCCAGCAGCAGCTCCTTCGCCTTTCGCGACCCCTGGGAGTTGACGCGCTCGCCGACCAGGGTCGGGCGTGGCTCCTGCACCAGGTCGGTGGCGGTCATCATCGAGCTGACGAGGGGCGGCGCCTGGGACGGGCGCTCGCCCGGCTTGCGGCCCGCGACGCGCTCCGCGATCGCGCGGATGTGCTCGGGCGTCGTCCCGCAACAGCCACCCACGATGCCGACGTTGTGCCGTTCGACGAATTCGCCGAGCACGGATGAGAGCTGCTCGGGCGTCTCGGGGAAGATCGTCTCGCCGTCCGGGCCCTGGAGCGGCAGCCCCGCATTCGGGATGCAGTGCACCGGCAGCGGCGAGTGCTCGCCGAGGAACCGGATCGCGTCGCGCATGTCCTCTGGCCCGGTCGAGCAGTTGAGCCCGATCACTTCGACGTCGAGAGCGTGGAGGGTCGTCAACACGGCCGCGATGTCGGTGCCGAGCAGCATCTTGCCGCCCTGCGGGAGCAGCGAGACCGAGGTCTGGATCGGCACCTCGCGGCCGGCCGTCTTGAATGCCTCACGGGCGCCGAAGATCGCGGCCTTGACCTCGAGGATGTCCTGCGCGGTCTCGATGATGATCAGGTCCGCCCCGCCCTCGATCAGGCCGCGCGCCTGCTCTTCGAAGATCTCGACCAGCCTCCGGAACGAGATGTCGCCCAGGGTGGGGTCGTCCGAAGCCGGCAGGAAGCCGGTGGGACCGATTGAGCCGGCGACGAACCGGGATTCGCCCACGGCCTTGCGGGCGATCTCGGCCGCCTTGCGGTTGATCTCCAGGGTGTGCTCGCCGAGGCCCCACTCGTCCAGCTTCAGGCGCGAAGCCTGAAAGGTGTCCGTCTCAACGACCTCCGCGCCGGCGTCGACCATCGAGGCGTGAACGCCCTCGATCACGTCCGGGCGGTTGAGGACGAGCGCCTCGTGGCACTTGCCCTGGAGCCCGCCGTAGTCCTCGGACGTCAGGTCGAACTGCTCCAGCGTCGCGCCCATGCCGCCGTCGAAAATCACGATGCGGTCTGCGACCGCCGCTAGGAAGTCTCGATCTCTGTCGGCCGGCACTCTTGCGTCACCTCCATCGCTCCCGGCTTTCGCACCGTGCCCGCCTTCGGAAAAGCTCGCCGGTTGCGGCGGCTTCGCAGGACCGGGTCCCTCAGCCGCTCTTGATGGTTCGCACATGAGGATACGACACGCGCGACGCGCTATCTTCGGCGAACACGACACAGGGAGGTCTCGTTCAGATGAGGAACGCATTCGCAGCCACCCTTGGCGCGGCGCTTGTCGCAGGCATGGCGTGGTCGGCGCTGGGGGCCGGTGCGGCCGACCGCACCAGCACCGCGACGCTCTCGAGCGCTGATGACGCCGGCGCGCGGGCCGGTGTCCGGCGCGAGACCGTCACCTACAGGGGCGCGTTCAAGCAGTCCGGGAAGGACACCAAGGTCAAGATCAAGGTCAATCTCCGGAACGGCGAGGCCAAGTCGGTCAAGAGCATGAAGTACGAGGGGATGCCCGCGGCCTGCCCAAAATCGGGTTTCGACGAGATCGGCGGCGGCTGGACCTTCAGGGGCGGCGTGCCGGTTAACGACCGGCGCCGGTTCCGCGCGGTCGGCGACGACGGCGACGAGGCCCATCCGAGCTCGCTCCGATTCCGGGGCAGGTTCTCGAAGAACTTCAAGCGGGTCAGGGGCAAGTTCCAGACCAGGGCCTACTTCCCCGAGACGCCGAACCCGGGGGGCAATCCGGACCCGCTGCCCGAGGAAACCTGCGTGGGCTCGGTCAAGCCCTACGGCGCCAACCGTTAGCGGCCTACCGACATCCGCAGCTTGAGCCGTAAATACCTACCGACAGATGCTGGATCCGCGGCGTACGCCGCTCAATAGTGACCAGCCGTATCCGTCGCGCCGTCCGAGCGGCGCGGCGAGAGGCGGACGGGCGAGGTCTGCAGCGCCCGCATGCGCATGTCCGACCAGGTCACGCCCTCGCGGACCAGGGCGGGCAGTCCGAGGGCGACCGCCGTCGCGATCTCGACGGCCTGCAGGATCACGCCGTAGGCAAGCGCGTCGGCGGCGCTGACGCCAAAGCCTGTGGTCAACACGCTGATCACCGCGAGCTGGAAGACGCCGATGTTCGACGGCGTCGCCGGCACCACGGCCGTCACGTTCACGGCGAACAGCGCCGCGGCCGCGGCGCCGATTCCGATGCTCGCGTGATGGTCGAGCCCGAGGGCCGTGAACAGAACGAAGCAGGCGAGGAGCTGCAGGCCCCAGGCCCCGAGCTGGGCCAGGGCGGCAACCGGACCACGGCGCGGGTCGCGGAAGACGACGAGGCCCTCGCGGACCTTGAGCAGTGCCGCCCGGACCGAGGCGACCATCCGTGCCAGTCGCCCGCTCCCACTCTGGCGCACCAGCGTCGGGGCCAGGAGCACGGCAACGAGGATCGCGAGCGGCGCGAGGCTGATCAAAAACAGGCGCTCTGTCCTGGCGTGGAAGAGGTCGGTCGAGCCGACGATGATCGCGCCCAAGATCACCAGCGCGAGCAGGTTCAGGGCGGATTGGGACACCAGGGTGCCGAGCAGGACCGGGAAGCTCTCGCGCATTCGCCCGGTGCGACGGGCGAGCACCATCGCGCGGGCGGGCTCGCCGAGCCGCGCGGGGAGCGTGGCCGACATCAGGACCCCGACCATCGTCGCCGAGGTCACGTCGCGGCGCCGCAGCGGCGCGCGCGGTAGGGCGGCGCGGGCGATCGCGAACCAGGAGGCGGCTCGCAGGAACAGTGAGGCGACCATCAGGGCCGTCGCGACGAGGACCCAAGAGAGGTCGGAGCGAACGATCGATTGGACGACGCTGTCGAGGCCGATCCGATTGGCCGCAATCACGCTGAGGCCGGCGCCTAGCAGCGCGGCGACGCCGAGTCCTGCGCGCCGTGCGATCCGGGCGCGCGAGCTCACGGCGCCGGCTGGCGCCGGATCAAAGGGCGGCAGGCGACGCGGCGGCTTCGGTGCGGAGCCGTCGATCGGGACCAGGCCGGCGCGGCGCGTGAGTCCCGTCAAGCCCGGCTCGGGCGTCGGGGCCGCGACGATGTCCGCGTAGACGGCCTCCACCTGTTCGGCCACGCGCGGCCACGCATACCGTTCCGCCGAGCGGCGGGCGGCAAGGCCCATCGTGGCGCGGCGCTCGGGCTCGTGGTGCAGGGCCTGGAGCTCCTCGGCGAGCCGCTGCGGGTCGGCCGGCGGCACCAGGACGCCGTCCTCGCCGTCGGTGACCACGTCCGAATAGCCCGCGATGTTCGAGGCGATCACCGGCGTGCCGGCCGCGAAGGCCTCGGTGAGGATCATCCCGAAGCTCTCGCCGGACAGCGAGGGCGCGCAGAGGACGTCGGCCTCGTGCAGCCGCCGCCATAGCTCCCTGTGGTCCACCCGTCCGAGCGCCTCAATCTGCGGCTCAACGGCGGCTTCCGAGAGATAGGGCTCGATGTCGGCGTCGCCGACCCCCACCAGGGTCAGCCGCGCGGGAACGTGCTCGACCAACCCCTCGAAAGCCTGCAGCAGGACCGGCAGGCCCTTGCGCTCCTCGGCCCGACCGACGAACAACACCCGCAACTCGTCGGCATGCGGCTTGGGCCCGGCGGGTGGCCCCGTTAGATCCACCCCGTTGGGCACGATGCGGTAGTCGCCGCCGAACCAGCGCCTGCCCGTCCAAGCGGCGGCCTGCGAGACCGCGATCCTGGCGTGGAGCTGGTTGAACTTGCGGCGGGCGCCGGCGAGGTTGGCCACGCCGTTCGGCAATGCCTTGGTCGAGTAGGCATGGAAGGTCGCCACGACCGGGGCGTGCTTGTAGGAGACGGCGTCCCAGCCGACGAAACCGGCGGGCGGCTCGTGGACGTGGACGACGTCGGGCGCGAATGCGTCAAGCTCGCGCCGGAGGGCCGCGGCTGAACCCGGGAACGGCGAGTTGTTCGAGACCGACCCGTTGGCGCCGAAGCCGACGGTCCGCCCGAGCGTGCGCAGGTAGTCGGGCCGTTCGAGCTCCTCCGGCGAATCCCGGTGCAGCAGGCGGGTAACGCGGTCGGGCGGATCCCAGGGCGCCAGCACGCGCACCTCGTTGCCCGTCGCGATCAGCGCCGCTGCGAGAGCCTCGACGTGGCGGTTGACACCTCCCGGATACGTCCACGAATAGGGCGTGACGAGGGCGATGCGCACCTCGGGGATGGTAGAGGGTTCAGTCGGCACCTTCGGTGGGGTTAACCGGCCTGATTCCCCAGTAGTAGGCGACGCTCGCGCCCAGGTAGATCGTCCCGAGTACGAGCAAGATCGAACCGGAATCGTTCGCCAGCGTCCCGACGAGGACGCCGGTCAACGCGCCGAGGAAGCCGCAGCGGGCCGACCAGGCCGCGCCAAACCAGCTCAGGAGCGCCTCGCGGCGGACGAAGCCGGCGATCAGCAGCGCCACCGATACGACCAGTAGCTCTGGATAGACCGGGTCGGTGAAGGTGCCGAACATCAGCGAGAACCGGCGTTCGATGACGTCGGCCAGGTCGCGGGCCTCCCCGGCACCCAGGACCGAGCGGCTGAGGTGCGCGCCGCCGAGGACGAGGTCGATCGCAAACAGCACGGCAAGCGCCAGTGCGCCGCCACCCAGCACGAGAGCGATCGCCTTGCGCCGTTCGATCCCGAGCGCCAGGACCGCGGCGGCCGCGCCGCCGACACCCAGCACGATCGCCGCCCCGACGTCCGCGCCGAAGCGCCCCGGGGCGAAGGCCAGAGCCGCCAGGGAGGCGATCGCCAGGAACCAGCCAGCCGCGGCGCGAGGCGCCAGGCTGAGGCGGGTGGAGAGCCAGGCGCCGGTGCCCACCAGGGTCAGCGTCGTCAGGATCGCCTCCAGCTCATTGCCGATCCCGAAGAAGCGCACGCCGCCGCCTGGGTTCGGGCCCAGAACCGAGAGCGCCGTGTACGGGGACCCGGCGACGACATCAACCGCGTGGGCGCCGACCGTGACAGCGCAGGCGAGCGCGAGTCCGCCCGGTCCGGGCAGGAACCGGACCGTGAGCGCGGCGAGGACGATGGCGCCGAGCCCCAAGAGCAGGGCCGAGGCGGGCTCGCTCGCGTCGAGGGCTGCCGCGGCGAGCAACAGCAGCGGCGCCCAGGCGCAGGCGAGGCCGAACATGGCCATCGCCGTCCGCGCCACGCCGCCACGAAAGGCCAGGGCGGTGGCCGCGGCAATCAGGAGCCAAGCCGCCAGCGGCATCAGCCCGACGGTCTCCCGGCTCGGGCGGTCCGCAAGCTTGTCCTGGAGCTCGGCGACCTCGTCGCCGTCGCGCTCGCCCTCGGCTCGGATCGGACTGCCGTTGATCTCGTCCGGCACGTCCACGCCAAGCCACTCGAGCACGGTCGGAGCCACGTCCGTGGCCAGGACGACCCCGTCGGTCCGGGTCGAGTCCGATGTCAGGTTCCCGTCGAACCCCTCGCCCGCGATCCCCGTTGGCCACAGCGGCTGCTCGCTCCGGCTCCCGGCGGCAAAGGCGATCAGCAGGTCGTCGGGGCCGAGTGCGGCGACCAGCTCGTCGAGCTCGGAGAGGTCAGAACGAAGGACGCTCAGGCCGGCGGGACACCCGCCCTCGCAGCCGCCGTCGGGACTGAGCGCGATTTCGCCGTCCACGTCGACGGCGATCAGCGGCGCAAGGCCGTCGGCGGGCTCCGACGTGGCGGCGAGCCCAGCCTCCTCCAATGTCGAGCCGAGCAGCCCCGGGATCAGGTTTGCGGGCGCCTCCTCCGCGCGCTCTCGGATCTGTTCCCAGAGACCGGCCTCGAGCCTGCCCTCGTGCGCGAAGAGCAGGGGTAGGTCGGAGTCGTACAGCCGTTCGTTCACCCGGTTGCCCTGACCGATGTCGAGGAAGCTCTGGGCGGGCGGCGAGGAGCCGATCGCGGCGCTCATCACCCCCGGCGAGATCCCGTCGACGTGACCGAGCGCCTCGATCGGCACGCCGTACGGCAGGACGGCGATCACCACTCGCCCGTCGGGTGCGGTCTGAGCCGGCGCGCTCGGTGTCGCGACTGCAAGCGCGGCGACGGCGGCGGCGACAAGCGCGGCGCTCGGTACGATCGCCATGATGCCCGGCGCGGACCGCACCTTCGCGAAGTTCACGTTTTTCAAGCTCGATCCCGCATGGCAGCGCCGCGATGTCGCGGCGCGGGCGCAGGATAAAGCCGAGTTCCTCGCGGCCTGCGAGGACTACGCCCAGGATCGCTCGCTGCGCGCCTATTCGACCGTCGGCACGCGGGGCGACACCGACCTGCTCCTGCTCAGCCAAAGCCCGGTGCTGGAGGAGATCCACACCTTCCACGTCGTGCTCGCTCAGAGCGGACTGGCGAAGTGGATGTCGATCCCCCACTCGTACCTGTCGATGACCAAGCCCTCGCCCTACTCCGAGGCGGACGCCCGGCCGGAGATCTGCACCTCGGAGCGCAAGTGTCTGATCGTCTATCCCCTGGACAAGAAGCGCGAGTGGTACCGGCTGCCGCTCGAGGAACGCCGCCGGGTGATGTCCGAGCACATCGCGATCGGGCGCCGCTATCCGGAGATCACGATCAACACCTCCTACTCGTTCGGGCTCGACGACCAGGAGTTTGTCGTCTCGTTCGAGTGCGACGACCCCGGCGAGTTCCTGGACCTCGTGCAGGAGCTCCGGGCCTCCGAGTCGAGCGCGTTCACGTTGCGCGACACGCCGATCTTCACCTGTGTGGCGATGTCGCCGGCGCGCGCTCTTGACGCTCTGGACGGCACCGCTGCGTCCGCGCATGCGGGTGCTCTGGCCTGAGCGCAGGGCCGGTCGACCGCCCGCCGGGTTCCGGCGTACCGGCCGGCTACTCCTGCAGCCCTGCGGACTCAACCGCCTCATCGCGGGTCGCGAACCACGCCACCCGGGTGATCTTGCCGTCTCGGATAGTCCACACCCCGAACTGAAGAGGTCCGTCGACCTCGATCCCGCCGCGGCCACGCGCCCGATACCGCGACACCGAGACCACTCGCTCCCCGGCGTCGATCAGCTCTTCGTAGGTCGTCTCGAAGTTCTCGAACGCCAGCCTCAAGTCGCTGTCAAAGGCCCGCAGCCCCTCATGGCCACGGTAGGTGCCGCCCCCGCCGATGTGGTCAGCCAGAGTCCCTGGAGCGAAGTAGAACTCGACGTCGGGGTCGTAGAGAGCGAGGATGCTCGTCACATCTCGGCGGCCGACGGCATCGTAGACCTGCCGCACGAGCTCGATGCTTTCCTGGGACATTCGCCCTGAAGTATGTCGCGCGAGAGTTGCCCTTCTACCCTCTTGGCTCCATGCCCGGCACCCCGGACAATCCACTCCGCGTGGCCATCGTCGGCTCCGGCCCGGCGGGCTTCTACGCGGCCGAGCACCTGCTGAAGCGGGAGGATGTCGCCGTGGAGGTCGATGTGTTCGACCGCCTCCCCACCCCCTACGGCCTGGTGCGCGCCGGCGTCGCTCCCGACCATCCGAAGATCAAGTCCGTGATCCGCATGTACGAGAAGACAGCGGCGCGGGAGGGTTTCCGGTTCTTCGGAAACGTCGACGTCGGCTCGGAGATCACGGTGGCGGACCTCCGCGAGCGCTACCACGCGGTGATCTACGCCTACGGCTCAGCCACCGACCGCTCGCTCGGGATCCCGGGCGAGGACCTGCCGGGCAGCCATCCGGCCACCGAGTTCGTCGCCTGGTACAACGCCCACCCTGACTTCGCCGACCGCGAGTTCGACCTCTCCTGCAAGCGCGTCGTGGTGATCGGCAACGGCAACGTGGCCGCCGACGTCGCCCGCATGCTCGCCCTGACCCGCTCAGAGCTCGACGAAACCGACACGGCCGACCACGCGATCGCGCCGCTGGCCGATTCGGGCGTCGAGGAGATCGTGGTGCTCGGCCGCCGCGGCCCCGCGCAGGCGGCGTTCACGAATCCCGAGGTCCGCGAGCTCGGCGAGATGGTCGACGCCGACATCGTGATCGACCGATCCGAGGTCGAGCTCGACGAGATCAGCCGGGAGTACGTCGAATCGGACGACGCCGACCCGACGAACCGCCGCAACGTCGAGATCTTCACGGATTTCTCGGGCCGCGAGCCCGAGGGAAAGCGCCGGCGGATCGTGCTGCGCTTCATGGCGTCGCCGATCGAGGTCAGGGGCGACGGCAAGGTCGAGTCGATCGTGGTCGGCCGCAACCGCCTGGAACGAGGCGCCGACGGGCGGGCCCGCGCGGTCGACACCGGCGAGCGCGAGGAGATCGAATGCGGCCTCGTGCTGCGGTCGATCGGCTACCTCGGCGTCGGCCTCGATGGCCTGCCGTTCGACGACGCCGGCGGCGTCATCCCGAACGACCACGGCCGCGTGATCGATCCGGAGTCCAGCGAGCAGGTCCCGGGCCAGTACGTCGTCGGCTGGATCAAGCGCGGGCCCTCCGGCGTGATCGGAACCAATAAGAAGGACGCGCTGGACACGGTTGATGCGCTGCTCCAGGACCTGGCCGAAGGACGTGTTTTCGAACCCTCCGGCGAGACCTCGGCGGAGGCGGTCGAGGAGTTCCTGGCCGACCGGGCGCCTGACCACGTCAGCTTCGGGGCCTGGCAGGCGATCGACCGCGCGGAGGTCGCCCGCGGCGAGCCCCTGGGCCGGCCACGCGTGAAGTTCACGACGCTGGGCGAGATGCTCGATGCGGCGAAGAGCGTTCGGGCGGAATAGGCATGGCCGATCTCGCGGAGCTCCAGGGCATGATCGAGGCGGCGCTCCCCGGCGCCAAGGTCGAGCTGATCGACGAGGGCGGCGGCGATCACCTGCGCGCGATCGTCAGCGCCGGGCAGTTCGAGGGCCTCAGCCGGATCGATCAACACCGACTGGTGCGAGCGGCGGTCAAGGAGCGCTTCGACGACGGCTCGATCCACGCGCTCTCGATCCAGACCTCGACTCTCTAAGGGAAGCGGGCCACCGCGTGCCCTTCGCTAAGGTGAATCCATGCCAGCTGATCCAGAGTTGAAGGCCAAGGTCGAGAAGCTGATCGCGGACAACCCGGTGCTGCTCTTCATGAAGGGCACTCCCGACGCGCCACGCTGCGGTTTCTCGATGCGGGTCGTGCAGGTCCTCGAGGCGCTCGGTGTCGAGTACGGCGCCGTCGACGTCCTCCCCGCGCTGCAGCCGCTCCGCGAGGTCACGATCGAGCTTTCGGACTGGCCAACCTTCCCCCAGCTCTACGCCAAGGGCGAGCTGGTCGGCGGCTGCGACATCGTCGAGGAGATGCTCGACTCCGGCGAGCTGGCCGAGCTGCTCGGGGGCGAGCAACCGGAGACGGAAGTCCCCGAGGCCGAGCGCATCCTTCCCGGCGGCTCCCAGACGAGCCCGCCGATGCAGCTCGGCTAGAGCCCTGGCGAACTTCGACACCGACACTGCGCTGGTTGCCGCCGGCGACGGGAGCTGGCACGGCGCGGTCGCCGACGGCTGGGCTACTCCACGGGGCCCGCTGGGCGGGTACGTGATGGCCCTAATGCTCCGGGCGTTCGAGCTGACCATCGACGGCGCTCAGCGCTCGGCGCGGTCGGTGACGATGCACTTCCTGCGCACGCCCGAGACCGGCCCGGTGACCGTGTCGGCCCGGATCGAGCGCGCCGGCCGGTCGCTCAGCACCGTCAGCGGGCGGCTGGAGCAGGACGGCAAGCTCCTCGGCCTGGCGCTCGGCGCCTACTCGGTCCCGTGGGCAAGCCCGCTGCTGGGCGGCGAGGCGATGCCGTCCGTGACTGCGCCCGAGGGGCGCGAGCCGGTGGCCGACCTCGGCCGGGGCGCACCGCCCGCGTTCACGGAGCGGCTCACCATGCAACACCGCTTCGGCGACAGGCCGTTCAGCGGCAGCGCCCGCGGCGAGACGGGCGGCTGGCTCGGACTGCGCGAGGAGCGGCCGGTCGACCCGCTGACGATCGCGGTGCTGGCCGACGCCTGGTTCCCGGCCCCCTGGCCGCGGTTAAAGGCGCTCGCCCCCGCGCCGACGATCGACCTGACGATCCACTTCCGTGTGCCGCTGCCGCTCCGAGACACCCTCCTGCTCGGCCGGTTTACCAACCGGTTGGTACGCGACGGATTCTTCGACGAGGACGGGGAGCTCTGGACGCCCGACGGCACCCTCGTCGCTCAGTCGCGCCAGCTGGCGCTCCTCCTCGGAGCCGAGGCTTAGCGTCGTGGGCCGATGAGCGGCGCACGCTGCGCATCAAGCATCTGCCGGTGGTGGTGTCAGCCCGACGCTTGCTCCCACCGCGCGTAGAGCTCCTCAAGGCGCTGCTTGGCGACCTCATGGCGGCGGCCGGACCGCTCCGCACGCGCGCCGTCCGACCACAGCGCGGGATCGGCCAGCTCTTCCTCCAGGCCTCGCAGCGCGGCTTCGGCTGCTTCGATCTCGCGCTCGAGCCGTTTCGCTTCCGCCGTCGCCGCACGGTCCTTGGCGCGTAGCTGCCGCGCCTTGCGACCGCGGGAGGGATCGGCGGCCTTCGAAGCCGGCGGCGCCTCATCGGTCGCCTGATGCGCAGTCCTGTATTCCGACCACCCGCCCGGGTAGTCGCGCAGGCCCGACTCCTCAAACGCGAACGTCCGGGTGCCGACGGCCTCCAGCAGGGCGCGGTCGTGCGAGATCAGCAGCAGCGAGCCCGCGAAGCGCGCGAGCGCGTCCTCCAGCGCCTCGCGGCTTTCGACGTCAAGGTGGTTGGTGGGCTCGTCCAGGACCAGCAGGTTGGCAGGGCTCGCGACCAGGATGGCGAGGCCCAGCCGTTGCGCCTCGCCACCCGAGAGGGCGGTGACGGCCTTGACGGCGTCGTCACCGCTGAACAGGAACCGGCCCAGGAGCGCCCGCGTCTTGGCCTCCGAGAGCCCGGTCTGGGACTGAGCGTGTGCGAGGGCGGTGAGCTGGTCGTCGCGGGGCAGCTCGGCGTGTTGGGACAGGTAGCCGATCTCGACGTTGTGGCCGATCTTCAGGGCTCCTGCGTCGAGTTGCCGGCGCCCGACCAGGGCCTCCACCAGCGTCGTCTTGCCGCTGCCGTTGGGGCCGATCAGGCAGACGTGCTCACCGCGCTCGATCCACATCGCGCCATCTGAAAGCAGCGTTCGCTCGCCCACCTCGAGGCGCGCGCCCTGCAGCTCGAGCGCGACCTTGCCCGAGCGCTCGACGGCGCCGAACGAGAACGAAAGCGAGCGCTCGACGCCGCCGGCGGCGTCGACGCCCTCCGCCCTGAGGCGTTCGATGTGCTTCAGCTTCGACTGCGCCTGCCGCGCCTTGGTGGCCTTCGCCCGGAAACGCTCGACGAACCGCTCCATGCGCGCGATCTCGGCCTTGCGCCGGTCCACGTCGCGTCCCAGCGCCAGCTCGCGCGCGGCCTTCTCGGCTCGCCACGCATGCCATGGGCCCGCGAAGAACCGGGCGCGCCCGCGCTCGAGCTCGAGCACGGAGGTCCCGACCGACTCCAGGAACCAGCGATCGTGGGCAACGAGCACGACCGCCGCATCCACCTCTCCGAGGTAGCCCTCGAGCCACTCGAGCGACTCGATGTCGAGGTGGTTCGTCGGCTCGTCCAGCAACAGCAGATCCGGCTGGGAGGCCAGCACCCGCGCCAGCGAAGCCCGCGTCAGCTCGCCTCCGGAGAAGCTCGCGAGGTCGCGTCCGAGCTCGGTCTCTCCGAACCCCAAGCCTCGAATCGTCGCCTGCGCCTGGTCGCGCCAGCGGTAGCCGCCCGCGTGGTCGAGCCTGCCCTGCGCGGCTGCGTAGGCGGCCAGGGTCGCCTCGCTCGCATCGGTCGCCATCCTCGCCTCCAGGCGCTCGAGATCGCGCTCGATCTCGAGCACCCAGTCGAGGCCCGAGATCACGTAGGCCGCCAGCGTCAGGCCGCCGGCGCGCGGTGGGCGCTGATCGTGCAGCGCGACGCGCGCACCCTTCTCGAGCGAAACCCTCCCGGCGTCGGCGGAGATCTCGTCGCCGAGGATCCGGAGCAGGGTCGTCTTGCCGGAGCCGTTGCGCCCGGAGAGCGCCATCCGATCGCCGCGCTCGAGCCTGAACGAGACGTCGTTCAGCAGCTCGCGATCACCGAAGTGCTTCGCGAGCCCAGAAGCCTGGACCGTCGCCAACGGGCTCGGGTCTTGCGGCTAGACGGCGGCCGTCTGCTCGGCCGCGTCTTCCTTGACCTGGAAGGACGAGCCGCAGCCGCAGGCGGCGACGACGTTCGGGTTGTTGACCGTGAACCCGGCGCCCTGAAGGCCGTCCACGAAATCGACCTGCGAGCCGAAGACGAACTGCATCGACACCTTGTCGACGACGACCGAGACGCCGTTTTGTTCGAAGACATGGTCGTCGGCCTTGGGCTTGTCGAGCGCAAGCGCGTACTGAAAGCCGGAACAGCCGCCGCCCTTGACCGCGACCCGCAGGGCCTGCTCGCCGGACTCGGCGTCGGCGGCGGTCAGCGCGCGGATCTTCTCCGCGGCGGTGTCGCTGACACTTACAGCTGTCTCAGGTGCTGCCATCGTGCTTTACATTGTATAGCTTCGCGGGGCCGTCTTCCGAGCCTTGCGTCGCTTGCCTCCACTCAAGGTACTGGGCGATCCGCTTCGAGTCGTGCACGACCTCGTCGGAGTCGACCAGAACCGGCACCCGTCGCTGGCCGGTGAGCTCCTCGACCTCGGGACGGCGCGAGCGGCGCTGCGGCACGCGCTCGGTCCGATGCTCAACACCCGCCTTGCGAAGCCTGCGCTCGACCGTCCCGCAGGGACAGAGGAAATTCGTCGGCGTCCGGCAGCGATAGAGGACGACCTCACTCACCGCCGCGCGACCTTTTCGCCCAGCCGAAGCGCGCGCCCCAGCGCCCCCATCACCAGGTTCTCCGCGGCGCCGCCACCCTCACCGACCCGATCGCCGAGCTCGTCCGCCTGCCAGCGCACCGCCTCGGCAAGCGTCTCCTCGTGCGGGCGGGGGCTGAAGCCCAGTTCCTGCTTCGCGCGCGTATTCCGGTAGGTCCACCACAACATCGCCGAGCGCACCTCGTCGGGCTCGCTCGGCACCGGCAGGTGCGCCCGCGAGCCTGCCTCGAGCACGCTCAACATGACCGAGCCGGGCAGCTTCACGGTCGGCGCCGGGACGCCGGAGATCCGGGCGAGATCGGCGAACAGCCGGTCGAGGGTGAAGTTGCGGCCGGAGAGGATGTAGCGCTCGCCCGCCTTCCCCTTGCGGTCGGCCAGCAGGTGGCCGGTGGCGACGTCGCGAACGTCAACGATGTTGAGGGCTCCATCGACGTAGGCGGGGATCCGGCGCAGCAGGAAGCGACGGACGAGCTGCATGGACGAACCTCCCGTCGCGTCGGGGCCGAGCGCGAACGACGGGTTGACGATCACCACGTCCAAGCCGCGAGCCGCCGCGCGCAGCGCCTCCAGCTCGGCCTCGTGCTTGGAGTTCACGTAGGCGATCCCCAGGTGGCCGATGTCGAACGTCGCGCTCTCGTCCACGGCGCCCTTTGGCTTCGCGACCCCGATCGCGCCGACCGTGGAGGTGTGGACGACGCGCTCGACCCCGGCCGCGAGGGCCTCATCGAAGACCACGCGGGCGCCGCGGGCGTTCGTCTCCCAGACGGCGGCGCGGTCCTTCTCGCGCAACGAGGTGCGCCCGGCGACATGGAACAGCCGCTCGACGCCGGTCACCGCACGCCGCACCGCGCGCCGGTCGGTGACGTCACCGGTCGCGCGCTCGAACTCGAGCCCGTCGAGCGGGCTCAGGTCCGAGCTGCGGCGCGCGAGAATCCTCAGCTCGTCACCCCGGTCCGCCAGTGCGCGGGCGAGGTGCGAGCCGATGAATCCTGTGGCGCCGGTGAGAAGCGTCGTCCCCATCGCGTCCATCGTATTCGGGGGTGAACTGATACAAGCCGTGAGCGCGGAGATCACAAAGGGGAGCCGTATTGAGTCGGAGCGCGAATAAAGGGATCACGTGAGTCCGGATGCGAACACCGCAGTGGTCGTCGACACGACCTCCTACCTCCCCGATGAGCTGATCGATCGGCACGGCATCCACCGGGTCAGCCTCTACGTGACGCTCGACGGCGAGCAGCGGCGCGAGAGTGAGATCAGCGCGGCGGAGTACGACGACTTCTACGAACGGCTGAGCCGGAGTGCCGATGGCGCATCCACGTCGCAGCCGTCGGTCGGCGACTTCCTCGCCGCCTACGAGCCGTTGCTCGCCGAGGGCCGGGACATCGTCTCGATCCACCTGTCGGCGGGGATCTCCGGTACCTGCGAATCGGCGCGCCAGGCCCGCCAGCAGCTGCTGGACGAGGGCAAGGGCGGCGAGCGGATCCTCGTCTACGACAGCCGCTCGGCCTGCGGAGGCACCGGGCTGCTGGCGATCACCGCGGCGCGTGCGGCCGAACGCGGGGCGGCCGGCACCGACGTGCTCGCGGCGGTTGAGCGCGCCCGCGCCGGGCTCAAGATGTGGTTCGCAATCGACACGCTCGAGTACCTGCGCAAGGGCGGGCGGATCGGAGCCGCGCAGGCCTGGCTGGGATCGGCGCTCCAGATCAAGCCGATTCTCACGCTCGAGGAGGAGATCACGCCGGTCGAGCGGGTCCGCACGCGCCGCCGCGCCTTCGAGCGGATGGTCGAGTTCGGCCATGAGCGCCGGCGCGCCGGCGCCGGCGCCTGGGTCGTGCAGCACATCCACGACCACGAGACCGCACGGCACCTGGTCGACGAGTGCCGCCAGGTCTTCGGCTCCGATCCGGTCTTCGTCTCCGAGATCGGGCCGGTGATCGGTGCCCACATCGGGCCCGGCTTGCTCGGCGTCGGCGGGGTCAGCGAAGATCTGCTGGGCTAGCGCCGGCGCAGGGCCATCAGGCCGCCTACAGCGAACCCGACGATCGCCGCGCCGATCGCGAGCTCGCGCTTGTGCTCGCGAACCTGGCGGCGCCAGTCGGTCAGCTCGCCGACACGGCCGCGCAGGGCTTCGACCGAACGGCCGAGCTCCTCGCGCTCGCGCTCGATGTTCGAGCGGATCTCCTCGGCGCTGCGCGTGCCGGGCGCCGGGCGCTTCGGCCCGTCGATGCCGGCGGGCTGGCGCGGGACCAGCTCAGGGTTGTCAGACATCCGGACTCGCCTCAAGCGTCTCGCGGATCTCCTTGGCCTCGGCGATCGCCATCGTCGGGGCCGGCGGCGACCCCGCGCGCATCGATCGGTAGGCGTAGAACCCGGCCGCGGCGGCGACCACGAACCAGAAGATCGCCTCGATCAGGAACCCGAGCCACCATGTGTCCTCAAAGAACAGGTCGTTCAAAAGCCAGGCGAAGGCGTGCATCAGCATCACGAAGCCGAGCAAGGCGAACACGCCGGCCACGATTCCGACGACCGAGCCCTTCGCGAGCTTTGTCGCCTTCTCGGTGACCTCAGTCTTCGCGAGCTCGAGCTCCTCGCGCACCAGGAACGACACGCGCTCGGAGACGTCGAGGACCAGCTCGCCCACCGAGCGGTCGTCGCCGCCGGGACGAGGAGGCGTGGACTCGGGGCTCATTCCGGCGGCTCCTCGTCGAAGATCCGGCGATAGATGACGGTCGATAGGCGGGCCGCGACTACGCTCGCAAGCGCTCCGGTGCCGGCCAGCAGCCCGGTCCAGATCAGGCGGCGGACGATGTCGTTATCCATGTGTCCCTACTCCCCGCATGCGCGGGGAGTAAATCAAGTCCGGGTCTCGAGACCGCCGCAGAGGGTCTCGACCAGCATCTCTCGCGCGCGCTCGAAGTCGCCGCCGCCGGCCGGGATCTGCTCGAAGACCCAGCCCGAAAGCAGCTGCTCGATGGCGCCGTAGAACCACATCGACGCCAGCAACGGATCGATGTCGGCACGAAATACACCGTCGGCCTGAGCGTCGGAGATGATCTTTGCGATCGACTCGTAGGCCCGGTTGATCTCGGGCAGGTGCGTCCGGCCGAACGAGTTGGCGGCCCGGGTCACCTCGACGATGATCACCTGCATCAGTTCCGGGTCGTGGCGGTAGGACTCGATGATGAAGCCGGCCACCGCGTCCAGCTTCTCCTGGGGCGAGACGTCGCGCCCGTCCACCTCCTCGATCGCGGCCAGCAGGAGCGACCACCGCTCGGTAAACAGCTCGTTCATCACCTGGTCCTTGGAGCGGAAGTAGTGGTAGACGAGCCCGTAGGCGACGCCCGCCTCGTCGGCGATGTCCGAGACGCGGCACGAGTGAAAGCCCTCGCGTGCGAAGACTCGCACGGCGGCATCCAGAATCTGGCGGCGGCGGTCGACCGGTGGCGCCTTGGTGTTCATGCTCTCCGTCCTGCTCTGTTGACTGACCAGTCAATCGGCAGTATAAGCCGGAGCGCATGACGGCAATTCCCGGCTCTGCATTCGTGACCGGCGGCTCCGGGTTCATCGGCGGCGCGCTGGTCCGCCGCCTCGTCGCGGGCGGTTGCCGGGTGCGGGCGCTGGCTCGCTCGGATCGCTCGGCGACGGCCGTGGCCGAGCTGGGAGCCGAAGCCGTGCGCGGTGACCTGGACGACGTCGCCGCTCTGACCGCGGGCGCCGAGGGGTCCGAGGCCGCGTTCCACCTTGCGGCGTTCGTCGCCCAGTGGGGCACGCGCGAAGAGTTCCGCCGCGGCAACGTCGTCGGGACCCGCAACGCGCTCGAGGCCTGTGCCGCGGCCGGGGTGCAGCGGTTCGTGCATTGCGGTACCGAGGCAGCGATCCTCGCCGGCGAGCCGCTCGTGAACGTGGATGAGACCGCGCCGCTGCGGCCCGACTCGCCCGCGCTGTACTCGGCGACCAAGGCTGAGGCGGAGCGGCTGGTGCGCGAGGCGAGCCGGGAGCGGTTCGAGTCGGTGGTGCTGCGCCCGCGCTTCGTCTGGGGCGCCGGCGACACGACGCTGTTGCCCGAGATCATCGCGGCGACCGAGGCAGGGCGGTTCGCCTGGGTCGGCGGCGGAACCCACCGCACCTCGACGACGCACGTCGGCAACGTGGTCGAGGGACTTCTGCTTGCGGCGCAGCGCGGGCGGCCCGGCGAGGTCTATTTCGTCACCGACGGCGAGCCCGTCGTATTTCGGGAGTTCATCTCGCAGATGCTGCGAGCGCGGGGCGTCGAGCCGCCGGAGCGGTCGGTGCCGGCGGCGGTGGCCGGAGCCCTCGCGCGCGGCGGGGAGCTTGCCTGGCAGCTGCTGCCACTACGGGGCGAGCCGCCGCTGACCCGGTTCGCCCTTTGGGCCGCGAGTCAGGAGTGCACGCTCGACGACTCCAAGGCGCGGCACGAGCTGGGCTACTTCCCGGTCGTCTCCCGCGAACAGGGCCTGGCAGAGCTCGCCGCCTGACGCCATCGATTCCATCCGGCAGTTAACGTTACGGTCGGGTAGCAAAGTGGCCACGAACCAAAGCACGAAGTCCGGCGAGCAGCGACAGCGCGCGGCCCACCTCGGCCCGGAGCGCCGCCGGCCCCTGGTCCTGGACGCGGCCCGCCACGTGTTCGTCGAGCACGGCTACCGCGGAACCTCGATGGAGGGCATCGCCGCCGCGGCCGGCGTGACCAAGCCGGTGGTCTACCGCTGCTACCCGAACAAGCAGGAGCTGTTCCGGGCCCTGCTCGAGCGCGAGGAGGAGCGGCTCCTGCAATCGGTGACGGCGGCACTGCCCACCGAGCTTGACCCGACCGACCTCGAGGCCGTCTTCATCGCCGGCTTCACCGCGTTGTTCGTGGCCGCGCGATCGGAGCCGGACTCCTGGCGGATCGTGTTCGTCTCCGAGCACGGGTCGGAGCCCGCGATCGCGCGCCGCGTCCGTCGCGCGCGCGGCTCGGTGGTCGAGCGCCTGACCGAGATGGCCCAGCCGATGCTGATCGGCATGGGAGTGAAGGACGCCGCCCGCAAGGCGCCCGTGCTCTCAGAGCTAGTGGCGTCGATCGCCGAGGGCGGGGTCCGGCTGCTGCTCTCCGACGGCAAGGACTGGACGCCGGAGGAGCTGGGCACCTACCTCGGCACCGTCGTCGCGCGCGGCCCGGCCTCGGCCTAGCCTCCGGACAAGAGCCAAACGCCGACCGTCGCGACCACCAGGCCGGACTCGATCGCCGCGATCAGGCCCGCCGCCCCGGCCAGAGTGCCTGTGTCGAACCCGTTGACGAAGGCGAGGAGCAGGACGGCGATCGCCGCGCCGCCCCAGATCAGCAGCGAAACCTCCCAGCGGCGGTCGCGGTCCGGGTAGCGCTCGCGCAGCCGCAGCTCGAGGCCGAAGGGGAACGCGACCATCGCCGCCAGCAGGCCCGCCGCAAAGACCACCAGCCACGCGTTGACGCCGTCGGCTTCCAGATAGGGCGCTCCGGCGGCACCGGCGAGGAGCAGGGAGACCAGTGCGGTCGACCCGCCGGCCAGCGCCAGCAAGCCTGCGAAGCGTCCAGAGCGCTCGCCGTCTCCCCAGCCGTTGGACACGATCGGATCGTACGCCGCTAGTCGCGCTTGGAGCGCTGGCGTTCGAGCTCGTCGGTCAGGGCCTTCGCGTGGAGCGCGCCGATCAGGTCCGGGAACGGGCTGGCGCCGCCGTCCAGGAGCGCCGCCGCCCGGTCGGGATCGAGCGCCGCGAAGCGCTGCAGCAGCAGCTCGAGCTCGTCGCTGATCACCGGGGCCAGCCCGGTCATCAACCGCGCCACGTCGCGCGCGCCGAACCCGGTCGTCTCGTTCCAGCCCGCGGCCCGAAAGCGCGCGATGGCGTCGATCACCCGGACCTCTGCCTGTGAGTACCCGCTCTCGTCGGGACTCAGGACGCCGACCTCCGTCAGCCTCCGGAGGGCCCGCTCGGGGATCTCATAGCGCTCGAGGATCTCGGCCTCCGGCGTGCGCTCGGCCAGGGGCGCCAGGACGCGGTCGACCAGGGACTCGCCGGCTTCGACCACACCTCGGAGCTGCTCGAGGTCGCCGCCGGCCGACTCGAGCACGTCGCGGATCACCCGGAGCGGCATGAACCGATCCTCCTGGAGCTGCTTGATCAGACGAATCCGGGCGGCGAACTCCGGCGGGTAGTACGCCATGTTCTTCGAGGTCTTGACGGGCTCCGGCAGAAGCCCCTCGCGCAGGTAGTGGCGGACGGTCGCGACCGGCACCTCGGCGCGCTCCGCCAGCTCGCTGATTTTCAAAAGCTCCTGAGCGGCAGCACTCACGATAGGAATGACCCGGTCGCCTCTTTGCTCATCCCGGCGGCGGCGCCCGAGGACAGCAGCTGCTCGAGCTCGTCGCCATCGATGCCGGCCTCGCGGAGGACCTCGCCCGTGTGCTCGCCCAGCGCCGGCGCGGGGCGGGTCGCGTCGCCGGGAGTGCGAGAGAACTTGACCGGCATACCGAGCAGGCGCACCGGGCCGATCTCCGGCTGGTCGAGCTCGACCACCATCTGGCGCTCCCGGGTCAGGTCCGATGCCAACGCCTGATCCAGGTCCAGCACCGGCTCGACACAGCAGTCGTGCTGGTCGTTGAACGCCGCCCACTCGGCCTTCGTCTTCGAGCGGAAGACCTCGGCGATCTGGGCATGGCCGTCCGACCCCGGCTTCGCGAACTGGTGCTCGAGCAGGTCGGGCCGGTCGGTCCCGGCGCAGAACGCCTGCCAGAACTTCGGCTCCAGCGCACCGCAGCTGACCCAGCCGTCCGCGCATTCGTACGGGAGGTAGCACGCCACGCCGCCGTTCAACATCTCATCGCCCCGGCCGGGCACCCGGCCGTCGGCCAGGAACGCGGCGGCAACCATCGCGAGCCAACTCTGCGCCCCGTCGGTCATCGAGACGTCCACGAACTGCCCCTCGCCCGAGCGCTCGCGCTCCCAGAGCGCCGCCAGGATTCCGAAGACGCCCATCAACCCGCCACCGCCGAGGTCCGCGATCTGGCCCGCGGCCTGGACCGGCGGGCCGCCGGCGGCTCCCGTGAGGCCCAGCAGGCCACCCAGTGCCAGGTAGTTCGTGTCGTGGCCCGCTCGGGCGGTGTTCGGCCCGTCCTGGCCGTAGCCGGTGATCGCGCAGTGGATGATCCTCGGGTTCCGCTCGCGCAACGCGTCGTAGCCGCATCCGAGCCGGTCGAGGACCCCCGGGCGAAAGCTCTCCAGCACCACGTCGGCGTCGGACGCCAGCCGCAGCAGCGTTGCGAGCCCGCCGTCGGACTTCAGGTCCAGCCGGATCGAGCGCTTGCCGCGGTTGAGCGCCAGGTAGAGCGCCGAGCGCGTGCCGAGGCCCTGCTGCTCGTCGCTGCCGTGGTACGGCGGTGACCAGCGCACGTAGTCGCCCATGCCGGTGTCCTCGACCTTGACCACGTCAGCGCCGGCATCCGCGAGCAGCAGCGAGCAGAAGCCGCCCGGCAGCAACCGGCTGAGGTCGAGGATCCGTACGCCCTCGAGCGTGCCGGGGGCCAGCATCAGGCGGCCACCGCCTGCAGCGCCTGTGACTTCGGGGCCAGTCCCAGCAGCGCGCGCGCCTCGGCCACCGTCGCGGCGCGGCGGCCGATGTCCTCGGCCATCTGCCGCGCCTTGGCGATCAGCTCGCCGTTGGACTTCGCCATCTCCCCGTCGGGCAGGTAGAGGTTGTCCTCCAGGCCGGCGCGGACGTTGCCGCCAAGGGTCAGCGAGGTCGCCAAAAGCTTCCACTGGTCGCGCGAGATCCCGATCACCTGCCAGTTGGCGCCCGTGTCCGCCCCACCCGGGATCTGTTCGGCCATGAACGAGATGTTCCGGGTGGTGGGGCGGATCCCGCCGGTGACGCCCATTACCAGCGAGATCTGGTGCGGCTCGGACACCAGGCCCATAGCGATCAGGGGGTCCAGGTTCGCGACGTGGCCCGCGTCGAAGCACTCGTGCTCGGGCTTGATCCCGAGCTCCCGCATCTCGGTCAGGAACTCGATGATCGTGTCGAAGGAGTTCTCGAAGACCGCCTTGAACACGAAGTCGTTGCGCCGCTTGGAGAACTTCGCGTAGTTCATCGAGGACATGTTCAGCGCGGCCACGTCCGGGGTCAGCGCGCGCAGGTACTCCAGCCGCTTCTCCATCGGCACGCCGATCGCACCCGTCGAGTAGTTGACGATCACGTCGCCGACCTCGTCCAGGATCGCCCGGGTGATCGCCCGGAAGTCCTCGATCTCGTATGACGGCACCCCATCCGGCGTGCGCGCGTGAATGTGGATCTGCGAGGCGCCCTCGTCGACCGCGCGCCGCGCCTCCGCTGCGTACTCCTCGGGCGTATAGGGGATCGCCGGGCACTGGTCGCGATTGGCGATCGCGCCCGAGATCGAGCAGCTGATGATCACCGGGTCTTCAAACGTGCTCATACCGGCATCACTCCGTGCTTGCGCCAGGGACGCTCGACCTTCTTGTCCTTCGCCATCCGCAGCGCCGCGATGATTCGCGGGCGCGTCTCGCGCGGGTCGATGACGTCGTCGATCATCGCGTTGCCCGCGGCGATGTAGACGTCGATCTGCTCGCGGACGGCGGCGATCATCGCCTCCCGGGTCGCGTCCGGGTCGTCCGAGGCCTCGATCGCCGAGCGGCCGATGATGTTGACCGCGCCCTCGGCGCCCATCACCGAGATCTCAGCCGACGGCCAGGCGTAGATCTGGTCGGGCTCGTACGCCTTGCCGTTCATCACGTAGTAACCGGCGCCGTAGGCCTTGCGCACGACCACGGTCACCTTGGGCACCGTGGCGCGCGAGATCGCGTAGAGCATCTTCGCCCCGTGGCGGATGATCCCGGCGTGCTCGACCTTCGAGCCGACCATGAAGCCGGGCACGTCCTGGAGGAAGACCAGGGGGATCGAGAACGCGTCGCAGAGGTTCACGAAGCGGGCGGCCTTGTCGGCCGAGTCATTCTCGAGGATGCCCCCGAGCTGCTTCGGCTGGCTGGCGACGATCCCCACCGGCTGCCCGCCGAAGCGCGCGAGGCAGGTGATGATCGTCTTCGCGAATTTCGGCTTGATGTCGAACCACTCGCCGTCGTCGACGATCTCGCGGATCACGTCGTACATGTCGTACGGGTGCCGGTTCGACTCGGGGACGATGTCCAGCAGCTTCTCCGACATCCGGTCGTCCGGGTCGTCGGTGGGCTTGACCGGAGGCCGCTGCTCGCAGTTCGAGGGGAAGAACGAGAGATATGCCTTGACCGCTTCGATGCACTCGGGGTCGTCCTTCACCTCGAGGTCGCCGACGCCGGACTTGCGGCAGTGGACCTTGGCGCCGCCGAGGTCCTCCATCGAGATGTCCTCGCCGGTCACCGCCTTGGTCAGGTGCGGGCCGGCAAGCGCCATCGCGCCTTGGCCGACGACCATCGGCACGAAGTCCGACAGCCCCGGGATGTACGCGGTCCCGGCTGCGCAGGGGCCCATCATCGCGGCGACCAGCGGCACGACGCCCGACATTTCGACCTCCTCGCGGAACAGGTGGCCCGAGCCGGCGAACAGCGACCCGGTGGCCTCCTGGATCCGGGCGCCGGCCGAGTCGAGCAGCCAGACGAGCGGCATCCGCTGCTTTAGGGCAAGCTCGCGCAAGCGGCCGACCTTGAGCTCGCCGGTCATCCCCATCGAGCCCGCCATCACGGTGAAGTCATAGGCCGCGATCGCGACCCGGCGCCCGTCGACGTCGCCCCAGCCGGTGACGACGCCGTCGGCCGGCGCCTCCTTGCCGTCCATCGCGCGCTGCGCGAAGTGCGGGCGGCCGTGGATCCCCATCTCGACGAACGAGCCGGCGTCCACGAGCAGGTCGATCCGCTCGCGCGCGGTGAGCTTGCCGCGCTCGTGCTGCTTGGCGATCTTCTCCTCGCCGCCACCGAGCTTGGCCTTGTCGCGGCGGTCGTGGAGATCGCCGACAAGCTTCTGCATCCCGGTCTGCTCGCCGTGGTCGGTCGCGGCGGGCGCCTCGGCCGCGTCGGCTCTGTGCTCGGCCGGCGTTTTCTCTTCGGTGGCCACTAGCGCCCCTTCCAGTTCGGTTCACGCTTCTCGAAGAACGCGGTCACGCCCTCGATCGCGTCCTCGGTGGAGAGCTCGATTGTGAGCTGCGAGCGGAGGTAGTCGAGCGCATCCATCAGCGGCATGTCCAGCTGCCGCCACATCGCGTCCTTGCCGAGCTTCATCACCAGCGGCGACTTCGACGCCAGCTTCGCCGCCCACTCGGCCACCGTTGCGTCGAACTCATCGCCCGGGACCACCTTGTTCACGATCCCGGCTTCGCGCGCCTCCTCCGCCGTGAGCCGCTCGCCCAGCAGCAGCATCTCGGTGGTCTTCTTGCGCGGCACGTTGCGGTAGATCAGGGCCATGATCATGAACGGGAACAGGCCGACGTTGATCTCGGGCGTCCCAAAGCCGGCGGTGTCCTTGGCGATGATCAGGTCGCAGGCCAGGGCGATCCCCAGGGAACCCGCGAGGACGTGGCCGGACGCGGCGACGATCGAGGGCTTCCCCAGCTCGCCGAGCTCGCGGAAGACGTCGATGAAGCTCGACACGCCGAAGTACTTGTGGGCGGTCGGCACGTCGGCCGCGAACCCTCCGAGGTTGCCGCCGGCCGAGAAAACCTTCTCGTGGGTGGAGGTCAACACGACGACCTTGACGTCGGCGTCGCCCTTGGCGGCGCGCAGGGCGTCGAGCAGCTCGGAGAGGAGCTGGTCGGACAGCGCGTTGCGCGTATCGGGGTCGTCGAGGGCGATCGTGGCGACGCCCTCGGCCGTCTCGTAGCGGATCTTCTGGTAGGCCATAAGTAAGAAGTAGTACTCTACACTTTCTGCGTTCCACGCACGATTTCTGCCGGAAGGACGAGCCGTGACCACTGCCGTGATCAAGCCCGAGCACCAGGCCTCGCGCCAGCACTTCATCTTCAACCAGGAGCACCTCGACCTGCGCGAGTCGATGAGCTCCTGGGTCCAGAAGGAACTCCATCCCCACCGCAACGAGTGGGAGGACACCCTCTGGCCGGATTCGGCGATGCAGCGCGCCGGCGAGCTGGGATACCTCGGCCTCTGCTTCCCGGAGGAGTACGGCGGGCAGGGCGGCGACTACTACTACTCCCTGGTCCGCGCCGAGTGCATGAGCTATTCCGGATCCGGCGGGACCAACATGGGCTTCGCGGTGCAGACGGACATGGTGCTGCCCCCGATTCACCTCCTGGGGACCGACGAGCAGAAGCAGCGGTATCTGGTGCCGGGGATCAAGGGCGAGCGGATCGGCTGCCTGGGGATCACCGAGCCGGGCGCCGGATCCGACGTCGCCGGCATCCGCACGACGGCGATCCGCGACGGCGACGAGTACGTGATCAACGGGTCGAAGACCTTCATCACCAACGGAGCCCGGGCCGACTTCTGCGTCCTGGTCACCAAGACCGACCCCGACGAGCGCCACGCAGGGATCACGCTGTTCGCGGTCGACCTGCGCGACGACGACGCGAACCCGGTACCCGGCTTCTCCGTGGCCCGGACCCTCGAGAAGATGGGGATGCACGCCTCCGACACGGCCGAGCTGGCGTTCGAGGACATGCGCGTGCCGGCCGACGCTGTCCTCGGCGAGGTCGGCAAGGGCTTCTACCACATCTCCTGGGAGCTTCAGGGCGAGCGCCTGGTGGCCGCCGCCGGCTGCTACGCGTCCTGCGAGCGCATGTTCGAGAAGACGCTCGAATACGCCAAGGAGCGCGAGGCCTTCGGCCGGCCGATCGGCCGCTTTCAGGCGATCCGCCATAAGTTCGCCGATATGGCGACCAAGATCGAGGCCGCCAAGCAGATGACCCACGCGACCGCCTGGCGCTTCGCCAACGGCGAGTACCCGGTGCGCGAGATTACGATGGCGAAGCTGTTCGCGACGCGTACCTGTCACGAGGTGGCCGACGAGTGCGTCCAGATCTTCGGCGGCTACGGGTACATGAAGGAGTACGAGATCGAGCGCGCCTATCGCGACCAGCGCCTGAACCGGATCGGCGCCGGCACCGACGAGATCATGCTCGACGTAATCGGCCGCTCCTATGGCATCTAGCGTCCAGGCGCCCGAGTCCGTCCACCTGCCACTCGTCGCGACCGACGAGGAGGCTCAGATCCGCGCCGCCGTGCGCGGCATCTGCGAGAGCGTCGGCGGGCCGGATTACCACCGCCGGATCGTCGAAGCGGACGAGTCACCGCGCGAGCTGTGGGACGCGCTGGCCGACAACGGCTACCTCGGCGTCAACCTGCCCGAGCGCTATGGCGGCGGCGGCCTCGGCATGCACGCCCTGCAGGCCGTCGGCGAGGAGATCTCGGCGGCGGGGTGCTCGCTGCTCCTGATCGTCGTCTCGCCCGCGATCGTCGGCTCGATCCTCACCCGTCACGGCACCGAGTCGCAGCGCGAAGCCTGGCTGCCCGGGATCGCAGCCGGCACCACCCGCGTCGCGTTCGCGATCACCGAGCCCGACGCCGGCACGAACTCGCACAATCTCTCGACCGCCGCGACCCGGGACGGCGACACGTATCGCATGCGTGGCACGAAGACCTACATCTCCGGCGTCGAGGACGCGCACGCGATCCTCGTGATCGCTCGCAAGCGCGAGGAGGACGGATCGCTTGGCCTGCCGCTGCTGATGCTGGTGGACACCGACTCGCCGGGCCTGGAGAAGCAGTTCATCCCGGTCTCGGTCAAGGCATCGGACAAGCAGTGGACCCTGTTCTTCGACGACGTCGAGGTGCCCGCGGACCGAGTGATCGGCGAGTCGGAGACCGCCGGGCTCAAGGCGGCGTTCGACGGGCTGAACCCCGAGCGGATCATGGGCGCAGCGGTGGCAAACGGGGTCGGCCGCCGGGCGCTCGCCATGGCCGCGGCATACGCGAACGAGCGCCGCGTCTGGAACGACGCGCCGATTGGCTCGCACCAGGGCATCTCGCATCCATTGGCACAGGCCAAGATCGAGCTCGAGCTGGCGCGGCTGATGACGCAGAAGGCTGCAGCGCTATACGACGCGGGAGCGCCCGCGGGCGAGCCGGCGAACATGGCCAAGTACGCCGCCGCCGAGGCCTCGATCCACTGTGTCGACCAGGCGATCCAGACCCACGGCGGCAACGGCTTCGCGCTGGAATACGGACTGACCGACATGTACTGGGGCGCCCGCCTCACACGCACCGCCCCGGTCTCGCGCGAGATGATCCTCAACTACGTCGCCGAGCACTCGCTGGGCCTGCCGCGCTCGTACTGAACCCAGGTTTAGGGAACGCGCCCCAAGGGGTAGTTATGCCGAGTTATGCGGGGGGTCGGCCTCCGCGGGGTTACGGAGGTTAGGAACCTATGAACAGGAGTCTTGCGGGCATCGGTGCCTTCGCTCTCGCTCTCGCTCTCGCGCCCAGCGCGAGCGCGGCGGACCAGGAATTCGTCCGCGGCGAGGTGATCGTCAAGTACGCGAACGGGGCCTCGGCGGCCCAGAAGTCGAGCGCCAGACACTCGGCCCGCGCCGTCCGGCGCGTTTCGAGGGTCAAGGGCACCGGTGGCGCCCAGGTCGTCAAGGTCCGGGGTGGCGTGCGCGCAGCGGTCCGGCGGCTGAACCGCTCGGCCGGCGTCTCCTACGCGGAGCCGAACTACGTCTACCACGCGCTCGCGACCCCCAACGACCCGCGCTTCGGTGAGCTCTACGGGCTCAACAACACTTCTCAGACGGGCGGCACCCCGGACGCCGACATCGACGCGCCCGAGGGCTGGGACGTCCTTGGGCTGAACGCGTTCCCGGGCGCCGGCGGCGCCAAGGTCGGCATCGTCGACACCGGGATCCAGCAAAACCACGCCGAGTTCGCGGGCGGCCGTATCGCCAACTGCGGCGGCGTCAACAATTTCGGGACCAGCCTGGGAGTCATCATCATCGGCTCGGACCCGACGATCGTCAACGGCAAGTGCAACGACGACCACGGCCACGGCACCCATGTCGCCGGCACGATCGCGGCGAACGCGAACAACGGCACCGGCGTCGCCGGCGTCGCGTTCAACTCGCCGCTGGCGGTCTGCAAGGCGCTGAACAGCGGCGGATCGGGAACGTTGGTGATGATCGCCAACTGCATCACCTGGCTCAGCCAGCAGGGCTCGAAGGTGATCTCGATGTCGCTGGGCGGGGCCTCCGGATCGGCGGCGCTGCAGACGGCGGTGACCAATGCGACCAACAACGGATCGCTGCTGGTGGCTGCCGCGGGCAACAGCGGCAACTCGTCGTTGAGCTACCCCGCCGCCTACGCCGAGGTCGTCTCGGTCGCGGCGACCGATCACAACGACGCGAGGGCGTCGTTCTCACAGTTCAACGCGGACGTCGAGGTTGCGGCGCCGGGAGTCAACGTGCTCTCGACCTGGTTGAACGGCGGCTACAACACGATCTCGGGCACGTCGATGGCGACGCCGCACGCGGCCGCCGTCGCGGCGCTGATCGCCGGCACGAACTCGGGTGGCGGTCCGTCCGCGTGGCGGGCGGAGCTGCAGGCCGCGGTCGACGACAAGGGCGCACCCGGCCGCGATCCGCAGTTCGGATTCGGCCGCGTGAACGTCACCAAGGTCACGCCCTAACGGCAACGGAAGCGGGCGGGGCGGGCGCACGGCGCCCGCCCCGTCGCGCTCGAACCAACGCTGTAGCGTCCCGGCGGTGGCCAACGTCATCACGGATTCCGGCGAGCGCGCCCTGCTGCCGCCCTTCAGCGAGGAGCACGAGGAGCTCCGGGCGACGATCCGGCGCTGGGTCTTAAGCGAGATCGCGCCGCACGTCGACGAGTGGGACGCGGCCCAGGAGTTCCCGCGCGAGCTCTACGGGCGCGCGGCCGAACTGGGGTTCCTCGGGTTGAAGTACCCGGTCGCACTCGGCGGCCAGGGTGGCGACTACGTGCACGACGCAGTCTGGGCCGAAGAGCTGGCTGCGGCGGGCGCGGGTGGTGGTGTCGGCGCGGGCCTCGGCGCGCATACCGGCATCGCCACGCCGCCGATCTGGAAGTTCGGCACGCCCGACCAGCACGAGCGGTTCCTGCGTCCGGCGATCGCTGGCCAGAAGATCGGCGCGCTCGGCATCACCGAGCCGGGAGCCGGCTCTGACGTCGCCTCGATTCGCACCAGCGCCCGCAAGGTGCCGGGCGGGTATGTGGTCAACGGGGCCAAGACGTTCATCACCAACGGGGTTCGGGCCGACTTCCTGGTCTGCGCGGTGAAGACGACCCCCGACGGCGGCCACCACGGGATCTCGTTCCTGTTGCTCGAGCGGGAGATGCCCGGGTACGAGGTCGCGCGCAAGCTCGAGAAGATGGGCTGGCAGGCATCGGACACGGGCGAGCTCGCGTTCACCGACGTCGAGGTGCCGGACGAGAACCTGCTGGGGCCGGAGAACGGCGGCTTCTACCTGATCATGGCCAACTTCCAATGGGAGCGGCTGCTGATGGCGCTGGGCGCCGTCGGGGCGATGACCAAGCTGCTGGCGGTCACCCTGGAATACGCTCGCGACCGCGAGGCTTTCGGGCGCCCGATCGGGCGGTTCCAGGTGATCCGCCACAAGTTCGCCGAGATCGGCGTCAAGCTCGAGGTCTCGCGGGCGCTGACCTACCACGCGCTTCGCGTCTTCGCCGCGCCCGAGGCCGAACGCCGTGAGGCGATCGCCCGCGGCGACTGGATGCACCCGTCGATCACCGCCGGTCTCGAGGAGGTGACGAAGGCGAAGCTGATGACCCAGCGCGCCGCGCTCGAAGTCGCCGACGAGTGCCTGCAGATCCACGGTGGTTACGGCTACATGCGCGAGTACGGGATCGAGCGCGCGGTCCGGGACCTCCGCCTCGGCCCGATCGGCGGCGGCACCGACGAGGTGATGAAGGAGATCCTCGGGCGGCAGCTAGGGCTCTGAGTCAGCCGGAGAGGATCGCCTGCAGCAGATCACCGCGGAACGGGCGCGTGCCGGGAACAAGCTGCACGGCCGAGAACGAGCTGTTGGCGCGCATGTAGCCGAGCTCCTTGGAGAGGTCGCCGACCCCGTTGGTGCCGGCGATCGGTAGCACCTGAAGCGTCGAGAGCGTCCCGATCGCCTGACCGGTGGCGCTCAGGAAGCCGCTGCCCGAATCGCCCGGGATCCCGGGCGTCGCCGTAAGGACCGTGCGGCTCCAGTTGCTGCCCTCGCTCTGGATCACGACTCCCTGCTTCGGGCGCAGCTGCGAGATCCCGGCGCGCAGCGATGAGTTTCCGTAGGTGAAGACGGTGTCGCCGAGCCCGGCACCGGGTCCGCCGACGCCGGTGGGGCCGCCGAGGCCCGGGACGGTTGGGTCGATGGCGGCGATGTCTGCCGGATCGAGCTTCACGAGGGCGAAGTCGTTGTAGGCGCAGGCGTTGGGGTCGGCCTCGCCCCGGCCTTGCATGGTCAGCCACGAGCTGTATACGAGCGAGGCCGGGCGCGTAGCGCCATCGACCTCGACCGGCGTCCCTAGGGGCTGCGAGCCCGAGTCGCAGCCGTCCGTGTCCGTCGCGGCACCGGTGCCCGCGCAGTGCGCCGCCTGGCCGAGATAGGTGCCGGCGCCGTCCCGAAAGACGAAGTTCGACGTGCACTGGCCGCCGGCGGTGAAAGTCATCACGCCGGGGTGAATCGGGGCGGCCCCGTGGTCGGCGGCGGCGATCGCCGGCGTCACGAGAATCGCGACCGCCGTCGCGAGTGCCATGCGCAGAGTGGCGCGTCCCATCCGTGGCTTGTGCCCGAGATTCCCCGGCCCCAAACGTCCTGCGACCCGCGCACTTACCGGACGCCTGATCTGTTTTTCCAATAGCTTTCCGCGTCCTGAATCGACGAAGGAGGACTAGGCCCGAATGGGACTGCTCGAAGGCAAGAACGCGATCATCACCGGCTCCGCTCGCGGGATCGGCCGCGCGACCGCCGAGCTGTTCGTCAGCGAGGGCGCCCGCGTGCTGATCAACGACATCGACGGCGACGTCGCCGAGCAGGCGTCGGGCGAGATCGATGGCGAGACCGCCGTGTTCGCCGGCGACCTGACCGACCCCAGCGTGCCGGACGCGCTCGTCAAGAAGGCTCAGGACGAGTTCGGCCAGGTCGACATCCTGATCAACAACGCGGGCTACACCTGGGACGGCGTCGCGCACAAGATGACCGACGAGCAGTTCCAGGCGATGCTGGACATCCACACGGTCGCTCCGTTTCGGCTGATCCGCGCGATCGCGCCCGCCTGGCGCGAGGCTGCAAAGGCGGAGAAGGCGGAGGGCAACGAGGTGTTCCGCAAGATCGTCAACATCTCTTCGATCTCCGGCACGATGGGCAACGCCGGGCAGATCAATTACTCAGCAGGCAAGTCGGCGATCGTCGGGATGACGAAGACGCTGGCGAAGGAGTGGGGGGGCTTCAAGATCAACGTCAACGCGGTCGCCTTCGGCTTCGTCGAGACCCGTCTGACCCAGGCCAAGGAGAAGGGCGAGACGCTGGACAAGGGCGGCGAGTCGATCGAACTCGGCATCCCGGAGCAGATGCGGGCCCTGGCATCGGCGATCATCCCGCTGGGCCGTCCCGCGCAGCCCGAGGAAGCAGCCGGGCCCGTGCTGTTCCTATGCTCTGAGCACGCCAACTACGTCCACGGCCAGGTCCTGAACGTGACCGGCGGGCAGTTTGGAGGAATGTTCACTTGACGCTCGTACGCGGGGGGATCGCAACCGGAGTCATCGCCGCGCTCATGGCGCTGGCGGTCACCCTGGTCGCCTCGGCGGGAGCCGACTCGCGCGCCGGCCTGCCGGGCGGGAAGTGCCGGGGTCAAGAGCCCACGATCGTCGGCACCCGCGGCGCGGACGAGCTCAAGGGGACCAAGCGCCGGGACATCATTCTCGCGCGCGGCGGCCACGACGTCATCGACGGCAAGCGCGGCCGCGACCTCATCTGCGGCGGCTCCGGGAACGACCTTATCGTCGGCGGCACCAATGACGACAAGGCCTACGGCGACAACGGCCACGACTTGATGCTCGGCCAGGGCGGCGACGACAAGCTCTTCGGCCGCAAGGGGAATGACCTTCTGAACGGGCAGAAGGGCCGTGACAGATGCGACGGGGGGCCCGGACGTGACCTCGCAGCCAGGGCCGACTGCGAGAGGGTCAACAGCGCAGACCGGGTCTGAGCCGCCGGCTCAGGCTAGGCCTTCCGTTTGCGCTCCTCGGCCGGGATCGAGTCCTCCCCGGTCCGCTCCGCGTAGACGCTCGGCGGCCAGGGCCCGAACCAGTCGTCGCGGGCGCCGTCCATGGTGAGCGTCGTGCCCGAGAAGAAGTCGCCGGCCGGCGACGCCAGGTAGGCGACCAGCCAGGCCCATTCCTCCTCGGTGCCGAGCCGCCCGAGCGGAACCGTTTCCGCGATGTGGTCGACGAACACCTGCGGGTACTTGGTCCGCAGCGTCTCCGTGTCGAACTGACCCGCTGCCAGCGCGCAGAGCTTGATCTGATGGCGTGACCACTCGATCGCGAGGGTCTTCATCATGTTCTCGACCGCGGCTCGTGCGGCGCCGGAGTGGACCATCCCCGGCATTCCGTTGTGCGGGGAGAGCGTGACGCTCAGGACCTTGCCGCCGCCCTGCGGCATGAACGCCTTCGTCGCCGCGGCATGGGTCATGAGCCAGGTGCCGAGCACGTTCAACTCGATCACCGTACGAAAGCCTTTCGGCGTGATCGCCTCGGCCGGGCTCAGGAACTGCCCGCCGGCGTTGTTGATCAGCACGTCCACCCGGCCGTGGCGCTCGAGGACCCGGTCGAACATCTCCTCGACCTCCGTCTCGTCGCGGATATCCATCGCCTCGGCATCCGCCTGCCCGCCCCCGTCGCGGATCGCGGCGGCGGTCTCCTCGATCGGCTCGGGACGACGTCCGCATCCCACCACGATCGCGCCGAGCCGGCCGAGCTCGAGCGCGGTGGCGCGGCCGAGCCCCGAGCCCGAGCCTGAAACTACGCAGACCTGACCCGACAGCAGGTCGGGCGCGAAGATGCGGGAGGCCTCGGGCACGGCCGCGGGAGCATATGCCGCCGGTACGGTGTCCCGCTATGAAGCTCAAGGCGAGCACACGCCCCTTGGACCAGCCGCTGGCGGGCGGCAAGCCTGGTGCGAGCGTCGTGGTCGAGGCGCTGGAGGCCGGCCGGATCTCGCAGCCGGCCCAGTTCTTCGAGCGCTCCGGCGGCCCCCGGATGGGCAAGCTCCGCATGCTCGGGATCGGCACGCCCCGCTCCAAGTGGTGGACGGTCCCCTGCCCCGCGTTCCTGGTCACCCACCCCACGGCGGGCCATTTCGTGATCGACACTGGCCTGCATCCGTCCGTGACCTCGAAGCCGGCGGCGAACATGGGCCGCATCGTGACCCGAGTCGGCCGGCCTGAGCTGGAGCCGGGTGAGGACCTGCCCGCGCAGCTGCGGTCGCGCGGAATCGACCCGAAGAGCATCAACACGGTCGTCATGACCCACCTGCACTTCGACCATGCGTCCGGCATGTCGGAGTTCGCGGGCGCCTCGTTCGTGCTCGCCGAGCGCGAATGGGAGGCGGCGACAACCGGGTCGCGGCCGTTCCTGCACGGCTACCGGCCCGCTCAGTACGACTACGCGTTCGACTACCGCACGATCGACTTCGACGGGCCATCCGTCAGCTCGTACGCGAGCTTCGGGCGCACCTTCGACCTGTTCGGAGACGGGAGCGTGCGGCTGGCCTACACCCCGGGCCACTCCGCCGGCCACCAGGCGGTCATGTGTCGCCTGCGCGACCGTGACCTGGTGATCGCAGGCGACGCGATCTACACGCTGGCCCAGCTCGACGACGCGCCGCCGCCGCCGCGACCCGAGGATCCACACACCTGGCGCCGCTCACTGCAGGAGTTGCGGTTGTTCCGCCGCGAGTATCCGCAGGCGGTGATCATCCCCGGCCACGACCCCCGGACCTGGCCCGCGCTCAAGCAGCGCTACGAGTAGGCCGATCGGAGCCGCGCGGCCGCGGCCTTCCGGCCCTCCGCCTCGAGGACCCCGTACATCACCTTGACGGCCTCGAAGATCTGCTCCGCTGCCTCGAGCTGCTGGGCGGGAGCCGGGTCCGCGACGCGCTCGAAGCTGATCGGCTCCCCGTATTGCACGGTGACCTTGGGAAACCGCAGCCGCTTCCAGCCGCGCACCCCCAGGGAGCCGTGGATCGCGACCGGCACTACCGGCACACCGGACTCGAGCGCCAAGCGGCCCACGCCCGGCTTCGGCTGGCCGAGCCGACCGGTGCGCGAACGGCCGCCCTCGCAGTACATGCCGACGCAGCCGCCGCGGCCAAGGATCGCGTGCGCGGTCTTGAAGGCCTCCTCGTCGTGATGGCCCCGGCGGACCGGGAAGACGCCGCCGACCCGGTAGATGTAGTCCAGCACGGGATACCCGTACATCTGCGACTTGGCCATGAACTGGATCTTCCGGCGGATGTAGACGCCGGCGAAGAAGTGGTCCATCTGCGAGAAGTGGTTGGGCGCGAGAATCAATGGCCCATCCGCCGGTACGTTCGGTGTGCCGATCGCCCGCTCGCGATAGAGCAACATCGCGATCGGGGTGAGGATCACGCGGACCAGCTCGTAGGTCCACCCCGGCCGATGGCTGCGTACCCAGTCGTGGAACGGCCGGAAGTACTCGGCCGGGCGGGGGTCCTTGTAGACCTGTGGCTTCATGTCCTCCATTGGTGCCGTGAGCGACTTTGTCGCGAAACCAGGTTGTCCGAAGTCGAAACGGGGTTGCTAATTGCTACCCGCGGCCGGCGGCGGGGTTACGTCAGGGTGCGGCCCAGCCGCGAGCGCGCTCGACGGCCCGGCCCCAGCCGGCCAAAAGGACGCCCCGCTCGTCGTCACCCATCAGGGGCTCGTAGCGAGCGGCCTCACGCCAGCGCGTGACCACCTCCTCGCGCTCCCAGACTCCCGTGGCGATGCCGGCGAGATAGGCCGCGCCGAGCGCGGTTGTCTCGGCGATTTCCGGCACGATCACCGGCACGCCCAGCACGTCGGCCTGGAACTGCATCAGCCACCGGTTCGCGACGGCGCCGCCGTCCGCCTTGAGTTCAGTGAGGGGCTCGCCAGCGGCGGCCTCCTGCGCGCGAACGGCGTCGACCGTCTGGTAGGCGATCGCCTCCAGGGCGGCGCGGGCGAGATGGGCCGGAGAGCTGCCGCGGGTCAGGCCGAGGATCGTCCCGCGCGCGTAGGGATCCCAGTGCGGGGACCCGAGCCCGGTCAGCGCCGGCACGAAGTACACCCCTTCGTTTCCGTCGAGCGAGGAGGCCAGGGCCTCGGTCTCGGCCGCGTCGCCGATCACCCCCAGGCCGTCGCGCAGCCATTGGATTGCGGCGCCGGTGACGAAGATCGCGGCCTCCAGCGCGTAGTCGACCTCGTCGGCGAGCCCCCAGGCGATCGTCGTCAGGAGCCCCGGCTCGGCGGGAGGCATCTCGCGACCGGCGTTCAAAAGCACGAAGCTCCCGGTGCCGTACGTGTTCTTGCCCTGGCCGGCTTCGTGGCAGGCCTGGCCGAACAGCGCCGCCTGCTGGTCGCCTGCGATCCCTGCGACCGGCACCTCCCCCCCGAACTCGGTCGTCGTGCCGTAGACGTGTGCCGACGGCAGCGCCTCGGGCAGCCGAGCCCCGTCGACCCCCAGCAGCTCGCACAGATCAGGGTCCCAGCGCCGCTCGCGGATGTCGAACAGGAGGGTCCGCGAGGCGTTCGAGAGGTCTGTGACGTGGCGGCCGGTGAGCTTGAAGACGAGCCATGAGTCGATCGTGCCGAACACGGCTCGATCCCTGACGGCGTCCGAATTCTGCACGAGCCACTCGATCTTCGTGCCCGAGAAATAGGGGTCGAGCACCAGGCCGGTCCGCTCGCGCACCAGCTGCTCGTGGCCCTCTCCTCGCAGCTCGTCGCAGCGGGCAGCGGTGCGCCGGTCCTGCCAGACCAGCGCGTTGTGGAGGGGCTCGCCCGTCTCGGGGTCCCAAGCCACGACCGTCTCGCGCTGGTTCGTGATCCCGATCGCGTCGAGCTGGCCGCCCTGGATGCCGGCGTCGACGATCGCCTCGATCGCCACCCGACGCGTCACGGCCCAGATCTCGCCGGCGTCGTGCTCGACCCAGCCGGGCTGCGGAAAGTGCTGGCGGAACTCGCTGTAGGCCCGCCCTGCGATCTTCCCGTCGCCGCCGAACACGAGGCAGGTCGACCCCGTGGTCCCCTGATCGATCGCGAGGATCACGGGCGCAGGCTATCTATCCCCTTCGCTTCTGCCGGTAGACGCGGGTGAAGTCGCGGAGCTGGCGACCACGGTGGACGAAGCCGCCGAAGCTCCGGCCGGTCGCGCGATGTTCGAGGTCAAGGTCGAGCTCGCGGACTCGAAGCCCAGCCCGGACCACGTCGACCGTGATCCCGATCTCCATCCCGTAGCCGCGCGCGAACGGAAAGCAGGCCCGTACCGCCGCCGGGCTCAGCGCTCGCTGACCGGAGATCGGCGCGCGCGCCCGGTAGCCGCAGAGACGCTCGATCGCCCATGCCGCGTAGCGCAGCGCGACCCCGAAGCCGCCGCCCACGCGACGGCGAAAGGCGGCGATGGCAAGGTCGGATTCGCCCTCGGCGACAGCCTCAAGGAGCGGCCGAAGCTCGGCGGCCGATGCGCCGAGGTCGCCGTCGCAGAGCAAAAACAGCGGCGCGTCGGCGTCCCGCGCGCGGTCGATCATGCCCGCCACGGCGGCGGTCATGTTGCCGCCCTTGCCCAACGGGCGGTCACGGGACACCACCGTCGCCCCGTGGGCGCGAGCAACCATCGCGGTGGCGTCGTCCGACGCGTCGTCGGCGACGACCAGGTCGGCGCCCGGCAGTGCCTCGGCGAGCGCGGCGAGCGTCGCGCCGATCCGGTCGGCCTCGTTGCGGGCGGCGACCACGGCGACGACCGGGGGCGCGGCTTCGGCTGCGTCGGTCACCGTGACTATTCTGCCGCCCTGTGAGGCGGAGTCCCAAGTGAGGCCGAGCCCGAAGGGCGAGCCGAGCCCCGGCGTTGTTGAGCCGGCTGATAGGACGAAGCCGAGCCCCGCCGTTGTTGAGGCGGCTTGAATCGACTCGGAGGAGGATCCCGACGCACATGGCGGACATCGAGGCCCACATCACCGGAACCGTCTGGAAGATCGAGGTCGCGGTCGGCGACACGATCGAAGAGGGCGACACCGTCGTCATCCTCGAGTCGATGAAGATGGAGATGCCTGTCGAATCCGAGGACGACGGGACGGTAAAGGAGATCCGCTGCGAGGAGGGCCAGTCGGTGCAGGAGGGCGAAGTGCTGGTGGTCTTGGAATGACCGGATCCGCCGCCGACCCCGACCGCCCCGGAGGCGACGCCGAGGAGCCGTCGGGCAGTGAGCAGCTCGCCGGAGGCAAGCTGCTCTTGGACTACCCGGCCGACGCCGTGGCGCGGTTGCGTCTCAACAATCCGGAGAAGCGCAACCCCCTCGACCACGACGTGCTCGACGCGCTCGCCGCGGCGCTGCCGGACCTGGACCGGGGAATCGAGGTTCGCTGCGTCGTCATCACCGGCACCGGGCGGGCGTTCTCGGCCGGGTACGACATCGGTGCGATTCCCGACGCCACGTTCGAGCGCGACGCGGAGGCGCTGGTCGCCCATCCTTTTCAAGCGGCGATGGAGGCCCTCAGCGCGCACCCGTACCCGGTCGTTGCCGCAATCAACGGCCACTGCCTCGGCGGCGGCCTCGAGCTGGCGGTCAGATGCGACCTCCGGGTCTGCGCTGCGAGCGCGAAGCTGGGCATGCCCCCGGCGAAGCTGGGGCTGATCTACGGGCACACCGGGCTCGAGCGGTTCATCGATGCGATCGGAGTAGCCGCGACACGCGACCTGTTTCTCACCGGACGCACCGTCGATGCCGAACGGGCGCTGCGGATCGGGCTGGTGGGCGAGGTCTTCGCAGACGATGAGGTCGAGACCGCGGCGCTCGAGCTGGCGGGCCTGATCGCCGGCAACGCCCCGCTCTCGACCCGGGGTAACAAGCGCGCAATCGAGACGCTGGCCCGCTTCCGGCGGTTGACCGAGGAACAGGAGCGCGAGCTGGTGGAGCTGCGCGAGTCGTGCTTCGCCTCCGAGGACTTCCGCGAGGGGATCAAGGCGTTCGCCGAGAAGCGTCCGCCGCGCTGGACCGGTAAATAGTGACCGGCGAGACGACCCCGATGGTCGCCCTCGCGGACGCCGACCCGGTGATGGCCGCGCTGATCGCGCGCATCGGACCGATGTCAGTCGAGAAACGGCGGCGGGGCCGGCCCAAGGGAGACGCCTACGGCGCGTTGCTGCGGGCGATCGTGGGCCAGCAGCTCTCGACCAAGGCCGCGGCGACGATCTTCGACCGGGTCCTCGCCCTGTTCGCGGGCCGGATGCCCACCGCGCCCGAGCTGCTCGACGCCGATTTCGAAGCCCTGCGCGGAGCGGGCCTGTCCGGGCGCAAGGTCGAGTACCTGAAGGACCTCGCGCAACACGTGATCAGCGGTGAGCTGGAGATCGATCGCCTGGGCGATCTGCCCGACGAGACAGTGATCGCCGAGCTGACCGCGGTTCGGGGCCTCGGCGTCTGGACCGCCCACATGTTCCTGATCTTCCATCTCGAGCGCGAGGACGTGCTGCCGGTCGGCGACCTCGGGATCCGCAACGCCGTGCGAGCCTCCTACGGGCTCGAGGAGCTGCCGTCACCGGCTGAGCTGGAGCGCATCGCCGCGGCGTGGCAGCCGCACCGGACCCTGGCCAGCCTCTACCTGTGGGAGTCGCTGGCCAACACCCCCGGTTAGGGCACCGTTACCCCCGCGAACACCGACGGCGCTTGGTGGCTGCAAGCGTGGTCCGCCGGCCGTCCACGAGGTTGGCGACGGCGGTGACGCCGTCGACCCCCGAGGGGGGCACCCTCACCTGGAACGGCGCGCGGCGATCGCGCCTGGCGCCGCCGCTGCCAAGCCGGAAGCGGACGACCGCAAGCGCTTCGGCATCGCCGCCGGCGACCCGCACCGGAGCACGCCCTGCAGCACAGCGGAACGGCACCGCGCGCAGCCTCATCGCCGGGCGCTTCCTGCATTCCCTGCCGGCGCACTTGCGTAGCTCCCCAAGGCGCTCACGGAGGCGCTTGCGTTGATCGCGGTAGCCCGGGGCAGCGCCGAGGCTCCGCAGCTGGAACGGGTCGCTGCGAAGGTCGTACAGCTCCGAGCCGCCGCCGGCTGAGTCGTGGCGCTTGACGTACGTGAAGCGATGGTTCCGGACGCCAACCCAGCCGGGGCCGCGGATCAGCAGCTCGCGCCCCCGGCGGAGCTCCGGCCGCCGGGCGAGCGGGATCAGGCTGCGGCCATCCTGGGGGACGCTGGCCTCGGCGCCGGTCACGTCCAGGACCGTCGCCGCGAGATCGTTGTTGAAGGCCAGCTCGCGCACCCTCGTGCCGGCCGCGATACCGGGTCCGCGCATCACCAGCGGCACCCGGATCGCCTCCTCGTAGGGGTGGCGCTTGGCGGCGACGTAGCGATGCTCGCCGAACAGCAGGCCGTTGTCCGAGGTGAACACGACCAGCGTGTTGTCCAGCTCGCCGTTCGCCTCGAGTGCGTCGAGAACCGCGCCGACGCCCTCGTCCGCCGCCTGCAGGGTCTCTCGGCGGCAGCGCCAGTCGATCTCGAGCTGCTCCAGGCCTGCGGGTGTGATGCGGGGGCGGCTGCGGACGATCCGGGGCTTGTCGGTGACGTTGGCCTCGTTCAGGTTGGGCGGTGCCGGCAGCGCCTCGCCGTCGTAGTCCCCCAGGTGGCGATGAGCGGGCCGGGCCGAATCGTGGCAGCGCGTGGCCGGGCCGCCGGGACCTCCGCCGTGGGGCGCCAGATAGGTGAGCCAGAGGAAGAACGGCTGGTCGGAGGGGGCCCGCTGGTCGATGAGGTCTACCGCCTTGTCGGTCAGGACGTCAGTGAGATAGGTCTCCGGCGCGGCGGGATCGTCCGGGTTCTCGCTCGGCGAGCCGTACTGCGTTTCGACGCCGCCCTCGAGCAGCGTGTAGCCGTAGTAGAGATAGACGACCGCGCGCATCGCGTGCCATTCGGACCAGCCAACCGGGACGGTCGGCTCGGTCTGCTCGTAGCCGTTCAGGTACTTGCCGATCATCGCCGTGTGGTAGCCGGCTTCCTGCAGCCAGGCGGGCAGGGTGTTGGCCGAATCGAGCGCCTGAAAGCCCCCGTTCGGCGGCAGGTTGTTGACGACGCCGTTGTTGTGCGGGTACTGGCCGGTGAGGAAGGTCGCGCGCGAGGGACAGCACAGCGGCAGGTTGACGAGGGATTGGTCGAACCTGGCGCCCGCGTTCCCGATCCGCTCAAGCACGGTGGGCATTTCAGCGACGGAAGCGGCGTCCTGGTCGTCGGAGGTGATCACGACGATGTTCGCTGCGGGGTCGTCGACCCCGGCCGGCGCCGGCCCGGCGCGGCCAAGCGCGCTGGCGCCGATCGCCGCCAGCAGCGTCAAGCCTCCAACCACAACCCGCATGCCCTGATTGAAACAGTCGCGAGCGACGATCGGAGCTCTACGTCCGACCCGCTACCTAAGTTTGCGCTGGATGCCGCCGCTGATCACGTTCGACGAGGCGCTCGCGCTCGGCGAGAAGACCGAGCACGACGAGATCCTGGCGCTGGTCGAGCGAGCGTGGGAGGCGCGCCAGGAGCGCTTCGGCGATTCAACCGACCTCTGCTCCCTGGTCAACGCCAAGTCCGGCGGCTGTTCCGAGGACTGCGGCTTCTGCGCCCAGTCGCGCTACGCCGAAGCAGACACGCCGATGCACGCGATGATGGAGCCGGACCAGATCCTCGAGCACGCCAAGGCCGCCGAGGCCGCCGGCGCGCACCGGTTTTGCATGGTCACCCAGGGACAGGGCCTCTCGAAACGGGACTTCGAGCGGGTAGTTGAGGGCGCCAAGCTGGTCTCCGAGCACACCAACCTGAAGCGCTGCGTGTCGGTCGGCCACATCTCTCCGGCACGGGCGAAGGAGCTGAAGGAAGCCGGCGTCCAGCGCGTTCATCACAACGTCGAGTCGGCGCGCTCGTATTACCCGGAGGTGTCCACCACGGTCCGCTACGAGGGCCGGATGCGGACGATCGCGGCGATGAAGGATGCTGGGCTGGAGAGTTGCGTCGGCGGCATCCTCAACCTCGGCGAGAGCCCGCGCCAGCGGGTCGAGATGGCGTTCGAGCTGTCGGAGATCGACCCCACCTCGGTGCCGATCAACCTGCTCAACCCGCGCGCCGGCACCAAGTTCGGCGATCGCGAGCTGATGGACCCCTGGGAGGTCGTGAAATGGGTTGCGATCTTCCGGCTGATCATTCCCGGCGCCCTCTTCCGCCTGTGCGGCGGCCGGGTCGAGAACCTGGGCGAGCTGCAGCCGCTGGCGGTGAAGGCCGGGCTGAACGGGGTGATGATGGGCAACTTCCTGACCACCCTCGGATCTGAGCCCGCGGACGACCGGGCGATGTTCGAGGAGCTGGGCCTGAACGTCGCGCGGCAGCCCGACAACGGCGCCAACCCCCGTCCCGACAACCGCGACGGATGGCTCGAGGGCTCCGCGCCACAGACTCCGATCGATGACCTGATCGACAGCCAGGCCGATGCCAACTTCTGGGATCCGTCGACGCAGTTGCGGGTGATCAGGAAGAAGGGCCGGGTGCCCTCCTACCCGGCCCGCCCGAGCGAAGGCGCGCAGGCTCCTGCCGGCTGGGGTGATTAGCGGCTCCGTGGCTGATGTTGCCGCCAGGCTGGCCGACCTCAGGCAGGCCGGCCTGCATCGGCGCCTGCGGCTGATCGAGGGCCCTCAGGGGCCGCGCGTCCTGCTCGACGGCGCCGAGGTGCTGTTGCTGTGCTCGAACAACTACCTGGGCCTCGCCGACCACCCGCGCGTGCGCCAGGCGGCGGCGCAGGCGGCCGAGCGCTTCGGAGCAGGCGCCGGCGCCTCGCGGCTGATCTCGGGCGACATGGAGCTTCACGGCCACCTCGAACAGCGCTTGGCCGAGTTCGAGGGATCCCAGTCGGCGCTGCTGTTCGGATCCGGATATCTCGCCAACACCGGCACGGTCGCCGCGCTCGCCGGGGCGGGCGAGGTCGTCTTCTCCGACGAACTCAACCACGCGAGCATCATCGACGGATGCCGGCTGTCGAAGGCCGAGACGTTCGTCTATCGCCATCGTGATCTCGAACACCTCGCGTGGGGCCTCCGGGAGGCCGGAGCGCGCGCAGCGCTGATCGCGACCGACGGGGTGTTCTCGATGGACGGTGACGTGGCCCCGCTCCCCGAGCTGGTCGAGCTGGCGTCAATCCACGGCTGCCGGCTCCTGGTCGACGAGGCCCACGGCACCGGGACGCTGGGACCCGGCGGCCGTGGCGCCGTCGCCGCGGCCGGCCTCAGCGGTCAGGTGGACGTGATCGTCGGGACCTTGGGCAAGGCTCTCGGCAGCTACGGCGCCTACGTCTGCACGAGCGCGGAGCTGCGCGACCTCCTGATCAACACCGCGCGCCCGTTCATCTTCTCGACCGCCCCTCCCCCGCCGTCCGTCGGCGCCGCGCTCGCCGCGCTCGAGCTGCTGGCGTCGCGGCCCGGCCTGGTCGAGCAGCTGCGCCGCAACGCGGCCGTCATGCGCGAGGCGCTGAGTGCCCAGGGCCTCGACGTCAAAGCGTCGCGCACCCAAATCGTGCCGGTGATGGTCGGCGATGCGCGCCGCGCTGTCGCGCTCTGCGAGCGGGCGCTTGAGGGCGGCGTCTTCGCACAGGCGATCAGACCGCCGACGGTGCCGCGCGGCACCTCGCGGCTGCGGCTGACGGTGATGGCCAACCACCGGCACGACGAACTCCAGCGCGCGGCGCGGACCATCGGCCGCGCCGCCGGCGAGCTCGGGATCGCCGGCTCCGGGGATGAGCAGCTCCGCCCCGCGGCCTGAGGCGCCGTGCGCGGACTGTTCGTCACCGGCACCGGCACCGAGGTCGGCAAAACGGTGGTGGCCGCCGTCGTGGCCCACGGCGCCGCCCGACGCGGTTTCCGGGTCGCGGTGTTCAAGCCGGCGGTCACCGGCCTGGACGAGCCCGGGACGCCCGACCACGAGGTCATCCGTGCGGCGGCTGGCAGTGGCCAGAGCGACGACGAGGTCGCGCCGTATCGCTATGGACCGCCGGTCTCTCCGCACCTGGCGGCGGATCTGGCCGGAGAAGTAATCGAACCGCGATCGGTCCAGTCTGCCGCGCGGGCGGCGGCGGACTCGGGCGACTACCTCGTCTGTGAAGGCGTCGGCGGCTTCCTGGTCCCGCTTACGCTCGGGTATCTGGTCCGGGACTTCGCGCGCCACCTGGGCCTGCCGGTGGCGATCGCCGCCGCGCCCGGTCTGGGAACGATCAACCACACGCTGCTCACCGTGGAAGCCGTGCGAGCGGTGGGGCTGGAGGTCGCGGCCGTCGTCCTGACTCCCTGGCCCGACCAACCCGTGGAGATCGAGCGTTCGAACCGCGAGGCGATCGAGCGGCTCGGACAGGTCCGGGTGCTCGAGCTGCCTGGGCTCGACCTGGCCGACCCGGGCTCGTGGCCCGACCTCAACCTGTGAGGGTCAGCGCCAGGTGATCATCGAGGCGAGGACGGCTGCTGGGTGGACCGAGCGCAGCCGGCCCGTGTCGGCCGTCCGCAGTGGGAGTCCGTCGTCGGGCCACTGGCGGGTCCTGGTGCTCGCGGTGGTCGCTTTCTGGTTCATCGAGGCCTCCTTGGGGCTGAAACCTGCATAAGCAGTTAGACGGTTAGCGGGAACTATAACACCATCAACCGCACTTTGCTGGTTACAATCTGACCGGTGACGCGTTCGCCTTACACCGACGGTCCACGCTACGAAGCGCCTGGCGATCTCGAACTCGTACGCCGTTTCGTCAACACGAACGACCTCGAGAGCGGCGAGGAGCAGCTCGGCACACCGACCGCTCTCACGCGCTGGCTCGCGGAGCACGGGCTGGATCCCTCGCCCGAGCCGCTCGGCCCGGCCGACCTCGAGCGCGCGGTCGAGCTACGCGAGGCGCTGCGCCAGGTGCTGCTCTCAAACAATGGCGCCGAGTTGCCGGGCGAGACCTACGAGCGGCTGAACGCAGCGGTCGGCGGCGTCGCGATGGAGGTGCGCTTCGACCCGGAGTGCGGAGTAGACCTCGTGCCGAGCTGCACGGGGATCGACGCGGCGCTGGCCCGCATCGTCGAGATCGTGCGCCTCGCGATGGAGGACGGCGAGTGGGCGCGACTCAAGGTCTGCCCCGCCGACGACTGCCTCTGGGCGTTCTACGACAAGTCCCGCAACCACTCGCGCACCTGGTGCAGCATGGAGGTTTGCGGCAACCGGTCGAAGGTCCGCGCCTTCCGCGACCGTCATACAGGCTGAGCCCGGTTCCGCCGCAGCGGGTCATAGTGTCGCCAGCGAACGATGCCGGACTCCATCCAGAACCTCGATCACTCCCACCTCTGGCATCCGTTTACGCAGCAGGGTGACTGGTGCGACGAGGAGCCCCTCGTCATCGAGCGCGCCGAGGGGACCGACCTGATCGGCGCCGACGGCCGCCGCTACATCGACGGCGTCTCGTCGCTTTGGTGCAACGTCCATGGCCACCGGCACCCGGGCATCGACAAGGCGATCCGCGACCAGCTCGACCGTGTGGCCCACTCGACGATGCTGGGCCTGACCCATCCCGCTGCCGCCAGGCTCGCCTCGAGGCTCGCGGACATTGCCCCGCCCGGCCTGAACCGGGTTTTCTACTCGGACTCGGGCTCGACCGCCACGGAGATCGCGTTGAAGATGGCGTTCCAGTACTGGCAGCAGCTGGGCGGCGAGGCTGCGCGCCGCACCACCTACGTATGCATGCACGACGCCTACCACGGTGACACCGTCGGAGCCGTCTCCGTCGGCGGCATCGAGCTCTTCCACTCCGCATACCGGCCGCTGCTGTTCGACGCCCATCACGTCGCCCCGGGTGACGCGGCGGAGCTCGAGTGCGTCCTCGACTTTCACAAAGGCGAGATCGCGGCGGTGATCGTCGAGCCACTCGTCCAGGGAGCGGCGGGGATCCGGGTGCTGCCACCCGGCTACCTGCGCCGCGTGCGCGAGCTCTGCGATCGCCACGACGTGTTCCTGATCTGCGACGAGGTCGCCACCGGCTTCGGCCGCACGGGGACGATGTTCGCCTGCGAACAGGAGCGGGTCTCCCCCGATCTCCTCTGCGTGGCCAAGGGGCTGACGGGCGGCTACCTGCCGCTGGCGGCGACGCTTGCGACGGAGCGCATCTACGAGGGCTTCCTCGGCTCGCACGAGGACTACCGGACCTTCTTCCACGGCCACACCTACACGGGTAACCCGCTGGCGTGTGCGGCAGCGATCGCCAGCCTCGACGCGTTCGAGCGGGAGGGCACCTTGCTCAAGCTGCAGCCGAAGATCCGGCTGCTCGGCGAGCTGCTGGGAGCAGTTGCCGGGATGCCGGAGGTCGCCGAGGTGCGCGCCCGCGGATTCATGGCCGGGATCGACCTGGGCGAGCACGACCCGGCGCTGCGCCTCGGGCACCGCGTGACCCTCGAGGCCCGCGAGCGTGGCGCGATCGTCCGGCCACTGGGCGACACGGTGGTCCTGATGCCGCCGCTGGCTATCTCGAAGGCCGAGCTGCGCAGACTGGCCGGCATCGTCGCCGAATCAATCCGCGCGGCATGCGAGGGCGCCTACGGCGCTCCCGAGCCCGCGCAGCTGCGGCCCACGGCCGCCGAGCCGGCCGAGATCCGCCGCGCCGCCTAGACCCACAGTCGAGAATAGATGTGATGAATCGGCCGTGGCGCCGTAGTCGGGATATGAACGTCATGGTTGCGCCCGCCGACGCGGTGCCGAGCGACACGGAGGCGGCGTTCGAGGAGCTCTATAGATCCTCGCGCGACGACGTCTTCGCCTACGTCGCGGGTCTCCTGCGCGACCGCTCCGCCGCCGAGGACGTAACCGCCACCGCCTTCGAGCGCGCCTACCGGCGCGCCTCGTCCTTCAAGCCCGCGCGCGGCTCACGGCGGGCCTGGCTGTTCGGGATCGCGCGCAACGCGGCGCTCGACGAACTGCGACGCCGCAAGCGCACGACCGAGCTGACCGCGGAGCCGGCAGCCGACGATGCGCCCGCCGATGAGGCCGCCGAGGTCGCGGTGCGCCGCGCGGCCCTGCGCCAGGCAATGGCAAAGCTCAGCGCCCGCGAGCGCGAACTGGTCGCCCTGAAGTTCTTCGCCGGCCTCTCCACCGCCGAGATCGCAACGGTGATCTCGGTCGGCGAGCGAGCCGCGGCAATGCGTGTCCATCGGACAATCGAGAAGTTGAGGAGGGCCTGCGATGAGGTTCAGTGAGGCCGAGCTGGAGACCGTCCTGCGCGCCGAGCGCGAGAACGTGGACCCGGACTTCGGCGAGGCGCTGGACCGCTGGGCTGCCGCGGGCTTCCCCCGTGGCAGCCGGCCGGGCTTGCGCCAGCGGGCGACCAGGGGCGATGCGCGCTCGTGGTTGGCGTCGCTGACGCCACGGCGCCTCGCCTACGCGGGCGGAGCGGCGGCGACGCTGATCGTCCTCGTGGTCAGCGCCTCGCAGATCGACTTCCAAACCGGTCGTGACGACCAGCGCAGCGGCGGCGATCTTTCGATCTCCTTTGCGGACGACTCCGGGACCCCCGCACCGGTTCGGGAGAACGCCTCCCCCGTCGTCACTGACAACGGGGAGGTGCGAACCCTCGGGGATGCGGCGGCCAAGCGCACCTCTCGCTCCGGCCCGGCCGGCGGCCAGGAGGCCCGCAAGGTCGACCGCGACGCCCAGCTCACCCTCGCGGCGCCCGCCGACGAGGTCCAGGACGTCACCAACGAGGCGATCGGCGTGGTCTCCAGCCACCGCGGGATCGTCGAGTCGTCGCAGACCTCTGGCACCGCCGAGTCCGCGCGGGCGACCCTGCAGCTGGCGATCCCGACCCGCAACCTCGACGCCGTGCTCGACGAGCTCTCCGACCTGGCCGACGTCAAGTCGCTGAGCGAGGGCTCGGTGGACATCACCCGCCCGTTCGTCGACGCCAAGGACCGGCTGGCGGGCCTGAATGCGGAACGCCGGAGCGTGCTGGCGCAGATCCGGCTGGCCGACACGGAGCAGGAACTGGACGCCCTGAAGCTGCGGCTTGACTCGATCCAGCGCGCGATCGCGCAGGCTGAGGCCGAGTTCGACAACATCCAGCGCCGCGCGGTGCTGTCGAGCGTGACCCTCCAGATCACCTCCGAGGGTGCCGACGAGGGCGGCTGGTCGTTCGAGGACGCGCTCGACGACGCCGGCCGGGTCCTGACCGTCGGCGCCGGAATCGCGCTAATCAGCGCCGCGGTGCTGCTGCCGCTGGTCCTGATCGCGGCGATCGCCTATTTCGTCATCAGCGCCGCGCGCAACCGGGCGCGCGAACGCGCCCTTGACGAGTAGCTAGATCTAGTCGTCGTAGGGCTCGAAGTCAGCCTTGCGCGCCCCGCAGACCGGGCAAAACCAATCGTCCGGGATCGCGTCGAACGCGGTGCCGGGCGGGATGCCGCCGTCCGGGTCGCCCTCGTCCGGGTCGTAGATGAATCCGCACGAAGTGCAGATGTAGAGCTGCTTCTCGCTCACCGCCGCCACTCTATCCAGGGATGCGGGAGGATGGCGCGAATGCCGACGCCCGACCTGCCGCCCGACGCCGCGGGCGCTCGCGATCCCCTGGACCCGGATTTCGTGCCGGCTCCCGCCCGCGCGGCGGCGACGATCATCCTGCTTCGGCGCGGCGGCGCCCACAGGCAGCGCGAGCTCGAGGTGCTGATGGTTCAGCGCAACCCCAACGCCAGGTTCATGCCCGGCGTCTGGGTCTTCCCGGGCGGCGGCGTCGAGGCCGACGAGCTGATCGCCGGTGTCAGCGCGGCGGAGACCGACGTCGACGCCGACGAGCTGGCGCACCGCGCCGCGGCGATTCGCGAGCTGCGCGAAGAGGCCGGCGTCGAACTCTCCGGCGACGCCGAGCTCTGGCCGTGGGCGCGCTGGATCACCCCGGAGCCAGTCCCGATCCGGTTCGACACCCGGTTCTACCTCGCCCTTGCGCCGCCCCATTCCCCGCCCCGGCCGGACGGGGGCGAAACCGTGGACGCCGCCTGGATGACCCCGGCCGACGCGCTCGAGCGCGGGCGTGCCGGCGAGCTCGATCTCGTCTTTCCGACGATCAAGCACCTGGAGTCGTTGCTGCCCTTCGCCACCTCAGACGAGGCGATCGCCGCGGCCAAGGGGCTCGACATGGAGCCGATCATGCCGATGATCGTCGCCGACGATTCCGATCAGGGCTGGAAGATGCTGATGCCCGGCGACGAGGGCTACCGGCCGCCAGCCGTCTAGGTCGGCGGGAACGCCTCCAGCCCCGCGTGCCAGGGGCCGGCGTCGTAGGTGTGGATTCCGTGCTCGACCATCTCGCCCCGGATCCGCCGGAACAGCTGGCCGGCGTTCTCCAGCATCCGTTCGTACTCGTCCGCGGTCAGCTCGCGCAGGCGCCAGTTGAAGTAGAGCTGGCTCTCCGAGACTCCGAAGTCCACCTCGGCCTCGATCCCGGCGACCCAGTCGAGGAAGCCAGGGCTGAACGTCTCGCGGAGCGCGACGGGGTCGTACTCGCGCGGGACGGTGGCGATGAAGCGGCGGTTGAAGTCGATCGACTCGAACTGGACGCGGTGGCGGCTGACCCGGCTCTCGACCGCGTCGCCCGCTCCCTCGAGCGACTCGACGTTGAAGACCGGCATCACCGCGGCGAGGTCGGGCATGTGCGCCTTCGCCAGCACCGCACCCGGCAACACCTGACCGCCCCGGAACAGGCCCCCGCCCCTTTTGTGCTCGTCGGCGTCGCAGGACGCGCCCCAGAACTCCTCGTCGAACTGCCCGGTCAGCCGGTTGCTGCCGCCGGGGCAAAGCGTCGCCGGCCCACCGGGCGGATTGAGGCCGCCGACCGGCTCGTAGCGCAGGCCGCGGCGCTCACCAAGCCCACGAACGCTCTCAGCCCAGGCGCCCGCGTCGCCAGCCGCCATGCCGCGGCTAGACCTCGGTCAGGTCGGTCCGGCCCTGCTCCTCGAGCTGCGCCTTGTAGCGCGGGAAGACCGGCTTGGCGAGCGGCACCAGCTTGAGGATCTTTGCGACCGGGCCCTTCGCCTTGATCTGTCCGCGGGCCAGCGCAACGGTCACGTTCACCTCGCCCAGCCAGAACCGGTGGGCGGTGTCGGCTTCCATCATCATCGTCACCTCGGGCTCGCGGGCGGGATCGCCGAACTCCACGTCCTCGCCCTCGCCCTCCTGGAGGCGGACCGTGATCGCCGACTCCGGATCGGTGTACTCGTAGCGGACGACGGTGTCGGCCTGCCGGAACCGCGGCCCCAGCTCGGGGTCGGCGGTGATCTCCACAAAAAGCCTGCCGAGGGTCGCGTAGACGTCGTCGGCGTCCTTGAAGTAGCCCAAGGGGCGAATCCTACGGCGCGGCAAGCAGGTTCGGCGCGCGGCCCCCGCCGAAGATGTCCGGGGGCGTCTGGATGAAGCACGGTGCGAACGTGGCGCTCTGGTTGGCCACGGCGCCGGACGAGGCGGCCGTCTCCAGGAAGCCCACCTCGTCCTCGTCGGTGTCCCCGCCGGCCAGCGGCGTGAAGTCGGTGTTCTTGCAGTCGAAGTTGCCAAAGATCCCGCCGGAGGCCGCCTCGGCGGTGGCGAGATAGTCCGGCGCCGGGTAGGCGTTGCCGCGGTTCGTCGGCAGGCGGGTCGGCCAGAACGAGAGCGCCTCCGCCCCGGTGTAGCCGAGCTGCTTCAGGTAGGTCCGCGGCGTGTCCTGCCCCACCTGCTCGGGCAGCGTGTTCGAGAGCCCGTAGCCCGGCGTTGCGAGGAAGTCGGTGATCGTCTTTTTGTACGTCTCCAGGTAGCTCAGCGCCGGGTTCAGGTTGCCCAGGAACGGGGCCAGCGCGTCGAGTGTCGAGCGCAGGCCGTCCGGGCCGAGGAAGCGGCCGAGCGCCGGGATGCCCTTGCGGCCGGCCTTGATCAGCGGAACGAGGTCGCGGAACAGGTTCTCGAGGCGCGGCGAAAGCTTGCGCACGCTGGTCAGCGTCGGGGTGATGTCGTTGGCGACCGGCAGAAGCTTCTGGACGAGCGGCCGCGCATTGACCTGGAACTCGTCGAGCGCCGTCAGCGTCGCCCGCGTCTCGCGCTGGAAGGTCGGCAGGATCTGGAATGACTCGGCCAGCGCCGCATCGGAGTCGGCCAGCGCGCCGAAAGTCTGCTCCGAGCCGACGATCGCCCCGGCCAGCTCCTGATCGCGCTCCGACAGTGCCTCGAACACCGTCCCGGTATCGCGGACGAGGCCCTTCACCGCCACCTTCTGGCGGTTGAGCGCGGCGAGGATCTCGGAGGCGTCGGTGACGAACGGTCCCAGGTTCCCGAGCGTGTCGTTCACGTCCTGGCCGCGGCCCGCGATCGAGAGCGCCGCGTTCTCCTGCCAGCGCTGGAACGACGAGCGCGTCTCGGTGTCGAGCGCGTTGAAGATCTCGTCGATCTGGGTCGCGTTGCGGGTCTGGGAGACGCCGAGCGTGCCACCCTCCTCGACCGGCTCGAGGGCCTCGGCCTCGGCGTCCGTGGCGTTCGACGCCGCGCCGAGCGACACCGGCGCAGTCTCCTCGCCAGGCTCGGTGCCGGAGGTGAGCTCCACGTAGGTCTCGCCGAGCAGCGTCTTTTGGCGCAGGATCGCCCGGGCGTCGTTGGAGATCGGCGCGAACTCGGGCTTGATCTCCATCACGGTCTCGGTCGTGTCGTAGCCCTCGACGCGCTGGTCGGCCGGCGCCAGGCTGATCTCCTTGACCTTGCCGACCGAGACGCCGCCGATCCGCACGTCGGATTCGACCGCAAGCTGGGTCCCCTCGGGGAAGTAGGCGCTGATCCGGTAGCTCTTGGCCTTCAGGGGCGTGGGCCCACCGAACGCGATCCAGAGGAACAGGATCAGGCCGAAGCACGAGAGCGTGAAGCCCGCGGCGACGAGGATGCGGCCGATGGAGGGTGCCTGCTTTTGCATCAGCCGCACACCGCCCCAGCTTCGAACAGCCCGCCGAGACCGGTGACGATCGCGCCGATGACCGGTCCGCCGGGGCTGCCGGCGAGCAGGTTCGTCACGTTCTGGCAGCTCGCCGTGAAGTAGATGCGGCGGTACACGCCGTGGGCGTCCTGGGCGTTGAAGACGCTGACGCCGTTATGGCCCAGCCAGGCGCCCCAGTACAGGTAGCCCTCGTCGCGACCGTCCACGCCCGGTTCCTCCGCCCCGCGCGGGTTGAAGGACGCCATGTTGACCAGCTGGTTGAGCCGGCCGCCGACCCTGGTCAGGCCCGGCGCCGCCTTCGAGAAGTTCTTCGCCGCAAGGCGCAGGTCGGGCACCACCGGCCGGGCCGCGCGGACCAGCGGCCGGATCTGGTTCTTCAGCACCGGCGTAGCGCTCCGGGCGAGGCTCGTAGTCGCGGCGTTGACCTCGGGCAGGCGGCGCGCAAACGGCCGCAGTTCGTTGAACGCGGGGCCGAGCTGGTCGCCGAACTCGTCTGCGACGGCGAGTGCCTCACGCGTCTGGCGCAGCGCCTCGGGGAGCAGGGCAGTCGCCGCCTGCACGTCCGGGTCCTGCTCCCCGATCGCTTCGAGCGTAGTGTTCGAGGCGTCGACCAGCGTCGCGATGTCCTGGTCCTGCTGGCCGACGGCCCGGGTCAGCGTGCTGAGGTTGTGGATCAGGCGCTTCAGGTTCTCGTCGCGCTTCGCCACCTCGGTCGATAGCTGGTCGAGGTCGCGGTTGATCGGGCCCAGCGCGGCGAGCATCTTGCCGAGATCGCGGTCGCGGCCGTCGAGGCCCTGGCCGGCGCCGACGATCAGCGCCCGCAGGTACGCCTGACTGTCGCCGTCGAGAGCGGCGAGGATCTCGTCCAGGTTCACGTCCGGAGCCGTGTTCGTCATCGGGACGATGTCGCCCTCGTCGTACTCACCGGCCGTCCGCGTGCCCGGGTCGAGCGCGAAGAACATGTCCTTGAGACCGGTACGCGGACGCATCAGGAGCGTCGCGTCCTTGTAGACCGGCAGGAACTCGCGGTCAACATCGAATGTGACCATCGCCCTGCCGTCCTCGAGCTCGACCTTGGAGACGTCTCCGACCCGGACGCCGGCTACGCGGAGTGTCTGCCCCTGGCCGGCGACGACGGCCTGCGCAGTCTCGAACTCGGCCTTCAGCTCGAACGGCTTTTCCTCCAGGATCGGGATCCGCAGGCGCTGCTGTTGAAGGATCACGTAGCTGGTCACGCTGGCGATCACGATCAGCGCCACAACGGCGATGAAGTCGCGAAGGCTCTTTCGGATCGCGGTCATCATGGTCCGTCGTACCTCGGCTTCAGGTCGGTCAGGTACTCGGTGCCGTAGGCCTGCGCGATGACGTCGGTCAGGTCGGTGAGCAGCTCGTCATAGAGCCTGGCGCCCTTCCTCGCCTGCTTGCGGTTGCCGTCCTCGACCATCGAAGCGGCGCGATCCATCGGTGCCTGGAAGTTCTCGAGCGCCGAGGTCAGCTCCGGCGTCGCCTCGGCTTCCGGCGCCGGCGTCGTCATCTGGGTGGGCGGGTCGCCGGCCTGGCCCGAGCTGAGGTTCGGGGGATCATTGGTCTCGCACGAGACATCCGGCCGGAACGGGGTCTTGGCCGATGAGCTGATCTGCGGTCGCGCTCCGTTGATCGGCAGCGGAGTCAGGCCCACCTGCGGATCGGCGAGACCCGTGATTGGATCCGGGAACACGACCGTGTTCGTCCCGCCGCCCGCGAGTACGCGGATGTAGGGGCCGTTTGCGTCGCCCGAGCGGCTTTCGCTGGAGATGCCGAGAATGCCGTAGGACAGCTCCTCGAATACGCGGCCCGTCGCCGGCGTCTCCGGGTCGTTGATCGTGTCGTTGGTGAACGGCACCAGGACCTCGTTCACGCAGCTCCCCAGCGAGCGGAACTTGCCCATCAACGGGATCGTGCGCCTCGAAAGCAGAGCCAGATCCGGGATCGCTGGCCGCAGGTCGGCTACCAGGCCGCGCAGCTCGGCCTTCGAGACCAAGCCGCGAAGCTGGCGCAGGAATGGGGTCGCGGCGTCGAGCGTCGCCGGCGTCGAGCGCACGCCCGGAAGCGCCTCCCTCGCGAACGCGCGCACGGCAGGGAAGGCGCGGTTCAGGCTCGCCAGCGCCGGGCGGCCCTCTTCGAGCACACGTGGCAGCTCGGCGATGCCGCGTTCGAGCGCCGCGCTCTCGGCGGCGAACGAGCCGAGCACGATCCTCAGGTTGGTGACCAGGTCCTGGAGCGCGCCCTCGTTGCGACCGAGCGCCTCGACGGTCGAGTCCAGGTTGACGATCAGGTCGGAGAGATCGCGGGGCTCCTGGCCGAGCAGCGCCTCGTTGACCTGCGAGGTGTAGCGGAACGCTCCCGGCGAGCTGCGGAACAGCTCGCGCAGGCCTTCGGAGCCGCCGTAGATGTCGAGGGCGTTGCCGAACTGGTCGAGCAAAACCTGGAGGTTGGTCCGAACGTCGCCTTGGAGCGTCGTCAGCACCTGGTCGAGCTGTACGGCCACTGCCGTCTGCCCGGCCGGGAAGGTGTGCCCGTCGTCGGCTTCGGGCGCGTTCGGGCTGCCGGGCTTCAGGTCGACGAACAGATTGCCCTCGAGGAACAGGCGCGGGCGCAGCTTCATCGTGGCGTCGGTGTGAAGCGGCAGCGCCGACTCGTCGAGCTCCATCGTCACCACCGTCGCAGTCGACGGCGCCGCGCCATCTGCGGGTTCGGCCGCATCTCCGGTCTGCGCCGTCTGCGCCGCCTCGTCCGGCGCGAGGTGCTCGACAGCGGTGACCTTGCCCACGTTCACGCCGGCGATCCGCACCGGCGCTGCGGACGTGACGTTGCCGGCATTGGTGAAGACGGCCTCGACGCTGTACTTGTCGGCCCACGGCAGGGCCTTGGTGAAGGCGTAGACCGACAGCGCCGCGGTGATCACCACGAGGATCAGGCCGATTGCCCAGTTCGGGAGCCGCTTGCGGCGCTCGGTCCTCATGGCTGCCTCGCCGTCACGCGCGTGTCGATGAAGTCGCGGTTTCCGTCGGCGTCCCAAAACAGCGTTGTCGGGCCGCGCGAGCCGGGCAGGTCATCCATGAAAACGGTCGGGTTGTCGGCTGGCTGCCCAGGCGCCCGGACGGCCGGGCTGGCGCCGATCGGGTAGCCAACCTGGCCCTGCTGGCAGTCAGCGTCGCTCTGCCCGGAGGGCTCGTAGACCGGCACGTGCAGGATCGGCAGGCCCTCGACCTCTTCCTGGGCGCCGCCGCCATCAGGATCGGGCACGGTCAGAGGCCGGAACTGGCCGCCGGCCGGCGGGTCGAAGATCGGCCCGGCCTTGCCGTTGGCGGCGAACCCGGAGTAGCCGGCGACCGGGGTCTCGACCTCACCGGGCACGGTGATCGTCAGCGGTCCGAGCTGGATCGCGTTCGGGCCCAGCGGCGCATTGGTCAGCGCTTGGCGGAAGTTGAAGCCCACCTGGTCGCGATCGAACGCGGAGGGCAAGAACGTGAACCAGTAGTTGAAGTAGTTGCAGACCGTCTGCGACGGCACGACCCAGCGCAGAAGCGGCTTCGCCTCGTCGAACGTCTCGTCCAGGCGCACCAGGCTGAGCTTCGTGGTGCTCTGGTCGACCAGCCTGCGGAGCTCGATCAGCGTCCTGCGCAGATCCTTGTTCAGGGCGGGCGTCTGGCGCAGCACCGGGGTGCCGACCCGGACGGCGCTGTTCAAGCTGGGCAGCGCGATGCGAAGCTGCTGGACGCCCGGTCGCAGACGCCGCGAGAGCTCGGCCAGCTCGGCCAGGAAGGGCCGCTGCCTGGGCAGGGTGTCGATCGCGACGCGGAGCGTCTCGGGGCCCTCGGAGATCGTCTCCTGCAGGGCGGCCGGGTCGGACGAGATCGCGGCGAACGCGATCGCGGCGTTGGTGAAGAACTGGGCCTGCTGCTCGGAGACCGGCGCCACGATCCGCGCCGTATCGCCCAGCTCGGCGAAGAGCCTGCGCAGGCCGGTCGCCGGATCGGCGAGCACCTTCGAGACCGGCCCCAGGTTCTTAAACAGCGGGTTGAGGCTCTCGATCGCGTCGTTCAGCGACATGCCCCGGCCCGCGAAGGCGTTGCCGAAGCCGACAAGGTTGTCCCGGCCGGCCTCTCGGGTCTTGGTGTTGAACGTGTTTGCGATCGCGTCGAACTCCGTCTGCGGCGTGAAGCAGCCGTCCTTGGCCTGCGCCGGAATCGTCTCGCTGAACGTCTCCGGGTCCACCGGCACGTCGCAGCCCACGAAGTTTGGGTTCCCGGCCGCGTCGTTGATGCCGTCGAATACGAACCCCTCGGGCGCGTCGGGGCCGGTGCCGCGCACGATCTCGAGGTACTTGAGGCCGAAGGTCGAGCGGTAGCGAACCCGGAAGACCGAGTCCTGCGGCAGCGGCTCGGCGGTCTTGTCGAGCTTCAGGTTCAGGCGTGCGCTGACCGCGGGCAGGTTGCCCTCGGTCCCATCGGCTCCCGTCTGCGCGGTGGTCTGGTCGGCCTCGTTGACGACCGGCTCGATCGACTCCACGATGCCGACCCGGGTGCCGCCGATCCGGATCTCGTTGTTGTTGCCGATGCGGGCGGCGTTGGGGACCTCGACCGAGACCCGGTAGACGGGCACGAACGGCAGGCCGTTGTTGGCGTTGTAGGCAAGGAACACAGCGACGATCACGATCAGCGTCGTGACCGCCCCGACCATCGTCGGCGAGGCTGCTAGGGCGGCTGCGGGATTGCGTCGTCTCATGGTGCGAACAGGAAGTCGAGGAGGTCCTGCGCCGCCTTGTCGGCGCCCTTGCTGAGATCGTCGAGGCCCTTGCCGAGGCCGGCCTTGCCGCCGCCCTTGCCCTTGCCCTTGCCCTTGCCCCCGAGACCGAGGCCGTCCAGCGCGTTGCCGGGCAGGTCGAGGATGTCCTCGAGCTCGTCCTGGATCTCCTTGGGGTCCTGCGGCAGCTCCGGCAGCTTGGGGCCGCCCGGATCGGCCGGATCAGCCGACCCGTCCGAGGTCTCGGCGGCGCCGCCACCTGATGCGCGGGCAGGGACTCGAGCGGACAGGGCGTCAGGGAACTCGGCGTTTGGGTTGCCCGGATCGCAGATCGCCTCAATCGCGTCGTTGTCCGGGATGCCCTGCGGGCAGACCGAACCCGGGTAGCGCCCGATCCCGAGGTCCGCCTCCTGGTGACCGGCCGTGATCCCGGGCTGATTCGGGCCGAGCATGCCGACGCAGGGATGCGCGCGCCTTGGATCGACCGTCCGCCCGGCCGGAATGCCGGCGTCGGTCGCCGGGTTTTGCACCTCGCCCGGCTTCAGCGGCCAGTGCTGGGCGGCGTTCCACTCACCGCAGGGGCCGGCGAAGATGTCGTAGAGGCTGAAGTGCAGGAAGTGACCGACGTCGTCGAACTGGTTCAGGGCGCCGCCGAAGTAGTAGAAGTAATTGAGCAGTCCCTCCATCCCGGTATAGCCGCGGGTGTCGGACTGTCCGGCGGCGGGGTTGTTGCGCCCCGTGTCCGCGGGCACGCGCGCGTCGATCGCGACCGCCCGTCGCGGATCGGCGATGTCGTCGAGGAAGAGCTTGGCCTGCGCGGCGACCGGCGGCGCGTTGCCGGCAGCCTCGGCCAGGGCGCGAATCTCGTCGTCGCCGCGCCGCAGCGCCTTGATGCCCGGCACCGCCGCCCTGCCCAGGGTCCGGATCGACTTCTCGCTGGCCCGGGCGAACGGCGGCAGGTTGGTCGCGAGCGTGTTCAGGCCGGGCGCCGCCCGGCGCAGGTCTGCCAAGAGCGGCGTTGTCTCCACCGCGACGTTCTTGAGCTCGGCCATCGTCGGCCCCAGCTCCGCGAGCGCGTTGTCGAGCAGGTCGAAGTCGGTCGAGAGGTCGTCGCGGCGCTGGGCCGAGGCCACGGCGGTGTCGCCGGCCTCGCGGACGAATCGGACGACGTCGTCGGTGCGCTCGACGAGCTTGCCGACGATCTGGTCGGAATCGACGTTCAGCTGGGCGATCGTCCGGCTCTGGTCGGCGAGGAGCTTCAACGCCTTGTGCAGGTCCTGGAGGGCGGGGGCGCCCGTCCGGATCGCCTCGTTCAGGTTCTCCGGGTTACCGGCGAGGGCGGTGCCGAACTCGTTGATCAGCAGCGTGAGCCGCTGCCTGTAGGGCAGGCGCAGCGTGTTGAGGACGAGGTCGTTCTGGACGGTCTGGGTGACGAGGTTCGGGACGGTCGCGCCGTCCGGAAGCGCAGGGCCCGCCGGCTGGCAATCCAGGAAGTACTCGGCGATCAGCGACTGCGGCTCGGACTTGCACTCGGTGTCCTCGCCGAGCACGGCGAGCGGGCCCGTGAGCTCGACCGTGACCAGGGCCCGCTTGTCCTCGTTGATGTCGAGGTCGGTGATCTTGCCCGTATTGACACCGGCGACCTTGACCTCGGCATCCGGCACCAGCCCGAACGCGTCGTACATCTCGAGCTTGTAGGTGTGCGAGTCGTCGGCGCCGGCGACCGTGGCCACGCCCGCGGCCGCGGCGGCAATCACGCAGGTGATGAGGGCGAGGCGCCTCATGGCCCGGTCGGCACCTGGCTGGGGTCGCAGTTCAGGTTGCCGCCGTCGGTGAACGGGGTCGAGCCGTCGCCGGGGTCGCGCTCGAGCGAGCCGGGGCAGCGGGCGTTGTTGTTGACGTCGAAGCTGGGGCTGAGTCCCTCGAGCGCGTCGCCGACGTCGACCGGCAACAACAGGTTCGAAAGGCCGCTGGGGGACGGGCTGAAGGCGTTGAAGGTCGCCGCGATCCGCCCCAGGCCGCCGCTCGCGTCGAGCGAGCCCGAGGTCGAGAATCCGTCAAACCAGCCGACCAGCTCCGGGGTGAACGCCCTCAGGTTCGAGATCTGGGGCAGCGAGTTGGTGAGCGCGCAGGTGGTCTCGCCGAGCGCGCCCTGGGAGAAGTCGTCATCGGCTGCCTGGTCGAAGTCGTTGGCGGGGTCCGAGCCGCAATCGGGCGCGCCGGAGCCGACCGCGGCCCGGGCCAGCGGCACCTGCGAGCGGGTCAGCTCGACCAGGTCGTTGGCCTTGCCGGGGCGGCGCACGATCTCAGACAGGTCGCGGATCGTCGGCACCGCGTCGCGGGCCGCGGCCCGGAACTCGGCAAAGAACGGGCGCAGGCGGTCGGCGACCGGCAGCGAGGCGGCGACCAGCGGGTTTAAGTCGGTGAGCGCCGCCCGCAGGTTGACGAAGGTGGTGTTGGCCTGGCGCATGAAGCCGGGCAAGAGGTTGATCGCCCGGGCCAGCGCCGCGCGCTGGTTGCCGATCGCGCCCAAGGCGGCGTTTGCGTTTCCGACCAGGGCCGAGACGTCAGAGCGGCGCTCGGCGAGCAGGCCCGAGAGCTTTGCGGTGTCGACGATCAACGACTCAAAGGCGCGGGTGTCTCGGGTCAGCTCGCCGAACACCTGGCGCGAGGTCGAAAGGAACGGGTTTGAGTAGCGAAAGCCCGCGTTGGCCTGCTTGGTGACGCCCTCATAGGAGTCGCGAAAGCCCTTGATCACGCGCTTGAAGTCCTTGACGGTCTTGGTGTCGAGGGTGTTGAAGACCTCGTCCAGATCGACCGCCGAGACCGTCTCCTCCTGGGTAAGCGTGCCGCCGTCTTCGATCTCGGCGCCTGAGTCGCCGGCCGGCGGCAGGGTCAGCTGGACCTGGCGCCCGGCGACCGATGAGAGCGAGTTCTGGCGCACGGTTGCGACCGTGCCTCGGGGGAGCGGGGCGAACTGCTCGTCGACCGTGAAGGTGACCAGCGCCTGGCCCTGATCGCCAAGCTCGATCTCCTTGACGAGCCCGGCGTTGAGGCCGCCGATCAGCACCTCGTTGCCGTTGACCAGCTGGCTCGCGTTTTGGAACTCGGCCGTGACGCGGTACTCCTCGCCACCGTTGCGGAGCAGCATGACGACGGCAACCGCGCCAATCGCGATCGCTGCTATCGCAGCAATTCTGCCGACTCTCAATGTGTTCCTACTCTGACCATTCCCCTAAGGGCGCGCCGGCCCCCCGGCACGCCTGAGCGAACCTACCAGCCACGCTCGACGACTGTCAAAAGGGAACCGAAGCCCTGAATCCCGCATTGCCACTGCGTTTTGAGCGATTGTTCTTTGAGTTGGGGTTAATGCGGCCCCAGGCATGCCCCCGTGAAACCCGACCGAGGCGTTTTCTTGGGCGTGGAGCCAGGTTCCGGCCGCGGTCGGAACCGGCGCATGTACACCTGTACCGCTGTTAGCCTGCGTCCCTTGGCGGAACGGGGAATCAGGACCGACGGAGGACGTCGCCGCGCCGTGCGCACGGCGCTGCTCGCGCTGTGCGCGACGGGCCTGCTGGTGCCGGCGCTTGCGGCGGCGCACCTCGAACGCCCCTCCTACTGGCCCGACCCGGCTCCCGACAGGTCGGTCAGCCCACCGGCCGGAGGCAAGGTCCCGAAGGCGCGCTCGCTCGCGTCGGCGGTCACGGGCAAGGGGCGCGGCGAGGTTCGCGTCGTCTGCCGAACCAGCTCGCTGAAGCTCGCAAAGCGCTCGATCAAGCGTGCCCAGCGCCGCGGCTTCCGGCTGCGACCGAGCCTGCCGAAGCGAAAGCTGGGGGCCGGAAAGGCCCGGAAGCTCCGACGCATCAACCGCGTCCTGTTCCGCCGCTGCAACTTCAAGTCCGTCCAGAAAGCGGTCAAGCGTTCGCGGAACAACGACCGGGTCGTGATCATGCCGGGGCGCTACACGGAGCGGAAATCGCGGCGCAAGCCGCTGAACGACCCGAAGTGCAACCCGTCACTGATTCAGGCGAATCAGAGCGGTAACGAGACCCCGAGCTACGAATATCAGGCGACCTGCCCTAACGACCAGAACCTGATCCACGTCGCCGGCCGCGCGATCAAGGGCAACCCGGCGGCGGTCGAGCCGGACCGCCACGGCATCCCCGAGTCGGAGCTGGGCCGCTGCATCCGCTGCAACCTCCAGATCGAGGGCTCGGGACCCAAGCCTGAGGACGTGATCCTCGACGCCGGGCGCGGCTACAGAAACCCGAAGCGTCCCGGAGCGCGCCCTGGCGGCAACCGCTCGGCCGACCAGTGCCACCCGCCGGGCCCGGCGCCGAGCCCGTGCTTCGGCAAGCACGTGGTGATGCGCACCGACCGCTCCGACGGCTTCGTCGGGCGCAACTTCCTGCTCCGCGGCGCGCTCGAGCACGGCTTCTACACGGAGGAGACGGACGGCATCCTGCTCGACCGCGTCAAGTTCTTCTGGAACCGCGACTACGGCCACCTGAGCTTCACCACCGACCACAACGTGATCAAGAACTGCGACGGATTCGGCTCCGGCGATGCGGTGGTCTACCCCGGCGCCGCGCCGCAGACCGGCGAGTTCCGCGACACGTCCGTCTATCCCGACGCGCGCTACAACACCGTGATCAAGCGCTGCGACCTGCACGGCTCGGCGATGGGCTACTCGGGGTCGATGGGCAACTCGGTGCGCGTCACACAGAACCGCTTCTACGGCAACGCGAACGGCCTCACCAGCGACACCCTCTCCGCCCCGGGCCACCCCGGCTTCCCGGCCGACGGGATGAAGATCGACCACAACTGGTTCTACTCGAACAACCTCGACGTCTACCAGGAAGACTTCCCCTTCGAGCCCCTCGTGCCCCAGCCCGTCGGCTCGGGGATCGTCTGGGCCGGCTACAACGACGGCATCTTCGAGGGCAACCGCGTGTTCGACAACTATCGCCAGGGAACGATGCTGCTGGCCGTGCCCGACGCCCTGGCCGGCGAAGCTGACGGGAACATGGACAGCTCGGACCACTGCAACCTGATCGGCTCCCTCAGCTCGACCTCCTGCGACAACCGGCACTTCGACAACCGGATGGGCGCGGTGCCGGCCGGGTTCAGGCGTCACCCGGGTCTCACGAAGTTCGGCAACCGCAGCGGCCTCTCCGGCGGCGGCAGCGTGCCCTCAAGGCTGCCGAACGGCGTCGATTTCTGGTGGGACGAGTTCCCCCTGAGCGACGGAAACTGCTGGTTCGACAACACCGGAGCGGACGGAACGGACGGATCGGTCAGCTCCGATCCCGTCGGGCTCTTGCTGCCCTCGGCCTGCGGCCCCACCAGCGTCGGGATCGGCAACGCGTTCAAGGAGGCAGTGCTGTTGTCCTGCTTCGTCGCCTGGGAGGAGGGCCAGACCGATCTCCCGTCGTGCGACTGGTTCGACACCCCGCCCCGCCCGGCGACCTCGGCGGCACGCGCCGCGCAGAAGGCGCAGGCGCGCGAGGACCGCCGCTGGGCCCGCAGCGACACCGCTGAGCGCCTCGAGGAGTACATGCATGAGTACTCGGGTCAGCTCGGCCTCGGCCCACACCAGTAGGCGGGTTCGGGCCGGCGCGCTGGCATTGGCCCTCGCCGGCCTCGCGGCCGGGTGCGGCGACGATGCGACGGAGCAACGTCCGGCGACCGCTGAGGATCGGGTGATCGACATCTCCGGGACCGAGGCGGTCGGCCAGGTCGTGACCGGGTCGGTCGCTCCGCTGGCCCAATGCCGCGATTGGAACGGCGCCAACCGCGAGCAGAAGCTGGCAACGATCGACGACGTCCGCAACGCGATCAACCTCAAGGGAACGGGCATCAAGGCCCCGCCGCTGAGCGACGAGGAGGCCCTGGGCGTGTTCGACAACGCCTGCCGGGCGGACTACGCACAGGGCTTCCGGCTCTACAAGATCTACGCCCGCGCGGCCGGCTTCGCCCCGCTGCTGCGAGAGATCGAGGAATAGGGTCGTCGCGTGAGCGCCTCTGTGGATTTCGACTGGGTCGTGATCGGGTCCGGGTTCGGGGGGTCCGTATCGGCATTGCGGCTTGCCGAGAAGGGCTATTCGGTCGGCGTCGTCGAATGCGGGCGTCGCTACGAGGACGACGACTTCGCGCAAAGCACGTGGCGCATGCGCCGCTACTACTGGATGCCGAAGCTGGGCCTGCGCGGGATCTTCCGGATGACGACTTTCAAGGACGTGTTCATCGTCTCGGGCAGTGGCGTGGGCGGCGGCAGCCTGGGCTTCGCCAACACGCTCTACCGCGCGCGCCCTGCGTTCTTTTCCCATCCGCAGTGGGACGGCTTGGCCGAGGATTGGGAGCGCGAGCTGACCCCGCACTACGACACCGCCGAGCGAATGCTGGGCGTCACGACCTACGAGGGCGTCGGCCCCGCCGACGCCCTGCTTCGCGACTTCGCCGAGGAGACGGGGGTCGGCGAGACCTGGACGAACACCCGGGTCGGCGTCTACTTCGGCCCGGCGGGAGAAGAGGTGGCGGATCCCTACTTCGACGGTGAGGGCCCGAACCGCACGGGCTGCGTGCGCTGCGGGCAATGCATGATCGGCTGCCGGTACGGCGCCAAGAACACGCTCCGCAAGAACTACCTCTGGTTCGCCGAGAAGCTGGGAGTCCAGATCCAGTCAGAGCGCCAGGTGGTCGACATCAAGCCTCTCGGCGACGACGGCGCCGAGGGTTACGAGCTGACCACTGAGCGCTCCGGCGCCTGGTTTCGAAAGCGGCGCGAGACGCTCCGCACCCGGGGCCTGGTGATCGCGGCCGGTGCACTCGGCACCAACAAGCTCCTGCGCGATTGCAAGGAACGCGGCTCGCTGCCACACGTCTCCGACCGCCTCGGCGAGCTCGTGCGCACCAACAGCGAGTCGGTCATGGCCGTCACGGCACCTGACGAGAGCCGTGACTTCGCGAACTCGGTGGCGATCACGTCGAGCATCTACCCGGACCCCAACACCCACGTCGAGGTGGTCACCTACGGCAAGGGCGCCGATTCGATGAGCCTGCTCTTCACCCTGATGACTGGGGACGGGACCAAATTGACCCGTCCCGTCCTCTGGCTCAAGCAGGCCGTCCGCCACCCGCTCAAGCTGCTGCGCACGTTCTGGCCGTTCGGCTGGTCGAGCCGCACGGTGATCCTGCTGATCATGCAGTCGCTCGACAACGCGATCAGGCTGGTCCCGAAGCGCAAGCTGTTCGGCCGCGGCGTCAGGCTCCAGACCGAGCAGGACCCCGAGCGCCCGAACCCGACGTTCATCCCGGTCGCCAACCAGGTCACCGAATGGTTCGCCGACCAGATCGACGGCTTCGCCCAGGGCGGCCTGACCGAATCCTTGGCGAACATCCCGACCACGGCTCACATCTTGGGCGGCGCCGTGATCGGCTCCGGGCCCGACACCGGCGTGATCGACCCGGAGAACCGGGTTTTCGGCTACGAGAACCTGCTCGTCTGCGACGGCGCCGCCGTGCCCGCCAACCCTGGCGTAAACCCGTCGCTGACGATCACCGCCATGGCGGAGCGCGCGATGGCGCTGATCCCGCCCAAGGATCCCGCCACTGCCCTGGCCGAGCTACCGGTACCGGTTCGCGCCGCTGCCTAGCCGCCAGCCTCGGAGAAGCGGCGGCCGACCTCGTCCCAGTTGACCACGTTCCAGAACGCGTCGAGATAGTCCGGGCGCTTGTTCTGGTACTTCAGGTAGTAGGCGTGCTCCCAGACATCGGCGCCGAGGAGGGGCGTCTGGCCGTCTGAGATCGGCGAGTCCTGGTTGGCAGTCGAAACGACCTTTAGCGCGGACCCGTCGTGCACCAGCCACGCCCAGCCGGAGCCGAACTGGCCGATCCCGGCGTTCTTGAACTCCTCCTTGAACGAGTCAACCGACCCGAATGCCTCGTCGATGGCCGAGGCGAGGTCACCCTCGGGCTCGCCGCCGCCGTCCGGGCTCATCACCTGCCAGAAGAACGAATGGTTGGAGTGGCCACCGGCGTTGTTGCGAACCGGCCCCTGCTTGTCGGCGGGCAGGCTGTCGAGATTCTGGAGCACCTCGTCGACGTCCTTGTCGGCCCACTCGGTGCCCTCAAGCGCCGCGTTTGCCTTGTCGACGTAGGCCTGATGGTGCTTGTCGTGATGGATCCGCATCGTGTCCTCATCGATGTGCGGCTCCAACGCGTCGTAGTCGTAGGGAAGATCGGGGACCTCGTACGCCATCTCGGGCTCCTTCCGGGGGAAATCTGCCTTTCGTCTGAGCTTAGTGACCCGGCCGACGCCTAGCCAAGCGCCGTCCGGAACCCCTCGCGCCAGGTCGGGATCGATGGCTCCCAGCCAAGCTCGGCCTTCGCTTTGGCGTTGGCGGCCCCTCGCACCGTCAATGCCATCTCGGTGACCGCGGCACCCGCCACCAGGCGAGCGAGCCAGGCCGGCACGCGGAACGGGCGCCTCGCGCCGACCGCCTCCGCAAAGGCGGGCACCCACGCGCTCAGGGGAGCCGGCTCGTCATCGACGACGTTGTAGATGCCCCGAGCACCGCGCTCGACGGCGCAGGCCGTCGCCGCAGCGGCATCCTCGATGTGGATGAACGAGAACGTCCCGCTGCCGGGGCCGACCACCGGGAACCTGCGCTTTCGGACCTCGCCCGTTGTGTACCCGTCGGCCGCGTAGGCCGTCCCAGGGCCGTAGAAGAAGCCGTAGCGAAGGACCAGGCCGTCCATGGCGGAGGCCGCGAGCACCTGACGCTCGAGATCGAATAGGGCCTCCAGGGCGCCCCCGAACGGGCCCGGCGCATCCTCCATTACCGGCGCCTCCTCGTCCTTGACCCAGTCCCCCTGAGGCTCGTATACGAACGCGATCGACTGGGCCACGACCCGATTGGCACCTGCCGCCGAGGCCGCCGCGAGCAGGTTGCGGGTGCCCTCCGTGCGCACCCGGTTGGTGGCGTCGTAGACGTCCCGCTTGCGGAGGTCGAGGCGTTCGGGGAGCGCGGTGAGCTGGTGGACCAAGACCTGAGGTCGCGCCGCGGCGATGGTCGCCTCGAGGCGGTGGCGGTCGAAGACGTCGCAGACGGCCGCCGACGCCCCGGCGCGCTCGATTTCCTCGGCTCTCTCGGCCGAGCGGGTCATTCCGGTGACCTCGTGCCCGGCGGCGACCAGTCGCGGCAGCAGCGGCTGCCCGATCGCACCGGTTGCCCCAGCGACGAAGACGCGCATCCGGCCGAACGCTAGCGGGCCGCGCGCCTACGCCGCGACAGCGGCACGCTCCGGCGGCTTGCGCCGGCGGCGCGCCCGGCCCTGCGGAAAGCGCGGGTCGTTCCGGGTCTCGCTGAACGTTCGCTTGCCCTCGGGCGCCTCGTCTCCCTGGACCGCCTCCAGGAGCTTTGCCAGCCCGCGGCGCAGCAGGCGCGAGACCTGCATCTGCGAGACGCCGATCTGGGCGCCGATCTCGTACTGGTTCAGGTCCTGGACGAAGCGCAGCTCGATCGCCACTCGCTCCCGGTCCGAGAGGTCGGCGCAGCGCTCGATCGCAAGTTGCGCTTCGACCCGTTCGAAGCCGGGCTCGTCGCGGCCCAGCGTCTCGATCCTCGGAATCGCCTCAGGCTCGTCGCGGCGGACCGGGGCATCCAGGGAAACGGAACGCTGCGACTCGCGCGCCTGCATAACGTCGAGCACATCCTCCTCCTCGAGGCCCACCCGCTCGGCGATCTGCCCGACCGTCGGCGAGGTGCCGAGCTCGTCCGTGAGGGCCTCCGAGGCCCGTTCGACCGCCAGCGATTGCTCCTGCAGGCCTCTCGGCATGTGGAGGCGCCACGAATGGTCACGGAAGTGGCGACGCAGCTCTCCGAGGATCGTGGGGGCAGCGTACGCCTTGAAGTTCCGGCCGCGTTCAGGGTCATAGCCGCGGATTGCCTTGACAAGCGCGAGGCTCGCGACCTGGGTGAGGTCCTCGACGGTCTCGACGCCACCGCGGTAGCGCATCGCGAGCGATCGCGCCAGCGGCATGAAGCGATCGACCAGCTCCGCCTCGAGCGCCCGGTCCGGCGACTCGGCGTAGCGAGCGATCAGCACATCCTCACCATCGGTTGCGCTGCGCGACAGCTCTCGGACACCATTGTATGCGGACATCGTCTCCTCCTTCTGGTTGGAGTGAGGCGACGACCCGTAGTGGCGACGGCGGTTAGCCGGCGGCCCCTTGGCGGCCCGTGCCTGTGGCTCGCCGACCCGTCCTGGGTCAGCGACCTGTGCTGGGTATGTACCCGAGCCCTCAGATCGCGAAACCCCGGGCAAATTGGCGCAGGCAGCAGCTCCGTACGGGTCTGGGCAGGCCCTAGTTGACGCGCAGGGCGAACATCGCCAGGTCGTCGCGCGGGCTCCCCCCGACGAACCGGATGACCTCCTCCTCGAGCCGCTCCAGAATCGCCCCTGGGCGCTCCTGCACGAGGCCTGAGAGCAGCGCCTCCAGTCGGTGATCGCCGAAGAACTCGCCGTTGTGGCGCGCCTCCGGAATCCCGTCGGAACAGATGAAGAGGAGTGCGCCGGGCTCGAGGACCAGCTGCTGCGCGGTGAACGCCGGATCGTCGAGCGCGCCCACCAGCGGCCCGGTCACCTCCAGGCGCCGCACGGCTCCGTCGGCGCCAACCACCCAGGGCTCCGGATGCCCCGCGGTCGTCACCGTCGCCTCGATCCCGTCGGGCCCAGGCCGCAGCTCGGCGCAGCACAGCGTGCAATACGTGTACTCGCCGGAGGACCGGATCGCCTCATGGACGCGTGCCACCGCCCCCGCCGGGCCGAGCCGGGCCGTCGCCCGGACCGTGTGCCGCGCGAGTGCCGTGAGCGCCGCGGCCTCGGGCCCCTTACCGCAGACGTCTCCGACCACGACCATCCAATGCCCACCGACCTCGAACAGGTCGTAGAAGTCGCCACCCACCTCGGTTCCCGCCATGCCGGCGCGGTGGCGGGCAGCCACCTCGGCCCCGGGGACTTCGATCAGCTCCCGCGGCACGAGCGCGCCCTGCAGGATGCCGGCGATGTCGCGCTGTTGCTCGTAGAGCCGCGCGTTGTCCAACGCGACCGCCGCGTGCGTGGCCACCTCCATCGAGAAGGCGAGGTCCTCGCGTGTCAACGGCGGCCGCCCACTCGAGCGCAAGACCGTCAGCGAGATCGTCCCCAGCACGCGATCGCGGGCAACAAGGGGAACGATCATGCTCGAGACCTGGTCGGCCTCCAGCTGATCCAGGGCTGAGGGCGCGACGCCGCCGGTTCTGGACTCGGGCACGATTCCGCGCTCCCGAGCGCGCCGCGCCTCGCGATCCTCGCCGACCCTGGTGTAGAGCACCGGCTCCCGGCTCGAGATCGCAGCGCGGATCGGGCTCGTCGCCGGCGGCTCGGGCATCGCCCGGATCAGCTCCGACGTGCGTTCATCGGGTGCCGCCACCCCGACTCGGCGGATCCCGCCCTGCGCAGTGGCCTCGTGGACAACGCAGATGTCACCGACCGCCGGCACCATCTGGCGAGCGAGGCTGCCGAGGCGTGCGTCGCCTCCGATCTCGCGCTCGATCGCCTCGGTGATCCGCACCTGGAGCGACTCGCGCGCCGCCAGTCGCTGGGAGTCGGTCTCGCGAACCACGAGGTCCCGCTCCCGCCGCGCCGCGAGCAGGAACAGGCCTGCCGCCACGAGCGTCAGGGCGAGCCCGCTCGCCCCGTAGGCGATCGCCGGCGTAAGGTTCGTCGCGGTGGTGCCCGGCACCGCGACCGTCCAGCGCCGGCCCAGCACTTCGACCTCGGATTGGGTGGTGTCCTCGGCCGGCGGCATCCCGGCAACGACCTCCCCGCGATCGGCGATCGAGACGTCTTCACGCAGCCCGAGCTGCTCCTCGACCGCGGATGCCAGCCCCGCCCCGGAGACCCTGGTTGCGAGCAGTCCCGCGATCCCGGCGCCGTCCGGCCGGAGAACGGGGTCGTAGACCACCGCTCCGGGCTCCGTCGGCCGGGTCAGGTCAAGGGGCTGGCTGAGGCGCGCCGTCCCGGCGCGCAGAGCGCTGCGTGTGGACTCGGCTCGCTTCGGATCGGACAGGAGGTCAAAGCCCAGGCCCGCTCGGCGACTTGGGTTGTCCGGGTGGACGAGGGTGACGGGAAGGAAGGTCCGATCGACGTCGTTCGGAATCGGCACGAACCCGCCCGGTCCGAAGGAGGAGATCGGCGCACCGATTCGCTCCTCGAACGCGGCTCGCTCGGAGGCCGGCACATGCGTGCTCCATGAGAGCCGACCGAAGGGCGTGGTGCGCAGGACCTCGCGCGCGAAGTCCTGGAACCGGTCGGCTTGGATCTCGCCGTTGTCGGAGACGATCGCCGAGGCTCCCCGCAGCCCCGCCACCAAGTTCGTCAGGTTCTGTCGAGTCGCAAGCGCAGCTTGGCGCGCCCGCGCCTGATCCGCTTCGCGGGCCGAGTCGCGTTCAGTCCGGTAGGCCAGGACGCTCGCGACGGCGGTCGCCGCGAGCAGGCCGACGATGACGAACACGGTGAGCGTGCGGCGACCTGGCATCGGATCGATCCTAGGGCGAGGACCGAAAACAAGGCGCCGGCGCTGGCCCGACGGTTACGAGTGGACCATCTCGTGGGCGGCGCGAGCGATCCGGTCGAGGCGCGAGCTCGACCGCGCGTGCGGGAGCGCGAAGCGCATGCTCACGGTGGTGCCGTCGGCGTCCGAGGCCACCGTGACGCCGTTCGAGACCCGGCCCATGACCGGTAGCCCCAGGCCCGTGCTTGGGCCCGAACGGGCGCTCAGGCCAGGGCCGCGGTCGCAGACGCGGACCATGATGTCGTCATCGTCGCGCTGGGCGTCGAGCTCAACCCGCCCGCGCCCGTCCCCGTAGGCGTGCCGAACGACGTTGGCGACCGCCTCCGAGGTGGCGAGCGCGATAGCGGCGCCAAGTTGTTCGTCTCCGACGCGCTGCTCGCGAAACCAGCGAAGCACCTCGGTTCGCAGCAGCCGGACGCTCGCGGGGTCCGCGGCAATCGACAGCTCCAAGGACGGATTGGGCTCGGTCATACCCTCCGCCTTCCCGGATCGGGCGTGCCTTACTCCTCGTCGCCGCAATTTCCCGCCCATCGGGAGTCCTGCGATACTTGCCAGCTCTCGGGGCGTGGCGCAGCCTGGTAGCGCGCACCGTTCGGGTCGGTGAGGTCCTCGGTTCAAATCCGAGCGCCCCGATTAGTTACGCACTTAGACCTCCCGCCATACTCAACCGATGGCAACTGGTAGGCCCTGGAAGGCGCTCGGCATCACGGCGGGCGCCGTCTTGGCGCTGGTTGCGGCCGTCCTGGCCATCGACCCACTGCGTGACGCGTTCGGCGACGCGGTGCGCGGCGACACCGGGAACCTGCGCCAGGACCTGCGCGCCCTCGACGCGGCGGGCGTCGCGATCCTCTACACCCTGATCGCGATCCACACGTTCGTGTGGTACCCGGCGGAGATAGTGGACGCCGCCGCCGGCTACGTCTACGGCTTCTGGCTTGCGTTTGCGATGGTGATGGCCGGCTGGGTCGCTCAGGGTCTGGCGGCGTACGCGATCGGTCGCACCGCGGCTCGGCCGCTGCTCTACCGGATGATCGGGGAATCGCGCTTCACGGGCCTCGAGCGAGCCGTGGAGAACGGTGGCGTCACGCTGCTGCTGGCCGCCAGGCTCGTCCCGATCGTCCCGTTCAGCCTGTTCAGCTACGTCGCGGGAGCGGCGCGGGTGCCCGTGGGCCGCTTCGCCTGGACGACGGCGGTCGGGTACATCCCGATCACCGCGCTGTCGATCTACCTCGGCAGCCGGCTCGAGGAGCTCTCGTTGGGCGACCCGATCCTCTGGGCATCGGTGCTGGTGGTGCTTGGGCTGCTCGTTCTGACGCGCAAGCTCCGACCGCTCCTGGGCCATGAGCCTGAGGCGGATCCCGGGGCCGAATAGATCAGCTCGGAGGAACCTCAACCCGCTCGATCGCCAGCCTGACCTCGCCCAGCGCCGGGTCGTCGAGAAGCCGCTCCGAGCCGCCGGGCCCGGTGACGATCATCGCCGGCTCCGCCGGCAGCTTCAGCTCGAACGCAAGCTCGCCGTCGGCATCGACCGCGGTCTCGTAGCCGGGGTCCTCGCGCTGCTTGCGGAGCTCTTCCTCGAATTCCAGCTCCCACTCCTCCTTGTCGAGCCCCGGGGTGACCTCGGCGATCTCGTTGAGGAACACCTCGTCCACTTGGCCCTCGTTCACGCCGGGGAGGTTCTTGAGCAGCAACGCTGCGTACTGCCACTGGTGCCCCTGGGCCCCGGCGGCGTCGGCCGCCAGCGCGGCCTCGGTCACGCCGCTGCGCCCGAACGAGAAGTGCCGCAGGTTGATCAGGGCGCGATCGGAGCGGACGTACTCCTCGATCACGGGGTCGACGACGTCGGCCTGGAACTCCGCGCCGGGCACCGAGCGCACGTCGGTGAAAAGCTCGATCTCCACCGCCGCGTCAGGCGAGCCCAAGCGCTCGTCCTCTTGGCGGATCCCCGCGATCAGGTTCTGCACCTCGGGCCGCCCCTCGATCTCGACGGCTTGGGGGCCGCCCTCCCCCACCGCGATCGCATAAACCGCGTAGCCCACGCCCAACGCCAGCAGTGCCAGCGCCACGCGGGGAATCCAGGGGCTCAACCGGCGACTGCCTTGTAGTACCGCACGGCGAGGCCGGTCAGGAGCGTCTCGAACGCCTCCTCGATCGACCGGCCGCCGGCGGCGGCATAGGCCTCGAGGCCGGCGCGCTCGATCTCGCCGCTGACACGCACGACCTCATCGACCAGATCTGGGTGCTCATCGCAAAAGAACGCGCCGATCGAGTACAGCTCGGTGTCCATCAGCGAGCGCAGGAAGGTGGAACTTGCTTCCGACATCTGCGAGAAATGTATGTACTGGACGTGGCCGGGCGCGACGACATCATCGATTTCTGCGACGAGTTGCTCGACGCCGGCGCCTTCGCCGACTACGGGCCGAACGGCCTGCAGGTGCCCGGCGCGGACGCGGTCGACAAGCTGGTGACGGGCGTCTCGGCGCACCGCGAGCTCATCGAGCGCGCGGTCGAGGCAGGCGCCGGCATGGTCATCGCCCATCACGGGCTGTTCTGGGACTTCCTCCCGCGTGCGCTGAGCGAGGCGATGGCCGAGCGCCTCCGCATCGCGCTCGGAGCGCAGCTCTCGATCGCCGGCTACCACCTGCCGCTGGACGCACACCCGGAGATCGGGAACAACGCGTTGATCCGTGACGGGCTGGGCTTCTCGGCGTCGCCGGAGGCGTTCGGGTTGGCGAAGGAGCGGCCGATCGGCGTCGTCGGTCGCAAACCCGATGGCGTGGCAGTCGCCGATCTGGTCGAGCGGGTGCGAGCGCTGACCGGGCGCGACCCGCTGATCTTTGAGACCGGACCGGAGCCGGTCCGCTCGATTGGGATCGTCTCGGGAGCCGGGGCCTCGATGGTCCACGAGGCCACCGCGCTCGGGCTCGACGCGCTTCTGACCGGCGAGCCCGCCGAGCACGTGATGGCCGACGCCCGCGAGGGGGGCCTGCATTTCATCGCCGCCGGTCACTACGCGACCGAGACCTTCGGGGTCCGGCGGCTTGGAGACCTCATCGCGGAGCGCTTCGGCATCGATCACGAGTTCATCCCGGTCCCGAACCCGGTCTGAAAACACGCTCGGAGCGGTGAATTCCGTTTGACACGTCCGCAACCAGCGATAAGACTTAGTCTCTGGTTCCCCCGAGAGAGGAGACGTTGCACGTGCCGAACCACCTGACGCCCACGGAGCTCGCCGACGAGGTCAACATGAAGCGGCGGGAAGTGATCTCCAAGTGCATGGAAATGGGCGTTCCGATCTTCAACGGTCGAATCGACAAGACTCTCTTCACCACCTCGATGCGCCAGCTCGCCGACCAGAGCAAGCGCACCCACGCCACGGCGTAGGCAGGCAACAGATATGGAGTTAGCGGCACCCGCGTCGGCCGCCGGCGAGGGGGTCGGCTCCACCACGATCGCCGACCTGCTCCCGCAGGCGGTCGCCAAGTACGGCCCCCAGCGCGCCGTCATGTTCAAGGACGACAGCGGCGGCTGGGTCACGCGCAGCTACGAGGAGGTCGGCGACGTCGTCAGGAAGCTGGCTCTCGGCCTGATTGCCCTCGGCGTCGAGAAGGGCGACAAGGTTTCGATCCTCGGCAACACCAGGGTCGAGTGGACCTACTTCGACTTCGCGGCGCTGACGACCGGCGCAACGGTGGTGCCGATCTACCAGACAAACTCGGCCGAGGAGTGCGAATACGTGCTCGAGAACTCCGACGCCAAGGTCGTGATCGTCGAGGACGGGGACCAGCTCGAGAAGATCCGCCGGGTCCGCGACCGCTGCCCGAAGCTCGAGCACGTGATCCGCATGACCGGAACCGGCGGCGGCGCGATCTCGGTCGACGAGCTGATCGAGCGCGGGGCCACGCTGGGGCAGGCGGACTGGGCCACCCGCTACGAATCCGTGACCCCGGACGACATCTGCACCTTCATCTACACATCGGGGACCACCGGTCCACCCAAGGGCTGCGTGATCTCACACGGCAACTACCGGGCGATGATGGACATGGTGGTCGACAAGAACGTCATGGAGGGGGAGAACGAGCTGACCTACCTGTTCCTGCCCCTTGCGCATTCGTTCGCGCTCCTGATCCAGTTCGGGACGTTCGAGCTTGGCGCCACCCTCGCCTATTGGGAGCGGGATCCGCTGCGCATCATGGCCAACCTGGCCGAGGTCAAGCCCACCTACTTCCCCTCCGTCCCGCGAATCTTCGAGAAGATCTACACCGCCGCCACGGCCGCGGTCGAGAACGAGGGCGGCCTCAAGAAGCGCATCTTCGACTGGTCGATTGCGGTCGGCAAGCGCTACCACGAGGCCGAGCGCTCGGGCGGGGCCGGCCTTCTGCTCCGCGTCCAGCACTCGCTGGCCGACCGCCTTGTCCTCAACAAGATCAGGAACCTGTTCGGCGGCAACCTCCGGGTCGCGGTCAGCGGCGCGGCGCCGATCAACCCGGACATCCTGCGCTTCTTCGACGCCGCCGGAGTCCTGGTGCTCGAGGGCTGGGGGATGACCGAGACGTCGACCGCGGCCACGATCGCCACTCCGGACGACTTCAAGTTCGGCACGATCGGCAAGCCGTTTCCCGGCGTCGAGATCAAGATCGCCGACGACGGCGAGATCCTCGTCAAGGGGCCGAACGTGTTCCAGGGCTACTACAAGAACGATGACGCCACACGCGAGACGATCGTCGACGGTTGGCTTCACACCGGGGACCTGGGCGAGGTCGATGCCGACGGCTACCTGAAGATCACCGGCCGCAAGAAGGACATCATCATCACGGCGGGCGGCAAGAACATCACCCCTGCGAACCTCGAGGCCGAGATCAAGCAGCACCCGATGGTCTCGCAGTGCGTGGTCATCGGCGACCGCCGGCCGTTCCTGGTCGCGGTGGTCACCCTCGACCCGGAGGAGGCCCAGAAGTACGCGACCGACAAGGGCCGCGAGGTCGCGACGCTGCACTCCGACGACGAAATGCGGGCCTCGATTCAGGCACACCTGGACCAGGTGAACGAGAAGTTCGCCCGGGTCGAGCAGGTCAAGAAGTTCGAGATCCTGCCGCACGACTTCTCACAGGAGGGCGGCGAGCTGACCCCGTCGATGAAGGTCAAGCGCAACGTTGTCGCGCAGAAGTACGCGGACGAGGTCGAGGCCCTCTACGCGGGCTGAGCTTCGCGGGAAGCTGAGGCCGCTCAGCCCTCGACCGCTTCGCCGGGCTCGTCGGCCGGCGGCGGCTGGGCCGGCTTCGGCCCGCTGCGCATCAGCACGGCCGTCGTCTGCTCGAGCACCCGGCGCCAGGCGGCGGGGGTCTGGCGGGCGCGCTCGACTTGGTCCATGACGTGGCGCACGCGGCGCGCGGAGATCTCGATCCCGTGGCGGCCCGCGATCTCCTTGTAGCGATCGTAGTCGCGGGCCAGCTTCAACGTGACCGACTCGAAGCCATGCTTCGCGATCTCCAGCCGTGCCTTGTAGTCGAGGATCGAGGTTCCGAACATCAACGCATCGTCAAGCTCGGGCTCGATCAGGATGATGTCGACGCCCGGATAGCGCTCCTCCCAGATCTCGACCGCCCGATGCAGGCGATCGTGGGAGATCATCCGGAACGCCTGGTTGCCGATCCCCACCAGCCCCATGTCGGAGACGCGTTGGACGCGCGACCCGGTCATCGTGGGGATCCGGTTGCGGAAGTCGTTCACGTAGGGGACGAGCGGGTTGATAACGATCACGAACCGGGCGCCGCGTTCGACCGCGACGTCGATGTTGGTGGTCGAGAGGATGCCGCCGTCGATGAACTCGCGCCCCCGGATCTCGACCGGCTCGTAGATCAGAGGCAGGGCACCCGATGCGGTTACCGCCTTCGAGATCGGCACGTCGGCCCACTCGCCCTCGCCCAGGATCACGCGCTCGGTCGTGTCGAGGTCCGTCGCCGGCAGGTACAGCTCGGAGGCGAGGTGGCGGAAGTCGTTCGTGCGGTCGGGGTCTGACAGCACCTCCTCGACGTAGCGCTCGAGGCCGGTGCCGCGGTAGATGCCTGGCGGCAACGCCCCCGCGAGGCCGGTGGCGAGGTCGACAGCCGAGGACTCACCCAGGTTCTCCAGCAACTCGCGAACCACCCCCGCGACCTTGAACGGCAGGGTGATCGAGCCGCGCAGGAAGCCACGATAGTTCGGGCGCAGGAGCATCGCGAGGTCGATGTCCGGAATCGGCGAGCGCAGGTCCTTGTTGAGGACCCGCATCATCTCCTCCGGCGTGACGCCGTTCGCCGTCAGGCTGGCGATGAATGCGCCCGCGCTGGTGCCCACGTACACGTCGAACTCGTTGACCGTCTGGTTGACGGCCAGCAGGTCGAGCGCGCGCAGCGCTCCGATCTCATAGACGCCCCCGGTGAAGCCGCCGCCGCCGAGGACGAGCGCGGTCTTCGAGCTGCTGCGTCGCGTGCGCCGGGCACGGCTTACGCGCGGCTCGTTGGCAGCCGTGTCGAGCTCGACGACCTTGCCCATCACCCTGAGTATCGCAGGGCCACCGGAACACACGTTCCAGTCCGTGCAGTTGCCTAGTGAGCGGCGCAAGCCGCGAATCAAGCATGTGCCGTTGGGTGGGCTAGGGTTGGTGTTTGTGAGAAGACTCGCGATCCTTGCAGGGGGATTCGCGGCGCTGCTCCCGGCCGCGCCCGGCGCAGCGGCGGCGCTCGACGACGGGGGCACGACGCCGGTGGCACGGCAGGGCTCGGCCCTCGCCGCGCGGGGATCACTGTCCGAGTCCCAGCTTCGCCGCAAGCTCGAGCGCGAGATGGACGGCGTCGGCGGCGGCAGCGGCGCCTGGGTCTACGAAGTCGCGCCGGAGGGTGGTGGCGACGTCCTCTACGCCGACTCCGGCAAGCGCCGCCGGATGCTCGCCTCGAACTCGAAGCTGTTCACGACGGCCGCCTTCCTCGATCGCTTCGGCGCCGACGGCACCCTCGCGACGGGGGTCTGGGAGCGCGGTGGCCGGACCGGGGTAGACGACCAGATCCTGCGCGGCGGCCTGGCGTTGGTCGGCGACGGCGACCCGGCGCTGGCCGCGCCCGGCTTCGCCCGGCGCAAGAACCTGCCGCTGACGAAACTGAAGCCGCTGGCCAGGGCGGTCCGGAAGGCGGGGATCAAGCGTGTCAAGGGCGACCTGCTCGTTGACCCGACCGTGTTCGACGGCAAGCGCTCGGTCCCGCAGCAGGGGATCACGGGCGGACCCTGGCTCAGCACGCTGTCCGGGCTGTCGTTCGACGCGGGCTTCGACGGCGGCCGCTACGCCGCCAGCCCCGAGCGCGAGGCCGGCCGCGATTTCCTGAAACGCCTCGGCCGCGCGGGCGTCAAGGTCAAGGGACGGCTCAGGGTTGGCGGCGCGCCTGCCGCCGTACTCGCCGCCGACCCGATCGCCACGGTGCGCTCGCCCACGGCGGCGCAGCTGATCACCAGGACCAACGTCCCGTCCGACAACTTCTACGCCGAGATGCTGCTGAAGCGCCTCGCCGCCCGCGACACCCAGAAAGGCACCACCGCGCGGGGCGCCCGCAAGGCGGAGCGGTTCGCGAACGGTGCCGGAAGCGGCGCCAGCCTCGTCAACGGCTCTGGACTGAGCCGAACGAACAAGGCCTCTCCGAAAGAGGTCGGCCGGCTCCTTGCCCACATGGCCTCCGACGACGCGCTCGGCAGGCCGTTTCGGAAGTCGCTGCCCGTTGCCGGACGCACCGGCACCCTGGCGAATCGGATGCGCGGAACCGCGGCCCAGGGCAAGTGCATGGCGAAGACCGGGACGATCGACGGCGTCAGCGCGTTGTCGGGGTACTGCAGGCCGGGCGGCGGTCTCGTCGCCTTCTCGATCCTGATGAACGGGGTCAACACCGACGCCGCGCGCCGCTCCCAGGACGCGATGGCGGCCTCGATCGCCCGCTACCGCTAGCCGGAGCCGCCACCAGCCGCGGGAGGCGACCGGAGCCGAAGCTAGGTTGACGCCGTGCTGCAGCTAGCCCGGCGCGAACCATCCGCGGTACTGCTGGGGACCCAGCTTGCCGCCGTCCTGCTGTACCCCTTCATGGAGGGAAGCGACGTCGGCCGCGCGCTGTTCAGCGTGTTCGGAATCGTGGTGCTGATGCTGGTCCTGCTGGCGGTGCGGAGCAGCCCGGCCGCCACCTGGGTCGGGATCGTGCTCGGCATCCCCGCAACCGTCCTGCTGGTGATCCAGGCGATCAGCGGCGACGACGCTCTCCTCCCGTACTCGTCGGCGTTCGAGGCGATCCTCTACTTCTACGCGGCCGGCGCCCTGATCGCCTACATGCTGGCCGACCACGAGATCACCCGGGACGAGCTGTTTGCCGTGGGCGCGACGTTCACGCTGGTCGCCTGGGGCTTCGCGTACGCGTTCACGGTGATCCAGGCCGTCGAACCGGGCAGCTTCACCGCGGCGATCGACCCCGAGGGCGAGCGCACCTGGATGGAGCTCCTGTTCCTCAGCTTCACCACGCTGTCGAGCACCGGCCTCAGCGACGTCGTGCCGGTCCTGGCCTTCGCGCGCAGCGTGGTGATGATCGAGCAGGTGGTCGGGGTCGCCTACATCGCGATGGTCGTCTCGCGTCTGGTCGGCATCATGGTCATGCGCGGTCGCGAGCGCAGCGCCTAGGGAAGCAGCGCTCGCAGTCCGTCCTCGTCGATCACGTCGACGCCGAGCGCTTCCGCCTTGGCGAGCTTCGACCCCGGGCTCTTCCCCGCGACCACGTGGTCGGTGTTCTTCGAGACGGAGCTCGTCACCTTGCCGCCGGCACGCTTGATCAGCGCGGTCGCCTCGCTGCGAGAGAGGTTCGGCAGCGCCCCGGTGATGACGAACGTCTTGCCCTCGAGGGGGCCGCCCTCGGCCCGCCGCTCAGACTCCTCCAGCTCGAACCGCAGGCCGCGCTCCCGTAGGCGCTCGATCAGCTTGCGTGTCGGCTCCTCCGCCAGCTCCTCTGCGATCTGCGCCGCGGTTATCGGGCCGACGCCCTCGACCTCCTCGATCCGCTCGGGATCGGCCTCGAGCAGTGCGTCGATCGTGCCGAAGTGCTCGGCAAGCGCCTGCGCGGTCACGTAGCCGATGCCGGGCAGGCCGAGCGCGAAGAGGACAATCGAGAACGGTTGTTTCTTCGACTCGGCGATGGCTTCGACGAGGTTCCGGGCCGAGACTTCGCCAAAGCCCTCGACCTCGCCCAGACGCTCGGCCGTCAGGTCATAGACGTCGGCCTGGTCGACGACGAGCTCCTCGTCGAGGAAGCGGTAGGAGAGCTTCTCGCCGAAGCCCTCGATGTCCATCACCGCGGTGAAGTGCTTCAGTTGCTGGAACATCTGGCCCGGGCAGCCGCGCCGGTTCGGGCAGATCGTGAAAACCGAGTCCTCCGGCTTCACGGTCGGCGTCTCGCAGACCGGGCACTTCTCCGGCGGCCTTGACTTGCGCAGCCGCTTGCCCTTGCGGTGCTGGATCAGCGGCGAGACGACCTGCGGGATCACGTCCCCGGCCCGCGTCACCACGACCTGGTCGCCCTCGCGGACGTCCTTGCGGGCCAGGTCCTCCTCGTTGTGAAGCGTGGCCTGGCTTACGGTGACGCCGCTCACCTGCACCGGCTCGAGCTGGGCGAATGGGATCATGTTGCCGGCGCGGCCGACGTTCCAGACCACCCGCTTGAGCGTGGTCGTCGCGGTCATCGGCGGGAACTTCCAGGCGATCGCCCAGCGCGGCTCGCGCCCGACGACGCCCAGTTCGCGCCACAGCGCCCGCTCGTCCACCTTGACGACGACGCCGTCGATCTCGTAGTCGAGGCCCTCGCGGCGCTCCTCCCACCAGAGGCAGCGCTTGACGACCCCCTCGACGCCTTCGTGCCCCTTGATCTCCCCCTCGACCGGGAAACCGGCCTCCCGGAGCCAGTCGAGCTCGCCGGAATGGCTGTCGTGCTCGATCCCGCTGCGAGCGCCGATCCCGTAGGCCCAGAGCCGCAGCGGCCGGCCCGCGGCGATCCGGGGGTCGAGTTGGCGGATCGTGCCGGCCGCCGCGTTGCGCGGGTTGGCGAACGCGGGCTCGCCTGCTTCGGCGCGCTGGTCGTTCAGCTCGGCGAAGCCGCTGCGCGGGAAGTAGACCTCGCCGCGGACCTCGATCAGCTCCGGCCCGCCGTCGATCCGCTTCGGGATGTCGTCGATCGTCCGGATGTTGTGCGTGACGTCCTCGCCGACCCGGCCGTCGCCGCGGGTCACGCCGCGGACGAGCCGGCCAGCCTCGTAGACGAGCGAGATCGCCAGGCCGTCGATCTTCGGCTCGGTCACGTACGAGGTCTCGGCGGCGCTGATGTCGAAGCGCTTCAGCAGGTTCGTAATCCGGTTCTCCCAGGCGCGAAGCTCCTCCTCGTTGCGGGCGTTGCCCAGCGAGAGCATCTGCTCGGGGTGCTCGGCCTGCTCGAACTTGGCGAGCGGCGGCGCGCCGACGCGCTGGGTGGGCGAATCGGGCGTCACCAGGTCCGGGTTCTCGGCCTCGATCTCGCGCAGCTCGTTCAGGAGCGCGTCGTAGGCGGCGTCGCCGATCTCCGGCTCGTCACGCTCGTAGTAAGCACGGTTATGGCGCTCCAGCTCGGTCCGGAGCTCGTCGGTGCGCTCGGCGGGGCTCGGGCTCATCGTCGGGCGCTGCCCTCGCCGTCGTCGTTTCCGGACCCGGCCGATCGCGCCCGTCCCAACATCCCGTCGACGTCCCACTCCCCGAGGCCGCCGAGGCCGTCGTGGTGGGTCAGGTCGAAATGGATCGGCGTCAGCGCCACGCGGCCCCGCGCGACGGCGGCAAGGTCCGTGCCGGGCTCGTCCTCGAAGGAGGGCTCGAATCCGTAGATCTCGTAGCGGCGGCGCCCGCCGGAGTCCTCCTCGACCAGCTTCAGCTCGTCGTTGTAGAGGCGCTTGCCGAGGCGCGCGACCTCGATCCCCTGCGGCTCGCCGGCCGGACAGTTGACGTTCAGCAGGATACCGTCCGGCAGCGGCTGGTCGCGCAGCTGTCCGACAAGCTCGCCCGCGAGCGCCGCCGCCACCCCGAAGTCGAAGGTACGGCCGAACCGGAAGCCCATCTCCCTGGCGGTGGACTGCTGCGAGATCGCGATCGCCGGGATCCCGAGGACGATCCCCTCGAAGGCCGCGGCGACCGTTCCCGAATAGGTGATGTCGTCGCCGAGGTTGGCGCCGTGGTTGATGCCGGACACGATCAGGTCCGGGCGCTCGCCCAGCAGGCCCAGATCGGCGAAGCGGACGCAGTCGACGGGCGTGCCCTCGGTCGCGAACCCGCGGTCACCGTCTGAGAACTCGATCTCCTCGACCCAGATCGGCGAGCGGGTCGTGATGCTGCGGGCGGTCGCGCTGCGGTTCGAGTCCGGAGCGACCACGTCGACCGTTACGTCTTCGAGCTCGCGGAGGGCTCGGCGAAGCGCCTGGAGGCCCGACGCCCCGATCCCGTCGTCGTTGGTCACGAGCACCCGCACAGTGGGCGATTCTAGGGCGACGTCTGCGGCGCAACTGTGCCCTGGCGTTCGGGTTTAGGATCAAGGTGCAGTCAATTCGGGAGGAACCGTGCACGTGAAGTCGTACGCCGTAGTCGTGGCCGTTGCCGCGTCACTGGTGGCCGCGGGGGCGGCCGACGCGAGGACGTTTCGGGTGACGAAGACCGGCGACCCGGCCCCCGGCGCCTGCACCCCCGGCGACTGCTCCCTCCGCGAGGCGGTGTTGGCGGCCAACAACAACAGCGCCGGTCGCGACGCCATCGTCCTTCCGAACCGCCGGAGGCCGTACAGGCTCACGATCGCGAATGGGGTCCCGGTGGGCGAGGACGGAGGGCTGGAGGGCGACCTCGACGTGACGAATGACCCGCTGTCCATTGTCCACAGGGGCAGAGGCCGGGCAACGATCGACCAGCGCAGCGAACTCGACCGGGTAATCGATGCGTACGCGACGCTGACGCTCAAGCGGATCGGCATCACGGGCGGTGACTCCGACGTGGACGGCGCCGGGATCGCCGTGGATGGCGGCGGCATCCGCAGCGACAGCCCCCTGAGGCTGGTTCGCTCGAGCGTGTTCCGAAACGACGGTCAGGACGGCGGCGGGCTTTATCTGCGCGATTTGGGGACGCTGACGATGAAGCGCTCGGCGCTGCTGCGAAACCACTCCGACGACGATGCGGGCGCGGTCACGATCGCGGGTGATCCCTCGTCCGCCCTGAACTTGATCGCTCGGAGCCGGGTGGTCGCCAACAGCGCTGGCTCTCCCGGCGCCAGCACCGAGCACGGTGGTGCCATTGACCTCAGCACAGGCGGATCGCGGCTCACGATCAGGCAGTCCACGTTCGCCGAGAACCGCACCGTGGTCGAAGGCGGAGCCATCTACAGCGACAACCCCGACCAGATCACGATCACCGGCTCGACGTTCTCGGGCAACTCCAGCGTCGACGAGGGTGGAGCGCTGTTCCTCGACGAGTCGACGGCCCGCATCGTCAACTCGACCTTCTCTGGCAACCGCACGGCGGCCGGGGGCGGCGCGATCTTCGCGAACCTCGCCGACGTCAGCCTCAACGGCGTTACCGTCGTTCGCAACCGTGCGAACACCGATTCGGCGCCGTTCTCCGAAACCGGTGGCGGCCTCGCGAACAGCTCGAGCGCGTTCAGCGTGCGCAATTCGGTGATCGCGCTCAACCGCCTCGGACCGGGCGGGGGCAACAACTGCACCGGCGATCCGTTCAGTTCCGGCGGCGGCAACCTGCTCTCGACGCTCGGACCGGCCGACGTCTGCGCCGGCTTCGACGCGCCCAAGGACAAGGTGCGCGGCAATCCCAAGCTCGGCGCGCTCGCGAAGAACGGCGGACCCACCAAGACCGTCTCGCTGAAGCGCGGAAGCGCTGCGATCGGCAACGCCCGCAGCAGCGCCCCGGATCGCGACCAGCGCGGGCGCAAGCGCGACCGAAATCCCGACTCGGGCGCCTTCGAGCGCGGGGATTGACCCATCTTGCGAGGAGGACAGATGCGCCGCACCACCGGGATCGCAGTCGCCGTCGCCGTCGGTCTGCTCGTGCCGGCTGGAGCCGCTGAGGCCGACACGTTCATGGTCAACAAGCTGGGTGACCCCACGCCGGCCGGCTGCTCGCGCACCCACTGCACGCTGCGCGAGGCGATTCTGCGCGCGAACAACTCGAGCGCCGGCCGCGACACGGTCGTGCTGCCAAACCGGCGCCGGCGATACGAGCTGAGCCGCGCCAACGCCGATCCGCTAACCGCCGAGGACGGCGGCCTGACCGGCGACCTCGACGTCACCAACGAGCCGCTCAGCATCGTCCATCGCGGCCGGGGCGTCGCCACGATCGACGGGAACGGCATCGACCGGGTTCTCGACGCCTTCGCGTCGCTCACCCTGAATCGGGTCAAGGTGACCGGCGGCGACTCGCAGGCGAACGGCGGGACTCTCGGAAATGACGACGGAGGCGCCGTCAGGACGTTCGCGCACCTCCGGGTCATCAGATCCAGGATCGTCGGCAACGAGGGCGATCACGGGGGCGGCATCGCGGGCAAGGAAGGAAGCCGGGTGAGCGTCGTGCGCTCGCGGATCGCGAACAACGAGGACACGGATGGCGGCGGCGCCATTGATCTCACGGGCGCGCTACCAAGCTCGGTCGTTCGCAGCTCGATCGTCGGCAACCGGATGGTGAACCCGTCCGGATCGGAGGCCGGCGGCATCGACGTCTTCGACACGCCGCTGCGGATCGCTCGCAGCACCATTGCCGGGAACGTGGCGGGGCGCGAGGCAGGGGGCATCCTGATCTCGCAGGCGTCGGTCCGCATCAAGAGCTCGACCATCTCCGGAAACCGCGCCCGCGCCTTCGGGATGTCCGCGGCACACGGGGGCGGGATCTACGTGGACGGCACCGGCGTGCTGACGATGACCAACTCGACGGTGCACGGCAACTCGAGCGACGGCGCAGGGGGCGGCATCTACACGGTGGGAGGCGCAGAGGTCTCGCTCAACGCGGTGACGATCACGCGGAACATCGCCCAGGCTCAAGATCCGGGCAAGCCGCTGGCGAACGGCGGCGGGTTCTACCAGGGTGGAAGCTCCTTCCACGTCCGCAACTCGATCGTCGCCCTCAACGGCGTTGGCCTGCTCGGGGTCCCGAACGACTGCAACTTCGCCCTCACCCCACCGACATCCGAAGGCCACAACCTGATCTCGGACGACGGCACCTGTGAGGGCTTCAACGCGCCGGGCGACATCGTCCGGGCGAACCCGAAGCTCGGGAGGTTGAAGCGAAACGGCGGTTCGACGAAAACGGTCGCGCTCAAGAGGGGCAGCCCCGCGATCGGCAAGGCGCACAAGCCGAGCGCCCCGAGTCGCGACCAGCGCGGGCGTAAGCGGGACAACAAACCTGACATCGGCGCGTTCGAGCGCGGAGCATAGGAGGACCGAATGAAGCGACGTATGGCAAGCACCGGCGCGCTGGCGGCGGCCACGCTCCTGGCGACGACCGTTGTCGCCGACGCCAGGACCTTCGAGGTGACCCGTACCGGAGACCCGGCGCCCGGGAACTGCGCCCCTAGCGACTGCTCGCTGCGCGAGGCGGTGCTCGCCGCCAACGAGCGCGCCGGCGCGGACAGGATCGTTCTTCGGAACACCAGGCGGGACTACAGGCTCACGATCCCGAATGAGACACTCGGCGTCCAGGAGGACGGTGGCCAGACGGGCGATCTGGACACCAGCAACGACCCGCTGGCAATCGTTCATCCCGGACGCGGCAGGGCGACGATAAGGGGCGCGGACGGGCTCAACGACAGGCTCTTCACGGCGTTTGCCCGACTGCGGATCGCAAAGCTGGCGCTCACCGGCGGAGAGGCGCAGGGTGACGGCGACTCCGGCGGGGCGATCCAGGGAACCGGTGCCACGATCGTGGTGTCGCGCAGCCGCCTGGCGCGCAATACCGCCGTGGCCACCGGCGGCGCTATCGACTTGGACGAAGGAGCCGGACGCCTCGTCATCACACGCTCAGCCCTGATCGCCAACCGCTCGACCGAGTCGACCAGCGGTGCGATCCGCAGCGCCGAAGGGATCGCGATCACGATTCGGCGCAGCCTCCTCAGCCGCAACGTCGCCGACACCGACGGCGGGGCCATCCGGCTCTCGGGCACGGGGCCGGTTGTGATCCGTGACAGCACGATCGCCGGGAACCGCTCCGGGGCGGCCGGCGGCGGTATCCAGCACGACGGCGAGAACACCCTGCGAATCGTCAACTCGACGATCGCGGACAACTTCGCCGAGTCCCAGGGCGGTGGGCTGCACGTCCGGGACGACGATACGTTCCGGACGACGATCGTGAACTCCACAATCGCAGGCAATCGGGCCAACGGCGAGGGCGGCGGCATCGCCGCGACCGGCGCCGCACCTCAGGTGTCGGTGAACGCAACCACCATCGTTCGCAACGTGGCCGACTTCGACGACAACCAGGGCATCGCCGCGATCGGCGGCGGCCTGTTCGGCGAGAACGCGGACAGCTTCGCGGTGCGCAACTCGATCGTCGCGCTCAATCGGGATGCGGCGCTCGGCAACGACTGCCAAGGGATCGATCCGGTCGACTCGCTCGGCAACAACCTGATCTCGACCGATCTGGGCTGCGACGACTTCGATGGCCCGAACGACCGGGTCCGATCGAATCCCAAGCTCGGCAAGCTCAAGCGAAACGGCGGCCCGACCAAGACGGTCGCACTGAAGAAGGGCAGCCCGGCGATCGGCAAGGCGCACAGGCCGAGCACCCCGAATCGCGACCAACGTGGGCGCAAGCGCGACTCAAAGCCTGACATCGGCGCGTTCGAACGGGGAGCATGAGATGAAGCGCTTGCCGACGATCCTCATCGTCGGCCTGGTCGGGGCGCTCGCCGTGACCGCGTCCGCGCAGGCCGACACGTACCGGGTCAACCGGACCGGCGACCCGGTGCCGAACGCATGCACTCCGAGCCACTGCTCCTTGCGTGAGGCGGTGATCGAGGCCAACGCTAGCATCGGCACCGCCGACAGGATCGTGCTGCCGAATCGCCGACGCGCTTACCGGCTGACACGCGTCGGCAGCGATGAGGACGGCGCGCTGGACGGCGACCTGGACGTCACGAACGATCCACTGGCGATCCTGCATCGGAAGCGTGGAAAGGCGACGATCGAGGCGAGCGCCATTGCAGAGCGGGTACTGGAGACGTTTGAGCGAACGACCCTGAGGAAGGTGGTGCTTACCGGAGGCGAGGACGAGGACGAGGACGGCGGCGCGATCAAGGCCGGCGCGGATCTGCGAATCGTCCAGAGCGTCCTCAGGGGCAACCATGCTGTCGATCCCGGTGGCGGCCCGGGCCTCGGCGGTGCGATCTACCACAACTCCGGAACGCTCACGATCGTCGGTTCGAAGCTCCTCAACAACCGCGCCGATGACGAATCCGGAGCCATCGACGCAAACGGGGACCGAACGGTGATCAAGCGCAGCACGCTGCGCGGCAACGTGTCCGCGGGCAGCGGCTCGGGTGCGATTTACAACAGCGGGCCCGTTCTCCGTATCGACCGAAGCACGTTTGCGAACAATCGCGCACAGAGCTACGGCGGCGCCATTTACGTGAACAACGGTCAAGCAGTGATCACCAACTCGACCTTTGCCGGGAACCAGGCGGGCACCGACGGCGGGGCAATCCTTTCGTTCGGCACGCTCTCGGTCACAAACTCGACCTTTTGGAAGAACCGAGCCGCTGGCGACGCGGGTGCTATCTACAACGGCCTCGGCGACGCCACGCTGAACGCGACGACCGTCGCTCGCAACACGTCCAACTCGGACGGGGGCCCGACCGCAGGGCTTGGAGGAGGCATCTACAACGACGCCGCGTCCGAGTTCGAGATCGCCAACTCCCTGCTCGCCTTCAACAACGAGGTCGGCGGCGACACCGACGACTGCTTTGGACCCTTCCTGTCGTCGGGTGGAAACCTGCGCACTGACGGGACCGCTTGCAGCGGTTTCACCGACACCGGCGACGCAATCCGGGCGAACCCGAAGATCGGAGGGCTACGCCGCAACGGCGGGCCCACGAAGACGATTGCGCTCAAGCAGGGGAGCCCGGCGATCGGGCGGGCGATCAACGCACTGGCCCCGAACCGCGACCAGCGCGGCCGCCGACGCGGCGGCAACCCGGACTCCGGCGCGTTCGAGCGCGGGGCATGAAGGGCCGCGGCTAGTCCGCGTGGACGAAGGCCGGGCCGTCGCCGTAGGTGACGCCGGTCAGGTAGAGCCCGTGGGCCGGCGCGGTCTCGCCCGCCCGCTCGCGCGGCGCCCCTTCGAGCAGCCCGCGGAAGTCCTCCACGGTGCGCTTGCCGCCGGCGACCTCCAGCATCGTCCCCACGAGGACGCGAATCATGCTCCGCATGAACGCGTCGGCCTCGATCCGAAACACCAGGACCTGTTCGGATTCCTGATCCCACGACGATTGCAGCACCACGCGCTCGAACCGCACGTGTTCGGTCTGGGTGGGTGTGAACGCCGTGAAGTCGTGCTCACCCGCGATCGACGCCGCGCACTCGTCCAGGGCCTCGCGGACGAGGGGATACGGCCACCACAGGGCACGACCGTCTTCGAACGGGTCGCGCGATGGCGCCGTGAGCAGCCGATAGCGGTAGCTGCGCGACCGCGCCCAGCGACGGGCGTCGAAGCCGTCCGGAGCCGCCTGCGCGGCGCGCACCGAGACGTCACGCGGCAGGACCGCATTGATGCGCTCGGCGAAGCGGTCGGGGGGCTCGGAGTCGAGCGCGAAGCTGGCGACCTGGCCGGTCGCGTGGACGCCTGCATCCGTGCGGCCCGCCACCGTGAGCTGGACCTCGATGCCGCCCAGGATCTGCCCAACCGCCCCCTCCAGGACCTCCTGGACCGTGCGCAACCCCGGCTGCCGGGCCCAGCCGGCAAAGCCGCCGCCCTGATACGCGATCTCAAGTCTCGTGATGGAACTCACAGTCCGATCCTCGCGGAGGAGTAGGGTCGGCGCAACCTAGGAGAAACCGGGAGGAACCGCCTTGTCCAACATGACCGAGAACCAACGCAGCCAGTTCGATCGCTACGACCTGCGCGAGAAGCGCCCCCGCATGACCGAGGTCAGCGAGCGCGGCCAACGCTTCCTGGCATTGCTGACGGTCGTGTTCGTCGTCGTGCTTGGCGCGTTGACGTACGCCGCGCTCGAGGTCTTCGACGGATGGGCCCACCTGGTCGTGATCGCCGACCTCCTGATCGTCTTCTTCGCGATCGCGGCGTGGATCTACTCCACGCGAGAGAGCGACTCGCGCGCCGGGTCCTAGACCAGCTCGAGGAAGACCATCTCGGTGGAGTCGGACCGCCGCGGTCCGAGCTTCACGATGCGGGCGTAGCCACCCGGGCGCTCCGCGTATCGCGGTGCGATCTCCTCGAACAGCTTGTGGACCAGGAACTTGTCCTGGCCCAGCTCGGAGAGGGCCTGCCGGCGCGCATGGAGGTCGCCGCGCTTGCCCAGCGTGATCAGCTTCTCGAGCTGTGGCTTCACCGCCTTCGCCTTTGCCTGCGAGGTCTTGATCCGCTCGTGCTGGATCACCTCACGGCAGAGGTTTCGCAGCAGCGCCTGCCGGTGTGCCTTGTCGCGTGAGAGCTTGCCTTTTTGCTTCGCGTGGCGCACCTATTCACCCCGCAGGTTCAACCCCAGCTGATGCAGGGCCTCGATGACCTCCTCGGTCGAACGCCGCCCGAAGTTCGGGATCGCGTTCAGCTCAGACTCCGAGCGGGTGATCAGGTCCCCGACCGTTTGGATGCCGGCCCGCTTGAGGCAGTTGTAGGCGCGGACGCCGATCTCGAGCTCCTCGATCAGGCGGTCGTCACCCTCGGCCACGGGGGCTCCGGGCGCCGCCTCGGTGCCGACCAGATCGTAGTTCGAGCGATCGGTGAGCGCCTCGACGCTCTCGGGGTCCGAGAAGATCGCCAATGACTTGATCAGGATCTCGGCCGCCTCGCGCATCGCCGCGCTCGGCTCGATTGAACCGTCCGTCTCGATCTCCAGCGCGAGCTTGTCGAAGTCGGTGCGCTGTCCGACGCGGGCGGTGTCGACCGAGTAGGCCGCACGCCGGATCGGAGAGAAGATCGAGTCGATCGGAACGACGCCGATCGGCTGATCCTCGGACTTGTTCTCCTCGGCCGGCGAGTAACCGCGGCCGCGGCCGATCGTCAGGTACATCTCGAGCTTCGTCTTCTTCTCGAGCGTCGCGATCGGCGCCTCGGGGTTCAGGATCTCGACCCCTGCGGGCAGGTCGATGTCCTTGGCCTTGACCTCGCCGGGGCCGGTGGCAACCAGCGGCGCCTCGACCTCCTCGGCGTCGGTGTGCATCTTGACCACGACGTCCTTGAGGTTGAGGACGATGTCGGTGACGTCCTCCTTGACGCCCTGGATCGTCGAGAACTCGTGGGCGACACCCTCGATCCGGACGCTCGTGATCGCGGCGCCGCCCAACGAGGACAGCAGCACGCGACGCAGGCTGTTGCCGAAGGTGTAGCCAAAGCCCTTGTCGAGGGGCTCGATGGTGAACGTGCCCTTGTTGTCGGCAACGTCCTCCTTGCTGATCTTCGGAATCTGGAATTCGGGCAGGGTGGTCATTGCATCTCCGGTCATTTCGGGGTTCTGGGGGAGCGCTACTTCGAGTAGAGCTCGACGATCAACTGCTCCTGCACCGGGGTCTCGATCTCGCCGCGCTCGGGGAGACGGAGGACCTTTGCGGTCAGGGCATCGTGATCGGCCTGCAGCCACGGCGGAACCGCCGCGGTCAACTCGGTGGCGGAGCGGACTACGTCCGACGCCTTCGCGTCCGGCCTGATCGTGATCACGTCGTCGGGACGGACCTGGTAGCTCGGGATGTTCACCCGGCGGCCGTTGATCAGCCAATGTCCATGGCCGATCAGTTGCCGTGCCTGGCGGCGCGAAGCCGCGAAGCCGAGCCTTACCAAGACGTTGTCGAAGCGCTGCTCGAGCATGCGCAGCAGGTTCTCGCCGGTGACGCCCGGCTGCCTGGCTGCCTTCTCGTAGTAGTGGCGGAACTGCTTCTCGAGGAGCTGGTAGTAACGGCGCGTCTTCTGCTTCTCGCGGAGCTGGTTGCGGTACTCCGAGGCGCGTACGCGCGCGCGGCCGTGCTCGCCCGGCGGGTACGAACGGCGCTCGACGCCGCACTTGTCGGTCAGGCAGCGCTCGCCCTTGAGGAACAGCTTCTGGCCCTCACGGCGGCACTGCTTGCACTGCGGTCCGGTGTCTCTGGCCACGGTTAGACCCGCCGCCTCTTCTTCGGACGGCAGCCGTTGTGGGCCTGCGGCGAGACGTCCTTCACGGTGGTCACCTGGAGCCCGGCAGCCTGCAGCGAGCGGATCGCCGTGTCGCGGCCCGAGCCGGCGCCCTTCGCGTGCACCTCGACGCGCTCGAGGCCGTGCTCCATGCCCTTGCGGGCGGCGGCGTCGGCGGTCACCTGGGCGGCGAACGGCGTCGACTTGCGCGAGCCCTTGAACCCGGCCGAACCGGCGGACTCCCAGACGATCACGTTGCCCTCGGGGTCGGTGATCGTGACGATCGTGTTGTTGAACGAAGTCTTGATGTGCGCGATCCCGTAGGGAACGTTCTTGCGTACGCGACGCCGGGCACGGCCCTTTCTCGGCTGGGGACTCACTTGGGCGTCGGCGCCTTCTTGCGCCCGGTGACGCTCATCCGCCGCGGGCCCTTGCGGCTACGAGCGTTGGTCTTCGTGCGCTGACCGCGCACGGGCAGGCCGCGCCGGTGGCGCAGGCCGCGATAGGCGCCGATCTCCGACAGGCGCTTGATGTTCTGGGAGCGCTCGCGGCGCAGGTCGCCCTCGACCTCGCGCGCCTCGACCGCTTCGCGCAGCTTCACGGTCTCCTCTTCGGTCAGGTCCTTCACGTAGGTGTTCGCGTCGATCTTGAGCTTCGTCAGGAGCTCGTTGGCGGTCGAGCGCCCGATCCCGTGCACGTAGGTGAGGCCGATCTCGACCCGCTTGTTGAGGGGCAGGTTGATCCCGGCGATTCGTGCCATTAAGAACCCTCCCCTACCGGGGGGGCCAACTTAGTTTCGCGCCAGAAGTCGCTCACGAGATACCTAGCCCTGCCTCTGCTTGTGCCGGGGGTTCGTGCAGATCACCAGCACGACGCCGCGCCGCCGGATGATCCGGCAACGCTCACACATCGGCTTCACTGACGCTCTGACTTTCACGCTTTTCGCGCTGCTCCCTGGTCGTATCGTTCAGAAGGCCCGTGAGCCCCATGAATCGGGCAAACGGGCAAAAACAACGCCCTCAGCGGAGGCTGAAAGCGACCGCAGATGGTAGCAGGGCATGCCTGGCTCAAATCAGCCGCCTCGACAACGGCGGGCCTTCGTTTCCGCGCTTTCAGCGCTTCACCTCAGAGCTGCCATGGAGTCAGGATTCTGGGGCCGTCCGCGGTCACCGCAACCGTGAACTCGAAGTGCGCCGTGAGCGAGTCGTCGGCCGAATAGACGGCCCAGCCGTCGTCGCCCTGCACGATCTCATGGGTGCCGACCGCCACCATCGGCTCGATCGCCAGCACCATGCCCGGCTCGAGCTCGGGGCCACGCCCGGCCGGCCCGAAGTTCGGGACCTGCGGGTCCTCGTGCATCTCGCGGCCGACCCCGTGGCCGACGAGGCTCCGGATGACCTCGAGGCCGTCGGCCTCGACCGTGGTCTGGACCGCGTGCGAGACATCGGAGAGCTTGTTGCCGGGCTGCATCTGCTCGACGGCCGCGTGCAGGGCCGCTTCGGTCGTGGCCAGCAGGCCCTGCGCGACCTCGGAGACGTCACCGATCGCGAGCGTGACGGCGCCGTCCGCCACCCAGCCGTCCTTGGTCACCCCGACGTCGATCGACAGGATGTCCCCGCGCTGCAGGGCGTAGGCGTCGGGGATGCCGTGCACGACCATCGCGTTCGGCGACGCGCAGATCGAGCCGGGGAAGCCCCGATAGCCCTTGAAGGTGGCGGTCGCTCCCTGAGAGTGGATGAACTTCTCCGCGGCCTCGTCCAACTCGGTCGTCGTCACTCCGGGCCGGCACTTGGAGGCCAGCATCTTCAGGCAGCGCGCGTGGACCGCGCCGGCGGCCGCCATCGCGTCGAGCTGTTCCGGGCTCTTGAGGAGGATGCCGCCTCGGTACATCAGAAACCAGTTCCTACCTAAGCTTCCTCTTCCATCCGCAACGTCGCAAGCAGCGCGCGGATGTCCTTGTCGACCTCGTCCGGATCCCGCTCGCCGTCCACGCGCTCGAGGATTCCGCGGTCCTCGTACCAGGCGACCAGCGGCTCGGTCTTCTCCCGGTACTGGGTCAGGCGGTGCTTGATGACCTCCGGCTTGTCGTCGTCGCGGGTCTGAAGGGCCGCTCCGCAGACATCGCAGACGTCCTCCTGCTCCGGCGGGTCGAACTCGACGTGGAAGATGTGGCCGTTCGGGCAGGTCCGCCGGCCGCCCAGCCTGCGCACGACCTCCTCGTCGGAGACCTCGATCAGGAGCGCTGTGGTGAGCCGCTTGCCGAGTTCCTTCACCTTCGACTCGAGCGCCTCGGCCTGTCCGACGGTGCGCGGAAAGCCGTCGAGGATGAAGCCGTCCTCGGCCTCGTGGCTTGAGATTCGCTCGGCGATCACGCCGATGATCACCTGGTCGGGAACGAGGTCGCCGCGGTCCATGTACTCCTTGGCCTGCTGGCCGATCTGAGTGCCCTCGCGCACGGCCTCACGCAGGATGTCGCCGGTCGCGTAGTAGGGCAGGTCCAGGTCCTCGCGCAGGCGTTCGCCCTGGGTGCCCTTGCCGGAGCCCGGCGGGCCGAGGAGGATGAGGTTGAGCGCGGACACGGCGTAGGGCTACTTCAGGAAGCCTTCGTAGTTGCGCATCATCAGCTGCGCCTCCAGCTGCTTGACCGTGTCCAGCGCGACGCCGACGACGATCAGGATCGAGGTGCCGCCGAAGAAGAAGTTGGCCGAAGTCTGCGCGAACAGGATCGTCGGCAGCGCTGCGACCGCGCCCAGGTACAGGGCGCCTGGGAAGGTGAGCCTGGAGAGGATCCGGTCCAGGTATTCGGCGGTAGGTCGCCCGGGCCTGACGCCGGGAATGAAGCCGCCGTACTTCTTGAGGTTGTCGGCCTGGTCCACCGGGTTGAACGTGACCGCGGTGTAGAAGTAGGTGAAGATGATGATGAAGAAGACCTCGCCGACCACGTAAGCCCATCCGTTCGGGTTGAAGAAGGTCGCGAAGTCGGTCCAGAAGTTGTCCTGGTTGCCGCCGAGGAGCTGGCCGATGGTGGGCGGGAAGGCCATGATCGAGGCGGCGAAGATGACCGGGATCACGCCCGCCATGTTCACCCTCAGCGGCAGGTAGGTCGAGCCTCCGGTCGTCATCCGCCTGCCCACGACCCGCTTCGCGTACTGCACGGGGATTCGCCGCTGGCCTTCCTGGACGAAGACGATGCCGACGATCACCGCGAGCGCGACGAACGGCATCATCACCTTGAACACCTGGTCGGGGTTGGTCCACCAGGCCTGGACGCCGCCCGGGATGGACGCGGCGATCGAGGCGAAGATCATCAGGCTGATGCCGTTGCCGATGCCGCGCTGGGTGATCAGCTCGCCCATCCACATCAGGAGCGTTGCGCCCGCGGTCAGCGAGATTACGATCAACATGACGTTCCCGAAGGTCAGCTCGCCGGTCAGCACGTCGCTGCCGCCGAAGCTCTGCGAGTTGAAGAGGAAGACGTAGCCGACCGACTGGGCGAACGCCAAGCCCACCGTGAGGTACCGCGTGTACTGGGTGATCTTCTGCTGGCCGACCTCGCCCTCCTTGGACAGGCGCTCCAGCGCGGGCACGACCACCGTCAGGAGCTGCAGGATGATCGACGCCGTGATGTAGGGCATGATCCCCAGTGCGAACAGGGACAGGCGTGAAAGCGATCCGCCCGAAAACAGGTTCAGGAAGCCGAGGATGTTGCTGCCCGCGAAGTTGTCCTCGAGGGCCTGCACCGCGTCGATGTCGACCCCCGGCGACGGGATGTAGGCGCCGAGCCGGTAGAGCAGCAGGATCGCCGCCGTGAAGGCCAGCTTGCGCCGAATCTCGGGAACGCTGAACGCGTTGGCGATCGTCTGAAGCACCGGAAGTTATTCCGATGAGCGACTTTGTCGCGAAACTGACTTGGCCCCCGTGGTAACGGACGTATTTCCCTCGATCACTTCACAGGTACCGCCGGCGGCCTCGATCTTTTCCTTCGCCGAGGCGCTAAACCCATGCGCTCGCACCGTCAGCTTGGTCGAGATCTCGCCACGCCCGAGCACCTTCACCGGGTGCTTGCGGGTGGCCAGTCCGGTGGCCTTGAGCGTCTCGGGCGTCACCTCAGCGCCGGCGTCGAACCGCGCCTCCAGATCGGCGACGTTGACCGGCTGCGTCTGGGTGCGGAAGGGGCCGATCGGCATCGACTGCTTCTTCGTCGCGCCGCGCAGCTTTCGCATCCGCATGTAGATCGGGTTCTGCCCGCCCTCGTGGCGCACGTTCTGCTTGGCGCCGGAGCGCGAGCCCTGGCCCTTGTGGCCGCGGCCGGCCGTCTTGCCGGTCCCGGATCCCTTGCCTCGGCCAAGCCGCTTGCGCGGCTTGCGCGAGCCCTGCTTGGGACGGAGCGAGTGCAGGCCGATCTCGTCCGGCTCGAGGCGCGGCATCAGCCGTCCACCTCCACCATGTGCTCGACCATACGGATCATGCCGCGCAGCTGCGGCGTGTCGGCCAGCGCGCTCTCGCGGCCGATCTTGCCGAGCTTGAGCGCGCGCAGAGTGTCGCGCTGCTTGGCGTTGGCCCCGTTCAGGGAACGAACCTGCTTCAGCTTGACGTCAGCCATCGGCGGGCTCCTCCGGCGTCTCCGCTGGCGCGTCGGCCTCGGGCGCCGGAGTTTCGGCAACCACTGCGACGGGCTCGGGCACCTCGGATTCGGCCTTGCCGTTCTCGTCGCCCGCAAGCTTCTTCGCCTCGGCCATCTTGTCGAGGCCGAGGACCTGGTGGACCGAGAGGCCGCGGAGCTTGGCGACGTCTTCCGGGCGGCGGAGCTGGATCAGGCCGTCCATGGTGGCCTTCACCAGGTTGATCGGGTTCTGCGTTCCCAGCGACTTCGAGAGCACGTCGCGGATGCCGGCCAGCTCGAGCACCGCGCGCACGCCGCCGCCGGCGATGACCCCGGTACCGGGGCTGGCCGGACGCAGGACGACGTGGCCGGAGCCGTAGCGGCCGATGATCTTGTGCGGGATCGTCTGCCCGTACATCGGGACCTTGATCAGGTCCTTGCGCGCATTTTCAACCGCCTTCTGGATCGCCAGCGGCACCTCGCGCGCCTTGCCGTAGCCGATTCCGACCACGGAATTCTCGTCGCCGACGGCGACCAGTGCGGTGAACGAGAAGCGACGGCCGCCCTTGACGACCTTGGCGACGCGGTTGATCTCGATCACGCGCTCCTGCAGGTCCAGGCCCTGCGGGCTCACGGTGTCGTATTCGCGGTCTCGTCCCATCAGCGCAGTCCAGGGTAGCTAGCCATTAGAAGCTCAATCCGCCTTCGCGGGCGCCCTCGGCGAGTGCCGCGACGCGACCGTGGAAGCGGTAGCCGCCGCGGTCGAACACGCAGCTGGAGACGCCCGCGGCCTTGGCGCGCTCGGCGAGCAGCTCGCCGGCCCGCTTCGGCTGGTCGGCGCGCGACAGCTTGCGCAGTTCGTCTTCGGTCCAGGAGACGGCCGCGAGCGTGCGGCCGGCGTCGTCGTCGATCAGCTGGGCGCTGATGCCACGGTTCGAGCGGAAGACGGAGACCCGCGGCCGGGCGGCGGTGCCGCGGACCTTGGCGCGCACGCGGCGGCGGCGGCGCAGGCGTTGCTGACCCTTGGTTGCGACCGTCATGCGCGCTTGCCCACCTTCCGGCGGACGTGCTCGCCGGCGTAGCGGATGCCCTTCCCCTTGTAGGGCTCGGGCGGCCGGACGCGGCGGATCTGGGCGGCGGTCTCGCCGACGAGCTGCTTGTCGATCCCGCGGACGATGATCTCCGTCTGCTGCGGGACCTCGAATTCGATGCCGTCGGGCGCCGGCATGGCCACCGGATGCGAATAGCCGACGCTCAGCTCCAGAGCCTTGCCCTGGAGGCGCGCGCGGTAGCCGACTCCCTGGATCTCGAGCCGCTTCTCGTAGCCGCTGGTGACACCCTCGACCATGTTCGCGAGCAGGCTGCGCGTCAGCCCGTGCAAGGCGCGGTGGGGGCCGCGGTTGGTCGGACGCTCCACCGTCAGCGTGTCGTCGGCGAGCGCGATCTTCATGTCACGGTTGACCGTCTGGGTCAGCTCGCCCTTCGGGCCCTTGACCGAGACCACGCCGGTGCCGAGGTCGACGCTGACGCCCTCGGGCACGGTGATCGGCTTTTTCCCAATGCGGCTCATTTCAAGCCCCTACCAAGGGTGGCCATGTTCGTGTCGCGCCTTACGTCGCTCATCAGATCCGTTACCAAACGTAGGCAACGACTTCGCCGCCGACGCCCTTTGCCTTGGCCTCGTGGCCGGTCATCACGCCTGATGAGGTGGACACGATCGCCGTGCCCATCCCGCCCAGGACGCGCGGGATCTCCGTCCGGTCCGTGTAGCGGCGGCGGCCCGGACGCGAGATCCGCTCGATTCCGGTGATCACCGGCTTGCGATCGTCCGTGTAGCGGAGCTGGATCTTGATCACCTCGCCCACGGCGGTCGGCTCGACCGTGAAGTCGGAGATGTAGCCCTGCTCCTTGAGGATGCGGGTGACCTCCTTCTTCAGGCGCGACGCGGGCACCTCCACGTCGGGGTGCTCGGCCCGCAGCGCGTTGCGCACGCGGGTCAGGTAATCGGCGATCGGATCGGTCAGCATCGAACTACCAACTCGACTTGGTCATCCCGGGCACGTAGCCCTTGTGTGCCGCCTCGCGGAGGCAGATGCGACAGAGTCCGAACTTGCGGTAATAGGCGCGCGAGCGCCCGCAACGGCGGCAGCGGTTGTGCGCGCGCGTCTTGTACTTGGGCTTGCCCTTCACGATCTTCGAAGTCTTAGCCATCGTTCCCTTCACTCTTGACGTCTGAATCGCCGGCTTCACCGGAGTCGGAGGGGCCCTCGCCCTCTTCGCCCTCTTCGCCTTCCTCCTCGCGCACCGGCTTGGCGTAGGCCTCCGGGTTCTCCTCCTTGAGCTGCTCGAGCGCCGCGGCTTCGGCCTCCGCGCGCTGCCGCGCCTCCTCGTGGCGCCGCTCCTCTTCCTCTTCGGCGGACGTGTCCACCTGACCCGGCCGGCCCTCCTGGGCGAACGGGAATCCAAGGCCGAGGAGCAACTCGAATCCCTCCTCGTCCGAAAGCGCGGAGGTCGTGATGGTGACGTCCAGGCCGCGGACCTCGTCGATCGAGTCGTAATCGATCTCAGGAAAGATCAGCTGCTCGCGGACGCCCATCGAGTAGTTGCCCCGACCGTCGAAGGAGCGCGGGTTGAGGCCGCGGAAATCGCGGATCCGGGGGATTGCGATCGACACCAGCCGGTCGGTGAACTCCCACATCCGAGCGCCCCGCAGCGTCACGGCCACGCCGATCGGCATGCCGTCGCGGAGCTTGAAGTTGGCGACCGACTTGCGCGCCCGGCGCACGTTCGGTTGCTGCCCGGCGATCGTCGCCAGCTGCTCCGTGGCGGCCTCGAGGATCGGCGTCGACGTCTTGGCGTCGCCAATCCCCATGTTCAGCGTCACCTTCTGCAGGCTCGGGACCTGCATTCGGGTCGTGTAGCCGAACTTGGTGGTCAGCGCCGGGACCAGCTCGGCCACATAGCGCTCGCGCAGTCGCGGCGGCGGGGCCGCCTGCTGAGCTTCGGGTGTCGTTGTCGCTTCCATCAGTTCACTCAGTCCAATGCGGTCCCGGTCCGCCTGAGGTAGCGCTGGCGCTTGCCCTCGTCGGTCTTGCGGACGCCGATGCGTGACGGCTTGTTGTCCTGGGGATCGAGCACCATGACGTTAGAGACATGGATCGGGCCCTCCTGCTCGATGATCCCGCCGGCGTCGCCCTTCTGCGTGTCCTTGACCGAGCGGGGCCGCGAATGGCGCTTGACGATGTTGAGGCCCTCGACGTAGACGCGGCGCTTGCCCGGTTCGGTGCGCAGCACCTTGCCGGTCTTGCCGCGGTCCTTGCCGCCGGTCACGATCACCGTGTCGTCCTTGCGCACGCGCATCGTCTTGCCCTTGGGCTCGGGCTTCTTCTTGCGCGGGGGCATCAGAGATCAGCTCCTACCGGAAGGGCAAACATGGTTTCGCGCCTGACGTCGCTCATCAAAGAACTTCCGGAGCAAGCGAGACGATCTTCATGAAGTTCTTCTCGCGCAGCTCGCGCGCGACTGGGCCGAAGATGCGGGTCCCCCGCGGGTTGTTCTGCGGGTCGATCAACACGGCCGCGTTCTCGTCGAACGCGATGTAGGTGCCGTCGGCCCGGCCAAGCTGCTTGCGGGTCCGGACGACGACCGCCTCGACGACCTCGCCCTTGCGCACGCCACCGTGCGGGGTGGCGGTTTTCACCGTGGCCGTGATCACGTCGCCGACGCCGGCATAGCGGCGGTGCGATCCGCCCTTGACGCGGATGCAAAGGATTTCTCGGGCGCCCGAGTTGTCGGCCACTTTGAGCCGGGACTCCTGCTGGATCATTAACGGTGCCTCCCTCCGCGGCAGTGCGCATCAGGCGCCGAAAACCGAGTCGGGCAAGGACGCAGGGAGCGTCGCGCACTCGAAGAGTGCGCGAGCGAGCGAGGACGCCGCCTGGCGATGGTTTGCAGGCGACTGAGGCGGGCTGACGTGGGGGGAGTCACCGTCACTAACGGGCTTTCTCCACGACCTCGACCAGGCGCCAGCGCTTGGTGCGAGACAACGGGCGCGACTCGATCACGCGGACGATGTCGCCCTCGCCGGCCTCGTTCTGCTCGTCGTGAGCGTGCACGGTCGCCGACTGGCGCACGATCTTCTCGTAGCGGCGGTGGCGCCGGACGATGTCGACGCGGACGGTGATCGTCTTGTCGGCCTTGTTCGAGACGACCGTTCCGACCTGCACCTTCTTGGTGCCCGGAATGCGCTCTGCAGGCGGCGTGCCCTGGCCGGGCTCGCCGCGCTTCTGCCGCTCCTGCCCACGGCGGCGGCCGCGCGCGGTGGCTTGCGCCTTGCGCAGCGCGTCGCGCTCGGCGGCGCGCTCCTCGGGCGAGCGCTGCGGCTTCGTCTCGCCGGCATGGATCGAGCGTTCGCGCTTGCGCAGTGCCTTGGGCGAGAGGGCTTCCTCCGGCTCCTCGGACTCCTCCGCGGCCGGTGCCGCGGGGGCCTCTTCGGACTCCGCAGCTGCCTCTTCGGCTGGCGCCTCCTCTTCGGCCTCCGCAGCTGCCTCTTCGGCCGGCGCCTCCTCTTCGACCTCCGCAGCTGCCTCTTCGGCCGGCGCCTCCTCTTCGGCCTCCGCAGCTGTCTCCTCGGCCGGAGCCTCCTCGACGGCCTCGGGCGCCTCCTCAGGCGTCGCTTCGGTGTTGTCGTTCTCTTCTTCGGCCATCAGCTACCGGTCCTCAGTTCCTTCTCGAAATCGATTCCGCGCTGGCGGGCAACGGTCAGCAGCCGCGCGAGGTCGCGCCGCGAGTCGCCGATGCCGGAGGTGTTCTCCAGCTCGCCCGTCGCGTGGCGAAAGCGCAGGTTGAACGCCTCCTGACGGGCGTTGCGAAGCGCCTCGACCAGGTCCTGGTCGGACATGGCATGCACATCGGAGGCCTTCATTCTGTGTCCTCACGCCTGACGAACTTCGTCTTGATCGGCAGCTTGTGCGCGGCGAGGCGGATCGCCTCTTTGGCGAGGTCCTCCGGCACGCCGGCCAGCTCGAACATCACCCGTCCCGGCTTGATCACCGCGACCCAGCCCTCGGGATTGCCCTTGCCCGATCCCATCCGGGTCTCGGCGGGCTTCTTCGTGAACGGCTTGTCCGGGAAGACGTTGATCCAGACCTTGCCGCCGCGCTTGATCTTGCGCGTCATCGCGACTCGGGCGGCCTCGATCTGGCGGTTGGTGATCCAACCCCGCTCGACCGCCTTGAGCCCGAACTCGCCGAAGTTGATGTCGGAGCCGCCCTTGGCGTTGCCCCGGCGCTTGCCGCGCATCTGCTTGCGGTACTTGACCCGCTTCGGCGACAGCACTAGGAAGCACCGCCTTCCGTGGCGGGCGGCGGCGCATCGGGCGACGGCGCGTCGGGCGCGTCGGGAGCCTCAGCCGCAGGAGTCTCTGCCGGAGCCGGCGTCTCGGCGGCGGGCGTTGCCGGAGCGGCGGGCGTTGCCGGAGCGGCGGGCGCGGCGGCCGGCGCCGGGGGCGACTTGCGCTGTTCGCGCTCGCGGCGCTCGCGGCTCTTGCGACGGTTGCGCGGCTGCAGCTCCTCGTCCTGGTCGGCGGCGCCGGAGCGGTAGCCCTCCGGCATGACCTCGCCCTTGTTGATCCAGCACTTGACGCCGATCCGCCCGGTGGTGGTCCGCGCCTCGACGAAGCCGTAGTCGATGTCGGCGCGCAGTGTGTGCAGCGGCACGCGGCCGTCGGAGTAGCCCTCGGTGCGCGCCATCTCGGCGCCACCCAGGCGGCCGGAGACCTGGACCTTGACGCCCTTGGCGCCGGAACGCATCGCGGAGGTCAGCGCGCGCTTCATCGCGCGCCGGAACGCAACCCGGTTCTGGAGCTGCTCGGCGATCGACTGCGCGACCAGCTTCGCGTCCAGCTCGGGGCGCTTGATCTCGCGAATGTTCACCTTGACCGGCTTCTCGGTCAGCTTGTGGAGGTCGCGGCGCAGCGCGTCCACCTCGGAACCGGACTTGCCGATCACGATGCCTGGGCGGGCCGTGTGGATGTCCACCGTGATCTCGCCGCGCTGCTTGACGATCGTGATGTCAGACAGGCCGGCGTGCGCCAGGCGGCCCTCGATGTGGTCGCGGATCGCCAGGTCCTCGAGCAGGTAGTCGGCGAACTCGCGCTGGTTGAACCAGTTCGACTTCCAGTCGTGGATGTAGCCGACACGGAAGCCTTCGGGATGAACCTTCTGACCCATGGCCTAGCTCTCCTCCGTCGGCTTTAGGGCCACGGACACATGGCTCGTCTTCTTCTCGATCCGGGTCGCGCGGCCGCGGGCGCGTGCGCGCCAACGCTTCAGCGTGGGTCCCTCGTCGACGCGGATCTCGGCGATCTCCATCTCGTCGGCGACCAGCTCGTGGTTGTTCTCGGCGTTGGCGGCGGCCGATGCGATCAGCTTGCCGATGTCGGCCGCAGCGCCGCGCGCGGAGAACGCCAGCAGCTCCTGGGCTTCGAGCACGGGCAGGCCGCGCACCTGGTCGGCGACCAGCCGCGCCTTACGCGGGGCGACGCGCAGGTACTTGGCGGTGGCGCGCACGGTGGGCGCCTCCGGGTTGTCGCCTGGGCCGCTCATCAGATCTACGCGCGCTCCTTCTTCTCGCCCGAGTGGCCGCGATAGGTGCGGGTCGGGGCGAACTCGCCGAGCTTGTGGCCGACCATCGATTCGCTGATGAACACCGGGACGTGCTTGCGCCCGTCGTGGACCGCGATCGTGTGCCCGACCATCTCCGGGAACACGGTCGACATCCGCGACCAGGTCTTGACCATCTGCTTTTGATTTGCCTCGTTCATCGCGTTGATGCGCCCGAGCAGGCGCGCCTCGACGAACGGTCCCTTCTTGGTTGATCTACCCATGAAGCCTTACCTCTTCTTCTTCCCGCGCCGGCGGCCGCGCACGATCAGCGCGTTGGACGCCTTGCCCTTCTTGCGCGTGCGGTAGCCCAAGGTCGGCTTGCCCCACGGCGTGCGGGGATGCCCGCCCGGCGTCTTGTGCGCCTCGCCGCCGCCGTGCGGGTGGTCGACGGGGTTCATCGCCACGCCGCGCGTCTGCGGGCGCTTGCCCTTGTGGCGGTTGCGACCGGCCTTACCGATCGTGACGTTCTGGTGCTCCGAGTTCGAGAGCGTGCCGACGGTCGCGCGGCAGTCCGCACGCACCAGTCGCATCTCGGAGGAGGGCAAGCGCACCGTGACCATCGCGCCCTCCTTCGCGACCACCTGGATCGCGGTGCCGGCGGAGCGGCCGAGGCGACCGCCCTGGCCCGGGATCAGCTCGACGTTGTGAACGATCGTTCCGGTCGGGATCGAGCGCAGGGGCAGCGCGTTCCCGGGCCTGATGTCCGCCCGCTCGCCGGACTCCACCGTGTCGCCGACGCCCAGCTCCTGGGGCGCCAGGATGTAGCTCTTGCGCCCATCGGCGTAGTGCAGCAGGGCGATGTAGGTGCTGCGATTCGGGTCGTACTCAATCGTCGCAACCTTGGCCGGCACCCCGTCGGTCGAGCGCCTGAAGTCGATCTCGCGGTAGCGTCGCTTGGCGCCGCCGCCGCGGTGGCGTGAGGTGATACGCCCGCGCGCGTTGCGACCGCCGCTGGAGTTCTTGCCCTTGGTCAGGGGCTTGTGCGGGCGGGACTTGCTGACGTCCTCGCGCGCCTGGTACGTCGCGAAGCGGCGCCCCGGGCTCGTCGGCTTTGTCTTTCTCATCGCCATTACTCGGCCACCGCCGCGCCTTCGAACAGCTCAATACGGTCGCCCGGCGCGAGCTCCACGATCGCCTTCTTCCAGCCGCGCGTCTTGCCGCTGTGCAGGCCGCGGCGCTTCGGCTTCGAGCGCACCTTCGCCGTGCGGACCCCGACCACCTTGACCTCGAAGACCTCCTCGATCGCGGACGCGATCTGGGTCTTGTGGGCGCGGTCGTCCACCCGGAACGTGTACTTGCCGTCGGCCATCAGCGCGTAGCTCTTCTCGGAGACGACGGGTTCGAGGATCAGGGATCGAGCATCCATCAGGAGTCTCTCCGCTTGACATCGGCAGCCCTCGCCTCGAGCACGGGGATCGAAGCCTCGGAGACCACCAGCGAGCGGTGGCCGATCACGTCGGCGACCCCGGCGGCGCTGGCCGGCAGCACGGTCACCTTGGGGATGTTGCGGAAGCTCTTTGCGGCCGCGCCCTCCTCGGCGTCGAGCACGACGAGCACCGGCAGCGAACCGCCCCACTTCGCGAGCGCCTCGGCGGCCTGCTTGGTCGAGGGGTCGGAGTAGGCCGAGCCGTCGAGGACGGCGACCGTCCCGCGCTCGGCGTGGACGGTGAGGGCCGCGCGCAACGCCTTGCGCCGCGCCTTGCGGTTGACCTTCATGGTGTAGCCGCGCGGCTTCGGCCCGAACGCGGCGCCACCGCCGCGGCGGTGCGGCACGCTCAGCGCGCCGACACGGGCACGGCCGGTGCCCTTCTGGCGCCAAGCCTTGGCGGTGGTCATCGACACCTCGCCGCGGCCGAGCGTCGACGCCGTGCCGCGCCGGCGGGCGTTCAGCTCGGCGCGCGCGGTGTCGTGCACGAGGGACTCGTGGAAGCTTTCGGCGAACAGGGCCGCCGGCAGGTCGGACTTCGCCTGCTTGCCCAGCGTGGGCGCCTTGACGTCAGCCATCGGTCCGCACCTCCACCGTCCCGTTCTTGGGGCCCGGGACGGCGCCGCGCACCATCAGGAGGTGGCGCTCGGCGTCGACCTCGATCACCTCGAGGCGCCGCTGGGTGACGCGCTTGCCGCCCATCCGGCCCGGCATCCGGGTGCCCCTGAACACGCGGGCGGGGTCGGCGCTGGCGCCGATCGAACCGGGCGCTCGGACGTTGTGGGAGCCGTGCGAGACCGGCCCGCGGGAGAAGTTGTGGCGCTTGATCGTGCCCTGAAAGCCCTTGCCGATCCCCACGCCGGAGACACGCACGCGCTGGCCGGGCTCGAACTGCTCGACGGTGGCCGAGTCGCCGATCTTGGGACCCTCGTCGGAGCCGAGATCCTCGTCGCGGAACTCCACCAGCGTGCGCATCGGGCCGGCTCCGGCCTTCTTCAGGTGGCCGAGCTCCGGCTTGGTGAGCTTGCGCTCGGCGACCTCGTCGAAGCCGAGCTGCACCGCTGCGTAGCCGTCGCGCTCGGACTCGCGGATCGCTGTGACCGGGCAGGGCCCGGCCTGGATGACGGTCACGGGCACGCGGGTGCCGTCGTCGGTGAAGAGCTGAGTCATCCCGACCTTCTTGCCGATGATCGCCGCCATCATCCGAGCTTGATCTCGATGTCGACGCCGGCCGGCAGCGCGTCCAGGCGCTGCAGCGAATCGATCGTCTTCGGGGTCGGCTGGTGGATGTCGATCAGGCGCTTGTGGGTGCGGATCTCGAAGTGCTCGCGCGAGTCCTTGTCCTTGAACGGCGACTTGATGACGCAGTAGACGTTCTTGTCGGTCGGCAGCGGCACGGGCCCGGCGACCGTGGCGCCGGTGCGCTCGGCCGTGTCCACGATCTCGCGCGACGCGCGATCGATCGCGTCGTGGTCGTACGCCTTCAGGCGGATCCGGATCTTGTTGGTGGCGAGAGTCGCCATTTCGCTGCTTTGGTTTCTCGTCTTTCCGCGTAATCGGGGCGCCGCTCACGGGGAGCGCCGCCCCTAAATAGTTGGCCTTATGTCCTTACCTGCGGCCGGCGGCCGCTCGGCCCGAGGGCCGCAAAAAAGGGACCGGCTTCTTGCCGGTCCCTCGTGGGGTGCTACTCGGTGATCTCCGAGACCACCCCGGAGCCGACGGTGCGACCGCCCTCGCGGATCGCGAACCGAAGGCCCTTGTCCATGGCGATCGGCTGGATCAGCTCGATCGTCATCTCGACGTTGTCACCCGGCATCACCATCTCCGTCCCCTCGGGGAGGTTGGCGATCCCGGTCACATCCGTCGTCCGGAAGTAGAACTGCGGGCGGTAGCCCGAGAAGAACGGCGTGTGACGGCCACCCTCCTCCTTCTTCAGGCAGTAGACCTCCGCCTTGAACTTGGTGTGCGGGTTGATCGACCCGGGCTTGCACAGCACCTGACCGCGCTCGATCTCCTCGCGCTTCGTGCCGCGGAGCAGGCAGCCGACGTTGTCGCCCGCCTGGCCCTGGTCGAGGATCTTGCGGAACATCTCGACCCCGGTCACGACCGTCTTCGACGAGTCCTTGATCCCGACGATCTCGATCTCGTCGCCGGTGTTGACGATGCCCTGCTCGATGCGCCCGGTGGCGACGGTGCCGCGGCCGGTGATCGAGAAGATGTCCTCGACCGGCATCAGGAACGGCTTGTCGAGCTCGCGCACGGGCTCGGGGATGTAGCTGTCGAGCGTCGAGGCGAGCTCGAGGATCGCGTTCTTCGCGTCCTCGTCGCCCTCGAGCGCCTTCAGCGCCGAGCCCTTGATGATCGGGGTGTCGTCCCCTGGGAAGTCGTACTCGTTGAGCAGGTCCTTGACCTCCTCCTCGACGAGCTCGATCAGCTCGTCGTCGTCGACCATGTCGGTCTTGTTCAGGAAGACGACGACGTAGGGCACGTTCACCTGGCGGGCGAGCAGGATGTGCTCGCGCGTCTGCGGCATCGGGCCGTCGGCGGCGGACACGACCAGAATCGCGCCGTCCATCTGGGCGGCGCCCGTGATCATGTTCTTGACGTAGTCGGCGTGACCCGGGCAGTCGACGTGGGCGTAGTGCCGGTTCTCGGTCTCGTACTCGACGTGCGAAGTGGCGATGGTGATCCCGCGCTCCTTTTCCTCGGGCGCGTTGTCGATCTCCTCGAAGCTCTTCACTTCGCCGCTGCCACCGGCCTCGGCGAGCACCTTGGTGATAGCCGCCGTCAGGGTCGTCTTGCCGTGGTCGATGTGACCGATCGTGCCGACGTTGACATGCGGCTTATCGCGCTCGAACTTCTCCTTCGACATCTGCTCTGTTTCTCCAGTCTTTTTTCTCTCGGAAGCGAACCGTAGGAATATAGCTATGCGCTGGCGCCTACCGGCTCTCCCGAGCGGGATTCGATGATCTCTTCAGCGATGTTTCCGGGCACTTCCTCATAGCGCTCGAACTGCATCGTGTAGTTGGCCCGGCCCTGGGTGGATGAGCGCAGGTCGGTGGCGTAGCCGAACATCTCGCCGAGCGGGACGAACGCCGCCACCGCCAGCGCGTTGCCGCGCTGGTCCTGGCCCTGCACCTTGCCGCGGCGGCGCGAGAGGTCGCCGATCACCTCGCCGAGGAAATCCTCGGGGGTCACGACCTCGACCGCCATCACGGGCTCGAGCAACACCGGCTTGGCGCGGCGAGCGGCCTCCTGCACGGCCATCGAGCCGGCGATCTTGAACGCCATCTCCGAGGAGTCGACGTCGTGGTAGGAGCCGTCCACCAGCTCGACCCGGACGTCGACCATGGGGTACCCGGCCTTGACTCCCGAGGCGAGCGCCTCCTCGATGCCCTGCTCGACCGCGGGGATGAACTCGCTTGGGATCGAGCCGCCCTTGATCTTGTTGACGAAGTCGAAGCTCTCGCCCGGGGCCGGCTCGGCGTTGATCACAACGTGGCCGAACTGGCCGCGGCCGCCGGTCTGGCGGACGAAGCGGCCGACGACCTTTTCGACCCGCTCGCGAATCGTCTCGCGGTAGGCGACCTGCGGCCGGCCGACGTTGGCCTCGACGCTGAACTCGCGCAGCAGGCGGTCAACCAGCACCTCGAGGTGCAGCTCGCCCATCCCGTGGATCAGCGTCTGTCCGGTCTCCTCGTCGGTCTGGATACGGAAGGTCGGATCCTCCTCGGCCAGGCGGGCGAGGCCCGCGCCCAGCTTCTCCTGGTCAGACTTGGTCTTCGGCTCGATCGCGACCGCGATCACCGGCTCCGGGAACACGATGTTCTCGAGCACGACGGGGGCGTCGGGAGCCGCCAGGGTGTCGCCGGTGGAGGTCTGCTTGAGGCCGACGCCGGCGAGGATGTCGCCCGCGTAGCACTCCTCGATCTCCTCGCGGTGGTTCGCGTGCATCATCAGCAGGCGCCCGATCCGCTCGGTCTTACCGTTGGTGGCGTTCAGCACCCGGCTGCCGGAGGTGAGCTTGCCGGAGTAGACGCGGAAGTAGGTGAGCTTGCCGACGTAGGGGTCGGCCATCACCTTGAAGGCCAGCGCGGCGAAGGGGGCGGAGTCGTCGGCCGGGCGGGCAACGGACTCGCCCATGGTGCCGTCCTTGTTGGGGACGAAGCCCTCCAGCGGCGGCACCTCGAGCGGCGAGGGGAGCAACTCGACGATCGCGTCGAGCAGCGGCTGCACGCCCTTGTTCTTGAACGCCGACCCGCAGAGGACCGGGGTGACCTTCAGGTCGAGCGTCGCGCGGTGCAGCGACTTGGCGATCCGCTCGTGCGGGATCTCCTGCTCGTCCAGGTACATCTCCATCAGCTCGTCGTCGTAGTCGGCGCAGGCCTCGATCAGGTGGGTCCGGGCTTCGTGCGCCTCGTCGACCAGCTCGGCCGGGATCTCGGTGTACTCGAACTCGGTGCCCAGCTCGTCGTTCCAGACGAGGGCCTTGTTCTCGATCAGGTCGACGACGCCCTTGAACTGGTCCTCCGCCCCAACCGGGAGCTGGATCGGCAGCGGGTGCGCGCCGAGCCGGTCCTTCATCGTCTGAACGGAGTTCGTGAAGTCGGCCCCGGTGCGGTCCATCTTGTTGATGAAGGCGATCCTGGGGACCTTGTACTTGTCGGCCTGGCGCCAGACGGTCTCCGACTGGGGCTCGACCCCGGCGACCGAGTCGAAGACCGCGATCGCGCCGTCGAGGACGCGCAGCGAGCGCTCGACCTCGACCGTGAAGTCCACGTGGCCGGGCGTATCGATGATGTTGATGCGGTGCCCGTTCCACTCGCAGGCCGTGGCGGCGGAGGTGATCGTGATCCCGCGCTCCTGCTCCTGCTCCATCCAGTCCATGACGGCGGCGCCCTCGTGGACCTCGCCCATCTTGTGGGTGCGGCCCGTGTAGTAGAGGATGCGCTCGGTCGTCGTCGTCTTACCGGCGTCGATGTGCGCCATGATCCCGATATTGCGTGTCTTTTCGAGTGGGAAGTTTCGTGCCATGGGTTGCGTCTAGAGTGTTGGTCCGAGGAAGAGGTCAGGAATGCCGCGGGACCGGTCCAGAGCACAAAAAAGGCCCTTTCGGGCCGGGCCGCGAGCGACGCCTGACTATAGCAGAGGCATGAAGCCCGCCAAGACCACCAGATGCGGCTGAGAAAGCCGGGTTCCAGGCCTCCCGGAGGCCCCGTTTCGGGGCGCCCTGCGGGACTCGCGAAGACCGCGCGGCGGGTTTTGTCCGAGCTCGTCGCGATCGCGCGCGAGATGCTCAGGATTCCGGTCGGGCTCTACATGCGCGCCGCGGAGTGGGCCGGCCGGACAACGCTCGCCGCGTGGCTCTTCATCTGGCCGCTCCTGCAGGCGCTCTGGCGCTTCCTGGTGCGTCTGTTCCGGCTGGCCGAGCGCGAGGTGACGCCACTGCGCGCGGCGCTCGCGGTCGCCGCCGTCACCGCTGCCGCGCTCGCCCTCTCGCAGTTCGCCGACTACCGCAGCGTGGCGATCGGGACCGCGGACTACGCGGGCGTCGACAGCGTGGCGCCGGCGCCCGAGGTCGAGGAGGCGAGCACCGGCAGCGCGCACGCCTGGGTCGGGCTGCCGCTCGCGCTCGCGGCATTGGCGGCCGTCGGCGCCTGCGCCGCAGGGTACCTGCGAGCGGCCTGGTTGCTGGCCCCGATCGGGCTGATCACGATCGCCGTCAGCCTGATCGTGGATGCTCCGAAGGGCCTCGACGAGGGATCGGCTGCGGTCGCCTACGAAGGCGCCTCGGCGAGCCTCCTGGGCGGGTTCTGGGTACAGCTCGCCTGCGGGGTCCTGCTGATCGCCCTCGCGCCGCTGATCGCAAACCTGCTCGACCCCGGGGACGTCAGGCGCAAGCGCGTGTTCGCCTCCCCGGTGGAGGCGGGTGGCTGATGAGCGACGTAAGGCGCGAAAGCATCTTTACCTCCCCGGTAGGGGCTGGTCTCTGATGGACCACACCAGCCGCGCCGAGCGCCTGTTGCCGTGGGTCTGCATGACCGCGGCGGTCGTGTTGTTCGCCTCGCAGCTGATGACGATGTTCGAGTTCACGCCGCCGGGCGCCGAGCCGCTCGAATCACGCAGCGTGATCGACCATCACGGGCCCGCCCTGATGATCATCGCGGCCTTCGCCGCGCTCGCGGTGGTGATCGCGGTCTGGGCCGGGTCGAAGCCGGCGGCGATCGCGGTCGCCGCCATGGGCGGCCTCGCGCTCCTGATCTTCCTCCTGATCGACCTCCCGGACGCCGGCCAGGTGGGCACGCTCAACGACGCCCGCCAGTCCTTCATCGACGCCGAAGCGATCCCCCAGGCAGGCTTCTGGCTGGAGATGCTGGGCGCCCTAGCGCTGGCGTTCACGGGCGCAGCGCTCGCAACGATGTCAACGGAGCAGCTCGCGTCGTTGCGCCCGGGCGAAAAGCGCGAAACCGAGCCGCCAGTCACCCTGGCGAGCGCCGGCGGCGAAGCGGGCGTGACCGAAGCCCAGCGCGAATCAGGCTGAGCCGCACGGCTTTGCGCCGATCGGCGGCTATACGCCGGTCAGGACGACAAAGCCGCGACTTGGCGACCGTTAACGGACCGCGCGGAGGCGCTTCATCGTGAGCTCCGCACAATCCACGAGGTCTGACCACGTGATGACGAACACCTCATAGCCGCGCGCCTGAAGGTCCGCTCGGCGCCGCCGGTCGCGGATAAACCGTTCGACTACGAACTCCGCCTCCTCCTTCCCCATCAATGCCCTTAGAGCCCGAGCTCCGCTGCGATTCGGATGCGCACGCAGCGCGTCATGAATCTCCTCGTCAGCGACCAACTCCTTCACACGCGCCTCATTCAAAGCCCGAGCGAGTCCGGCCTCCCCCACCACGCCCGCCGGATCCAGCAGAGTCAACGAGGGAGCGGTGATCGGGAGCCCACAATGGCGGCGAAGCTCGGCCGGCTGGAATCTGCGGATCGTGTGGACCCGCAGCCCCGGTCGCGACGTGAGCCGACGGTGGCTCGGCCAGGTGGCCGACGCGATAGACGCCGGGAAACTCGGGATGTAGGGAACCGAGTTCGACCCGACGCTCGATCACCTGGCGAGTGAAGCCGGCGGCCTGCAGCTGCTCACGGGTGACATTGCTCTTCTGCCGTCGCGCCAAGTTGGCCATGACGCCTTCGACTTTGCTCCGATCAGCGCCTATACGCCGTTAGAGGTGACAAAGCCGCGGACTTCGCCCCCCTCTCTGGCTGCCGATGGTCCGTAGGGCCGGGGCTACCAGCGGTAGTGGGCGAACGCTTTGTTCGCCTGCGCCATGCGGTAGATGTCGTCCTTCCTCTTCCAGGCGCCGCCCTGCTGCTGGGTTGCTTCGAGGATCTCGTTCGCGAGACGCTCGGACATGGCCTTCTCGCGGCGCGAGCGGGCGAAGCTGACGAGCCAGCGCACCGCCAGGGTGCGGGCTCGGCGCGCCGGGACCTCGACCGGGACCTGGTAGGTGGCGCCGCCGACCCGGCGGGACTTGACCTCGAGGTTCGGGGTCAGCTCCTTGATCGCCTCGTCGAGCACCTCGACCGGCGGCCGCCCCGAGCGTTCGCCGACGATCGCGAGCGCGTCGTAGGTGATCTGCTCCGCGACCGACTTCTTGCCGTGCAGCATCACCTTGTTGATGACCTGCTGGACGAGGCGGCTGCGGTGCTGGGCGTCCGCCTCGACGGGACGGACCGCTGCTCGGGCTCGGCGCGGCATTAGCGGTGCCTCCTTCCGCCACGGTGCCGCTCAGCCGTGCAAAAACCGAGCCGGGCAAGGACGAAGGGCGAAGGCTTTGCTGGTTGCAAAGCCGAGTCCGAGGACGCAGCGCCGGCGAAGGTTTGCAGCCGGCTGAGGGGTGCCGTGGTGGGAGGAGTCACCGCTTACTTCTTCACGCCGTACATCGAGCGTGATTGCTTGCGATCGGACACGCCGGATGCGTCGAGCGTGCCGCGGATCACCTTGTAGCGCACGCCCGGCAGGTCCTTGACGCGACCGCCGCGCACGAGGACGACCGAGTGCTCCTGAAGATTGTGGCCCTCACCCGGGATGTAGCAGGTGACCTCCATCCCGTTCGTCAGCCGCACGCGCGCGACCTTCCGAAGCGCCGAGTTCGGCTTCTTCGGGGTCGCCGTGTAGACCCGCGTGCAGACGCCGCGCCGCTGCGGAGCGGCGATCCGGCGCTTCCGGCCCTGACCTGACTTCAGGCCGGGCGTGGAGACCTTCTTCTGCGGGCTCTTGCGGCCTTTGCGGATCAGCTGATTGGTCGACGGCACGGCGCGTGATGGTAGCGGAACGCCTATTGCTGACCCGGCGTCTGGATAGCCTGCCATCTCGTGAGTGAGCGACCCGTACTGGCCGTTGACGTCGATGGCGTGATCAGCCTGTTCGGCTTCGACGGCCCGCTTGAAGAGGTGCCGGGCCGCTTTCATTTGATCGACGGCATCGCGCACTGCATCGCCGACGGCGCCGGGCCCCGCCTGCTGCGTCTCTCCGACCACTTCGAGCTGGTCTGGGCGACCGGCTGGGAGGAGCGCGCGAACGACCACCTGCCGCTGCTCCTGGGGCTGCCGGCGGACCTGCCGGTCCTCACCTTCGGAGGCCGAGCTCGATTCGGCACCGCCCACTGGAAGCTCGACGCGCTCGAGGAGTACGCCGGCGACCGTGCGCTGGCGTGGATCGACGACTCGCTCGACGAGAGCTGTCACGAGTGGGCCCGGAGGCGTCCCGCCCCCACCCTGCTGGTCCCGACCCGCTCGGACGTCGGCCTCACCGACGCGCAGGTCGACACACTGATCGATTGGGTGCGGGAAGTGGGGGTAGACTGACCTCGGTGGAAGGCTGGGTTCCGATCTTCTTCCTGATGGTGGTCTTGAAGATCCCCGTCGGCCTGCTGCTCTACATCGCCTGGTGGGCATTTCACGCGGAGCCTGAATCCGAGGAAACCCCGGCCGAAGGGGGCGGCGAGCACGGCTTCAAGCGCTTCCGGCGCGAGCCGAAGCAGCCGCGCGGTCCGCGCCGCGGGCCGCACGCCCCCGACGCCCTGCCGGTCCCGTCGTGTCCGCCCGGAGGCCGGACCCGGGTCTTCACCCCGCCGGCTCCGGTTCGCGCCGCCGCGGCGCACGCCGCCCAGCGTGGTTCCGCCGAGCCCGCCGAGAGCGGCTAACGTACGGCATAGGGGGACGCATCATCGAGAGGTCGAGCAAATCAGGACGGATCGTCGGCGTATCTGCGCTCGTCGCGTTCGCCCTGTTGCTCTTCTGCAGCCTGGCCTATGCAACCTTTTACAGCGGCACCGACGGCGCCGACTCGGTGACAATCGAGCGGAACAGCTCGGTCGCCTACCTGAAGGGTGGCAATGACAACTTCAGGGGCGCGCAGGGCAACAACGGCGGCAGCGACCACGTCTACGCCGGGCCCGGCGACGACACCGTCTTCTCCTACACCAAGGTGGACGTACTCCGCGGCGGTAACGGCGACGACTACCTCGACGCCGGCGGCAACCGCAACAACCTCTACGGCGGCCGCGGCGACGACACCCTGATCGCCGGTTCGAACGTCGACCAGTTTCAGCCCGGCCTCGGCACCGATACGTGTTTCGGCCAGATCAAGGACGTCAACTTCCCGGGCGAGTGCGAGATCGTCCGGATCGTCGACTAGATCGCTTTAGGTCCCGGCCCCGCCAGAAGCCGCGTCAGCTGCCGTTCGAGCCCCCGGCGGCACCTTCGCCGCCGCCCTCGATCTCCTGGGCGAGTTCCTCGAGCTCCTCGGCGAACGACGGGCCGAAGCCCTCGAGATCGGACTCCTCGCCGTTCTCCCGCAGACCGAGTTCGGCCGCGAGCTCGTCGGCGTCGAGCAGGTCCTCGTCCGGGCGCTGCGCCGGCTCGACCGGCTCGATTTCGAGCGATCGGTAGTGCCGCAGGCCGGTCGCGGCCGGGATCAGCTTGCCGATGATCACGTTCTCCTTGAGGCCGACCAGGCGGTCGCGCTTGCCCTCCAGGGCCGCGTCGGTGAGCACCTTCGTGGTCTCCTGGAACGAGGCCGCCGAGAGGAACGACTCGGTCGCGAGCGAGGCCTTGGTGATTCCAAGGATCCGCTCCTTGCCCTTCGCGGGCGTACCGCCGTCCTCCTTGGCCTGCTTGTTGATCTTCTGCAGCTTGTGGCGATCCTCGAGGGCGCCGGGCAGCAGCGAGGTCGAGCCCTTCGACTCGATCTCGATCTTCTTCATCATCTGCCGCACGATCAGCTCGATGTGCTTGTCGTTGATGTCGACGCCCTGTGACTTGTAGACCTGCTGGACCTCGCGCACGATGTACTGCTCGGTCTCGGTCCGGCCCCTGACCTCCAGGATCTCGGCCGGGTAGAGCGAGCCCTCGTTGAGCTGCGTGCCGGCCTCGACCCGCGCGCCGTTCTTGACATAAAGGCGCGAACGCGGCGGCAGCTTGTGGTCATGCTCGTCGCCCTTGGCGTCGGTGATCGTGATGAGGACAGCCTTGTCGCTCTCGTCGACGGAAACGCGGCCTTCGACCTTCGCGATCTCTGCAAGCCCCTTCGGCTTGCGAGCCTCGAACAGCTCGACCACGCGCGGCAGGCCCTGGGTGATGTCGAGGCCCGCGACGCCGCCGGTGTGGAAGGTGCGCATCGTGAGCTGTGTGCCAGGCTCGCCGATCGACTGGGCGGCGATGATGCCGACCGCGTCGCCCAGCTCGACCATGTCACCGGTGGCCAGCGCGCGGCCGTAACACTGGCGGCAAACGCCTGATTCGAAATCGCACTTGAGCGGTGAGCGGACCGGGACCGTGGCGCCCTTTTCGTCGCCGAACGCCTCGTCGATCGCCGCCAGCTCTTCCTTGTCGATCTCCTGGTTGCGCTTGAGCAGCTCGCGCCCGCGCTTCGTCGCGAACTTCTTCGCGGCGGCACGGCCGAGGAGGTTCGTGTTGACCGAGCCGTCCTCGAGGCGCACCGGCATCTCGATGTGCTCCTTGGTCTTGCAGTCCTCGGCCCGGACGATCACGTCCTGGGCGACGTCGACCAGACGCCGGGTGAGGTAGCCCGAGTCCGCGGTGCGAAGCGCCGTGTCGGCGAGCCCCTTGCGGGCGCCGTGGGTCGAGATGAAGTACTCGAGCACGGTCAGGCCCTCCATGAAGTTGGCCTTGATCGGGCGCTCGATGATCTCGCCCTTCGGATTCGCCATCAGCCCGCGCATGCCGGCGAGCTGGCGGATCTGCTTGAACGACCCGCGGGCTCCGGAGTTGGCCATCATGAAGATGGGATTCAGCTCGTCGAGGTTGTCCTCCATCGCCTTGGCGACGGTGTCGGTTGCCTCGTTCCAGAGGTTGGTGACGTTCTCCTTGCGCTCGTCGGCGGTGATGTAGCCGTCCTCGTACTGCTGCAGGATCTCGCCGGCACGCTGCTCGTAGCCCTCAAGGATCTTCTCCTTCGTGGGCGGCGAGATCACGTCGTTCTTAGAGATCGTGATCCCGGCCTGGCTCGCGAAGTGGAAGCCCAGTTCCTTGAACGCGTCGAGCGCCTGCGCGATCGCGCCGGCTCCGTAGGTCTCGACCAGCTCGAAGACGATCGCGTTGATGTCCTTCTTGACCAGCGAGCGGTTGACGAAGTTGTAGGTCTCCGGATCCCATTCCTCCTCAAGCGCATCGGCCAGTGCGCGCTCGACTGCGTCGTTGAAGATGATCCGGCCGACCGTCGTCAGGAAATGCTCGTGGCCCGCACGCCGGTACTCGGCGTAGTCGTGCAACTCGACGAGCCCGCGCTCGAACGCCAGCTCGGCTTCCTGCGCCGTCCGGAACGGGTGCGGGGTCTTCTTGAGCTTCGCGGAGTCGAGCTTTTCGACGTCCTCGGACGCATAGGTCAGGTAGTAGATCCCCAGCACCATGTCCTGCGAGGGCGTGGCCAGCGGCGCGCCGTGCGCCGGCGAGAGGATGTTGTTCGAGGACAGCATCAGCACCCTCGCCTCCGCCTGGGCCTCAGCCGAGAGCGGCACGTGGACCGCCATCTGGTCGCCGTCGAAGTCAGCGTTGAACGCGTGGCAGACGAGCGGGTGAACCTGGATCGCCTTGCCCTCGACCAGCACCGGCTCGAACGCCTGGATGCCGAGCCTGTGCAGCGTTGGCGCGCGGTTCAGCAGCACCGGATGCTCGGAGATGACCTCCTCGAGGACGTCCCACACCTCGGGCACCATCGAATCGACCATCTTCTTGGCGGCCTTGATGTTCTGCACCGCCTTGCGCTCGACGAGGCGGGCCATGATGAACGGCTTGAACAGCTCCAGCGCCATCAGCTTCGGCAGCCCGCACTGGTGCAGGCGCAGGCTGGGCCCGGACACGATCACCGAACGGCCCGAGTAGTCGACGCGTTTGCCGAGCAGGTTCTGGCGGAACCGGCCCTGCTTGCCCTTGAGCATGTCCGAGAGCGACTTCAGCGCCCGGTTGCCGGGGCCCGTCACGGGGCGGCCGCGGCGGCCGTTGTCGAACAGCGCGTCGACGGCCTCCTGCAGCATCCGCTTCTCGTTGTTGACGATGATCTCGGGAGCACCGAGGTCGAGCAGCCGCTTGAGGCGATTGTTGCGGTTGATCACCCGGCGGTAGAGGTCGTTGAGGTCCGACGTCGCAAAGCGACCGCCGTCGAGCTGCACCATCGGGCGCAGCTCCGGTGGGATCACCGGCACGCAGTCGAGGACCATCCACTCCGGCCTGTTTTCGGAGTTGAGGAACGCGGAAGCCACCTTCAGGCGCTTCACCGCGCGGGCCTGCTTCTGGCCCTTCGAGGTGTTGATGGTCTGCTCCAGCTCCTCGCACTCGGCCTCGAGGTTCACGTCGTCGAGCAGCTCGCGGACCGATTCCGCGCCCATGCCGCCCTTGAAGTACTCGCCCCAGCCGAACGGGCTGCCGAAGCGCTCCTTGAGCTCGCGGAAGACGGCCTCGTCGTTGATCACGTCCTTGACCTTCATCTCCTGGAAGATCCGCCAGACCTCCTCGATGCGGACCGCGGCGTCATCGATGTAGGCCTCCGTGTCGGAGATCTCGGACTCGACCGCCTTGCGGACCTCCTTCAGGGCCTTGGTGCGCTCAGCGTCGTCGAGCTTCTTCGGGTTCGTGAAGCCGAGGTTCTCGGCCCACAGCTCGTCCTCGCCGTCGAACGCGTCCTTGGTGCCGTCGCCCTCGATCCAGGCGACGCGGCGCTCGAGCCCCTCGCGGAGCTCCTGGGTGCGCTGCTCGCGCTCGGCCTTGTAGGAGTCGAGGACCTTGTTGACTTCCTTCTCGAGCTTGGTCAGGTCCTTGGTGCGCGCCTCCTCGTCGACCTCGGTCACGATCGAGGCGGCGAAGTAGAGGACCTTCTCGAGCTCCTTGGGAGCCATGTCGATCAGGTAGCCGATGCGGCTGGGGACGCCCTTGAAGAACCAGATGTGCGAGACCGGCGCGGCCAGGTCGATGTGGCCCATGCGCTCGCGGCGGACCTTGGAGCGGGTGACCTCGACGCCGCAGCGCTCGCAGACGATGCCCTTGTAGCGGACCCGCTTGTACTTGCCGCAGTAGCACTCCCAGTCCTTGGTCGGGCCGAAGATGCGCTCGCAGAACAGGCCGTCCTTCTCAGGCTTGAGCGTGCGGTAGTTGATCGTCTCGGGCTTCGTCACCTCGCCGTGACTCCAGCCACGGATCTTCTTCGAGGAGGCGAGCCCGATCTCGATCGCGTCGAAATTGTTGATGTCCATGCTCACGGCTTCACCTCACCGGCACATGCTGCTTTCGGGACAAGTCCCTCATTCATTGACCTTCGCCTCCTCGGCCTTCTTGGCCGCGTCGCCGTTCGTCCCGCCTTCACCTTCGGCGACTACCTGCTCTTCCTGCTCGTCGGCCGCACCGTCGCCCTTGCCGTCGGCGCGGACCCCGGACAGGTCGATGCCCAGCTCCTCCGCCGCGCGCAGGAGCTCGTCGTCCTCCTCGGCCAGGTCCACCTCGCCCGACTCCGAGACCAGCACGGGGTCGAGGGAGAGCGCCTGGATCTCCTTGAGGAGCACCTTGAACGACTCCGGCACCGATGGCTCGGCGATGTTCTCGGACTTGACGATCGACTCGTAGGCCTTGACCCGGCCGACGGTGTCGTCGGACTTGACCGTGAGCATCTCCTGCAACGTGTAGGCGGCGCCGTACGCCTCGAGCGCCCAGACCTCCATCTCGCCGAAGCGCTGGCCGCCGAACTGCGCCTTGCCGCCCAGCGGCTGCTGGGTGACCAGCGAGTAAGGGCCGGTCGAACGCGCGTGGATCTTGTCGTCCACGAGGTGCAGCAGCTTCAGGATGTACATCTGACCGACGGTTACGTGGCCCGCGTAGGGCTCGCCGGTGCGACCGTTGTAGAGCTGGGCGCGACCGGTCGACTGGGCGCCTTCGCGCGCCGACTTGTCGAGGCCGAGGTCGATGCCGCGCTCGGCGTGCTCTTCCTGCCACTTGACGAGGGCGTGATCGACCTCCTCGACCTTGGCGCCGTCGAAGACCGGAGTCGCCACGTAGACGCGGCCGTCGCGTTCCTGCGACTGCTTGTAGGCCTCGGAGCCGTCGTCGTACCAGCCGTTGGCCGCGACCCAACCGAGGTGCGTCTCGAGGATCTGGCCGATGTTCATTCGGCTCGGCACGCCCAGCGGGTTGAGGATCACGTCGACCGGCGTCCCGTCGGCCAGGAACGGCATGTCCTCCTCGGGCACGATCCGCGAGATCACGCCCTTGTTGCCGTGCCGGCCGGCGAGCTTGTCGCCCTCGGCGATCTTGCGCTTTGTCGCGACGAAGACGCGGACCAGGCTGTTGACGCCGGGCGCCAGGTCGTCGCCCTCCTCGCGATCGAAGGTGATGACGTCGATCACGACGCCGCCCTCGCCGTGCGGGACCTTGAGCGAGGTGTCGCGGACCTCGCGCGCCTTCTCCTTGAAGATCGCACGGATCAGCTTCTCCTCGGCCGTCAGCTCGGTCTCGCCCTTGGGCGTGACCTTGCCGACCAAAAGATCGCCGGACACGACCTCGGCGCCGATGCGGACGATGCCGCGCTCGTCGAGGTTTCGCAGCGACTCCTCCGAGCGGTTCGGGATGTCGCGCGTGATCTCCTCGTCGCCCAGCTTGGTCGTACGGGCGTCGATCTCGTACTCCTCGATGTGGATCGAGGTGAGCTCGTCGTCCTTGACCAGGCGCTGCGAGAGGATGATCGCGTCCTCGAAGTTGTAGCCCTCCCAGGACATGAACGCGACCAGGCAGTTCTTGCCCAGCGCGATCTCGCCGCCGGCCGTCGAGGATCCGTCGGCCAGGACGTCGCCCGCCTTCAGCTTGTCGCCCACCGAGACCAGCGGGGTCTGGTGGATCAGCGTGCCCTGATTGGAGCGGCGGAACTTGTCCAGCTCGTACTCGTCCTTGGACGAGCCGCGGGTGACGACGAGCTTCTCGGCGTCGACGAAGCTGACCTCGCCCGAGTTCTCGGCGACGATCACGTCACCGGAGTCGACCGCGGCGCGGCGCTCCATGCCGGTGCCGATCAGCGGCGCCTCCCGCTTGAGGAGCGGCACGGCCTGGCGCTGCATGTTCGAGCCCATCAGGGCGCGGTTGGCGTCGTCGTGCTCGAGGAACGGGATCAGCGCCGTCGCCACCGACCAGATCTGGGTCGGTGAGATGTCCATCAGCTCGACCTGCTTGGGCGGCATCAGGCCGACCTCGCCCTCGCCGACGCGGCACATGACCTGCGGGCCCTTCATCTTGCCCGACTTCTCGTCGACCTCGGCGTTCGCCTGGGCGATGATCCTGTCCTCCTCCTGGGTCGCGTCCAGGTGGACGACCTCCTTGGTCACGATGCCGTCCTTGACCACCCAGTACGGGGTCGTGACGAACCCGTGCTCGGAGACCTGCGCGTAGGAGGAGAGCGAGCCGATCAGGCCGATGTTCGGCCCCTCCGGCGTCTCGATCGGACACATCCGGCCGTAGTGGGTCGGGTGTACGTCGCGAACCTCGATCGGCGCGCGCTCACGGGTCAGGCCGCCGGCGCCGAGCGCCGACAGGCGTCGCCTGTGCGTGAGGCCGTCCAGCGAGTTCGTCTGGGTCATGAACTGCGAGAGCTGCGAGGAGCCGAAGAACTCCTTCATCGCGGCGACGACGGGCCGGATGTTGATGATCGTCTGCGGCGTGATCGCGTCCGCGTCCTCGGTGGTGAGGCGCTCGCGGACGACCCGCTCCATCCGGTACAGGCCGACCCGGAACGCGTCCTGGATCAGCTCGCCGACGGTGCGCAGGCGGCGGTTGCCGAAGTGCTCGTACTCGTCGAGGTGGTCCTTGATCGGCTCGCGGGAGTACGTCGCCAGCTCGGCCGCGTAGTCCTTGATCGGGTTCTCCTCATCGACGGTCTCGAGCGACTCGTCGAGCATCCGCGGCAGGCTCGTCAGCTCCTTGATCAGAGCGACGATGTCCTCCTTGGTCAGGGTGCGGTGCTCGAGGTCGACGTCGAGGTCGAGGCGCGCGTTCAGCTTGTAGCGGCCGACCCGCGTCAGGTCGTAGCGCTTGGGGTCGAAGAACAGCTGCTCGAGGAGCGCCTTGGCGGCGTCCACCGAAGGCGGCTCGCCCGGGCGCTGCTTCTTGAACAGCTCGATCAGGGCGCCGTCCGTGGTCCGGGTCGGCTCCGTGTCGCCGTCGATCGTGTGACGGATGTAGACCGAGTTGTCGAAGAGCTTCAGGATCTCTTCGTCGGTCTCATAGCCCATCGCTCGCAGCAGCACCGTGACCGGCAGCTTGCGCTTGCGGTCGATGCGGGCGTAGACGCGGCCCTTCTTGTCGATCTCGAGCTCCAGCCAGGAGCCGCGCGAGGGCATCAGGTTCGCGATGAAGACCTGCTTCTCGCGGTCCTTCGGCTCCATCACGTAGGCGCCCGGCGAGCGGACGAGCTGGGTGACGACGACGCGCTCGGTGCCGTTGATGATGAAGGTGCCGCGGTCGGTCATCCACGGGAAGTCGCCCATGAAGACGGTCTGCTCGCGGATCTCGCCCGTGTCGCGGTTCTGGAACGCGACCTTGACGTTCAGCGGGCGCGAGTAGGTGACGTCCTTCTCACGGCATTCGTCGACGGTGTGGCCGGCCTCGCCGAACTCGAAGTCGCCGAAGACGATCGCGAGGTTCCCCGTGTAGTCCTCGATCGGGGAAATGTCATTGATGGTCTCTCGCAGCATGCCGCCCTTCGAGTCCGTCAGGGACTCGAACGAACGGCGCTGGATATCGATCAGGTGCGGTACTTCGAAGGGTTCCGGAAGCCTCGAAAAGGACCTCCGCGTGACAGGGGCAGCATGAACTCTGGCCAACTGGGCGACTCCTCAGATGGTCGAAAGGGACGAACCCGCGCAGATTCGGGCGGAAAAGGGTCAACGGCGCGCGACCGATGAAGTTACCACATCGGGTACGCCAACTTCAAGCGTGGGTCACGCCTGAAGCACGATTCGCCTGTAATTACTTCAGTTCGACGGTCGCGCCGGCCTCTTCGAGCTCGGCCTTCAGCTTGTCGGCCTCGTCGCGCTCGATGCCCTCCTTGACCGCGTTCGGCGCGCCGTCCACGACCGCCTTGGCCTCCTTCAGGCCCAGGCCGGTGGCCGCACGCACGGCCTTGATCACGGGGACCTTCTTCTCGCCGGCGGCGGTCAGGACGACGTCGACCGTCGAGCTCTCCTCGGCGGCTTCCTCGCCGCCGCCGGCAGCCGCCGGCGCGGCCGCGGCAACCGCGGTCGCCGAGACGCCGAACTCCTCCTCGAGCGCCTTGATGCGCTCGGAGAGCTCGAGCACCGAGATGCCCTTCAGCTCGTCGATCCAATCAGCAGTAGTGGTGGCCACTTCTCAATCCTCCTCTTGACCCTCGGAAGTCTCGCCTTCGGCTTCGACTTCCTCGGGGGGGTTTTCATCGTCATCAGTTTCTGGTTCATCTGCCGCCGCCTCCGGCTCCGGGGCGGGCTCCTCGGCGGGCGGCTCCTCGACGGGGGCCTCCTCGGGGGCGGGCGCCTCGGCGGGCGTCGGCTCCTCGACCGGCGGCTCGGGCTCGGGCGCCTCGCCGGCGACCAGGCCCTGCTCGGCGATCTGGGCGAGCTGGCGCCCGAGGCCGGAGATCAGGTTGCTCATCCCGGCGACCAGGCCGGTCAGCGGGCTCGCGGCCAAGCCGACGAGCTGGCCGTGCAGGACGTCGAGGCCGGGCAGCTTGGCGATCGCGGTGAACGACTCCACGTCCAGTGGAGCGCCATCCATCACCCCGCCCTTGTAGGCGAGGACGTCGTGCTCCTTGGTGAAGGTGGTGATCGTCTTCGCGACGACCACGGGGTCGCCGTTGATCAGCGTCAGCGCGATCGGGCCCGTCAGCAGCTCGTCGAGTTCGGTCCCGGCCTTGGCGGATGCGAGCTTGGCGAGACGGTTCTTGACGACCTTGAAGGAGGCGTCCGACTCGCGCAGCTTGGCGCGAAGCTCGGCCGCCTGGGGGACGCTGATCCCCTTGTACTCGACGGCGAAGATCGCGGCCGACTCGGAGAGTCGCTCGGCGAGCTCGTCGACTACGGCTGTCTTCTCTTCTCGGTTCATCTCATGAAAAAGCCCGCACGCAGGCGGGCTCGGAAAAACTGCTCTCCGGGCACCACCTGCACTGGAGTTACGGGAGGTCCCGGCCAGTGGTCTTCGGCAGGCGAAGTTGTCGGCGCGTGAGTGTAGCGACGGCGCGCCGTCAGCCCGTGCCCGTGAGGACGAGGCCGTCAACGCGGCCGAAGTCCCTGAGGTTTCGCGTCACCAGCTCCAGCCCATTCGCCAAGGCGCTGGCGGCGATCAATGCGTCCGGCAGCCCGATCCCCGTCGCTCGGCGAATACGGCCCGCCGCTTCCGCGAGTTCGAGCGTGACCGCAATCTCGCGGAACGCTTCCAGCAACTCGCGGACTTCCTCCTCCTGATCCTTAGGGCCTGCGAACAGCTCCGCGCGAGTGACCACCGAGCAATGGAGCGTGGCTCCGGCCGGGCGCTCGAATGCCCGGACACCTCGCAGGTGGTCGACCAGTACATCCGTGTCAACGAGCAGCCCGGTCACTCCAGATGCGCCGCTCTCGGTCCTCCCACTCGGACCGTGGGGGTACCTCGAAGTCGGGTGCGGCGCCGAAGGTCGTCGCCAGCACAGCGTCGGGGTCCGACGGCTGGCGCTCGAGATATGCGTCGACCGCCTCGCGGATCAATTCCGCGAGCGTCGCGCCGCTCGCAGCCGTAAGCTCGTCGAGCTTCGAGCGCTGGTCGGTGGTCAGATATATCTGTGTCCGTGTGGCCGCCATGTATACAGCGCAGTATACATCACCGTCCGGCAGTCAGCTTTGTGCGCGTGACCGCCCTATAGCCCCCGATCGGCGCAAAGCCGGCGCTACTTGGCGTCGGTGGAGGCTTCCGAGTCCGGAGGCTCGGGCTCGTCGGCGGGCGCTTCCTCCGGGGGCGCCGCTTCGGTGGGCGGCTCCTCGGCCGGCGGTTCCTCGGCCTTCGGCTCCTCGGGCGCCGCGGCCGGAGCGGCGCCGTTGCCGCCCTCCTCGTGCTCGGTGCCGAGGATCTCCGCTTCGCGCATCAGCCCGGTGTCGACGCGGATCCCGGGACCCATCGATGTCGTCAGGGTGATCGAGAGCAGAAAGCGGCCCTTTGCGGCGGCCGGCTTGGCGCGGACCACCTCGTCGACGACGGCGGCGTAGTTCTCGAGCAGCGCGTGCTCTGAGAAGCTGGCCTTGCCGATCGCCATGTGGATCACGGCCTGGCGGTCCGTGCGGTACTCGACCTTGCCGGTCTTGGCCTCGCCGACCGCCTTGGCGACGTCGTCGGTGACGGTGCCGACCTTGGGGTTCGGCATCTTGCCCTGCGGGCCGAGGACGCGGCCCAGCTTCGAGACGACGGGGCCCATCAGCGCGGGCGTCGAAATTGCGACGTCGAAGTCGGTCCAGCCCTCCTCGACCTTGGCGGCGAGGTCGGCGGCGCCGACGTGGTCGGCCCCGGCTTCGCTGGCGGCTCGGGCGGCGTCGCCCTCCGCGAAGACCGCGATCGTCACGTCCTTGCCGAGGCCGTTCGGCAGCGCCAGAGTCCCACGCAGCTGCTCCTCGGCGTGGCGGACGTTGACCCCGAGGCGCATGTGCAGCTCCACCGTCTCGTCAAACTTTGTGCTGGCGGTCTGCTTGAGCAGGGCGACGGCCTCCGCCGGCGGGTACTGCGAGTGGCGGTCGACCTGGTCGAGGGCGGCGCGATAGCGCTTGGAGCGGGTCTTGGCCATCACTCGAGGCCCTCGACGTCGACGCCCATCGAGCGCGCGGTGCCGGCGATGATCCGCGACGCAGCGTCAAGGTCGTTGGCGTTCAGGTCGGGCATCTTCTTCTCGGCGATCGCCCGCACCTGAGCGGCCGAGATCGTGCCGACCTTCTCGCGGTTGGGCTCGCCCGAGCCCTTCGCGATCCCGAGCGCCTCGCGGATCAGCACCGCAGCGGGCGGGGTCTTGGTGATGAAGTCGAAGGAGCGGTCCTCGTAGACCGTGATCTCGACCGGGATGATCGTGCCGCGGTCCTGCTCGGTCTGCGCGTTGAACGCCTTGCAGAAGTCCATGATGTTGACGCCGTGCTGGCCCAGCGCGGGGCCGACCGGCGGCGCCGGGTTCGCAGCCCCAGCCGGGATCTGCAGCTTGATCATTGTCAGGACTTTCTTGGCCATCGCGAATCGCCGGTCTGGAAGGTAGCCGACTAGACCTTCTTCACCTGGTCGTAGCCGACCTCGACCGGAGTCTCGCGGCCGAAGATCGAGACCAGGATCTTGAGGCGCTGTGCGTCCTCGTTGATCTCGGCGATCTCGCCGGAGAAGTCGGACATCGGCCCGGAGATGACCTTGACCGTCTCGCCGATGTCGAACTGGGCCTGGGCCCGGGGGCGCTCGGCCGTCTCGCGGTGCATGAGGCGGTCGACCTCGGCCTGCGAGAGCGGGATCGGCTTGTTGCGCGAGCCGACGAATCCGGTCACGCCCGGGGTGTTCTTGACCAGGTTCCAGGCGTCGTCGGTCATCTCCATGTTGACCAGGACGTAACCCGGCATGGTCCGCTTCTCGACCGAGATCCGCTGGCCGTCCTTGAGCTCGGAGACCTGCTCGGTCGGGACCACGACCTGGCGGACCCGCTGGCGCGCGCCCATCGTCTCGACCCGGTGCTCCAGGTTGTTCTTGACCTTCTTCTCGTGGCCCGAGTAGGTGTTGATCACGTACCAGCGAAACATGCTTTGAGTAAGTCCTCAGTTCTCGGTTGTGTGTGGTTGGTCGCGCCTAGAGGACGCGCTGGACGAGCCAGTTGAAGGCGCCGTCGAGCACTCCCAGATAGGCGGCGGCGACGGCGATGAAGACGACGGTTACCGCGGAAGCCTGGATCAGGGTCTCGCGGTTGGGCCACTGCACCTTGCGCAGCTCGGCGACGCAGGAGACGAGGAAGCCCATGACCCGGCCGCGTTCGCGCTCGGGCGCCTCCTCGCGGGGCTTGCGCCGGTCGACCGACGCCTTGGCGGCCTGCTTGCGCTCGCGCTCCTGGCGCTTTTGCTCGCGCCGGGTGATCTTGTCGGCGGGGGGGGCAGCCTCCGCGGGAAGCTCGGGGTCCTGCCTTGATGGCGCCGTCTCGGCGCGCGAGGGCGCAGGCGCCTCCGGCTCGGCCGGCCTGCCCCTCAATTCGTCGAGTTCGGCTCCCTGCTCGGCCAGCTCGACGACGTCGACATCGGCCGACTCGGGCACCTGGGTGCGATGCTGCGCCTCGGCCTCCGTGTCGCCGTTTTCCTGGCGCTGGGCCTGGCGCTTGCGCTGCTCGGCCTTCCGCTGTGCCCTTGACTTAGCCATCGCTCGAGGGTCCGCGCCTCAGCGCGTTTCCTTGTGTGGCGTGTGCTTCGAGCACCACCGGCAGTACTTGCGCATCTCGATTCGGTCCGGCGTGTTGCGCCGCGACTTGTTGGTCTGATAGTTCCGCCGCTTGCACTCCTCGCACGCGAGGGTGACAGCGATCCGGACGTCTCCGCGAGCCATTCGCTCCTCTTCTCAAGTGCCGCCGATAAGCGGGTCCATACGAAAAAAAGACCTCTGCGCCGAGGCGCGAGGTTGGGCAAGGATAGCGATCGGCCGCAGGCGCCGGAGCACCTGCGGCCGATCGCGTATCTGGAACTCTCTGCCGGTCCTGGTTCGCGCCGGTGCGCGGACTTACCGGACGGTCTCGCAGTGCCTGCTGACCGTGTCCGCCCTGTCGGCGACCGCGACGTCGTTGCCGCCACCGCAGTTCAGCTTGTCGGTGAGTGCCTTCTCGGGATTGTTCATGCGGATGTCACTACCCGCATTCTTGCGAACTCAGCGCAAATCCTCGGCCTTCAGGATCTCCGTCGGCGTCGCCACCGGATCGCCGATCTCCTCGGTGCCGCCCTCCTCGATCCGCAGCTCGAGGTCGACCGCGCCGACGCGGATCGTGTCGCCGTGTTCGGCGCGGGTTGCGCTCTTCACAGGGCTTCCGTTCAGGTAGGTGCCGTTGGCCGAGCCGAGGTCCTCGAGCACGACGGTCTTGCCCTCGAGGCGCGCCAGCGCGTGTCGGCGCGAGATGCTGGGGTCCGGAATCGAGACGTCGGCGGCGGCGCCGCGGCCGAGCACCGCCTCCTCGGAGAACGAGAACAGCTGCTCGCTGTCGCCGGCGGTCAGTGCGAGGTGGGCGGTGGCCATCGGGGCCGAAGTCTACGATCGCTCGGCGCGATGACGGGTGGGCCACTGATAGAGCGCTCCGCGGTTTCCCTCGCGCGGGCGATCCGCGCCGGCGAGGTGAGCTCGCGCGAGCTCGTCGATCAGCACATCGACCTGATCGAGCGCCGCAACCCGCGGGTCAACGCCGTGGTCGCCGATCGCTTCGCCGCAGCACGTGAGGAGGCGGACGCCGCCGACGCCCGGATCGTCGCGGCGGCCGACGGCGAGGACCTGCCGCCGTTCCTGGGCGTGCCGTGCACCGTGAAGGAATCGATCGCCGTTGCCGGGATGCCGAACTCCGCCGGGGTCGTGGCGCGGGCGGAGATCAGGGCTGAGCGCTCGGCGGCGGTCATCGAGCGGATCGTGGCCGCGGGAGCGATCCCGCTGGGGGTGACGAACACATCCGAGCTGACGATGTGGGTCGAGAGCACCAACCGCGTCTACGGACTCACCTCGAACGCCTACGACCCGCGCCGGTCGGCTGGCGGGTCGTCCGGCGGCGAGGGCGCGGCGATCGGCTCGGGCTTCGCGCCGTTCGGGCTCGGCAGCGACATCGGCGGCTCGATCCGGGTTCCCTCGTTCTTCAACGGCGTGTTCGGTCACAAGCCGACGCCGGGGCTGGTGCCCGCCACCGGCGTGTACCCGCCGGCGGCCGACGGCGCATTGAAGCTCCTGGGAATCGGGCCGCTCGCCCGGTGCGCCGAAGACCTGGCGCCGATCCTGCGCGCGATCGCCGGTCCCGACGAGGGCGACGAGCTCTCGGTGGCAAGCGCAGGGATGGAGCTGGGCGACCCGGCGACGGTCTCGCTCGAGGGCCTGCGCGTGCTGCTCGGGTCGAGCTTCGCCTACTACCCGGTGGCGCGCGGGCTGCGCGCCGCTCGCGACCGAGCGGCGCGGGCGCTGGTCGAGCGGGGGGCGGTGATCGTCCGGCCTGACCTGAGGCGCCTGCGACGCGCCTACGAGCTCTACGTGATCGCCCTCAAGCACTCCTCCTCCGCCACGATCGCGAGCATGCTGACCGATGCCGGCGCGGTGCCGCCGCGGTTGCGAGAGTCGTTCGCGCGCTCCGGCCCGCATACCGGACCCACCCGGTTCCTCGCCGCGATCGAGCGGGTGCCGACGCCGGCGCGCCTGACGCGCAGGATGCTGGCCGCCGGCCGCTCGCTGAGCGAAGAACTGGTCGCCACGATCGGGGACGGCGTCCTGCTCCACCCGCCGTTTCACCGTGTCGCCCCTCGGCACGGGACGATCATGCGGCGCCCGCGGAGCATCGCCCCGATGGTGGTCTTCAACCTGGCCGGCGTGCCGGTCACGCAGGTGCCTTTGGGCCTCGGCCGCGGCGGCCTGCCGCTTGGGGTGCAGGTGGTTGCGGCGCCGGAGCGCGACCACCTCGCTATCGGGGTCGCGCTGGAGCTGGAGCGGGCGTTCGGCGGCTGGGTGCCGCCAGCCGGCTAGGGCGCGTCACAGAGCCCGGAGTGGGACTTGAACCCACGACCCCCTCCTTACCATGGAGGTGCTCTACCACTGAGCTATCCGGGCGCGGCGTTCAGGTTAGCGGCGGAGTGCGCGCATCAGGGGCCGACCCGGGATAGGATCGCCGACGGGCGTCGCAGGGAGGCGCGCAGAACTATCGGCGGAGATTTGGCGTATGGCGGCCCCGACGACGGCATCAAGTCGATGGAGGGCGTCGCGTACGGCAAGCGATAGAACGCGCTCCTTTCCGATTCGATCGGGGTCCCGTCGCGCGTGCGGCGGGGCCCCGATTTTCACCCTCGTCGCGATTGTCGCCGTCGGCGGGGGCCTTCGAATGGCGGCGCTGTCCGCCAAGAGCTTCTGGTACGACGAGGCGTTCACCGCCTTGGTCCTCGACCACGACTTCGGCGGGATGCTCGCGGCCATTCCCGAGACCGAGCGAACCCCGCCGCTCTACTACGTGCTGGCCTGGGGCTGGACTCGGATCTTCGGACTCGGCGAGGCCGGCGTTCGCTCGTTCTCGGCGCTGGTTGGAATCGCACTGATCGTGGTCGCCTATTGCGCCGGCCGGGAGCTCTTCTCTCGCCGCGTCGGGATCGTCGCCGCGGCGCTGGTCGCGACCAATCCGTTCCTCATCTGGTATTCCCAGGAGGCTCGGGCATACGCACTGCTCGCACTGCTTGGCGGCCTCTCGTTCCTCTTCTTCCTGCGTGCTCGCGCCGGCAAAGAGCACGCGCTTCCGTGGTGGTCGGCAATGTCAGCGCTCGCCCTGCTGACCCACTACTACGGGGTCTTTCTCGTCGCCGCCGAGGCGGCTTGCCTACTGCTGGCTCGCGAGCGGCACAGGGCGGTCGTGCTGGCGCTCTTGCCGAGCGTGGCCGTCGGCGCGGGCCTCCTGCCGCTGGTGATCGACCATGACGGGCAGGACTTCAGCTCAGCACTGCCGCTTCTCGAGCGCCTGGCGGACGTAGGCCGTTACCTGGTTGGCAACCAGGTGGAGCTCTGGCTTGCCGCGGTTCCGATCCTCGCCTGCCTCGTCGCCCTCTGGTTGCTGTTTCGCCGGACCAGACCTGCCTACAGGCAAAGGGCGCTTTTCGTTGCGGGAGTCGGGGCCGCGGCGGTTTCGTCGGCCGTCCTGCTCTCACTTGCTGGCGTCGACTTCTTCATGCCGAGGAATTTCATCTGGGTGATCCTGCCGATGGTGCTCGTGATCGCTGCCGGCCTGGGGCCGCCGGAGGCGGGGCGCGTGGGCCCGGCCGTCGCGCTCGCCGCCTGCCTGCTCTCGACGGCGATCGTGGTGGCGACCGCCCAAGAGCCGAAATACGAGGAGGACTGGCGTGGTGCGGCAGAGGCGATCGGCGATGACGCGCCGCAGGGGCGGGCGATCCTGCTGATGCGCAACCACGGGAACGCCCCCCTGATGGCGTATCTGGATGTAAAGCTGCTCCCCGCCACCGGCACCTTGAGGGAACTCGTGCTGCTCGGCCCGGCGGACCTCGCGTTCGACGCGGGCCCCCCGGATCCAGATCCACGCTTCGATCGAGTGGAGACGGTTGCGACCGACTACTTCAGGCTGATCCGCTTCCGAGCGGCTGAGCCCGTCCTGGTCGAGCGCAAGGAGCTACGGCGCGGTCTCGAACCGAAGCAGGTCTTTGCCTTCCTGGTGCAACGCTGACTACGAGGTGAGCGCGGCCTTGATCGCCGCGGCGAACTCGTCCACTTCCTGCGCCGTCGTGTCCCAGGCGCACATCCAGCGGACCACGTTCGACTGCGCGTCCCAGACGTGAAACGGGGGCTCGCCGGGCAGCTCTGAGAGCAGCTGGTCGATCGCGGCGCGGGGCAGCTTGGCGAAGACGCCGTTGGCCTCGACCGGGTGGACGATCTCGAGGCCCGGCAAGCCGCGCACAGCGTCGGCCAGGGCGGCGGCCATCTGGTTGGCGTGGCTCGCGTTTCGCTGCCACAGCCCGTCGGCGAGCAGCGCCTCGAACTGCGCCGAGAGGAACCGCATCTTCGAGGCGAGCTGGCCGAGCTGCTTGCGCACGAACTCGAATCCGTCGGCCAGCTCCGGGCGCAGGAAGACGACGGCGTCGCCGAACATCAGCCCGTTCTTGGTCGCCCCGAAGGAGACGACGTCGACCGCGCAGTCGGCCGTCAGCTCCCCGAGCTTGACCCCGAGCGAGGCGGCGGCGTTGGCGAGCCGGGCACCGTCGACGTGGAGCAGCATCCCCAGGTCGTGGGCGACATCGGCGATCGCTCGGGTCTCGTCGAGCGTGTAGACGGTGCCGAGCTCGGTCGACTGGGTGATCGAGACGATCCGCTGCTGGGCGTGGTGGTCGTCGCCCCGGCGCGCCTCCCAGCGGCCGATGTCGTCGGGGCCGAGCTTCCCGTGCTCGGTCGCGACGGTGTAGAGCTTGGCGCCCGCGACCCGCTCGGGGGCGCCGCATTCGTCGACGTGCATGTGGGCGGTCTCGGTGCAGATCACCGCCTCGAAGCTGCGGGTCAGCGCGTCGAGGACGGTGACGTTGGCTCCGGACCCGTTGAAGACGGGGAAGCCGCGCGCGTCCGGGCCGAAGTGCTCGCGGAAGAGCTCCTCGGCGCGCTCGGTCCAGGGGTCGCCGCCGTAGGCGCCTGCGTGGCCCTCGTTCGCGTCGGCCAGCGCCATGAGGATGTCGGGGTGGACGCCGGCGTGGTTGTCGGATGCGAAGTCCGTCACGGGTGGAGCGCCAGCCTGGCGCCGTTCATCTTCGCGGCCGCGTCCGAGAGCAGGTAGGCGACCGCCTCGGCGATGTCCTCGACCGAGGTGAACGTCTGGAACGCCTTGTCCGGGTTCTGCTCGCGCATCCGCGGGGTGAGGATCGCGTTGACGACGACGATGTTCGCCGTGGCGCCCGACTCGGCCAGCGAGTCGGCCAGCGCCAGGGTCCAACTCTCGGCCGCGGCCTTGGCTGCGCCGTAGGCCGCGTTGGTAGCGCTCGGCGCCTGCGCCTGGGTGGACGAGATCAAGACAAAGCGCCCGCCCTCGTGCGCGATCGCGGCGTGAAAGGCGCGGGTTGCGTGCTGGAGCGTGCGCATCAGCAGGTCGTGGAGCCACTCGTAGTCCTCCAGCGGCGCGGTCTCCAGCGGCTCGCCCCCCTTCCAGCCGCCAACGAGGTGCAGCAGCGCGTCGACGCGGCCGAAGCGCTCCGTCAGCGCCGTGGCCCATTCCTGCGCGGCATCGTCGGAGAGCAGGTCTACGACGCGGGCGTCGATGCGGTCCGCGGGCAACTCGAGCTCGGCGGCGAGCTCGTCGAGGCGCCCCTGGTCGACGTCGGTGAGCGCCAGGGTGGCGCCCTCCGCGGCGAGCCGCGTGGCAACGGTGGGGCCGAGCCCGCCGGCGGCGCCGGCGATCGCGACGATCTTGCCGTCGAGCTGATTCACCTCACGGCACTCATGCTCAATTCGCGCCTTGCGTCGGTCACCAGGTACATGCGCAGGAAGCTACTCGCGCGGCGCCCGCGGTGCCAGGAGCCAGGCAAGGGCCACGGTGGTCGCCCCGCCGAAGGTCCCGAAGATGATGTCCTCCGCAGAGTCGGTGCCGCTCGGCTGCAGATCCGTCGCGAGGACGCGGTCGCCCGCGTACTCGCCCAGCTCCCAAAGCACCGTCAAGCCAAAGACGGCCGCCAGCGCTGTGGCGCCCCAGAGCGGCCAGGTGAGCCGGCCGCGCAGGTACTCGGAGAGCGCCCAGCCGATCAACGCGCCGCCGGCGGCGTGGGCGAGCGCGCTCGTCTTGTGAGAGCTGGCGGGGGGATCGATCCAGACCATCCAGAGGATCACGACCACGCCTGCGGCGACCGGCACGAGGGCACGATTCGAGAAGCCCGCGAGCCGCGCGGCGAGGAGCCCGGCGAAGCAGAGCCCGCACATGACCAGGGCGGCGCCGTTCCGGTCGCTGACGAAGGCCACACTCAGCAGCGCGAGCGCGCCGAGCGCGAAGGCGAAGAGGTCGATGCGCAGCCGTGTTTCCATCGCGTGTGAGGTTAGGCAGGCTGGTTCAAGACATCGTTACCCGGGCGTGTTGCCCGTCTCGCCAGCCTGGCTGAGATGATGACGGGCTCGAGTCACTAGGTGGGCGTCGGCGCGGCGGCACGGGCCGGGCGCTCGAGCGCGGGCGACAGCTTCGGCTGGAGCTGCGAGTAAAAGAGGCTGAGCGGGAACTCGTCGTCGCGGACGAGGTCCACCAGTTCCTTGGGCTCCTCCGCCTCGGGCAGCCGGCGGCGCTCCTTCGCCCACACGGACGACTCGGCCGGCGGCACGTACTCGGCCACGAGGTCGTGGGCTGCGGTCCACTGGGCGAGCTTCGAGCGGTCGATGCCTGAGTGGTAGAGCGCCTGGACGCGCTCCCGCAGCTGGCCGACGCCCTCGGCAACGCGGTCCCACTCGACCACGAGCCGGTTGTCGGTCCAGTGCAGATAGCCCTCGCGGTGCAGGAAGGCGAACAGGAGCTGACCGCCGAGGCCGTCGTAGTTGCGGACGCGGCTGCCGGTGAGTGGGAAGCGGAACAGCCGGTCGAACAGGATCGCGTACTGCGCGTGGCGGGCGAACGCGAAGCCCTCGCGCTCGAGCTTGGCGGCCTCGGCGAACGCGGTCAGGTCGCAGCGGAGCTCCTCCAGCGAGTACATCCAGTAGGGACTGCGCTGGCGGATCATGAACGGGTCGAACGGCAGGTCGCCGCGCATGTGGGTGCGGTCGTGGACGAGGTCCCAGAGGATGTAGGCGTCGCGCGAGAGGCCGGGCGAGGCGAGGAGCGCGGCGGCGTCGGGCGGCAGGTTGAGGTTCAGGGTCTCGGCTGCGGCGGAGCCGACGCGGCGGAAGCGCTCCGCCTCGCGGTCGCAGAAGATCGCGCCGAAGTGGTAGGAGGACGGGCGCTCGGCGTAGGAGAAGGTCTCCGGGAAGAGGACCGCGCACTCGGAGTCGTAGCCCGCGGTGTAGTCGAGCAGCTCGACCGGCACGAACTTGGCGTTGTCGTACGCGCTCGCTTCGAGTTCTGCGATCCAGTCGGGCCACGGGCCGCGGACGAGCAGCGCCTCGAAGCAGGTGTCGGGCGACGCGTTCTGCTTGTACATGGGGAAGACGACGAGATGCTCGATCCCGTCGGCGCGCTGGCGCTCGGGCCGGAACGCCTCGGCGGAGCGGGCGAAGTCCGGCTTCGCGAATCCGGAATCGGCCCAGGCCACGAGGTCGGCGGCGAGCGCGTCGATGTACTCGCCCTGGTGCGGGAAGGCCGGCTTCAGCGCCTGCGCGGCGCCGGCGATCGTCTCGACCAGCTCGCCCAGCCGTCCCGAGTCCTCGGCCGCCGTGTGCACCGACCCGTCGGGCTCCTCGCGCAGGCGGAGCTCTTCGACCGCGGCCTTGAGGCGCAGCCAGTTGGGATCGGCCGTGATCGGGGGCGCCTCGGCGTCGCCGGCGGCGGCGAACGCGTGGCCGGCGGCCCAGTAGACGAGGTTGAGCCAGAGCGCCTCGTGGTCGAGCTCACCGATGCAGTCGTCGCCGAAGAGATCGGAGTCGGCGAGGACCGCCACGCGGCCGGCGCCGTGCTCGGTGACGGCGGCCAGCGGCGCGCCGGGGATGCTGGCGGAGGCGTGGGTGCGGGCGATCGCGCGGGCGCCGTTTCGGGTTTCGAGCGTGCCGGTCCGGTAGAAGCAGACGGTCTCGACGCGGGCGAGGAGGTCGGCGCCGGGCGTGGGGCGTTCGGGACGGTCGAGCTCGGCCAGGACCCAGGAGGGCGCATTGACGTGGTGCTCGTAGTCCTGCACGGTCGCGTTGGCGACCTGGACTCCGAAGCGGGCGAGCAGCTCGTTGAGGTTGTTCCCGTACTTCTCCTGCTCGGTCTCGCCGAGGACGATGAGGCCGCCGCCGTCGTCGACGAAGCGCTCGATCGCCTCGATCTCCGCGGCGGAGAGGCGCGGCGAGCCGGAGCCGGTGGTGGCCTCCCACTTGGGGTCCGAGGGGTGGGCGAGGACCAGCACGTCGGCGCCCGCGAGTGCGGCTGGATCGAGGTCCCCGGCGCCGTGGGCTGCGACCGCGAAGTCGCGCTCGGCCAGGGCCTGCGCCGCGCGGGCGAGCGACGAATCGGCCGGGTGCGCGGGCTGCATGTCGCGCGCCCGCTCGGAGTCGATCGTCCACGCCTCGGAGTGCGCCTCGTCGAACAGGACGCGGGCGGTCTTTGGGTGCGTGGGCATGGATCGAGGTTAGGGAAGGCAACTTTGTGCGCTCTGGGTCGGGCCTTCGTAGACTCTCCACCGCGCTTGGGGGAGCGCCGGAGCTGGAGAGCCGGGCCAGACTGTAAATCTGGTGCCTTTGGCTGAGTGAGTTCGAATCTCACCTCCCCCACTGAACGACGACGGGCCGCCCTGAGGCGGCCCGTCGGGCTTGTCTCAGCAAGTCTGCGCTAGCGATTGATCCGGTCGCGCACGCCGTCGATCGCGTCCTCGACCTTGTCCTTGGCCGAGTCGGCGACGTCCTTGACCTTGCCCGCGGCCTGGTCGGTCTTGCCCTCTTCCTTGAGATCGTCGTTGCCGGTCAGATCGCCGGCCGCTTCCTTGACCCGGCCCTTGGCGTCATCGGTGTTGCGTGGTGTGTCGTTCATGACAGCTCCTTTGTCGTCCCTTGATTTGCGTGAATGCCCATTGATGCCGCTGCCCGGCAGCCAGGCCCGTAAACGAACCTACGACTACCCGCAAGTAGGAAACGGGCCGCCCCGGGGGGAGGGGCGGCCCGTTTCGGGCACTCACTCTGAAAAGCAGACGGGCCGCCCGGGGGGACTGGCGGCCCGTCTTGGCTTGGACGGGTTGCTCAGGGAGTTCCCGTCGAAGGGTGTCGCGATCGCGATCCCCTCTTGAGATCTAACTTTCCCCGCTTGCGCGCGGCCTAAACCTAAGTATGTCGAACTTCCTGAGAACCGCTTGTGAATGCGGTTTCAGGCCAACTCGCGTAGCCGCTGCGCCTCCGGCAGCTGCTTGAGCTTGCGCAGGGTGTTGTTCTCGATCTGCCGAATCCGCTCCCGCGTGACCCCGAACGCGCGACCGACCTCCTCGAGCGTCAACGGCTCGTGCCCACGCAAGCCGTAGCGCAGCTCGATTACCTGACGCTCGCGCTCGGGCAGCGCGTCGAGGGCGCGCTGGATGTCCTCACGCTGCAGGTTCTCCGTCGCGGCTTCGAACGGCTCCTCGACCGTGTCGTCGGCCACGAAGTCGCCGAGCTCGGACTCGTCCTCGTCGCCCACCGGCTTCTCAAGCGAAACCGGCATCTGCGCGACGCGCAGGATGTCGCGCACCTCGCGGACCGAGATCTTCAGCTCGGCGGCGATCTCCGCCGGCTCGGGTTCGCGGCCCAGCCGTTGCACCAGCTGCCGCTCCACGTGGGTGACCCGGTTCAGCTTCTCGACCATGTGGACGGGGATCCGGATCGTCCGCGCCTTGTCGGCGATCGCCCTCGTCACCGCCTGGCGGATCCACCAGGTGGCGTACGTGGAGAACTTGTAACCGCGGCGGTAGTCGAATTTCTCGACCGCACGGATCAGCCCCAGCGAGCCCTCCTGGATCAGGTCGAGGAAGCCAAGGCCGCGGCCGAGGTAGCCCTTCGCGATCGAGACAACCAGCCGCAGATTGGCCTCGACCATGTGGCGCTTGGCGTCGATGTCGCCCTTCTCGATCCGTTGCGCAAGCTCGATCTCCTGATCGGCGGTCAGCAGCTCGACCCGGCCGATCGAGCGCAGGTAAAGACGCAGCGAGTCGAGACTGGGCTCGACCGTCAGGTCCAGCTCGGGCTTCTTCGCCTGACCCGGCTGGGCCTCGCCCTTGGCCTCCTTGTAGGCGCTGACGCCATCGGCGGCGATCACGTCGACGCCGTGCTCGATCAGGTAGGCGTGCAGGTCGTGAACCTGCTCCTTCGTGACCTCGACCTCCTCGAGCGTGGCCGAGATCTCCTCGAAGGTCAGATAGCCGCGCTCGCGCCCATGCGCGATCAGCCCGCCGAGCTCGTCAGCGTCGGCGAGCGGCGTCGGGTCCTCGCGAAGCGGATCCCCCCCGTTGCGGGCGGTATCAGTCCCCTCTTCGTCCGTCAGGATGACCTCTGCCTTCTCGGCCAACTGGCCCCGGCCCTCTCCTCCGCATCGGGCACGCCGAACGGCGCGAAGTATAGGCGCAGATGCGAGGACGCCGGAGGCCGTCTACCTCAATCCGCCGAGCGCCCCTCGGTACCCTCCGCAGAGGTGAAGCCGGTAGCCGACAGCGCCCAGCTTGCGACCCGCGACGTCCAGGCGTCGCGGCCGGCAACCGAGGTCAGCCTGACCCGGGTCGGCGTGCGCGGCGTCGAGAAGGTGATCCACGTCCGCGGCGGCCTCTATTTCGCCGAGCTCGCCTGCTTCGTCGACCTCAACCCCCGCCAGGCGGGTGTCCACATGTCCCGCTTCGAGGAGATCGTCAACGAGGCGATCGATGAGTCTGTCGCGGCCGACACGCTCCGCGCCGAGGAGCTCGCTGCCCACATCGCCGAGCTCGTCCGCAAGCACCAGGACGGGCTGCGCGCCGAGGTCCGCATCGAGGCCCGCTATCCGGAGACCGTCACCGCCCCCGAATCCGGGCTGGAGAGCCAGGAGATCTACAAGCTCCACGGCACCGCAGTCGCCTCCGAGCGCGGCACCCGTACGCTGACCGGGGTCGAGGCTCACGGGATGACCGCATGCCCCTGCGCCCAGGAGGAGCTGACCGGGCGCGCTCGCGAGCGGCTCGAGGCCGACGGCTTCGACGCCGGCGAGATCAAGCGCATCTTCGACGCGGTGCCGGTCGCCACCCACAACCAGCGCGGGATCGGCGAGCTTCACCTCGGCCGGCCCGAGGGCGTGGAGGTCGAGATCGATGCCCGCGATCTCCTGCACATCGTCGAGCAGTCGATGTCGTCTGAGATCTACGAGCTGATGAAGCGCAGCGACGAGGCGACCGTCGTCGAGAAGGCGCACCGCAACCCGCGGTTCGTCGAGGACGTCGTGCGGGAGATGGTCCGCCGCGTCGCCACCGCGTATCCGCAACTCCGCGACGGCGGCTTCCTGCTCGCCCGCCAGGAGAACCTGGAGACGATCCACCGCCACACCGTCGTCGCCGAGCGCAGCGGCCTCGTGGCCGAAGTGCTCTCGGAGATCGCGACCGGCGAGCACTCGCGCCACCACCTGACGCAGCGCGAGTGGCTGGAAGCTTCCTCCGCCTGACTCAGGCGCGCTCGGCTGCCGCCGACTGCGACGCCTCCATGTGGCGGCGGAGCCCGAAGAAGTAATCCGCGCCGGAGATCACCGTCATCGCAACCGCCGCGTAGACCGTCAGGTCGACCCAGAGCGGGGTCGGCTCGAAGGCGATCAGCGCGAAGATCGCGATCACCTGCAGCGCCGTCTTCACCTTCCCCATCCAGCTCGCCGAGATCACCGCCCCGCGCTCCGCGGCGATCGAGCGCAGGCCCGTGACCGCGAACTCGCGGGCGATGATCACCATCGCCACCCAGGCAGCGAGCCGGTTGAGCGATACGAGCGAGACTAGGGCGGCGGTGATCAGCAGCTTGTCGGCAAGCGGGTCCATGAGCTTGCCGAAGGTCGTGATCTCGCGCCGGCGCCGGGCGATGTAGCCATCGAGGCCGTCGGTCAGCGCCGCGAGCGCGAACACGGCGGCGGCGATGACGTCGCCCTCCGGGGTCTCCTCCAACAGCGCGACGACCACGACCGGCACCGCGACGATGCGCAGCATCGTCAGCACGTTGGGTGCGTTCAGCGGAAACATGCGCGGGCTGAGGGTAGTTGGGGTTAGGCTCGAGCGCGATGGCCGTCGACTACGTCTACCGCCTGGAACAGCCGCACGTGTCGGGGCAGCTCGCCCGCGTCTGCCAGACGATCGCCGACGGCGCCGGGCTGATCGGCGACGTCGCCACCGTCCAGGTCGGCCGCGACCGCTCGATCCGCGAGATCTCGGTCGAGGTCCGTGACCACGGCCAGGCCAAGCGCGTGGCCGGGATGCTCGAGCAGCTCGAGGGCGTCAGCGTCATCTCCTACCACGACCGGGCGCTGCTGGCGCACGAGGGCGGGAAGCTCGCCGTGGAGGTCCGCAACCCCGTCCACACGCTGCAGCAGGTTCGCGACATCTACACGCCGGGCGTCGCCCGCGTCTGCACCGCGATCGCCGAGGACCCGCCGCTCGCCAACCGCTTCACGATGATCGGCCGCACCGTCGCGATCTGCACCAACGGGACCCGGGTCCTGGGGCTCGGCAACATCGGCGCCGTCGCCTCGATGCCGGTGATGGAGGGCAAGGCGCTGTTCTACCGGCAGATGGCCGACATCTCCGCGATGCCGATCCTGATCGACACCGAGGATCCCGACGAGTTCGTCGAGACCGTCCTGCGCATCGCCCCGGGCTTTGGCGCGATCCACCTGGAGGACATCAAGGTGCCGGATTGCTTCGACATCGAGACGCGGCTGATCGAGGCCCTCGAGATCCCGGTGATGCACGACGACGTCCACGGCACCGCCGTCGCCACGCTGGCCGCGGCGCTGGCGGCGTGCGACCAGGTGGGCATCGAGCTCTCGGACTCGACCGTCGGCCAGATCGGGCTCGGCGCCGCCGGCCTCGGCATCGCCTCGCTGATGGTCGAGGCCGGCGCCGCCCGCGTGATCGCATCGGACCCGGACGAGGGCTCGCACGCCAGGGCGCACGAGCGCGGCATCGCGACGGCTTCCTTCGAGGAGGTGATGGCCGAGGCGCGGCTGGTCGTCGCAACCACGGGCCGGGCCGGATTGATCACCCCGGATCTCGTGGCCCGCGACTCGGTGATCTTCGCCCTGACCAACCCCGATCCGGAGATCACGCCAACCGCGGCGCTCGAGGCCGGTGCCGCGTTCGCCGCCGACGGCGCCAGCGTCAACAACGTGCTCGGCTACCCGGGCATCTTCCGCGGCGCGCTGATGGTGGGCGCCGGCGAGATCTCCACCGGGATGAAGCTCGCCGCGGCGCGCGCGATCGCCGGGCTCACCAAGGAGGCGGAGCTGGTGCCCGACGCCCTCGACCCGGCGGTGCACGCTGAGGTCGCCGCGGCGGTATCCGAAGCCGCGCGCAGCGAGGGTCTCGCTCGGCCGGAGCGCGTGCCGTCAGGCCTGTAGCGCGCGGGCGAAGACCGCGTCGAACATCGGCTCGGTGAGCTTGCCCGTGAACGTGTTCTGCTGGCTGGGGTGGTAGCTGCCGACCAACGTGTACGGGCCGATTCGCGCCTCCGCCGCGTGGCCGAAACGCGGCTTCGGCTTCGGCGGCGGGTGCCCGGCGCTTCTCAGCGCCCGCAGCGCGCCGTCCCATGCGAAAGCGCCGAGGCAGACGATCACCCGCACCCCCGTGAGCAGAGCGAGCTCCTCGACCAGATACGGGATGCACCGGTCGCGCTCGCTGGGGGTGGGCTTGTTGGCGGGTGGCGCGCAGCGCACGACCGCGCTGACGTAGGCACCCAGGAGCTCGAGGCCGTCGCCGGCGCGGACGCTGGTCGGCTGGTTCGCGAGGCCGGCGCGATGGAGCGCCGCGTAGAGCCAGTCGCCCGAGCGATCCCCGGTGAACATCCGCCCCGTGCGGTTGGCGCCGTGGGCGGCGGGCGCCAGGCCGACGATCAGGATCCGGGCGTCCGGATCCCCGAGGCCGGGGAGCGGGCGCGCCCAATACTTCTCTTCGCGGTAGCGGCGCGGCGGATCCGCCGCGCACTCTTCGCGCCAGGCAACCAGCCGCGGACAGGCACGGCACGAGGCGACGCGCGCGCTCAGCCGCGCGATCTCGTCTGCCTGTTCGCTGCCCATCGCAGGTAAGTTCTCAGACCCCGTGGCGCCCCGATCCCCCATCGTCATCAGCCGACGCCGTCTGCTGGCCGCCTCCGGTGCGACCCTGGCCGTGGCTGCGCCTGCCGTACTCGCCGCATGCGGCGAGTCGGAGGACGAGGACGTCTCGCCGGAGCGCGAGGCGGAGCTGCTCAACCAAGTCCTGGCCCAGCAGCTGGCAGTGGTCGCAGCCGTCGACGCCGCGTCAGGCAATGCGCCGGAGGAGATCGAGGGCGTGCTCGACCGCCTAGACGCGATTCGGCAGCGATCAGCGCAAGCGCTTGAGAACACCGTCGGAGACTTGGAAGCCACCCCCGCCAACGCGGCCGACCTCGTGGGGGCCGAGAGCCCGACCGAGGGCGTGGCGCGACAGCTCGAGCTGTCGATCGCGGTGTCGCTCGAGGCACTCGGCGAGGTCAGCCCGGAGACCCGCCTGCCCGTGCACCGGGCGATCGTCGAGGACGCCGCCGTGCTCGCAGCGATCCGCAACACCCTCGGCGAGGAGATCGCCCCCGACGCCTTCGTGATGGGCGCGCCGGCCGGTAAGGGGGGCAAGTGAGCAGCACGCGCCGGCAACTGATCGGGACGGGAATCGGCGTCGCCGGGGCGGCCGTCCTGCCGACCTCGCTCTTGACCGCGGCGCCCGCCCTCGCCCAGGAGAGCGACGAGACGGACGCCCTCGAGCGCATCGTCGAACTGCAGCTGGCCGCCGAGCTCGCCTACTCGCTGGCGGCCGAGGACGGGAAGCTGGACGCCGGAGCCAAGCGAGCGTTCGAGCTGTTCGGCAAGCACTCCGGCGACCAGGCCAAGGCGCTTTCCGAGGCGCTCGAGCAGCTCGACGTCGACCCCCCCGAGACCGAGAGCGATCCGGCCTCATACGAGCGGCTCGCCGACTTCGAGGCCAAGGCGCCAGAAAAGCAGCAGTTGCAATTCATGATCGGGCTCGAGGAGGAGCTGATCAAGGTCTACGAGGACGAGACCCCGGTGCTGGAGACCGAGGACCTGGTTCGCAGCGCGGCGCAGATCGGCGCGGCGCACGCGCAGATGCTGGTCGCCCTGCGCCTGCTGGCGGGCGACCCGCCGGCCGACCTCCTGCCGCCGCCTTGATGGACCCGAAGAAGCCGTCGGAGTCCCGGGCGACGCTGGTCCGCTGGATGGGCATCGAGGACGCGAACCACTCGGGCCTCGTGCACGGCGGAGTCGTGATGAAGCTCTGCGACGAGGTCGCCGCGATTGCGGCGATCCGCCATTCGGGTCACCGCGCGGTGACCGCTGCGATGGACCGGATGATTTTCATCGAGCCGGTCCGGGTGGCCGAGCTGATGAGCTTTCGGGCAACCGTGAACGCAGCGTGGAAGACGTCGATGGAGGTCGGCGTGCGGGTCGAGGCCGAGGACCCGCGAACGGGCGACAGCCGCCACACCTCGACCGCCTACCTCACGATGGTCGCCCTGGACGACGAGGGCGAGCCGACGCCGGTCCCGCCCCTCGAGATCGAGAGCGACATCGAGCAGCGCCGGCTGCGCGAGGCCGAGTTGCGCCGCAAGAACCGGCTGGCCGAACGCGACGAGATCCTCGAGGGACGCAGATGACGGCCGCGGACCGCTCGCAGCTGCGCAAGCTCGCGATCGTCCCCGCCTACAACGAGCGGGCGATGGTCGCGCGCGTGGTCCGCGACATCCGCCGGCACGCTCCGGACTTCGACGTCGTCGTCGTCGACGACGGCTCGACCGACACGACCGCAGCCCACGCGCAGGCGCAGGGCGCCGCGGTCCTCCGCCACCCTTTCAACCTGGGCATCGGCGGCGCGATGCAGTCGGGCTACAAGTACGCGCTTCGCAACAACTACGACGTCGCCGTCCAGGTCGACGGCGACGGCCAGCACAAGCCGGCCCATCTGCACGACCTGCTCGCCGAGCTCGAGACCGAGGGTGACCAGGCCGACATGGTCACCGGCAGCCGCTTCCTCGGCGACCCCGGCTACAAGGTGCCGATCGGCCGCCGCGTCGGCAACATGATCTTCGCGGTCGTGATGACGGCGATCACCCGGCAGAGGATCACCGACCCGACCTCCGGCTTCCGGATGGCGAACCGCCGCGGCATCGAGCTGTTCGCCCACGACTACCCGCACGACTACCCCGAGGTCGAGGCGATCCTGATGCTCCACGCGCACAAGCTCCGTATGCGCGAGGTCCACGTGAGCATGAACCAGCGCGGCTTCGGCGTCAGCTCGATCGACTACCCCCGCAGCGCCTACTACATGGTCAAGGTCCTGTTGGCGATCTTCATCGGCCTCTTCCGGCGGCGCCCCACGCCGGTCGGCTTCGAACGCCGCGACGAGATCCTCACGGGGCCGCCACCCGACACCGAGGAGCTGAAGGCGCTGACGAAATGAAGCGGATCGCCGCCACCTGTGGCCTGGCGCTGCTTGTCGCGGCGGCGCCGGCGACGGCAGCCGAGATCGAGGTCTCGGCGGGGCCGCCGACTCTGGGCGAGGCGATCCTCCTGGCCAACCCCGGCGACACGATCGTGGTCCCGGCGGGCGAGTACCTCCTGACCGAGGGCGATGCGCTGGAGGCGAAGGACCTGACCCTGCGCGGCGCGGGCGAGGGCGAGACCACCGTGATCCCCAGCGGCGGCGGGGAAGCCTTCGACGATCCAGGCGTGACGGTCGAGGGCGTGACGATCGGTCCCCCGCTCCAGCCCGATGCCCCGCCCGAGGAATCGGATGACGTGGGCGGCGGCGAGATCTCCACCCAGGCTCGGGTGATCGCCGTAGCGGCAACCCTCGCGATCTTCCTGTTCGTGCTCGAGTTGGTGCGGCGCCGGCGGCTGGTCGAGCGCTACGCGCTGCTCTGGATGACGGCGGCGCTGGCCCTGCTGGTATTGGCGATCTGGACGGACGGGCTGGATGTGCTCAAGGACCTGATGGGGATCGAGGAGCCCGCCAACGCGATCTTCATCCTCGCGTTCGGCGTCGCGTTCCTGCTGTTGTTGAACTTCTCGGTCGTCTCGTCGCGGCTGAGCGAGGAGACGAAGATCCTCGCCCAGGAGGTCGCCGGCCTCGAGGAGCGGCTAGTCGCCGAGCAGGCGGAGGACAAGCCGCCAGTAACCGCCGAGTAGGGCGTCGAGCAGGCCCGACCGGGAGGCGGCGCCGAGGTAGGGCGATTCGAGCCCGGGGGTCAGACCCCGGGCGAATTCAGCCGCGGTAATCGTCCGGGTCGCCTGGATCGCGCGACGCTCGCGGAGCAGGCGCGGCAGGGCACGGATCGTGTCGCCCCAGGCGCGGGCCTTCTGCCCGAACCAGCCGCCGGTGATCGATGCCGGAATCAGCGCCAGCTCGGTCGCGGCGAGCGCCGGCGCCAAGAGCAGGAGCAGGGCCGCCGGGTAGGCGCGCAGTAACGTCGCCCAGCGGTTGCGCTCGAGATAGCGCCACTTCGCTGGCCCCTTGTCGAACTCGTAGTCGTGGTCGACGCGAGCCTCGGCGACGACGCCGAGCCTGCCGCCGGCGAGGCGGGCGCGAAGCGACAGGTCGACGTCCTCGTGGTAGAGAAAGAAGTCCGCGGCGAAGCCACCGAGGCGGTCGAACTCGGCCCGCGGGATCGCGAGGCAGGCGCCGGACACGAACCCCGGCTCCGAGGCGGCGTGTGGCGTAACCGGCTCCCCCGCTCCGCCGGCCCAGGCGACGCCGGTGAAGTGGACGACGCCGCCGCGCGTGTTGATGACGCTTCCTTCCTCGGCTGTGACCAGCGCCTGCCAGGCCGTCCAGCCCGAGCCGTCGTGCATCGGCCGCTCGATCGCATCGCGCCAGCCCGCGGCCGGCACCGCGTCCGGGTTGAGGAAGACCAGCAGCTCGCCCTCCGCCTCCGCCGCGCCGAGGTTGCACGCCGCTGGGAAGCCCAGGTTCTCGTCGTTGCGGAGCACCTGCGCCGACGGCGCGACCGCCAGCGCCACCTCCGGGGTGGAATCGCCGGAGGCGTTGTCGATGACGATCAGCTCGTCGCCATCGCGCAGCTGCGCCGTCAGCGCCGCGAGCGCCGGTCGCAGCTCATCGCCGTGGCGGAAGGTGACGACGACCACCGAGACCGTCGCCGTGGATGTCGGTGCGGGTGCCATGCGTTCACGGAGTCAAGCCGCCGAGCGGATTCGAACCGCTGACCCCTTCATTACGAATGAAGTGCTCTACCAGCTGAGCTACGGCGGCGCGGTTGGTGAGTCTAGGGGCCGCGCTGCGGCCCCGGCGCGTCAGCCGCGCTTGACCTTGACCTTCGCCGCGACGGCATCGGTGAAGGTGTCGTAGGTGGTCGTGAGCTTGCAGGTCTTGCTCCTGCCCGGCCTCGCCCTCCGGGTCGGCCTGATCTCCATCTTGAGCGAATCCGACGCGCCCGCAGCCAGCGGTGACAGGTTCAACCCCGCTCCGGAGGTCACCGCCGTGACGTTGTCGCCGTCGTACGTGTACTTCACCTTGTACTTCCTGGACGACCGGCAGCCTCGAATCTGGAACGACGCAGACTCGGTGCCGTCGTTCTCGACGTCGACGACGAACCGCCGCTTCTGGCCGCGCTTCGCGGACCACTTGCGTGTCTGGTCGGTCGCGCTCGCGTTGTAGATGTCTTCCCCGAGCGGGCCGCCACCGTCAGTCGAGCGTGCGATCAGCAGGTCGGCGACGCTGACCAGCGTCTCGGCCGACCAGCTCTGCGTGCCGGTATCGCACGAGCCGTTGATCCGCGCCGTGCCCGACACGGTCCCCGGCGATCCGAAAAAGCCGCTGATGCTGACAAGGGGCGGCCCGTCGTCGAAGAAGGCGAAGGACTCAGCGCCGATCGGGAGATCGTTGCGGGTTACGCTGCTGTCCACGCAATCGGTGTTGTTGCCGAAGTTGTTTCCGGTGAAGTCGACCTCGGTGGCATCGCTCGACACCGCGACCACGACCGTCCCACCGGGCGTTCCGGTCGTAAACGATCCCGTGTAGAACGCGCCGGGAATCACGACCGCACCCGCGGCCGCCGGCAGCGCGAGCATCGCGGCGCACACTGCCCCCAAGATCGTCAGTTTCCTCATCCGCAGCCTCCCTGCTCGTCGATTACTCGTCGCCCCCCTCGGCCAGACGGTACCCCACCCCGCGGACCGTGACAACCAGCTCGGGGTCCTGCGGGTCGCGCTCGATCTTCTGGCGGAGGTTCGAGATGTGGACGTCGCAGGCGCGCACGTCGCCGGAGAACTCGGACTGCCAGAGTTCCTCCATGATCTCGAGCCGGCTGAACACCTGGCCCGGGCTCTCGGCGAGCAGCCGGAGCACCTGAAACTCGGAGCGGGTCAGATTGACCGGCTCGCCGCGAACCATGACCAGGTGGCGGGAGAGGTCGATCCGGACGTCGCCTGCGTCGATCGTCTTGCCCCCCTGCTCGGAGCTGGACCGGTCGAGCTCGCGCCGGCGGAGCTGCGCGCGGACGCGCCCGATCAGCTCGCGCACGGAAAACGGCTTGGTCACGTAGTCGTCGGCGCCGACCTCGAGGCCCACGACCTTGTCGACCTCGGCGTCCTTCGCGGTCAGCAGGATGATCGGCACCGGGCTGCGCGAGCGGACGTCGCGGCAAACGTCGAGGCCACTCTTGCCCGGCATCATGATGTCGAGGATCAGCAGGTCGTAGTCGATCTCGCCCTCGAGCTTGGAGTCCGCGTCGTCGCCGTCCTCGGCGATCGTGACTTCGAAGCCCTCCTGCCTCAGGGCATAGCCGACGGCCTCGCGTACCGACGGCTCGTCGTCGGCAACCAGGATTCGTTTGATCATCGGCCTGTCTCCATGTTGTCGCTCGTCATCATGCCACCGGGGTCGCGGCAGGCTTGGCGGCCGGCAGCCGGACCCAGAAGTCGCTGCCCTGCCCGGGCTCGGAGTCGACGCCGATCTCGCCGCCCATCACGTCCACCATCCGCTTGGCGATCGAGAGCCCCAGGCCGAACCCCTCCTGCTCGAGCGAGCCGGCTCCGCGATAGAAGCGTTCGAAGATGCGGTCGATCTCATCGGCCGGAATACCGGTTCCTGTGTCGCTTACCTCGATCAGAATGTCTGCCTCGCCCCGGCGACGCGCGCGAAGCGTAACCGCGCCCGGCGGCGTCGTGTTCTTGAACGCGTTCGTCAGCAGGCCGACCAGCACCTGGCGCAGCAGTATCCGGTCGCCCTGCGCGGCGAGGTCGGGGTCGAGCTCAATCGCGAACTCGATTCCGTCCGGAGGAGTCACGGCCTGAGCCGCCTCCTCGGCGGCGATGCCCACATCGAGGACCTCGGTCCCGCCCTCGCCAACCGACTCGATCCGGGCCAGCGTGAGGAGTGACTCCGTCAGCCGGCTGATCCGTTCCGTGTCCTCGGTCAGCCGGCGCAGGAAGTGCTCGCGCGCCTCGGGGTCGTCCTTGGCGCCGGAGCTCAGGACCTCGACCGCGCCGGAGATCCCGGCGATCGGGTTGCGCAGCTCGTGGGCCGCATTCGAGACGAACTCCTTCTCGGCGATCTCGCGCCGAAGCTCGTCGGTGCGGTCGCGCACGACCGCCAGCACCGCTCCCTCGGCCGCGATCTCGCGCGCCTGCAGCGCGTAGACGCGCTCGCCGATGCGCAGCCCGTCGTGCTCGGCGGAGCCGCCGCGAGTGGCGCGCCGCAGCCAGGGGATCAGGGTTGCCGCGACCTTCCCGTCGGCGTAGATCAGCGGCCGCGCCGCCGGGTTCGCAAACCGCACGGCGCCATCCGGCCCGACCACCATCACGGCGTCGGAGAGGGCGTCGAAGATCGCCGACAGGCGGTCGCGCTCGGACCGCAGAGCCTCGAAGGTCTGGCGCAGCGCCGCACGCATCGTCTCGAGCGATTGGCCGAGCTCGGTGATCTCGTCGCGCCCGCCGGTGCCCTCCAGCGGCTGGTCGAGCTGGCCCTGGCTGATCTTCGCCGCGCTCTCGGCCAGGCGCTTGATGCGCCCGGTGATCGCGCTGGCGATCAGGAACGAGATCGCGACGGCAACCAGCACGGCGGCGCCGAGCGCGGTGATCCGATCGCCGCGGACCGCGTCGATCGCCTCTTGTAGCTCGGCCGGGCGCGAGGCCTGCACCAGGACGGCGCCATCGAAGCCGCCCTCCCGGATCACCGGCACGGAGACGACCGTCGTGCCCCCGGGCAGCGGCTCGAGATAGCTGTTGCCGGCTAGCGCCTCCCGCACGGCAGACCGCACCCCGGCGACGTCGGCGATCGAGACCGCCTGCGAAGTCCGGGCGGTGACGAGCCGTGAGTCCGTGTCGAACACCCACGCCGCGGTGGACTTGTTCGGGTTGAGGTCGAGCACCGTCTGCGCGCCCTTCTCGGGCCGGTCTCCGACCTCGTCCGCGAGCGAGAACGCGCTGCCCCTGGCGATCTCGTCGAGCTGGTCGTCAGCCGCCTCCTGGCCCGTCTCGGACACCAGCAGATAGGCGAGCCCGGCCGTGATCAGGGCGACGCCCGCAAACGCGAACGCGAGGTAGAGCCGAACGCCGAACGGCCGGCGCCGTGCGAACCGGGGTTGGCCAATCGTCGGGCTCATGGTCCAGGATGAATCTACGCTGCGCGGGGGACTGCTTGGGCGCGCAACAGGAACTCCAGCCGGAAGGCGAGCGCTTCCAGGGCGAGCTCCTCGCTGACGTTGACCATCAGGCGGCGGCGCGTATCCATCACCAGCTCAGCCCCCCGGCGGGCTCGGCGCGGGTCCAGGTCCGCCGCGTCCTCGCGCAGTTGCTCCGAGCGGTCGGCTGCCAGGACCAGGTCCGGGGCGCCGTCGCCGATCGCCGCGAGGTCGCGCAGCCAGGCGCCGACCAGCGCCAGGCCCGTGTCAAGAGCGTCCGTGCGCCCGCGCCGAAACGCGCGTTTGGCGGCATCGGCCGCCTCCCTTCGGAGCCGCTGCTCGGCCCGCTTGTCGGCGGCGTCCTTCGCCTGGTCCGCAAGCGCGCCAAGCGTTTCCGAGACCGAGTCGCCGACCTCGGACCCGCGTTTCTCCGCGACGTCGAGGAGTCCCCTCCAGGGAGCCCCGTCGAGTGCGCCGGAACGGGCCGCCCGGGCGAGATCCTCGGCGCGGGCCCGCAGCTCGCGGCCGCGCTCGGACAGGAGCAGCTCGGCCCGCTCCAGGTCACCGCCCGCCAGCCGTGCCACGGCGCGAAGCTCGAGCGGATCCACTGCCGCGTGGGTCGCTGCAAGCCGCTGCTCGAGCGCGTCGGGCCCGAGCGCCGCGAACGCGACCTCCTGGCAGCGGGACCGCACCGTATCCAGCAGCGCCGATGGCTGCGAGGAGATCAGGATCAGGTGGGCGAACGGCGCCGGCTCCTCCAACGTCTTAAGCAGCGCGTTCTGGCTCTCCTCGGCCATCGCGTCCGCCTCCTCGATAACAAAGGCCCGCCGCTCGCCCTCGAACGGCCGGTACGGCGCCGCATCGATCACCCGCTCGCGCACCTCGTCGACCAGATGCTGCGCACCGGGCGGGCGCAGCCACGCCAGATCGGGGTGCGGAGAGGGATCGGCCAGAGCGCGGCGACGAGCCGAGCCGGCCTCGGGAGCGCCGGCCGCCAGCAGCTCGGCGACGAACCCGCGGGCCGCCGCCCGCTTGCCCGAGCCCGCCGGGCCGCTGAACAGGTAGGCGTGCGACGGGTTTGCGAGCGCGGCCGCGAGGGCAACTCTCGCCGCCGGCTGATGCTCGGTGGCCGCGGCGATGGTCTCAGGCAGGTCGCTCACCGGCCGTTCACCACTTCAAGCACCCGTGCGTGGACCTCCTCGGGCCGCCCGTCCCCGTCGACGACCACGATCCGCTCCGGGTGTAGCTCGGCCAGGTCGTCGTAGGCGGCGGCCACCTCGCGCTGGAACTCGATCCCCTCCGACTCGAAGCGATCGGCGCCGTCCTCGGCCATGCGCCGCCGGCCGCGGTCCCACGCGGTGTCGACGTCCACCCGCAGCAGGACCGTGACGTCCGGGACGCAGTCCCCGATCACCAATGAGTTGAGCTCTGAGACCAGCTCGACCCCCAGTTCACGCGCGACGCCCTGGTAGGCGACGGTCGAGTCGATGTAGCGGTCGCAGACCACGTCGCGGCCGGCCTCGCGAGCCGGGGCGACCACCTCGTTCGCCAGCTGGGACCGCGCCGCGTTGAACAGCAGGAGCTCGGCGGCGGGGCTCAGCTCCAGATCAGGATCCTTGAGGATCTCGCGCACCCGCTCGCCAACCGCGGTCCCGCCCGGCTCGCGCAGGAGCACCGTGTCGGGGCCGAGAGCCCGCGCCAGCATCGCGGCCTGGGTGGTCTTGCCGGAGCGGTCTATGCCCTCGAGGGTGACGAACAATTCACAATGACGCTACACGGGCTCTGCTAGAACACTGCGCTGAAACCGCGTCAGGATTGTCCGATGAGTCTTTCTCCGCGACACGGTCTCTAGGTTTGCAAAATTCCCCCGGATCGAACCCACAGGAGGTAGGACGTGTCGTCATTGACTCGCTGGGTCCTTGCGCACAAGCGCGTCGTCGTCGGCGTCTGGGTCGCGCTCACAATCGCCGGCGTGATGGCCTCCGGCCCGGCGACCGACGCGCTCGAGGCTGAGTTCTCGGTCCCGGACAAGGAAGGCTGGGAGACCAACGTCGAGATCGCCTCGCTCTACCAGGGCACCGGCGGGGACACCGCGCCCCTGATCCCGGTCGTCACGCTGCCCGACGGCGAGTCGGTCGATTCCCCCGCCGTAACGGCTGACCTTGAGGCGCTCGACGAGCGCCTCGCAGGAGCGGACGGGCTGGAGAATGCACGGATCGCGTCGTACGCCTCGACCGGTGACGAGACGTTCGTCTCCGACGACGGCACCACCACCTTCGCGATCGTCTATCCGCAGCCCGACCCGGACTCGGCGTTCGGCGAGAACCCCGCCGCCGAGAAGGCGGCGAGCGCGGCGCTGGAGGGTGCGACGGTCGGCGGCCAGGCGGTGCACCTGACCGGGTTCGACGCGCTGTTCGAGGACTCCGGGGCCGACAACGAGGGCCCGGGCCTGTTGCTCGAAGCGGTCGTCGGCGGTCTCGGCGCCCTGGCTGTGCTGATCTTCGTCTTCGCGTCGTTCCTGGCGGTCGTGCCGCTGCTGATGGCGATCGTCTCGATCATGACCACCTTCCTGCTGCTGCTCGGGCTGACCGAGTTGACGACGGTCTCGCCGATCGTCCAGTTCCTGATCGCCCTGCTCGGCCTGGGCGTCGCGATCGACTACTCGCTGATCGTCGTCTCGCGCTGGCGCGAGGAGCGCACCCACGGGCACACCGGCGATGAGGCCGTTCAGATCGCGATGGAGACCTCCGGGCGCGCGGTCCTGTTCAGCGGCATCACCGTCGCGATCGGCCTGCTGGCCCTGATCGCGCTGCCGCTGCCGTTCCTGCGCTCGATGGGATACGGCGGGATGCTGATCCCGCTGGTCTCGACCCTGGCCGCGCTCACACTGCTGCCGGTCGTGCTCGCGAAGGTCGGGCACAAGCTCGACTGGCCGCACCGCCGCACCGACGACAAGGCGTCGCGCGCCTGGACTCGCTGGGCCGAGGCCGTCTCCCGGCGCCGCTGGCTGGCCGCGGGGGCCGGCATGGCCGTCGTGCTCGCGCTGGTCGTCGCGGCCACCGACCTCCAGCTCGGCGCCTCGGACGCCGACACGGTCGCGAAGTCGGGCGACTCATACGAGGGCCTGGTCGCGCTTGAGGACTCCGGGATCGGCGAGGGCTCGTTGCTGCCGCACGAGGTCCTGATCGAGGGCTCGACCGACCCGGACCAGGTCGCGGCGCAACTCGCCGAGGTCGAGGGGGTTCACGGCGCGGTCGCGCCCGACGAGGAGGCCTGGCGCCGCGACGGCACCAAGCTGGTCGAGGTGATCCCGGTCCCCGACAGCGGTAGCCCGGAGGGCGAGGCGAACCTCGCCGCCGTCCGCGACACGGCGCACGCAGCCGGCTCCGACGTTCGGGTCGGCGGCCAGCCCGCCTCCAACGACGACTTCATCGAGGCCGTCTACGGCAGCTTCCCGCTGATGATCGCGCTGATCTGCGTCACGACCTTCATCCTGCTCGCGCGCGCGTTCCGCTCGCTGCTGCTGCCGCTGAAGGCGATCGTCCTGAACATCCTCAGCGTCGCCGCGGCCTGGGGTGTGATGGTCCTGGTCTGGCAGAAGGGATATGGGTCGGAGCTGATCTGGGACGTCCAGGCCACCGGGTCGATCCCCTCGTGGATGCCGCTGATGGTCTTCGCCTTTTTGTTCGGGCTCTCGATGGACTACGAGGTGTTCATCCTGAGCCGGATGCGCGAGGAGTACGACCGCACCGGCTCCACGGACACCGCGGTGATCCAGGGCATCGGCCGCACCGGCCGCCTGGTGACGAGCGCGGCCCTGATCCTGTTCTTCTCGTTCGCCGCGATGGCATCGAGCCCCGGCACGGACCTGAAGATTTTCGCGACCGGTCTCGGGGCTGGGATCCTGCTCGATGCGACCGTGATCAGGGCGCTGATCGTGCCCGCGGTGATGTCGTTGATGGGACGCTACAACTGGTGGCTCCCGAGCTGGCCGGCCAGGCTCCTGCGCGTGGAGCCGTCACCACTCACGCCGGCAGAGTCGAGAACGTAGGCCGTGGGGCCGGCGCCAGCGCCGGCCCCACACGGGGAGAAGTCGGCGGCTTTCGGCCCTAGTACGGGCAGTGCCTGTACTACGCGCAAGAGTCGATGTGGTGATCGCTGGGATCGCCGCCCGGCAGCACGGAGCCGTCGCGCACGATCAGCTCCTCGCGGCCGGGATCACGCGGAGCATGATTGAGGAGCGGATCGCTTTCGGGATGCTGATCCCGGTCTATGACGGCGTTTATCCGTTCGGATATGGCCCGCGATCACGGCTCGCTGGCCAAGCCGCCGCCATCCTCGCTTGCCGGCCTCGGGCTCTGCTCTCCCATCCGACTGCGACCCGGCTTTGGCGACTGCCTGCGACAGCCTGCGACGAGATTCACGTGACCGTCGTCGGCCGCACACGCCACTCGTTCGCCGACGTGACGGTCCACTCGATCTCACACCTGCCCGATGCCGAGCTACGGCGCATCCGGGGCCTCCCGGTCAGTTCCCCGTCATTGACCGTTCTGGACGTCGCGGGCGACGGTGACGACGATCAGCTGCTCGAATGCCTCCACGAGGCGCGCGTGCAACGGCTCGTGACCGACCGCGAGCTCCGTGCAACCCTGGCGGCACATCCGAACCGGCGCGGAGCCAGGGCGCTGCGCCGAATGCTCGACACTGAGCGCGGGCCGCGGGTCACCCGGTCAACGGCCGAGCGCCGCACGCTCAAGGTGCTCCGCGCGCACGGGCTCAAACCGGACGCGAGCGACTACCCCGTGGGGCCATACCGGCTCGACTTCTACTTCCGAGCGGAGCGGGTCGCGGTGGAGTACGACAGCCAGCAGTTCCACGACAACCCGAAGCGGTTTGTCGACGACCGGCGCCGGATGGCATATCTCGCGGGGCGCGGCATCCTGACCTTCCCCCTCACGGCTTACGACACCGGCGCGGGCGCAGCTCGAGCGATGGCGAGCCTGCGAGCGACTCTTGAGCTGCGCAGGACTTAACTACTTGGCGCGGCGCGAGCCGGCCTTCTTGGTCCGGGCCGTGCCCGGTGACGGTGGCTTGCGCCGCCGGCCGCCGTTTCGGCCGCCGCGGGCGGCCGGCTTTGCCGGCTTTGCCTCCGCGTCGCCGTTCGCGTTGGCATCGGCCTTCGCTGCCTCGCGAGCCTCCTTCTGGGCCTGGCGCTCGGCGCGCTTCTCACGCATCTCGACCATCGTCGGGCAGTCGTCGTTCAGGCAGAGCTTCCAGGGCCGGCCGCGGAAGCCCTTGACCGTCAGGCGGGGCGCCTCGCCGCAAACCGAGCAGCTCTCCTCCAGCCGCCACAGCTCGTAGCCGCGGCCGGGCAGCGGGCCCGAGTTTCGGCATGAGTCGGGGTGCTCCGGGTCGTCGCGGTTGTAGCCCTCGCAACCCCAGAAGCGCTTGCCGCCCTTCATGTCGATCACCCGCAGCCGGTTGGGCGAGCCGTCCTCGTGCTTGCGCCCAGCCTGCTCGCAGACCTTGCACGGGCCGAGGAACTTGTCCTCGTCCATCCCCGCCCAGATGACCTTGGCCAGGTCCTCCTTGCGCTCCTCCATGTCATGCGTGGTGCCGTGCAGCATCTCGCGGCTGATCTTCAGGACCTCGTCCTTCGTGATCTTGCCGGCGGCGATCTCGTCCATGTCGCGCTCCAGCTCGGCCGTCATCTCGGGCGTCGCCATGCGCGGCACGTGATCCTTGAACGCCTTGTACATCGCGATCCCGGTCTCGGACGGGATCGGCGGGTTCGAGTAGGCGTAGCCGCGGTCATACAGCTTCTGGATGATGTCGGCCCGGGTCGCTTTGGTGCCGAGGCCGCGCTCCTCCATCAGCTCGATCAGCTTGCCCTGGCTGATCCGCGACGGCGGCTGCGTCTCCTTGCCCACCGACCACGGCTCGCCGTCGAGCGCCAGCTCCTGGCCCTGCTCGAGCTTGGGGATCTCGTCGTCGGACGAGCGCGCGTAGGTGTAGATGCGGGCGAACCCGGGGTCGAGCACGACCGAGCCGCGCACGAAGTAGCTCTCCGAGCCGGCCTCGATGTCGGCGCGGGTCGACTCGGACACCAGCGGCGGTCCGAAGGTGGCGATGAAGCGGCGCACGATCAGCTCGTAGACCCGGCGCTTCGGGCCGTCCCCGAGCGCGCCCGGGTGCACCGCCTGGGTCGGGTGGATCGGCGGGTGGTCGGTGGTCTCCTTCTTGCCGCGGGTCGGCTGCATCGGCCCGTCGAGCACGAACGCTCCGGCCTCGAACTCCGGGATCCGCACCATCTGCTGGACCAGCTCGCGCACGGGCAGCGACGCCGGATACACGGTGTTGTCGGTCCGCGGGTAGGAGACGAACCCGTCCATGTATAGGTCCTCGGCCAGCCGCATCGCTGCGGCGGGCGTGATCCCGAGCCGGCTGGAGGCGTCCGTGGTGAACGCTGTCGTGTTCAGCGGCGTCGGCGGCTTGCGCGTCGACTTCTTGGCGGTCACCGACTTGACGGTGCCCGGGCTCGTGGTGCCGGCAAGCGCGGCCTTCGCCTCGGCCTCGTCCCAGAACTTGTCGGTGGCGTGGTGCGCCTCGAACGAGCCGTCGGGATGCTGGAACTTGGCGAACACCTCCCAGAAAGGCTTCGGCACGTGGGCCCGGCGCTCGAGCTCGCGTTCGACGATCAGGCCCAGAGTCGGGCTCTGGACGCGGCCGACGGAGAGGAAGTTCGAGCCGAAGCGGCGGGTTGCCAGCGAGACCGCGCGGGTCAGCGTGGCCCCCCAGATCAGGTCGATGTCCTGGCGCGCGGCGCCGGCGTAGGCAAGGTCGTAGGACAGCTCGTCGAGCTCGGCGAAGGCGCGCTCGATCTCGTCCTTGGTGAGCGCCGAATAGCGGGCCCGCTTGACCGGCGGGCGCTCGGTGATCTCGCCGTCGACGATCTCGGGATTGGATTCGAAGGCCTGCTGGAGCGCCTCATGCCCGATCAGCTCGCCCTCGCGGTCGAAGTCGGTCGCGATCACGACCGAGTCCGCCTCCTTGGCGAGCTTGCGCACCGCCTTGACGACGTTCTTGTCGGTCGGCTCGGGGATCAGCTCCGCGTCGATCAGGTCGTGGAGGTCGGTCTGCTGCCAGTTCGAGTACTTCTCCGGGAAGGCGACGCCCATCACGTGGCCCTTGAGGCCGACGGCCATGTGGTCGCCGTCGGCGTCCGACCAGGTGTAGAACGGCACCTTGAAGGTGGCGTCCTCCGTGGCGGAGCCGCCGCTCAAGATCTCGGCGATCTTTTTCGCTGAGTTGTTCTTCTCGGTGATGATCAGTCGCATAGGTATCTAGATCGGCGCTGGGAAACGTTCTCCTGCCCGCCGGACGGCGAGAGTAGCAACCGTTGTCAAGCCCTCAGACTGGCTTTCGGGCCAGCCCGTAGGGCTGTTTCGGCGGCGTGCGTACCCTTCCGAGCAACCTTGGGATCGCCGTCGTTCCATCTCGCCCAGGTCAACGTCGCCACCCCGAAGGCGCCGATGGATTCGCCCGTGATGGCCGATTTCGCAGCCCAGCTCGACGCGATAAACGCGATCGCGGACAGCGCCCCCGGGTTCGTCTGGCGCCTCCAGGACGAGTCCGGCAACGCAACCGCGATCCGGACCTCCAACGACGACTTGATGGTGAACATGTCGGTCTGGGAGTCGACCGACGCGCTCTGGGACTTCGTCTACGCCAGCGATCACCTGGCGGTGATGCGCCGTCGGCGCGAATGGTTCGATCGTATGGATCTGTTCATGTGCTTGTGGTGGGTGCCCGCCGGCCAGCTGCCAGACGTTGCGGAGGCCGAAGCCCGCCTGGATCACCTGCGCGAGCACGGGCCGAGCGCGCACGCGTTCACCTTCAAGCGGCGCTTCCCAGTGCCCGGAGGCCAGGAGCCGAGGTCAGGGCCTCACTAACCTAGATCGGGGGTGCTGCCGGACGGCGAGAGCAGGAGTCGCTGTCAAGCCTCTTCGTGGCCATCAGGCCAACGAGAACGCTTGTCTGACGATGGCGATTGCGCTAGGGTCGGGCGGTCGTCGAGGGGAGTGTTTGTGGGGAGGCAGCGAGGACCAGCTCGCCGTCACCGACGGCAATTGGGAATTGCGGCGGTCGCCGTGATGGCAGTCGCCGGAGCGATGGCGACGCCGGCGGAGGCAGGCCGAACGTTCGGGAGTGACCTCGTCGGGCAGCTCATGAGCCCGCCGGACTGTAATTCGGCCAACGGGTATCCGTGCACGATCGCCTCGATCGACGCCGCTCCGCTACCCGAGGGCTCTCCGATCCCGGGGGTCGTCACCCGCTTCCGGATGCGGAGCGCCAGTGCTGACTCACTGTCCTTCCGGGTCCTGAAGTTCACCGGAGGCATCCCCGGCTCAGGCCGGGGGAGGGGGAAGACGGCTCAGATGCCCGTCGCGGCCAACCCTAGCCTGATTCAAAGCTTCCCAGCGGCACTGCCGATCGAGGCCCGGGACCGGATCGGATTCGACGACTCGGCCGCCCCGCTCCCGCAGAGCTTCGCGCAATGCGAATCCGGCTCGTCCTACCTCCTGTTCTCCCCGGCCCTGCCGGTGAACGACTCCGTGGACCGCTCTGCGAACACCTTCGGGTTCTGCGAGGTCCAGTTGCAGGGGATTGTCGAAACGGATGTCGACGAGGACGGACTCGGCGACGAGACCCAGGACGGGAACGTGCGTGACCGCCGCTGCGCCGTTCCGCAGCACGGGAACAGCAGACGGAACAGAATCGTCGGATTCCCCACCGGCGATCGGCTGTTCGGCCGCAACGGCAACGACAAGCTGATTGGCTTGGCGGGCGCCGATTGCCTCGACGGAGGCTTCGATCACGACAAGATCAACGGTGGCGCCGGCAAGGACCGCATCCTGGCGGGGGACAACGATCGGGACGTCGTCCGTTGCGGGTCCGGCAGGGACCGAGCGCGGGTGGACAGGTCGGATGTGGTATCCGGCTGCGAGCGCATCCGCGTTAGCGGTCGTAGCTGAGCGGCTCACTACGCTTGGTCCATGCCGGCTCAGGCCTTTGCAGGGAAAGAGTGCGTCTGCCAGTTCCGCAGGGGAATCTGCGACCAGTCGTGCGTTCGCGACATGCTCGAGACGCCGCTCTACGTCGCCTGCCTGAAGCTCAAGGGGCGCAACTGCCTGGTCGTCGGTGGCGGCGAGATCGGGCTGGAGAAGGTGGAGGGCCTCCTGGCCTGCGGCGCGACCGTGACCCTGGTCGCCCCGGGCGCCGTGCCCGCGCTGGCGGCGTACGCAGGCGAGGGCTCGATCACGTGGGAGCGGCGTGCCTATGAGCCCGGCGACCTCGAGGGCAAGTTCATGGCGATCGCCGCGACCAGCGACTCGGAAATCAACATCGGCGTCTACGAGGACGCCGAGGCGCGGGCGATGCTGGTCAACGTCGTCGACGTGCCGCCGCTCTGCAACTTCATCCTGCCCGCGATCGTTCGCTCGGGCCCGCTGGCGATCGCGATCTCAACGGCTGGCGCATCGCCGGCGCTGGCCAAGCGCATGAAGCGCGAGATCGCGGACGCCTTCGGAGAGCCGTACGCACGGCTGGCGATCATGCTGAACGATGCGCGCGGCTGGGCGAAGGGCACGCTGCCGACCTACCAGGACCGCAAGGCGTTCTTCGAGGGCATCGTCAACGGCGAACCCGATCCGGTCCAGCTCGTGCGCGACGGCCGCGAGGCCGAGGTGCTCGAGGTGATCGAGCGGGCGAAGGCCGTCGCCGGCGGCGCGACCCCGGTCCGATGAGGCGCAGACCGCTTGGCGACAGCGGCATCGAGGTCTCCGAGATCGCCCTCGGCTCCTGGCTGACGTACTCGGGCGGCGTCGAGCGCGAGCAGACCGAGGCCTGCACCCGGGCTGCGTTCGACGCCGGGATCAACTTCTTCGACACCGCGAACGTTTACGGCCTCGGCGCCTCCGAGACCGCATGGGGCGAGATCCTCACCGACTTCCCGCGCGACGAGATCGTGCTGGCGACCAAGGTCTACTTCCCGATGGCGGGGTTCCCGATGGGCCGGATCAACCGCGGCCTCTCCGCTCGGCAGATCGCCAAGCAGCTCGACGCCTCGCTGAAGCGCCTGCGGACGGACTACGTCGACCTCTACCAGTGCCACCGCTTCGACCTGGACACGCCGATCGAGGAGACGATGGAGGCGCTGACTCGCGCGGTCGAATCCGGCAAAGCCCGGCACATCGGCTTCAGCGAATGGACGCCCGAGCAGATCGAGGCCGGCCTCGACGTGCCCGGCACGACCAAGTTCGTGTCCTCACAGCCGCAGTACAACGCGATCTGGCGCGCGCCCGAAGCGGAGGTCTTCCCGCTCTGCGCCCAGCGCCGGATCTCGCAGATCGTCTGGTCGCCGCTCGCCCAGGGGGTGCTGACCGGCAAGTACGCGCCGGGTGCGCCGCCACCGGCCGACTCGCGGGGCGCGAGCGACGAGCTCGGCCACCACGTCGCGCCCTATCTCGGCGACGACCTGCTGTCGGCGGTGGGTCGCCTGCAGGGAATCGCCGACCAGGCCGGGTTGACGATGGTCCAGCTCGCGCTGGCTTGGGTGCTGCGCCGCGACGAGGTCGCCGCCGCGATCGTCGGCGCATCACGGCCGGAGCAAGTCGCCAAGAACGCCTCCGCCTCCGGCGTCGAGCTCGGCGCCGACACGCTGGCGGCGATCGACGAGGCGCTCTCCGAGCACGCGATCACCGGCCAGCGCCTGGGCCCGGACGCCGTCGAGGGCATCAAGCACCGCTGAGAAACGCGTTCGCTACTCGGCCTCGCCGGACTCCGCCCAGATGTTGACGCCGCCCTCGCCCGCGTGGCGGTCGATCGCGGCGAGCTCGTCGCTCGAGAGCTCGAGCGAATCGAGGGCGGCCACGTTCTGCTCGAGCTGGCGGACGCTCGAAGCGCCGACCAGCGTCGAGGTCACGCGCCGGTCGCGAAGCGTCCACGCCAGCGCCAACTGGGCCAGGCTCTGGCCGCGATCCGATGCGACCGCCGCCAATGCGCGGATCCGCTCGAGGTTCTCCTCGTTCAGCCAGGCCGGGTCGAGCGAATCGTCGCGGGCGGCGCGCGAGTCCTCGGGAATGCCGTCGAGGTAGCGGTCGGTGAGCATCCCCTGCGCGAGCGGGGTAAAGACGATGCATCCGATTCCGCGCTCGGAGAGGACGTCGAGGAGGCGCTCCTCGATCCAGCGGTTCAGCATCGAGTACGAGGGCTGGTGGATGATGAGCGGCGTCCCGAGCCCGGAAAGGATCTCCGCGGCCCGTTCGGTTCGCTCCGGCGAATAGGAGGAAACGCCGGCGTAGAGCGCCTTCCCCTGCCGGACCGCGGTGTCGAGCGCGCCCATCGTCTCCTCGAGCGGCGTGTCGGGATCGGCGCGGTGCGAGTAGAAGATGTCCACGTAGTCGAGGCCCATGCGCTGAAGGCTCTGGTCGAGGCTCGCCAGCAGGTACTTGCGCGAGCCCCGGTCCCCGTAGGGCCCGGGCCACATGTCCCAGCCCGCCTTGGTCGAGATGATCAGCTCATCGCGGTAGGGCCGCAGGTCCTCCGCCATGACCCGGCCGAAGTTGATCTCCGCCGACCCGTAGGGCGGGCCGTAGTTGTTGGCGAGGTCGAAGTGGGTGATGCCGAGGTCGAACGCCCGGCGCAGTATCGCCCGCGAGTTCTCGATCGGGCGGTCGTCGCCGAAGTTGTGCCAGAGCCCGAGCGAGATCGCCGGCAGTTGCAGCCCGCTGCGCCCGCAGCGGCGGTAGGGCATCGACTCGTAGCGGTCGCCGGCGGCCGTATACGTCATGCGGCCGGCAGCGCGAACAGCGCGACCGCGGCGAAGTGGGCCGCCGCCGCGGCGATGACCAGCACGTGGAAGATCTCGTGGTAGCCGAAGACGTTGGGATTCGGGTCCGGCCTCCCCGCCGCGTAGACCACCGCGCCGGTCACGTAGAGGATGCCCCCGAGGCCGATCAGGACGCCGGCGCCGACGCCGGTCTCGGCGATGATCGCGGGAAACCCGACGACGCCGATCGCCCCGACGACGATGTAGACGACCGCCGCCACCCACTTCGGGTGGTCGACCCAGATCAACTCGACCAAGGTCCCGGCCAGCGCGCCGCCCCAGACCGCAATCAGCAGAGCGGTTGCGAACGGGCCGTCCATCACCAGCAGGACGAAGGGAGTCACTGTGCCGGCGATCAGGAAGAAGATCATCGTGTGGTCGAGCCGGCGCATCCAACGGCGGGCGGCGGGCCGCTCCCAGTTGTGCACGTGGTAGAGCGCGCTCACCCCGAGGAGCGCCGAGAGGCTGACGGCGTAGATCGCCGCCGCGGCGGTCGCCTCGGCGCCGTCGGCCAGGACGATCAGACCCGCGCCCAGGACGAGCGAGACGAAGAACGCGTACTCGTGGCTGACGCCCCGGAGCCGGGGCTTGACGGCGGCGATCGCCTCGGCCGCCTTCCCCTTGGCGTCGGCCGCGGCGTCGCCCATCGCCTCGCGCGCATCGGCGGCCTTTCCGGCCATCGTGTCGCGCGCGTCCGCGAAGCGTTCCGCAGCCTCGTCAAGGCGCGCTTTGCCGCGCCCACCCAACTCCATTGGAGGGAATTTACCGGAGCGTCCGGGGACCACGCATCAGGTGTCCCATCAACCGCTACATATAGCGTCGAAGTAAAGGAGGAAAACACCACGCCTAGTAGAATCTAGGTCAATGGTTTGCCCTTCCTGCAGCGGCATCACCCGGGTTCTGGAGAGTCGCCGCGCCGAGGCCGGAGCGGCCACCCGCCGGCGGCGCGAATGCCCGGCCTGCCGGCGCCGGTTCACGACCTTCGAGCGCCGCGAGCGCGAGCCGCTCTTCATCCGCAAGCGCGACGGCGAGCGCCAGCGCTTCGACCGGGCGAAGCTGGCGGGCGGGCTTTTGCGGGCGGCGCACAAGCGCCCGGTCGAGCCGGCGCAGGTCGAGCGCCTCGTGGCGTCGATCGAGGACGCGGCCGAGGCCGCCGGGGGCGAGATCGGGGCCGAGACGGTGGGTGACCTGTGCCTCGCCGGGCTGCGGGATCTGGACCGGATCGCGTACCTCCAGTTCGCCGCCGTCTACAAGGGCTTTTCAGATCCCAGCGAGTTCACCGGCGAGCTGCGTCGAATGGGCGTCGAGCCGCCGCGCAAATTGGGCGATCCCGGCGACCCGGTTCCGTCCGCCCCGATCGGTTGAGTTGATCGTTACCAGCTTGAACGGAGTTCGAGGATTAAAGAAGGAGAGTTGAGGATGGCCGAAAGCGCCGCGACAGGCACGAAAACAGGGGGAATCACCGTCGAGCGTCGGCACACGACGCCGGGGGTCCACCCGTTCGACCAGATCGAATGGGAGCTGCGCGACGCCGTCATCGGCGATCCGGAGAACCCCGCGTTCGAGCAGCGCGGCGTCGAGTTCCCGGTCACCTGGTCGCAGAACGCCACCAACATCGTCGCCCAGAAATACTTCCGCGGCCGGCTCGGGTCGGACCAGCGCGAGTCCTCCGTCAAGCAGATGATCGGGCGCGTCGCCGGCACGATCGGCGCCTGGGGCCGCGAGGGCGGCTACTTCGCGACCTCAGACGACGCCGAAGCGTTCGAGATGGAGCTGACCCACATCCTGCTCCACCAGAAGGCCGCCTTCAACAGCCCGGTCTGGTTCAACGTCGGCTTCGAGGAGCAGCCGCAGTGCAGCGCCTGCTTCATCCTCAGCGTCGAGGACACGATGGAGTCGATCCTCGACTGGAACACCAAGGAAGGCCAGATCTTCCGCGGCGGCTCCGGCTCCGGCATCAACCTCTCGAACATCCGCGGCTCGGTCGAGCACCTGTCGAAGGGCGGGCTCGCCTCCGGCCCGGTCAGCTTCATGCGCGGCGCCGACGCCTGGGCCGGCACGATCAAGTCGGGCGGCAAGACGCGCCGCGCGGCGAAGATGGTCGTGCTCAACGTCGACCACCCGGACATCGAGCACTTCATCTCCTGCAAGGCCGACGAGGAGAACAAGGCCGCGGCGCTGCGCGACGCCGGGTTCGACATGTCGATCGACGGCGAGGGCTTCACCTCGATCCAGTACCAGAACGCGAACAACTCGGTGCGCGTCACCGACGAGTTCATGACCGCCGTCGAGGCGGGCGAGAACTGGGACCTGATCGCGCGCAAGGACGGCGCGGTGATGAACACCGTCGACGCCCAGGGGCTGATGACCAAGCTCGCCGATGCCGCCTGGCGCTGCGCCGATCCCGGCATGCAGTACGACACCACCATCAACCGCTGGCACACCTGCCCGGCGTCGGGGCGGATCAACGCGTCCAACCCCTGCTCCGAGTACATGCACGTCGACGACTCGGCCTGCAACCTCGCATCGCTCAACCTGATGCGGTTCCGGCGCGACGACGGCTCGTTCGACACCGAGGAGTTCGAGCACGCGGTCGACACCGTGTTCTTGGCGCAGGAGATCGTGGTCTCGCCGTCGAGCTACCCGACCGAGGAGATCGGGCGCAACGCCCGCGCCTTCCGCCAGCTCGGGTTGGGGTACGCGAACCTCGGCGCGCTTTTGATGTCGGACGGGCTGCCGTACGACTCCGATGCCGGCCGCAACGTCGCCGCCGCGATCACGGCGCTGATGACCGGGCGCGGTTACCGGATGTCGGCCGAGGTGGCCGGCGCGATGGGCCCGTACGAGGCCTACGAGCAGAATCGCGAGCCGCACAACGCGGTGATGCGGATGCACCGCGACGCCTCGTATGAGATCGACGACACCGGCGTCAAGGGCGAGCTGCTGACAGCCGCGCAGCGGTCCTGGGACGAGGCGGTCGAGCTCGGCTCAGAGCACGGCTACCGCAACGCGCAGGCGACGGTGCTGGCTCCCACCGGCACGATCTCGTTCCTGATGGACTGCGACACCACCGGCATCGAGCCGGACTTCTCGCTGGTCAAGTTCAAGGAGCTGGTCGGCGGCGGGCAGATGACGATCGTCAACCAGTCGGTGCGCCTGGCGCTGCGCAGGCTCGGCTACTCCGACTCGGAGGTCGAGCAGATCGAGGCCTACATCAACGAGCACTCCACGATCGTCGGCGCACCGGCGCTCAAGGACGAGCACCTCGAGGTGTTCGACGTCGCGGTCGGCGAGCGCGCGATCAGCCACATGGGCCACATCAAGATGATGTCGGCAACCCAGCCGTTCATCTCGGGCGCGATCTCGAAGACGGTCAACCTACCCGAGACGGCGACGGTCGAGGACATCGCCGACGCCTACACGCAGGGCTGGAAGCTCGGCCTGAAGGCGCTCGCGATCTACCGCGACGGCTCGAAGACCGCGCAGGCGCTGCGCACCGACGCGGGCGACAGGGCCGGCGCCGAGGTCGAGGCCGCGGACACCGCGGCGCCCGTGCCGGCACGGCACAAGATGCCGGTCGAGCGCGAGTCGATCACGCACAAGTTCTCGCTCGGCGGCCACGAGGGCTACATCACCGCCGGCAAGTACGAGGACGGGTCCGTGGGGGAGATCTTCCTCACCGACATCGGCAAGGAAGGCTCGACGATCAAGGGCCTGATGAACGCGTTCGCGACGGCGGTCTCGATCGGGCTCCAGTACGGGGTGCCGCTCGAGACGTTCGTGAACAAGTTCGCCTACATCCGGTTCGAGCCCGAGGGGATCACCGGCAACCCGGAGATCCCGTTCGCGAAGTCGCTGCCGGACTACATCGTGCGCTGGCTCGCCTCGCGGTTCCTGGATGCGGACTACCAGGAGGAGCTGGGCATCCTCACCCCGGAGGTCAGGGCCCGCAAGGAGGCGCAGCAGTCGCTGTTCGTGAACGAGGGCCCGGCGCCCTCGACCGGCGACGACGGCTCCGAGTCGGGCGGCGCGGCGGAGCCGAGGGCCGCCAACGGCAACGGCAGCTCGAAGCCGCCGACGTCGGCGCTCACCGACGCGCCGCCGGTCCGCCCGGCGCGCATGGCGGGCCTCGAGCTCGGCCCGGCCTGCGAGCAGTGCGGCGGCATGATGCAGCGGACCGGCTCGTGCTACACGTGCTCTTCCTGCGGCAACAACACCGGCTGCGGGTGAGCTGACCCGACTACGCGGCGGCCCTCACGCGGTCGGTTTCGACCTCGCTTGCGTCCACCACGGCCCAGCCGATTCGCTCCATCAGCTGTGCCGTGTAGTGATCGGACTCGAGATTGGTCTCGGTGACCGTTTCGCGCAACAGAACCGGCGTCTGGTCATTGTCCGTCTCCACGCTGACGATGATCTCTGGCATACCGCTCCTCCTGACATTGCCTGCGGTGAGGGTCAGACCCTCGCACCCCGACCTTTATCCGCAGTCAATGCCCGGTAAAACCTCACGAATCCCGAGTGAGGTCGTTGCAGGTGTGACATGAGACCAACCCAGCGAGACAAAGCTGGTGCGTTCCGGGCGCTGCACGAGGGCGATCCGTTCCTGATCCCGAACCCCTGGGACGCCGGCTCGGCCAAGGTCTTCGAGGCGCTCGGCTTCAAGGCGCTCGCTACCACCAGCGGCGGGTTCGCGTTCACCCTCGGCCGGCTCGACGGAGCTGTGTCCTTGGGCGAGGTCGCCGCCCACACCAGGGCGCTCGACCAGGCGAGCAGCCTGCCGCTGGCCGTCGATCTCGAGAGCGGATTCGGGTCGAGCCCCGAGGCCGCGGCGCTGGCGATCACCCGCGCCGCGGAGGCCGGCGCCGACGTGCTCTATGCCCCCGGCTTGATCAGCGGCGACGAGATCAAGGCCGTGACGGAGGCGGTTGCGAAGCCGGTCAACGTGCTCGCCCTCCCGGGTCTCACGATGAGCGAGATCACGGAGGCGGGGGCCCAGCGGGTGAGCGTCGGCAGCCAGCTCGCGTGGGTTGCGGCCGGGGCGATGGCCCGCGCGGCCGAGGAGATCCGCGACACGGGCGAGTTCACGTCGTTCGCCGCTCGAGTCCCGATCAAGGAGTGGCTCGGCGGCTAATCCTCCGCGGGCTTCGGCTTCGCGGCGCGCGCCAGCTTCTGGCGCTGGTTCGCGGGCAGCACGACCTTGCGCAGGCGCACGTCGGCCGGGGTCACCTCGACGCACTCGTCGTCGGAGATGAACTCCAGCGCCTGGTCGAGGGAAAACTGCTGGTGCGGGACCAGCTTGATCGCTTCGTCGGCCCCGGCAGCGCGGATGTTCGTCTGCTGCTTCTCCTTGGTCGGGTTGACGTCGAGGTCATCCGAGCGCGCGTTCTCGCCCACGATCGCGCCCTCGTAGACCTCCTCGCCCGGCCCGACGAAGAGCCGGCCGCGCTCCTGCAGGTTCATCAATGCGAAGCCGGCGGTCCGCCCCTGCCGGTCGGCGACCAGCGAGCCCGTCGGCCGCGTCTTGATCTCGCCGAACCACGGTGCCCAGCGCTCGAAGACGGAGTGCAGGATGCCGGTGCCGCGCGTCTCGGTGAGGAACTCGGAGCGCAGGCCGATCAGGCCCCTGGCGGGGACCAGGAACTCGAGCCTGATCCAGCCGGTGTTGTGGTTGACCATGTGCTCGAGCCTGCCCTTGCGGAGGGCGAGCAGCTGCGTCAGGACGCCCATGTATTCCTCGGGCACGTCGATCGAGAGGCGCTCGACGGGCTCGTGGACGCGGCCGTCGAACTCCCGCGTCATGACCTTCGGCTTGCCGACCGTCAGCTCGAACCCCTCGCGGCGCATCGTCTCGACCAATACCGCCAGCTGCAGCTCTCCCCTGCCCTGGACCTCCCAGGTGTCGGGACGCTCGGTCCCCTCCACCCGCACGCTGACGTTGCCCACCAGCTCGGCCTCCAGGCGCTCCTCGATCTGGCGCCCGGTCAGCTTGCGGCCTGAGAGCCCGGCCAGCGGCGACGTGTTGACGCCGATCGTCATCGAGAGCGCAGGCTCGTCGACGGCGAGCAGCGGCAGGGCCTCGGGGCGCTCGGGGTCGGCGAGGGTCTCGCCAATCGTCACGTCGGGGATACCCGCGATGACGATGACCTCGCCGGCCTCGGCGTGCTCGACCTCGACCCGGTCGAGCCCCTCGCTGACGTAGAGCGCCGCGATTCGGGCTGGCACGACCTCGCCCGAGCGCGTGCAGAGGGCAAGGTCCTGGGCGCTGTTCACGGTGCCGCGCTCGACCCGGCAGACCGCGAGGCGACCGTGGTAGGGCGAGGAGTCCAGGTTCGTGACCAGCGCCTGGAGCGGCGCGGCCGGGTCGCCGCCCGGGGCCGGAACGCGCTCCAGGATCGCCTCGAAAAGCGGCGTCAGGTCCTTGCCCTCGACCCCCTGCTCGGTCGTGGCCCAGCCGTTACGGGCCGAGGCGTAGAGGATCGGGAACTCGATCTGCTCGTCCCCGGCGTCGAGATCGAGGAACAGCTCGTAGACGGCGTCGACGACCTCGTCGATCCGCGCATCTTCGCGATCGACCTTGTTGACGACGAGGATCACCGGCAGCTTCTGTTCCAGCGCCTTGCGCAGGACGAAGCGCGTCTGCGGCAGCGGGCCCTCCGAGGCATCGACCAGGAGCAGGACGCCGTCGACCATCGTCAACCCGCGCTCGACCTCGCCCCCGAAGTCGGCGTGGCCCGGGGTGTCGACGATGTTCACCTTGACCTCGTCGCCGCCCGCCGGGCGGTAGCGGACCGCCGCGTTCTTGGCCAGGATCGTGATCCCGCGCTCGCGCTCCTGCTCGCCGGAGTCCATCACCCGCTCGACCATCTCCTCGTGCGCGCCGAACGTCCCGGCCTGGCGCAGCATCGCGTCGACCAGGGTGGTCTTGCCGTGGTCGACGTGGGAGACGATCGCGATGTTCCGAAGCTGGGACACGGCCGATGAAGCTAGCGTCCAGTCAATGAGTCCTCGCGAGCGCCTGTCGGCCGCCGAGGCGCGGCGGGTCGCCCTCGCGGCGCAGGGATTCGCCGACCCGCGGCCGCAATCCGAACCCGATGGCTGGGCGCTCCGCCGCGTCATCAAGAAGATCGCCCTGATCCAGATCGACTCGGTCAACGTCCTCGAGCGGGCCCACTACCTGCCGCTGTTCAGCCGGCTCGGCCCGTACGACCGGGCGCTGCTCGATCGCGCCTCGCAGCGCGCGCCGCGGCGCCTGTTCGAGTACTGGGGCCACGAGGCGTCGCTGCTGCCGGTCTCAACCCAGCCGCTGCTCCGCTGGCGCATTGCCCGCGCCGCCTCAGACGCCTGGGGCAGCATGGTCCGGGTCCAGAGCGAGCGGCCCGAACTGGTCGAGGCGGTGCTCGGACAGGTGCGCGAACGCGGCCCGGTCACGGCCTCGGAGCTGGCCGATGACAAGTCGCGGCGCACCGGTCCGTGGTGGGATTGGACGGACTCGAAGAAGGCCGTCGAGTGGCTGTTTTGGAGCGGCCGGATCACCGCCGCCGGGCGGCGCAACTTCCAGCGCCTCTACGACATCCCCGAGCGGGTGCTGCCCGCCGCTGTGCTCGAGACGCCGACGCCCGAACCGGCTGACGCTCAGCGCGAGCTGGTGCGGATCGCGGCACGCTCGCTCGGCGTCGCGGCCGAACCCGACCTACGCGACTATTTCCGGCTGCCGACCGCCGAGTCGAAGCAGCGCGTGGCGGAGCTGGTGGAATCGGGCGAGCTGCTGCCGGTCGAGGTCGAGGGCTGGGGCCAGACGCGGGGATACCTCTGGCACGAGGCGAGCGTTCCGCGGCGGGTCGAGGCCCGGACGCTGATCGGGCCGTTCGACTCGCTGATCTGGGCGCGGCCCCGGGTCGAGCGGCTGTTCGGCTTCCGCTACCGGATCGAGATCTACGTGCCCGCTCCGAAGCGGGTGCACGGCTACTACGTGCTGCCGTTCCTGCTCGGCGACCGGCTGGTCGCGCGCGTCGACCTGAAGTCCGACCGCAAGCGCGGCCGGCTGCTGGTCCAGGCGGCGCACTTCGAGGAGTCAGCGCCGCGCGACGCCCGGGAGGCGCTGGCCGAGGAGCTCGCCGTTATCGCCGGCTGGCTCGGTCTTGACTACCGTGGCTGAGCGCTACGGCAGCCGGCCGTGGACGAAGACGTCAGCAGAGCCGTCGGTGCCGGGCAGGTTGTCGGCGTTCGAGTAGAAGGCGACGAAGCGCCCCGAGCCGGACATCGCCGTGTCGAGGCTGTCGCCGTCGGCCGGGACGCCACCAGTGGTCTTGCTGGCCAGGCGGGTCTTGCCGCGCTTGCGGTCGTGGACGTAGACGTCGAGGAAGTCGTCGTTACCCGGCAGGTTGGTGGCGGATGAGTAGAAGGCGACGTACCGCCCCGAGCCTGAGACCGCGGGGTTGGACGCGTCCTGAGCGACGGGGTCGCCGGCCGAAGACTTGCTGACTAGGCGGGTCTTGCCGGTCTTGCGGTCGTGGAGGTAGACGTCTGTGACGGTGTCGTTCCCGGGGAGATTGGGGGCCAGCGAGCTGAACGCCACGTAGCGGCCGGTGGCGGACACGGCGACGGTGCTGGAGTCCCCCCGTCCGCCGGCTCGCCGCCCGAGGTCTTGCTGACCAGGCGCGTCTTGCCGGTCTTGCGGTCATGGAGGTAGATCTGCTGTGAGCCGCCCCCCGCCGGAAGGTTGGTGGCCAGCGACGCGAAGCCGACATATCGGCCCGAGGCCGAGATCGAGGGCGTCAGCCCGGCGCTGTCGAGAGGATCGCCGGCAGAGGTCTTACTGACCAGGCGGGTCTTGCCGGTCTTGCGGTCGTGGACGTAGACGTCGCCGAAGGTGCTGCCTGGGAGGTTGCTCCCGTATGACTCGAACGCCACGTAGCGACCGCTCCTGGAGAGCACCGGAACGGTGCTGCCGCCGTCGATCACTTCACCCGTCGAGGTCTTACTGACCAGGCGGGTCTTGCCGGTCTTGCGGTCGTGGACGTAGAGCTGGGAGTACATGCCAGCGCCGGGCAGGTTCGTGGCGAAGGACTCGAACGCCACGTAGCGACCCGAGCCGGAGACCGACGGGTCCGCGCTGTTGCCCGTCGCCGCGTCGCCGGCAGAGGTCTTGCTGACCAGGCGGGTCTTGCCGGTCTTGCGGTCGCGCACGAAGATGTTCGTGTAGAGGTCGCCGGGGAGGTTGGCCGCGTCGGATTGGAACGCCACATAGCGGCCCGAAGTGGAAATCGAGGGCGCGACGTTGTACCCCTCGGCGGGTGCGCCGCCCGAGGTCTGGCTGATCAGCCTGGTCTTGGGCCCCGCTGCCAGCGCCGGCAACGCCGCCAGGAACGCTGCCGCCGTTACCGCTGTCGCGATCGCGCAACGCTTGGCCCCACTCGTCCCGACCTGCATCCCCGCCATCAGAAACCCTTTCCGATCGACTGGCCCGAGCGTACCGGCGCCCGAATGCTCCGTCAAGCCGTCGGGCGTACCTGGCAATGCGACATCACCAACCCAGGAGCCGCTGGGATAGTGTCGCCCGAGACGTAAACGAAGCCAGGAGGCACTGGGATGAAGGATCGGCTGACCTATAGCAACGTGGTGGCCACGCTCGCTCTCTTTCTTGCCCTCGGCGGCGGGATCGCGTGGGCGCTGGAGAAGAACAGTGTGAAGTCGCGGCACATCAAGAACGGTCAGGTGAAGACAGGCGATCTGAAGAGCAATGCAGTCAAGTCGCCCAAGGTGGCTACCGACTCGCTCACCGGTGCTGACATCGACGAGGAGACGTTGGCGCTCGACGACGTGGTCTCCCGCTCGGCCACTTCGACCTCCGCTGGCTCTCCGATCATCACCGCGGACTGCAACCCAGGGGAGCGCGTTGTCGGCGGCGGCGCGAGCCTCAGCACCGCCGGGGCCATCCTCCGGATCAATCGCCCGGAACCCAGCGCAAACGGCAGTACGCCCACCGGTTGGACGGCTGCCTCGTCGCACCCGTCAGATACCTCCCATCAGGTGGCCGCAATCGCGTTGTGCGCCTCACCCTGAGGAGTTCGAGCTAGTAGAGCCGTCAGGATGCCGGGGCGGCGACGTCGACGCCTAGCCGGGCCGGCGTGTCGTCGTCGCACTCGGCGAAGAACCAGCTGACCGCGTCGACCATGTGGTCCATGGATTCGGCGCCGAACAGGACCGGCTGGTAGTGCGTGATGTCGTACTCGATCGTCGCCATCTGCGCGAAGTCGAGCGGCCTGATCTCCATGCCGCGGAACTCCTCGATCTCGCCGTACGAGGAGAGGATCCCGGCGCCATAGGCGCGCAGCTCGCCGTCCTCGCGCAGGACGCCGAACTCGATCGTGAACCAAAAGACGTCCGCGACCAGTTGCAGACCCTCCTGCGTCTGGCAGCGCCGCGCCGCCTCGCCGGCGAGCCGGTTGACCTCGGCGACCTGAGGATCGGCGAGCAGGTGCCCGTGGCCGATCACCTCGTGGATCAGGTCCGGCTCCGGTGTATAGAGCGGCGCCTCGTGGTGGCGCACGTACTGGGTGGAGTGGAACTCGCCGTCCGCCAGCGACCCGTAGAACTCGTCCAGCGGCACGATTCCGGCCGCCGGGACGTAGGTGAAGCCGCTCAGCGGCTTGAGCCCGGCGGTGACCTCGTCGAGCTGCGGAATCCGGTCGGTCGGCAGATCGAGCGCGGCCAGCGCCTCGCGAAACGCCCGGCATGCGTACTTTGAGTGCTTGGGCGCGAGCTCGCGGCAGACCGTGCGCCAGACCTCGTGCTCGGCCTCGGTGTAGTCGATCCGCGGCACCGGCTCGCCCGGGATCCAGTCCAGAGCCGCCGCGGCGATCGTGTTGCGCCGCTCGCGGTAGGCGGGATCGTTGACGCCGGGATGGTCGTCGGCGAGATGAACGGTGACGCCGTCGTCGCCCTTGGTGACCGGCGAGTAGAGCTGTGCTTCCTCGAACATCAGCCTGTCGTCGTCACGCCAACCTCGGCGCCGTCGGGCTCGTACCACGAGAGTGCGTAGTCGGGCTTGTCCAGGTCGCGCGCGAGCCCCGTCAGCTGGAGCGGCTTGAACGTGTCCCACATGACCGCCAGCTCCTCGGTTCGCCGCGCGCCGAGCGAGGCCTCGACCAAGCCCGGCTGGGGGCCGTGCGGCAGACCCGAGGGGTGCAGCGTGATCATCCCGATGTCGACTCCCTTGCGCGAGCCGAACTGGCCGTCCACGTAGTAGATGGCCTCCTCGGATTGGACGTTCGAGTGGTGGTACGGGAGCGCGATCGCCTCCGGGTCGTAGTCCAGCTCGCGCGGGCAGAACGAGCAGATCACGAAGTTTTGCCCCTGGAACGTCTGGTGGACCGGGGGCGGCATGTGGATGCGCCCGGTGATCGGCTCGAAGTCGTCGGTGTTGAAGGTGTAGGGATAGACGTAGCCGTCCCAGCCGACGACGTCGAACGGGTGGTAGTCGAGCACGTAGGTCTGGTGGCCGTCGCGAACGCGGACCGTCAGCTCGAAGTCGCCGCGATCCGTGTGGGTATGGAGCTCCGCCGGCGGGTGGAAGTCACGCTGCGAATACGGCGCGTGCTCGAGCAGCTGGCCGTAGCGGTTGCGGTAGCGGTTCGGCGTCTCGATCTCGCCCGGCGTGTGGAAGCAGAGCCAGACCTGCTCTGCATCCTCCATCCGCACCCGGTAGGTGGTTCCACGCGGGATCACCACGTAGTCGTGCGGCCGGTAGGAGACGTCGCCGAAGATCGTCTCGACGGTGCCGGTGCCCTGATGGATGAACAGCACCTCGTCGCCCTCGCCGTTGCGGTAGAAGCCGTCGCGATCGGCGTTCGGCTTGCAGATCGAGACCTCGATGTCGCCGTTGAACTGCAGCAGGCGACGACCCGTGAGCCAGTCGCCGCCGGCCTCGATCGGGTTGGTGTCGGTCAGCCGGTGGACGTGGGTCTCCGGCACCCATTCCTCGCGGATGATCGGCTCGAACTCGCCGATCTCGCGCACCCGGCAGGGCGACCACAGGTGGTACAGGATCGATTCGTTTCCGGAGAAGCCCTCGAAGCCGATCACCTCCTCGGTCAGCAGGGTGCCGTTCTGGCGGAACTGGACGTGGCGCTTGGCCGGGACGTCGCCTAGTTGCGCGTAGCGCATTAGAACACCTCCGTTGCCACTCGGGCAAACCTGCTTTTGCGTCTAAAGGCGCTCATCAAAGATTCCCCCGCTTCTCCTGTTCGCGCTCGATCGCTTCGAACAGCGCCTTGAAGTTGCCGGCGCCAAAGCCCGTGGCCCCATGGCGCTCGATGACCTCGAAGAACACCGTCGGCCGGTCGCCCACCGGCTTCGTGAAGATCTGCAGCAGGTAGCCCTCGTCGTCGTGGTCGACCAGGATGCCCTGCTCGCGCAGGTCGGAGAGCTGGCCGGCGACCTCCGGCACCCGCTCGGGCACCTCGTCGTAATAGGCATCGGGGATCGGCAGGAATTCGACCCCGCGTCGGCGCAGCTCGGTGACCGTGGCGACGATGTCGCGGGTCGCCACGGCGATGTGCTGGGCGCCGGCGCCCTCGTAGAAGTCGAGGTACTCGTCGATCTGCGACTTGCGCTTGCCCGCGGCCGGCTCGTTGATCGGGAACTTGATGCGCCCGTTGCCGGAGGCGACGACCTTCGACATCAGCGCCGAGTAGTCGGTCGAGATCGCCTCGTCCGAGAAGTGGACCATTTCGACCATGCCGAAGACTTCCTCGTAGAACCGGACCCACTCCTCCATGTGGCCGAGCTCGACGTTGCCGACGACGTGGTCGATTGCGAGCAGCATCTCGTCGGCGTCCGAGGGCCTGCGGGTCTCGCGCATCGCGAACCGCGGGGCAAACGGGCCGCTGTAGAGCGAGCGATCGATGAACGTGTGGAGGGTGTCGCCGTAGGTCGCGATGCTCGCGCGGCTGACCTGGCCGTGCTCGTCGCTGACGACGTTGGGCGTCTCGACGCTGCGAGCGCCGCGCTTGACGGCCTCGTCGTGCGCGTGGTTCACGTCGGGCACCGAGAGCGCGATCGACTTGACGCCGTCGCCGTGCTCGGCGTGATGGCGAGCGATCTCCGTGTCGGAGTGCAGCGCGCCGGTCAGGACCAGGCGGATGCGCCCCTGCTGTAGGACGTGCGAGGTGCGATCGCGCAGGCCGGTCTCGAGCCCCGCGTAGGCGATCGGCCTGAAGCCGAAGGCGTGCTCGTAGAAGTACGCGGCCTGGGCGGCGTTGCCGACGTAGAGCTCGATGTGATCGATGCCGTTCAGCGGCATGAAGTCGGCGGGCGTGTCGGCGGACGCGGGAGCGTGCGTGGCGGTGCCCTGCGGCATTTCTTCTCCTTGATTCTGGGGTACCTTTATGATTCCCTGGTTCGATGCTCCCTACAACCACGATTCGTTGCGTCTACCCGGCCGTGGGTCGCTGAATGGACACAATCGACCAGCAAATCGTTGCGCTCCTCCGCGAGAACGCGCGGCGCTCGTTCCAGGACATCGGGGCGAAGGTCGGCCTGAGCGCGCCCGCGATCAAGCGGCGCGTGGATCGGCTCGAGGCGGACGGGGTGATCCGCGGCTATTCCGCGGTACTCGACCACCTCGCCCTCGGCTGGTCCACCCACGCCGTCGTCTCGCTGTTCTGCGAGGGCCGGATGCCGGCCTCTGAGATCCTTGCCGCGGCCGGCCGCCACCCTGAGGTCGCGACCGCCCACACCGTGGCCGGTGAGGCGAGCGCGATCCTGCACCTCTACGCCCGCGATACCGAGCACCTCGAGGAAGCCCTCGAGCGGATTCGCGACGCGCCCGGGATCCTGCGCACACAGACCCAGGTGGTGCTCTCGACGCTGTTCGAGCGACCGGTGGAGTAGTTCAGGCGATCCGGGTTTCCAGTGTGCCCAGGCCCTCGGCGCTGATCGCGACCTCGTCGCCCGGCTCGAGGAAGCGCTCGCCCTCGAGCAGGCCCAGCTCGAGCAGGCAGCCGCGGTTCAGCGTTCCCGAGCCCAGGACGTCGCCCGGCCGAAGGCGTGTGTCCCGCGCGGCGTGGGCGACGAGCTCCGGCCAGGACCAGTGCTGATCTGCGGCGCTCGTCCGGGTCAGCTCGACGCCGTTGACCACGGCGGTGGCCTCGAGCTGGAGCCGGCCGTCCGTGTAGGGAAGCTCGTCCGGGGTCGCCAGCCAGGGGCCCAGCGAGAGCGCGAAGTCCTTGCCCTTGGCCGGGCCGAGGCCGACGGTCATCTCCTGGCGCTGCACGTCGCGCGCGCTCCAGTCGTTCAGCAGGGTGAAGCCGGCGATCTCTCCATCGCCCCCGATTACGGCCGCGATCTCGAGCTCGAAGTCGAGCATCTCGGTCGCCTGCGGGCGGCGCACCGGCTCCCCAGGCCCGTGGACCGACCCCGGGTTCGAGAAGTAGAAGGTCGGGGCCTGATACCACGCCGCGGGCACGTCGCCGCCGCGCCGGCGCCAGCCGGTTGCGACGTGGCCCTCGAACGCGAAGAAGTCGCGCACGCTCGGCGGGTCGGGAACCGGCGCCAGCAACGTGGACGAGTCGAGCGCGACCGGCGCGCCTGCCTCGTCGAGCCCCTCACCCCGAAGCCACGCCGTCATGTTCGGCGCCGCGAGCGGTTGAACGAGGCCAGCCTCGAGGCGCCCCACCCGAGCCGTGCCGTCCGCCTCTGAGTAGGAAACGAGCCGCATGGCGGGGATAATCGCCGACATGGGAGACGAACGGGCTTTCGCACCGGGCGCCGGGACAAGCGCGTTGAGCGAATCGCGGCTGGAGCGGCTGCTAGCCGCGACGGCCGAGCTGACGCGGACACTCGGTCACGACAACCTCGAGCCGATCGCCGGCTCGATCGTCGAACAGGCCCGTGGCCTGGTCGCGGCAAGGACGCTGCTGCTGTTGATCGAGGATCGCGACAGCCTTGTCGTTGCGGCGGCGGCCGGCGCCGTGGGGGGCGATGTCGGCCGGCTGCGGGAGCCCACCGACGGCGCCGCTTGGCGGCAGGTGATGTCCGAGCTCAGGCCCGAGCGGGTGACCGAGCTGGGCGTGCGCCTGAGGGTTTCGTTGGCTCAGATCGGGGTCACGGCCCGTACCGCACTGCTCGTGCCGCTGGTGGTCCGCGGCCGAGCGATCGGCGTGATCGCGGCGTTCGATCGCGAGGACGGGCCGGCGTTCGACGAGGAGGACGAGAGCCTGCTGGCCGGGTTCGCCGCCAGCGCGGCGATGGCCGTCGCGCCGGTGCAGTCGCTGGCCGAGACGCGGCTGCGCGAGAGCATCGAGGTCGCCGAGCGCGAACGGGCCCGCTGGGCGCGAGAGCTCCACGACGACACGCTGCAGGGCCTGGGCGCGCTGCGGGTTCGGCTGGCCGCCGCGTTGCGCCATGGCGAGCCCGGGCTCGGCCAAGCGGTGCGGGCCGCCGTCGTGCAGATCGAGGACGAGATCGCGAGCCTGCGATCGCTGATCACCGAGCTGCGCCCCGCGGCTCTCGACGAGCTCGGACTGGGGGCTGCGATCGAGAGCCTGGTCGAGAACCGAGGGGCCGCGGCCGAGCTCGACATCGAGCTTGACCTGGCGCTCGCCCGCGAGGATGGCGTCGCACCGAGGCGCCTCGATCGTGACCTCGAGTCGGCGATCTACCGGGTGGTCCAGGAGGCGCTGGCCAACGTCGCGAAACACGCGAACGCGGAGACCGTCTGGATCGAGGTGGCCGAGGACTCGGACTCGATCCTGATCGCGGTCCGCGACGACGGCGACGGCTTCGACATGAACGCGCGCGGTCGCGGCTTCGGCCTGATCGGGATGCGGGAGCGGATCGCGCTCGAGGGCGGCAGCCTGGCGATCGTCTCCAGCCCGGAGTCCGGAACCGAGCTGCGCGGGCGGATCCCGATTCGCCGACACAGTTAGCCACCTCAACAACGGCGGGGCTTCGGCTGCGCCTCGGACTACTCGGACCCGAGCATCCCGCGCTCGAGCGCGTAGCGGACCAGCTCGGAGCGCTTCGACAGGCGCAGCTTCTGCTGAATGTGAGCGCGGTGCGACTCGACCGTGCGGACGCTGATCACCAGCCGCTCGGCGATCTCGGCGTTGGTGTGACCGAGGGCGATCAGGCGCAGGATCTCCAGCTCGCGTGCGCTGAGGTCGTCGGGCGGTCCCGCGGGCTCGGCCGCGAGGCGAGCGCCGAGGTCCGGCTGCAGGTAGGTCTGGTCGGCGGCGGCCAGCCGCACGGCCTTGACCAGTTCGGCGTCGGCGGCCTCCTTGAGGATGTACCCCAGGACGCCGGCCTGCATCGCCTCGCGGGCGAACGCCGGCTCGGACTGCATCGTCAAGACCACGATCCGCGTCTCGGGCGAGGCGGCCGCGATGTCGGGGAGCGCCTCGAGGCTCGCGCGGCCGGGCATGTTCAGGTCGAGGATCAGGACGTCAGGCCGATGCCCCCGGACATAGCGGATCGCGCCGTCGACGTCGCCGGCCTCGGCGACGACCTCCAACCCGGGTTCGGCGTCGAGCAGCATGCGCAAGGCGCTGCGGACGACCGCGTGATCGTCCGCGAGCACGATCCTGATCGTGCCTGCGTTAGGGCCAGTGGCCCCACCGGTCGTGGGCGCAGGAATTGGATTGTTGGTCATCGGAGCCGGGAGCTTATGCCCCGTTCCAGGTACCGACATCGGCGCACCGCACGGATGGGCCGTGCGGCGAACTACTTAGCCCGGCGGTGTGTTCAGCGCTCGGCCACCAGCAGCGTCTGCGTCGCGCGACCGATCGGGCCGCCCTCGTCGTAGAGCGCAGCGTCGGCAAGGCCGATACCGTCCGGCTCTGGCGTCGTGACCGCGTCCAGGCAGACCCACTCGCCCGCCGGATGGCGGTGGAGGTGGACGGTCAGGTCGACGTTGATAAATAGGAACCGGCGCCAGTCGACCGTCGCCGAAACGCCGTTGCCCGAGTCGGCTGCGACCAGCACCCGCTGCAGCGGGGAGAGCTCCTCGCCGGCGACCACCGGCACTCGTGACCGCATCCAGACGGTCGCCGGGCCGGGCTCGAGAAAGCTGCCGCGGACGAACAGGTAGTCGACTGCTGTGTGATAGCCGGAGGTCACTCCCGTCGGGAAGAACGGCAAGGGCTTGCCGTCGCCGGGCCCGTGCCCCGGCGGCTCACGCCGGAACTCCACATCGAGCTCGACGGGCTCGACCCGCAGGCGCCACGCACGCGCCCTCATCACCTCCTGGTCGCCGGCGAACAGGCTGGCTGAGAGCATCTGCACGCGCCGCCCGCCGCGCTCGATCTCGGCCTCGATCCGCAGCGGTGCGATCGGCACCGGCCGCAGGATCTCGTAGGTGACGCGCCCGATCCGCATGGGCGCGTCGTCCTCGACGGGCAGGTTCTCCAGCGCCCGGCCGAGCAGCGCAGCTGGTGGCCCGGCGTGTTGGAGACCCTCGTCCCACGGCCCTCGCGTCAGCTCGCTGGGAACTGCGAGGTCGCCTTCGAGCTCGAAGAAGTGGTCGGCGGCTGGCGTGGTGGCGTACACGAACGGTCGATCCTAGGCGGGCGCGGCGTCCGGCTCTGGCTCCAGCGTCCAGCGCTCGGGATCGCGGACCCCGGGGACGGCCAGGAACACGAGGAAGGCGATCGTCGAGAGGCACCCGGCGCCAATCATCGTCGCCTCCACGCCGACCCACTCCGCGACCGGGCCGGCAAGCGCGAAGGACACCGGCACGAGCCCGATCGAGACCATCCAGTCGAGGCTCGAGACCCGGCCGAGCAGCCGGTCCGGGACGTGGCGGTGCATCAGGGTGACCCAGGTGATGTTGCCGATCCCCTCGCCGAGGCCGCCGGCGAACGCGATCGCCATCGCCAGCCAGACCTCGTCCACGATGCCGTATCCGGCGAGGGCGAGCGTCGACCCGCCCCAGCCCAGGTACATCCACAGGACGTGCCGCCGACCGAGCCCGTGCTGGCCGATCACCAGCGCCGAGACGATCGCGCCGGCGCCGATCGCAGCGAACACGAGGCCGAGTCCAGCGGCGCCGCCTCCGTAGACGTTCTTGACCACGTAGGGGAGCAGCACCTCGAGGGGCCCGACCCAGAGCAGCAGCGTCACCGCCGCCGCCGCCACCGTCGCCCACAACCAGGCCTGCGAGCGGACGAAGGCGATTCCCTCGCGGAGCTCGGAGCGGATTGAAGGCCGTTCGTCGCGCACCGGCCTGGGCAGCGGCCGCATCGCCGCAACGCAGGCGATCGAGACGCCGTATGTGAGGGTGTCGATCAGGAACGCTTCGCCGGTGCCCAGCGCTCCGATCACGAGCCCGCCCAGCGCCGGGCCCGCCAGGCGGAAGGCCAGCGGTTCGGCCAGCTGCTGGAGCGAGTTGGCCTGGACCAGCTGCTTCGGCGGCACGACCTCGGGCAGGATGGCTTGGAAGGTCGGGGCAAAGAGTGCCTGCCCGGTCCCGTAGACCACGACCAGCCCGACCAGGTGCCAGAGCTCGAGCAGGCCGGTTAGCGCCAGCATCGCCATGCCGCCGACGGCGACCGCCCTGATCACGTCGGAGGCGATCATCAGCCGGCGCCGGTCGTAGCGATCGCCGAGCACCCCGCCAACCAGCAAAAACGCGACCATCGGCAGCGTCCAGGCGAGGCCCACCACGGACAGGGCCGTGGGCGCGTTCGAGAGCTCGTAGACCTGCCACGCGATCGTGACCAGGTAGACGCCGTCGCCGAGGAGCGAGGTGCTCGTGCCGGCGAAGAGCAGTGCGAAGTCGCGAATTCGCAGCGGTTGCAGGATGCGCGCCCGATCCATCACCCGATCGTAGGACGGGCCGTAACGCCCGGCCCTGAGGCAGCACTAACCTCCCGACATGGAAAAGCTTGAGAAGACCGAACCCGAATGGCGCGAGGAGCTCTCGCCCGAGGAGTACCACGTACTTCGCGAGAAGGGCACCGAGCGCGCCTTTACGGGCGAATACTGGGATAACAAGGACGATGGTGTCTACCGCTGCCGCGCCTGCGGCCAGGAGCTGTTTTCCTCGGACACAAAGTTCGACTCCGGCACCGGCTGGCCGAGCTTTTTCGACCCGATGGACTCAGACGCGGTCGAGACACGGCCGGACAACAGCCTGTTCATGCGCAGGACCGAGGTCGTCTGCAGCCGCTGCGGCGGCCACCTCGGCCACGTCTTCGACGACGGCCCGGAGCCGACCGGTCTGCGCTACTGCCTCAACTCCTGCTCGCTGGACCTAAAGAGGGGCGGCGACGCGGAGTAGCTAGGACAGAGCAGCGCGGACGAAATCCATGTCCGCGCGCAGGCCCTCGAGGCCGCCTGGCGTCTCGACCAGCACGGGCGCGTCGCCGGTCCTGATCATGTGCCGCAGCGCCTCGGGGTCGATCTCGCCCGCGCCCAGGTTCGCGTGCCGGTCCGCGCCGGTGCCGGCCGGATCGCGCGAGTCGTTCGCGTGGACGAGGTCGAGCCGTCCGGTGATTGCGCGCATCCGCTCGACCACGTCGCCCAGGTCCTCGCCCGCGGCGTGGGCGTGGCAGGTGTCGAAGCAAAACCCCACCTCGACGTCCGTCTCGGCCGCCTGCACCGACTCCCACAGCAGGGCCAGCGCCTCGGCCTTGCGGGCGACGGCGTTGTCGCCCCCGGCCGTGTTCTCGAGATAGATCGGGAGCTCGGACTTCGTCATCTCGAGCGTCCGGCGCCAGCGGTCGACGCCGGCGGGGATGCCGTCCTCGGCGTGCCCGGGGTGGACGATGATCGCCTTGGCGCCGATCGCGGCGGCGGCGTCGCACTGCTGCTGGAGCATCTTGCGCGCTCCGTAGCGGATGTTGTTCTTCGGCGAGCAGACGTTGATCCGGTACTGCGCGTGGACGTAGATGTCGATCGGCGAGGCGCGGAGCTCCTCGGCGTCGGGGCGCGCCGGCGGCTGCTCCCACCCCGACGGCTTGCCGAGGAAGATCTGGACGCATTCGGCCCCGAGTGCGTCGCCGTCGGCGAGCGGGGCATCCTGGCCGACGTGGGCGCCGATCTTCGGCAGCTTCGCCACCGCTAGCCGGACCCGAGCACGGCCGGTGCGCCGGCGTCCACGAGTGCCGGCGGCAGCCGGACCGTGCCGTCGGCCAGCTGATGGTTCTCGAGCAGGGCGATCAGCGTGCGGCCGACGGCGACGGCGGTGCCGTTCAGCGAATGCAGCACCTCGGGGGCGGCCTCGGCCCGCGCGCGAAAGCGAGCGTTCAGGCGGCGGGCCTGGTAGTCGGTGGTGTTCGAGCACGAGGTCAGCTCGCGGTAGCGCTCCTGGCTGGGAATCCACGCTTCGCAGTCGAACTTGCGGGCCGCGGGAGCGCCCAGGTCGCCGATCGCGATGTCGACCACCCGGTAGGGGATCTCCAGCGCTGCGAGGATGCCCTCCTCGATCGCCAAAATCCGCTCGTGCTCGGCGTTCGAGAAGTCCGGGTGCACGAACGAGAACATCTCCACCTTGTCGAACTGGTGGACGCGAAAGATGCCCCTCGTGTCCTTGCCGGCGGCCCCCGCCTCGCGGCGAAAGCAGGTGGAGATGCCGGCGTAGCGCAGGGGCAGGTCCTCGGCCGCGACGATGTCATCGGCGTGCAGCGCGGCCAGCGAGACCTCGGAGGTGCCGACCAGGAACAGCTCGTCGCGCTCGACCTCGTAGATCATCTCGCGCTCAGCCGGGAAGAATCCGGTGCCGTGCAGCGTGCCCTCGCGCACCAGCACGGGGGGCACGACCGGCTCGAAGCCCTCGGCCCGGACGCGCTCGACCGCGAACCGGATTAGGGCCAACTCGACCATCACCAGGTCGCCCAGCAGGTACGCGAACCTCGTGCCCGATGCGACGGCGGCCTTCTCCATCTCGATCCAGCCGTGCTCGACGCCGAGGTCGAGGTGGTCGCGCACCTCGAACTCGAACGTCGGCCGGTCGCCGACCTCGCGCAGCGCGACCGCGTCGTCCTCGCCCCCGTCGGGGGCGTCCGGATGCGGGAGGTTGGGCAGCGTCGAGGCGAGCTTGTCGCGACGCGACTCCACCTCGGCGAGCTCGGCCTCGAGTTGCTTGATCTCGGCGCCCAGCTCGCGCATTTCGGCGATCCGGGCCTCGGCATCCTCGCCCGATCGCTTGGCCGCGGCGATCTCGCCGGAGACCGCGTTGCGGCGCGCCCGTCCGTCCTCGACCCGCGGCAGCAGCTCCCGCCTGCGAACGTCAAGTGCGAGCAGCTCGTCCAGCGCGTCGCCCGCGCCGCGGCGCGCCAGCGCGGCCCGCGCCGCCTCCGGCTCTGAGCGGATGCGCTTCAGGTCGAGCATCGACCGCCGAGGAGGCGGGGCCTACTCTTCCGGCCGCAGGGGTCGGTCGATTTCGCCGCCGGAGTGCGCCTCGACGAAGTCGGCGACGGCCTCTGCCTCTTCGCCGACGACGATGTTCTGGGGCATGATCGCGCCGGAGAAGCCACCGTTGCGGATCGCGAAGAGCACGTCCTTGGCCGACTCCTGGCGCTCGTCGAGATTCGGGCCCTGGTTGCGCAGCTCACGGTTGGCCGATCCGACGGCGCCCGCAGCCTCCATCGTGTGGCACCCGGAGCAGCGCTCGGCGAACAGGACCGCCCCGGCGTAGTTCTCGTCGCTTTCGTCGAGCGTGATCCCCTCGCTGCCGCAGGCGGCCAGCACGGCGGCAGCCGCGAGCGCGAATGTGATGGCCAGACCGGGACGCACCGCGGCGGCATCATACTTTCCGCTCCGATGCGTGGCTCCCCAACCCCAGACGAGTTCCGCCGCGCCATGGCCACGGTGCCGACCCCGGTCACGATCGTTACCGCACCGAGCGGGGAAGCGGCTGCGGGAGCCACCGCGAACGCGGTCGCGTCACTGTCGCTCGATCCGCCGCTGATGCTGGTCTGCCTCGAGCAACGGTCGCGGACCCTCGCCGCGATTCGCCAATCGGGGCGCTTCGCCGTCAACGTGCTCGCGGCCGAGGGCGAGCCCCAGGCCCGCTCGTTCGCCACCAGCGTGCCGCACTCCGAGAAATGGGAGGGCGTGCCGGCCGGCGAGCAGGGCGGCGTCCCAATCCTCGACGACGCCCTTGTCTGGGTCGTCTGCGAGCTCCGCGACCTGCTCGACGGCGGCGACCACGTGATCGTCACCGGCCTCGTCGAGGAGCTCGGCGGCCGCCAGGGCACGCCACTCCTCTTCCACGACGGCGGCTACCGCCCTCTCTAAAAGAGCGCGCCGCTGGTTCCGGCGGCCCGCAGCGCGAGGAAGAAGACGACGAGGGCCGAGACGGCCATGATCCCGGTCTCGCGCCTGAAGATCGCGAGCGCGACCAGGCGCTGGCGCTCGGTCGGCAGCGCGTCGAAGTCGATGCCCTCCAGCTCGCGCGCGCCGGCCCCGGTACGAACCGCCTCGGCCGTCATCGAGACGAAGATCGGGAGCGCGCCATAGAGGTAGTGCAGTCCGTCGGGGGAGGAGCGGCCGATCAGGAGCAGGATCGCTCCGAGCAGGACCTGCGTGATCACCGCCACCTGCGCGGTCCGCAGCAGGTACCAGAACCCGGTCGAGGGAACCTGGCGGATCCAGGCGATCCCGCCCCACAGACCGGCCGCGAGGTTGGTCGCGAGGACGGCGACGCCGACAATCAGGTGAAGCGTGTCCAAAGCGGCTTTCTGATGCGAAAAAACACTATGTGGCAACCCCGCACAAGGGGTATATCGTTACCGACGAAGTGCTCCGGAGCTATCTCCCCGTCGTCGTGTTCGCCGGACTCGGGCTGATCGTCGGCGCGGCACTGGTCTCGATCAACGCCCTGCTCGGCCCGCGGCGCCCGGGCAAGGTGAAGTCCGAGCCCTACGAGTGCGGCCTGCCGAGCGAGGTCTCCCGGACCTTCCGGTTCGGTGTCAGCTTCTACATGGTCGCAATGCTGTTCATCCTGTTCGACATCGAAGTCGTGTTCCTGTATCCGGTGGGCGCGATCCTGAGTGCCGCGGACTCGGTGTTCGTCCTCATCGAGATCCTCCTCTTCGTCGCGCTCCTGCTGGTCGCTCTGATCTACGTCTGGCGCCGGGGTGCGCTCGATTGGAACTGAAGCGCGAGAAGATCCGCTCCTCGCTGCCGCTTGACGAGCCGGGCCCGAACGATCAGCTCCGGGTGCGCCAGCACCGCGCCCGGGACATGCTGCGCGGCGACCTCGAGGGCCTCGACCTCGATCGGTACGTCGCGGAATCCGTCCTGACGACGCGGCTCGACAAGGTCCTTAACTGGGGCCGGGCCAACGCGATGTTCCCGGCGACCTTCGGCCTCGCATGCTGCGCGATCGAGATGATGTCGATCGTCGGCCCGCGCACCGATATCGCGCGGTTCGGAGCCGAAGCGATGCGCGCCTCGCCGCGCCAGGCTGACTTCCTGATCCTCTCGGGGCGGGTCTCAATCAAGATGGCGCCCGTGATCCGCCGCCTTTACGACCAGATGCTGGAGCCGAAGTGGGTCATCTCGATGGGAGCCTGCTCGTCGTCGGGCGGGATGTTCGCCAACTACGCCGTGGTCCAGGGCGCCGACAAGTTCATGCCGGTCGACATCCATGTGCCCGGCTGCCCGCCGCGGCCCGAGGCGCTCGTCTACGGGTTCAACAAGCTGCAGCGGGCGATCCTCGGCAACCCGGACGTGGGCTGGCGCAGCCGCTACAACGCCCACGGCACCGAGGAATGGGCGCGCGACCTCGGTGAGGTGACCCCTGAGGCGGAGGATGCCTACGCGGCGGCCCGCGAGATCGCCCAGGCGGCTCCTGAACCCGAGGCGCCGGTTGCGGAAACCGGGTCTCCGCAGGAGCGGGACCGAGGGCGGTTCATCTAGCCATGCCGGACGCTCCCGGCCTGGAGCTGATCGCGGCCGAGCTGAACGAGGCGCACGCCGGCTCGATCCTCGGCACGTATCACGACCGCGGTCAGGCCTGCCTGATCGCCGATCCCGAGCAGATCCGCGAGGTGCTCGGCTGGCTGCGCGACGCGCCCGAGCAGGGATACAGCTTCCTGGCCAGCGTCCACGGCGTCGACTACCTGCCCGAGGAGCCGCGCTTCGGGGTCCACTACGAGCTGCTCTGCATGGCGCGAGTCGAGCGCATCAGGGTTCGGGCCGCCGTCGCGGATCCCGGCGGCGACGAGCTCCCCGAGCTGCCGAGCATCGTCGACGAGTGGCCCACCGCCGACCACCAGGAGCGCGAGGTCTACGACTTCTTCGGAATCGGCTTCCGCGGCCATCCCGACCTGCGACGGATCCTGATGCCCGAGGACTACGTCGGCTGGCCCCAACGCCGAGACTTCCCGGTCGGTGGCGAGCCGGTGATCTTCACCAACTCGGAGCGCGAGGTCCCGGGGTGGTATCAGTGAGCGACGGCAACGGCCGGATGCGGGGCTCGACGCCCGCGCACGGCCGCGACGTCGTCGCGCGGACCTCGGCCGAGGTCGTCGGCAGGTCGCTGATCGAACGGACCGGCGCGGACGAGGCGCTCGAGCCCGAGCACGAGTTGATGACGATCAACCTCGGGCCACACCACCCGGCCACGCACGGCGTGCTGCGGCTGCTGGTCTCGCTCGAGGGCGAGCGGGTGATCGACCTCAAGCCGATCATGGGCTACGTCCACACCGGCATCGAGAAGAGCTGCGAGGACAAGTCTTACTGGAAGGTGATCCCGTTCGTGGAGCGCATGGACTACCTCTCGTACTTCTTCAACATGCAGGCGTTCGTCGGCTGCGTCGAGCAGCTGGTCGAGCTCGAGATCCCGCCCCGTGCCGAGTACCTGCGGGTGATCCACCTGGAGCTGAACCGGCTCCACTCGCACCTCGTCTGGCTCGGCACCTCGGCGCTCGACCTCGGAGCGATGTCGATGTTCTTCTACTGCTTCCGTGACCGCGACCGGGTCCTCGACCTGTTCGAGATGTCCACCGGCCAGCGGATGCACACGCGCTACTTCCAGGTCGGCGGCGTCTTCGAGGACATCCCGGTCGGCTTCGAGCGCAAGGTCCGCGAGCTCTGCGCCGACCTGCCCTCGCGCATCGACCAGTACGAGGCGCTCCTGACCAACAACGAGATCTTCCTGCACCGCACCAAGGGCATCGGGGTAGTCCCTCGGGAGCGACTGCTCGCCCTCGGCGTGACCGGGCCGCTGCTGCGCGCTGCCGGCGAGCCCTGGGACCTCCGCAAGACCGACCCGTACCTGGCCTACGACGAATTCGACTTCAACGTGCCGGTGGGCACCGTGGGCGACGGCTGGGACCGGTTCGCCGTGCGGATCCAGGAGATGCGCGAGTCGGTTCGGATCATCGAGCAGGCCCTGGACGGGCTGCCGGAGGGCCCGATCCTGGCCGACGACCGCAAAATCGTGCTGCCGCCCCGCCACGAGCTGGGCACCTCGATGGAGGCCCTGATCCACCACTTCAAGCTCGTCACCGAAGGCTTCCGGGTGCCGCCGGGCGAGGCCTACAACGCGATCGAGTCGCCGCGCGGCGAGCTCGGCTGCTTCGTCCTCGCCGACGGCTCGGCCAAGCCTGCGCGCGTCCATTTCCGCGACCCCTCGTTCGTCAACCTGCAGGCGCTCCGGGACATGTGCGTTGGCGAGTACATCGCCGACATGATCCAGACGCTGGCGATGCTGGACCCGATCCTCGGAGGAATTGATCGGTGAGCGACTCTGTCGCGAAAGCGTCTTTGCCCGAGTGGCAACGGAAGGTGATTGATCGGTGAGCGACGCCCCGCTGAGACCGACGGACCGCATGCCGGCCGCCGAGCGTGAGGCGCTGATCGGCTCGATGAGCCCGGAGGACGCCGAGCGGGTGCCGGAGCTCCACGAGGTCGAGGTCCCGGCCGAGCTGAAGCAGCAGATCGAGGATGCGATCGGGCGCTATCCCCAGCTCCGCTCCGCCTCGATCCCGGCGCTCTGGGCGGTGCAGCGCCACTACGGCTGGTGCAGCCCAGACGGCATCCGGCAGGCGGCTGCGGTGATGGGCCTGACGCCCGCCTACCTCCAGTCCGTCGCGAGCTTCTACGACCTCTTCCGGCTGGAGCCGACCGGGCGCCACCGGATGCTGGTCTGCCACAACATCTCCTGCTGGATGCGCGGTGCCGACGATGTCCTCGCCGAGTTCTGCGAGGCAACCGGCTGCGACCACCACCGGGCCGAGCACGGCGGGGCCAGCTCCGAAGACGGCGAGTTCTTCGTCTCCGGCTTCGAGTGCCTCGGCGCGTGTGACATCGCGCCGATGGTGTCGATCGACGAGACCTACTACGGGCCGCTCGAACCCGGCGACGCGCGGACGATCGTCGAGCAGCTCCGCGCCGGGCAGGAGCCGGTGCCGGAGAAGGACCTGAAGCGGCGCCCGATGGCGGGTGACCTCGGTGCCTGAGAAACGACTTTTGTACGAGAACCTGGACGAGCCGGGGCTGGCCGGCATCGAGGTCTACAGGCGCCGTGGCGGCTATCAGGCGCTCGAGCGAGCCTTTCGCAGCATGTACCCGGACGAGCTGATCACCGAGATCGAGGCGTCGGGCCTGCGCGGCCGCGGCGGCGCGGGCTTCTCGATGGGCAAGAAGGGCTCGTTCCTGCCGCGCGGCGAGATGACCAAGTACCTGTGCTGCAACGCGGACGAGTCCGAGCCCGGGACCTTCAAGGACCGCGAGCTGATGTTCAAGAACCCGCACGGGCTGATCGAGGGGATCGCGATCTCGGCCCACGCCGTCGACGCCGCCTACGCCTTCATCTTCATCCGCGGCGAGTACTGGGAGGTCGCGGACATCCTCGACGCCGCCGTCCGCGAGGCCTACGACGCCGGCTACCTGGGGCAGAACATCCTCGGCTCCGGATCGAGGGTTGAGCTGGTCGTCCACCGCGGCGCCGGCGCCTACATCTGCGGCGAGGAGACGGCGCTGCTCGACTCGCTCGAGGGCAAGCGCGGCAACCCGCGGCTGAAGCCGCCGTTCCCGGCGGTCCAGGGCCTATATGACGGGCCGACGCTGATCAACAACGTCGAGACGCTGATGAACGTGCCCCACATCGTCAACAAGGGAGCCGAGTGGTACGCGGCGATCGGCACCGAACAGTCCACGGGCACCAAGGTCGTCTCCGTCTCGGGCCACGTCCAGCGGCCGGGCAACTACGAGATCGAGCTCGGGATCCCGTCGCGGGAGATCATCTACGACCTCGCCGGGGGGCCCGGCGATGGCCGCGAGGTCAAGGTCTGGTTTCCCGGCGGGTCGTCGGCACCGGTACTGACGGGCGACGACCTCGACCTGCCGTACACGTTCGAGGCCCTGGCCGAGGCCGGCTCGATGCTGGGCTCGGGGGCGATCATCGTCGGCGACGACACCGTCTCGGTGCCCGAGCTAGCGCTGCGGACGGCTCGTTTCTACCACCACGAGTCCTGCGGCAAGTGCACGCCGTGCCGGGAGGGCACCAACTGGACAGTGAAAATGCTCGAGCGCGTCGTCCGCGGCGAGGCGACGCCGATGGACCTGGACATAATCTCGTCGGTCCAGGAGAACATCATCGGCAACTGCCTGTGCGTGCTCGGCGACGCGATGGCGATGCCGGTCGGCTCGATGGTCAAGAAGTTCCGCGGGGAGTTCGAACAAGCGATCGAGTCGGCGCGCAAGCTGGAGGTCGCCGCGTGACGCGGCCGGAGATCACGCTCGTCGTCGACGGCGTCGAGGTGAAGGCCGCCGACGGCGCGATGCTGGTCGACGCCGCCAAGGGCGGCGACGTCGAGATCCCGGTCTTCTGTTACGAGCCGAAGCTCGGCGCGCCGGTCGGCGCCTGCCGGATGTGCCTGGTCGAGATCGAGGGCATCCCGAAGCTGCAGACCGCCTGCTCGACCCCGGTGCGCGACGGGATGGTCGTCTACACGCAGACCGAGCGGGTCACCGAAGCGCAGAACGCAGTCGTCGAGTTCCTGCTGGTCAACCACCCGCTCGACTGCCCCGTCTGCGACAAGGGCGGGGAGTGCCCGCTGCAGGACATCTCGATGGGCTGGGGGGCCGGCCGCAGCCGCGTGACGGACCCCAAGCGCCACTTCCAGAAGCCGGTGCCGCTCTCGCCCCTGGTGCGGATCGACCGCGAGCGCTGCATCCTTTGCTACCGCTGCGTTCGCTTCAGCCAGGAGGTCGCCGAGGACGAGCAGCTACAACTCCTGGACCGCGGGGCGCAGTCGTACGTGGGCACCTTCGACGACCGCCCCTACATCGCCCCGTTCCACGGAAACATCATCGAGCTGTGTCCGGTCGGCGCCCTGACCTCGGAGGCCTATCGGTTCCGCGCCCGGCCGTGGGACATCGAGGATGCCGGCTCGGTCTGCACACTCTGCCCGTCCCAATGCAACGTCAAGTTCACCGTCCGCGACGAGAAGGTGGCGCGGGTGCTGGCCCGCGATAACGCCGCGGTCGACGACGGGTGGCTCTGCGACAAGGGCCGCTTCGGCTTCCAGATGTTCCACTCGGAGGACCGGATCACCGGGCCGATGGTGCGCGCCGGCGGGGTCCTGGCGCAGACGAGCTGGGACGACGCCCTGGCCAAGACCGCGGCCGGCCTCCAGGCTGCGGGGCCTAAGACCGCGGTGCTGGTCGGCGGCCAGGCCTCGAACGAGGAGGGCTACCTGCTGCAGCGGATCGCGCGGCAGGCGCTGGGCGCGCCGCACGTCGACTCGCGAGCCGGCGCCACACTCGAACGCGACACGGCACGGGCGCTCTCCGGGCCGGCGTTCGGCGCGGCGATGGAAGATCTCGACCGGGCCGATTCGATCCTGGTCGTCGGCTGCGACCCCCTGCACTCGATGCCGATCCTCGACCTGCGCCTGCGCAAGATCATGCGCCGCACGAACGCCCGGGTCGTCGTCGCGTCCGAGCGGCCGACCGCGCTCGATGGAGGCGCCGAGGAAACCGTGCGCTACGCACCGGGGGGCGGAGCGGCGTTTCTCGACGAGCTGGCGGCTGAGCTCGGCAGCGACCGCACTGCCTCGAACCCCGGCGGCCCCGGACGCGAAGCGGAGGCGCCGACGGGCCGTGAGGTTGAGCGGGTGGCGGCTGAGCTGCGCGCCGGTTCGACCGTGGTCGTCTACGGCGAGCGCCTTGGCCATGGCCCGGACGGCGAACGCGCCCTCAACCGCCTGCTGGCGTGTGCCACGGCGCTGCGCCTCTCGGACGACGGCGCGGGGTTCCTGGAGGTTCCCGAGTCGCCGAACGCCCGTGGCCTGCGCGAGGTCGGCTGCCTGCCCACCGCCGGCCCCGGCTTCGCCGAGACCGAGGCGGGAGGCAACGCCGAGGAGATCAAGCACGCATTGATCGCCGGCGAGATCGACGCGCTGATCCTCTGGGACGTCGATCCGCTGCGCAACCTGCCGGACCCGGATGGCTGGAAGGAAGCGCTTGCCGCGGCCGACTTCATCTGCGAGGTCGGGGTTTTCGGCAACGCGTCCGGGGGCCACGCCGACGTGTTCTTCCCGGGCGAGACGCACGCCGAGAAGGAGGGCACGGTCACTCATCCGGACGGCCGCGTGCAGCGCCTGCGCCCAAGCGTCCCGCATCCCGGCGACACGCGCCACGGCTGGCAGTGGCTGGCCGAGCTGGCGGCCCGCCTCGGCCATGAGACGGGCATCGACTCGGCGCCCGAGGCGCTGGCCGCGATCGCGGCCGACGTCCCGTTCTACGCAGGCCTCACCCATGAGGAGATCGGCGGCGGCGGCGTGCGGTGGCAGCAGCGCGAGGCGGCGGACGCGGCCCCCATTGGCCCGAACGACGAGTTAGTTGCGCCTGAGGCAACTAAGTCGACGCTCGGCGGGGACGTGGAGGGGCTTCGGCTCGGGACCTACCGCGACCTCTGGGCCGCGGAGGTCACCGAACGGTCGCCGGCGCTCCGGTTCCTGATGCCGGGCCAGACCCTGGAGCTATCGCTCGCCGACTCGGAGCGGCTCGGTGTCGCGCAGGGTGACGAGGTTCAGGTGCGCTCCAACGGCCACAGCGTCAAAGCGCGCGTGGCGGTGCGCGAGCGCATCCGTCCCGGCGCCGGGTTTCTGATCGAGGGCCTGGCCGAGCAGGGCGCCAACCTCCTCGCGGGCGCGGAGACCGTCGAGATCGAGCGGATAGCCGTCGACCCGGCCGCCCCCGGAGACGAAGCCGAGGAGGTGGCCGGCCAGTGATCTTGTCCGACGTCGGCTTCGCCGAGGCCACCTGGGTCCTGCTCGTCAAGTCGGTGATCATCTTCGCGCTGGTGTTCGCGATCGTCCCGGTCCTGACCGTCGTCGAGCGCAAGGTCCTGGGCCGCTTCCAGGCACGCTACGGCCCCAACCGGATCGGCCCGTTCGGCCTGCTGCAGCCGGTGGCCGACGCGATCAAGCTGGTCGGCAAGGAGCCCTACAAGCCGGCGAATGCAACCGGGTTCCTGTGGGCGGCGGCGCCCGCGATCGTGGTCTTCAGCGGCGTCGCGACGCTGGCGATCCTGCCCTGGGGGGACACGCAGGAGGTGGGGTCCGGGGATGTCGGCTTCTACGGGATCGACGTCTCGATCGGCGTCCTCTACTTCTTCGCGTTCGGCTCGATCTCGTTCTACGGCCTGTTGCTCGGCGGCTGGGCATCGGGCTCCAAGTACTCGTTCCTAGGGGCGATGCGCTCGGCCGCACAGCTGATCTCATACGAGATCTCGATGGGTCTGGCCCTGCTCGGCGCCGTGATGATGGCCGGCTCGCTCTCGCTGACCGAGATCGTCCACGCGCAGGGAGACGTCTGGTACATCGTGCCCCAGTTCCTCGGCTTCCTCTGCTTCATGGTCGCCGGCTTCGCGGAGACCAGCCGGGCGCCGTTCGACCTACCTGAGGCCGACGCCGAGCTGGTCGCCGGCTACCAGACCGAGTACGGCGGCATGCGCTTTGGCTCGTTCATGATGGCCGAGTACATCGAGATGTTTGTGATCTCGGGCATCGCGGCCACCTTCTTCCTCGGCGGCTGGATGGGCCCCGGCCCCGGCTTCCTCGACCCGATCTGGATGCTGGTCAAGATCTTGGCGCTGATGTTCGTGTTCATGTGGATCCGGGCGACGCTCCCGCGCGTCCGCTACGACCAGCTGATGAGCCTGGGCTGGAAGATCATGCTGCCGCTGGCGACGTTCAACGTCCTGGTTACCGCGATACTGGTTACGGTTCTTTGATGTCCGAGGAGTTTCCCTACCTCAAGGACGACTCAATCGTCCAGGTCCAGCGCGGGCCGGACCCTGGGGGCGCCAAGGGCGCCTACCGCGTGTTCGGTGAGACCCTGCGCGGGCTGAAGACGACCATGGCCCGGATGATCGAGGGCCCGGTAACCGTCCAGTACCCGGAGCAGAAGACGGCCGTCTACCCCCGCTTCCGCGGCCGCCACAAGCTGCACCGCTTCGAGGACACCGGACTCGAGAAGTGCGTCGGCTGCTCGCTCTGCGCGGCCGCCTGCCCGGCGGACTGCATCCGGGTTGTCGCGGCCGAGAACGACCCGGATGACCGGGTCTCCGCGGGCGAGCGCTACGCGTCGGTCTACGAGATCAACCTCGCGCGCTGCATCTTCTGCGGCTACTGCGAGGTCGCCTGCCCGTTCGACGCGATCACGATGGGCCACGACTACGAGATGGCCGACTACAACCGCGGCGACCTGATCTTCACCAAGGAGATGCTGCTTGCCGAGTCCGTCGAGCGCACCCCGCTGCGGACCGACGGCGAGTAGCGCTCAGCACCGAACGACGGGAAACCGGACACAGTGTCCGGCAATCCGTCGTTCGCGGGTAGGGACTCGCTACCTGCAGCTGGCTACGCGGCGGCCGGCTCCGGGTCCGGTCGGACGATGACGGTGTCCGCGATCGGGATCACCTCGTCCACCGGCAGTCGGGCCAGGTCGCCGTGCTTGCGAATCGTTTCCTCGCCGGTCGCCTGGTAGATGCAGACGTCCCGACCGTGCTGCCGCCCTCTTCGAGGACGTAGCTGCGGATCCACCTGATGTCGTCGGACATCTCCTCGCCGGCCTTCGCCGACCGCTCGGCGGCCTCCTCCACTACGCCTCGTTCGTCGCGTGAGTCTGACCGGCTTTACGCCGAGCCGTTGAGCATCCGCTCGAGCGCCTCGCGGTGGTACGGCCACTGCTTGCCGCGGCTGGCGCGGCCCGAGGGGTCGAACTCGCGCACCAGTGCCAGGCCGGCGATCGTGTTCATCGCAACCGCGAGCTTGCGGTCGAACCCCGACTCGCCGCCGAGGTCCCCCGCTACCTCGCGCGCGATCTCTGCCATCCGCGAGTTGATCTTGCGCTCGACCGGGATCAGGCGCTCGCGGAGCTCGTCGTCGTCGGCGCTCGCGACCCAGAGCTTCGCCGCGACCGTGAAGAGCGGGCTCGAGAAGTCCTCCCAGAGCATGTCGAGCAGCGCTCGCATGCGAGTCGCCCGGTCGCCCTTGAGCTCCCGCGCCTGGTCGGCGTAGCGGGCGCTTCGCTGCTCGGCCAGGTGCTCGAAGGCGCTTGCGACGAGATCCACCCGGTGCGGGAAGTGGTGCGACTGCGCGCCCTGGGAAACCCCCGCGCGCTCCGTCACAGCGCGGATCGTGGTCCCGGCGTAGCCGACCTCGATCAGGCTCTCGATCGTCGCGTCGAGCAGGCGGCCGCGCGTCTCGGCCCGGCGCTCGGACTGCGTCCGGCGCCCGCCGCCAGTCCGTTGGTCGACGTCAGGCAATCTCCGCCCAGCCGTCCTTGATCACGATCGCGTCCGCGTCGGAAGTCGTCTCGTACGCGTAGCAATCGCGTCCCTCGCGCTCGCCCGCGGACCAGATCCTGGTCGTGATCGTCTGCTCGGGCAGGGCGATGCTCGCGAACCGCACCGCCAGCCGGCGCAGGCGGCTCGGGTCCTCCGGCGTGAAGCTCTCAATCACGGCGACCGAGGTGAACGCCATCGAGCAGAGCCCGTGGATGATGATCCCGGGCAGTCCGACCGACTTGGCGAACTCCTCGTCGAGGTGGATCTGCATCGGGTCGCCCGACGCCTCCGCGTAGCGGAACGTCTGATCGTCGTCATAGGCCTGGACGACCTCGGCGTCAGGGGCGCGCTCGCGCAGCGAATCGTCGAAGCCGTGCTCGGGAGCGACCTCGCCGGCGTCCTCGACGCCCTGGGCGCCGCGCACGAATGAGGTCATGTACTGCTCCGTGACCAGGTCGCCGTCGCCGTCCCGCGTCTCCGCCCGCACCGCGACGGTCACGCCCGAAGAGCGCTGGCGCATGCCGATCGGGCTCGAGATCGTCTCCAGCTCCATGCCCGGTTCGATCGGCTTGTGGAAGTGAAAGTCCTGCTCACCGTGGAGGATCGCGCCGAGCAGCTCGCCGGGAATCACCTGCAGGCTGGCCATCCCTGCCGACTGGAATGCCGGGACGATCGAGAAGACCGGGGGCGCGATGCCGCCGGCGGCGTGCTGCGCGATTCCGTCGTTGGTGGCGGCGGCGTAGGCGGCAATCCGCTCGCGTTCGACCGTGAACTTGACGGGGTCGCCAGGGGTTCCGATCGCGTCGGCCTTGAACGTGGGTGCGGTTTCGGTAGTCATGGCGCGAGCGTAACAAACCGAACGGTTGTTCTGTATCTTTGGCGGACCACTTCAACCGAAAGGCATCACAAATCCGATGAGCAAGAACGGCAACCGCACCTTCGTGATCGGCGTCGGCATGACGAAGTTCGACAAGCCCGGGACGAAGGAGGGCGACTACCCCGAGTGGGCGACCGAGGCCGGCGAGAAGGCCCTCGGCGACGCGGGCATCTCCTACGACGACGTCGAGCAGGCCTACGCGGGCTACTGCTACGGCGACTCGACCTACGGGCAGCGCGCCGTCTACCAGCTCGGCCTGACCGGGATCCCGGTCATCAACGTCAACAACAACTGCTCGACCGGCTCCTCGGCGCTGTTTCTGGCGCGCCAGGCCGTGAAGGGCGGCAGCGCCGATTGCGCCCTCGCGGTCGGGTTCGAGAAGATGGAGAAGGGCTCGCTGGGCATGAAGTACACGGACCGCACCCCGGCGCTCGACAAGCACATGATGCGCATGTTCGAGATCCGCTCGCCCGAGGAATCGCCGTTCGCGCCGCAGATGTTTGGCAACGCGGGCCGCGACCACATGGAGAAGTACGGGTCGACCCCCGACCACTACGCGTGGATCGGCTGGAAGAACCACAAGCACTCGGTCAACAACCCGTACGCGCAGTTCCAGGACGAGTACTCGCTCGAAGAGATCAAGGACGCGCGGATGATCCACGAGCCGCTGACGAAGCTGCAGTGCTCGCCGACCTCGGACGGCGCCGCCTGCGCGATCGTCGCGTCGGAGAGCTACGTGGACGAGCACGGTCTCTGGGACCAGGCAATCGAGATCGCCGGTCAGGCGATGGTCACCGACCTCTCCTCGACCTTCGACGACGAGACCGACTGCATCAAGCTGGTCGGCTTCGACATGTCGAAGGAGGCGGCGAACCAGGCGTACGAGGAGGCCGAAGTCTCGGCGTCCGACGTTGACGTCTGCGAGCTCCACGACTGCTTCTCGGCGAACGAGCTGATCACCTACGAGGCGCTGGGCTTCGCTGCCGAAGGCGAGGGCCACAAGCTGGTCGACGCCGAGGCGACGACGTTCGGCGGCTCAGGCCCGGTGGTCAACCCGTCGGGTGGCCTGATCTCGAAGGGACACCCGCTCGGGGCGACCGGCCTCGCGCAGTGCTCCGAGCTGACCTGGCAGCTTCGCGGCACGGCGGACCAGCGCCAGGTCGACGGCGCCAAGGTCGCCCTCCAGCACAACATCGGCCTCGGCGGCGCGGCCGTCGTATCCGTTTACAAGCCCGCCAGCGCATGACCACGGCCACGGCAGCGCCGGCATCCGCCGAGGCATTCTCAGACGAGCAGCTCGCGTTCCGCGAGGCGATCCGTGACTTCGCCTCCCGCGAATGCGGGACCCAGGAGCAGCGCGAGAAGCTGACCAACGGCTATACGGACGCGCAGAATATGGAGATCTACGCGAAGCTCGCCGAGCTCGGCTGGCTCGGCGTCGCGATCCCCGAGGAGTACGGCGGCTCCGGCGGCGGCATGGTCGACCTCTGCCTGCTGCTCGAGGAGATCTCACGCGGGCAGATCCCGGCGGGCGAGTTCGGGATCAGCTCGATCGTCGCCGGTGCCTACGACCGGTTCGGCACCGACGAGCAAAAGCAGGAGATCTTGTCCGGGATTGCCGGCGGCAACGTCGAGGCGATCGCGATGTCGGAGCCGGAGGCGGGCTCCGATGTCGGCAACCTCTCCTGCAAGGCCGAGCGAGACAACGGCGAGTACGTGATCAATGGCCAAAAGACCTGGATCTCCGGCGCCCACAACGCCACCAACATCCTGCTGATCGCGCGCTCGGACCGGACCGGCTCGAAGCACGAGGGGTTGACGATGATCTCGGTCCCAACCGAGGCCGACGGACTGGAGATCCGGCCGATCGAGACGATGGGCGGGCGCGAGGTGAACGACCTGTTCTTCACCGACTGCCGGATCTCGGCCGAGCGCGTGCTCGGCCAGGACGGCCAGGCGTGGACGCAGCTCATGGCCGGGCTGAACGTCGAGCGTCTGATCCTTGGCGCGATGATGCTGGGCGTCGGTCAGCGCGCGTTCGACGACGTCCTCGCCTACGTCAAGGAGCGCAAGCAGTTCGACCGCCCGATCGGCTCGTTCCAGACGATCAAGCACCGCCTCGCGGACCTGGCGACCGAGCTCGAGTGCTGCCGGCTGCTGGTCTACGACGTCGCCCGCAAAGTGGACTCGGATCCGAACCGGATGCTGCCGCGCGAGGCCTCGATGGCGAAGCTCAAGGTCACCGAGACCGCGAAGAAGATCGCGCTCGAAGGCATGCAGATGATGGGCGGCTACGGCTACGCCTCCGAGTACGACATGGAGCGCCACGTGCGTACCACGCTCGTCTCGACGATCTACGGCGGCACCTCCGAGATCCAGCGCGAGATCATCTCGAAGACCTACGGGCTCTAACCCCTCCCTCACCAGGGTGGCAAACTTGCTTTCGCGACAGAGTCGCTCACGGGAACACCGATGATTCGTGGGCAGCTGCGGCTGCTCGTCCGGCTCTGGCGTCTGAACCCGCCGGGCGAGTTGCTGTGGAAGGTGGCGCGCTGGAGCTGCGCCCTGTTCGCGCGCGAGTTCGCGTTCCAGTTCGCGCTGCTGGCCGCCCTTGCGATCGCCGGGCTGGTGGCGCTCGGTGGAACCGGCAGCACGCTCGGCGTCGTGGTCCTGGCCCTCCTGCTAGCCGATCTGGCCCTCCTGCTGCGCCTGGCGTGGGACAGCTTCCGCAGCGCCGGCGTCGTCGAGCGCGAGCTCGAGGAGGTCCCGGGCGAGCCGGCGGCGAGCCGCTTCCCGCGCAGCCACCTGGTCCTCCCGGCGCTGATGCTGCTACCGCGCGGGGTCCGGAAGCGACGCGGCGTGGTTTTCCACTCCGAGGACCGCCTGCGCCTGCGCCTCGACGTCTACAGCCCGCGCGACGCGACGCTCGACCCGCGCCCCCGCCCCGCCGTGATCCAGGTCCACGGCGGCGGCTGGATCGCGGGCAGTCGGCTCGAGCAGGGGATCCCCCTGCTGAACCACATGGCGTCGAACGGCTGGATCGGCTTCAACGTCGATTACCGGTTGAGCCCGCGCGCCACGCTTCCGGACCACGTGATCGACGTCAAGCGCGCGATCGCCTGGGTGCGGGAGAAGGCTGAGGACCTCGGCGTCGATCCGGAGCGAATCTGCCTGACAGGCGGCTCGGCGGGCGGGCACCTCTGTGCCCTGGCCGCCCTGACCGCGGATGACCGTTCGCTGCAACCGGGGTTCGAGAATGCCGACACCTCGGTCGCCGCGGCGGTCCCTTTCTACGGGATCTACGACATGCTCGACGAGGACGCCGTCTACTACGAGGGGCTGCGCAGCTGGCTCCTCGAAGAGATCGTGATCAAGCGCCGTCGCGCGAACGACCCCGACGCTTTCAGGGTGGTCTCCCCCACGCATCGGGTCCACGCCGGTGCACCCCCGTTCCTGATCTTCCACGGCGAGCGTGACACGCTGGTTCCCGTGGACGACGCGCGCGCCTTCGCCAAGCGGCTCGAGACGGTGTCAGACAACGTGGCGCTCTACGTCGAGCTGCCCGGCGCCGAGCACGCCTTTGACCTGTTCCCCTCGTTGCGCACGGCCCGAGTGGTCGAGGGGATCGAGCGGTTCCTGCGCACCGTGGTCGAGCCGCCGCCGGACGACCCCGAGGGCCAAGCCGCGCACGAGCCGCGAAAAGCGGGCATGCTCTCCCGGGCATGAGCCCTGCGATCCGCCTGGGAGACCGCGACGGTCCACGCCGCGAGACGCCGCCCGCCGACCCGATCAACCGGCTCGGCCGCGGCCGGGTCACGGTGGGCGGGATCGAGACCCGGGCGATCTGGTCGAAGGGCAAGGGCACCGGCGCCGTGCTGCTCCACGGCTGGATGGACAACGGCGACACCTGGCTCGAGGTCCTCGACTTGCTGGCCGATCAGCAGCTGCCGGCGATCGCCTACGACCAGCCGGGCTTTGGCGTCGCGCCGCCGCTCAACGGCGGCAGCGTCCTCGACCAGCTCGTCGATGTCGGCGCGCGGATGGTCCTGCGCGCCGCCGAACAGACCGGTGGCCCGGTGGTCGTGGCCGGCAACTCGCTCGGCGGCTGGGTGGCGCTGCGCCTGGCCCAGCACGGCGAGCTGCCGATCGCCGGCGTCGTCCCGATCGGCCCGGCCGGGATCCAGATGGCGCCGCTGTTCTTCACCGTCGACCGGATCCCCGCCGTCTCCCAGCTGATCGGGATGCCCGCGCCGGTGCCCGAGGGCGTTGTCCGCTCGGTCGCCGGCCGGATCTACCGCGCGCTGGCATTCGGTGACCCGGCCGCGATCGACCGGTCGGTGGTCGATCGCTTCACGCGGTTCACGGTCGAGCGCTCGGTGATCCGCGAGCGAATCGACTACGCGAAGCGCCTGCGGCCGGAGCTGGCCGACCCGTTCGACCCGGAGAGGATCACCGTCCCGGTGCTGGCGCTCTGGGGCGAGCGCGACCGCCTCTGCCCGCCCGCCGGCGCCGAGCGCTTCGCGGAGCTCCTCCCCGACGCCCAGATCGAGATGATCCCCGGCTGCGGGCACTGCCCGCAGATCGAATGCCCGGAGATCGTGGCTGACGCGATCGAATCGCTGGCGACGTAGCGCCGAAGCCGGGCAGCCGTCGCTCTAGCTCCAGCTTCTAGCGGCGGCGGCAATCTCCGCGGCACTCTCCGCCACGCGCGAGTGATCGCATTCCGCGAATAGGATGCGCCGGGATGGAGGAGGTGGCCTTCTTCGCGGGTGCGATCGGCGCTCTGGGCGGCGCGATCGCCGTGATCGCGCTGCGCAATCCGTTCTTCAGCGTGCTCGCCCTGGTCGTGCATCTGGTCTCGCTCGCCGGGCTCTTCCTCCTGCTCCACGCCGAGTTCATCGCGGCGGCGCAGGTCGTGGTCTACGCGGGCGCGGTCATGGTCCTCTACGTGTTCGTCGCCGCCTACGTCGGCGGCGTCGAGGAGCCGATCTGGGAGCCGATCGCGGGCCAGCGCTTCCTCGCTCCGCTGCTGGCGGCGGCGCTGTTCATCGAGCTCTCGATCGCGATCCTGGGCACCGGCCTCAAGACCCTGGGCAGTGAGGGCCCGACGATCCCCGAGGGCTTCGGGTCACCCGCGCAGATCGGCGAACTGATGCTGGAGCGCTTCCTGATCGCTTTCGAAGCGGCATCGCTCCTGCTGCTGATCGCAGCGGTCGGTGCCGTGGTGCTCGCGGCCCGCAGGAAGCAGGAGCCGCCGATCGTCGTCGCGGAGGAACCCAGCTAAGTGGCGCTTGAGTGGTACCTGGTCCTGAGCGCGCTGCTGTTCGCCGTCGGCGCTGCCGGCGTGCTCCTGCGCCGCAGCCCGTTGGTGATCCTGCTGTGCCTGGAGTTGATGCTGAACGCGGGCAATTTGGCGCTGCTGGCGTTCTCGCGCTCGCTCGGCAACCAGGACGGGCACGTGTTCGCCCTGGTCGTGATGGTCGTCGCCGCCTGTGAGGTGGTGGTCGGCCTCGGCCTGATCATCGCGATGTTCCGCCGCCGACTGCCCCTGAACGTGGACGAGATGCGGGGCCTGCGGGGATGAACCCGTGAGCGCCACCGATTTCGCCTGGCTGATCCTGCTGTTCCCGCTGCTGGGTTCGATCGTGATCGCGCTGGGTTGGCGACGGTTGCCGGGCCGCAGCGCCGGCTGGATCGGCACCGCCGCGATCGCGGCGGCGTTCCTCAGCTCGATCGGCGCGTTCGTCGCGCTGCTCGATCGGCCGACCGACGATCGCCAGGTCACCTCGGTGCTCTACGACTACGCGAGCGCGGTCGGGCTCGACATCGACATCGGCGTCCTGGTCGACCCGCTGGCTGTGGTCATGTGCCTCATCGTGTCCGGGGTCTCGATGCTGATCCACCTCTACTCGGTGGCCTATCTGGGCTCCGACCGCGGCTACAACCGCTTCTTCAGCTACCTCAACTTCTTCGTCTTCTCGATGCTGCTCCTGGTGCTGGCCGGCAACTTCGTGCTGCTGGTGGTGGGCTGGGCGTTCGTCGGCTTCGCGTCCTATGCCCTGATCTCGTTCTGGTATCGGCGCGGAACCGCGACTGCGGCCGGGATGAAGGCGTTCGTGATCAACGTGATCGGCGACGTCGGCCTGGTCCTAGCCGCCTTCCTGATCTTCCGCGAGCTCGGGACCTTCTCCTACCTCGAGGTCTTCGAGGCCTCCGGCGAGCACTTCGCGCCCAACGACGGGACCGTCGTCGCGATCTGCCTGCTGCTCCTCGTCGGCGCGTTCGCCAAGTCGGCTCAGGTCCCGCTTCACACCTGGCTGCCGGACGCGATGGAGGGCCCCACGCCGGTCTCGGCGCTGATCCACGCGGCGACGATGGTGACCGCCGGCGTGTACCTGATCGCCCGCATGTTCCCGCTGTTCGAACTGGCTCCGACGGCCGCGGACATCGCCGCCTTCATCGGCCTCGCCACGCTGCTGATCGCGGCCACGATCGCCCTCGTTGTCACCGATCTGAAGCGGATCATCGCCTACTCGACGATGAGCCAGATCGGCTACATGGTCGTGGCCGTCTCGATCGGCGCGTACACCGCCGGGATCTTCCACCTGATGACGCACGCGTTCTACAAGGCGCTGCTGTTCATGGCGGCCGGCTCGATCATCGGCGCGATGGCGGCCCGCCAGGACATCGACCGGATTTCCGGCTTCCGGCGGGCGATGCCGTTCACCTCGCTGCTCCTGATCATCGGTGCCCTGGCGCTGGCCGGCTTTCCGGGCATGTCCGGCTTCTTCTCCAAGGACGAGATCCTGGTCTTCGCGGCGGAGCGCGGCGGGATGTATTGGATCTTCGCGATCGGCGGCTACGTCGCGGCCTTCTTGACCGCCTTCTACGCGTTCAGGATCGGCTTCCGCGTCGTCTACGGCGAGCCCTGCGAAGAGGCCCGAGAACTGGAGGCAGGACACCTCGCGCACGCCGAGCCCGAGAACCCGGCGACCGGCGAGGCGGAGGACACCGAGGTCGGCTTCCCCGGGCCCGAACACCACATCGCGGAGCGGGAGCTGCCGATGCGGATAGCGATGGGCGTCCTCGGAGTGCTCGCAATCATCGCCGGGATCCTTCAGATCCCAGGCGTCACGGCCGGAATGGAGCACTTCCTCGAAGGCTCGTTCGAGGACTCAGCCCTGTTCCACATCCACCCCTCCGACAGCTCCGCCTACATCGGGCTCGGCGGCGGCGCATTGGTTGCGATCGCCGGGATCTTGCTCGCCTACTTCTGCTACGTCGCGCGGCCCGGTACGACCGCCCGCCTGCGGGCGCGGTTCCAGGGCATCCACGACTTCCTCGTCAACAAGTGGTACTTCGACGAGCTGATCGACGCGCTGGTCTACCGGCCCGTGATCGCGGCCGGCCGGTTCGCGAACGACGTGGTCGAGCGGGTTGTCGTGCAGGGGATCGTCGGGGGGACGGTCGGCGCGGTGCGCGAGATCGGGCTGCTCGTGCGGAGTGCGCAGTCGGGCTTCGTGCGCGCCTACGCGCTGCTCGTCCTGGGCGGATTCGCGGCCCTCGCCCTCTATTTCCTGGTGGTTAGCTCGTGAGGGCCGCACGATGCTGAGCGTCCTGCTCTGGCTGCCGCTCGCGGTATGCGTGATCGTCGCGATCGCTCCGCGCGTTGCCGCGGCGCCGCTGTCGGTCGCGGGCTCGCTGATCACGCTGGTGCTGGCCGTGGTGCTGGTCGCCGACTTCGACTCGGAGATCCCCGGGCTCCAGTTCGTCATCGACGAGAGCTGGATCGCGGAGCTCGGCGTGCGCTACCAGCTCGGGGTGGACGGCATCAGCCTGTTCCTGGTGGTGATGACCGCGCTGCTGTGGGCGGCTGCGTTTGTTTGGTCCGCGTTCCGCGCGCCGGACCGGCCCAAGAACTACTTCCTGATGCTCGGGCTCGCGGAGTTCGCGACGCTCGGCGCCTTCTTGGCCCAGGACCTGTTGCTGTTCGTCCTGTTCTTCGACCTGATGCTGCTGCCGTTCTTCTTTTTGATCGGCTCCTACGGCACGGGCGACCGGGTGCGGGCGACGATCAAGATGATGGTCTACACGCTCGTTGGATCGCTGCTGATGCTCGTCGCCGCGATCGCGACGGCGATCCTGACGGCCAACGAGACCGGCGAGCTTTCGTTCGCGATGGCCGACCTGCGAGCCAACGTCCTGCCGGACGGCAGCCAGGACTGGATCTTCTGCTTCTTCGCGGCGGCGTTCCTGGTGAAGATGCCGGCGTTCCCGCTGCACGGCTGGATGCCGGACGCCTATCTCGCTGCGCCGCCGCCGGTGCTGGCGCTGCTCTCCGGCGTCCTCTCGAAGGTGGCGGCGTACGGCTTCCTGCGCGTCGCGCTCCCGATCTTCCCGGAGGCGACGATCCAGTTCCAGGAGCTGATCCTGGTGATCGCGACCGCCTCGATCCTCTACGGCTCGGCGATGGCGTTCACCCAGACGAACGTCCGCCTGATCGCGGGCTACTCGTCGATCGCGCAGCTGGGCTTCATCACGCTGGGCGTCTTCTCGCTGACCGCCGACGGCGCCAACGGCGCGATCCTGCAGATGGTGAACCACGCCATCGTCGTCGTCCCTCTGTTCCTGATCATCGTCTTGCTCGCGGAACGCTTCGGCAGCGAGGACCTGAGACAGATGGGCGGCGGGGCGATGCGCGCTCCGGTCCTGGCGGCGCTGTTTTTGATCGTCACACTGGCAACCCTGGCGATGCCGGGCTCGGCCAACTTCATCGGCGAGTTCTACATCCTGAACGGCCTGTTCGACGTCAAGACAGCGTTCGCCGTCGTGGCCGCCGCGGGCATCGCTCTGGCCGCGTTCTATGCGCTTCGGATGTATCAGCGAGCGATGCACAACCGGCTGCCCTCCGGCGCGGCATCGCGCGAGCTGGAGCTGCGCGACGGCCTTGTCCTGGTGCCGCTGGTCGGGGTAATCCTGATCCTGGCCCTGTTCCCGGGCAAGGTCCTGGAGCGCGGAGAGGCCTCCGTTCAGGACAAGGTGGGCGCGGTCGCATCGGCCGCCGACGGTGAGGTCCAGGCCTCGGTGGCCAGATGACCTTCACCGCCCCCGACATCGACTACGCGGGCCTCGCGCCAATCATCGCCCTGACGGCGGGTCTCTGCGCGGTGCTGCTGACCGGCCTTGTCGGCCGAGCGCAGCGGCGTCTCGTCTCGATCGTCAGCTTGGCCACGCTGGGCGCGGCCGCCGGCCTTGCGATCTGGCAGTTCGGTGAGAGCAAGGATCTGGTTGCGGGCGCGCTCCGGCTGGATGAGCTCGGCCTCGTCGCGACCCTGATCGCGATCACGTGTGCCGCCTTCGTGATCCCGCTGAGCTGGCGCGAGGAGGCGGCCGACGACGCGCCGGGGCCCGGCGGCCATGGCGAGTTCCAGGGGCTCTTGATCGCCTCGGTGCTCGGCATGACGCTCCTAGCGATGGCCCAGAACCTGATCGTCTTCTTCGTCGGGCTCGAGCTGCTCTCGGTCCCGCTGTACGTGCTCTGCGGGTCGGCGCTGCGCCGCCGGGAATCGCTCGAGTCCGGCCTCAAGTACTTGATCATCGGCGCCCTCGGCTCGGCCACCCTGCTCTACGGGCTCGCCTTCATCTACGGCGGCTCGGGGTCGACGGACTTCGCCGGCATCCGGGACGGCCTCGGTGGCGACGTGGCGGACGACAAGCTGATCCTGATCGGGATCGCGCTGTGCGCGACCGGCCTGGCGTTCAAGCTCTCAATCGCCCCCTTCCACCAGTGGACGCCGGACGTCTATCAGGGCGCGCCCACCCCGGTCACCGCGTTCATGGCGGTGGCCACCAAGGCGGCCGCGTTCGCCGTGATGGCCCGCTTCTTCGAGATCGCGCTTGGTCCCGCCGTCGGCGACTGGCAGCCGGCGCTCGCCGCACTGGCCGCGGTCTCGATCGTGGTCGGCAACGTTGGCGCGCTCACCCAGAGCTCGCTGAAACGGCTGCTGGGCTACTCCGGGATCGCCCAGGCCGGCTACATGCTGGTCGGGATCGTCGCCGCGAACGAGGTCGGAATCCAGGCGCTCTTCTTCTATCTCGCGGCCTATGCGTTCATGAACCTGGCGGCGTTTGCGGTGATCACGATCCGCGAGCGCGAGACCGGCTTCGGGGACGACATCCGCTCCGTCCAGGGCCTCGGGCGCGAGCGCCCGGAGCTGGCCTGGCCGCTGACGATCGCGATGCTGGCGCTCGCCGGGCTGCCGGGCACCGCGGGGTTCATCGGCAAGCTCTACCTGATCGAGGGAGCCGTCGACGGCGACTACACGTGGCTCGCGGTGATGATCGCCGTCGGCACGATGATCTCGCTCGCCTATTACCTGCGGGTGATCGCGGCCGTGTGGATGCGTCCGGCCTACCACTCCGATCCAACACCCGAGGCCGGTCACCGGGTGCTTCCGGCGATGGCGGGTGGCTCGCCGGAAGCGGTCGGCGCCGACTTCGCGACCGCCACGGACCCCGGTGCTCCTCGCATCGGGGGCATCCGCTGCCCCGTGATCATCGGGCTGACGATCGCCGCCGCGGCCGTGACCGTCTTCTTCGGCATCATCCCGTCGCCGCTGGTCGACTTCGTCGCCGGCGCCGGCGAATCGATCACTGCGGGTCTCAACTAGTCTCGGCCTCTAGCCCCCGCCGGCAGCGCCACGAATCTGGTCGAGCAGGCCCTGCAATCCCTGCTTCGCCTCGTCGAGCAGGTCCTGGATCGGCGTCGGCTTCACCGCGGGGCTCCCGGCTGGGGATTCCGGGTGCTGCGGAGCCGGCCCCGGATCGGACCGATCCGGGGCCGGCGCATCCGTCGCCGGCGCGATTGCGGTGGACGCCGTGCCTTCGCTCGTTTCAAGGGGTGCCCCGTCCCCGTCGTTGCGGCCTGCCTTGGGCGCGGTCTCGTCGTCCGTTCCCCCGGCGCGGCCTCGAGCCTCGGCCGGGCGGGCCGACTTGACCTGAGGAGCGGGGATGCGCGGAGACTCGGCGCCGGGCTCCTCCTGATTGGGGAGCTCGATGCCGACGCGCTCAAACGGATCGTAGGCAACGTCGGGCAGTTTCACGCCCGCGGCGGCCAGGCCGCCTGCGAACAGGGGAATGCCAAGCACGGCGGCGACGGCCGCAAGCGCGGGGACGGGTAGGCGGACGTGAGAGAGCCGTGGCACAGGCTCGCTCTGCGGCGGCAGCCGGACGGGGCCGACCTGACGGCCGGCGATCTGCGACGACAGCACCAGGGTCTGCTCGGCGAACCGGTGATAGGCGCGCCGGTCGTGGACCATCTTCAACCTCAGGTACGCGAACAGCGCGGTGATGAGCAGCAGGACCGGGGTGACGACCAGGGCGACGTGCAGGGAGCTGCGCGCATTCTCCGGGCCGTAGAAGACTGGGGCGAACAGCGCCACGCAGGTCAGGCCCAGATGGAGGCCCATCGTGCGCCGGTCCGGCGAGACGTACGCGGCCAGCACGGCGATCAGGAAGAACAGCGCCACGTACGGCTGTCCGAACACCTCGACCGTCGCGGCGGCCTCGATGATCGCCGCCACCCCGACCAGATTCAGCCAGCGCGGATCGAACCAGTCCCACGGCACCGCCAGGCAGATCAGGCCGGTCACCAGCCCGACCAGGGTGAGGAGATACGCCTCGGGCGCCGGCATCGGATCGAGCAGGCGCGTGCTGGGCAGCGTCAAAACAGCCACCCCGACAAAACCAAAGCCCGCGAGCGTCCCGTACGCGCGGGCCAGTTTGGGATCTAGCATTACCCCGTATCTCCTGACGCCAAGTCTAAAGCCGTTCCGGGCAGCCGCGAGCCGATGGATGAAAGGATGAGAGCAACTCTCATCCGTGGCTCACCGTCCTCTCATGCTCCACCACGTTTCACTCGAGGTCCCGCCCGCAGAGGCCGCTCGCAGCGTCGAATTCTGGTCGGCGCTTGGGTTTCAGCAAGTTGAGGCCCCGCCCGAGATCGCCGAGTACGTCAGCTGGTTCGAGCGCGAGGCAACGCAGATTCACCTGATCCACACGCCGGCGGCAACCGTGCCGGTGCTCGGCCACGCCGCGGTCGTGACCCCCGACTTCACGGACGCGGTCAGACGCGTTCGGGGCGCCGGCTTCGACGTCCAGGAAGCCCGCGAGCTTTGGGGCCGGCCCAGGGCGGTCGCGACAGCACCGGGTGGCCACCGGGTCGAGCTGATGGCTGCCCCGCCGCCGAGCAGAACAGGCGACTAGCGGTCTTCGCGCGAGGCAGCGCCGGGCTCGGCCGCCGCCAAGCGCACGAGCCGGACCTCGAGATCGCCGTTCTCACTACCGCCGTTGGGATGACCTCGAATCCGCTCGGCCAGCGTGACCGCTTCGAACGCGAAGCCTCGGTATTCGCGCTCACGCCGCTCGAGGGTGTCGCGCAGGTAGAGCACGATCGCGGCGGCGATCACGAACACCGGGAGCGTGACCAGGATGTGGTGAGTCTGCTCCCTCAGGTCGCCCTGGGTGTAGAGGAGCGGTGCGACCAGAGCGAGCGTGAAGAGCGCCATGTAGGCGAACAGAGTGGCCCGGTCGCGGATCACCCACGCCGCGTACATCGCAACCAGGACGTAGAAGAACGCGTAGTCGTCGCTGAAGACCGCAACGCCCGCGGCGATCTCGAGCGTTCCAACCACGATCCCGACGTGGAGCCAGTTGCTCGAGAGCCGCTCCCACGGGGCGAGCAGCGCGACCACGCCGAGCAGGGCAGAACCGAGCGCGATCAGATGCTCGTAGGCCTTCGGCGCCGGGTCGAGCACCAGGCCGGCGGGCACCGAGACGAATGCCCCGACGATCATCAGGATCCCTGCCAGCCGGCCGAGTCGCCGGATCTCCGCGGGGTCCAGTTCGCCGAAGGCACGGTGATTTGCGCGCACGACACCCACGACTTCATCATCGGTCCGATCGCCCTCCACCTGTAGGCGCACCCGTGCATCCATACCCGGATTCTGGTAGATCCTGGACCCGGATACGCCCCCATCGGGGACCCGGGTGCCGCCGCCCACCTGACTAGGATGATCGACCCCGTGCGCTACCCGGTCGAGTCCTTCACAGTGTCAGAGCGAGACCTCCTCGCCCCCCACTTCACGAACCTCGACCGCCCCGTCTTCGCGCTCACCAACCTGCCCGAGACCGTCAAGGGCGCGCTGTTCGCGCGGTACTCGCGCTGGGGCGGAACCCTGCGCCGGCTCTACCTCGACGAGTTCGCCGACGAGGTCCCGGCCGCCGGCCGCCCGTTCGACGGCGCCGAGGGCGAGCGGGCGGCGGGACTGTACGAGCGCGTGTTCATCGGCTTCGGCGACGACTCGATCGCCCAGGTCGGCGGCGCGCATCTCGGCTGTGAGTGGGTCTCGAACGTGCTCACCAAGGTCCTGCAGCGCGGACGCCTGGCCGCGTACCTCGAGCAGTCGACCCGCTACATCGCCTACGACCAGCCGATCGAGCCTCAGGGCGCCTACCGCTACTACTCGGACGCCGACCTGGGGCCGGAGTACGCGACGGCGATGGACGCGATCTTCGACGACTATTCGGCCGGGCTCGAGCAGGTGCTCGCCTGGGCCGAGGAGCGCTGGCCGCGGGGCGAGGAGCCCGAGCGAGCGTGGCGCAGCTCGATCCGGGCCAAGGCCCTCGACCTGATGCGAGGGCTCCTGCCGGCCTCGACCCTCAGCCACGTCGGCATCTTCGCCTCGGGCCAGGCCTACGAGCAGCTCCTGCTCCGGCTGTTCGCGTCACCGCTTCCGGAAGCCCGCGCCTTCGGAGAGATGATCCTCGCCGAGCTCCAGCAGGTGATCCCCAGCTTCGTCGCGCGCGTCGATCGCCCCGAGCGGGGCGGCGAGTGGATCCAGTACCTGCGCTCGCGCCGCGAGACCACGGAGCGCGCGGTGGCCCGCCTGGGCCTCGACCGGCGCGAGCCGGCCGACGTCCCGTCGGTCGAGCTGGTCCATGTCGACGGCACCGAGGCGGACCTGCTTGCTGCCTCGCTGTATGAGTCGGCTGGGGCCGGCGAAGCGGCGATCCGCGGCCGGGTCGACGGCCTCGACCCGATCGAGCAGGCCGAGCTGATCGGCGAGCTCGCCGGCGAGCGAGCCAACCGGCGCCACCGCCCGGGCCGGGGTTGGGAGGCCGTGCGCTACCGCTTCGAGATCGTCTCCGATTACGGCGGCTTCCGCGACCTCCAGCGCCACCGCATGCTGACCTGCCAGTGGCAGCGGCTCGGGCCGGACCTCGGCGCCGGGGTGCCCGAGGAGGTCGACGAGGCCGGCGCCGGCGACCTCTACCGGCACGGCCTCGAGGTCTCGCGTGCCGAGTTCGACCGCCTCGAGGGCGCCGGCCTGGCCGAGGCGGCGCCCTATGCGCTCTGCCTCGGCTACCGGATCCGCTACGTCCTTGACATGAACGCCCGTGAAGCGATGCACCTCTGCGAGCTGCGCTCAGGCCGCGAGGGGCATCCCACCTACCGGGCGGTCGCCCAGGCGATGCACGAGCGGATCGCGGCCTTCCACCCGGCGGTCGCCGCCGCTATGAAGCACGTCGACTCGTCGACCGAGCCGCGCCTGGAGCGAATCCTCAGCGAGATCCGCGCCCACCGCAAGCGGGCCGCGGCGGCCTAGGCCTACGGCAGCGACTTGAGGGCGTCGTAGAAGCCCTTCGTGAAGCTGTCGAAGTACGGGGAGAAGATGAACGGATCCGGTGGATATCCGTAGCTGACGTTGCCGTTCACGCGCGTGCCTGAGATCACCCATCCGCCGCCGCTCGCTCCGCCCTGCATGTCGCAGGAGATGCTGATCGGGTCGGGCGGCGGGTACGGTCTCGAGCCGTCCGATCCGGTGAAGCCGGAGGTGCAGCGCTCCAGATGCTCGCCGTCGAAACGCGGCGCCGGGTTCACCGGGTAGCCGAAGGCCCGGTAGGTGAAGTCGTTCGGGTCCTGGTTGAACGCGATCCCGCGGGCGCCGACCCGCTTAGCCACCTTGTCGCGCACCTTCCTGCGCCTGCACGTACGGCGCTTGGCGGGCTTGTCCTCGAAACGCCGGTTGCACCTGCGCTTCTCGCGCGTCGTTTTGCTCCGCAGCTTGACCTCGGTGCGAAGCGCGCCGACGTCGTCGCGGTAATCGGTGCCATCGGTCGCAACCCAGTTGTTCGGGACGTAGGCGTCAACCGCCGCCCAGCTCCCGAACGGCCGCGCGCCGTCGATGTAGCCGGGGACGAAGACGAGATTGGTCGCGAAGTTGTTGATGTCGCTGTCCCAGATGCAGTGCCCGGCGGTCCAGACGGTGCTGCGGTTCGGGCTCGTGATCGCGGTGCCCGAGCAGACGAAGTTGCCTAGACCGGGGAAGGTGCCGAAGATCTTGCCGTGGGTGCGGTTGCCCTCTGCCCGAGTGTTGCCGATCGTGACCGCCGAATAGTCGGACGGCGTGGCGCGCACCGACCGCGGCTTGCCGGCGCCGGCCGCCGCGCGGATGTCGACGGCATCGGCGAGGTCGGGTGCGGGGCGGGCGAGGTCCAGCGGCTCGGCCTCGCGCATCCGCTCGGGCGTCCAGTAGTCACGGACCTTGGTCGCGTTCGGCACGGCGTCCGGCGAGGCGACCTGCGCCGCTGTGGCGCTCGGCGCCGCGATCAAAAGCGACGCGACGACACCAATACCGACCGCGTAACCTCGTTCCCGCATCCGTTCCTCCCCCTGAGCTAACTGAGCCCGGCGAATCTAACAGCGCCCGAAAGCGCGGTCAACCGCTAGCGCCGCCGCCGGCGCTCGGCGCGGTAGAGGTCCTGGATCACCGACCCGAAGTAGGGGCCGAAGAGCTTGCCTTCCTCGGGGTTTCCGCCAAGCGCTTGGCAGAGCAGGTCGAGGATCGCGCACTCGTATCCATATGAGACGACCGAGTTGACGCGGCCGCCGCTGATCACCCAGCCGCCGCCGCTCGAGCCGCCGGTCATGTCGCAGTCGATCCGAGTTGGCTCGGGGGGCGGGCCGGAGTCCTTTCCCTGGCCGTTGGACGCACAGCGATAGAGCCGAGTGCCTGAGAACGGTGGCTCGGCCGGGTAACCGAACGCGTCGAAGTGCAGATCGCGGCCTTGGTTGAAGGCGATCCGGCGGGCGCCGGTTCGCTCCTGAAGACGAGTGCCGTTGCGGGCACGCATCGTCGCCATGCCCACGTCGTAGCGGATGTCCTCAGAAGCCTGCCATTGCGTCGGCGCCGCAAGCCGTCGCGCCGCCCAGCTACCGAAGGGCTCCACCCCGCCGTCCTTGCCCGGAATGAACATCCAGTTGGTTGCGAACTGGCCGAAGCCATGCACACAATGCCCGGCCGTGACCACCAGGCGCTTCGTCTTCGCCCTGATCACGGTGCCGGAGCACTGATAGTTGTCGCCGGCGAGGGTGAAGAGCACCTTTCCGTGCGTGCGAAACGGCCTTGCGCTGGCATCGCCGACTGCGTGAGCCGATGCTCGTGGACTTGGCGTGCTACCGCCGAGCAAGCCGTCGAGGAGATCGTTGGGAGCCGGAATGCCTGCCAGCAGATCGGAGGCCGGCCGCGCTCCAGCCACGCGCTCGGCGGTCCAGTAGTCCCGAACCTCGGCCGAGCTCTGGTCGAGGGTGCGGCTGGCGACGCCGTCGGCGCCGGCCACTGCCGGTATGGCAAGGGCCGTCAGAACCGCTCCTGCGGCCGCCAGCGCGCTGGCCCGCGAAATCACCCTGCTCGTATCAAACACCCAGAACAGGGTAGAGATGAGCCATAGGATCTGTGCCGGTTGGTAGTCGACCTGGAGGAGATTGATGGCTGCGGAGTCCGAGCTCGACGTACGGATGAAGACCGAGCAGACCTTCCCGCCGCCGCCCGAGTTCGCGGCCCAGGCGAATGCGTCCGATCCCGGCGTCTACGAGCGCGCGGCAGCAGACCCTGAAACCTGGTGGGCGAGCTGGGCCGAGAAACTCGACTGGATCGAGCCCTGGGATGAGGTGCTCGACTGGTCGGACCCGCCTCACGCCAAGTGGTTTGCGGGCGGCAAGCTGAATGTCTCCGCCAACTGCCTGGATCGACACGTGGCCTCCGGCCGCGGCGAGCGGGTCGCGTTTCATTGGGAGGCGGAGAACGCCGACGAGCTGGGCGATGACGGGCGCAAGGCGATCACGTACGCGTGGCTGCTCGACCAGGTCCAGCGCTTCGCGAATGCGCTCAAGGACCTCGGCATCGGCAAGGGCGACGTCGTCGGCATCTACATGCCGATGGTCCCCGAGGCGGTCGCGGCGATGCTCGCGTGCGCCCGGATCGGCGCGATCCACAACGTGGTCTTCGGCGGGTTCTCGCCGGAGTCGGTGCGCGAGCGAATGGAGTTCTCCGACGCGAAGCTGCTGGTCACCGCCGACGCGACGCTGCGCCGTGGCGAGCCGCTGGCGATGAAGGCCAACGTGGATGCGATCGTCGAGCAACTGCCTGGGATGGAGCATGTGGTGGTGGTTAACCGCTGCGAGACCAACCCGCCGATGACCGAAGGCCGGGACGTTTTCTGGCACGACGCCGTGGCGAGCGCCGGCGCCGAGTGCCCGGTCGAGCCGATGGACGCCGAGGACCCGCTCTTCATCCTCTACACGTCAGGTTCGACCGGCAAGCCGAAGGGGATCCTGCACACGACCGGCGGCTACCTGACCCAGGTCAGCGCCACGCACAAGCTTGTCTTCGACCTGAAGGACGACGAGGACGTGTTCTGGTGCGGAGCCGACATCGGCTGGGTCACCGGCCACTCGTACATCGTCTACGGACCGCTCGCGAACGGTGCGACCTCCGTCATCTACGAGGGCGCCCCGAACTATCCGAAGGAGGACCGCTGGTGGGAGATCATTGAGCGCTACGGCGTCACGATCTTCTACACGGCTCCGACGGCGATCCGAGCCTGCATGAAGTGGGGCGTCGAGCACCCCGAGGCGCACGACCTCTCCTCATTGCGACTGCTGGGCTCGGTCGGCGAGCCGATCAACCCGCGCGCCTGGCTCTGGTACCACGAGCAGATCGGCGGCGGGCGCTGCCCGATCGTCGACACCTGGTGGCAGACCGAGACCGGCGGGATCATGATCGCGCCGCTGCCGGGCCTGACCGAGACCAAGCCCGGATCGGCGACCGTGCCGCTGCCCGGGATCGAAGCTGCGATCTATGACGCCGAGGGCAACGAGATCGAAGAGGGCGGTGGAACTCTGGTCCTGACCACACCGTGGCCAGGGATGGCGCGAACCCTCTACCGCGAGGACGACCGGTTCATCGAGACCTACTGGGACCGCTACGGCCGCGACACCTACCTCGTGGGCGACGCGGCGCGACGCGACGAGGACGGGTACTTCTGGATCGTCGGCCGGATCGACGACGTGATCAACGTCTCCGGCCATCGCCTCTCGACGATGGAGGTCGAGTCGGCACTTGTGTCCCATTCGCAGGTGGCCGAGGCGGCCGTCATCGCGGTGCCCGACGAGGACACCGGTCAGGCGATCGTCGCGTTCGTGACGCCCGAGGGGAGCGTCCATGGCGGCGACGAGATGGCGACCGAGCTGCGCGGGCACGTTGCTGAGAAGATCGGCAAGCTCGCGCGGCCGAAGGCGATCCACTTCGCCGACGACCTGCCGAAGACCCGCTCCGGGAAGATCATGCGCCGGCTGCTCCGCGACATCGCCCAGGGCAATGAGCTCGGCGACGTGACCACGCTGCGCGACCCCTCCGTGGTCGAGCAGCTCAAGGACCAGGTGGCGGCGGCTCAGTCCTGAGGGTGCGGGAGACCGCCGCCAAGAGCCAAAGCGGCAGTGCCACCGTCGCCCCCAGCGTGATCGCATTGGCGATCGCGTCGCCGGTCGCGTACGGCTCGAGGTTGAAGAGGTGGAAGATCGTGTGCGGGATCGAGAACAGCAGGTAGGAGACCAGCGCGGTCCGCACGAGCCGGCGCTCGAGGTGGATCGCGGCGACGATCAGGATGAACCCGGTGGCGAGGAACAGCCCGCCGACGTCGCGTGTCAGGTGCTCGTTGTAGGCCGGCAGCGCCTCGACCCAGCCACGGCCGAGCGGGAAGTCCTCGTAGAACGAGCGCGGCGAGATCGTGATCCAGAGGCCGTTGAGGAACTGGATGCCCCCGAGGGCGTAGAGGATCACCTTGGCTTCGAAGCGACGCGCGATCACCTGGGCGGACTCCATCAGGCCACCACCGGCTCGCCTGCCAGCACCCGTTCGATCCACTCCAGCGTCGGCGGCAGCGCGTCGGCCAGGTGGTCGAGGTAGAGCTGGTGGCCCATCCCCGCAAGGGGCAGGAACGTGGTGCGCGGGGTGCGAGCCTGCTCCAGGCACGCTTCCGTGTGCTTGCGGCTCACCATCCGGTCCTCGTCGCCGATCGTGACCAGGACCGGTGTTGTGACCTCCTCCCACGGGATGCGCGGCGTGAAGCGCGTGTAGCTGGCGGCGGCACGCGTCGTGATCGAGAAGTTGAAGAGCTTGTCGGCGCGCTCGGTGAAGTAGCGCTCCGTGAGCGGCTCGATCGCGACCTGGGAGTAGTCGGCGATCTGGTCGATTGGGATTCGCAGAGCCGGAGCGATCCTCCCAAGGGCCCGCGTCAGCGGCACCTTCCAGCGCAGGCTCGGGTCGTTCGTCACGTCGGGGTGGTTGATGCAGTGGCAAACGACCGCATCGGCGTCGGGCTCGTGGGTCACGAGGTACCAGCTCATGATGCCCCCGAGCGAGTCGCCCATCAGGACCACCCGGCCGGCGAACCTCCGCCGGGCGTAGGCCAAGGCGAGCTCGGCGACGGCCATGTCGGTCTCGAGCGTCGCATCGCCGCGCACCCCCTCGGAGATGCCGTGGCCCCGGCGGTCGACCAGAACCGCGTTCAAGCCGGCATCAGCCAGCGCTCCGCCCAGCGGCGTCGAGCGCCGGGCGTGGTCGCCCAGCCCGTGGACGTACACGACCGTGGCGGCCGCCTCGGCTGCCTGATGCACCTCCACGTGGATCCGCTCGCCGCGATGCTCGATCCAGTCGTGCTCGAGGCGCTCGAGGGTCGCGTCGAGGTCGAAGCGCTGGAGGCCCGGCAGGACCTGAGTGGCCTCGAGCAGCCAGGCGGTGGGGATCTCGAGCATCCGCTCGATGACCTCGTGGCGCGGGGGCCCGTCGGCGTAGTTCAGCCGGCGGCCGTTCTGGGCGAGCAGGACCAGCGCCGACTCCCGCGAGGACATCGACGGCTCCCAGCCCAGCTCGTCGCGCGCCCGGCCGAGCCGCGCCTCGCGGTCGCCTGAGACAGCCCAGTCCGACGAGATCGGCGAGAGGTGAAGCGCGTGAGCGGCGTCGAGCGCGACCTCCACCGGCCGGACGGGCAGCCGGACCACCCGCCCACCCGACAACTCAGCCAGGTCCTCCTGGCCGATCGATTCGTCGGTGACGATCAGGAACTGGCCGGGGCGGTCGGCGAAGCATGGCTCGCAGAAGGCGCGAGCGAGGTCGTCCTGGTGGATCAGGTGCGTGCGCCCGCCGTCGTCGGGCAGGATCGCGAGCGACCGGCCCATCAGCTCCAGGGCCGGGTTGGAGAAGTCCGGTCCGTACACGAAGCCGGGCTGCAGGCGGGTGATCACCAACTCTGCGTCCGGGTGGGACGCCTCCCATCCGTCGAGCATCCGCTCGACCTGCGCCTTCTCCCGGAAGTAGAAGCGCCGGTCATCGTCGGCGGGGACCTCCCCCTCCACGATCGGCGACTGCCCCTTTGCCGGCGATCCGTAGGCCGACATGCTCGACGCCAGGACCAACCTCTTGACGGCGCCGGCCGCGCACGACTCGAGCACGTTCCGCGACCCCTCCTGGTTGATCCGGCTCGACGCCGCCTTGTCGCGCGCCGGGATCAGGATGAACGCCAGGTGGATGACGGCGTCGCACCCGGCGACGAGCTCGGCGACGCGCTCGGAAAGGACGTCGCAGACTTCCGGTCGCAGCTTGTCGTGCTCAACCCGCGGTGGGCGCAGGTCCAAGGCAACGATCTCCTGGACCCGGTCATCGGCGGCCAGGCGGCGCAGGATCGCGGTCCCGAAATCGCCAGCGGCGCCAGTGACCGCGATTTTCATCGCCGACGCTTGCGCTTGCGGCGCTTCGCGCGCTCGCGGCGGGCGGCGTTCGGGTTCTCGTCGACGCCGGGGATCTCGGTCGCGTCGCCCTCGACCACGTCGGGTCCGTCGGCGGCCGCCACGACCGGCTCCTCGCCCGGAGGCAACCAAGGAATCGCCTCGCCGGCGTCCCACGCGGGCGGACGCCCGGCGGGCACGCGACCCAGGAGCAGGATCCCGAAGTAGACAAACCAGCCCAGGATGGCGAGCAGCGCGATCTGCAGCAGGAACAGGATCGAGGCGCCGAGCGCCATCCCGAGCGTCCCGAAGAACCGCGGGAGGAGCCCGGTACGGACCGCCCAGAGCGGCACGTAGATCATCGAGAAGATCAGCGCCAACATCGCCGGGAGGAACAGCCCGCTTGCCGTCTGCAGCGCGCCGGACTCGTCGCGGAGGTTCTGGGCGAGCGAGTAGATGTCGCCGACCCCCGGTGACTGCTCGACGAACTGGCTGGCGACATCCCGCTCCGCCGCAAAGCCCACCAGGCCCTGGACCGCGAGCAGCACCGGGCCGATCACCACCAATCCAACCAGGATCGGGCGAACGCGCTCCGTCCGGGCCTGCACGGCCCTGAACAGGAAGAACAGCGGAATCGTGATCGCGGCGAAGCCGATGCTGCGGGCGATCGTGGCGAACAGCAGCGCGCTCGAGTGCTCATCGACCGAGCGCAGCCGCTCAGTCGCCAGACCGCTGATCTCGATCCCCGATCCGGACTCGATCGACAGCGCCAGGACATAGAAGGCGAGCGGCACGACGCACGCCACGGCCACCCACGGCCGCAGGCGGCGCTCACGCTCGATGATGGCCTGCCGGCTCACGAAGCTGCGAATCCTAGTCTCCGGGCGGGTGTAGCCTTGGCACGTGCCCGAGTTCGCCGTCACCGCGATCGGCCAGGACCGGCCCGGGATCGTGGCCGCTGTCTCCGGCGCCCTGCTCGAGCTGAACGGCAACATCGAGGACTCGCAGATGTCGATCCTCCGCGGTCAGTTCGCCGTGATGCTCCTGGTCGCCGTTCCCGAGGGCGTCGAGCCGGCGCAGCTCACCGATCGACTTGGTGCCGTCCGCGACGAGCTCGGGCTGGAGGCGGTGACCGTGGCGCCGGTAGTCGCCGGCGCGGAGCCGGCGGCCCCCTCCCACGTGGTCAGCGTCTACGGCGCCGACAGCAAGGGCATCGTGCATTCGATCAGCGCCGCCCTGGCCGGCCTTGGCGTCGACATCACCGATCTGAAGACCAAGCTCGCGGGCACGCCCGATTCCCCGGTCTACGTGATGATGCTCGAGATCGCACTCGGCGCCGCAACCGTGACCGACGTCGAAGGCGCCCTGGAGGGAGCGGCCGCCGAGAGCGCCGTCGAGGTCTCGTTGCGAGAACTGGACACCGACGCGCTCTGAGCGCGCCCGGAAGCGATGGCCGCGCACCCGGTCCTGCTCTATCCCGACCCTGTGCTCAAGCAGGTCGCGGTCCCCGCACAGGCGGACGAGGTGGACGGCGTGGCAGCTGAGCTGCTCGCGACCATGCGGTCCTACGATCGCTGCGCGGGGATCGCGGCACCGCAGATCGGTGCGCTCGTGCGGGTCGCTGTGGTCGATGTGTCAGAGCACCCGAAGGCCGAGACTTCGAATGGCCTGCTGGTGCTGGCCAACCCCCGGATCGTTCAAGCCCGGGGTTCCGATGTGGCCCGGGAGGGTTGCCTCAGCCTTCCCGACCTGACGGCGAACGTCCGCCGAGCGACCCGGATCGTGGTCGAGCACATGGGCGGCTCGGTGGAATGCACCGGCTTCGAAGCGCGGGCGGTCCAACACGAGCTCGACCACCTGGACGGCGTGCTGTTCCTCGACCGCGTCGAATCGCTCGTGGACGACGTGTTCCGCCGGCAGAGCTATGCCGAAGGCCAGGGCCCTCAATAGTCTTGCGGCCGCGGTGACAGGCGTCTCCGAAACCCGTGTCTGCGTGATCGGTGCCGGCTCGTCCGGGATCGCCTCGTGCCAGGTCCTGAATGCGCGCGGGATCCCGTTTGACTGCTTCGAGGTCGGCTCGGGCGTCGGCGGCAACTGGCGCTATTTAAACGACAACGGCATGTCCTCGGCCTATCGCTCGCTGCACATCAACACCTCGCGCAACGCGATGGCCTATGCCACGTTCCCGATGCCCGCGGACTATCCCGACTACCCCGACCACTTCCGGATCGCCCGCTACTTCGACGCCTATGTCGACCATTTTGGATTCCGCGAGAAGATTCGGTTCCGGACCGAGGTGACGAGGGTCGAGCCCGAGGGATCGGACTGGCTCGTCAGCTGGCGCGATCTCGAGAACGGCGAGGAGGGATCCGGCCTCTACGAATCCGTGATGGTCGCCAACGGCCACCATTGGGACGCCCGCTGGCCCGAGCCTGCCTACCCGGGTCAGGATTCGTTCGCCGGCGAGCAGATCCACGTCCATAACTACCGCGAGCCGGACGTCCTTCCAGGCAAGCGCGTGCTGGTGCTCGGCATCGGCAACTCGGCGACCGACCTGGCGGTCGAAGCCTCGCGAACCGCGGATGCGACATTCCTGGCGATGCGGCGCGGGGCGTGGATCATCCCCAAGTACATGAAGGGGAAGCCCACCGACGAGCTTGCCTCCGACCTCGTCACCCGGCTGCCGCTGCCGCTCGTGCGCGCCTTCTACAAGCGCACGCTGAAGACCGCGGCCGGGTATCCGACGGACTACGGGTTGCCGGAGCCCGACCACAAGCTTGTCGAGGCGCACCCAACGGTCTCCTCCGACCTCCTGCCGCGGCTCGGTCACGGCGACATCGTCGTCAGGCCGAACATCGCCGAGTTCACGGGCGGGCGCACCGTGCGATTCGACGACGACAGCACCGAGGAGCTCGACCTCATCATCTACTGCACGGGCTACAAGATCACGTTCCCGTTCTTCGATCCGGCGCTGCTCGACGCGCCGGACAACCGGATCCCGCTCTACCGCCGGGTCGTCCATCCGGACTTCCCCGGCCTCTATTTCATCGGCCTCGTCCAGCCGCTCGGGGCGATCATGCCGATCGCCGAGGCTCAGTCCGAGTGGATCGCCGACGTGCTCGAGGGCAAGGCCGGCCTACCCGACCGCGCGCGCATGCGCCGCGTGATCGAGCGCGAGGACCGGCGAATGGCGAAGCGCTACGTGGCCTCGAAGCGCCACACGATCCAGGTTGACTTCATGCCCTACATGCGGACGCTCAGACGCGAACGGCGCGGCGGTCGGCTCGGCAGGCTGCGGGCCGCCCGTTCACACGAGGCGCTGGCCTCGTCCGGCAATTGATGGCGCGCAAGCGCGACGACGCCGTGCGCTGTCCACTCTGTGGTGCCCGCGTGCATCCCTGGATCGGGGTGCCTCATCCGGAGACGGGGGCCACCGTCGGGTTGGCCTCGCCGGTGGATCCGGACGACCCCGCCACGGGCGAGAAGGCGCGGCTCGTTGACCGCTGCGAGGACTGCGGCTCGGGAATCGAGCAGGGACCGCCGGTTGATCTCGCGGCTGAGCTCGATGCGTACACCGTGTCGACGGACGGCGACCTACGGACTCTGATCGTCCCCAACCGGGCCAGCTGGCAGGCCGCGATCGGCGGCGACGGCTGGGCCGCACTGGCGGAGTGGAAGGGCCGCCTGCTCCTCACGCCGCGGGGCTTGGAGCTGTTGCTGGAGCGGAACGGACTGCCGCCGCAGCGGCCGGCCTTCCCCCCGTGGGGCTCGAATCAGAGGTGGTTCTGGCAGACCGTGCTGAATGGGATCACGCTGCACCCGAACTTCGCCACCGAGGTTCTCGCCGGCCGCCTTCGCCCCGCCGGAGCGCGCAGCCGCTTCATGTTCTTCGCCGACGCGATCGCCAGCGCCCTCGCCACCCCGCTGGTCGCGCTGTTCTCGGTGCCGGTTGAGGCACTGGCGGCCCTGATCGGCCGTGGCGGCCGGATGGTCATCCGCACCCGGGCGCAGACGTAGCCGGCTATTGGGCCTGGCGCCAGGCGCGCTTTGCAAGCGGCAGCACGAGCGCCCGCGGCGAGTGCTGGCCCAGCAGGGCGCCGGCCCGGTTCATCAGCCCGGGGACGACGACGCGGCTGCCGCTCTCGGCCCCCTTCATCGCGTCACGGGCGACATCCTCGACATCGGTCCAGATGAACCCGGGGAGCGTCTCGTTGGCGTCACCCAGGCCGGCGGACTCGGCGAACTCGGTCTTCACCGGGCCGGGGCACACCGCGGTGACCGTGACCCCCTTGCCCGACAGTTCCGAATGGGTGCCCTCGGAGAGGGCCAGCACGAAGGCCTTGGTGGCCGCGTAGTTGGCGGTTCCCGGGATCGGCTGAAACGCCGCGGTCGAGGCGATGTTGATGACCGCCCCGCGGCCGCGCTCCGCCATCGCGGGCGTATAGGTGGCCTGCAGCTCGACCAGCGCCTCGCAGTTGAGACGAACCATCTGCGTCAGGCGCGCGGGGTCGCTGCGATGGACGTTGCCCGAACCGCCGAAGCCGGCGTTGTTGACGAGGATCTCGACGTCGAGGGCCAGCGCGGCGACCCGTTCGACGAGCTGATCGCGGCCGGCCTGGGTGCCGAGGTCGGCGCCGATGGCCTCGGCTCGGATCCCGTGCGCGTCGGCCAGCTCGGTCGCCAGCGCCCGCAACCGGTCCTCGCGCCGCGCGACGAGGGTCAGCCCGTGTCCGCGCTCGGCCAGCTGTCGGGCAATCGACTCGCCGATACCCGAGGACGCACCGGTGATCAGCGCCGTCGAGGATGCGACAGGGTCGGGAAGGGCCACGGCCGGAGGCTATCCCAGCCGCCCGGGCCGAGCCCGACCCCTCTCTATGATTTGAGCTGATGGAAGAGCCGTTCAACCCGTTCGGAGATCCGGAGGAGCTGCGCCGTCGGCTCGGTGAGTTCGCCGAGCAGATGGAGGGCGCGCAGAAGGTCTCGTTCGCCGACAACGCGATCCGCCTGGCGGTCGAGCTGACCGTAGCTTCGGTCAACCGGCTCAACCTTCAGGGGACCAGCGACGAGCAGGCGATGCAGGTCCGCGACGCGATTCGCATCGTCTTCCCTGAGGCGGTCACCCTCGTGCGCGAGGCGCGCGAGGGACTTTCCTGAGCCGGCACACCGCGCGTCCGACAAGCGATCCGCCCGGCCCTAGCCTGGCCCCATGGCCGAGACACCCACCGAACGTGGGTCCGCCAGCGTCGAGCACGCCGGGCTGACCCTGCTCATCGCGCTGCTCGCGGTGGCGCTGATCGCCGCGCTTGCCGCCCGCCCGCCGGGTTCGGAAGCAGGCAAGCTGGCGACCGCGATCGCCCGCAAGATGCGCTGCGCGCCGCGACTCCCCGGCCCCTGCTGGCGCGACCCGCTGACCGAGGCGTACGGGCGCCCGCTCGGCGGGCTGGCACGCGCGCTTGCGCCCGGACCGGCGACCGTCTCCGGCCTCCTGCCGGTCGATTTCCGCACCTGCCGCAGTGCGAGTTGCGCGCTCCCCGGTGACCGGCCCGGCTTGACCGCGTCGAACCGGCGCATCACCGCTTTCCTGGCAGTCGATGACCGCCGCCGCGCGGGCGGCAGGGTGCGCCTGGACTACTGGCTCTACCGCCCCACCGTCGGCTGGGAGCGAGTCGCCCGCACGGCGGACGCCGCCGATTTCGCCGCGTACGCGATGACGCCGCTCCTCGAAACGGACATCCCGCGGCTGGTGCCGCTCGAGACGCTCGCCGGCAGGAACCACGCCGCGTTCCCACCCGGTGAAGAGCCGCCGTGGCGCTGGCGAGTCGCGAACGTCTATCCGTGATCGGCGCCGGCGACTTTCAAGGCTTCCGCCACGTCGCCGTACATGCGCATCGAGACGATCTTGCCTGCGTGAACGTCGTAGAGCATCGCGTACCGGGCCTCCACCGGAGCGCCACTTCCCTTTCCTCGCCCTCGCTGCACGCTGAGCACGAGAACGCGGCTGCCCAAGTCGCGCATCTCCTCGATCTCCTCTCGCCACTCCTCCCACGCGGACACCCAGCTGGTGACGGTTGCGTTGACGTACTCGCGCCCCTTGCCGACACCGAGGTCGGGTCGAGCTCTTGACGCGTCGACGAGCACGTCGGGGTCGAAATGGCCCAGTGCGTCTTCGACCTCGCCGGCGTGGAAGGCCTTGTACATCCGGGCCACGACCGCGACGTTGTCCTCAGACATTCCGACAGTATCGAGCGGTGGGTCTCACCAGAGAGCGTCGTGGTGCTCCATCACGCCGAGGCCGCCCTCCAGCTCGAGCCCGCCCGGCAGCGTCCCGCCGAACCGCCCGAACGGTTGCCGGTACGAGTACTTGACGAAGATCCGGTTCTCGTCCTTGCGGCGCTCGCACTCGCCCTCGAAGGCGAGCCGTGATCCGTCGTCGAACTGGATCCCCTGCAGTCCGTCGAAGCTGACCGGGCCGGGCTCGAACGGTTCGCGGTCGAGCCAGATCGCGCGCTCGGAGCGCTCGGGAGGGTCGTTGATGCCCGCGACCAGGTTCCAGCCGAGGGAGCGCCCGTCGCGGAGGGTGCCCACGCCCGCTGACCAGCTCCACACCGTGTGGCGCGGGTGGTAGCCGGCCGACTCGTCCTCCATTCCCCGCGCCTCGGCGGTTATCCGCCGGTCGCCGATCCGAACGTCGAGCTCCACCGGGATGTCGGCCCGCTTGCGGGTCCAGACGAAGCCCCCCTCGCCGTTCGGGCAGATCGCCTCGGCCCACCTGCCCTCGCCCGCGCGGAGGAAGCCGCTGATGGCTCCGGCGTCGGGGTGGCGCGCCTCGATCCGCACCAGCGAGCCCTCCTGGGGGGCGTTGAAGTCCACCCTGCCGCCGGTGAAGTCCTCGCTCCAAACCTCGCCCCGGGCGCCGGGCCGGCGCAGGACGGTCCGCTCGTAGAGGCGCCGTTCCTCGCGATCCCAAACGGCCCAGAAGGTCTGCCCGAGCGGCCCGACCTGGACGCGCGCGGCGCAGAGCAGGAGCTCGTCGCAATAGGCCCCCAGGTACCGCCAGCGCTTGCGATTGTTGCCCGCGAAGCGCAGCGGCATCCGCCCTGGCGGCAGCGGCAGATCCTCGGGCCGACCGGGCCCGGGTCCTCGCCAGGGCAGGGCCTCCAGGCCGGAGGCCATCTGCTTCATCAACTCACCCACCGGCACATGCTTGATTCGCGGCTTGCGCCGCTCATTCGATAACTGCAAGGACGTCGCCCGGGTTGACCGACGCGCCCTCCGCGATCCTGATCTCAGCGACCTTGCCCGCCCTGTGCGCGGTGATCTCGTTTTCCATCTTCATCGCCTCGATCACGCAGACGAGGTCACCCTCGGCGACCTCCTGGCCCTTCTCGACGGCGACCTTGAAGACCGTGCCCTGAAGCGGCGAGGGCAGCTCGGGCCCGGTGGTGGCGCCGCCGCCGGCCTTGCGCTCGCGCCGCGCGGGACGCTTCGCCGCCGCTGTGCCGCCGCCGGCCGCGGCCGCAGCACCGATCACCTTGACTGAATGCAACCGGCCGTTGACCTCCACCTGGTACGTGCGCTCGGTCTTGGGCTCGGCCTCCTCGGCCTCGGTGGGCGCTGCGGGCGCCTTCGGCGCCAGCTTCTTCAGCCATTTCTTGTCGGCGATCTTCTCGCGGAAGGTCGAGGCTTCGGCCCACTCGTCAGAGGCCATCACGGCCTGGTGGAAGGGAATCAGCGTGGTCAGCGGCTCGATCCGGTACTCGCCGAGCGCGCGCAGCATGCGCTTCGTTGCGTTGGGCCGGTCCACGTCCCAGACGATCAGCTTGGCGACCATTGGGTCATACAGCGGGGTGACCTCGCCGCCCGCCTCGAGCCCGGAGTCGACCCTGACGCCGGGCCCCGCGGGCTCGATGTAGGTCTCGATCGGTCCCGGGGCCGGGGCGAAGTTCTTGTGGGCGGCCTCGGCGTTGATCCGGCACTCGATCGCGTGCCCGCGCAGTTCGACGTCCCCCTGGGCGATCGACAGCGGCTCGCCGGCGGCGACGCGGACCTGCTCGCGGACGATGTCGACGCCAGTGACCATCTCGGTGACGCAGTGCTCGACCTGCACCCGGGTGTTCATCTCGAGAAAGAAGTAGTCGTCGCCCACCTGCATGCCCTCGATGGTGCCGGCGCCGCGATAATCGACGGCCGCCGCCGCGTCGGTGGCGATCTTGCCGATCCGCTCCCGCATGTCTGCGTCGACGAGCGGTCCCGGCGCCTCCTCGATCAACTTCTGGTGGCGTCGCTGGATCGAGCAGTCGCGCTCACCCAGGTGGATCACGTTGCCCTGCGAGTCGGCGAGGACCTGGACCTCGACGTGGCGCGGGTCGTCCAGGTAGCGCTCGAGGTAGACGCGGTCGTCGGAGAAGAACTTTTCGCCCTCACGGGCCGCGCCCTCGAAGGCATCGGCCAGCTCGTCCTCAGACATCGCGACCCGGAAGCCCTTGCCGCCGCCGCCTCCCGCTGCCTTGCAGGCGACCGGGTAGCCGATCTCCTTCGCCACCTTGGTCGCGGCCTTGACGTCGGGCGAGGGCTCAGTCGAGCCTGGGACGATCGGCACCCCGGCCTCCTGCATGATCTCGCGGGCCCGCGTCTTCGAGCCCATCGCCTCGATCGCCGCGGCCGGTGGACCGATGAAGATCAGGCCGGCCTCGTCGAGCGCGTTGGCGAAGTCGGCGTTCTCGGCGAGGAAGCCGTAACCGGGGTGCACGGCCTCGGCGCCCGACTCCTTCGCCACGGCGATCAGCTTCTCGATGTTGAGATAGCTCTCTGCCGGCGTCGGCGGTCCGAGCAGGTAGGCCTCGTCGGCGAAGCGAACGGCGGGGGTCTCGCGGTCCGCCTCCGAATAGACGCCCACCGAGCCGATCCCCATCTCGCGCAGCGTGCGCATGACGCGGATCGCAATCTCGCCGCGATTCGCGACCAGGACCTTCGAGAACATCAGACTGCGGGCCGGGCAGATGCCATCAGGCGCGGCAGTCTATTTAGAGAGCCACGCCTGGGCTATGCCCGGCAGAGCGCGTAGCCGACCATGTCACCGTCGCCCCCAAACCAGCGAACCCACCCGCAGTTCGCACAGCGCGCGCACCTTGAGCACATAGTTGCCGACGGCCGACTGGCGGCGCGCTTCTACGATGCGCTCCCGCCATTTCAACCGCGCTTGACGACCTGCTCGCGGCCGGGGCCCACGCCGACCAGTTTCACCGGCGCGCCGGCGCGCTCCTCGATGAAGGCGAGGTAGTCGCGCGCTGCCTGCGGCAGGTCCTCCTCCGACCGACACTCGCCGATGTCCTCGCCAAAGCCGGGCAGCTCCTCATACTCGGGGCTGGCTCCGTGCAGGACCGTCTGGTGGTACGGGAACTCATCAAGCACGGCGCCCTCGGAGCTTCTGTACCTGACGGCGACCCGGATTGGATCGAGCCCGGCCAGCACGTCGAGCTTGGTGATCGCCAGCGCCGAGAGGCCGTTCAGCCGGGTCGCGTAGCGCAGCGCGACCAGGTCGAGCCACCCGCACCGGCGCTCGCGCCCGGTGGTGGTTCCGAACTCGTGTCCCCGGTCGCGCAGGTGCGTGCCGACCTCGTCGTCGAGCTCGGTCGGAAACGGGCCGGCGCCGACCCGCGTCGTGTACGCCTTGCAGACGCCCCAGACCTCGTCGATGTCGGTCGGTCCCACCCCGGCGCCCACGCACGCCGAGCCGGCGACCGGGTTCGACGAGGTGACGAACGGATAGGTCCCGTGATCGATATCGAGCAGGGTCGCCTGGGCGCCCTCGAACAGGACGGTCTTCTCCGTGTCGAGCGCGTCCCAGCAGAGTTTCGCCGTGTCCGCGATGTGCGGCTCGAGGCGGTGGCCGTAGCGCTGGTACTCCTCGGTGATCGCGTGCAGGTCGAGGCGGGGATCGCGCTCGAACGGGCGCAGGAGCTGCTTCTTCGGCTCCATCGCCGCGAAGATCTTCGTGCGGAGGATCTTTGGGTCGAGCATGTCCTGCACCCGGATCCCGAGGCGCGCGGCCTTGTCCGTGTAGCAGGGGCCAATCCCGCGCTTGGTCGTGCCGATCTCAAGCTTGCCGAGCTTGGCCTCGCCCGCCGTGTCGAGCATCACGTGGTAGGGCATGATCAGGTGCGCGTTGGCCGAGATCCGTAGGCCGCTGACGTCGATGCGCCGGCGGCGCAGCCCGTCCAGCTCGCCGATCAGCACGTTCGGGTCGATGACCACGCCGTTGCCGATCGCGCAGGTCTTGCCCGGATAGAGGATCCCGGACGGGATCAGGTGGAACTTGAACTCCTCGCCCTCGCGGACGATCGTGTGGCCCGCGTTGTTGCCGCCCTGAAAGCGGATCACGACCTCGGCCCGCTCCGCGAGCAGGTCCACGACCTTGCCCTTGCCCTCATCGCCCCATTGGGCGCCGACTATCACTACTCCAGGCACGGCGGCGGAGGCTATTTGATGAGCGACGCTAGGCGCGAAGCTGACTTTGCCCCCCGGTAGGGGAGGTATCTGGGCCAAACGCCCCCTTTGCGGAGGCCGCTAATAACGCTTGTCGCGGCCCTGGACGCCCAGCGGGCCGAGCGCGCCGCACATCTCGACCAGGCGCGAGACCGTGCGCTGGCCGATCTGGTCCTCCAGGTCGGTCTCCTGCAGGTTGGTGGTCACCACCATCGAGCGCTGGGCGCCGTAGCGCTCGTCGACGATCGCGTAGAGCTGCTCGAGTACCCAGTCGGAGCGCTTCTCGGCGCCGAGATCGTCGATGTGGAGCAGGTCGACCGAGGTGAGCCGCTCGAAGAACGCGAGGTAGGAGTCCTCGCCCAGCTCGCCGTCGTAGGTTCGACGGATGCGGGCGAGCAGGCGCGGCAGCGAATAGATCGCCAGCGAGCGCCCCGCGTGGGCGGCGGCCGCCGAGACGGCCATCGCGAGGGTGGTCTTGCCGGTGCCGACGTCGCCCGTCAACCAGAGGCTGGCGCCCTCGTCGAGGCGCTCGGAGACGTTGTCCGCGTAGTCGCGGACCGCGGCAACAACAACCTGCGTCTCCGGCTGGCGCGCCATGTCCGAGAGCGGCGGCCGATCGAACGAGACTCCGCGGTAGCGCGCGGGAAGGGTCGACGCCAGCCCTCGTGCCCGCGATCGGGTACGGACGATCGAGCGACACTCGCAGGGCTCGACGGCGCCGTCTGCGGAGTCGATCCAGCCGGTCCCGTCGCACTTTGCCAGCGGGCAGGCGGAGCCCTGGTTGTCGTCGCGCCGGAGCGGCACGACATTGCCGGCCGGCGCCGAGCCGGGCGCCGGCGGGCGCGGCCGCCTCGCCGGCTCAGAAGTCATCTTCGGCCACGTCCACCGGGTCGTCCTCGGGGTGGCCGTAGTCGCCGCGGGATGGCGGCGGCGAGGCGTTCCGCTCGCGGTAGCCCTTCGCCATGTTGCGGAAGCGCGGATAGGGCGACTGGAAGGCGAGGTTCACGCGGCCGATCGGCCCGTTGCGGTGTTTGGCCAGGATCAGCTCGGCCTTGCCGCGAACATCCTCGTCCGGATCCTCGTCGTAGTACTCCTGGCGGAAGATGAAGCAGACGAGATCGGCGTCTTGCTCCAGGTTCCCGGATTCGCGGAGGTCCGAGAGGATCGGCTTCTTGTCGGGCCGGAGCTCCGGCGCGCGCGAGAGCTGCGACAGCGCCAGCACCGGGACGTTGAGCTCGCCCGCGAGCAGCTTCAGGCCACGCGAGATCGCGCCGACCTGCTCGACGCGGCTCTGTCGCGGATCGTCGGCGCGCATCAGCTGCATGTAGTCGACGATGATCAGCCCAAGCCCTCCGTTGGCCGTTTCCTTCGAGTGCAGGCGGCGGGCCTTGGCTCTGATGTCGAGGGTCGAGAGATCGGACGACGTGTCGATCCAGATCGGGGCGCTCGAGAGCTGGTTCGACGCCTTCAGGACCTTGGGCCAGAGCTGGTCCGTGATCTGGCCCTTGCGGAGCTTGTCGCCGGCGATGCTCGCCCGGCAGGCGAGAAAGCGATGAGCAAGCTCCGTCTCCGACATCTCGAGCGAGAAGAAGGCGACCGGCATTTCCTTTTCGACCGCCACCGACTCGGCGATGTTGGCGACAAGGGCGGATTTCCCCATCGCCGGACGTGCCGCGACGATGATCAGGTTGCCCGGCTGGAAGCCGCCGGTGATCGCGTCGAGATCGATGAACCCGGAGGGGGTCCCGGTCAGGTCGCGCTTGCCCTGCGAGAGCTCCTCCAGGCGCTTCGTCTCCCGGTCGAGAATGTCGGTCAGTGACGCGAAGTCCTGCGATGCAGTGTCGTGGGCGACCTCGAACATCATCTTCTCGGCCCGCTCGACGAGGTCGCGCGGCTCGCCCTCGTGTTCGTGCACTGACTTCTGGATCTTGTGCGACGCCTCGAGCAGCCGGCGCAGCATCGCGTTGGCCTTGACGATTCGCGCGTAGTGGTCCGCGTTACCCGCAACCGGGACGGTCGATGCGAGGCTGGACACCACGTCCTTGCCGCCGGCCTCGGTCAGATCTCCCAGCTGAACCAGTTGCTCGGCGACCGTGATCGCATCGACCGCTTCCCCCCTGGCATGCAGGGAGTGAATCGCGCGAAAGATGATCCGATGCCGCTCGCGGTAGAAGTCCTCCGGGGTCAGGTGGACGTCCACTATCACCGAGACGACCGCGGTCTCCGAGACCATCATCGCGCCGAGGACCGACTCCTCGGCCTCGAGGTTCTGGGGCGGGACGTAGGCGTCGGCGGTAGTCATCTCTCTTCGTTAAGTGTTAGAGGCCCGGCGGCGCGAAAAATCGCCCCCGTGAGCCGCCCCACGAGAAAACCAGAACCGAGCCCGCCCCGAGGGATCGAAAGCGGGATTTTGGGAGGTACTTAGTGAGCCTCGGCGACGATCGTCTTGACGCGCGCCGTCTGGCCGCCGCCGAGCTCGACCTCGACCATGTACGTGCCGATCTCGCGGATCGGATCGTCGAGCTTGATCTTCTTGCGGTCGATGCGCAGCCCCCGCGCCTCGGAGATCGCGTCGGCGATCTCGGCGTTGGTGACCGAGCCGAAGAGCTTGCCGTCCTCGCCGGCGCGATGCTGGATCGTGAGGACCGTCTTCGCGAGCAGGGCGGCGGTCTCGCCGGCCCGTGCTTCGGCCTCGGCGGCGGCCTGCTCGGCGGTCTCGCGCCGGCGCTGGGCCTCCTCGAGGGCGCCGCGCGTCGCCGGTTGCGCCAGCTTGCGCGGAATCAGGAAGTTGCGCAGGTAGCCCGCGGAGACCTCGATCGCCGTGCCGGCCTCACCGAGGTTCTCGACGTCCTTGAGGAGGATCGCCTGCGGCATCGCCTATCTCTCGCCGACGTAAGGCAGCATCGCCAGCTCGCGCGCGCGCTTGACGGCGAGCGCCAACTCGCGCTGGTGCTGGCGCGAGAGGCCGGTGACGCGACGCGACCGGACCTTGCCGCGGTCCGAGATGAAACGGCGCAGCAGCATCAGGTCCTTGTAGTCGATCGTCTCGGAGTTGATCCGCGTGTACTTGCGCGGTCGGATCCGCTCGCCGCGACGGCCGCCGGGGCCGCCTCGGCGGGGGCCCGAGCCGGAACTCGAGCTGGAACTGGAGCTGCCGCCCGGGGAGGGGCGGGAAGACTTGCGCGCCATCAGGCGCTCCGCTCACTTGTCGAAAGGTTCTGGCTCATCTCACACGAATGCGCCGCCGGAGAGGCGGCGCGAAGCACGCATTGTATCGGGGTGGGCTTTCCGCGAGGGCCCGCGCGTCGTGAACGCGGGCCCCGCGGATGGGGGGGTGAGCTTGCTAGAAGGGGATGTCGTCGTCGGCGGCCGAGGCGGACGATCCGACGCCCGCGGGTGAGGCCGAGTCGAAGTCCGACGTGTCGGCCGCAGGCAGGTCCGAGCCGCCGGCGAAGCCGCCGCCGTTCCCGTTGCCGTTGCCGCCACCCGAACCGTCGCGGCTGCCGAGGAACTGGACCCTGTCGGCGATGATCTCAACGGCCTGGCGCTTGTTGCCGTCCTGCTCCCACTCGTGCCAGTCGAGGCGGCCATCGATCGCAACCGGGCGGCCCTTGCCGAGGTAGGTCGCGCAGTTCTCGCCCTGGGCTCCCCAGACGGTGACGTCGAAGTAGTTCGGCTTGTCCTCCCAGTTGCCATCCGCCGTCTTGCGCGAGGAGTTCACCGCGATCCTCAGCTTGCAGACGGAGGTCCCGTTCGGGGTGTTGCGAAGCTCCGGGTCGCGGGTGAGGTTCCCGGTGACGATGACTCTGTTGATGTTGGCGCTTGCCATGTGGGCATCAGCCCCTTCCAAGTTTCGTATTGATCACTCCCCAGTCTAAGGAGCCGATCGGCGTCTTCTCGCCCCCCGGATGGGCGCAAACGGCGTAAATAGCGGGATCGCGAGCTACGGCTGCGCGGGCTGCTCGTCGCCGTCGCCGTCGGTGGGCTCGGCGGGGGGAGCCTCGGCCGCGGTGGCCTCGGGCTCGGGAGCCGCTTCGACCGCGGCCGGTTCCTCGGCCTCGGCGGGCGCGGCAGGAGCCTCGGGCGCGGCAGCAGGTGCCGGTGCCTCGGCCGGGGGAGCCGCATCGGCGACGGCGGGAGCTGCCGCATCCGGTGCGGCTGCCTCCGGCGCTGCCTCGGCCTGCTCGGGCTCCGGCCCGCGCGGCGGCCGGTCCTCGTCGCGGCGCCGGCCGCCGGGGCGGGGTGCGGCGCTGGCCGCCAGAGAAATCGGAGGCGGCGGGTCGATCACCGGGGCCCGCGGATCGACCTTGAAGATCCGGTAGCGAAGAACGCCATCGGTGATCCGGAGGTTGTGATTCAGGGCGTCGAGCACCTCGCCGTGCTTCTCGAAGCGAAAGAAGCGGTAATCGGCCTCGGTGCGCTGGTCGATCTCATAGGCCATCTTGCGCAGGCCCCAGGAGCGCTCCTGCTTGAGGTCACCAGCCTCCTCGATGCGGCGGCGAGCATCGACCGCGATCTCCTCGCGACGCTCATCCGGAGCCTCGGGATCGAGCATCAGGATCAGTTCGTACTCGGGTGCTGGCTTGGCCATGCGGCGCCGGAGGATAGCGAAGGGGGCATGGCCCGCCGGGACGGGGTTGACCCGTTCATATGGCTGGCTCGATCGTGATTCGATGGACGAGCGCGGCACGCGTCGCGGGCCTCGGCAGCGCCGCGATCGCGGCGCTGATCTTGCTCGCGGGCGCCCTGGAGCCACCCAGCCCATCGCCCCTCCCAGCTGACGTGGGCCTCGGGCCCAGCGCTTCGGTGCCGGCCGCTCCCTCCCCGGCCGGCACCGAGCGCGCCCGGGTCAAGCCGACCACGCGGCGCCCGCCGCGGCCGCGGCGCACAGAGCCCCGCGAGGGCAGCGAGCGACGGGCGAGTTCGCCCGCTCCGGCGCCGCGCCCGCATCCAAAGCCTCGGACGACCGTCACGCCCCAGTCCGCTTCACGTCTGGCCACGGTCACCCCGGCGCCGGCGGCGGCCGTACAGATGCCGGCACCCGGCACAACGCCGGCGGCGGCCGGCGCCCCCGCCTCCGGCCCGGCCGCGGCGTCGCCCGCGGAGTTCGGGTTCGAACGATGACCCAGCGGCGACCCCACCGGCCGTTGCTGCTCGCCGCGGCGCTACTCGCCGCCACCGCGGTCGCCCTGCTGATCGCCCCGAACGCGGCGGCCGGCACGTACAAGGCGGTGCAGTGCCACGGAGCGCTGGGCGCGGGGCGGTCAGATGCCACCTATTCCGCCAGCTCGAAGCACTATGTGCGGAGCGCCGATTGCGACGGCAGGGGCCTCGGCATCTCCCATCACCCGGGGCGCGAACGGACCGCTGGCGGTCGGTTCGGCGCCTGGACAGTCGCGGCGCCGAAGGGGACCACGATCGTCCGCGCCAGCGCGAGCGTGAGCGCGACCGGGGCGGCCTGGCATGCGCCGCAGATGTTCCTCGGCCTCGCCGACGGCGCCCGCCGGATGCTCCCCGACGTGCGCGGCGAGCCCCACCTGGTGCGCTGGGCCGGGCGTGCCGCTCGCGCTCTCACCGCCCGGCTCGTTTGCACCCACGCAAGCCGCTGTGGAGCCGGGCTCGAGGCCCACATCCACCTCAGGCGGGTGGCGCTGATGCTGCGCGATTCGGTCACGCCCACGGTCAAGCCCTCGGGCGCGATGCTGAACCCCGGGTCCCGCCGCGGCCTCCAGACGCTGGCGGTCGCGGCCCGCGACACCGGCTCCGGCGTTCGCGCCCTGACGCTCGAGGTCAACGACGACCCCGTTTCCTCGAAGGTCCTGAACTGCCGGTTGACCGGGGCGGTCGCGCTGCGCCTGCGTCCCTGCCCGGCCGCGGAGACGACCCGGTTCGGCGTCGACACGACGTCCGAACACTTCCGCCAGGGCCGGAACCGGGCGCGCGTCTGCGCCGCCGACTACGCCCCCAGGTCCGACGCGAACCGGGTCTGCACCACGCGCACGATCCGGATCGACAACCTCTGTCCTCTCTCCGACCTGCCGGGCGCGATCCTCGACGCCCGTTTTCGCGGCGGCGGGGCGGCGCTCCTCACCTCCAGCAACAGGCCCGCGGTGCTCACGGGCGACCTGAGCAGCGCCGCGGGCAGCCCGGTCGCCGGCGCCCGCGTCTGCGTGGCAGTCCAGACGCGGGCCGCGGGAGGCGTCGAGCGAGTGCTCGCCGCTCCCGCGACCAGCGCACGGGGGACGTTCAGCGTGCAGGTTCCCCCCGGCCCCAGCCGCCGGGTCCGGGTCGCGCACTGGCCGAACCGAGACCGAGCCCTCGAGACCTATCTCACGCTCGAATCGCACGCCGTCCCCCGGCTGCGCCTGCGACCCCGGCGCGCGCTGGCTAACGGGGAGCGCTTGCACTTCCGGGTCCAGATCCCGGGCCCGGCGAACGGCGGCCGCCGCGTCGTCGTCCGGGCCCGTGCCGGGCGGCGCTGGGTCCGGGTCGCCGGCGGGCGCACGACCGGGTCCGGCGCCTGGCGCGGCGCCTACCGCTTCAGCTCCACGACAGGGACCCGCCGTTACGCGTTCCGAGCCGTCGTTCCGCGCCAGCCGGGCTACCCGTACGAAGGCGGGCGCTCACGCGTCGCGCGCGCGACCGTGGTCGGCTAGCCGTCGCGCTTTGCCCGGATGTCCGCCAGCTGCTCCTCGATCCAGACGCCCGGATCGCGCTCGCGGACGATCTCGCGCAGCCGAACGGCACGCAGCCGGCGCTCCTCCGGGTCCATGGTCAGCGCGCGGTGCATCGTGTCCGCCTGCTCCTGGATGTCGAACGGGTTCACGGACAGGGTGCAGTCGCCGAGCTCCTCATGCGCCCCCGTGTTCTCCGACAGCATCACGACCCCGTCACGCGTCGATACAGCCGGCGCCTCCTTCGCCACCAGGTTCATCCCGTCGAACAGCGAGTTGACGATCAGCAGGTCGAACTGCTTGTAGCGAGCGACGGCCTCCGGGAAGTTCTCGTAGATCCGCAAGTCGATCGGCATCCAATCCGTGGTCCCGTGGCGGTGGTTGACCACCGCCACCAGCGCTTCGATCCGCTCCAGGTACTCCGCGTACTCGGGCACGTCCTGGCGTGACGGCTGCAGGTGCGCGATGAAGGTCACCCGCTCGCGAAACTCCGGGTGTTGCTGGAGGAAGACGTCGAACGCGGTGAACCCGCGCAGCACGTTCTTCGACAGGTCCGCGCGATCGACGCGGATGATCAGGTGGTCGCGCCGGCGCTTCAGCAGCTCCTGCTCGTAGGCCAGGACCTCGTCGGACGCCGCCGCCCGCTCGAGCCGCGCGGCGTCGATCCCGAGCGGGTACGCCCGCACCCACGTCTCGCGTCCGTGGTGCAGCACCGCCCCCCGCTCGTAGTCCACCTCCAGCTCCATCAGGTCGCGGCAACAGTGCAGGAAGTTGCGGCAGTAGGCCGTGGTGTGGAAGCCGATGATGTCGTTGGCGAGCAGGCCGTTGTAGATCGCGTCGCGCATCCGGGTCGGCAGGATCCGCCAGCTGTCCGGCTGCGACCAGGGGATGTGGACGAAGTGCTGCAGGAACACGTCCGGCCGCGCGTCCCGGATCTCAGCCGGACAGGTGTAGAGGTGGTAGTCGTGGAGCATCACCAGGGGGTCGGCCTCGCCCTCGATCGTCCGCAGCACCGCCTGGGCGAGGTCGTGGTTGACCACTACGTAGCCCTCGTCCCAGGCCTCCACCTCCTCCCGGCGGATGTCCGGCGCATTCGACAGGTCCCAGAGGTAGTGCTGGATGAACCACAGGATCGGATTGGCGATCACGTTGTAGAACCGGTCGTACGCGAACGCCTCGGACTCGACCAGCAGGACCTCGTAGACCACGCCGTCGAGCTCGACCGAGAGCGGCTCGCCGCCGGACTCGCGCTCGACCTCCGCGTCCTCCTCCGTCATCGCCGATGCGATCCACAGCGCGCCGCGGTTTGCGACCAGGCCGGTCAGCGCCGTGACGAGGCCGCCGCCGCCGCGGCTGACGACGCGCTCACCGGCCTCGGAGCGCTCGAAGTGCGCGGGCCCCCGATTCGAGACGATCACGAGCCGGTCAGACACCAAATCAACCCCTTACCAGGGGGGCAAATCTGCTTTCGCGCCTTGCGTCGCTCACCAAACACATTCCCCTCAGACGTCGATCTCGCCGAACAGCTGCAGCCAGTCACGCAGGAGCCGCGGGCTGAGGAAGTGCTTGCGGGCATGCTCCTTGCCCGTCTTCCCGATTCGCCGCGCCAATTCGGGGTCGCGCAGGATCTCCAGGGTTCGCTTGGCGGCCTCGTCGGAGGAAGACACCAGGAAGCCGGACTCGCCGTCGATGATCTGCAGCGGGATCCCGCCGACGTCCCCGCCGATCGTCGGCCGCCCCTTCCAGAGCGCCTCCGTCACGGTCAGGCCGAAGCCCTCGCGCGTCGACTTCTGCATGCAGACGTCGGCCTGGGATTGGAACGCGTTGACCTCGATCGCGCCGACGTTGTTGAGGTTGTTGAGGATCTTGATATCCGGGTCGTCGCCCGCGTGGGCGACCGTGCGGTTGAAGAAGTCCCAGCCCTCAGGATCGTCGGACGCCATCGATCCGACCAGCGCGAGTTGCACCTCGGGCACCTCCTCGCGGACCATCCGGTAGCAGTCGATCACGCCCATCGGGTCCTTCCAGGGGTCGAACCGCGAGACCTGGCAGATCAACGGCCGCTCGGGATCGATCCCGAACTGCTCGGAGACGAACGCCGCGTCGTCGGGCGAGAGCGCCATGTTCTTCGGCGAGAGCGGGTCGATCGCCGGCGGGATGATGCGCACGCCCTCGCTGATCCCCTCCGGCACGTACTGCTGGAGATGCCAGACGCTGGCCTCGTAGCGCTCGATCAGCGGCCGCAGGCGCTCGAGCGTTCGGGGATTCGGCGTCGAGAGGTCGATGTGGCAGCGCCAGACCCAATGCCGCGACTTGTCCGGCACGTTCGCCAGCAGCCCGGCCGGCTGCGGGTCGTGGACGATGACCACGTCCCAGCCGTCCTCGAGGCTCTGCGCGTTCATGTGGTTATAGGCCTCGAAGACCTCCCATTCCTGGTCGGAGATCGACTGCTCGTCGCCCTGGAGCGAGTTGTGCATCAACTTGGTGACGTTGAAGAACTCCTCGCGACCGAGGATCACGTGCCAGTGGGTGTCGAGGCCGACGTCGCGCATCAGCGGCACGATCGTGTAGAGAATCTCCGAGACGCCGCCGCCGAATGCGGTCGCGCTGACGTGGAGCACCCGCTTGCCGACGAGCGGCTCGGCGAGCTGACGGATCTGCTCGACCAGCTCCTTGCCCGCGATATGGGTGTAGTCGGCCAGCGCGCGCTGGCCCAGGGCGACTTCCTGAAGCACGCGCGAAACCTATCTAAGCGCCCGTGAGGCGGAGTCCGACCGACGCAGCCGAGCCCCGGCGTCGTTGAGCCCGCTCATTTGAGCCGCTCGACGCCGCGGTCGACCGCGCGCAGGATCCGGTCGTGGAGCTCGCGGTTCGCCGAGACCACGCACGACATCTGGTACTCGGCGCCGGAGCCTAGGAGCGGGCGGTCGTCGAGCGGGATGCCATAGGCGTCGGTGACGACCGCCCCGGCGCGCTCGCAGATCAGCGCCGCCGCCGCCAGGTCGTAGGGCGAGTTGTTGAGGAGCGCTCCGCCCCCCACCCGCTCGAACTCCTCGCGCATGCCGGGCACGTCCGCGACGAGCCGGGGGCCAGGCTCGACGTAGGCGTCGAGCTGCCCGGTCACGATCCGCGTCATGTCGAACGTCGCGGAGCCGAGGTCGAAGGTGCCACCGCCGACCGAGGATCCGTCGATCAGCTCGCCGAGCACCGTCGCGGTAGGTACCGCCGGCCGTCCGCGGAAGCCGTAGGTCCAGAACAGCCGACTCAGGTCCGTGTTGGCCGACAGGCGCGGCGCCGGCTCGCTACCCGAGGAGCCGGCGACGAAGGTGGTCCCGGACTTGATCTCGACTACACAGCCCGCCGCAACGTCCGCCATGGTTGGCGCACCGGAGTCGAGTGGCGCGGCGGCAACCGAGACGCAGGCCGATTCGAGCCCTGCCATCGCGGGCCGAGTCCCGTCGATCGGGTCGACGACCAGCACCCACTCGCTGGCGCCGCCGGGCTCGACCAGCCCGCGGTCCTCGGAGTAGAACGCGACCTCGGGCGCATGCTCGGCCAGGTAGCCCTCCAGGTAGGTCTCTGCCTGCTCGTCGATTGCGAAGGTGATGTCGCCGCCCTCGCCGGCCCCGGAGTGCTCCCGGCCCGCGTGCGACCCCAGGCTCGGCAGCACGTGCTCGCGGAGCGCCAGCGCCAGCGCCCGGACCAGCGCGGTCGGATCGCTCATCTAGGACGCCGTTGCGGGACGGGTCCCGAGCTTCACGTCGATCTCCATCCGCTTCCCGTCGCGGATGATCTCGAGCGTGATCTCGTCGCCGGGCTCCTGGCGCGCGACGATCCGCGGAAGATCGGCCTCGGCGACCAGCTCCTCGCCGTCAACCGAGACGATCACGTCACCCCCGGTGACCACCTCAGTCGCCTGGAAGCGGATCGTGTTCTCGCGCTCCTCGGCGTCCGTGTAGGGGCAGCACAGGCCGGCTTCGTCGGCGGGCCCGTCGGCAACCACGCTCGCGATCAGAGCGCCCGTGGGCGTATCGATCTTGAGCTCGTTCGCGAGCTGGGGATAAAGCGGCTGGGTCGTGACCCCGATGAACGCGTAGTCGACGCTGCCGTCCTCACGGAGCTGCTCGATCGCGCGCGAGGCGAGGTCGATCGGCACCGCGAAGCCGACCCCTTGGTTGCCACCCGAGGTCGTGTCGATCTGCTGGTTGATCCCGATAACCCGCCCTTCGGCGTCGAGGAGGGGCCCGCCCGAGTTGCCGGGATTGATCGAGGCGTCGGTTTGGAGCGCGCCGTCGATCTGGAACTCCGTCAGCGACGGGATCGAGCGGTCGGTTGCCGAAACCACACCCACCGACAACGATTGGCGCTCGCCGAACGGGCTTCCGATCGCGGCCACCGGATCGCCGACGGCCACGTCCTCCAGCGTTCCGAGCTCGATCGGATCGATGTCGAGTCCGTCAGGTTCGATCTTGAGAAGAGCGACGTCCGCGAACGGGTCGAAGCCTACGATCTCCGCCTCGACCTGGTTGCGGTCCGGGAACTGGACGTAGACCTCGCGGGCCGCGTTGATCTCCGAGCCGCCCTCGGCCTGACCGTCGGTGACCACGTGCGCGTTGGTCACGATCTCGCCGTCGTCCGAGATCACGAAACCGGAGCCCTGGCCCGCCTGCGGGCCGGGGCCGGCAAGCGGGTTCGTGCCGTTCGGGAAGATCGAGCTGATCGTGACCACTCCGGGTGCCGAGCTCTCGTAGACGGCCCGGGCGTTGAACGCGCCCCGCTCGGCCTCGATCACGAGCGTGCCGGTGTCGCCGTCGGAAGCCTGCACGACGCCGTTGGCGGGGGCGTCGTCGTCACCGCCGCAGCCGGCCACCGCGAGCCCGGCCCCGAGCGTCGCCAGGGCGATCGCGAGCCCGCGATTCACGCCCGCGCCTCGACCGGGGCGGGCAGGCTCAGCACGAATTCCGTTCGGCCCCGGCGCGAGCGCAGCACGACCTCGCCGGACATCAGCCGGGCAAGCTCGCGGGCGATCGCCAGGCCGAGCCCGGATCCGCTGACCTCGTCGGCGGTGAAGAAGCGCTCGAACACCTGCTCACGGTCGGGCGGCTCGATGCCAGGCCCGTCGTCGCGGACGGTGAGGGTCGGCTCCCCCTGCTGGAGCTGCGATGTCACGGTGATCCTCGTCTTCTCGGGAGTGTGCGAAAGGGCGTTGTCAATCAGGATACGGATGATTTGCGCGACCCTGTCCGCGTCGGCGGCAGCGATCACGCCGCGCTCGCGGTCCAACTCCAAGACGGAGTCATGCCGCTGCAGGGCCGGGCCGAACTCGTTCGCGACGGCCTCGGCGACGTCGGCGAGGTCCACCGGCTCCGCCTTTACCTGGAGCGCGTCGGCGTCGAGCTTCGACAGGTCGAGCAGGTCGGTGGTCAGCTTCGTCAGCCGCTCGACCTGCCCGCGCATCGTGGCCACGAACTCCGCTCGCGACTCCGGGTCCAGATCCTCCTCGTCGAGCAGCTCGATGAAGCCGCCGAGCGAGAAGATCGGCGTTCGCAGCTCGTGCGAGGCGTTCGCGATGAACTCCTTGCGGGCGCCGTCAAGGCGTTGAAGCCGCTCACGCATCTCGTTCAGGGTCGTGGCGAGCTGACCCACCTCGTCGCGTGAGTCGACCGGGATCGGGGTCGAGAAGTCGCCCTCCGCCACCCTCTCGGCCGCGGTCTCCAACCGGAGCAACCGCCGGGAATGGGCGCGGGCCGCGACGAAGCCCGCCGCCAGCGCGGCAGCCAGGGCAATCGCGCCGGCGATCAGGATCTGGCGCTTGATCAGGGCGACGTTGTCATCAACGTCCGCGAGCGAATCGGAGAGCAGGACCACCCAGCGCGGCTCGCCGGCGGCCGAAAGCGACAGCGCCGTCTCCCCATAGCGCCCGCCCGCGATCAACTCGACCGCGCTGGCGGCGGCGCCGGTCTGGAGCGCGGCCGTGGCCGCCGGATAGCTCGGCGCGAGGGCCGTCCGCTCGATCTCCGAGTCCGCGACCACGAACGCAGGGCGCAGGGCCGACGGGCCATCCCTGACGCCGAGGACCGTGATCCTGCCCCCGGCGCGCTGCGAGAGCCTGAGGACGAGTCGGCGCAGCTCGGCCTGCGACAGGCCGTCCTCGATCACGTCCGCCAGCGCCCGCCCCGGCTCGGCCACGTCCACCTGCAGCCGGCGGAGCTTCTCGGCGGTCAGGCTCGAGGAGAGCTGGGGGACCACGTAGAGGTAGATGAAGCCGATCGCCGCCGCCGTGATCAGCGAGAACAGGAGGACGAGCTGATTGCGAACCGACGAGAACACGCCGGCTCCTAGGAGTCGGCGTCGCGAAACCGGTAGCCGACCCCCCGAACGGTGAACAGGTACTCAGGCCGGCCCGGATCCCGCTCCAGCTTCTCCCGCAGGTGACGGATGTGGACGTCGATCGTGCGCGGGTCGCGGAACTTGGAGTCGCCCCAGATCCGGCCGAGCAGCGTCTCGCGCGTGAACACCCGTCCGGGCGAGCCAGCCAGCGCCGTCAGGACCTCGAACTCGACGTAGGTGAGCTTGACGTCGTGATCACGCATCTGCACCGCTCGCCGCTCGAGGTCGATGTTCAGATCGCCGGCGACGATCGGCTCGTCGCTGGCCTGCCCGCCCGCCATCTCCGCGCGGCGCAGCGCGGCCCGAACCCGGCTGCGGAACTCGCGAACCGAAAACGGCTTGGTGATGTAGTCGTCCGCGCCCATTTCGAGACCGACCACCTTGTCGATCTCGTCGCCCTTGGCGGTCAGCATGATGATCGGCACCTGGCTGCGGGTGCGCAGACGCCGGCAGACCTCGATCCCGTCGAGCTTCGGGAGCATGATGTCCAGCACCACGAGGTCGAACCGCTGTTCGGCGAACCGGTCGAGCGCCTCGCGCCCGTCGACCGCCGAGACGACCTCGTAGCCGTCCTTGTGAAGCGGATAGGTGAGGAGCGTCCGGACCGCGGGTTCGTCGTCCACCAGAAGGATGCGCGGCGAGCCCTCCCCGGTCATACGGATCGGCGACGGTATCCGTGCGTCATCTGGGCGTGCGCGGAGCGGCAATCAGTGATCTCGATAAGGGTACGGACTCCTTGCTCGACCTCCGTGCTTACCGACTCGGCTTCGCACCGGCCCTGGCAGCCGTCGTCGTGCTGGCGTTTTCCCTGCAGGGCGTGCCCGAGCCGCTGGAGCCGACCGTCGGCACGATCGAGTTCGACGCCGACCGCGCCGAGCAGACGACCCGGGCGCTGCTCCGCGCCGCACCCGAGCGCCAGGCCGGTACCGAAGGCGCCACCGCGGGGGCGGACCTCGTTCGGCGCAGCTTCGAGGCGGTGGCCTCAGGATCGGTCGCGGAACAGCGGTTTGGAGCGTCGGTGGACGGCGAGGAGGTCGAGTTGCGCAACGTCCTGCTCACGCTCCCGGGCACCAGTGACCACGCGGTGGTCGTCCTTGCCGGCCGCTCCTCACGGGAGGGGTCCGGGGCCGCCTCCAGTGCGGCCGCGACCGGCGTGCTGACCGAACTCGCGGCCGAGCTCGGGGTCAGCGGACGCGAGCGAACCCTGATTTTCGGCTCGATCGACGGCGCGGACGCGGAGACCCAGGGCGCTCGGGAGCTGCTCGAAGCGCTCCCCGATCGCACGGTAGTCGACGCTGCGCTCGTCGTCTCGCAGCCCGGTTCGGCGGACCTGGGGGAACCGCACCTCGTGACGAGCTCGGGCAGCGGGCAACGGCCCTCGTTGGAGTTGACTCGGACAGCCGAGGAGGCGCTCGCCGCTCGCGCCGGCGTCGATGCCGGGCTGAACGGGGCCCTCGCCCAGGCCGCCCGCCTGGCTCTGCCCGCCGCCGTGGGCGCCCAGGCCGCGCTGCTCGCCGACGAGATCGACTCGGTGGCAATCAGCTCCGCCGGCGAGGTCCCGCTCACGGCCGGCGAATCGGGCGCGGACCAGCTCTCGGTCGAGTCGCTGGAGCGGTTCGGCGCGACGACCCTGGCCCTGGTCGGAGCGCTCGACGGCGCGGCCGCCCGCGCGGCGTCGGAAGAGCCCAGCACCTACCTGCACCTGGGCGGGAATACGGTCCCCGGATGGGCGATCTCGCTCCTGGCGATCACCCTGCTGCTGCCGCCGGCCCTGCCGGTCGGACTCGAGCTGGCGCGTGCCCGGCGCCGTGACGGAGCGGGGCGCGACGCGTTGGGCTGGGCCGGCGAATGGGCTTTGGTGGGCCTGGCGCCGATGCTTGCGCTCTACGCCCTGGCGCTGCTCGGCCTGATCCCGAAGCCCGACCTCCCCTACGACCCGGGGCGCTTCTCGATCGGCCCGATGGAGGTGATCGCCCTGCTGACCCTGGCGGCGGCCGCGGTCGGCGCCTGGTGGGCGCTCGGTCTGCGCCGGATGCCCGCCGGGCCGCAGCCCGCCACCCTCGGAGCCGCCGCGGGAGCGATCTGCCTGGCCGCGTGCGCCGCGGCCTGGGTGGTCAACCCCTTCCTGGCCCTGGCGCTGGCGCCGCTCGCGCACGTCGTGATGATCCATGGATCCGTCGGGCGACGGCGCGCCGCGCTCGCCGTCCCGGCTGCCGCGCTCGCCGGCGTTCCGATGGTCGCGGTGGTCTGGTCCGTGGCCGCGGCGCTTGGTTGGGGCGGTGGAGCCCCCTGGCAGCTGGTGGTCCTGGTCGCCGGCGGCGGCCTGGGCCTGATCGCGGCCGCGGCGATCGCGGTCGCGCTCGCCGGCGTCGTTGCGGTCACGAGGTCGGCGCTCCGGCGTCCCGATCGCCCCGTGGGGGCGGCTCCCCAGGCGCCGTCTAGGGGGCGGCCCTAGACCGGGCCGAGCTGGACGGTTGTTGGATGTTTGGCCGGCATGGCGCGGACGATGGCCGGGTACGGAGCTGACCGTCAGATGCACCTCGCAACAAGACCGAAGATGGACGTAGACGACCCAACCGACCCGATCGAGATGGACCCGACGATGTCCGAAATGAAGAACCGGATCGCAGCGGGCTACGAGGTGGATGCGGAGCTGGTCGCGCGGGAGATCCTGCGCAAGCTTCGTCTCGTCAAGTGGGCCCGGCAAGAACTCGTGAGCGCACCTGGTCGTACCCCCGCACGTTCAGCTCGCGGCCTTTAGAGCCGCGTAGGACCAGACCCTCCCCGGCCTCGGCCCCGCCCACCACAGCGGGGTCGAGGCCGATTTCCCGAAGGGCGCCGAGGGCGGCGTCGACGGCGGCGGCCGGAACCGCCGCCAACAGCTCGTAGTCCTCGCCGCCGGCCACGACGAGCAGCTCGGGATCCTCGCCCGCCAGGCGTGCGACCTCGCGGGCACCGGCCTGCGCGGGAACATCCGCGGCCTCGATCTCGATTCGCACGCGCCCCGCGGCGGCGAGGTGAACGGCGTCACCGGCGAGTCCGTCGGAGAGGTCGATCATCGCGTGGGCGCCGGCGCGGGCCAGGGCAGTGCCGGCCGCGAGCCGGATGGGGGGCGCGAACTGGCGAGCACGAAGCGCCCCGGCGACCTCGGTGTCGATCCCGTCCGCCAGCTCGGGCCGGTCGAGCAGCAGCAGGCCCGCCGCGGCTCCGCCGAGCGGGCCGGTGACGATCAGGGTGTCGCCCGGCTCGGTACCGGCCCTTGTCAGGAGCTGGGCCGGGTCCTCGGTATGCCCGACGACCGTCAGGCACAGAAACAGCACCGGCGAAGCCGTGACGTCCCCGCCGGCGATCGCCAGCCCGGCTCCCGCGGCGGTTTCGCCCAGCCCGTCAGCGATGCCGATCACCTCGTCTTCCGTGAGATCGCCCGGGATTCCCAGCTGCACGTAGGCTTCGCCGGGCTCGGCGCCCATCGCCGCCAGGTCGGAGACCGCCGTCGCCAGCGCCTTGGCGCCGATCGCGCGCGGCGCGAACGTCCGCCGGCGAAAGTGGACGCCGTCGACGATTGCGTCAACCGAGGTCGCGGACCCCGCCGCCGTGACGGCCGCGTCATCGCCGCTCGCCACCAGGAGCCGCGGCGATGTGGCGGCTCCCGCCGCCGCGATCCGCTCGCGAAACAGGTCGATCAGCTCGAACTCGCCGCGCATTCCAGGGAGCTTCCAGGCCGCCTCAGGCGGGCCGCGACCTAGGGAGAGATGCCGCCGCGGGGCCCGGCACCGCCGCCGCCGCCGTTGCCGCCACCGCCACCGCCACCGCCGCCGCCGCCACCGCCGGGGGTCGGCAGCGGCTCCTGGCCGGCGCCCGGGGCGTAGAGGTCGTCGTCGAAGCCGTCGGCCTGGCCGTCGCCCGTCGCATCGCCCTCGTCGGTCTCCTCGTCCGTGGTCGTCGCGTCCGTGGTCGTCGTGTCGAAGTCAGGGGAGACCGTGTGCGAGCCGTAGCCGGCGGAGAGGCTCGCCGGGTCCTTGGGCGCGGGGAAGTCGTCGCACGGCTCGGTGGCTGCAATCGTCATGTAGTCGTTCCAGATCGGGGCTGCGAGATCGGCGCCGTAGCCCGGCATCGGCGTGCGGTCGTTCGGGTTCCCCATCCAGACGGCGGTCGAGACGTGCGGGGTGTAGCCGACGAACCAAACGTCGGCCTGCGCCTCCGTCGTCCCCGTCTTGCCGGACGCCGGGCAGCCGATGCCCTGGCCGGCGGCGGTGCCGTACTCGAGCGCACCCTTCATCACGTCGGCGACCTCATAGGCCACGCCGTCGGTGATCACGCGGTTGCCGGCGGCTCGGCTGGGCTCATCGACCTCCCCATCGGGGAACTCGACCCGGCGGATCGCGGAGGGATTGTGATGGACGCCGCCGTTGGCGAGGGTCGCGTAGGCGTTCGACATCTGGAGCACGGAGACCCCGCGGGTGAGTCCGCCGAGGACCTCCGCCGGATAGCCCCCGAGCTCGGCGGTTATACCCATCGCCTTCGCCATCTCGACCATCGAGTCGGGGCCGATATCGAGCACGAGCTGGGCGAAGACAGTGTTGATCGAGCTTGCGGTCGCTGCGCGCAGCGTCATCGCCCCGCCGCCGCCGCCGCTGACGGTCCACGGGGGGCAACCGTCGCACGGGCTCAGGGTGATCGTGCTGGGCGCGGCGTAGTGGGTCGTGTCCGGGTCGATGCCCTGATCGACCGCCGCAGTGAGCGCGAAGGGCTTGAAGGCCGACCCGGGCTGGCGCTCGCCCTGGGCGGCAAGGTTGAACTGGCTGTCGTCGTAGGTCCCGGACGACGCCATCGCCTTGATCTCGCCGGTCTCGGTGTCCGTCGAGACCAGCGCCGCGGCGGCGCCGGTTGGGACGTAGTTCGCCGCGATTGCCTCACGGGCGACCTGCTGAAGCTCGGGCTCGATCGTCGTGTAGACCTCGAGCCCGCCGAGCCGGACCGCGTTGGTGCCGTACTCGTCGATCAGCTCCTGCTGGACGTAGTCGAAGAAGTACTGCTCCTTGATCTCGTCGTAGCGGGTCCCGCGATGCAGCCCGAGGTCGCTGCCGACCGCGTTGCTGTACTCCGACTTCGTCAGATAGCCCTGCTCGGCCATCGCGTTCAGGACCAGGTTGCGGCGTTGGGTAGCGCGCTCGGCGTTGATGAACGGGTTGTACTGCGAGGGCGCCTGCGGCAATCCGGCCAGCAGCGCCGACTCGCGGGCGTTGAGGTCAGAGACGTGCTTGTTGAAGTAGACCTGGGAGGCCGCCTCGACCCCGACGGCGGTGTCGCCCGCGTTGGTGCCGTAGGTGGCCGTGTTGAGGTACTGCTCGAGGATGTCCTTCTTCGTGTAGCGCTCCTCGTAGTCCATCGACATCTTCGCCTCGTGGAGCTTGCGCTCGACCGTGTCCTCGGGCTCCTTGATGTAGAGGTTGCGCACGAGCTGCTGCGTGATCGTCGAGGCGCCCTGCTCGATCTCGCCGGCCTCGACGTTCTCCACGGCGGCGCGCACGATCGCCGAGTAGTCGACGCCGTCGTGCTCGTAGAAGTTCTCGTCCTCGATCGCGATCGTTGCCTCCTGCAGCGACCTCGGGATCTCCCTCAGCTTGACCCGCTCGCGGACGATGTCCGCGTCGATGAATCCCAGGCGCGAGCCGTCGGCGGCGAAGACTTCCGAGTTCTCACCGCTGTCAAGCGGCTTCAGCTCGTCGATCGACGGAGCATCGGCCATGACGTTCAAGACCCATCCAACCCCGATTGCGGCCGCGATCCCGATCGTTCCCAGGACAACGCCAAAGGCCAGCAGGATCTTTTTGCCTACCGAGCCCCGCGAGCGGTTGTGACGGTGTCGTGCTCGCGCGGACATGCTTGATTCCCCCGGAAAGGGTAACGGCAGGCGTGCGCTTTCAGATCAGTTCAGTCTTCGCTGCGGGCGAGAACGCCCGCGTCGACGAGCAACTGGTGGGCGCGCTCACGCAGGGCAGCCTCCTCGCCGCCGACGGTGGTGCGATCGGCCCCACGGTCCCCGTGGACGACCAGCTTCAGGCCCTCGTGGGTGATCTCCTCGAGCTCGATCGCCGACGCCTCGAGCGGCGCCAGCGCGATCCGAGCGGCCTGGACATCAGCTCCAGGGGGCAGCCAGACCGCGGCCGCGGCCGGGGCGTTGCGGTCCCCGGTGGATCGGTTGAAGAGCGTCGACGTGACAACCTGCTCGTTCGGGATGATCATCAGGCGCCCGTCGCCGGTGTCGACGTAGGTGTAGGAGAGGGTGAGGTCGTCGACCCGGCCGGTCACGTCGTCGATCGTGATCGTGTCGCCGATGCGGATCGGCTGGGTGAACGCCAGCAGGACCCCGGCTAGGGGGTTGGCGAGCACCTGCCGGGCGGCGAGCCCAAGCACGATGCCCAGCACGGCGCTTGACGCCAGGAGGCCCGTGGCCAGCCGGTCGAGCTTCGTGAACTGGTTCAACGCCAGCGTGCAGCCGATCAGGACGATCACCACGAAGACCAGGCGCCGAACAACCCGAAGCCGGGTCTTCGCCGCGCGCGAGACGCCCGCTTCCGAGACGCGATCGGCGACCCGCCCGGCCCGAGCCAGCACGAGGCGGTCAATCACATAGGCGATCGTGATCGTGACGGCGAGCGTGGCCGCCGCGCCGATCAGGTCTCCGTACTCCTTCCAGAAGGACTGGTCCTCCATGGGTGTCGATCCTGTCAAGCTGCGCGGCTTGATGACTTCCCCTGTGCGCGCGACGCGCGCCATCCTCCTCGACGCCCTCGGCACGCTGGTCGAGCTGGAGCCGCCGTGGCTTCACCTGGCCGCCGAGCTGGGCGTCGAGGCCAACGACGATCTTGCCCGGGCGGTCCGCAGGGAGATGGACTACTACAAGGAGCACTCCCATGAGGGGCGCGACGAGGACTCCGTAGCTGCGCTGCGCGCGCGCTGCGCCGACATCCTCTCCTGGGAGCTGGATCGCGAGGTTTCCGTCGCGACGATGATGGCCTCGATTCGCTTCAACGCCTATCCCGACGCGGCGCCCGCCCTGGCCGATCTGCGCTCGCAGGGCATCCGCCTCGTGTGCGTCTCGAACTGGGACGTGTCGTTGACCGCGGTGCTGGAGCGCTGCGAGCTGAGTGAGCTGCTTGACGGCGTGGTGACGTCGGCCGGGTCCGGCTCGCGCAAGCCGGACCCAGTGATCTTCTCGCAGGCGCTCGAGATCGCCGGCTGCTCCGCCAAGGAGGCGCTCCACGTCGGCGATACCGCCGAGGAGGACGTCGCCGGGGCCACTGCCGCCGGGATCAGGGCGCTGCTCCTGGATCGCGAGGGCGGCGGCGACATCTCCTCGCTGGCGGAGGTCGGCCCGGCGGTGGCGGCCGGTTCCAAATGAGCGAGCCCCCTCCCACCCCCGACGCCCGGCCGGAGCCGGCCGGCCTCGGACGCCGCCTCCTCGCCGGGCTCATCGACATCGGGATCGGCTGGCTGCTCGCCGGAATCGTCGTCTACGCCGCGGTGCCGGAAATCGAGAACGAGACGCTGACCACCTCCCAGGAGGAGTCGGTTGGCATCGCGATGCTGATCGCGGTCAGCGTCTGGGTCAACTACATGGTGTTCGCCGAGTGGCGGTACGGCCGCACGCTCGGAAAGGTGGTGATGGGGACCCGCGTATCGCGCCTCGACGGCGGCAGGCTGAGCTGGAACGGAAGCCTGCTGCGCAACCTCCTGCGCCTGCCGGACCTGTTGGCAATCTGGGTCACCGTGCCGGGTTCCGAGCACGGGCAACGGCTCGGCGACCGTGCGGCGAAGACGGTCGTGGTGCGCTCGCGCGAGGAGCCGCGGCCCGGGTTGACGGTCAGCGCCCCGCCCAACGCAAGCGCCACCTGGGGCGGCGCCCGGGTTCTCGCCGGCCTGGGCCTTCTACTCCTGATCACCGTGCTGGCGGCTGGCATCGCCTCCGCCTTCGACCCCGACATCGAGACGCTGGGCGCCGTCCTGGTCCTGCAGGCAGTCCTCGCCGCGGCGATGGTCTACGTGCCGTTCCAGGTCGCCGGCCGCGACGGCTTCGCCCATCCGGCCGCCCTCGGCCTTGGGCCGTCGCTGCGTGCCCCGGTCAAGACAGCCGTCCTCGGCTATCTCGCGTACCTCGCCTGCGCCCTTGTGATCTCGGCGCTGCTCTCCCCGGAGCAGGAGGACATCACGCGCGAGCTCGGCATCGACGAGGGCGCGCTTGGAGCGATCGCGGCCTTCTTCCTGATCGTTGTCGCGGCGCCGGTGGCCGAGGAGATCTTCTTCCGCGGCTTCATGTTCGGCGGCATCCGCTCGCACGGCTCGTTTCTGGTCGCCGCCCTGATCTCATCCGGGATCTGGGGGCTCTTCCACTACACCGGGTCCGACAGCTGGCCCGTCGTCCTCCAGCTCTCGTTGTTCGGCGTGATCCTCTGTGCGGTCTACGAGCGCACTGGCTCGATCCGACCGACAATCGCCCTTCACATGTTGAACAACGCGATCGCGTTCGCCGTCCTGGCATCAGGGTAAACCGCGTCTGCCACAATTCCGGCTGTGAGAACTCGCGGCATCCTCGGGGGGGCTGTCTTGCTTGCCCTCGTCCTGGCGCCAGGCGCGACGGCCCAGGCCCCCTCGGCCCAGGCGGCGGACGCAAGCCCCGCCCCGTCAGCGAGCGCCCGCGGCGTGCTTGCCGGCCCCGAGAACGCGAGGATCCGGCTCAAGCTCCGAAAGGTCAATCACAACAAGGTCGATGTCGGCGAGCGCTTCAAGGTCATCGGCAGGATCTTCCCGTTCGTCGCCGGGCAGAAGGTGACGGTCCTCCTGAAGCGCGACGAGAAGAGCATGCAGCGCAAGACGCTTGCGATCCAGCGCATCCCGGGCAGCGAGTTTGGCCGGTTCGCCCTGCGCTCGCGGAAGATCGTCGAGCCCGGCACCTACCGGTTTCGGGCCAACAAGGCGCAGACTCCCGAGCAGCAAGGCGCGCTGGCTGCCTCGAAGGGCGTCGGCGTCGACTACCCCAACCTGAACCAGGGCGACCACGGGCCCAAGGTCAAGCTGTTCAACAAGCTGCTCGCGAAGGAGGGCTTCTTCACCGCGCACGGCAGCGGCTACGGGGACGCTACGGGCCGGGCGGTGCTCGCCTTCCGCAAGACCAACAACATGGCCCGCACAATGGATGCGAACCAGGGGATCTACAAGACGCTGGCCGCCGGCAAGGGCGGCTTCAAGGTCAAGTGGAAGGCAGGCGGCAAGCACGTCGAGGCCGACCTCTCACGCCAGGTAATGGCGCTGATCAAGAACGGAAGGGCAAAGCACGTCTTCCACATCTCCTCGGGCACCGCGGCGACGCCGACCATCCGCGGAAAATTCCCGACCTACCGAAAGGACTACGGCGTGAACAGCGTCGGGATGATTCATTCCGTCTACTTCATCCGCGGCTACGCGACCCACGGCTACCACTCCGTCCCCACCTATCCGGCCAGCCACGGCTGTCTTCGCAACCCGCCCCCGAACTCCGACTTCATCTACCGGTGGATCGACCTGGGCGACGTGTTCTACGTCTACGGCTGATCCCGCGACGTGAGCGCTGACCTCGACGCGGCGCGCTCGACCCTGGTCGCCGAGCTTCGCGAGCACGCGCTGATCCTGGGCGAAGTCACGCTCTCGAGCGGCCAGACGGCCGAGTACTACGTCGACGCCAGGCGCGCCCTGATGCGCCCGGCCGGGTTCCGCGCCGCGGGCGAGCTGATCGCCGCCGCCGCAAACGACGCAGGCGCGACGGCTGTCGGCGGCCCCGTGATGGCGGCGATCCCACTGGCATGCGCCGCGATCGCGGTGCCGGGCGGCGCCGGGCTGGTCGGCTTCTTCGTCCGCAAGGAGCGCAAGCAGCACGGCCTGCAGCGCTGGGTCGAGGGCCCGGTCGAGCCGGGCGCGAGGGTGCTCGTCGTGGAGGACACCGTGACCACGGGCGGGTCGACCGTCGGCGCGATCGAGCGGATCCGCTCCGAGGGGCTCGAAATCGCCGGCACGCTCTGCGTGGTCGACCGCCTCGCGGGCGGCGGCGAGGCGATCGCCGCGGCAGCCGAAGCGCCATTTCAGGCGCTCGCGACGATCGACGACGTCTACCCGGGCCGGCCCGACCGCCGCTGATCACACCGAACGTCCCGGAACCCGTGCCAGGGCGCGGGACGCGGGACGTTCGCGAACTTCAGCCGACCGGGCGGGTGCGGACGGTTTGCAGGGAGTCGAGCGCCTGCTCGACCTCGCGCGGCGCCCTGTCCTTCGCGTTCTCGGCGATCACGGCGGTGACGACGGCGGCGCCCTCTCGCTTGAGGACCACGACCCGCAGCCGCTGCCGCACACCGGTTGCGGCCGAGACGCCCTCGCCCCGGACCTCGAACGCGTCGTAGCGGTGCTTGAACGGCCTGGGCTCAGAGGGATCGAGCTCGCCCTCATAGCCCTGGAGCGCGGAGAACGTCTGCACGACGAGCACTTCCGGGTCGCCGGCGAGAGCCTCGTCGGAGCGGTCGACCGACAGGCTCATGGCAACGAGTTGGTCGGGCGCCGTCAGGAGCGTCAGGACGCCCTCATCGGTTGCCTTCCAGCCCGGCGGGCGCCCGAGCGCGAGGCCGTTGACCCGGCTGACGTAGGGCGCGAATCCGGGCGGCAGCTCGGGCAATTCCTGGACCGCCTCGGGCTTGCGCTCGACATCGGGCTGTGGGGGCGGATCGTCGGAGCCGCACCCGGCGACCAACGCGAGGACCGCGAAACCGTTTGCGAGGATCGTGCGCACAGCGCCCCGACCAGGATTCGAACCTGGGGCCTACTCCTTAGGAGGGAGTCGCTCTATCCAGCTGAGCTATCGGGGCCTGATGTCAGATTACGGCTCTGGCCTGCAGTTGTTGAGGCCTAGTGTTCAGAGCGAGCTTCGTCAACCGAGGAGGAGTCATCATGAGCGATCGGACCAGGGCGTACGTTTGTCAGCCAGGACAGGCTGAACTGCGGTGGATGGGTAAAACCTCCACATCCTTTCTCGCCACGGGGGAGGGGACGGGAGGAGCGTTCTGCCTCGTCGACGAGCAGGCCAGTCGCGGCGAGAGTGTCCCCCTGCATCGGCACCCCGACGACAGGGAGTCCTTTTACGTCCTGGAGGGCGAATTGACGCTCTACATCGATGATCAGCCGGGCGTCCGGGCACCTGCCGGTGCGTTCGCGCACATACCCGGTGGAGCTGTTCACGGCTTCCGAGTCGAGTCGGAGAAGGCGCGCTATCTCATCCTGACGACACCGCGCCACGGGGAGTTCTACCGCGCGATCACCCTGGAGTCGCGACCGGGCGGTTTGCCGCCCACCACATCGATCGAAGGAGCAACGATCAAGCAGGCGAGCGGGGACTATGGGATCGAGTTCATCGGGCCATTGCCAGATCGAACGGCTTAGCACAGCCAAGAAGCGGCCTATGCGCGGCCGCGTCGAGCACCTGATTGGCGACGAACCCGGGCATCTCCTCCAGTGGTGATCGGCGGCCGGGGCTCGAGCCTTTACCCGCGCTGCCGGGGCAGGTATAGGCTCTGCGTGTGGCGCGCGGGAGAAGGGAACCACGGGCGGTCTCGAGGCGGTGTGGTGGCCTGGTCGCGGGAGCGTGCGTTCTGGTGCTGACAGCGCCTCCTGCCGCATCGGCCACGATCACGGCGTCCGTCGACGGCGACGTTATCCAGGTGCAAGGCGGACCGGAGGGCAACACGATCGAGGTCTTCTATTCGCCGATCGCCGGCGAATTGCGGTTCAGCGACCCGGCCGGCGTCGTCGGCACCCCGAGCTGCCCGCAGGACGGCGCCGAGCTGAATTGTCCCGTGACGGACACCACGAGGCGGGTGGAGTTCGTGACCGGGGGCGGGAAGGACACGGTCGAGTTCCTGATCTCCTATCGGGCGTTCCTGGGGCCTGCGTTGGCGACGGACTTCGACGGCGGCGGTGGCGACGACGTGTTCGAGGCCGTTGGACGCGGCGTGCTCGAGGGCGGGGCCGGCCGCGACCGCCTCACCGGCGGCGCCGACACGGTCGACGGCTCGTCGCCCGACAACAGGCTCCGCGGCGGCGGCGGACGCGACCGGCTGGTCGACACTGAGGGCAACGACAAGCTCAGCGGCGGCGGCGGGCCCGACGTGCTCGTCGGGGGTGACGATCGCGACCGCTACAACGCCGGGCCCGGCAGGGACGTCGTACGCGCCAGGGACTTCACCAAGGACCTCGGGATCAACTGCGGCCCGGGCCGCGACGTCCTTCGCAGCGACCCGTTCGACCCGCGCCCGCGCTCCTGCTAGAAGCTGCCTAGTCCGATTCGTCGTAGAGGCTCTCGGTCGCGACCTCGCCGAGGCGGCGATCCCAAAGCTTCACGGTCAGGTAGGCGTCGTCGCCGAAGCCGTGAACTGCGTCAACCGCGACCAGCGTGAAGTCCCCGTCCTGCACCGGACACTGGTCCACGACCTCGTCGTCGAGTTCCGCGGTCGCGGCGACCGCGCCCCGGACCAGCGGCAGACCCCAGACCAGCGTCACATCGCCGCCGCGGCCGGACTCGGACTTCCAGGCTCCGATCACGTCATCGGAAATGTCCACCTGCCAGTCGGGGTTCTCCTCCGAGGTCACGTCGGTGAAGTCCGCCTTCGCGCTGAAGTCGCCGAAGTCGCCGTCCTTCGCCGGCACGAACGAGACCCAGCCGTAGTACTCGACCAGCACCGGCTCGGCACCGTCCGCTGAGTCGCTCGGGACCGAGGGCTCCTTGGCGCGCGCGGTGGCCGGCACGTAGACCCGTCCACCCCAGGCGCGGTCCGGGAACCAGCGGATGCTCTCCGGGTTGAGCAGCGACCCGGCCTCCGCGGCCAGCGGTTCGCAGGCCCTGGCGAATTCGGCCGTCAGCCGCTCGGCGAAGCGGCCCTGGACCTTCCCTTCCTGGGAGGCGTCGGCGATGAAGCGGGGGAACGGGCGGGCGGTCGGGGGGCTCATGCGGTGGACAAGCCTAGTGGTGGGCCGTAGGGTTGGCTCACATCACAACCAGGGAGGAACCGCGGATGCGACGGAGTTTGTTGGTGGCGCTTGGGGTCGCGGCGTTGGCTCTTGCCGCGCCGGCCGGTGCGGGACAGGTGCAGCGATTCGATACAAGGGTGACCCTGAAGGACGACTGCCCGAGCCCGTTTATCGTGAGCTGCCGAACGCTCGCCCGGCGCAACTATGTGGCGACCTTCAAGGGCCGCCTCGTCTCGGACAAGCCCTCTTGCGAGCGGCGCCGGACGGTGAAGTTGATCCGGGTCGCGAGTAAACCGCCGGGCGACGATCCCGAGGTGATCGCGACCGTCAAGTCCGATGCGCAGGGCCGCTGGCGGTTTGAGACCGCCCCCGAGTCCAAGCCCGGCGACGGCGAGTACGTCGCCAAGGCGACCCGCAGACGTAGAGGTGACATCGTGTGCAAGCGCGACGCCTCCAACCGCGAGACCCACGACGTGGTGATCTAGAGATGAAACGACCGCTCATCGCCGTAGTCGCACTGGCCCTCTTGTCGCCACTGGCGGTGCCCGCCGCGGCACACGAGAAGACGTTCAAGTCGCGGGTGACGATCGAGAACCCGCCATTGACCGCCCGGTACGAGGGGGACGTGTTCTCGGGATCCCGAACATGCGTGCGCCGGCGGGTGGTCCAGTTCTGGTACGACTACGAGGGCGCTCCCGACAAGCTCGTCAGCGAGATCCGGTCGACCCGAGGTGGTCACTGGAGCTACGAGTTCATCGGCGACGCCTACTACGCCCGGGTGGTTCGCGTCGTGAAGAGGTCGGGAGATCATCGCCACGTGTGCAGGGGCGATCGTTCGCCGACGATCTCGTCGACCTAGCCCAGGGCCTCGCGCAGATCGCTTGCCGCCCGCTCGGGCGCGTAGGTGTTGATCTCGACGCCGGTGCCCAGCTCGAAGCCGGCGTTGATCGTCAGGCGGGGCAGCAGGTCCAGGTGCCAGCAGAACTCCTCGACGCCGCGCGGAGCCGTGCGGACCCAGAGGTTCAGCTGCGGCAGCGAGCCGAAGAGCCCGGCGAGCGCCGCGAGCGCCGTGCCCACCATCGCCGCTCCGCCCTGGCCGTCGGCCTCAAATGAGGGAGCCGCGCGACGGGGGATGATCCGCAGCTCGAACGGCGCGCGCGAAGCCCAGGGACAGATCAGCACCGCGTCGTCGTCGATCGCCACGAGGCGATCGCGGCGGCGGACTTCCTCGGTCGCAACGTCCCCCAGCAGGTGGGAACCCATCGTCCGCTGGTGGTAGGCGGAGGCGCGCTCGCGCTCGCGCGCGATCGCGGCCGGGACGAACTGCAGGCCGTAGAGCTGCGCGTGGGTGTGCTCCAGCGACGCGCCGGCGAGCGGCCCCTCGTTGACGATGAGATGCGTGCACGACGCCGCGGCCCCGACGGCGCGCATCCGCTCTCGCCAAGCCGCGAGCGTCAGCTCCAGCTCCTGCGCCGAGAGGCCCGCGAGCGACGTCTCGTGCCGGGGCGCGGAGACGATCACCTCGTGGGAACCGGCCGCCGGCTGGGAGCCGAACAGGTCCGGATCCCCGGTGCGCCCCGCGTCGGCAAGCGGATCTGCCGCGCTCGAGATGCCCGTCTCGGCAACCTTCAGCCCGCCCCCGGCGGCAGGCTCGGCACCCAGCACCGGATAGAGGTTCGGGACCGAACGCGTGCGCCAGCCCGGGGTGTCGGCCGCGCCGCCGCCGGGCCGGTCGGCCCAGACCTCCGGCGGTGTCCGGTCCTCGCGCCCTTCGCAGAACGGGCAGGTCTTGGCCGCGTCGGGCTTGGACTCGGCGGGCACGGGCGCGAACGCGTCCGGGCGCTCGGCCCGTCCGGGCGCGAGGACGACCCGCAGCCCGGTGAGCTGGTCTATGCGGACCTCGGGAGCGGTCAGCTCTCTTAGCTCGGCGGCAGCGGCTGGCCCGGCTCGGTGGGGGATGCAGACCCCTCCACCGGGGCGGTCGTCGCGGGACCGCTGTTCGGGACGAATGCCTTGAGCAGGTCAATCGGCAGCGGGAAGACGATCGTCGTGTTCTGGTTGACGCCCATCTCGAGCAGCGTCTGCAGATAGCGGAGCTGCAGCGTCGCCGGGTTGCGGCTCATGATGTTGGCCGCCTGGCCCAGCTTCTCCGCGGCTTGGAACTCGCCGTCGGCGGCGATCACCTTGGCGCGGCGCTCGCGCTCGGCCTCGGCCTGCCGCGCGATGACGCGCTGCATCTCCTGCGGGATCTCGACGTCCTTGACCTCGACAGTTGTGACCTTCACTCCCCAGGGCTCGGTCTGCTCGTCGATGATCTGCTGGAGCTCGACGTTCAGTCGCTCGCGCTCGGCGAGGAGCGCGTCAAGCTCCGCCTTGCCGAGCACCGAGCGCAGGGTCGTCTGCGCGATCTGGGACGTGGCCAACAGGTAGTTCTCGACGTCGGTGATCGCCTTGTTCGGATCGACCACCCGGAAGTAGGCGACCGCGTTGACGCGGGCCGTCACGTTGTCCTTGGTGATGACCTCCTGCGGCGGCACGTTGAGCGTGACCGTTCGCAGATCAACCCGGACCATCTGGTCGATGATCGGGATCAGGACGATCAGGCCCGGCCCCTTCTGGGCGATCAGGCGGCCCAGGCGAAAGATGACGCCGCGCTCGTACTCGCGCAGGATGCGGATCGCGGCGGCGAGGAGGATCAGCAGGAGGACGGCGAGGGCCGCGACTACCGCTAGCGCTGGAGACATCAACCGGCTCCTTTAGGTGTGTTCTCGGCCTGCTTGGGCACGACCCTCACGATCAGGGTGAGTCCGTCCACCGACTCCACACGCACTCTAGCGCCGGTCGGGATCGGGCCCTGGTCCCGGCCGCCGGCCCGCTCGGCTCGCCACAGCGCGCCGTGTACGAAAACCTGGCCAACCGGGTCGATCGCAACCCGCACGTCGCCCTCCATGCCGGGCAGCTCTTCCTCGCCGGTCCAGACCGGATTGCGCCGGGCCTCGACCACCTTCGTCACGGCCAGCGCCATCAGCGCGCCCAGCACCACGGCGACGCCGATGACCAGCGGCGCCGAGACGCCGAACCCATCCCCGTCGGTGTCGTAGAGCATCAATCCGGAGGCCGCGAGGGCGCCGACGCCGACGATCCCCAGGACGCCGTTGGTCGGCAGGTGTGCCTCGGCGATGATCAGCACGATCCCGGCGACCAGCAGGATGACCCCCGCCGCGGTCACCGGCAGTTGCGCCGAGCCATAGAGGCCGAGGACCAGGGACACCAGACCAACGCCGCCCGGCAGCAGCAGGCCGGGGCTGAAAAGCTCGACCGCGAGGCCCAGGATCCCGACGAGGATCAGCAGGAACGCGACATTCGGGTTGACGATCAACTGCAGCGCGTCGTACTGAAGCGGCATGTCGCGCGTCTCGACCACGAGGCCGTCGGTGTCCAGAGCGCCGGCCTTCGGTCCCTGGACGACGAATCCGTCGAGCTGCGCGAGCAGCTCGTCCTGGTCTGTGGCGATCAGGTCGATCAGCCCGGCATCGAGCGCCTCGGGCGCATTGACGTTGGTCGCGTCACGCACCATCTCCTCGGCGAGGTCCGCGTTGCGACCATGCTCCTCGGCGAGCGCGCGGACGTACGCCGCGGCGTCGTTTTCGATCTTGCGCCCCAGCACCTCGTCGATGTCCGCGCCGGTGATCGAGATCGGCGACGCGGAGCCGATGTTCGTCTGAGGCGCCATTGCGGCGACGTCGGCGGCCTGAGTGACGAACAGCCCGGCCGAGGCGGCACGGGCGCCGTCCGGCGAGACGTAGACCACGACCGGCATCGGCGCGGCGATCACGTCCTTGACGATCTCCCGCATCGATGTGTCGAGCCCGCCCGGGGTGTCGAGCCGGATGATCACCAGCTCGGCGCCGTCGTCGGCCGCGTCGTCGAGCGCGCCGGAGATCCAGGCCTCGGTCGCGGGGTCGATCGAGCCGGGCAGCTCGATCGAAACGGCGAGCCGCGAGCCGTCCTGGGCCTGAGCAATCTGAAGCCCAAGCCCCAGCGTCAGGGCGGCGAGCGCTGCGATCAATCGCTTGCTTGCGCGCATCCAGCCGATTATCCTCCGCTCAGGGTATTGAGGGGATTGACTCGACACCTGAGCTACGCGAACGTGATGGCGACCATCGCGGTCTTCATCTCGCTCGGCGCCGGCGCCTACGCGATCAGCCGCAACGACGTGAAGTCGAAGCACATCGCGCCGGGCGCGGTGAAGCTCTCGGACACGAACACGAAGCTGAGGCTGAAGTGTCCGTCCGCGACCCTCTTCGTCGAAGGTGCATGCCTCGAGCGGACGGGGCGGGGCGAAGCTGCCTGGTTTGCCGCTCAGAGCGACTGCGCCGACGAGGGACGTCGGCTACCCAGCCCGGCGGAGCTGATGTCGGGACGGCTCGCGGCCGCCATCGATCTCGGCGACGGCACCTGGACCGACGATGCGGGCGAGTGGATCAACTCCCCGAACGACTTCCAACTGGTCAGCTTGATCGGAGAGGGCGGGGATCACCAGCTCGCGAGCATCGACGACGCGCACCCCTATCGCTGCGCGGCCCCGCCCCGGCGCTAGGGGCCTACGGCGCGACGGGGACGCCCGGGTTCCCGAACATCAGGAACCACGCCGTGCAGACGATGCCGACGAGGATCGTCGCGGTGATCACGATGTCCTCGATCGGGTGGGTCTGCGGCCCGGTGTGGCGCTCGGCCGAGAGGCTGCGGTTCCAGGCGTAGCGGACGGGCTTGCCGTCGTCGTGGACGGCCAGGGCCTTGAGCCAGGCCAGTCCGAAGGCGAGCGCCGAGTAGGAGAAGATGATCCCGAACAGCGCGACGCCGAGCCCGGAGAACGAGGGTGCGGTGCCGCCCTGGAGCTGCGATCCGACCCAAACCCAGAGGTAGGGGACTCCGGCTCCGAAGAGCAGGATCGCGATCCCTGCTAGTGGCCACCGGAGGATGTTCCAGATGATCCGGCCGGTGCGGCGGGCGGCTTCCATGGCACTGATTGTGACACCTCTGAATGCGGTTTGCTACCGGATCGTAGCTTTATTGAGCGTGCTGGTCGATGTCCGCGGCGAGGCCTGCCTCATCCTGATACGGCCCCAGCTTGGTGAACACGATCTCGCCACTCGCGCCGATGAAAATCGTCGCTGGGAACTCCCGCCCCGCGTCGAGCGAGTTCGCGATCTCGAGGTCCTGGTCCAGGTAGCTGGGATAGGGGAGCGGCAGCTCTTCGAGGAACGTCGCGCCGGTATCGGGGCCGTCGTCGGAGAGCAAACCGAGGAAGGCGACCTCGGCCTGACGCTCGATCGCCTGCGACTGGAAGAACGGGAACTCCTCGCGGCACGGGCCGCACCAGGAGGCCCACTTGTTGACGACCACCGGGATGCCCTCCAGCTCCGCGAGGCGGTCGCGGAAGCCATCAGGACCCTGGTCAAGAATCCGATTCGCCTGCTCCCGCAGGGCGATGAGCTCCTGCTTGCCGCCGGCCAGTGGCGCGGTGGCCTCGGCGGCCGTCAACTCCGTTTCCGGGTTGCCCGGTCCCGATCCGCTGTCGTCCTCATCCCCGCACGCCGCCACGCCCAAAGCGAGCGTGGCCAGGGCGCACATCAGGGTCCTTTTCGCTGCTCGAGAGCTCATCCGCCGCCTTCGGCTGGTACTTTTCAGGGGATCCCGCAAGGGACCGCGGGGGCACCGGCCAGGCAGAGGGGATAAGCCGCGCCGGCCGCCTCCACGAGCTTACATCGCTCGTCTCCGCGCGCTCAAGCGCCCAGCCGAGCACCTCACGGAAAGCCTTTCTATGGCAGACACCACCGACGTTGCCGCAGGCGCGGCACGCACTCCGAGCGAAGCCGATCTCGCTCGCGCGCAATCGTTTACGCGCGAGCCGATCCTGCTCGAGAGCGAGGCGCTCGCCGACCTGGCGCCCGAGAGCGCGCGGATGCTCGCGCTCCAGGCCGCGATCGCCGAGCTCGACGCCGGGGCCGAGGAGCCGTCGATCGAATGGCGGCGGGAGTACTCGCTGGTGCTCGGGTTGGAGCGGTTCCTGGCGCTGGAGCCGCCGACGCTGCTGGACGGTGCCGAGCTGAACGAGCACCAGGTCGACGCGCTGTCGGGAACGCTCGCGGCGCTGATCACCGAGGTCGAGGAGGGCACGAGCCCGAACGGCAAGGTAAACGGGGGCAATGGCGCCGCGATCGTCGGGACCGAGGCCGACCCCGGCGCGGAAACCGATCCGGATGAAGCCGATAATGGCGAGGTCAATGGCGAAGCCGACCTCGACGAGGAGCTCGAGCCCGACGAGGAGCCCCAGGACTGGGAGGACGAGCTTGCCGACGCCGAGGACGAGGTCGTCGAGGAGGCTCCGGAGGATCCGGGCGAGAGCCGGCGCTTCTGGTTCGAGCACGCGACGGGGGCCGGCAAGACGGTCGCCGCGGTGGGGTTCGTCGAGGCTTCGCGAACGGGCGGCATCCTGATCCTTACGCACCGCCGCAACCTGGTGGATCAGTTCATCGGCGAGATCTCGGACCGCGGTTACAAGGACCGGCTCTCGCCGCCGCTGGTCGACGGCGCCGACCATCCCTACGGACCGGTGACGGTCGAGACCTACCAGTGGTTCGTGCGCAACCACAGCCGCATCTCCGGCGCCTATGCGATCGTGATCTGCGACGAGGCCCACACGGCCCTCGGCGAGAAGACGAGCGCCTGCATCCGGGACATGCCGGGCCCGGTGTTCATCGGCATGACCGCCACCGGCGCGCTGATCGCGCGCCACGTGGCCGACCTGTTCCCGACCCAGACCTCGCGCTTCGACCTCGCCCAGGCGGCCCGCCGCGGCGTCATTGCGCCGCTTCGCTGCCTGCGGATCCCGCCCGGGCCGGGCGTGCGCTCGCTCGCCAAGGTGCCGCTTCGCCGCGGCGAGGTGGACCAGGACTTCGATCAGGAGGAGCTGGCGAAGCTCCTCGACCAGGGCCCGTTCAACGTGGCCATTGCCGACCTCTACCAGTCGCGCTTCCGGCGCGTGCCCGGGGTGCTCTACACGGCCGGGGTCAAGCACGCGACCAACGTCGCCGCGGCGCTTCGCGACGCCGGCATCAACGCCCAGGCTGTTTCGGGCGAGACCCCGAAGCGCGAGCTGGCCGAGATCCTGGCCGGCTTCGAGCGGGGCGACGTTGACGTGCTCTGCAACGCGATGCTGCTTGCCGAGGGCTGGAACTCGCCGCGGGCGACGATCTGCATGCACCTGGCCCCGACCGCGTCGCGTCGCGTCTACCAGCAGCGCGTGGGCCGCGTGACCCGCCGCGCGCCGGGCAAGGAGGCGGGCCTGGTGATCGACTTCGTACACCCCGGGACGACCTCGGACGAGACGATCGTGACGCTGCACTCGCTGCTCGATCGCGACGTCTACCGCGGCGGCGCGATCGTGGTTGGCCCGGTGCGCCGCGGACGTGGCCGCAGGGTGCGGGTCGAGCGCCGCGTCGTGCCGGTTGCGGCGGACCCCGAGCGCCGCTTGGCGGTGCTCGGGCGCGAGCTCTGGCGGATCGCGGTCGAGAACCTGAACTACTCGGAGCAGCACGCCTGGGCCGCGCTGGCCGGGGCGCGCGTGACCCCCAACCAATGGCGCCGCGCAAAGGCGATGATCCAGCACGACGAGGCGAAGGAGCTGCGACGCCGCTTCCTGTTGACCTGCGTCCAGCGCAACCGGAACCACCAGCTTCGGCTCAAGGCGCTGGCCGAGGTCGCGGCCCTCGGCGACCCCGAGGCGTTCGACGACTGCGTTGACATCGTCGCCACCTGGGGCCGCGAAGATCGCCGCTCCGGCGCCAAGGCCCTGCTCCAATCGCTGGCCGAGCGCCGCATCGGGCGCCGCGACCAGGCTCAGGCCTGGGTCTGGCGCCTGGCCGCGACCACCCGCGAGCTCCACGAGCAATACGCGGTCCAGCGCTGGCCCGAGACCAAGCGCCTCCTGGGCCTGTTCGTCAACTCATCGGGCCGCGCCCACGGGCGCAACGCCAGGCGGCTGGTCACCGCCGCCCGCCAGCAGGACCGGCGCCTGTCCGTCTCGCTCCTGGCGGCAGCCGTCGCCCACACTCCGGAGGCCGAGGAGGTGCTGCGCGGCGCCCGGATGCGGATGGCCCGCAAGCCCTCGGCCGTCGCCCGCGAGCTCTTGCGGAACTTCCCGAAGCCCGGGGCCAAGCGCCGCCGGCGCCGCAAGGGCGGCTCGGGCGGTAACACGAAGTCCGCGAACGGCGGCAGCAAGCCGAAGCGCGAGAAGCTTCAGGACTCCGCCTCTAACGAGACTTCAGACGCAGACTGACCTCGCCCGCTCCGAGGGTGATCTGCTCGCCGGCTTCGGTCATCACGATCAGGTTGCCGCGAGCATCGATCCCTCCCCCCTCGCCAGCGCCCGAGGCATTTCGTCCGCCCGCGCCCTCCCAGGTCACCCGGCGGCCGCGCAGCGCATCACGCTCGGTGAATGCCGCCGCCACGTCCGCAGGCGCGGCTGCGGTCCACTCAGCCAGCGACGCCCGCAGCGCCGCCAGCGCCTCGGCCGCCCTCACCCCATGGCCAAGCGAAGTCGCCGGCCAGCGCAGGTCGGCCGGGAACGAATCGTCTTCGACCGACAGGTTCAGGCCGACGCCGATCACGGCCCAGTCGGGCGGCCGCGCCTCGATCAGGACGCCCGCCAGCTTGCGCTCGTCGAGCCAGACGTCGTTCGGCCACTTGACCCGGCATTCGACCGGGGCCAGCGCCTCGGCCGCATCGCAGACGGCGAGCGGGACCGCAAGAGGCAGCAGCGCGTGGTGCGCCGCGAGCGGCCGCAGGATCGCCGAGCAGAGCAGCGCGGCGCCCGGCGGCGCCGACCAGCGTCGGCCATGGCGCCCGCGGCCGGCGCTCTGCTCATCGGCGGTGACGATCGTGCCGGAGGCCGCCCCGGCCAGCGCCAGCTCGCGAGCCCGGTCGTTGGTGGAATCGATGAGCCGGTGGTGGACTCGGGGCCCGTCGAAGCTCATCGGGCGGCCGAGACCCTGAGTTCGGCGTCGCGCTCGGCGGCCAACAGATCCGCGGCGCTACCGCCGTCGAACGCCACCCCGAGGCGACCGGACGAGTCGTCGTAGACGACCAGCCCACCCGCTCCGTCGGCGAAGGTCCTGCCGCGCCGGGCCGGATGCTCAGAGCCGTCGATGACCACTGACAGGTTCCCCTCTGTGACCCCGAGATCGTCTGCCATCGCATCGAGCACCAGGTTGCCGAACCGATCCGCATAGAGCACGTGGACGACCAGGGCATCGTCCTCGCGCCGCGGCTCCGGCAGCTCCAGCGCCACCAGCGATGCCGCGTCGATCCGCTCGCCAGTGGCCTCCAGCCGCCGCCCGGCGGCCAGATGCGCCGCGACCGGCGCGAACAGGTCGCGGCCATGGAAGGTGGGTGCGACGGGCTCGAGCCGCAGCGGCGTCCGCGAGACGTCGAATGCCTCGCCCGCGCCGCCCAGCCGCTCGGCTGCCGGCAGCAGCAATCCGTTGTCGGGACCGACCAGGAAGCTCTCGCCGGCCGCCAGCGCGAGCGCTCTCCGTTGGGTCCCGACGCCGGGATCCACCACCGCCAGATGGACGGCCGGGCCCGACACGGGGACCGCGGCCTCCAGCGCCAGCGCGCCGCGCCGCACGTCACCCGCCGGAATCCCGTGGGTGAGGTCGACGATCCGCGCCGCGGGCGCGAGGCGGGCGATCACCGCGCGACAGGCGCCGGCGAACTCGTCGTCGTGGCCGTAATCCGAGAGGAAGGTGACGGGCAGCGCCACGCTGTCGCACCCTAACGAGCGCTAGTTCGCGTCGAGGATCCTGAACCGCTTGACCGCCGCGGTCGGGTCCAGGCTCCCCGCCATCGCCACAGCCGCGCGCCTAGCGTTCTGCGGCATCCTTGAGCAGGGCCTCGACCAGCCCCTCCGGGTCGTGGCGTGCAGCTTCGACGTCCACGGTGAACCCGGCGGCGCGCACCGTCTCGCTGGTCACCGGCCCGATCGAGACCACCCGGGCGCGGTCCGGCATCCGGCCGTCCGTGACCTCCAGGAAGTTCCGGACCGTCGACGACGAGGTGAAGGTCACGTAGTCGGCCGTCAGCGCAGCCTCGATCGCCTCGGGCTCGGGATCTCCGCGCACCGTCTCATACAGCGCAACGACGTCGACCTCGGCGCCCCGATCGCGAAGCGCGTCCGGCAGCACCTCGCGCGCCTCGGCCGCGCGGGCGACCAGCACCGGCTTGCCCTCGACCGGGACCTCGGCGAGCGACTCGACCAGGGCCTCGGCGACGAACCGGTCCGGGACGACGTCGGCAATCAAGCCGCGTTCGCGCAGGGCGGCCGCGGTTCCCGGGCCGATCGCAGCCACCTGCGCCTGCGCGAGGGCGCGCGCGTCGCGGCCGGCCTCGGCCATCGCCTCGAACAGCAGCCGCACGCCGTTCGGGCTGGTCAGGCAGACCAGCGCGTAGGTGTGGAGCGAGGCGACGGCGTCGCGCACCTCCGCCGAGGAGATCCGCGGCTCGATCCTGATCGCCGGCAGCTCGACGACCTCGGCCCCCAGCGCCGCCAGCGTCGCCGCGAGGCCGCTGGCCTGCGCCCGGGCGCGCGTGACCACGACGCGCCTGCCGTGCAGGGGCCGGTGCTCGAGCCAGGCGATCGCATCGCCGCGGGCGGCCACGGGGCCGAACAGCAGGATCGACGGGGGTTTGAGATCCGCGTCCGCGACCGCCGCCGCCACGGTGCCCAGCGTGGCGACCACATGGCGCTGGCCCGGCAGCGTCCCGCGTTCCACCGCCGCGGCCGGCTCGCCCGAGTCGCGTCCCGCAGCGGTCAGCCGCGCGGCGATCTCCGGCAGGTTCTTGACTCCCATGTAGAGGACCAGCGTTCCGGGGAACCGGGCGAGCGCATCCCAGTCGAGCGCCGCCTCGTCCTTCGCCGGGTCCTCATGGCCGGTGACGAAGGCAACCGCGGACGCGTCGTCGCGGTGGGTGACCGGGATTCCCGCGTAGGCCGGCGCGGCGATGCCGGCGGTGACCCCGGGCACCACCTCGAACGGCACGCCCGCTGCGTGCAGCGCCTCGGCCTCCTCGCCGCCGCGCCCGAAGACGAACGGGTCGCCGCCCTTGAGCCGGACCACCGACAGGCCCCGCTGCGCCCGCTCGGCCAGTTCCTCGTGGATCCGGTCTTGTGAGACCGAGTCGGCACCCGGCTCCTTGCCAACGTAGCGAAGCTCCGCGTCGCTGCGCGCGCCGGCGAGCGCTGCAACCGGGATCAGCCTGTCGTAGAGGATCGAATCGGCCGCGGCGATCAGCTCGAGCGACCGGGCGGTCATCAGCCCGGGATCTCCGGGGCCGGCGCCGACCAGATAGACGACTCCGGGCCGAACGGTCATGCGGCGGCCGCCCGCAGAATCTCACCGGCGCCCGCGGCGAGCATCCGCTCGGCGAGCGCGTCGCCGAGAGCCGCCGGCTGCCCGGGGTCGCCGCGCAGCGCATCGCGGACCCACTCGGAACCGTCCGGCAGGCCGGCGTAGCCGGCCACCGCCAGCGTCCCCTCCAGATGCCGGGCGCAGATGCCGAGCGGGGTCTCGCAGGTGGCCTCGAGCGCCGAAGTCGCTGCACGCTCGGCCGTGAACTCCACGAGGGCCTCGCGGTCCGAGATCCCGGCAGCCGCAGTCGCCGCATCGGAGTCCCCCGCGCGCGCCTGCAGGGCCAGCGAGCCCTGGCCCGGCGCCGGGACCATCTCGTCGGCGCCGAAGCGGAATGCGATCTCGCTTTCGCGTCCAAGACGCCGCAGCCCCGCGACCGCCAGCACGATCCCGTCGAGCTCGTCCTCGGCCAGCTTCCGCAGCCGGGTGTCCACGTTGCCGCGAATCTCGACCACGTCAAGATCGGGGCGGGCAGCCAGCAGCTGCGAGCGGCGCCGCAGGCTCGCCGTTCCGATTCTGGCACCCTCAGCAATGTCGGCCAGGGACGCGGCCTCGCCGAGATACGCGTCGGCCGGGTCCTCGCGCTCCGGCACCCCGACCAGTGCCAGCTCGTCCGCCATCTCGCCCGGCAGGTCCTTGGCCGAGTGGACGCCGAGGTCCGCCGCGCCATCGATCAGCGCCCGTTCGACCGAGCGGACGAAGCGGGCCTTGTCGCCCGGCTCCCCGTCGACGTTCGCGACGGGCACCAGCTCGGCGCCACCGAGCCCGGCGGCCACGGCCTCGGCCTGAGCGACGGCGAGCGCGCTGGAGCGCGTCGCGATCCTCACCGCTGCTTGCGTGCCCGGCGCCGCTCGTCGAGCTCCGTCACCTCGGCGTCCGTACCCGCAAGCGCCTCCGACGCGGGGTCGAGCCCGAACAGCTCCCGCAACGCGTGGACGTGGGCGGCCACCCCATCCTCGCCGGCACCGCGCTTCAGCCGCACCGTGGGCTCGTGCAGGATCCGGCTCGCGATCGCTCGTGCCAGCTTCTGCAACCGTTCCCGATCGGCGTCCGACAGCGACTCCCAGCGCCCCTCGTTCTCGGCCAGCACGCGCTCGACGATCTCGTCGGCGCGCTCGCGCAGCGCGGCCACGGTGGGGGTCACTTCCTGGCCTGAGAGCCACTCCTCGAACCGGGTCCGCTCGCTGCCGAGGATCGCCTCGGCGCGCCGGGCCTCGGATTCGCGCCCGGAGGTGTTGCGCTCGACCAGCGCCTGGAGATCGTCCATGTCGTGCACCGTCACTCCTGAGAGCTCGCGACAGGACGGATGGATGTCGCGCGGCACCGCGAGATCGATCAGGAGCAGCGGCCGTTGGTCGCGCTCGGCCATGACCTCGCCCAGCGAATCGCGCTCGACGACGTGGTGTGGCGAGCTGGTCGAGGAGACGACGATGTCGGCGTCGACCAGCAGCTCGGGCAGGTCGTCGAAGCGGACGGCGCGACCGCCGAACCGCTCGGCCAGCCCGATCGCGCGGTCGTAGTGACGGTTGGCGATGAAGATCGCGTCAACGCCGCGCGCGGCGAGCGCGCGAGCGGTCAACTCGGCGGTCTCGCCGGCGCCGACGACGAGGACGCTGCGGCTTTCCAGGTCGCCGAGCGTCCGCTGCGCCAGCTCGACGGCGACCTGCGGCACCGATAGAGCTCCCTCGGAGATCGCGGTCTCGGTGCGCGCCCGCTTGCCCGCGGCCAGGGCCCCGCGGAATAGGCGGTTCAGCACCGGCCCGGTGGCGTCCTCGACCAGCGCCAGCTCGTAGGCGCGCTTGACCTGGCCCTGGACCTCGGCTTCGCCGACGATCATCGAGTCCAGGCCGGCGGTCACCCGGAATAGCTGGGTGGCCGCTGCGCCCCCGCGCAGCGAGTAGAGGTGCGGGATCAACTCGGTCGGGCGCTTCTCGGCGACACGGGCCAGCACGGTCAGCGCATGAGACTCCGCGTCGACCGGGTCGCTCGCGTAGAGGTAGACCTCCATCCGGTTGCAGGTGGAGATCGCGGCCGCCTCCGAGATCTCGGGAACGCCGACGAGCTCGCCGAGCACGCTGACCGCACGGCCCTCGGTCAGGGCGAGGCGCTCGCGCAGCTCCAGCGGCGCGGTCTTGTGGGAGACGCCAAGGGCGAGAATCTCCGCCATTACACGCCTACACTCTCGTGCTCCGGTTCCGGCTCGCGCGCCTGCGCGCGCTGTTCCGCCAAATCCGCGAGGGCGGTCAGTTCGGCTCGCATGCGATCGAGTCGCACGGCGATGATCGCGACGTAGACCAACAGCAGCGCGACGAAGACGACGTAGGCGCCGGCGACGTACTTGCCCGCCTCGTCGAGCGGCAGGGCCGGCATCAGGATCGAACCCCGGGCGCTGTCGGTGCGACCCGTGAGCCGCTCGCGACCGGAGCGCCGGCGTCGAGCGACCGGCGCAGGCGCGAGATCTGCCCGCGCGTCGTCTTCGCGGCCAGCTCGAGGCGCATCAGCGTCACGAACAGCAGACCCATCCCTGCGATCGCGACGAGGAACGTGAACAGCATCGACCCGGGCAGCCCGCCGTCGGCCGTCGCGAACACGCGCGGATGGACAAGCGACTCCGCCAGCCGGACGGCGATGAAGTTGAGTGGCACGAATGCGCCCGCCGTGATCGCGAAGACGGACGCATAGCGCGCCTGGCGCTCCCGGTCCTCGATCGCGTAGCGGAGCGGGTAGTAGGTGGCATAGAGCAGATAGACGATCAGGAACGAGACCAGGGTGGGCTCCTCCCAGACCCACCACTTGCCCCAGGCGGCGCGGGCCCAGATCGCGCCGGTGAGCAGGGCGGCGGTGCCGAAGATGACACCCATGTGGATCGAGACGTAGGCGCGCATGTCGTGGATCGCGTCGCCGCTGCGCAGGTGGCGGATCGCGTGGATCGCGGCCAGCACGAACCCGAGCAGGGCGCAGATCGCGATCGGCACGTGCAGGTAGAAGATCTTCTGGACGAAGCCCTGATCGGCATCGTTGGGCGCGTAGAAGAAGGCCAGCGCGAACGCGGCGCAGAGCACGACCACGGTCGCGATCGCCATCACCTTCAAGCTGGACAGCTTCAGGCGCATGATTTACGCCCCTACCGGGGGGGCAAGCTTGGTTTCGCGCCTTGCGTCGCTCATCAAATACCTAGTCCTCAAGCAGGAAGTCATAGACCGCGTAACCCACCAGGAGGAACGTCAGATCGTAGAGAGCGAGCGTGGCCATCCATTTCCCGACCCCGTCGTAGGAAGGGCCGCCGGCGGCGAGCAGCGGCTCGGCCGCGCCTCCCGCCGCGATCATCAGCGGCACCAGAAGCGGCAACAGAACCAGGGGCGTCAGCAGGTCGCGGGCCCGTGAGTGGGCGCCAATCGTGGAGACGACCGCTCCGGTCGCGGCCAGACCCAGGTTGACCAGCGCGAGCGTTCCCGCGAGCGGCACCAGGCCCGCGGCGTCGTCCAAGAAGAACGCGGCGAAGACAGGCAGCGCGACGGCCTCGAGGACGAGGAGGTAGCAAAACAGCGCCACCACCTTCGCGGCGAACAGCGCCGAGAGGTCGATTGGCGCCAGGCGCATCGCGTCGAAGCCGCCCTCGTCGCGCTCGGCGACGAACAGGCGGTTGATCGCGAGCAGGGCCGCGAACAGAAACGTGACCAGCAAGACCCCCGCGGCAAGGCTGCCTTCCAGCGACGTCCGGTCCAAGCCGAACCGGAAGATCACGAACGTGGTGACCGCGAACAGCGCCATTGCGGGCAGCGACTGCAGCGTCCGCAGCTCGACCCGCAGGTCTTTGGCCAGGATCACCCGGAACGCGCCCATCAGCCCTTCCCCGAGTACACCGACCGGGCCTCCCGGGGCGAAAGCCCGGATGCCGGTCCCTCGTAGGCAACGGTTCCGTCGGCGCGGAGCGCCAGCGCCCGATCGGCATCGGCGAGGCCATGCTCGATGTCGTGCGTGACAACCACGCGCGCCGTTCCCGCCGCCCGGCCCACCAGCGGCTCCACCACCTCGAGGGCGGCCGGGTCCAGGTGCGAGCCGGGCTCGTCGAGCAGCAGCAGCTCCGGGCGGTGAAGGACGCAGCGGCAGACGGCGGCGCGCTGCACCTGCCCGGCCGAGAGCGTTCGCACGAGTTGATCTGAGCGCCGGCCGAGGCCCACGGTGTCGAGCAGATCGGTGATCCGGGCATCGGGATCGTCGACGCCGTGCAGGCGTGCGTGGAAGAGCAGCGCCTCGGCAAGGGTCAGGTCGCGGTAGAGCAGCGGGTCGTGGCCGAGGTAGCCGATCCGACCCCGCGCCTTCCAGGCCTGCCGTGGAAGTTCGGCCCCCAGCACCCTCAGGTCGCCCGCGGTGGGGCGCAGCAGCGTCGCGAGCATCCGCAGCAGCGTCGACTTCCCCGCGCCGTTCGGGCCGAGCACGGTGAGTGTCTGCCCGGTCGGCAGGTCGAGCGAGACGTCGCGAAGCACCGTCGCGTCGCCGAAGTCGCGGCGCAAGTCGCTCGCGCTGATCGCGGCGTCGGTGGGCTCGGGCTCCGGGTTTGCGCCCGGCGCTGGCTGGACGGCTGCAGTCGCCGGCATCGCGGGGCATTGTCCCAGGCGGTTTTCGGCCAGGCTTCGGGCGTGGGTTCAGGTGGATGCTCGCGTGCGCCCAAGGGCACCCGGTTCGCGACCAAGTCAAGAACGACGGGCCGCCGCTCGAGAAGCGTTCGAACACCGACGCGCTCGACCCGCCTGCGTCCTTGACGGTCTACGAGGTCTCCGCGACCTGCCCACCCGGGAGTAGGGTGATCTCGGGCGGATTCAAGTCCAGTTCGGGGCCCACGAAGGGCGGTCCGTACGACTGCCGCTGAGGAAGTGTGAAGCGCGTCTCGGTGAGCGTCTCGCCCTAGCGGCCCTTGCGCAGCGCCCGGGCGCCGACCTTCGCGAGCGGGACGATCCCCTCGCGCAGCGCCGTGAGCCGCTGCCCGTTGCGGCCGTAGACGAGACGAGCGGAGGTGCGCAGGGCATCGCCCAGCGTACGGTCGTACGGCTGCCACCAGAAGTTCCGGGTCAGGCCCGGCTCCCAGGCGACGTGCTTGACGTTGACGCACTCGTAGAACCCGAACTTGGAGTGCGAGCGTCCGAGGCCGGATTCCTTGACGCCGCCCCACGAGGTCTGAGCCGCGCCGTGAGAATAGGAGTGGTCGTTGATCCAGACCATCCCGGATTCGACCCGGCGCGCCATGCGCTCGCCCTTGGCGCGGTCCTTGGTCCAGATCGAAGCGCCGAGGCCGAAGTTCGAGTCGTTGGCCCGCTCCAACGCCTCCTCCTCGTCGGCGACGACGATCACCGGCACCACGGGGCCGAAGACCTCCTCGCGCATGATCCGCATGTCGTCGGCGACGCCGGCGAGCACGGTCGGGGCGATGAACCGCCCCTCGAAGCCCGGGACCTCCCGTGGCCCGCCCGTCACGCGCTCCGCGCCCGCCTTGAGCGCGTCGTCGACGAGCTCGGTGACCGCGTCCGCCTGCGCGGCCGAGACCATCGGGCCGATCTCGGTCTCCCAGGCGGTCGGATCGCCCACGGTCAGCCGCTCGGTCTCGCGAACCACCCCGGCCAGGAAGCGGTCGGCGACCGACTCGACAACGTACGTGCGCTCGATCCCCGAGCAGGTCTGTCCCGAGTTCGCGAAGCCGCCCCAGACGCACCCCGAGACCGCGTTGGCCAGGTCAGCGTCCGCGCAGACGATCTGCGGGTCCTTGCCGCCGAGCTCGAGCACCGAGCCCTTCAGCTGCCGCGCGCAGATCTCGCCGACCTTGCGGCCGACCTCGACCGAGCCCGTGAAGAAGACCTTGCCGACCTGGGGCGACTCGCAGATCGCCTGTCCCACGGCACCGCCGCCGTGGACCGTGCGCAGGAGGCCCTCGGGCAACCCGCCCTTCTCGAAGATCCGCTGGATCCGCTCGCCCAGCAGCGGCGTCAGGCTCGCCGGCTTGAAGATCACCCCGTTGCCGGCCATCAGTGCGATCGCGATCTCCCCGAGCGGGATCGACCAGGGGTAGTTCCAGGGCGCGATCACGCCCACGACGCCGATTGGCTCGTACGAGAAGAAGCTCCGCTTCGTCTTCAGGAAGAGCTGGGTGTACGGAATCGGCTCGTCGGCGAGGATCTCCGGGCCGGCGTCGGCGCACCAGTTGAGGGCGTCGATCGTGGGCAGGATCTCCATCGTGAAGCTCTCGGTGATCGGCTTGCCCTGCTCGGCCGTGAGCAGGCGAGCCACGTCGTCGATCTCGTCGACGAGCGCCCCTGCGGCCCGCTTCAGATACCGGCCACGGTCAGCCGGAGCCAGCTGGGCCCAAAACGGCTGGATCTCCGCGATCTCGGCGGCAACGCCGTCGACCTCGGCCGGCTTGACCGTCTCGACCGTGCCGACGAGCTCGCCCGTGGCGGGGTTGTGCGACTCGAGGTGCCCCATCCCGGCCGGAGTCTACGCCCGGCCATTTTGCCGACAAGATCTAGCGACCGCGGTCGCGCATATATACGTTGTTATACGCCGGATCCAGCGGCCCGCCGAGGTTGTCGGCCGAGGTGTCGAACGCCACGAACCGGCCCGCCGCCGAGATCGACGGCGCATTGGAGTCGTCATTGGCGCCCAGGTTCCCGGCCGCTCGCGACTGACGCGAGACCAAAACGACTTTCCGGCGCTTTCGATCGTAGACGTAGACGCTGTTGCTGCCGACATCAATCGGACCGCCGAGGTTGGTGGCCACGCTTGCGAACGCCACGAACCGGCCACTGCCGCTGATCGCCGGCGATTCGGAGTCGTCGTTGCCGCCGGCGCCACCCGCGGCCTGGGACTGGCGCGAGAGAAGAGTTGTGCGCTTTCGCTTCCGGTCGTAGACGTACACGTTCGCGTTGTCGGTATTAACCGCCCCGCCGAGGTTGTCAGCCTCCGTTTCGAATGCCACGAAGCGCCCCGAGGCGGAGATCACCTGGGCCTCGGAGCTGTCGTCACCCCCCGCGCCGCCGGCATTCCTCGACCGGCGCGAGACGAGACTCACCCGCTCGCGCTTGCGGTCGTAGACATAGACGTTGAGAAATGCTGGGTCGATCGGACCGCCGAGGTTGTCCGCCTGGGAAGAGAAGGCGACGAAGCGACCGCTGCGGGAGATCCCACCGCCGCCGTCGTTGTCGGTCTCCGAGTACTGGTCGCCACCCGCGCCGCCGGAACTCCGAGACTGGCGCGAGACCAGCTCGACCTTCCTGCGTTTCGTGTCGTAGACGTAGACATTTGGGACGGCGTCGATCGGGCCACCGAGATTGCTCGCGTCGCTCTCGAAGGCCACGAAGCGGCCCGAGCCGGAGATCTGCGAATCGTTCGACGCGGCATCCGCGCCGTCGCCCCCGGCGCTCTGCGACTGGCGCGAGATCAGCCGAACCTTGTCGAGCTTGCGGTCGTACCTGTAGATCTTGTAGATGTCGTCGACGGTCGGCCCGCCGAGGTTGTCGGCAGTGGTGTCAAACGTGACGTAGCGGCCGCTGGCGGAAATCGCCGGATCCTCGGTGTGAGTATCCGCGCCGGCGCCACCGGCGCCGTTTGACTGTCGCGAAACCAGCTCAACCCGCTTGCGCTCGCGGTCGTAGACGTAGATGTTCCGGACCCCGTCCTGGGCGGCGCCGCTGAGGTTGGTCGCGTCGCTCTCGAAGGCCACGAAGCGTCCGCTCGCGGAAACCGCCGGATCGGACGAATTCAGATTGCCTCCGGCGCCCCCGGCCGATTGGCTCTGACGGCTCACCAGCCTCGTGCTCGGATCGCCCGGAGCCGCATTCGCCTGCACGGCCATTCCACCGATGAGCAGCCCCAGAGCACAGACGCCAAGCCAGCTTGCCCTTCCGGCGCGCGGTGCCCTCACCGGATCGAGTCCAGGGTGCGCAGGTAGACGTTCTCCTCGTCCGCAACGAGCTCGATCGGGCCGCCGAGATTCTGGGCTTCGGTCTCGAACGCCACATAGAGGCCGTTCGCCGAGATCGCCGCATCCTCGGACTCGTCATCGCCGCCGGCGCCGCCCGCCCCCTTCGAGCGGCGCGAGATCAGCGCGACCCGCTTCAGCGCGCGGTTGTAGACGTAGACGTTCGTATCGCCCGCGAGCGTCGCAATCGGGCCGCCGAGGTTCTGGGCCTCACTCTCGAACGTCACCAGCCGCCCACTCGACGAGATGGCCGGGTCCTCGGACAGGTCGTCGCCGCCCTCGCCGCCCGCGCCCTTCGAGCGCCGGGAAATCAGCTGCACCTTCCTGCGCTCGCGGTCGTAGACGTAGACGTTGTCGTCGTCGGGCCCCGTGTTGAGGGGGCCGCCCAGGTTCACCGCGTCGGTCTCGAAGGCGACGTACCGGCCATTGGCGGAGATGCTCGCGCCCTCGGAATCCTCGGTGCCTCCACCCCCGCCCGCACCCTTGGAGCGCCGGGAAACCAGCTGCATCTTCTTTCGCTTGAGGTCGTATACGTAGACATTGCTCTGCTCCGGCAGCGGGGTCGCGATCGGGCCACCGAGGTTCTGCGCTTCCGTAAAGAAGGCGATGTTTCGCCCCGACCTCGACAGGTCGGGGTTGAAGCTGTTGGCATCGCCGCCCTGCCCGCCCGCGGGCTTCGATCGCCGGGATACAAGGCGCACGGTCTTGCGCTTACGGTCATAGACGTAGACGTTGTAGACGTCGGCCGCCGGTCCGCCAAGGTTGTCGGCAAGGGTCTCGAAGCCGACGTAGCGGCCGTTGCCCGAGATGACCCCATTGAAGCTCTCATCGTCGCCCGCGTCGCCGCCGGCTGACTTCGACCGCCGGGATATGAGCCGGATTGCGTCGCGCTTACGGTCATAGACGTAGATCTGGCTGTCGCTCGAGACCGAGCCGCCGAGGTTTGTCGAGAGGGTCTCGAAGGCGACGTAGCGGCCGTCGGCGGTGATCGAGGGGAGAAAGCTGTCGCCATTCCCGCCGAGGCCGCCAGCCGAACGGGACCGGCGGGAAACCAGCTCGACCTTGTTGCGCTTGCGGTCGTACACGTAGATGTTGGAGACGTCGTCCTCCCGGGGCCCCCCGAGGTTGTCGGCGAGGGTCTCGAAGGCAACGAAGCGGCCGTTGGCGGAGACCGCGGGGTTGAAGCTCTCGCCATCCCCACCCGCTCCGCCGGCGCCGGCGCTCTGGCGCGAGATCAGCTCGGTCTTGCCGGGCCTGCTCGCCGCCATCGCGCTGCTCAGTACGAGCGCGCCGATCAGAGCTAGGCCGGCCAGCAGCGCCGGAATCCTTCTCGCGTTCACAGTGATCGCTCCCATGCCCGAGTCCGCAGCGACCCTACACCCCCCGCGGACCAGGGACAAGGAACGGGCCGGGAGCCGTCCTGGCTCCCGGCCCTCCCCTGCCTACCGACCCGCGACGGGGCGCGGGCCGGCCGGCGCCCGGACTTACGGTTCGGGCGCAGGCTCGGGCGGCGGGTCGGCACGCAACACGGCCTCGCAGGACCCGTTCGGGTTCTCCGGGGTCGCGTCGACGATCACGTCGACCTGGTCGAGGAGCGCCTTGTCGCGCCTGCCCCGCCCGCAATCGATCAGGTCGGCCTCGCCGTCCCTGGCACGGAGTCGGTCGTTGCCCTTCCCGCCGAGCAGCGTGTCGACTCCGTCGACCTCGACGTCCTTGTGGGCATATGCCCAGAGAACGTCGTTGCCGTCGCCGCCGGAACTTGAGTCGATGCCCTGGCCGACCGCGATGTGGTCGGCGCCGTCGCCGCCACGAACACGATCGTCGCCGTGCTTGCCGCGGATGAAGTCCGCGCCGCCATCGCCGGCGACACGGTCGTCACCGGGTCCGGCGTTGACATGGTCGTCACCGCCGAACGCGCGGACCTTGTCATTCCCCGCGAGCGCGGCGATGCGGTCGTCGCCACGGGAGCCGAAGATCCGGTCGTCCCCCTTGGTGCCGATGATCGTTAGGGCCATGGCCGTGGAGGCGAACACCAACGTGCACGCACCCGCGGCCAGGGCCACTTTGGTCCCTGTGTACATCCCTGCCAACCTCCCTGGTTGGTCGCTTGCGCCCCTGAAACACAGGGGGCGAAAGCGAGTTGCGGCTGCTACCCGCGATCGCGGATGTAGACGTTGGCCTCGTTGGCCGGGGTGTTGATCGGGCCACCCAGGTTGCTCGCCGAGGTCTCGAACGCGACGTAGCGGCCTGACCCCGAGATCGACGGGTCAAACGCCTCCAGGTCGCCGCCCGCGTTGCCTGCGGGCTTCGACTGGCGCGAGACCAGCTGGACCTTCCTGCGCTTCAGGTCGTAGACGTAGACGTTGTCGCCGGCGAGCGGGTCGATCGGCCCGCCGAGGTTCAAGGCCCCGGTCTCGAATGCCACGAAACGTCCGTTCGATGCGATCGACGGGTTGTCCGAATCAAGATCGCCGCCGGCTCCGCCTGCCGAGCGCGACTGGCGCGAGACCAGCCGGATCCGTTTGCGCTCGAGGTCGTAGACGTAGACGTTGCCTTGGTCCGTTTCGATTGGGCCGCCGAGGTTGTCGGCGTCGGTGTCGAACGCGACGAACCGGCCGGCGCGCGAGATCACCGCCTCCTCGGAGAAGTCGTCCGCTCCGGCTCCGCCGGCCGATTTCGACCGGCGCGAGACGAGGATCGTCTTCTTACGCTTGCGGTCGTAGACGTAGATGTTGTGGACGTCCTCAGCCGGTCCGCCGAGGTTGTCGGCGTCGGTGTCGAAGGTCACAAACCGTCCCGACTTCGAGATCGCGCCGCCGCCGTTCGTCGAGACGTCGGAGGATTGGTCGCCTCCGCCGCCGCCCGTCGACTTCGACTGGCGCGAGACCAGCGCGATCCGCTTGCGCTTCAGGTCGTAGACGTAGACGTTCTCGTCTCCGTCCGGGGTGTTGGTTGCGGCCGAGAGGTTCGTCGCTTCGCTTTCGAATGCGACGTACCTGCCGTTGCCCGAGATCGAAGGATCGTCCGAGTGGTCGTCGGCACCCGCGCCGCCGGCCGACTTCGAGCGCCTGGAGACGAGGATCGCCTTTTTGCGTTCGCGGTCGTACACATAGACGTTCAGGACTGTGTCCTCGACCGGGCCGCCGAGGTTGTCGGCGTTGGTCGAGAACGCGACGTAGCGCCCGTTGTCCGAGATCGAAGCATCGTTCGAGCCGTCGTCCGCGCCGGCGCCTCCCGCCGACTTCGACTGGCGCGAGACAAGCTGCGTCTTCTTGCGCTCGCGGTCGTAGAGATAGATGTTGTTGACGGCCTCAGCCGGCCCGCCAAGGTTGGTGGACTCGGTCTCGAAGAGGACGAAACGCCCGCTGGCGGACACCATCGTGTCGTAGGACGCCGCATCCCCGCCCTGGCCGCCCGCGCTCGCGCTCTGGCGGCTGATCAGGGAAGTCCGGTCCTTCTTCGCCGCCGCCTCGGCCACAAGGCCGATCAGCACGGCCAGCACCAAGAGCGCTCCAATCGCCCGCGTCTTCATCCGTTCCTCCCGGTTCGGTGCCCTGGTGGGATGACGCTACCCCCGGAGGCTGGTCGCGTCAAACTCAGCCCACTCGCTGATCGTAGACCACTACTCGCGAAGCCGCCGGAACTCGTCGAGGCGCTCGCGGAGCTGGGCCTCGAGGCCGCGGTCGGTTGGTTCGTAGAAGCGCACTCCCTTCAGTTCGGGCGGTAGGAGCGGCTGGTCCGAGACCCCGTCGGGCTCGGAGTGGGGATAGACGTAGCCTTCACCCCGGCCGAGCTTCTTGGCTCCCGGGTAGTGAGCATCCCGAAGGTGATCGGGCGGCAGCTTCGCGCCGTGCTCACGGACGTGGCGCATCGCCGCCGAGATCGCCGTCGTCGAGGCGTTCGACTTCGGCGCCAGCGCCAGGTAGGCCGCGGCCTGGGCGAGGTTCAGCGCGCACTCAGGGAGGCCGACCCGGTCCACCGCCGCGGCCGCTGCGGTCGCGACGACGAGCGCTCGGGGGTCGGCGTTGCCGACGTCCTCCGAGGCGAGGATCACCATCCGCCGGGCGATGAAGCGGGGGTCCTCGCCGCCCTCGAGCATCACCGCCAGGTAGTACAGAGACGCGTCGGGGTCCGAGCCGCGGGTGGCCTTGATCCAGGCCGAGATGTAGTCGTAGTGGCGGTCGCCCTCGCGGTCATAGGCAACCGCCTTGCGCTGTAGGGCGTCCTCGGCGGTCGCGACGTCGATCACGTGCCGACCGGCCTTGGCGGTCTCCACGGCGCGCTCGAGCGCCCCGAGCGCAGTCCGCGCGTCGCCGCCGGAGCGGGTCGCCAGCAGATCGAGCGCCTCGTCGGCGAGCGCCGGCGGATCGGATACGCCTCGCTCGGGGTCGGACAGCGCGCGGCGCAGCAGTGCGGCGACGTCGTCGGCACCGAGCTCGCGCAACTCATAGATCTGGCAGCGCGAGAGAAGCGCCGAGTTGACCTCGAAGTAAGGGTTCTCGGTGGTCGCGCCGATCAGCGTCACCAACCCCTCCTCGACGGCGGGCAGCAGGGCGTCCTGCTGGGCCTTGTTGAAGCGGTGGATCTCGTCGAGGAACAGCACCGTGCGGCGGCCGTTGCCGCGCCGCCGTTCGGCGGCGCGCTCGATCACCGCCCGGACCTGCGCCTTGCCGGCGTTCACCGCCGACTCCTCCTCGAACGCGGCATCGGAGGACCGGGCGATGATCCTCGCAAGCGTGGTCTTGCCGGTTCCCGGCGGCCCATGGAGGATCGCCGAATGCGGCTCGCCGGATTGCACCGCGGTCCGCAGCGCCGAGCCCTCCCCCAGCAGGTGCTCCTGGCCGACGAGCTCGTCGAGCGACCGCGGGCGCATCCGCACCGCCAGCGGAGCATCGGGCGCGAAGCCCTCAGGCTCGCCGTCGCCTTCGGACTCGAACAGCGTCTCCATGCAAGCGAGTATGCGCGGTACTGTCGGATGGACGAAGCCAACGAAGGAGGAGCCGTGGTTGCACGCGTGACCAGCGTGGCGGTAAGACCCGAGGACATCGACGAGTCGGCCCGGCTGTTCGACGAGTCGGTTTTGCCCGCTGCCCGGCGGGAGAAGGGGTTCATGGGCGCGCTGCTGCTGGTTCGCGACGACGGCCGCGCGATGGCCATCGACCTCTGCGACACGATCGAGAACCTGCGGGCGAATGAGCGCAGCGGCTTCTACCAGGAGCAGATCGCGAAGTTCGCTGAGAAGATCACCGGCCACCCGACCCGTGAGATCTACGAGGTCGCGGTCGCCAAGGGCATCGAAGGCGGGCTCGGGGACATCGAGGAGGGCTCCTAGGCGGCGAGACCCGCCGCTGACAGACGCCGCCGGCGCCGGGGCGAACGTGGCGATCTCTGGCGCTGCCGCGGTGGCATCCGCGTGGGCGCAACGGACGGGTCAGCTGGCGCCTGTTCGCGTGGATGGCGCCGAAATCGGACGGGCCCACCTGTGGAACGCCGCGGGCGTGGGCTTCGGCGTCGGCGGGCTGGTCGGCCACATTCCCAGCGGCATCGATTTGGGACATTCTCTGGGCCGGCGCGGCCGGCGGCGTTCCCGGCGCCGAGGGGTTGCTCTAGCGCCCGGGGGTAAGGCCGTAACCTCCCGGGAATGGAGACGAGTGTCGCCGAGGAGAGCGGACTCGGTGCCGAGGCTGTCGAGCTGCTCTCGCAGCTGATCCGCATCGACACCGTCAACCCGCCCGGAAACGAGGGGCCTGCCCAAGAGCTCTTGGCCGGCGTCCTCGGTGAATCTGGCTTCGAGTGCGAGACCCTCGAGGCCGAGCCCGGCCGGCCGAACCTGATCGCGCGCCTCAGGGGGGAATCGGAGGGACCGGTCCTCTGCTTCCTGAGCCACGTCGACACGGTCCCGGCCAACCCCGACGAATGGTCGTTCGACCCCTGGTCGGGCGAGGTCCGCGACGGCTTCGTGCTTGGGCGCGGCGGCCAGGACATGAAGGACCAGGTCGCGACCGAGGTCGCCGCCGCGGCTCACCTGGCCCGCTCGGGCTGGCGCCCTGCGCGGGGCGAGCTGAAGGTGATCGTCACCGCGGACGAGGAGATGGGCGCACACCTGGGCGCCCGCTGGCTCTGCGAGCAACGCCCGGAGCACGCGTACGCCGACCTCGTCGTCAACGAGGGCGGCGGCGCGATGTTCGAGTTCGACGGCCGCCGCTTCTACAGCGTCGCGGTCGGCGAGAAGGGGGTCTTTCGGTTCACCCTGCGGGCGCGCGGGCGCGCGGGCCACGGCAGCGTCCCGAGCCTGGGCGACAACGCGCTGCTGCGTCTCGCGCCGATCCTGACCCGGCTGAGCGAGCAGCCGGCGCTGGAGGCGACCCCTGCCGGGGTGGCGTTCCTGAGCGGCGTCCTCGATCGGGAGGTCGGCGAATCCCCCAACGAGCTCGAGCGTGCCCTGGAACAGCTGCGATCCCGAAGCCCGCTGCTGGCCGCCTACCTGGCCGAGCCGATGCTGCGAGTCACCCTGGTCCCGACCAAGGCGAGTGCCTCGGCCCGCGACAACGTGATCCCGTCCGTGGCCGAGGCCGTAATCGACTGCCGCGTGCCGCCGGGGCTCGACGAGTCGGAGGTCCGCAAACGGATCGCGCCCGTCCTTGGGGACCTCGGCGATCAGGTGGACGTGGAGTTCACGGACACCACCACCGGCAACGCATCGCCGCTCGACACGGAGTTCACCGACGCGCTCCGCGATTGGCTGGCCGAGGCTGACCCGGAGGCCACGCTCGTCCCCAGCGTGATGCCCGGATTCTCCGACAGTCACTGGTTTCGCAAGGCGTTCGGCTCTTCGGTTGTCTACGGCTTCCATCCGCAACGGGCGCTGGATCTGTTCACCGCCGCACCGCTCGTGCACGGCGCCGACGAACGGGCCGCCGTTACGGACATCGAGCTTGCAGCCGGCTTCTACGAGTGGCTTGCGCGAAGGTTCCTGGATGGCTGAGGAAGCCCCCAAGCAGGCTCAGCTGCGCCTCGGGGGCATGGCTCTTCGCAACGGGCTGCTCGTCCACGGCCCCACCTTCTGGGCGGTCGCCGTGCGCACCCCGGCGGGCAAGGTCGAGGTCGCATCCGGCGCCAAGCCCACTCTGGCCCGCGGGCGCCTCGCGCAGATCCCGTTCCTGCGAGGGCCGCTGCGTCTGGCCGAGGGGCTGCTGGTGGTGCCGCTGGCGCGGCTGCGGCTGCGCTCGGCTCGGCTGCCGTTCGAGGACCCCCGCGTCTTGGGCGCCGCCGCCACGGCAATGGTCGCGAGCGCCGCGGCGCGGAAGCTCGCACGGGGCAGCGCCACGCGCGAGACGCTCGTCGCCGCGATCGGGATGCTGCCCGCCCTGGCGGCGCTTCGCGACCGCGATCTCGCCGCCTACCACGGCGCCGAGCACAAGGCGATCGGCGCGTACGAGTCCGGCGGCCCGGCCGCCGACGAGCCAAAGGAGCACCAACGCTGCGGCTCGAACCTGATCGCCCCCCTGCTGGCGTTCAGCGTCGCCGGCCAGGTGATTGTCGAGGGCGCGCTCGAGCGGCCCAACTCGGTCGCCCGCGGAGCTGCTTCGCTGGCCGCGACCGGGGCGGCGGTCGAGGTTTTCGCCTTCGCCGAGCGCAACCCGGACGCGGCGCTCTCGCGGGCCGTCCACGGCACGGGGCACGAGATCCAGCGGCGGATCTCGACCCGGGAGCCGACGACCGAGCAGCTCGCGGTGGGTGAGGCGGCGGTGCAAGAGCTACTACGGGTCGAGGGCGCGCCTGCCGATACAAACTCAAACGGCTCCGCCGGAGCGGTGGCCCCTACCTAAAACATGAGCTTTCTCACCGCACTCTCATACAACGAGTTCGAGGGCTACCTGGTCGTCTACGGCCCGATGATCTTCTTCGCGCTGATCGCCTACTTCATGTGGCGCACGCTGAAGCTGATGCCGAAGACGAAGCCGCAGGAGATCCGGCCGAGGTCCAAGTCGCCGATCACATTCGCCGACGTCGCCGGCGTCGACGAGACCAAGGACGAGCTGCAGGAGGTCGTCGAGTTCCTCTCTGACCCGAAGCGGTTCAAGCGGCTCGGCGCCCAGGTGCCGAAGGGCATCCTGCTCCACGGCCCGCCCGGCACCGGCAAGACGCTTCTGGCGAAGGCCGTCGCGCACGAGTCGGGGGCCAGCTTCTTCAGCCAGTCGGCTTCGTCGTTCATCGAGATGTTCGCCGGCCTCGGCGCGGCGCGGATCCGGCGCCTGTTCAACGAGGCTCGCGAGAACGCGCCCGCGATCGTGTTCATCGACGAGCTCGACGCCGTCGGAGCCCAGCGCGGCTCCGACATCTCGGGCGAACGCGATCAGACCCTGAACCAGCTGCTCGTGGAGATGGACGGCTTCGAGGCTCGCGACGACGTGATCGTCATGGCAGCCTCCAACATGCTCGAGAAGCTGGACAAGGCGCTGCTTCGGCCAGGACGGTTCGACCGCCAGGTCTTCGTGCCGCCGCCCGATATGAAGGGGCGGGTCGCGATCCTCAAGGTGCACACCCAGACCAAGCCGCTGGCCCAGGGTGTCGAGCTCGAACGGGTCGCCCGCCACGGTTCCGGCCTGACCGGCGCCGACCTTGCCAACCTCGCCAATGAGGCGGCGATCCTGGCCGGCCGGCACAACCGTGAGTTCATCGTCCAGGCCGACTTCGACGATGCGTTTGAGCGCGTCGTCGCCGGCTTGCAGTCGCGCAAGGTGATCACCGACCAGGAGAAGCAGGTGGTCGCCTGGCACGAGGCCGGCCACGCGATCGTCTCGGAGCTTCTGCCCACGGTGGACAAGGTTCAGAAGGTTTCGATCGTGCCCCGCGGCAAGGCGCTGGGCTACACGCTCAACCTGCCACAGGAGGATCGTTACCTGAAGTCGCGCCAGGAGCTGATCGACTACATGAAGATGCTCCTGGCGGGCCGCGTCGCCGAGCAGATCACGTTCGGCCGAGTCACCACGGGCGCAGCCGACGACCTCAAGAGAGTCACAGCGATCGCGCGCTCAATGGTCTACGAGTACGCGATGGGCACCCAGATCCGCTCGCATCAGGTCCCCGGCGACGACCACGGCGTCTCCGAGTCGCTGCGCCAGACCCGCGACGAGGAGGTGCACGCGGTCGCCGAGGAGGCATACCGCGGCGCCCACCGCCTGCTGACCGACCACCGGGACCTGCTGGATCAGGTCGCCGAGCGGCTTCTGGAGAACGAGGCGATCGAGCGTGAGGAGATCAAGGAGATCATGCGCGCCCATCGCGAGCGCAACGGCCAGCCGCCATCCACTGGCGAGCACGAGGCTCTCGGGCGTCCCGAGGTGATCGCAAGCGAGGCGCCCGAAGACGCCGAGCGCTCCTGAATAAACTCGGCGCCCGTGTTCGGGCTGATCGACCACATCGGCGTCGCCACCGACGACCTCGACGCTTCACTGGCGCTGTATGAGGGCTCGTTTGAGATGCCGCTCGCGCACCGCGAGACGGTCTCGGCACAGGGGGTCGAGGCGGTGCTGCTCGACGTCGGCGACTGCCACGTCGAGCTGTTGCTGCCGCTCGGCCCCGACACCCCGGTCGGCAAGTTCATCGAGCGTAAGGGTCCGGGCCTCCATCACGTCGCCTATCGCGTCGACGACATCGACGCGACGCTGACGCGGCTGCGGGAAGCCGGCGTCGAGCTGATCGACGCCGAGGCCCGGACCGGGATCCGCCAGAGCCGCGTCGCGTTCCTGCACCCCCGCGCGACCGGCGGGGTGTTGACCGAAATCGTCGAGCCGAAGGATGGACACTGATGGCTGCTGAACAGACCAAGGTCGAGATCGGGTTCGGGATCGGCCAGAGCCTTTCCGTGAAACTCACCGAGAGCGAGCTGTCGGACCTGCGCAAGGCGGTCGAATCGGGTCAGGGCTGGTACGACCTGAAGACAGCCGAGGGCTCGGTGGCTTTGAACATCGCCACGGTGGTCTTCCTGAGCGTCAACGACGCCTCGCACACGATCGGCTTCTCGAGCTAGGCGAGCGCCTCCCAGAGGCGCTCCTCCAGATCCAGCACGGTTGCGGCCTGGGCCCCGATCTCGTGCCAGCGCCCCGGCGCCGGCTCCCGGTCCTCGCTGGCCGCCAGCAGGCGCGACGCCAGCTCCGTCCAGGCCTCCGCGGCGCGCGCTGCGTGTTCGGCCTCTGCGTATCCCACCTCGGTCAGGAACCGCGAATATATGAGCCGGAAGTTGCCGCCCCCGGTGCCCCGGCGCTCGATCGTCTGGTAGTTGAAGCGGGCGCTCCACTGCCAATCGGAGAGCAGCTCCGGCCAGGAGGAGACCTCCGCTGCAAACCGTCGCAGCCCCGGCAGGCCCTCGTATTCACCCAGCGGCGGCTCCAGCATGCGCTCGGCGCAGCGTTGCACTGCGGCGGCGACGGCAGCACCCGGGTCGAACCCGGCGATCTCGTTGCGCGCGACGTACATATGGCCGGCCAGCGGGAACACGGGGTGCTGCGCATGGCGCGCCTTGCGCAGGCTCTCGAGACTGGTCTCCTGCAGCTCGTCGAACGCGGTGTCCGACAGATAGGCGACGTCTGAGTCGAAGCCGGCCAGCACCACGGCGTGCCCCGGGAAGTGCGCTGACTTGCCGTAGTGATCGAGGTAGTAGAGGTCGGTCAGCAGAAGCGCCGGCGCGTTGTCCTCGACCGATGTGCGAGCCGCAACCCAGCTGGCCTCCGCATCCTCGAAAGTGAGCAGCTCAAGCGGCGCGCCGGTCAGCTCCACGAATTGCTCCTCGAGGCGCGAGGTGCGGCCGTTGGTGAAGCGCGACGGCGATTGGCCGTCCATCGGCACGAAGTAGAAGCAGGCGCCCGCCCCCAGCCCGAATGCCATCTCCTCGGTCAGCTCGGCGCCGTGGTAGCTGAGCAGGTTGCGCAGCGCGGTCGAGCCGCAGTGGTGGCCCGGTAGGTGCCGGAACCCCGGCACCATCGTCCGGCTCATGCCCCCTGGCGATCCTTCAGCACCCGCCGCAGGATCTTGCCGGAGGGCGACTTCGGGATCTCGTCGATCTGCTCGAGCAGCCTGATCTGCTTCTGGGGCGAGACCTGACCCGCGACGAACTCCTTCAGCGCGTCGGAGTCGACGGAATCGCCGGCGGCCACCACGAACGCCTTCGGCAACTCGCCGCATTCGTCATCCGGCACGCCGATGACGGCCACGTCGGCGACGTCCGGGTGCGTGATCAGGAGGGCCTCCAGCTCGGCCGGCGGCACCTGGAAGCCCTTGTACTTGATCAGCTCCTTGAGCCGATCGACAATCGAGTAGAAGCCGCCCGTGTCGCAGATCGCGATGTCGCCGGTGTGAAGCCAGCCATCCGAGTCGACGGTCGCCGCCGTCGCCTCGTCGTTGTTGAGGTAGCCCGCCATCACCTGCGGGCCGCGGATCCAGAGCTCGCCGCGCCCGCCCTCGGCGGTGTCCGCCCCGGTCTCGGGATCGACCAGGCGGCACTCGGTGCCGATCAGCGCCTGTCCGATCGACCCCGGCCGGTTCTCGCCGTCCGAGCGGGTGACGTGGGTGACGGGGCTGGTCTCGGTCAGCCCGTAGCCCTGGACGACCCTGCAGTCGAGGCGCTGCGCAACCTGCTCCGCAAGCTCGGCCCCGAGCGGCGCCGCTCCCGACATGATCGTCGTGACCGAGGAGAGGTCGTGACCGTCGACGGCCGGGTGCTTGGCGAGCGCGAGCGCGATCGGCGGGACGACGTAGACGCGCGAGATGCCGTACTCGGCGATCAAGCCGAGGAACTGATCGAGGTCGAAGCGCGGCATCGTCACGATCGTCGCTCCGGAGCGCAGGCCCTGGTTCATGATCACCGTCTGGCCGTAGATGTGGAAAAAGGGCAGGACGCCGATCAGCACGTCGTCCTCTTCGATCGGGAACCCGTCCTGCATCTGGACCAGGTTCGCGACGAGGTTCGCGTGGGTCAGCATCACGCCCTTCGGCAGGCCGGTCGTGCCGCTGGAGTAGGGCAAGACGGCGAGATCGTTGGCGGCGTCGATGTCGACTGCGGGTGGGTCGTTCGGATCGCCCATCAGGTCGGTCACCGGCCGCGCGCCCTCGGCCTCACCGACCACGAAGACATCGTCGATGCCGGCGGCGGCTGCCGCCTCGCGGGCGACGTCCAGAAACGGGGGGACGGTCAGCAGCAGCTTGGCCTGCGAGTCGTGGAGCTGGTGCTCGAGCTCGCGCGCCGTGTAGAGCGGGTTGGCCGTGGTCGCTCGGCCCCCCGCTCGCGCGACGCCGTGGAAGGCGATCGCGTACTCGGGCAGGTTCGGCATGTAGATCGCGAGCGCATCGCCGGGAGCAAAGCCGTGTCCGGCCAGGCCGGATGCGAACGCTCGCGTCGCCTGGTCAAGCTCGGCATAGCTGATCGTGCGCCCCGTCGGCCCGTCGATCAGCGCCGGCTTGTCACCGAGCTCGTCGACGCGCTCGAGCACGAACGAGGTGACGTCGCTGTCGGGGAATCCGAACTTCGCCATCGCGCGGCAACCTATCGCGGGATACTGCGGGCGTGTCGGAGGAGACGCGTCTGCTCGTGGAGCGGCTGCTCGCCGCGTACTCTCGTGAAGAGGGGCCTGATTTCGACGCCGTGGGCGAGATCATCTCCGACGACCACGTGTTCGTCCCAGCCGGCGAAGTCGGTGAGGTCGATGGCCGGCGCGGCTACATGCGGTGGTTTCGCGACATCAACGAGTCGATGCCCATGCGATACGACGGCTCCGGGGCCATCGACTGCGGACCGGGCAGAGCGATTGGCGTCATCAGCACGCATTACCGCTCTGCCACGAGCGGCGTGGAGTCCGTGCAGCGGATGTGGATCGTCTTCACTGTCGCTGACGGCAGGGTCATTCGTAGCGAGGCGTACACGACTCCTGAGGCGGCGCTCGAAGCGGCGAAGGGCTAGGCGGCGGCGCGGAGCTTCAAATACTCGGCCCGCCGGGTGAAGCTCTCGCGCATCTCGGACGTCAGCTCCTCGAGGAACTCGCGCCGGTAGACGTCGTCGGTGAGCATCGAGATCGCGAAGTAGAGGCCGGTGAAGGCGGCGATCGCCCCGGCGACGCGGAGTAGCTCTTCGCTGAGGATCGCCTCGTGGCCAAACAGGTCGAAAGTGACCAGCGGGTTCGGGGGCTCGCCCACCCAGGCCGCTGTGATCTCGGGGTCGATCGCCAGCACTCCGAGCGCCACGAAGAAGCCACCGATGGCGAGGCTCACCGACAGCACCTGAATGGCCTGGCTGACGAACATGACGAGTCCGACGTTGAACCGTTCGGCGCGGTCCAACTCTGGGGCGTCGGAGCCGGCGTCGCGCTCGATCCCGCGAACCTCGCGCGGAAGTCGCGCGACCAGGAAGCTGGTCCCGAGGAGGACGAAGAGGCCGGTCAGGATCGCCAGGGCAGCCGGCGCGACGCTCGCGAAGACCTGCCAGACCTCGGCCGTGAGGAACAGGACGACCGAGAAGATCATCAGCAGCGGGATCGCGCGGGCGAACAGCTCAAGGGACGCGCGAAGCTGACCGACGAGGCGGCCCAGCGTCCAGCGCAGGATCGAGGTCAGGCCGAAGCCGATCACGCCGTAGACGAGCGCGAGGATCGCCAGGTTCGCAGCCGCGGTGACGACCGCGCTCCGCCACTGTCCGTTGAACGCGAGCGGAAGCAGCGCGGGGACGATCACGAACAGGGCCAGCTCGACCTTGCCAACGTCCTGCGGGATCGTGACCGCGGGCCGGCCGCGGGCTTTGTTCGTCATCGCGATCACCACCAGCAGCGTCGCGAGCCCGCCGAGGAGCGCGGCGACGTTCACCAGCGGCGACCACTCCAAGTTCAGGGCGCCGAGCATCTCGCCGAGGAAGACCAAGCCCAACAGAGGAACGGCGCGATTGAAGACGTCCCTGGCGGCCGAGCGGTCGGCGATGAACAGCGGCAGGCCGGCACGGCGGAACCGCCGCTCGTAATCGCTTTGTCGCTCCGCTTCGATCGCCCCCACGCAATTGGGAAACGTAAAGCGCAGGGAGGCGGAGCGGGATTGGCGGGCCGCGATCGGGGTAGTTGGCTGAAATGAGAGGGAGGGAGTCCCAATGACGATCGCGATCATCGCCGGGGTCTGTGTGATCCTGGCAATCCTGGCGTTTCTTTTGCCGCGCATGTCGCGACACGCCCAGAGGGGCGTGGACGGCACTCTGAGCACCGGCGAGAACGTCGCTGGCTCGGCTCCCGGGAAGCTGGGTGATTGGCTGCGCAAGCCATTCCAGCATTCGCGGAAGGCGGCGAACAAGAGCGCCGAGAAGGGCCGCGAAGGACGCGCGAAGACGCCGGTTTGATCGCACTCCTCGCCAACCCCGACTCGGGGCAGGGCGAAGCCGACGAGGTTGAGGAGGCGATGCGCGGGCTGGGGGTCGACGTCACCGCGTTCGGGTTCGACCAGGTCGATCGTGCCATCGCGGCAGAGCCGGATCGCCTGGTGGTGGCCGGCGGCGACGGCTCGCTGGGAAGCGTGGCGGCGTCGGCCGCACGCGCCGAGATCCCGTTCGCGGTGGTGCCGACCGGCACCGCCAACGACTTCGCGCGAGCTCTCGGGATCCCGCTGGGGACCGGCGAGGCGGTCCGCCTCGCGGTCGGTGGAGAGCAAACCCGGCGAATCGACATCGCCCACATGGATGACCGGCCGTTCCTAAACGTCGCCAGCCTGGGGATGTCGCCGGTGGCGGCGGAGCATGCCGCTGGCCTCAAGGGGGCACTCGGGCCGCTGGCCTACACGGTCGGGGCCCTGCGGGCGGGACTCGAGGCCGATGCGGTCAACTGCACGGTGCGCTGCGACGGCGAGGATCTGTTCGGGGGCGAGGCCTGGCAGGCGACGGTGGCCTGCACCGGCGCCTTCGGCGGTGGCTCCTCGGTCGACGCCAACCCCGCGGACGGACGACTCGACGTGATCGTGATCGAGGCCGAATCCCGCGCTCGCCTGGTGCGCCACGCGTACGGCCTTCGCGCCGGCGAGATCGAGCGCCAGCCCGGCGTCCACAAGCTTCGGTGCGCTGCCGCCGAGGTCGAGCTGGACGGAGCGGAACCGTTCAACGTCGACGGCGAGCTGGTGGAGTCCGGGAGCTGCCGATTCGATGTCGAGCCGGCTGCCGTTTCCGTGGTCGTCGGATGAAAGGGCCGCCGACGTGGGCATGGCCGGCCACGGCTGCCACCGCCCTCGCCGCCTGGTACGCGTCGGACAGTCTTCGCCACCGCCGCGAGGGCGCATTCGGCTACGACCTGGGGGCCGAGCTCGAGGTCGGCTCGCCGGACTTCATCCGGGCTGCCGAGGCGCTGACCGGCGCGCCGATCGCAGCCGGCAGCGAGGTCGAGCTGCTGATCAACGGCGACGCGATCTTTCCCGCGATCCTCGAGACGATCGAGGGTGCCGAGCGGACGCTGAACCTCGAGACCTACGTCTATTGGCGCGGTGAGATCACGGATCGGATCGCCGAGGCGATCTGCGAGCGGGCCCGGGCAGGCGTCCGCTGCAAGGTCCTGCTCGATGCGCTCGGCTCGGCGCTCATGGACTCGGGCCAGGTCACGCAGATGGAGGCCGCCGGCGTTGAAGTGCGACAGTTTCGCCCGGTCCGGCCGTACACGCTCCGGCGGCTCGCCAACCGCTCGCACCGCAGGGCTCTGGTCGCCGACGGAGAGGTCGCGATGACCGGCGGCGTCGGGATCGCGGAAGAGTGGACGGGCAACGCCGAGGACGCCGACCACTGGCGCGACACACACGTCCGGGTGCGCGGCCCGGTCGTGCGTGGCCTCCAGGGTGCGTTCGCCGAGCACTGGCTCGAGGCGACGGGGGAGGTGCTCGGCGGCGAGGACTACCTGCCGCACCTCGACGAGCGCAGCGACGGCGTCCGCATGCAACTGGTCCGCTCCCACTCCGGGGTCGGCGACACAAACGTCGAATCGCTCTACTACCTGGCGATCGCCTCCGCGCGACGATCGCTGGACCTCACGGCCGCGTACTTCGTTCCGCGGCCCGCGTTCACCGATGCCCTGGCCGACGCCGCCCGACGCGGGGTCGAGGTTCAAATCCTGGTGCCCGGTCCGCACATCGACAAGGAGTTCGTTCGAATCGCCGGCCGCGATTCCTACTCGGAGCTGCTCGATGCGGGTGCCCGGATCTTCGAGTACCAGCCCACGATGCTGCACGCGAAGAGCATGGTGGTCGACGGTGTCTGGTCCTCGGTGGGGACGGTGAACTTCGACAACCGCTCCTTCCAGCTGCATGACGAGGTGACGCTTTGCGTCTGGGACGAGCATTTCGCGGGGTTGCTGACCGACGAGTTCGCACGCGACCTCGAGCGCTCCGAGGAGATCACCGCGCAGCGCTGGCAGAGTCGCGGGGCGCGCCGCCGCGTTGGCGAGGTTGCGATGCGCATCTTCCGCCGTGAGCTCTGAGCCCTCCGCGTATGCTCGCCGCCGTGGTATTCCCGGGTTTGAAGCCGAAGCAAAGGGAGCGCGGCCTGCGGCTGCCGGCAGCGCTGCGCACGCGCCGTGCACCCAAGCGCCGTCCCGGCCTCCTGGGGGCCCTGGGCGCGGCCGACCAGGCCGTCCTCCGCTTCCTGCGGACCAGAGCTCCGCATGACCCCGCGAGCGAGGCCGTCTTCAGGACCCTCGGCACCGTTGGTGAGTACTCGGCGGTCTGGATCTGCGTTGGTCTGGTGGGGGCCGCCACCGACGGGACCCGGCGACCCCGGTGGCTGGTCGCCGCAGGCGTGGGCCCGGCTGCGGTGGCTCTGAACTACGCCGTCAAGGTCGCGATCGGACGTGAGCGACCGCTGATCGAGGATCACCCGCCGCTGGCGCGGGCGCCCTCGAAGCTGTCCTTCCCATCGGCCCACGCGACGTCATCGCTGGCCGCGGCGACCGCGTTCGGGCGGGTCGAGCCACGAACACGCCTGCCGCTCTACACGCTCGCGGTGGCGATCTGCGCGAGCCGCCCGTATCTCGGCATGCACTACCCCTCCGACGTCCTGGCGGGCGCCGCCTTCGGCACTCTCATCGGTGGGCTCGTACCGAGCGTCGGCGAACGCACCCTGGAGGAGCGGATGCTCGACTTCGTCGCCGACCGGGCGGGCGAGCACGCCGCCGCGCCTGCTGGCGCGGCTGCGAGCGGGGCTGGCGAGGACGCAGGGGAATCGCCGAAGGGAGCGCACTAGATCGTGCATGACCAAGGCGATTCCCGGAGGACGTTGCCAGACGCGCTCGCAGACCGCCAGTGAAGATCGGGATCGTCGGGCTTCCCAACGCGGGGAAGTCCACCCTGTTCAACGCACTCACCCGGGGCGGGGCCGAGACCGGGGACTACCCGTTCACCACGATCGACCCTAACGTCGCTGTAGTCCCGGTCCCGGACGAGCGCCTCGAGCGCGTCGCCCAGACGGTGGGCTCCTCGGAGGTTTTGCTGGAGACGATCGAATTTCACGACATCGCGGGGCTGGTCCGCGGGGCGTCCGAGGGTGAGGGGCTCGGCAACCGCTTTCTCGCGGCAATCCGCGAGACGGACGCGATCTGTCACGTCGTTCGCGCCCATGCGACGGGCGGGGTGCCGCACCCGGAGGGCCGGATCGACCCGGGCGATGACATCGAGTTGATCGAGCTCGAGCTGTTCGCGGCCGATCTCGAACAGGCGACCCGCAGGCTCGAGCGGGTGACCAAGCAGGCACGGGCGCTCGACAAGGCCGTGGTCGCCGAGCGCGATTGGCTCGAGGCCGTGGTGGCCGGACTCGAGGACGGGCGCCCGGTCCGCGAGGTTCCGGTTCCCGACGAGGCACCCGACGCCCCCCGCCTCCTGCAGGCGCTGACGTCGAGGCCGATCCTCTACGTGGCCAACGTCGACGAGGGCTCGGACGACGTGCCCGGGGCCGTGGCCGAGCACGCGCGCGGCGCCGGCGCCAGCGCCGTGGCGGTCAGCGCCCGGATCGAGTCCGAGCTGGCCGAGATCGACGATCCGGAAGAGGCGGCCGAGCTGCGCGGCGAGCTGGGCATCTCCGAGTCCGGGTTGACCCGGGTGATCCATGCCGCCTTCTCGCTCCTCGACCTGATCACCTTCTTCACGGCTGGGGAGGACAACGAGGCTATGGCGCGCAACGTGCGGCGCGGCTCGACCGCCTGGGAGGCCGCGGGCAAGATCCACGGCGACATCCAGGCCGGCTTCATCCGTGCGGAGGTCGTCGCCTGGGACGACCTCGTCGGCGCCGGCGGCTACGCGGGAGCTCGCGACCGCGGCAGGCTTCGCCTCGAGGGCCGCGACTACGCGATGCGAGACGGCGACGTGATGACGGTCAAGGTCTAGAACCCGCGACGGGGCCGGCTAGCCGGTGAGCTGTCGCCCGAGTTCGCTCACGGTGACGTGGATCGCTGCGGGCTCCACCGCGTAGTCGAGGATCGCTTGAGCGCGAAGGCGGTCGAGCTCGAACTGGAACGCCGAGGCCTGCCGATCGGACGCGTAGCGGCGGCGGATGTCGAACGACCAACCGGTCGTGTGCAGCGAATACTCCTGGGTCGCCTCCGGGTTGACCCCGGTCAGCAGGTCCTGGTATTCGCGGTCCCGGGTCGCACTGGTCAGCTGCAGCGGCTGCCGCTCGCCGGAGATCGACTTGACCTTGGTCGCCAGGTAGATCAGGGCGGCAAGCGCCTCGGGGCGAAGCGCGCGGTAGAGCTCGGGGTCGGCGCCGAGATCGTCGGCCAGCTCGCCCGCCTGGGGAGTGACCCGGAAGCCCAGTGAGGGGTCGGCCGGGATCGCCACCAGATCGCCGTCGGCCCGAGCGTCGAGTACGTCGTCGGGCGCGTCGAATGAGTCCGTGTCCTCCTCCGGGTGGTAGAGCTCCTCGAGCGTCGCCTTCTGGGTGATCAGGTCGCCGCGCTCGTCCAGCGCATCGGGGTCGTCGCGCCAGCGCCGCATCACGTCCTCGGAGGCCCGGATCCGCCAGTAGTAGAGCGATGAGTCGTCGCCGAACCCGGAGAGGAGCTTCCAGCTCTCCGGATGGCTCTGCGGCGACGAGTCGAAGAACAGCCGCGGGTAGTCGAGGCCGAGGTCGTCGACGAGCGCTGCGGCGCCGCCGGCGCCAACATCCTCGCCCGAATAGGCCTCGATCACGCCCTCCAGGTTCCCGATCCCCATGTGGTAGGAGACAACCGCGAGCTGCGCGGAGCCGAACCGCTGGCCGGCGATCTGCAGATAGCGGACCGCGCCGGCCAGAGCGCGACGCGGGTCGAAGCGCTCGTCAATCTCCGCGCGCTCGCGGACCAGCTTGATCGCCAGCTCGGGCTTGCCCCGTTCGGCGGCCCTCGCGATCTGGCGGCTGAGTGCCACGCTGCGCTCGAGGTCGACGCGCATGCCGAGCAGGTCCGTCGCGGTGGACGGGATGATCTGGGCGAGCCCGGTGGCCGAGCGCGGGGTCCCGTCAGCCATCACGGTCGGGCGACCGGCGCTTTCGAGGAAGACCATCGCTTCGAGCGTCGAGGGGTCGACCGCGCTGCCCGCGGTCGCCTCCTCGATCTCGTCGCGCCATTCGGCGGTCCGCTCGGCGGCCAGTACGACGCCGCCCGGGCTCTTCGCGTAGAGCACGTGGGACGTCCCGAGCGTCGCCCGCTCGGCGAACTCGTCGCTGCGCGACGGCGACCAGGCCAGCGGGTCCTGGGACCCATCGCCGCCACCGGAGCGCGCCGCATCCACGATGCGATCCACCTTCACTTCCGGGGGGTCCGAGTCACCGAGGCCGAGCGCCAGGACCAGCGCAGCGATCGCGGCGGCGGCCGCGACCATGGCCAGGGTGATCAGGGCCGCCCTAACGGGTTCACGGCTCACCACAAGTGATGTTAGGTTGCCGCCGGTGATCTCTAGCCCTTACCAGGGGGGTAAACCTGCTTTCGCGACATTCGTCGCTCACCGATGAGGACTGAGGCACGGTTCCCGGGGGTGCCGGCGAAGGCTGGGCACTACGAGAGCTTCTACATCAAGGCAGCCCAGCCCGGCGGCGGCCGGGCCGTTTGGATCCGCCACACGATCCACCAGCGTCCTGGGGAGGCTTCCTCGGCTTCGCTCTGGTTCACCTGGTTCGACGCCGACGCCCCGGGCCCGAGGGCAACGAAGCAGACCGTCGGACGAGAGGGGCTCACCTTCCCGACCGGCGCCTACATCGAGGTCGACAGCGCGGTCCTGGAGCCGGGCCGCGCACATGGCAGCGCCGTCAGCGACTCGCTGTCGGCGGCGTGGGACCTGGGGTTCACCGACGAGGCGGAACCGCTGCACCACCTGCCGCACGAGTTCATGTACAGGGCGAAGCTGCCGAAGACCAAGTTCCTCAGCCCGTATCCGAGCGCGAGGTTCACCGGCACGGTCACGGTGGGCGACGACGAGTTCGAGCTCGCCGGCTGGCCGGGGATGATCGGTCACAACTGGGGCGCCGAGCATGCCGAGCGGTGGGTCTGGATCCAGGCATCGGACCTGGGCGGCAATGAGGGCGATTACGTGGACATCGCGGCCGGCCGGATCAGGGTCGCCGGGATGACCACGCCGTGGGTCGCCAACGGGTGCATCGTGATCGACGGCGAGCCGCACCGCGTCGGGGGCTTCCGCGGGACGTACGGAACCGAGATCTCCGAGTCGCCCGACGCTTGCGAGTTCACGATCCCGGGCAAGGACATCAACTTGAAGGGCCGGGTCAGCGCCCCGGCCAAGGACTTCGTCGCCTGGATTTACGCCGACCCCAAGGGGCCCGAGCACAACACGCTGAACTGCTCGATCGCCGACATCGAGCTCAAGGTGGAGCGGGCGGGCAAGCGCCACGCCCACCTGGACGTGGCCGGGGCCGCGGCCTACGAGCTCGGCACTCGTGACCTCGAGCACGGGGTGCCCCTGCAGCCGTTTGAGGACGGCTAATACCCCCTAGGGGTATCTGCTAGCCTCTCGGCATGGAGCACTGCGCCGAAGGCGAAACCGACTGGCAGACCGCCGCGGTCGCGACCGCCCACTGCCTCACAGGCTGCGCGATCGGCGAGGTGCTGGGTGTGGTTATCGGCACCGCGCTGGGCTGGTCCGACGCCGGCACGATTGCGCTCGCGGTTGGGCTCGCCTTCCTCTTCGGCTACGGACTCACCAGCCTGCCACTGCTGCGGCGCGGAATGGCGCTGGCGACCGTGATCCCGATCGCGCTGGCCGCCGACACGGTGTCGATCGCCGTGATGGAGGTCGTCGACAACGCCTTCCTGCTCTGGTACCCGGGCGCGATGGAAGCCGGCCTCGGCGACTTCCTGTTCTGGGGGAGCCTGGCGCTGGCCCTGGCGATCGCGTTCGTGGTCACGGTGCCGGTCAACAAGTGGATGATCGCCCGCGGCCGTGGCCACGCCGTGGTCCACGCGCATCACTAGGGGCGAGCGGCTAGCGCTTCTTGAACTTGGCCCAGGTGCTGCGAAGGCCCAGGCGGAAGCGCAGCGTGTCCCCGGAGACGTTGGTCGAGCCCCGCGAGCCGACCACCTTGGCGCGGACGATGCGCGGCGAGCGCCCCGTCTTCAGGATCGAGATCCGCCTGAGGTTCCCCGAGAAGAGACCCGAAAGCCGTGCCTTCATCTCCGAGTTGGAGAGGCGCAGCCGCCAGCTGTGGACGGGCGAGCGCTTGTCGAACGGGTCGTTGACCGCCTTCAGGTAGGAGCGCGGCTCGGCGAAGACGAACTCGGAGTTCTCGGTCTGGCCGCCCGAGGTGGAGAAGAAGAACGCGGTGGCGGTGCCGCCTCCGGCCTTGATCACCTCGCCTGCCGTGGCCTTGCTGGCGCGGTTCGTCGCGGCCGTCTCCGACGACCGGCCGCCATATACCTGGCTGCGGGTGTCGTCGTAGAGGTCGTAGCCGTCGCCGTTCAGGCGCGTGGCGAGCGCGTAGGAGCGAGCTGCGACCGCCTGCGTTCGGAGCGCCGCCGTCGGCCACGAGGTCGGCACCTCGTTCGGGATCACGCCCTGGACGTAGTCCTCCATCGAGACCTTGTTGATCGCGTAGAGGCTGCCGCCGACGTTGCGGGCGATCAACCTGCCGCGGAACGAGCCGACGCCGCTGAACCGCACCGCAGCGCCCCCGGCCCGGCCCTCCTGGCCACAGCGCCTGATCCGCCGACCGTTCGCGCGGTTCAACGCGACCTTGCTGCCGGCCAGGCCGAAGGAGTAGTCGCGCCCCGGGTTCAGCTTCTCGCCGCAGGCCCTGCGCGCCCTGGTGAACGGCAGCGAGCCGAGACCGGTTGTAAGCAGGACCCTGACGCTGCGCGTTTCGGCCTTGCCGACCGCGACGCCCTTGTAGTAGTGGCGCAGGATGGCCTTATAGGAACGGCCCTTCTTGGCGAACCCGAAGGCGCCGTACTGGCTCATGCCAACGCCGTGGCCGAACCCCTTGCCGGGCACGACCCAGCGTCCGGCGGAGCTTGCGGGCACAGAAAGCGCGGCCGCAGCGGCGGCCAGCGCAACGGTTGTGAGCAGGCGTCCTTTCATCCGGATTCGGCTCCCCCTCCCACCGACAACAGGCTAGAGGGGTGGAAGTCGCGTTTCGCCATGCAGCCGCAGACACCTTTCAGATAGGACTTAGGCCGATGAGCATCGCCGGCGACGAGCAACGGGTTGTGGAAGCGGCCCCCAAGCAGCTCCTGATCGGGGGTGAGTGGCGGGATGCGTCGGGCGGCGCAACGCTGGCCGTCGAGGATCCCGCCACCGGTGAGCCGTTCTGCGAGGTCGCCGACGCCACCCCCGACGACGCCAAGGCCGCGCTGGACGCTGCCTGCACCGCCCAGGCGGAGTGGGCCGCGACACCGCCTAACGAGCGGTCGGAGATCCTCCACCGAGCCTTCGTCAAGCTCGGCGAGCGCGCCGACGAGCTGGCGGTGCTGATGACGCTCGAGATGGGCAAGGCGGTCGCCGAGTCCAAGGCCGAGCTTGCGTACGCGGCCGAGTTCTTCCGCTGGTTCTCCGGCGAGGCGCTGCGGATCGACGGCTACTTCAAGGTCGCCGGCAACGCCCAGAGCCGGGTGCTGGTGATGCGTCAGCCGATCGGCCCCTGCTACTTCATCACCCCCTGGAACTTTCCGAACGCGATGGGGACTCGCAAGATCGGGCCGGCGATCGCCGCCGGCTGCACGATGGTCGTCAAGCCCGCGCAGCAGACGCCGCTCTCGATGCTGGCGCTGGCGAAGCTGCTGGAGGACTGTGGGCTCCCACCCGGCGTCCTCAACGTGATCACCAGCTCGTCCTCGTCCGGCGTCTCGGAGCCGATCATCGCCGACCCCAGGCTGCGCAAGCTGAGCTTCACCGGCTCAACCGAGGTCGGCCGCAAGCTGATCGCTCAGGCCGCCGAGAACGTGCTCAAGGTCTCGATGGAGCTGGGCGGCAACGCGCCGTTTTTGATCTTCGAGGACGCCGACCTCGACGCCGCTGTCGACGGAGCGATGATCGCCAAGATGCGAAACGTCGGCGAGGCCTGCACGTCCGCCAACCGCTTCCACGTCGCCGAGAGCGCCGCCGACGAGTTCGCGACCCGCCTTGGCGAGCGGATGGGGGCGATGAAGGTCGGCCGCGGCACCGAGGACGGTGTCGAGGTCGGGCCGCTGATCGACGCCGACCAGCAGGGCAAGGTCGCGGAGCTGGTGGACGACGCGCTTGAGAAGGGAGCCACGTGTGTCGTGGGCGGCGGCAAGCGCGACGGCGCCGGCTACTTCTACGAGCCGACGGTGCTCGGCAACGTCTCGGACGACGCGCGCGTGCTGCGCGAGGAAATCTTCGGCCCGGTCGCGCCGGTGGCGTCGTTCGACTCCGAGGAGGACGCGATCGCCGCCGCCAACGACACCGAGTTCGGGCTCGTCGCCTATGTCTTCACCAGTGACCTGAAACGGGCGTTTCGGGTCTGCGAAGGCCTCGAGACCGGGATGATCGGCCTCAACCAGGGCATGGTCTCGAACGCCGGCGCCCCGTTCGGCGGCGTCAAGCAGTCGGGCGTCGGCCGCGAGGGCGGCAACGAGGGCATCCACGAGTTCCTCGAGACGAAGTACGTCGCGGTGAACCTGTAGTCAGGCCCCGAGCGAGGCCCCCGGCTCGTAGCCCGGAAACGTCTCCTTCAGCACGGGAGCCAGGCTGTCGAACCGCTCGATCTCGCAGCCGTTCGCGCGGGTCAGGGTTGCGCTGACCTCCTCGCCCGCGATCGTGCCCTCAACCGTCACCTCGTCCGGCCCGCCGTAGATCTCCGTGCAGGGCGTGGCCGGGTCGAGCGGAGCGAGGTCGGTCCCGGCCAGCCGGGCGCAGGGCGAGCCGTCCACTCGCGGCTCGCATGAAACCTGCTCGGTTCGCGGCTCCTCGCCGCCCGGCCCATCGACGTCCAGCGTGAGCGTGAGCTCGGTGCCGCCCGCGGGCGCATCGGATGCGCCGTCGTCATCCTCGTCGCCGCAGCCGGCGACGGCGAGCGCCAGCGCCAGACCCGCCGCCAGCGTCAGCGCCCGAGCAGCGACGACAGGAGTCCCGGGCTCTCGGTGCGCTTTTGCAGATAGCACTGGTGGTACTCCTCGGCGCGCCAGAACGGCGCTGCGGACTCGATCGTGGTCACAACCGGGTCGCGATGGCTCTGCTGGGCGCGCTCGATCGCCTTGCGGGCGATCTCGGCCTGCTCATCGGAGTGGGCGAAGATCACCGACCGGTACTGGAAGCCGACGTCCGGGCCCTGGCGGTTCATCTGAGTCGGGTCATGGATCACGAAGTACTTCGCGACGATCTCGTCGTAGGAGATCTTCTGCGGGTCGAACTCGATCTGGGCAACCTCGACGTGCCCGGTGTCGCCGCGGCAGACCTGCTCGTAGGTCGGGTTGTCGAGGTGCCCGCCCTCGTAGCCGACGGCCGTGTCGATCACGCCATCAAGCTTGCGGAACTCCTCCTCCACCTGCCAGAAGCAGCCGGCGCCGAAGGTCGCCTTCTCGGTCGTCTCAGGGGTCACGTCGGTCTCGTCGCTCATCGGATACCTCGTTCGCTAGTTCGAACATTTGGTACTACGAATGATCGCACCGTTACGTCACGTCGACTCGCTGAGCCCGGCTGGCGAACCCCTCCGCCTCGATCGCGGCGAGCACCTCGGCCGAGTGCTCGCGTCCCTTGGTCTGCAGGACGAGCGTGATCGCGGTCTCGCCGACGTGCAGGTCAAGGCCCTCGCGCAGGTGCTCGACGTCGATCACGTTCGCCCCCTGCTCGGCGACGACGCCCAGCAATCCGGCCAGCGCGCCGGGGCGATCGGGCATCACGACCGAGACGACCATGCGCCTGCCCGAGACGGTCTCGCCCAGGGCGATGCACTCCGCCAGCCGCGTCGCGTCCACGTTGCCACCTGAGAGGACCGCGCAAACCTCGCCCTCGGCGGGCAACTCGATTTGGCCGCTGAGGAGCGCCGCGACACCGACTGCCCCCGCGCCCTCCACCACCAGCTTCGAGCGCTCGAGCAACAGCACCATCGCCTCGGCGGCCTCGTCGTCGGACACGGTCACGACCTCGTCGACCCACTCGTCGACCAGCGGCAGTGTCAGCTCACCGGGCCGCTTGACGGCGATCCCATCGCAGATCGTCACGGCGGACCGGGCGCCGATCGGGCGGTGGGCGGCCAGCGACTCGAGATACGGCGCACAATTCTCCGCCTGGACGCCGACCACGCGCACACCGGCCAGCTTCGACTTGATCGCGATCGCGATGCCCGCGGCCAGGGCGCCGCCTCCGACCGGCACCACGACCACCTTCGTTCGCTGCGCCTGCTCGGCGATCTCGAGGCCGATCGTCCCCTGCCCGGCGATGACCGCCGGGTGGTCGAACGCCGGCACGATCGTCGCGCCGCGCTCGGCTGCGTATGCCGCCGCGGCCTCGGCCGCCTCGTCGAACGAGCCCTCGACCAGGTGGACCTCGCCGCCGCGGCGCTTGACCGCAGCGATCTTGGCCAGCGGCGCCCCCGCCGGCATGAACAGGTCGGCCCGCGCGCCAGCGCGCCGGGCTGCGGCGGTGACCGCCTGCGCGTGATTCCCGGCGCTGGCCGCGACGACGCCGGCGTCAAGGTCCTTGGCGTCGAGCGACGCGATCGCGTTGAACGCCCCGCGCACCTTGAACGAACCCGTCGCCTGCAGGCACTCTGCCTTCAGGGTCACGGTGGCGCCCGCCCGCCGCGAGATCTCACCGGCCTCGAGCACCGGTGTGCGGCGCGCCACCTGATCGACCGTCCGCGCCGCGGTCTCGATCTCCTGGACGCTGACCGCAGTCGCCGCGCTACTCATAGACGATGAAGTTCGGGCGCGGATCGAGCCGCATGACCTGCTTCGGGCTGATCAGATTCGTGTCCTCCTCATAGAACAGCTTGAACCCGGGGAACATCCGCGAGCGCCGTGTCGGGGAGAGCTCCTCGTACTTGGAGCGCTTCGCGGCCGGGGTGCCGAAGCCGTCGGCGTTGAGGACCAGGTCGACTCCCGGCCGGACCTTGAGAGCGCGTTTGTCACGGATCATCGAGTCGGTGAACTGGTGGATGACGACCAGCTTCTGCGGCAGGTCGTGGCGGCGCACGAGCTCGTTCAGGATCCGGGTCACCCGGTTCACCATCTTCGCCGAGACGCTGCCGATCCGTTCGCCCGGCACTCCGTGGCGCCCCATGTTCCATTCCGGGTCGAGCGCAACCGACACAAAGGGCTTTCGCAACCAGGGCTTCAGGTGCTTGACCTCGTCGGTGAACCTGGCTCGCCCAGGCTGGATGTCCAGCATCAGCAGGAACCGCTTTTCGCGTGCCGTCTGCGCGTAGCGCCGGATCACCGAGTTCGGCTGGCGCGCCCGGTACTTGCCATCGTCGCCCGGATGGGCCAGCGCGATCGTGCCGAGCAGCTCGAAGAGCGGCAGGATCGGCTGCCGGCTGCGGCTCTTATACGGCTTGATCTGCCGGCGCAGGCGCTTCGCGGCGCTGGCCGGAGACCCGATCCCCAGCTCGCCGAGCTGGGGCGACTGAGGCGCGCCGTAGAAGCCGATCACGCGGTGTTCGGGCAGCACGCTCGTGCCGCCCCGCGGCAGCTCCAGCCCGTCGCCGGCGGACTGTCCGGCTCCGGCCGGAACGGCAACCAGCGCGAGGGCGGCGCCCGCGACGAGGACCGCGCGGGAGCTAGCCGTGCGGCCGTGCGATCGCGGTGAAGTCGAGTGCCTCATCGAGCGCATCGGCATCCACGCCCTTCTCGATTGCTACCTCGCGCACGGTGCGCTGCGACGCGGCCGCCTCCTTGACGATCTCGGTCGCCTTGTCGTAGCCGACGATCGGGTTGAGCGCGGTCGCGACCTGCAGGTTCGACTCGGCGTATCCGGTCAGCTTCTCGCGGTTCGCCTCGATCCCGGCGACGCACTTCTCGTTCAGGAGGCGGCAGGCGGCGGCGAGCAGCTTGATCTGGTCGAGCAGGTTGCGGGCGATCAGCGGCACCCGCACGTTCAGCTCGAACTGGCCCTGCGATCCGGCGAGCGTGATCGCGGCGTCGTTGCCGATCACCTGGTCGCCGACCTGGATCACGACTTCCGGGATCACCGGATTGACCTTGCCCGGCATGATCGACGAGCCCTTCTGGAGCTCCGGCAGACGCAGCTCGGCGAGCCCGGCGCGCGGGCCGGAGCCCAGCAGCGCCAGGTCGTTCGCGATCTTGATCAGCGAGACCGCCACCACCTTCAGAGCGCCCGAGAGCTCGACCAGCGAGTCGCGGTTGGCCTGCGCCTCGAAGCGGTCGAGCGGAGCGCCGAGCTCGATCCCGGTGTCGGATGTGATCAGGGCCCGTGCCTTCTCCGCGAACTGCTCGTGGGTATTCAGTCCGGTGCCGGTCGCGGTGCCGCCCAGCGGGAGCTGGCCGACCCGCTCGAGTGTGCCCCGCACGCGCGCGGCGCCCAGCGAAGTCTGGGCCGCGTAACCGCCGAACTCCTGGCCCAGGGTGACCGGGACGGCGTCCATCAGGTGGGTTCGCCCCGTCTTGACGATGTCGGCGAACTCGCCCGCCTTCTCCGAGAGCGCCGAAGCCAGGCCGTCGATCGCCGGCAGCAGGTCGCCGGTGACCTCAGCAAGCGCCGCCAGGTGGACGGCCGAGGGAAAGACGTCGTTCGAGGACTGGCCCATGTTCACGTGGTCGTTGGGATGGACGCCCTCGCCGGCGAGGTTCGCGATCACCTCGTTCGCGTTCATGTTCGACGAGGTGCCCGAGCCGGTCTGGAAGACGTCGACCGGGAACTGGTCGTCGTGGTCGCCGGCGGCGATCGCGTCGCCCGCCTTGGCGATGCGCTCCGCGACATCGGCGTCGAGCAGGCCCAGATCGGCGTTCGCGCGAGCCGCGGCGGCCTTGATCCGGCCCAGCGCCCTGATCACCGGGACCGGGATCGTGTTCCCGGAAACCGGAAAGTTGTCGACCGCCTTGGCGGTTTCTGAGCCCCAGAGCTGCTCGGTCATCTGCCCTCCGGTTGCCTGCAAGTCATGGTGCCCAGGCTACTCAGCCTGGGCTCTGACCGGCGGCGTAGCCCTGGCCGAAGGCGCGCTCGAACTCGGCTGGGAGCGCGCCGCCGCCGGACTTGAGACGGGCCGCCGCGTCGAGGCGGAGCACGAGGTCCTCGTGGATGCCGCCGGTGGTCGATGCTGCTTCCTGAACGACGCCGACCAGATAGCCGAGCTGCACGGTCGCCTCGCCAGCAGGATCCTCTTGCGCGCGGCGGTTCAGCTCGGTCGCCGTGGCGACCAGCGCCTCACCCACCTGGCCCAGCTCGCCGCCTGACTGACCGTCGACAATGCAGGCGCTGATCGGCGTCGTCCGGTCGAAACGCACTTCCCCGGGTGCATCCTCGAGCGCAGTCAGGTACGCCTCCCGATCGCCGAAGCAGGCGACGGGCGTCTCGGCGTCGTCGCTGCCGCAACCGAGCATCAGGAGCCCCGCCAGGGCCGCGAGCATCGCGCGCTTCATGGGCCGGATCCTAGGGATGGTTAACTGCCGCCTGGATTGGGGGACGCGGAGGAGACCATTCCGTGGGAAGAGCCGCGGCGCGTCACCCACAAGACGACGTCCTGGTCGTCTGGTGACCGGCCGCTCCTAGAATCCGCGCGCATGAGCGGCTTTCGCCCCGTCGATTCCAAGCAGAGCTTTCCCGCGCTCGAGGAGGAGGTCCTCGAGCGCTGGCGCCGCGACGACGTCTTCCACCAGCAGCTCGCACGCCGCGAGGGCGCCGAGACCTGGAGCTTCTACGAGGGGCCGCCCACCGCGAACGGCATCCCGCACGCCGCCCACGTGCTCTCTCGGGTCTTCAAGGACATCTATCCGCGCTACAAGGCGATGGCCGGCTACCAGGTGCCGCGCAAGGGCGGCTGGGACTGCCACGGGCTGCCGGTCGAGCTCGAGATCGAGAAGGAGCTGGGGATCTCGTCGAAGGCCGAGATCGAGGCCTACGGGATCGCAGAGTTCAATGCGAAATGCCGGGAGTCGGTGTTCCGGTACGTCGAGGAGTGGAACCGGCTGACGGAGCGGATCGGCTTCTGGATCGACCTCGACGACCCCTACGTGACGCTCACGAACGACTACATCGAGTCGGTCTGGTGGTCCCTGCGGCAGATCTGGGACTCAGGCCGCCTGTACCAGGGGCACAAGGTCGTCCCCTACTGCCCGCGCTGCGGCACGGCGCTGTCCTCGCACGAGGTTGCGCAGGGCTATCACGACGTGATCGACCCCTCGGTCTACGTGAGGCTGCCCGTGACCGGGGTGCCACCGGCGGACGCAATTCCCGAGAACGGCGTTCAGGCCGGCGACAACCTGCTCGTCTGGACGACCACGCCGTGGACGCTGATCTCGCACGCCGCCGTCGCCGTCGGGGCCGAGATCGAGTACCTGCGCGCCCAGCCCCCTGGCTCCGGCGAGGTGGTGATCGTCGCTCGCCCCCTCGCGGAGCGGGTCCTGGGCGAGGGCTATGAGGAGCTGGCGTCGTTCCCCGGCTCGGCGCTCGAGGGCGTCCGCTACGAGGCGCCGTTCGACTTCATCAGGGGCGAGGACTTCGGCCCCCTCGGCCATTCCGTCCTGACCGCCAGCTTCGTGACCACGGAGGATGGCACCGGCCTGGTCCACACCGCCCTGGCGTTCGGCGAGGACGACTTCCGGCTCGGCGAGGAGCGCGAAATGACGCTGCAGAACCCGGTCCGGCCGGACGGCACGTACGACGAGCGCGTGCCCGACTTCCAGGGCAAGATGGTGTTCGAGCACAACCCGGAAATCGTCGCGGCGCTGCAGTCGTCCGGACGCCTCTACCGGGCCGAGGAATACGAGCACTCCTACCCGCACTGCTGGCGCTGCGACACGCCGCTCCTGTACTACGCGAAGTCGAGCTGGTACATCCGGACGACCGACGTCCGCGACCGGATGCTGGCCGAGAACGAGCGCATCGGCTGGCACCCCGAGCACATCAAGCACGGGCGCTTCGGGAAATGGCTGGAGAACAACGTGGACTGGGCGCTCTCGCGCGAGCGCTACTGGGGTACACCGCTGCCGGTCTGGCAGTGCCAGGAGACCGGGTGCGACGAGTCGTTCTGCGCCGGGTCGATCGCCGACCTGCGCGAACGCGGCGGCGAGGTGCCCGACGACCTCCACCGGCCCTACATCGACGACGTGGTGCTGCGCTGCTCGGCGGCGGGCTGCCAGGGCGAGATGCAGCGGGTCCCCGAGGTGATCGACACCTGGTACGACTCGGGCTCGATGCCGTTCGCGCAGTTCCACCACCCCTTCGAGGGTTCGGAGGAGTTCGAGGCGCGCTTCCCGGCCGACTACATCTGCGAGGCGATCGACCAGACCCGCGGCTGGTTCTACTCGCTGCTCGCGGTCTCGACCCTGGTCTTCGACCGCTCGAGCTATCTCAACTGCGTCTGCCTCGGCCTGATCCTCGACCCCGAGGGCCAGAAGATGTCGAAGAGCCGCGGCAACGTCGTCGACCCATGGGGGGTCCTGAACGCGCACGGGGCGGACGCGTTCCGCTGGTACTACTTCACCGCCCAGCAGCCATGGGCCGGGTACAGGTTCTCGACCGAGACCGTGGGCGAGGCGGTCCGCCAGTTCCTGAACCAGCTCTGGAACACGTACTCGTTCTGGGTCCTCTACGCCAACGCCGAGAAGCTCGGGCCAGAGACCGCCCCGCAGGCGCCCGCGCCCGGCGAGGGCTCGGACCTGGACCGCTGGATCCTCTCCGAGCTCCAGGCGGTGAACGAGGTGGTCGTGACCGAGATGGACGCCTTCAACTGCACCCGCGCCGGGCAGGATCTGGCGCGCTTCGTCGAGCGGCTCTCGAACTGGTACGTCCGCCTCTCGCGGCGGCGCTTCTGGGAGGGAGACGAGCACGCCCTCGGGACCCTGCGCCACTGCCTGCTGGAGACCAGCAAGATGCTGGCGCCGTTCATCCCGTTCGCCAGCGACGAGATCCATTCCAACCTCAGCCCGGACGGCGAATCGGTTCACCTCGCGGACTTTCCGGCGCCTGAGCCGTCACGCCGCGACCCCGAGCTCGAGGCCGGCGTCGAAGCGGCGCTACGGGCGATCGAGCTGGGCCGGGCCGCTCGGGCGGCGGCGAAGGCGAAGATGCGCCAGCCGCTCGCCAAGGCGGTGATCGTCGCGACGGGGGCGGAGCGCGCCGAGATCGAGCAGCTGGGCGACGTCGTCCGGGCCGAGCTGAACGTGAAGGGGCTGGAATTCGTCAGCGAGGAGGCCGAGCTGGTCTCCTACCGAGTCAAGCCGAACTACCGGACGCTCGGTCCCCGATTCGGCAAGGCGATGCCGCAGGTCGCCGCGGCGGTCGAGGCGCTCGACCCCGAAACGGCCGCCGCGGCGTCGAAGGGCGAGCGGGTCGTGGGCATCAACATCGACGGGCAGGAGCACCCGCTGGAGCCCGACGACGTCGTGCTTGCGATGGAGCCGCTGAAGGGCTACGAGGTCGAGGCGGAGGCGGGCCGGGCGGTGGCGCTGTCACTCGAGCTGGACGACGACCTCCGCCGCGAAGGCCTGGCGCGCGAGATCGTGCACGCGATCCAGGGCGCTCGCAAGACGGCCGGCCTCGAGGTCACCGACCGGATCATGCTCAAGCTCGATGGTGACGAGACCCTGCTCGACGCGGCCCGGCAGCACGAGGAGTACGTCGCCGGCGAGACGCTTGCTACCAGCGTCGAGTTCGGGGCCGCGGTCGGCGAGCCCGAGATCATCGACGGGCGGCAGCTGCAGATCTACGTCGAGCGCTCCGGCTGAGCGGCTCAGCCCTGCTGCTCGCCGCCCATCACCCAGTCGGACTGCTTCGAGTCCTCGAAGCGAATCCAGACGTGCTCGGCCGAGGTCTTGCCGACCTCGACCATCGCGTCGGTGATGCGGCGGGCCAGCTCGGCCTTCTGCTCGTCGGAGCGACCCTCGTACCAGTGGATGTGTATGAACGGCATGGCTAGGGACCGGAGCTAGGCGGCGAGCGCCGGCTCGAGCTCGGCCTCAAGGCTGCGCTTCGGCCGGGCGCCGATGATGCGCTTCGCCTCGGCGCCGTCCTTGAACAGGATCAGCGTCGGGATCGAGAGCACGTCGAACTTGGCGGCCGTCTGCTGGTTGTCGTCGATGTTCAGCGAGACGATGCGCACATCATCGCGCTCGCCCGACATCTCCTCCAGGATCGGGTGGACGACCCGGCACGGCCCGCACCAGGGGGCCCAGAAGTCGACGAGCACGGGCTCGCCGGAATCGAGGACCTCGCTCTGGAAGTTGGCGTCCGTGACGTCGGGCAGCTTGCCGGCCATTTGGCCTCCTGGTTGAAGGGACGTGGTTTCTATCCGATGCGGTGGCCGATGGTGTTTCCGATCACCGCTTGGCTCTTACTATACAAAGTGAAGTATTCAGAGGACGCTGTTCGTTTCATCGATTGTGCCTCCGCATCCGGGGGACGCCCAGCGCCGCCTCGGCGACGATCGCCCCAGTCATCTTCGACTGGCCCACGCGGCGGTCCCGGAATGTGATCGGCACCTCGACGACGCGAAAGCCCGCCTGGACCGCGCGATAGGTGACCTCGACCTGGAACGCATAGCCCAGCGACGAGATCGAGTGCAGATCGATCGCCTCGAGGACCGCTCGCCGGATCACCTTGAACCCACCGGTCAGGTCGCGGACCTCGACCCCGAGCACTCCACGGGCGTACGCGCTCCCCGCACGGCTGATCGTCCGCCGCAGCGGCCCCCAGTCGGCAACGCCACCGCCGTCGACGTAGCGGGAGCCGATCACCAGATCACAGGCTTCCACGGCTGCAAGCAGCCGCGGAAGGTCGGCTGGGTCATGGGAGAAGTCGGAGTCCATCTGGGCGATGAGCCGGGCGCCTCCGGCCAGCGCCCGCTCGAACCCGGCGACATACGCAGGGCCGAGGCCCAGCTTCTCCTCCCGGTGCAGAACCTCGAGGTCGTCGGCGGCGGCCGCAAGCCGATCGGCGATGTCACCGGTCCCGTCCGGAGAGGAGTCGTCGACCACCAGAACCCGGCTGCCCGCCGGCAGCTGTGGCCGCACCGCCGCGAGCAACGGCTCGATGTTCTCGGCCTCGTTGAAGGTCGGCAGCACGAGCCAGACGTCGGCGGCAGCGGGCATTTGATGAGACTACGAGGCATGGCAGGCCAATGTCTGAGATGACGAACGGAGAGATCGCGGACGCGTTCTCGGAGCTGGGAACGCTGTATGAGCTGGACGGCGCGATCTCATACAGGGTCCTGGCCTATCGCGAGGCCGCGAAGGTGATCCGGCAGAGCCCGGTATCGATCGCCGAGCTGACTCGCGCCGGGCGGGTGACCGAGCTGCCCGGGATCGGCAAGACGATCGCCGAGAAGATCGTCGCCCTGCTCGAGGGCGGATCGATCCCGTCCGCCGACAAGCTGAAGGCGAAGTTCCCGCCGAGCCTGGTCGAGGTGACGATGATCCCGGGCCTGGGCGCGAAGACGGTGCGGCGGCTCTACGACGAGCTCGGAGTCGCAAGCCTCGATGACCTGCGCGCGGCCGTCGAGGGCCAGAGGATCCGCGTGCTCAAGGGCCTGGGCCCGAAGGCGGAGGAAAACATCGCGGCGCAGCTCGAGCGCCTGGGGGATGAGGGGCCTGCCGAGCGCGTGCTGCTGTCCGACGTGCTGCCGATCGCGGAGCGCCTGGCCGCCGACCTGCGCGGCCACCCCGCGTCCGAGGCCGTCGACATCGCCGGCTCCGCCAGGCGGCTCGCCGAGACCTGCAAGGACATCGACCTGATCGCAACCGCCGGCAAGCCCAAGGAGCTGGCGACCGCCCTGGTCGAGCATCCCCTGGCCGCCGCGGCGGGCAACCCGGGAGCGAACGGCGCCCGGATCACAACCCACAACGGGATCTCGGTCGACCTCCGGATCGTGCCGCCAAAGGAGTACGGCAACCTGCTCCAGCATTTCACAGGCTCGGCTGCGCACAACGTCGAATTGCGCGAGCGCGCCGTGAAAAGGGGCCTGTCGGTGTCCGAACACGGAATCAAGGACACCGAGACCGGCAAGGTCTCGCGGCACGCCACCGAAGCCGGGGTCTACAGACGCCTCGGCCTTCGGTACGTCGAGCCGGAACTGCGCGAAGGACGAGGGGAGATCAAGGCGGCAGCCGACGGCACGCTACCGAAGCTCGTCGAACTGGGCGACGTCCGCGGCGACCTGCACTCGCACACCACCCTCTCCGACGGCAAGAACACGCTGGAGGAGATGGTCGAGGCCGCGCGGGCGAAGGGCTATGGGTACTACGCCGTGACCGACCACTCCGCCAGCCACGGCTTCGGCGACCACGTGACCCCGGAGCGGCTGCAGCAGCGGATCGAGGAGATCGCGGAGCTCAACGCGGAGATCGGTTCGAGCCGCTTCCGGGTGCTGGCCGGGACCGAGTCAAACATCCTGCCCGACGGCTCGCTCGACTACTCAGACGAGCTGCTCGAGCGCCTGGACTGGGTCGTCGCCAGCGTCCACACGTCGTTTCGGATGAACAGGCCGAAGATGACCGCGCGGATGATCGCCGCCGTCGAGCATCCGCTGGTCGACTGCCTGGGCCACCCGAGCGGCCGCATGCTCCTTCGGCGCGAGGGCTACGACTTCGACATCGAGGCGGTTGCCGCGGCCGCGGCCGCAGCGGGGACGATGATCGAGATCAACGGCAACCCGAATCGCCGGGATCTCTCCGAGCAGAACGCGCGGGTTGTCGCCGACGCCGGGGTGAAGATCTGCCTGAACACGGACGCCCACAGGATCTCGACCCTCGACAACATGCGCTACGGGATCGCCACCGCCCGCCGCGCCTGGCTGACCAAGGCGGAGATCGCCAACACGCGCCCCTGGGGCCAGTTCCAGAAACTGCGGAAGAGGTGAGGCGGAGCTTCAACCTCGAACTGCCCGCTTCTGCTGCATAAGGTAGTTTGCTATGCTAATTAGCGATGGTAACTACCCGCGAGGATCGGCTCCTTGAGACGGCAGCGAAGCTGCGTCTCGCGATCGTCCGGACCGCCCGCCGGATGCGCCAGGAGGCGGGCACCGATCTCTCCCCCACCCTGACCGCCGCGCTGGCGACGATCGAGCGTCACGGCCCGATCACGCCAAGCGAGCTGGCGGCAGTTGAGCGCATCAAGCGCCCCACGGCGACCCGGATCGCCGCTGCCCTTGAGGCCGATGAGCTGATCGTGCGCGCGCCGGATCCCAGCGACGGTCGCGGCTCGCTGCTGAGCATCAGCCCACGGGGGCGCGACCTGGTGCGACGGCTTCGCAAGCGTAAGAACGCCTACCTCTCGCGCCGGCTGCGAGAGCTCTCAGAAGACGACGTCGAGGCGCTGGACCGCGCCGCCGAGGTCCTCGAGCGGATGCTCGAGGGTGAGGCACGTTGACCGCCGCCCTTCGCCGCTCCGTAGGCTCGCTGCAGGTCCCGAACTACCGGCGCTGGTTCGCCGGGCAGCTGGTTTCGATCAGCGGCAACTGGATGCAGGTCGTGGCCGAGATGTGGCTGGTCCTGACCCTGACCGGCAGCGCTCTCGCCGTCGGCGTCACCACGGCCCTGCAGTTCCTGCCGATCCTGCTCCTGGGCGCCTGGGGCGGCCTGGTCGCCGACTCGATGCCGAAGCGCCGGCTGCTGCTGATCACCCAGGCGTTGATGGCGCTTCCGGCCCTGGCGCTGTTCGCGCTCTCGGCGACCGGAGACGTGGCGGCATGGATGGTGATGGGCCTGGTGCTCGCTCGCGGCTCCGTGCTGGCGATCGACATGCCGGCCCGTCAGAGCTTCGTCATCGAGATCGTCGGCCCGGACCGGCTGGTCAACGCCGTGGGGCTGCAGAGCGTCCTGATCCACTCCTCACGGATCACCGGCCCCGCGATTGCCGGCCTCCTGATCGCTGGCGGCGGCATCGAGCTCTGCTTCCTGCTGAACGCGATGTCGTTCGGCGCGATGATCGTGGCCCTGCACTCGCTCGACACGGCCGCGCTGGCGCCGCCGAAGCTGGCGACCCGCGAGCCGGGCGCGATTGGCACCGCCTTCCGGTACGTGACGCGAAGTCCGGAGCTGGCGATCCCGCTGGGGATGATGGCTCTGGTCGGCACGCTCGCGTTCAACTTCCAGGTGGTCCTGCCGCTGCTGGCGCGAGAGACCTTCGCCGGAGACGCGACCGCCTATTCGGCGCTGGTCGTCGCGATGGGCGCCGGGGCTGTCGCCGGGGCCCTGGTCACCGGCTCCCGCCGCAGGATCGGCGACCGGCTCCTGATCGGATCCGCGCTGGGCTTTGGCGCGTTCGGCCTGATCGCGGCCGCGGCCCCCACCCTGACCCTTGCAGCGTTGGCGCTGGTCCCACTCGGCGCGGCCAGCGTCACCTTCGCAGCAGGCATCAACTCGACCCTCCAGCTCGCCGCGGAGCCGCACATGCGCGGCCGGGTCATGGCCCTCTACTCAATCGTCTTCCTCGGCTCGACCGCTATCGGCGGTCCGCTGACGGGCCTGCTCTCGGGGGCGATGGGGCCCCGCGCCGGCCTGGTGATGGGCGGTGTTGCGGCGCTGGTCGCCGCGGTCGGCGCCCGGTTCGCGTTCGCGCGTGCCGCCGAGCGACGCGTCAGTCCTCCGGGGCCGATGGCGGAGGCGGAGGCTTTGGCACCGGCGGCCGGTCCCGGTAGAGCCCGGGAGTGCGAACGAGACGGATCGGCTCCAGCGCCGACGTCGGCTCGACGTAGAAGCGAACGCCGTCACGATCCTCGATCGCCCGCACCGCGTCCTCGCGCCGGCGCCAGAGCAGAGCGATGAGGATCGCGTAGCCGGCCCCGATCGCCGCGATCTGCGGCAGGACGACGCCCGCCACACCGCAGGCCACCGCGAAGACCCCGATCGGCCAGAGCCGCATGAAAGCGATCCGGCCGTCGCTCTCCGACGGCAGGCTTGTCGCGGTCCGAGCCGCGCGCAGCGCGGGCGCGGTCGCCTCCGCCGCCCGCCCGGATGTTCCCAGGACCAGGCCGAGGATCGCGGCGATCAGCCACCAGCCGCCGCCCACGATCGCCGCGAAGCTCGAATCCTCGTTTTGCGTGACCAGCACGGCAAGTGCTCCGAGGGCCGTCGCCACGGCGGCGATCAGCAGGACGGTGATTCGCAGGAGCTCCGAGAACAGCATCAGTCCACCAGCGCCTTGAGGATCTCGAGCACGCCCTCGGTTCCGTCGACGACCAGCTCCGCCTCGGCCGCGATCTCAGGCGGGCTCTCGGGCGAATCCACACCGACACGGACTGCGGCGCCCAGGCGCGAACTGCCGGCCAGCGCCCGCATGGCGCGAAAGGCGTCCAGGTCCGTCCTGTCGTCACCTGCGAACAGCGCCGCCTCGAGCGGGGCGCGCTCGACCAGCAGCCGATGGACCGCCGTTCCCTTGTCGATCCCCGCGACGGGCCGCAGGTCCAGCACCTTGCGACCCCAGAGCGGGATCAACTCCCGGTCGCGCGCGAGCGCTGCGATCTCGCGTGCCGCGGCCTCCGCGGCGGCCTCGTCGGGCGCGCCGCGCCAATGGAGCACCTGGATCGGCCCCTTGTCCTCTTGGCGCAGCCCAAGCGGGCCGAGCGTCTCCCAGTCGAGGCTCGCCATGAAGTCGCCCGTCCAATGCCCCCGCGGTCGCGCCGCGGGGTCGAGCAGCGGCGTGTCCTCCCCGGGCCGGAGCAGCTCGAATCCCTGGTTGCCGACATAGATCAGCTCATCGACCCCCACCATCTCCCTCGCCGCCAGCGCCCGGCGGCCGGTCACGCACGCGACGAGGCCGTAGCGCTCGACCAGCCGCGCGAGAACGGCGGTCGTCTCCGGCGGAACCCGAGCGTCCTCGGGCCGATCGACGATCGGCGCGAGGGTGCCGTCGATGTCAGTCAGCAGGGCGCAGCGCCCGGGGCGCGCGCGGAGGGGCTCGAGCGGGGTGGCGACCTTCACAAGCCCAACTAGTATCGCCCGGCTTGTCTTCCAGGTATCTCAAACTCGCCGCGGTGGGAACGGCGGCCGGCGCCTTCAGCGGCCTGTTCGGGGTCGGAGGCGGCACGATCATCGTGCCGCTGCTGATCCTCTGGTTCGGCTACGGCGAGCGCGAGGCGACGGGCACCAGCCTCGCGGCGATCGTGATCATCGCGACGCTGGCGGCGATCGGCCAGGGCGCCTACGGCAACGTGGACATTGTCAACGGGCTGGCCGTCGGCATCCCCGCGGTGGGCGGCGTGATCGCCGGCACGGCGTTGCAGCAGCGGATCCCCCAGGTCGCCGTGTCCTACCTGTTCGCGGTCGTTCTGGTGGCCGTAGCGGTGGAGCTGCTGATCTAGATGAACCGAGGCTCCTGATCGACATCGTGCTCGCGATCCTGTTCGGCATCGCCGGCGGCGTCCTCGGCGGGCTCGTCGGCGTCGGTGGCGGCATCCTGTTCGTCCCGGCGCTCGTGATCTTCCTGGACGAGCCCCAGGTGCGGGCCGAGGCGACGTCGCTGCTGGCGATCGTGATCGTTGCGATCGTCGGCACCTGGCGCCAGCACAGCTACGGCAACGTACGCCTGCGCGACGGCGCGGTGATCGGCGTGCTATCGGTCGCCGGGGTCGCGGCCGGCGTCGTGATCGCCAACGAGGTCTCGGAGCGCGCGCTCGAGATCGGGTTCGCCGCCGTGGCGCTGATGATCGCGGCTCAGCTGGTGCTCAGAGCCCGTGCTCCAGAGCACCCTTGACCCCGGCGTCGAGCGCGTTGATCCGGTAGAGCGCGAGCGCTTCGGGCGACGCGAACGCGCCGCGGCCGCTCAGCTCACCGGCGCCTTTCGGGCCATGATGGGAGAGCGCGCAATTGAGCAGCGCCAGCCGGGCATCGGCGGCCAGGCCTTTGCCCGCGCCCGAGATCAGCTCCGCTCCGATCGACAGGTGACCCAGCATCCGCCCCTCGTCGGAGATCCCGAACTCGGCGCCGTAGGTGAACTCCCGGACCTTGCCGATGTCGTGCACCAGAGCGGCCGCCATCAACAGGTCCGAGTTGAGCCGCGGGTGCAGCTGGCAGGTCTCCAGGACGAGGGTGCCAACCGCAACCGTGTGCTCGATCAGCCCGCCGAGGTAGGCGTGGTGGCCGGACCGGGTGCAGGGGGCCCTCCGAAACTCGGCGGCATGCGGCCCGGCCAGTACGAGCCTGGTCACAACCTCGCGCAGGGGCTGGTCGTGGACCTCGGTGACCAGGTGCTCCAGGAAGCCCTCCAGCTCCTCGACGGATCGGTAGGCGGCGGGCAGGAAATCGGCGGGGTCATAGGAGCCGGGCTCGAGGCGGCGCACGTCGTCGAGCTGGGCGACCAGCTCGTCGCGGAAGCGCTCGACCCGCCCGGATACCGCCACCGCGTCGCCCGCGTTGAATCGCATCCCGAGCCGATCGACCTCGCGAAACACCCTGGCCGGAATCGGGCCGCTGCGATCGCGCAGCTCGAGGGCCAGGTAGACCGAGCCGTTCCGTGCGGTCAGGCGATCCTTCCGCGCACACGCGAAGGTGCCCTCGAGCCGCTGGCCGGCGCGAAGGTCGGCGACCCGTGCCGGAGCGGCTTCGGGCGGGCTCACGGGCTGGGTTGCCGGGGCAGGGTTCACAGGGCCGATTGTCGAGGCCAGGCCGGACGGCGAGCCACCGTCCATTAGTCTCGATTCGTGGACCACGTGATCTGGGAGGGCGACCCGCCCAAGCTCCGCTCGCCGATCCTGGTCTGCGCGTTTGCGGGCTGGAACGACGCCGCCAGCGCGGCCAGCACCGCGCTCGAAGCGATCGCCTCCGGCTTCGAGGCCGAGATCACGGCTCGCCTCGACCCCGAGGACTTCTATGACTTCCAGGTCAACCGGCCGACGATCCGGCTGGTCGACGGGCGCACGCGCCAGGTTGACTGGCCCGCAAATACGCTGGTCGCCGTCGACGCGGCCGGGGCCGAACGCGACCTGGTGCTGCTCAGCGGCGTCGAACCGAACCTGCGTTGGCGCACCTACTCGAGCGCGATTCTCGATGCGGCCGAGCGCCTTGGCGTCGAGATGCTCGTCAGCCTCGGGGCCCTGATCGCCGACGTCGCCCACACGCATCCGGTGCCGATCACCGGGCTCGCGACCGACGACGAGCTGGTCGAACGGCTCAACCTGAGCCGCTCCAACTACGAGGGGCCGACCGGGATCGTGGGCGTCTTGCACGATCAGTGCCGCGAGCGCGGAATCTCATCGGCCAGCCTCTGGGCCGCGATCCCGCATTACGTGGCCGCCGTCCCGAATCCGAAGGCCGCCCTGGCGCTGTTGCGCCGCCTGGAGGGCGTCACCGGGATCGCGCTCGAGGCCTCGGAGCTCGAGGACGCGATGGAGCGCTTCGAAAGCCAGATCGACCGGGCCGTCGCGGCGAACCCGGAGATCGAGGACCTCGTACGGCGACTCGAGTCCCAGCAGGCCGACGACCTCGAGCTGCCGCAGGACGTGCCATCGGGCGACACGCTCGCGCGCGACTTCCAGCGCTTCCTCAGGCAGCGTGGCGAGGACGAGGACAAGTAAGCCTCAGGCCTAGATGAGCTGCCTCAACAACGGCAGAGCTTCGTCTTCGCCCCTTCGGGGCTACGCCTCAGAAGCCGGGCAGATCAGCCGGTAGTCGCACCAGGAGCAGATCTCATACGAGGGGCGCGGCTCGAAGTCCTGGGCTTCGATCCCGGCCGCGACCTCCAGCACCGTGCGCTCGACCCGCTCCGCGTCGTCCGGGGCCGGCGGCACCGGGACGCGCTCGTCGGCGAGCACATACCAGTAGCTCCCGAGCGCCGCCTCGAGCTGCCAGGCCTCGCGCGCGGCCAGCCGGTAGAGGGCGAGCTGGAGGTCTTCTGCCAGCTTCGACTGCGCCATCCGCTCGCCGGTCTTGTAGTCGATCAGCTCGTACGCCCCGTCGGCCCTGTGGTCCACCCGGTCGACACGGCCCCGCAGCTGGTGCTGACCGATCGCAAACGAGAAGCTCCGCTCCAGCCACACGGGCTTCGACTCGGCGCCGAGGTGCCGCTCGTGGTAGCGGGCGAGCGCCGCGACCGCGCGGTCCCGGTACTGGAGCTCATCGTCGGATGCACCGAACCCGGTCCGGCGCCAACCGGCCTCGAACAGCGAGAGAAGCCGGTCCAGACTGCCGGCCCGCGAACCGCCGACCAGGTCGCCACCGCCCTCGCTCGAGCGCATCTCCTCCGAGTGGAAACGCTGCAGCACATTGTGGATGAGGATCCCGAAGCGCTGGTTGATGGTCGGCTCCTGAGGGATCGCGAAGACGCGGGCGAACTTGTACTTGAGCGGGCACGTCCGGTAGAGGTCGAGATCCGAGGCGGATAGGGCGAGACCGTCTCCGCGGCGCGGGATGAACTGCTCCAGCGAGGGCTCGCGGCGCCTCGCGACCAGGTCCGCCCGGGCATCGCGCTCGCGCTCCTCGCCGAGGACGTACTCGTCGAGCGCCGAGGTCTCGAGCGCCGCCCGCTGCTCGGACGACGCCACACGCCCGAGCAGCTCGTTGACCGCGGCCAGGGCCTCGCGGGCAGCCTCCTGGCCGGGCTGCTGCAGGAGCGCGGCGAGTTTGATCAGCTCCAGATAGCGGGCGACGGCGCGGTTGACGTCCTCGGCCGTGTCCAGGCGCATCTCCGAGAGCGCCGAACCGGCGGTCCACGAAGCCTCGAGCACCTCGTCGCGGATCATGCGATAGGTCGAATGCAGGCCCTCGGCGGGGCCGAATACCTCCTCGTCATGGATCTCCTCGGACGCGCCCATGGCGGCGCGCACGGCTTCGTAGAAGGGGGCCGGCCCAGCGGTTTCGTGCCCCGCCTCCTCGGGCCGGGACAGAACGACGGAGCGCGCGGCCCGGCTGACCGCCAGATAGGCGAGCCGATGCTGGCGGGCCACGACCAGCTCCTCGCCGGGCTCGGGCAGCGGCCCGGTCGCCAGCTCCTCGGGCACCCAGCGGTCCTCCCAGGGCGCGACTCGCATCGATCCCGCGTGCAGCCCGAGCAGGTAGACCGAGTCGAACTCCAGGCCCTTGACCTGGCCCGGCTCGGCGACCATGACGGCGCCGGCGGCCGGCGGATCGACCTCGTCGGCCGCGACATCGCCCGCCTCCGCCACGGCGGCGATGTGGCGCACGAAGTCGCGAACCGACCCGCGCGGTACCCGCCGCGAGAAGTCAGCGGCGAGCTCGGCCAGCCGCGAGAGGTTCACCAGCCGCTCCGCCGTCTCGGGAGTCGCCGCGAACAGGCGGTGCCGGCGCATCCCCACCCGCTCGATCAGCCGGCGGACGAACACGTCTGGACGCATCGACTCCATCGCCGCCGCGGCCGAGCGCTGGAGCTTCAGGAACGCCTGGATCCGGTCGCGGGCCTCGGGACGCAGCTGCGGGCTCTCCAGGGAAGCGTCGAGCGCGGACACCATGTCCAGCTTGCGCCGCCGGGCGATCGTCGACACCCGCGCCAGATCGGCCGAACGCAGATCGACCGGCGGCCTTGTCAGCGCTCGGACAACCGCCGCCGCGTCGTTGGGGTCGGCCAGCATCCGCAGCCACGCCAGGGCGTCGCGAACCTCGGGGCGCTGGAAGAATGAGGCGTCGCCGGCGACCCGGAACGGAACGCTGCGCTCCTCAAGCGCGGCGGCGACCAACCGTCCCTGGCGCCAGCCGGAGGCGGCGATCACGCAGATGCGCTCGGGCAGAGTCTCGCCCGCGGCGAGCAGGTGCTCGATCTCACGAGCGGCCGCCTGGGCTTCCGCGCGCTCGCCCCGGCAGCGCCAGAACCGAACGAGCGCGCCGTCGCCGTCCCCTTCCGGGTCGGCCGGCTCCCCGGCTAGCGCCGCGGCAGCGGCAGAGATCGCGCTGCCCGAACGGCGCGGCCGGTCGAGGACGATCGCCTCCGCCGCCGGGTTGAAGGCCCGAAACCACGCCTCCGCGCATTCCGCGGCGCCCCGGAAACGCCGAATCGCCTGGTGCCGGTCATACGTGGCGACCAGGGTCCCGGGGTCCCCGTTCAACGCCTCCAAGAGCCTCGTGTGCGCCGGGGCGGCGTCCTCGAGCTCGTCCGCCATCACCTGTTCGAGCCGGGCCCGGACCTCGGCGGCCACGTCAACCCGATCGGACAGCAGGCGGGTTGCTTCGATCACCAGGTCGCCGCCATCCAGGCTGCCGGCGTCGCGCAGGATCCGGTCGTGCCGGGCGTAGAGCTCCGCGAACTCGATCTCGCGCCGGGCTCGTTCGCGCTGGGCCGGGCTACCCGCGTCCTGATCCCGCGCGGCGGCCCAGTCGCGCAGCCGCTCGGGGCTGACGCCCTCGAGCTTCAGCAGGTCGATGCGACGTAAAAGCCGGGCCAGCAGCCCGGCCGGGTTGCCGCGGATCTCGTGCCTGCGAAGCGGCAGATCGTCGACCCGGTCGAGCATGATCGCCAGCCGGTCGGCCGCGGTCACCGTGGTGAAGAAGGGGTCGAGGCCGGCCTCGACCGGGTACTCGCGAAGCAGTCGCTCGGCGATCTGCTCGTAGCTGCCGATCCAGAGCTCCTCGTAGGCGTCTTCGAGCGCCGCGTCCACGCGCCGGCGCAGGAGCGTTGCGGCAGCTCGGGTGCGGGCGAGCAGCAGGATGCGCTCGGCACGCACGCCCTCGCCAACCAGCCCGGCGAACCGTCGCACGAGCGCTTCGGAGCGCCCGGTGCCGGCGGCGCCGATGATCAGCAGCGGCCCCGAGCGGTGCGCGATTGCGCGAGCCTGGGCATCCGCGTCGCCGTTCGCTCCCGAACCCTCCATCCACCGCAACGCTAGCGCGCCCTCACTACAGTCATCGCAATGCTGAATCTCGACTGGCTGGGAGCGATGCGGCGTGCCGCTGCCGCGCAGCAGGAGCTGTTCGACGCGGAGCCGACGATCGCCGGGCGCACGGTCTACGAGGGGGTCGGCGAGGGCGGCGACAACGCCCTCGCACTGGACCGCCGGTGCGAGGACATCGTGTTCGCCGAGCTCGAGCAACTGCAGGCGCAGGCCGGCAGCAGCTTCTCCGCGATCTCGGAGGAACGCGGTCAGGTGTCGTTCGGCGACTCCGCCTCGGACTGGCGGGTCGTGATCGACCCGATCGACGGGTCGCTGAACATGCGCCGGACGGTCCCGTCCCACTGTCTGAGCGTGGCGCTTGCCTCCGGGCCCAGCATGGCCGATGTCGAGTGGGGTTTCGTGCATGACTTCGGCGCCGGCGAGGAGTTCGTCGCAACCCGGGACGCCGGCGCCCAGCTGAACGGGCGCGAGCTGCGAGCCGAGGGCCCCGGCTATGGATTGGAAGTTGTCGGGCTCGAGTCGGCCGACCCCGAGCGAATCGCGCCGGTCGTGGCGACGCTGGCGGGCCGCGCGTACCGGGTGCGGGTGATCGGCTCGATCGCGATCACCCTCTGCTACGTCGCGGCGGGCAGGCTCGATGCCATGCTCAGCGCACGAGCGTGCCGTTCGGTCGACGCCGCGGCGGCGCAGTTGATCGTGCGCGAGGCGGGCGGCGAGGCGGCATTCGCCGGCTTCGACCTGGACCAGGCCAGCCTGGGCCTCGACGCTCGCTATCCGGTCCTGGCCGCGCTCGACGAGACGATGCTGGCGAAGGTGCGCGAGGCACAATCGCTCGCGCCCGAGGCCTGACGTGGCCGCGGGGATCGTCGACTGGGGCCTGGGGCAACGCCTCGCGGGCGCTGTCTCCCGCGGCGACGAGGGCCCGGGGCTGGATCCGGTCGCTACGCGCACCACCTGCGAGATCGCGCTGGAGCGGGTCCGCGGCTACACCGGCCTTGAGCCGTCCGCTCCCGTGCCGGTCGCCGAGACGGTCTCGAGGTCGGAGTGGATCGAGTCGAATCTGACCGAGCTGCGGGCGCTCGCGGCGCCGCTCGAGGAGCGCGCAGCGGCCGAGATCTCCCTGCCCCGCCCGCTCGCCGGGCTGGTGCGCCGCGGGCTCGGCGCAGCGGGCGGGCTGGAGGCCGGGGTCGTCGTCGGCTACGCCGCGCGGCGGGTGCTCGGCCAGTACCAGGTGTCGCTGAGCGGGCGGACGAGCCCGCCCCGGATGCTTCTGGTCGGCCAGAACCTGACCCACGCCGCCCGCGAGCTGCGGCTTGAGCCCGATCGGTTCCTCCTGTGGGTCGCGATTCACGAGCAGACCCACTCCGTCCAATTCGCGGCCGTGCCCTGGCTGCGTGACCACGTCGCCGGCCTGGTCAGCCGCCTGATCGAGGCCGCAACCGGTGAGGTTGACCTGTCGGCCCTGGCCACGCTCGCCCGGCGCCTGATCACCACCGACCCCCGTCGCACCTTGCGGGAGGCGCTGCGCGGAGAGCTTGCCCAGGCGCTCACCGGACCGGAGCCGGCAGCGATCCTGGAGGAGCTCCAGGCGACGATGGCGGTGATCGAGGGCTACGCGGAGCACGTCATGGACGCGGCGGCCGCAGACGACGACGGGCTGGCCCGAATGCGCGCGCGCATGGATCAGCGGCGTGCGCAACGCAACGGGCTTGGCGACGCCATCGCGCGCGCGCTCGGAATGGGCATGAAGCTCCGTCAATACGAGCTGGGCAAAGCATGGAGCGACGCCGTCGTCGCGCAGGCGGGCATCGACGGGCTCAACCGCGTCTGGGACGAGCCCTCGTCGCTCCCGTCGACCGCCGAGCTCGACGCGCCCGCGGACTGGGTCGAGCGCGTCGTCTCCGCACCCGTCGCCTAGCCGCTTTCAGCCTCGGACACCGGTTTTTCACCCCTGCGGGCGTAACGCGAGGCAGACTTGCGGTTACAAACACATGTTCGGGTCAACTTGATAGACTCAACATCCTTAGAGATAAGGAACTTAACTACGACCACCCACCCCGAGGGAGTGATTCAGCAGATGGCAACAAATGCCACCACCGCCGCCAAGAAGCCCACGCAGACGGGCACCACCGTCACGGACGACCGCAACATCGACACCGCCGTCGCCCGCGTCCGGCAGACCGCCGAGCGTGCCGTCGACGTCCCCGTCGGCGCCGCCCTGACCGTCGCCGAGAACGTCGGCGATACGGTCAAGCCCTGGACAGCCGCTGAGGGCCGCGAGAAGGAGCTCAAGCAGCTCCGCACGCAGGTCACCCGCGAGCTCAACAAGCTCGAGCGTCGCGGTGGCCAGGCGCGCCGCAAGGCGACCACCCGCGTCCGCAGCACGCGCAACCGGATCGAGCGCGAGCTGAAGCAGCGCCGCAACCGCGTCGAGCGGACGGTCAAGCAGAACCGGACCAAGGCGGAGAAGGTCGTCAAGGACAACCGCGTCAAGGCCGAGAAGGCCGTCAAGGACGTCCAGTCGGCTGTTTCGGAGCGCGTCGGCAGCGCTTCGTAGCGAACGCTTAGCCCGGGTCTCGCGGAGAGGCGAGGTCCGGAGAAGTCTGCTCGCCTCATAAACCTCGCGAGCAGAAATAGCAACCTCTCCTCCGAGAAGCGGGCCCCATGTGGGCCCGCTTCTCTTTGCCATGAGCCGCCCTGTCAGAATGGTCCGCACATGGCTCTTCCGACCCAAGACCAGGTCACGGACAAGCTGCGCGCGGTAATCGACCCCGAGCTACGGCGCAACATCGTCGAGCTCGGGATGGTCCGATCGATCGACATCGCCGACGACGGCCGGGTCGGCGTGATCGTCTCGCTGACGACGCCCGGCTGCCCGATCCGCTCGCACTTCTCCGACGCCGTCGCCAAGAACGTCTCGGAGCTCGAGGGCGTGACCGCCGTGGCGGTCGAGTTCGACGTCCTCTCCGAGGACGAGCGGCAGAACCTGCAGAAGTCCCTGGGCCGCGGCAAGCTCCCCGAGGGCGCGCTCGCACAGGTCAAGAACGTGATCTGCGTCGCCTCCGGCAAGGGGGGCGTCGGTAAGTCGACGCTGACCGCCAACCTGGCTGCGGCGCTGGCCGCCGACGGACGCGCCGCCGGCGCTCTCGACTGCGACGTCTACGGCTACTCGATTCCGCGCATGCTGGGCGTCGAGGGCCGGCCCGAGGTCAACGAGAACCGCAAGATCATCCCGATCGAGGGACCCGCCGGCGTCAAGGTGATGTCGATCGGCTTCTTCGTCGAGGAGAACGCGGCGGTCGTCTGGCGCGGGCCGATGCTGCACAAGGCGATCCAGCAGTTCCTCGAGGACGTGGACTGGGGCGAGCTCGAGTACCTGCTGCTCGACCTGCCGCCCGGCACCGGCGACGTCTCGATGACGCTGGCGACGCTCCTGCCCCAGGCGAAGATCGCGATCGTCACCACGCCGCAGCCCGCGGCGCAGTCGGTTGCGAGCCGCGCGGCCGAGATGGCCGCCAAGGTCGACCTCGAGCTGCTCGGGGTGATCGAGAACATGTCCGGATTTACCACCCCGGACGGCCAGCGCCACGCGATCTTCGGCGAGGGCGGCGGCCAGCTCCTCGCTGACGAGCTTGACGTGCCGCTGCTGGGCCAGGTGCCGCTGTCAGAGGAGCTGCGGGCGCACGCCGACGCGGGCACGCCGCTGGTGCTCGAGCAGCCGAACGAGCCCGCCGCGATCGCGATCGCCCAGGCCGCACGCGGGATCGTCGCCGCGACCCCGCAGGAACTCGCCGTCCTTCAGTCCGAGCCGCCGGCGATGTCGGCTGCGGCGCCGATCAGTGGCACCGAGCTCAACGTCGTTCAGAGCTGAGCGCTCGCCTACTGCTGCATCCCGGCGGCCTCCAGGGCTTCTCGTGGTCCCAGAAGAACGCCACAGACCGCGGTAGAAGCGCATGGCCGGATATGGGGCTACGAGGAGAAGTACTCGGCGTTGATCGCCGTGTACTTCGCCCACTCGTCCGGAAGCTGGTCCTCGGCGAAGCAGGCGTCGACGGGGCACGCCTCGACGCAGGCGTCGCAGTCGATGCACTCGTCGGGGTCGATGTAGAGCTGCTCGACCCCGTCGTAGTCGGGCTCGTCGGGCGTCGGATGGATGCAGTCGACAGGACAGACCTCGACGCACGAGTTGTCCTTTTGGCCAATGCAGGGCTCAGCGATTACGTAGGCCACTGTTTTCCGGGGTTCCTTCGCTCGTTTGCTCTTGTCGCAAGCCGCCAGAGTTACGCCCCGGCGGCCGAGCCGGACATTCTACGGAGATACCCTCCGGGCCGTGATCCTGCTCACCGGAGCCACCGGGACGGTCGGCAAGGCCCTGCTCCCGCAACTGATCGAAACCGGCGAGGAGCTGCGCGCGCTGGTCCGCGATCCGCGCGGCCTTGGCAGACACCGAGTCGACGTGCGTATCACGCTTGGCGATCTGGCCGAGATGGGCGACCCGAAGATCCGTCGCCACGCCCTCAGGGGCGTGCACACCGTGATCCATTTGGCGGCGGCGATCCGCGACCAGCCGGCTGCGAGGGTCGAAGAGTTGAACGGCCTTGCCACCGCTCGGCTGCTCGACGCCGCCGAGGAGGCCGGAGTCGAGCGCTTCGTGTTCTTCTCGGCACTTGGCACGAGCGCCTTCCAGCGCACTCGTTTCTTCCGGGCGAAGGCGCTGGCGGAGCGGGCGGTGGCCGACTCGCCGCTGCGGACCACCGTCTTCGCCCCATCGATCGTGTACGACCGCGACGATCCATGGGTGACGCTGATGCGGCGCCTGGCGCTGCTCCCGGTCCTGCCCATCTCGGGCTCGGGCGACGCCTCCTTCCAGCCGATCTGGGCGCACGACGTCGCCCGGTGCGTGATCGCGGACCTGGCGCGCGACGGGGAGGGCGAGCGCTACGAGCTGGCGGGACCGGAGACGCTCACCTACGAGCAGATGGGCGAACTGATCGCGCGATCGGTGGGGCGCAAGCGCCCCGTCGTTTCGGTGCCGTTGAACGTGGTGCGGCTCGGGCTCCAGGGAGTGCGCCGGGTGATGGGTGACGCCGCGTTCGCGACGTGGGAGGAAGCCGAGCTGATGGAGGTGCCGATGCTCAGCGCACGGGGGGACGCGGACGTCCGCGAACTGGGGGTCGAGCCGCGGCGGATGGGCGACGTCCTGGGCTGACCGCTCGCCGCTACGTTTGACGGCTCGTGCCGCGGAAGCCAAAGGACATCGAGGTCACCGACCTGCGCTCCGGCGTCCGCGGGGATGCATCACGCGTCAGCGCAAACGTGAACGGCGGGCGGCTGTTCTTCGAGAGCCCGGACATCGAGCTCCGGTGCAGGCCCGAGGTGTTCGCATCGGCGCTGTTGCCGATCGCGATCCAACAGGGCGTGCGCCTCAAGCTCGACCAGGCGCCTGACCGGGCCTGGCGGCGGAGCATCGCCGGCGCGCTGCCGGTCTGGGCACGCTGGTGGGAGACCGAGCCCGACCTCTCCCGCGTGCTGGTCGCCCCACGATCCCCACTGCGAATCAGGCCGCGCCGGGCTGCGGGAACCGGGCTTTGCTTCAGCCTCGGGGTCGACTCGTTCCACACGCTGCTCAGATCCGAGCGGCCGATCACCCACCTGATCCTCGTGCAGGGCTTCGACATCGCCCTCGACGACGAGATCCGGATGGACGCTGCCGAGCGCTCGGTCCGCGAGGTCGCCGAGCGGACCGGTGCCAAGGCGATCGTGGTCCGCACCAACCTGCGCAAGGGCAGCAACGGGAAGTTCGCGAAGTGGCGCCCGGTCAACTGGCCGCGGACTCACGGCGGCGCCCTGGCGGCCGTCGGCCACGCCTGCGGACGCGAGATCGGCGAGCTCCTGATTTCTGCGACGTACTTCGAGGATGTCCCGTGGGGGTCGCACTGGGACACCGACCCATGCTTTTCGTCCTCGCAGCTGGACGTGCGCCACGTCGGGACCGAGGTGCGGCGCAACGACAAGCTGGCAGCGATCGTCTCCGATCCGCTCGTCCATGATCACCTGCGGGTCTGCTACGCGAACCGGTCGGCCACCGGCAACTGTTGCGAGTGTCAGAAGTGCGTCCGCACGATGGTGACGATCGACATCCTGCCCGGGCCCGGGCGGATTCCTGCGTTTCCCTCCGATCGGCCGTTCGTCGAGCTCTTGGACGCCGTTCGCGACGCCCCGATCGGGACCTTCCCGATGTGGGAGGACCTGCTCGCCCGGGGCCCCGAGCCCGACGTAGCGGCAGCGGTGAAGCGCCTGCTCCAACGCTCGCCGGGACGCCCGCCAGTCTGACCGCCGGCCTTCCCGACACCGGATCCGGACAGTCGAGAGGCCCGGTTCCTTGGCAGGAAATCCGGGCCTCTCGATGAGACGCGCGGCCGGGGGGATGACCGCTACGCCTCGGTTGCGTCGCGTTGAACAACGCGGACGCAAGAGTACCTGTCGATTACATCATGCCGCCCATGTCAGGCATGCCGCCACCCATCGGTGCGCCTTCCTTCTCGGGCATCTCCGCGACGATGCACTCTGTCGTGAGGATGTTCTTCGCGATCGACGCGGCGTTCTGCAGCGCCGAGCGCGTGACCATCGTCGGATCGATTACCCCGTCCTTGACCAGGTCACCGTACTCGCCGGTGGCTGCGTTCAGACCCTCGCCGACCTTGAGGCCGCGGATCTTCTCGACCACGACCGAGCCCTCGAGCCCGGAGTTCTCCGAGATCTGACGGATCGGCTCCTCGAGCACCTTGCGGATGATCTCGGCGCCGGTGGCCTCGTCGGCATCCAGGGCCTTCGAGTCGATCGCCTCCTGGGCATTCAGCAGCGCAACGCCGCCGCCCGGGACCACGCCCTCCTCGAGCGCCGCGCGAGTTGCCTGCAGGGCATCCTCGACGCGGTGCTTCTTTTCCTTCATCTCGGTCTCGGTGGCTGCGCCGACCTTGACCACGGCGACCCCGCCCGCGAGCTTCGCCAGGCGCTCCTGGAGCTTCTCCCGGTCGAAATCGGAGTCGGTGTTGTCGATCTCGGATCGGATCTGGTTGATCCGGCCCTCGATCTCCTTCTTCTCGCCGGCGCCGTCGATGATCGTCGTCGTGTCCTTGGAGACGACGACGCGACGAGCGTGCCCGAGCTGCGAGACCTGCGTGTTCTCGAGCTTGAGACCCATCTCCTCGGTGATCACCTCACCGCCGGTGAGGATCGCGATGTCCTCCAGCATCCGCTTGCGGCGGTCGCCGAAACCGGGGGCCTTGACCGCAACGCCCGTGAAGGTGCCGCGGAGCTTGTTGACGACCAGCGTCGCGAGGCTCTCGCCCTCGACGTCCTCGGCGACGATCACCAGCGGCTTGCCCGACTGCATCACCTGCTCGAGCACGGGCAGCATGTCCCGAACCGAGCCGATCTTCTGGTTCGCGATCAGGATGTAGGGGTCCTCCAGGACCGCTTCCATCCGCTCCTGGTCGGTGACCATGTAGGGCGAGATGTAGCCCTTGTCGAACTGCATGCCCTCGGTGAACTCGAGTTCCATGCCGAACGTCTGGCCCTCTTCGACGTTGACGACGCCGTCCTTGCCGACCTTCTCGATCGCGTCCGCGATCACGTTGCCGATCTCCTCGTCCGCGGCCGAGATCTCGGCGACGCGGGCGATCTGCTCCTTGCCGGCGATCTCCTTCGACTGCTTCGAGCGGAGGTGATCGACGACCTGATCCACCGCGGTCTCAATGCCGCGACGGAGCGCCAGCGGGTTGGCCCCGGCAGCGACGTTCTTCAGGCCCGCACGGACAATCGACTGGGCCAGCAGAGTCGCGGTCGTCGTGCCGTCGCCGGCGACGTCGTTGGTCGCCGTGGCGACCTCGCGGACGAGCTGCGCCCCCTGATTCTCGAAAACGTCCTCGATGTCGATCTCACGAGCAATCGTGACGCCGTCGTTGGTGATCGTCGGGGCGCCGAACTTCTTGTCGAGCACCACGTAACGACCCTTCGGGCCAAGGGTGACCTTGACCGCGTTCGCGACCGCGTCGACCCCGGCCTGCAGGGCCTGGCGCGCTTCCGCGTCGTACTTCAGCTCCTTGTGAGCCATGTTCGTTCCTTTCTTCCTAAGTTGCCTAGACGACCTTTGCCAGAACGTCCGACTCGCGCAGGACCAAAACGTCCTCGCCGTCGACCTTCAGCTCGGTGCCGCCGTACTTGGAGTAGAGGACCTCGTCGCCCTCGGCGACGTCAAGCGGAATCCGCTTCTCGCCGTCTTCGTCCCAGCTGCCGTCGCCGACCGCGAGCACCTTGCCGCGCTGCGGCTTCTCCTTGGCGGTGTCGGGCAGAACGAGGCCGCTGGCCGTCGTCTCCTCTTCCTCAATTGCCTGGACGATCAGACGATCGCCGAGAGGCTTGAGCTTCATCGCGTGTGTACCTCCGTCTTGGGGTTTCGGTCAAGTCATCGGGGCTGAGCCCCGGGAATGCCCTTGGCACTCTAACGGTGAGAGTGCCAGCAGCGGACACGAGTGTAGTCGATCAGCCGCAAATCGAACCGATCTAAGTCACGGTGACTCAGATACGGCGGCCCGCGGAGCGGCTAGTCGCTCGCTAGCAACTCGGCGCCGAGCAGCTTCGCGAGGCCGGCGCCGCCGTTTCGCATCACCCAGTCGTGGTTCCACTCGAAGACCGGTCGCGCGATCGGGCCGATCAGGTTCATCCAGCGTTTGGTGGTCGCGACGTTCCACTCGTAGACGACGGCGGTCGTCCCGCCTTCCTCGAAGAAGCGCCAGCGACCGATGCCCTCCAGGCCACCGCTCGCGTGGCCCTCGAGCAGCTGCGGGCGCTCGACCCGGGTGGTCACGATCTCGAACTCGACCGGATAGGGGATCGCGCTCCGCCACACGTAGCGGCCGATCTGGCCGAGGCCTTCTGAGTCCCCCGGCTTCAACCGGTCGGCGACTTTGACGCCGCGCCACCACTCCGGCCAGCGCTCCGAGTCGTAGATCGCGTCCCAGACCCGCTCCCGGTCAGCCGCGAGCAGCCACGTGGTGAGGAAGCGGTATTCCCCCACCTAGTTGCGGTGGGGCGTGCCGCCGTTGCCCATCTGCGGGCTGGCGGGCTCGATGATCTGCGAGAAGCGGACGATCGTGCACGTGTCCTCCAGCGTCACCTCGTGGCGGTAGATCTGCTTGAGGAACGCCACCGTCTCCTCGACCCGGCGGAACTCCGGGTTGTCGTGCTCGATGTCGCGCGGGGAGAGCTCCTTGATCCGCTTCACCTCGACGTCGTCGATCACCGCGGCGAAGATCTTTTCTCGGGGCGAGTGCTGGTAACCGACAGTGATCCACACGACCTGGCCGCGCTGGTACTTGCGCGCCTTGTCGCCGAGGCGGATCGTCGCCGTCTTGCGACCGCGCTTGAGCTGGTCGATGAAGGCGGGCGAGAAGAAGTTGAGGACGAGAAGCCCGGTCACGAGCGTGAGCCTACCGCCCGCCTAGCCGCTGGGGAACCCGCCCTCGCCGAGCAGCGGCACGAAGCGGCACGGCGCGATCGTACGGCGGCTCAGCTCCGGCCCGCCCGTCTGACCGTCGTCGGTCCGGCGAAAGACCACCAGCAGATCGGCGTCGCGCTGGGCGATCGGGATCACCAGCCGCCCGTTCGGGCGCAGAGCCCGCGCCAGCAACGGCGGCAGGGCCGGCGCGGCGGCGTGGACCGCGACCGCATCGTAGGACTGGGGGCCGGCGACGTCCTGAGTGCCGTCCCCGGCGAGCACCTCCACATTGCAAACGGAGAGCGTCGCCAGCGTCGCCCGAGCCCGCTCCGCGAGCTCGGGGACCAGCTCGATCGAGACGACGCGGTGCGCGAGCTCGGCGAGCACCGCCGCCGAGTAGCCCGAGCCGGTGCCGATCTCCAGCACGTCCTCCGACCCGCGCAGCTCCAGCGCCTCGCAGATCGCCGCGACGACCCACGGTTGGGACACCGTCTGGCCGTGCCCGATCGGCAGTGCCGAGTCGTCGTACGCGCGCCGCTGCCGGTCGGCGGGGACGAACATCTCGCGGGGCACCCTTGCCATCGCCGCCAGCACCCGCTCGTCGGCGATCCCGCCGCGGCGAAGCTGACGTTCGACCATGGCGGCGCGGGCGGCCTCGACAGCGGTGCCGCCAGGCCAGGGCACGGTCAGAAAATGTAGGAACGCAGGCGGCGAGGCTCGACGATCGTCACCCGGCCACGGCCCACCGATACGACCCCGGCTCGCTCCAGGGTCGCCAGGAACCGCGAGACGCTCTCGCGCGACGTTCCCGCCAACTGGGCCAGGTCGGATTGCGTCATCCGGACCGTGATTCCGGCGCGCTCCTCCGGGATCGCCTCCTCGGCTATGAGCTGAGCCAGAACGCCGGCGACGCGGCTTGGAACGGTCTGAAACGACTGGCGGGCCACCCGTTCGTTGGTCTCCCGGAGCCGCCTCGTGAGCGCCACGATCAGCTTCGCCGCGATGTCGCCGTGCGCCGCGATCACACGCCGCATGTCCACCGCGGGCAGGGCCAGCAACTCGGCATCGGCGAGGGTCTCGACGCTGGCGGAGCGCGAGCCCCCGTCGAGCATCGCCAGCTCGCCGAAGAAATCGCCTGAGCCCAGGGTGGCCAGCGCGATCGCGCGCCCGTCGGAGTGCTCGCGCGTGACCCTCAGGTCGCCGGAGCGCACGACGTAGCAAGCATCGGAGTCGTCGCCTTCGTGGAAGACGCGCACGCCCTTCGGGAACGACCGCGGGATCGCAACCGAAGCAACGCGCGAGAGCTCCTCCTCGGACAGCTCAGCGAACAGCGGCACCCGGCCGAGGAGGTCGATGGTGTCCGTCCCGCTCCGGTTTGTCACGTGCGACTCCTCTCCATCGCGCGGAGTATCGCGCCTGGGCTGGCGGATGTGTCACCGTCGCCGCGGGATGCGGGGACTAGCCCGGCTGGCAGCGCGGGCACCAGTACGCCATCCGATTGGCGTCGCCCTGGCCCCGGACCGAGACCGGGCCGCGACATCGCGGGCACCCGCGCCGCTCCGCCCGGTAGATCGAACGCGGCCGACGGCCCTTCTCGAGAGCTACCCGCATGATCCGCCGGCTCTCGTCCAGCACGCGTTCGAGCTGGTCGGCCTCGAACTCGGCCACGCGGCTCCAGGGGCTGATGCCGCACTCGAACAGGGCGCCGTTGCGGATCGCGTTGCCGATCCCCGCGACAACCGTTTGATCGAGCAGCACCTCGCCGATCTCGCGGTCAGCGCCTGCGGAACGCACGCGCTTGACGGCCCTTGAGAGATCGAAGTCCGGGGCGAGCGGGTCGGGCCCCAGGCGAGCGAGAACCGGGTCGCTGCGGAGCTTCGACTCCGTCGTCAGCCGCAGGATCTGGCCGCCCGACTGCGCTGCCAGGCCTCGGCCGGAGCCGAGCAACAGCCAGGGCCGGCCGAATGGCACTGCACCGTCGGCTGAGATCCGCCAGCGGCCGTTGATCCCGAGGTGGCTGTGAACCGCGAGGCCGCCCGAGAAATGGGCCAGCAGATGCTTGCCCCGCGCCTCGACCCGCTCCAGGACCGAGCCCTGGAGCGGGGCTGCACGGCCATGGATTGGAGAACGGGGATTGGGAGCGTCGGCGAGCTCGATCTGCTTGCCGCCGAGCGCGGCCTCGAGGCGCCGGGCCGCGCGGTGGATCGTGTCGCCCTCCGGCATTGGTCAACTCACGCCGAAGCCACCAGCCGCCGCGGCTGGCGGTTGAAGCCGGCTTCGATCAGCGCTTCCTCGTAGCCGGAGCCGATCGCGGGCTCTCCGTCCACCCGCTCGATCGATAGCTTCGGAATCACGCCGTTGCGCGCGGCCTCGGCGAGGTGGGTGACCGCCGCGACCAGCTCCGGGCCTTCGACATCCGCCAGCCGCAGGATCCCGCGGCCGCCGCGCTCGACGTAAAGCAGCGGCGTGCCGTCCCGCAGCAACAGATAGGCGCCCGCAGTGCGCGAGGGGCGCCTGCCCTCCTCTCGCCTGGGCCATCGCAGCGAGGCGCCGTAGGGGTTGGCGGGGTCGGTGGCGGCCAGGATCTGAAGCTCGCCCTCGGCGCGCGGAAGGCTGCGCAGGCGCTCGACGGCGCCGGGCAGCGCGAACTGCGCGCCGCCGAGCCCCTCGACGAAGTAACCGCGGCGGGCTGTGCCCAGGATCTCCAGGTTCGCCAGCTCGCCGTACAGGGCGGCGAACCCGCCAGGCACCCCCTCGGCCAGCACCGTCTCGCGGGTGACGATGCCGTAGCGCTCCAGCATCAGCTCGGACTGGGCGCGCAGCCGGGGCCCCTGCGAGGGGGCTTCCCGAAACAGCGCGTCGGTCAACGACCAGCGGCCCTGCACGGTGCTGGCGGCACCGGATCGGCGCGAGGCGAAGCGTCGGCTCTGTCGCGCCTGGCGCTGCACCGCGGTCAGGCGCCGGGCACGGAGCGGAGCAAACGCGTCGTTGGTCGCCTCGCCGGCCCATGCCAGGTCCCAGAGGGCCTCGTGGAGCTCCTCGGGGGCGGCCTCGACCTCCGCCACGAGGTCGACCCAGAAGCAAGGCGCCGCCCCCAGCCGCCCGCGGACCACGTCGTGAAGCTCGCCCTCGGGCCGATCGAGCTTGACGTTGGCGGGCGGCGGCCCGGCGACGCGCACGTCCTCGCGGAAGTACAGGGCGACCCGGCCCGACCGCGCGACGGCGCCGCCGCCGATCCAGACGATCTCGCCGCCGGTGGTGAGCTGGTCGAGCCAGGCAGGGCTGTAGGCGCCGAGGCGCCGAGGCAGCACGTCGCGCTCCCAGACCTCGGGCGTCAGCGCCACGCCCTGCAGCGGGACGAGCGCTTCCCGCAACCGATCCGGGCCCGCGCCGGCGGGCCGGTGAGCGTCAACGTTCTGCCAGCTCGGCAGGAAGCGCGCCAGGTCGGCCTGGTCGACGGCCTCGGCCTCCTTGCGCAGATGCGCCATCGAGGCGCGGCGGACCCTGCGCAGCACGTCGGCATCGCACCACTCGCGCTCCGAGCCCCCCGGCAGCAGCTCGCCGCGCACCAGATCCCCGGAACGCTCGAGCTCGCGGAGCGCGGGGAGCGGATCGACCCCGTAGCGTCCGGCAAGCCGTGCGGTAGGGAACGGCCCGTGGGTTCGCGCATAGCGGCGGACGAGGGCCAGCATGGCGTCCTCGACCTCCTCGCCGAACGACTCCGGCAGGCCCGGAGGCGGCGGCACCCCGAGCGCGTCGCGATACAGCCCGGCATCCTCCGCTGCGATCCAGCGCGCCTCGCCGGCGATCCGCACCGTCGCGATCTTGCGCTCGCGCTCGAGCTTCTCCAACATCGAGGCGGCGGAGTACCCCTCCGCCGTCCGCGCCTGGCACTCCTCGCTCGTCAGGTCGCCCAGGCGGCGGAGCACCTGCTGCATCGCGTCGCGGTCCTTGGCCTGGGCCTCGGGGTTCAGATGCTGAAGGGAGCGCTCCACGTCCTCCAGCGCCTCCGGGTCGATCAGCTCGCGCAGCTCCTCCTGGCCGAGGAGCTCGCGCAGAAGATCGCGGTCGAGCGACAGGGCGGCCGCGCGGCGCTCGGCGTTCGGCGTGTCGCCCTCGTACATGTAGGTGGCGACGTAGTCGAAGAGCAGGGAGGACGCGAACGGCGACGCGGATTGGGTCTCGACCTCCACCAGCGAGATCCGGCGCGACGAAAGGTCGGCGAGCAGGGATTCGAGGCCCGGCAGGTCGAGTACGTCGCGCAGGCACTCGCGGTAGGTCTCCAGGATCACCGGGAAGCGCGGGAAGTCCTTCGCCACCTCGAGCAACGACTGGGACTTCAGCCGCTGTTGCCACAGGGGCGTGCGCTTCCCGGGGTAGGCCCGGGGCAGCAGCAGCGACCGCGCCGCGTTCTCGCGGAAGCGGGCGCCAAACAGCGCCGAGCCGCCGAGCTCGGCGACCACCAGGTCCTCGACCTCGTCGGCCTCGAGCAGGACGAGGTCGGCCGAGGGTGCCTCATCCGCGTCGGGCAGGTGGATGACGATGCCGTCGTCGGACCAGATCGCGTCCGCCTCCAGGTCGAGCTGTGAGCGAATCTTCGCCGCCAGCGCCAGTCCCCAGGCCGCGTGGACGCGGCCGCCGAACGGCGAGAGCACGCACAGTCGCCAGTCGCCGATCTCGTCGCGGAACTTCTCGACGACGATCGACTGGTCCGAAGGGACGACCCGCGTCGCCGCCTGCTGCTCGCGCAGGTAGGCGAGGAGGTTCTCGGCCGCGCGGCGGTCGAGGTCGTAGTCCTTCGCCAGCGTCTTCGCGTCCGAGCCCACGGCCTCCCTCGAGAACGCGCCGATCGCCCGCCCCAGCTCGGCCGGGCGGCCGATCCCGTCGCCACGCCAGAACGGAACCGCGCCGGGCACGCCTGGCGCCGGCGTCACGATCACGCGGTCCCGCGTGATCTCCTCGATCCGCCAGGTGGTCGCGCCCAGCAGGAAGGTCTGGCCGGCGCGCGCCTCGTAGACCATCTCCTCGTCCAGCTCGCCCACGCGCCGTCCATCCGGCAGGTGGACGCCATACAGGCCGCGGTCCGGGATCGTGCCGGCGTTGGTCACCGCGAGCTGGCGGGCCCCCTTGCGGCCGCGCACGGTGCCGGCCGTGCGGTCCCAGGCAACGCGCGGGCGCAGCTCGGCGAACTTCTCCGAGGGATAGCGCCCGTCGAGCATGTCGAGCACGTTCTCGAGCTGCTCGCGGCCGAGCTCCGAGAACGGCTCCGCCCCGGTCACGACGCGCTCGATCTCGGCGACCTCCCAGTCCAGGTCGGCGACCATCGAGACAATGTGCTGGGCCAGCACGTCGAGCGGGTTCCGCGGGATCACCGTCTCTTCGATCAGGCCGTCGCGCATCCGCCGCGCGACCACCGCGCACTCGAGCAGGTCCGCGCGGAACTTCGGGAAGATCCTGCCCTTCGAGGTTTCGCCCAGCGTGTGGCCGGCACGGCCGACCCGCTGCAGGCCTCGGGTCACGGACTTCGGCGACTCGACCTGGATCACCAGGTCGACGGCGCCCATGTCGATCCCCAGCTCCAGCGAGGAGGTCGCGACCAGGCACGGCAGCTGGCCGCCCTTCAGCATCTCCTCGATCACCAACCGCTCCTCGTGCGCGAGCGAGCCGTGATGCGCGCGGGCAACGTCCACGGGGAGCGCGTCGTCCGGGAGTTCCTCGTTGGCGAGCTCGTTCAGGCGCTTGGCGAGGCGCTCGGCCGCCCGGCGCGCGTTGACGAAGATGATCGTCGAGGTGTGCGACTGGACCAGTTCCAGAAGCTTCGGGTAGATCGCGGGCCAGATCGAATTCTGGGTCGGCGCGGCATCGAAGTCAGCGTCGCCACCGTCCTTGCGCTTCTCCGTGGAAGCGTCGGGGTCGGTCATGTCGTCGACGGGAACGACGATCTCGAGGTCGAGGTCCTTGCGGGTGCCGGCGTCGACGATCTCGCACTCGCGCTGCGGCCCGACCAGGAACTTGGCCACGCGCTCCAGCGGGCGCTGGGTGGCCGAGAGGCCGATCCGCTGCACCGTGGCATCCGGGCCGCGGCCGTCCTCGTGCGTCCGCACCAGGTGCTCGAGCCGCTCCAGGGTAAGGGCGAGGTGCGCGCCGCGCTTGCTCTGGGCCACGGCGTGGATCTCGTCCACGATCACGGCCTCGGTCCCCGCCAGGATGTTCCGCGCCTGCGAGGTCATCATCAGATACAGCGACTCGGGTGTTGTGATCAGGATGTCCGGCGGCTTTCGCAGCATCGCCTGGCGGTCCTTCTGCGGCGTGTCGCCGGTCCGAAGCCCGACCGAAATCGGCGCCCCGATCCCCTTCAGGGGCGCCCGCAGGTTCCGCTCGACGTCGTACGACAGGGCCTTGAGCGGGGAGACGTAGATGATCTTGACTCCCTGGCCGAGCGCGGACTCGTCGCATGCGAGCTTGTCGATTCCCCAGAGGAAAGCGGTCAGCGTCTTGCCTGATCCCGTTGGCGCGCAAATCAGCGTGTTGGCGCCCGACGCGATCGCCGGCCAACCTCCGTCCTGCGCGGGCGTGGGCGCCTCGAACGACGCCTCGAACCAGCGCCGCACAGGCGCGCTGAACGGGTCCAGCGGACTGGTTTCCGCACTCTGTTTCTCACTGGTGGCCAACCGACCGAGTTTACGCCTCGGTCAAAATTCCGCGAGACTCGGCGCGTGCTCGTCGTCCTGATCCACGGCGCCTACACCAGCCCGTGGCACTGGCACCGCCTGGTGCCGGTGCTGGAAGACGCGGGCTGCGACGTGGTCGCGCCCGAGCTGCCGTGTGACGATCCCGAGGCCGGGATCGAGCGCTATGTCGCGACGGTCGAAGCCTCCCTCCCTCCGGCGCCGGCGGCACCCCTGGTGGTCGGCTCGTCCATGGGTGCCGTGACAGCCTGCGTGTTTGCCTCTCGCCATCACGTGCGCGGGCTCGTCACGGTCTGTGGCGTCGTGCCGAGGCCGAACCGGGCGGTCAGCGAGGATGCCGTTGAGATGACCCAGCCGGAATTCGCCGCCGCAATCGATCCCAACCCGGATGGCTCCACGACGTTCCGTCCTCAGGCGGCACGCGAACTCGTGTTCCACGAGAGCGAACCTGGGCTCGCTCGCGAGGCCGCCGCGCGGTTGCGCCCGCAGGCGGCGCTTCCACTGACCGAGCCCTGCCCGTTCGAGTCGCTGCCCGATGTCGCGCGGGTGGGCATCGTCTCCCCCGAGGACCGGCTACTGCGCCCCGAGTGGCTTGATCGCGCCGTCCGTGAGCGCCTGGGAGTGGAGCCCCAAGAGCTGGACGGCGACCACGCGCCGATGCTCTCCCAGCCGGCGCGCCTGGCGGAGCTCCTGCTGGCGGCGACCGCGGGCGCCTAGAACGGCAGCTCGTCCGCGATCTCGGCCAGCGTCGGGGCCAGCTTGTCGCGGTCGGAGAGCTCCGGGTGCTGGATCGGCCAGTCGACGGCAAGGTCGGGGTCATCCCAGCGGATCGCCGCTTCGGTGTCGGGGTCGTAGTAGCTCGAGAGCTTGTAGGTGACGTCGGCCCCGTCGCTCATCACGCAGAACCCGTGCGCGAACCCGGCCGGGACGAACAGCTGGCGCTGGTTCGAGTCGCTCAGCTCGACCCCCTCCCAGCGCCGGTAGGTGGGTGAGTCGCGCCGCAGGTCGACCGCGACGTCCCAGATGCTGCCGCGCGCGCAGCGCACCAGCTTCGCCTGGCCCGGCCGGAGCTGGAAGTGCAGCCCGCGCAGGATGCCGCCGCTCGAGCGCGAGTGGTTGTCCTGCACGAACGGGACATCGACCCCGTGCTCGCGCCAGACGCCCTCGCGGTAGGTCTCGAGCAGGAACCCGCGCCTGTCCCCATGCGCCGTCGTCTCGAGCAGGACGAGATCCGGGATCTCAGTCTGGATGCGCTCAACCAAGGCTGCGGCCGTATTGCTTCTCGTAGTACGCCTGGTATTCGCCCGAGCGGATCGGGGCCCACCAGCTCTCGTTCTCCCGGTACCAGTCCACGACCCGGCCAAGCCCCTCGTCGAGGCTGACCTGGGCCTCCCACCCGAGCGCCTTCGTCTTCTCGGAGCCCAGCGAGTAGCGGCGGTCGTGCCCGAGGCGGTCGGTCACGTGCTCGATCAGCGATTCGTCGCGTCCCGTGAGTTCGAGGATCGCGCGGACGACGTCGATGTTCGCCCGCTCGTCGGGGCCGCCGACGTTGTAGGTCTCGCCCGGCTCGCCTCGCTCGAGCACGATGTCGATCGCGGCCGCGAAGTCGTCGACCCAGAGCCAGTTGCGGACCTGCCGGCCGTCGCCGTATACCGGCAGCGGGTCGCCCGCCAGCGCGTTCAGGATGCAGAGCGGGATCAGCTTCTCGGGGTGCTGGCGCGGGCCGTAGTTGTTCGACCCGCGGACGATCAGCGATTCGGTCCCGTAGGTGCGCTGGTACGCGCCCACGAGGAGGTCACCGCCGGCCTTCGACGCTGAATACGGCGACGAGGGGTCGAGCGGCGAGGCCTCGCTGAACGAGCCGTCGTCGATCGAGCCGTAGACCTCGTCGGTCGAGATCTGCAGGTGCCTGATGCCGGCCTGTCGTGCCGCCTCGAGCAGCACGAAGGTGCCGAACACGTCGGTCTGGATGAACTCGCCCGGCGCCTCGATCGACCGGTCCACATGCGACTCCGCGGCGAAGTTGACGAGCGCGTCGCAGCCCTCGACGGCCGCGGCAACCGCGCCGGGGTCGGCGATGTCGCCGACGACCAGCTCGCAGCGCTCGACGCCCTCGAGGTTCTCGCGCCGGCCCGCGTAGGTCAGCTTGTCGAGCACGCGGACCTGGTCCTCGGGATGAGCCTGAAGCCGATGGCGCACGTAGGCCGAACCGATGAACCCGGCGCCGCCTGTGACCAGCACCCTCATGCCGGCACCGTCTCGCGCTCGCGGAGGTACTCGCGAAGCCCCTGGCGCCACTCGGGCAGCACGGGCGGGTCGGGTCGTTCCGAGCCCAACACGGAGAACCGCGGCCGCGGCGCCGGGCGGTCGAGCATCTCGGTGGTCCCGGCCATGACGCGGCACTCCGAGCCCGCCTGGTCGAAGATCTCCTGCGCGAACTCGAACCAGGAGCAGCGGCCGGCCGCGGCCGCGTGGTGGACCCCGTAGTGCTCGCTCTCGGCAAGCGCCGCCAGCGCCTGGGCCAGGTGGCGCGTGTAGGTCGGTGCGCCGACCTGGTCGGAGACGACGATCACCTCCGGTTGCTCGCCGGCGAGGCGCAGCATCGTCTCGACGAAATTGTGGCCGCGCGTGCCGTAGAGCCACGACGAGCGGACGATCAGGTGGCGCGGATTCGAAACGGCCACCGAGGTTTCGCCGGCCTGCTTCGAGCGCCCATAGGCGGAGATCGGACGGGTGAGGTCGGACTCCAGATAGGGGCGGCGCTTCTCGCCGTCGAAGACGTAGTCGCTGGAGACGTACACCACCCTGGAACCATGCTTCGCGGCGGTGCCGGCGAGCAGCGCCGCGCCGGTGTCGTTGACCAGCATCGCTCCCGCCTCGTCGGCCTCGGCGCCGTCCACGTCGGTCCAGGCGGCGCAGTTGATGACCACCGCCGGGCGGATCTCGGCGAGCGCCTCCTCACACATCGCCGCATCGGTGACGTCCAGCTCGGCGCGGCCCAGCGCAAAGACCTCCTGATCCCTGGCCACACAGGCGTCAACCACGTCCTGGCCGAGCATCCCGGCGGCGCCGGCGACAAGCGTCCTCATGGATAAGCCCTGACCAGGGGGGCAATGATGCTTTCGCGCCTAACGTCGCTCATCAAGGCAACCTCACCTCGGACCGGTCGCCGATGATCATGCTCAGGGTGCGCGGCACACCAGCGCTTCGCGTGAGCTTGACGCCGCGGCCAAGGAGGCTCGCCTCCATCCGTGACCCGAGGTCGGACACGATGCAGTCGGCCAGCAGGATCGAGTGCTCCACCTCCGAGCGCTCGATGGTGACGCCGTCGCCGATCGAGGTGTAGGGGCCAATGTAGGAGTCGACGATGCGGGTTCCGCTGCCGATGATCGCGGGGCCGCGCACCTGCGACCGCTCGATCACCGCGCCAGGCGCGACCTGCACCCGCCCCTCGACCTTGGAGTCGATCAGCTCGCCCTCGACCCCGGGCTCGAGGTCCTCCAGCACCAGCTGGTTCGCCTCGAGCATGTCGGCGAGCTGCCCCGTGTCCTTCCACCAGCCGCTTACGGTCCGCGACTCGACATGCGAGCCGTTGTCGATCAGGTGCTGGATCGCATCGGTGATCTCCAGCTCGCCGCGTCCCGAGGGCTCGATGGCCCGGGCGGCTTCGAAGATCTTGGGCCCGAAGAGGTAGACGCCGACGAGCGCCATGTCCGACGGGGGGTCCTCCGGCTTCTCGACCAGGCGGACGATGCGGTCGCCGGCCAGCTCCGCGACGCCGTAGTGCCACGGATCGGGCACGCTGGTCAGCAGAAGCAGCGCGTCGTGCTCGGAGTGCTGGAAGGAGTCGACGAGCTCGGTGATCCCGTCGCGCAACAGGTTGTCGCCCAGGTACATCGCGAACGGGCTGCCCTCGAGCGCCTCCTCGGCGGTGAGGACTGCGTGGGCCAGGCCTCGCGGGGCATCCTGCTCGACGTAGGTGATCCGAGCCCCGAACGCGGAGCCGTCGCCGGCTGCCTCCCGGATCTCGTTCCCGGTCTCGGGCGCGATCACGATCACGATCTCGGTGACGCCGGCCTCGACCAGCGCCTCGATCCCGTAGAAGAGAACGGGCTTGTTGGCCACCGGAACGAGCTGCTTGGCCGACGTGTGCGTGATCGGCCGCAGGCGCGTGCCCGCGCCCCCCGAGAGGATCAGGCCCTTGAGGGATTCCATCGCTGGGGGAGGCTATCCGGCGGCCGCCCGACGATCAGTAGCTCCCGCCCAGCTTCCGGTGGTCCCAGCTGGCGACGCGCTTGGCCTCGAACCGGATCGCCACGCGCTTCGCCGCCTGCGCCTGCATCGCCGTGGCGGCGTCGCCCTCGATCGACTCGATCCCGTCCGTGTAGCGGACGGTCAGCTCCTTGCCGAACTCGAGGATGCGCTCCGGATCGCGGATGACCTCCGCCTCGGCCTCGATCTGGACGCCGCGCAGCTCCAGGTACTCGCCGCCGGTCTCGATCAGGAGCGTCGCCTTCGGGTCGCGCTCCAGGTTGCGGACCTTCTGCGACTTGGCGTAGGTCCAGATCCAAAGCTCGTTCGGCGCCCCGTCCGCGAGCGGCTCGGCCTGCGGCTCGCGCAACGTGAACCACATCGGCATCGAATGGGGCCAGCCGCGGGGGCCGATCGTCGAGACCACCACCACGCGCGCGTTGGTGAGCAGCTCGACCTGCTCGTCGGGGCTCAGCGTGATCTGCGCGCGGCGGCTCACGCTACCGGCTCCAACCGCAGCGCCTGCCAGGGCGCCTCGCCGGCCGTGTGCTGCATCAGGCCGTCCCGCCAGCGCGGCTGGAGGTCGTCGTAGTGCGGGCTCCCCGGGTGCCCCGAGTTGCCCGTGAACTGCTGCCAGCGCGCACCTTCGGTCGCGGACATGTCGGCGACCATCCGCCAGCAGGGTGCCCAGATCGCCTCGAACGGGTCGTTCGGGTCCCAGCCGACCTGGCAGACGGTTTCCTGCCCGCCTCCGAGCTGAACCGAGCGGTCGAGGAGCCAGCTCAGTGCCGGGTTCGCCGCGCCCAGGGCGTGGGGGAAGCGGAGCTCGTGGACCTTGCCCCAGCGCCAGCCGGCCGGGTCGTCCCCGAAGCGCTTCGCCAGATCGGTCAAGGAGCCGCGCAGCGAATCGAGCGCAAGCGAGTCCCAGGACCGCCCGATCAGATCCTGATCCCCTTCCTCCCAGAGCGCCAGCACGTGAGTCTGCCAGCGCCAGGGCGAGGAGACGTGGGCCATGAAGCCGTTGTGCGCGCGGTCGAGCCAGCGCTCGGCCAGGTCGCGGTCGCCGATCACCGCGCGCGCCAGCTCGCGGGCGAAGCGCAGCGTGAACGCCTGGTAGATCGTCGCGGCGACCGAGTCGGGGTCCATCAGGCCGTCCCAGCTGCGCAGGCGTTCGATCGCGTTGGTCTCGGCCTGGTCACGCGGGCGCAGGCGGGCAAGCCGGTGAGCCGTCGCCAGCCCCGGCAGCGAGCGCATGTCCGTCTGCATCCGGGAGAAGGTCTCCAGGTCGTGCACCTCCTCGGCCTCGATCAGCTGCTCGATCCGGGTGGCGCGAAAGCCGTCGAAGTAGTCGGTGCCGATGTGGTGCTCGAAGCCCTCGGGCTCGATCCGGTTGTTGGCCGTGACCAGGTAGCCGCACTCGGGGTCGACTACCTCGGGCATCTCGTCGTACGGGATCCAATCGGCCCACTCGTCCTCGCCGCTCCAGCCGCAGCGCGGGAGGTCGGGCGAGCCGCCGTTTCGCATCGGGATGCGCCCGACCGTCTTGTAGCCGATCGATCCCCGCGAGTCGGCCCAGATCAGGCTCGAAACCGGGGTCGCGTGAGCGGCCATCGCCGCGACCATGTCGGCGCCGCTGCGCACATCCAGGACGGACGTGTTGGCCGTCGAGATCGCCGGCTCCGAGCGCGACATCCATGTCAGCGCCAGAGGCTCGGAGTCGTCGGCGTTGAGGGCCTCGTTCACGAGCGGCCCGTGGTGGGTCTCGCGGGCCACCATCCGCACCGGCTCATCGCCCCGCACCACGATCTCCTCCTCGAACTCAACGAGGTCGCGCCATTCGCCGTCGAAGAGGTAGCGGTCGCCGTCGACCCGCTCGACGAACAGGTCCATGACGTCCGCCATCGCGTTGGTCATCGTCCAGGCGACGTCGTTGTTGTGGCCGAATGCGATCCCGGGCGTGCCGGGCAGCGACGCGCCCCGGCAGAATCGGTCGCCGAGCCGCAGGCCCATCTGGTAGGTGATCCCCGGCATCGAGGGCGACAGGTGCGGGTCGCCGGCGATCAGCGCGCCGTCAGTGGCGGAGCGGGATGGAGCGACGGCCCAGTTGTTCGAACCGGTGGCCTCGACCGTCATTCCGAGGAAGCGGCGGATCGAATCGACGCGCTCCACCAGCTCGACCCCGGCGCCCGCCGGAACTCCCGGCGTCAGGACGACCGCGTTGCCCGGCGGGTACGAGGGATCGAGCACCGCCGCCCGCTCCGGCCCGAGCTCGCGCGCCAGGTCGGCGCGCAGGAGCTCGCGCTCCCAGTTCGTCGAGAGGCCGAACGACAGCAGCTTCTGCATCGCCAGGGAGTCCGCGGCCGTCCAGGGCTTGAACTCGAGCCGCAGCAGCTGAAGCTCGAACGGCAGCGCCGGGGCGGACTCGGCCGCGGCGTTCACGCCGGCCGCCATCGCGTCGAGGTCGCCGCGCAGCCCGGTGTCCATCTCGGCCGCCTCGCGCAGGCCGGCGCGGCGCAGGCCGAGGGTGCGCATGAAGCGGTCAGACGGCAGCCCTGCGGGCCCGGCGATCTCCGCCAGGCGTCCCATCGCCACCCGCCGGTAGAGGTCGAGCTGCCAGAGGCGATCCTGGCCCTGGCAGAAGCCCTGTCCGAACCAGAGGTCGTGCCGGGTCCCGGCGCTCACGTGCGGAACGCCCCAGCGGTCGCGGCTGATCTCGATCTCGCCTTCGAGACCGGCGACCCGCAGCTTGCCCTCGGTTCGCGGCCGGGGCCGGCGCAGGAGCTGCCACCACAGACCCGCGGCCGTCGTCGTTGCGAGGCCGCCGAAGACCGCGCCGGCAACCCCCGCCCGGCGGCCGATTCCGCTCACGCCTGCAACTCCGCCGCCACCAGATGTCCCTCCGCTTCGAGTTTCTCCAAATGGGCCTGCATCGCCATCGCTGCCGCCGGTCGCAGAATCTCAGGCACGTCGCCCCAGGCGGCTTCGAGCAGTCTTGCGCGCGAGCGCTCACCCGCGTCGAGCGCCTCCACCAGCCGGGTCTCTCGCGCTTCCCGGTGGGCCAGGTACTCGTCGATCTTGGACCTGGGGTCGGTGATCAGCGGGCCGTGCCCCGGGGCGAACAGCGAGGCGTCCAGCTCACGCACCCTGCGCAGCGATTCCATGTAGTCCACAAGCGAGCCGCCGAAGCCAGCGGGCGGCACGATCGTGGATCCCTCGCCCAGGATCAGGTCGCCGCAGAAGCAAACGTTGTCCCAGACGAAACAAGCGTGATCGGCTGCGTGACCGGGGGTCGGGATCGCCACGAAGACGTCTGGGAGATTTCCCGCCACGAGTGCTGGCAGCTCGGGGGTCCAGGTGCTCTCGTCAGCGGTGCCGATCGCGCCCCAGAGCAGCGGTGCCCCCAGTCTTGGCACCCCAGCGGAATGGTCTGCGTGGGAGTGAGTGAGCAGAATCCCCGCGATCCCGCCCCGCGCCTCGCCCTCGGCCCGGACGGCTTCCAGATGCCCGCCGTCGTCCGGGCCCGGGTCCACGACGTAGGCCGGGTCGCGGCCCACCACGTACGTGTTCGTGCCCGCGAGCGTCATCGGCCCTGGGTTGGGCGCGACGATCAGCTCTGCGTCAGCGTCAGGAAGAGACGGCAGCGAGGACCGCCTCGCGCGCATCGTCGGGCTCGAGGGCGACGAGGTCGCCGGCGCCCTTGAGGATCTCGCGCACCAGCCAGTCGGTCGAGCCGTAGGGGACCTCGACGACGACGGCGCCATCGGCCAGCTCCTCGACGACCGTGCGCTCCTCGCGCAGCCAGCGCGCGCGCTCCGGAGCAACCCAGACGCGAGCGACGCCGGCGCTCGCGACCTCGCCGTGGGCAAGCCATTCCTGCTCGGCCAGGCGCTCGTCGATGCCCTCGCGGGGTTCGAACTCGCGGTCGGTCATCTGCGCTTCCTTCATCCGGTCGAGCCGGAAATGGCGCGTGTCCGACCGGCCGACGTCGTAGCACCCGAGGTACCAGCCCTCGGGGCCGTTGACGAGCTGGTAGGGCTCGACCTCGCGCTTGACGAACTCGTCCTCGTTCTCCTTGTAGTAGTGGAGCTCGAGGATGCGGTGCAGATGGATCGCCTCGTTCACCGTGCGGACGACGTGCGAATCGTCGCGGCCGGGAGCGATCTCGAGGCCCTCCTCCGATGGATCGTGGCCCAGGGCGGCCACGATCTTGTCGCGCGCCGTGGCCAGCCCGGCCTGCGGAAGGTGGTCGCCGAACAGATCGATCGCGGCGACCAGCGCCTTGGCCTCGAGGGGCAGGAGCCGGGCCGGGCGGGCGAAGTTGTCGCCGTAGGTATCGGGGTCGATCTCGATTTCGTCGCCCACGATCTCGGCGTAGAGGACGTAGGTTCCGCCACCGAAGTTGACGACGTTGAGAACGTCGATGTCCTCGCGAAGTTCTTCGAGTGAGATGTTCATCTCACGCGTCGCCTGGCGCACCGGCAGCGTTCCCTGGTCGCGGGCGGCCGCGATCAGCAGGCCGGCCAGTGTGACGAGGCGGGCGAAGCGCTCGGGCCGGATGACCGACTCGCCGCGGCCGCGGCTGCCGTTGACTCGCGCCGGCCGCCCCTCCGCCTCGAGCACGGGCCGGGCGACCGTCGAGGCGACGTCGAACTCGCCCCGATGACGGTCGCGAAGCAGGTCCATGCGGGTTGCGGCCTCGGTGGCCGCCTCGGCCGGGGAGATCAGCTGCGCGTTCTCGCGCCACGACAAAACCCACGAGATCAATTGCGGGATCGAGGCGTACTCGGTCTCGTAGACCATGCCCCGCCCCTTGACCCCGTCCGCCTTCGTGACCTTGCGCAGGGTGCCGTACTTGCCGAAGTCGCGCTCGACGAGCCAGGCAATCCGCTCGCGGACGAACACCTGGGCCGTGGCCTCTTCGAGGCCGCCCATCTGCCACTCCGCGCGCGAGGCGTAGTCGCGCCGGTCGAAGTCCTCGGGCGGCGAGAAGTCGTGCTCGGCCTTGCTCGCGTACGAGACCTTGCCCTTGATCCGCGAGAGCCGGAAGACCCGGACGGCGTCGCGCTCGTACGAGTAGCCGATCAAATAGAACTGGCCGTCGCGAAAGACGAGGTGGTAGGGGTTGACCTTGCGGTCGGAGACCTCGTCGCGCTGCATCGTGTAGTAGCTGAACTCGATCGTCTTGCGGCGCGAGATCGCGGTCTCGATCTTCGCCAGCCGCTGCGACAGCTCGCGGCCGCCGCCGCTGGTGGAGAGCCGAACGTCGATCGGCACCGGCTCGCCCTCGTTGAGCGGGCTGGTGCGGCCCCAGGAGACCTGCTGGAGCGCCAGCCGCAGCGGCTCGGCGTAGGCGAACTCGCCGTCGAGCAGGCCGAGCGCGGTTCGCAGCGCCGCCAGCTCGCCGTCCGAGAACTCGATCGCGGGCAGGTAGTAGTTCTCCGGCGGCAGCGCGTAGAGCTCGGCCTCGAAGAAGCCCTCGGCGGGCTTGTCCACCTGAAGCGAAATGCCGAGGCTCTCGAGCTCGGCGCGATCCGCGTAGAAGCGGCGCGCGAACGCGTCCTCGTTCATCGAGCTGTACCCCTCGACCTCGCGCTTGATCTCCAGCGCCGATACGGGGCGCCGGTTGGCCATCAGGAACGAGATCAGCGAAAGCTGCCTGATGAGCTTCTCGGTGTCCTTGGCCATGCGCCGAGGATATTGATGGTCGCGCCGCGGCTTCGACGCACCTCGAACCGCAAACTGCGCGAAACGCCTACGGGCGGCGGTAGGCTGCCGTCGCTCAGGGAGCCCGCATGATCGGCGCAGGAACCATTCTCAATCCCCTTCTGAAGATCGTCACCACGGTGGCGGTCCTCGGCGCCGCCTACCTGTTCATCGTCAGGCCCGTGCTCGACACCACCGAGGAGGTCGTGCGCCAGGGCACCGCCCAGTTCCAGCAGTCTCAGACCGACGCGGCGCAGCGAACCAACGACATCGCCCTGAGCTCGGCGCAGAGCCGCGCGGAGTCGTACGCCACCAGCATCCAGGGCACCTGGCCGGCGGCGGGGCGGGAGATCAGGTCCTGCATCCGCGAGGCGAAGGGCAACGCGAAGGCGATGGATCGCTGTGCCGAGTTCGGCCAGACCATCGTCCACACGCTGCAGTCGGACCGCAACTTCGCCAACTCCTACGCCGACAGCCTGGATGCCCAGGGCAAGACGGCCGCCGCCGATCAGGTGCGCAGCTGCGTCGACAAAGCCGGGTTCAGGGTGGGGGCGATGGAGCGCTGCCGGGCGCTGGCCGACCGCCTGCTGTTTGGGTAGAGTGCCGCTCTGCCGCGCCTGCGCGGGGGACCAATGATCGGCGCCGGAACAGTCATCAACCCAATCATCAAGATCGTGACCACGGTCGTGATCCTCGGCGCCGTCTACCTGTTCTTCGTCAAGCCGGCGCTGGATACCACCGAGAACATCACCGATCGCGCCTTCGAGGGGATCCCGAGCGCCGAGGAGATCTTCGAAAACGTGCCGAACTCGTCGCAGATCCAGAACGACATCCAGGAGTCGCTCGATCAGGCCAACCTCCAGGGCGTCGATACCGACAAGCTCCTGAACTGCATCCAGAACGCCGGCCGGAACGTCAACAGGATCGAGCGCTGCACGAGGCGCTTCGGGCCCTGAGGGCCACGGTCGTCAACTAGGGCTTGAGCCGGAAGCGATCCTTCGCGCGACCCTTCCGGGCAAGCCGGTCATACAGCGTCAGCTCCAGCCGGTAGCGCCCGACGTCCAGCCCGTCCATCCGCAGCTTGAACCTGTTCCTGCCCTTCGGCGCATAGCGCGAGAAGACCCGCTTGGTCACCCACCGTCCGGATCGGCGAACGGCGATCCGGCCGACCAGGTCGCCGGACTTCGACGCGCGGAACCGGGCGACCGGCTTCTCGCCGCTCTTGACCCGCAGGCGGCGGACCCTTGGGGCCTTGCCGGGGAGCGGCTTGACCTCGACCGTGCCGGTCATCCCGGCCACGACCGTGCAGTGGTAGGTGTAGATCCCGGGTTCGCGGTAGATGTGCTCGAACGTCCCCGAGCTACGGCTCCCCGAGTCGAATGCCTCGGCCCCGTCGGTGTCCGAGGTGACCGAGTGGTTGGGGAAGAGCACGCTCTCCTCCCAGGTCCAAATAACCCCCCGCCTCACGAATGCAGTTACCGGATCGGGGGCGAACGTTTGCGTGCCCGCCTGAACAGCAACCCGCGCGGCGCTGTGGCCTGGGTGTGCTCCTGCCGGCCCGGCCGCGGCCAGGGCCAATACCAATCCGACGGCCGGCAAGGCGCGGCGCATGGCCTAGAGCCGCTGGGCTCGGTAGCTCTTGCCGCCGGAGCCGCAGATGAAGACGTAAAACTCCCCGCCATCGTCAGTGCAGCTGAAGCCGCGCAGCGCCCTGCGTTCCCGCAGGTAGATGCGAGTCCCCTTTTTCGCACGCTTGCACTTCATCCGCTGCCCCCACACGCGGTAGTCCCTCGCGCCCTTGGTGACGATCCCGCAGTTCTTGCCATGGCCCGCGAAAGCGGGGTCGGGCCCGCCGAGGACGGCCACGCCGCTGCCGACCGCGATCGCGACGATGACAACGGCTGTGAATCGCTTCCCCACCGACCTCTAAGGGTACTCCTGATCAGGCGGCGTGGCGATCGCCGAAATACGCCGCGGAATCAAGTCCGCGGTCGAACTTCGACCACGCCTGCCCGTCCGGGAGCTCGCGCTCGATCCGGTCGAAGCTGCCGAGCTTGCCACCGAGGTTGTCCATCGCGTGGACGAGCGTCGCCTCCCGCGTCGCGGGGACGACCGGTGAGCCGTGCTCGAGCGCGCCGTGATGAGAGAGGACGATGTGGAGCACGGCCTGGCCGAGGTCGGGGTCGAATCCGTCGATCGACTCGATCTGGCTGCGGACCATGAAGTAGCCGAGCGGGATCTCGCCCTGCAGGCGCCCGGCGTCGGTCAGATCGATCGCCAGCGGGTCGTCGTTGTAGGCCTGGGTCTTGCCGATGTCGTGCAGCAGGGCGCCGGTCACCGCGAGGTCGCGGTCGAGACCCGGGAACGCGGCGGCCGCGGCGCTCACCGCTTGGGCAACTGACAGTGAATGGTCCAGCAGCCCGTGGGCGAAGGCCTGGTGGTAGTACTTCGCCGCCGGCGCGACGCGGAACCGGGCCCACGTCTCAGCGTCGGCCGCGAAGAAACGGTCGAGCAGCGCCCGCAGCTGGCCGTTCTGGATCGTGGCCAGCAGGTCGCGAAGGCCCTGCTCGAGGCGATCGACCGGGACCGGCGAACCCTCGACGAGATCGGTGTCCTCGTATTCCTCCGGAAGCGCGGGACGCAGCGACTTGACCGTGACCTTGGCCCCATACTGGGGGTGGATTGAGAACGGCCCTTCGACGAGGACCACCGTGCCGGGCGCAGTGAGCTCGAAGCACTCGTCGATGTCATCCCAGACGACCGCTTCGACGGCGCCGGTGCGGTCGGCGACGATCAGCTTCAGGAAGTCGTCACCGTTGCGGCGCGAGAGGCGGCTGCGCTCGCGCACGGCGAACGCGCCGCGGACCAGGTCGCCCTCGGCGAGGTCGCGGACGAAGACGCGGTCAACGCTCGCCACCGGACCCCCCAGGGTGGGCTGGATTGCGAGTCTTGGCGGAGAGTTCATGTCGCTTTCCAAAGTAATGAGAGAGCCGGACGGCCATCTCTCCCCCTGGAGTCGCGAACCGGGCGCTGTACCTGACGGTTACATCGGTGAGCGGCTTAGCCGCGAAAGCAGCATGTGTCGGTCGGTCTAGCGGCGGACGAGCGGCTCGAACAGCTTGATCGGCACGATGTAGCGGAGCGGGGCGAGCCGCACCAAACCGGCGATCATGTAGGCGTCGGGGCCGATCAGGATCCGCTTGCGGCCAACCTCGATCCCGCGCTGGATCGTCTTCGCAGCGCGATCGGGCGATGTGCGAGCGACGCGCTTGAACTCGCGCTCGATCTCGCCGCGGTCGGTGCGGCCCAGGTCATCGACGTGGAAGCGGGCGTTCTCCGTGATCTTGGTGGCGATCCCGCCCGGATGCACGGCGATCGCCCGGACGCCCGTCTCCTGCAGCTCGTGCCGCAGCGACTCCGTATAGCCGCGCACCGCGAACTTCGAGGCGCAGTACGCGGACTGGGTCGGCCACCCGATCAGGCCGAAGACGCTCGAGACGTTGACGACCGCGCCGCTTCCCTGCTCAAGCAGGATCGGCAGGAACGCGCGCGTCCCGTGCACGACGCCCCAGAAGTTCACGTCCATGACCCACTCGTCGTCCTCGGGCGCGCCGTCGGCGGCGCGCTGCATGACCGTGACGCCGGCATTGTTGACGACGGCGCCGATTGGCGCCGGCGCCCACTCCGAGACGCGGGCAGCCCACGCCATCTGGGCACCGCGGTCGCGGACGTCGAGGCGCTCGGTCAGGACCGGACCGTCGATGGCCTCCGCCGTCTCGGCCAGGCCGTCGGCGTCGGCGTCGCAGATCGCCACCGGGCTGCCCTGACCTGCCAGGCGCAGTGCGAGTGCTCGGCCGATCCCCGATCCGGCGCCGGTGATGACCACGGTTTGCCCCGCCAGCGAGGTGCCTCGTGCCATCAAGCGATGTTACATCGATTGGGGTTGACAAAGGCCCGCAAGGCATTGATACTACCCCGTAGCAAAGCGTCGGACGGCACCACGAAAGGCGGTACTGGACGCGATGAACCCCAGCTTCCTCCCCCTCGCCCAGGCCGAGTCCGCGCCGGCCGGGGGCGCCGAGCTCCTCCAGGTCGTGGTCGCAACCGGGGGCGCGCTGATGCTCACCGCCGGGTTGCTGGTCGTCGGCCTCGGGCACCGCAGCGGGCGGATCGGCGTGCTGAACTGGGCCGATCGGATCTCGCGCCGGCTCGGCGGGGACCTGCCGGGCTGGGCCGGGCTGCCCGCCGCGATCGCGCTGGTCACGCTGCTGCCGGCGCTGTTCGGCCTGAGCTGGGACGAGTCGCTCCACATCGACGACGGGCGCGACCCGGGCCCGCTCGCGAACCCCTCGCACTATCTCCTCCTGGGCGGCCTGTTCGGGATCTTCACCGCCGGATGGATCGCGGTCGTGATGCCGGCCAGGGGCGAGCGCCCGAGCCCGGCCGCCGTGCGGATCGGCCCGGACTGGTACGCGCCCGTCGGCGGCGTCATGCTGCTCGCCTCCTCCTCGTTTGCGCTGCTGGGCTTCCCGCTCGACGATCTCTCTCACCGGCTGTTCGGCCAGGACGTGACGCTGTGGGGCGCGACGCATCTGATGATGCTGTCCGGGGCCGTCTGCGCGGTCCTCTCGATCACGGTCCTGCTCGCCGAGGGCCGCCTGGCCCGCCGGGCCGAGCGCGACGAGGCTCGGGCCGCCAACGACAACGGCACCGGCGTCATCGAGCTGCTGCCGTTCGGCCGCCGCCTCCGGCCGAGCCTGCGCGGTCCGCTCGACACGACGCTTGTCCGCGTCCTTCGCCCGCTCTCCTCCAACCGCTTTCGCATGATGATCGCCGGCGGCGGCGTGCTGGCCGCGCTCTCGATCTACCAGGGCGAATTCGACTTCGGCGTCCCGCAGTTCCGGCTGCTCTTCCACCCGGTGCTGCTCGCGTTCGCGGCGGGCGTCGCACTGACCATGGGGCGGATCGTCGCGGGGCGCGGCGCGGCACTGGGCGCGGTCGCGTTCTTCGTCCTGATCCGCGGGGCCTGCACCCTGATCATCGGCGAGGGGTTCGGCGAAGTCGTGCAGCACTTCCCGCTGTATCTCAGTGAGGCCCTGCTGGTCGAGGCCGTCGCCCTGCTGATCGCCGTGCGAGAGCATCCGTACCGCTTCGGCGTGGTCGCAGGGCTCGCCTGTGGAACGCTCGGGGTGCTCGCCGAGTTCGCCTGGAGCCAGGTCTGGATGCCGCTTCCGTGGCCCGCTCATTTCCTCGGCGAGGCGCTCGCGCTGGGCGCGGTCGTCGGCGTGGCCGGCGGCACGATCGGCGCGTTCATCGCCTGCGGGCTGCTGCTGCGCGGGGACCTGGTCGGGCCGCGGCCGATCGCGGCGGCGGCCGCGAGCCTGGCGACCCTGGCCGCGGTGCTCGTCTTCCTCGGGCACACCTCGCCGCCCCAGGGCAGCGCCCAGGTGACGCTGGCCGACGTCCTCGGAAGCGAGCCCCGCGAGGCCGTCGCCACCGTCCGCTTCGACCCGGCCACCGCGGCCGACGATCCGGACTGGCTCTACGCGATCGCCTGGCAGGGCGGCGAGCCGCTCCGAGCCGAGGCGCTGACCGAGGTCGGCCCGGGCACCTATCGCACGCCGCCGATCCCGGTGGACGGCAGCTGGAAGAGCGCGATCCGCCTGCAAAGTGGCAGCGAGATGGGCTCGATCCCGCTGTTCGCGCCCGCCGATCCGGCGATCCCGGTCGGCGAGATCCCGGCGCCGGCGTCGTTTAGAAGGGCCTTCGTCGACGACCGTTCGTTCCTCCAGCGCGAGCGCAAGGAGGGAGTGGCCGACTGGACGATCGTCGCGTTCGGTCTGAGCGTCGCAGCCTTCATCCTGGCGCTGCTGATCGCGACGGGATACGCGCTCGTGCGCGTGGCGCGCGGCGTCCCGCAGCCCGAGGTCAAGCCCGGCCCGCCCACGGCGGCTCGGCCGGCGCCGCGCCCGGCGGTCCTGACACGATGAGCGACGTGACCCACAACGGCTCGAACGGCTCGGCGCCCGCGGCGGAGCCGGTTGCCCCCGACTTCGAGGTCGCGATCGTCGGCGCCGGCATCAGTGGCCTCGGGATGGGGGCCGCGCTGCTGCACGCGGGGATCGACGACTTCGCGATCTTCGAGCGCGCGGCCGACGTCGGCGGCACCTGGCGCGACAACACCTACCCGGGGATCGGCGTCGACATCCCCACCTGCGCCTACCAGTTCTCGTACGAGATGAAGCCCGACTGGTCGCGGTTCTTCGCCAAGGGCGCCGAGGTGAAGGAGTACATCGACGACTACGTCGAGAAGTACGGACTGGGACCACACCTCCGCTTCGCCAGCGAGGTTGCGTCGCGCACCTGGGACGAGGACGCCCACCTCTGGCGGCTCGAGGTCAACGATCAGGAGCTGACCGCCCGCCACGTCGTCAGCGCGATCGGCCCGTTCGTCGACCCCAAGCCGCCCGGGCTCGACGGCCTCGGCGACTTCCAGGGCAAGATCATCCACTCGGCACGGTGGGATCACGAATACGACCTGGCCGGCAAGCGCGTCGCGATCGTCGGCACCGGGGCGAGCGCCGTGCAGATCGTGCCCGCGATCGCGCGCGAGGTCGGGCGGCTCGACGTGTACCAGCGGACCCCGATCTGGGTCGCGCCGAAGTTCGACCCGAAGATCCCGGGCTGGCTGCAGGGGCTGTTCCGCCGGGTCCCGCTCACCCAGCGCGCGTTCTACGAAGGTTGCTCGGCCGTGCTCGAGTTCATGCTCACCTTCATGGTCGTGAACTACGGCCGGGTCTCGTTCCCGGTTCGCGGCGCCGAGGCTCGGTGCCGGGCTTGGGTCAAGGCGTCGGTGAACGACCCGGAGCTGCGTAAGAAGCTGACGCCCGACTACAACCTGGGCTGCAAGCGCCCGAGCGTGTCGAACTCCTACCTCCGCGTGTTCAACCGCGAGAACGTCGAGCTCGTCACCGACGGGATCGAGCGAATCACGGCAGGCGGGATCCGTACCGTGGACGGCTCTGAGCGCGAGGTCGACGCGATCGTGCTCGCGACCGGCTTCCGCCTTGCGTCGGACCCCGAGAACTTCCGGCGCACTCCCGTCCGCGGCCGCGATGGGTTTGACCTCGCCACCCGCTACGAGGAGGAGCGGCTCAAGTCGTACGAGGGGGTCAGCATGCCCGGTCTGCCGAACCACTTCATGATGTTCGGCCCCTACGGCTTCACGGGCGCCGCCTGGCACGTGCTCGTCCAGAACACCTCTCGTCACGTCGTGCGGGTCCTGGAAGAGGCGCGGCGGCGAGGCGCGACGGCGGTGGAGGTGACGCCCGAGGCGACAGACCGGTTCTTCGCCATGATCGAGGGGCGGTTGGAGCAGTCGCTTTGGAAGACCGGGAACTGTTCGACCGCCAACAGCTACTACTACGACCACCATGGCGACACCCCGTACCTGCGCCCGACCTCCTCATGGCAGGCGCGCCGCGCGGCGGCGAGGTTCCCGCTCGACGACTACCGCTACGAGCGGCTGGGCAACGGCTCGGGGCCGGTCGTCGCGCCGGCGGCTCGCGCCAGCTCGACGTTGTAGGTCGCTCCGACCAGGACCGCCAGGTTCGAGATCCAGAGCCAGATCAGGAAGATGATCACGCCCGCGACCGCGCCATACGTGCTCGCATAGGAGCCGAAGTTCGCGACGTAGAGGGCGAACCCCGCCGAGGCGGCCAGCCACAGCAACATCGCCAGCACGCTGCCCGGCAGGAGCTTGCGAAAGCTCTCGTGCTGGACGTTCGGCCCCGCGTACAGGAGGACCGCGAACAACGCCGTGTTCACCGCCGCAAGTGCCGGCCACTTGGCGATCGACCAGATCGTCAGCGCCGTGTCGCCGAGCCCGACCTCGTCTCCGATCGCCTCGACCAACGGGCCGGTCAAGAGCAGGGCGAGGAGGGCGACCGCGAGCGTCACCAGCAGGAACAGGGTCATGCCCACTCGAAGCGGCAGCGTGCGCCAGAACGGGCGCGTCTCCTCGACCTCGTAGATCGAGTTCGTGGCGCGACTGAAGGCCCCGATGTAGCTGGAAGCGCTGTAGAGCGCGACCGCGACGCCGGCCAGGAGCGCCACCCCCGCGCCGCCGCCCTCGATCGCGTTGCGGGCCGCTCCCTCGAAGGTATCCGAGGCGGATCCGGGCGAGAGGCTCTCGATGATCCGCAGCAGGGCGTCGACGGTGTTCTCGTCGCCGAAGACGCCCAGCAGTCCGACCAGCACGATCATCCCCGGGAAGACCGAGAGGACGGCGTAGTAGGTGAGAGCGGCCGCGTGGTCGGAAAGCCGGAGCCGCCCAAAGGCACCCCCGGTACCGACCGCGGCCCGAACCGGCCGCGACTCTTTCAGCCGGGCGGGCAGGGAGGCCATGGGCTGAAGCTACCCCGACTGGCAGTCGACAGTCGGGGGATGGCCAGGGCTGGCGCTCCGGCGCTAGCCTTACGCGCCGCGGGCGAGGTAGCTCAGTTGGTAGAGCACACGACTGAAAATCGTGGTGTCGCCGGTTCGATTCCGGCCCTCGCCATCTAGCGACGCGAGATACTGCGCGGGCGATGTCGGAGGAGAACGTGGAGCGGTACCACCGGGTCATTGACGCCTTCAATCGCCGCGATCTCGATGCTGTCCTCGCGCTCCTCGATCCTGATGTGGATTTCGCGCCCCGTAGCGTGGCGTTGGAAGGTGGCCGTTCCTACACGGGCCACGACGGGGTCCGTACTTGGTGGGAGAGCACGTTTAGGGCGTTCTCCGACTACGTCGCAGAGATCGAAGAGGTACGAGACCTTGGAGATAGGACGTTTTCACGACTGCGCTTTCGCGGCCGTGGCATGGAGAGCGACGCGCCCATCGACGAGATGCAGTGGCACGTCGTCGAGTGGCGACACGGATCGGTCGCTCGCCTTCGCACTCTCCGAAGCGAGGCCGAAGCCCTCGAAGCCGCCGGGCTGTCGGAGTAGGCGATGTCGCAGGAGAACGTCGAGATCGTGCGGCGGGTCTACAAGGCCGTCCGTAAGGGAGACACCGAGGGCGTCCTCGCGGCGTATGACCCCGCGGTGGAGTGGGACTTCCGCGCCAGCCCGTTTCGGGATTTCCTCAAGCAGAACGTCTACCTCGGGCACGAGGGCATCCGCCGGCTCATCCAGGAGCGATTTGACGATGCATGGGCGGAGGTCGAGGACCATTTGGACGAGTTGATCGACGCGGGGGAACAGGTGATCTCCGTCGTGACCTCTCGTGGACGTGGACTGGCGAGCGGCGTGGAGGTTGAGCGTGAGCACGCAGGCCTCTGGACAATCCGAGCGGGCAAAATCGTCCGCGTGGCGTGGTTTGGAACGCGGACAGAGGCCCTCGAAGCCGCCGGGCTGTCGGAGTAGGCGATGTCGGAGGAGAACGTGGAGATCGTGCGGCGGCTCTACGACGAGTGGGCGGCGGGCGATTTCAGTACCCGTGAGCCGTTCGGCGACGAACTTGACTTCGAGATCAGGGGCTTCCCGGACTCCGTGAGGGCACGCGGGGTCGACGGCATGGCGAGGGTTTGGCGGGAGCAACTCCAGGCCTGGGATGAGTGGCACACCAGCCACATCGAGAAGCTGATCGAGGTGGGCGAAAACATCGTGGTGTTCAATCGCATCTGGGGCCGCGGAAGGCAGAGCGGAGCTGAAGTGGAGGCTGCGCAAGCTGCGCTATTCACGTTCCGCGACGGAAAGATCGTCCGGTTGCTCTTGACGAACCGCGAAGAAGCCCTCAAAGCCGCCGGGCTGTCGGAGTAGACCGCCCCCGCACGGAACCCCTCAGCTGGGCAACGGATGGGCAACGCACCATCCACGAACAGCCGCAACTCGGCGCGTGCGCTTTACGCACGGAAACGCACGCGGCGTGCCGATTTCACCGACCAGCCGCAACCAGCCGCAACCCCCGGCCACGACTGAAAATCGTGGTGTCGCCGGTTCGATTCCGGCCCTCGCCATCTAGCGACGCGAGATACTGCGCGGGCGATGTCGGAGGAGAACTTTCAGGTGGTTCGGGCGCTGTTCGACGCGTTCTCGCGTGGCGACACAGCCGCGATGCTCAAGCTGGCCGACCCGAACATTGTCTTCACTCCGATTCCAGAAGCACCGGACGTCCAGTCCTTCCATGGGCACGAAGGCGCGTTGCAAGGCTTAGCCCAGTACACGACAGAGATATGGGAGGACTTCTCAGTCGAGCTCCGCGAGATGCGCGACTTTGACGACCACGTTCTTGCTTCGCTGCGGTGGTGGGGGCGGGGACCGAGTAGCGGGATAGAGGTGGAGGTCGACATCTGCGCCCTCGTCACCTTCCGTGAAGGCAAGATCGTCCGCTGGCAGTTTTTCGCGTCTGAGCAGCAGGCCCTCGAAGCCGCCGGGCTGTCGGAGTAGGCGATGTCGGAGGAGAACGCGGAGATCGTGCGCCGCCTCTACGAGGGCATCAACCTAGGCGGTGTCGTGGGGATGTACGAGCTGCCGGATGCCGCCCGCAGGGAGCTGTTTGACCAGTTCTTCCATCCCGACGTCGAGCTTGGCCAGAGCCCGGAGATCGTCTTCGACACCGCCGGGACGTTCCGCGGGTACGAGGGATTCATCGAAGGCACCCGCGAGCTTGTCGAAGGCCTCGGCGATATCCGGTTCGACGTGGGCGAGGCCTTCGCGGGCGGGGACAAGGTCGTGTTCGAGGTGCGTGCGTCGGCCACCGGGAGGGAGAGCGGGATCCCCGTCCAGACTCGCCTCATCGCCCACCTCTGGGAGCTGAACGACGGACTCGTCCGCCGATGGATCGTCTATCCGACGCTCGCCGAAGCCCTCGAAGCCGCCGGGCTGTCGGAGTAGGCGATGTCGGAGGAGAACGTGCAGATCGTGCGGCGCGGCCTGGAGGCGTTCAATCGGGGTGACCTCGACGAAGCGCTCGAGATGCTTGACCCGAGGGTCGAGGTGAAGACTCTCCTGAGCGGATCCGCCCGAGGACACGACGAGGTTCGGGCCGTGATCCTGGAACGGGAGAACGAGATGGGAGCCGTCCGGTACTTCCCTAAGGACCTCATCGACGCGGGCGACACCATCGTCGGCGTGGTTCGCGCAGCCGGAAAGGGCCGGTTCAGCGGGATCAGCGACACAGACTTCCCCGCAGGTCAGCAACTCGCATTCGTCTGGACATTTCGAGACGGCCTTGTCGTTCGACAGGAGATGTTCAGCACCAAGGATGAAGCCCTCGAAGCCGCCGGGCTGCGGGAGTAGCACCGCCAGTCCGGTTCGCACCGCAACCGCTCAGGTGGGCAACGGATGGGCGTCGCCGGTTCGATTCCGGCCCTCGCCATCTAGCGACGCGAGATACTGAACGGGCGATGTCCAGCGATCTCTCCACGTCCGGAGCGGCAGGCAGATCGTCGGCGGATCGCCTGGTGGTTCGGATGCCGGCGCTGGGACGAGTCGCAACCGCTTTGGTGGCCCACGCGCGAGTTGGATCGGCAGCGAGGCAGCGGCTGCTCACCCGGCTGTTCACGAACGCGTTCGCCGCCGTGAATCGAAGCGATGTCGAGCTGATCCTGCCGGGCTACGAGTCGGACGTCGAGGTCCGATTCATCGGCATGGACGGCGCGGGGTTCAGAGACTGCTATCGCGGCCACGAAGGCATCCGCGAGATGTTTGCCGATCTGGATGAGGCTTTCGGCGACTGGGGGTGGACAATTCTCTCCTTGGCCGATGGCGGCGACCGAATCGCCATCCGCTGTGACCTGAAGGCCCAAGGGCGAGCCAGCGGAGTGGCGACAGGGTTCAAGAACGCCGGCATGGCGTACTTGCTCTCGTCGCGAGGCAGGATCACGAGGCAGAACCTCTACATGGAAGAGGGCGGCTGGGACAAGGCCCTTGAGGCCGCCGGGCTGTCGCAGTAGGCGATGTCGGAGGAGAACGTGGAGATCGCAGGCAGGATGCTGCGGATGATCGAGAAGCGAGACGAAGAGGGCTTCGTCGAGTGTTTCGATCCGGACTGCGAGTTCTTGCTGCCCAGAAACCTCTTGGAGGGAGGGAGCTACAGGGGACGCGACGGAGTCAGGCAGGCTCTTGCCGATGTCTACGCGATCTGGGAGGAGGTCCGTTTCGAGATAGAGGACATCCGCCCCATCGGCTCCCGCGTGGTTGTCCTGAGCCGGACTACCAACGTCGGAGGGGGAGGAGCGCCGCCGATCACCTACCGAACCGCCTACTTCTACGAGATACGAGACGGGCAAATCCTCTACTTCCGGCCATACCAGAAGCTCGCCGAAGCCCTCGAAGCCGCCGGGCTGTCGGAGTAGACGATGTCGCAGGAGAACGTGGAGATCGTGCGCCGCAATTACGAGAGGGTGACCGCGACCCGGCAGATGCCTCCAGAGCTGTTCGACACCGACTTCGAGGTCGACGCGACCAGCGTTGGAGCAGGGGTCGGAGTCACTCACGGACTCGAAGCCGCCCAGGAGTTCTTGCTGGAGTACTGGGAGACGTTCGAGAACTTCCGCGTCGAGCTTGAAGAGGTGATCCACGCTGACGACGAGCAGGTGGTCACCGTCGTGCGCGACGGCGGGCGGATCAAAGGGAGCGATGCCGAGACTTGGAACCGCTTCTTTCACGTCTGGAGCTTCAGCGACAGCAAGATCGCTCGCCTCTCGATCCACATCGAACGGAATCGGGCCCTCGAAGCCGCCGGGCTGTCGGAGTAGAGCCGCCAGGCCGGTTCGTATCGCAGCCGCTCAGGTGGGAAACGGATCGGCAACACACCATCCACGAACAGCCGCAACACCGGCCACGACTGAAAATCGTGGTGTCGCCGGTCCGATTCCGGCCCTCGCCATCTCCCGACGCGAGATACTGCGACGCGATGTCGAGCGAGAACGTAGAGGCCGCCTACCGGCTCGTCGAGAGCCTCAACCGCCGAGATCTGGACGCGGCACTTGCGGTTCTCGATGAGGACGTCGAGTTCGTTCCCATCTTCCAAAGCCTTCGAGGTCGGGGCCACGAGAACGTCCGTGCGTGGTGGGACGAGGTTTTCGGCGCTGTTCCGGACTTCAAGATGGAGATCGTCGGGTTCCGTGAGTACGACGACACGCGTCGTACATCTGCGGGCTACGGGACACGGGTCGGGAAGCGGTACGCCTTTCGACGAAGCCGTTTGGGCCGCGGCCCGTGGACAAAATGGGAAGTGCGTGTCGTGGAGTAACCACTCCACAGAGGCTGATGCCCTCGAAGCCGCCGGGCTCTCGGAGTAGGGCGCCCCTCACGCTCGCCTCGCATCGCGGAGGTGTCGTTCAGCTGAGTTCCTCGACCAGCCCGATGATGATGCCGGCGGGCCCGCGGATGTAGCAGTACCGGTAGATGTCCTTGTACTGGGCCACCTCGCCCACGAGTTCGGCGCCGTGGGCGCGCAGGCGGTCGAGGACGTCGTCGACGGCGTCGACGACGAACGTGAGGCGGGGGATCCCCGGGGTGTTCACCGGCGCCCTCGGCGCACTGCTTGTGGCCACCGGCGTGTGGAACATCGACAGCTCGACTCGGCCGTGGCCGTCCGGGGTCCGCACGACGGCCATGTCCGCCCGGACGCCGTCCAGCCCGACGAGCTGGTCCACCCATTCGCCCTCGACCGTTGCCTCGCCCTCAAGTTCCATGCCCAGTTCGACGAAGAACGCGATTCCAGCCGCGAGATCCTCGACCACAACGCCGGCGTGATCCATCCGGTGGATTGTCATGCCGCGCAGTGTAAAACGGCGCTTTCGGGGGTTCGAGTCCCTATCGGCGTAGAGCCGCCAGCTCTCGCTGGTTCGATTCCGGCCCTCGCGATCTCGTAGGCAGCGCTGTGCGGCGCGGAGGTCGGGTCAGCCAGGCATATTCCTCCTACGAGCGGGCGTATTCCTCTGCCGACTTGGTCTCGAACTCGAGGCTGATGAACGTCTCATCGCCCACAACCCAGGCGTCGTGACCCGGCTCGATCACGTAGGCATCGCCGGATCCGATCTCGACCTCGGTCCCGTCCTCCTGCGCGATGTTGAGCCTGCCGGACTGAGCAACGCCGACATGCCGGACCTGGCAACTGTCGGTGCCGACGACCGGCTTCACGCACTCCGACCATTTCCACCCGGCTCGAACGTCATGCGGGCAGCGGTTTCCCGCGGTAGGTTGCGACCGTGGCGCTTGGAGATGCGGAAGGCAGCCGGCTCGCCCGCTCGACGGCCGAAGGGGCCTGCGCACTGCGGGCGGTGGCGACGACGCTGCCCGACCCCGAATTGCGGGGACCCGACTACCTGGCGGCCCGGTTCATCTCGCCGGGACTGAAGCTGACCGCGCTGGTGAAGGTCCCTGGCGTTCGCCGGCTCCTCCCAAGCCTGTTCGAGCGGATTCTGCCGGGCAGCTTCTGGTTCGAGCTGGCGCGCACTCATCACATGGATCAAATCGTGACCGACGAGGTCGCGGCGGGCGCAACTCAGGTGGTGTTCCTCGGCGCCGGATTCGACTCGCGGGCCTACCGGCTACGAGAGGAGTTGAGCGGCGCAGCGCTGTTCGAGGTCGACCACCCGGTCACCGCGGCTCTCAAGCGCGAGCGGCTCGAAGCCATCTTCGGCGAGGTGCCCGGCCACGTCGAATACGTCCAGGTCGACTTCAACACGCAGGACCTGGCCGAGCGCCTCGCCGCCCACGGGTTCGACCCGGCGGCGCGAACGATCGTGCTGTGGTCCGGCGTCACGCCGTACCTCGAGCCCGAGGGGGTCGAGTCCACGTTGCGGTGGTTCGCCGCCGGAACCGGCCCGGGCAGCGCGATCTGCTTCGACTACATCTGGAAGGAGATGCTCGACGGCGACGACTCGTTCTACGGCGCCGCCCAGCTCCGCCGCCGGGTCGCGGCCGGCGGCGAGCCGTTCAAGTTCGGGATTCCGCAAGGCGAGGCCGGACAGTTCGTCGAACGGTTCGGACTCGAGTCCGAGGAGGATCTGGGTCCAGAGGACGCACAGGAGCGGTTGCTCCACGGTGCCGGCGAGCCCTACGGGTTCGGCGGCATGGCCCTGGTGCGCAACGGCTAGCCGAGCTCGAGCTCAACTCCCGGGAGGATCCCCAGCCGCTTCGCCTGGCCGGCCGGAAGCTCCAGCGCTCCAACATCACGTCCGCGCCGCGGTGCCCGGAGCAGCCGACCCGGGGCGACCCGGGCATCGACCGCGAGCACCTGCGCCCGCTCGTCGTGGTCGATCCGCAGCCAAACGACGTCAATCGAGGCGCGCATTCCGATCGTGTGGATCGACCGGCACCTGGGCAAAAACAGCGGAGCCAGCTCGTCGGCATCACGTCCCGCGAGACCTCGCAGGCGCTGCCCGACGCTTTCGGCGACGATCACGTCGCCTACGGGGATGGCCACGCCCGGGCTAACCCTGATTGCGGCCCAGCATGCCCCCCATCAGCTCGATCGCGCCCGCCTTGTGCAGCGGGTCGTTCAGGTTGCCGCACTTCGGGCTCTGGACACAGGAGGGGCAACCGACATCGCACGGGCATTCGGAGACCAGGCGCAACGCGTCGCCGACCAGGCGGCCGAACAGGTCGAACCCGCGACGCGCTATGCCGACGCCGCCTGGGTGCCCGTCGTAGATGAAGATCGTCGGCCGGCCCGTCTGGAAGTGGACGTTGGTCGAGAGGCCGCCGATGTCCCAGCGATCGCACATCGCAAGCAGCGGCAGCACCGCGATCTGCGAGTGCTCGGCGGCATGCAGCGCGCCGAGCTGGACCTCCGGCGGCAGCGCCGCGGGCCCGGCCAGCTCGTCGGGCAGGACGTACCAAAGGGCCTGGGTCGGGAAGTTCTGCTCCGGGAGGTGGAGCGCGGTGAGGTCGATCACCTCGTGGTCGGACAGGCGCTTGCGCTGGTAGGCGATCACCTGCTCGGTCACCGAGACCTCGCCGAAGAACAGATCAACGCCGGGGTGGACTCCATCGGCCTGCGACGTCTCGCCGATCTCGTCCACGTAGACCATCGTCTCCTTCTTCGGCTGCGTATACCAGTCGCCCTCGAAGGGCTCGACGATCGCGCGCCGGCCATCCAGATCCAGCTCCCGCACCTCGTAGGAGCTGCCCATGTGGAGATAGACCGCTCCCGGGTGCACCGTGCTGAACGCCCGCTCGGCCTCGACGGTGCCGAGCATCTCGCCCGACGACGCGTCGACGACGGCGACCGAGTCGAGCGACGCCGAGCGCAGCGAGAGCTCCCCAGCCGGAAACCCGGGGCCGCGCGGCAGATAGCGGTCGTCGGCGCTTCGGCGTAGGTCGCCGGAGCCGACCAGGACATCCGCCCGCTCGCGCCAACCGTCGCCGAGGATCCGGTCGTCGGCTCCACCAGGCTGTGTCTCGGTCCCGCCCAGGGGCGCCTCGTAGGCGGCGGCGAGTACGTGGCCGGTCTGGATCCGCTCGTTGCGGTGGTCGAGGATCGCCGCCTCGACCGGCCGCTCGAGGAACTCGTCGGGATGGCGGCAGAAGAACTGGTCGAGCGCGTCGTCGCCGGCGATGTAGACGGCGAGGCCCTCGGTCCGCCGGCCCGCCCGGCCCCACATCTGTCGCAAGCTGGCGACGGTCCCCGGGAAGGTCACGCAGATCGAGGCGTCGAGCTCGCCGATGTCGATGCCCAGCTCGAGCGCGTTGGTGGCGACCACTCCCAGCAGCTCGCCGGCCGACAGGCGTGCCTCGATCTCGCGCCGCTGCTGTGGGGTGTAGCCGGCCCGGTAGGGCGCGATCAGCTCGGCGAGGTCGGCCTGGCCCCGCTCCTCGAGCCGGGTCCGTGCGAAGCGCTGGATCAGCTCGATCCCCTTGCGCGAGCGCAGGAAGCAGATCGTCCGCATCCCCTCGGAGACCAGGTCGGCAAACAGCTCGGCGCCCTCTGAGAGCGGCGACCGGCGGGCCTGCGTGCGCTCCTCGATCAGCGGCGGGTTCCACATCACGATCCGGCGGCCGGCCCGCGGCGCACCGTCCGACGAGACGACGGAGACCGGCTCGCCCACCAGGCGCTCGGCCAGCTCGCCCGGGTTCGCGATGGTGGCCGAGGCGAGCAGGAAGCGCGGCTCGGCGCGATAGAGGCGGCAGACCCGCCGCAGGCGCCTGAGCACGTTCGCGACGTGCGAGCCGAACACGCCGCGATAGGTGTGGGCCTCGTCGACGACGACCCATTCGAGGTTCGCGAGGAAGTCGCCCCAGCCCCGGTGGTGCGGTAGGACGCCCATGTTGACCATGTCCGGGTTCGTCAGGATCAGGTTCGACCGCCGGCGCACAGCGGGGCGGTCTTCGCGCGGGGTGTCGCCGTCGTAGATCGCGTGCCGCAGGTAGGGGAGCCCGAGCCCCGAGAGCTTTCGCGCCTGATCCTGGGCGAGCGCCTTGGTCGGGTAGAGGTAGAGCGCGCGGGCCTTGGGGTCGATCGCGAGGCGCTCGAGCACCGGCAGGTTGAACGACAGCGACTTGCCCGATGCGGTCCCGGAAGTGACCATCACGTTGCCCTGGCCGGCCTCGCCGAGCGCCTCGTTCTGATGCGCGTAGAGGCGGTCGATCCCCGCCGAATGAAGCCCGTCGACGAGGACCGGCGGCAGATCGCCGGGCAGTGGCAGTTCGACGGCGTCACGCGGCGATTCGAACGACGTCGCCACCAGGCGGCCGTCGTCGGCGCCGTTGGCGATCACGTTGCGCCAGGCCGCGTCGATCACCCCACTCGCCGAACGTCCCGGAACCCCCGCCATAGCACTCACTCCGGGACGTTCGGTGTGCTGAGCGTGGTGATCGCGGCGGCCACGCGCATCGCGTCGAGCGCCTCGGAGTCGTGCAGCCGCAGGATCTCCGCTCCCTGCACGGTCGCGAGGGTGGCCGCGGCCGCCGTGGCCGCGCCGCGGCGGTCGGCGTCGACCCGCCGCTCCCAGGACCCGGCCACGATCGCGCCGAGGAAGTCCTTGCGCGAAATCGCCGCGAACACCGGACGGCCGAGCTCGCGCAGCTCGCCGAGCCGGCGCAGGAGCTCGACGTTGTCGTCGACGCCCTTGTCGAAGTCCGGCCCGGGGTCGAGGACGATCGCTTCCTCGGCGACGCCGGCCGCCACGGCCGCCTCAATCCGCCCGCTGAACCAGGCCTTCTGGTACGCGACGACGTCGTCGTAGCGCCGCGGGATCCGATCCTCGCGCGGGGGTCCCTCGATGTGCATCAGGACGTACCCGCATCCTGACTCGGCGACGAGGGCGAACATCTCCTCCGAGCCGCCGGAGATGTCGTTGATGCCGGCCGCTCCCGCGTCGAGCGCGGCGCGCGCGACCGCCGCCGAGAACGTGTCGGCCAGGATCGGAACGCCTGCGTCCGCGACGAGCCCCGCGATCGCGGGCGCCAGCTTCGCGGCCTCCGCGTCGGCGGGCACGGGCGGACCGCTGCGAGCTGCGAGCGACCCCACGTCGAGCAGGTCGAACCCCGCCTCGACCAGGCGCAGCCCGTCGGCCACCGCCTGCTCGGGCGTGACGCTGCGAGCGCCCGAGTAGAACGAGTCGGCGGTCACGTTCACGACGCCGGCCGCCAGCGGCGGCGGGAAGCTCAGCTCGAGGCCGTCGCGCAGCCGCCAAATGCCCATCCTGACTACCGTAGCCCCCGATGTCCTTGCGCTGTGTCTACACCGACCTCGACGGCACCCTGCTGGGACCGCTGGGTTCGCTGTTTCGCGACCCGGACGGCAACTTCTCGCTGCAGCAAGCGCGCGGGCTCGAGGCCTGTCACCGCGCGGACGTCGAGGTCGTGATCATGTCCGGCCGGCGCGAGGCGCAGGTCCGCTCCGACGCGCGGTTGCTGGGCCAGACCTCGTACATCTACGAGGCCGGCTGCGCGATGGTGATCGACGGCGAGCGGACTTTTCTGACCGGCGACTGGCAGCCCGACGAGAACGGCTCGCCGGCGCAGAAGATGATCGACGCCGGGATCCCCGAGCTGCTGTTCGAGCGCTTCGAGGCGACGCTCGAGTGGCACGCGCCCTGGCACACCGGCCGCGAGCTGTCGCTGCTGATGCGGGGCAGGGTCGACGTCGCCGAGGCAAACGAGCTGATCGCCGCGGCGGGTCACGCCGACCTCCGTTTCCTCGACAACGGCGCGATCGGGCGGCCGATGGAGGCGATCGAGGGGCGAACCCACGCCTACCACCTGGTTCCCGGCGGGGCCAGCAAGGCAAAGGGCGTGGAGGCCCACCGCCGCGCGCGCGGCTACGGCTCCGCCGAGTGCATCGCCGTCGGCGACTCGATCGAGGACCTCGAGGCTGCGGCGTCGGTCGACCGCTTCTTCTGTGTCGCCAATGGCCCCGAGCACGACGAGGCGCTGCGCGAGGCGCTGCCGCGGTTCGCCAACGCGACGGTGACCGAGGGCGCGATGGGCGACGGCTTCTACGAGGCCGTTGTCACGACGCTGGTCGGCGCCGCCTCAGAGCTACCGCGACGGCCGTGAGACGAGCCGCGTCCGCTTGCTCTTGCGGTCGCGCACGTAGACATCCGAGGAGTTCAGGGAGACGTCCGGCCCGCCCAGGTTGTCGGATCGCGTGTAGAACCCGACGACACGGCCGTTGGCCGAGATGCTGGGGCTGATGCAGCTTTCCTCGCAGCCGTCACCGCCGGCGGCCCGACTCTGACGGGAGGCGAGCTGGACCTTCTTGCGCTTGCGGTCGTAGACATAAACGTTGGCCACGTCGGCGATCGGCCCGCCGAGGTTGTCGGCCTCGGTCTGGAAGGCGACGATCCGGCCGCTGGCCGAGATGTCCGCGTTGAACGAGTGATCGTCGGCGCCAGCGCCGCCCGCGGACCGGCTTCGCCGCGACACGAGCTGGACCCTCTTGCGCTTGCGGTCGTAGACGTAAACGTTTTCGACGTCGACGTCGATCGGACCGCCGAGGTTGTCGGCGGTGGTGGAAAAGGCGACGTGACGGCCGTTGTCCGCGAGGCTGGGGTTGGTCGAGCCGTCGTCGCCTCCGGCCCCGCCGGAGCCCTGGCTTTGGCGTGAGACCAGCGTCATCCGCTTGCGCTTGCGGTCGTAGACGTAGACGTTCTTGACGTCGGGATCGAGCGGTCCCCCGAAGTTGTTCGCGTAGCTGGAGATCGCGACGAGGCGCCCGTTGGCGGAGAGGCTCGCGTCCTGGGAGTCCTCGTCGCCGCCGGCGCCGCCGGCAGCCTGGCTCGCCCGTGAGACGAGCTGAATCCGCTTGCGCTCGCGGTCGTAGACGTAGATGTTGGTCACATCCGCGATCGGCCCGCCGAGGTTGTCGGCCTCGGTCCGGATCCCGACGAACCGGCCGTTGGCGGAGATGCTCGGCTGGTAGGCCTGCTGATCGGCGCCGGCGCCGCCCGCTGAGCGGCTCTGGCGCGAGACGAGCTGGACCTTCCTGCGCTTGCGGTCGTAGACGTAGACGTTGCCAAAGCCCGTGTCGACCGGCCCTCCCAGGTTGTCGGCGTCGGTCTGGAAGGCCACGTAGCGGCCGTTGGCGGAGATGCTGGGACCGCTCGAGTCATCGTCGGCTCCCGCGCCGCCCGCCGACCGGCTCTGGCGCGAGACGAGTTGGGTCCTCTTGCGCTTGCGGTCGTATACGTAGATGTTGGCTTCGTCCGCGTCCAGTGGGCCCCCAAGGTCGTCGCGAACGGTCTGGAACGCGACGAAGCGGCCGTTGGCGGAGACGGAAGGGCTGTACGAGTCCTGCGGCAGTCCCCGGCCGGACGCCGACGGGACGAGGATGCCAGCGGCAATCGCCGCGCCTGCGACGACCCCCGCGATGCTGACCCTCCTGCCCTGCACGGCGACGATTCTCGCACAACGAGGTGCCGGTTGCGCCCCACTAACATCGAATGCGATGTCGCACGACCACGCCACGGTCGCGGAGGAGGAATACCTCCAGATCATGTTCTGGCTCGAGGAGGCCGGGTTGCCGATCACGGGCGCCAACATTGCCCGGGCGATGCAGCTCTCGCCGCCCACCGTGCACGAGATGATCGGGCGGCTCGAGCGCGACGGCTACGTCAGCCGGGCAGAGGACAAGTCCTTGGGCTTCACCCCTGACGGCCGCGAGGAGGCGACTGCGATCGTACGCCGGCACCGCCTGATCGAGCGCTTCCTGACCGACGTCCTCGGCATCCCCTGGGACGAGGTTCACGAGGAGGCCGAGCGCCTCGAGCACGCGATGTCGCCGGTGCTGGAGGAGCGGATGCTGGCGGCGATCGGCGACGCAACGACCTGCCCGCACGGCCACCCGATCGTCGAGGGGACGCGCGAGCAGGGCGTGCTCCTGGCCGACGTCGAGCCCGGGGCGAGCGTCGTCGTCCTGCGCTTCGAGAACGAAGCCGAGGACCTGCTGCACTACCTCAAGTCGACCGGCCTTCAGCCCGGGCTCGACGGCGAGCTGGCCTCGTCGGATGACCAGGAGATCGTGGTCCGCTCAGCCGGCGGCGAGCACACCGTCTCCCGCAGCGTCGCCGAGACGGTCTCCGTGCGCGCCGACCCGGCGCCCGCCCCGCGCCCGCCGCTCCCCGAGCAGCTCGTGATCTCAAGCGACCGCTACGGCCGCTAGCGCGCCGATCAGGGCTTGAACTTCAGCTTGAGGGCGTCGACCGCCACGCTCAGGTAGCCCTGGTTGTCGACCTCGGTGATCCGGAGCCGGAACGGCCTTTCGATCCCGAGCTTGGTCAGGTTGATCCGCAGCGGCTCCCACCGGCGCCGCTTCGGGTCGCCGTTACGGGTGCGAAGCACCGTCGCGAGGATGTCCTCGCCCTTCAACGACTTGACCCGAGCGCCGCGCTTCAACAGGTCGACTCGGACCTGCTGGTTCGGCGTCGTCTTCGGCTTCGGCCCGGCGCGCGGGATCAGCATGCCGCCGTAATCGAAGCTGTTGGGCGATGCCCAGTCGTCGCCAAAGTTGCGGTAGTAGAGGCGGAAGCTCAGCTTGTTCTTGCTTGCGTCCGGCTTCGGCCGCAGCACCCGGTGCAGGATGTTGAGCCCCGGGCCCTGCTGGGTGAGGATCGCCGCCCGCTGGCCCCGAGGCGGACGCGGGTACTTCCCCTGGGGCGCCGCAAAGCCCCGCGGCAGGTCCTTGAACTCGGGGTACGAGTCGCCCCGCCTGTAGACGAACCAGTTGCCGCCGCCGTCTTCCAGCGTCTTCCAGGCCCGCAGCGACCCCGCCTCGAAGCCCGGGTTCTTCAGCTTCACGGAATCCGCCATCGCCGTTGCAACGATCGCGACCGCGACAAGTCCTGCCAGTCCCCCGAGTGCCTTGCGCATCTGCCCTCCCGATCGACGTTTCGCGCAGTCTACGCAGCGGCGCGGCCGGCGCGCAAGCCCTCGAGCGCGCGGGCGATGCGCCGGACGCCGTCGGCGACGCGCTCGGCCGGAACGCTTGCGAACGAGAGCCGCAGCGCGTTGCCGCCGCCCTCCAGGAGGAAGTCCGGGCCGGCGACGAACGAGACGCCCTCCTCGGCCGCCGCCCTGAGCAGCGCGACCGAATCGACGTCCTCGGCCAGGGTCAGCCACAGGAAATAGCCGCCCTCGGGCACGACGAATTCGGCCTCGGGCAGATGCTCTCCGAGCGCCTCGACCAGGGCGTCGCGGCGATCCCGCAGGGCGGCATTGACGAATTCGATGTTGCGCTCGAGCCCGCCGGACTCGCAGAGCGCGAAGACGATCGCCTCGGCGAGCATGTTGGGCGAGATGTAGGTCTCGCCGGCCCGCTTGGCGAGGCGCGCGATCTCCTCGCGCTCGCCGGCCAGGTAGCCGACCCGAACGCCGGGGCTGACCGTCTTCGAGAACGACGACGCGTGGATCACGCGCCCGGCCTGATCCTGGGCGAGCATCGTCTCGTGCTCGGGGCCGCCGAACCGGACCAGCCGGTACGGGTCGTCCTCGAACAGGGTGAACTCGTGCTCGGCGGCGAGCTCGACCAGCCGCGTGCGCTTCTCGGCCGAGAGCGTGCAGCCGGCCGGGTTGTGGAAGTTGGGGATGATGTGCGCGAAGCGGACCGGGCCCTCCGCGAGAGCGGCCTCGAACGCCGCCAGGTCGACGCCGTCGGACTCCAGCGGAACGGGCACCAGCTCGACTCCGGCCCGGCCGAGCAGCAGCAGGGTGCGGTCGTAGCTCGGTTGTTCGACGATCACCCGGTCGCCCGGCTCCAGCGTGTGCTGGAACAGCAGCGCGGCGGCCTCCATCGAGCCGTTGGTGACCATCACCTGCTCGGCCTCGATCCCGTGCAGGCTCGGCGATCCACTCGCCGAGGCCGGTGTGGCCGACGCCGGTCCCGTAGGAGAGCGCGCGCTGCCAGTCGCCCTCGAGGGCCTGGGCTGCCGCCTCCCGCACCGCCTCGGCGGGCAGGATGTCGGCGCTGGGAGCGCCGCGGGCGAAGCTGATCGAATCGGAGGCCATGCCTCCGAGCCTACCGAGCTAGCGGCAGACCTTCAGCTTGCGTTCCCAGCCGATCCGGCGACCGTCGGCGGTCGTCGCGCGGATCCTGATCAGGGCGCGCTTCCGCCCGAGCACGCGGCGCCCGTAGCGCTTGCTGAACGGGCGGCTGCGATCGGACTTGAGCAGCCTCGGGCCCTTGAAGAACTCCGCCAGGCGCACGTCGCTCAGGTCGCCGCCGCGGAGGCCCGCCTTGGCGCGTCGCGCGCAACCGCCGGCGCCGCGCTTGCGCCGGAGCTTCGCCCGCAGGGCGGGCGCGGTCCGGCAGCTCGAGCCGGCGCAGGTCCGCAGCGCCGCGAGGCGCGCCGCCATGCGGGCCTGGAGTCCGTTGTAGGCGGGAACGTCGTGCAGGCTTGTGAGCTGGTACGGGTCTGTGCGCAGGTCATAGAGCTCGAGCTCGCCAGTCTCGTGCTCGACATACACGTAGCGCTGCGTGTGTACGGCCTCGTACTGCGCCGTGTCAATCAAAAGCTCGCGCCCGCGCTCGAGCCAGGGGCGCTTCGCCGCCGGCAGCAGCGAGCGGCCGTCGATCGGGTGCGTCGGCGTCGCCCCGCTCACGTCGACGACCGTCGCCGCGAGGTCGGCGTTGATCGTCAGGTCGCGGACGTTGACGCCCTCCGGCACGCCGGGCCCGCGGACGATCAGCGGCACCCGGGCGGAGGGCTCGTAGACCCGCACCTTCCCCGTTGGGACCCGGTGCTCTCCGGTGAAGAACCCGTTGTCCGAGGTGAAGATGATGTAGGTGTTGCGGATTGCGCCCTCGGCGCGCAGGGCGTCGACGACGTCCTCGACGCCCTCGTCGACGGAGAGGATCGACTCGAGCCGGCAGCGGTAGCGGCGGGTCAGGTTCGTGATTGCCGCGGCGTCCATCACCGGCAGGTCCTGAATCGCCTGCGGCTTGTCGGAGACGTCGGCCTCGTTGAACGACGGCGGCTGCGGCACCGGCAGCGTGTCGAGCGCGTTCGCGTGGCGTGGCGCCGGACGGGCCGAGTTGTTGCAGTCGTCGTCGGGGGGCTGGGTCGCGCCGCCGTCGCCGCCGGAATGGGGCGCCGTGTAATCGAGCTGGAGGTAGAGCGGGCTGCCGGAGCCGACGTGCTCGGTGATCAGCTGCTGCGCCCGGCGTGTGAACACGTCCTGCTTGAAGTCCTCGACATCGTCGTCGTAGGTGATCAGCGACCCGTTCTCGTTCAGCGGATAGTTGTAGACGGTCTGTCCGGCGCTGTCGGTCGTGTACCACTCGTCCCAGCCGGGCGGGATCTCGTCGGCGCCCGCCCCCGAGCCGTAGCCGTTCAGAAACTTGCCGACGTGAGCGGTCGTGTAGCCGCGCGCGTTCAGCCACACCGCGGTCGTGTTCTGCTGGTCGAACGCCTGATAGCCGCCGTCGGGCGGCGAGTTTCCGAGCACGCCGTGGTTGTGCGAGTACTGCCCGGTCTGGAGGGTCGCCCGAGACGGGCAGCAGACGGGCCAGTTGACGAAATTGTTGGTGAAGGTCGCGCCCCGGTCGCCGAGCAGCGCGCGGGTGCGGTCCATGACCTTCATCGACTCGACCGTCTGGTCGTCGGTTTGGATCACGACGATGTTGGGGCGCGCTGCGGGGCCCGCCTCCAGCGCGGTCGCCGGTGATCCGGTCGCGATCGCTCCCGCAGCGATGCTGATTGCAGCGATCGGCGCCACTGCGACGCGGCTCCGCTTGCTGCCCTGACTCATCTCCAGCACCTCCAAATCGACCAACCCCTCCCCGGGAACCCGTCCGCGCCGAGGAAGTAGCGCAGCGGATACCCAATCAGCGGCGCAAGGCGCGAATCAAGCGCGGGCCGGTGATTATCCGGGACAGCGCCGGGTCAGGGCGTTTGGGTGCAGCTGGCCCCGGCGCAGGCCCGCAGGGCGGCGAGACGCGTTGCGAGGTGAACCTGGACCGCGAGGTATTCCGGATCGCCGGCGACGTTGTCCAGCTCGTGTGGATCGCGGTCGAGGTCGTAGAGCTCGTCGAAGCCGTCTCCGTATTCGACCCACTTGTAGCGCCCGGTGCGGATCGCGGTGAATTGGTTGGTCTCGATCAGCAGCTCGCGCCCGTTCTGCGCGCTGGGAGCAGCCGTCGGCGGAATCAGCGAGAGCCCATCGGGCTGGCGGGTGGCCGGTGCCCCGGTCAGCTCGATGACGGTGGTCGCGAGGTCGGCGTTGCTGGTCAGGCCGCTGACGCTGACGCCCGCCGGCACGCCCGGCCCGCGGATCAGCAGCGGCACCCTGATCGACGGCTCGTAGACGCGGTCCTTGCCGGACTTGATGCGGTGTTGGCCCTGGAGGAACCCGTTGTCCGAGGTGTAGAAGACGTACGTATTGCCAAGCTCTCCGGTGTCCCGCAGGCGTTTGATGATCGCCGCGACCCCGTCGTCGACGGCCAGCATCGACTCCAGCCGGCATCGGTAGCGGCTGGTCATGTTCCGGACGGCCGGCGACGTCAACTCGGGCAGGCTGGAGACGAACGGAGGCTTGTCGCTGACGTCCGCCTCGTTGAACGACGGGTACTGCGCTGCCGGCAGGCGCCTCCGATCGAACGCGTGGGCGTGGCGCGCGGCCGGTTTCGGGCCGTCGGCGCAGTTGAACGGCGGCTGCGGCATGCCTCCGGGCTTGTTCGGCTTGCCGTCGTGGGGCGCGAGGTAGTCGACCTGCAGGTAGAACGGCGCCGAGCCGCGTGCGTACTTGCGGATCAGGCCGACCGCGTCGGCGGTGTTGACGTCGGTCTTGAAGTCGCCGCCGTGGCGAACCAGGGTGCCCTCGGGCGGCCCGCCCCACTCCTCGCTCCAGCGGTTCTGCAGATAGCGGTAGTAGCGGTAGACCTCGCCGGCCACGCTGGTGCGCCAGTCCGTCCACCCCGGCGGCACCTCGGTTCGGTCGTCGTAGGGAGTCTCCGGGCGGTCGACGTTGCCGTATGCGTTCAGGAACTTGCCGACGTGGCCGACCTCGTAACCAGCTGCCGCAAGCCAGACGGCCAGGTTGTCCTCGCGCGGGAACTTCCGGTAGCCGCCGGTCGGCAGCCCGTTGCCGAGCACCCCGTGGTTATGGGCGTACTGGCCGGTGAGCTGGGTCGCGCGCGAGGGGCAGCAGAGCGGCCAGTTCGTGAAGTGGTTGCGGAAGGTTGCGCCGCGGGCGCCGATCAGGCGCTTGGTCCGGCGCATCGCGCGCATCAGCATCAGGTCCTGGTCATCGGCTTGGATCACCACGATGTTCGGCTCCGGCGCCCCGAGCGCGTCCGAGCTGGTGGCCGGTGCGCTCGCGGCGACGGCCCACACGGCGATCCCGGCCACCGCTGCCAGCGCGACCGGCAAGCCGGCCTTCGTCAGCGACATGTCCGCAGCGAGAGTTGGCGGGTCATGCGGCGGCCGTCGATCAGCGTGGCGCTGGCCGCCACCCGGCCGGATCGCGGCAGCTCACCGGCGCTGACGGTGATCGCGAACGGCTCCGATGCGTCCCGACCGGCGACGGCCGCCCCGATCCGGACGGTCAGGCTCTCCACCTCCGGGACGTCGGCCCCGCTGAGCCCCAGGACGCAGGCGTCTTCGGGATCCGTGGGCTCGATCTCCAGGCCGGGGGTCTGCGTGCACTCGGCGGCGGCGCACTCACGCAGGTCTTGAAGGCGCGTCACCAGCTTCCCCTGAACCTCCTCGTAAGCCGACTCACCGGCCACGTTTTGCTCCTCGTAGGGATCGCTCTTCAGGTCGTAGAGCTCGACGAAGCCGTCCTCATGCTCCACCCATTTGTACCGCTGTGTACGGATCGCCGCGTAACCGTTGCTCTCGATCAGCAGCTCGCGCCCGATCTCCTCTTCGGGATGCCCGATCGGCGGCAACAGAGAGCGCCCGTCAGGCGGACTGCCCTCGTCGAATTCCGCGCCGGCGAGCGCCATCACGGTCGTCGCGAAGTCGGCGTTCGAGGTCAGGTCCCAAACCTCGACGCCGGCCGGCACGCCGGGGCCACGCAGCAACAGCGGGATCCGGATCGCCGGCTCGTAGACGTTGTTCTTCCCGGTGTCCAGGCGGTGCTCGCCGTAGAGGAACCCGTTGTCGCCCATGTAGAACACGTAGGTGTTCTCGAGCTCGCCGGTGGCCTTTAGCCGCCTGACGATGTTCGCGACGCCATCGTCGACCGAGAGCATCGACTCCAACTCGCAGCGGTAGCCGGCGGTTATCTGATCAATCTTGCCGGGGCTCAGCCGGGGACGTCCGGCGACGTCAGGTGGCTTGTCGCTGACGTCCGCCTCGTTGAACGACGGATCCCGGAGGGCGGCGAGCGGCGCGTCGTCGTACGCGTCGGCATCCCTCGGCGCCGCCTTCGCGAACCCCCTGCAGTCGTACGGGGGGTGCGGCGTGTTCCGAGGCCGATTGGGGCCACCGGTGTGGGGCGCCAGGTAGTCGACCTGCAGGTAGAACGGCGCCTCGCCGTCCGCGTACTTGCCGATCAGGTCGAGCGCGTCGCTCGTGTTCGCGTCGGTCTTGAAGTCGCCGACCCCGCCGCCGTAGGCTGCGAGCTCGCCGTCCCGGCCCTTGCCGTCGTCTGAGCTCCACTCGTTCTGCACGTAGTCGTAGTAGCCATAGGTGGTGCCGGCCGAGCCGGTGCGCCAATCGCTCCAGCCGCGCGGGACCTCGGTCACGTCGTTTACGGGCGTCTCCGGGTCGTCCTTCTTGGGGCCGTAGCCGTTCAGGAACTTCCCGATGTGCCCAAGCTCGTACCCCGCCTCCTTGAGCCAGACCGCGATGTTGTCGTGCCGAGGCAGGCGCAGGTAGCTGCCCTCCGGCGGCGAGTTGCCGAGGACGCCGTGGTTGTGCGCGTACTGGCCGGTGAGCTGGGTCGCGCGCGAGGGACAGCACAGCGGCCAGTTGGCGAAATGGTTTGCGAACGTGGCGCCGCGATCGCCCAGCAGGCGCTTCGTCTTGCTCATCACGCGCATCGACTCCAGGCTCTGGTCGTCGGACTGGATCACGACGAAGTTGGGCGCGTCCGCCGCAGCCTTCGCGTCCCTGGTCTCCTTCGCGCCCTTGTCGTCGTCGCCGATGCAGCCGAAGGCGACGATCGCAGCGGCGAGCACCGCCGCCGCTGCTGCCGCCGCGTGCCGCACGGTCTAGCCGTTGAGGATGTCGACCGCGATCTGGGCGGCCTCGGTCGGCGAGGTGCCGACCCGGACGCCCTTCGCCTCCAGGGCGTCCTGCTTCGCCTGCGCGGTCCCGGACGAGCCCGAGATGATCGCTCCGGCGTGGCCCATCTGCTTGCCGGGCGGAGCGGTGAAGCCAGCGATGTAGCCGACCACCGGCTTGGTGATGTTCTCCGCGATGAACTCCGCGGCGCGCTCCTCGGCGTCGCCGCCGATCTCGCCGACCATCACGATCAGCTCGGTCTCAGGGTCCTCCTCGAACAGGGTCAGGACGTCGATGAAGTCGGAGCCGACGATCGGGTCGCCGCCGATCCCGACGATCGTCGAGTTGCCGGCGCCAGCCTGCTTCAGCTCGTTGCCGATCTGGTAGGTCAGGGTGCCGGACTTGGAGACCACTCCGATCGGGCCCGGGTCGAAGAACTGTGCGGGGATGATTCCCACGTTCGCCTTGCCCGGCGAGAGCACGCCGGGGCAGTTGGGCCCGATCAGGCGCACCCCGCCCTCGCGCGCCTTCCAGTAGGTCTTCAGCATGTCGTGGACGGGGATGCCCTCGGTGATCGCGATCACCGTGTGCACGCCCGACTCGATCGCCTCGTCGATCGCGGCCGCGGCGAACCGGGCGGGTACGAAGACCATCGAGGTGTTGGCGCCCCGCTCTGAAACCGCCTCGGAAATGCTGTCGAAAACCGGCACGCCCTCGACGTCCTGGCCGCCCTTGCCGGGCGTGACGCCAGCCACCAGGTCGGTGCCGTAGTCGCGGTTGCGCAAACCGTGGAAGGTGCCCTCGCGGCCGGTCAGGCCCGAGACGACGAGCTTCGTCTCGGTGTCGACGATGATGCTCATGCGAGCTCGACCACGCGCTTCGCGGCGCCCAGCATCGTCTTCTCGTTGTGCAGGTTCTCAAGCCCCGCGTCGGCCAGCAGCTTCAGGCCCTCCTCGGAGTTGGTTCCGTCCAGGCGCACGACGAGCGGCATCGTCAGGCCGATCTGCCTGGTCGCCTCGATGATGCCCTTCGCAACCTCGTCGCAGCGGGTGATCCCACCGAAGATGTTGAACAGCACCGCCGTGACCTTGGGGTCCGACGTGATCACCTCGAGCGCGTCGACGATCGCCTCGGCTTTCGAGCCGCCGCCGGCATCGAGGAAGTTGGCCGGGTCGCCGCCGGCCTGGGCGACGACGTCGAGCGTCGACATGCAGAGGCCGGCGCCGTTGCCGAGGATGCCGACGTTGCCGTCGAGCTTCACGTAGGTGAGGCCCTTCTCCTTGGCCATCGCCTCCTGCGGATCCTCGGCCGACTTGTCGGTGAAGCCCGCCAGGTCCTCGTGGCGGAACATCGCGTTGCCATCGATCGTGATCTTGGCGTCCAGCGCGATCACCTCACGCCCGGCCGTGACGATCAGCGGGTTGACCTCGATCAAGGTCGCGTCCTCGGCCACGGCCAGGTCGCACAGCATCACCAGCATCTGCGCGACGCCGTCGACCACGTCGTCGTCGATCTGGGCCTCGTGCGCGATTTCGCGGGCGACGTCGATGCTGAGCGACGCGTTCGGCTCGACGTGGCGCTTGACCATCGCCGTGGGGTCGGACTCGGCGATCTCCTCGACGTCCATGCCGCCCATCCGCGAGAGCATCGCGAGCAGCTTCTTCTCGCCCCGGTCGAGGATGACCGACGCGTAGTACTCGTTCTCGATGTCCGACGCGCCCTCGATCCAGAGGTCGTGGACGGTGAAGCCGCGGATGTCCATGCCCAGGATCGCCTCGGAGTGGGCCCTCGCCTCGGCCTCGTCCTTGGCGATCTTGATGCCGCCCGCCTTGCCGCGCTTGCCGATCGCGACCTGCGCCTTGACGACGCACGGATAGCCGATCCTGTCGGCGGCGGCCACGGCGTCGTCGACGGTCGTCGCGTGGACGCCGGTCGGGGTCGGCACACCGTGCTTCAGGAAGAGCTGCTTGCCCTGGTATTCGAGTAAGTCCATGGCTCTGGCGGGCGGCAGCCTATCCCACCCTGTGAGGCGTAGCCCGGCAGGGCGGAGCCGAGCGCCGGCGTTGTTGAGCCGGCTTGTTCCTATACTCCCCCGCCGTCGCATGCCCCTCCCTCACCTCAAGGACATCAAGTGGGTGACCACTGACTGCTATGGCACCCTGATCGATTGGGAGAAGGGGTTGGCTGACGCCTTCCGCAAGGAAGCGGACCGCGACGGCTTCTCGTTCGACGAGAGCCGGTTCATCGCGCGCTTCCTCGAGGTCCAGGCCGAGATCATGAGCGGCTCGTACGAGCTGTACGCCGAGGTCCTGCGCCGCACCGCGGTGAAGGTCGCGAAGGAGATCGGCTGGGAGCTCGAGCCGTCGCGCGCTCAGTTCGTGCCCGATTCGGTCGCGTCCTGGCAGCCGTTTCGGGAGTCCAACGCCGCGATGGACCGCCTCGCCGGGCGCTATGACGTCGGCATCGTCGCGAACATCGACGACAAGCTGCTCGGCATCTCCCGCCGCCACCTGCGCACCGAGCTGGACATCGTCGTTACCGCGCAGCAGGTTCGCTCCTACAAGCCCGACGAGGCCCACTTCCGCGAGTGCGCGCGCCGCCTCGGCGGCAAGAAGGGCTGGGTCCACATCGCCTCGGGCTACGCCGCCGACGTCGCCCCCTGCCTGAAGCTGAAGGTGCCGGTGATCTGGATCAACCGCCACGGCGAGAAGCTCGAAGGCCGCAAGAAGGCGGACGCGGAGGTCAAGACCTTCCGCGCCGCCGCCGCAAAGCTCGGCGCGAAGGGTTAGAGCTTTTCATGAGGGACCCCGCCGACGAGGCGATGGTCACTCGCGCGCACGAGCGCTTTGCCGCGGAGCGCCGCGGCGCCAGGCGCCGTGCCCGCCCCGGCGAGGGGGCGCTGCCCAACCTGATCGTGATCGGCGGGCTCAAGTGCGGGACCACGAGCCTGCACCACTACCTCAACCTGCACCCGGAGATCGGGATGTCGCGCCCGAAGGAGCTGAACTTCTTCGTCGCCGAGCTCAATTGGGAGCTGGGAGCCGACTGGTACCGGTCGCACTTCCCAGCGGGGCTCGTGGTCCGCGGCGAGACGTCGCCGCACTACACCAACCGCCCCAGGTTCGAGGGCGTCGCGGCGCGGATGCGCGACACGCTCGGCGCCGACACCCGGATCGTCTACATGGTGCGCCACCCGATCGACCGGCTGCTCTCGCACTACCTGCACAGCGTCGGTGGGGGCTACGAAACGCGGGCGCTCGCCGCGGCGGTCGCCGACCCGCAGAGCGCCTACCTGCAGCGCGGTCTCTACGCGTTCCAGCTCGAGCCCTACCTGGAGGCGTTCGCCGCCGACCGGGTGCTGGTCGTCTCGCGCGAGGAGCTGGGGCGCGACCGTGATGCGACGGTTCGGCGGGTGTTCGAGTTCGCCGGGGTCGACCCCGGCTTCAGGTCAAAGGAGTTCGACCGCGAGTGGGAGACCGGCAGCGGCAAGGACTCCGGTGGCTTCCGCCTGATGGACCGCGCGGTGCGGGTGCCCGGGCTGCGCGCGCTCGACCGCAACTTCGACCGGCTCCCGGAACGGCTGCGCTGGCTGGTCGAGCGGGTCGTCCACGACCCCGGCTCGGGCGAGGCGCCGAAGCCCGAGCTGGACGCGGAGCCGCGCGAGCGGCTCGCCGGGATCTTCCGCCCGGACGCCGCCCGGCTCGAGGAGCTCGCCGGCCGCAGCTTCGGCTGGGACCTTTAGTCGCGAGGCGCGCCGATCTTCGAGTTAGGCGCGGTATGCGCAACTAAGTCGACGCTCGATGCAAAAACGCGGGGTGGCTAGCAGCGGCTGACGTTCAGCGTCGCCCGCCGCGCCCTGAACTTCACGCGCAGGACGGCGCTGCGCCTGTTGTAGGTCCAGCGCGAGCGCTTGAGCCTGCGCTCGCCGAGGCTGACTGCGCACGGGCGCAGCGGTCGTTTCAGTGCCGAGAGCGCCGCCTGGAGGTTGAACCGTGTCTTGCGGGGCGTGCGGATTGAGAGCTGCCAGCCGCCGGCGCTCGTTCGCGAGACCAGCTCGCCGCGGCGGCCGAACGCGCTCCGCGAGCGGCCGCGGGGGAAGGCAAGGAGCTGCAGGCGGTTGCGGCGGTCGGCGAGCCGGGTCACCCCGGCCGCGGATGAGCCGAACGGCGCCAGGGTGTCGACGCCCGGCGGCAGGAGCGGCAGCACCGCGCCGGCTCGGATTAGGAGCGGCAGCTGCTCGAGCGGCGCGGGCACGGTGACCTCGCGGCGGCCGCGAAGCAGGGTGGCCCGCCCGACCCGGAGCCCGCCGCTGCGCTTCGCGTAGGAGGCCGAGCGCCAGAGGTCCACCCAGCGACCGCGCGGGAGGTAGGCGTCGCGCTCGACTGCTCCCGGGGTGAGCACCGGCGCCGCCAGCAGATCCGGGCCGAGGAGGAACTGGTCGTCGGCGGCGGCCGCCCTGCCGTCGGCCGGATAGTCCAGGACCAGGTGGCGCATCAGCGGCAGGCCGCGGCGCCGGTAGTCCTCCTGGGCTGCGACGAGGTAGGGATAGAGCTGGGTGTGCAGCTTGGCGTAGCGCCGCCAGTTCGAAAGCTGCTCTGGATCGGAGACCTGAGGGCGGTCGCGGGGCGGCAGCGCGACGCCGTTTCGCTGGGTGCGCATCACGCCCGAGACGGCCCCGAACTGCACCCAGCGCTTCAGGAGCTCCGGGCTCAGCTCGTTCGTGCCAAGCGCGAAGAACCCGCCGACGTCGGACCCCCAGAGCCCGATGCCGGACATCCCGGCGCTCAGCGCCTGGGTGACCGCGGAGCGCAACCCGTCGAAGCCCCAGCCGGTGGTCGGGTCGCCACCCCACACCACCTGGGCGCAGCGCGCGGCGCCGGTCCAACCAGAGCGCTGGAAGCGGATGATCGGCCGGGGCTCGCCGCGAACGGCATCCCAGGCCGCGCAGTGGTAGCGGCGGGCGTACTCGTTGTGGGCCCGGGGGCCGTCGATCGAGCCGGCCGAGACCGAATCGAGTGGCGTGTACTCGCCGAAGTCCTCCATCCACCCGTCGTAGCCGTCGGCGAGGGCCTCGCCGAGGCGGTCCGCATACGCGTTGCGGCCCGCCTGCTCGAAGAAGTCGTATTGCGAGACGAAGAACAGGTCGTCGACGTTGGCCCCGTAGCGGTAGACGTAGGGCAGGCCCAGCAGGTTCTCGGTGAGCGCGCCCGCGCTCTGCGCCGGGCCGTAGGCGGCCGTGTAGTTGGTGCAGACCATCGGGTTGAAGTAGGTGGTGATCGCCGTGCCGGCGGCGTGCGCGGCGGCGACCCGGGCACGTTCCGCGGCGGTCTCCTGGTCGCCGCACGGGAGATAGTGGGTGTAGGTCTGAAGCACGGAGACCGGCGCGTCGGCCTCGCGCAGCAGGGCCAGCTCGTCGCCGCCGTTGCCGGGCTGGTACCACGGCCCGAACACCCACGGGGCGGCTGCGCGCGGCTGCCGTCCGACCGCCGCGCTGAAGCGCCGCAGCGCATCCGCCGGCCGCGGGCCCGCGAAGAACCGAAGCCGCAGGCGGTCGATCGCCGGAGCGAGCTCGGCGCCGAGCTCGCCGCTGGGGGCCTTGGTCGCCTCCACGCTCCAGGCGCCGGAATCGGTGCTTCGCAACCGGAACAGGCTGGTCTCGGGGTTGTCGACGAGCACGCCGTATCCGGCGCTCGAGAGCAGCCACGGGATCGGGAAGTAGGTCGCGTCCTCGCGGCCGTCGCGCAGGCCCCAGGGCGGCACGAACCCCGCGAGGAACGGGTACTCCGCGGCCTGGTAGGGACCGTCGGCGACGTAGTTTTCGACCGTGGCGCCGGACTGGTCGACGGCGTTCGAGCGTTCCCCGAACCCCATGTACCGCTCGCCCGCGGGTGCCTCGAAGCCGATGCCCATGGCCTCGACCCCGAGGGCCGGGCCCTGCAGCCGCGCGTCAAGCGAGATCACGCCGTTGCCCGCGCGCCGCAGCTCCAGCGCGATCGTGTGGGCGGGGTCGGTGGTCTCGAGATCCGCCTGGAAGCGCCGGGGACCGCCGGACGAGGCGGTCACCCGGGTCGCGTGGTGCCAGCTGCCCAGGTTGCGAAAGCCGAGCGTGCCGGACGGACCCGCGCCGGTCCCGGGGTGCTCGGAGAGGACGGCCTTGCCGCGCGAGTCGATCAGCTCGAGGCCCCACGGGTCGGCCGTGACGCGCGCCTTCAGGGGACCCGCATTGGTCGCGGGCGCCCCCTGGGCGGTGGCAGCGGCGGCGGCCACGCCGATGCAGGCGATGGTCGCGGCAGCGGCGTGGCGTATCCGGAGCACCAGCGAAAGCTAGACCGCGAGCACCCGCCGTGTGCCGGTGAAGGCACCGGGTACGGTCAGGACATGCGCCGCCTGATCCCCGAGCCCGTGTCGGAGACCTCGGTCGCGGACCTGCTTGCAGGGCTGCAACCCGCGGGCGACGCTCCCGCCGACCGGCCGCGCGTACTCACCAACTTCGTGCTCACGCTCGACGGGCGCGCGACGATCGCGGGCCGGTCCGGTGCGATCGGCAGCAAGCGAGACACCGAGATGCTGGTCGGACTCCGCACTCGCGTCGACGCCGTGATGATCGGCGCCGGCACGATGCGGGCGGAGTGCTACGGCCGGGTTCTGGGCGATCCCGCCAAGCGCGATCGGCGCTCGGACGAGGGCCTGCGGCACGACCCGCTGATGGTCCTGATCTCGGGCCGCCTCGACCTGCCCTGGGAGGCGCCGCTGTTCGCCGACGGGGGTGGCGAGGTGGTGATCTTCACGTCCTCGGACGACGACCCGCCTGAGACCGCCACGCCGACCCATGTGGTCCGGCACTCAAACGGCGTCGACCTCGGCGCCGCGCTCGCCCACCTGCGCTCCGAGTGCGAGGTTCGCTCGCTGCTCTGCGAGGGCGGCCCCCACCTCCACGCGCAGCTGATCCAGGCCGGCCTGGTCGATGAGCTGTTCGTAACCCATGCCCCGAAGCTCGGCGGCGGTGAGGGACCGGGCCTGGTCGCGGGCCTGGCCGAGGCCGAACGCCCGCTGGAGCTGGCCTGGCTTGTAGCGGAACCCGAGACCGGTGAGCTGTTCGCGCGCTACCGGGTCGTTCCGGGTTAGACCGGCGGCATGACCGGGATCGCGCCCTGGGCCTCGACCTCGCGCTCGCCACGCCTCAGGATCCGCAGCGCGAGCATCGTGCCACCCATCAGCGCCGCCGCTCCGAGCGAGAGCTGGACGCTGAGGACGCCCTCGGGAGTCCAGTAGACGTCGCGCAGGTCGAGCAGCAGCGCCGCCTCGTCCAACGTCAACCCGAGGCCGACCCCGAACGGCACGGCGAGCGCCTCCTCGAGCTTGTCGTTTTGCGTGAACAGGGCCGCGCCGCCCGCGCCAAAGGCGATCAGGATCCCCGGTACGAAGTGGTGGATGTGGTGGCCGCCGAGCTGCACGCTGCCGAGCGGCCACCAACCCGCGCGCTGGCCGTGGGTGGAGAGGCGCACGATCGCGAGCGCGCCGGTGAACCCCACGAGGAGGTTGAACAGCACCGTCTCGTGGCGGGGGGCGGCCTTGAAGCCCTCGATCGCGACCGAGACCGTGTCCTGCGTGGCCTGCCCGGTCGAAACCAGGGCCATCTCCGCGGTCTCCAGGACGCCGGTGGGAGTCTCGATCTCCGGATCGGCCTCAACCGCTCGCAGGCGCCGGCGTGCCAGGCGCAGGAGCTCGCCGCCCACCACCGTGCCCGCGGTGGCCACGGCCGCCACCCCGAGTCCGAGCGTGAGCCGGTCGAAGTCGCGCTGCTTGCTGCGGCGAGGCGCGAGCCGGGGCATGCTAGAGCCGGACCAGGTTCGCGGCCTCGATCCCCCTGGTGACGCCGCGGAAGTCGACGACGAGGGGAGCCTCGGCGACGACGCGCTCGTAGTCGACCTCGTCGTGCGCCGTCACCACGCACGCGACGTCGCAACTCGCGAGCCCCTCGTCGAGGGGGACCGAGCGCAGGTCGAGCTCCGGGACGTCCGCCACGTGCGGGTCGTGGTAGCTGACCTCGGCGCCGAGCTCGCGCAGCATGCGGGCGATCTTCAGCGCGGGTGACTCGCGAATGTCACCGACGCCGGCCTTGTAGGAGACGCCCAGCAGGAGGATGCGCGAGCCGCGGACAGGCCGATCGACGTCGTTCAGCGCCCGGGAGACCTTGTCAACGCAAAAATGCGGCTGTTGCTGGTTGATCTTCCCGGCCAGCTCGATGAACTCGGTCGGAAAGTCGAACTCCCGCGCCTTGAAGGCCAGGTAGAAGGGGTCGATCGGCAGGCAGTGCCCGCCCATCCCGGGGCCCGGATCGAAGCGCATGAAGCCATACGGCTTCGTTGCCGCGGCGTCGACCACCTCCCAGATGTCGATCCCCATCCGATCGGCCAGCATCGCCAGCTCGTTGACCATCGCGATGTTCACGGACCGGAAGATGTTCTCGAGCAGCTTCGTCAACTCGGCCGCCTCGGGAGAGGACAGCGGCACGATCTCGTCGCAGATCGTGGAGTAGAGCTCGGTCGCCCGCTCGACGCAGGCCTGGGTGAGGCCGCCGACCAGCTTCGGCGTCGTGCCGATCGTGTGGTCGGTGCGGCCGGGGTCAATGCGCTCGGGCGAGAACGCGACGTGGAAGTCCGTGCCGCCGCGCATGCCGGACTCCTCGAGGATCGGCAGCAGGCGCTCGCGGGTGGTGCCGGGATAGGTCGTCGACTCGAGCACGACCAGCTGCCCCTTGCGCAAGACGGCCGCGAGCGACCGGGCGGCGGAGTCGACGTAGGCCAGGTCCGGCTCGCGCTGGTGGGCGAGGGGCGTGGGGACGCAGATCACCACCGCGTCGCAGCCGGTGAATCGCCGATGGTCGGTTGTCACCTCGATGCGCTCGCCGACCAGCGCCGCGAGACGTGCCGAGGAAACGTCCTCGATCGAGCTCTCGCCCGCGGCGATGCTGTCGACCACCCGATGATCCACGTCCAGGCCGACCACGTCCACCGACGCCTCGGCGAAGGCGACGGCCAGCGGCAATCCGACATAGCCGAGGCCGATGATCCCGACCTTCATATTGCTCATCGGGACAAGTTTAGGTCGGCCCAGGACGCGATCCGCTCGGCGGCTTCGAAGGCCGCAACGCCGTCGCCCACCGGGCCGGCGTCGAAATCGGAGAGCAGCGCGAGGATCCGGCGCTCGGCCTGCTCGAGCTCCGCGCTCTCGGGCTCGGCGTCCTCCACCCACGCGACCAGGGGTACGCCCAGCTTGGCGGCGGTGACCGCCAGGGCCAGCGAGGCATCGCCGGTGCCGACGCCGATCGCCAGCGCCGGGCGCTCGTCGATCAGCCGGCGCTCCAGCTCCACCAGCGAGCCGGCCAGGCTCTCGACGGCGCGATCGGCGGCGGCCCGCGGGACGGCGTGGAGCTGGGCATCGACGCCGTGGTCTGACAGCGCCGAGGTGAGCGCCGCAGCGGGTTCGGCGTGTCCGACGACCAGCGCATTCATTCGCAGGAGATTAATGCGCGGCGCAAGCCGCGACTCCAGCATGTGCCGGTGGTTGTGACTAAGGAACGCGCTCGTGGGGACCGATACAAGACCCGTGACTGGCGCTTCAGACCGACCCCGCCGATACGATGACGACCTCGTGAAGCGGATTCTCGTCCCCTTGAATCTAGGCCTCGGCGCCGCCCGACACCTCGCCTGGTACCTCAGCTATCAGGTCACCGGCGAAGCCCGCGGGTCCTAGCCGCCCCGGCTCGAGCCCGGCCTCCTGTACACGCGTACCGGCGCCCGCATAGACTCCTCTCCTTGATCCCCCCGAGAGGAGTTTTTCGATGGCGAAGGAGCGGCGTTCGCTCGCCGGCAAGGTAGTTGCGATCACGGGCGGAGCCCGTGGAATCGGCGAGGCGACGGCAAGGGCGATCGTCGCCAAGGGCGGCAAGGTCGCGATCGGCGACCTCGACGTCGAGCTGGCCCAGAAGACGGCCGGCGTGCTCGGCGGCGAGACGATCGCGCTCGAGCTCGACGTCACGCGCCGTGACTCGTTCGCGAGCTTCATCTCCCAGGTCGAGGAGCGCCTCGGCCCGGTCGACGTGATCATCAACAACGCCGGGATCATGCCGCTGGGCGTCTTCGCCGAGGAGGACGATGCGACCGCGCGGCGGATGATCGACATCAATCTGCATGGGGTGATCTTTGGCACCAAGCTCGCGATCCCGGGCATGGTCCGCCGGGGCAGCGGCCACATCGTCAACATCGCCTCGCAGGCCGGCAAGGGCGGCTTCCCGGGCGGCGCCACCTACTGCGCCACCAAGCACGCCGTGGTCGGACTCTCCGAGGCGGTCCGCGCCGAGCTGCGCGACACCGGCGTCGAGGTCTCGGTCGTGATGCCCGCCGTGGTCAACACCGAGCTGGGGTCGGGCCTGGTGGAAGCCCGCGCCGTCAAGGTCTCCGAGCCCTCGGACGTCGCCGACGCGATCGTCGACGCGCTCGAGAAGCCGAGGTTCGACGTCTGGGTGCCAAAGATCAGCGCTTCGATCGCCCGAGTCATGACTCTGATGCCGCGCGGCGGCCGTGAGTGGATCGCCCGCGCGCTCAAGGCCGACCAGGTGCTGATGAACGCGGACTCGAACGTGCGCGCCGCCTACGAGGAGCGCGCCGCCCGCTCGGAGCCCGGCCTCGAACCCCAGGACGCGGGCGCCGCGGCGGACGCGTCGGAGGCGGAGAAGGTCGAGACCGGCTGACCGAGTGACCGGGAGCGCCGACTTCACAGCCGAGGAGTGGGATGCGGTGCTGGAGGGCCCGACCAGCGCCGGCGTGATCGTCACAACCGCTGAGCGCGGCGGCACCTTCCGGGAGGTCTTCGCGATGGCGAAGGCCTACACCGAGGCGCGAGGGGAGCACGGAGACTCCGAGCTGCTCGACGAGATCGTCTCCAAGAAGCCCGAAATGGACCGCACCAAGGCCGGGTCCCCGGAGGAGTTCAAGGCGAACCGGCTGGAACGCATTCGCGAGGCCGTCGCCTTGGTGGAGCAGAAGGCGGCTCCCGAGGAGCTGGACGACTACAGGAGGTTCGTCCTCTCGGTGGCGAACCGCGTCGCCGGCGCCAAGGAGGAGAGCGACGACAAGCCGGTCAGCGACGCCGAGGCCACCGCGATCGCCGAGATCAAGGATGCGCTCGGCGCCTAGGCCGCAGAGCACGAGATGGGCCATGAAGGACTCGAACCTTCAACCTTGAGATTAAGAGTCTCCTGCTCTGCCAGTTGAGCTAATGGCCCGGCGGGCAGGATAGCGAGGGCCGCCTGAGCGCCTAGGGCGTAGCGGGGGGCACGGCGCCGCCGGCGTCAGGCGTGAGGCCGCCGAATGGATCCTCGATGCCGGTGCCGCCGCCGGTCGCGGATTCGGGCAGCTTCTCGATCTGCTTCTTCTGCTTTTCGGCCGCCGCGCGGAGCTCGTCGAGCTGCTTTTCGATCCGCTTTCGCTCGCCGGGCTTGGCCTCGGCGAGCGCGCGCTCCACGGCCTTCTCGGCGGCCTTGAAGTCGAGGTCGGCGAACAGGTAATAGGCGAGCGTCGAGTAGGTCCCGGTGCTCGGGTTGGCATCGGCCAGGATCTGCTGGGCCCGGGCCGCGCCTTCGGCGTCGCCCAGGAACACATAGGCCTGCACGACCTGGCCGGCCGTCGCGACGTCCGGCTTCTGGGGCCTGGTGTCCAGATACTGGGTGAAGGCGTCAATCGCCTTCTCGAACTCGCCGCGCGACTCTTCGGTCAGTGTCGGCCGGCCGGTCGCCTCGTCGATGTCGAGCTGCGCCTGGCCGGACAGGTACCGGTACTGCGCAAGGTTGGCCAGCGCGCGCTGGTTCTCTGGCTCGGTCTCCAGCGTTGACTCCGCGTCCTCGATCTGCTGCTCGTACTGGTCGGCGGTGTCGCCGCCGCTCCCGCCCCCGGTGAGGCTGTCGACGATCCCGCCGCCGCCGATCTCGCCGCCGATGCCGAAGCCGACGAAGCCGATCAAAAACAGCAGCGCGAGGACCCCGTAGACGACACGGATGATGTTCTTGCGCCCAGGGCTGGTGAGATCGAAGAGCATTCGCGGCGGAGAGCCTAGAGAACTGGGCTAAACGGCCGCTCAGGCAGCGGCGGTTCCGCCGGCGTCCGGCGGCACGGGCTCGGTGTCGTCGGCCTCTTCGCCCGGCGGGCGGCCGAAGATCTTGGCCAGCGCCAGCGAGAACTCGAACAGCGCGTAGAGCGGCGCCATCGAGATCAGCATCGTGACCGGGTCGGTGCCGGGGAGCAGCATCGCCGCCACCGCGATGACCAGCACGGCGTAGCGGCGGTTTTGCCCGAGCTGCTCGGGCGTGACGATCCCGAGCCGGCAGACCGAGAGCACCGCGACCGGGATCTGAAACAAGAACCCGACGGCGATCAGCGTCAGAATCACGAAGCTGTAGTAGTCGGAGGCCCGCACCTGGATGTTGAACTCATCGGCGTTGAAGCTGAGCAGGAAGTCCAACGCCGCCGGCATCACGACGAAGTAGGCGAACGTCGCGCCGCCGATGAACAGGAACGGCACCGAGAGGATGAACGGCAGCAGGAGCCTCTTCTCGTGCGGGGCGAACGCCGGCAGGATGAACGCGTAGACCTGGTAGAGCAGGATTGGCAACGCCAGCAGCAGCCCCCCGTAGAACGAGAGCTTGACCGTGATGAAGAACGGCTCAGTCGGGCTGAAGGTGGCCGGGTCGAAGCCGGGCGGCAGCGGCTCGTTCGCGATGTCGAGCAGCAGCTCGTCCTGCCAGAAGCAGAGGACGACCGCGATCAGCAGGACGAACCCACAGGCGACGATCCTGGTCCGCAGCTCGTCGAGGTGCTCGACCAGCGTCATCCGCTCCTCGAAATCCGCCGGTTTCAGGCGCGCCAAGACTCAGCCTTCCCGCAACGCTCGAGCTCGGGCCAAGCTAGCTGCGGGCGTCGGTGACGACGTCCGCCTCGACCGATTCTGCGGTCGGTGCCGGGGGCTCAGCGAGCTCCCGCTTGGTCTGCTCGAGCTGCTCTTCTTCGTCGTCCTTGCCGGTGATCGAGTTCTTGAACTCGCGCATGCCCGATCCGAGCGAGCGGCCCAGGTCGGGCAGCCGCTTCGGTCCGAAAATGACAAGTGCGATCACCAGGACGATCGCTAGCTCTAGGGGTCCAATGTTCGGCATCTCCCCCATGGTAACGAGGGGACCAAGCGGTTCGGATCACCTGGGCCCCGCGTTGCGTGCGCCATTCGTGCCTAGTTACGCTCGTCCTCGGGGAAGTTCAGGTAGTAACGCGACGGCGTCGGACCCTGCTGGCCCTTGTACTTCGAGGCCGTGACGTCGCCGCCATAGGGGTGTTCGGCCTCGGAGCTCATCTGCAGGAAGGAGATCTGCCCGATCTTCATGCTCGGGTAGATCGCGATCGGCAGGTTCGCGACGTTCGACAGCTCGAGCGTCAGGTGCCCGTCCCAGCCCGCATCGACGAAGCCGGCGGTGCTGTGAATCAGCAGCCCGAGCCGGCCCAGGCTCGATTTTCCCTCCAACCGAGCCACGAGATCGTTGCCCAGGGCTACGCGTTCCTGGGTCGAGCCCAGCACGAACTCGCCCGGGTGGAGGATGAACGCGCTGCCGTCCTCGACCTCGACCAGCTCGGTCAGGTCCTCCTGGGCGGCCTTGGGGTCGATGAACGGCGTCGTGTCGTTTCGGAAGACGCGAAACAGCCGGTCGGTGTGGAGGTCGACCGACGAGGGCTGGATGCAGCCCTCGCCGAGCGGATCGATCACGATCCCGCCGCTTTCGAGCTGCTCGCGAATGTGCCTGTCGGAGAGGACCACGGGCGGCGCAGTCTATTTCCGCGTGCGGCGCCTGCCACTCGCCTGGGGCGCAAGGAGCGCCCCTTCACATGGTTTCAGGTCCCCAGGCCCTACTTAGGGGCCAACCCCTAAAGCTTCCCGAGGGTTCTGCCGATATGGCGGGCGAGGATGTCGGAGAGGCAAACAGCGACCGGTCACCGCAGCAACGAGCTGCGACTCGAGTTGGAGCTCGAGCGCCGGCGTGGCGGGCATGGAGGGCCGGCCTCTCTCGACCCGACGGATCTGGCGATCTGTCCCGGTTGCCTGGGCCACCTGGTCTATCCCGTCAAGTGGGCCGCGGCCAGCGACCGCCAATGGCACGTCGCCCTGCGCTGCCCGGAGTGCGAGTGGCAAGGCGACGGCGAGTTCGGCCAGGACATGCTCGACCGCTTCGACGAGACGCTCGACGACGCCACGCAGTCGCTGCTCGACGACCTCGAGCTCCTGACTCGCGCGAACATGGAGGAGCAGATCGAGCGCTTCGTCCGCGCGATCGAAGCCGATCTCATCCTCCCCGAAGACTTCTAGCCGCGAGCCCTCAGGCGTAGCGCTCGACGACCCCGTCGGCGACGAGGACCAGCAGCTGTCGCTGCGCGTCGTCCAGCGCCGGCGCCCCGGCGACGACCTGCTTGGCGTCGGCGACCCGAGCCCGGGCGTCGGCCCGGACCTCCTCGAGGGCGCCGGTGGCCGCGATGCGCTCGCATGCTGCCTCGGCGCCCGCGCCGTCGAGCGCACGGAGATCGAGCCGCGCCAGCTCCGGGTCCCGCTCGCGCGCCAGGATCAGCGGCAGCGTCACGGTCCCGTCCAGCAGATCGGTGCCGCGTGCCTTCCCCGTGCGCTCGGGGGGCCCGGCGACGTCGAGGACGTCGTCGAGCAGCTGGAAGGCGAGCCCGATCTCGCGCCCGAACACCGTGAGCGCGTCGGCGGCCGGGTCCGGCTCGGCGCCGGCGCGGCCGATCAGGCAGGCGCATTCGAACAGCCGGGCCGTCTTGAGCAGGCAGCGCTTGCGGTAGCGCTCGGCGCTGACCTGGAGGTCGAAGGCGTCGCGGCGCTGCGCGAGCTCACCCAGCGCCAGGCCCACCGAGGCGCGAGCCAGCAGCTCGACCTGGCGCTCGCCGCCGCTGCCGCCCTCCCCGAGCTCCGCGAACGCGCGTGAGAGGAGCAGGTCGCCGACCGCCGTGGCGCGCTCGCGGCCCGAGGTCGCGAGCACGGTCGGCAACCCGCGCCGGAGCGGCGCCGCGTCGAGGACGTCGTCGTGGACCAGGGTGGCCATATGGACCAGCTCGATTGCGACCGCCGCCCGCAGCGCCCCGTCCGCCGCGGCGGGGCCGGCGCACAGCAGGACCAGCATCGGCCGCAGGCGCTTGCCACCGGCCTCGAGCGTCGCGCGGGCGTCGCCGGCGAGCAGCTCGCCGTGCCCCTCGACCAGCTCTGCCAGGCGGCGCTCGGCCCGCGCCATCAGCGCCGGCAGCCAGGACTGGGCGGCATCCATCACCTGGGTGACGGGTGGTGGGACTGCGGAGCGGTTCATGTTCGCCTCGGTCGAGAATGCGGGTTCAGGCGCCGCGGGAGCCGGAGTGGATCGCGATGATCCCGCCCGCAAGGATCGTGTAGCGGATGCCCTCGAATCCGGCGCGGTCCATGACCGCGGCCAGGCCCTCCGGCGGCGGGAAGTTCCGCACCGACTCGGGCAGGTACGCGTAGGCGTCGGGGTCGCCCGCGACCCGGCCCAGGACCGGAACGAGCCGGTCGAACCAGAGCGAGAAGAAGGTGGACAGCGGCGGGCGGCGGGGCTGCGTGATCTCGAGGACCACCAGTCGCCCGCCGGGCTTCAGGACGCGCGCCATCTCGCCGACGCCCAGATCAAGGTCGGCCAGGTTGCGGACCCCGAAGCCGACCGTCACCGCGTCGAACGACGCGTCGGAGTACGGAAGCTCGAGGGCGTCGGCCCACTCGAAGGTGACGTCCGCGAGCCCGCGATCGGCAGCCTTGGCGTTCGCCAGCTCCAGCATGCGCTCGGAGAAGTCCGCGCCGACCACCCGTCCCGTGGCGCCGACCCGCGAGCGCAGCTCCAGCGCCAGGTCACCGGTCCCGCAACAGAGGTCAAGGGCCGAGTCGCCCGGCGACAGCCCGGCCCGGTCGGCGGCTCGTTCGCGCCAGCCATGGTGCAGGCCGGCGGTCATCGCCGTGTTCATCAGGTCGTAGACGCCCGCGATCCGGTCGAACATCCCCCGGACCTGCGTCGAGAACTCGGCGTCGGAGCGCGAGGGCTTGGCGGCCGTGCCGGTCAGCGCAGCGAGGCGAGGTACTCGACCATCGCCTCACGCTTCGCCTCGGGCAGCCCCGTGTACGGGGGCATGATCCCCGAGGGATTCAGCAGGGTCCGCTCGATCCCCGCGGCGGGCAGCTTCGACCCGATTTCGGTCAGGTCGGGGCCCAGCGTGCCGCCGTTTTCGCCGATCTTGTGGCAGGTGAGGCAGCCCTGGCCCGCGACCGCGAGCGCTCCTTCCTCGTACTGCGGCGGGACTTCCAGCTCGATCTCCGTCGGCGGGCCGGCCTCGGCGCCGAGGAACGTGAGGTAGGCCATCGCGACGATGGTCATGATCCCGGCAATCGTCGCGACCGGGCGCTTGCGCGGGTCGCGCTCCGGGTTGCGGTCATAAAACGGCAGCAAAAGCAGCAGCACCAGGCAGAGCGTCGGGATGCCGATCGTCGCGATCGGGGTCAGCTCCGGCGGCTTGATCACGCGCAGCAGCTCGAACAGGAAGAAGAAGTACCACTCGGGCCGGGGCGTGTAGGTGGTGGTCGTCGGGTCGGCTTTCGGGCCCTGCTCGGCGCCCAGGACCAGCGACATCACCATGATCACGACGACGACGATCAGGAACATCGCCGAGTCCTTCGCCACCGCGTACGGGAAGAACGGCTTGCCCTTCTTCTTCAGGACCTCGTATTCGCGGAGGTAGGCCTCCTTCTCGGCGGAGTTCATGGCGACACCTCCCCCATCAGAAAACCTCCCCTACCGGGGGGGCGAACCTAGTTTCGCGCCTAACGTCGCTCACTAGACCTTCTCCTCGCGCAGGGACTTGGGCTTGGTCTCGGCGTGGATCCACGGTGGCGCCGTCGTGCCGAGCTTGACGACGAGGTAGAGGTGGGCGCCGATCATCGCGATGATCGCGCCGGGCACGAGCAGCATGTGCAGGGCGTAGAAGCGGGTCAGCGTCGTCGACTCGAACTCGGCGCCCGCGCGGAGGAAGTCCGCCAGATAGGGGCCGACGATCGGGCCCGTGCCGTTGATGTTCATGGCGACGATCGTCGCCCAGTAGGAGCGCTGGTCGAACGGCAGCAGGTAGCCGGTCAGGCCCATCACCAGGGTCAGGACGATCAAGACGACGCCGATCACCCAATTGAGCTCGCGCGGGTACTTGTACGCGCCAAAGAAGAAGGTCCGGCCCATGTGCAGGAAGATCACGATGATCATCACCGTCGCGCCCCACTTGTGCATGCCGCGCACGAACTCGCCGAGGAAGACGTCGTTGGTCAGGTGGGTGATCGAGGCGTAGGCCTCGGTCGGCGATGGCGTGTAGTACATCGCCAGGAAGACGCCGGTGATCGCCTGCACGACGAACGCGAACAGCGTCGCCGAGCCCAACGTGTAGAACCAGTTGGTGCCCTTCGGGACCTTGCGGAACAGCATCCCGGTCAAAAACGGGGTGCCTCCGGTCCGCTCGTCCACCCAGCCGACCAGGTCGACCGGGGCTTCCTTCAGCGCCTCGATCGCCGGGTTGGCGCCGTCGCCGCTAGGCGACCCGTTGTTCTCGCCCGGCTTGCCGGGCTTCTTGAGAAAGCTTGGAACGGGGAGCTTCAAAAGATTCCCCTTACCAGGGGGGCAAACCTTGTTTCGCGCCTTGCGTCGCTCATCGGATCTATGGCGCCGGAGGCGTCGAGGGCCGCGGCGGATAGAGGTACTCCCAGATGCCGCCGGTGAACTCGCCCGGGTCGCGGGCCCGGACGGGCTCGAGGTCCGAGGTGACGCTGTAGCGGGGGCCGATCTGCACCTCGCCGTCCTCGACGCGCGTCTGGAAGCGGTCGAGCGGGCGCACCGGCGGGCCGCCGATGACCTTGCCCTCGAAGTCATAGGCGCCGCCGTGGCAGGGGCAGCTGAAGATCCCGGCGGCGGCGACGAAGCGAACCGGACACCCCAGATGGGCGCAGCGAGTGGACATCGCGACGTAGCTGGCCGGATCCTCGCCGAGGTCCACCGCCCCCTTTCGGACATAGACGCTCGTCTTGCCGGCCTCGCCGATGCCGCTGCGCTCGGTCTTGATCACGGCCTTGTAGGTGTCGGCGCTGAACTCGTCGGGGTCGCCGACGCCGACCCAAGTCTCCTCCGGCGTCTCCAGGATCGGGGCGACGGCGAAGCCGACCACCGGCAGCAGCACGGCAATGCCCGCGATGCCGCCGAGTGCCTGGCCGCCGATGATGAAGGCGCCGCGGCGCGTCATCGACTCGCCCTCGTAGTAGCCGGCGGGCTTGGGCTTCTCTACGGGCCCGCTCCCGCCACTGGGCCCGTCTGGGATGTCGGCTGGATCGGCCAAGTTCAGGTGCTTCGGACTGACCCGGAGTCTATTTGTATCGCGGCCCGGGCGAGCGCCTCAGCGATGCCCGCGCGGGCGGCAATCTCAGAGGCAGCGGCCTCCAACGCGGCCTCGGCGCCGGGATTTCCGGCTCGCAGAGCGAACTTCGCCTCGTCCATCCCCGGGCCGTCGCCGGCGGCGATCGCGGCCGTGCTCGCCAGCCACAGCGCCTCGACTGCGCGGGGCGCCGGCGGGCCCGGAGCCTCGGCGTTGAGCTGGGCGCCAAGCGAGATCAGGTCGGAGAGCTCCCGCACCGCGGGCAGGTCGCCGAGCCCGGCAAGTCGCTCGAGGCCGAGCGCGTAGAGGTAGTCGCCGGCGAGCAGCCGCAGGTCGGGGTCGGCGCCGGCCACCACCCGGGGCTCGCCGTAGTGCAGCAGGTAGCCCTCGCGGACCGATTCGATCACGAGCGCATAGGCGGCTGGGTCGGCCGCCGCCGCCGGGCCCGACGCGGCGAGCTCGCCCAGGTCGGCCGGCACCGTGGGATCGACCACGTAGGGCGAGACGACGGAGTCCTCGGAGCGAAGCTGCGCGGCGAGGGCGTGGAGAGCGTCGGCGGGCATCGGCGCGCAACCGTATTTCAGTGCGCGATCGCCGGCGGGCGGCCGCGCAGTACCTGGACCAGGCTCCAGGCGGAAACGACGGCCCAGACGGACTCGAGCAGAACGAAGCCCCACTGCTGCTCGTGCAGGGCGAGTACCGCGAGGACCAGGGAACCGACCAGGTTCAGCATCAGGTAGGTGCGCGAGACGGCGCTGATCCGGCCGAGCTGGAGTCCGGCGAAGCCGGCGAGGATCATCAGCGCGCCGATGACTTGGACGACCTGGTCCACGATCAGCCGAGCGCTTGCGCGAGCGCCTCGGCGGCCGCCTCGCAGGTTCGCTCGATCGCGGCCTCGTCGTGCGCCAGCGAGACGAACCACGCCTCGAACTGGGACGCGGGCGGATAAACGCCGCGGTCGAGCAGGGCGCGGGCGAAGCGCCCGTACGCGTCCAGGTCGCATTCGGACGCGCCGGCGAAGTCGCGGGGTGGTTCGGCCCTGAAGAACGGCGTCACCAAGCCCGGCGCCGAGACGACGCTGACCGGGCGCTCGCCCGCCGCCTCGCGCAGCCCGGACGCAAGCCGGTCGGTGAGCGCGCCGAGGCGGTCGTAGGCGCTCGCGTCGAGACGCTCGAGCGTCGCGAGGCCGGCCGCGACGGCCAGCGGGTTCCCCGACAGGGTCCCCGCCTGGTAGACGTCGCCGGCCGGGGAGATCATCTGCATCAGGTCCCGCCGGCCCCCATAGGCGGCGGCCGGCAGCCCGCCGCCCAGCACCTTGCCCATCACGGTCAGGTCGGCCCGGACCCCGAACAGCTCCTGGGCGCCGCCGCGGGCAACGCGAAAGCCGCTGATCACCTCGTCGAGGACGAGCAGCGCGCCGTGCTGGTCGGCAAGCTCTCGCAGGCGCTCGAGGAAGCCGGGCTGCGCCGGGACCAGGCCCATGTTGGCCGGCAGCGGCTCGGCCAGGATCGCCGCCACCTCGCGATTCTCGAGCGCCGCGGCCAGCGCCTCGGCGTCGTTCCAGGGGACGACGATGGTGTCGGCCGCCTGCGCAGCGGTCACCCCCGGACTGGCCGGGATGCCCTGCGTCGCCAGGCCCGAGCCGGCGTCGGCCAGCAGCCCGTCCACGTGCCCGTGGTAGGCGCCGGCGAACTTCACGATCGCGTCGCGTCCGGTTGCGGCCCGCGCCAGCCGTACCGCGCTCATCGACGCCTCGGTGCCCGACGAGGTCATCCGCACCATCTCGACCGATTCGAACCGGTCGCAGACCGCCGCCGCCAGGTCGACCTCGGCCTCGGTCGGCGCCCCGTACGACGTTCCCTTCTCGGCCGCTGCCTGGACCGCGGCGACGACATCCGGATCGGCGTGGCCCAGGATCAACGGCCCCCACGAGCAGACCCAGTCCACGTAGCGGTGGCCGTCGACGTCGATCAGCTCGAAGCCCTCGCCCCGGTCGATGAATATCGGGTGTTCGCGGCCGATCGAGCGCATCGCGCGGACCGGCGAGTTGACGCCGCCCGGCAGCAGCCCGGTCGCGCGCGCGTAGATGGCCTCCGAGCCGGTTACGCGTTCTCGGCTTCCCACCGCGCGTAGTCCTCGGTGAAGTAGCGCAGGCGGATCTTCTTGAACTCGGTCGAGGAGTAGAGGATCGCGCGGTCTGAGCCGTGGAGTTCGTGATCGTCGGCGATCGACTGGAGGATCGCGTCGCACTCCTGCTTCGAGCGCCCGTGGGCCATCGTGAAGACCGAATAGGGCCAGTCCTCGTAGGTGGGGCGCTCGTAGCAGTGTGAGATCCCGCGGACCGACGCCATCCGCGCCCCGACCTCGACGATCTGATCGTCGGGCACCTTCCAGACGCCCATGCCGTTAGCCGAGAAGCCGGCACGGCGGTGGTAGAGGATCGCGGCGACGCGGCGCAACAGCTTGCGCTCGACCATTCCCTCGAGGTGCTCGAGGAAGGCGCCGACCGGCAGTCCGACCTCGGCGGCAGCCTCCTCGTAGGGGCGCTCGATGGCCTCCATCGGGCCCTGGAGCGCCCGGATCACGGCGATGTCGAAGTCGTCGTACGGCTGGCGTTCGAGCTCGCGCGGCGTCGCCGTCTCGGCGACCTGGGCGAGCGCCTCGGTGCCCTTCTCCATCTCCAGGTTCATGTTGATCTTGAACAGCCTCAGGGTCGGCAGCTGGCGAATCGACTCGGCGCCGGTCAGCTCCTGCAGGACGTCGAGTGAGCCCTGCAGGCCGAGCTCCGAGTCCGGCGGCGTCGCGATCGTGAACCAGAGGTTGAACTCGTGCGTTCGCAGGTAGTTGTGCGAGACGCCGGGATGCTGGTTGATGATCTTCGCCGCCCGGTGCGGGTTCTCGGCGTCGACCTTCGCCGCCACCAGCATCGAGTCGAACCCCAGCGCGCGGGTGTCGAAGATCGGCGTGATCTCACGGATGATCCGGCCGTCCAGCAGGCGCTGGGTCCGGGTGAGCGCCTCGTCCACGGACAGGCCGGCCTGCGAGGCGATCGGGGTGAACGGCTCCGGTGAGAGCGGAAAGCTCGACTGCAGGAGGTTCATCAGCCGCTTGTCGATCTCGTCCAGCGGGATCGCGGCGCCGCCCTTGCGCGATCGCAGCTTCGGCTGGGGCGTCTTCACTCCGCCAGCCACGCCGCGGCCTCCTTCGCGTAGTAGGTGAAGATCAGGTCGGCGCCCGCGCGGCGGATGCCGGTCAGCGTCTCGAGCGCGGCCGCGCGCTCGTCGATCCAGCCGTTTAAGGCGGCGGTCTTGATCGCCGAGTACTCACCGGAGACCTGGTAGGCCGCGACCGGCGCCAACAGCTCGTCCTTGATCCGGCGGATCACGTCGAGGTACGGCCCCGCCGGCTTGACCATCAGGACGTCGGCGCCCTCCTCGAGGTCCAGCTTCGCCTCGCGCACGGCCTCGGCGACGTTGGCGGGATCCATCTGGTAGCTGCGGCGGTCGCCGAACTCGGGAGTCGAGTCGACCGCATCCCGGAACGGGCCGTAGAAGGCGGACGCGTACTTCGCCGAATAGGCGATGATCGGCACGTTGGGGTGGCCCTCCTCGTCGAGCTGGTGGCGGATCATCCCGACGCGGCCGTCCATCATGTCGCTGGGGGCGACCACGTCGGCACCCGCCTCGACGTGGGAGATCGCGGTCTTGGCGAGCAGCTCCAGCGTCACGTCGTTGTCGACCACGCCGTCGCGGACGAAGCCGCAGTGGCCGTGCGACGTGTACTCGCACAGGCAGACGTCGGTGATAACGGTCAGGTCCGGGTGCGCCTCCTTGATCGCCTGCACCGCCAGCTGGACGACGCCCTCGTCGTCGTAGGCGCCGGAGCCGACCTCGTCCTTCGCGTCGGGAATGCCGAACAGGATCACGCCAGGGACGCCGGCGGCCTCGACGGCGCCGGCCTCCTCCACGAGCTCGTTGATCGAGAGCCGGTCGACCCCGGGCATCGACTCGATCGGCGCGCGGACGTCCTGCTGCGCGACGACGAACAGCGGCTGGATCAGGTGGCGCGGGGAGAGCTCGGTCTCGCGAACGAGGTCTCGCAGCGCCTTCGTTGAGCGCATGCGACGCATGCGCGTGGCGGGAAAGCTCACCCGCGGGATTCTACGGCGAGTCCCTGAGTTGCCTGCCAACCGGCGCGATCCTAGGTCGCGAAGCGGCGCAGCGCAAGCCGCGCGAGCAGCGCATACGCGGCGACCAGGACCGCGAGGTGCACGAGCGGCTCGGCGATGCCCGGCGCCGAGGCGTCGAGCCCCGACTGCATCGCGTCGAGCGCCGGGTGGAACGGGAACAGCGCCCGGAAGACCTGCAGCGCGTCGAACACCCAGGCCGCGACCGTGCCGCTGGGGACGAGCGACAGGAACGCGACCGGCAGCGAGACCATGAACGCCAGCAGCGAGCTGGCGCGGACCTCGCGCGCCGCGGAGCCGATCGCCGCACCGAACGCGGCGAAGGCGGCGCCACCGGCCAGGATCGCCGCCACGATCAGCGCGATTCGCTCCCAGGCGATGGGGACGAACGGCGTCAGCGCGAGCAGCAGCAACAGCGTGACCGCCAGCGACGCGACGACGCCGAGCGCGAGCTTCTCGGCCAGCAGGCCGCCGGGGCCGACCGCGCCGCGGGTGATCCGGGTGAACGCGTTCTCCTCGCGCTCGAGCGCCAGCGAGCCCGCAACCAGCAGCACCGTGACGAACATCAGCGTCACCGTCACGGCGACGGCGATCGCGAACGAATCGAGCGAGGCCGTGGCCTCGGAGACGACGACCTTCTCGACCTCGATCGGCTGCGCCACCGCGCCTAGCAGCGGCAGCGCGAAGTCCAGGTTCTCCTGTGCGAGCTCGGCGAACTCGGCGACCTCGGCCAGCGCGTCGCGGGCGGGGCCCGGCTCCAGCGTGCGCTCGATCCGGGTCAGGATCTCGTCCGCCCGGGCGAGCCCGAGGATGTTGATCTGGTCGCCGATCAGCGGAATCGAGAAGGTCCCGCCCTCGATCAGCAGGTCGATGTAGTCGGCGGCCTGGCCGGAGATCCGCTGCGAGAGGATCAGGTTCGCCTCGGTGACCAGCGCCGAGATCCGGTCGTCGACGAGCTGGGCCTTGACCGGATCGTCCTCGTTGACCAGCACCTCGACAACCGGCTGCTCGGGGTTCAGACTGGTCAGGGATCGCAGCTGGTCGAGCAGCTCCGGAGGCAGCACCAGCGCGCCGAGCACCTCGCCCTCCCTGACCTTGTCCTCCGCCTCGGCGCGCGAATCGACATCGACGCAGTCGACCCGCTTACAGAGCTCGGCGCGCGCCTGCGCGGCGCCGAACTCCCCCTCGCCGGTGCCGAGGTCGAAGGCGTCGTCCTCCTCCACCTCGTTCACGAACGCGACCTTCGGCTTGCCCTCGTCGCCCGAGAGCGCGAACCCGATCAGGACGCCGATCGCGACCGGATAGGCGATCAGCAGCGCCACCACCAGCGGTGAGCGCCGGAGGATCTGCAGGTCCTTGAGGAGCAGCCAGCGCATCTAGTGGCCGCGTTCCCTTAGGAAGGCGACGAACGCCGCCTCGAAGTCGCGGCCGTCGGAATCCGGGACCGCGGCGTGCAGCTCGCCGGCGGTCCCGTCGAACACGTCCTCGCCATCGGCGAGAACCAGCAGGCGGTTGCCGTAGCGCTCGGCCTCGACCAGATGGTGGGTCGTGTAGATCACCGTCGTGCCGCCGCCCGCCAGCCCGAGGACGAACTCCCAGAGCCGCTCGCGCTGGCGCGGGTCGAGGCCGGTCGAGGGCTCGTCGAGAAGCAGCACCGCGGGCGCCGATAGCAGCCCGATCGCGATGTTGACCCGCTGCTGGTTGCCGCCCGAAAGAGTGGCGACCTGGTCGTCGCGGCGATCGCGCAGGCCGGTCTGCTCGAGCATCCGCTCGACCGCCGTGTCCACGTCGGCGACCTCCTCGAGCCGCGCGAACAGCCGCAGGTTCTCGTCGACCGTGAGCCGGCGGTAGAGCGCCGCCTGCTGGGGTACCCAGCCGACCTTGCCCGGAATCTGGATCGAGCCCTCGTCGGCCTCGCGGATGCCGGCCAGGATGCTGAGCAAGGTGGTCTTGCCGGCGCCGTTCGGGCCGATCACCGCCAGCAGCTCGCCGGCCTGCGCGTCGAAGGAGACGCCCCGCAACGCGGGCCGGCCATCAAATGCATGCGAGACGTCGCGAACCTCGATCACGGGCGCCGAACGCTAGCGTCCACCGAATGGCCAGGAGCAAGGGCACCGAGTTCATGGCGAACGACCTGGGCGCGCTCGACCCGCTGTTTGAGAAACTGACGGCAAAGCCCGGGCGGTTCGAGCGGATGAGCAGGAACTACCGCTGGATCTCGGCCAAGCCGGCCGGCGGCAAGCCGGACGTGAGCGTCGACCTCGGGATCGAGCCGAAGGTGCTGAACCTGATCGTCACGACCACCGGCTTCGAGCCTGGCCGTGAGCTGATCCCGACCCTGGGCGAGCGCGGCGTGACGACACCGACCGGCTGGCAGCTGATGGCCGACGTCGGCTGGGTGATCGGCTGGCGCGCGCCGGGCGAGCTGCCGCCCGAGCGCGTCCTCGCCTTCGGGTTCGAGGTCGCCAAGGGCCTGCGGCTGGAACCGGAGGACAAGCGCTGGGTCGCGCGGTTCGAGGCGCGGCCCCCGCGGCCCGGCTGGCAGACGAAGGGCTGAGTAGCCTCCCCGGGCAGTGAGGTTGCTGTTCGTCGCCGACGTGGTCGGAAAGCCCGGCCGGGTGGGGCTCGCCCGCGCGATCCCGGAACTGCGCGAGCGCTATCAGCCCGACCTGGCGATCGTGAACGGCGAGAACTCCGCCGGCGGCCTCGGGATCACCGAGCGCACCGGCAAGGACCTGTTCTCGATGGGCTTCGACGTGATCACGCTCGGCAACCACGCGTACCGCCGCCGTGAGGCGTACGACTACCTGGACGAGGCCGAACGGGTGATCCGGCCCGCGAACTTCATGGCGGGCAGCCCCGGCAAGGGCCACACCATCGTCGAAGCCGGCGGGATGCGGGTCTGCGTGATCAACCTGATCGGGATGCTCCAGCTCCGGGCGGCGCGCTCGCCCTTCGCCGAGGCCGACTCGCTGCTCGAGCGCCTCTCCTCCCAGGCGGACGCCTTCGTCGTCGACTTCCACGCCGAGGTGACCAGCGAGAAGGTCGGGATGGGCTGGCATCTGGACGGCCGCGCCGCCGCGGTCCTCGGCACCCACACGCACGTTCCTACGGCCGACGCCCGCGTCCTTCCGCAGGGCACCGCCTATATCAGCGACGTCGGGATGACCGGCTCGCGCGCCAGCGTGCTCGGCGTCCGCTGGGAGCAGGCGCTCGAGGGCTTCCGGACGCAGATGCCGCAGCGCTTCGAGACGGCCGAGGACGACCTTTGGGTCAACGCCGTGGTCGTCGAGGTGAACGACCGCGGCCTGGCTGACTCGATCGAACCGGTGCGGATGCCGGTCGATGGCGACTAGATCGGGTCGGCGTCCGCTTCCTCCTCGCCCGAACCGAACTTCTCTTCGACCTCCTCGGCCGACGCGTCGGACTCAGCCTCGGCGCTGAATTCCTCGGCTTCGGACGCGGCGTCCGGCTCGTCCTCCTGCTGCTCCTCTTGCTCGGAGAACTGGCTCTCCTCCATGACTGCACCTTCCGTCGGGGCTCTTGCGCGGACCCTATTACCCGTGACTGAAGGGCGCTAAATCAGCGGACGCCTTCGGTTGCCCCTAAAATCCACGCGTGGACCGCCGCCCCGCCACGGTGGGTCCGAGGCACGCGTCGCCCCGGGCCGCCGGCCTCTACGACCCTGCCCATGAGCACGATGGGTGTGGCGTCGCCTGCCTTGCCCGGCTCGACGGCAAGCCCCTGCACGAGGTCATCGAGCGTTCGCTCGCGACCCTGGACCACCTCGAGCACCGCGGCGCTGCCGGCGCCGACCCGGAGACCGGCGACGGCGCCGGGATCCTGATCCAGCTCCCACACGAGTTCCTCCGGGCGCACGCGCGCGACTTCGGGCTCGACGCCTCCCAGGTCCCGCCGCCCGGCGAGGTCGCCCTGGCCGTCTGCTTCCTGCCAAACGACGACAGCCGGCGCGCGGCGCTGGAGCAGGAGCTGGAGAGCACGATCGCCGAGGAGGGCCAGCTGGCGCTCGGCTGGCGCGACATCCCGACCGACCCGGATCGCTGCGGCACCACCGCGCGCAGCGTGATGCCGGTCGTCCGCCACCTGCTGATCGGCCGCGGCCCGGGCACCATCGACCAGGACGCCTTCGAGCGCAGGCTGTTCGTGATCCGCCGGGTGACGGAGCTGCGGACCGGCGAGATCTCACTCCCGTCGCTCTCCTCCCGCACCGTCGTCTACAAGGGGATGCTCACCGCCCCCCAGCTCTCGGACTTCTACGCCGACCTTCGCGACCCGGCGCTGACCAGCGCTCTGGCGATCGTCCACTCGCGCTTCTCCACGAATACCTTCCCGAGCTGGGCGCTCGCGCACCCGCACCGGATGAGCGCCCACAACGGCGAGATCAACACGCTCGCCGGGAACATCAACTGGATGCAGGCGCGCGAGGCAATCCTCGAGTCGCCGCTGTTCGGCGAGGACCTCGAGCGCTGCCTGCCGCTGGTCGCGCCCGGCACGTCCGACTCGCTGGCCTTCGACCACGTCTTCGAGCTGCTCTGCCTCGCCGGCCGCTCGCTCCCGCACGCGGCGATGATGATGATCCCGCGAGCGCACGAGAACCGCAAGGGCGCCGTCTCGCCCGAGCTCGAGGGCTTCTACCACTACCACTCGCGGCTGATCGAGCCCTGGGACGGCCCGGCGGCAATCGTGTTCACCGACGGCCGCCTCGTGGGCGCCACCCTGGACCGCAACGGCCTGCGCCCCGGGCGCTGGGTGATCACCCACGACGGGTGGGTCGGGGTGTCCTCGGAGGCCGGCTCGTTCCAGGTCCCCGAAGAGGAGATCGCGCGCAAGGGCCGCCTCGGGCCGGGGCACATGTTCTGCGTCGACCTCGAGCGCGGCATCGTGCTGGACGACGGCGGCGCCGAGCAGGAGGTGGCGACGCTGGCACCGTGGGGCGAGTGGGACAGGGAGCGCACGGTCCACATGAACGACGTCCCGCGCGACGGGGTCCCGCCGCTGCGCGAGCCGTCCGCGGATGAGCTGCGCGAGGCGCAGAAGGCGTTCGGCTACTCGCAGGAGGACCTGCGCGTGGTGCTGGCCCCGATGGCGCGCGACGCGAAGGAGCCGACCGGCTCGATGGGCAACGACGTCGCCCTGTCGCTGTTCTCCGAGAACGCTCCCAGCCTGTTCACCTACTTCAAGCAGCGCTTCGCACAGGTCACCAACCCCGCGATCGACCCCGTGCGCGAGTACGTGGTGATGAGCCTCCGCACCGGCCTCGGCCCGGAGGAGAACCTGCTCGAACAGGGGGTCCTGACGTCGCCGCAGCTCCTGCTCGAGCAGCCGGTCCTCTCCAACGAGGAGACGGCGGTGCTGCGGGCCCTCGACTGGGGCGGCCTGCGCGCCGAGGTGCTGGAAATGACCTGGCCGATCACCGAGGGGCCCGACGGCATGCGGGCAGCCGTCGATCGCCTCTGCGACGACGCCTCCGTGGCAATCCGGTCCGGCGCCAACATCATCCTGCTGTCGGACCGTCCGCTCGACTCGGAGCACGCCGCGATCCCCTCGCTGCTCGCGACCTCGGCGGTGCACCAGCACCTGGTCCGCACCGGCGACCGGGTCCGCGCCGGCCTGGCGGTGGAGAGCGGCGAGCCGCGCGAGGTCCACCACGTCGCAGCCCTGATCGGCTACGGCGCGAGCGCCGTCAACCCGTACGTGATGCTGGACACCGTCGCCGAGATGGCTGACCTGCACGAGCTCGACGGGCTGGCTCCGGACACGGTTCGCACGCGCGCCGTCCAGGCGCTGGGCACCGGCCTCTTGAAGGTGCTCTCGAAGATGGGAATCTCGACGATCTCCTCCTACAACGCGGCGCAGATCTTCGAGGCGGTCGGCCTCGACCGCGACCTGGTCGACCTGCACTTCACCGGCACCTCGTCGACGATCGGCGGCGTCGGGATCGAGGGGCTCGCGCAGGAGGCGCTGGCGCGCCATGCCCGCGCCTACCCGGAATCGCACGGCCTGAGCCGCGCCGACCACGTCGAGAAGGCGCTGCTGCCGGCGGCCCACGACGATCTGTTGCCGCAGGGCGGCGTCTACGCCTGGCGCCGCGACGGCGAGCGCCACATGTGGGATCCGGAGACCATCTCCAGCCTGCAGCGGGCCGCGCAGGGCAACGGCGAGGGCGCCGTCCACTACACCGCGTTCTCCGAGCGGGTCAACGAGGAGAACGCCCAGCACGGCCTGATCCGCGGCCTGCTGCGGATGCGCAAGCAGGGGCCGCCGATCCCTATCGACGAGGTCCAGCCCGTGGAGGCGATCGTCAAACGGTTCGCCACCGGGGCGATGAGCCTCGGCGCGCTCTCGCCCGAGGCGCACGAGACCCTGGCGATCGCGATGAACCGGATCGGCGCCCGGTCGAACTCCGGTGAGGGCGGCGAGGACCCGCGGCGCTACAAGCCGGAGCGAAACGGCGACTGGCGGCGCTCCGCGATCAAGCAGGTCGCCTCGGGCCGCTTCGGCGTGACCGCGCACTATCTGGCGAACGCCGAGCAGATCCAGATCAAGATCGCGCAGGGCGCGAAGCCCGGCGAGGGCGGCCAGCTGCCCGGCGCCAAGGTCGGCGAGTACATCGCCCAGCTCCGCTACTCGACGCCGGGCGTCGAGCTGATCTCGCCGCCGCCGCACCACGACATCTACTCGATCGAGGATCTGAAGCAGCTGATCTACGACCTGCGGACCTCGAACCCGAAGGCGACGGTATCGGTCAAGCTCGCGTCCGAGGTCGGGGTCGGCACGGTCGCGGCGGGCGTCGTCAAGGCGGGGGCCGACCACGTGGTCATCGCGGGCCACGACGGCGGCACCGGCGCCTCACCGCTGTCATCGATCCAATCGGCCGGCGTGCCGTGGGAGATCGGCCTGGCCGAGACGCAGCAGACCCTGTTGGAGAACGACCTGCGCTCGCGCGTGATCCTCCAGATCGACGGCCAGATGCGGACCGGCCGCGACGTCCTGGTGGCGGCGCTCCTCGGGGCCGACGAGTACGGGTTCTCGACCGCCCCGCTGATCGTCACCGGCTGCATCATGATGCGGGTCTGCCACCTCAACACCTGTCCGGTGGGGGTCGCCAGCCAGGACCCGGAGCTGCGCCGCCGCTTCACCGGAAAGCCCGAACACGTCGTCAACTACCTGCTGATGGTCGCCGAGGAGGTCCGCGAGCTGCTGGCCGAGCTGGGCGTCGCCAGCGTCGAGGAGCTGGTCGGTCGGGTCGACGTCCTAGAGGCGGGCGAGGCGCTGGCGCACTGGAAGTCCCACGGCGTGGATCTCTCCGATCTCTTGACCAACTCCTGCGAGCCGGGCGAGCTCCCGCGCCACGACCCGGCCGCCGTCCCGGAGCGCGAGGAGCTCGACCCACTCGGCCTCGCCGACGAGGCGCGCGGCGCGATCCGCTCCGGGGAGCGGATCAGGATCGAGCGCGCGATCTTCAACCTCCACCGGGCGATCGGCGGCGTCGTCTCGCACGAGGTCGTCACCGCGCACGGGCCCGCCGGACTGCCCGACGACACCATCGACCTGCGCCTCAACGGCTCGGCCGGACAGAGCCTCGGAGCCTGGCTCGCCGCCGGCGTCTCGATCGACCTGCGCGGCGAGGCCAACGACTACGTCGGCAAGGGCCTCTCGGGCGGGATCCTCGCGATCCGCCCGCCCGACGAGGCGACCTACGCGCCGGAGGAGAACGTGATCATCGGCAACGTAGCGCTCTACGGCGCGACGGCCGGGCGCGCGTTCTTCCGCGGCCGCGCCGGCGAGCGCTTCGCGGTCCGCAACTCGGGCGCCCGAGCGGTGGTCGAGGGCGTCGGCGACCACGGCTGCGAGTACATGACCGGCGGCTGCGTGATCGTGATCGGCCCGACCGGCCACAACTTCGCGGCCGGGATGACCGGCGGCGTCGCCTATGTGCACGACCCCGACGAGACCTTCGCCGAGCGCTGCAACCACGACCTGGTGGACCTGGAGCGGCTCGAGGCCGAGGACCGGGTGGAGCTGCGCGAGCTGCTGCTGGAGCACCATCGCCGCACCGGATCGTCCGTCGCGGAGCGGATCCTCGCCAGCCCCGGCGAGGGGCCGGAGCGCTTCGTCAAGGTGATGCCGCGCGAGTACAAGCGGGCGATCGAGGAACGCGCCAAGCTCGCAACGGTCGGGGTCACGGCATAGATCTGATGAGCGACGTTAGGCGCGAAACCATGTTTGCCCCCCTGGTAAGGGATTGATATGCCCGATCCCCGCGGGTTCATCACCGTCCCGAGTGCGACGCCGCCCGAGCGCGACCCCGCCGAGCGGGTGGGCGACTACGGCGAGATCTACAGGATCCTGCCCGAGCCCGAGCTCAAGCGCCAGGCCAGCCGCTGCATGGGCTGCGGGGTGCCGTTTTGCAACAACGCCTGCCCGCTCGGCAACCTGATCCCCGACTGGAACGACCTGGTGCGCACCGGCCGCTGGCACGAGGCGATCGACCAGCTCCACGCCACCAACAACTTCCCCGAGTTCACCGGGCTGATCTGCCCGGCCCCATGCGAGTCGGCCTGCGTGCTCGACATCAACGACGACCCGGTGACGATCAAGCAGATCGAGATCGCGATCGTCGAAAACGCCTGGGAGGAGGGCTGGATCAAGCCGGAGCCGCCCGAGACTCGGACCGGTCAGACGATCGGCGTGATCGGTTCGGGCCCCGCGGGACTGGCGGCGGCGGCCGAGCTGAACCAGGTCGGCCACGAGGTCACGGTCTACGAGCGCGACGAGGCGCCCGGCGGGCTGATGCGCTTCGGGGTGCCGGACGCCAAGCTCGAGAAGTGGATGATCGACCGACGGGTGGGGTTGCTCGAGATGGAGGGGATCCGGTTCTCCTACGGCGTCGACGCGGGCGGCGCCGGCGGGCCATCGGTCGACGAGCTCCGGGGCCGCCACGACGCGCTGGTGATCGCCACCGGCGCGCGCGTCGAGCGCGAGCTCGAAGTGCCGGGCCGCGAGCTCGACGGCGTCCACATGGCGATGGACTACCTCTACATCAGGAACCGTTACGTCGCCACGATCACGGACGGCCCGACGCCGCCCGAGCCCGAGGTGCCGATCGTCGCCGAGGGCAAGGACGTGGTCGTGATCGGCGGCGGCGACACCGGGATGGACTGCATCTCCAACGCGAACCGCGAGGGCGCGAAGTCCGCCATCCTGCTCGACGTCTATCCGGAGATCCCGATCGGCGGTCGCTACGACGAGACGCCGTGGCCGATGCCGCTGAAGCGCTCGGTCACCACCTACGCGCTGGACGAGGGCGGCGAGCGCCGGTTCGGCACGCAGGTCACCCAGCTGCGCGGCGACGAGAACGGACATGTGCGCGAGCTGGTCGGCCGCCTGGTCACGGGCTCGTCCTCGCGGACGCTCGAGCCGGTCGCCGACTCGGACTTCACGATGCCGGCCGATCTGGTCCTGATCGCGGTCGGCTTCACCGGCCCCGAGCGCGCGGGCCTCCTGGATGGGCTCGGCGTCGAGCTCGACACCCGCGGCAACGTCGCGGCGCCGCTGTTCGCCAGCTCGGAGCCCGGCGTCTTCGCCTGCGGCGACGCGCGAGTCGGCCAGTCGCTGATCGTCACCGCGATCGCCGAGGGCCGGCGCTGCGCCCGGATCGCCGACCGCTGGTTGCAGAGCGATGCGGCGCGGCATAGGGTTGCCGTGGGACAGGACTTACAACACGTAGAGGGAGAAACTGAATGAGCACCACCGCTGAGAAGACGCCGACGTCGGATGTCGCAGGCCGCGTCGCCGAGCTGCGCGAGCTGGCCGCGACCGACGTCGACGACGCCGCGCGCCAGGCCTGGGCCTGGATCGAGGAGCTGGGCGACCGCGCCGGCTCCGACCGCCAAGGCGCCGAGGCGGAGCTCGACGAGCTGTTCGCGCTCGGCAAGGCGCCGAAGGGCCTCGACGGCGCGACCGAGGGCATCCTCGTCGCCCCGCTGATCCAGCCGCTCGTCGACAAGGTCGCCGGTGCGATCACGTCGCTTTGGATGCCGTGGCAGGGCAAGAGCTTCGACGCCGCAGCGGGGCGGGGCAACAACCGCCTGACCGGCGAGACCCGCTGGGTCGCGAAGCTGCTGTGGCCGCTCTACGGCACCAAGCAGGGGTCCGACGGCGAGCGCCTCGCGTTCGACTTCGAGACCCGGGTCGAGCCCGGCGAGCTGGACCCGGACACCGAGGTCCTGGTGATCGACTACGCGCCGGTCGACGACAACCCGGGGCTGATCATCAAGTCGATCCGCGACGAGCTGGTCGAGATCGTGCCCGGCGCCAACCTCGGCAAGATCCTCTACCGGCGCGGCGGCGGCTACTCGAACATCGGCTTCTTCGCCCTGCGCAGCTAGGGCACGCGGGTACGCGACGGGGAGGCTCTCTGATGGACGTCCTGGGCACGATCGAGAAGGGCTTTGGCAAGGTCAACTCGACCGTGTTCCGCCAGGTCAACCGGGTGACCGACTGGTGGAACCTGCCGACGCCGCTGGGCCTGTTGAACCTGCGTGGCCTGCGCGACGACCTGCGCGAGTCGAACCTGTTCGATACTCGGGCGCCGGCAAACGGCGACGCGCCGCCCACCCTCGAGAGCCTGCCCGACCATCGCACCTACGACGGCTCGCTCCAGGATCCGCTCGACCCCGACATGGGCCGGGCCGGCACGCGCTTCGGGCGCAACGCGCCGACCGACGCGACCGAGCCGGAGCCGCTTCCGCAGCGGATGGAGCCGAACCCGCGCGAGGTCGCAAACCGCCTGCTCCTGCGCGACGAGTTCAAGCCGGCGGCAACCCTGAACGTGCTCGCAGCGTGCTGGATCCAGTTCCAAAACCACGACTGGTTCGGGCACGGCGAGAACGCGCCCGACACCTACATCGACGTCGAGCTCGATGAGAACGACGAGTGGCCCGAGGGCACGCCGATGCGCGTCCGCGCGACGGTCGAGGACCGCACACGCACCGGCAAGTCGGGGCTGCCGCCGACCTTCATCAACACCGTCACCCACTGGTGGGACCTCTCGCAGGTCTACGGCTCCACCGAGGAGAGAAACCGTGAGCTGCGCAGCGGCAAGGACGGCAAGCTGACGATCAAGAAGGGGATGCTCCCGAACGAGACCGAGAAGAAGCTGAACGGCGTCGACCTGACCGGCTTCTCCGACAACTACTGGATCGGCCTCTCACTGCTGCACACGCTGTTCGCCAAGGAGCACAACGCGATCTGCGACCACCTGAAGGGCTCCTATCCCACCTGGGACGACGAGAAGCTCTTCCTCACGGCGAGGCTCGTGAACTCGGCGCTCAGCGCCAAAATTCACACCGTCGAGTGGACGCCGGGCATCCTCGCCAACCCGGTCCTGGAGCGCGCGATGCACGCCAACTGGTACGGGGTCCTGCCGCAGTGGGTGCGCAAGAAGTTCGGGCACGTGGGCACCGAGATGATCGGCGGCATCGTCGGCTCCGACCAGGAGCACCACTCCGCCCCGTACGCGATCACCGAGGAGTTCATCTCCGTCTACCGCCTGCACCCGCTGCTGCCCGACGATTACGAGATCCGCGACCACGAGACCGGCGAGGTCGTCGAGGAGATCGACTTCGACCCGATCCAGGGCAAGGGCACGCGCCCGACGATCGAGAAGTTCGGCTGGTCGAACCTGCTCTATTCGTTCGGGATCGCGAACCCGGGGGCGATCACGCTGCGCAACCACCCGGTGGGCCTGTCGAACCACGTGCGCCTGAACGGCGACCGGGTCGACCTCGGGACGATCGACATCCTCCGCGACCGCGAGCGCGGCGTCCCCCGCTACAACGACTTCCGCGAGAAGCTGCGCAAAAAGCGGATCACCAGGTTCGAGGACCTCTCGGACGACCCGAAGCTGGTCGAGGAGATCCGCGACGTCTACTCAGACGACATCGACCGGGTCGACCTGCAGGTCGGGATGCTGGCCGAACCGCTGCCGCCGGGCTTCGGCTTCTCCGACACCGCGTTCCGAATCTTCATCCTGATGGCCTCGCGCCGGCTGCGCTCGGACCGGTTCTTCACCAACGACTACTCGCCCGACGTCTACACGCCCGAGGGCTTGCGCTGGGTCGAGGAGTCGGACATGAAGGACGTCCTGTTGCGCCACCACCCGGAGCTGGCGCCGGCACTCGACGGCGTCGAGAACGCGTTCGCGCCCTGGAAGCGCATCCTCTGAGCGAAGACGCCGAAGCCAACGGGGGGCTTGGCCGCGCGAGCCTGTTCGAGAACGCGCGGTTCAACGCAACGGTCGTCGTCCCGAACGCGCTCCAGGGCATCTTCCGCCGGCGCCGGCAGGCGGTGCGCGCCGCGACCAGGGCCAACGTCGACGGCCACGCGGTCGGCCTGCTGGAGGGGATGAACCGCTCGTACGAGGGCCGGCCGGTGTGGGTGAAGGTCGCGCGCGACGACGCGCTGCTGGTGCTCGACCCCGCCGAAGTCGGCCGCGTCCTGGATTCCTCCCCGGACCCGTTCGCGTCCGACCCTGACGCGAAGCGCAAGGGCATGGTCCACTTCCAACCCGACGCGCTGACGATCTCGCGCGGGGCGGAGTGGCAGAGCCGCCGGCGCTTCACCGAGGCGGTGCTGGGCGAGGTGGCGACCGATCGGGTCGAGGAGGTGACGCGCGAGGAGACGCGCGACCTGATCGCCGGTCCGGTGCGCGACGCGGACGGCGAGCTTCGCTGGGAGCCATGGAACCGCGCGATCCAGCGAATCACCCGGCGCCTGATCCTCGGCGACGCCGCGGGCGGCGACTGGGCGCTGACCGAGACCCTCGAGCGCATGATGTCCGGTGCCAACAGCATGCCCGGCGAGCCGGCCGATGACCTGGCCGCGTTCGAGCGGCGCATCCAGGCCTACGTCGACCGCGCGGAGGAGGGCAGCCTGGCCGCGTCGTTCGCGCGCGCTCCCGCCGATCAGGACACCAACCCCGCCGGGCAGGTGACGCACTGGATGTTCGCCCTCGGCGACACGCTGGCGATCAACGCGCTGCGCGCGCTCGCGGCGCTCGCCAGCCACGAAGGGCAGCGCGAGCGGGCGCTCCAGGACGCCGGCGGCGCTTACCTCGACGCCTGCCTACACGAGGCGATGCGCCTCTGGCCGACCACCACGATGCTCTCGCGCGTCGCGATCGCCGCGACCGAGTGGGGCGGCTCCCAGGTGCCGGAGGGCACCCAGATCGTGATCTGCAACACCTACGGTCATCGCGACCGCGAACGGCTCGAGTTCGCCGACCGCTTCGCGCCCGAGGAGTGGACCGAGGGCGACGCGAGCGCCTATCCGGGCTTCAACCACTTCAGCCGCGGGCCGCAGGGCTGTCCGGGCGCGGCGCTGGCGTTGCTGGTCGGCCGGACCGCGGTGCGTGCGATCCTCGAACGCGGCATCGAGCCCGGCTCACCGCACCTGAACCCCGAGAAACCGCTTCCGCACATGCTGGACTTCTTCGGCGCCCGGGTGCGCGTCGGCGCCTGATCCCGGCCGAGAAGGGTTGACTTTCGGGTTTCGGGTCTTTATTCTGTTCGGTCCCTCCACGGCGGGTATCCGTTGTGATGCATTGCTTGCACCCGCCCGCAGGCTGCGTAGGACCCCGTCAGTTGCGACGGGTAAGAAAAGGCGCGGAATCCGCATGATCAAGCGGATTTGCGTAGTTGCAACGCGAACAAAAGTTCGCTATACTTTTTGAAGCAGAGATGACTGACCCCGGAAGGAACCGTATGCCCCGCACGCACGGCGCTGGAAGCCAGCGCTCCGACACCCAGACTCACCGAATTCGCGGCGAGCACGCCGCAGAGAACGCCGCCACCCGCGCGCGCCGGCGCAGCGATGCCGCTCACGAGCTTGCCGAGCACACCACCGACAGCCTCCAGCTGTTCTTCAACCAGGCGGCCAAGTACCCGCTGCTCACCGGCCCCCAGGAGATCGAGCTTGCGAAGCGGATCGAGGCCGGCGACCTCGCCGCCAAGGAGAAGCTGATCAACTCGAACCTGCGCCTGGTGATCAAGTTCGCCCGCCGCTACCAGGGCCACGGCCTGCCGATGGGCGACCTGGTCCAGGAGGCGATGCTGGGCCTGATCCGCGCCGCCGAGAAGTTCGATTGGCGCCGCGGCTACAAGTTCTCGACCTACGCGGTGCTGTGGATCAAGCAGTCGATCCAGCGCGGCCTCGACAACACGGGGCGCGCGGTGCGGATCCCTGCCCACGTCGCGCAGCGCGAGCGCACGGTCAACCGGATCTCGGCCGAGCTCGCGATCGAGTTCGATCGCGATCCCACCGACGAAGAGGTTGCCGACCGCGCGAAGCTGCCGCTCGACGAGGTCATGGCTACCCGCGACCTGACCCGCGTCACGTCCAGCCTCGATCAGCCGATCGGTGACGACGGCGACACGACCCTGGGCGAGCTGCGGGCCGAGGCCACGGCCGATCTCGAGGACGAGGTGCTCGAGCGCGAGCAGGAGAACGCGGTCGAGACGGCGCTCTCGAAGCTGCCCGACCTCGAGGCCGAGGTGATTCGCGGCCGGTTCGGCACCGGCGGACGTCCCGCCAAGTCGATCCGCGACGTCGCCCGCGACCTGGGTGTCACCCAGAAGAACGCCCAGAAGCTCGAGGCCAGCGCCCTGCGCCGCCTCTCGGCCGACGGCGCGCTCGCCGGCTTCCGCAGCGCCGCCTAACCAGCACCGCCAACGACACCGAGCGTCGAGTTTGGTCGCTCCAGGCGACCTAAATCGACGCTCGGCGCGCGGCGGGGTTCAGTCGCTTGGGCCGACTCCGACCCTGGTCGCGACCGACTTGCCGGCGAGGATCGATGCATCGCGGCTCGACTTGGCCGCGGATCCGAGGCTCGAGAACGCCCGCTCCACGTCCTTGCGGGCCTGCTTGGCGGCCTTGATTGCGTCCTTCTGGTGGCGCGTCGCCGCGGCCTTGCGTCCAGCCTCTCGCGAGCTGTCGCGAGTCTCGTTTCGCCTGCGGGTTGCAGCGCCCTTCTGCGCCGCTTCCTCGCGATCTGCCTTCGTCTGTGTGGTCATTGCGACCTCCTTTTCGTGCTTGAAGCGGGTACGTGGAAGATCCGCACCCGCTTCTGTTCGCCTGCCCGCCTCACCGCCGAATTAACTTTTCGGCGATCATTCGCTCGTGGCGATTCCCACACGCTCGCCTGGGGGTTCGGCGGGGGCTGAAACTGGCTCGGTGCACGAGCTGGCCGGCTACCTCGCACCGACCCATCTGATCTGGCTCGACACCGAGCCGGACCGCGCCTGGCGTGAGCTCGAGGCGACGTACGTGTTCGGCGACGTCTCCGGGTTCACGGCGCTGGGCGAGCGCCTGGCCCGCCGCGGGCGGGTCGGCTCCGAGACGTTGACCGACGCGATCAGCGCCGTCTTCATCGCGATGCGGGCTGCGATTCGTGCCGAGGGCGGCGAGATCCTGAAGTTCGGCGGCGACGCGGTGCTGGCGATGTTCGCGGGCCCGGGCCACGAAGCGCGGGGTGCTTCTGCGGCGCTCGGCATGCAGGAGGCGCTGGCGACGCTGCGCGTGCCCGGGGCGCCGAGCGCCGTGAACCGGCTGCAGATGACGGTGGGAGTCGCGTCCGGGACCGCGCACTTGTTCCTCGCGGGCCGCGACCCCCGCGACCTGATCGCCGCCGGACCGCTGGCGAGCGCGGTGGTGGCCTGCGAGGGCCGGGCGACCGCGGGCGAGGTGATGCTCAACCCTGCCACGGCCGCCGCGCTCCCGGCTGCGTGCCGGGGCGATGCCGGCGACCGGCCCGGCGAGCTCCTGGCCGAGCGGCCGCCGACCGACGCCGCCGAGGGGAGCACCCCGCGCCCGGGGGCCGATCCCAGCCTGGGCCTGGCCCCGCACATGCGCGAGCACGAGCCCGACCTGGGCGAGCACCGAACGGTGACCGTCGCCTTCGTCCAGTTCAAGGGCTCTGACGCGCTGCTGGCAGAGGCGGGCGCCGAGGCGCTCGCGGAGGCGCTCGACCAGATCGTCGGCGCGACTGCAGCGGCCTGCCGTGACTGGGGCATCGCCTTCGTCTCCTCGGACGTCGACACAGACGGCGGCAAGCTGATCCTCAGCGCCGGCGCGCCGATCGCCTCGGCCGACGACGACGACCGCATGCTCCACGCCCTGCGTGACATCGTCGCCGGTGACTGGCCGCTGCCCGTCCGCGCCGGGGTCAACCGCGGCCCGGTCTTCAGCGCCGACATCGGCGAGCCGGAGCGGCGGGTCTGGTCGCTGATGGGAGACGCGGTGAACCTCGCGGCCCGGGTGATGGGCAACGCCCCACCCGGCGGCCTCCTGGCGACGCCCGCCGTGCTCAAGCGCGTGCGCGACGACTTCGAGCGCACGCCGGTCGAGCCGTTCAAGGCGAAGGGCAAGTCGGCGCTGGTTCAGGCCGAGGCGATCGGGCCGGCCAGCGGCGAGCGGATCGCCGAGGCGCCGCCCGCGACCCCGCTGGTGGGCCGCGAGCGCGAGCTGACCGTGCTGCGCGACGGCCTTGAGGCGGCCCGCGCCGGCAAGCGCCGGGTGATCGAGTTGGTGGGCGAGCCGGGGATCGGGAAGTCGCGGCTGGTCGCGGCGGTGCGCGAGGAGACCGCCGGCATGAACGTGCTCCCGATCCAGGGCGGCCCCTATGCCGCGCGCACCCCGTACCTGGCGATGCGCCGCGGCCTGCGCGCCGCGGTGGTCCCGGACCTGCCGGAGGACGCCGATCTCGCCGAGGAGCTGGCCGAGCGCGTCCTGGAACTCGACCCGCGGCTCGAGCCCTGGCTGCCGCTGATCGGCGTCGCGTTCGGAGTCGAGTACGAGCCGACGAAGGCGACCGAGGCGCTCGACCCCGAGTTCGCGCAGGCGCGAATGGCCGGCGCCCTCGGGCGCCTGCTCGACGTCGCCCTGCCGCCGCAGCCGATGCTGGTCCTGGTCGAGGACGCGCACTGGCTCGACGGAGCGTCGATCGGGCTGCTCGGCTATCTGCTCGGGCAGACGCGCGACCAGTACTCGCCCGACGCCGGGGACGCCGCGGGCTACATCGCGCTGCTCACCCGGCGCCCGGGGCCCAGCGAGCTCGCCGGCGTCGAGGACCTCGAGACGATCGAGCTCGAGCCGCTCGACCCGGAGGCCGTTCGCGAGCTGCTGACGCCGCAGAGCGAGGCGACGGCGACGCTGCCCGCCGCGGTCCGCGAGGAGCTGATCGAGCGCGCCCACGGCAACCCGCTGCTGCTGGGCGAGCTGACCGCGGCGGCGCAGGCGGGTGGCGCCGTCGGCGAGCTGCCCGACTCGGTCGAGGCGCTGATGAACGCCCGCATGGACACCCTGCCGCGCGGCGACCGGCGGCTGCTGCGCGAGGCGTCGGTGCTCGGCAACGAGGTCGCGCTCGACCTCCTCGGCGAGATCTCCGACGCGGACGCAGGAGCGGTGGCGACCACGGTGCGCCGGCTCTCGGATTTCCTGGTGCCGGTCCGGCCGGGTGCGGTCCGCTTCTCGCACGCGCTGCTGCACGACGCGGCCTACGCGGCGCTGCCCTTCCGCCGCCGGCGCGAGCTGCACGCGCGGGCGGGCGAGACGATCCGCCGTCGCGGCGGCGAGGAGGTCGACGAGATCCTGGCGATCCATTTCGGCGCCGCGCGCCAGTGGCCGGAGACCTGGCACTACGGCCGCCTGGCCGGCGAGCGCGCGCTCCAGCAGGCGGCGCCGCGCGAGGCCGCGGGCTTCCTGGGCACGGCGGCGGCGGCCGCCCGCTGGGTCAAGTCGGTCGAGCCGGCGGAGCTGGCCCGGATCACCACCCTGCTCGGCGACGCGGCCGAGCTGGCGGGCTCCTACGACGACGCCCGCAAGGCCTATGCCAAGGCGCGCAAGCTCGTCGCGGGCGACCCGGTGGCCGAGGCGGAGTTGTTCCTCAAGGAAGGCCGGCTGCGCGAGGACGCGGCGACCCTGGCGCAGGCGCTTCGGTATTACCGCCGCGGCCTCAATGCGCTGGGCGGGCATCGCTCGCGGGAGGCGACCTCGGTGCGGGCCCGCCTGGTGCTCTCCCAGGGCGCCGCACGACTGCACGGCGGCAAGCACCGCCAGGCGCTGCCCCTGCTGGAGAGCGCCGTGCGCGAGGCCGAGCGCGCGGAAGACCGGGCGACGCTCGCCCACGCCTACTACCTGCTCGACTGGGCGCACTCGGACCTGGGCAACCCCGAGGCCCAGCGCTACCGCGACCTCGCGTTGCCGATCTTTGAGGAGCTCGGCGACTTCGACAAGCAGGGACGGGTGCTGACGAACCTCGGCGTCAACGCCTACCACGAGGGCCGCTGGGACGAGGCGCTCGAGCTGTACGAGCGGGCGCGAGAGGCCTCCGAGCGCGCCGGCGATTCGATCGGCGCCTCGTTCAACCTCAACAACGTCGCCGAGATCCGGCTCGAACAGGGCCGCCTTGACGAGGCCGAGGAGCTGCTGCGCGAGGTGCTTGCGACCTGGCGCGCCTCGGGGTTCGCGTTCGGGATCGGCAACGCGCTTCGCAACCTCGGCCGGATCGAGATGCGGCGCGGCGAGCTCGACCGCGCCGGCGAGCTGCTCGCCCGCGGGCGCGAGGCGCTGGCCCGCAGCGGCATCGACGGCTCCGTCTGCGAGCTCGACGCCTACGACGCCAAGCGCCTGCTGCTGGCCGGGGACGTCGAGGGCGCGAAGCTCAAGGCGGAGACGATCCAGGACACCTCCCGGCGGATCGACGTGATCCCGTCACTGCCGGCGTTTCTGACCCGGATCATGGGCGAGGCCGCGCTTGCCGCCGGCCGCCGGGACGCGGGGATCGAGCTGCTCGCCGAGAGCGTCGAGATCGCCGAGCGGGTCGACGCGATCTACGATCTGGCGCTCGGCCTCGACGCCCTGGCCGAGGTCACGGCCGAGGAGGACTACAGCCGCCGGGCGGCCGAGCTGTTCGCGCGGCTCGACGTCGTCTCGGCTCCGAGCACTGCGCCGATCCCGGCAGGTCCTGCCTAGCCGAAGGTGAAGACGTACTTGGCTGTGGCCGGCGAGACGTTGCCCGCGAAGTCGGTCGATCGGGCGCTGGCGCGCCAGATCCCGTTCGGGGGGCGCGGCGCGGTCCAGGTGCAGCTGCCACTCGGGTCGCAGACGAGCGAATCGGCCTGCACCACGACCGTCCCGACACCGAAGTACCTCGTGTAGGTCACCTCGACACCGCGCACTCGCGAGAGCGCATCCGACGCCGTGCCCGCGAGCTTCTGGCTCCCGTAGAGGTACGAGTTCGACGTCGTGATCGCCACGGCCGGCACGGTGCGGTCGATCGAGACCGGCGGCGACTGGACCGTTGCGCTCAACCCGGCGAAGTCGGTCGCGGTGCCGGTGATCCGCTGGTCGCGGCCCTCGGTGGAAATCGTCACGTCGTCGGTCGCGCTGCTCGGGCGGCCGCTCACGTTCTTGGTGCCGCAGCGGGTGAGCCCCGAGCCCTGGTCGAAGCAGCTGAAGCGGACCGTGACCCCGGCGGACCTGTACCAGCCGAACTGGTTCGGCGCGGTCAGCGCCTGGGCGAAGATCGTCGGCGCCGCCGGGTCGACGTTGACGCCGTTCACGGAGACCGACTTGGAGTTGCCGGCCCGGTCGGTCGCGGTCCCGGAGACCGACTGGTTGGCGCCTGGATTGGAGAGCGTCACCGGCTCGGGACAGCTGCCGATCCCCGACAGCGCGTCGTCGCAGGAGAAGGTGAAGGTGACCGGTGCGTCGTACCAGCCGTTGGCGTTCGGCGCGCGGTCGGGCGCGGCGGTGATCGTCGGCGCCGTGCGGTCAATCGAGACGCTCGGCGACTCGGCCGTGGCGCTGCGCCCTGCGAGATCGATCGCGGTCCCGGTCACGCTCTGGTTCTCGCCCTCGGTGTTGAAGGTCACGTCGTCGGTCGCGTTGCTTGGCGCGCCGTTGACGTCCCTGGTCCCGCAATGCGCGAGGCCGGAGTCCTCATCGGCGCAGGTGAAGCGGACCGTGACGCCGTCCGCGTTGTACCAGCCGGACTCGTTCGGCTCGGTCAGCGTCTCGGCGGCGATCGTCGGCACCGCCGGGTCGACGTTGACGCCGTTCACGGAGACCGACTTGGAGTTGCCGGCCCGGTCGGTCGCGGTCCCGGAGACCGACTGGTTGGCGCCTGGATTGGAGAGCGTCACCGGCTCGGGACAGCTGCCGATCCCCGACAGCGCGTCGTCGCAGGAGAAGGTGAAGGTGACCGGTGCGTCGTACCAGCCGTTGGCGTTCGGCGCGCGGTCGGGCGCGGCGGTGATCGTCGGCGCCGTGCGGTCAATCGAGACGCTCGGCGACTCGGCCGTGGCGCTGCGTCCTGCGAGATCGATCGCGGTCCCGGTCACGCTCTGGTTCTCGCCCTCGGTGTTGAAGGTCACGTCGTCGGTCGCGTTGCTTGGCGCGCCGTTGACGTCCCTGGTCCCGCAATGCGCGAGGCCGGAGTCCTCATCGGCGCAGGTGAAGCGGACCGTGACGCCGTCCGCGTTGTACCAGCCGGACTCGTTCGGCTCGGTCAGCGTCTCGGCGGCGATCGTCGGATCTCCGACGTCGATGTTGATCCCGTTGACCGTGGTCGAGCTCGAGTGGCCGGCGTTGTCGGTCGCCGTGCCGGAAACCGACTGATTGGTGCCGGCCTCAGACAGCGTCACCGGACCCGGGCAGCTCGCGACCCCGGACACAGCGTCGCCGCAGGTGAAGGTGAAGGTGACCGGTCCGTCATACCAGCCGTTTGAATCGGCCGCGCGGTCGGCCTCGGCGACGATCGTCGGCCCGGCGCGATCGACGGCGAAGCGCTCGGTCGCGCCGGAGCCGTCGGAGCCGCGGAAGACCACGACATGCTCGCCCTCGGTGGGCTCGGCGATCGTGAACGGGCCCTCGAACGTCTGGAACTCGCCGCCGTCATACGAGGCTTCGAAGGTGGCGTTCGAATGCGCGCCGGGGTCGAGCGAGACCTCGGGCGGGGACGTGTAGTAGCCGGACGCGGGCGTCGCGGGGTTAAGCACGACCCGTGGGTCGCCCTCGCCCGATGTCGGGATCGGCGAGAACGTGTGGCCCTCGACCTTGCGGTTCGAGTAGGCGACGTTGTAGGAGCGGTCGTAGACCTGGACGATCGCCTCGGGGATGCCGGTGCCGGACGGCAGGGTGCCGCCGGTCGACAGGACGCCGGGCGCGATCAGGGACAGGTCGGAGCGGTGCCACTCGACCTCGCCGCCGCCCGCCTGGTCGGCGTCGGTCACGTACATGACGGTGCCGCCGAGGAGATCGTCGGCCTCGGCCTCGACCCGGATCGAGAAGCCGCCGTTGGCGACCAGTCCGTCGACGCGGCGAATCACCGGCGGCTCGTAGTCATCCGAGCTCGAGCGCAGCACGCGGCCGCTCATCTCGAGGTTGAGCCGCTGGACGTCGCCCCGGAACGAGCCCGCCATCAGGCTGAGGATGTCGCGCCGGCCCTCGGGCTTCGCCTGGGGCTCGACCGTCGCGACGGTCGCCGGGAAGAACGGGTCGACCGACTCGGGCTCCGGCTCGTGCTCGGCCAGGTCGATCGTCGCCCGCGCGATCGCCGGGTTGACGCCGGCCTGGTCGGCTGTCGTGAACGCCTCCAGGACGAACCCGTGGGCGGGGCCCTCGTCCGCGGTGACGTCCTCGACCAGCTTCGGCTGGATCGGCCGGCGCTGCACGACCAGCGGCTCCTGCTCGTCGACCCGCCAGTAGGTGCCGCGCTCGTCGTTGACCTGGTTCAAGCGACCGCGCAGGTTGACCGAGAACGGAGTCGAGCTGCGGGTGGTCGGATCGGCCGGGTCGTCGCCCGTGAGCGGCTCCGGCAGGACGCTCTCGCCCTCGCCGCCCGACTCGCCGATCCGGTACATCGGCAGGCCGTAGAAGGTTGCCTCCGACGAGGCCTTGTTCCAGTAGACGTCGGTCACGCCGACCGTCGCAAACACGCTCTGCTTCGCCAGCATCAGCGCCTGACCCGCGGTCACGTCACCGGAGACCAGGTTCTCGGCGTAGTCGGCCATGACCCGCTCGGAGTAGGCGACCGCCGAGTCGTCGCCGTAGCCGAAACCGGTGTTCGCCGCATAGAGCGCGCCGCGGGTCGCCATCCGCTCGGCCCAGTCACCGAGCTTCGGGTCGGACGCCGACGAGGCGTCGCCGACGGCCAGATTCAGGCCGGAGTGGCAGCCGACGGTGAAGGCGAGGCTGTCGGCGGGCGGGTTCGCCTGCGAGGCCGGCAGGAGCGTCTGATCGGCGCCGCTGTGGGCCGCTGCCGGCAGTGCCCGGTAGTGGTCGTAGTGGGCGTTGAGCGAGAGGAAGCCGGGGCCGGCCGCGTTGATGCCGGCGAGCCCGTCGGCCGCCGTCCAGGTCTCGTCGATCCGGCTCTGCGACGCGCCGCCGGGGACCGCGCCGGAAAGCGAGTCGAAGATCTCGGCCGCGCCGTCGGAGAGGAAGTCATACCCGGTCACGAACGACCGCTGCGGGGCGACGTAGCCGTCCGAGTCGAGGTACGACTGAACCTGAGCCTCGATCTGGGTCGGGGTCTCGACCAGGCGGCCGAGGGCGACGTCGGGCGCGAACGAGAACTCGGTCGGGTCGAAGTCGCCGTAGGGGTCGTCGCTCAGCGTGTAGCCGAACCGGAAGGCGGCGGAGACCGCGCTGTCGTCCGGCGCGCCGTCCCCGTTTCGGTCGAGCGTCGCATCATCCGCGTACTCGGACTCGTTGCCGATCGCGGTGCTGTCGGCGATCCGCGCCTGCGGGATCACCTCGTCGGGGCCGACGACGACCACCGATCGCAGCTCCGGCAGCCCGTTGCCCTGCTCGACCACGTCGTCGACGACCTCGTTGATCTTGCCGACGACGGCGTTGGCCAGCTCGGGCGAGCACGGGTTCGCGTCCCAGGCGGCAAACGCCGGCGTCGTGGCGACATCCGGGTCGTTTTGGACCGGGATCACGAGCCCGTCGGTCTCCGCCGCTAGGTCGTTCAACTTGGCCAGCAGCGAGGTTGTCGCCGGCGCGCCGTCGCGCGCTGCCATCCGCCCCGGGTCGACCAGGTAGAGCGCCTTGGTCGAGGCCGGGATGCTGCTCGGGAACGGGGCCTGGAGGCCGGAGGAGAGCGGCCGCGCGGGACATGCCGGGAGGTCCGCGGCGGGGGCGTCGGTGCGGCGCACGACATACGGGTCGGCGTGGAAGGCGCCGTTGTAGCCCACGACCTGGGCGATGAATTGCTGGCCCGCCTCGGCGGGGCCGACCGTGACGCTCGCGGCCTCGTCGGTGGTGCCGCGCTGGATCGAGGTTCCGCGGACCGCCAGGTCGGTGCGGCGCATCGCGATGTCCTGGACCTGGTCAGGCGCCAGGATCGCCTCGTCGGTGGGCTCCTCGGCCGCGTCGCCGACCGGCGTGCGGCGCATCGCGGTCCGCCGCATCGCCGTGCGGCGCATCGCGGTCACGTCCGGTCCCAGCTCGGGCCCGTAGATCACCAGGTCGTAGTCGGCCGGCAGGTGCGAGAGCGAGATCGTCGTCCGCCCGGCGCCGGGGGTGAAGCTGAAGAAGTCGGAGTCGGTCGCGCTCGACAGATGGCCGCTGAGCAGCGCGTCCTGCGCGATCGGCCGCGACTGCTCGGGCTGGTCGCCGGGGTCGCGCGAGTCGTCGACGGTGGTCGTGACCTCGTTCGAGTCGACCGCGAAGCCGGCGGAGCGGATCGAAACCTGGGCGCCGTCGATCGGCCCGAGCACCGAGCCGGGCTCGACGATCAGCTCCAACACGGCCTGGTGCACGCCGCTCGCGCCCTGGCAGCCCGGGGCGAGCTCGAACTCGAACGGCCCGGCCTTCGTCCCCTCGGCCGGCTTGCCGTTGCCGAGGTCGCGCTTCGGTCCGCCGTCGAGCGCCAGGGTGGTGCCGCCCGGCACCGGTCGCGCATCGCCGGGCGCCGCGAAGACCGCCTGAACGCTCGCCGCCTGCGAGCAGTCGAGCGTGAAGGTCGCCCTGTACGTGACCAGGTCGGCGCTGCGATGCTCGGCCTCCCCGAGGATGCCGGTGAGCGCCAGGCCCTCGTACGGGATCTCCGCGTGATCCAGCATCGCCAGGATCACGTCGCCGACGCTCAGGTCCTGAAGGCTCGGCTTCGGGAGCTGCCCGACCAGCTGCGCGACAGTCGCGTTGCCGAGCTCGGCGTCGGTGAGCTCGCCGAGCTTGCGCCCGCTGCAGGTGCCGCAGTTGAGGATCGCGGCGAACTGCGAGGCCTCGGCGTCGCGGAACGGCGCGATCTGAAGGTCGAGCTCCGACAGGAGGAAGTCGGCCAGCGGCGCGGCCTGATCGCCGCTGCCGAGGTCAGTGTCGAGCAGCGAGATCGGCTCGTCGAAGTACGCGGAGAGATCGTCGCCGAGGATCTCGAGATCGACCAGGGTCGTCTCCGAGAGCGACACCCCGTTCGAGCAGTTGGCCGGCTGGTTCACGAGGAACGCGCACCAGCCGCCGTTCGGCTCGGGCAGTGCCGCGAGCGGCCGGACGCCAAGGACGATGGCCGCCAGGCTCGTCCGCCGCATCGCCGTCGAGTTCAGGTCGATGTCGTTCAACGTCAGCGCACCCACACCGGCGGGGTTGATCTCGAGCGCGTCCTCCATGGTCAGCGTCTGGAGCGGTGCGTCGATGCCCAGCAACTCCTGCCAGGTCGTGTCCCGGAGGCCGACCTCGGACAAGAGTGCGAAGCGCAGCGCCGTGCGGCGCATCGCGGTCGAGAGCAATCCGGTCCGGCGCATCGCCGTCCGGCGCATCGCCGCGGAGAGAATGTCGGTGCGGCGCATCGCGGTCCGGCGCATCGCTGTGCGGCGCATCGCCGCGGCCTGCACGTCCTCGGCCGCGTCGATTGCGGCGCTCGGATCGAGACCGGCCAGCGGGATCCGCTCGTGGCCGGCTGCCGCGGAGTCCGGGCCAACGGTCAGCTGGACGGGACCCGCCGGCGGGCCGGAGCTGCCGCCCTGGAGGCGGGCGAGCGCGGTGCGGGCGGTCGAATCGCAGCCGCCGAGGATCAGGATGTTGGCGCCGTCAAGGGCGAGGCCGGTCGGCCCGGCGGAGGCGTTGTTGGCGCAGGCGCTGAGCACCGTCCGACCGCCCGACCCGAAACCGGTGTCGAGGACCGTCGGGCCGGCGTTCTGGGTCAGCCGCATCGCCGCCCACCAGCGAATGTTGCTCGAGACGTGGATCTTCGAGCCGGTGACGATCGGGCGGCCCGCGGAATCGACCGCGATGTCGACCGGGCTGAACCCGTAGCCCGAATAGATCAAGCCGCCGAGAACCTTGCCGCCGGTGCCGAAGGTGGGGTCGAGCGAGCCGTTGGCGGCAAACCGCGCGACCATCCCGACGCTCTGGGCCGGGCCCGTGACGAGGAAGCCGCCGTCGGCCAGGGGCGCCAGCGCCGCGGCGTAGTCCTCGTTCGAGTTGCCGGTGATGTTGTGGGTGGCCCTGCCGCCGGTGCCGAAGGTGGTGTCGAGCGAGCCGTTGGCGTTCAGGCGGGCGAGGCCGGTGTCCGAGCTCGTCGAGGATGCCGATGGGCGGACCGAGCCGGCGAGCAGCACCTTGTTGGTGCCGGGGAGCAGCGCGAGGTCATGGGCGATCGCATCCTTGCCCGAGAACGCGGCCCGGCCGATGCCCAGCGACCCGAAGGTGGCGTCGAGGCCGAGCGTTCCGATCTTGGCGACGGTGAAGACCTGACGGCCGCTGGCAACCGACTCGGCGCTGACCAGCACCGAACTGGTCCCGACCGGGACGATGCCGGTCGGGCGAGCGTAGGAGCCGCCCAGGTTGACCGTCACCTTGCCGCTCGAGCCCCAGCTGTTGTCCTTGACGCCGTTGGCGCTGAAGCGCTCGACCGTGACCTTGCCGTCCGAGTTCGAGCCGCCGGCGACCAGGATCTTGCCGTCGGGCGCAAGCGCGGTCGCGGCCTTGCGCTGCGGCGCGATGCTGTTGGTGTGGACCTCGCCGCCGCTCCCGAAGGAGGTGTCGGTCGCGCCGGTCTGCGTGACCGCGGAGAGGAAGACCCGGTCCGACGAGTTCTTGAGCAGCCCGGCGAAGATCGTCCTGGTCGGGGACTGGACGAGCGGCGCATCAACCGCCTGATACCGGTCGCCGGCCGCGAGCTTGACGACCCCGCCGGTGCCGAAGCCCGGGTCGGGGTCGCCCGGGGCGGCCAGCGCGAGCGGGACGGCCACGAGCACGGCGACGAGACCGGCGAGCGCCGATCTCATTCCCCTCCGCGTCGGCCCACCGACGCCCATGGCTTCCACCCCCGTGGTCACAGTGCCTTTTAAACCATAGTTGGACCGGCCGTGTTGTGCGTTGGGTCACATAACGGTTTGAGGTAGGTCACCCATTTCCAGTAACGCGTGAAATTGCCCTCTCTAGGCTCTATGCATGCCTGAAGAGCTGACCGACGTCGGTCGCGGGATCACGATCTGCCACGAGAGCTTCGGCGACCCGGCCGACCCGCCGCTGCTGCTGGTGATGGGGCTCGGGATGCAGATGATCGCCTGGCCCGAGGCCTTCTGCCGCGAGCTCGCCGGCCGCGGCTACTACGTCACCCGCTTCGACAACCGCGACGTCGGCAACTCGACCCACATCGACATCCCCTCGCCGACCCTGCGTGAGCTCGCGACCCGGCGCTTCCGGCCCGAGCAGTACACGCTCGAGGACATGGCCGAGGACACCGCCGGCCTGATCGCGGCGCTCGAGCTCGGCCCGGTGCACCTGGTCGGCGTCTCCCAGGGCGGGATGATCTCCCAGACCCTCGCCGCGCGGCGGCCGGAACTGATCCGCTCACTTGCCTCGATCATGTCGAACACCGGCTCGCGCTTTACCGGGCAGCCGACGCCCAAGGTCCTGCGCTCGTTCCTCAAGCGCCCGCCGCGCGAGCGCGAGGCGATGATCGAGCACTGGACCAAGTTCTTCGCGCTGATCGGCTCGGAGGGCGCCAATCCGGGCGAGGTCCGCGCGCTCGCCGACATCGCGCTCGAACGCAACGTCAATCCCGACCCGCGCAGCGCCGAGCGGCAGCTCGGGGCGCAACTCAAGTCCGGCAACCGCGCCAAGGCCCTGCGCCGGATCAAGGCCCCGACCGTCGTGATCCACGGCGCGATCGACCCGCTGGTCCGGCCGTCGGGCGGCCGCGCGACCGCGAAGGAGATCCCCGGGGCGAAGCTGATCATGATCGAGCGCATGGGCCACGACCTGCCGACCTTTGCCTGGCCCCAGATCATCGATGCGATCGTCGCGAACGCCGAGCGAGCCGGCGGCCAGGCCGCCGCGCCGGATCGCGCCAGCTCCGCTGCCTAGCGTGGCAAGCTCTCTCGATCGCTGACCACTTCGATACCGAGCCGCCCGCGGCCGGGCCGGCTGTGCCCGAGGCGCTCGACCCCGACCTGCCGGGCCCGTTCCCGGTCGGCCGCTACGCCAAGGACCTCCAGCGCTTCCTGCGCGCTCGCGCCAAGGTCCTGGTGATGGGCGAGATCACCGGCTTTCGCCGGGCCCGCAAGGCCGCCTACTTCGAGTTGCGCGATGCCGACGGCGCGGTGCCGTGCTCGATCTGGCTCTCGGACCTCGACAGGCTCGGCCTCGACGACGCGCTGCTCGTCGACGGCGCCGGCGTCGTGATCGGCGGCGGCCTCGACTACTACCCGGGCAGCGCCACCTCCTCCCCGTCCTTCACGTTCCGCGTCACCCACCTGCGCCTCGCGGGCGAGGGCGACCTGCTCGCCCGGCTCGCCGCGCTGCGCAAGCAACTCGAGGCCGACGGCCTGTTCCACCCGCAGAAGGAGCTCGTTCGCCCGTCGCTGCCGAAGACGATCGGCGTCGTCACCGCGCGCGGCAGCGCCGCCTGCCAGGACCTGCTGGCCGGGCTCGAGCGGCGCAGCTGGCGGGGGACGATCGTCTGGGCCGACGCGCCGGTCCAGGATCGCCGGGCGGCGCCGGCGATCGCCACGGCGCTGCGCGGGCTTGCCGAGCTGCCCGCCGTGGAGGTCGCGGTCGTCTGTCGGGGCGGCGGCTCGCTCGCCGACCTCTGGGCGTTTTGCGACGAGTCGCTTTGCCGGACCGTTGCGCTGCTCCGGTTGCCGGTGATCAGCGCCGTCGGGCACGAGTCCGACCGGACGCTGATCGACGACGTCAGCGCGGTCTGCTGCTCGACCCCCACCCATGCCGCCGAGGAGCTGGTGCGGGTCGACGTGCGAGCGGCTTCGGCCGAGCTCCGTTCGCGAAGCGGGCGAGTGCAACGCGCGGGAACCGGAGCCGTGCGCTCGCGCGGACAGCGGCTGGCGCAGCTCGCGGGCGCGCCGGAGCGCAGCGTCCGCGGCGAGCGCGCGCGGCTCCACCAGACGCTGCGCGAGGTGCGGGCATCGGCGTCGCGGCGGGTGGGCGAGCGCCGGGCGCTCGCATCGCGCTTCGCCCTGGTCGCATCGCGCAAGGCCGAGGCGGCCTCGGACCCGGCCCAGGCCGCGTCGAAGCTGGCCGCGTTCGAGGCGGCGGTCAGCGGCCACGACCCGGAGCGGACCCTGGAGCGCGGCTACGCGTTGGTCGAGTCCGAGGCCGGCGAGCCGGTCGTGAGCGCCGAGGCCGCGCGGGCGGAGGAGCGGGTCCGCCTGCGGTTCGCGGACGATGCCGTCCGCGCCCGGATCGAGGATGAGGGCGAATGAGCGAGGAGGGACAGGACCGCACCTACGAGTCGGCGTCCGAGCGCCTCGAGGCGATCATCCAGCGCCTCGACTCGGGCGACGCCGAGCTGCGCGAGACGCTCGCCCTCTGCGGCGAGGCGAAGGAGCTGATCGTCTTCTGCAAGGGCGAGCTGGAAGCGGTCTCGGGGGCTCTCCGCGAGCTCAAGCTCGACGAGCTCGTCGCGAGCCTCGAAGAGCGCCCAACGGACTAGCATCGCGCCCGACTGGGGCATGGTTTCGGCCGTTGGGGTTCTTTAATACGCGTGCCAGACCGGAGTACTCTCATGCCGATGACCGAGCCGCTACGGCTGACGATGGACTACGAGAACGACGGCGATCAGATAATCGCGCGCGTCCGCGAGGTGCCAGCCGCGTTCAGCTTCATCGCGACTCGCGACGAAGCTCGGGAGGCGGCGCTGGATGCGTTGCGCGAACTCGCACTCTCGTACGTCGAACATCCTGCCTCGACGGGCGAACCAGGCGAGGCCATCGAGATTCAGGCTCAGCCGGGTTGAAGCGACGAGCTCTCGTCCGACACCTCCGCGATCGGAGACCCTGATACGCCCCTCCTCCACGGCCAGAGCCGGCAGGTACTCCGGCTCGATCACGAGCCACGCGTCGGCGCCGCCCTCGGTCCCCTGCTTGGGGGCGGAGGCGGGGTCGGCGAGGGGCGACTGCACGCTGCCAATCGGGGTCAAATCGAGGCTCTGGCCGGTCACGAGCCCATTCTGACCGAGGCACCCCCTACTGTCGCGAGCGGAATCTCGGGGTTACCAAAGGAGGGCTCGTATGCGTTGGGATCGGATCGGAGCGCTGGGGGGCGCCATATTCGTGCCGCTGATCATTCTCAGCTTCGTCATCGCAGGCGAGCCACCGGACGTCGAGGATTCGGTTCCCGAGATCGTGGAGTACTACGTCGACAGCGACTCCGAGATCTTCATCGGGGCCGGACTCGCCGGGCTTGCGATCACCTTCTTCCTGCTCTTCGCGAACCACCTGCGCCGGCTGTTCGCAGCCGCGGGCGACGCCCCGCTCGGAGCGCTGACGCTGGTCGGCGCCTCGATCATGGCCGTGGGCGCCACGATCGACGCGACGATCTCGGTCGCGCTGACCGAGTCGGTCGAGGACATCGACCCGGCCTCGGTCCAGGCGCTCCAGGCGCTCTGGGACAACGACTGGATCCCGCTGGCGTTCGGAGCGGCGCTCTTCCTCGGCACGACCGGGGTCTCGATCATCCAGACCGAAGTGCTCCCCCGATGGCTGGGGTGGGTCGGCGTGATCCTCTTCGTCCTCACCTTCACCCCGATCGGCTTCGTCTCGTTCCTCGGCGGCGGGATCTGGGTCATCGTGGCCAGCGTCATGCTCGCGCTGCGAGGCCGGAGCGAGCCGCCAGCGCCCGCCCCGGTCGCCCCTACGGCCTAGAGCAAGAACAGATCAGGCCGCGTGCAGATGGCGGCCGCGGACGACGCGCGAAGCGATCAGCTCTGACCACTCGGCCTCGCTGAGCCGGTAGGGCTTCGTCTCGGCCAGCCAGCGTTCGAGGACCTCGGCGAGCCCGTCGGGGTCCTCCAAGTTCGGGAAGTGCGCGGCGCGTGGCAGCGTCTCGAACCGCGAGCCGGGGATCTGCTCGTGGGCGTTGCGGCCGTGCGCGAGCGGGATCGTGCGGTCGCGCTCGCCCCAGGCGATCAGCGTCGGCACCGGCCCCAGTAGATATAGACGGTCGATCGCCGAGACCTTTTGGCCGTGGCGGTCGATCACCGCGCGCAGCGACTGCAGGAACGCCTGGCGCGAGCCGGGGTCCTGAAGCGGCCGCAGCGCCCGGGTGACCGCCTTGACATAGACCGCCTTGCGCCAGCCAAGCCTGCCGAGCCGGGCGCCGACCGCGTCGATCGCGTCAAGGAGCGGTGGCCGCGACGCGGCCCAGACCAGACCGGCGGCGCCCGGCAGCGCCGCGCCGCGAAGCAGCGGGCTCACCTCCTGGCCGAGACCGCCGCTCGAGATCAGCGCCAGGCGCTCGACCTTGTGCGGGAACTGCCAGAAGAAGACCATCGCGATCCCGCCGCCGAGCGAGTGGCCGACGAACGTCGCCGACTCGATCTCGAGCGCCGAGAGCAGGTCGCGGATCACCGCGGCGTGGGCGCCGAGCGCGTAGTCGCCACGGGGCGTCGCCGAGTCGCCGTGGCCGATCAGGTCGGGCACGATCACGGTGTGGGTCTCGGCGAGCTTGAGCGCGACCTCGCGCCAATGCTTCGACGAGTTGACCATCCCGTGCACGACCACCAGCGGCGGCCCGGAGCCGGCGGTGCGATAGATCACCTCGTGGCCGTGAAGGTTGACGCTCCAGGCGGCGAAGGGGTCAGATGAGGCGGGGGAGCCGGGCAAGTCGCTGACCTTACCCACACCCGCGACGGAGCCGGCACAACCCGTGTGTCATCAGTATGAGCGCAGCTATCATACTCCGCATGGTGCGACGCACAGTGACAATCCCCGACAACCTGGACGAGCGCGTCCGCGAGGCCGCGCGTGACGGCGAGTCGTTCTCGGCTGCAGTCGCGCGGCTGCTCGAGGACGGACTTGAAGGCAGACACGTACCGAGCTATGTCGGGATGGTCAGCGGTCCCGGTGACAACGCTTCCCTTCGCGTCGAGGAGATCCTCGGCGAGATCGCCGACGAGATCTACAAGGAAGAGACCCAAAGGCCCTGAGGGCGGTCGTCGACACCGGCCCGCTTGTGGCCGCGGCGGACGACCGCGAGCCACCGCACAGGCTCGCCGTGGCCGCTCTCCTCTCCGTCGGTCCAGAGCTCGTCGTCCTCGACACGGTCATGGTTGAAACGGAGCGGCTTCTACGTCACCGCTACGGCGCCGAGCCGGCTCGGCGCTTCCTTGCCGCGCTCGTTCGCGGCGAGCATAGGACGGCGTTTCTCACCCCGGGTCTCCTGGAACGTGCAACCGAGATCGACCGGCAGTACGCGGACCTCAGCCTCGGCCTCGTCGACGCCTCGATCATGGCCTACGCCGAACGCCACGACCTGCCGATCCTGACCTTTGACTTCCGCGACTTCCGCGCAACAGAGTCGGAGCGCGGGCCGTGGAGGTTGGTCCTCAGCGAGGAGCAGCTGCGGAGGGCGCTCGGCTGAGCCGTTACGCCTCGGAAAGGACGGGTCGGTCCGGGGCGTAACCTCCCAAGCAGATGGCATCAAGGACGGGAGAGGTCTACGAGAACCCGGTCACCGGCGAGCACGCGGTGGTGATCGAGGGCGACGATGAGAACCGCGACGCGCGCATGGTCGTCGAGCTGACCGTCGCTCCCGGCGGCGCCGTCGCCGGCGAGCACAGCCACAGCTACATCCACGAGACGTTCGAGGTCCTCGAGGGCGAGGTCGGGTTCTCGCTCGACGGGGAGCGCAGCGTCGGCGGGCCCGGGACCAAGGTCGAGATCCCGATCAAGACGGTCCACGACTGGTGGAACGCGGGCGAGGGGAAGGCGCGGGTGATCGTCACGATCGACCCGGTCGGCCGCTTCGACGAGATGATCCGGACGCTCTTCGGCCTGGCGCGCGACGGCAAGACCAACAAGAAGGGCATGCCGAACCTGCTCCAGCTCGCCGTCTTCGCCAAGGAGTTCCGGCCCGAGATGGAGCTGACGAAGCCGCCCCGCGCGATCCAGTCGGTGCTGTTCGGAATCCTCAGCCCGATCGGCAAGGCGCTCGGTTATCGCGCCACGTATCCGGAGTACGACGCGCCGCATGGGCGTGTTGAGGTGCCGGAGGATCTGCGGCACCTCAGCCGGGTGGACGCAAGCGAAGGGCGCTGACGTCGGTTCGGGATAGCGGGGGCCCGATTCGTTTCTCGCTACCACCCCCACAGATCCGGGAGCGGATACGCCTGACCGCACGATGAGGCGGAGTGCTGCTTTTCGTCCAAAGCGACTCTTTCCGACAAGTGCGATTGTTGGCTACTCAGCTTCCGCTTTCACGCGGAACAGAGCCGCCGTTGAGGTCGTCGCCGCTACCGTGTCCCCGGATCTCGACGAGTCGCCTCGCGTCGCGCTTCCCCGGATTCTCGCGCCGGCTCCTTCGCTCGCATGTAGGCGTTGCCTCGCCGATCACCGGTCAGTCGAGAGCGCCCTTGAAGCAGGACGTTTTCGAACCCACAGCGGCACGTCCACGTCCAGCGGGCGGCATTCTACCGCACACCCGCAGGAGCGGTTCGAGCGACTTCCAGCCTTTGCTTTCGAGCCCAGCCTACAGGACGGTCGAGGATCTGCGCCTCAGCCCACTCAGGTCGATCTCGGAGGAGTTCGCTACGGTCGTACCATCCTCCACGGGGAGCCAGCGTCGTCGCTCATCTGGCGCAAGGTGCATCCCCCCGATTCGCGACGCCGGCTCTCGATGTCTCTGCTCCCCCGACCGCGCCGGGTTCCGGACGCTCCGACAGAGCCGATGATATCCGGCCCGCTCGCACTCGTTCAGACGACATGTCGAGTTGACCGGCGCGGCTCGCTCGGAGCTGCATGTCTCACGCGTGTCAGCGTTGGCCGTCCATGGCTTCGGCGGCCCGATCGGACTGATGCTCGCGCTTCCGCCAATTGCCCCGTTCGCGTCGCCCGCGTCGTCATTCCTCGGTACGGCGATCTCGGCCCACGCGGTGGTGGAACAGAGGCCTGGCTCCGCACTTCGCGAGTTCGTCGAGAGCTCCGAGGTCTTTCCGGTCGGGGAGCTGGTGCGGGCGGACTTCCCTCGGCGACCCCGGGGTCGAGGTCGTTGCCGCCTGTCAGGCGCCGATCCCGCTGACCGAGTCCCAGGAGTGGAGAAGGTTCATACTCGGCGTCCCCGCGCAATGAGGACAAGGTGCTGCCGCAGCCGCGGACGCGTTCTTCGATGCCCTTTCGCCGCGACCCACGCCCCGATGCTGTTCCTATAGGGCCCAGTCCGTCACCTTTCCTACCCTGCGCAGCAGGCCACGGCTCGCCGCCCGGATTCAGCTCCACATCATGACCATGTGATCCCCCAGTCCGGGCACGCCGTCCCCGACGAGCCAGGGCTGAGATGGATCAGCAAATTGATCGTCTGACTGGATTGACGGCTGCGACTCGGGTGCGGGTCATGGATCGCTCGCTTCACTCGTCACTTCGCGCGAAAAGCGGCAGTCGCCTGTTGCAACAGTTCCTTTCCATGCCGCGGAGTATCTACTTCACGCCGGGCTGAGGTATGGTCGGGCCCATGCAAGTCCTGGTGCGCATCTTTCGTCGATGGTGGCTTGGCTCTTCCTGAGCCCATTCGCCCCTGCCGTGGCCTGCTGATGTGCAGCGCATTGGATTCGCTGTCGCCGGGCTCCTCTTTCTTCTAGACGCGGCCATTTATCTCTGGCATCCTCTTCGCCGCCGAGTCGTGGTTCGATTCGAGCTTCCTGGCGGCTGTCTGAAGACACAGCTGCACCACGAAGCAGCCGACCTTCATCCCTCCGCAGAGTGCCCTGCTCATAGTCAGGATCGAGAACATGAGCCGCGACCTGGTGGCCTGAATCTCAAGCTCCTTCTGCCCGATGCCGGCCTGAAGCCAGCGCCAACTCTCGATGCGATCTTCTGGGCGGCATCATTCGTCTGCACAGGGCGAGTGGAGCCCCCGGTGGCCCATCGGCTCGGGGACAAACTCGACGAGTACAAGGCCCCCTCGAAAGGGTCCAGGCTAACCCTCTCGGGAACCACCGAACTAGCATTCAAGCTCCACCTTCGCTGGAAGGTCGGTATCCGATCCTCTCAAAGTGTGAGGTGCGACCTTCACAAAAGCCAAGATGCCGACGCAGAAATTGAAGTGCTCGTGGCACACGACCTTGCCCCTGGAAGCGACCCGGATGGCAAGGTGATCTTGCCGGCGAAAAGATGCTCGGCTGGCGGCCGAATGTAGATCACGGGAAACAGCGCAGGGGGGGCCGGAACGTCTACGCCTCGTACATGGGATGCGCAGCCACGCCCTTCCGCCGAGTACAGCGAAGTCGTCAACGCAGTCCAGGAGCACGAGGGCAAAGACTGGAAGGACGATCAGCGGGTGGACCTGAAGGCGCTCTATGACATTCGCGGGCGGCTAGGGCGCTGAGTCCGTGAACCAGTTCCTTGTACTCCAACGTGTCGCCCTGAATCAGCCGCAGCAGCGTGTCCCTGAACAGGTAGGGGTTGGCCCGGTTGTTGAACTTGAAGGCAACCTCGTCCAGATAGGCGGGCAGGTGCTTGGCCGACAGTTGGTGGTAGGTGCCGACCACAGACCGCTTGAGAAGGCTCCAGACGCCCTCCACGGTGTTCGTGTGGACGATGCCGCGAAACCACTCCCCCTGGTTGTGGGAGACGAACTCGTGGCGCGTGTTCATCATCCTCAATCCCGCCGTAGGCCTGCCCAAGCATCGGTGTGGATGGCTTCGGCATCGTCGGCCACATACGTCACGGATGAAGGCGTGGAGATTGGCGCTTGGTGGGTCCGATCCCGCCCGACCCGGAACCGAACCTCGCCGCCCCGCTCAATCGCACCGATCACCATCGTCTTCTTCAGTCCCGCGTCCAGGGCCGCCCTTGGCCCTTGCCACCCCGCCTCTCGCCGCCCATGTATGTCTCGTCGACCTCCACGATCCCTCGCAGCGGCACCGGCGAGTCCTCCTCCATCGCGTGCGCGGATGCGGTGCGCCGAGGTCCCAAGCCGTCTTGTAGCTCACGCCAAGCGTTCTCTCCAACTGCTTTGCGCTGATTCCCTTCTTGGATTCGCACGGTCATGTAGATCGCCGGCACCACTTCCACAGAGGCAGGTGCGAGTCGTGAAAGACCGTCCCTGCGGTCACCGAGAACTGGTAGCGGCATGAGTTGCATTGCATTCGAAGTGCTTCCGCTTCTCGATCCGGGAGATTGACTGTTCTTCCGCAGCGCGGGCACTCGAACCCCATCGGGCCAGCGGAGGTCTTCCATGTAGGCGCGGCACTTCTCCTCGGTGCCGTACCGCTCGATCATGGTCGGAAGGTCGAGTGTCTTCGTTGCCATCAGGAGGCCTCCATGCCTAGACGCCCAAAGCGAGCGCGTGAGTTGACTGACGATCAGGTGCTACGCAAGTTGTTCCCGACCGAAGCCCGAAAAGAGGCCAAAGAGAAGGCCCGTAAAGCGCTTGAAAAAGGGAAGAACAAAGCATCTAGGGAGGACTCTACATGAGATCGTGCCCTGTGTCAAGTATATACTCCCCTCCATGCAAAGCGCATACCTCTGGCTCACCTGAGCCGTGCGTCGCAGCGGCAGACGAATAGGTGGTGGGATTTGAACCCACGACCTCCGGGTTATGAGCCCGGAGGTGGAGCCGAGGTGCTCGATCGCACGCCTACGAGCGCGACGGCCACAAGCCCCATCAACCAGGGCAAGTACAGATAGAACCAGTGGTCGACGGCAAGCTGGAGTCGCGATCAGGATGCCCGCGGCGAGGGCCGCGCTCTGCGCCAGCGTGCGCCGACGTGGAGTGAACGCGACCACGAGCGCAATCCCCGCGCCGACCACGAGAACTACCCGCTGAACGGCCTCAGACCCCGTCACCTGCCCCCAAACGCTGAAGGGGCTCTCGCGGTCGAGCTGGCTCTCAACCGTCCGCTCCCAGAATGTCGCGAGGCCGGGGTCGATCGCCGGGTGGGCGAGCAACACCGCCGTGGCCACCGCGAACGCCACGCCCGCGACCACCACCGGCCACGCGGCCGGCCATCGCGGTCGCTCCTTCCAGCGATCCACCAACCCCCGCTCCCCCACCACATACAGCGGCACCAACGCCAGCGGCGCGAACTTCGCCATCGCCGCCACCGCGATCAGCCCCCCCGCGCCACCGGCGAGCTGAAGAACACCAGCCCCCAGATCAACAGCGCCGCGACCAGCGAGTCGTTCGAGTTCGACTGCAGCGCGAACGCCGTGTACGGATACGCGAGCCAGGCGAACGCCAGCACCACCCCCGCGGCCCGGCCCGCCCGCCGGTCACCTCGGCCACAGCCTCCCGCCGAGCACGAACAGCCCGAACACCGTCGCCAGGTCGAAGAAGATCGCCGCCGCGTGCGCGGCCGGCAGGGAGTCCCACTCGCCGCTCCACGGCAGCACGGTTTCGAACGGGACGTAGGCGTAGTAGTTGGCGGGGCCGTAGGTGTCGCCGGTTGGGTTGTCGTCGGGGAAGGCTCCCTCGCCGTAGATCGGCTCGCCGTGGGTGATTCGCTCGGCGCCGATCACGCCGGCGTAGCCGACGTCGATCACTCCGGAGTCGGCGATGTTGAGCGCGACCCGGAACGCGATCAGGAACAGGCACATGACCGCGAGGAACGGGATCGGGGCGCTCGGTCTCAGCCCGTCGCCCTTGCCGAGGCCGCGGAAGCCGATCCAGAGCATGCGGATCAGCAGGTAGACGAGCGGCGGGTAGACGAGCGGAACCTGATCCCGATCTCGCCCTGGTTGAAGAAGTAGTGGCTGATCCCGAAGCTGAGCAGGACGAGCAGGTCGAGGTGGACGAGCTTCCAGGGCCGGCGGAAGTCGAACAGGCCGAGAGAAGAACAGCGCCGCGAGCGGGATCCAGACGTACCAGGCGTTCAGCGCGTGGCCGAACTGGCCCTCGTAGCCCCTGGCCATCGGCCAGGCGACCTGGTCTCCGGTCCACGACTCGCGGATCTCGCCGCTTTGCGAATCGACGTGGACCTGGACGACCTCCTTGTCGCCGTCGAAGTAGCCGACCTGCCACTTCTCGGGCGGCTTCGCCTCGATCCGCGTCGTGAGCCGGCCGCGGTCGGCCGTGACCTCGGCGACATTGGGATCGCCGTTCGCGATTCGTACTGCCTCGCGCGCGTCGACCTTGAACCCCTCGGGGGCCGCTGGGTAGCCACTCGGCGGGGCGGGTGCCTGCGCCGACGCGACCGCCGGGGCGGCGAGGAACGCGAGGACAACGAATAGTCGAAGGCGGCGCACCCGCGCTAGTTTCCCCCCATGGCATCCGTTACGCCGATCTCCGACCTACGACTGAGCGAATCCGCGGCCCTGTTTCAGGGCGGTGACGAGATCCCGATCTCGTCCTTCATCGTCGAGTACCCGCGCGGGAAGGGGCCGGACCTCCACCTCCACCCCTACCCCGAGGCGTTCGTCGTCCTCGACGGCACCGCGGTCTTCACCGCCGGCGACGAGGAGCTGACGGTCGCGGGCGGCAACGTCGTCGTCGTCCCGGCCGAGACGCCGCACGGCTTCAAGAACCCGGAGGACGACACGCTCCGCGTCGTCAGCATCCACCCCAGCCCGAAGGTCGAGCAGACGAACCTCTGATGGCGATCACCGCAGCCGAGGCACGCGCCGAGATCCTCGACGACCTCGCCGGCGCGGTCGATCAGACCGCGCTCGCGGTCGCCGCGCTGGGCGAGGCTTTCGAGCTGCTGCCGGAGGGAGCGGGCGAGCGCCTCGAGGACACGCTGTTTCGCCCGGTGCAGAAGGCGTATGCGCGGGGCAAGCGCACCCACGCCGGGTTCGCCGAGCGCAACGCGCTTCCAACCCGCGCGTTCGAGCTGCCCTCGCCCGGCGCCGCCTCGCAGGGTGCGCCCGCGCTGGTGGGGCAGGCGGTCGCGGCGTCGGCCGAGGCGGATCGCAGGATCGCCGAGCTCCAGGACTCGATGCTCCCGATCGAGTCGGGTGACCCGGAGCTGCGCGCCGGTCTGAGCGAGTTTCGCGAGCTCCTGAGCCAGGTGGCCGTGAGCGCTCGCGAGTTCGTGCGGACGCTCGGGCGCTAGAGCCGTCGTCAGAGCCCGAGGTCGCGGACGCCGGCTCTCGCCCCAGCCGAGGTGGTGGGCGATCTCATGGCGCACGGTGCGCTCGACCTGCGCGCGCAGCAGCGCGGGATCGTGGCCGAAGTCGCGCTCGAGGGTGTCCTGGTAGATCACGATCCGGTGCGGGTAGTTGTCGCGGGCGATCGTGTCGCCCATGTACATGCCGTAGGCGTGGTGCTCGCGGCCGCGGTGCGAGACGACGACCGGCGTCTCGGCGAGGGCGGTGCGGAATTCTTCCGGGAGTTCGTCGAGTGCCTGCATTACGAGGTGATCGAACTCGGTCGGCGGCAGGTCGGGCGGCGGGCGGCGGGCGAGGGTCTCGCTCCGCTCCTCGAGCCGGCTGAACTCCTCGTCCGACATCTCCTCGCCGGTCAGCGCGGTGACCACCCACGCGAGAACTAGCACGATCGCGACCGTCCCCACTGCGAGCGTCAGCAGGCCGCCGAGTCCCGTGAACGACGGCGGGTTCAGGATCAGCAGGAAGAGACCCGTCAGGAAGGCGATGAGCGCTGCGCCTCGCAGCGGCGGGCCGAGGATCTCCTTCATCGGACGAAGGCTAGAGAGGGGCCGCGCGCTCCAGGACCTCGAGCACCGCGACCGCATCGCGCGGGTCGACCGGCAGCTCGCCCTCGCCGCGCAGCGCCGCCTCGAAGTGGCGGTAGAACTCGGGCCACTCGCCGCTCGGCGCCTTGCCCTCGCGCAGCTCCGCCTCCTGGCCGTCGACCTTCTCGGCGACGAACGCGCCCTTGCTGCCCTGCACCCGCATTCGCGGCCCGGGGCTCGGGGCCACCTCGGATGCGTAGAGATGACTGAGCACTCCGGACTCGTGGCGCAGAGCGATGAAGGCGTCGTCGTCGGCCGGGCCGCCGCGGCGGGCGTGGACCTCGCCGTGGACCGTGGCCGCGGGCCCGAACAGCTGCAGCGCCTGGTCGACCAGGTGGGTTCCGAGGTCGAGCAGCACTCCCCCGCCCCGCTCGCGGGGAACGCTGAAGCGCCAGGCGCCCTCCGGCGCCTCGGGCCGGAAGCGCTCGAAGCGCGACTCGAAGCGCCAGACCTCGCCGAGCTCGCCGCTCTCGATCAGCCGCCGCAGCTCGAGGAAGTCCGAGTCCCAGCGGCGGTTGTGGAAGACGGTCAGCGGCACGCCGGCGCGCTCGGCAGCCGCGATCAGCTCGCGCGCCGCGCCGGACGACACCGCCAGCGGCTTGTCGACCACGACCGCCAGGCCCGCCTCGACCGCGCGCGAAGCCAGCGGCACGTGCGAGTCGTTCGGCGTCGCGATCACGACGAAGTCGAGCTCGTCGGCGGCGTCCCACACCGCATCGACGTCGCGGGTCACGGTCATCGCCAGCTCCAGGCCGTCGGTGGCCGCGATCAGCGGCGCGTGAAATACGGACCCCGCGAGCCCGAAGCCGATCAGCGCGCCGGACTTCAGCGGGCCGTTTGGCGTCGCTGCCTGGTGACCGCGTCGATCGTCACCGCGAGCAGCAGCACCGCGCCGGTGATCATGAACTTGATGTCGGAGTCGAGCCCCAACAGGTCCATGCCGTTCGAGATCGAGCCGATCACGATCGCGCCCAGGAGCGCCGACCAGATGAAGCCGCGGCCGCCGAACAGCGAGGTGCCGGCGATCACCGGGCCCGCGATCGCGAGCAACAGCACGTCGCCCGAGCCCGACTGCTGGTTGACGGACAGCAGGCGCGACGCGGCCAGGACGCCGCCCGCCGCGGCCAGGGTCGACGCCAGCGCGAACACGCTCATCTTGATCCGGTTGACCCGGATGCCCGCCCGGCGTGCGGCTTCCTCGTTGCCGCCGACGGCGAACACGTGCCGCCCCCAGCGCGTCCGCTCGGTCAGGAACGTGAACAGGACCGTCAGGACCACCACGATCAGCACCGCCAGCGGCACCCCGCGGGCGGAGTTCAGGACCGAAACCGCGGCGATGATCGCGGCGGCGACCAGCGCGGTCCGGGCGGCGAGGAGGACCACCGGCTCGGCCTCGAGCCCGGCGGACACCCGCCCGCGCCGGCGCATGAACAGGCTGCCGCCGTAGGCGGCGATCGCGGCCACCCCGAGCGCCCAGCCGACGGCCGGGTCGAAGAACGTGGAAGTCAGGTCGGTGATGATCGAGTCGGGCATGTTGACCGACCCGGTGTCGCCCAAAACGGCGAGCTGCGCCCCCTGCCAGCCGAGCAGGCCGGCCAGGGTGACGACGAAGGACGGGATCCCGAAGACGGTGACCATGAAGCCGTTGAACATGCCGATCGCGGTGCCGACCAGGAGCCCGAGGAGGATCGCCAGCGTCGGCGAGACACCGTGCTTGACGCTCAGGACGGCCATCGTCGCCGCGGCGAGGCCCGAGACGGCGCCGACCGACAGGTCGATCTCGCCCAGCAGCAGGACCAGCACGACGCCGATCGAGATCGTCGCCACGGCGGCGATCTGCAAGGTGAGGTTGGAGAGGTTGACCGCGCTCAGGAACCGGTCGTTCGCGATCTGGAAGATCGTCCAGATGACCGCGATGCCGAGGATGACGCGGATCGAGCCGAGCTCGCCGCGCGCGAGACGCCGCAGCATCGCGCCGGGCGAGATGCGCTCGCGGACCTCGCCGTCGCCGGCGGGAGGCGCTGCGGCGGTGCTCATATCAGCTGCCTCAACAACGGCAGGGCTCGGCTCCGTCCTGTCGGACTCCGCCTCACAGCGGCGCCTCCTCGGTCGGCCTCTCTTCGCCGCTGCCGAACTCCGCTCCGGTGATCGCGGCGACGATCTCCTGCTGGCTCGAGTCGCCGATCTTGTAGTCGCCGGCGACCCGGCCGAGCCGCAGCACGGTGACCCGGTCGGCCACCTGGAAGACGTCGGCAAGGTTGTGGGAGATGACGATCACGCCGAGGCCGCGCTCGGACAGGCGGTCGATCAGCTCGAGGATCGCCTTGGTCTGCACGACCCCGAGGGCCGCGGTCGGCTCGTCGAGCAGCACGAGCTTGGGCTCGCCGAGCAGCGAGCGCGCGATCGCGATCGCCTGGCGCTGGCCGCCGGAAAGGCGCTCGACCTCGGTCCGCACGCTGCGGATCGTGGTCACGCCGAGCGAGGCGAGCAGCTCCTCGGTCTTCTGCTCCATCGCGGTCTCGTTGAGCACGAACGGCCCGGCGTCGGCGACCTCCTGGCCCAGGAACAGATTGGCGACGATGTCGAGGTTCTCGCAGAGGGCGAGGTCCTGGTAGACGGTCGCGATGCCGAGGCCGGTCGCGGCCTGGGGTGAGTTGAGAGAAACCGGCCGGCCCCTGAAATGCATCTGGCCCTCATCGGCCGGCTGCACACCGGCGATCGCCTTGATCAGGGTCGACTTGCCGGCTCCGTTGTCGCCCACGAGGCCCAGCACCTCGCCGGGCCGGACCTCGAGGTCGACGTCCTTCAGCGCGTCGACTGGGCCGAAGCTCTTCGAGATGCCCTTCAGCGCGAGGAGAGGTTGAGAGTTGGAAGTTCCGCCACTGCTCTGTGTGGAGTCGTCCATGCTCACCTCTCCTCGCGCTTCAGGCTATCCCTTACGGGCTACTCGATGCCTGCGTCCGCGCAGGCCTTCTTGTACTCGCCGGCGCAGATCTCGTCGACGGGATAGACGTCGTCGGCGATGATCGTGTCCGCGATGTTGTCGACCGTGACCGCGACGGTCTCGGTCAGCGCCGTCGGGACCGCCTCGGTGCCGTTGTCGGTCTCGCTGGTGACGAGATCGGCCGACGGCTCCTCACCGTTCACGATCGCCACGGCGATCTCAGCGGCGGTATCCGCCATCGGCTGAATCGGCTTGTAGACGGTCATGAACTGCTCGCCGGCGACGATCCGCTGGATCCCCGTCAGCTCGGCGTCCTGGCCGGTGACCGGGATCTTCGTGGGATCCATCCCGTTCGCCTTCATCGCCGCGATGACACCACCTGCGGTGCCGTCGTTAGCGGCGTAGACACCCTTGATCTGGTCGGCACCGGTTCCGGTGATCGCCTGCTCCATCTGGCGCTGGGCGTTCTCCGGCAGCCAGTCCGGCGTGTCGAATTCCTCGGCGACCTCGACGCCTTCCTGCTCCAGGATCTCGTCCGAGCCCTGATCGAACAGTGCGGCGTTGTTGTCCTTCGGGTCACCGTTGTGTTTCACGATCGGACCGGTGTCGTTGCCGTCCTCGACCAGCCGTTCGCTGAGCGCAGTTGCCTGCTGGCGGCCGACCTCAACGCTGTCGAACGCGACGTAGTAGTCGAGATCCGCGTCGAGGATCAGCCGGTCGTATGAGATGACCGGGATGTCGGCACCCTTCGCCTGCGTGGCGAGTGCGCCGGCCGTGGTCGAGTCGACCGGGTCGAGGACCATCACGTCGACGCCCTCGGTGATCGCGGCCTCAACCTGCTGCTGTTGCTTGGCCGGATCCTGGTCGGCGTTCTGGTAGAGGATCTCGCAGTCGGGACAGAGCTCTGAGACCTTCGCCTCGAACAGCGGCTTGTCGAGCGCCTCGTACCGGGCCGTCTGCGTTTCCGGCAACAGGAAGGCGATCGTGCCGCCTCCGGCGGACTCATCGCCCGAGTCACCGCTGTCGTCGTCATCGTCACCGCAGGCGCCGATCGCCAGCGCTGCGAACAGCGCGGCGAGGGCCACGAGCAGCGCGCGAAAATGCGTCTGCGTCCTCATGGGTACTCCCTTCGATTGGGGTTTCTGAATTGCAAGCTCATGCCGCCTCGCTCAGGTTGGGGGCCGCGAAGCGCTCGGACTCGTGCATCACCAGGGCCAGGGCACCGAGCATCTCGGCCCGCTCGCCGAGCACGCCGGCGACGATCTCGGCGTCCGCCGCGGCGCTCGGGATCGCGTTTCGGGTGACGACCTCGCGCACCGGGTCCAACAGGACCTCGCCGGCGAGGCTGAGGTCGCCGCCGATCACGACGCACTCGGGGTTGACGATGTTGCAGAGGTTCGCGACGGCGATGCCGATCGCCCGGCCCGCGTCACCGATCAGGCGCCGCGCGGCCGCGTCGCCCGACTCCGAGAGCTCGAGCAGGCGGCGGGTCGAAATCTGCTCGTGGCGGCTCTGGCTGAGCTGGGTCGCCACCGACCGCGCCGAGGCCAGCGCCTCGAGGCAGCCGCGGTTGCCGCAGCGGCAGACCGGGCCGTTCTCGACGACGACCGTGTGGCCGATCTCGCCGGCGGTGCCGCCGACCCCGTGGGTCAGGCGGCCGCCGTTGATCAGCGCGCCGCCGATTCCGGACGCCACCTTCAGGTAGGCGACCTCGGAGCGGCCCTTGGCCGCGCCCCAGGTCAGCTCGGCGAGGGCGCCGAGGTTGGCGTCGTTTTCGACCGCGACCGGCAGGCCGAGCCGGTTCGAGGCCTCGGCCGCGGCGTCGATCCCGACCCAGCCCGGCAGGATCGAGGAGTCCCAGACGGTCCCGGTCGCGCCGTTGATCGGCGCCGGCAGGCCCATCACCGCGCCGATCACGCGACCGCGGTCGACCTTCGCCTGCTTGAGGACGTCGTCGACGAACCCGGCTGCGGCCTCGAGGCCGTCGCTGGAGGAGTGGTCGACGTCGAGCTCGCGCCAGGTCTCGGCGAGGACGGTGTGGGAGAGGTCGGAGACGGCGACCCGCAGGTGGCGGTGGCCGAAGTCGATCGCCAGCGCGAGGCCGGCGGAGCTGTCGAGGGCGACCATCACCCCGGGGCGGCCGGCGTGCGACTCGCCCTCGGGCTGGCCGTCGCGCTCGACCGCGAGGCCGGTCCCGATCAGGTCGCCGACGATCGTCGAGATCGTCGAGCGCGAGAGCTCGGTCATCCGCGCCAGGTCGGCCCGGCTCGCGACCCCGCGCTCGCGCAGCGCGTCGATCACGCGGCGGCGGTTGCCCTCGCGCAGGGATGCAAGTGAGCCGCTCCTCCTCGAACTCAAGGTGCCAATCCATCCCACATTCGAGGCTATTTGTCAAGGCTTAGGCCAAACAAATTGCCAAAAGCCGGTAAGTATGTGCGCTTTCCGGTCATTCACACGCATGGGCGCTGAAAGTTGGGTCAGGCGAACAGCCGTCGCTCGTAGGCACGTTTAGGCGACGGCCGTGCCGGATATGCACTCTGTGGTCCCACAAGGGCCCATCCACCCGTGGCGCGCCCAAAAGGCCCCACCCGACCAGAGGAGCAGGGATGAAGATCCGTCACCTGTTGAGCGGTGCGCTCGTAGCGTTGCTCGCGATCGTCCCGGTGGCCTCGGCGTCGAGCTTCGACCAATCGAAGAAGCTGCGCCGGGCCGTAACGCTGGGGGGAATCCTCCAGCACGAGCGCAAGCTGCAGCGAATCGCCGACGCGCATCAGGGCAACCGCGCCGCGGCGACCGTCGGCTACGACGCCTCGGCCGAGTACGTGGCCGAGACCCTTGACGACGCCGGCTACCGAGTCCGGTTCAAGCCGTTCGACTTCCCGACCTGGCGCGAGAACGCCACGCCGGTGCTCGAGCAGACGAGCCCGAACGCGGTGACCTACGTGCCCGGCACCCAGGCCGATGACGACAACCCCGCGGTTGACTTCATCACCTTCGTGTTCTCGAGCTCGGGCGACGTCGAGGGCGCCGTGGTCCCGACCAGCGACATCGTGATCCCGAGCCCGGCGGCCGACACATCGACCTCGGGCTGCGAGCCGGCTGACTTCCCGGCCGCGACCGCGGGCGCGATCTCGCTGATCCAGCGCGGTACCTGCCCGTTCGTCCAGAAGCTTGAGAACGCGGCCGAGGCCGGCGCGATCGGCGTGATCCTGTTCAACGAGGGCGACTCGCCCGGGCGCACCAACGTGATCGCCCGCGGCGCCGAGCCCTACTACCCGATCCCGGCCGTCGGCGCGAGCTTCGAGCTCGGCAACGAGCTGTTCCAGCTGTTCGAGGCCGGCGACGAGCCGACCGTGCAGATGGCGATCGACGCCGGCACGATCGCCCGGCGCCAGGACAACGTGGTCGCGTCGTCGAAGCGCGGCAACAAGCGGAAGCGGGTCGTCGTCGGCGGCCACCTGGATTCGGTTCGGGCCGGACCGGGGATCAACGACAACGGCTCCGGCGTCTCGACCCTGCTCGAGATCGCCGAGCAGATGGCGAAGCTCAAGCTGAAGCCGCAGAACCAGATCCAGTTCGCGTTCTGGGGAGCGGAGGAAGCCGGGCTGATCGGGTCCGACCAGTACGTGGCACAGCTGAGCGATGAGGAGCGTGAGCGGATCATGCTCAACCTCAACTTCGACATGCTGGCCTCGCCCAATTTCGTCCGCTACGTCTATGACGGGTCGACGAACGACACCCCACCCCCACCCGGCGGTGCGCCTCCGGGCTCGGCGCGGATCGAGCAGGTGTTCCTCGGCTACTTCGACCAGAAGGGGCTGGCGACTGACCCGACCGCGTTCGACGGGCGCTCCGACTACGGGCCGTTCATCGCGCAGGGGATCCCTGCCGGTGGCCTGTTCTCAGGCGCCGAGGACCCGAAGACGGCCGAGCAGGCCGCCACCTACGGCGGCGTCGAGGGCGAGCAGCTCGACCCGTGCTACCACGAGGAATGCGACACGTATGAGTCGGTGACCGTGTTCCCGCCCGGCCTCCCCGCACTGGAGGGCAACGGGCTGGTTTCGCTCAACCAGCTCTCCGACGCGGCGGCGCACACGAGCTGGCACTTCGCCCGCAAGGCGAGGCCGCTGAGCAAGAAGGCGCTGCGGGCCGACCGGCCCAACCGCCTGCGCGCGTACCGGCTCAAGTTCAAGGGGCCGCACGGAATGCGCTGAGCCCGCACTTGGGATGAGCGATCGAGGGGCGGTGCCGACGCGCCGCCCCTCGTCGTTCCGGGCCGGCTACCCGAACGTCCAGAGCTTGTTGCCGATGAAGTTGACCGGCATCGCGACGGCGACCGCGATCGCCTGCGCCGGCAGCTCGCCGAGGTCGGCGCCGGTCACCAGCGCCTCGAGGATCGCCAGGTTGACGCCGAGGCCGACGACGCTGACGGTGAGGAACCGCATGCCCTGGTGCGCCGGGCGGCGGCCGGGCGCCTCGGCCCGGAACGTCCACATCCGGTTCCAGACGAAGTTGTTGGTGACCGCGACCAGGAAGGCGCCGATCGCGGCGACGATGTGGTGGAGGTCGCCGGCCCCGGTCAGGATCGCGAACGCGATCAGGTTGACGACGTAGCCGGAGCCGCCGACCAGGCCGAAGCGCAGGAGCTGCGCCCAGTTCTCCGGGTCGCGGGTGCCGCGCCCGACGCGGCGGGCGACGTCGCCGGCGGTCGGCCGTGCCGCCCCTGTTCCGGGACCGTCGCTCATGCCCGTGCTCCGTCCGCGGCACGCGCGGGCGAGGCCGTGACGACCGGTCCCCCGTCGAGCCCGAAGTGCCCGCGGACCAGCGCCGCGACATCGCAGAGGCGCCACTGCTCGTGGAGCTGCGCGGTACCCGGCTCGAGGCCGACCAGGAGCAGGGGGCAGAGCGAGTCGCCGGCGAGCAGCGAACCGTGGCTGCCGCCTCCGGCGTGCGAGGTGCCGCCCCAGTCGACGCACTCCCAGCCTTCGGTGAGCGAGACCATCACGTCGCCGGCGTGCGGCGCCGTCAGCGCCGACCAGAGGCGGCCGAGCGCGTCCGGGTAGTCCTCGCTGAGCAGGAAGCCGCGCTTGCGCTCGAGCCCGAGAGCTTCGAGGTCGCCCTTCAGGTACCACTGACGACCGCGGCGGTCGCGCGAGCGCCCACCGGGCCGGAAGCGAAGCTCGCCGCGCTCGGTCTCGATCACGGCCATAACGCGCTCGTCGTCCAGCGCCGGCGACCCTGCCGCGTCGCGGACGATCGCCGAGCCGTCGCCGGCCGCGAGCCAGGCGACGATGTCCGTCCCCTCCATCGCGCGGATCCGCTCGCGCACGGCTGCATGGTGGCTGGCGCGGCGGTTCTCGTCGACCAGCACGTAGACGGCCGCGGCGCGCGCCGTCGGCGAGACCGCGAGCTCGGCGGCCTCGGGCGTGTCGGATGACGGCTGCAGGACCCGCCACTCCTTCGCCAGCTCGGCGGTCAGCTCGTACGGGTGCTCGACGTCGGTCTGGCCGTGGTCGGCCATCAGGATCACCGCGTGGCTTTCGAGGAACGCCTCGATCCCGCCGCAGGCCTCGACCAGCTCGCCGAAGCAGCGGTCGGCGTGGGCGATCGATGCCGGCATCTGGTCGGGTCCGAAGCGGTGGGTGTGATGGTCGTTGTCGGGGAGGCTGAAGAGCAGGAAGTCGTACGCGTCGTCGGCGACGAGCTCCTTCGAGACGCAGGCCGAGTACTCGTCACGGGTGCCGGGCCGGGCGAGCGTCGGCTTGCAGGGCACCGGGCGGCTGTTGAACAGCTCGCCGAAGAACAGCTCGTCCGGGCCGTAGACCGCGTGGCGGAAGCCGGCGGCCACGGCGCCGCGGCGCAGCAGCCCGTCGAGCCCCAGCTCGTGCCGGGTGCGCCCCCGGTAGATCAGGAACGGGGTGCAGGCGGTGCGCACGCCGGCGTCGCCGAGCGACTCGAAGAAGGTCTCCACCTCGGGCGAGAGGTGGGCCATGTTCATGTTGTAGACGATGTCGTAGGTGGCACGGAACAGGCCGAACGCGCGGGTGGCCTCGAACGACGAGCCGTACTCGACGTAGCGCCGCTCGACCCGGTGGTACCAGTTCATGCCGCTGATCCAATGCTGATCCGCGGTCGCGCCGGTCGCGATCTCCGAGGTGCAGACGGGGGTCACCGACGGGAACGCGGAGACGCAGTCCGAGATCAGCTCGCCGCGGGCGAGCAGCGCTCCGAAGTACGGCGCCTCGCCGGCGGCGACGGTTTCCTCGAGCTTGTCGGTTCGCAGCGAGTCGACGAAGACGAGGCAGAGCTTGCGCTGAGATGCGGCGGTCACCGCAGCGAGCGCAGCCCTTCGTACTTCTCGCCGGCCTTGCGGCGCCGGGTCAGGAACAGCCAGAGCGTCCCGATCAGCGCCGGGATCGAGATCAGGGCGAGCGGGCCGAGCAAGCAGAGGCCCGCGAGCCCGAGCGCGTAGAGGACGATGATCAGCGAGATCCCGCCGGAGTCGCCCTCGCCGGCGCGCGCCCTCGCCGACTCGGCGATGTCGGCGAAGGTGGCGCTCGCGAGAACCGCCGCGGGGGCGCCGATCAGCCAACCGGGCCAGGCGGGATGGTCCTCGGGGGTGAGCGAGATTCCGAACAGGACGGCGCCGGTCAGGGCCGCGACAGCCGCGGCGATCCAGAACGCCTGGTCAAGCCTTCGGAAGGCGCCCAGGATCGTCCCGGCGGCGAGCGCCAGGCCAAGGCCCTGGCAGCCTGCTTCGAAGAGATCCATGCGACCGGCAAGGCTAGTCGCTCGGGTCCTCGAGCTCGGGCGGGCGCCGCTCGACCTCGGTGAGGGCCGCGATGTCGCGGAGGTCCTTGTCGCGCCCGGCCTCGCGCTTCATCGCAAGCAAGTCGTCCTTGCCGACAACCCTCACCCGGAGTTCTCCAATCGAGGCCTCGACCGCGGCATCGTCGAGACGGCGGTAGCGCTTGAGGTCGGGAGTCGGACCGTTGAACAGGTCAAGTGCTCCGTACTTGGTGTCAAGGAAGTAGTTCCCCAGGGCGAGGCTCTCGGGATGAGAAAGATCGAGCGGCAACCGGTTGCCGCGATCGTCCACTGCGGCTGCCGCCATCTCCGTGAGGGCGGCCGCGAGCTTGGCCATGTTGGCTTGCCCGGGATTGGGAATGATGTCCACGTCCATCGTGAAACGGACATAGCCATGAGCCTGCACCGCCATGCCGCCCGCCAGGAGGAACTCAACTCCGGCCTCGCTCAGGCTCCTGATGATCGCTTCGTGATCGGCTGCACGCCGTCCCAGCTGGTCAACCGGCTCGTTCAACGGCCTGCCTGAGCTTGAGTGCAAACCGACCCACGTTGATCGCCGTGGCGAGCCGTGTGGAGGGGTCGCCGTAGCGCTCCTCCTCGAGCAGACGGCGGGGCTCCTCGTCATGGACGGCGATCGGTTGGAGGTCCAGCGTAGGTCGCCAGCCCATGCTTGCCATGATCGCGGCGAAGCGCTCGAAGCTGGGGTCTTCCAGTCCTCGTTCGACCCGGCTGATCGCCGCTTGCGTCGTGCCTGCGCGCCGGGCCAGCCTGCGCTGGCTCAGGCCCGAGTTCCGTCGGGACGTACGAATGACATCACCGAGTTGGTTCATGCCTGGATGATATCGCATCCGATATCAGCATGAGAGCAATCCTAGCGGGTAAGCGAGGGCTCGTGACCAAGATCGGCTACACGCTCTCTTCCGAGGAATTCGGCCCGAACGACCTGGTGCGCTTCGCCAAGCGGGCCGAGGACGCGGGCTTCGACTTCGCCTCGATCTCCGACCACTTCCATCCCTGGGTCGACGCTCAGGGGAACAGCCCGTTCGTGTGGGCGGTGCTCGGCGGGATCGCTCAGCAGACCGAGCGGATCCGCGTCGGCACCGGGGTCACCTGCCCGACCACCCGGATCCACCCGGCGATCATCGCCCACGCCGCCGCCACCGCGGCGGCGATGCTGCCCGGCCGCTTCTGGCTCGGGATCGGCTCCGGCGAGAACCTGAACGAGCACATCGTCGGCGAGAATTGGCCGCAGACCGCCGTGCGCCAGGAGCGCATGGAGGAGGCGGTCGAGGTCATCCGCCTGCTCTGGGAGGGCGGCCTGCAGAGCCACCACGGCAAGCACTACACGGTCGAGAACGCGCGCCTCTACACGCTGCCGGACGAGCCGCCGCCGATCTACATCGCAACCGCGGGTGAGCGCGCGACCGAGATCGCGGGACGGATCGGCGACGGGATGTTCGGGCTGATCCCGGACGCGGACGTCATCTCGGCGTTCGAGGACGCCGGCGGCAAGGGCAAGCCGAAGCTGGGCCAGGCCCACGTCTGCCTGGCCGAGACCGAGGACCAGGCACGCAGGACCGCGCTCGAGTACTGGCCGAACGCGGTCGCCGGCGGCAACCTGCAATGGGAGCTGCCGCTGCCCTCGCACTTCGAGTCGGCGACCGAGTGGGCCGACGAGGACGCGATCGCAGGGGACATCGTCTGCACGACGGATGCGGAGCCAATCGTCAAGACGATCTCCGAATACGTGGACGCCGGATACGACCACGTCTACGTCCACCAGGTCGGCCCCGAACAGGAGCGCTTCCTCGACTTCGCGGAGTCCGACCTGCTCCCCGCGCTCGCCGACCTGCGCGACTGAGGCTCAGCGGAAACTGCGCAAGCTCGACGCGTAGACTCGGCGACCATGAGCGAAGCGGTCAGTGAGGGGATCTGGACCGGTGAGGACAACGTCGAGACCACCGCGGCGTGGGACGGCCCGCTGTTCGAGATCTGGCGCGATTACCGGCAGCTGATCGAGGACAGCCTGGTGCCGCACGGCGAGGCCGCCTTGGCGCTCCACCCGCCGCCCACCGGCGGTCGCTGCCTCGACATCGGCTGCGGCTTCGGTGACACCACTTTCCGGATGGCCGAGCTTGCCGGCCCGTCCGGACGCGCCCATGGAGTCGACATCGCGCCGCGGATGATCGAGATCGCGCAGCAGGACCTTGAGCGCGAGGGCACGCCGAACGTGACCTTCGCGGTAGCCGACGTCGAGGCGGATGATCTCGCAGGCACCTACGACTACGCGTTCGGGCGCTGCGGCACTCAGTTCTTCGCGAACCCCGTGCCGGCGTTCCGCAACGTGCGGGGAGCGCTCGAGCCGGGCGGGCTGCTCAACATCGTCGTCTGGCGGCGCAAGCTTGACAACGAGTGGCTGCACAAGGCGGAGCTGATCGTCGAGAAGCACCTGGAGCACCCCGAAGAAACGGACGAGCCAACCTGCGGGCCCGGTCCCTTCGCGATGGCGAACGCCGACACCGTCAGCGACATGGTCAAGTTCGCGGGCTACGAGGACGTTCGGCTCGCCCGCTGCGACCTGCCCTACAAGATCGGCAACGACCTCGACGAGGCCGTCGCGTTCAACCTCGCGATCGGCCCCGCGGCCGAGATCCTTCGCCTTTGGGGCGAGCGGGTCGACGACATCCGGCCGACGATCGAGCGTGAGCTATACGACGGGCTCGGCGAGTTCGTCCAGGACGACGGAACGGTGGTCGCTTCGTCCTCGACCTGGGTCGTGACCGGCCGGGTCCCGGCCGCCTAGCCTCAGGGAGCGACGGCGACGGACCTGCCGCAGCCGACCAGAACCACGCGCGCCGGGCCGTCGCTCGTGGCGTTGACCTTCGGGTCGCAGCTCAGCTTGGCGCGCTTGACGTGGACCCGGACCCGGTTGAGGTTGGTGAGTTCGAGGTCGAGCCGGTCGCGCTTCGGCATCTTCGGCGCTGCGCCCCAGGCCTGGGACTGCTCGCTGAACGGGAACGCGGGGAAGGTGCCGCCCTCCAGGAGATTGAGCGGCGCGGTCTGAGTCGCGCCGACCGCAGGATCCCCGCGCCCGAACGCGCCCGACACCGCATCGACCCTGCCCAGCCCGTCGTTGGCACCGGGTTCGCGAACACGGATGCCCGACAGCCAGTAGGCGTGGTCGGCCTTGAAGGCCAGCTTCGGGAAGTCCATCGAGGGATTGCGAACGTAGGTGACGTGGGCCGGGTTGCGGGCGACGCGGCGCTCGCCGAGGAAGTCGGCGGCCGGCCCGTACTCGTCGTTGACCGCGAGTGCGAAGTGGTCGGCAAGGGTGAAGATGTCGAAGGTGTAGCGCAGGCCGGCGTCGTCGGCCGCCTGGGCGTGGGCGATGTTGCTCGCGATCGGGACCAGCTCGTCGAGCGTGCCGACCCACATCCGGAGCGGCACGTGGCGCAGCGAGGGCAGCATCGGCGTCGTCGAGCTCCCCTCCGCAAACGCCCCGGCTCCGAGCCCCGCCGGGCCGACGGTCGGCTGGCCGGCCGCGAACAGGTCCGGGAACTGGGCGCCGAGCTTGTAGGTCGCGTAGCCGCCCATCGAGTAGCCGGTGATCGCTGCGCGCCGCGGGTCGAGCCGGTAGCGACGCGCGACGTCGGCCCAGACTTCGAAGACATCCGCGCCGCCTCGGTCGTAGTACCAGCCGTCGGGCCCGCGCGACTCGGTGGTGACGACGAGGTGGCCCCTGCCACGCTCGCCGAACTGCGACTGGTTGTTCGAATTCCCCATCTGGTTGTGCATCGCCTGCAGCGAGTGGAGGAGCAGGGTCAGGCCATAGCGCTTCGGCTTCTTCTCCGGCACGTAGATCGCGTACGGCTGCAGCCGCCCGAGGTACTGGCCGGTGCAACCGGTGGTCTCGCCGCAGGAGACGTTGTAGTCGACCCCCTCGCCATCGGAGAACCGGCTCGAGAGGATCCTGTTCATCGGCCCGGTGCGGGGAACGCCTCCGGTCTTGCCGCGCATCAGGTCGGTGACCTTGCGCCGGAGCTTGCCGAAGTCGACTGTGGCGGTGAACTCGCTGACGTCGCCGTCGGCGAGCGCGTGCGCCTGGTCGTGCTCACGCCACCAGGCAGGATCGGTCAGGGTGCTCTCGAGGTCAGTGGTGTCGGGCCAGGGCTCGGAGAATCGGAAGGCAAGGTTGAAGATCCCCGGGGCGTCGCCGGCGAGCGGCGCGCCGCCGGGCTCGGTCGCGGTGAGGTTCGCGCCGGGGGTCTTGTAGGCCCCGGCCGCCTCGTCCCAGAGGCCGACGCCGGCGCGCATCGGCAGCTTCGCTCGCTTCGGGTTCCAGCTTCGCCGCGGGACCTTGACCTGGACCTGGTTTCGCAACAGGCTGACTCGGACGCGGGGCTTGCGCCCGCCGAGCGCGTCGCCTTCGGCGTCGAGCAGCTCGGCCCTGCGCCCGTGGACAACCAGGAAGAGGTCGGCCGGCGAGCGCACGCCGGCGCCCTTCGGCCACTCGACCGCGGGTCCGTCGCCGATCGCGATCGTCGTCGCCACCAGGCCGGAATCCCTGAGCGTGTTGAGCGTGATTCGGAACGCCGTGGCGCGGCGCAGCCGCTTGACCCGCAGCTCGACCAGGTCGGCGGCGTTCTGCGCGTAGGCCGGGTTGCTCGGATAGGTGTAGGTGCCGTTGAGAGCCGAGAACAGGTCGGCCTCGAGCGTGCGTGGCGACGAGAGGTCGCGCTGGCCCCGGGCCCCCGAGTCGTCGTAGAGGTAGTCCTGATAGAGGAACTCGCCCTTGCGGTAGGCCGCGGCGCCCGAGATCAGGATCGGCTTCGCCCGCCACGGGCCCCGGTTTTGCAGCTGCGGCGCCGGCGGCCGCGGCTTCGCATAGAGCAGGCGCGGACCGGGCGCGGGGCCCGGGCCCCGATAGAGCGAGGAACGGGCCGCGTCGGCCCCCGCCGGCGCCAGCAGGCAGAGCGCGCAAAGAAGCGTCAATCGACGCACGTGGGCCACCGTTTGGAGCCTAGTCCGGCAACCCCGGGGCCTGCGCCACCCCGCCGAAGACGGTTCCGCCACACTTGCCCCTGTGGCGGAACCGACCGAGCCAAGCCCCGCTTCGCGGCCCGAGCCGTCGGCGCCTCCGCGGCATCGCCGCGCGCACACGACCGCCCGCGACCTCGAGCGCTACGCGGGTCTGTTCGCCGCGCGCACGCGGGTGATGCGCTCGTCGGCGATGCGCGACCTGATGGAGATCACCGCGCGGCCCGAGGTGATCTCGCTGGCCGGCGGACTGCCCGACACCTCGACCTTCCCGCCCGCGTCGTTCGCGGCGCAGATGACGCGGATCGCCCAGGAGTCGGCGGCCGAGGCCCTGCAGTACGGGCCGACCGAGGGCTTTGGCCGCACCAAGGAATGCATCCGCGAGGTGATGCGGGCGGAGGGCATGGACCCGGATCTCGACGACATCATCGTCACCACCGGCGGCCAGCAGGCGATTGACCTGGTCGCGAAGACGCTGGTCGACCCGGGCGACGTCGTGATCGCCGAGGCCCCCACCTACCCCGGAGCCGTGCCGGTGTTCTGCGCGTATGAGGCCGAGACGATCCAGGTCGCCGTGGACGGCGACGGGATGATCGTCGAGGAGCTCGAGATGACGCTCGACAGCCTCGCCGCCGAGGGCAGGCGGCCCAAGTTCATCTACAGCGTGCCGACCTTCCAGAACCCGGCCGGGCAGACGCTGTCGGCCGAGCGCCGGCGGCGGCTGGTGGAGATCGTCCGCGAGCGCGAGCTGTTGCTGGTCGAGGACAACCCGTACGGCCTGCTGCGGTACGAGGGCGAGCCGCAGGACGCGCTCTACAGCCTCGACGGCGGCGACTACGTGCTCTACCTGGGAACGTTCTCGAAGATTCTCTCCCCCGGCATCCGCCTCGGCTGGATGTGCGCACCGCCGCCGGTGATGGAGAAGGTGGTGCTCGGCAAGCAGGCGTCGGACCTCTGCACCTCGACGCTCAGCCAGTACTTCGTTCACGAGTACTTCGGCGAGGGCAACTGGCGCGACTACGTCGCCTCGCTCTGCGACGTCTATCGCGAGCGCCGCGACGCGATGCTGGAGGCGCTTGAGACGTACTTCCCCCGTTCGGCGACCTGGTCGCGGCCCGAGGGCGGTCTGTTTTTGTGGGCGACGCTGCCCTCCTACATCGACACGACCGACCTGCTCGCCAGGGCACTGCGCGAGAACGTGGCGTTCGTGCCCGGCGCGGCAGCGTTCGTCGACGGGCGCGGCGGCAGCTCGATGCGCCTCAACTTCTCCGCGTCGGGCGAGGACGAGATTCGCGAGGGCATCAAGCGCATCGGCCGGGTGGTGAACGAGCAGGTGGATCTCTACGGAGCAATCACGAGGGAGCAGCCGATTCCGCCGCCGGAGGACGAGCCGGGCGGCGGCGAGGTCGTGCCGCTTCGACCCAGGGAGAAGGAGTGAAGGTCGCGGTGCTCAAGGGCGGGCGCTCGCTGGAGCGGCAGGTCTCGATGCGAAGCGGCGCCCGGGTCGAGGACGCGCTCGCCCAGACCGGGCACGAGGTGATTGCGCTCGACGCCGGCGACGACCTGGTGCGGCGGCTCAGGGGCGAGCGCCCGGACGTGGCCTTCATCGCCCTGCACGGCGCCGACGGCGAGGACGGCACCGTCCAGGAGCTGCTCGAGATCCTGGCGATCCCCTATACCGGGCCCGGCGTCACCGCCTGCCGCCGCTCGGCCGACAAGGCCGCCGCCAAGCAGGAGCTGCGCCAGGCCGGGGTCGGCACGCCGGACTGGGTGTCGTTCTCGCAGACCGCGTTCGCCGAGCTGGGGGCCGCCGACGCCCTGGAGGAGATCGAGGCGCGCCTCGGCTTCCCGCTGGTGGTGAAGCCAGCGCGCGGCGGCTCGTCGCTGGGCGTTCGCTTCGCCGCCGAACGCGGCGACGTGCCGCAGGCGATCGTGGCGGCGCTCTCATACGACCCCCGGGTGCTGCTCGAGCAGCACGTCGAGGGCCGCGAGCTGTCGGTCGGGATGCTTGATTCGGAGCCGCTGCCGATCGTCGAAATCCGCCCGCGCGACGAGGACCGCTACTCCTACGAGGCGCGCTACGAGATCGGCCGGACCGAGTTCGGCTGCCCGGCCGAGCTGGACGAGACGGACGAGCTCAGCGTCCGTGACGCGGCGACGCGGACCTGGGTGGCGTTGGGCTGCGAGGGCTTCGCCCGCGTCGACCTGATCCTGGCGGCGAACGGGCCGCAGGTCCTTGAGGTGAACGCCGTGCCCGGGCTGACCGACACGTCGCTGTTCCCGATGGCGGCGGAGGCCGCCGGCATTGGCTTCGAGGAGCTCTGCGACCGGATCGTGAACCTGGCGGGCGCCCGGGTCGCTGCCTTCGGCGGCGACTAGCGCCCGGCGGCGGCCACCGTCGCCAGCATCAGCTCGACCGCCTCATCGTCGGAGAGGCCGCCCTCCCGCGTGAGCGAGTACCAGGTGCCAAAGGCCGTCGCATGCTGGATCGCCCCGAGATATCGCCGGCGCCGGTGGCCGCGCTCGCGCCGCCCCCCCATCAGCGTCTCGACCATCGCCGCCATCCCGGCGCTCACCCGCTTGACCGGGCCCGCCATCGCCGGCACCAGCGCCGCGTCGCGGCGGGTGTTCACGAACATCTGCGTGTCCGACCCGTACCACTCATAAAGATCGGCGAGACCGGCCCGCAGGCGCTCGTCCGGGTCGGTGATTTCCGACCAGGCGCCGGGGTCCGGCGGCGGGTGCAGCAAGATCCAATGGGCCGAGCAGGCGCCGAACAGGGTCTCCTCGTCGGGGAAGTGCCGGTAGACGGTTGCCCGCTGGACTCCTGCCTTCGCCGCCACCGCGCTGATCGTCGTTCGCGCCGGGCCGATGGTGCCGTGGAGCTTCATCGCGGCCTCGGCGATCCGCAGGCGAGTCTCGGCCTCGGACTCGGCGCGGCGGCGCTTTCGATATGGGCGTGGCTTGCTTTCGATAGGCATGGGTGTTCAATCAATCTTGACAGATCGGCGGGACGTATGGTATGTTCGCAATACAGCTCTGTTCAATGAACTTACTCGAGGGGGTAACCATGGAATCCAGCACCGCTCTCCGCCGTTACGACCACACCCAGGGCCCGCGCCTGATCCCACCGGACGGTGGCAAGTACGCAGAGCTGATGACAATCGGTGCGCGGATGATGGCCTGGACCGAGGAGACCGGCGGCGGGTTCTCGCTGGTCGAGCATCCGATGCCGCCGAAGGCGCTTGCGGCGCCGCTTCACAAGCACACCCGCGAGGACGAGTACAGCTTCGTCCTCACGGGCCGCATGGGGGCGCTGCTGGGCGATGAGGCGGTCTACGCGGAGACCGGCGATTTCGTGTTCAAGCCGCGCGACCAGTGGCACACCTTCTGGAACGACGGCGACTCAGACTGCCGGATCCTCGAAATCATCTCGCCCGGCGGCTTCGAGCACTTCTTCGACGAGCTCGGGACGCTGATGGGGCAGCCGGACTTCAGTCCTGAGAAGATCGGGCCGCTCGGCGCCAAGTACGGGCTTGAGTTCGATCCCGAGCAAACGCCGGCGATCTGCGAGCGGTTTGGGATCGACTTTCCGATGGGTTAGGCGCGAGGCAGCGCCAGGCCAGCTAAGTCTCTTCCTCCCCTTCGCCGTTGGCGAAGTCCTCGGGCGTCACCTGGTCGAGGAAGTCCTTGAACTTCTCGACGACCTCGTCCTGATCCTCGACCTCGTGCTCGAACTCGATCGAGGACTCTTCGATCACGTCGTCGGCGGCGAAGATCGGCGCCTGGCAGCGCACGGCGAGCGCGATCGCGTCGGAGGGGCGCGAGTCGATCTCGATCTCCGAGCCGTTGACCGAGATCGTGATCGAGGCGTAGAAGGTGTTGTCGCGAAGCTCGGTGACCGAGACCCGCTCGCATTTGGCGTCGAGCTGCTCGAGCAGATCCATCAGCAGGTCGTGCGTCATCGGCCGCGGGGTCGAGGCGCCCTGGAGGCGCATCAGGATCGCGGCGGCCTCCGGGTGGCCGATCCAGATCGGCAGGAAGCGGTTGCTCTCGCTCGTCTTCAGCAGGACGATCGGCTGCTTGCCGACCATGTCGAAGCTGACGCCGTAAATCTGCATCCGCTGCACTATCTGGCTCCCGGCAGGCTCACGCTTCGGAGTATAGGTGCGGGTTCGGGGCGGCTCTCGGCGCCTGGCGCCGTGCCTGGGAGCTGCGAGGCTCAGCCGCTTGTCGCCTCGTCCGCCCGGGCCAGGCCCTTGGCGATCGAGCGACGGAGCTGGATCGCGACCCCGGCGGCGAGGCCGGGGACGGCCGAATCGAGGGTGATCGTGTAGTCGACGTGGGTGCCGCCGGCGCCCGTCGGCGTGAACTCGAGCGTGCCGTGGTGGTCGCGCATCGGGCTGCCCTTGGTGATCTCGTACTCGATGCGATCGTTCGGCACGGCGACGGTGACCGTCTCCTCGAACGGCAGGGCGCCCCAAAAGCTGATCCTGCGAACCGAGCCGACGCCGCTGCGATCCGTCTCGCCGTCCTTTAGATGCTCGACCCGGGCCGGCGCGAGGAGCACGCTGAGGTTGTCGTGCTCGGAGAGGTAGGCGTAGACCCGCTCGGGCGGCGCGGAGAAGTCCTTTTCGACGCGGACCGTCTTCATCGGCGGCGCAGCCTACAGCGCGCGGAGAAGTGGGCGATCCTGGATTCGAACCAGGGACCTCATCCTTATCAGAGATGCGCTCTAACCAACTGAGCTAATCGCCCGCGGCAGGGCAGTTTAATGAGGGGGTGCCGCGCCGTCCCGACATGCCGCCGCTCGACCGGGCGATGCTCGCCCCGGACCCGATCGCGCAGTTCGCGGCCTGGTGGGAGGCCGCCGAGGCGGAGGTGCCGCTGCCCGACGCGATGACCCTCGCGACCGTCGACTCAGACGGCGCGCCCGACGCCCGGATGGTCCTGCTCAAGGGCTTCGGGCCGGACGGTTTCCGCTTCTTCACCAACCACGAGTCCGCCAAGGCCGAGCAGCTCGGCGCGATTCCCCGCGCCGCGCTGGTCGTCTACTGGCGCGAGCTCGACCGCCAGGTCCGGATCCGCGGTGCCGTCGGGCGGCTGTCCGACGCCGAGTCCGACGCCTACTTCGCGACCCGCCCGCGCGACTCGCAGCTCGGCGCCTGGGCCTCGCCGCAGAGCCGGCCGCTTCGCGACCGCTCAGAGCTGGACGCTCGGCTGCGCGAGGTGGCCGAGCGCTTCGGCGAGGGCGAGGTCCCCCGGCCGCCGCATTGGGGTGGCTACGTCCTCGACCATGACCAGGTCGAGTTCTGGCAGGGGCAGGTGGGGCGCCTGCACGACCGGTTCACCTACCGGCGCGAAGGGGACGGCTGGCTGATCGAGCGACTGGCGCCGTGATGGATGGCGTCGGAGGGGTCCTCGAGACCTCCCTCTATTACCCGCATGCGATCCGCGAGGAGACGCTGCGCTTCTACGACGAGACGCTTGGCCTGCGGCGCGTGGCCGGTTGGGATGACGGCACGGCCTACCGCCTCGGCCCCGGCGTGCTGCTGCTCTTCGACCGCGACCTGGTGGCCGGGCGCGACGGCCCCATTGCCGAGCACGGAGCGGAGGGGCGCGGGCACGTATGCCTGGTCGCCGAGCCGGGGCGCTACGACGCCGTCCGCCGCCGGGTCGCGAGCCGCGGCGTCGAGATCAGCCACGACCATGAGTGGTCCGCGGGCAAGCGCTCGTTTTACTTCAAGGACCCGGCCGGCAACCTGCTCGAGGTCGCCGACTCGGACCTCTGGCCCGCCTAGGCGCCCCGGCGCTCGTCGGCGCTGGCCTGGGCGAACTCGAGCAGGTCGTCGAGGCCGTCGAACCGCATCTCCGCCCGCAGCGACCCCTGCTTGCCGGTGGCGCGAACGCGGACGCCGTGACCAAGGGCGGACTCGAGCGCCTCCTCGGCCTTGGTCAGCGCCTCGACCAGGTCCGGGTCGGGTGCGGCCTTCAGCTTCGGACGGCCGGAGCCGCCGGCGTTGGCGCGGCGCTCGGTCTCGCGGACCGACCACCCGCCGCGGGCGGCGTCGCGCGCCAAGGTGCGGCGCGCGTCGGCCGACTTCGCGATCAGGATCGCGCGGCCGTGCCCCTCGCTGAGCTCCCCGGTCTCCAACAGGGTGAGCGCCTCGTCGGGGAGGTCGAGGATGCGGATCAGGTTGGAGAGCGCTGCACGGCTGCGCCCGAGGCGCTTGCCGAGCTCCTCCTTGGTGACGCCGAGGTCCTCGACCAGCGTCGCGCAGGCGCGGGCCTCGTCCACGGGGTTGAGCTGCTCGCGCGCGACGTTCTCGATCAGCGCGGTCTGGAGGCGCTCGCCCTCCTCCTCGTTGCGGAGGAGGACGGGGATCGTCTCGAGCCCGGCCTCGCTGGCCGCCCGCCAGCGGCGCTCGCCCGCGATGATCTCGTAGCGGCCGTCGGTCAACGGGCGCACGATCAGCGGCTGGATCACGCCGGCGCTGCGCAGCGAGTCGGCCAGCGCCGAGATCGACTCCGCGTCGAAGCGGCGGCGTGGCTGGGCGGGATTCGGGACCACGAGCTGCAGGGGCACGTGGCGCAGGGCCGGCTCCGAGATGTCGCCGGGCTGCGGCAGGATCGCCGCCAGCCCCCTCCCCATGCCGCGCTTGTTCTGAGTGCCGTCGCTCATCCGGTCACCTCCATCAGGGGTCCGGTGGTGGCGGCGTCCTCGACCCGCTCGACCCGGACCCGTTCGGCCTCTTCCCGCGCCGCCAGCTCGCGAGCCAGCTCCTGGTAGGCCCGCGATCCGCGCGAGCTCGGCGCGTGGGCCGTGATCGGCAGCCCGAAGCTCGGGGCCTCGGCGATGCGGACGCTCCTCGGAATCACCGTGTCGAACACCAGCTCGGGAAAATGCGTTCTCAATTCGGCCTCCACGTCGTTGGCGAGGCGAGTCCTCTCGTCGTGCATGGTGATCACCACTCCGGTCAGAACCAGCGCCGGGTTCAGCTCCCTGCGGACCAGCTCCAGGGTTTCGAGGAACTGGACGAGCCCCTCGAGCGCCAGATACTCGGCCTGAACCGGAATCACGACCCGATCCGCGGCGGCGAGCGCGTTGACCGTGACCGGGCCAAGCGACGGTGGGCAATCGAGCAGGGTCAGCGCGAACCGCTCGCGAACCGGGCCGAGCCCGTCGCGAAGCCGGGCCTCCATGTTCTCGAGCCGCGGCAGCTCGACCGAGGCGCCGGCGAGGTCGCGACTGGCTGGGACGACCCAGAGGTTGTCGGGCCCGGCCGGCCGGGCCGCTTCGGCAACCGAGCTCGAGCCGATCAGGCAGTCATACGAGGAGGGCGTTGCATCACGGTCGAGGCCGAGCGACGTCGTCGCGTTGGCCTGCTGGTCGAGGTCCACCAGCAGCACCTGGTTGCCCTGCCCGGCCACGCACGAGGCGACGTTCACGGCCGTCGTGGTCTTCCCCACGCCGCCCTTTTGGTTCGCGATCGCGTAAACGGCACCCATCAACAAGCCCTTGCCAGGGAGGCAAACACGGTTTCGTGCCTTACGTCGCTCATCAGATCCCGGGCGAGCCTAGCGAGCACCGCGGGCGTCACCGGCGATAGGCTTTTCGCGCCGCCGGGGGCGGCCGGAAAGAACCGCAAACGGGGAGGATCGGGATGCGAAGGGGACTCAGGGCGCTGGCGATTGTTGCTGCCGGCGGCGGCCTGGCGCTGTGGGCGAGCGCGCCGGCGCTGGCCGACGAGCGTTGGTGCATCGACGGCGATGCGCCGCCCTGCGTGACCTCCGCGACCCTCGACGGGACCGCCCTGTCGTCCGCCAATCCGATCTACGACATCGACACCTTTGCCACCGTCGGCGGTCCCGGCGAGGCCTCGGGCATGGACTGGTCGATCCTCGACACGACCTCACCGGACGCCCTCGAGCTCGGCGCGTCCGCACTCGGCCAGGTCTGGGTGATCACCTGGAACTTGGGCGGCGTCGTGCCGCGCGTCGCCTACATCCGTGGCGACGAGGCAGAGGTGAGCCGGGACGACTCCGGCGTCGCCCACTCGATCACGGTCGGGGCGAGCCCGGCGCTTGCCACCGACAACGCCGAGTGCGACCCGAGCGCCGACCCCTGGTTCTGCCCGGAGACGGCCGCCTCGCAACGGGAGGCCTATCTCGCGGGCCAGGTCACCGACTACGCCACCTGGACCGACGTGGCCGAGCGCGGATCGTTCTACGGGATGGACCTGGCGACGAACATCGGCCTCTCGAGCACCCCCCCGGAGATCGAGGAGGACCCGGTGACGGGCGGCCAGCGGCTGCTGCTGCGGCTTGCCAACCAGCACTTCCTGACCAACGGCACGACCATCTTCGAAGGCGATGCGATGATCCGGATCCCCGCGCTCTTTCTGAGCAGGGTCTACGGGATCGACAACCCCTCGGCGCTGATCGGCCCAGGCGTGACCGTGACCGGGGCCTCGGGCGGCACCTCGTCGGTGGTCGCCGATCCCGGCGGCGAGGCGGTCACCGTCAAGGTCGCGGGCCTGACATTCTCCGAACGGAAGCTGAAGATCGAGGGCTTTCGGATCACGCCGACTCGCCCCACGCGCCTGCGCGCCAAGCGAAAGGGGCAGTTCACGGGTCGGATCAGCTTCCGGAAGAGCAAGTCACGAGGCTCCACGGTGCGGCGCTACCAGGCGCTCTGCCGGGCCGGCGGCGACCTCGAGCTGCGGCGATCGCAGGGCTCGCCGATCAGGGTCGGCGGCCTGACCCCGGACACGAAGTACCGCTGCACCGTGCGGGCGGTCTCGAGGGCCGGAGACGGGACCGCGGCGCGGATCGTCATCCCGCGGGACTAGCCGTAGGGCCGCTTCTTCGCGACGCCCGGCCGGCGCGGGAGGTTGGCGGGCGTGGGGCCGGCCTTGCGGATCACGTGCAGGTGGCGGTGCTCGTACCCGGCGCTCTCCCCCACGTCGAGGATCGCCTGCGGCTCCATCGCCAGGTCAGACACCGCGCGCTCCAGCTGGGCCTCCTCCGCCGGGTCGCGGCGGCCCTTCCAGGCGACCAGCGTCCCTCCCTCGCGCAGGAGCGGCGCGGCGAGCTCGGCCAGGGTCGCGAGCCGGCCGACGGCACGGGCCGTGACCGCGTCGTAGGCGTCGCGGCCCGCGCCCCCGGCGTGCTCCTCGGAGCGGGCGTTGATCGCCCGCGCGTTGTCGATGCCAGCCCGGGCCGCGGCCTCGCGCATGAACTCGCACTTGCGGGCGACGGACTCGATCAGGTCGACGCGCGCAACGGGCAGCGCGACGGCGAGCACGAATCCCGGGAAGCCCGCGCCCGAGCCGACGTCGGCGATTGTTCCGGCAGCCTGAAGCTCGGGGACCTCGAGGCCGGTCAGCGAATCCGCGACGTGCGCCTTCCAGCCCTGGCCGGGATCGCGGACGGAGCTGAGCGAGCGCGGGTCGGAGGCCAGCAGCTCGAGAACGAGCCGGAGCTTCGCCCGCGCCTCGGGGGCGAGCTCCGCGATCGGGCTACTCGTCGGAGCCCGCACCGTTCACGAGCGGCGCGACGATGACACAGCGCTCGGGCTCGTCGCCCTCGCTGAAGGTCTCGACGCCGGCGCGCTCGGCCAGGTGGTCGTGCACGACCTTGCGCTCGGTCGGCGTCATCGGCTCGAGCTCGATCTCGCGCCCGGTCTCGGCCGCCCGCTCGGCGGCGCGGTCGGCCTGCTGGGTCACCTGCTCGCGGCGACGCTCGCGGTAGCCCGCGGCGTCGACGATCACCCGCTTGCGGTCGGTCATCCCGCGCTGCGCCGCCCGGTAGCAGACGAACTGGACCGCGTCGATCGTCTGGCCCCGGCGTCCGATCAGGCGGCCGACGTCCTCCCCGTCGATCGTGCCGGTGATCTGGCGCTCGTCCTCGGACACGTCGATCGACGCGTCGAGCTCGAGCGCCTCGACCACGCGCTCGAGAATCGCTCGCACCCGTTCGGCCGGCTCCGCCGGGATCGCCTCCACCGCCACGGTCGCGACTCTATATAGACGCGACTCGCAAAGGAAACTGCACCCCGACCCCGAACCACGCGGAAGCAGGACAACTACGCCCCGGCCACGAATCAGGCACCAACCGAGATCCACTCACCCGCGGCCGGATCGCGGCCGGATCGCCTAGCGCCGCTTCTTCTTCTTCCGCGGCGGCGGCGGCGGCGGCTTCAACGCCTCGATCTCCTCCACCGTGGGAACCGGCGGGGGCGGGAAGAACTGCTTGACCACGAGCTGCTGGCCGAGGGTCCAGACGTTGGTCGAGATCCAGTAGACCGCGAGGCCGGCGGGGAAGGTGATCACGAACGGGGCGAACGCGAACGGCAGGACGAACATGATGATCCGCTGGGTGCCCTCCGCGCGGCCTGCCATCACCGCGCTGGCGCCGAGCTGGGTGGCGATGAACAGGATGATCAGCGCGACCAGCGGACCGCCGGTCGCCTTCTCGGTCAGGTCGTTGATGAAGAAGAAGCTGACCGGCGGCTCGGAGTTCATCACGTCCTTGAAGGCCTGGCCGTTCAGCAGCTGGTAGAGGGCGAGGAAGACCGGCAGCTGCAGGATCAGCGGGATGCAGGAGGCGAACGGGTTGATCTTGTTCTCCTGGTAGAACGCGATCAGCTCGCGCTGCTGGCGCTGCTTGTCGTCCTTGTAGCGCTCCTGCAGCGCCTTGATCTGCGGCGCGTACGCCTGCAGCGCGCGCATCGACCGGATCTGCGAGACCGAGAGCGGCAGGATCAGGAGCCGGGTCGCGAAGGTGAGCGCGACGATCGCCCAACCCCAGCTGAGCCCCACGTCGTCGTGGAAGAGCAGGATCACCCACTCGGCGGCGTCGATCAGCGGCTGCAGGATGTTGGCGACGATCACGCGGGTGCTCCCGGCTCGTGCCGGTGCTCGGCACAGTCGCCGTGGCCGCGGAAGATCGCGCGGTCGGCGACCGGGTCCCAACCGCCGTGGCTCCACGGGTTGCAGCGCAAAAGGCGCCAGCCGGCGGCGATCGAGCCGCGGACGACGCCCAGCTCACGCACGGCCTGCTCGGCGTAGGCGGAGCACGTCGGCTCGTACTTGCAGCGCCTGGGCAGCGCCGGCGAGATGAAGCGACTGTAGAAGCGCAGCGGCGCGAGGAAGACGGCCACGAACAACGCCTGAAGGGTGTCGGCGGCGCGTTTCACGTGTTACGGGGCGATCCCGGATTCGGCGAACAAGTCCGTGAGCGCGGTCTCGGCGCCGGCCGTGCCCTCGCGTTCGACCAGGCCGGCCGCGTCTGGGCGGGCGACGAGCACGAAGTCATAGCCCTCGGGCAGCCGGTCACCCAGCGCCCAGAACGCCTCGCGCAGCGCACGCTTGACGGCGTTGCGCTCGGTCGCCCCGCCGACCTTGCGGCTGACCGAGACCCCGAGGCGCACGTCGGCGTCCGCCTCGTCGTCGTCGTCCGTCTCGCGCGGGAACGCATAGAGGACGAAGAACCGGTTCGAATGCGAACGACCGTCGCGGTAGACCCGGTCGAAGTCGCCACTGCGGGAGAGCCGCCCGCGCTTGCGCCCATCGTGCCCGGCAGACCCGCTGGGCATCAGGGGCTGAGGCGCTTGCGGCCCTTGCGCCGGCGTCGCTTGATCACGTCACGGCCTGCGCGCGTGCGCATACGACCACGAAAACCGTGCGTCTTCGCGCGCTTACGCTTCTTCGGCTGCCAGGTGCGCTTCATGATCGAGAGGTCGGCCGGGCGGGCCTACAAAAAGCCGCCGCGGGCGACGGCCAGTATAGAGACAAGGTTCCCGCGATTTGCGGCGTGGCCGTGAAGCGGGGCCGCACGCCGTCGCTATGGTCGGCGGCCGTGGTGCAACGACCGGCCGAAGACGACCCTGCCGCGATCTGGCAGCGCGTCAGGTCCGAGCTTCAGGCATCGCTTCCCGCCGCCACCTTCGACCTCTGGCTCGAGCCGCTGCGCGCGATGCGGGCGAGCGGGGAGACCCTTTACTTGAGCGCACCGGCGCGGGTCCGGACCTGGGTCGAACGGCGCTACCTCGACCAGCTCGAGTCCTCGCTGCGACGGCTGGCGCTGAACGTTGACCGGATCGTCCTGGTCGACCCGCAGGCGGGCGCCGAGGCTTCCGGGCCTAGCCGGCGCCCGGTCGCCGAGCAGATGCCGATCGACCCGGCGCACGACTTCGACCGCTTCGTGATCGGTCCCGGCAGCCGGTTCGCGCATTCGGCGGCCCTCGCGGTCGCCGAGCTTCCCGGCGAGGCCTACAACCCGTTGTTCCTGCACGGACCTCCCGGCCTGGGGAAGACCCACCTGCTCGGGGCAATCGCCGGCTACTACCGCGACCATCACCCCGAGTTGACCTTTCACTTCACGACCGCAGAGCGCTTCACCAGCGAGTTCGTCGCGGCCCTGCGGAGCGAAGGACCGGAGCGCTTCAAGGAGCGCTACCGCGGGCTCGACGCGCTGCTGATCGACGACGTCCAGATCCTCGAGGGCAAACCGCGCACCGAGGAGGAGTTCGTCCACACCTTCAACGCACTGTTCGCCGCGGGCAAGCAGATCGTGATCGCGAGCGACCGGCCGCCGGGCTCGCTCGAGCGGCTCGAGCAGCGCTTGCGCGACCGGTTCGAGTGGGGGCTCACGGTCGAGGTCGAGCCGCCTGACCTCCGCACCCGGGTGGCGCTGCTCTGGCGCTTCGCGAGCGACGCCGTCGACCAGCTTCCGGAGCCCGACGTGCTGCGGACGATCGCGACCCGGGTGCCCGGCAACGTCCGGCGGCTCGAGGGCGCTCTGACCCGCGTGCTCGCGGTCTCCTCCGTCTTCGACGAGCCGCTCGGCGGCGCGGCGTTGACCCGCGCCCTACCGGCTGACGCCGGGGCAGCTCAGGCCCCGGGAGCAGGCGAGCCGAGTGTGGACGCGATCCAACAGGCGGTCTCGTCCGTGCTCGGCGTTCCCGAGGAGGCCCTCCTCTCCAAGCAGCGAACACCGCGCGTCACCCGGGCTCGGCAGCTGGCGATGTTCCTGACCCGCGAGCTGACGTCACTGTCCCTCGCGCAGATCGCTCGCGAGTTCGACCGGGACCACTCGACCGTGATCCATTCCCTCAAGGTGATCGAGCAGCGCAACGAGCCCGGGTCCGATCTCGCCGGAGATATCCACAGCGTCCGGGTGGCGCTTGGGAAACAGCAGCCGCCGGCGGACCCCGGCGCCCTGCGACCCCACCCCGACCGCGACCTTCCACCGCCGTAATCCACACCCCGTTCCCGCATCGCCGCTCGGAAAGCGGTAGACGTCCACAGCCCTCCACATCCCTAATACATCTGATCCAGGTAGGAATATGCAGTTGATGAGCGACTCTCGATGAAACTGACAGCCCCCAGAGACCCCTTCGTAACTGCTCTCCAGCACGCCGGCCGCGCCGTTTCAGCACGCGCGACGCTGCCGTCTCTGGGCGGCATCCTGTTCACGGCAAGCGAAGGCTCGCTGACGCTTCGCGCAACCGACATGGAAATGGGGATCGCGCTGACGGTCGGCGAGATCCAGGTTGAACAGGAAGGCAGCGTGCTGCTTCCGGGCCGGCTCCTGGTCGACGTTGCGAGAAGCCTGCCCCCGGGCGATGTGTCGCTGGAGCTGCGCTCCGAGCAGCGCGACGTCGAGCTGACCTCCGGCGACGCCCGATTTCACCTGAAGACGCTGCCGGCCGAGGACTTTCCGCGCCTGCCCGAGGTCGAGGGCGAAGCGGCGACCCTGCCGGCCGCGCCGCTGGCGGAGACGATCGACCGAGTCGCCCGCGCTGCCTCGCGCGACGAAGTGCGGCCGATCCTGACCGGCGTCCTGGTCCAGGCAGACGGCGCCAAGCTGACGATGGTCGCCACAGACTCGTACCGGCTCTCGGTCAAGCACACCACGCTCGAGACGCCGCTCGCGCAGCCGCTCGACGCGAACGTGCCGGCGCGAGCTCTGCGCGAGCTCGCGCGGCTGATCGCCAGCGACGCCCCGGAGGCGGTTGAGATCGACGTCTCGCGCAACCAGGCGATCTTCAAGATCGAAGGCGTGGCGCTCTCCTCGCGGCTGATCGAGGGCCAGTTCCCAAGCTGGCGCCAGCTGATTCCGGAGTCGTTCGAGCACGAGGTGCGCCTGCCGCGCGAAGAGCTCCTGGAGGTCACCAGGCGCGTCAGCCAGCTCGCGCAGCGCAACGCGCCGCTGCGCTTCGCGTTCTCGGAGGGCGAGTTGAAGGTCGCGGCGGAGACCCCGGACATCGGCGACGCTGCCGAGTCACTGCCGGCGCCGTTCAGCGGCGAGCCGCTCGAGATCGCCTTCAACCCGCAGTATCTGATCGAGGGGATCGAGAGCGTGGAGGGCGACGAGATCGCGGTTCAGATCTCCTCGCCGCTGCGCCCGGGACTGCTGCGCCCGGTCGGCAACGAGGACTTCTCCTACCTCGTCATGCCGATTCGCCTGAACGTTTAGGCGGGGCTGGCCCATGAGGGTCGAATCGCTCGCCACGCTCGGATTCCGGAACCTCGACGACGGCGTGCTCGAGCTGGGCGCGGGGGTAACGTTGCTGCACGGCCCGAACGGCGCCGGCAAGACGAACCTGCTCGAGGCGCTCTACATGGCGCTCACCGGGCGCTCGTGCCGCACCCGCGCCGAGCGCGAGACGATCGCGTTCGGACAGCCGCTGGCCCGGGCCGAGGTGGCGCTTGACGACGAGGGCGAGCGCCGGGAGTTCCTCAGCGCGGTCGACCGCGCTGACGGGCGCCGGCACCTGCTGAACGGCTCTCCAGCCCCCGACGCCGCCGCGTCACTGCGGCCCCCGATCGCAGTGTTCATGCCCGATCGGCTGGCACTGGTCAAGGGCCCGCCCGCCGCCCGCCGCTCTCACCTCGACGGCTTCGTCGCGGCCCTGCGTCCGCCGCGCGCCGAGGCCCGCAGGCGCTACGCGCGAGCGCTGGCGCAGCGAAACGCGCTTTTGAGCCAGATCCGCGCCGGCTCGGCAGTACCGGATTCGCTCGACGCGTGGGACGCCGAGCTGGCCGAGGCGGGCGTCGAGCTGATCGCCAACCGGGCCGAGGCGGCCGAGGTCCTGGCGCCGCTGTTTGCCCGCGCCGCCGTCGAGCTGGGCCTCGGGCAGGACGCCGAGCTTGAGTATCGGCCGCGAAGCCGCGCCGGTGACGCCGCCGAGCTGCGGGCAGAGCTGGCCGAGCGCCGGGACTCCGATCTCAGCCGCGGCTTCAGCGGTCACGGCCCGCACCTCGACGAGCTCGCGATCCAGGTGGCCGGGCGTGCGGCGCGGCGTTATGCGTCCCAGGGCCAGCAGCGGATGGCGCTCCTGGCGCTGTTGTTCGCCGAGCGCGACGCGCTCCTGGCCGGCGAGCGAACACCGCCCCTGCTGCTGCTCGACGACGTGACCTCCGAGCTCGACCCGGGCCGGCGCGAGCTGCTCTGCGCCCGACTCCTCGCCGGTGCCGGCCAGGCGCTGATCACCGCGACCGAGGCCGAGCACCTGCCCGCGACGTGCCCCCGGGTCGAGGTCGCGGTCCGCGACGGCGCCGTGATCAGGGCCGTGGCTGAGGACGCGGCGTGAGGCGCCTGGGCCGGGACCAGCCCCACCCGCTGGCGGGGGCGCTCGAGACGGTGCGCGCCGAAGTCGCGCCGCTGACGCTGCTCGCCGCGGTCCAGGGTGCTTGGTCCGAAACGGCCGGCGCGACGGTTGCGGCGCAGGCCGAGCCGGTCGCCGAGCGCAACGGGATCGTGTCCGTCGCCTGCCGGTCCGCGACCTGGGCCCAGGAGCTCGATCTGATGCAGGTGGAGCTGCTCGAACGGCTCCACAAGCGCCTCGAGGGAGGGCCGTTCGAGGCGGCCCTGGAGGGCCTGCGGTTCAGCGCCGACGCTGCCCGTGGCGATTCCGTTTGACCTCTGGCATTCTTTGTGCTCATTTGCAGGTATTTTCTGTTTTCGCCGCGCGCTTTCCGGCCACCGGTCCTGGTATCCTTATGTGAACTTGGAAGCGACCCCGATCCGTCGGCTGAATGCCCGCATTTTGGGCCAGGCGGTCGGGGTTTCTCCATGAGTGCGACCGAGAGGGTTTAGTGGCAAAAGCAACAAGCGCGGCCGGCAAGAAGGGCGCTGAGAAGAACGGCGGGAAGTCCGAAGGGGAATACGGCTCCGGCGAGATCACCGTCCTGCGTGGCCTCGACCCGGTCCGCAAGCGGCCGGGCATGTACATCGGCTCGACCGGCCCGCGCGGCCTGCATCACCTGGTCTACGAGGTCGTGGACAACTCGGTCGACGAGGCGCTCGCCGGCCACTGCGACCAGATCACGCTGACGATCCACCCCGACGAGTCGATCACGGTCGTCGACAACGGCCGCGGTATCCCGGTCGACGACCACCCCGAGGAGAAGCGGCCCGCGGCCGAGGTCGTGCTCACGATGCTGCACGCCGGCGGCAAGTTCGGGGGCGAGGGCAGCGGCTATAAGGTCTCCGGCGGCCTGCACGGCGTCGGCGTTTCGGTCGTCAACGCGCTGTCCGCGTCGCTGCACCTCGAGATTCGCCGCGACGGACACGTCTGGACCCAGGACTACGAGCGCGGCGAGCCCAAGGGCGAGTTGAAGCAGGGCAAGGCGTCGAAGGAGACCGGGACCACGATCTCGTTCGCGCCCGATCCCGAGGTCTTTGCGGAGATCAACTACGACTACGAGACGCTGGCCGAGCGGATGCGCGAGACCGCGTTCCTTACACGCGGACTGCGGATCGACCTCGCCGACGAACGCTCAGCCGGCCAGTCCGACTCGTTCCACTACGAGGGCGGCATCGTCGACTTCGTCCACCATCTGAACGAGAACAAGGACGCCCTGCACCGCAAGACCGTCTTCTTCGAGAACGAGACCGACGACGGCGCGGTCGAGGTCGCGATGCAGTGGAATTCCTCCTACCAGGAGTCGGTCTTTACGTTCGCCAACAACATCAACACGCATGAGGGCGGCTCGCACCTCTCGGGGTTCCGCTCGGCCTTGACGCGCACGATCAACGCCTACGCGCGCGAAAAGGGTCTGCTCAAGGAGAAGGACCCGAACCTCTCGGGCGAGGACGCGCGCGAGGGCCTCACGGCGGTGATCTCGGTGAAGCTCGCCGAGCCGCAGTTCGAGGGCCAGACCAAGGCCAAGCTCGGCAACCCGCCGATCGAAGGCTTCGTCAAGGAGACCGTCAACCGCAAGCTCGGCGAGTTCCTCGAGGAGAACCCCACGGACGCCCGCCGGATCGTCAGCAAGTCGGTCGACGCGGCGCGCGCCCGTGACGCGGCGCGCAAGGCGCGCGATCTTACCCGCCGCAAGTCGGCGCTCGAGAATTCGACCCTGCCGGGCAAGCTCGCCGACTGCACGGTCAAGGATCCGCGCGACGCCGAGATCTTCGTCGTCGAGGGCGACTCGGCCGGCGGTTCGGCAAAGCAGGCACGGGACCGCTCGACCCAGGCGGTGCTACCGCTGCGCGGCAAGATCCTCAACGTCGAGAAGGCCCGGATCGACAAGATCCTCGCGAACATCGAGATCCAGGCGCTGATCACCGCGATCGGCACCGGCGTCCACGAGGAGTTCAACATCGAGGACGCGCGCTACCACAAGGTGATCCTGGCCAGCGACGCCGACGTCGACGGCGCCCACATCCGCACCCTGGCGCTCACCTTCCTCTACCGCCAGATGCCAGAGCTGATCGATGCCGGCTTCGTCTACATCGCAAAGCCGCCGCTCTATCGCGTCAAGAGCGGCAACAAGGCGCGCTACGTCGAGAAGGAGTCCGAGCTCGAGGAATATCTGCTGCGCGACCGCTTTGAGTCCTACTCCGTCTCCGACGCCGCCGGCAGCGCAACGAAGCTGACGGCCGCGCGCTGGCAGCGCTTCAACCGCAAGCTCAAGGAGTACGAGGGCTGGTCGGAGTCGCTGCGCGCCGGTTTCGGCCACGAGGTCGTTGCGTTCCTGGCCGAGTCGCAGATCCTCGACGCCGGCGCCGCCACGCTGGCCGGCGTCCGCGAGCTGATCGAGGCGGCGGATCCCGAGAACGAGCCCTATGAGACCGAGCTGGTCAGCGGCGGCGGCGACGAGCTGCTGATCAAGGCAACCCATCGCAGCAGCGGTTTGGCGCGCTTCCTGACGCTCAGCTCCGAGCTCTTCGAGTCGTCCGACTATCGCCGCCTCGTCGGTATCCACGACGAGTTGCTGAAGCAGGTGGGGACGCCGCCGTTCACCGTCAGTTTGAAGACCAAGAGCCGGGTCGCCGAGTCGTTCTCGGCGCTGCGCACCGTTGTTCTCGACCTCGCCAAGGACGGGGTCACGCTGCAGCGCTTCAAGGGCCTGGGCGAGATGAACGCCGACCAGTTGCGCGAGACGACGATGGATCCCGCGACCCGGACCCTGCAGCGGGTCACGATCGAGGACGCGGCCCTGGCGGATCGGATCTTCACCGAGCTGATGGGCGACAAGGTCGAGCCGCGCAAGAAGTTCATCGAGCGGCATGCGCAGGAAGTCCGCTTCATCGATGTCTAGGAGGCCTGACTGATGGAAGGCGGCGGCCTGGACGCCCTGACCGGGCGGATCGAAGAGCGCGAGCTGACGACGGAGATGCGCAGCTCCTACCTCGATTACGCGATGAGCGTGATCGTTGGCCGGGCCCTGCCGGACGCGCGCGACGGCCTCAAGCCCGTCCACCGGCGGGTCCTCTACGCGATGCACGACCTCGGCCTGCAGCCGAACCGCGGCTATCGCAAGTGCGCGTTCATCGTCGGCGAGGTGATGGGCAAGTACCACCCGCACGGCGACGCCTCGATCTACGACACGCTCGTCCGGCTCGCCCAGGACTTCGCGATGCGAAGCCCCTTGGTCGACGGCCAGGGCAACTTCGGCTCGATCGACGACGACCCGGCCGCCGCGATGAGGTACACCGAGGCGCGCCTCGAGCGCCTCGCGACCGAGATGCTGCGCGACATCGACGCCGACACCGTCGACTTCGGGCCCAACTACGACGAGACCACCAAGGAGCCCCTGGTGCTGCCGGCGCGGTTCCCCAACCTGCTCGTCAACGGCGCGACCGGAATCGCGGTCGGGATGGCGACGAACATCCCGCCCCACAACCTGCGCGAGGTGATCGGGGCGACCACCGCCTACATCGAGAACCCGGACATCGACCTGGCGGGGCTGATGGAGCACATCAAGGGCCCGGACTTCCCGGGCGGCGGCTACATGAGCGGCTCGGGCATCCGCGACGCGTTCGCCTCGGGCCGCGGCGGGATCAGGATCCGCGCGCGCGCCCACATCGAACCGATCCGCGGCGGCAAGGAGGCGATCATCGTCTCCGAGCTCCCCTACATGGTCAAGAAGGGGGGCGAGGGCGGCCTGATCACGAAGATCGCCGACCTCGTGCGCGAGAAGAAGATCACCGGGATCTCGGACCTGCGCGACGAGTCGGACCGCTCGGGCATGCGGCTCGTGATCGAGCTCAAGCGCGGCGGCGAGCCCGCCAAGGTGGTGCTCAACCAGCTCTACAAGCACACGCAGATGCAGACCTCGTTCGGGGTCAACATGGTCGCTCTGGTCGACGGCGTGCCGAAGACGCTGAGCCTCAAGGAGCTGATCGAGCACTACGTCGACCATCAGCGCGAGGTCGTCACCCGCCGGACCCAGTACCAGCTGCGCCAGGCCGAGGCCCGAGCCCATGTGCTGGAGGGCCTGCTGATCGCGCTCGACAACCTCGACGCCGTGATCGCCCTGATCCGCGGATCGGCCGATCCCGAGACCGCGCGCGAGGGCCTCGAGAAGAAGTTCAAGCTCTCCGAGATCCAGGCCCAGGCGATCCTCGACATGCGCCTCCAGCGCCTGACCGCGCTGGAGTCCGACAAGGTCCGCTCCGAGCACGCCGAGCTGATGGAGACGATCGCCGAGCTGCGCGCGGTCCTCGGCGACCCGGCCCGGGTGAACGCCCTGATCACCGACGAGCTGGCCGAGATCGACGAGCGCTACGGCGACGAGCGCCGGACCGAGATCACCCACTTCGAGGGCGACCTGAACGTCGAGGACGTGATCGCCGACCAGCAGATGGTCGTCTCCCTGACCCACTCCGGCTACGCCAAGCGACTGCCGCTCGCAACCTACCGCCAGCAGCGCCGCGGCGGCGTCGGCGTGATGGGGATGAACCTCAAGGAGGACGACTACATCGAGCACCTGCACATCTGCTCGACCCACGACTTCCTGCTGTTCTTCACGAACCGCGGCAAGGTCTACCGGCTGAAGGTCTACGAGCTGCCCGAGGGCTCGCGCACCCACAGGGGCCAGGCGCTGGTCAACGTGCTGCCGCTGCGCGACGAGGAGCGGGTGATGGCCGTGATCCCGACGCGCGATTTCAAGGAGGACAAGTTCCTGGTCTTCGCGACCGCCGGCGGCCAGATCAAGAAGACCGAGTTCCTCGCCTACAACACCAAGATCAAGGCCGACGGGATCATCGCGATCAAGGTCCGCGACGACGACGAGCTGGTCCAGGTCCGCCTGACCTCGGGCGACGACGACATCCTGATGGTCTCGAAGTCGGGCCACGCCTCGCGCTTCAACGAGTCGAAGGTGCGGCCGATGGGCCGCGGCACCGGCGGCGTCAAGGGAATGAACGTCAGCGGCAAGATCGGCAGGGACAAGGACCGGGTCCTGGCCATGGACATCGCCCAGGAGGACGCCGAGCTGTTCGTCGTCACCGAGAACGGCTACGGCAAGCGCACCGCGGTCACCGAGTACCCGGTCAAGGGGCGCGGCACCAAGGGCGTCCTGACGATCAGGCTGACCGAGAAGAAGGGCGGCTTGGCGGGCGCGATGATCGTGCGCGAGCACCAGGATTTGCTGTTCATCTCGCAGAACGGGATGGTCCAGCGCACCAACGCCGGCGGGATCTCGCAGATGGGCCGTGCGACGCAGGGCGTCAAGGTGATGAACATCAAGGACGACGATCGCGTCAGCGCCGTCGCCCTGGTCGTCGAGTCGACGGCCAACGGAGCCGACGTCGCGGTCGAAGCCGACGAGGTGGCAGAAGCAGCCGCCGAGGGCGCGCACCCCGCCGCTCCGGCGGAGGACGACTAAGCCCGACCTCGGCGTTTGGTTGAATCAGGGTCACCAGAGAAAGGAGGTGGTCCTAATTCCAATGCTTTACGGGACTCTGGAGGTGCCGGAGCGTTAGGTCGGCAGTGCGGGCCGCCTGGCGAAATCCACACCAGGCACCGGCGAGCTGAGAGGCGGGAGGTTGTCCCACCCGCTGCCAATCTCGGCCCGTCGTGAATCGCACAAGCAGTCGTGAGGGGCCGCCTTCGGGCGGCCCCTTGCTATTCCCGCAGCCCGGCGGCTTCGAGGGCCTGCTCGGGTTCTCTGAATGCCCGGAAACGGATGACCTTCCCCTGGCGGAACTTCAACATCCACCCGGCGGCGGTCTCGTCTTCGGCCCCGCTGCCCTTCCCTCGGTAGTGAATACGACCGACGAGCACGGCGACCTCGCCGACCCCGACCCCGTCGTCCACATCGGCCCGCACGATCTCCCATGCATCGGCGAGATCGTCCACATAGCGACGCATCCCGTCAATGCCCCGATATACGCCTTCCTCGCCAAGCTCGGCAAAGAACGAGTGCCACTCGACTTCAGGATCGGTCAGAGCGACCAGCCGATCGAAATCGCCCTGTGAGAGGGCGTCCATGACCTCGCGGGCAAGCTTCAGCGTCTCCTGCGACATGCAGGCGCAGTATCTCGCGACGCCGGGAGCGCCGCTACGCGGCCAGCAGGTACTGCTCCCACGCGCTCGGGACGCGCGGGCTGGCGATCCGGATGAAGACGGTGGGCCCTGGGGCCTTCGGGCGGGCGCGGAGCGGCATCGACGCCTCGGTCGGCAGCTTGTTGCCCTTGCGCCGGTTGCACGGGGCGCAGGCGGCGACGATGTTGTCCCATGCGGACGTCCCGCCGCGGCTGCGGGGAATCACGTGGTCCACGGTCAAACCGTGCGACTCGCGGCCGCAGTACTGACAGGTGTAGGCGTCACGGGCGAGGACGGCCTTGCGGGTGATCTTCCGGCGATGGACGTCCCGCGGCACCCGGACGTAGCGCACCAGGCGGATCACGCAGGGTGCCTCGATGACGAGCCGCTCGGAGTGAAGCGCTCCCTCACCGTGCTCGAGAATCTCGGCGCGCTCCTTCAGCACCAGCACGGTCGCCCGGCGCATCGTGCAGACGTTGATCGGCTCGTAGCTGGCGTTCAGCACGAGGACCCGTCCGCGGGGCCGGGCGTGAGTTCGCCCGCCGTGCATGCGATTGGCGAGTGAGATCACGTTGCTCATGCGGCCAGGGATTCTAATGAGAGACAGAGTCGCGAAGGCGACTTTGCCCGAGTGGTAGCGAAGAGTCTCTAAGCCTCAGGGGAGCCGGTCCGGTGAAATCGGGTAGCTGCCGAGCACCCGAACGTTCTCCGCCTTGTTGCGGAGCGCGGCGATCGCCCCGTCGACGGCCGGGTCGCCGACGGCGCCGTCGAGGTCGATGAAGAACATGTAGCGGCCGAGCCCCTGGCGCAGCGGCCGTGACTCGATCCGCACCAGGTTGACCTGCCGGTCGGAGAACTCGGTGAGCGCCTCGACCAGGGCGCCGGGATGGTCGTCGCCCAGCTCGGAGAAGATCAGCGTCGTGCGCCAGGCCCCGTTGCCGTCGGCGCGAACGCCCTCGGGCGCGATCCAGACGAACCGCGTGACGTTGTCGTGCTCGTCCTCGACTCCGTCGCGGATCACCACACAGTCGTAGATCTCGGCGGCCGACGCGGCCCCCAGCGCGGCCCAGGGTCGGTCCGCGGCGCTCACCTCGCGCACGGCGTCGGCGGTGCTGTCGGCGTTTCGCACAGTTGTCTCCGGCAGCTCCTCGCGCAGGAACCGAGCGCACTGAGCGGCGGGCTGCGGATGGCTCACGACCTCCGTGATCGCGCCGAGGTCGATCTCCTTGCGCGCGATCAGGGCGTGGCGAATCGGATGGTCGTGCTCGCCCGCGATCGTGACCGCGAGGGCCTCGAAGGCAAGGGCGTCCAGAGTTGGACGCACAGAACCCTCGATCGCGTTCTCGAACGGCACCAGCGCCCGATCCGCTTCGCCGTCGGCGACCGCGACGATCGCGTCGTGGACCGTGGTTGTGGGCACGGCCTCGATCTCGGCGCCCGCAGTCGCAGCGCGCAGGGCGTCCTCCGAGAACGTCCCGGCCGGCCCGAGGAAGGCGACGCGAAGCGGCGGCATCGGCGCCGAAGCTACCGGACGGCCGTCCTCAGCCTTCGAACACGACCTGGTAGCTCAGCTCGTTGTTGTCGATGATCGACTCGCCCGGAACCGGGAACACCGTGACCGTCAGGGTCAGCGCCTCGTCGGCCGGGATCTCGCCGTCGATCGCGACGACCGCCGACTCGGTCTCGGCCGCCCTGATCCGCGGAATCGTCGTCTCGCCCTGGACCGGCTCGGTGCTGCCCAGCAGCTCGTAGCTGACGAGGACGTCCGTCTCGTCGACGGTGCCACCGTTCAGGACCGCGATCTCGAGCTCGTTCGGAGTCTGGCCCAGGGTGTTGGGGGTGTCGATCGCGAGCGGCACGTTGCCGGGCCTCAGGACGACCGACGAAAGCTCGGTGCCTCGGTCGACGCCTCCGGCCGCACCGGTCGAGCCGGCCACCTGGGACAGCGCGACCGCGAGCTGGAGCCGGTTGAGCCAGCGGTCCGTGTCGGTCAGGAAGGTGCTCGCCGGGACCTCGCCGGGCAGGTCCTCGTCGTTCAGGGTCTCCTCGATCCCGGCCCTCGCGCGGGCGTAGAGAACGTCGCTGGCGAGGAACTGGCGCATGTCCAATGCGATCTGGGTGAACGCGTCGTCGCGGTCCTCATTGCCCAGCGCGATCGGGATCTGCTCGACGATGCTGTTCAGCCCGTCGCGCCGGAGCTCGAATGCCAGCACCAGGTCCTCCTGCGCCTCGGCCAGCTCGTCGGGCGCGTCGAGGCCCTCGGCTCTCTTCAGGAGGTCCTCGCCGGTGCCGCGGCTGGAGCCGAGCTGGTCCTGGAACTCGATCTTCGAGGCATCGCCTGGATCCTGAAGCCGGTTGAAGAACTCGGACGAGAGCTGGTTCGACGTGGTGACCATCGCGGAGAGATCGCGCAGGTAGTTCTCGAAGTTGCGCTCCTTGCGGGCGTCGAGACAGCCGCGAATCGCGAACAGCAGGAGCACCACGACCCCGGATCCGATCGCCAGCGCGATCATCCGGCGCTTGATCAGGTCGCCCGCCGGCTGCTTGGGGGGTGGGGGCGAGGTGCGGCGGGTGCGGCCGGATGCCGGCCGGCGGCGCCGGGGCGGTGCGAAGGGATCGTCGGCGTCGGAGAATTCCACTCGGGGGAGGGCAAGTATTACTGGAGGTCCGGTCGCAGGGGCAGGAATCCCGCTGGTCATGGCGAACGCGGGTATGGAGTGTCGAACGAACTGGTGATGGGGCGGTTCCGGATCGAGGAGCGGATCGGCTCCGGCGGCATGGGCACGGTCTATCGCGCGTTCGACGAGCGCCTGCAACGCCGCGTCGCCGTCAAGGAGATCGAGCGCGCCGGCGCCGAGCGCGTCCTGCGCGAGGCCCAGGCGGCGGCCAGGCTGAACCACCCGGCGATCGTCACGCTCTATGAGCTCGGGGAGCGGGACGGCCACGCCCTCCTCGTCAGCGAACTGGTCGAGGGCGACACGCTCGACCGCGCCTCGCGCGACGGCGCGATTTCGGATCGCGACGTGGCGGCGATCGGAGCCGACCTCTGTGACGCACTTGCTCACGCCCACGGCCGCGGCGTCGTCCACCGGGACATCAAGCCTCAGAACGCGATCGTTCGCCCGTTCGACGCCGGCGGCCGGCGCGCGAAGCTGATGGACTTCGGGATCGCGGCCGTCGCGGGCGCGCCGTCGCTGACCGCCACCGGCGAGGTGATCGGAACGCTGGCCTACATGGCGCCCGAGCAGGCCGAGGGCGAGTACGCGGGTCCCGAGGCGGACGTCTACTCGCTGGGGTTGACCCTGTACGAGGCCTGGGCCGGCGAGAACCCGGTCGCCCGCCGTACCCCGGCCCAGACCGCGCGCCAGATCGGTCAGCCGGCTCCGTCGCTGGCCGAGCTTCGCCCTGACCTGCCCGAGCCCCTGGTGAGCCAGATCGACGCCTGTCTCGACGCCGATCCGCGCAACCGGCCTTCGCTGGACCGCCTGCATCGCGTTCTCGACCGAACCGCCCTGGAGCTCGACGACGAATGCGCAGTGCCGGCGCCCGACGGCGTCGAGCTGCCGATTCCAAGGCGCTCGATGCCGCGCGTCGCAGCCCTGGTTGGAGCGGGCGTGGCCCTGGCCGCCCTCGCGGGGCCCGCGGGCGTGCCCGGCGCAGCGCTCGTGGCGATGGCCCTGTTGCTTCCGGCGCTGTTCCTGGTCTCGAACCCGTTGCTCGCGGTGCTGCCGCTGGCGGCGATCCCGCTGGGCGCGATTGGCGCCCTGGCCGCGGCGCCGGCCGCGATCGCGCTGCTCGCCGAGCGCACGCGGGAGCGGGCGATCCTGGGCGGGCTGGCCTTCAGCGCCTACCTGGCGGGAGCGATCTGCTTCGACGCCGGCGCCCGCCTGAGGATCGCGGGCCCGGCGCCCGACGGCTGGGAAGCGTCCGCCGGAGCCGCGCTGGGAGAGGTGCTCACTCCGATGCTCGAGCCGGCCGCATTACTTGGTGTCGCGGTCCTTGCCGCGGCGACCGTGGTCCTCGGCCTGCTGCTTCGTGCGCACCCGGCGCTGGCCCTGATCGGGGCGATGATCTGGTCCGCAGCGCTCGCGGCAGGGCTCGAGGCCGTGGGCAATGGCGCCCAGGGCCGCAACGCGAGCGTGGTCGTCGCGGCAGCGGGCATCGCCGTCGCGATCGAGGCTGCCCGCCGCCAGCGCGAAGAGCGCCCACGCTCGCAACCGCTCGCGAGCACCCAGCCCGCGCTCCACGGCGGCGGCTAGCACCCGGTATCCCTCTAGGATTCCCGCTCACGCGGCCCGTCCTGGGTGCGTACCCGCGCCCAGCCGCACGAGCCAAGGAGAGTCACGATCAGCGTCCTTCGGAACCTCGAAGCACGAATTGAGAACCTCGTCGAAGGGGTGTTCTCGCGCGCCTTCTCCTCGCAGGTCCAGCCGGTCGAGATCGCGCGCAAGCTGGCCAAGGAGATGGACGCACACCGCACGGCCTCGGTCGCGCGGGTCTACGTGCCGAACCAGTACACGGTATGGCTCGGGACCGAGGACCGCGAGCGCCTCGAAGGCTACGAGCGCTCGCTGGAGCAGGAGCTCTCCGGCTACCTGCTGGAACACGCCCGCCGCCACGACTACGCGCTCCTCACCCGGCCTGAGGTCAAGCTCGAGAGCGACGAGCGGCTGCGCCTCGGCGAATTCGGAATCCAAACCCGGCTCGTCAAGCCCGCGCAGCGCCAGGGGGAATCGCCGGAGCAGGGGGAGCAGGGGCACACGATGGTCTACTCGGTGCCGCCGAAGGAGCAAAAGCCGGCGCGCGGCGCCCAGAAGCGCACCGCGCATCTGACCGAGACCAAGGCGATCGTCTCGCTCGACGACCGGCGGTACGTCCTCGACGGCCCGGTCGCGGTGCTCGGCCGCTCGCGGGAGGCGGATTGCGTCCTGGCCGACCCGAACGTCTCGCGCAAGCACGCCGAGCTCAAGCGCAACTCGACGGGGGACTGGCAGATCGCCGATCTCGGATCCACCAACGGCGTCAAGGTCAACGGCCGGCAGGTCGACTCGGCCCGGCTGACGCCCGGCGATCAGATCCAGATCGGAACGACCTACTTCACGTTTGACATCGAAGCGTGACCGAGTGGCAACGGTAGGTATTTGATGGATACCGAGCCGATCGCGGTCGGGCTCAAGTTCGGCTTCCTGGCCGTGCTCTATCTGTTCCTGCTCTGGGTGGCCCGAAGCGCGATGAAGGAGCTGAAGCGGACCGCAATGCCGGCGCCCGAGGCGACCGGCTTCCACCAGGCGGCCGGACCGGGAGGCCGGGCCCCTTCCACCGATGCCTGGCTGGTGGTCGTCAAGGGCGGCGGGCTGGACGCCGGCGAGCGACTCGACCTGTTCGGCGGGCTCAGCATCGGGCGCGGCGCCGATGCCGATGTGCGGATCGAGGATCGCTTCGCCTCCGGCATCCATTGCCGCGTCTACTCCCGCGGGCCCTCCTATTACGTTGAGGACATGAACTCGACCAACGGGACGTTCCTCAATGGCGGCCAGCTCAAGGGAGAGGCTGTCCTCAACGATCTCGACGAGATCCGGATCGGGGATACCGAGTTCCGCTTCGAGCTCGACGTGCCCGGAGGCCCTTAGCTTGCTACGCGTCGCAGAGCAGTCGTATCGGACCGACACCGGTCGGTCGCGGACCGCGAACGAGGACTCGTACTTCGCGCGCTCGCCGCTGTTCGCGGTGGCGGACGGCATGGGGGGCGCGCAGGCGGGCGAGGTCGCTTCGCGGATGGCGGCCGAGGCGTTCGAGCCCGCCGAGCGCGGCGCCGAGCCCGCCGAGGCGTTCCTGCGAGCGATCGCCGAAGGCGCGAACCGCCAGATCCACTCGCTGGCCCAGCACGACGCCTCACGCTCGGGGATGGGGACGACGCTCACGTCCGCGCTCGTCGACGGCGACGACGTTGCGATCGGCCACGTCGGCGACAGTCGCGCCTACCGCTTGCGCGACGGCGAGCTGACCCTGCTCACGTCCGACCACTCGCTGGTCGAGGAGCTCCGCCGCCAGGGCCGGCTGACCGACGAGCAGGCGGAGGATCATCCGCAGCGCTCGATCATCACCCGCGCCCTGGGCCCCGAGCCCGAGGTCGAGGTCGACACGTCGACCGTCTCGGCCCGGCCCGGCGACATCTACCTGATCTGCTCGGACGGTCTGACGACGATGATCAAGGAGGACCGCGTTCGCGAGATCCTGATCGAGGCCAAGACGCTCGACGAGGCAACTGAGCGGCTGGTCGCTGAGGCGAACGAGGCCGGCGGGCGCGACAACATCACGGTGATCGCGTTTCGGCTCGAAGCGGGCGCCGAGGTCGAAGCGGCCGAGCCGGACGCCACCCTGGTCGGGCCCGCCGCCGCCGGTGCGGGGCTCAGCGGCGAGCGCGTGCGGGCCGAGGCGGCGCGCAGCCGCGCCAGCCTGGGCGGCGCGGCCTCGGTCCCTGCCGGGCGCCGGGACCGGCCGCCCCGCCGCTCCCGCACCGTGCTGAAGGTGGTGGCCGCGGTCGTGATCCTCGCAGGCCTTGGCGTTGCCGCTGTCTTCGGCGCCCGGCAGGTCTACTTCCTCGGGACGGACGAGGGCGGGCGGCTGGCCCTGTTCCGCGGCCTGCCCTACGAGCTGCCGCTCGAGATCTCGCTCTACGACGAGGTGCTCTCGTCGCCGACCCGGGTCGAGTCGCTGCCGGAGGATCGCCGCGACGAGGCCACCGAGCACGCCCTGCGCTCGCGCGACGACGCCGTCGACCTGCTGGACAACCTCGAGCGCGCCGCGCGGGTGCCCGTCCCGACCGCGCCAGTCGAGGGCGGGAACCAGCCTGCGAACCGGCCGAACGGGGCCGGCGGGGGCAACAACGGTCAGGGCTCGCAGCGAAGCGGGGGCGGTGGAGCGGGCTCGCAGGCCGGCGCCGGATGAGCGCCCGCAACCGCGAGCTGTTCGCGCTGGTCCCGGTCGCGCTGCTGGTCACCGCCGGTTTCGCCGCCGTCTTCGCCGTTCGCTCGGACGAGATCTCGGACGTCAGCCTGATCTACGGCGGCTACTTCCTGGCGATCTGCCTCGGCACCCACATGTTCCTGCGGGTCGCGCTGCCGCACGCGGACCCGTACCTGTTCCCGTTGTGCGCCACGCTCGCCGCCGTCGGCCTCGTGGTGCTCTACCGGATCGACGAGACGCTCGCGGTCGAGCAGGCCACGGTCTTCCTGTTTGGACTGGGTGCGTTCGCAGCCACGATCGTCTTCCTGCGCGACTATCACGTGCTGGAGCGCTACCGCTACCTGATCGCCCTGGCATCGCTGGCGCTGCTCCTGGCGCCCCGGCTCCCGGGCATCGGGTCGCAGGTGAACGGTGCGTTCCTGGCCGTCGACCTGGGCCCGCTCTCGTTCCAGCCCGCCGAGATCGCGAAGATCGGCGTGGTCATCTTCCTGGCCAGCTACCTGAACGAGAAGCGCGAGCTGCTGAGCGTCGCGGCCCGGCGCATCGCCGGCCTGACGATTCCGCCGATCAAGCACTTCGGGCCGCTGCTGGTGGTCTGGGGCGCCGCGATGGTGATGCTGGTCTTCATCCGCGACCTCGGCAGCTCGCTGATGTTCTTCGGCGCGTTCCTAGCGCTGGTCTACGTCGCCACCAACCGCTTCTCGTACGTGCTCGTCGGCCTGGTCATGTTCTTCGCCGGAGCCGCGTTCTTCGCCGGCACGATCGGGCACGTCCAGGACCGGATCGACATCTGGGTCGACCCGTTTGCACGGGGCGCGCCCGAGGGCGCGGGGCAGATCACGGCGGCGCTGTTCACCCAGGCCGAGGGTGGGTTGTTCGGGGAGGGCCTCGGGCAGTCGTTGTTGAAGCTGCCGGGGCCGTTCTTCCCCGATTCCTGCCAACAGGGCTTCCCGTTTTGCGGCTCGATCCTGCCCGAGCCCCACACCGACTTCATCTACGCGGTGATCGTCGCCGAGCTCGGCCTGTTCGGGGCCTGCGGCCTGATCGCCTGCTATGCGCTGATCGGCGCCCGCGGCTTCAAGACCGCGGTGATGGCGCCGGACGGGTTCTCGAAGCTCCTGGCGACCGGTCTCACGGCGGTCTTCTGCCTGCAGGCGTTCGTGATCATCGGCGGCGTCGTCAAGCTGATCCCGCTGACGGGTGTGACCCTGCCCTTCATCTCCTATGGAGGTAGCTCGATCGTCGCCAACATGATCCTGTTGGCGCTTGTGTTGCTGGTCTCCGACCGAGCCCGTCGGCCCGCCGGAGCCCCCGCGTGAACCGCCAGATCGTCCGCATCTACGCGCTCGTGATCGTGCTCTTCGCCGGGCTCGTCGCGTTCACCTCACGCTGGGCAGTGCTCGAGGCCGACGAGCTGGACGAGAACTCGCAGAACCGCCGGCCGTTGATTGAGGAGCAGCAGATCGAGCGCGGGACGATCACGACCTCCGACGGCGTCCTGATCGCCGAGTCGAACCCGGTCGGCGGCGGCCCGCAGCGCGTCTTCGTCCGCACCTACCCCCAGGGTGAGTTGTTCGGCAACCCGGTGGGCTACTCGTTCATCGACGTCGGCCGATCCGGAATCGAGCTGTCGGAGAACGAACTCCTGTCCGGCGACCAGAACGAGTTCGCCTCGATCATCGACCAGCTTTCGGGCACGACGCGCGCGGGCGCGGACGTGACGCTGACCCTCGACGCGAACGCGCAGCGGGTGGCGCTCGAGGCGCTTCAAAACGCCCTGGCCTCGACTCCGGGCACGGATGGAGCGGGATCCGTGGTCGCGATCGAGCCCGACACCGGCGCCGTCAAGGTGATGGCGTCGGTTCCCGGGTTCGACCCCAACGCGGTCCAGGACGAGGATGTCTTCTCCCAGCTTTCAAAGGAGGGGACCGCCGCGGGCCTCTTCAACCGCTCGGTGCAGAGCACCTATGAGCCCGGCTCGACAATGAAGGTGGTGACGGCGACGGCGGCGCTCGACTCGGGCGAGTTCGACACATCGACCACGCTGAACGCGAACTCCGGGGTCGAGATCTCGGGCGCGCCGCTGGCCAACTCCGGCGGGGCCGACTTCGGGTCGATTGACATGACGACCGCCCTGACCAACTCGGTCAACACCTACTGGGCCCAGGTGGGCGAGGAGCTCGGGACGGGCACGATGGTCGAGTACATGACGCGCTTCGGCTTCTACGCGGATCCGAAGCTCGACTACCCGCCGGACCAGATGATCGCGAGCGGGGTCTACAACTCGGAGGGGGACCTTGTCACCGAAGCGTTCGACGTCGGCCGGGTGGCGATCGGGCAGGGCGGCGCCGAGGGCCAGTTGCGGTCGACGCCGCTGCAGATGGCGCAGGTGGCCGGCGCGGTGGCGAACGACGGCAAGCTGATGGAGCCGACCTTCCTGCAGGAGGCGGCCGACCCCGACGGGCGCCAGATCGAGGAGCTGGACCCCGACGAGCAGACCCAGGTGATGAGCGAGGAGACGGCTGCCCAACTGGTCGAGATGATGACCAACGTCGCCAACGAAGGCACCGCGAGCGGGCTCACCACGTCTCTCGGCCAGCTCGCAGGCAAGACCGGAACCGCTGAGATCAACGTCGAGGAGTCGCTGAACCGGCCATGGTTCATCGGCTTCGCTCCGGCTGAGGACCCGCAGATCGCGGTCGCCGCCATGCTCGAGCGCTGCACCGGCTGTTTCGGCGGCGAGGTCGCCGGCCCGGTTGCGATGCAGGTCATGGATGCGCTGGCGGGCGGATGAGGCTCGAGCCCGGACAGAGGATCGGCGATCGCTACACGCTGATCGAGCGGATCGGCTCGGGCGGCATGGCGGACGTGTGGTCGGCCGACGACGCGATGCTCGGGCGCCAGGTCGCGCTGAAGTTCCTGCACGAGCGCTTCGCGCAGGACGAGCAGTTCGTCGAACGCTTCCGGCGCGAGGCACAGGCGGCAGCCGGCCTCCAGCACCCGAACGTCGTCGGCGTCTACGACCGCGGCGAGTTCGAGGGGCGCCACTGGATCGCGATGGAGTACGTGCAGGGCGCGTCGCTCAAGGATCTGATCGGGCGCGGCCTCTCGGTCGGGGAGGCGACCGAGATCGTGCGCCAGATCCTCGCCGGCGCCCGCTTTGCCCACGAGCGGGGAATCGTCCATCGCGACCTCAAGCCCCACAACGTCCTGGTCGACGCCGACGGGCGGGCACGGGTGGCGGACTTCGGAATCGCCCGGGCCGGGGCGTCGGAGATCACCCAGACCGGCTCGGTCCTTGGCACCGCGCAGTACCTGTCTCCGGAGCAGGCGCAGGGCTTCGAGGTCACCGCGACGTCGGATCTCTACTCGATCGGCGTGATCCTCTACGAGGCGCTCACCGGTCGGGTCCCGTTCGAGGCGGAGACCGCCGTCGCGATCGCGCTCAAGCAGGTCTCCGAGCAGCCGCGCCGGCCCCGCGAGCTGAACCCGGAGATCTCGCCGGCGCTCGAGGCAGTCGTGCTGAAGGCGCTTGCCAAGGACCCGGAGAACCGGTTCCAGACCGCGAACGAGTTCCTGCGCGCGCTCGACGAGGCGGAGAACGATCCGGCCGGCGGCGCGATCGGCGACACGGCCGCCTACGCCGCCGCCGCTGGGGCTGGAGCGCTTGCGGGCGCGGCGGCGGCGGGAGCTGGGGCCGCACCACCACCACCTGAGGCCTCCGAAGACGAGGCCTCGAGCCGCCGCAAGAAGCTGATCGCACTGGGAGTCGTGGCCGCCCTGATCGCGGCGGTCGTGCTGTTCGCGCTGACCCGGTCGGCCCAGGTCCGAGTGCCGACCGTGATCGGAGAGTCTCAGGAGGACGCGACCAGCATCCTTGAAGACGCCGGCTTCGAGGTTCTGCCCTCGACCTTCGAGAGCTGCGATGAGCCCCAGACGGTGGCCGAGCAGAACCCGCCGGCGGGCAGCGAAGCGGACGAGGGCTCGACGGTGGAGATCTCGGTCAGCCTCGGCTTGGCGGTCGCGGTCCCCGACGTCGTCGGGGACCCGCTCGCGACCGCGACCGAGAAGCTCCAGGACGAACAGCTTCAGGTCGAGGACCGTCGCACTTTCTCGGAGAACGTGGCGGCGGGACGGGTGGTCCGCACCGACCCCTCGGTCGGCGAGAAGGTCGAGTGCGAGTCGGTCGTCACCGCCTTCGCCTCGAAGGGCCCGGACCTGGCGCCGGTCCCCGACGTGCTGGGCCAGACCGAGTCGTCGGCTCAATCCGAGCTGCGGAGCGCCGGGTTCGTTCCCAACGTCGAGACCGAGAACTCGGACGAGCCCGAGGGCACCGTGATCGCGCAGGACCCGGGCCCAGGCGGCGCGGTGAAGAAGGGGACCCAGGTGATCATCACCGTCTCGACCGGCGCCGGGTCGGTGGTCCTGCCCGACGTCGTGGGGCAGCCCGAGGACACCGCGGTCGCCACGCTGCAGGGGCGCGGCGTGACCAACATCAAGGTGATCGAGCAGGAGACCGACGACTCGACGCAGGACGGCCGGGTGACCGACCAGGCACCCGCCGGTGGTACCCGGATCCGCCAGGGCGACCGGGTGACGATCTACGTCGCGGTCTTCGTCGAGCCCGAACCGCCGCCGGAAGAGGAGCCACCGCCCGACGAGTTGTCACCGCGCCAACCGGGGCTACGCCCATGAAGGTCGCGGTGATCTCCGGCGGCCGCTCATCGGAACACGAGGTGTCGCTGCGCTCGGGTGCCTCGGTCGCCGAGGGGCTGGAGGCCTCTGGGCACGAGGTCACGCGGATCCTGATCGAGCGCGACGGGCGCTGGCTTCGCGACGGAGCCGAGGTCGAGTTGCGGGCGGCCGGCGGCCTGGAGGGGGTTGACGTCGCCTTCCCGGTCCTGCACGGCCCGTTCGGCGAGGACGGAACGGTGCAGGGACTGCTCGAGTGCCTCGACGTCCCATACGCGGGGCCGAGCGTGCTCGCGGCGGCCGTCGCGATGGACAAGCTGGTCTGCAAGCGGCTGTTGGCGTTTCACGGCTTTCCGCAGGTCGCGTTCTGCCAGGCGGGCGAGCCAGGCTGGCGCGACCAGGTCGCGGCGATGGGCACGCCGCTCTGGGTGAAGCCGTCGCGGCTGGGATCCAGCGTCGGGATCACCAGGGTGACCTCGGTCGAGCGCGAGCTCGACGAGGCGGTCGAGCTTGCTCGCGGGCACGACCCGCGCGTGATCGTCGAGGCCCACGCCGAGGGCCGTGAGGTCGAATGCTCGGTGATCGGCAACTCGGAGCCGGAGACATCGCTGCCGGGCGAAATCATCACCCGTGGGGCCGAGTGGTACGACTTCGAGGCCAAGTACTCGGAGGGCGGGATGGAGCTGGCGGTGCCGGCGGCGATCGGCGGCGACGCGGTCGCACGGGTGCGCGAGCTCGCGGCTGCCGTCTACCGGGCGATCGACGGCCGCGGGCTCGCCCGCTGCGACTTCTTCGTGCTCGAGTCGGGGGCAGTGCTGGTCAACGAGATCAACACGATCCCGGGCTTCACCGCGACCAGCGTCTTCGGCAAGCTGTTCGAGGCGACGGGCGTGTCGTACCCGGAGCTCTGCGACCGGCTGGTCAAGCTCGCGGTGGCGCGCCACGCCGAAGAGCGCTCACACGCCTTCTAGCCGAACAGCTTGACGTCGCCGAGGGTGGCGAAGAATCCGGCGTCCTCCGGGTTCTCGGCCAGGTCGGTGATCCAGATCAGATAGAAGCGCGATTCGTTCTCGTTCAGCTCGATCGTCGTCTCCTCCTCGCTGGTCGTGAAGGCCTGGATCGGCTCGCCCCAGCCCGCGAGGTCGGCGGGCGGGCCCTCGGCGGCGCCGTAGATCTCGCCGCCCCAGCCCGGGTTCTCGGTCGTGATCTGCAGCTGGCGGCCGGCGACCACCTCCTCGGCATCGACGATCAGGCCGACGCCCTCCTTGCCGCTGTCGGCCATCGCCGCGGAGACCGTGTAGGTCTCGGTCACCCAGGAGGTGCCGGGGTCGCCGTCGAGCGCCAGGCCGACCTCGTCGGGATGCTCACCGTCCCCGCCCTCCGGGTCGAAGTCCTCGGCCGAGGCGAGCTCGAACTCGCCGCCCGCCCCAGGCGCCGTCGGCTCGCGCAGATCCTGGCCCCGCTGGTCGCCCTCGCCCCCGAGTTCGACCAGGGCCAGCGCGACCAAAACGCCGGCCAGTACCAGCAGGATCCCGGCGATCGAAACTGTCCGCGAGCTGAGCAGGCGCTCGCGGGCCGGGACCGAGTCGAGCACCGTGGTGGTGTCGCCGGTGCCGCCGCCCGAGCGCGCGATCTCCACCTCCAGCGCGCCCTCCAGGTCGGCCAGCATCGCGCCGATGTCCGGGTAGCGCCTCTTCGGCTCCTTCTGCGTCGCCCGCTCCACCACCGACGCCAGTGCCGCCGAGACCCCTGGCCGCCGGCGCTGGATGTCCGGCATCTCGTCGTTGACGTGCTTCATCGCCACGCCGACCACGGTCTCCGCCTTGAACGGGACGTCGCCGTCCAGCATCTCGAACAGCAGGATCCCCAGCGAATAGATGTCCGAGCGCGCGTCGACGGGACGGCCCATCGCCTGTTCGGGCGAGACGTAGTCCGTGGTCCCGAGCACCCGGCCGGTCTTGGTCAGGCCGTCCGACTCCATCGAGAGCGCGATCCCGAAGTCCGTCACCTTGGCGCGGCCCTCCGCGTCGATCAGCACGTTCTGGGGCTTCACGTCGCGATGCACCATCTGCCCGAGGTGGGCCGCCTGGAGTCCGCGGCCGATCTCGATCGAATACGCCGCGGCTTCGTCCAGCGGCAGCCGGCCGAAGCGGTCGATCCGTTCCTTCAGGGTCTCGCCTTCGACGTACTCGAAGACGATGTATGGGTGACCTTCGTCGTCGCCCGCGTCGATCACGGCGACCACGTTGGGATGCGAGAGCTGCGCGACCGCGCGCGCCTCGCGCCGGAAGCGCTCCATCTGGTCCGGCTGGTCGTGCATTTCGCGGTGCAGGACCTTGATCGCGACCTGGCGCTCGAGCGTCTGGTCGAGGCCCAAATAGACGGTGGACATCCCGCCGGAGCCGAGCTTGGATTCCAGTCGGTAGCGCCCGTTGAGGGTGGTCCCGATCAGGCCGGTCCCGCTCTTCGGTGGTTGTGCGTCGGCGGTCATCCTGGGCCCCGATCCTATGGGCCGGAGGCGGACTAGGACCCGGCGGTTTCGAGGCCGCGGATCAGCTCGACCAGCTCGGGCGCCGCCTTCTCCGGCGAGCCCGAGTCGAACGGCGGATCGGGGTCGTACTCGATCCCCAGTTGGATCGCCTTGGCGACGTTCTCGTCGAACACGCGCCCGACCAGCGTGAGCGCCATGTCGATTCCAGAGGAGACGCCGGCGGCGGTCATGACCTTGCCGTCCTCGACGACCCGCTCGGCCACCGGCTCCGCGCCGTACTCCCTGAGCGCCTCGCGATAGGCCCAGTGGCTCGTGGCGCGCTTGCCGTCGAGGATGCCGGCCGCGCCCAGGACGAGCGAACCGGTGCAGACCGACGTGGTCCAGCTCGTGTGCTGGTGGGCGTGACGCAGCCAACCCAGCACCCGCTCGTCCTTGAGCAGTGGCCGGTTGCCCTCGCCGCCCGGGATCAGAACCACATCCGGCTCAGGCATGTCCTCGATGGTCGCGTCGGCATTGAGCCCCAGCCGGTCGGTGTCGGTGCGCAGCGGGCCGGTCTCGGTGGCGACGAACGTCAGCTCGACGCCCGGCACCCGCGACAGCACCTCATAGGGGCCGACCGCGTCGAGCGCGGTCAGTTTCTCGAAGATAAGGATCGCGATCTGCATCGGCAGGTGACGTTAACGGCTACGAAGAGCGGAGGACGACGCCGGCGTCGCCGGTCACCGCGCCGACCCGCCGGGTGCCGGCGTGGCGGCGGGTGAGCAGCTTGATTGCCGCGTCGGCATCGGCGTCCGGCACGACGCAGACGAACCCCAGGCCCATGTTGAAGACCTCGTGCATCTCCTCGCCCGAGACCCCGCCGAGATCCTGGATCAGGCCGAACACGGGCGGCACCTCGAGCGGGTCGGAGAGCTCGTAACCGACGCTGCGTGAGAGCCTCAGCAGATTGTTGAGGCCGTCGCCCGTGATGTGGGCAAGGCCCCGCACATCGACATCGGAGGCCAACAGTTCGAGCACGGCCCGGACGTAGATCGTCGTGGGCTCGAGCAGGATGTCGCCGAGCGGCGGTCCGAGCCTGGTGTCGTCCAGCGGCACGTCCGCAAGGGCGCGGCGCGCGAGGGTGTAGCCATTCGAGTGCAGGCCGGATGAGGGCAGGCCGATCAGCGCGTCGCCGGCGGCAATGCGCTCGCCGCTGACGATCGCGTCGAGCGCGACCAGCCCGATCGCCGAGCCGCCCAGCTCCCAGCCCTTGACGACGTCGCCGACTTGGGCGATCTCGCCCCCGGGGATCTCGATCGCGGCCAGCTCGGCCCCGGCCCGCAGGCCCTGGCCGATCTGCCCGCAGACCTCCGGATCCGCCTCGCGGCAGAGGATGAAGTCGAGCATCGCGATCGGCTCGGCGCCGACGCAGATCAGGTCGTTGACGTTCATCGCGATGCAATCGACGCCGATCGTGTCGAAGCGCCCGAGCTGCTCCGCGACCATCATCTTCGTCCCCACGCCGTCGGTCCCGAACGCGATCCCGGTCTGATCGTCGAGGCGCAGGACGCTCGCGTAGTGGCCCGGCAGCGACACGACGCGCGACGGCTTTCCGGTGTCGATCCGCGCGAGGTGCTCGACCAGCGCGCCGACCGCGGAATCGGCGTCGCGCTGGCTCACGCCGGCGGCCGAATAGGCGTCCTGGCTCATTGCCCGGCATTCTCCCGCAGGCGGCGACGCACTACCGCCGCCAGCCCGACCCGGTAGGCCGCGTACGGCCAAAGCGCGCGGTCGCGCTCGACCAGGCCGATCAGCTTCTGCGATGCCAGGGTCGAGACGAACGATGCCGCCGCGCCAATCGCCAGCGCCCGGCCGGTTCCCGGGGTCACGCCGCGGCGGCGCAGGCGCTCGCCCTTGAGCACCACGGCGCCGACGATCACCGGCAGCGCGACGGTCCGCGAGAGGAGGTTGGCCTGGGCGCGACTGAATCCACGGGCGCGCGCGGCGGTGAGCGTTGCGCCGTTGCGGGAGACCCCGGGCACCAGCGCCGCGGCCTGCGCGACCCCCAGCGCAAGTCCGTCGGGCGCGGTCGCGTCGCCCCGTCCGCGCCGCTGCGGCGCGCGATCGGCGGCGACCATCGCCACCGATCCGGCGACGAGACCCGCCGCGGTGGCCGCGGGCGTGCCCAGCGCCTCGATCCGCCGCTCCAGCGCTATGCCCGCGATTGCGGGAGGCACGAACGCCAGGCCGACAACGGCGGCGCGGCGAGCGTCGAACGCGGCCAGCTCCGCGCCGATCTCGCTGCGCAGGCCGATCAGCAGCGCCGCCGCTGTGCCGGCGTGCAGGGCGACCTCGAACGCCTTGCGCGCCTCGGCGTCCAACTCGTGCCAGCGCCAGCCGGCGAGCCAGGGAATCAGCGAGATGTGGGCGGAGCTCGAGACCGGCAGCAACTCGGTTGGTCCCTGGATCGCGCCGAGCGCTGCGGCGCGCCGGGCACTCAGCTCGAGCGAAGCCGGACGCGCCGGCACGGCGTCAACCTTCCTCGGACGCGGGCGCTGCGGGCGGGTCGCCGGAGTTGCGGCGCTTGATCAGCCAGTAGGCGAGACCGATCAGGGCCGCGGCGACCACCGCGTAGTCGAGGTAGTGCAGGTAGTCGCGCCATTCCTCCCAGCTGTCGCCGACCTCGCGCCCGATCAGGCCGAGCAGCAGGACCCAGGGGATGCACCCGGCCAGAGTCAGCCAGGTGAACCGCCAGAACGGCATCCGGGCGACGCCCGCCGGCAGCGAGATGAAGGTGCGGATGATCGGCAGCATCCGGGTGAAGAACACGGTTGCGTCGCCGTGGCGCTCGAACCAGCTGTCGGCCCAGGCGAGGTGCTTGGGGTTGATGTGGATCAGGCGGTTCTTCTCGAGCAGCTCGAGGCGCCCGTAGTAGCCGGCCGCCCACGCGATCCAGGAGCCGACGACATTGCCGAGCACGCCGGCCGCGACGATTCCGAACAGCGACAGGTCGCCCTCCGAGACGTTGAACCCCGCGAACAGCATGATCGCCTCGCTCGGCACCGGGATGCAGGCGCTCTCGAGCAACATCAGGACGAAGACCCCGATCAGGCCGACCGAGTCGATGAACTCGGTCGCGGCCTCGACGATCGGGTCGAGGAAGAAGTCGGTCACGGAGGCGTATGGCAGGGCGAGATGCATGGTTGCGGCCTGGGAGGATAGGTATCTGATGAGCGACGCAAGGCGCAAAACCATGTTTGCCCCCCTGGTACGGGCTAGCTAGTGGCTCGAGTTCTCTACGTTCACAGTCGCCGCAACACGTTCACCCGCATCGACCGGGAGGCGCTGGCGGAGCGGCACGAGGTCGTCGACTACTTCCAGTCCGGGTTCCGGGCGCGACCGCTCGAGCTGTGGCGGGCGGTCGGCTCCTGCGACGTCGTCGTCGGCTGGTTCGCCTCCTGGCACACGGCCGTGGCGCTGCGCTTCGCCCGCGCGCGCCGCAAGCCCTCGGTGCTGATCTTTGGCGGCTTCGACACCGCCGCGATGCCGGAGATCGGCTACGGCTCGCAGCGAGGTGGGGTGCGCCGGCGGCTGGTCAGCTCGACCGCGCGGCTGGCGACGCGCCTGATCACGAACTCGAACTATTCGCTGGAGGAGATCGGCCGGAACGTCGCCGGCGTCGACCCGGCGCGGGTGACGGTGGTCCACCACGGCGTCCCCGACCGCTTCGGCGCGGTCGCGACCCCGCGTGACCGGATGGCGTTGACGGTCGGCGTGGTCTACTCCGTGAACCTCGCCCGCAAGGGCCACGGTCCGTTCGTCGAGGCCGCCCGTGAGTTGCCCGATGTCGAGTTCGTGCTCGCCGGCGAGTGGTGGGACGAGACGGGCGAGAGACTGAGCGCGTCGGTTCCCGCAAACGCGCGCCTCACCGGATACCTCTCCGACGAGGACCTGGACGCCCTGTTTAGCTCGGCTGCGGTCTACGTTCAGGCTTCCCTGCACGAGGGCTTCGGACTGTCGCTCGCCGAGGCGATGCTGGCCGGCGCGGCCCCGGTGGTCACCGCCGCCGGGGCCCTGCCCGAGGTTGTGGGCGAGACGGGCGTCACGATCGCGGAGGCGACGCCAGGCGCGGTCGCCGCCGGCGTGCGGGAAGCGCTGGAGCTCGGCCCGGAGGGCGGCCTCGCCGCCCGCGAGCGGATCCGCACCGAGTTCCCCTACGAAAAGCGCCGCGACGGCGTCCTGCACGAAGTCGAACTCGCGCTGGCGGGAGAACGGTCGTAGCGACCGCACCGCCGTAGAATCAAGCCGCTATGAGCCGGTTCACCCACCCGGCATACCGGCACCGAGCGCTGCAATTCGCCGCTGACGCGCTGCTCGCCGGAGCCGCCTTCGCGCTCGCGTTCGTCCTGCGCTTCCTCGACGTGGGCGGAATCCCGGAGCGCTACCAGGACATGCTCTGGCAGTCGGTCGCGTTCGTGGCGATCGGCAAGGCCGTGATCTTCACCCTGCTCGGGCTCCACTCGAAGTGGTGGCGCTACTTCCTGACCCGCGACTTCCCCTCCCTGCTGCGGGCCATCGCCCTGGCCAGCGCCGCGCTGGTCGTGGCCTTCACGGTGATCCAGCCGTTCGACGACAACCTGCCGCGGTCGATCGTGGTCTTCGACTTCATCCTCACGACCGGCGCGCTGGCCGGCGCGCGCATCGTGACCCGGCTCTGGATCGAGCGCCCCTCGAAGGCGCAGCGCGAGCGCAAGACCCGCAAGTCGCTGATCGTCGGCGCCGGGTCCGGCGGCCAGATGGTCGTGCGCGAGCTGCAGCTCAACCCCGCGCTGGGCGTGCGCGCGATCGGCTTCGTCGACGACGACCCGCGCAAGCGCGGCATGGGTCTGCTGGGGCTGCGCGTGATGGGCACGACCAGTCAGATTGCCGAGCTGCTCGAGAAGCACAAGCCCGACGAGGTCGTCATCGCGATTCCCTCCGCGCCCGGTGAGCTGCGGGCGAACGTGGTCGTCGCCTGCCGCGAGCGCCAGATCCCCGTGCGCACGCTGCCGACCGTGTTCGAGCTCCTTCGCGGCGGCGTCCAGCTGACCCGCCAACTCCGTGAGGTGCAGGTCGAGGACGTGCTGGGCCGCGAACCGGTGGTGATGGAGCTCGATCGCGTCGGCGCCTACCTGGAGGATCGCGTGGTGCTCGTCACCGGGGCCGGCGGCTCGATCGGCGCCGAGCTCTCGCGTCAGATCGCGCGGGTCAACCCGCGCCTCCTGATCCTGCTCGATCACGCCGAGGACAACCTGTTCCAGATCGAGCGCGAGATGACCGAGCAATGGCACTTCAGCCGTTGCGAGGCGGTCCTGGCCGATTGCAAGGAGGGCGATCGCATGCTCGAGGTGATGCAGCGGTTCCGCCCCGAGGTCGTCTTCCACGCCGCGGCTTACAAGCACGTCGGCCTGATGGAGCTGAACCCGCTGGAAGCGATCCGCAACAACGCGATGGCCACGCGGGTCACGGCCGAGACCGCGGCGGCCGTCGGCGTCTCCCGGTTCGTCCTGGTCTCGACCGACAAGGCGGTCAACCCGCAGACGGTGATGGGCGCCTCGAAAGCGATGGCGGAATGGATCGTCGCGGCCGCCGGCCAGCGTCACGCGACCACCCGCTTCGTGATCGTGCGGTTCGGGAACGTCCTCGGTTCGTCGGGAAGCGTGGTCCCGATCTTCCGGTCGCAGATCGAGAAGGGCGGCCCGGTCACGGTCACCGACCCCGAGATGTCGCGCTACTTCATGACGATCCCGGAGGCCGTGCAGCTCGTGATCAAGGCTGGCGACCTGGGGGCGGAGTCCGGCGAGGTGTTCGTGCTCGAGATGGGCGCGCCGGTGAAGATCGTCGACCTGGCCCGCAACATGATCCATCTGGCCGGCTACGAGCCGGACGTCGACATCGCGATCGAGTTCACCGAACCGCGCCGCGGCGAGAAGATCCATGAGGAGCTCTTCAACCCGGATGAACGTGCCCAGCCGACCAGCGCCGAGCGCATCGTTCGCGCCGTTCGCGGGGCACCGCTCGACCCCGACTGGGTCGAGACCACGGTCGAGCGGCTCACCAACCTGGTCGCCTCGGGCGACGAGGCCGGCCTGGCCGCGCGGGTCGTCGAGTTGATCGACGAACGCCCAACGGCGAGCTCCGTCGAGCTGTAACAACCCCGGGCAACCGTAAACTGCCCGGAATTCGATGGATCTGATCGAGGACATCGGCCCGATCCTCGGGCTCGTCGCCTTCCTCGGGTTCGCGATCCTGGCCCTTATGATCGTCCTCCAGGCACGCGAGGTGCGGCGCCTGCGCGAGTGGGCCGGACGCGCTCCCGAGCGGGCCGTCGAGGCCGACGAGGCCGACCGGGCGGCGGCGGAGGCGCGCGGCGAGACCAGCGAGGACGATGCACCCGGACGGCTCGGCGCGCTGCGCCAGCGGGTCGCCGCCGCCGCCGGGCCGCGCTGGGAGGAGCTCGACCGCCGCTCGCCGATCGACCCGCGCTGGTTGATCGGAGCGCTGCTCGCCGGTGTGATCGCGCTCGGGGTCGTCACCAGCGGCTTCGGCTTGGTGGGCGGCGACGATACGGCTCCGGCGGAGCAGGCCGAACGCAAGCCCGGCAAGGGCGGCGACGCGCAGAAGGAGCCGAAGCTCACCGTCGCCGTGCTGAACGCGACCCAGGTCGACGACCCGGTGGCCCCGGTGGACGCAGTCCCCGGGATCGCTGACGTCGTCGCCAATCAGCTCGTGAAGCCGGCCGGCTTCAAGATCGGCCAACGGACCAACGCCCCCGCCGGCGAGGCGAAGAGCGTGATCATGTACGAGGCCGAGGCCGAGGAGGCCGCAACGGAGGTCGCAGCCGCGGTCGAGCCGGAGCTGGGCGCCACGGAGACGATCCCGATCACGAACGAGGTTCGGTCCCTCAGCGAGGGGGCCGACGTCGTTCTCCTCGTCGGTCAGGACGACGACGACTTCGGCCAAAGCGCCGCCACCGAAGCCGTCGTTCCCTAGGAAGCCGTGGGCACCGACCTACTCCCGTTCGATGAGGTCGCGGCGCTCGTGGCGACCGCCTCGGCGCTGGGCATCCTCCTGCTGGCTCCGCTCTACCTCTCGTTGCGACGCGACGTGGAGCGCCTGCGCGGATGGATGCTGGAGAACCCTGAGCATCCGCGTACCGATCTCGCGCTCTCCGAGTCGCGGCTCGACAAGACCGAGGTGGAGCTGGAGCGGATCTATGGCGCTCCGAGCGCCGCAGCCCGTGTCACCAGCGAGCGGCCGGCGTTGGAGCGCATCACGATGGAACGGTCGGCGCTGGAGCCGCACCATCAGCTGCGCCGGTTCAGCAGCCGGGCTCTCCAGCCGCGCTGGCTTGCGACCCTGGCGGTCGCGGCGTTCCTGATCGCCGGCGGGGCGATCATCGTCGTCCAGCAGGGCCTTCTCTCCGACGACGACGGCGGCCAGGTGACGGCCGTCGATCCGTCGGGCATCGAGGTCGCGGTGCTCAACACCACGGCTGCTGGCGGCATCGCGGGCCGGATCTCGAGGCAGATCGAGGACGCCGGATTCCTGCCCGGGGCGGTCGAGAGCTTCATTCGCGAGGCGGATCAGACCGTGGTCATGTACCAGCGGGGACAGCAGCGCGCAGCCAAGCGCGTGGCCCGCGAACTGGGCGGCGCGGCCGTGCAGAAGATCGACCGTGAGGTGCAGGCGGCAGCGCCAAGCGCTGACGTGGTGGTGATCCTGGGCCAGGATCGCGTCGGCGGGTGACCCCTCAGGATCGTGAGGGGCGGCTGGGGCCGGCGTTGCTGGTCGCGCTGCTCGTCGCCTCGCTGATCGCGGGGATCCTGGTCTACCGCGCGCGCACCTCGAACCTCGCGCTTGAGGTCCCGGAGATCGACCGCCTGCTCGGGACCGGCGGCAAGGCCGAACTCCCGGTCGAGTTCGTCTTCTTCGTCCGCTTCGACGAACCACACGCACAGGTCGAGCTCGTCGGGAGGGGCGGCGAGACGGTGCGGACGTTTGCGACGGACGCCGGACTGGCGGCCGAGGAGCGGGTTCGCTGCATCTGGGACGGCGCCGACGACGAGGGTGAGCGTGTCGGACCGGGCAACTACCGGCTCCGGGTCGTCCTGCCCGAACAGGAACGCGACATGGTCTTCCCCCAGCGGATCGCCGTGCGTCGCACACCCCCAGAGGCGGAGCCGAAGCCGGACGCCGGCGAGCCGTGTCAGTTCGAGGCGACCGGGGAGCCGTTTGCGGGATGAGTTGCTTTAGCGACGAAACCAGAATCTGCCGATGGTGGTGCCGTTGACCGCCAGCGCTCCGCAGGTGATCGGCGCCGTACTCGCGTGCAGCGGCGCCGCGGCCGCGCTCCTGCTGCGCGATCCGCGCTCCCGCTACGCCGCGATGGGATTCGGGCTGACGGCAGCGATCGGGCTGATCGTTGGCGAGGTCTGGGAGCAGGCGCGGTTCGAGGACCTGCGCTCGCAGCCGGGCGTGATCGTGCTGGCGCTGCTCCTGGCGGGAATGGCGCTGGGCGCCACGGCCGCGCTGTTCGTGCGCAATCCCGCGGCGTTCGCGATCGCCGCGTTTCTGGTCATCCCGCTGCGCCTGCCCGTTCAGGTCGGCGACGAGACGAACTTCCTGCTGGTTCCGCTCTACGGGGTGATCGCGGGCGGCTGGGCCCGCGGGGCGTGGCTGGTCTATCGGGGCCGCGCCGGCGAGCTGCAGACGGACAGCTCGCCCCGGGCCGGCGAATCGCCGGCGGCGCGCTGGCTGGGCATCGCGCTCGCCGCCGCGCTGATCGTGTACGCGGTCGGGATCGCGTGGTCGGAGGACCCTAAGAACGCGATCGTGACGGCCGCGTTCTTTTTGACGCCGTTCGCCGGGCTGCTGGTGTTGCTTCGCGACCTGCGCTGGCACCGGAAGCTGGTGGCTCAGGTGCTTGCCGCCTTCGTGGCGGTCTGCGTGGTGTTCGCGGGGCTCGCGCTCTGGCAGTACGTGACGCGCGACCTCCTGCTGAACACGGAGCTGAAGGAAGCGAACCAGCTCCACCTCTACTTCCGCGTCAACTCCGTCCTGCGGGATCCGAATGTGCTGGGCCGCTATCTGGCCCTGGCGATCGTCGCGCTTGGCGCCTGGATCGCGTGGCGCCGTCCGCAGACGCAGGCGGTGGCCGGCGCCCTGGTCGCGGCGTTCCTGCTGATCGCGCTCGCCTTCACCTTCTCGCTGACCAGCTTCGCGGCGCTGATCGCGGGCCTCGCCGTTTTGGTGTGGCTGCGATTCGGGCTCAGGGGCGCCGCGCTGGCGGGCGGCCTGGTGGTCGCGGGCGTCGCGGGCCTGGCGCTGGTGGGATCCCCCGGCGACGACTCGATCAAACGGGAGCGAACGGACCTGGGCGAGAAGTCGAGCGGCCGCGAGGGCCTGATCTCAGGCGGCTTCGACCTGTTCGAGAAGGAGCCGGTGATCGGGCAGGGCTCGGGGGCGTTCGCGATCAGCTTCCGCCGGGAGTCGGAGGAGCGCATCGAGAAGCCCGTCTCGCATACGGAGCCGATCACGGTCGCGGCTGAACAGGGGGTGATCGGTCTCGTGCCCTACGCGGCAATCTTGGTGTTCTCGATCCTGTTGATGGCGCGGCCGTGGCCGGATTTGAGCCCGGCCCGAGCGGGGGCCGCAGCCTGCTACGCCGCGTTGCTCATGCACTCGCTGGGCTACGCGGGCTTCGCGATCGACCCGGCAACCTGGGCGCTGCTGGCGCTCGGGCTGGCGTTGCGCGAGTGACCTGATGTTCGAGCATCTGCGACGGCTGGCTACCACGGGGGCCGCGTACACGGCCGCGAGCGTCCTCTCGAAGCTGATCGCGCTGGTCCTGCTGCCGATCTACACGGCCTACCTGAGCCCGGCGGAGTACGGCGACGTCGAGATCATGATCGCCACGCTGGTCGCCGCCTCGATCGTCGTCCGCCTCGGAGTGATCGAGGCGATCCTGCGCTTTTACTACCTGGCCGACGAGCGCCCGGAGGCGGTCGTCCGAACCGGGTTCGCGTCGCTGTTTTGGACGACCACGCTGCTGGCGGTGTTCGCCGTGCCGCTCGCCGGGCCGTTGTCGGAGCTCCTGCTGGACGGTCGCTCCGAGCCCGGATTGATGCGGCTGACGATCCTCGGTCTCTGGCAGCTCACGCTCTGGGAGTACGCGCTGACGTTGCTGCGCCTGGACGAGCGGGCTCGCGCGTACTTCACGTTCACGGTCGCCGCGGTGGTGGTCACGATCCCGATCACCGTCGCGCTCGTCGTCGGCACCGATCTGGGCGCGTCCGCGATCCTGCTCGGCAACTTCGGCACCGGGGTCCTGTTCCTGCTGGGACGACTCTGGGTGGAGCGCCGCCGGCTCGGGTTCACGGTTGATCGAGGGCTGCTGCGGCGGATGGTGCGGTTCGGGCTGCCGACGATGCCGGCCGAGCTGACGCTCTATTCGCTCAACTGGATCGACCGCCTGATCATCCTGCGCCTGGCCGGCGCCGCAGCGGTCGGCCTCTACGCGATCGCGGTCAAGTTCGCAAACGGGATGCAGGTCCTGGTCCGCGGCTTCCACCTGGCCTGGCCGCCGCTTGCCTATTCGATCCAGGACGACGACGAGGCGCGGAGCTCCTACGCCCTGATCGTCACCTGGTTCGTCGCGATCTGCGCCTTCGCCGTGCTCGGACTCTGGCTGCTCGCGCCCTGGTTGGTGGATGCGCTGGTCGACGAGCGCTACATCGAGGCGCACGAGGCGGTCGGCCCGCTGGCGGCGGGCACGGCGCTGTACGCGCTCTATCTGGTGCTGGTCGTGATCCTCGGACGCACGGGGCGCACCGAGCTGTCATTCCCCGCGACCGCGGTCGCGGTCGTGGTCAACATCGGCCTGAACCTGCTGCTCGTCCCGGATCACGGCATCATCGGCGCCGGGGTTGCGCTGGTCGTCTCATACGCCGTGGTGGTGGTGCTGATGCATGCGATCACGCGGCGGCTCTTCTTCGTGCCGTATGAGTGGCGACGGCTTGCGCTCGCGGTAGGGCTCGCGGCCGGGCTGATCGCCGCGGGCGAGCTGGCGGTGGCACAGGAAGGGCTCGGGGCGCTGGTGCTGACAGTGGGGCTGTGCGCGGCATATCCAGCTGCGCTGTTCGTCCTGCGGTTCCTCAGCTCGGAGGAGCGGGAGCGGCTGGGGGTCCTGTTCGACCGGGTCCGATCCGGGCGCCGGGACGACCGCGACCTCGACGCGATCGAGCAGGCGCAGCGGGACTCGGACCGGGGCGGGGCCTAACGGATGCCCGGGTCCACCCGCTCGCCCGGGGGGTGGAGCTGGCACTCCCAGGCGCGACCGATCTGCTCGAATCCCAGCGGCTCGTAGAACCCCCGGGCGATCTCCGGCGCCGCGTAGAGGAAGACGGCACGCGCGCTGACGCGAAGGGCCTGGGTCGTGGCTCCCAGGACCGCGGCCTTGGCGTGGCCGCGCCCGCGCGCTCGCTTCAGAGTGGCGACGTCCTCGATCACCGCGATGTCGCCGCGAAGGTACATGTCGGCGAGCGCCAACGGCGTATCGCCGTCGAACCCCGCGAACGCCAGCCGCGCCGCGGCCTGGGCGCGCAGGTCGTCGTAGCGGTCGAACTGCTCGATGCTCGCCGGCGGCAAGCCTTGCTCGACTCCCAGTCGGCCCTTGAGCCGGCGCAGGGCCGCCCCGGAGAGTTGTCGCGTGCCCGCCGGGGGGACCGGCACGGGCCCGCGGCAGATCATCAGCCAGCGCTCGGAGACCTGCCAGCCGTCGCGGGCGAGCGAGTAGGCGAGCTCGCGGCCCGCGCCGCTGTGCGCCAACAGGGCCTCCCGGTGCCGCAGCTCTGGATGCCACCTCGACGGCAGCTCGGCCAGCTCGCGCAGCGCGTCTGCGGTGGGCGGCTCGCAGTCCGGCTCGACCTGGACTCGCGACGCGTCCCAGACCATCGGCAGGTCCGCGTTGGCGCAGACGAACCCGCTGGGCGTGCGCTCGAAACGGGTCGCCGAGGCGCGATAGAGCATCCGCTCCAGCTCGAACGCCGCCAGGACCTCGGACGACGGGCTCAAGCCGCGCTCCCCTCGGCCGCGATGCGGTCGAGGCGCCGGTTGTGCTCCTCAGCGGCCTCCCGGATGCCGGGACCGGTCGGGCGCAGGGCCTTGCGGGCGTGCAACCAGTACCAGCCCGGCGACTGACCCGGGACGACGGCGGCGACGACGGTCCGCACGGCGTAGCTCCACGCCGTCAGCAGGCGCACCACCAGCGCCGCCGCGGCCCCGTGGTGCTTGCGGATGTAGAGGTCGCGGTTGCGGTGAAACTCCACGACCCGCGGCTGGCCGGCGGAACGGTCGAAGGTGAGCTGCTCGTGATGGATGGCGAGGGCGTCCGGCACATGGAGGATCGACCAGCCGGCGTCCGCAAGCCGTTTGCAGATGTCCGTCTCGTCGGAGTAGACGAAGAAGGCCGGGTCGAGGTAGCCGACCTGCTCGGCGGCGGAACGGCGTACGAGCATCGCCGACGATTGCACCCACCCGACCTCCCGCACGTCCGGGCCACGACCGCTCTGGGTGACCAGCAGGCGATGGAGGAACAGCGCCTGGGCCAGAGCGGTCCCCACGCCGGGCAGCCGCCACGCGCAGGCCGAGCGCGAACCATCGGGCGCCAAGAGCTGGGCGCCGGCCGCGGCCGCGCGAGGGTTGGCCGCGAGCGCGACGACCAACGCCTCGATCGCCCCTGGGCGCAGCTCCGAGTCCTCGTTCAGCAGCAGGCAGAGCTCGCCGCCCGCCTCCCGTAAGAGGCGGGTGTCGTTCTCCGCCTTGCCCAGGCGGCGCTCGTTGACGACCACTCGCAGCGCGTCTCCCAACCCGGCGGACCCGTCGTTCCAGCTCCGCGCGGCGGCCACCGAGCCGTCGTCGGAGGCGTTGTCCAGCAGCAGCACCTGGGTCGATCCGCCCTCGGGCAGATTGGCCCGGATTGCGGCCAGGCAGCGCAGCAGATGCTCGCGTCCGTTGGTGTTGACGATGCAGAGGGAGAGGTCCACCGGGGAGAATCCTGCCTGATGGCCGATTCGATGCGGGTGCAAATCGTCGATCCGTCGGCGCAGACCCCACCATATGACCGCTCGCTGGCGGCCGCGCTTGCGCGCGCCGGAGCGCAGGTCGAGCTGGTCACGTCGCACTTCGTGCACGGTCCGGTACCGCGGCCCGCGGGCTATCAGGTCAGCGAGCCGTTCTACCGCCGGTCGTCGCACCTCGCAAGCAACTCGTTCGGCCGGCGGGCGCTGGGCGCAGCCGAGCACCTGCCGGGGATGCTGCGCCACCGGCGCGCCGCGGCCGCTGCGGACGTCGTCCACTACCAATGGCTGACGGCGCCCGCCGTCGACGCCCATCTGCTGCCGCGCGGACCGGCGCTGGTGATGACCACGCACGGGTTCCTGCGGGCGACCGACGGCGGCCCGCGTGGCGACCGCGCCCTGGGGCGGATGGACGCGGTCGTCGCGCTCACGGAGTTCGGCGCCGAGCGCCTGCGCGCAAGCGGTGCGGTTGCGCCCGACCGGGTCCACGTGATTCCGCACGGCGCGTTCGACTACCTGACCCGGTTGCCCGCGGAGGACCCCCTCCCGGCCGAGCTCGAGGGGGCGGAGGCCCCGGTGGTCCTTTGCTTCGGGCTTGTCCGGCCCTACAAGGGAGTCGACGTCCTGCTGCGGGCGTTCGCCGAGATCGACGGCGCCGAGCTCTGGGTCGTGGGCCGCCCGCTGGGCGTCGACATGGCCGAGCTGGAGCGGCTCGCCGCCGCTGCGCCCGGGCGCGTCCGGTTCGTCACCCGGTTCGTGCCCGACAGTCAGGTGCCGGCGATCATGCGCCGCGCCGATGTGGTCGCGCTGCCCTACCGGGACGCGGAGCAGTCGGGCGTCCTCTACACGGCTCTCGCGTTCGGAAAGCCGATCGTCGCCAGCGCCGTGGGCGGATTCCCGGAGGTCGCGGACGCGGGCGGCGAGGGGACGCCCGCCCTGCGCCTGGTGCCGCCGGGCGACCCGGCAGCGCTCGCCGCCGCCCTCGGCGAGCTGCTTGGCGACGACGGCGAGCGCGAGCGACTGGGAGCGGCCGCGCTGGCCGCGGCGCAGGGCCCGTACTCGTGGGACGGCGTCGCCCGGCAGACACTTGATCTCTACGGACGGCTTAGATAGTCGGACGATGCCGGTCGTCGAAATCGTCTTCTGGGTCTGTGTTGGCCTGCTCGTGCACACGCACGTGACCTACCCGCTGTCGCTGGCGATGCTCGCGCGCCTGCGCGGCGCCGACGACGCGGCCCCCGGTCTCGCCTCCGGCGAGCTGCCGTTCGTGTCGCTGATCGTGGCGGCCCACGACGAGGCCGGCGTGATCGAACGGCGGGTCCAAAACGCGCTTGAGACCGACTACCCGCGCGACCTACTCGAGGTGATCGTCGCGTCCGACGGGTCCGAGGACCGTACGGTCGAGCTCGCCGAGGCGGCGGGGGCCGACCAGGTGCTGGACCTATCGCGCCGCGGCAAGGTCGAGGCCCAGAACGCGGCGGTCGGGCGCGCCGTCGGCCAGGTGCTGGCCTTCTCCGACGCGAACTCGTTCTGGCGCCCCGACGCCCTGCGCCGGCTGGTCGCGCGCTTCGCGGAGGAGAGGGTCGGCTATGTCTGCGGCCAGGTACGTTTCACCGACGCCCACGGCCAGAACCAGGAGGGGGCGTACTGGCGCTACGAGATGGCGGTTCGCGGCCTGGAGTCCCGCCTGGCGAGCGTCACCGCCGGCAACGGCGCGATCTACGCGGTCCGCCCCGAGGCCTATGTGGAGATGTCCTCTGACCGCGGCCACGACCTCTGCCTGCCGTATCTGATGGTGCGGAGCGGCCTGCGCGCCGTCTACGAGCCCGAGGCCGAGGCGGAAGAGCTGATGGCGCCGACGATGAGCGGCGAGTGGGAGCGCAAACGGCGGATGATGAACCGCACCTGGGGCGTCCTCCTCAACGACGGGATGCTCTCGCCCCGCGGCTACGGCCCGCTGTTCGCGTACGAGATGCTCTCCCACCGCGGCCTCCGCTACGCGTCGCCGTTCCTGCACCTGATCGCGCTGGGGGCGAACCTCGCCCTGGTCGGGGAGGGGACGGTCTACGTCGTCACTCTGGCCCTGCAGCTTGCCCTGCTCGCCGCCGCAGCGCTCGGCCGCGTGGTCCCCGCCTGGCCGCTGCGGATCGCCGCCTACTACGTGTCGGTGACCGCCTCGATCGCAGCCGGGCTGATCGACCGCATCCGCTCCGGCCCGGCGACGACCTGGGAACCGGTGGAGGGCACGCGATGAGCCGCCGCCGGGGATTGCCGCGTGCGCTCGACATCGTGCTCGCCTCGCTTGGGCTGCTGGTCGGCTCGCCGGTCCTGCTGATCGCCGCGATCGCGATCAGGCTCGATTCGCGGGGCTCGGTGTTCTACCGCCAGCAGCGGGTCGGGCTCGACGGCGCGATGTTCGAGATCTGGAAGCTCCGCACGATGGCCCATGGCGCGCCGCTCGGCGGCGTCTGGGATCCGCTCGCCGCGGACGACCCCCGCATCACCCGCGTCGGAGCGTTCCTGCGCAAGACCTCGCTGGACGAGCTGCCGAACCTGTTCAACGTGATGCGCGGCGAGATGTCGATCGTCGGGCCCCGGCCGACGATCGCCGAGCAGGTGGCCGAATACACGCCCGCTCAGAGCCGGCGTCTCGAGGTGAAGCCCGGCCTCACCGGCTGGGCGCAGGTGAACGGCCGCGCCGAGCTGCCGTGGGAGGAGCGGATCGAGCTGGACGTCTGGTACGTGGACAACCGCAGCCCCCGGCTCGACGCGCGGATCATCGGTCGCACTGTGGTCCTGCTGGTCACCGGCCGGGGGCTCTACGAAGCATGAGCGTGCGGCTGCTGGCGACGTCGGACGCGGAGGCCTGGAGCGCCGCCCTGCCCGCGCAGCGAAGCGCCTATGGCAGCCTCGGCTTCGCGCGCGTCCAGGAGCGCGCAGGTCAGGGCGAGCAGCGGCTGCTGGTCGTGGAGGTAGACGGCGCCCGCGTCGCCTACCCGCTCCAGCTCCGAACGCTGACCGGCCTGCGGTTTGCGGCCGAGCTCGGGGCGGGACGCTGCGACTCGGCATCGCCGCCGTTCACCGGCCCGCTGGCGGCCGGCGAGCTCTCGGAGGCGCAGCGCGACGCCGTGGCCGGTCAGATCGCCGATGCGCTCGCGGCCGAGGGCGTCGTCGCCGAGTTCGCCCATCTGCACCCGTGGAGCGCCGAGCCGGCGCTGGTCGGCGGGGCCGATCCGGACCGCGAGATCGTCTGGGTCGATCTGACGCTCGACCGGGAGCGCCTTTGGCATGACTCGTATTCGAAGGCGTGCCGCAAGAACGTGAACCGGGCCGAGCGCGAGGGCGTCAGCGTCCGCGCGGCGCGCGATGCCGGCGACATCGCCGAGTTCCACCGCATCTACACGGCGACGATGGAGCGCAACGAGGCCCTCGACGCCTACTTCTTCGAGCGCGACTACTTCCAGGCGATCTTCGAGGAACTGCCCGGCAGCGCTCGCTTCGCGCTCGCCGAGCACGACGGGCAGGTGATCGCGGCGACGCTCTACCTGCATGACGGCGACGACGTCTATTCCTACCTCGGCGGCGCCGACCACGACCACCAGCAGCTGCGCCCGACGAACGCCGTCGTCCACGAGACGATCGGCTGGGCGCGCGAGCAGGGCAAGCGCCGGCTGATCCTGGGTGGCGGCTACCGGCCCGGTGACGGCATCTTCCGGTTCAAGGCGAGCTTCTCCCCGCGGCGGGCGACGCTCGCGCTCGTCCGCCGCGTCCACCTCCAGCAGGACTACGACGCCCTGGTCGAGGCCTGGCGGGCGCAGCATCGGGACGCGGCGCCCGAAGCCACGTTCTTCCCGGCCTATCGAGCGGCCGAACCGTCGTGAGCGACCAGCGCGACTTCTTCCGCGAGGTCGAGCTCGACTACTGGGCCGAGGCCGAGGGGCTCAAGGGGGAGGAGCGGACGCTGGTAGCGCGCCACCTCGACCCCGCGCAGCCGACGCTCGACGCCGGCACCGGCGGCGGCCGCATCCCGCGCGCGCTGGCCGAGCTGGGCTTCACCGAGCTGACCGGATTCGACTTCGCGCCAGAACTGGTCGCGGCGGCTCGCAGGGCGGATCGGAGCGCTGCGATCAGATTCGACGTCGCCGACGCCACCGCATTGCCCTACGACGACGCCAGCTTTGGCCAGGCGCTCTATCTGCAGCAGGTGATCTGCACGATCGACGATCAAGACGGCCGCCGAGCCGCGCTGCGTGAGGCGACCCGGGTGCTGCGCCCCGGCGGCACGGCGCTGTTCTCGTTCGTCTGCTTGGAGGCGCGGCTTGCTGCGCGCGCGCAGCGGGCCTACGTGGGCTACCTGCGGGCGATGCGCCGGCTGCGCCGGGACCAGCGCTCGATCCAGTCGATGCCGCGGCTCCGCCTGCGCGGGAAGTTCGACCTGGGCGCGCTTCGCGACCGGGGACCGTACAACTGGTGGTACCGGGCCGAGGAGGCCGGCCGGGCCCTGGTCGCCGCAGGGTTCGAGGTCGAGGGGATCGGCTTCGGCGCCGAGCTTCGGCGCCAGCCCGGCGGGATCCTCTACGCGGTGGCTCGTCGCGCCTAGGGCCCGCCGATGCCGCCGCCGGGATCCTTCTTGCCGTAGCGGTCGATCCGGACCTGCACCCGCTGGAGCAGCCGCTTGCGCTGCCGGGCGAGCGCGTCGCCGGGGCACTCGGTCAGATTGGTGCGGCGGTGGCCGGCGATCCGCGGCATCCGGAACTCGTCGCCCGCGCGGTAGCGGCTCGTCGGGCCGCCGGCCGAGACCATCAGCGGCCGCCCCGCCGTCGTGTGCCCGTGTTGGACGAGCTTCCACGCCAGCCAGCGCACAAGGCCGCGAAACGTCTGCTTGGTGACGCCCTTCTTGGTGTGCGTCCCCATCACTGCGACGCCGCTGGTCTGCGCGTTCACGCCCTGCGCCTGGGCGCCGACCACTGCATTGTTCAAGCCGCCCGCCCGCCCGGCGTAGATGTTCCCGTAGCGGTCGACCAGCGCGTTGTAGCCGATGTCATTCCAGCCGAGCGCGTTCCGGTGGTAGCGGCAGATCGCGAGCACCACGCCGGGCGCCTCCTCCTCCGTGTACTTGTTGGCGCCGACGGTGTGATGGAACACCGTCGCCTTGACCCGGCCATAGCTGGCCGGCTCGCGGGGCGGGCAGCCGCCGCTGCCCAGGTTCGCGCCCCACGCGCTGCGTGGAACGAAATCGGGCGTCGGCGGAGTCCTCGCGGCGACGTCCGCGGGAGCGGGAACGTCGACGTAGTGCAGCCGGCCACGCGGCCGGTAGCCGCGGGTCCGAAGCTGAAGCTCGCCGGCGCCCCCAACCCAGGCCGGGTCGCCGTTCGCGATCTCGAGCCACCGTCCCCAGTCGCCCCCGATGTCACGAGCCCGAATCTCGAGGGGCCGCAGCTCCCGAGCAAGCCCGACGGCGTCAAACCGAGCGGGGGCGGCGATCACACCGGTGCGGTGCGTCACCCCCCCATGTCCAACTGATGCTGATCGCGACCGAGGGTTGGGCGCATGCTGCACCAGGTGGGCGTGGGGGAGCCTCTGCTCGAAGTCCCGTGCGCCAGGCGGATCGGCCCCGGCGGACGCCCCCGATCCAGGCAGGAGGACGACCGCCGCGAGCCCGAGCGCCGGGATCGCAGTGCGAACGAGGAGTGCTTGTCGGCGTGGGAGATGCAAAATGCCTGCTCACCGGCCCCAACACGGGCCGGCGTCGATAGCTTCGTCTGAGCTTGCCAGAGCGCCACGCCACGCACGAGGCCGTGCAGGCAAACCTGCCGCTCAGACCGCGAGCGGGACGTTCTCGGGACCGAGACCGCGGTAGATGTCGCGGAAGACGCGCAGCAGGTCGAGGGTCGCGGCGCCCTTGTAGGCGTCGCAGCCGGCGAGCTGGGTCCAGGCAGTGATCGCGACGTCGTAGGGCATGTCGGGGTTCGGGAACATGATCACGCCCTGGGGCGACTCTTCGAACACGCCCTTGATCTCGAGCTGCTCCCGCTCGGTGAGGTCGGGGGAGTACTGGATCTCGACCCGGCCGTGCTCCATCGAGTGGACGGCCCGGGTGATCGGGGGCATTTGCAGGTAGGCACCGTCGGCGAGGGCGCCAGTCCCGGGCTCGGTGGGCTCGCCGTAGTGGTCACCGGAGGTCGGCGGGTTGGTCTTGTAGCCGACCTCCTTGTCCTCGTTGGCGAAGTGGTTGTTGCCCTCGTCCTCGAGGTTGAGCTGCAGGTCGCACCTGGCGGCCTTGGCGGCGTCCTCGAGGATCGCGGTTTTCGGGGCCGGCGGAGCGACGCCCTCGCGGCCGTCGCCGTCGACCCCTTCGGGGATGACACCGAGCAAGGGCTGGATGTATGCGAGCTCGGGAAAGTCGCTCGCCTCGGGCGTCTCGCCGTCGCTCCCGCCTCCTGCGATCGCGACGACAACGCCGGCCATGATCGCGGCCACGATCACCCCAGCCACGGCGTAGCCCAGAAACAGGCGGCGCCTGTCTGAGCTCGCAGCGGCCTGCTGGGCCGCCAGCCGCTCCTGGCGCATGCGCTCGCGCTCTTCCCTGCGGGTACTCATCGCGCCGGGAGGCTAGCGAACGGGGTTTTGCGCAACCTAAGCGCGATCAGGCAGCGCGCCGCGCGGTCCGGGCGGCGGCTTCGCCGGGGCTCTCGGCGTAGGCCTGGTCGAGGAACTCGGCCAGCAGGTCGTCGAGCCGGCTCGGGCTGAGCCGCCACTCGAGGATCGAATTGGCGTCGATCAGGTGCGCGTTGGGCATCTCCTCGACCAGCATCCCCGCGTCCGAGAACGGATGCAGCGGGTCCGACGGGTGACCGATCACCAGCGCCGGCTCGGCGATCTCAACCCGCTCGGAGTGGGACGGAGCCGAGCGGTGGAAGAGGATGCCCTCGAGGACCGCGGACGACGGCGCCGGATCCTGACGCAGCCAATCGAAGCCGATGTCGACCAAATAGTGGCTGCGCGGGAGGCGCCGCAGAAGTGCCGCGAGCGGGGTCAGCAACGGTCGTGCGAACCGCAGGCCCAAGAGAACCGGCGTGAACGCCAGCGCAGCGCCGAGCAGGGCGTTGTCCAGCACCGGCATCTCGACCAGGAGCGCCCGTGCCTTGCCGGGATGAGCGTGGGCGAACTCGAGGGATGCGTTGGCCCCCAGCGAGGTGCCACCGACCACCGGCCGGTCCAGCTCGAGGTAGTCGATCAGCGCCGCGAGCTGCTCACCGAAGGCGGGCATGTTGTAGAGACGCATGTCCTCCGGCCGGTCGGAGCGGCCGTGGCCCAGGACGTCGATGGTGATCACCCGGTTCCCGCGCGACGCCATCTCCGGCGCGAGCCGGTCGAACATCCGCCGGTTCATCAGCAGACCGTGCATCAGCACCAGCGTGCGCTCGCCCTGGCCGTAGTCGGAGTAGGTGATGCGGTGGCCTCGCCACTCGAACTCGCCGTCGGTGAACGCCATCAGATCCGATCCCGCACCGGATCGGCGGCGCGGTCCCACGGGCGTGAGGCGCGTAGCGCGCTCAGCACGGCGCGCGTCCCGGGCGCCCGGTTGAGCGCATAGAAGTGAATTCCCGGCGCGCCGCCGGCCAGCAGCTCCTCACACTGGCGCGAGGCATAGGCCACTCCGAGCAGCGCCTCGGCCTCGGCGTCGCCGCCGAGCGACGCCAGAGCCTGGTCCAGCTCGGGCGGGATCGAGGCGTCGCAGAGCGCGCAGATCCGCGCCACCTGCGCGTAGCTCGCGATCGGGATCACGCCCGGGATGATCGGCACGTCGATGCCCGCCTCCCGCGCGGCGGCGACGAAGTCCCAGTAGACGGCGTTGTCGAAGAACAGCTGCGTGATCAGGAAGCTCGCCCCGGAGTCGACCTTGGTGCGCAGGTAGCGCAGGTCGTCGTCGAGGCTCGAGGCCTCGGGATGGACCTCGGGGAAGCAGGCGCCGCCGATCGTGAAGGCCCACTTCTGGCCCGACTCGATGAACCCGGTCAGCTCGGCGGCGCTGCCGAGGCCGCCCTCCGGCTGCGCGAACCCGTCGTCACCGCGCGGCGGGTCGCCGCGCAGGGCGAGCACGTTCTCGATTCCGGCGTCGGCGAAGCGGTCGAGGATCTCCTCGAGCCCCTCGCGCGTCTCGCCCACGCAGCTGAGGTGCGCCATGGTCTCGATCCCGTAGTCCCGCTTGATCCGCGTCGCGATCTCGACCGTGCCGTCGCGGGTGCCGCCGCCGGCGCCGTAGGTGACCGACACGTAGTCCGGCTCGAGCGGGCCCAGGGCCTCGACCGCCTCGAACAGCTGCGCGACTCCCTGCTCGGTCTTCGGCGGGAAGAACTCGAACGAGAACACGGGGTCAGGCGTGGTGTGGAGTGCATCGGTGATGCGCATCGCGCCAAATGGTATTGAGGGCCCCGGGCTTGACTAACGGCCCGACTTGACGTGGTACCGGTCGAGCGTGGCGCGCCGGACCTCGCGCGCGCAGAACGGCACCCGGTTCCAGCGCTCGCGCGAGAATGCCCGCATGTAGTCCGTCGCGTGCCTGGAGCGCGGGTTCTCGCTCTGCCCGTAGCTCACGAAGGTCAGCGCCCGCGCCGGGCAGCCGTGCCTGCGGAACTGCATCGCGGCGATGAAGCTGGTGCCGTGCGGGATGTTCGAGTACCCCTCCTGAGGGTTCCAGGCCGAGTTGATCGCATTGAAGATGCCGAGCGTGCCAGGGCCGCCGTGGATCGGGATGCGCTTGCCCGCGCGCTGCTCGTACTGGAAGTCCCGAAGCGGCGCGTCCAGCGGGATGCCCGCCGCCTGCAGGTCGGCGACGGCGCCGTTCAGCGCCTGTCCGACCTGCGGGAGCGCGGTGTTCAGCCCCGAGGGGGTGTTGACCGGGTCGGACGGGTCGAACGCCTGCGTGAACACTGCGTCCATGCCCACGTAGTTCGCGGATGAGACGCCGGTCGGCAGGGCCTGGAAGCTTGCGAACAGCTTCTGCGCGAAGCGCTGGAACAGGATCGCGCCGCGCGAGCCCAGCTCGTTGCGCCCATCCCATTCCGACAACGCCGTGCAGGCGCCCGCCGACACCAGGGCCGGCTGGCCCTCGCAGTAGGAGACCAGCTCGTCGCGCCACAGCTCGCCCGCGTACTGGCGGTTGTTCAGCGCCACCTTCGCCAGTTTGCGCAGCGTGAAGCGCCTGCCCTTGAGGCCGTCCGTCCCCGCGATCCGCTCCTGCACGATTTTTAGGCCAAGCCGGGTCCGCAACGAGCGCTGGGCCTCCTCGTCGCCGATGATCCGATTGAAGCCGGTCAGCGGCTGCTCCGGATTCGAAAGCCAATGGCTGTCGTTGCCGTTGGTCACGTAGTCGCGGCGGATCAGGTCGGGAATCCGGTCAGGCGCGAAGATCCCCGGTCCGACGGCGTCAGGGTCGTCGTCCCAGTCACACTCCGAGCGGGTGCCGTCGAGGACCGGGATCCCGGTCAGCGGGAAGAGGGCGAGCCCGACGGCGCCGGAGCAGGCCGGTCCGGCCTTCGAGTCGGGGACGTTGGGGATCGCGCCATCCATCGAGTAGTAGGCGCGGCCCCTGCGGTCGGCGGCGATCGAGTTGACCCACGGGATGCCCTGGAACCGGTCCTGGATCCGGTCGTACTCAGGCACGCTCTGAGCCCTGTTGGTCTTCGCAAAATGATTCAAGTAGCGGAAGTTCTGGAAGTTGACGTCCTTCAGCGCGAAGCCCTTGACCGGGGTCCATGGGAACAGGTCCAGGCCGAGCAGCGAGTCGAACATCGGCCCGAACTCGGTGTCGTAGAGGGTGCGCGTCTGCGTCTCCAGGGCGCCCTCTGCGTTCAGAACCCGGACCCGGACCTCGGTCGGCTCCATGTCCACGAACTCGCCGTCGAGCAGGTACTGGTGCGGGTCCAGCGGGTTGATCGTCAGCTCGTACGGGGTGAAACGCCAGGCACTGGCCACGGTGTGCGACCAGGCGAGGCCGCGAGTGTGGCCGATCAGGACCAGCGGCACCCCGTATAGACCGGCCCCTGAGACGTTCACCTTGCCCGGAATCGTGAGGTGCATCTGGTAGAGCCGGGCCGCACCGTCCCAGGGAAAGTGCGGGTTGCCCAGCACCATGCCCTTGCGGTTGGCGGTCGCCTCCGATCCCAGTCCGTAGGCGTTCGAGCCCGAGTCGATCGGGAAGAAGTCCTCGCCTCGGCCCTCGCGGAGGCCGTCGAGGGCGCGCTCCTGGTCCCGCTCGGCCGACTCGGCGGCGATCGGCAGCACCGGTTCCGCGGCGGCGATCCCGGAGATCGCAGCGCCCGAGCCGGCGAGGATCCCGAGCTGGAAGAAGCGCCGGTAGGCGTCGAGCACGGTGATCGGCCGCACCCAGTCCGCGCCCCGGCAGCGCGGGTCGGGGATGTTGTCGACCCCCGTCCTTCGCAGGTAGCGGTTGTAGCCGGCGACGTAGCCGCGGACGCCCTTGCGCGCAAACGGCAGCGGTCCCTCCGGGGGCTTCGATCGCATCAGGTCCTCGACCAGCCCCTGCTGCTTGATCTTCTGGAAGTAGAAGTCGGAGTCGAGGTTCGTGTACTCGGCGCCGTTGCCCGAGAACACGTAGGACTCGGCGGGCCCGAAGAACCGCGAGCGCTGTGCGCGCACCGTCACGTAGGTGTCGGCGATCGTGCAGATGTTGTCCTCGGCGAACGCGTAGCCGACGCCGAAGCCGAGATCCTGGATCGAGTCGGCCCTGATGTGCGGAACCCCGTACCTGGTGCGGTTGATCTGCGCGTCGTAGGCCTCGCCGACTGCGGGCACCGCGGCCAGCGCCACGAGCCCGAGGACCGCCGTTCTGCAGACACCTCTCATCGCGATCAGACCCTAGATCGTCACCGCCCGAGGCGCGCCGGGTCCCCGGCGCGACCGAATCGGTCGTCTTTACCGGGGATTTGCCCAATTTGCGGGGTCGGGGTCCGCGGGCCCCTTGACGACCCGATGACCGCCGTCTAGATTGCTTGAACAGCGATCCGGGAGAGAGAAGTAGCCGCAAAGCCAAGCGGCGACACTCTCGAAGGTGACTCGCAGAGCTTCATCACGCGAAGGCTACGTGTGAGGCAGGCAAAGCTGAGTCACCACCGGGTCGCTTTTTCGTTCTCCCGGGCCGTCCGGCGCGCTCCCTACCTTGGCGGTGCGGCTACCCGCCGCCGATCCAAGAGCCGTCTGCCACTCGCGGGTCGAGCGACCGGGGCGCGTGTCGGAGAGCAGGGCGCCGCCAGTCCCCCCGGACGGGCTCGCGGCTAGCCCGCCCGCTCTCCAATAAATCAATTGCCGGCAGGGGTCGGCGCGTACCATCCACGGAGGATGGCGGCGGTAGGAGATCTTGATCCAGCCGGGGTTGCCGAGCTCGGCGCGGCCGTGCGGGAGAACGTGCGGCGCGCGGTGAAGGTGTCGGACGACGTCGTCCGCGACGTGATCGTCGCCCTGATCGCCGAGGGTCACGTCCTGATCGAGGATCACCCTGGGGTGGGCAAGACCGCTCTGGCACGGGCGCTGGCCCGGTCGCTCGAGGCCGAGTACGCGCGAATCCAGTGCACGGCCGACCTGCTGCCCGCGGACGTCGTCGGCGCCAACGTCTTCAACCAGCGTGAAACGCGCTTCGAATTCCACCCGGGCCCCGTGTTCGCGAACGTCGTGCTCGTCGACGAGATCAACCGCACCTCGCCGAAGACGCAGTCGGGCCTGCTCGAGTGCATGCAAGAGCGCCGGGTGACGGTCGACGGCCAGCCGCACGAGCTCGCGCGGCCGTTCCTGGTCCTGGCGACCCAGAACCCGAGCGAGTACGAGGGCACCTACCCGCTGCCCGAGGCTCAGCTCGACCGGTTCATGGTGCGCGTCTCGATGGGCTACCCCGGCGCCGAGCAGGAGGCAGAGATGCTGGACGAGCATGCGGCAGGCGACCGCGTGCTCGATCTCGAACCCGTCACCGAGGTCGCCGCGATCCGCGCCGCGCAGCGCGGCGCGGCGGCGGTCCACGCGGCCGATCCCGTGCGGCGCTACGTCGTCGCTGTCTGCGAGGCGACGCGCGCGGACTCCCGGGTGGAGCTCGGCGCCAGCCCGCGAGCGGGGCTGATGCTCTTTCGCGCCGCGAAGGCCCTGGCGGCACTCTCGGAGCGCGATCACGTGCTCCCGGATGACGTGCAGGCTCTGGCCCCCGCCGTGCTCGCGCACCGGCTCGTCCTGGTGCCGGAGGCGATCACCCCGGAGGGAGCCGCCGCGGTGGTCAGCGAGGCGCTCGACCGCGTCCCCGCGATCTAGGGGCGTCGGTGAGCCCGGCCGCCGCAACCGCGGGCCTGGGCGCAGTGCTCGCGCTCGCGGGAATCGGGTTCGCATCGCCGTCGCTGGTCGTGCCCGGCCTCGCGCTCGCCGGCCTGGCGGCGGTGGCGGTCGCCTGGACCGAGCTCGCCGCGCGTGGGGCGACGATCTCGCGGACGCCGGGGCCGACCCGGATCGTCGAGGGCGACGCGTACCCGCTGCGGCTCGAGCTTCGCCGCGGGATTCTGCCACCGCCCGGCGGAGAGCTTGACGACCCACTCCTCGATCGTCCGGTCGCGATCGGGCCACGCCGGCCGCGCCGGCTCGATCTCGACCTGCGCATGCCGCGCCGCGGGCGGCTGACGCTGGGCGGCGGCACCTGGACGATTCGCGACCCGCTTGGGCTCCACCGGCGCCGCGCGCCGGCCGCGCCGGCGGGCGAGCTGCTGGTGTTGCCCCGGATCGAGCCGGTCGAGGCGGGGATGCCCGGAGCCGCCGGCCTGGGGACCGGCCCGACGAACGCGGGCGATGACGGAGCCTCGAGCCTGCGCGAGGCGCGCGCGGTTGAGTTCGACGTGGATGGCCTGCGGCCGTACAGGGAGGGAAGCCCCGCCTCGAGAATCCACTGGCCCGCGGTTGCGCGCAGCGGCGAGATGTACGAGCGCCGGATGGTCGCCGGCGCCGAGGCCGTACCCCTCGTGGTGCTCGACGCCGAAGATCCCGACGATGCCGGGGCGCTCGACCGTGCCGTGCGGGCGGCGGCATCGCTCTGCGTGCATCTTGCGCCTGGCACCGGCTGTGCGCTGCTCCTCCCAGGACACCGTGCGCCGAGCGCTCTCGATCAGCGGCTTCGGGCCTGGCCCGCCCTCCACGCCCGCCTTGCGGTCGTCGTGGCCGGGCCGCCCACGGCAAGCCCGACGCGGATCGGGCGCCGCGGCAGTGTCTTCTGGGTGACCGCCGGCGCCCCCGAACGCGCCCTGGGCCTGGCTCGCGGGTTCGGGCCCGGGCCGCACTACGTCGTCACTGCGCGTGAGCCGCACGGCCGCGTGGCGTTCCGGGTGGCCGGCTGTTTCGGGATGGCGATCGGCCGCGTTCAGCGGCGCCGGGCGAGGGCTGCCGCCTGAGCGCGACCGAACGAATTGGCGCCCTCCTGGGCTTTGCGCTGCTGGCGGCGTACGCTTCGTACCACTGGTTCGCACTGGTTGCCGACCCGCCGCTCTGGCGCTGGGCCGCCTGCGTGGGCGTTGCGGTCGCCGCCGCCGTAGCCCTCGACCGGCGCGCGCTCCTCCACAGTCGGAGGCTCGCGACGGTCGCGGTGGCGCTGACAGTGACGCTGGCGGCTGTCGTTGCGGGGTTGCTGGCGACCGGGGTCTCGGCGCGGCTCTTGCCCCCTGGCGGCTGGGGGGAGCTCCGGGGCGAGCTGGACGCCGGGCTGGCCGGTGTCAGTCAGCTCGATCTGCCCTACGCCGGCCGTGCCGAGTGGACCCGGCTGGGGATCCTCCTCGCGGCTCCCGTGACGCTGGCGATCGCGGCCGCGGTCGCGTTCTGGCCGTCCCGCGCCCGGTCGAGGTTCCGGCGGGCGCTGGCGCTGGCACTCTTGATCGCGCTCTACGCGGTTGCGGTCACCTGGGAGTCGCCGAGCGCCGAGCCGGCGCATGGCCTGGGCCTGCTGGCCTTTGTCGCAGCCTTCCTCTGGCTCGGGCGAATTCCGGCCCGGCGCGCCGTTGCCGCGGCGGGAGCGGTGGCGCTTGCGGGGCTGATCGCGCTGCCGGCGGCGGCGCGGGTCAGCAGCACCGATCCGCCCATCGCCTATGGCGGCTGGAAGCTGTTCGGCGACGAGCGGACGGTCACCTTCGACTGGGACCACAGCTACGGGCCGCTGGATTGGCCCCAGCGCGGCACCGAACTGTTCGAGGTCGGCGGTGTCGACCGCCCGCTCTATTGGAAGACCAGCGTGCTGGACGACTTCAACGGCGCCGCTTGGTCGCGCGGCGGTGACAGCGCCGGAGTCTTCGCGTTCTCCTCCCGCGCCGAGCGCCTCGCGGGTGCCTCGGAGAAGCTGGTGGTGACCCAGGATCGCTGGGTGGAGACGGTCGATTTCTCGGTGCTCGCGCTGCGCTCGTCCCAGCTGGTCACGACCGGCACCACCCGAACGCTGCGGGGCGTCGACGCGGCGCCGGAAGCCGATGGGACCGCGCCCCTGATCGGCGAGGAGTTGCTGGCCGGCGATTCCTACTCCGTCACCTCGTATGCGCCAGATCCGTCGGCGGAAATGCTGAAGCGCGCCGATGACGGGCGCTATCCGCAAGCGCTCGAGCGCCACACCACGCTGCTCCTCCCGCAGCGCAGCGGCGTGCCCGGCGTCAAGCCCGAGGCGGCCCCGGTCAATCCGCTGGCGATCGCGGTGACGCCCCTGCGCGGGGGATCGGGCTCGGAGACCCAGGGGCTCGGCCGTGACATCAGGCGGATTGTCGCGGGCACGCCTTACGCCCGGGTCCGCTCACTCGCGCTGCGCCTCACGCGTGGTGCGCCGGGCAACTACCAGGCGGTGGTGGCGATCAGGCGCCACCTGCTCGAGAGCTACGCCTACGCGCAGGAGGTGCCCGCCCGGACTCACCCCCTGCCCGCATTCCTTTTTCGCGACCGGGCGGGGTACTGCCAGCAGTTCTCGGGCGCGATGGCGATGATGCTCCGGTTCGCCGGGATTCCAAGCCGGGTGGTTACGGGATTCGCACCCGGGCAGCGCGACCTCGACACGGGCGACTTCCTCGTTCGTGACACGGACGCCCACTCCTGGGTCGAGGTGTGGTTTCCCAAGGTCGGCTGGGTCACCGTCGATCCGACTCCGGGCGCCACACCCGCCCGGACCGACGCGACGGCGAATCTCGACGTCCAGAACACGGGCGCCGTGGACGGCCTGCGGCGGGCCTTCCGAGTCGACCCGGCGGTGCAGTCCGGGCGCGTCGACGGGGTGACCAGCACGCGCGGTCAGGACGAAGGCGACGCGTCGATAACCAGCGTCATCCCGTTGCTGATCATCCTCGCGGCCGGAGCGCTCGGCGCCGTCTACTCGCGCCGCCGCCGCCGGCTCTTCGCGCCCGAGGGCGCCGGCGCCCAGCTGCGCGAGCTCGAGGGAGCCCTGCCGCTGCTTGGCGATCGCCACACGCCCGGGACGACGCTGCTCGCCATCGAGCGCCGGCTCGCCGCGCTGGGCCCGGACGCTGCCCGCTACCCCGCGGCGCTGCGCGCCAACCGGTACCGCGCCGGCCGGCCCCGGCGCCCCGGCCCGCGCGAGCGCCGCCTGCTGCGCCGTGCTCTGGGGCGCGGGAGGGGACCGCGAGGGTGGATCCGGGCGCTGCTCGCGATCCCACTCGGCGGCCCGCGCGGTTGATCGTCTTTGCCAAACTCGTCGCCGTGGAGGACAAGGAGATCATCGAGACCCTGCGCCGCAGCTACGCGGCCTTCAGCCGCGGGGAGTTCGAGGCGGCGACCGAGATGGCCCACCCCGACATCGAGTACCAGGCTCCGGGAGGCCAATCCGTTCGCAGCGGCGCCGACGCGCTCCGTGCCTGGATGGAACCAGACGCCTTCGAGGAGCAGCAGATCGAGCCCCTGGAGTTTCGCGTCCATCGCGACAAGGTCCTGGTGCGCCAATCGATCAGGGCTCGAGGGGCTGGGAGCGGGATCGAGCTGGACATCGTGGGCTGGGCCGTCTGGACGTTCGACGACGACGGCCTGCTGACGAGGGTGGAGGGCTACCTGGCCCACGAGGAGGCCGCGGCCCTCGAAGCAGCCGGGCTGGCGAAGTAGCGGTGCCTCGGGAAAACGTGGAGGTGATCCGGGGCGTCTACGAGCGCTGGGCCGAGGGCGACTTCAAGGCCGGCATTGAGCTCTTTGACCCTCTCATCGTGTTCGTCATGCGCCCCGAGTTCCCCGACGCCGGGACCTACCTCGGCCCCGAGCGCGTCGCCGAGTACATGCGGGGCTTTCTCGAGCCCTGGACCCGGCTCACGATTGAGGCGGAGGAGATCACCGACGCGGGCGACAGCGTGGTCGCGGCGGTTTGCCAGCGCGGCGTCGGCAGCGGCAGCGGCGCGTCCACCGAGTTTCGCTACTTCCAGGTCTGGACGTTTCGTGGCCGGAAGGTGATCCGCTTCGAGAACTTCCGCAAGCGCGCGGAAGCGGTCGAGGCCACCCGACTGCGCGAGTAACGGAGCGGAGCGCCGCACGCGCTAGATCTCGAGGCGGGATTCCTCGAGGTCGAGATCGCGCTCCACCCGGCGCATGACGTCAGCGGAGATCAGGCTTTGATCCCGCATGCGCACGATCGCCACCCGCTGGGCCTCAATCACCTCGCGCACCAGGCGCTGATACGCGAGCGATTGGTCGACGATCCCGTCTTGGTCGTCAAGGTCACCGCGCATCGTCGCGAAACGGCGGCGGCGAAACCTGTACTGCGCCTGCATCCGCCCCACCGTCTCGTCCCGCGCCCACTCCTCCTCGACCAGCGCCTCGAGCGCCACGAGCGCCGCGTCGGCGGCCGCGATGCGCGCGGCGTGCTCCTCGGCCTCCTCCTCGGCGCCGTCGTCAACCACGCCCAGGCGGCGGATCAGCGGGGGCAGCGTCAGCCCCTGGACGACGACCGTGAACAGGACAACGCAGTAGGCGAGGAAGATCACCAGGTCGCGTTCGGGAAACGGGGTGCCCGCATCCGTTTCGAGCGGGAGCGCGAGCGCCGCCGCGAGCGACACGGCGCCGCGCATCCCCGCCCAGGCCACCACCACCCGCGGCGCGGCTCCGACCCGGCGCGCGACCTGGCTCGGGCGGCGGTCGAGCACGCGGAGGACGTAGGGGGTGGTGAAGACCCACAGGAAGCGGGTGCCGACGACGACGCCGATCGTCGCCAGCGCGTAGCCGGCGAGCGTGATTTCGTCGATCCCCGAGACCGCGTCGAGGATGCTCGGGAGCTGAAGCCCGATGAGTACGAACAGCACCGCGTTGAGGAGGAAGACGATCAGCTCCCACACGGCCAGCCCCTGGATCCGCATCTGGGCGGTCGAGATCCAGGGCGCGAGCCAGCCGAGGTAGATACCCGTAGTCACCGCGGCAAGCACGCCCGAGACGTCGAGCGCCTCAGCCGGAAGGTAGGCAACGAAGCCGCTGAAGATCGAGATCGTGATCTCGACCGGGACGTCGTCGAGGCGGCGCCGGATCTCCCCGATCACGGCCCCGACGAGCAGGCCGACGGCGACCCCGCCGGCGACCGCGACGACGAAGTCAATCGAGGTGTCGAACAGCGAGAAGCTGCCGCCGATCGCGGCGGCGACCGCGACCCGGTAGGCGATCAGCGCCGAGGCGTCGTTTACAAGGCTCTCGCCTTCGACGATGTTGACGAGCCGCCGCGGGGCACTGACCTGGCGGGCGATCGCGGTGGCGGCCACCGGATCGGTCGGCGAGACGACGGCGCCGAGCGCAAAGGCGACCGCCCAGGGCAGATCGATCAGCTCGTGCCCGACGACCGCGACCACGCAGGTCGTGAGCAAGACGAGGCCGATCGAGGTCAGCGACAGCGCGCGGGCGTCGGCCCGGAGCGCCCGCAGATCGGCCATGAAGGCCGCCACGTAGAGGAGCGGCGGGAGGAAGATCACCAGCACCAGGTCGGGATCGAGCTCGACCTCGGGGATCCCCGGCACATAGCCCAGGGGGATCGCCCCGAGCACGAGCACGATCGGGTACGGGATGTCGAGCAGCCGCGCGATCACACTCAGCGCCGGGATCGCGACGCACAGGCCGAGGATCAGGACTTCGGTCTCGTGCACGAGACCGCGATGATGACGGCAGCCCCGGCTTCGCGTGGAGTCGTCGGAGCGGCTGGTCCTACGGCGCGCCGAGGTGCGAGAGGACCGCTTCGATCAAGGCCGCGCGGTTGGCGGCGCCGCTCACGGCCTCGAGCCCAAAGCCCGTGTAGACGGTGTCGTTGGTCGTGGTGATCGGCGTCTCGACGAAGGGGGCGCTCTGCGCCCGCTCCCAGCCGGTCGCCGTCGACTGGCCGCCGCCCCCGGCGGGCGGGGGTGGACCCGGAAGCGTCCAGCCGTCGATGCCGGCCTCGAACGACGGGTCGGCCGAATTGATCGGAGCGTTAGCGGAGTCCTCCAGGCGCAGCTCGTCGACCCATGCGCCCAGGCCCTGCACCGCGGCGTCGCTGGCCACCGACACGGAGATCTCGACGTTCTCGCCGTGATACGCCGCCGGAATCGGCAGCGACCACTCCTGCCAGCCGCCCGAGTTGCCGGTCGCGGCGTTCCATGAGCCGCTCGATCCCGTCGACGTGCAGTCGTCCCCACCGGCGGTCAGCGTCTGATAGTGGGCCAGGAAGGGGTGGTTCGTCTGCCAGTTGGAGCCGTCGCCTCCGGATGGGCATGAGAGGCCGACGTCGTCCGAGGTGTGCTCGTTGTCGTCGGCGAGCGTGGTCCAGTCGTCCGCTCCAGCGGTGTGGACCTCCGCGAAGATGTAGTCGTAGTTGGGCTCGAGGTCATACGACGTCCAGAACTTGAGCGTCGCCCCGCCCGCGGGGACGGTGAACGACTTCAGCAATCGCTTATAGGCGGCGTCATCGGTCCCGGCGGAGAGGAACCAGTCGCCATCGTGGGGGTCGAATGGCGCCGCGAAGGGGCGGATCCACTCGGCAGCCGCGGCTGAGTCGGCGAACAGTGGGAAATCGTCCGGCGGCAGAACCGACGACGTGACCAGGAGCGTCGAAGCGAAATTTCCGTTCTCCGCCGAGTCGGGCCCGTTGAAGTCGAGCGCGAGCGGATCGAACGGACCGGCGGTGCCCTCGACGGGGAATGTCGAGTCGTCTGAGGGATCCAGCCCGGCGCCGGCGACGTAGCGGTATGCGCCCAGGTAGTACTGCAGGAAATCGTCCTGCGCTACGACGCAGATCGGGTTCGCGCCCTGGCAGTAGGTGTCTTCCTCGGCCTGGAACGGGTTGTACGCGTACCCCTCGGCGAACACGCGGCCGGCGTTCTTGCCGGTGAAGAACAGCTTGCCGCCATCGTTGAGGAAGTCGCGCACCGCGTTCTGCGTATCGACCGCGCCCTTGGTGATCCCGGAGCCGCCCGGGGCGTCGGGCTCGCGCGGGACGTAGTCGTCGCCCGTGTACCAGACGACGTGGGAGTAGTGGGCGAGGACCCCGAGCGGGTGGGGCGGACGACGGCCGTGGGCATCGACGTCGTAGACGTCGTAGCGAACGCCGGCCGCGCCGAGCGCGTCCTGGTAGTAGTCGAGGTACTTCGGCCCTGGCTCGGGTGCCGGATTCGGCTGCACGCCCGAGTAGTCCTCGTTGGCCAGGATCAGGACTGACTTTCGGGTCTCGACCTCGGCCTTGTACGTGAAGCGCTTCGACTTCCTCTTGCCCTTCCGGGCCGTGAACCACACCGTCACGCGGTCGCCGGGCTTGGTGCCCCGGACCCGGCCGCGCACCCGGCGGTAGAAGACGCCGGGGTCCTTGTAGTAGCGCTCGCCGCCGCCGTAGCGGAACGTCCGCACCGTCTTGCGCTTCTTGCCCTTGATGCGGTAATGCATCTTCACCCTGCCAAGCCTGCGCTTGACCACTGCACCGACGAGCTGGGGACTTCCGTAGGAGTGCTTGAACGTGTCGACCTGGAAGTTGGCCGCCTTCAGGTCCAGGTGCGAGCTGGGATTCCACGGGTGTCGCGCCGAGTTGGCAAGGTCGAGGATGAACGGCAGGTGGCGGTGGAACTCCTGCTGGATCTGCTGGGGTGAGTCCGGGAACTCGAACCCGGTCACGTCGGCATCCTCGGCGGGCGTGCCCTCGGGCGTGAACGAGAGCGTGTCCTGTGTGTTGTAGGCCCAGTCCGTGAAGTCCCCGTTCGTGATGTAGAGGCCGGCGGACAGCTCGGGCAGGAAGCCCTCGATGCCCGGCTTGAAGGGGTCGCCGGCCAGCGCCTTGAAGATCTGGTCGTCGGCGCTGGGCGTGTCCTGCTGGAAGCCCTGCGGATAGAGCAGCAGTGCCGCCGCGGTGTGGTCGTTCTTCTGGAAGACGGGGTGAATCTCGGCGAATAGCGACTCCATGGCCGTCGTCTCCGGCTCGGACGCAGGCGCGGGACCGCGGTAGGTCTCCGACGACGGATCGGGCGAGCTGCCGTCGTTGTCGCGGCCCCAGTTCGAGCTGAAGTTGCGGTTCGGGTCGACGCCGTCGCCGGTCGTGATTACGCCGTTGGCGTCGTTGTCGGCCAGGTTCTTGCGCCAGAGGCGGTTGCCCGGCGTGAAGGTGAACTCGTAGCCGTCCGGATTGTTGACGCAGACGAACCACAGTTCGGTGCTGTTGAGAAGCCTGGTGACCTCGCGCCCGGCGCTCGTTCCCTTGCCGTAGTTGTTGACGAAGTAGGAGAGCGTCCGCCGGCAGGTTTCGCCCGCAAGCCACTCGCGCGCGTGCTGCATGGCGTTGTAGAGGACGGCGGGCCGGCCGGCGATGTCCGAGCCGGTCGCGCCCTTCGTCACCTGGAGGGCGACGATCTCGCGGCCGCCGTAGGTGGTGCCGGCGACCCGCTCCGCGACGAACGAGGGGTGATCCGCGAGGAACCGGTCGTAGGTCTCCTCAAACTGCTCCTTGCCGTCGCCCTCGACGGCGTCGTACTTGGTCCAGACATCGAAGGCGGCGTCGGTCGCGCCGTCGGTGGGGTCGGCCGCCAGCGCCGCCGCCTCGCTGCGGTAGTTGGTGATCCGTTTGGCGTCGAGCTTCGCCACGTCGCCACGGGTGCCGACGACGTCGATCGTCCCGCGCTCGAGGTTGCGCCCTTCGGTGACGTCGAAGCCCGCCTGCGCCAGCGCCTGCAGGTTCTCGGCGGTGGCCTTGACGCGATAGGCGTTCAGGCTGGCGGCGGAGGCTGACGCGGCTGGGACCGCGATGACGAAGACGGCGACGAGGAAGACCAGACCGCCTTGGCGCAGGACTCCCTGTTTCCTGTTCAAACCCGAAGTTCTCCTCTTCCCTCTCCCTGCTCCTGCCCTCTTGGCCGCGCGGCCAAACGTTGACGTGGGTGCTACGTTCGCAGCGCCATGAGCGAATACCCGGTCACCTTCGACGTCGAGTACCCCGACCGCAGTTTGAATCGGCTGACGACGTTCTTTCGCATCTTCACCGTGATCCCGATTGCGATCTTGGTGACCACGATCACGGGGTTCTCAACCGAGTTCGATCAGGTCGGTGAGCAGGCGGAGACGATCAGCCTCGGCGGCGTCGGGATCCTCGTCATTCCGGTCGTGCTGATGCTCCTGTTCCGCAGAAAGTACCCGCGGTGGTGGTTCGATTGGAACCTCAACCTGCAGCGATTCCTGAATCGCATCGGCGTCTACCTCCTGCTGATGGACGACCGGTACCCCTCGACCGACGAGGAGCAGGCGGTCCGTCTCCTCTACCCGTACCCGGACGTGGAGCGCGAGCTCGGACGCGGCATGCCGCTGGTCAAGTGGCTACTGGCGATTCCGCATTACGTCGTGCTGCTCTTCCTGCACATCGGCGTCTTCTTCGCCGTTGTCGGCGCCTGGTTCGCGATCCTCTTCACGGGTCGCTATCCGCGCGGCATCTTCGACTTCGTGGAGGGCGTCCTCCGCTGGCACAATCGCGTCGTCGGCTACGCCTTCGCGCTGGTCACGGATCGATATCCGCCGTTCAGTCTCAGGCCCTAGAACTGGAGGAAGGTGTCGCCCTCGGTGATCGCGGGCGGATCGACCGGCGTGCTCACGTTCTCCTTGACCCACGCAGCCGCACGGTTCGACGACTCGTCCGTGCCGGCCTTGTCCTGGCAGGCAGTCACGGTCAGCAAGCCGTCGCCGGTCTGGAACGCGGCGTAGTTGACGAAACCCGGCACGCCGCTGATCAGTTCCTTCACGTCGTCCTCGTTTTGCCCCATGGCCTCAACGAGCTCTGACGCACCTTGGCCTGAATAGCTCCGAACGACAACATGCATGAAGTCTCCTCACGTCGCGGCAACCCTGGCTCGGCGAGCCTAGCCCACCTCGCGCGGCGTGATCAGGGCCAGGGGGAGGCCGCCGCACGCCTCGGGCCTGACCGTCGCGATCCGCCGGCCCGGCTGCACGGCGTCCTTGACCCTTCCCAGCCGTTCGCCCAGCAGAGCCGCCGCGGCATCGATGTCGGACACGACCACGGTGATGCCCCAGAAGCGCGCCGGAGCATCGGGCTCGAGGCCGGTTCCGTCGACGACCTCCACCAGCAGGCCGCTGACGAGGAAAAATCCCTGGCGCACCCCGTCCCCGGCCTCCCGGACGCGCCGGCGCTCGATCCCGATCGCGGCGAAGGCGGCGGTCGTGCGGTCGAGCGACGGCGTGAACACGACGACGTGGTCGATTGCGAGCACGCCGTTCGGGTGCGTCGCATCGGGCCCACCTCGCGCGGCGGCGGCGGTCGGCAGGCCGTCGATCGAATCGACGGCGTCGACTCCGTCGAGCGCCCAGGACACGATCCTGCCCCGCTCAGCGGACGGGAGCAGCTCGAGGCGCACGGATCCGAGCATCGCGGTGCCGTCGTCCGCGACGTGGAAGCCGAGATCGCGCCACGACTCGAGCTCGGCTCCGATCCGCAGCGCCGCGACCCTCATGTGGCGAATCCTGACGATCCGCGCCAAGGCAAAGCGGCTGACGAACGTCGTGCTCGAATCCCAATACGTCGGCGCTACGCCGGCGTCAGGATGACCACCGGGATCTTGCGCTCGGTGCGAGCCTGGTAGACCGCGAAGTCGGCGTAGGTGTCGACGACCATCGGCCAGAGCCGCTCGCGCTCCTCGTCGGCGGCCTCGCGGGCGACGACCTCCCACTTTCTGCTGCCGATCTGAATCGTTGTGCGTGGGTTCGCGCGGAGGTTGAAGACCCAGGACGGAGTCTTCGGCGATCCACCCTGGGAGCCGACGATGATCACGTCGTCACGGTCGCGCGTGTAGACCAAGGGGGTCGTGCGCTTCGTACCGCTTTTCGCGCCGACGTGATCGACCAAGGCGATTGGCTTGATGTTGCCGATCGCCCCGCCGATGCGTCCGCCGGTGCGTCGGTAGAGGAACACGTTCAAGGACGTGAGCCGGTTCATGATCCGCAGCCCGAAGGATCCTGGTGGCGGTCCCTTGGGCGGAGACGGCATGAATGCGAGCCTATCGATGCCCGGCCGGCCGGCGGCAGGGACTGATCAGCGAACGCAGTACCCTGACTGGAGGTCATAGCCGCCCTTCGAGCCTCACCGCCTCTCTCTCTTGATCGCGCGACCCTGCCCGCCGAGAGAGGCAGTTCCGTTAGGGGTTCTGATGAAGAAGGTCCGCGCTCGTCTGACCTATCCGCACGTCGTCTCCACCCTCGCCCTGTTCCTTGCGCTCGGTGGAACCGCCTGGGCGCTCGGCGCCAACAGCGTTGGTTCGCGGCAGATCAAGCCGAACGCGGTCAAGACCAGCGATCTCGCAGGCAGCGCGGTCAAGGACGGCGATATCGCGAGCAATGCCGTCAGCTCGCCCAAGATTGCGGACGCGACGCTCCTGCGCGCGGACTTCGCCGCCGGGCAGGTTCCTCCCGCAGCGGGCCGGATCCACTCGATCGGTTCGGAGGCCGACCTCACCCAAGTTGCCCCGGGCCTGGCGTACAACGTCAGCTGCTTTGACGGCACGCCGGACCTTCAGTCGGTCCGTTTCTGGCCTCAACCCGCGGTGGGCGGCACTGCCAACGCGATGGTCGTCGGCCACGGAGTTGAGACGCCAAGCAACGACGGCAACACGGTCAACGTCGCCAATGGCGCCCAGGCCCAGGGTTTCCCGTTCACCAGCGGCCAGCAGGTCTGGGTGACCACCCGAAACGACGCCGGCGTGGCGGGGGCTGAGATGCAGCTGATCATGGACATCGGACCGAGGACCTACAGCGTCGCCCTGCACACCTTCATGAGAGCCTCCGATGCGTACTGCGAGACGATTGGAACCGTGACCCTCGCGCAGCCATAAGTCACACGGCTGGGGAAGGGCTGGAGTAGGCATGTCGGAGGAGAATGTGGAGCTGGCAAGGAAGATGTTCGCGACGACGGCGAGCGCCATCAACCTTGGGGGGGGGCGACGATTACACCGGCGTGATCGATCCCGAGGTTGAGTGGATTCCGATCAACGCCGCGCTGGGAACTCGGTATCACGGACACGGGGGCGTCCGACGTTGGACCGAAGACATGAAGCGGGACTGGACCTACTTCGAACCCGTGCGCAGCTATGCGTGGTCCAGGTGGACGGTCAACCCAGCCCGACCTTCAGCGCCGACTTCGACGAGCTGATGGGAACCGTCTATGAATCGGCGTCGAGCGCTGGGTGAAGGTCGCGGCGACCCGCCGCGTGCTCGAGAACCGCGTCGACAGCATCTCCCAGTCGGTCCGATAGACACCGTGACCAGCACCGTCTGCCGTCAGCAGCGTGGCACGGCGAAGTCCCGCGCCCGCTCAACGTCTCGGCGGACGAGTTCACGGCCCTGAGCCTCGCCGAATAGCCGCGCGACCATGCCGATCGGCCCCGGCGGGTCCCCTTCGGGACCGGCCGGCGTCAGACCTTCAAACGTTGCCGCAAACGCCTTCGGTCGAAGGTGGGCAGAACGACCAAGGAGCAGTCATGAGCATCCGCCGCAGCAAACCCGCATCCGTACGCGTGACCACCGCCCTGCGGACCCACCTCCGTTCGAACGTCGTCGGGTACGTCGCGCTGTTCTTCGCGATGAGCCTCGGCACCGCCTGGGCCCTCGGAACGAACAGCGTCAGGTCAAAGCACATTGTCAACGGCCAGGTGAAGGCCAGCGACGTCGCCAACGGCGCGATCGGCTCGGCCAAGGTGTCCGACAACTCGCTGACCGGAGCTGATGTCAACTCGCTCACCGGGACCGATGTCACGGACAACTCGCTCACCGGGGCCGATGTCAATGCGCTCAGCGGGACCGATGTCACGGACAACTCGCTCACCGGGGATGACATCAGCGAGAGTGCGCTGGGGCCGGTGCCTTCAGCCGTCCTCGGAGGCAGGGGGCGCACGGGAGCGGGCGGTGCCTGCGACCCGGAGAGCACGACGTTCATCACCTGCGCCAGTGTCAGCCTGAGTCTTCCCGCGTCGACGCGGGTCCTCGTGATGGCGCATTCGAGGGCAGTGGGCGAGCTCGGCGAGCGCCCGGTCGGAGCCTGCCGTTTGGGCACTTCGGTCGGCGACGTCCTTCCAACTTCGAAGACCACGATCCACAGTGCAGACCTAAACGACTCCGACAATCTCACCCTCATGGGCGTGACCGCGCCCATCGGGCCCGGTGAGATCTCCTTCGGGATCGATTGCAACCAAGACCCGAACCTTGGGGCGGTCCGCTACGACGACACCCTCGTCAGCGCCGTCGCGCTGGGACCGGGTTGAGGCAATGAGCATCAGAGGCAGCAGCCCCGCAGCCATGTGCTCGACCACGATCCGCCTCGCCCGGGAGCGCGACGCACCGCTCCTGCGGCGACTCGCGGAGCTCGATTCCGCGGCGCCACTGGGAGGGCAGGTCCTTCTCGTCCTCGCCGAGGACGGCCCAGTCGCGGCGATCTCCCTGGAGGACCAGAGGGTTGTCGCGAATCCGTTCAGGCCCACGGCGGAAGCGGTCGCAGAGCTGCGGCGGCGCTCTCGAGAGCACCTGAGTGCTCTCGGTGCGGCCGCGGCGCTGCGCGAACCCGGGATTCGGCGCTGGGCGCGGACCACGGGATAATCCGGCGCATGCTCGAGATCCAGCTTCTCGGGTCTCCAGAGATCAGAAGGGGAGACCAGGTCCAGCCGCTGCGGGGCCGGAAGGCGTGGGGCCTTCTGGCCTACCTGATCCTCTCCACGGTCGAGCGGCCTTCCCGCCAGCACCTGGCGGAGCTCCTGTTCAGCGATGCCGCCGACCCGCTTCGGGCGCTCAGGTGGAACCTCACCGAGCTGAGAGGTGCTCTGGGTGAGGACGTCCTACCGAAGGGCGAAGCGCATCTCGACGCGGCCCGGGACATCCGGGTCGACGTCGAGGAGCTCACCCGGGGGACATCCCGGGCCGCGCTACGGCTGACCGGCATCGGGCGGGAGCTGCTGGAGGGCATGGACTTCTCCGCCTCTTCGAGCTTCGACAGCTGGCTGACCTACGAGCGGCGGCGTCTGCTCGGGGCCGCCTGCACCGCGATGCACGAGGCCGCGCTGGATCTGCTCGCGGAGGAGAGGCCCGCGGGCGCGATCCCTCTCGCCCGCCGCCTTGTGGCGCTGGAGCCGTTTGACGAGAACTTCCGCGAGCTCTTGATCCGAGCTTGCGCGCAGTCCGGTGATCACAAGGCGGCGCAGAGCCAGCTGGAAGCCTCACGCCGCTTCTTCCGCGAGGAGCTGGGTCGCGAGCCGGCCGAATCGCTGGCCCGCGCGGCCGAAGAGCTCGCGGCGGGCCCGGATCGAGGCGCCGGCGCCGCCGACGTCCAGCATGTGGCGCTCGCGCTGATCAAGGCCGGTGAGACCGCCGCCGGCGCCGGGGCGGTCGACTCGGCGCTCCAGAGCCTCAGGCGAGCGGTGGGCATGGCGAGGGAAACCTCGAGGCCGGACCTCGAAGCCGGCGCGCTCTTCAGCCTCGGCTCCACTCTCGTTCACGCGGTCAAGGGTCGGGACGAAGAGGCCGCGTCCATCCTGCGCCGCGCGGCCACACAGGCGGAGGCCCAGGGCCTTCCGGACCTCCAGGCCGGAGCACTCCGCGAGCTCTCGTACGTCGACGCCCTCGCCGGGCGATACGCGCGCTGTGAGCGCCTCCTCGCCGAAGCCGCGTCCATCGCCGAGAGCGGCGAGGAGGAAGCTGCGATCGAGTCCGTTCGAGCGCTGTCGGCTGCCGACTGCGGACAACACAAGGAAGCGATCGTCCATGCCGAGCGTGCGGTCGAGCTTGCCGGCTCCGCCGGCGACCTCAAACGCCAGGCCTACACGCTCACGCTGGTTGGGCGATCCCACTTCCTCAAGGCAGACCTCTCTGCGGCCCGAAGCAGCCTCGAGAGTGCACTGGCGATCGTTGATGAGACCCACTGGCTCGCCTTCGCATCCTGGCCCCTTGCGTGGCTTGCCGAGGTCGAGCTGGCGGAGGGCGACGTGAGCGGGGCCAGGCGTCGGATGGAGTACTCCTTTGCGCTCGCGTGCGAGTTTCGCGATCCCTGCTGGGAGGGCATGGCCGGCCGGGGGCTCGGGCTTCTCGACGAGGAGGACGGCAACCCGGCGGGCGCCCTGCGGCGGCTCGAGGACGCCAGGAACCGTGCCGTTCGGACCACCGATTGCTACGTATGGGGCGAGGCCTACGCTCTGGAGGCGATGGCGTCGGTCGCGGTGAGAATGGAGTCGAGCCGGGCGCCGGCGCTGGTGGAAGATCTCCGGTCGCTGACCGGCAAGACGGGTATGCGAGAGCTCGCATGCAGAGGCCTTTTGCTCGCCGATCAGCTCGGCGAGCCGGGTGCGCTCGATGCCGCGCGCATCCTCGCCGCCGAGATCCAGAATCCCGCGCTCGTGCCCTAACCCTGCGCAAGGCGATGAAAGGGTGGTGAGGTGGGAGGGCTACAACTTCTGGGCGGCCCGAAAAGGGGCGGTTGTACGCCTCGAGCAGTTTGCGACCCGTGCCGAAGCGTTGGAACGGGCCAAACGCCTGAAAAGGCTGTCATCCCAACCGAAGTCGTTTTCTGGTGCCGGTTCGAACGTGAGGTCTTTAGTGGAGCTAGGCGGGCTCGAACCGCCGACCTCCTGATTGCGAAGCGGGGGGCTCTCAGGCACGAGCAGGCGTCATTCAGCCGATCCGATGCCTGTCGATGTGCGCGGATGTACGCGGATTTGGGCACCAGAACACGGTTAGTGCCCAATGAGTCGGATTTCTGACTTTCGGAGCAGAGGTCCGGTGAGGCGCGGATCAATATTGCAAGGTCTGCGATGGTCGGCGAGGATGGCGGCGTGCGTTTGGTCCGCGAGCCGCCAGATAACCGTGCCGCTCTCCTGGAACGCGATGCTGAGTTGGCTCAGCTGGAGTCGGCGCTTGCGATCCCCTCCGCCCACGACGCTGGGGCGGCGGTGCTAATCGAAGGACCCGCGGGAATTGGCAAAACGGCGCTTCTCGACGCCGCGGTGGGTATGGCCGCCGAGCACGGTCTCGACATGCTCACCGCCCGCGGCGCGGAGCTCGAGAGCAGATTCGGCGGCGGGCTTGCTCGCCAGCTCTTCGAACCCGTCGTCATGGGCATGTCGGCGGAGGAGCGAACGGAGCTACTCACCGGACCCGCCGAGCTTGCCGGACGGCTCGTCGGCGCCTCGCCCGCGGAGGAGCGCGCTGAGCCGGGACTCGCGGTACTCCACGGCCTCTACTGGCTGACCGCGAATCTGGCGGAGCGGCAGCCACTTGCGCTCCTGATCGACGACATTCACTGGGGCGATGAGGTCTCGTTGCGCTTCCTGCTTTACCTGGCGCACCGGATCGAGACCGTGCCTGTGGTCCTGATCGCCGCCGCGCGTAGCGGCGAGCCTGGATCGGCCGCGGAGCTCGTTCGAGAGCTCGCCACAGAGCAAGGCGTTGGCCTGCTGCGGCCGGCGCCGCTGAGCGCCCTAGCGGTCACCGACGTCGTGGCCGCGGCGGTCGGCCAGCCCAGCCCGGAGTTCGCCGCGGCCTGCCTGACGGCCAGCGCGGGAAGCCCGTTTCTGCTCCAGGAGCTGTTGCGGGCCACGGCAACCGACGGGATCGAGCCCAATGCGCGCGGTGCTTCGGCAGTCGAACGGCTCGTCCCCGCCTCGGTCTCGCACGCGATCCTCCTGCGTCTGGGGCGCCTTCAGCCGGCGGCGCGTGAGCTGGCAGGCGCGGCGGCCGTGCTCGGGCCGGGGGCTGAGCTCGCCCAAGCCGCCGAGCTCGCCGAGCTCGAGCCCGGTGCGGCCGCCGACGCATTCGACGCGCTTGTCGCCACGGCGCTTTTCGCCGACAGGCGGCCGCTCGACTTCGTCCATCCGCTCGTGCGCTCGGCCGTCTACTCCGATCTCCCGCCCTCGGAGCGCTCACTGCTGCACTCCCGCGCCGCACTGATCATGCGCCGGGCGGGTGCCGCCCCCGACCGACTGGCCGTCCACCTCCTCGCGCTGCCGCCGGCAGCCGACGCGGAGGTCGCCGAGGCGCTGATCGAGGCCGCTCGCGCGGCTGCCGCCCGGGGTTCGGCGGACACCGCGATCGCCTACCTGCGCCGCGCGCTCGAGGAGCCGCCCCCCGATGATGCCCGCCACGCCGTCCTGCTCGAGCTCGGCTCGACCGAATCGCGCGTCGGCGATCCGCGCGCCGTTGACCACCTTCGCGCAGCACAAGCGAGCGCTCCTGACGACGACGCGCTCATCGCCGCCACGTTGGTCCTCGGGCTGACGTTGTTCTTCGGAGGCCGGATGGGCGATGCGGTGGCGGCGATGCAACCCGTGATCGACGAGCTGGCCGAGAAGAACCACCCTGGCGTGCTGTTGCTCGAGGGCCGCCTGCTAGCGGGTGCGATCCTCAATCACCTTGGAGCGCCGATCGTCGGCGCTCGCATCGAGGCGGCGCGCGAGCGCGCCTACGCAGCCGAGCGGCCGCCGTACACCATCCTTTCCGTCCTCAGTGAGTGGGACGCGACGCGAGGGGAGCAGCCCGCGGCGCGGATCGCTGCACGGGCCGAGCGGGCGATTGTCGAACGCTCGCCCGACGACCCGACCGTGAACGTCCCCGGCGACTTCCACGCCTACGTTGCGCTGATCCACTGCGAGCGCTACGAGCTCGCTCTGCGGCTGATCGGGGAGCGGATCGATGAGGGTCGGCGCCTGGGGAGTCTGCCGCTGCTGACCGCGATGTCGACCTTCGCGGCATGCGCAGCGCTCCGCCAGGGCGATCTCGTCGTCGCCGAGGAACACGCCCGCACCGCGGTCGACACCGACGCCCTGCACACGCTGCCTCTGCTGACCCCGTTCGCCGCCGCGATGCTCGCCGGAACCCTGATCGAGCGCGATGAGCTCGACGAGGCCGACGCTGCCCTGCTGGCGGGCACACCGGAGCCGGGCTTGGAGTCGCTGATTACCTACCCCCGCCTGCTCGGCATTCGCGGACGCTTACGGCTCGCCCAGGGTCGCTTCGAAGAGGCGTTGGAGAGTTCACTGGCGTGTGGGGCGGAGCTCGACCGGCATCGACAGCCCGGCCCGGCTATGCACCCCTGGCGCTCTGACGCCGCCCTCGCCCTGCACGCGCTCGGTCGCTCGGAGGAGGCGGCCGCAATGGCGAACGACGAGCTCGAGCGGGCGCGGAAGTTTGCCGCTCCCAGGGCGACCGGAATCGCGCTGCGGACGCTCGGCCTGGTCGAGGACGGGGACGAACGCGTGGACCGACTCGCCGAGGCCGTGCGCGTCCTCGAGCACTCGGAGGCACGGCTCGAGCATGCCTACGCGCTCTACGAGCTCGGGGCGGCGCACCGCCGCGCGAACCGCCGGGCCGAGGCGCGCGAACCGCTGCGCGAGGCGCTCGATCTCGCCGTGCGCGCCGATGCCCTGGGCCTCCGCCACCGGGCGGAGGAGGAACTGAGGTCCACCGGGGCGCGGCCACGCCGACTGATGCTGAGCGGGCTCGACTCGCTGACGGCGAGCGAGCGCCGAGTGGCGCGGCTGGCCGCCGAGGGCCGCACCAACAGGGAGATCGCCCAGTCTCTGTTCGTCACCGCCCGTACGGTTGAGGGCCACCTGACATCCGTCTACCGCAAGCTGGACCTCAGCTCACGCGACCAGCTTCCCGCAGCGCTGGCGGCGGAGTCGTCCCCGAGCTAGCTGGCGCTCTCGGGATCGTCTGCCTCGCGGGCCTGCTCCAGCTCCCGCGCCAGAGCCAGCCAGCCGCTGAACACCCGCCACTCCTGATCGTCCGCCTCGCGCACGAAGCCGCGCAGCGGTTCGGCATTGCGCTGGAGCATCAACTCGAGCCTCGCGAGGTCCGGGGAATCCATGCGTAATGAAGTCTTGTCGCCGAGTCGCGGGTTCGCACCGTGGCCACCCCCCTGGATTACGTGATTCAAAACTCAGGGGGGTTTCCACGGTGCGAACCGCACCGCTGCGCTCGATGCTGGCAAGCGACGGATCCCAGACCCCCTCAAAGGAGATGACACATGGCAACCAGTGTTGATGAGACCAAGCTGCAGGACTTCGTCGGCCGCTTTGCGGGGGATCTCGGTGCGGCGCTGCACCAGACCACCGTCATTATCGGCGACAAGCTCGGCCTGTACGCCGCGATGGCCGACAGCACGCCCTTGACACCGGCGGAACTCGCCGAGCGGACGCAGACCGACGAGCGCTACGTTCGCGAGTGGCTCTGCGCGCAGGCCGCGAGCGGCTACGTGGAGTATGAGCCTGAGACCGAGAGCTTCCACCTGACGCCCGAGCAGTCGGCCTGCCTTGCCGATCGGGAGAGCCCGACGTTCCTGCCCGGAGCGTTCTACATCGCGGCCGCGTGCGTGAAGGACGAACCGGAGATGACGGACCGGTTCCGCACGGGTGACGGATTCGGATGGCATGAGCACGACCACGACCTCTTCTGCGGCACCGAGCTCTTCTTCCGACCGGGCTACGTGGCCAATCTCGTGCCCTCGTGGCTGCCGGCTCTCGACGGAGTCGAGGAGAAGCTGCAAACCGGCGCCCGCGTCGCCGACATCGGTTGCGGCCACGGCGCCTCGACGATCGTCATGGCCCAGGCGTACCCGAAGTCGGAGTTCTTCGGCTCCGACTATCACGCCGAGTCGATCGAGGCGGCAGCCCAGGCCGCCGAGAGAGCCGGCGTCGCCGACCGGGTCCGCTTCGAGGTGTCGAGCGCCAAGGACTTCAGCGGCGACGGCTACGACCTCGCGTGCGTATTCGATGCCCTGCACGACATGGGCGACCCGGTCGGCGCCGCGGCGCATGTGAGGCAGGCGCTCGCGCCGGATGGCACGTGGCTGATCGTAGAGCCGATGGCAGGCGACCACGTCGAGGACAACCTCAATCCGGTCGGCCGCATCTTCTACTCGGCGTCGACGATGGTTTGCACGCCGACGTCGCGGTCGCAGGAGGTCGGGCTGGCCCTGGGCGCCCAGGCCGGCGAGGCGCGCCTGGGTGAGGTCGTCGCCGAGGCCGGGTTCACCCGCTTCCGCAGGGCCACCGAGACCCCGTTCAACCTCGTCCTCGAGGCGCGGCCGTGATGGTCAGGTCCGCGCTGGCACCGGTTGTCGCGGCTGTTCTGTCGCTTGGTACTGCGTCCTCGGCGTCCGCAGCGATGACGATCGGTCAGCTCGCGCCGGGCGACTCTCCTGCGGCGAACTGCAACGCCGGACCTCTCGACCTCTTCAATACCGACGCCGCCTACGTCGTCACGGTTCCAGGTGTGATCACTTCCTGGACTCACAACGCTGGTGCGGGCGCAGGCCAGACCCTGAAGATGAAGGTCTTCCACAGCATCGGCGGTCTGGGCTACCGCGTGGTCGCCCACGATGGGCCCCGAGCTATCACGCCTCAGGGCACGGACGGAAACACATTCGAAGTGAACATCCCCGTCCAGGCCGGGGACTTTCTCGGGTTGAACAATCAGAACGCCCCTACGAATCCGAACGCTTGCGACTTTTATGCCCCGGGAGCGAGCCGCTTCCTATTCGACGGCGATCTGGCCGACGGCGACGCGGGAACCTTTTACTCGGACATTTCTTACTACACCAACGTGAGCGCCAAGCTGAAGCCCTCCCGCTGCGGTGGAGAGAACGCAACGATCGGCGGCACAAATGGCGCCGACACGATCGAAGGCACGACTGGCCACGACGTGATCGCCGCGCTCGGGGGCCGCGACGTGGTCAGGGGGCTTCGTGGCAAGGACATCGTCTGCGGCGGCAGGGGCAACGACAAACTCAAGGGGGGCGGCGGTAAGGACAAGCTCAAGGGTGGTGCAGGCCGTGACCGCCTTATCGGCGGTGCCGGGCGCGACAAGTGCGTCGGTGGGAAGGGCGACGACGTCGCCAAGAAGTGCGATGTCGAGAAGTCGATCTGAGAGCGCGTCGATGGCGAAGCTGCGGACGAGACTCGTGTTCGCATCTCTCGCGGCCTGCGTGTTGGTCGGGACATTCGGAGCCATCTCGGCGCTAGGCGGGAAAAGGCTGACGAAACGCTCCAAGACCGTCGAGGTGAGCTCCTCCGAACACGGCTCGGCGACCGCAAGGTGCGGTCGAGGAATGAGAGCGGTCTCGGGCGGATTCAGCGTCGACTGGATTATTGGTGGTCCGACACCGTTTCCCGACCAGTCCTCGGGGACGGGCCGCCGCGGGTGGACCACGGAGGGCATTAACTTCGGCACCAGTGGCAATCTGACCACCTATGCCTACTGCCGCGAGGAGAAGATCGCGTCGCGGACGGTTTCGCGGGAGGTCGGCCCCGGGGGGACGAAGACGGTGACGGCGAGGTGCGAACGCGGGATGAGGGCGGTTTCGGGCGGTTTTAACGCGGACGAGTTCACGGGCGCACCCAACGACCCGCGCTTCTATATCGGCGTGTCGCGCAAGGTGCGGCGGCGTGCCTGGGAAGTGGGCGCCGCCAACACCGGCTCGGTACCGGGCGACCTCACCGTCAAGATCAACTGCCGGGAGGGAGGGGGCCTGGAGACCCGGTCGACCAGGGGCGAGAAGCCCGGCCTGTTCGATCTGGATGCGACCTGCAAGCGGGGGCAGCGGGTTGTCTCCGGGGGGTTCGCGGACCCGACCTTCGCTGGGGAGTCCGCCACAAGGCTGTTCAGCTTCAAGAGGCTCGGACGCCGAACGTGGCATCTCGACGGCTACGGCGACGAGGTGACCCTGTACGCCTACTGCGAACCCAGGTAGCTGGTTCGTCCGTAGGGGGCTTCGCCCGTCGGATAGGCTGGCGCGCTGGTCGGATGATCGGGGGGAACCACTGAAGACACCGGCTCGGGTGCTCGTCGCACTGCTTGCGGCGACCGCGATGATCGCGGCCGGCTGCGGCGACGATGACGAGCCCAGCGCCGACGCGACGACCGCCGAGGAAACGACGATGAGGATCGATCGCTGGCGGTCGGAGGCAAACTCGAGCTGTCGCCGGGGCGACGAGGAGATCTCGGCTGCGGCTGAGGATGCGTTCGGTGGCAGTTCCGCAACCCCGGCCGAGCGAGACCGGTTCACGCTCGAGGAGCAGGTCCCCGCTATCGAATCCCAGATCGACGCGATCGCCACGCTGCCCGCCCCCGAGCGGGAGGCGACGCGGATCGATGCGATGGTCGCCGAGTTCAGACGCGGGATCGAGGTGATCAAGGCCAACCCGGCGATCACCGCCCAGGGAAACGCCGCCATTCCGGGCCTTGCTGAGGCGACGGCGATTGCCCGTGGGCTCGGACTCGTGGACTGCATTCCGGGATGAGCTGAGGCGAGAGCCGCCGCCTTCGCCAACACCTCGATGCGGTCCCGCTGGGCCTTGGGAAGCGCCTTCGCCAGGTCTACGGGGATGGGAGAACCGGCGGGCTCGAACCGCCGACCTCCTGATTGCGAAGCGGGATGGCATGAGGGCCGATCGGACGCGGTATCCGGCTTGGTAGAGCGATATGCCCATCGGGCTCGCTCGAACTGCATGCACCCAGATGTCAGAGGATGTCGGAAGATGACGGCGGATTTGGGCACTGGGACGCCGCTAGTGCCCAATGGCGAACGCTCCCGGGAGGCGGGATACTGCGGCTGCGATGTCGCAGGAGAACGTGGAGATCGTGAGGGCCATGGCGGAGGCGTTCCAGCGCGGCGACCTAGAGGGCGTGTTCGAGTTCTACGACCCCGAGATCGAATGGGACGCCACCGAGGGACATGTGGCCGCTCCGGACTTGGCGGGCGTGTTCCGCGGATACGAGGGCACGAGGGTTTTCTGGGGTCGGTGGCTGTCCGCGTGGACGGACCTCGAGTTCGAGATCCAGGATGTCCGCGACGCGGGTGAGGACGTCGTGCTCCTGATCCGCAATCAGCACCAAAAGGGACGCAGCAGCGGCGTCACGACCGAGATCCCGGACTACGGCTGGGTCTACACCCTTCGCGATGGCAAGGTCCTGCGGGCACGATGGTATGCCGACCAGGAATCCGCCCTCGAAGCCGCGGGGCTTTCGAAGTAGGCGCGAGAGGTGGAGCTAGTCGGACTCGAACCGACGACCTCCTGGGTGCGATGCGGGGTGGCGTCGAGCCGCGAAAGCTCGCGCATTCGGCTCTAGCAAGCGGAACCTGTCCAAACTGGTTCGTAGCGCGACCCGCCGCGGATGTCCGCGGATACGTCTGGATGTCGGTGGATTTGGGCACCAGAACGCTCTTGGTGCCCATTGGAAGCTGGCGGATTCCGATCGAAGCGAGCGCCATCCTGACCTTGGTTGGCCGAGTGCTCATCCTCCGCAGCACAAGCCTCGTCCCTACGTTCGCTTGTGCTGTTCGCCATTCGGCTCATCGTTGCGCGATGTAAGGTCGGATCGGCATGCCGAGTAGTGAGGAGTTCAGGTTCCCATCTCGGAGTTCGCCGGTGGCTGGAACGATCGAAAATGGTGGGGATCTTGGATCCGATCAAGGCTGACTACCTGGTAATCGGAGCGGGGGCCACGGGGATGGCATTCACCGACGCGCTGATCGCCGACTCGGCCGCGACCGTAATCCTGGCCGATCGCCGTCACGCACCGGGCGGGCACTGGAACGAGGCCTATCCGTTCGTCCGACTCCACCAGCCATCCGCCTTCTATGGGGTGAACTCGTTGTCGCTGGGCCACGATCGGATCGACGAGTCCGGCCTCAACGCGGGCTTCTACGAGCAGGCCAGCGGGCCCGAGATCTGTAACTACTTCCGGCGCGCGCTGGACTACCTGCTGGCCTCCGGGCAGGTCACCTGGCACGGGAGCCACGAGTACGTCGGGATGGACGGCAACGGGCATCGGTTGTCGTCGCGCGTGACCGGCCACGAGACAGCGGTGCGGGTACGGAAGGTGGTGGATGCCACTTACCTGGACACCGAGCTCCCGGCCCGCCACGAACCCGGCTTCGAGGTGGACCCGGGTGTCCGGGTCGTTACCCCGAACCAGCTGGTTGAGCTGACCGATCCGGCCGACAGGTTCACCGTCCTAGGTGCGGGCAAGACCGCGATGGACACCTGCACCTGGCTGCTCGGTCAATCGGTCGCTCCCGAGGACATCCGGTGGGTACGACCGCGTGATTCCTGGACGCTTGACCGCACCTTCACGCAGCCGCTGGACCTGGTTGCCGGCATGTGCGAAGGGCTGGCGGATGCGTATGAGGCGGCCGCCGAGGCCTCGGACCTCGAGGACCTTCACGCTCGTGCCGAGGCGTGCGGCCAGCTCCATCGCCTCGACCCCGAGGTTGAGCCGGACATGTTCCACGGTGCGACGCTGAGCGCGGCGGAGCGAGAGCAGCTGTGCCGCATCACACAGGTGATCCGCAAGGGCCGCGTCCGCCGGGTTGGGATCGACGCGCTGGTGCTAGACGAGGGCACCGTCCCCACAACGCGAGGAGAACTCCACGTCGACTGCACCGCACGCGGACTGGGCTGGGCGCCACCGCGCCCGATCTTCGAGGGGGACCGGATCACCCCGCAGCCCACGCGCATGGGGATGCTGCCGTTCAGCGCCGCACTGATCGGTTTCCTCGAGACCAGCCAGCGCGACGACGAGGAGAAGAACCGGCTTGCCCGCCCGAACCCGACCCCGCGCACGCGCAACCGCCTGGATTGGGCATGGTCGATCTACCTCGGTGCCGTCAACGAGGCTGCCTGGGGTCCGGAGGAGGACATTCAGACATGGCTGCAGGGGTCGCGGGTAAACATCGGGCGAGCCGTGCGGGCCCACCTCGGCGATGATGGAATGCAGGCAGCGCTGGCCCGTGTCGTCACGCACATGGGCGGGGCGATTGCAAACCTCGAGCGCTTGCTGCAGGATCGCCAGATGGTCAACGCTTAATAGCGTCAGGCCGAAATTGCAGGCCCTTCCGAAATGGAGCTAAGGGGACTCGAACCCCTGACCTCCTGGGTGCGATGCGGGGACTCTACCTCCAGCGGAGTCGAAGCCCGACAGGCTCGCCCTCCGTTGCGGGCACTGCCGGGCACTACTCCCTACCGAGCCGCAGCGGAGTGCCAGCATCCCCGGCGGCGCCGCTCTAAGAACCACGCGCCTTGCAGGGGAATCCGGAGATGGAGCTAGCGGGACTTGAACCCGCGACCTCCTGATTGCGAAACGGGGCTCCCTCAGGCACGAATAGGCATCGTTGACTGGATTCGATGCCTGTCGATGTGCACGGATGTACGCGGATTTGGGCACCAGAGTGCGGCTGGTGCCCAATGACAATCAGGTGGATTCGAGGATGGCGACCGCTCCCTGGAGACGTGATACTGAGGGGCGATGACGCAGGAGAACGCCGAGATCGTCCGCCAGAGCTACGAGGCCTTCAACAGTCGGGATCTCGCTCTGATCGGGAACCTGCTCCATCCCGACTTCGAGCTGAATCTCTCCAACTCGATGGGGTTCGATCGCGGCAACTACTTCGGAGAGGGAGGTCTCGGGCGCTTCTTCGAGTCGTACTGGGACGCGTTCGAGTCGATCTCCATCGAAGTCGAGGAACTCATCGGGTCGGGCGACGCCATTGTCGCGATCATTCGCGCACGGGGTCGCGGGACGGGTAGCGGGGCTGAAGTCGATGCCCGGGGCCCTCATCTGTGGCGGTTTCGAGACGGGCGAGTTGTCGGCTTCGCGCTCTATGAGCATCTCGACGAAGCCCTCGAGGCGGCCATGGTCGCGGAGGCACGTGATGCCACGAGTGCCGAGCGCAGCGACTGAGCGCGCATCCCCTGCGCTCCCCACACTTATCCGTTGGCCACCGGGCAGCCGTGCGACTGGAAGCCCGCGCGGGTCGTGTACTCCGAGCGGGGGAAGTGGCGTCCCATTACCTGCCGTTCGCCACCGGGCTCGGACACCCGCTGGATCGCCCTGGCGAAGCCCGGCGCGGCGAGCATGTTCCGCATGATCAGCAGGCTGTAGTTCGGGTCGCCCGCTCCGTCGCCGCGGTTCCCCCAGTCGAGCCATGCGACTCCGCAACGTCCCCGCGCGTTGGCCGGGCGGTCGGCGCGTGTGCTGACGGCGATCGTGTAGCGGCGCCCGGACCGCTTCAACACCTGGCGGTCCGTGAGGCAGTCGGGGGTGCGCGTCGTCACCCGTGACTCGCCGGTGCAGAGCGACCAGAAGCGAAGCCGGCCACCCGGCATGCGCCGCGGGCCGGCGTGCGTCTGGGGTGTCCGCGGCAGGACTCCCTTGACGATCAGCACCGGGCCGAACAGCCGCGAGAGGTGCGAGTACACGTAAGCGCTGTCGCGATTCGAGTAGAAGCCGCCCTGCTCCGTGGCCTCCATCGCGAGGCGCGCCTGACGTCCGGCTTCGGTGCAGTCCGTGATCACAGCGAGCGAGGCGTAGTTGATGTTGAAGAAGCGCTCCCAGCGCGGGGGCTCGTACCCGGGATTGGTGGCCGGATCGCAGCCGGGCGTGGCGCGGGCCCCCTGCCATACGGCCGCCGGGATCGTTTGCACTGTGATCGAGCGATCCGGGTCGTTGATGGCGGCGCAAGCGCCCCCTCCTCGCTGAACTTCCCCGCCGGCCGCCCTCAGCACCGGCTTGGGCAGCCGCACGCCTCCGGTAAGCCCGAGCCCGCGGTCGGGCTCGTAGACGCGATAGAGGAGCTCGATCGAGGCTCCCGCGGCGGGCTGTGCGTAGAGCGTGTTGGGCGCGCGCGCCGCAGGATCGGAGGGAGGTGCGGCATTCAGGACCCGCACCCTCCAGGAGCGCCTTGGCCGGTCCCGCCGTGCACCCGCCACGAAGGGGTTGGTGCTGCCAGCCCACGGCGCGATCCGGATATCGCTGAGCGCGTCGGTGGGAGCGCCGTCCGAGTAGGCGTTGAGCGACATGTAGCGACCGTACGGATAGCGCCCGGCCACCACCAGCCGGTCGGCCGCCGCGAGGTTGAAGCGTGCGAGCCAGTAAGTGGCGGACTCCTCGGGGAAGTTGAAGTCGCGCCCGTCGAAGCCGCGGGTGCTCGGACGGCGGGTCGAGATCGGTCCCTCCCAGAAGCAGGTGGCAAGCCGTGGCTCGGCGGCGCTCGAGCGGTGCGCCGGCGGTTGAACGCTTGCCAGCGCGAGTCCGGCCGATGTGGCGAGCAGCACAGCCAGCCCGAGGGCGCGACGCATACGCCAAGTCTCGCATTCGCGGCCTACCGCTGCGCCGACCGGCGGCGAATGCACGAGCGCCTGAATCTTCGAGGTGGCCCCGATTCAGTGCGTTGAAGAATGGAGCTAGGCGGGCTCGAACCGCCGACCTCCTGATTGCGAACCAGGCGCTCTCCCAACTGAGCTATAGCCCCGCGGCGCCAAACTGCGGCACGGACGAACAGGATACCTGCCGATCGGCTTGCAGACCCAGCGCTCAAGCCGGGTCGGCCCGGGTGCCGATCTAAGCTCGTGCAGTGAGCTTTCGCGGGCGCCTGGCGCTGTTCTTCCTGCTTATCGTGGTGATTCCGATCGCGGCGATCGCGCTGCTGGTCGTGGATGTGACGCGGGATTCCCAGGACGGCAAAGCGGATGCACGGCTTTCGACCGGGGTGGATACAGCGCTGGCGGTGTACGAAGAGGACGTCGCCGCGGCTGAGGCGCAGATGGCCGAGATCCTGACCGACTCGGAGGTTCTCGTTGCACTGCGATCCGGGGACGCCGAGGCGATCGCGGATGCAGCCGCGGCGGCCGCCAGGAGCGCCGGGCTCGAGCGCCTGTCGATCGTGAAGCCCGAGGGCGAGGTGATCCGCGCGCTCGGGACCGGGGAGGAGCTGGCGACGGCCACGGTTCGAACGACCGGCGGGTCCGGCGCCTATGAGCTCCGCGGCTCCGTGACTGGACCGACCGAATACGTCGAGGAGGTCAACCGGCTGACCGGGCTTGCGACCGCGCTCGCCGATGACTCGGGTGTCGCGGCGGGTACGGATGTCTCCGACCCGGCGGCCCTCCCGGCCCCGGGCGATTCGAGTGACGCCGAGGTCGAGGGCGAGACGATGCGGGCGGCATCGGGCGAGCTGCCGGAGTCCGGGTCGATGCGAGTCGTGCTCTTCACCGAGGCGGAGACCGGCGGCTTCTTCGACTCCCGCCCGCGGATCGTGGCGGCCCTCGCCGCCTTCGTCGCTCTCGCTCTGGGCTTCATCTTGCTGCTGTTCCGCACGCTTCAGGGCCAGATCGAATCGATGCTCGCCGCCGCCCGGCGGATCGGCGCCGGTGATTTCTCGGGCCGCGTCCCGGTCGTCGGACGGGACGAGATGGCGGGCCTTGCAAGCGAGTTCAACGAGATGAGTGACCGGCTTGAGGCGCAGATCGAGCAACTCCGCCGCCAACGCACCGAACTTGACGGTTTGGTTACTCGTCTCGGCGACGCCGTTGCGTCCGGACTCGATCTGGCCGCGCAATTGGAGATCGTTGCGGAAGCAGCACTCGGTGGCTGCGCGGCCGAGTATGCGGTGATCGCGCTTTCCGACGGGACCGTGATCGAGCGACCTGAAGGCTTCGGCGGGCCCGGCCGTGTCGCCGCGCTGGCGGGGCAAAAGCGCGCGGCCCGCGAGGGCACGAGGGTTGCGAGCCGTCGCGAAGACGGCTACGGGTTGGCGGCCCCGTTCGAGCGCGACGGCGAGGTCGAGGGCACGCTCGCGGTCGGCCGGCGGGGACTCGAGTTCCTCGAGCACGAGCGGGACGTCTTCCTCTACCTGCTCAGCCGCGCCTCCGAGTCGATCGAAAACATCTCCGAGCACGAGCGGGTTTCCGAGCAGGCGGTGACCGACGAGCTGACCGGGCTGCCGAACAACCGGTCCTTCCGTGAGACGATCGACCGCGAGGCTGCGCGCGCCGAGCGCTTCAAGCACAACCTGTCGCTGATCATCATCGACCTCGACGACTTCAAGCAGGTCAACGACCGCTACGGCCACCTCCAGGGAGACGAGGTCCTGCGGAAGATGGGCGAGATCCTCGAGTCCGAGCCTCGCGCGATCGACGAGCCGGCCCGCTACGGCGGCGAGGAGTTCATCGTCGCGCTGCCCGAGACCGGGTCCGACGGCGCGGTCGAGCTCGCCGAGCGCATCCGGGCACGCCTGGAGGACGAGGAGATCGAGTCGGTCGACGGCGGCAAGCCCCTGCGCGTGACGGCGAGCTTCGGGACGGCGACGATGCCGGCGGCGGCGGCCAACGTGCACGACCTGTTCGAGGCGGCTGACGTGGCTCTCTACGAGGCGAAACGGCAAGGCAAGAACCGTGTGGTCACCGCGCCTGTCGTCGCGGCTTCTCGCCAGTAGTCTTTGCCCAGGGTTCAGAGGCGATGGGAATATTCGACGACGCGATCCGGCAGCACCTCGATCTGAAGCGCCGCTTGGGCGCCGACGAGTCGGAGCTGAAGCAACTCGAGGACGAGGCCTTCGGCCTGCCCACGCGCCCCGGTGATCCTGACTTCCCCCAGACCGGGGAGTCAGCGGCGAACGGCGAGGCGGCCCAGGAGTCGCCGCCGGCCGACGCGCCGACCGAGACGGAGCCGGAGCCGGAGCCGGAGAAGCCCGCGACGACCGAGCAGGCCGACGAGCCCACGCCGCCCGTCGCCGAGCCGGGCGAGGAACCGGCCCCGCACGGCGACGCGGTCCTCGCGGACCCGGAGGCCGAGCCCGAGCCGCCGCCCGGCGACGAGCCGCCCGTCATCGACGAGGACGCCGCGGGCTTCACGACCTCGGAGCGCGAGGCGATCGCCGATCAGCCGACCGAGTTCTTCGACCGGGCGCCGGAGCCGCTGGACCTGGGGGAGCTCGACCTTGATCTGAAGGACGAGCTCGAGGAGCTCGAGGAGGAGCCGGTCACCGGTGAGGAGGTCGTCCAGGAGGCGCCGCCCGCCGACGAGGCGACCCCCGTCGAAGCGCATGAGGTTGTCGAGGAAGCGGAGCCGACAAGCGAGGAGGCCGAGCTGGCGTCCGAGCCGGAGCCGGAGGGGGCCTCCGAGGGGGATTCAGAGGACGTGCTCGAGGAGACGCCGGAGTTCCTTCGCGACAACCCGGACGACGACGAACTCTGGTTCGAGCAGGGCGAACCGAAGGATTTCGACTTCTAGGTTGCCCTAGCGGGCGTTTCGATGTAGCCGCGGACGCGAGCCGCTTCGACCACGCGCTCGATCCCGACAAGGTAGGCCGCCTCGCGCAGGTCGAGCCCCTCCTCTTTGGCACGCTTGGACACCTCGCGGAATGACTTCCGCATGATGTTGCCGAGCTTGTCGTTGACCTCACGCTCGTCCCAGCGGAAGTGCTGGAGATTTTGGACCCACTCGAAATAGGAGACGACGACGCCGCCGGCGTTGGCCATCACGTCCGGGATGATGTAGGTGCCGTTCTCCTTGAGGATGTCGTCGGCGGCGGGGGTCGTGGGGCTGTTGGCTCCCTCGACCAGCACCTTGCACTGCATCCGGTCAGCGTTGCCCTCGTGGATCATGCCGCCGAGGGCCGCGGGGATGAAGACGTCGCAAGGGACGGCGATCAGGTCGTCCGCGTCGATCGTCTCCGAATCCGGGAACTCGGTGATGTTGCCGCCGTCGGCGAGGAACTTGTGAAGCGCGTCGGCATCGATGCCCTCGTCGTTGCGGATCGCTCCATGTACGTCGGAGACGGCGATCATCTTCGAGCCGAGTTGCTGCATGATCCGCGCGGCCCACGAGCCGACGTTGCCGTAGCCTTGGACGACGAACTTGGTGTCCGCCGGGCTCAGGCCCAGGCCCGGAGCGGCCTCGCGGAACATGTAGACGCAACCGCGGCCGGTCGCTGCCTCGCGCCCGTGCGAGCCCTCGAGCGAGAGCGGCTTGCCGGTGCAGATCGCGGGCGTGTGGCCGTGGAGCTTGCCGTACTCGTCCATCATCCAGGCCATCGTCTGGGCGTTGGTGTTCACGTCGGGGGCGGGGATGTCGCGGGTCGGACCCAGCACCTTCTCGATCTTGTCCATGAACGAGCGCGTGATCTTCTGCAGCTCGGCCTGGGAGAGGTCGCCGGCGGGGCAGTTGATGCCGCCCTTGGCGCCGCCGAACGGGACGTTCGCCACGGCGGTCTTCCAGGTCATCAGCGAGGCGAGCGCTCGGACCTCGTCCACGTCGACCTCGGGGTGGAACCGGACGCCGCCCTTGTAGGGGCCGCGGGCGCCGTTGTGCTGGATCCGGTACCCGGAGAAGACGTGGATCTTGCCATCGGAGAGCTTGACCGGGATCTGGACGGTGACCTCGCGGTACGGCGTCCAAAAGACGACGCGGACGTCGTCGGCGAGGCCCATGTGGTCGGCGGCCTTGTCGAAGTAGTGGCGGACGATCTCGAGGTTCGAGACCTCGGCCCGCTGGCCCGGCTTCGGGGCGCCTGAAGCCTCGGCGTCGCGCTGCGCCTCCTCGGTCGCCAGCGGCGAGCGATCGGTGTCGCTGTCGCCTGCGGTCTTCGTCGCGGTCTCGGTTTCGGCCATCACCCCTCCTCTGGGAACTGCCTGTGCCCTGATCCTCTCACAACGTCACCGTCGCGTCTGTGGGCGCAATGTGATCGACCTACAATCGTGGGAGGGGCCATAGCTCAGTTGGTAGAGCGCGGCGTTTGCAACGCCGAGGCCGCCGGTTCGAATCCGGCTGGCTCCATACCCTGCCCGCATGGCCAAGTTGATCTACACGGCGATCACGTCGCTCGACGGCTACATCGAGGACCAGCACGGCAAGTTCGACTGGGCGCAGCCCGATGCGGAGGTGCACACCTTTGTCAACGACCTGGAGCGCGGCGTCGGCACCTACCTCTACGGGCGCCGCATGTACGAGACGATGGTCGCCTGGGAGACCGACGAGACCTTGGCCGCCGGGTCGGAGATCGCCCGCGACTTTGCTCAGGTCTGGCAAGCGGCCGACAAGATCGTCTACTCGACGACGCTGGAGGCGGCGTCCACGCGCAGGACGCGGATCGAGCGCGAGTTCGTCCCCGATGCGGTTTGGGACATGAAGGCATCGGCCGACAGCGACCTCGCTGTGGGCGGCGCCGAGCTCGCCACGCACGCCTTCAAAGCGGGGCTGGTCGACGAATGCCACCTGTTCGTCGCGCCCGTGATCGTGGGGGGCGGGAAGCAGTCGCTGCCGGACGACGTCCGGCTCGACCTCGAACTATTGGCGGAGCGGCGCTTCGCGAACGGCATGGTGCACCTCCGCTACCGAAGCAGGGTCTGAGCGCCGTGGATCGGCCCTCTCGCTTCGCGCCTCTGTCCGGCCTGACCTTCGCGGTCCTGTTCGCCATCGGCAGTGGGTTCTGGGCTTTCGATCAGCCACCGCGAGACGCCGGGTCGGAGGAGGTGGCTTCCTTCTACGAGAGCTCCTCAACCGAGATCATGATCGGCGGCACGATCAGCATCATCTCCGTGCTGTTCCTCGTCTGGTTCGGCGCGGTATTGCACGAGCGCCTGGTCGCTGCCGAGGCCCCGAGGCGAAGCGGCCTGCCCCTTGTGGCATTCGCAGGCGCCGTGCTCACGGGGGCGGTCGGACTGGGGGCCGAGTCGATCAACATGGCCGGCGCCCTGAGCGCCGAAGACGGCCAGCTCACGGCCGAAGGTGCCCAGATCTACTTCGACGTGTCCTATGCGCTCGGCGCCCCGGCAGCGGGAGTCGCCCTTGCGATGATCGCCGCACCCACGGCTTTTGTTGCGCTCCAGACGGGCCGCCTGGTGCCGGGCTGGGCGGCATGGCTCGCCTTGCTCGTCGCCCTTGCCGCGTTGACCCCGGTCATGCTGACGCCTGCGTTTGCGGTCGTCTTCGGGTTAGGGCTCGCGCTGGTCACCGGCGCCAGCATCCAGCTGTACAGGCAGAGCTGAACCAGCGCTCGTCTCGCTCAACGAACCTCCCGAGTCGCGGCGACCGCCTCGCGCGCCTCAACCTCGTGCGGGTTCTCGCGGTACCCGCGCAGGTACGACATCGCGAACAGCCAGGGCACCGACACGATTCGCACTCTCCCCATCCGCACCGGATCCGGGTAGAGCGTCAGCGTGTCCAGCCGCCGCTTGGCGCGCGCGAGGTGCTCGCGCTCGCGAGCCGTCGGGGGCGGAATCAGCGCCACACCTGCGACCCTACGCGCGCTGATGCTGAAGCTCGCGCTCGCCGCCGCGCTCGCCTGCCTGCTGTTCGCCGCCTGCGGGACCGACGAGGAAGCCGAGCCGCAGCCGTTCTCCGCGGATTCGCTCCCGAAGGAGGACCGCGCGACGCGGATCTTCCGCCGCCGCTTCCAGCAGGTCTGTGCCGCCGCGGACCGAGCGCTCGCGCAGGCCGAGCTCGAGGAGTTCGGCGCGCCGGGACCGGACAACCCGCCGCCCACGCGCGCCGAGCTGCAGCGCTTCTACGAGGAGGTCGTGGTGCCGACCCGGCGCGGCGAACTCGAGACGCTCGTACGGATTGAGCCGCCATCCGACCTTGACGAAGCGGTCGCCGCCTACCTCGCCGAGCTCGACGCCGCCACCACGGCCCTGGCCGCCGACCTCGCACTGATCCGCGACCCAGGTCTCGAGGAGACCGCCTTCACCGAGGCTGACGCCGCGGCCGACGCGGCCGGCCTCCCGCGCTGTGGCAGCAGGGGCGCTACGGGTGCTTGAAGCTGACCAGCTCCTCGCGGTCGGACCCGCCGGAAACCGAAACCGCGAGCACCGGCCCCACGTCCGGCGCGAAGAACTTGAATTCCAGGATTCTGGGCTCCAGCGGGTTTGAGTCCCTGGTCATGACCACGTCCCTGTAGTGCCCGGCGGGGACCTCCGCCTGCTCGCCAGTCGCGACGATCGAGCCCTCATCCTCGGCCTCGCCCTCGTAGTACTCCTGCCGGTAGGAGAGTCCCGGCAGCGGATCCGCGGGCATGATGATCCCGGCCTCGGCACCGTCGACCCCCGCCTCGAACGAGCCCGACTTGGAGACCGGCTTGCCGTTCTCGTACTCGGTCGTTGCCTCGCCCAGGTACCAGATGTTGCCCTCGGCGTCCTGCGCGTACCAGTCGTCCGTGACCTCGACGAACTCCCCGTCCTCGGTCACCACGTCATGCACGACTCGCGCCTCGACCCCGTTCGCGATCCGCTTCGTCTTGTCGAGCACGGTCACGACCACCTTCTGTTCCGCGCCCTCCTGATCGGTCTCCCGATAGACCCACCTGCTGCCGACGGCCATCGGCCAATAGCGGTTGTCGATCTCGGTCGTGAATTCGGCGGGCTCGAGCCCGGCCGGCTCGCCCCCCTGAGGGAGCTCGGTGCTTGCGGCGCCTCCGGCTGCCTGCGTCGTCACGGTCGTGGTCTTGTCCTCACCGCCGCACGCCGTGACTGCCACGATCACGAGCCCGGCCGCCAGCGCCGCGCTGCCGATTTGTGTGATTCCCATCTCAACTCCCCTTTCGCGTGCTCGGTCAAGGCCAGTTCTAGGGGCCGTCGATGAACGCCCCGTGAAAGCTCGCACCCACGTCCGCCGGCCTTTCATCCTTCCTTCATGAATCAGGCCCAAGCTCAGTGCCCATGCGCATTCTGATCGTCGAGGACGAGCCGAAGATGGCCGCGCTTCTGAGGCGCGGCCTCGTCGCCGAAGGGATGGCGGTCGACCTCGCCCCGCGAGGCGAAGACGCCCTGCCCCGGGCCGAGGCGACGACCTACGACGCGATAGTGCTCGACGTGATGCTCCCGGGTATCGACGGGTTCGAAGTCTGCCGGCGGCTGCGCGACGCGGGCGTCTGGTCGCCGGTCCTGATGCTGACCGCGCGCGACTCGGTCGCGGACCGGGTCGCCGGGCTGGACGCCGGCGCCGACGACTACCTGACGAAGCCGTTCTCCTACGCCGAGTTTCTCGCCCGGCTGCGGGCGCTGGTGCGCCGTGGCGACGCCGAGCGGCCCGTCGTGCTCGAAGTCGGAGCGCTGCGACTGGACCCGGCGACGCGCCAGGTCTGGCGTGGCGACACCGAGATCGGTCTCTCGACGAAGGAGTTCGCCGTGCTCGAGACCTTCATGCGCCGCCCGGGCCGGGTCCTCTCCCGCTTCGAGCTGCTCGAGCACGCATGGGACTACGAATACGAGAACCGCTCGAACGTGGTCGACGCCTACGTCCGCCTGCTGCGCAAGAAGATCGACAAGCCGTTCGGGACGACCTCGATCGAGACCGTGCGGGGCGCGGGCTATCGGCTGCGGGAGGGGAATGGCAAATGAGTTCGCTGCCGGTCCGGCTCCGCGTGACACTGACGTTCACGCTCGCGATGGCGGCGCTGCTGGCCGCGCTCGGAGCGTTCCTCTACCTCCAGCTCCGCTCCGACCTAAACGAGACGATCGACGACAACCTGCGCTCGCGATTGATCGAGGTCTCCGGCCTGGTTGCCTCGGCACCGCGGATCGGAGGCGGCGGATCGTTCTCGCTCGGCGACGAGGACGAGACCTTCGTCCAGGTGCTGCGCCCCGACGGAGACCTCGCGTACTCAACGGCCGCCGCGGGCGATCGGTCGCTGCTGACGCCGGCCGAGATCCCGCCCGAGGGGAACGATCCGCGCGAGATCGAGCGTGCCTCCTTCCCCGGCCTTGATGGAGGCGTCCGGCTGCTGGTCGCCCCTCCCGACGAGCGCAGCGGGCTGGCGGTGGTGGTGGGCGCCTCGCTCGACGATCGGGACGAGACGCTCTCAAGGTTGACGACCCTGCTTCTGATCGGCGGGCCGGTGGCACTGCTGCTGGCGTCGCTGACGGGTTACTGGGCGGCGGGGACAGCTCTGCGCCCGGTCGAGGCGATGCGCCGCCGCGCGGCCGAGATCTCCTCCGGCGATTCGGGCGAGCGGCTTCCGGTTCCGCCGGTGGACGACGAGCTCGGCCGCCTCGGAAGCACGTTGAACGAGATGCTCGGCCGCCTCGAGGCGGCGATCGAGCGCGAGCGGCGGTTCGTGGACGACGCCAGCCACGAGCTGCGGACGCCGTTGGCGCTGCACCGTGCGGAGCTGGAGCTGGCGCTGCGCTATGGAGACGATCCCCAGGAGCTGCGCCGATCGATCGCCTCGGCGGTCGACGAGGTTGACCGCCTCGTCGCTCTGGCCGAAGCTCTGCTGGTCGTGGCTCGCTCCGGCGAGGACGGGCTGGCGCTGGCCCGTGAGCGGGTGACGGTCGGCGACCTGTTCGCGACCGTGGCCGAGCGCTTCCGAACGCGTGCGGCCCACGCCGATCGGCCGCTGTCCGTGGGCGAAGGCGCCGAGTTGACCCTGTCGGCTGACCGGCTGCGCCTCGAGCAGGCTCTCACCGGCCTGGTCGACAACGCGTTGCGCCACGGCGGCGGCGAGGTGCGCCTGTGGGCCGAAGAGCGCGATCGCAGCCTCGTCGTGCACGTCACGGACGCAGGACCGGGATTCCCCGAGGATTTCATCAAGCACGCTTTCGAGCGCTTCAGCCGGGCCGACTCGGCTCGCGGCCGCGGCGGGGCCGGCCTGGGCCTGGCGATCGTCGAAACGATCGCGACCGCGCACGGCGGCAGCGCCGGTGCTCGGAACCTTCCGGAAGGCGGCGCGGACGTCTCGATCGAGCTCCCGGCGAGCTAACTTGCCCGGGGTGGGCGCGAGGAGATCAGTACGAACCGCCGCGCTGGTCGCTGTCGTGCTGGCGGCGAGCTCCGCCTCCGCCGGCGCTGAGATCACGCCGCAGGAAGCGCGTACCTGGAAGCCGGACATCGATGCGGCGCGGCAATACGCAGACGCCCGCGCCGGGCACGTCGGCTTCGCGGTTTTCGACCTGCTCGGCAGGCTGCGTCACAGCGGTGGCGGCGGGCGCGCTCGCACCGCGAGCGTCATCAAGGTGATGCTGTTGGTCGCCTACCTGCGCCAGGGCGACGTCCGGCATCGCGATCTCACGCAGTACGAGAAGTCGCTGCTCAGGCCCATGATCCGAAGCTCCGAAAACATGGCGGCCACCCGAATCCGCGACCTGCTGGGCCCGGGGCCGATCCTGGCGCTTGCCGAACGAGCCCGGATGAAGCACTTTCGCTACGACTCGATCTGGGGGAACTGCCGCACCAGCGCCCGCGACCAGGCGCTCTTCATGCGCGGGCTCCGCCGCTACGTGCCGAACCACCATTGGAGGTTCGCGAAGAGCCAGCTCGCGAACATCGTCCCGTCGCAGCGATGGGGTGTCGGCAAGGTCGAACCAAACGGCTGGAAGCTCCACTTCAAGGGCGGCTGGGGCTCGGGAACCGGATCGGTCGACCATCAGGTGGCACTGCTGCGCCGGGATCGGTGGCGCCTCGGCATCGGGGTGCTGACCGAGGACAACCCCTCGCGCCGCTACGGCAAGGAGACGCTCGAGGGCGTCTACCGCCGGCTGCTGCGCGGTCTCCCGCGCTAGTTGTCGAGGGGGATGAACGTGCGGTCTCTCCGCTCGCCGTCACAACCCGGGGCTAGCGCCGGTCGTCGGGGCCGTTGATCGCGCCCCACATCGCGACGCCAAGCAGGCCGACGATCAGGATCGAGAACACGACCAGAATCGAGAGCCCTTCCTCGGCGAGTACCACGAGCGTCATCCCGCCGAACAGGATCACGAACAGGAGGCCGGCGATCAGGATCGCGCTGCGGACGTTCGGATCCATCAGCTGAGCCGCGCCGGATCAGCGGGGTCGCGTCGCCCGGCGATGAAGACCTTGATCATCGCCAGCCCGAACAGGAAGCCGCCGACGTGCGCGAGGTAGGCCACCTCTTCGCCGGCAACGTCCTGGGCTCCGATCTGGCCCAGCGCGGGTAGGAATTGCAGCACCGCCCAGATGCCGAGCAGGATCATCGCCGGGATCTCGATCAGGGTGATGAAGAAGATGATGATGACGAGCGTGACGACTCGCGCCCTCGGGTGCAGGAGTATGTAGCCGCCTAATACCCCAGCCACCGCCCCCGAGGCGCCGATCGTCGGCACCGTAGACGATGGGTCGACCAGCGACTGGGCATAGACCGCAACCAGGCCCGACAGCACGTAGAACAGGGGGAATCGGAGCCGCCCCATCCGGTCCTCGACGTTGTTGCCGAAGACCCACAGGAACAGCATGTTGCCGACGATGTGGAGCCAGCCTCCGTGCATGAACATCGAGGTCAGGGCGGTGATCCAGAAGGGCGGTTCCTCCAGATCGATGACCTCGACGCCAGGCGTCTCCTCCGCCTCCCGGCGCTTGGCGCTCCCCTCGCAAACGACCGGGTCGAGCTGGTCGGCCGCGGCTGTCGTCACCGTCACGACGCCGCAATTGCGCCCCGGATGGGTGAGCCGGTACGGGATCGCGCCCAATTCGATGGTCCGCTCGTCGGACTCGGAGAGACCGGGGACCTTCGGCGACGTGCTCGAGTTCGGATCATCCGACAGCGAGAGCTGCCAGACGAACACGACGACGTTGATCAGGATCAGCGCGGCGGTGACGACCGGGAAGCGGCTGGTCGGGATGTTGTCCTTGAGCGGGAGCAGGGCCGCAGAACCCTACGCGCAGGCTTCCCAGTCAGGCCGCCGCGGCCTGGGCCGCCGCCTCGTCCGCGTGGTACGAGCTGCGGACGAGCGGCCCCGAGGCAACGGCGTCAAAGCCGATCTCGTAGGCGGCCTCCTCCAGCGCCTTGAACTCGTCCGGGTGCCAGTAGCGCTCGACCGGGAGGTGGTTCTCGGTCGGCCGCAGGTACTGGCCCACGGTGAGGATCTGGACCTCATGGTCGCGCAGCAGCCCGAAGGTTTCGATCATCTCGTCGAAGCTTTCGCCGAGCCCGACCATCAGGCCCGATTTCGTGACCACCCGCTCGCCACCCATCTCCTTGGCGATGCGCAACACCCGGGCGGAGCGGAGGAAATCGGAGCCGCGACGAGCCCTGGGGTAGAGGCGCGGGACGGTCTCGACGTTGTGGTTGAACACGTCAGGCCGCTCGTGGATCACCTTGGCAAGCGGCATCTCCTGGCCGCGGAAGTCCGGGGTCAGGACCTCGACCTTGCAGCCTGGCGCCAGCTGGCGGATCGAGCGGATCACGCCGACGAACGCGCCGGCGCCGTAGTCGGGGAGGTCGTCGCGGTCGACTGAGGTGATCACGGCATGCCGCAGACCCATCTTCTTGACCTGGTTCGCGACACGCAGCGGCTCGAGCGGGTCGTTCCAGGTCGGAACCCCCGTCTGCACGTTGCAAAAGCCGCAGCGGCGGGTGCAGACGTCGCCGAGGATCATGAACGTCGCCGTACCGCGCTCCCAGCACTCGCCGACGTTGGGGCAGGCAGCCTCTTCGCAGACCGTGTGCAGGTTGTCGTCGGCGATCGCCTGCTTGAGCTTGCGGTAGGTCGGGCCGCCAGGGGCCGGGACCTTCAGCCACGGCGGCTTGCGCTCCCGGAAGGGCCGGCCGCCCTCGACCAGCTTGCCGCCGGGCTTCGCGCGCGAGCGCGTCACGTGGACGCGCTCGGTTGCGGGCGTCTCCGTGGGCTTCACACCATCAACGGTACCGGGGTGGGGGTGGCTCACCGTCGCCACCTGGGCTTGCGGGCAGCACGCCTGCGGCGGACGGCAACGCCGGCACCGATGCCAACCGCCGCGAGCCCGGCGGCGACCAGGCCCGGATGCGCGCGCAGGCGCGAGAACTGGCCCTCGATCTCGGGCCAGAGCTCGTCTTCCAGGACCTCACCCGCGGTCTCGGGAGTCGCCGGGAGGTCCTCGACCGGAATCGGCTCGCCGAACGAGAGCCGGACCGTGGTCGGGCGCGGGACCCCGTGGAAGAACAGCTTCTCGGTTCCGGTGATCGCCGCCGGCACCAGCGGCGCCCCGCTCTCCAGCGCCAGCCGCACCGCACCCCGCTTCGGGACGCCGAGGCCCGCGGGATCTCGGACCCGTGTCCCCTCGGGAAACAACGACAGCAGCCCACCCTGTTCGAGGATCACCCGCGCCGTCTCCAGCGCCTCGGCATCGGACTCGCCGCGGCGCACGGGGAACGCGCCGAGGCGGACGAACAGCTTCCCCAGGCGGCCCTCGAACAGCTCGGACTTGCCCATGAACCGCAGGTGCCGCTTGGTTGCGGCGGCGAGGAAGAAGCTGTCGAAAAAGCTCTTGTGATTGGGCGTGAGGATCGCCGGGCCATCGGCCGGGATGCGGTCTGAGTCCTTGATCCGGAGCCCCCACCAGAAGCGCATCAACGGCACGAAGATCCCCCGCACCAGCGCGTAGCGCCAGCGAGACACGCCGTGCTCGCGTGCCAGCGTGTGCGCCTCGTCGTTGGTCATGCGGGCGCGGGTTCGAGCGCCTCGGCGGGGACCTCCACCGCACGCCTGTTGTAGACCTCGCCGAAGCGGTCGCGCACCGTGGTCGCGAATGCATCCAGATCCTGCTCGATGCCGAGCTCGCGGCAGACCGACGTCATGCGCACGCCCTCGATCGCGCAGGGGACGACCCATTCGAACGGCTGCAGGTCGTTGTTGACGTTGATCGCTAGACCGTGCGTGGTGACGCCCCGGTTCACGTGGATGCCGATCGACCCGATCTTGCGCGCGTCCCCGCCGGGCAGCGTCGGCGAGCCGACCGGGGTGCGCTGTGGCCCGGGCTCGCCGGGAGCGAGCGGGGGATCGCCCGCCGTCCAGACCCCTGTGAGCCCAGCGAAGACCTGGGCCGGGATTCCGTACGCGTCGAGGGCCGAGATCATCACGTACTCCAGGGCGCGCACGTATGCGTGGACGTCGTCGTCCGGCAGCTTCACGATCGGGTAGGCGACGAGCTGGCCCGGGCCGTGGTAGGTCACCTGACCGCCGCGATCCGTGTCGCAGACCTCGATCCCCTGCATCCGGTACCAGTCCTCGCCCATCGGCAGGTGGCCGGCCTCGGTGCGGCGCCCCTTCGTGAAGACCGGGTGGTGCTCGAGCAAGAGCAGCAAGTCGGGGATCTCGTCAGCCTGCCGCGCCGCTTCGAGGCGCTTCTGCTGGGCCCGGGCGTCCGCGTAGGGGACCAGCCCGAGGCGCGCGACCCAGATCTCCGGCGCTCCGCTCACCGCGCGGAGTCTCGCACTACGAAGCTGCGGCGTCGAGCCGCGTGCGTGCGAGCGCCCGCGCCGCCTCGAGCGGGGTCGTGCCCGCCTCGTCGGCGTGCGCGAAGACGTCGCCCATCACGCGTTCAATTCCCAGCACCAGCTCGGTCGCCCGCTCGGCGTCGTAGCCGCGCAGCTCGCGGTAGACGTTGATCAGGCCGCCCGCGTTGGCGATGAAGTCGGGGGCGAACAGGATCCCGCGCCGGGCCAATAGCTCGGCCAGACCCTCGTCGGCGAGCTGGTTGTTGGCGGCGCCGCAGAGGACACGGCAGCGCAGTGCGCCGACGTTGCCGACGTGGATCGCGCCGCCGACCGCGCAGGGCGCCACCACATCCCGGGCTCCGACGAGCGCCGCTGCCGAGTCGAGCCACTCGGCTCCCAGCTCCTCGCCGATCGCCCGCTTGGCCGGGTCGATATCGGCGACCGTCAGCTCGGCTCCCGCTTCCGCCAGCTCGCGGGCGAGGTGCTCGCCGACGTGGCCCAGCCCGACGACGGCGACGCTGCGGCCGGCGAGGTCGCGCGTTCCGAATGCCCGCTTGCAGGCGGCACGCATCGCCGCCTGGACGCCGGCGGCCGTGAACGGGCTGGGATCGCCGGCGCCACCGCGCTCAACAGGCATCCCGGTCACGTGGGCGGTGCGGGTGGCGATCTCGACCATGTCCTCGGTCGCGGTGCCGACGTCCTCGGCCGTGATGTAGCGGCCATCGAGCGATTCGACGAGGTCGCCGAAGTCGTGCAGGATCGCCTGCCGCAGCTCACCGCTCACCGCTCCGCCACGGGGCGCGCAGATCACGCCCTTGCCGCCGCCGAGGTCGAGCCCGGCGGCCGCCGCTTTGTAGGTCATGGCTTCGGCCAGCCGCAGGGCGTCGGCGATCCCGTCCTCGTCGCGCTCGTAGTGCCAGAGCCGGGCGCCGCCGAGCGCGGGGCCGAGGCGGGTGGAGTGGATGGCGATCGCCATCGTGACGCCGCTGCGCTCGCCATGCGTGACCGCCAGTTCCTCGTGGTCGAGCCCCGCGGGGACCCTGACCGGAGCCGGTGCCGCGATCGCCCTCATCGGACCGCTCCGGTTTCGATCTTCGCCTTGACCGATCCGAGGAATCGAGCCGCGTCGGCGCCGTCCAGCGCCCGGTGGTCCCACGACATCGGCAGGTAGGCCATCGGCCGGATCGCGATCGAGTCCTCGGATACATCGCCGCGCCCGCTCCGCTCCGCGTCCGCTGCCGCGACGGTCCGCGTGACTACGACCGGCCGCTTGACGATCGCCTCGAGGTCGAGAATCGCCACCTGCGGCTGGTTGATGATCGGCGTCGCCAGCACGGCGCCGAACTGGCCGGGGTTGGTGATCGTGAAGGTGCCGCCCTGGACTTCGTCCGGAGTCAGCCTGCGCTCGCGGGCCCTGGTGGCCAGGTCGGCGATCGCGACCGCCATGCCCTCCAGCGAAAGCCGCTGCGCCTGGTTGATGACCGGCACGATCAGGCCCTCGTCCAGCGCCACGGCGATGCCGAGGTTGACGTCATCATGGAACACGATGTCTGAGCCGTCGACCGACGCGTTCACGATCGGGAACTCCTCGAGCGCCTCGACCACGGCCCGCGCAACGAACGCCAGGTAGGTCAGTGGGACGCCGCGTCGCGAGTACGACTCCTTGAGCTCCGCGCGTTGCGCGGCTACCGCCGCGAAGTCGACCTCGACGATCGTCGTGCAGTGCGCGGCCGTGTGGCGGCTCCGGACCATGTGCTCGGCGATTGCCTTGCGCATCGGGGTCATCTCCTCGCGCCGGCCACCCAGCTCGGCCGGCACCGGAGCGTCGGGCACGTACGGAGACTCGATATGAAGCGGTCGCTCCGCCTTCTCGGTCGGACCGGAGTCCAGGAACGCCACCAGATCCTTCTTTCGGATTCGTCCGCCAATCCCATGCCCCTCGACCTGGCTCAGGTCGATCGCGTGTTCCTCGGCGATCCGGCGCACGACCGGCGAGACGAATGCGGAACGGTCGTTTTCGCCGTTCGTGTGAGGCGCCGGAGCTACAGCAGGTTCGTCGGCGATCGGCGCAGCGCCGTTCGCAGTGCCACCGCCCGAGTCGATCTCCGCGATCGGGGTTCCGACGGCCACCGTCTCGCCCGGCTCCACCAGGATCTTCGCGAGAACGCCCGCGGCGGGACAGGGGATCTCCACGTCCACCTTGTCGGTTGTCACCTCGCAGATCGGCTCGTCGGCAGCAACCTGATCGCCGACGGACTTCCGCCACTCGAGGATCGTGCCCTCGCTGACGGAGATGCCCATCTGCGGCATCGACACCAAGGTTCCGCCCACCTGCTCGGCTTCGCCTCCGGGGGTCGCCGGGTTCGCTTCAGTACGAGAGGAGCTCACTTAGAGCCTCCTTCATGTCGTCGAGCTGCGGCAGGACTGCCTGTTCCAGCGGTGGGCTGAATGGGATCGGCACATCCGGCGCCGTCAGTCGCCTCACCGGCGCGTCGAGATCCTCGAACGCGTGCTCGGAGATCAGAGCCGAGACCTCGGCGCCGACCCCGCAGGAGCGGGTCGCCTCGTGCGCGACGAGCACCTTCGAGGTCTTGCGGACGCTCGCCAGGATCGCGTCGGTGTCGAGCGGACAGAGGCTCCGCAGGTCGATCACCTCGATGTCTTCGCCCAGCTCGTCGGCCGCCTGTAGCGCCAAGAGGACGCTCGAGCCGTAGGCGATCACGCTGACCTCCGAACCCTGGCGGGCGACTCGGGCCTCGCCGAGTGGCACGAGGTGCTCGCCTGCCGGCACCTCGTCGCGGACGTTGCGGTAGAGGCCCTTGTGTTCGAGGAAGCAGACAGGGTTGGGGTCGCGGATCGCGCTGGTCAACAGGCCCTTGGCGTCGGCGGCGGTTGCCGGCGCCACGACCTTCAGGCCGGGAGCCTGGAGCAGCCACGCCTCGGGATTCTGGGAGTGAAACGGGCCACCGGAGAAGCCGCCGCCGGAGGGCAGGCGCACCACCATTGGCACGGCGACGCCCTGCCGGTAGTGGAGCTTGGCAGCGACGTTCACCAGCTGATCGAACCCGCAGGCGATGAAGTCGGCGAACTGCATCTCGCAGACCGGCTTCAGGCCCTCGGTTGCGGCGCCCACGGCTGTGCCGATGATCGCGTTCTCGGCGAGCGGGGTGTCGATCACCCGGTGGGCGCCGAACTCTTCGTAGAAGCCGTCGGTCACCTTGAAGGCGCCGCCGAACGCGCCGATGTCCTCGCCCAGGCAGATCACGGTCTCGTCGGCGCGCATCTCCTCGCGCAGGGCCTCGGAGATCGCTTCCAGGTACGAGAGCTCGCCGGTTTCGGTTCGAGCGGCCAGTCCGGTGGTCGTCGCCGCGGTCATGCGCTCGCTCCGTTCGCGTGTCCGTTCGAGGCGCCGTTTCGCGAGTGGCCGTTGCGCTGCTGCCAGCGCGACCACGGCGCCTGGCCGTCGCCGAGTGGCTCCCAGCAGTCGGCGAACACGCCGTTCGTGGCGCCGTCGGGGTCGGGCATCGGCGAGGCGACAGCCTGCTCCGCGCATTCGGTGATGTACTCGGTCACCTCGGCGCGGATGGCGTCGACCTCGTCCTGGCTGAAGCCGTGTTCGGCCACCAGGCGCTTGGAGTAGAGGTCGATCGGGTCGCGCTGCGACCACTCCTCGAACATCTCCGACGGCACGTAGCTCATGTCGTCGTGAGCGCCGTGGCCGTGCATGCGCATCGTCCGGCACTCGATCAGCGTCGGGCCGTCGCCGGTGCGCGCGCGTTCGACCGCGGGGTGCACGGCCGCGAACACGGCCTCGACGTCGTTACCGTCCACGGTCACGCCCGGGAACCCGTAGGTGTGAGCGCGCTCGACCGGGTCGACCACGAACTCGAGGTCGTTCGGCGTCGAGTAGGCGAACTGGTTGTTCTCCAGGATGAAGACGATGGGCAGACGCTGGACGCCGGCAATGTTCATCGCCTCATGCCATTGGCCGTTGGCGGTCGACCCCTCGCCGAAGTAGGTCATCGCGACCCGCTGCTCGCCCCTGATCTTGAAGGCCAGCGCCATCCCGGATGCGACCAGCGCCATGTCGGGCAGCATCGAGACCATTCCGATGCAGCCCAGGCGCGGATCGCCGAAGTGCATGTTGCCGTCCTTGCCGCCGGTGACGCCACCGGATCGCCCCATGTAGTTGGCGAGGTAGCGGTCCGGGGTGACTCCTCGGACGAAATGCGCGCCAAGGTCCCGGTGGAGGATGCACATCCGGTCCTCGGGCTTGAGCGCGAACGAGGAACCGACGGAGATCGCCTCCTGGCCGCAACCGTCGTAGAACGACCCGGGTACCTTGCCCTGCCGGTAGAGAGTGAGGCCGCGCTCCTCGGCGGTCCTCATCATCGCCATGAACCGCAGCAGTGCGGCGCGGTCCGATCGGGTGAGCAGCTCGTTCAGGGATTCGCGTACGTCGGCCTTCGCGTCCTCACGCGCAGGCTCGCTGGCGACAGCAACGTCGCTTCGCATATCTCTCCGCCCTTCGTGTCTGGCTGCCCATTGGGATCTCCTCCGGGTCCGCCTTCTTCTCGCCGCTTCAGGATCTCCTCGGCGGCGCCTACTGGACGATGGGCACTCGGGGGTTCCGCCCCGCGGCCCTATGTCTGGATCGTTCCGAGCGGGTGGCTCGTGCAGATCGCCACACGCATTGTATGCCCTCCTGAGGACATTTCAACCTTGATCGCCTTCCGCTGGCGGATCGTCGCGCCGCGGCCGGCCTCGGGCGCGCTCGGCGCGCTTGCGGACCGATCTCAGGACTCCCGTGGTGACCAGCACGTGCCCGCGGGTGCCGATCACGAGGCCGCGATAGAGGCGCCCGCGCCTGCCCGGAAACTCGGCCCGGGTCTGGGCGCTGAGCAGCACCAGGCCGCTCGGCTTCTCGACGATCGAGAAGATCAGCGCGTAGCGCGAGAACCGGTGCTGCCCCATCAGCGCGAGGACGCCGGGCCGGATCGATCGGGTGACGACGAAGCCGGGGATCGTCGAGCCGATCTCGCCGACCTCACCCTCCACCTCGGTTTGGGCGCAGCCCAGCGCGCGTGAGAGCGGAGCGCTGGAGCGCCCGTCGCTGACCCCTCCCAGAACCTGGATCAGGGCGTCCCAGACCAGATCCGACGCGGCCGCGATCTCGATGAAGTGCTCGTCAACGAACGGGAGCGACTCGATCGGGACGTCGATGATCCTGTGCGGCATCCGGGCCCCGCTAATCCGGTGCTTCCAGCAGCGAGCGGACGCGGTCGAGGAACAGAGCCCCCTCCTCGGCGCCGATGATCCGCCCGTCAATCGAAAGGGTCGCCGTCAGGGCGCGGCCGGCGACCACATCGTCGCCGTCCGCGAGCGCCCGCTGGGTGACCGGCCCGACAGCAAGGGTCGCTGCCTGCCCCTGGTTGAGGACGGCGGCAACCGACCGGATCGCCCCGACGGCCGTGGGTGCGACGGTGAACGTGCCGCCCGCCAGCTCCGGGGAGGTCAGCGCGCCGGTGGCCGCGCGTTCGGCGAGCCGCTCCAGCTCGGCGGCGATCTCGGCCTCCTGCTTTGCGTCAGCGTCGAAGATCGTCGGCACGACCGGCCCCGCCTCGCCTTCCAGCACGACTCCGGCATTGATCCGCGAGTACGTTTCGAACGCCCCGTCGCGGTAGGCGCCGTTCAGGCGCGGGAACTCGCGCAGCGCCAGCCCCACCGCCCGGACGACACGCGCCGTGGCGCCGTCCGCGGTCCGGACCTCGGCGTCGAGGTAGAGGTGGGGCGCTGTGGCCTTCGATTCGGCGATGCGGCGAGCGGCAGCCCGCTGCGCCTTGGTCGGCTCGACCCGCTCGACCGTGCCTCGGGCCGCCTCGGTTGCGCTCGTCCCACCGTCGTCGGCCACTCGCGCGACGATAGCTCAGCTACCCCGCTGCTGTCGCCGCTTCCTCGAGCCGGTCGTCGCCCCAGAAGACCTCGTCGCCGACGACCACGGTCGGGACGCCGGTCACGCCGAGGTCTCCGGCTTTCTGCGTGGCATGCTTCAGCTTGGCCTTGACCTGGTCGCGCTCGACCGCCGCGGTCAGCGCCCGTGGATGCAGTTCGGCCGAGGCGGCGGCGATCAGCACGTTGTCGCGCTCAGAGAGGTCGCGCCCGGCTGCGAAGGCCTGGCGAAAGGCCGCCAGCGGCAGCGAGACGCCGCGGCCGATCTCGGTCGCGAAGGTGGCGACCCGCATCGCGAACAGCGTGTTGCCGGGGAACGGATCGGGCCAGCGGATCGGCGGCAGTCCGTAGGACTGGGCGCGCCGCTGGACCTCCAGCAGTCCCTGGTCGCGCTGCGGCCCGTTGGCCCATGAGTCCCGGCCGAAGCGCTGGAACAGCCCGCCGAGCAGCACCGGCTGCCAAGCGGGGGGTGCGACGCCGGCCGCCTCGAAGACGCCGTGGATTCGCTCCGCCGCCAGATAGGCGTAGGGCGAGCCGAGGTCGTAGTAGAAGGTGGCGGGAAGCGAAGCGATGCACAATTGTTGCGGTCAGCGCAACAATGCCGCAGCGCTACGCGTGGGTGGCCCAGCCGTCGACCGCGCGGGCCGCGTCAAGCACGGCCTCGGAGATCGTCGGGTGCGGGTGAACGATCCGGGCTAGCTCCTGGTAACCGCCCTCGAGCGCCATCACGTTGACCAGCTCGCTAATCATGTCGCAGGCGCGGTTGCCGACGATGTGGGCGCCGACGATCTCGCCGTACCTCGAGTCCGCGACGATCTTGACCATGCCCTCGCGGTCGTCGTAGACGGCGGAGGCGCCGACGCCGCCGAGCTTGAACTTGCCGACCTTGACGTCGTGCCCGGCCTCCTTCGCGGCGGCCTCGGTCAGGCCCACGCTCGCGACCTGGGGATGGCAGAAAGTCGCGCCCGGGATCAATCCGATGTCGACCGGATGAGTTGGCGCGCCGGCGATCGTCTCGACCGCAACGACGCCCTCCTCGGACGCCTTGTGCGCCAGGGCGGGGCCGCGGACGAGATCGCCGATCGCGAACACCTTCTGGTTCGAGGTGCGCTGGAACTCGTCGACCTTGATCCGGCCGTTCTCCTCGGTGTCGACCTTGGCGCCGGCGAGGTTCAGGGGCTCGGTGTCGGGAGCCCGGCCACCGGCGATGACTAGGTAGTCGGCCTCACCCTCGGTGTCGCCGTAGGAGAACTTGACCGTCTTGGCGGTGGCCTCGACGTTCTCGATCGGGGCCCCGGTCGCGACGGTGATGCCCTGCTTCTTGAAGGTCCGCTCGACGACGCGGGCGCAGTCCTTGTCCTCGAGCGGGAGGATCTGCGGCAGCATCTCGATCAGCGTCACCTCAGTCCCGTACCGGGCATAGGCCGACGCGATCTCCGAGCCCGACGCGCCGGCGCCGACGACGGCCAGGCGCTTCGGCTGCGCCGGAAGCGACCAGGCACCCCATGTGTCGACGATCCGCTCGGAGAACTCGACCCCGGGGATCGGCAGGGCGACCGACCCGGTGGCCAGGACGACGCCGGCGGCCTCGTAGGTCTCGCCGCCAACCGTGACGTTGCCGTCGTCGGTGAGCGCGCCCTCGCCCGCGATCGTCGTGACCTTGTTCTTGTCCCAGAGCATCTGGACGCCGTTCGACAGGCCCTCAGAGACGCTGGCGCGCCGAGCGCCGAGCGCCTTCCAATCCAACGTCGCCTTGGTCACCTTGACCCCCAGCTCGGCGCCGTTTTGCGCGTGGTCCAGGATCTCGGCGGTGTGCAGCATGGTCTTCGCCGGGATGCAGGCGTAGTTGAGGCAGCGGCCGCCCGGCTTGTCCTTCTCGACGACTGCGGTCTTCTTCCCGAGCTGGGCGGCCCGGATCGCCGCCACGTAGCCGCCGGGACCACCTCCGATCACGATCACGTCGAAAGAATCAGCCATGGGGCGACTCTATATAAGCGGCAACCGCTCGCCCCGCGCACTCACGCGGGCGGCCTGCGCTCCGGCATCTGGATCCGGGCCATCGCCTTGATCATCCGGTAGAAGAGCACGCTCGATAAGGCGAGGATCGCAGCGAAGGCAAGCGCGCGCGGAACCTCCGTTACCTGGACGAGCCCGAGTACCACGACCACGATCACCAGGACCAGGATCGTCTGGAATCCCAGCACCGCCCAGTAGCGCGCGCGCCACAGCCCGTAGGCCATGATCGACAGCACCGCGGTGGAGACGACCGTTGGGAAGACGCTCGGCTTTGCCTCGCCCGTTTCGTTGCCGAAGTCGTCGACCTCGCCGACCTCGAGGCCCAGGGCGTAGGCGAGCACCGTGCCCAGCGCCAGCACGGCCGTGATCCCGGCGGCGACGGTGACGACGGTCGGCCGCTGCTCCGGCTCCAGCGGCTCGAGCGCCGCCCTCGCTGCCTGGTTCTTCGCCTCGCTGCGCGCTGCCCGCTGCTCGCGCTGGGCGACGAGCTCAGACCGGCGGTCGCCGCCCCGCTCCTTGCGTTTGCGCCGCTCGGCGCGCTTGCGCTCGCGGTTAGCCATCGAGCGCCTCACGGAGGCCGCGCGCCGCGGCCTCCGGGTCAGCGGCGTCACGGATCGCACGGACGACGACGGCGCGCCGTGCTCCGGCGGCGACTACCTGTCCAACGTTGCCCGGGTCGATGCCGCCGATCGCGAACCATGGCGCATCGCCGCCGACGGCCGCCGCGTGTTCGATCAGCTCGAGGCCGGCGGCAGGGCGGCCCTGCTTGGTGGGCGTCTCCCAGACCGGCCCGGCGCTGATCTGATCGGGCCGCGCGTCGCCATCGGCTGCGAGCGCGGCGTCGAAGTGCTCGGCGGAGTGCGTCGAAAGACCGATCAGGACCGCATCGCCGGCCTGGGCCCGGGCCGCCGCTACAGGCGCGTCGTCCTGACCGACATGGACGCCGTCGGCACCGCAGTCCGCGACCAGCTCCGGGTGGTCGTTGAGGAAGAACAGCGCTCCGTGCGCGTCGGCGGCGCGCCGGAACGGCTCGGCCAGCGCGACCAGCTCCGCGGCGCAGCGCGGCGCCTTCTCGCGAAGCTGGATCAGATCGACCCCGCCGCGCAGCGCGGCGTCCAGCAGCGGGCCGGGGTCGCCGGCTCCGGGCCGCCCCTCGCAGACGAAGTAGAGGCGGGCGGCGGCGAGTCGGTCGAGGCGTTCTGAACGGGTACGGCTGGCCACTTCCATCGGGCGCGAAGTATCGCGGAGTACCATCCGGTCGGTAGCGGGAGCCCCACCGAGTCAAGGGCTGAGAGGGCGGCTGTCGGCCGCCGACCGTTTGAACCTGACCCGGGTAATGCCGGCGAAGGGACGTTGATGAGCGACGCAAGGCGCGAAACCAACTTGAGCCCCCCGCCAAGGGAGGTGTCCGGATGACCAGCGCAAACGGATCCAAGATGCCCGACGTTTTGATCGTCGGTGCCGGCGCGATTGGGTTGGCCTGCGCCTGGCGTGCTGCCCAGCGGGGACTATCGGTGCGCGTGCTCGAGCGCGACGAGCCGGGATCCGGCGCCTCCGGGGTCGCCGCAGGCATGCTCGCCCCCGTCGGCGAGGCTTCATGGGGCGAGGATCGGCTGCTCGAGGCGGGGCTCGCGTCGCACGCGGCCTGGCCGGCGTTCGCGGCCGAGCTTGCCGCGGAGAGCGCCGTCGATCCAGGCTTCATTCCGGGCGGCGCCGTCCACGTGGCGCTGGACCGCGACGAGGCGGCGGAGCTTCGGCGGCGGCACGAGCTGATGACCTCGCTGGGCCTCGACGCCGAATGGCTCGGGGCCAGCGAATGCCGGACGCTCGAACCGGGCCTGCATCCGGCCGCGGTCGGCGGGGTGCACGCCCCGCACGAGGCGGCCGTCGACCCGAGCCAGGTGGTCCGAGCGCTGTCGAGCGCCTGCGAGCGGGCCGGGGTGGCGATCATTTGCGGTGTCGAGGTCGACGGCGCGGTCCTCGACGGCGGCCGCCTGGCGGGGGTTGAGTCGACCGATGGCGAACGGCATCTCGCCGGCGCCACCGTGCTTGCAGCCGGGGCCTGGTCGGGAGCCGCCGAGTGGCTGCCCGAAGCGGCGCGACCTCCCGTCCGGCCGGTGAAGGGCCAGATCCTCACCCTGCGTGCCGCTGCCGGCAAGGCGGTTGTCGAGCGCATCGTCGTCACCGAGCGCGTGTATCTGGTGCCGCGCGCGGATGGGCGGCTGATCGTGGGGGCAACCGTCGAGGAGCTCGGGTTCGACACCCGGGTCACCGCGGGCGGCGTCCACGAGCTGTTGCGTGAGGCCTACCGCGCCGTGCCCGACGTGCTGGAACTCGAGCTCGAGCGAGCGGTTGCCGGGTTGCGTCCCGGCACTCCCGACAACGCTCCCCTTGTGGGCCGCTCCCCGGCCGAGGGCCTGCTGTTCGCGACCGGCCATTTCCGCAACGGCATCCTGCTCGCCCCGCTGACGGCAACCGGGATCGTCGCGGCCCTCTGCGATGAGGAGCCCCCACTCGAGCTGAAGGCGGCGGATCCCGGCCGGTTCGCCGACGACCGGATCGGGGTGGGAAGGTGAACGTGACCCTGAACGGCGAGCCCGTCGACCTGGCGGCGGCGGCGACCGTGGCCGACGCCGTCCGCGCGGCGGGGGCTGCCGGTGACGCACGCGGGGTCGCCGTCGCGATCGGCGGCGAGGTGGTGCCGCGGGGCGAGTGGACCCAGCGCCAGCTTCGCGAAGGGGAGACCCTGGAGGTGGTCCATGCCGTCCAGGGCGGATAGCGAGGCGGCGATCGCGTCGTGGGCATTGGGCGGACGCGAGTGGCGCTCGCGCCTGATCCTGGGCACCGGCGGGTTCCGTTCCCTCGAGCAGATGGAGCGAGCGATCGCAACGTCCGGGGCGGAGATCGTGACCGTGGCGTTGCGGCGGGTCGACGGCGACGCGCGGGGGTCGGTGGTGGACCTGCTCGACCGCCTGGGCCTGTTCGCCTTGCCGAACACCGCCGGCTGCTACACCGCGCGCGATGCCGTGCGGACCGCGAAGCTCGCGCGCGAGGCCTTCGAGACCGACTGGGTCAAGCTCGAGGTGATCGGCGATGACCGGACACTGCTCCCGGATGCGGTCGAGCTGATGGCAGCGGCAGAGGCCCTGGTCGCCGACGGCTTCACGGTGCTGCCGTACACGAACGACGACCCGGTCCTCGCCCGGCGCTTGCAGCAGGCGGGCTGCGCCGCGGTGATGCCGCTCGGCGCGCCGATCGGCTCGGGAGCCGGGATCCGCAACCCATACAACCTCCGGATCATCGTCGAGCAGGCGGAGGTGCCGGTGGTCCTCGACGCCGGGATCGGCACCGCATCGGACGCGACGCTCGCGATGGAGCTCGGGTGCGACGCGGTGTTGCTGGCGAGCGCGGTGTCGCGCGCCGCCGACCCGGAACGAATGGCGCGGGCGATGCGCCAGGCCGTGGAGGCCGGCCACGCGGCGCGCCGGGCGGGCCGGATCCCGCGGCGCCTGCACGCCGAGGCGTCGACCTCGGACGAGGGCCTGCCGGAGCTCTAGCGGCGGCGGAAGAGGCCCTTGCGGGCGGCGGCGGCCTTGCCCTGAGCGGCCGTCCGGTCGATTGCCTCACCTGCGGTGCCGGCGGCGACCGCCGTGGCATGCGCCGCCTTGCCGAGCGGCGACGGGTCGAGCGGCTCGACCGCGGAGTCGGGGTCCGATGCCAGCGCGACGACGGCCTTACGGACCGCGGTCACGTGGCGGCGCATCTTCCGCTCCCAGGCCTCGCAGAGCTCGGTCAGCTTCTTCGCCCGGCGAGTCGCGGACACGCCGGCGAGATAGGCGAGCAGCGTCGTGACGTGCTCGAGGTCGTCGACGGCGAAGCGCAGGGCCTGGTTGCGCTCGAGGAAGCGGTCGAGGATTGCTGCACGCACCATGCCGATGCGAGCGCCACCGCCGCGGGCCGCGAGCTCGGTGTGCAGGTCGTAGCGGGCGAGCGCCGGCTCGATCTCGGTCAGCATCTCGCTGAGTGCCACGTCGGCCTTCTCGACGGCTGCGCGGGGCTCGTCGTCCAGGTGCTCGGCCAGGCGCGAGAGCCGGGTCTGCGCCTCCTGTGCGGTCAGGAACAGCTCGCGGTAGCCGCGGTTCTCGGCTGGATGCAGGGGCATCACGAGGTTTCTAGCCGAAAGCAGCTCGTCCGCGCGCCGCACCAGCGGTCGCGGCACGGCCGCTCGCAGCGCGATCGCGGCGCAGACGGCGTACTCGGCTTTGGCGGAAACCCTGACGGGGCGATTGTCCTGCCGGGCGCCGGGTAACCGCAGGCCGATCAACCAAGGAGGAGCAATGCCTGACGAAGAGGGCAAGACCGGAGTCGACGAGGAGGACCTGCCCGAGACGCCGTTGCACGCACACGGTTCGAAGATCGAGGATCAGGAGCGCCGCTCAGAAGACGCCGAGGGAGAAGTCCTCGACGACGCGAGCCAGGATGCTTCCGACGTCCCCAACACGGGCGGCGCCACGTCCGGCGGCCCGGGCGGCGACGCGGCCGGAGAGGAAGACCCCTCACAAGTCGAGCACGACCCCGCGGCCGAGTAGCGGCGGAAGTGCGGCCCGGCCCGGCGGTGACAATTCCGACCCCGCCGGGCGGGCTTGCGACGACCGGTATCAACTGTTAGGTTCGCCGGGAACCCCGGAGAGGAGCTGCAGGCGCGGTGTGTCTGGCAATTCCAGGCCAAGTGCTCGAAGTGGTCGACGAGTCAAACCGGCTCGCCAAGGTCGACATCGCGGGCGTCCGCCGCAACGTCAACATCGGGCTGCTCGACGACGATGAGTCCGGGGGCGTGGACGTCGGGGATTGGGTGCTGATCCATGTCGGCTTCGCGCTCTCCAAGGTGGATGAGGCCGAGGCCATCGCCACCCGCAGGATGCTCGAGGGAATGGGCGCCGACTACGAGCAGGAGCTCGAAGAGCTCCGGGCGAGCGTGATCGATTGAGCTTGACCCCGCAGTCGGCCGGGGGGCACATCGGTCAGGCCGACAACTGCGACGACGACCACTGCATCACCTGCGGGGACGTCGCCGAGCCGCTGCGCGTGGTGCGAATCGATCGTGAGCGCGAGCTGGCGCTTTGCGAGAACGAGCACGGTGCTCGCGAAACGGTCGAGATCGCGCTGGTCCCGCCCGTCGCCGAGGGCGACGAGCTCCTGGTCCATGCCGGGACGGCCATCGCCCATCTGGGGGTCACGGCGTGAAGTTCGTCGATGAGTTCAGGGATCCCGAGCTCGGGCGGGCCCTCGCCGGCGAGATCCTGACCGCGGTCGAGCCGGGACGCCACTACAAGCTGATGGAGGTCTGCGGCGGCCACACCCACTCGATCTACAAGTACGGGATCGACGATCTGCTGCCCGAGAACGTCGAGCTCGTCCACGGCCCGGGCTGCCCGGTCTGCGTGATGCCGATGGGGCGGATCGACGACGGGATCGCCGTCGCCGCCCAGAACGAAGAGGTGATCCTCACCTGCTTCGGGGACATGATGCGGGTACCGGGGTCCGAGCAGACCTTCATGGAGGCGAAGGCGGCCGGCGCCGACATCCGCATGGTCTACTCGCCGCTCGACGCGCTGCGGATCGCGAAGTCCAACCCGGATCGCCAGGTCGTTTTCTTCGCGATCGGCTTCGAGACCACCGCCCCGTCGACCGCGCTGACGCTCAAGCGGGCCAAGGCCGAGGGCGTCCAGAACTTCTCGTGCATCTGCAACCACGTGACGATCGTGCCGCCGCTGCGGGCGCTGCTTGACTCTCCCGACCTGCGGCTCGACGGCTTCATCGGCCCCGGTCACGTCTCGACCGTCGTCGGCGTCAGGCCGTTCGAGTTCATCCCGTCCGAGTACGGCAAGCCGCTGGTGACCGCGGGCTTCGAGCCGCTCGACATCCTCCAGGCGATCCAGATGATCCTGGCCCAGATCTCAGCCGGCAGGTGCGAGGTCGAGAACCAGTACAAGCGGGTAGTTCCCTACGAGGGCAACCCGGCGGCGCTGAAGGCCATGTCCGAGGTGTTCGAGCTGCGGCCCCACTTCGAGTGGCGCGGCCTCGGCTTCATCTCACAGAGCGCGCTGAAGCTGTCCCAGGCCTACTCGGACCTCGACGCCGAGCTCCGCTACGAGGTTCCGGGCGTCCGCGTCGCCGACCCCAAGGCCTGCCAGTGCGGCGAGGTGCTGAAGGGCGTGATCAAGCCCTGGGAATGCAAGGTCTTCGGCACCGCCTGCACCCCTGAGCACGCGATCGGGACCTGCATGGTCTCGCCCGAGGGCGCTTGCGCCGCGTACTACAACTACGGCCGCTACCAGCGCGAGAAGGAGCCGGTGGCGTCGTGACCGTCGAGCCCGCAGCGACCTCGGAGAAGCGGATCGGCGCCGGCCGGCCGAGCGCGCCGGACCGCGAGCAGCGCGTGCTGGAGATCATCGAAACCGCGCGGTCGAAGCGGCCGCGCTTCAAGGACGCCCAGGTGACGATGTCCCACGGGGCCGGCGGCAAGGCGACCCAGACCCTGATCGAGGGGCTCCTGGTGCCCGCCTTCGACTCGGAGGCGCTGGGGGAATTGGGCGACTCCGGCGTGGTCGCCGTCGGCGACAGCTCGGTTGCCATGACCACCGACACCTTCGTCGTCAAGCCGCTGCGCTTCCCGGGCGGATCGATCGGGGAGCTGGCCGTGCTGGGCACGGTCAACGACCTCGCGGCGGCCGGGGCCAGGGCGCAGGCGCTGAGCGTTGCGTTCGTGCTGGAGGAGGGGCTGGACGCCGACGTGCTGCGGGACGAGGTGGACGCGATCGCCGCCGCCGCGGAGGGTGCCGGAGTCAAGGTCGTGACCGGCGACACCAAGGTGGTCGAGCGCGGTCACGCCGACGGCATGTACGTCTGCACGACCGGCATCGGCGCCGTCGATCCGCGCGCCACGCTCGCAACCACGTCGCTTGAGCCGGGCGACCGCGTCCTGGTCTCGAAGACGATCGGCGAGCACGGCACGGCGATCATGCTCGCGCGGGGTGAGCTGGGACTCGACGCCGACGTCGTCTCCGACACGCGGTCCTTGTGGCCGGTCACCGACGCTCTGCTGGAGGCCGTCGGCCCTGGCCTGCGTTGCATGCGCGACGCCACGAGAGGCGGGGTCGCCAGCGCGCTCAACGAGCTTGCACGGGCTTCGGGCGTGGGCATCAGCGTGCGCGAGGCGGACGTCCCGGTTGCCGCCGACGTGGCCGGCGCCTGCGAGCTGTTGGGGATCGACCCGATGTACGTGGCGAACGAGGGCGTGATGGTCGCGTTCGTGGCGCCCGGCTCGGCCGCCGACGCGCTGGCCGCCCTGCGCGCCGTGCCCGGCTGCGAGGACGCTGTGGAGCTGGCCGAGGTCACCCCGGAGCCCCCGGGGATGGTCCTCGTCGAGACCGCGTTCGGCGGCCGCCGCGTTATGGACCTGCTGGCGGGAGACCCACTGCCGAGGATCTGTTGAGACGTATGTATTCCAACAAAGGAGAGTGCGATGGCCCTGTCGGCTGAGTTCGTTCCGAACCAGAAGGAGACCGAGGCGGTTGAGGCCCACGTTCTGTGGATGACCACCGGACTCTCCTGCGACGGCGACTCCGTCGCCATGACCTCAGCCGTCAACCCGAGCCTCGAGGACCTGATCCTCCAGACCATCCCCGGGATGCCGAAGCTCCACATCCACAACCCGGTGCTCGCCTATGAGAACGGCGCCGAGTTCATCGAGTGGTGGTGGCGGGCCGAGCGCGGCGAGCTGGATCCGTTCGTGCTCTGCGTCGAGGGCTCGATTCCGAACGAGAAGCTCTCCGGCGACGGCCACTGGGCGGCGATCGGGGACAACCCCGAGACCGGTCAGCCGATCACGACCTCGGAGTGGCTCGACCGCCTCGCGCCGAAGGCTGCGGCCGTCGTCGCGATCGGGACCTGCGCCACCTACGGCGGGATCCCGGCGATGAAGAACAACCCGACCGGCGCGATGGGCGTCGCCGACCACCTCGGCTGGGATTGGAAGTCCGTCGCGGGGCTGCCCGTGGTCAACATCCCCGGCTGTCCCGCGCAGCCGGACAACACAACGGAGACGTTGCTCTACCTGGCGCTGCACCTCGCGGGCCGGGCGCCGGTTCCGGACCTCGACGAGCAGCTCCGCCCGCGGTGGCTGTTCGGCCGCACGGTCCGCGAGGGCTGTAACCGGGGCGGATTCGCCGAACAGGGGCAGTTCGCGACCGAGTACGGCGACGACCCCCGCTGCCTGGTCAAGCTGGGCTGCAAGGGGCCGGTCGTGAAGTGCAACGTGCCGGTGCGCGGCTGGGTCGACGGCTACGGCGGCTGCCCGAACGTGGGCGGCATCTGCATGGCCTGCACGATGCCCGGCTTCCCCGACAAGTACATGCCGTTCATGGAGGAGGACTTCGCCGGCGGCCTGGCCTCGAGCGTGGAGCGGTTCGCGCTGGGGCCGGTGCTGCGGTACTTCCGCCACCGCAACATCAAGCGCAAGTACGACGTCGAGCCCACCTGGCGCAAGCCGAACACCAAGCTCGAGACGGGTTATCAGGCCCGTAACTACGGATGAGGCGCTGAAGGAGCGAGCGACCCGAACCACCTGCCGATAGCCAGTTTCAACCGAGGAGAGAGAAGAGATGGCAACCGTAGAGACGCCCCCCAGTGACTCGAAGGTCATGGTCAAGGAGATGTCGTGGGATCCGATCACCCGGATCGTCGGCTCGCTTGGCATCCACACCGAGATCGACTTCACGAACCAGCAGGTCCTGAAGTGCTACTCGACGTCGATGATCTTCCGCGGATTCGACATCTTCATGAAGGGGATCGACCCCCGCGACGCGCACTTCATCACCAGCCGCATCTGCGGCATCTGCGGTGACAACCACTGCACCTGCTCGTGCCTGAACCAGAACATGGCCTACGGCGTGAAGATGCCGCCCCTGGGCGAGCTGGCGTTCAACCTCGCGGAGACGGCGGACTTCATGTTCGACCACGCGATCTTCAACGACTGCATGTGCAACGTCGACTTCTGCGAGCAGATGGTCAAGGAGACGAACCCGACGCTGCTGGGGAAGGCGGAGCAGACGTCCGCGCCGGGAGTCGCGCACCACGGCTACAAGACGATCGCCGACATCATGCGCTCGCTGAACCCGTTCACCGGCGACTTCTACCTGGAGACCCTCCAGGTGGCCCGGTACACGCGCGAGATGTACTGCCTGTTCGGTGGCCGGCACACGCACCCGTCGACGATCATGCCCGGCGGCTGCAGCGCGCACATCACGCACCAGACGCTCACCGACTACTACGTGCGCCTGATGCGCTACATCGACTACGTCAAGCGCAGCGTGCCGATGCATGACGACCTCTACGACTTCTTCCTCAGGGAGCTGCCGGGGTACGACATGGTCGGCTACCGCGAGACGGATCTCGTCAATTGGGGCGCGTTCGACGACCCCGATTACGCCGACTCGAGCTACGAGAACATGAACGAGTGGGGCAACAAGCGCTACGTCACGCCCGGGATCGCGATCGGCGGAGAGCTGATCACCACGGATCTGGTCGACATCAACCTGAAGATCCGGATCCTGCTGGGCTCGTCGTACTTCGACGACTGGACCGAGACGGAGCAGCCGTTCGTGACCGAGGACCCGCTCGGCAACCCGGTCGACCCGCGGCACCCGTGGAACAAGGTGACGATCCCGAAGCCGCAGGCTCGCGACTTCTCGGACAAGTACAGCTGGGTCGTCTCGCCACGGATCTACGACGAGCGCACCGACCGCCACGTCGCCTGCGACACCGGCGGCGGCCCGTTCGCGCGGCAGTGGTGCACGGCGAAGGCCGGACTGGTCGACTTCGGCTACGCGAAAGCGACCGGCCACTCGATCCAGATGGTCCTGCCGAAGACGGCCAGCGCGCCCGAGATGGAGCTCGAGTGGCACGTCCCGGAGAAGTCGAACGCGATCGAGCGCGACCGGGCGCGGACGTACCACCAGGCGTACTCGGCCCTGATCGGGCTGCACTGCCTGGAGCGGGCGTTCACGGAGGTTCGCGCCGGCCGGACCAAGAGCTGGTCCGACTTCAAGGTTCCCAACGACGCCGTCAGCGTCGGGTTCCACGAGGCGGCCCGCGGTGTGATCTCGCATCACATGGTCATCCAGGGCGGCAAGATCGCCAACTACCAGCCCTACCCACCGACGCCGTGGAACGCCAGCGTGCGCGACGTCTACGGGACTCCCGGCCCCTATGAGGACGCGGTGCAGAACACACCGATCTTCGAGGAGAACGGCCCGGAGAACTTCAAGGGCGTGGACATCATGAGGGCGGTGCGCAGCTTCGATCCGTGCCTGCCGTGCGGCGTGCACATGTACACGGGCAAGGGCCGGGTTCGCAAGGTCCAGCACACCCCCACGGGTATGTCCTGTTGAGAGGGGCTGAATGAGCACGGAGCCAACCGCCGACGAGCTGGTCGCGCGGGTCCAGGAGCTGCAGGAGCAGTTCGACCAGATCGCCAACCCGCGCGACCGTGACCTGGCGGACGCGATGGTCGGCGCCGTGGTCGAGCTCTACGGCGAGGGGATCCGGCGCATCGTCGAAGCCCTGGACATGACCGGTGAGGCGGCGGCGGGATTGCGGGGCCAGCTCGCCAAGGACGATGTCGTCAAGAGCCTGCTCCTGATCCACGACCTGTATCCGGTCCCGCTCTCCGAGCGAGTCAACGGGGCGCTTGACTCGGTGCGCCCCTACCTCGAGTCGCACGGCGGCAACATGCAGCTCCTGGGGATCGACGAAGGCGTGGCCCGGCTCCGCCTGGAGGGCAGCTGCAAGACCTGCCCCGCCTCGTCGGCGACGCTCGAGCTGGCGGTCAAACAGGCGCTGGACGAGGCGGCCCCCGACCTCGAGGGGCTGGTCGTCGAGGGGATGGACGGCGCCACCGCAGAGCCCGCGAGCGGCACCGAGCTCCCGGTGCTCCAGGTGGCTCCCGGCAATCCGGACGCGGCGCCCTCCTGGCACGCGCTCGACGGTGCGTCCGGGGTCGAGGAGGGGCGCATCCGCCATCAGGAGATCGGCGGCGTGCCGCTCTTGGTCGCCCGGATCGACGGCGTCCTGCTGGCATTCCGCGACTCCTGCGCCGGCTGCGGCGCGACGCTCTCGGCCGGCACCCTGCTGGGCGGCCTGCTCGGCTGCCCGAAGTGCGGGATGAGCTTCGACCTGCCGCGCGCGGGGCTGGCGGTCGACAACGGCGGCGCCCAGCTCGACCCGGTGCCGCTGGTGCCGGGCTCAGACGGCGCCAGGGTCGCCCTCGCGGTTTAGAAGCCATGAACGAGCCGGGCGGAAACGGAGCCGGACGCGACGCGCTCGCGCAGCGCTCCGCCTCTCGGCGGCGCTCAGATCTCGTCAGCGGCCTGCGGGGGCTCAAGGCCGCGGGGGCTCGTACCGAGCCCAGCGGCAATGGCCCCGCCGCCGCGACCGTGCCCGAGGAGCAGTGCGACTTCTGTGGGACCCCGCTTCCGGTCCAGCATCGCCACATGTTGCAGCTCACCGAGCGCCGCATCATGTGCGCCTGCGAGCCGTGCCTGAACGAGCGCTCCGGCGACCCCGAGATGCGGCCCGCCGGGACGCGCGTGGTCTGGATCGACGAGCTCGAGATGGCCGACGAGCTCTGGGCCCGGCTGGGGATCCCGATCGGCCTTGCCTTCTTCACGACCAACGGGGCAACGGGCGAGACCGTCGCGTTCTATCCCAGCCCCGCAGGCTCGACCGAGTGCGAGCTCGACCTCGACGCCTGGGACGAGTTGAAGGCCGCCAATCCCGCCCTTGCCGGCCTGGAGCCCGATGCCGAGGCGTTCGTGGTCAACCGGCTCGCGGACCCGCCAATCCACGTGATCATCCCGATCGACGAGTGCTACCGGATGGTCGGGACGGTCAAGGCCGCCTGGGAGGGGATCTCCGGGGGCAGCGGAGTCGACGAGGCGATCGCCGGCTTCTTCAGCGACATGCGCGAGCGCCATCCGGGATGAGCGATCCTCCGCAAGCCCAGGTTCCGCCCGAGGAACTGGTGCTGCCGGCCTTCGCCGGGGCGCCGGAGCCGGAGTTCGAGATCCTCTCCGTCGAGCCGGTCCCGCGTTCAGCCGCTCCGACCCTGCGCTTCAACGGCCGGATCACGACCGAGGCCGAGCGCCCCGTCTACGCGGTGGCGCTGACGGCGCTGTTGACGGTCGAGCCCGCCAAGCGCTCATACTCGGAGGGAGAGCGCGAGCGGTTGATGGAGATGTTCGGCGAGCCGGAGCGCTGGGCTTCGACGACCGGCAGCTTCCGCTGGGCCCAGGTCGAGACGATGGTGAGCGGCTTCACGGGCACCGGGGAGTTTGCGCTGAACGTGCCGTGCACCTACGACCTCGAGCTGGCGTCGGGGAAGTACTTCGACTCGCTGGCCGACGGCACGGTGCCGCTGCGGCTCCACTTCAACGGCTCGGTCTTCTACGAGGAGGAGGGGCGCCAGGTGCAGGTCGTGCTGATCCCATGGGACCGTTCGATCCGCTTCGATATGCCGGTTGCCGTCTGGCAGGCGATGATCGCCGAGCACCACCCGTACCGGAGCTGGATCCCGCTCAGCACCGAGACGGTCGCCCGGATCCAGAGCCGGAAGGCTCGGCTCGGCTCGCCCACCTTTGACGCCTGCGTCGCCGACCTGCTCGACCAGGCGGAGGCGGGTGAGTAGTGGACAAGCCGCTCGAGACGCTCGTCGACTCGCTGCTGTACGAGGGCTACGCGCTCTACCCATACACGCCGGGCGCGACCAAGAACGCCACCCCGACGCCGTTCGGGATCGTCTACCCGCCCGCCTACGCCGGCGGCAACCCAGCCACGTTCGACCACCTCCGGGCCGAATGCGTGATCGCGGCGCCGGAGCAGGCGAAGCTGACCGGAACGGTGCGGTTCCTGCAGGCGTCGGGCGAGCGCCACCAGGGCACCGAGCGGTGCCTCGAACTGCCGGCGACAACGCTGGCCGACCTGGCGCAGGACGGCGTCGGAACGCCCTTCGAGTTCGACGGCGAGACTCGGATCGAGGGCAGGGTGAGGCTCCGTGCCGAGCTCCTGGACGGCGACCTGGCGCGGGTCCGGATGTGCGTCCACAACACGACCGAGGTCGAGGGCGGCGAGGGCCTGCCTCGCGGGGATGCCCTGCGGTCGAGCCTGATCTCGACGCTGGTCGTGATCGAGACGTCCAGCGGCCGTTTCGTCTCGCCGCTCGAGCGCGAGGGCGCCGAGGGCGCGGCCGTGGCGACCTGCGAGAGCATCAACACCTTCCCGGTGCTTGCGAACCCCACCGACACGGCGATCCTCGGCGCCGCGTTCGTGCTGCCCGACCACCCGGCGATGGCCCCGGAGAGCCTCGGCAACCTGTTCGACAACACCGAGATCGAGGAGGCGCTGCTGCTGCACGTCCACGCTCTGAGCGACGACGAGCGCGCGCAGATCGCCGATCAGGACGAGGCCGTGCGCGAGATGGTCGCGCGGGCGCAGGCGACGACCCCCGAGGAGATCATGCAGCTCCACGGCCGGCTGGAAGAAATCGAGGCGGCGGAACCCGGTCACCCGAACCCCGGCGAGAGGCAGATCAAGACCGAGCGCGGGGTTGTGCGCAAGGGCGGCAAGGTGGTCCTGAGGCCGGCGCCGGGCGGGCGCGACATCTACGACACGCTCCTCGCCGGGCGCACCGCCACCGTCGAGCGGATCTACTTCGACTACGACGATCAGATCCACGTCGGCGTGACGGTCGACGGCGACGCGTCGCAGGATCTGTTTCGCGAGACCGGGCGCTACATCTTCTTCAAGGGCCACGAGGTCGAACCCCTGGAGGTCGAGGGGTGAGCCCGCCGGAGCCGCAGATCCTGGTCGCCGGCGTCGGCAATTCGTGGCTGTCCGACGACGGCTTCGGCAGCAAGGTCGTGAGCGCGCTCGAGAAGGCGGAGCTCCCGGACGGCGTCACCCTGCTCGACTTCGGCACCGGCGGCCTCGACCTCGCCTACGAGCTGATGCGCGGGTACGCCGCCCTGGTGCTGGTCGACGTCAGCCGGCAGGGCGGCGAGCCGGGGACGCTGTACGTGATGGAGCCGGATCCCGCCGATGTCAAGCCGATCGACGACGGCGAGGTCATCAATCCGCACGGGATGGACCCGCACAGCGTGCTGCGCTTCGTCAAGACCGTAGGCGGCTGGCCGGGCAAGGTGACGGTGATCGCGTGCGAGCCGGCCGAGGTCGAGGCGATGGGGCTCGAGCTCTCGCCCGAGGTCGAGGCCGCCGTTGAGCGCGGCGTGGCGCTGGTGATCGAGACGGTCGAGGAGCTGCGGACCGACGAGGCGTACGAGGGGGCGGGCGCCGATGCATGAGCTCTCGATCTCGCAGGCGATTGTGGACACCGCGCTCCGCCATGCCGCTGGCCGCAAGGTGACCGTGGTGGACGTGCGGATCGGGCGCCTGCGCCAGGTCGTGCCCGATTCGCTGTCGTTCTACTTCGAGATCGTCGCCCGCGACACCGACGTCGAGGGGGCCGAGATGCGGATCGCGCACGTCGACTCGCAGCTCCGCTGCCCCGCGTGCTGGTGCGAATGGGACCCGGCGCCGCCGCCGGTCGCGAGCCACGGCGAGCCGCTCGACGGCTATCCGGCGATCCCCGCCTTTCGTTGCCCCACCTGCGGCGAGGCGGGCGAGGTTTTGACCGGGGGCGAGCTCGAGGTCGAATCGATCGAGGTTTCCGATGCGGAGCCCGCCAAGGGCGCCGTCCACTAGAGATCCAGGGAGGAAGCGATGCACCGCACGAAGATCAGGGTCGCCGAGGACGCGCTGGACGCCAACGAGACGATCGCCCGCGCGAACCGCGACGACTTCGACCGCTCTCAGGTGCGCGTGGTGAACCTGATGAGCGCACCCGGCGCCGGCAAGACGACGTTGCTCGAGGCCGCGTTGCAGGGACTCGAGGGAGTTCGCCCAGGGGTCCTCGAGGGAGATGTCCAGGGCTCGATGGACGCCGATCGCATCGCGAGCCTGCACGTCCCGGTGACGCAGATCAACACCGACCAGGGCTTCGGCGGCGAGTGTCACCTGGACGCGAACATGGTCCGCTCCGCGATTCCCGCACTCGAGCTGGACGCGATCGACCTGTTGGTGATCGAGAACGTGGGCAACCTGGTTTGCCCGGCCGAGTTCAGGGTGGGGGAGGACGTCCGCGCGATGATCACGTCGGTCACCGAGGGCGAGGACAAGCCGCTCAAGTACCCGCTGATGTTCAGGGCCTGCGAGCTGGTGGTGATCAACAAGATCGACCTGTTGCCGCACCTCGACTTCGATGTCGACCGGCTGCTCGCCAACATCGACGCCGTCAACCCCGGCGCCGGCACGATGCTGGTGAGCGCCAGGACGGGCGAGGGCGTCGAGGCGTTCCGCGAGTGGCTCGCGGGCGTGCCCGCGCGGGCGGGGGCGACCGCCTGACCGCCCCCGATCTAAGCTGACCTGATGGACACCGCGACAGCCGGCCGGCTCGACGACCTGCTGGCGAGTCGCACCCGGGCGAACTCGGAGTTCTTCGAGGCCGAGGCTGCGCGGCTTGCCGCGTGCTGCCACCGGATGGCGGAGCGGTTCGCGCGTGGCGGCCGCCTGGTTGCGTTCGGGCTCTCGCCCGTCGCTCGCTCCGACGTCCGGCACATCGCGGTCGAGTTCGTGCACCCGGTGATCGTCGGCAAGCGGGCGCTGCCGGCGATCGGTTTGGCCCGCGAGGGCGGCGGCCTGCCGGCCCAGGTGGAGGCGCTCTGTGAGCCCGGCGACATCGCGGTGGCCTTCGGCTGCGACGAGCCCGACAGCGGCGAGACGCGGGACGCGCTGAGCCGTGCCCGCGGGCTCGGTTGCCTGACGATCGCGTTTGCCTCGGGGGCGGGCGCCGAGTGGGAGTTCGACCCGCCCAGCGCCGATCCCTACCTGCGCCAGGAGCTGATCGAGACCCTGTACCACCTGCTGTGGGAGCTGGTCCACGTCTTTTTCGACCACCGCGGTCTGCTCGAGGGCCGCGAGGCCAAGCCCGTGCACGATCCCGGCGCCTCGAGCTTCCTTTACCCGTTCCTCTCGGAGTCCGAGACCGACCTCGGCTCGATCCTCGACGACGTCGGCCGGTCGGCCCTGATGAAGGCGGAGGAGGTCGGCGAGCTGCGCGCCCAGACCCTCACCGAGAACCGCGAGGAGCTGTTCGCAACGGCGGTGGCGCTGCGGGAGGCGTTCGCGGGCGGCCACAAGCTCCTGGCATTCGGCAACGGCGGCTCGGCGACGGATGCGATGGATTTGGTCGCTGACCTGCGCCCCCGGTTCCCGGCGCTGGACCTGACCGAGGACCCGTCGATCCTGACGGCGATCGCGAATGACGTCGGGGTGGAGGAGATCTTCCAGCGGCAGGTCATCGCCTACGGCCGCGAAGGCGATGTCGCGGTCGCGCTCTCGACCAGCGGCAACTCGGTGAACATCATCGACGCCCTCGCCGAGGCTCGCCGTCGCGGGCTGCTCACCGTTGCGTTCGTCGGGTACGACGGAGGGCGGGTGGCGGCGGAGGAGCTGGCCGACCATGTGATCGTGACCCGCTCGCAGCACATCCCTCGGATCCAGGAAGCGCAGGCGAGCGCCTACCACTCGGCGCTCGAGCTCCTGGAGCCGCGGTAGTGGCGGAGCGCACGGGCCGCGCGCGGGCGCGGATGCGGGTGACCGGCACGGTCCAGGGGGTCGGCTTCCGGCCGTACGTCTTCCGGCTGGCGTCAGAGCTCGACCTGGGCGGCTGGGTCCTGAACGACGAACGGGGGGTGTTGTTGGAGGTCGAGGGAAAGCCTGGCGCGCTCGCGAGCTTCGAAGCTCGGCTCCAGGATGAGGCGCCGCCGCTCGCGAGCATCGAGGACGTGGTGCGGGACGCGGCGCCCGCCATCGGCGAGTTCGAGTTCAGGATCGCCGCCTCGCCGGCCGGCGGCGAGGCTCAGGCGCTGGTGGCGCCGGATTCGGCGACCTGCGCCGAGTGCCTGGCGGAGGTCATGGACCCCGCCGACCGACGCCACCGCTATCCGTTCACCAACTGCACGAATTGCGGGCCGCGGTTCACGATCGTCCGCGGCGTTCCGTACGACCGGCCGTCGACGACGATGGCCGGGTTCGAGATGTGCGAAGTGTGCCGCGCGGAGTACGACGACCCCGGCGACCGGCGTTTCCACGCGCAGCCGAACGCGTGTCCCGCCTGCGGGCCACAGGCGAGGATGGTCGCGGCCGATGGGGCGGCGATTCCCTCGCGCGCCGCAGACGCGGTGGCGCACGCGGCCACCCTGATCGGGGAGGGAGCGATTCTCGCCGTCAAGGGCCTCGGCGGCTACCACCTCGCCTGCCTCGCGGATTCAGAGCCGGCGGTGGAGGCGCTGCGGAGCCGCAAGCACCGCGAGGACAAGCCGTTCGCCCTGATGGCCTCCGATTCGGCCGCGGTGGAGGCGCTGGTCGAGATGGAGCCGGCGGATCGCGAGTTGCTGGCGGCGCCGGAGCGCCCGATCGTGATCGCGCGGCGCCGGCCGGGCGCCCGGGTTGCACCGACTGTCGCGCCGGGCTCGCGCGACCTCGGGGTGATGCTGCCGTACACGCCCCTCCATCACCTGCTGCTGTCCGACGTCGGCCGGGCGCTGGTGATGACCTCGGCCAACCTGTCGGACGAGCCGATCGCCTACCTCGACGACGAGGCTCTTGCTCGGCTGGCGCCGATCGCCGATGCGTTCCTGGTCCACGACCGGCCGATCCACATGCGCACTGACGACTCGGTGCTGCGGGCGCTGGCGCCCGAGGCCGGCCCGGGGCGGGTGATGCTCCGCCGGTCGCGGGGTTTCGTGCCCCAAAGCTTGGCGCTGCCGGTCGCCGCTCCGGTCCCGGCGCTCGGCTGCGGGGCGGAGCTGAAGAGCACGTTCTGCGTTGCCAAGGGAGACCGAGCATGGGTCAGCCATCACATCGGCGACCTCAAGAACTTCGAGACCCTCACCTCGTTCCGGGAGGGTGTGGAGCACTTCCAGCGGCTGTTCGCAGTGAGCCCGGCGCTCGTCGCGCACGACCTGCACCCGGACTACCTCTCGACGCGCTACGCGCTCGAACGCGAGGGGGTGGAAACCGTCGCCGTTCAGCACCATCACGCCCATCTCGCGGCGTGTTTGGCCGAGCACGGCGAGTCGGGGCCGGCCGTCGGCGCGATCTTCGACGGCAGCGGCTACGGGACGGATGGCACCGTCTGGGGAGGCGAGCTGCTGGCCGGTGGCCTGGAGGCGTTCGAACGGGCCGGCTTTTTGATGCCGGTGCGGCTCCCGGGTGGCGACGCCGCCGTCCGCGAGCCCTGGCGGATGGCGGCCTCATGGCTCGTTCACGCGTTCGACGACGAGCTCCCGGGGGTTCCCGGCGCGCTTCGAGCAGAGGTGGAGCTGAGCGACTGGGAGCAGGTCTGCGGGATCGCCCGCAGCGGCGCCGGCTCGCCGCTGACGACCAGCGCCGGCCGCCTGTTCGACGCGGTCGCGGCCCTCTGCGGCATCCGCGCCCGGGCGAACTACGAGGGCCAGGCGGCCGCCGAGCTCGAGGGCGCGGCGGATCCGGCCGAACGGGGCGGGTATCGCTTCGACCTGGCGGACGGCGGGCGGGCGCCGTTGGTGCTCGATCCCAGGCCGGCGATCGCTGCCGTCTTGGCCGACCTCGATTCGTCGGTGCCGGTCGCGATCGTCGCGGCCCGGTTTCACAACGGGCTCGCCGAGGCGACGGCGGCGGTGTGCGCTCAGGAATGCGAGCGCGCGGGGGTCGACCTCGTGGTCCTTTCCGGCGGCGTCTTTCAGAACCGGCTGTTGCTCGAGCGGACGCTGGCCGGCCTCACGGCCTCTCGACTGCGGACGCTGGTTCCGGTTCGGCTGCCCCCGAACGACGGAGGCATCGCCTACGGCCAGGTGGCGGTTGCCCGTTCGCGGCTCAGGTGAGTCCGACGTACCAGAGGCCGAACAGCACCCCGAACGCCCCCAGCGCCGGAATCAGGACGGCCCGGTAGACCGGCTCTACGGCCGGGCGCGTGAGGACCCAGGCGAAGGCCGCTGTGCAGGCGGCCATCGAGACCACCGACATCGGGGCGAAGACGGCCAGCGCCGCGGCCGCCTCGAGCTGGGTCGGCAGCGCGGCGATCAGCAGCAGGACCACCGCGCCGGAACCTGCGAGGCCGTGCAGCACCCCGATCGCAAATGCCTGGCGCGGGCTCCGCACCTGGTCGTGGCGGTGGTCGCGATCGCCGTGGCGCACGTGGCGATGGGACCCGACGGGCTGTAGGTGGCGGTGCGCTCCGCCGCGGTAGTCGCCCCGCCACCACTTGAGCAGGACGCGCCCGGCCAGGAACACGATCACGACCCCGACGGCCCGCTCGGCACCGGTCTCCAGCCAGGCCGGCAGCCCCGACTTGAACGCGATCAGCGGCAGGCCGATCAGCAGGAGGGTGGCCGCGTGCCCGGCGCCCCACCAGGCCCCGAGGCGGGCTGCGGCGCGGCCGTCCGCGTCGTCGGAGGCGACCAGCGAGGTGACGGCCACCAGGTGGTCGGGATCCGAAGCGTGGCGCAGGCCGAGCAGGAACGCGAGGCCGATGGCGACCAGCAGCCCGGCTCCCTCGAACAGGCCGGTCAGCGACTCGTCGAGGTGCTCGATCGGCTGGTAGAGGAAGTCGAAGCTCATCCCGACTCCGCGCAACGCGGGCAGAGGCCGACGATCGGGAAGTGCGTGAACGCCACCTCGTAGCCGAACCGCTTGCGAACCGCCGCGCGGACCACTTCGAGATCCTCGTCGGTGGCGGCATGGCGGGCGCCGCAGCGGTCGCAGACCACGTAACCCGCCGCGAAGGAGCCGGCGAGCGCGTAGAGCCCGGGCCCGTGGCCTAGATGCACGTGGCGGACGAGCCCGATCGATTCGAGTCGCTCGAGGTTGCGGTAGACGGATGCCGGATCCGATCCGGATCCACTCGCCGCCGCGAGCTCCTCGGCGGTCTGCGGCCCGTCGGCAGCGAACAGGACCTCGAGCAGCCGGCGCCGGGCCGACGAGACGCGCATCCCACTCTCGCGGACCGCGGCGATCGCCTGATCCAGGTCGTTTGCGATCACCGGCGGCGACGAGTGCGCCGAGGTCATATCCGCGAGTGAATGTCTATTGCGATCAACTTGCAACAGACACTAACTCGCCGCAATGGCTCGGGTCAACCCCCGATCAGATCAGCCCCTCCTTCGGGGCGATTACCCACAGGTACTCGGCAAATCGCAGGATCGTGACCGGCTCGAGATCGGCCACGGTCGCGGCTTCGCCCTGGCGCATCTGAACCGCCAGATCCCGCCAGGCGTGGGCGACCTTCGCCGCCCGCGCCAGTGGCCCCCAGCCTCCCACCGAGGCCAGGCTCTGCGCCCGATCCTCGGCCTCAGCGAGGGTCAGCTCGCCGAACGGCACGTAGCGCTCGCCCTGGTGGACCGGCGTGCGCAGCGCCTCAGCGAGGCGAGTTTGGTCGATCTCCTCGTCCGGCATCCGCCCGATCGTAAACCGGCAGAGTCAATTGCCCAATCCCGATCGGAATCTGCTGGGCCCCCGCGCCGGCTCCCGTCTACGATTCCGGCGCCCCCGTAGCTCAGCGGTCAGAGCGCCGGATTTTTACTCCGGGCGTCGGAGGTTCGACTCCTCCCGGGGGCACTGCTCGGCACCGTGTGCGCGAGGTTCAAGCCCGCCCATCTCGGCGGTTGGGCGAACAGCTCTGTGCTCCACCTCATTCGAAGCGCTGGTGCGAGGCAGTGTCCGCGCAAATGCCCAACGTCGTCGTCACCCGGGTGGGCTCCACGGGTCCGAGGCCGCGGAATCTCCAGGAGCGCCTCATGGTTCTCCTTCCATCGCTGTACCGGGGACTGGCCCCACGCCTTTTTCGCCTCGATCCTCGCTCGCGACTGAGGCGGCTGCTCCTGCGGCGGGCAGTTGACTCGGGCTGGGCCTCCTTCGAGCGGCGGGACTTCGAGCTCAACTTTCTGCTCTTCGCGTCTGACACCCTGTTCGAGTTTCCGCCCGCGATGCAGACGCTAGGCCTACCTGCCTCCTTCCGGGGCCTCGAGGGAAGGATCGAGGCGATGAACAAGCTCTTCGAGGTATGGGGCTCTGAGCTGGAGCCCCTTTACATGCTCGACCTCGGTAACCGCTTGCTCAATCTTGGGCTCTGGCGCACACGCGGACGCGGTAGCGGAGTGGTGCTGGATCAGGCGATCGCGCAGCTAGTCACCGTGCGGGACGGGCTCGTTATTCGCGACCAAACCTTCATGTCGTGGGACGAAGGCCTGCGAGCCGCCGGGTTGGAGCCGTTCGAAGTGCTCCCGTCAGGTGCATGCCGCCTCAGTGCCGGAAGTGGCGCCTACGCGTGAAGACCATGGCCGCTCCGCGCTCGTCGACCGCGGCGATCACCTCGTCGTCCCGCTTCGACCCGCCGGGCTGGATCACCGCGGTGGCGCCCGCGTCGAGCGCACCCTGCGGGCCGTCGGCGAACGGGAAGAACGCATCCGACGCCACCGCCGATCCCGCCAGCGGCTCGGATTCGCCCGCGAACGCGTCACCGGCTTTCTCGACCGCGATCCGCACCGAATCCACTCGGCTCATCTGCCCGGCGCCGATACCGCGTGTCGCGCCGTCTCGAGCGAAGACGATCGCGTTCGAACGCACGTGCTTGCAGACCGCCCAGGCGAACAGCAGGTCGCGCCACTGTTCCTCGCTCGGCTGGGCGGCGGTGACCACCTCCATCGATTCGCGGTCCTCCTCGAGCAGGTCCGGCGTCTGGACCAGCAGCCCGCCGCGCACCCTCTTCAGATCACGCTCGCGCGGCTCCGGCCCCCGCTGCTCGGTGTTGTGGAGGATCCGGACTGCCTCCTTCTGGGTCAGTACGGCAAGCGCTTCGTCTGCGAACCCGGGCGCCACCAGGACCTCGATGAAGTTCTCGTGGAGTCGCTCCGCGAGCGCTCGATCGACCGGCCGGTTGAGTGCGATCACCCCGCCGAACGCCGACATCGGGTCGCACGCCAGTGCCTTCTCGTAGGCGTCTCCGATGCTGTCCGCGATCGCCGCTCCGCAGGGGTTGTTGTGCTTGACGATCACCGCTGCCGGCTCCGAGAACTCGGCCAGCAGCTTGCTCGCCGCGTCGAGGTCGAGGACGTTGTTGAACGACAGCGCCCGGCCGTGCAGCTTCGACACCCGGGCAAGCACGTGTGACCGGGCGCCGGTCTCGACGTACAGCGCCCCCTTCTGGTGCGGGTTCTCGCCGTACGACAGGTCGAGGAACTTCTCGTACGCGAAGACCCACCACTGGGGGAACGCCTCGTAGCGCATCCCGAACCAACGCGAGATCGCGGCGTCGTATCCGGCGATGTCGGCGAACGCCTCGTTCGCCAGCCAGTGCCGCGTCTCCTCCGAGATCGCGCCGTCGCTGGCGTCGAGCTCGGCGAGCACCGCGTCGTAGCTCTCAGGCCGCACCACGACCGCGACCGAGTGATGGTTCTTGGCCGCCGCGCGGATCATCGTCGGACCGCCGATGTCGATGTTCTCGACCGCCTCCGCCTCGGTGACGTCGGCTCGTGCGACCGTCTCCTGGAACGGGTAGAGGTTCACGCACACCAGGTCGATCGGTTCGATCCCCTCGGCGGCGAGGGTCGCCATGTGCTCGGGGTCGTCGCGCTTTGCCAGCAGCGCCGCGTGCAGCCGCGGGTGCAGTGTCTTCACGCGCCCGCCGAGGATCTCGTCCTGCCCGGTGAACTCGGCGACATCGGTGACCTCGAGCCCCGCATCACGGATCGCCGTCGCGGTGCCGCCCGTGGACAGCAACTCGACGCCCATCTCGCTCAATCCACGTGCGAAATCGACCACCCCGGTCTTGTCGGACACGGAGATCAGCGCCCGCCGCACGCGCAGCGGCTCACCGGCGGGAGGAGCTCCGCCCTCGGTGGCCTCGACCTCCTCCATCATCCGCTCAGGCATGACGCCGACCTTACCTGTCGGCTCCGCCGATTCGCCGCGACCGGCTGGTTCGTCATCCCAGGCGCGCTTACACTGAGCGCCCGTGGCGAGGTCGACGGCCGCAAGCACCACGCCGGTTCGGCGGTGCTCACAGCCGACGGCGAGACGCTCGCAGCGGCGCGTGCTCTGCTTATCGAGCCGCGGCAGGGCTGACGACCACGAGCCGCGGGTTCGCCGGGTCGAACGACACCCGGCCCGCCGCGATCAGGCGGATCGCGTCGGGCAGAAGCTCGTGTTCGGTGGCGTGGATCGCGTCCTCCAACGTGTCCCACGTCCGATCCGCCGGGACCGGGACCGCGCGCTGGGAGATGATCGGCCCGGTGTCCACGCCTTCGTCGACGAAGTGGACGGTCACCCCGGTCACCCGCACGCCATGAGCCAGCGCCTGCGCGACCGCATCAAGCCCCGGAAACGCCGGCAGCAGCGCCGGGTGGACGTTCACGATCCGGTTCTCGAAGCGCGCGATGAACTCCGGCGAGAGCAGCTGCATGTAGCCGGCCAGGACCACCAGCTCCACGTCCCGCTCGCCGAGCCACTCGGCCAGAGCCCGGTCCCGCGCGGCGCGATCGGCGAACGCCGAGCCGGCGAAGACCTCCGTATCGACGCCGGCGGTCCGGGCCCGCTCCAGCGCCTGCGCGGCGGGTTTGTCCGAGGCCACTCCCACCACCTCGATCCCGTCGCGGCCATGGAGCTTGTCCAGAATCGCCTGGAGGTTCGTGCCGCCGCCCGACGCCAGCACCGCGACGCGGAGCCTCACGCCGCCTCGGCCTCCGAGACCGCCAGCTTCGGGAACCTGCCGCCGGTCGATCGCAGGGTCCCCGCCTCGATCAGGGCGTCAACCTCGGCGAGCAGGTCATCGGCTCGCCAGTCATTGAGCTCGGCGTAGCCCGGCAGCTCGTCGTAGCCGTACTTGAGGACCACCTTGCTGCGCCCGCCGCGCAGGATCTCGACCGCGCGCGTCCGGCCGACCGCCGGCGACGCCGATTCCACGACCGCGACGATTGCATCCCGGGCGCCGCCATCGCCGGTCGCGGCCGCCTTGCGCACCGGGGCCGGGGCAATCGACAGCGGCCCGTCGCAGACGTCGCAACAGCGCCCCTCGGCCTGCGGCTCCGTCCGGTCGCCGAAGTGCTTGAGGATCGCCGTGCGGCGGCAGGCCTCACCGTCGACGTAGCCCCAGATCGCGCGGTACTGAGCCCAGCGCTGCTTGACGGCCTCGGGATCCTCGGTCTGGTTGATGAAGAACACGTGGAGGCCCTTGTCCTGCGGGTTGGCGAGCAGCACGCAGCGCGACGGCAGCCCATCACGGCCCGCGCGGCCGGCCTCCTGGTAGTAGGCCTCGAGCGACGACGGCACCGCCTCGTGGACGACAGTCCGCACGTTCGCCTTGTCGACGCCCATGCCGAACGCGTTGGTGGCGACGACGACCGGCGCCTCCCCCGCCATGAACGCCCGTTGGGACTCGGCGCGCGGCTCGCGCTCCATCCCGGCGTGGTACGCGGACACCGGCTGCCCCAGCTCGCGGGTGAGCCGCTCCGCGGTCGCCTCCGTACGTTTTCTCGTGCCCGAGTAGACGATCGCCGGCAGCGCCCCGGGCTCTCGCATCAGCGCCGAGAGCGCGTTCTCGCGGCCGCGGTCGCCGCGCACCCCCACCACGTCGTAGCTCAGGTTCGGTCGCTCGAACCCGGTCGCGATCCGCACCGGGTCGCTGAGACCGAGCCGCCGGACGATGTCCTCCTGTACTCGCGGCGTGGCGGTCGCAGTCGCGGCAAAGATCGACCGAACGCCGAGCCGCTCCGCGACCGTGCCCAGACGGTGGTACTCGGGCCGGAAGTCGTGTCCCCACTGGCTCACGCAATGCGCCTCGTCGACCACGAACATCCCGATCCGGCCCTTGAGCTGCTCGCCGAAGCCGGGTGTCCAGAAGCGCTCCGGGGCGACGTACAGCAGGCTCACCTCGCCGGCCAGCGCGCGCCGCACCGACTCGGCGTTCTGGCTGGCGTCGCGTTGCGCGTTGACCAGTTCGGCCCTGTCCCCCAGACCCGCCACCTGGTCCTGCATCAGCGACACCAGGGGCGAGACGACCACCGTCAGCCGTTCGGTGTCCTCCAGCGCCGGCAGCTGGTAGCAAAGCGACTTGCCGGCTCCGGTCGGCATCACCAGCAGCACGTCGCGGCCGGCCAGCGCGGCCTCGACCGCCTCGCGCTGCCCGCGGCGGAAGCCCGGATGCCCGAAGTGCCTGCGGAGCGCGTCGGAGGGCAACTAGAAGGCCCCTACCGCACGGGGATGGTGGCGATCTCTTCCAGGGCGAACTTGCCGTCCGCGTCGCCATCGGCTTCGCCCAGCGGATACTCGCCGGTGAAGCACGCATCGCAGTGGACCGCCCGCGGCGTCCCGACCGCCTCGTAGACGCCGTCGAGCGAGAGGTAGGCGAGCGAGTCGGCCTTGAGCTCGGCGGCGATCTCCTCGACCGTCCGGTTGTGGGCGATCATCTCCTCGCGCGTCGACATGTCCACCCCGTAGTGGCAGGGGTTGCGGATCGGCGGCGCCGAGATCCGCAGGTGGACCTCGGTCGCTCCCGCGTCGCGCAGCATGCCCACGATCTGGCGGGTGGTGTTTCCGCGCACGATCGAGTCGTCGACCACGACCACCCGCTTGCCGGCCAGGATCTCCGGGAGCGGGTTGAACTTCATCCGCAGACCGTGCTTGCGCAGCTCTTGCCCCGGCTGGATAAAGGTGCGGGCGACGTAGCGGTTCTTGATCAGGCCGTCGTCCTTGGGCAGGCCGGCCGCGCGCGCGAAGCCGTTCGCCGCGGGATTCCCCGAGTCGGGGACCGAGATCACCAGGTCGGCCTCGACCGGCGCCTCGCGCCAGAGGATCTCGCCCATCTTGCCGCGGACCTCCTGCAGCACGTGGCCCTCCAACCGGGAGTCCGGCCGCGAGAAGTAGATGTGCTCGAAGACGCACTGCGCGGGGCGATTCGGCTCGACGACCTGGCGGGTCTCGATCCCGCGCTCGCCGATTGAGATCAGCTCGCCCGGCTGTACCTCGCGCAGCAGCTTGGCGCCGATGATGTCGAAAGCGCAACTCTCGGAGGCGACGCAGTACTGGTCGCCGAGCTGGCCCAGCGAGAGCGGCCGGACGCCGTGCGGGTCGCGGAAGGCCACCACCGCCCGTTTGGTCATCACCACGGTTGAGTAGGCGCCCTTCAGCCGCGGCATCACGGCTTCGACCGCGTTCTCGATCGGGCGCTGTTCGTTGACCGAAAGGAGCGCCGCGATGATCTCCGAGTCCGACGTTCCGCGGAAGCGGAGGCCCTGTTCGGTCAGCTCGCTGTAGAGCTCGACGGCGTTGGTCAAGTTGCCGTTGTGGGCCAGCGCAACCTCGCGTCCATCGTCGCGCCAGACGGGCTGCGTGTTGTCCCAGGAGCCGCCGCCTGTGGTCGAGTAGCGCACGTGCCCGATCGCCATGTCGCCGTCAAGGGCGCGCAGCTTCTGCTCGTCGAAGACCTGGGAAACGAGCCCGGTGTCGCGAAGCGTGGTGATGTGCCCGCCCTCGCAGGTGGCGATTCCCGCCGACTCCTGGCCGCGGTGCTGAAGCGCGTAGAGGGCGAAGTAGGCCAGCTTCGCGACCTCCTGGTCGGGCGCGTAAACGCCGAACACGCCGCACTCGTCGCGCGGTCCGTCGCGGTCCGAAATCGGATCGTGTGAGCGGTCCTCTTGGGGCCGCGTTGGAGAACTCATAAGGGCTTCGCTGTCGTCGTTTCAGAGACTGGCGAGGCAGGCGGATGCCTGAAACACAAGGCTAGCAGCGGTCCCGGATTCGGCCGCTGTCGAAATGCGCCCGAAATGCGCCTGATCAGGCGAGCGCGCTCGCTAGTTCCACCGGATCGGCGGCTTCGCGGTTCGCGGGCCGCGGCGAGGGCTGCGATTCCGACGAAGACGAACCAGACGGATTGGTTACAGCCGGGAGCCGAGCGAGCGCCAGGATTGCTCGGCGTCCGCTACCGGAACCGCGAGCTCGACCTCGGCAGCCGAGATCTCGATCGCCGAACCACCGGCGCTGCCGACGAGCCAGAGGTCGACGCCGGCGCCGCTCGCCTCGGTCACCAGCGCGTCCAGCCCGGCCCTCGGGCCTGCCAGCAGGTAACCGCCCGGCCCCTCGCCGAAGACCGCGGTCTCGCCCGCCGCACCGCGCGCCTCGATCAGGGGATCGAAGTCGCAGCTGGCTCCGATCCCGCCGGCGATCGCCATCTCGGCGAGCGCGCAGGCCAAGCCGCCGTCGCTGATGTCGTGGGCGGCTGTCACCCGGCCGGCACGAACTGCGTCGCGCACGAAGCGCATGGCCGTCGCGTGCTCGCCGATTGCCACGCCCGGTAGCCCAGCCCCCAGCTCGCCGCGCACCTTCGCGAGCTCCGAACCGGCCAGTGAGGGAGCGAACGGCCCGGCCAGCGCGATCGTGTCGCCCTCGCCGAGCGCGAGCCCGCCCGCCCGCGCGGGATCGGGCAGCTCGCCGACCAGACCGACCACCGGCGTCGGATAGATCGGCCCCTGGTCGGTCTCGTTGTAGAGCGAGACGTTGCCCCCCACCACCGGGATCTGCAGCTCGGTGCAGGCGTCGGCGAGGCCCTGGACCGCGCGGTCGAGCTGCCAGGCGACGGCCGGCTTCTCCGGGTTGCCGAAGTTCAGGCAGTTCGTCAGCCCCAGCGGCTCGGCGCCGGCGCAGGCGAGGTTCTGGGCACACTCGAGGACCGCCTCGACCGTCCCACGGTACGGATCGCACGCCACCCGCCGGCCGTTGCCGTCGATCGCGACGGCGATCGCGTTCCCGGCCTCGGGCAGGTTCAGAACCGCCGCGTCGGCCGACTCCGGCCGCCGAACGGTTCGCGATCCCACCACGGGGTCGTACTGCTCCCAGGCCCACTTCTTGCTGGCGATGCTGGGCTGCCCGAGCAGCGACGTGAGGATCTCGGCCGGCTCGTCTGCAGCCAGCGTGTTGGCGTTCCCGTAAATCCAGCCCTCCGGCTCGGCCGGCTCGAGGTCGTACAGCGGGCAGCCGTCGACCAGCGCTGCGACCGGCATCTCGCCGACGACCTCGGCGCCCTGCAAGACCCGGAACAACCCGTTCCCGGTCACCTCGCCGATCGGGGCCGGGCCGACCTGCCACTTCTCGCAGATCGCGGTCACGCGCTCCACCTGCCCGGGCTCGACCACGGCGAGCATCCGCTCCTGCGACTCGGAGACCATCACCTCGAACGGCTCCATGTCCGCCTCGCGCAGGGGGACTCGCGCGACGTCGACGTCGATCCCGACGCCGCCGCCGGAGGCCATCTCGGCCGCCGACGAGGTCAGCCCGGCGGCGCCGAGGTCCTGGAGCGAGACCAGCAGGCCCTCGGCGAGCAGCTCCAGGCAGCACTCGACCAGCTTCGACTCCTCGAACGGGTCGCCGATCTGGACGCTGGGGCGCTTGGCGTCGTCGCCGTCACCGAGCTCGGCCGAGGCGAGAACGGACGCCCCCCCGATGCCGTCGCGCCCGGTCGAGGCGCCGATCAGCACGACCACGTTGCCGACGCCCGCCGCCGCAGAGCGGACCATGTCCTCGGTGCGCGCGAGGCCGACGCACATCGCGTTGACCAGGCAGTTCTGCTCGTAGGGCGCCTCGAAATAGACCTCGCCGCCGACGGTCGGCACGCCGATCGAGTTCCCGTAGTGGGCGATGCCGGCGACGACGTGTTCGAACAGGTAGCGCGAGCGCTCGGATTCCAGCTCGCCGAAGCGGAGCGAGTCGAGCACGGCGATCGGCCGGGCGCCGAGCGCGAAGACGTCGCGCAGGATGCCGCCGACGCCGGTCGCGGCGCCCTGGAACGGCTCGACGGCGCTGGGATGGTTGTGCGACTCGACCTTGAACGCGACCGAGTACCCACGACCGACGTCAACGGCCCCGGCGTTCTCGCCCGGGCCCATGACCACCCGGGGGCCCTCGGTCGGCAGCCGGCGCAGGAGCTTCCGCGAGTGCTTGTAGGCGCAGTGCTCGGACCACAGCAGCGAGAACATCGCCAGCTCGACGTCGTTCGGCTCGCGGCCCAGCTGTTCAGAGATCAGCTCGAACTCGTGGTCGCTGAGACCGAGCTCGCGGTGCTTTGCGGGTGCGGTATCCGACGGCGTCACGGACACCGCAGACTATGAGACGAGGAGGACCGTCTCAGGCCGTCGCGAACCGCTGCTCGGCGCGGGCGCGGCGCTTCGCCGACTCGACCTCGCGGTCTTTGGGCGGCGCCGAGGTCACGAGCTCGTCCAGCAGCGTGGTCGTCGCGAGCGTCACGGCCTCGACCGCCCGGTCGAACGCCTCGGCGTTCGCCTGCGAGGGCTTGGTCGAGCCGCTGATCTTGCGGACGTACTGAAGGGCGGCGTCTGAGACCTCTTCCTTGGTCGCGGGTGGCTCGAAATTGTGGAGGGTGCGGATGTTGCGGCACATGAGCCCAGGGTAGAGGACGTCTTAGGCGGGCGCGGCAACCCGGTCCGCGACCGCCGCGAACAGGCGCAGACCGGCGACGGAGCCGGTCAGCGGATCGACCGCGTGCTCGGGGTGAGGCATCAGCCCCAGCACGTTGCCGGCCTCGTTGGCGACCCCGGCGATGTCGCGCAACGAGCCGTTCGGGTTGTGGCCCGGCGCGTAGCGCAGGACGACCTGCCCGGCTGCCTCGAGGCGGTCCAGTTGCCCCTCGGGCGCAAAGTAACGGCCGCTCATGTGCTTGGTCGGTATCGAGAGGCGCTCGCCCGGCTCGATCCCGACCGTCCAGGTGCACTCGCCGGCGACCTCGAGCTCGACCTGGCGGAAGTGGAAGCGCAGCCCTTCGTTCGGGAGCAGCGCGCCGGGTAGGAGTCCCGCCTCACACAGGACCTGGAAGCCGTTGCAGATGCCCAGGACGGGCCCGCCCTCCGCCGCGAACCGCCCGACCGCCTCCATCGCCGGCGCGAAGCGCGCGATCGCGCCGGCGCGCAGGTAGTCGCCATAGGAGAAGCCGCCGGGCACGATCACGGCGTCGAGGTCGGAGAGATCCGAATCCTCGTGCCAGACCATCCGCGCCTCGGCCACCAGCTCGCAGGCCGCGAGGGCGTCGCGCTCGTCGCAGGACCCCGGGAACTGCAGGACGCCGAACCTCACGACGTGACCTCGACTATTTCGTAGTCCTCGATCAGCGGGTTCGAAAGCAGCTTCTCGCAGAGGTCGGGCAGCTGGGCGGCGTCGTCGGCCTCGAGCTCGACCATGCGGCCGACCCGCACGTGTTCGATTCCCTTGAATCCGAGCGCCGGCAGCGCCCGCTCGACCGCCTTGCCCTGGGGATCGAGGATGCCCTCCTTCGGGCGGATCAGAACCCGCGCCTTCAGAATCAGAAGTCCCGTCCGGTAATGCGCTCGTAGGCCTCGACGTACTTGTCGCGCGTCGCGGCGACGACGTCGTCGGGGAGTTCCGGCCCCGGTGGCGAGTGGTCCCACCCGGACTGGTCGAGCCAGTCCCGGACGTACTGCTTGTCGAACGAGGCCTGCGACCGCCCAGCCTCGTAGGCGTCGGCGGGCCAGAACCGGGACGAGTCGGGCGTCAGCACCTCATCGGCGAGCACGACCTCGGCCCCGGGCGAAGCTCCGAACTCGAACTTGGTGTCAGCGATGATGATCCCGCGGTCGGCGGCGTGGGCGGCGGCGTGGTCATACAGCGCGATCGACGTGTCGCGCAGGGCCTCCATCAGGGCCCTGTCGCCGGTCACCTCGACGGCGCGCTCGAATGAGATGTTCTCGTCGTGGTCGCCGACGTCGGCCTTGGTGGCCGGCGTGAAGATCGGCTCCGGCAGCTTCGCCGACTCGGTCAGGCCCGGCGGCAGCTCGATCCCGCAGACCGACCCCGACTCGCGATACTCGCGCCAGCCGGAGCCCGAGAGGTAGCCGCGCACCACGCACTCCACCGGGTACATCTCGAGCCGCTTCACCCGCAGGCCGCGTCCGGCGACCTCGGCGGGGACGTCGTCGCTGATCATGTGGTTCGGGCAGACGTGGCCGGTCGTCTCGAACCAGAAGACGGACATCCGGGTGAGGACGGCCCCCTTGTCGGAGATCGGCGTCTTAAGGACGACGTCGTAGGCGGAGATCCGATCCGAGGCGACCATCAGGAGGTCATCCTCGATCGCATACATCTCGCGCACCTTCCCCGAGGCGACGAGCTGGAGGTCTGCGAGCGCGGTGGCCAAGGTCGATCCGATGCTAACAGCGCCTCCGGCTGAGAATCGATCGCGGCTCATACCCCTGGAGGGTATATAGTCCCCGAGATGAGCAAGGCTGAGACAGAACCCGGCTACATCAACGACCGCGACGCGATCCTCAAGCGCCTGGCACGGATCGAGGGCCAGGTCCGCGGCGTCAAGGGGATGGTGGCCGACGAGGCGTATTGCATCGACGTCTTGACTCAGCTCGGCGCGATCTCCAAGGCGCTTGACGGCGTCGGCCTGCGGTTGCTGGCGGACCACACCGACCGCTGCGTGCGCGGCGCGATCGAGCGGGGATCGGCCGACGCCGACGACAAAGTCGATGAGCTGATGGCGGCGGTGGAGCGCTTTGCTCGAACGCGGTAGCGGCGAACGACGGCCGCGGCAGGCCGTCGCAACCCCCCCGAGGATCCCGCTGCCGAAGGCGGTGCAGACGCTTCGCTTCCTGGCCCGTCCTGGCCCGTTCATGGAGCATTGGCGCTCCGCGCTTGGCGAGACCTTCCACGCCAGCGTCTACGGCCCCGGCGAGCTGACCTTCGTCTCCGACCCCGAGTCGTTGAAGCGACTGTTCGGAGCGGATCGCGTCAACACGATCGCTCCGGGGCGCAACATCATCCTCAAGCCCCTGCTGGGCCCCGGTTCGCTGCTGCTCCAGGAGGGCTCGGAGCACCTTCGGCGCCGGAAGCTGATGCTGCCCCCCTTCCACGGTGAGCGGATGCGCGCCTACGAGGAGGTGATCGCAGGTGCGACCGAGCGGGCGATCGCGGATTGGCCGCTGGGCGAGCCGTTCCCGCTCCACCCCAGCATGCAGGCAATCACGCTCGAGGTGATCCTGCGGGCGGTCTTCGGGATCGAGGACGACCGCCGCCGCGACGAGTTGAGCGCGGCGCTGGTCGAGATCCTCGGGGCGACGGCGACGCCGCGGGCGCTCGGCTTCATCGTCCCTGGCCTGCGCCGCACCCCCGTCTACCGGCGCCTGGCCGCCGTGAGCGAGCGGATCGACGAGCTGCTGGCGACCGAGATCGCCGAACGCCGGGCCGATCCGGGGCTCGCTGAGCGCGACGACATCCTCTCGATGCTGGTCGCCGCACGATTCGACGACGGGTCGCGGATGGAGGACGCCGAGCTGCGCGATCAGCTGATGACGCTCTTGCTGGCCGGGCACGAGACCACGGCCACGGCGCTGGCCTGGACGTTTGACCTCCTGTTCCGCCGGCCGGATGCGCAGTTGCGGCTGACCGACGAGGTACGAGCCGGCGAGCAGGAGTACCTCGACGCCGTGATCGAGGAGTCGCTGCGGTTGCGCCCGGTCGTGCCATTCACGGGCCGCGAGCTGCGCGAGCCCGCCACGCTGGGCGGCTATGACCTCGACACCGGCGCGGTCGTGATGGCCGCGATCCTGCTCACCCACACCCGCGAGGATCTCTATCCGCGGGCCCGGGATTTCCGGCCGGAGCGCTTCCTCGAGGCGGAGACCGAGACCTATTCCTGGATCCCGTTCGGCGGTGGCACCCGGCGCTGCATCGGCGCCGCTTTCGCCCAGTTCGAGATGCGGGTCGCGCTGGAGACGATCCTGCGCTCGTGCGACCTGCGGGCCGGCTCGGATCAGCCCGAGCGGCCGATCCGGCGCAACGTGACGATGTCCCCTGCCGGCGGCACGCTGGCGGTGCTGGAGCGGCGCACCTAGTCACAATGCCCAGCTTGGAGGCTCGTTCCCCCAAGCGGCCGTTCAGGAAGCTGTTGCGCTCGGTCCTCGAGGAGGACCGGCTGACGATTGCCCGATCGCCCACGGCCGAGGAGCTGGCCGCCTTCACCGGCGAGGAGCCCACCGCGGAGATCCTGGCCCGAGAGTTGACCGCGGGAGCCCCCGCTCCGGACGCCGTCGTCGCGAGCGTGCGTGGGCTCGCTCGGCGGCAGGGCCTCGGGCAGGCCCGCCTGATCATGCGGGCGGCTCGGGGCATCGGACCGTTGAACGAGGCTGCACGAGCCGCAGCGGCCGTGATCGCGGTCGAGTACGGGCGCCTGGCCAAGGCCGAGGAGCAGCTGCAGGGCCTGCCGCGCGCGACGGCCGTGCGCCTTGCGTTGCCGGAGTTGGTCGCAGTCGAGCTTGCCGCCGGGGAGGCTTCGGCCATCGCCGCCTGCGAGGCCGCGCTGGCCACCTCCGAGGGCAGGGACCCGGGAATTTGGCTCGACCTCGCGCGACATACCACGGCCTACGGCGAGCTGGAACTGGCCATGCGGGTGCTGGAGCGCATCCAGAACGAGGCCGGGCCAGTTGCGCCCGACGTGGACTCGGAGAGACGCTGGCTCGAGCGGTGGATCGAGCGGATGCGAGCGGGAACGCGGACCGCGGCAAGGCCCGCGGACGGTGTTGCGGTCGCCGTGCTGGACTATCAGTTCCCCGACTACCGCCGCACCTCGGCCAACGTCGGCGACTACATCCAGACGCTCGCCAGCATCGGTCACCTGGTCCGTCGCCCCGGAGTGCGCTTCCGGGGCGACGCGAACCTCGTCGCCGAGCTGAGCGCGCTCCAGGCGCGGGTGCCAGCGGCGCGGGAGCTTGCGGAGGGGGAGGGCGACGTGACACTCGTGGCGGTGAACCGCGACGCGTCGACGCTCGACGAGGTGCCCGAGGGCACGTGGATGCTCGCCTTCGGCTGGTACATGCATGGCTGGTTCAGGACCCATTACGACCTGCCCTTCCACCCGAACCTGCGGCCGCTCTTCATCTCCTTCCACGTCAACCGGCCGGAGGCGTTGTCCGCGCAGGCCGTGGACTACCTCCGGGAGCACGCGCCGATCGGCTGCCGGGACTGGACCACCGTGCGGCGCCTCCAGGCGCTGGACGTGCCGGCGTTCTTCAGCGGTTGCCTGACCACCACCGTGGACCTGCTGTTCGGCCCCGGCCCCGAACCCGGACCCGACGCGCCCGTTGCCCTGGTCGAGGTGCGGGGCGGAGGCGAGCACGAGCTCGACCCCGGCGAGCGCGGGGTCGTCCTTGCCCATTCGAGCCTCGAGATCCGCGGTGCCCCGCTGGCGGCCAACCTCGTGCGTGCTGCTGAGCAACTCGACGGCTACCGCAGCGCCTACCGTCGGGTGGAGACCTCGCGGCTGCACTGCTACCTCCCGGCCCGGGCCCTCGGCGTGGAGGTCCGGTTCCGCCCCCACGCGGAGGACGACATCCGCTTCGACGGACTGATCGAGATCGACGACGCGGCCTTCGCCGCGATGCAGCGAGGGATCTGCGACAAGCTGCAGGCGGCGCTTGATTCGATCCTGCGCGGCGACGACGAGGATGCGGTCCGCGCCGCTTGGCAAGAGGCCTGCGCCGCGGACGTCGAGGCCGCGAGCGCCGCTCAGACCCGTTCGATCTGAAGCCGCGCCCGGCGAATGGTGCGGTACCGGTCCGGGTGCTTGGCGAGGAACTCGTCGACCGCCCGGGTGCAGCCCGACCACATGTCGTAATCGTCGATGACCGCCAAGCCGCCCGGCACGAGTCGCGGTCCGATCCGCTCGAGGCAGGTCCGCACGGACTCGTACCAGTCGCCGTCGATGTGCGCCAGGGCAACGGGCTCGTCGCCGACGATCGTGTCCTCGAAGAGCCCCTTGACCAGGCGCACTGCGTTCGCTTCGAGCGGCAGGTCGAAGCGCTCGAAGTTCTCGCGGACCTTGGCGATCAGGTCCGGCTGGTAGCCGTAGTAGGTGTCGTCGCCAAGGCCGGGCGAGCTGCCGGACCTGATCTTTGAGTAGCGCTCGTGGACATCGTCGCCGTCGGCCTCCGAGGGTGCCGGGATCATGCCGAAGACGTCGTGGACGAAGAGCGGGCGCGCCGGGTCCTTCGCCTGGGCGAGGACCAGCGCCGACCCGCCGAGGGCGCAGCCGGCCTCGATGAAGACGCCCGCGCGATCGGCGCGATCGGCGGCGACGGCGGCCTCGAACAGGTCGTTCAGGGCCTGCTTGGGGACGTACGTCAGGCGTTGCTTGCGCACCTCCGCCACCACCGGGTGGACGGGTTCGACACGCGGACTATCGGCTGGCGTCTCGCTGGCGTGGCGTCGCCGCGTTGGCTTCCACATGCCTGCGTAACCTAGCCACGGTGACACCGGAGACCCGTCAAAGCCTCGCCTTCCTGCTCTGCGTCGAGGCGGGCCCGCTCGAGCAGCAGTCGATCCTTCTCGCGCGCTCGATCAGGCGCTGGGCCGGCGCCTATGCCGAGGCACAGATTCACGCCTTTCGTTTGCGGGCCGGCGCCGCGCTGGCGCCTGAAACCTACGCCGCGCTGAGCGAGCTCGACGTGACCGTCCACGAGGAGGTCCTGAACCGCGACCACCACGACTACGTCCATGCCAACACGACCTACGCGATGGTCTGGGCCGAGGACCATCTCGACGCCGAGGTGATCGTCTGGGCCGACAGCGACAAGGTCTTCCTCTCGGAGCCGGCGGACTTCGATCTCGCAAGCGAGATGATCGCGGCCGGCACCGCGCCGTACTACCACGGCCGTGCACGGGGGCCGAAGAGCGCCGGACCGGGTGATCCATTCGATCCCTATTGGCAGCGGCTGTACGAACTGGCCGGGGTGACCGAGGAGCCGTATATGACCGCGCTGATCGACGGCCGGCGGCTGCGCGCGTTCTGGAACGGCGGGCTGATCGTGTTCCGGCGCGAGGCTCGGCTCGCCCACGAGTGGCTGGAGCTCCTCGCGCGCCTGCTGGAGACCGGCCACGTCCCCGACTACGGGATCCTCCACGTCGATCAGCTCTCCCTGGCCGCGGTGCTGGCCCGGCGACCCGCCACGGTTTGCGAGCTCGATCGTCGCTACAACCACAATCTCGCCCTGCGGGCGCTGCTCCCCGAGCCCGAGCGGTCCCTGGAGCTGGCCGATCTCGTGAGCGTGCACTATCACTCGTGGTTCAACCGCGAACGGTTCCTCGAGGACATGCGCCCGCCGCTGGCGCCGGACAGCGACCGGTACCGCTGGCTCTCGCAGTACCTGCCGCTCGAGCCGACGAACCGCAACCCCCTGCCCACGCCCCGCCGTCGCGGCCCACCGCGCCGCTGGGCGCGCCGCCGATGGCGCCGGCTCAGGCGCCGCCTGCGCCGGACCGGCGCAAGCCGTCACCCGTGAGCTCCAGGCACGTCCTGTCAGACTGCGCCGGCGATGGCCGGAGATAACGAGCTGCTGGCGATCGTGCCGGCGCGCGGCGGCAGTCGTGGGGTGCCGCGCAAGAACATGCGCTCGCTCGCGGGGCGGCCGCTAATCGCGCACACGCTGAGGGCGGTCGCGGAGGCCGGGGTCGCCGAGCGCCTCCTGCTGTCGAGCGACGACACCGAGATCCTCCGCTGGGCCGCTCTCCACGGCTTCCAGGTCGAGCCCCGGCCGGCAAAGCTGGCGGGCCCGGAGGCGACGATCTCCGATCTGGCGGCGCACGTTGCGGACGAGCTTGATTGGGAGGGCATCGTCGGGGTCTTCCAGCCGACCTCGCCGCTGCTGCGCGCCGACACGATCCGCCGCGCGGTGCAGCACTTCGTCGCCAGCGATGCCGCGTCGCTGGCTTCGGTGATCCGCGAGCCCCACTACTTCTGGCTCGAGGAAGGCGAACCCGCGGCCGGCGCCCGGCCGCTGTTCGGCGAGCGGGTCAACCGGCAGTTCGCCCAGCACCCGGTCCTGCGCGAAACGGGCGGGATCCAGCTTGCGCGGGCGAGCGGGCTGCGGGCGAGCCGGCGGATCGTCTCCGACCAGCACCTGCCGTTCGAGGTCGAAGTCGAGGAGGGCCTCGACATCGACACTGCCGAGGACCTGATCGCCGCGCGGATGAGCCTGGCCAGGGGCTCCGTCGTGTTCAGGGTGGAGGCGAACCGAAAGGTCGGCAGCGGCCACCTGCACCACTGCCTGCAACTCGCCGACGAGCTTGCGGACCACGAACTGCGGTTCCTGCTTCGCGACTGTGACGAGTTCGTCCCCGAGCTGCTCGACCGGTACGGCTATCGGTGGCGTGAGGAGCGCGACCTGAGCGCTGACCTTCGGGAGCTCTCGGGCCCAGGCCCGAACCTCGTCGTGAACGACGTCCTCGACACCGAGGAGCAGGACATCCTGGCCGAGCGCGCCTTGGGGTTCAAGGTCGTGAACGTCGAGGACCTCGGCCCGGGCGCGCGGTTCGCCGATTGGGTGGTCAACGCGCTCTACCCGATCGGCGACGATGCCGGCGAGGGGTCCGCCTGGGGGCCGCGCTACGCGACGCTGCGCTCGGAGTTCTTCGACCTGCCGCCGAAGGAGATCCGCGCGGATCCGAAACGCGTCCTGATCACCTTCGGCGGGACCGACCCCGCCGGCCTCGCGCTGCGCTGCGCGAACCTGTTGGCGGGCGCGCTTTCCCAGGAGGTCCGCGTGGTCACCGGCCCGGCCGGCTCGCGCGAGGGTTTCCCGGAGGTGGTCGATGTCGCCTCGGAGCAGGTGAGCATGGCCGAGGAGCTGATGGCGGCCGACCTGGCGATCACGTCCGCCGGTCGCACGGTGTACGAGGCGGCGGCGACCGGGACTCCGGTGGTCGTCCTCGCCGCGAACGCCCGCGAGGCGACCCATGCGCACCTGGGCTATGAGTCGGGCGTCGTCTTCCTGGGCATCGGATCCCTGGCGGAGGACGAGTACATCGTCCAGACGGTCGAACGGCTGCTGGGCGACGCCGAGCTGCGACGGGAGCTGAGCGGGCGGCTGCGGGCCTCGATCGACGGGCTGGGAGCAGCCCGGATCGCGCACCGGATCCGGGCTCTGCTGCTGGGAATCTAGAGATGGAGCATGCGCGAGCGCGTAGCCTTGCGCTGATGCCGACCGAGGTCGAAGTCGCCGGCCACGAGCCGCTCCGCGAAGGGGCCTGCCGCGTGATCGCCGAGGCGGGGGTCAATCACAACAATTCGGTCGAGCGTGCGATCGAGCTCGCTCGGCAAGCGGCCGCGGCGGGTGCCTGGGCGGTCAAGTTTCAGCTCTACAAGGCCGACTCGATCAGCGTCCCGGATTCTCCGAAGTACTGGGGGGACCAGCTTGGAACCGAGACCCAGCACCAGGCGTTTCAGCGCTCCGACCGGCTGAACTACGCCGACTACGGGGAGGTCGCCGCCGCCTGCCGGGAGCTCGGCATCGCGTTCTTCGCAACCCCGTTCGACCTTGCGGCGATCGAGGCCCTGGAGGCGATCGACGTACCGATCTACAAGGTCGCCAGCGGCGATCTGACCCATCGGCCGCTGATTGAGGCCGTCGCGCAGACCGGCAAGCCGATGCTGCTGTCAACCGGCGCGGCCACGGCGCAGGAGGTCAGCCGAGCCGTCGAGTGGACCGGCCTGGGGCCCGACCGGCTGGTGCTCCTGGCCTGCACGCTCACCTACCCGACCCCCGACGAGGATGCGCACTTCGCCCGGCTCGAGACGTTCCGCTCCGAGTTCGAGCCGTATCTCTGCGGGTTCTCCGACCATACCCTCGGGCCTGAGGGCGGCTGGCTGACCGCGGCGTTGGGCGGCGTCTGCATCGAGAAGCACTACACGCTCGACAAGTCGCTGCCCGACGTACCCGATCACGCGATCAGCGTCGATCCGCCGGAGCTGGCCGAGCTGGTCCGCTCCTGCGAGCGCGGGGCGCGGCTGCGCGGCGAGTCATGGATCGGCGTGCGGGAGTCCGAGCGGCCGGCGCGGCTGAGCGCACGCCGATCGATCGTCCTCGAGCGCGACGTCGAGGCGGGTGCCGTGCTGAGCGCCGAGGACCTCGGCTTCAAGCGCCCCGGGACCGGGTTGGCGCCGTTCGAGCTCGAGCGCGTGGTGGGCCGCCGCACGCGCCGCGAGCTGCGCCGCGGCGCGATCCTCGCCGCGGAGGATCTCGAGCAGGCGTGATCCTTGTCCTGCATGGCGCCAAGGCAAACGCCGGAGACTTTCTGATTCGGGACCGCGGCCTCGCGATCCTGCGACACCTCCTCCCCGAACACGAGCTTGCCGTTCATCCGCGCTGGGAGCGGGTCGAGGAAGGGCTGTTCGACCGAGCGGACGCCGTGGTTCTGTGCGGCGGCCCGGGCCTCGCGCCCAGCTTCTACCCACGGATCTTCCCGCTCGTGCGGCGCCTCGAAGAGCATCCGACGCCGGTTTTGCCGCTGGCACTCGGCTGGTCCGGGGTCTACGCCTCGCGACCCGAGCGCTTCTTCACCGAGCGCAGCGTGAAGGCCCTGCGCGAGATCCACTCGCGGATCGGCTGGAGCGGGGTCCGCGACGATCTCTCGCTGGCGCTCCTCGAGAGCATCGCGGTCGGCGACGTGCGACGCACGGGCTGCGTCGCCTGGTACGACCTGGATTCGCTCGGACAGCCCTTCGAACCGCCCTCTGCGATCGACCGCGTGATCTTCACCCCGCCGGCAAAGCGAAGGCCGGGCGGACTGCGCGAGGCGGTTGCCTTGATGCGCGTGCTTCGCGCCCGCCATCCCGACGCCGAGCGCTGGTGCGTGTTTCACAGGGGCATGCGAAAGCGCAAGGAGGTCGCTGCGGAGACGTCCACGGTGGAGCGCCGCGCGACCGCGACGGCCGCCCGGGCGCTGGGGTACCGCGTGGTCGACGCGAGCGGTGAGGGCGACCTTGTCGATTCGTATCGCGACGCCGATCTGCACGTGGGCTACCGGGTCCACGCCCACCTCGCGATGCTCAGCTTCCGCCGCCCCTCGCTGCTCGTGGCCGAGGATGGGCGGGGCGAGGGCCAGGCCGTGACGCTGAATGATCCTCATCGGCTCCGGGCAGGTGCTCCCGGCCTGGCCAAGTCACTCGACAAAGCCCTGGCCCGCGAGGAGGGTGCGGACTTCGCCGCGACCGCACGTGCGGTCGAGGAGATCGAGGAGACCTGGCCGGTGATGCGCGAAACGGTCGAGCAGCTACCGCGCTGAACCTGCGGGGGCGCTCCACGAGTCCCAGATGGCCGCCCCGCGCGGCCCCGCCGCAATCGACCGCTCCAGTGCGGCCGCCCCGGCCTTCGCCGCCTGATCGCCGCCGGCGACGACCCAACCCTGCGCCAGCCCCCGAAGCTCCGCTCGCCGCTCGGGCGGCGCCTCGACTGCGGTCGCCACCGCAGCGCTCAGGTCGACGGCCGTGGCGACGGACGGAATGAGCGGGTCGGCCAGATACGGATAGTTCGGCGCGGTGCCGGGGAACCGGAGGTCGATCAGCGGGGTGCCGAGCTGGAGCGCTTCCAGGCCGGCGCCGCTCGAAGCTTGGATCAACGCCGGGACTCCCGTTGCCAGAAGCTCCGCGGTGGCACCGTCCCAGACCGCCCAACCGGCGGGCAGCAGCTCGGCGAGTCGCTTGCGATCCGCCCTCGGGTGCGGCGATGCGATCACCCGGTCACCGAGCGCGGCGTGAACCAGATCAACCAGCCGCTCCAGCTCCCAGTCATCGTCGGTCGGGAGGGCGAATGCCGGCAACCCCTCGGCGCCGACCCGGGTCGAGACGCTTGCGGGGGGTGGAGCCGCCGGGTTGCCGATCGCGACCAGGCCGTCCCCGCTCGCGCCGGCTGCGACGTAACGCTCGAGCTCCAGCGGCCCGCGAAGCGCGGCGACGTCCACGGGCAGGTCGGCGAGTCGCAGGTTTGCGATCAGCGGCGCGTGCGGGACGTAGGCGGAGGGCACGCCGCCACGACGGGCGGCGAGAGCCAGTGCGCGCGGTGCGTTGCTGTGCGCCGTGGCGACCACGACGCCCTTAGGTTGCACGGCCTCGAGCATCGCTCCGCAGGCGACGAGCGCGCGAGCCGCCCGGAGCATCGTCCTATAGAGGACGATGGGTTCCGCCGGCAGCTGAATCGACGCCTCCCGCGCGTTCGCGACGAGGTCATCGGCGAGCTCGATCGCCCTGGCGGCAAGATCCCGGTCGAGTTCCGGCGTGGGCTGGTGCTCCGGCACGGGTTCGACCGGCCCCACACGCTCCGCGATCGGGATCAGGACACGGCGCTGATTCTCCGTCTGGGCGAGCAGGAGCAGGTCCCCGGCGGCGCTCCATCCGCCGACCGCGGCGGGGTGGCTTCGCTCGAGCAAGGAAGCCCGGCGTTCCGGCTCCAGGGGCCGGGCCGCGATCGGTTCGAGGCCCCGGTTCTGCAACATCGCGGCAAGAGTGGGCAGGCCGATCCAGGCGAGGTCGTCGCCCGCGCGGCCGCGGTTGAACTCGGTCAGCCATTCCTGGGTTGCGGCGCGGTGCTCGTGCAGGGATGCGCGCGAGGGGAGTCTCAACCGATGGCCTCGAGGCGGGCGATCACCTCGGGCACGTGCTCGAGGTACGCCTGGAAATCCAAGACAACGTCGAGATCCAGATCCGGAGCTGCGGTTGCAAGCAGCTCGCGAAACGGCATGCCCGTGTCCCATGCGGCCTGGGCCGCCTCCTGCACCAGCCGGTATGCGTCGTCGCGGCTGGTTCCCGCTTCGACCAGGGCGGTCAGCGCGCGCTGGCTGAAGATCGCGCCGTGGGTGAGGTCGAGGTTCGCCCGCATCCGGTCGTCGTTCACGCTCATCTCCCGCGCGACCCGCGTCGCCAGATGCTGCATGTAGTCGAGCGTGATCGTCGCGTCGGGCAGGACCACCCGCTCGGCTCCGGAATGGGAGATGTCGCGCTCGTGCCAGAGCGCGACGTTCTCGAGCCCGACCTGCGCGTACCCGCGCAGGAGGCGCGCGAGCCCGGTGATCCGCTCGGAGGTGATCGGGTTGCGCTTGTGAGGCATCGCCGACGAGCCCTTCTGGCCCTTGCCGAACGGCTCCTCGACCTCCCGGATCTCGGTTCGCTGGAGGTTGCGGACCTCCGTTGCGAACCGCTCGAGCCCCGCTCCGGCCAGCGCGATCGCGCCAAGCAGCTGGGCGTGCCGGTCGCGCGGCACGACCTGGGTGGAAGCGTCCTCGGCGCGGATTCCGAGCGCCTCGCAGACCCGCTGTTCGATCCGCGGTGGGACCGACGCGTAGGTGCCGACCGCCCCGGAGATCGCGCCCACGACCGCCGCCTCGAACGCCTCCTCGAGGCGCCCGGCATTTCGGTCCGCCTCGAACGCGAAGCTCGCGAGGCGCAGGCCGAAGGTGGTCGGCTCGGCATGGATGCCGTGCGTGCGCCCGACGCACAGGGTCTCGGCGTGCTCCAGCGCCCGGTCGCGCAGGGCGTCGCGGTATGCGCGCGCCCCTGCGATCAGGATCTCGCCGGCGGAGCGGATCTGAAGCGCGAGCGCGGTGTCCAGCACGTCGGACGAGGTGAGCCCGTAGTGGATCCAGCGCCCCTCCTCCCCGATCGAGGCGGCGACCACGTCGATGAACGCCGCCACGTCGTGGTTGGTCGTCCGCTCCCGCTCCGCGACGGCCCCGACGTCGAAGGCAGCGCGCTCGCGGCAGGCCGCGGCCGCCTCGGCGGGCACGACCCCTGCCGCCGCCCAGGCGTCGGTGGCGGCCAGCTCGACCGCGAGCCAGCCCTCCATCCGGCGCCGGTCGGTCCAGACCGCACCGATTTCCTCCCGGGTGTATCTCGGGATCACGCGTTGATGATTCTGGCAGCGAGCAGTCCGGCGTTCTTCGCCCCGTCGATCGCCACGCAGCCGACCGGCACGCCGGGCGGCATCTGCACCGCGGAGAGCAGCGCGTCCATGCCGCCCAGGTTCTTGCCGGATATCGGCACCCCGATCACCGGCAGATCAGTGTGGGCCGCGGCGACGCCCGGCAGCGCGGCCGACATGCCGGCGCCGGCGATCAGGACCTTGATGCCCCGCATGCGCGCGGCGTGGCAGTACTCACGAACCTTCTCCGGATCCCGGTGCGCGCTCATCACGCGGACCTCGTAGCGGATGCCGGCATCCTGGAGCGCCTTGCCCGCGGGTTGCATCTTCGGCTTGTCGCTCTTCGAGCCCATGATGATCCCGACCCGGGGTGCGTCGACCTCGATCTCCTCGAACGCGGCCTCGACCTCGGGCATCGGATCGACGATCGCGGTCTCGGTAGAGGTATCGGCCTCCGGCTTTGGCGCCCCTTCGGGCTCCGCTTTCTCCATCGGGTCTTCGTCTTCCTTTCGGGTTGGCACCGGAAACTAGCCCGCGACGCGCTCGACCGCGCGCCGCGCGATGTCCTCGCGCATCTGCATGCCTTCGAAGCTGATTATCCGGGCGGCCTCATAGGCACGGTCGCGCGCCTGGCCGGCGTCCCGGCCGAACCCGGTCACGCCCAGCACGCGCCCACCGGCGGTCACGATCCGCCCCTCGCCGTCCAGCGCGGTTCCCGCGTGCGTGATCTCGACCCCGTCCAGGGCGCCTGCTTCGTCGAGCCCCGAGATCACGTCGCCCTTCGACGCCGAGGCCGGGTAGCCGGCCGAGGCGAGCACGACGGTCACGGCCCAGTCGTCGGAGAACTCCGCCGAGGCGCCTTCCAGCCCGCCCGGCTCCCGGCTCGCCAGGAACAGCGTCGCCAGGTCGGAGCGGAGCCGGGGCAGCACCGCCTGCGTCTCCGGGTCGCCGAAGCGGACGTTGTACTCGAGCACCCTGGGCCCCGCCGCGGTCATCATCAGCCCGGCGTAGAGGACGCCGTGAAACGGCGTGCCCCGGCCCGCCATCAGCTCGACGATCGGCCGGTGGACGAGGTCGGCGATCTCCTCGACGCGGTCCGGCCCGACGCCGGGGACCGGCGAATAGCTGCCCATCCCGCCCGTGTTCGGGCCCTGGTCGCCGTCGAAGATCCGCTTGTAGTCCTGGGCCGGAGCCAGGGGCAGCACGTTCGTGCCGTCGCAGAGCGCCAGCAGCGAGAGCTCCTCGCCCTCCAGGTGCTCTTCCCAGACAACCTCCGTCTGCCCGAAGCGCCGTTCGGTGAAGAACACGTCGAGCGCCGCACGCGCATCGCTCTCGGTCGCGCACATGATCACGCCCTTGCCCGCCGCGAGACCGTCGGCCTTCAGCACCGCCGGGCATGAGGCCGCGGCAAGGTGCTCCAGGGCCTGGTCGCGGTCGCGCAGGACCGCGTGGGCGGCGGTGGGCACTCCGGCGGCCGCCATCAGTTCCTTGGCGTGGACCTTCGAGCCCTCGAGTCGAGCGGCCTCGCCGCTCGGCCCGAAGGCGGCGATTCCGGCCTCGGCCAGCGCGTCGACCAGGCCGGCCACGAGCGGGGCCTCGGGCCCGACTACGACCAGGTCCACCGCCTCGCTTCGCGCGGCGCTCACCAGGGCGGCCACATCCTCTGCCCCGATCTCGAGGCAGCGCGCATCCGCGGCGATCCCGGCGTTGCCGGGGGCGCAGAGCAGCTCCCCCGCTTCGTCCGAGCGGCCGAGGGCGCGAGCGATCGCATGCTCGCGCCCGCCGGCGCCGACGATCAGGATCCTCACGGTCTCATCCTGCCTCGGCGCCGCTCCGGCCTAGATGTTCTTGACCAACTCGTCAGTGGGCACAGCAACCAGCGTTTCGCTGGTCATCGTTCCGCGCGAGCCGAGCTCGACGGAAACCTTGGCCATCGTCTCCGGGTCCGGAGCCTCGACGACGGTGATGAAGTCGAATCGCCCCAGCGTCGCCCATTGGTCTACGACCTTCGCACCGAGCGCCTCGACCTCCTTGTTCACCTCCTGGACGCGTCCCGGGTTCGACTTCAGCGTCCTGACCCCGTCCGAAGTCAGGTTGGTCAACATCACGTAAGTCGGCATCTCGCTCCTCTCGATTGGGCTCGCACCCCCGCCTGCCACCAGCCTATCGGTCGCCCGCTAGAGCGCTGATCAGCTTCGCGTAGCGCCCGGCGACCGGTCCGGGAGCGAACGCCTGTAGGCATCGCCGGCGCAGCTCGGCCCGATCCCAGTCGCGGGCCAGGACCCGCTCGATCCCGGCGGCGATCGCCGCCGGGCCGACCGTGGCCAGCCCGGCGCCGCAGGACATCCCCATCCGGTCCTCGATCTCGGCCAGGGTGGGTGCGAACCCAACGACGGGGGTGCCGCAGGCCAGTGCTTCGATCATCACGAGGCCGAAGGACTCGCTCGTGCTCGGGAGGCAGAGCACCTCGGAGCCGAGCAGGAGCTCGCGCATCCGCCCAGCGTGATCGTCAACCGGAAAGTGGCGGACGAACCTCGTTCGGTCAGCTATTCCGAGACGGCTCGCCAGCGCGCGCAACTCCGCTTCGTCGACGCCTTCGCCGGCGACGGTGAGCTCCAGCCCAGGGCGCGTTGCGATCGCCTCGATCAACGCGGACACGTTCTTGCGCGGGATCAGCGAACCCAGGTAGGCGACCCCGCGTCGCTGGACCCCGACGACGTCCGCGGGGGCCAGATACGCATGCTGCAGCGGATAGTGGATCACCTCGACCAGCGGCGGATAGGCGGCGCCCAGATCCTCGCCCTCCGCCCGGCAATGCGAGGAGCCGAAGCAGAGTGCCTGCACCGCATCGATGCCCTGCTGCGCGAACTCCAGGCGTCGCCGAGCACCGTCGCTGTCGAACTGCGTGACCGGATGCCAGGAATGGACGACGCCGATGGCCGGCACCGCCGGCGCCAGTTTGCGGTGGAGCTTCGCCCATCGCGCGACCTTGCGATTGGTCACGTGGTTGAAGAGGACCACGTCGGGGTTCGCGCGGCGAAGCATGCGCGGGTGCCGGCGATTGGGGTGCCGTGGAATCCGCCCGAGCAGCGGCGCCGGACAGTCACTGATCCTCTCCGGGTCAAGCTCGTCGGGCGGCAGAACGAACACCCCGGCAACCTCGATCCCGTGCTGCGGGTCGCTTGCGAGCTCCTCCAGCAACGCTCCGTGAAAGGTGGCGACGCCGCCTCTCTTGCTGCCACCCATCTCCGGCGGGATGCTGCCCGTCGAGAGGAGCCGAACCGGTCGACCTCGTCGCCTGAACCTCACTCGGGGGAAGCTTAGGCGGCGCTCGCCACGGGGCTGGGAGCCGGCCGGAAGGCCAGTTCGCCGCCCTCGGCGTTGACCCGTATGCGCTGGCCGTCGGTGAGCTCACCCTCGAGCAGCTTCAGCGCCAGCTTGTCGATCAGCTGCTTCTGGATCACCCGCTTCAGCGGCCGGGCCCCGTAGGTCGGGTCGTAGCCGAGGTTGCCCAGCAGCGTCCGCGCCTCGTCCGTGAGCTCGATTTCGATCCCGCGCTCGGCCACGCGGCCGGCGAGCTGTTCGACCTGGAGCTCCACGATCTTGCTGATGTCCTCGCGGGAGAGCCGGTGGAAGATCACGGTCTCGTCCAGCCGGTTCAAAAACTCGGGCTTGAACGTGGTGGTCAGGATCGACTCGATCCGCTCGCGGATCCGCTCGTCGATTGTCTCCGCCGCGATCTCTTGGGATCCGACGTTTGAGGTCATGATCAAGATCGCGTTCGAGAAGTCCACGGTTCGCCCCTTGCCGTCGGTCAGCCGGCCGTCGTCCATGATCTGCAGCAGGACGTTGAACGCGTCGGTGTGGGCCTTCTCGATCTCGTCCAGAAGGATCACCGCGTAGGGCCGGCGGCGCACGGCCTCCGTGAGCTGCCCGCCCTCGTCATAGCCGACGTAGCCCGGCGGCGCTCCGATCAGCCGGGCGACCGCGTGCTTCTCCATGTACTCGGACATGTCGATGCGGACGATCGCCTGCTCGGAGTCGAACATGAACTCCGCGAGGGCCTTCGCCAGCTCGGTCTTGCCGACGCCGGTCGGCCCGAGGAACAGGAAGGTGCCGATCGGCCGGTTCGGGTCGGCCAACCCGGCGCGCGAGCGTCGCAGCGCGTTGGAGACGGCCTCGACGGCCTCGTCCTGGCCGATCACCCGGTCGTGGAGCCGCTCCTCCATCTGGATCAGCTTCTCGACCTCGCCCTCCATCAAGCGGGAAACTGGGATCCCGGTCCACTTGGCGACCACCTCGGCGATGTCCTGTTCGGTCACCTCGTCGGTCAGCATCGAGGCGCCCGAGCCGTGGAACTCGGCCAGCTTCGCCTCCTGCTCCACGAGGACGGCCTCAAGCTCGGGGATCTGGCCGTACTTGATCCTCCCCGCCTCGGCGAGGTCGGCATCGCGCTGAGCGCGGTCGTAGGCACGCTCGGCCTGGGCCAGGTTTGACTTCGCGACCTCGATCGCCTCGATCGCGTTCTTCTCGTTCTGCCAGCGCGCCTTCATCTCGCCCCCGGTTTCGGCGAGCTCGGCAAGCTCGGTCTCGATCGCGGCAAGGCGATCCTTCGAAGCTCGGTCCTTCTCCTTCTGCATCGCCTGCTGCTCGATCTCGAGCTGCTGAATGCGGCGGTCAACCTCGTCGATCTCGGTCGGCACCGACTCGATTTCCATCTTCAGGCGCGAAGCTGCCTCGTCGATCAGGTCGATCGCCTTGTCGGGCAGGAAGCGGTCGGCGATGTAGCGCTCCGACAGCGTTGCGGCGGCGACGATCGCCGGGTCGGTGATGCGGACGCCGTGGTGCTCCTCGTAGCGCCCCTTCAGGCCGCGGAGAATCGCGATCGTGTCACCGATGTCGGGTTCGCCCACCAACACCGGCTGGAAGCGCCGCTCCAGGGCGGCATCCGGCTCGATGTGCTTGCGGTACTCGTCCAGCGTCGTCGCGCCGACGGCGCGCAGCTCACCGCGCGCCAGCATCGGCTTCAAGAGGTTGGCCGCATCGACGGCGCCCTCGGCCGCGCCGGCGCCGACGATCGTGTGCAGCTCGTCGATGAACAGCACGATCCGTCCCGCGCCGGACTGGACCTCGGACAGCACGGCCTTGAGGCGCTCCTCGAACTCCCCGCGGTACTTCGACCCGGCGAGCAGCGAGCCGATGTCGAGCGCGATCACGCGCCGGTCGCGCAGGGATTCGGGGACGTCCCCGGCCACGATCCGCTGGGCGAGGCCCTCGACGATCGCGGTCTTGCCGACGCCGGGGTCGCCGATCAGGACCGGGTTGTTCTTCGTGCGGCGAGAGAGCACCTGGATCACGCGGCGGATCTCCTCGTCGCGGCCGATGACGGGATCGAGCTTGCCCGCTTCCGCCTCGGCGGTCAGATCACGGCCGAACTTCTCGAGCGCCTGGGCCGTGTCCTCGGGGTTCGGCGAGTCGGCGACGTTCGGGCCGACGACCTCGTCGATCGCCGTGAGCACGGCATCGTGGTCCGGAAGCAGATCGGCGACTTCCGACTCCTTGCGGGACAGAGCCAGCAGTTGGTGCTCGGTGGAGATCGTCTGCCTGCCCTGCGCGGCGGCCTCACGCTCCGCGGCCTGCAGCGCCTTGATCAGGGCTCGCGACGGACTCGGCTCGGGCGCGTCGGCGCCGCTGACCACCGGCAGGTCGGCCAGTTGGTCCTGGATCCGCTCGCGCAGCGCGTCGAGGTCGATTCCGATGCGCTGTAGGACGGGCACGGGGAAGCTGTCCGCCTGCCCGAGCAGGGCCAGGAGCAGATGGAGAGGGGTCGTCTCCGGGTTGCGCGACGCGGCCGCCGAGTGTTGCGCGGCGGCGACGGCCTCCTGGCTCTTGATCGTGAATCGATCCGGTTGCATGGTCGGAGTAGGGTAGCAAGAAATCTAAGTCATTACAACTTAAATCTACGCGTGGTTCAGGCGCCGGGCAACCTCAGGGCCGGCGATGGCGACCGCAGCCTGGGTGCCGTTCCCGGGACAATCCATGAATGACGGTCGTCCGCCCGAAGGCCGCGAAAGCTCTGTTCCTGGTTCTCGGTGTGATTCCGATCTTTGCCCCGCTCGAGTTTTCGGTGCCTTCGCGCGAGGAGCCGGTGCCATTCACCGCCGAGCGTCCGGGCGCGACGCCGGCGCCGGGCGAGATCCGGTCGGCGTCGGACTACGCGGCCGCGCGTTCCGGGCTGGTCTCCTTCGCAACGGTGGACAGCCTCGGTCGGTTGCGTGGACGCGACGTCGATCGCCTCTACCCCGGGGCCAGCGTCGTCAAGACGATGGTCTTGGCGGCTGAATTGCACCGGCTGGTCGAGGCGGGCGACCCGATCGAACCCGCGACCCGCTCGCTCCTGAACGCGATGATCAGGTTCTCCGACAACGACGCCGCCGATGCGATCTACGCCCGGGTCGGCGACGCCGGCCTCGTCGCCGTAGCCGAGCGAGCAGGGATGACGGGCTTTACGATCGCCGGGCACTGGGGCAACTCTCAGGTCACGGCCGCGGACATGGCGCGGTTGTTCGCCGAGCTCGACCGGCTGCTGCCGCACCGCTACCGGGAGTTTGGACTGGGGCTCTTGGGCTCGGTCACCGCCGCCCAGGCCTGGGGCATCCCGGCCGCCGCCGGCGACCGCTGGGCGGTTCGGTTCAAGGGCGGTTGGCTGCCGGACAAGGCGCTCGTGCACCAGGCGGGAGAGCTGCGCCAGCGGGGCGGCCTCCGTGAGATCTCGATCGCGGTTCTCACCGACGATCAGCCGTCGCACGGATACGGGGTCGCGACCGTCCGCGGCGTGGCCGGCCGTCTGCTCGGCGAGTCCTGACCGCCGGCCACGACCCACGACCACAGCCCTATATTCACCCGGGTCCAATTGGCCAACGAGGACAAGATCAGCCAGCACTTCCGGGGTGAGGCGGGCCGCCCCAAGGGTCAGGAGCGGCAGCGCGACCGCATTCACTGGCTGGTTGCGAACGCCCGCGGCCGCGTGCTCGACCTTGGCTGCTCGCAGGGAATCGCGTCGATGCTGTGCGCCAGGTCCGGGCTCGAGGTCCTTGGAATCGATCAGCGCCAAGACCGGATCAACTACGCGCTCGCCGATCGCGAAGCGAAGCCTGCGGAGGTGCGGCAACGGCTCGAGTTCCGCGTCGGCGACCCGACCGCTCTCGAGCTACCGGACGACGCGTTCGACACCGTCATCCTCGGTGAGGCGCTGGAGCTGCTCGGCGACCCGGATTCGCTGCTGCTCGAGGCGGCACGCGTGGCGGCGCCCGACGCGATCGTGCTGCTGGCCACGCCGCTGGGCTACTCCCCACGCCACGAGCATCGGCAGACGCTCTACGTCGGGTCCCTTGTCGAAACCCTGGCTCCGCACCTGACGGTCGATTCGATCGAGATCGTCGACGGCTACCTGCGGGTGCTGGCCCGACCGGGGACGATGCCGGCCGGGCGCGCGGCCGAGGTGATCGTCGCGGCGCAGCCCCAGCTCGAGCAGGCGCTGTTCGACCGGCAGCGCTCGGATTGGAAGAGCCGCCGCAAGCGGCTCCGCCGAGCGGAGCGTCTTGGGCGGCGGCTGCGACGGGTCGAGCGAACGCAGCGACGCTTGCGGCGCAGGATCCGCAAGCAAAGCCGTCGTCTGGCGGCGCGGCGGCGCAGCCGCTGGTCACGCCTCGGCGGCGCGCTGTCGGCGGCGCGGACGCCGCGGGGGCTGCTTGCGTTCCCGAGCGCCGCCGTCCAGGCGCTGCGGAGGCTGCCGGAGCCGCCGCCGGATCCGAGGCGCGACAAGGGGGCGGCGCGCGCGGCACCCGGCCCCGGGGAGCTCAAGGTCAGGTCACTGGTGACAACGGCCGACAGCGTGGCCGGGACCGACGACGACCTCCGCGTCGAGGTTCCCGAGGCCGCTCCCCTACCTGACGGCCCGACGGTGCGGCCGGAGCTTCGCGTCGCGACGATCCTTGACCCGTTCAGCGCCTCCGCATTCCGCTATGAGTGGAGCCAGATCGAGGTCGGGCCGGAGGACTGGCTCGAGCGGCTCGAGCCCGATCCGCCCGACCTACTGTTCGTCGAGTCGGCGTGGCGAGGAAACGGCGATCGCTGGGCCCAGGCCGTCGTCGGATTGGGGCCCCACACCACGGCCTTCGGTGAGCTCGTCGCCTGGTGCCGCGCCCGACGCGTACCGACCGTCTTTTGGAACAAGGAGGATCCGCCGCGCTTCAGCACCTTCATGCCGGCGGCGGCGCTCTTCGACCACATCCTGACGACGGACTCGAACCTGGTCGGCTCCTACCAGGAGGCGATCGGCAACGAGAGTGTCTCCACCCTGATGTTCGGCGCCCAGCCCCGCGTCCACAATCCGGTCGCGCCGTCCGGGGGTCGTCGGCACGCCGTCGCCTTCGCCGGTACCTACATCGGCCACAAGCACCCCGCCCGCCGGGGGCAGATGGAGACGATCCTCGAACCGGCGCTCGATTTCGACCTGCACATCTTTGCCCGTGTACCTCCGGGCCAGCGCGCGAGGTTCGAGTGGCCGGAGAAGTACCTCTCCCACATCGTCGGCTCGCTTCCCTACGAGCGGATGGTCACGGCCTACAAGGCCTACCGGTTGTTCCTGAACGTCAATACCGTGGTCAACTCGCCGACGATGTGCGCGCGCCGGGCCTTCGAGATCTCGGCGACCGCGACCCCGGTGCTCTCGGGCGACTCGCGCGCGCTGCGCGAGGTCTTCGGAGACCTGGTCTCGATCGCGACCGACCCGGACGAGACGAGGGCGCAGATCGAGAGCCTGCTCGGCGACGCGGAGCTGGCGGGCAGCCGCGGGCACGCCGCGATGCGCCATGTCCTGCGCGACCACACATACGGCCGGCGCGTCGACCAGATCCTGCGCCGCGCCGGGCTCTCGGAGCACCTGCGGGACACGCCGCCGAGCGTTTCGGCGGTGGTGCCGGTCGGCGACCAGGAGGTCCCGAGCCGGCTCCGCGAGCAACTCGCCGGCCAAAGCCGCCCGCCGCACGAGGTGATTGAAGCGTCGAGCGGCGAGGCGCGGGCGGCCACCGGCGACCTGGTTGCGCTCGTCGACCCCGCGCACTCCTACGAAGAGCACTACCTCGAGGACCTGACCGCGGCGTTCTCATACACCGACGCGGCCGTAGTCGGGAAGGGGGTCACCGGCGACGAGCACGCCTACTCACTCGACCTCCATCCGGCGACGCTGATCGCGCCGACCGAGCTCGTCCGCGACCTCGACGTGGCCGCCGGTTCGCTCGGGCCGAGCCTGCTCGAGGCCTGCGAGACGCGCGGCCTCAGCGGCTACGCCGCCGATCGCTACTCGTTCCGCCCGGCCGCTAGCTCTTCCGGCGCCGGATCGGGATCTTGATGCCCTCGGTGTCGTAGGCCCCGTAGGGGACGATCTCGGCGTGGCTCGAGTGTTCGAGGCGCGTGATCTCGCGTTGCAGGTTCGCCTCGAGCTCGGCGGTGCGCGCTCGCAACTTCGCGAGGTCCCGGCGAGCCCGGTCGAGCTCTTGCTCCATCTGCAAGACCGTCTCGACGCCGGCCAGGTTCAGGCCCTCCTCGGCCGTCATTTGCTGGATGCGGCGGAGGCGGTCGACGTCGTCCTGCGAGTAAAGCCGGGTGTTCTTCGGCGAGCGCTTAGGGGTGATCAGCCCGCGCGCCTCATACATCCGCAGGGTCTGAGGGTGCATCTCGGCCAGCTCGGCGGCGACCGAGATCATGAAGACGCCGCGGCTCGACGACAGGCGAACGGTCGTCTTCTGGCGCCGGGGTGTCGGCTCGGAGCTCATTCGTCAATGTTCTCGCTTGCGGCGGTCGCGTTTGCGGCCCGCAGGATTCGCTCGCGCGGGTCGTGGCCGTTCAGCGCCGTCGCCAGCTCTTCCACGGCGCGCCTGCCCTCCTGCGGAAGGTCGTTGGGTACCTCGATCTCGAGCCGGTAGTGGATGTCGCGCCGGCCGCGGCCGCCCGGCTCCGGCGGGCCTTCGCCGCGCAGCCGCTGGACGGTCCCATGCTCGGTGCCGGGAGGAACCTTGATCCGCTTCGTGCCACTCAAGGTCGGCACCTCGATCGTCGCGCCGTTGACGGCCTCGGGGATCGTGATCGGCACCTGGACCTCGAGATGGCCGTCGGGGCGCTGGGAGAACACCGGCGAAGGCGCGACCGAAACGACGACGTAGAGGTCGCCCGGCGGGCCTCCGCGCGGCCCGTCCTCGCCCTTTCCGGCAACGCGGATCCGGCTGCCGTCGTGGACGCCGGCCGGGACCTTGACGCGGTAGCGCTTGCGCTGAACCGTCAGGCCGGAGCCCTGGCACGTCGGGCAAGGGTCCTCGATGACCTCGCCGCGGCCCCCGCACTGCGAGCAGGGCTGGCTGATCGAGAAGAACCCCTGGCCCTCCGACTCAACGCCCCGTCCTTCGCAGCGCCGGCATGTGATCGGCCGGGTACCGGGCTTGGCGCCGTTGCCCCCGCAGGTCGCACAGGTCGCCTGCTTCGGCACGGTCACGGCGACCTCGGCGCCCTGCATCGCCTGGTCGAACGTCAGCGCGACCTCGGCGCGCAGGTCACGCCCCGGCATCCCCTCGGGCTCGCCGCCGCGCCCGCGGTTGAAGAACGTGGAAAAGATGTCGCCGATGTCGGAAGCGAAGCCGCCCGCCATGTTGCGCGGGTCGAAGCTGCCGCCGCCCGAGTCGTATTGGCGCCGCTTCTCGGGGTCCGAGAGCGTGTCGTAGGCGCCCTGGATCTCCTTGAAGCGCTCCTCCGCGGCCGCGTCGCCCGGGTTGCGGTCGGGGTGGTTCTCGCCCGCCAGGCGCCGGTAGGCCTTCTTGATCTCTTCGCCGGAGGCTTTGCGGTCGACGCCGAGGAGTTCGTAGAGGTCACGCGCCATCGCCGGTCACCACCACTCGAGCCGGTCGCAGCAGCGCGTCGCCCAGCCGGTAACCGCGCTGCACGGTCTCGGCGACGACGCCGGTCTCCTCGCCATCGCCGGCGGGCCGGGACGAGAGCGCCTCGTGCAGGCTCGGGTCGAACGGCTCGCCGGTCGGGTCGATCGCGACAATCCCGGCGCCGGCCAGGGCGCCGAGGAGTTCCTTGTGGACCAGGGCCACCCCCTCGGCCAGGCCCTCACCTTCCGCATCCAGCGCGCGCTGAAGCGCATCGAGAGCCGGCAGCACGGCGTGGCCCACCTCTGCCTTACCGCGAAGGTGCGAGTCCGCGCCCTCGCGCGCGGCTCGCTTACGGAAGTTCTCGAAGTCCGCCCGCGCGCGCTGAGCGAGGTCGAGATACTCGTCGCGTTCCCTCGTCAGGTCCTCGACGAGGGCGTCTAGATCCTGCTCGACCGCCGCTTCCTCGGGGCTCTGCTGCTCCGCCATTACGACCGCTCGTCGTCGACGACCTCGGCGTCCACGACCTCGTCCTCGGACGAGGCGCCGTTCGAACCGGCGCCGTCTGCGGTCGCGGCCTGGTCTGCCGATGCGGCCTGGTAGATCTGCTCGGAGACCTTGTGGAACGCCGCTTGGAGCGCGTCGGTCTTCGCCTTGATCTGCTCGGCGTCCTCGGAGTCGAGCGTCTCGCGCAACTCCTTGGCGGCACCTTCAATTTCGCCCTTCGCCTCCTCGGAGACCTGGTCGCCCAGCTCCTCGAGCTGCTTCTCGGCCGAGTAGGCGGCGTTCTCGCCGACGTTTCGGGCCTCGGCCAGCTCACGCTGCTTGCGGTCCTCGTCGGCATGGGCCTCGGCGTCCTTGATCATCTGCTCGACCTCGGACTCGTCCAGACCCGACCCGCCCTTGATCTCGATCTTCTGTTCCTTGCCAGTGCCGAGGTCCTTGGCCGACACGCTGAGGATGCCGTTTGCATCGATGTCGAACGCAACCTCGATCTGCGGCAGTCCGCGCGGCGCGGGCGGCAGCCCGGTCAGCTGGAACTTGCCCAGCGACTTGTTGTAGGCGGCCATCTCGCGCTCGCCCTGCAGGACGTGGATCTCCACCGACGGCTGGTTGTCCTCGGCAGTCGAGAAGATCTCCGACTTGCGGGTGGGGATCGTCGTATTGCGCTCGATCAGTTTCGTCATCACGCCACCCTTGGTCTCGATTCCGAGCGTCAGCGGCGTGACGTCGAGCAGCAGCACGTCCTTGACGTCGCCGGCCAGGACTCCGGCCTGGATCGCGGCGCCGACGGCGACGACCTCGTCCGGGTTGACGCCCTGGTGCGGGTCGGAGCCGGTCAGCTCCTTGACCTTCTCCTGCACGGCGGGCATGCGCGTCATGCCGCCGACCAGCACAACGTGGTCGATGTCGGCTCCGGCGGCGTCAGAGATCGCCTGCTTGACCGGAGAGACGATCCGGTTCAGCAGGTCTGCAGTCAGCTCGTTCAGCTTCGAGCGGCTGAGGCGCATCTCCAGATGTTTCGGCTGGTTGTCGATCGCCGTGATGAACGGGATCGAGATCTGGGTCTCCTGAGCGGAGGAGAGCTCGATCTTCGCCTTCTCGGCCTGCTCGTAGAGGCGCTGGAGGGAGTTCTTGTCCTGCGAGAGGTCGACGCCCTGGTCGCGCTTGAACTCGGCGACCATCCATTCGACGATCGCCTTGTCCCAGTTGTCGCCGCCCAGGTGATTGTCGCCCGCCGTGGACTTGACCTCGAATACGCCGTCGCCGATCTCGAGGATCGAGACGTCGAAGGTCCCGCCGCCGAGGTCGAAGACGAGGATCGTCTGGTCGGTGGCCTCCTTGTCGAGGCCATAGGCCAGCGCAGCCGCCGTCGGCTCGTTGATGATCCGCTTGACCTCGAGGCCGGCAACCTTGCCGGCGTCCTTGGTCGCCTGGCGCTGGTCGTCGTTGAAGTAGGCGGGCACGGTGATCACCGCGGAGTCGACGGTGTCGCCGAGCTTGGCCTCGGCGTCGGCCTTCAGCTTCTGGAGGATCATCGCGGAGATCTCGGGCGGCGAGTACTGCTTGCCGCGCACGTCAACGCGAACGTCGCCGCCGGGACCGGCGGCGACCTCGTACGGGACGATCGTCTCCTCCTCCTTGACCTCGACCTCCTTGCGGCCCATGAAGCGCTTGATCGAGAAGATCGTGTTCTCCGGGTTCATCACGGCCTGGCGCTTGGCGACCGTGCCAACCAGGCGTTCACCGTTCTCGGTGAAGGCGACGACCGACGGCGTCGTCCGCCCGCCCTCGGAGTTCTCGAGCACGGTCGGCTCACCGCCCTCGAGGATGGCGACGCACGAGTTGGTGGTTCCAAGGTCAATACCGATCGTCTTAGCCATAAGTTCAGTCTCCTGCTACGAGTTGGTTCCTAAATAAATCTGAGCCTCAGCGTAGCAGATCTAGCCGTGATTCCAAAGATCCGCCTCCGGTCACCGGCCGGCAGGTCTCGAACCGGTGAGCGTGCTCAGGAGCCGCCGCAGTCCGGTGCGGGCGGCTTTTCGACCGACCGCGTGTCGGCCAGCGGCTCGTTGCCCTCGCCGATCTGTCCGGCATAGGCGCCCACGAACGCGGCCAGGGTCTCGGCGTTCTCGCCGGTCACGATCCCGGCCGGCATCCGCCCACCGCCGAAGCCGCAGGTGATCGCGTTGATCGCGCGGCCGTAGCTGCCCTCGAAGTTGGCGACGCCGCCGGCTGCCAGGAGGGCGTCGAGGTTGGGGCCGACGACGCCGTCGGCGCCCGCCGCCGCCAGCGTGTGGCAGGGGCCGCAGTTGTTCACGAACTGCTCCTTGCCCTCCTCGTCCCAGCTCTCGACCGCGACCGGGCCGGCGTCCTCGCCGCCCTCCTTCGCGAGCGCGAGGTAGGGGATCACGATCAAACAGATCGCGGCGAAAACTCCGAAGATGACGAAAGGACCCTTGTTCATCGCTTCCAGCCGCCCCGGCCGATGCGGCCCCAGCGACGGCGGGAGTCTATAAGCCGGAAAGCTGGGACGAGCGCCGCCGCCGCGGCGCTCGTCCCCCTCTCCTCGGGTACTCCGCTGCTGCTCAGCCCACCAGCTTCAGCCGGGCCACGACCCCGCCGTGGTCGCTCGGCCACAGGCCGGTGCTGGTCTTGAACGCCGGATCGGTGCCGATCAACGTCGCTCCCAAGGGGACGACCTTGCCGGGCGTATCGGTGAGGATGTGGTCGATCCGGCTGTTAGACCCGAACGCGGCGGTCGGGTTCAGCAGGTCGGCGTCGTGGCAGCACGTGTCCACCGAGACGCCCCTGTTGTAGAACCCGGCGCCGGCGACGAGGCCATAGGCCGCGGCGTTGCCGATCGTCCCGGGCGGGCCCGGGTCAATCGACGGATCGGCCGGATCCGAGTTCAGGTCGCCGACCAGGATGACCGGCCGGTTCGAATCGACCGGTCCGCCGGCCGCGACGAGCTCGCTCGCCTGCGCCCGGCGAATAAATGCCGAGAACGCCTCCAGGTGGGTGTTGACGAAGCGGAACCGCTTCCGGTTCTTCCGCTTCCTCACCTGTGCGTTGACCGCCGTCCAGCCGCGCGGGGCGAGGATGTCCTCGGGCCCAGCGCCGGCCGGCGCGATGTCCACCGGGAGCGCCGTGTTGTAGTTGTCGGACTCCTTCTTCGTGACCTTCACGCCCTTGCGGACGAGAATTGCGTCACGCATCGTCAGGCGAGCGTCGCGCAGGTTCGCCGGGTTGCCGCCGTTGCCGAGCATGTCGTCCTCGACGTTGTCGATCGGGACCTCGAAGTCGGTCTCCGTCTGGACGACCGCGACGGTGTACCTCAGACCCCGGTTCCGGAGCTGATTGCGGATTTCGTCGAGGAAGTCGTAGACGACTTCGGTCGAGGGCGTTGCGGGGCCGTCGAACGTGCCGACCGGGCCGCGCCGCCAGAGGGCGACCTCCTGGAGGCCGACGAGATGCGGATTCTGAGCCTGGATCTCGTCGGCGAGCTTGCGCGCGCGCGCCGTGAAGTTGGTTTCCCGCACCGCGTCCGTCACCTTGAACGCTTCCTCGAAGAGATCGACCTGGCCGGTCGCCAAGAGCGCCGGCGCCAGATCGGCCCCGAGGTAGAGGTTGCGGCTCATGACCTTGATCTTTGTCGGTTTCGCGCTGGCCGCCGCCGGGAGCACCATTGCTCCAGCCGCGATCGCCAAGCCCAGTCCCAGCGCAACCGCGCGCCGTGAATTCTTCCGTCCAAACCTGCTGTTCACTCGGACTCCTTTCCGATGGTTCCTGCCAGGCCGAAGCTTCACGCGACCCGGGCCGGTGCGCATCGGTAGTTCTCCGCAGCCTGACTGCGGGAATGACGCTTATCGGGACGGACCGGCGAGCGCGCGCCGGTAGGGGCACATTCGGTTTAGCGCGCACTCGTCGCAGCGCGGCCGCGCCGGTTTGCAGAGCCGCCGGCCGTGCGTGATCAGGTTCATGTGCAGCTCATAGGAGTCCTCGGGCGGCGTGATCCGCAGCATTTCGTCGTGCGCTTCGTCGAACGAGGCGTTGGGGCGAAACAGCCCGAGGCGACCGCCGACCCGCATCACGTGCGTGTCGACCGGAATCTCGGGGCGCCCGAAGGCGAACAGCAGCACGCAGGCGGCCGTCTTGCGCCCGACTCCGGGCAGCGCCGTCAGGTGGTTCAGGGCTTCTTCGCGAGGCGCGTCACGCAGCCAGTCGAGGTCGATCGGATCCCCCAGCTCGCGCAGCGCCGCCTGGATCCGCGGCGCCTTGGTCGGCGCGAGGCCGCCTTTGCGGATCGCGTCGGTGACCTCCTCGGTCGGCGCGTCGCGCACCGCTTCCCAGGACGCAAAGCGGGCGCGAAGGCCGGCGTAGGCCACGTCGCGGTTGGTGTCGGATGTGTTCTGGGAGAGGATCGTCAGGACGAGCTCGTGCACCGGCTCTGAGTGGGGCTCGTTCCGCGGAAGCCCGTACATATCGCGCAGCCGGTCGCGGATCGCCCGCACTCGGCTGCGCCGCGGCCGGCGCCATCCCTGTCTCGTCAATGCCGGCGTCACCTCGGCCGGAGGATAGGTGGGGGTATCCGTACCGATCGTCACTTACGAGACCTTTACAATCGGCGCACCTTGCGGCGCGGCTGGAACACGATCAGGGGCTTCGCCCCAAGGGGCTGGCTCGACGCCGGGCTTCAGTTCTTCCTGTTCTTCGCGGTCTACAACCTCTACCAGGTGGTCCGTGGTGTGGCCGACGGGCGCGCCGACGTCGCCTTCGCCAACGCCGACCGCGTGATCGACATCGAGAAGGGGCTCGGCACGTTCTTCGAGCCCGGGTTCCAGGACACGCTGCTCAGTCACGCGTGGGTGATCGACTTCGCGAACTTCATGTACATGAACTCGCATTTTGTCGTGACGACCACGTTCCTGGTCTGGCTCTATTTCTTCCGCAACGAACACTTCTACTTCGTGCGCAACATGTTCATGGTCGCGATGGTGATCGCGCTCGCCTGCTACGCCGCCTTCCCGACCGCACCGCCGCGGCTGATCCCGGAGGCTGGCTTCACCGACACGATCGCGGTGTTCACCGGATTACCGCAGGATTCCGAGACCGTCGGCGCGCTCGTCAACAAGTACGCGGCTGTGCCCAGCATGCACATCGCCTTCTCCCTGATGATCGCCGTCCCCGGCATGGCCCTGGCATCGAATCCGCTGACACGCGCCTGGTGGTCGGCCTACCCGCTGCTGGTCCTGTTCGTGATCATCGTCACCGGCAACCACTTCTGGCTTGACGCGGCGGCCGGCGCCGCGGTCGCCTGCGTCGCCGCGGTCACCGCCCGCCAGCTCGCTCGGGCTCGCCCCGACCACTGGGCCTGGCGCGAGTCGCCCGCGAGCGCGGCGGCCTAGCCCGGCGCCGTGGCCGACGGCGGACCTGGCAGCACGGGCGACTCCCGCAGCGCCGCGGCGTGGCGCTCCTACGCCCGCAACCGCCTGATCGAGTCTCGGCTGACGCCGAACGCGATCTCGATAACCGGGTTGATCGGGAACCTCGCCGCGGCCGTCCTGATCACGCAGGAGCTGATCTTCCTCGGCGGGCTCGCGTTCATCGCGGGCTCGGTGATGGACACGCTCGACGGCCGCTACTCGCGAATGTCGGGCAAGGGCACCCTGTTCGGGGCGTTCCTGGACTCGACCCTTGACCGGATCGAGGAGGGCATCGTGCTGACGGCGGTGGCGTGGTACTTCGCCGAGCACGATGGTGACGCGGTGGCCGCAGCGGCTTGCGTCTTCGTCGTCCTGGGGTCGCTGATGGTCTCCTATACGCGTGCCCGCGCCGAAGCCCTCGGCGTCGAGTGCAAGGTCGGGCTGGCCACCCGCCCGGTGCGCGTCGTGATCCTCTCGGCCGGGCTCGTGTTCGGCGCGGGCGAGCTGATCTCGGACGTCGACCTGCTGCCCGCCTCGATCTACGCGCTGGCGGCGCTGACCAGCTTCACGGTGGTCCAGCGCGTCCTGCACGTACGCAAGCAGCTCCACGCCTTGGAGCCCTCGTAGGCGCCAGGTTCTTCCAGATACCTCCCCTGGCGGGCGGCCAAATCTGCTTTCGCGACAAAGTCGCTCATCCAACAATTGGTGTAACCAACCCGCGTTCGCGGGTAGTTTCCCCTCGCTACCCGCACCCCCGAAAGGAATCCTTCACCCATGAGCACGACCAACGGGGCGCCCGCAAACGGCGCCAGCGCCAATGGCATCCATGCAGACGACGGCAAGGTACGCGTCGCGATCGTCGGCGTCGGCAACTGCGCCAACAGCTTCATCCAGGGCGTCGAGTACTACAAGGACGCGGACCCGGACCAGCAGGTCCCGGGCCTCATGCACGTCGATCTGGGCGGCTACCACGTCCGCGACATCGAGTTCGTCGCCGCGTTCGACATCGACTCCGAGAAGGTCGGCAAGGACCTCTCCGAGGCGATCTGGTCGGGCCAGAACGACACGATCAAGTTCGCCGACGTCCCCGAGATGGGCGTCGAGGTTCACCGCGGCATGACCCACGACGGCCTCGGCAAGTACCTGAAGCAGAAGATCACCAAGGCTCCCGGCGAGACCGCCGACATCGTCGGCATCCTCAAGGAGACCAAGGCCGACGTCCTGGTCTGCTACCTCCCGGTCGGCTCCGAGCAGGCGACCAAGTGGTACGTCGAGCAGGCGTTGAAGGCCGGCGTCGGATTCGTCAACTGCCTGCCGGTGTTCATCGCCCGTGAGGACTACTGGGACGGCCGCTTCCGTGAGGCCGGGCTGCCGATCATCGGCGACGACATCAAGTCGCAGGTCGGCGCCACGATCGTCCACCGCCAGCTCGCGCGCCTGTTCCACGAGCGCGGCGTCGAACTGCAGCACACCTCGCAGCTGAACGTCGGCGGCAACATGGACTTCTTCAACATGCTCGAGCGCGAGCGCCTGGACTCGAAGAAGATCTCGAAGACCAACGCGGTCACGTCGGTGATGGGCACCGAGCTGCCCGAGCGCGATGTCCACGTCGGCCCCTCGGACTACGTGCCGTGGCTGACCGACCGCAAGTGGGCCCACATCCGGCTCGAGGGCAAATCGTTCGGAGACGTGCCGCTGACCGTCGAGCTGAAGCTCGAGGTCTGGGACTCGCCGAACTCGGCCGGCGTCGTGATCGACGCGGTCCGGCTGATCAAGCTGGCGCTCAACAACGGCATCGCCGGCCAGCTCGACGGCCCGTCGAGCTACCTCATGAAGTCCCCGCACACGCAGCGTCCCGACGATGACGCCCGGCTGCAGACCGAGGAGTTCATCGACGCTCATGCCCGCAGGTCCGCCGGCGAGCGGACCAAGGAGCTCGCGGCCGAGGCCACCGCCGACTAGCTCCCCGAACTCAGCGGGTAGCTGAGCCAGGGGCCCGTCGTTCGCGGCGGGCCCCTTTGCGTTCCCTAGGCCCGCAGCTCGCGGGCGATCGCCTTGGCCGCGCGCTTGGCCTGCTTGGCCGCGTACCCCAGGGCCCCCGGCCGTGGCACGTAGCCCATGAACCGCAGGCCGCCGGCGGCGGGCTCCGCGCCCACGGCCGATGGGCGGCCGCGCTGGTCGAGCACGCCGAGATGGCCGACGAGCGGCTCGAGGCCGCGGCTGTAGCCGGTGGCGCAGACGATCACCTCGGGATCCACCCGCTTGCCGTCTGCCAGACGCGCGCCGGTCTCGTCCAGGTCCTCGACGCCACGGACGACTTCAAACTGCCCGGACCTGATCGCTTCGATGATCTCCTTGTCGACGATCGCGGGCGCCACTCCCAGGCGATGCATGCGCGGACACCTGCCATTGGCGCGAGTACTCGCCGATCAGCGCGCCTGCGACAGCCGCAGCGGCGTCTCGGCATCATGCGAGGGGATCAGCAGCGCCGACTCGGTGAGGGCAAACTCGTGGATCCGCCGACTCGTCTCGCGTGCGGGGCCGGCGTTCCAGATCCCCAGGCCTAGCAGACGACCGGCCTCGTAGTCCTCGGCGAACCAGTCGGCGCGCAGGACGTGGTCGCCGCAAAGAAGGATGGTCGACCCCTCCGCTCGCACGACCACGCCCACGTGGCCCGGGGTGTGCCCGGGGAGCGGGACGATCCGGACTTCGCCCTCGGGCGTGATCGGGAGGCTGGCGGGGAACGACCCGAGCGGGTCGGCGTCCAGCTCGTAGAGGGTCGGGACGAAGCCAGCCGGCCAGAGCCCCGGTTCGAAGCGCGTGCGCCCGAAGCGGGTCTGCGCGAACTTCCACTCCGGTCCGTGGACGAGCACCCGGGCGGCCGGGAACTCCGCGAGGCCGCCGGCGTGGTCCCAATCGAGGTGGGTGAGGATCACCTGGCGAACGTCGGCCGGTTCAAGGCCCGCCGACCGCATCGCCGGACCGATCGCCCTGCGTTCGACCGGGTCCGGGACGAATCGGCGCTGGATGCGCGGACGCGGGGACTGAACCCCGGGGCCGATGCCCGTGTCGATCGCGATCAGGCCGGCCGGGTGCTCGAGGATGAAGCTGTAGACGGGGAACTCGAGGCCCACCGGTCGTCGCAGGAGCGACGACCAGCGTTCGCCGCGAAGGAAGGTCAGGTTGCCGACCAGTCGCCCGGTCTCGATGGCATGGAGGCGGACCGCGCTCATGACGCCACCAGGGCCGAGTCCGTGGTTCGCGCCTCGGCGAGCGCCAAGCCTGCCGGCCCGCTGCCGATGATCACGTAGCCGAATTCGTTCATGGCGCGAAGATCCCATCGGCCGCGGGCCTTCGCACCGTGGAGGACCCCCCTGTCTTTTCTCGCGCCGTCGCGGCGGCTAGGGCGAGGGCTCCGCGGCGAGCTGGGCCGCGAGCGCGTCACGTGAGCTGATGTCGAGCTTTTGGAAGGCGTGGGTGAGGTGACCCTCGACGGTCCGCTGGGTCACGAACAGCTCCTGGGCGATCTCACGGTTCGTGAGTCCCTCCGCCGCCAACCGGGCGACTCGAAGCTCGCTCGGGGTCAGGGCGTCGACTCCCGTCCGCATGATGCGTCGCGGTCGCGCCCCGGTCGCCCGGAGCTCCTCCCGGGCCAGTTCGACGAGGGGGATCGCGCCCGAAACATGGGCGAGCTCCATGCCCGAGTGCAAGGGCTCGCGAGCCCCGGAGCGGGTCCCAGATCGGCGGATCGCAGCACCGAGTTCGACGAGCGAGCGGGCATGTTCCAGCCTCGCTCCGGATCGGGCGAGAACATCCACGCTTGCCCGAAGCCGCGCGATCCCATCCTCGCCGCCCCGGCAGAGTCCAAGCGATCGCAGCGCGACGCCGACGGCGCGAGGCGCTCCCCACGACTCGGCGATTCTCACCTCTTCCTCGGCAAGATCGCCCGCGCGTTTGCTGTCGCCGGCTCGCAGGAGCGCGGTGGCGAGCCGCGAGCGCTGATGATGCAGGGCGGGGTTCGACTGCCCCCGCCTGTCGTTGCGCACCCCGAGCTCTTCGAGGTCCCTGACCGCTTCTTCGGTGCTTCCCTGCTCTAGACGTAGCCTGCCCCGGCTGCTGAGGATCCAGTTGTGCACGAAGGTGTCGGGGATCTCGTCCTGAAGCCCTGCTCGCTCCAGCATCTCATCGGCGCCATCGAGCTCGCCCCGCTCGCAGCCGGTCTCGACCAGGATGCTGATCGCGAGCAGCGCGAAGTAGAAGCCCGCGTCGCCGGTCGCCTCGAGCGCCGTTTCAGCGTCTGCCTGCGCGTCCGGCAGCACCCCCTGCCGAAGCCGGAGCAGCGCTCGCACGACGTAGGCGCGGCCACTGAAAAGCACCGAGGTTCGCTCCCGGCCGGCGTCGAAGGCTTCGGCGATGATTTGCTCCGCCAGGTCGTAACCGTCGGCGAGGATCAGCGGTGCGACCGCGTTGATCCAGAGACTGCCTCCGTGCGCGAGGTCGGCGACGATCCCCGCGTCGCGGGCTGCCTTAGCGTGATCAGCTGCGCGGGAGGCCGGCTCGGTCATTAGCACGCCGGCTTCGGCCGTCAGCGCCGCCTCGAACTTGGCGGCTCCCAGGCCGACGCCGCTCGGGCCCGAGACGGCCACCTCGGCACGATCGTGCTCGGGAGCGTGAGCCGTCGGCTCGAGCGCTGCCAAGAGAATGAGCTCGGCTCGCAGTGAGAGCGCGAGGTCGGGCTCGGCCGATTCCACCTCGCCAAGTGCGGTCACGATTACGGCGGCGGCCTCGCGGTGGTCCCAAAGCAATCGGAGACACCCGGAGAGATCCTGCGCGACCGCCGCGCGATGCCGGCCCGGCTCGGCCAGGAGATACGCCTCTTCCAGGTGCCGTCGAGCTTCGCCGGGCTCGCCCGCGTGCACCTGGGCAGAGCCCAGCTCGTGCACCACGCGGCATCTCGTGGCGCTGTCCAGTGGCGGCTCGGCGAGAGCCCGCTCGAGACAGGCGACCGCCGAGCGCGGCGCGCCGCGCGCGACGGCGTTGCGCGCGGTGCGCAGCAGCAGCTCGACCGTGTCCGGGTCACCTCCCGGCGCGGCGGCGAGCAGGTGGCTCGCGATCCTGTCCTCGCCCAATCCCTCGTCGCGCAGGAGGGAGGCGGCCTCCCGGTGGAGGCGGCTCCGCTCGGCGATCCTCACGTCGTCGTAGACCGCGGCACGGACGACCGGATGTATGAATTCGAGGGGTAGGCCTTCCTCGAGCACGCCGGCGAGCACGAGGGCATCGACCGCCTCGCCGGCGTCGTCGTCGCCGAGCCTCGCAATGCGGGCGGCGCGGTGGATGGCCGCATCGGCTCCGAGGACGGCGGCCGCCCTGGCCACAGCCTCCGCACCAGGCGCGAGGCTGCGCACCCGATCGGTCACGTACCGCGCGATTGTGGGGGGGCCGATCTCCTCGACCACAGGGGCCGAAGCACGGCTTGGATCAATGCCGCGGTCTCGGAGGCTCCGGATCAGCTCGCGCAGGAGAAGCGGCACGCCGCCCGTTGCACGCCGACATTCCTCGGCGAACTCGGGGTCGGGGTCATGGCCCGTCGCCTCCCTCAGCAAGAGGTGAACGGCGTCGGCGCCGAGCGGGTCCGGCGCGAGCGACACCGCAGCGGGGCTCAAGCGAAGGCGCCGGACGAATACATCAGCCTCCAGCCCCTCGGGCGGTGGGCGCGCGGCGACGACCAGCGCGAGCGGCAATCCCTCCAGCCGCTGTCCCAGGTACGCAAGGAACCGGAGCGACGCCAAGTCGAGCCAGTGAGCGTCATCGACCGAGAGGAAGAGGGGCTGGGCCTGGGCGAGATTCGCGCATAGCCAGTAGAGACCGTGGAGGATCGAGAAGCCGGGGTCTGCGCCTCCGCCCTCGGTCTCCATTTCCTCCGGGTCGAAGACCGGCCCAGCGAGCCGGGCGCTTCCGGCGAAGAGTTGCGAGCTTCCGTCCTCCCCCACGGCGGCGAGCTGCGGCTCGAGGAGCTGCCGGACTCCGCCAAATGCGAGCTCGCGCTCGAGCTCGGTGCCGCGCGCGGAGGCCACAGCCATGCCGGCCTCTCCCGCGCGATGCGATCCCGCGCGGAGGAGCTCGGTCTTGCCGATGCCGGCAGGCCCGATGACGAGGACCAGGGAGCCTTCACCGGCGGTCGCTGCCTCGATGCCCGAATCCAGTCGGCCAAGCTCGGCGCTTCGCTCGAGCAACGAGGGAGTTGCCGGTTCGCCGGTCGGACCCCGCATCCACGGGAAACTAGACGAGACGACGCCTTCAATCCTGAAAACCAGCAGCGCCTACACGAACAACTTCGACGGCGCGAGCACAACGACGCTCTACAACATCGACGCGACCACGAACAACCTGACTACGCAGAGCCCGCCGAACATCGGTACGCAGAACGTCGTGGGACCGCTGAACGTCGACGCGACGGCGCTGGCCGGATTCGACATCGAGGGTGGCACCGGTACCGCATACGCGGCGCTGCAGCCGACCGGCGATCCGGAGTCGTCCTTCTACCGCATCGACCTGCTGACCGGCGCGACGACCCTGAACGGCCAGATCGGGCCGGATGCGATGCCGCCACTGGAGAGCGTCTCGCTGGTGCCGACGTCGGTGCTGCGGTTCGCCAACGCGGTCACGTCGGTCGCCGAGAACGGCGGCACGGCCGCGGTCACGGTCGTTCGCGAAGGGCCGCTGAACCGGACCACGACCGTAAACGTGGCAACCGAGATCGCGGGCGATGACACCGCCACCGCGGCGGACTTCAGCTCGCCGACGATTGCGACCCTGACCTTCGTCCCCGGCGACGCGCAGGAGACGTTCACGGTGCCGATCACGGACGACTCGGCGGACGAGCCCAACGAGACGTTCACGGTCTGGCTCAGCGCGCCGAACGTGGCATCGAACCTGCAGTCGCCGCCGACCGCGCAGGTGCAGATCGTCGACGACGAGGCGACCCCCGGCGCCCTGACCCCGCTGGTCAACGTGCCCAAGCAGTCGCTGAAGCAGGCCCGCAACCGCAAGGAGATCCGCTACGGGTACTCCTGCAACCGGGCGTGCGACGAGAGCACCTCGTTCCGGCTGAAGTCGCTCGAACTCGGCTCGAACGCGAGCTCCCTGGCCGGGGCGGGCACGTCGAGGGAGGACATCGAGCTCTCAAGGAGCGCGCGCAAGGCGCTGCGCAAGGCGCCGGGGCGTAAGGGTGTGAGGGTCAAGCTCCTCTCGACCTTCACTGACTCGGATCTAACGAGGCCACGATCACAACCAGGTTCGTGCTCACTCGTTAGCCCCGGGTCCGAGTCCGGAACAGGACGGCCCCCGTCGCTGGACGCGGCGGGGGCCGTTCCTCGCGAGGTGAGGCGGCTTCTATGCTGCGCTCGTGTCCCGGCTGACGATCGCCCAGGTGACCCCGCACCATTGGGGCCAGCGCAACGAGATCAACGAGTTCGTCGAGCGCACGTCGGTCGAGCTCGCGGAGCTGGGCCATCGGGTCGTGGTCGCGGCCCCGTCGGGCCCGCGTGGAGGCGTTCGCGAAGCACGGCGCCTGATCGACACGGCGCGCGGACGGCCTGACGCCCTGTTCGACGGCCGCTGGCGGGGCGATCGCGCCGGGGGCGAAGGCGGCCCACCGGTGCTGCCGGTCGGTCCCGGGCTGGCGATGCCGCGGGGCCCGCGCCCGCGGGCGGCGCCGGTGCCGCTCGACCTGTCGCGCACGCTCGACGAGTTGCTTGGCGGGGTCCAGTTCGACATCGTCCACGTGCACGACCCATTCGCGCCAAGCGCGTCATCAATCGCCCTCCGGCACTCGCGCTCACTGAACGTCGGCAGCTTCCACGACCCGTCCGAGCGCGTGCTCTCCACCCAGGTCGCGCGTCCCCTGGTCGAGATCTTCTTCGGCCGCCTCGACGCACGGACGGCAAGCTGTCGTCAGACCGACGAGCTGATGCAGCGGTACTTCCCCGGCAACTACGAGCTGCTGGAGCCGGGGGTTCGGGCGATCGAGGGATCATGGCCCGCCAGGCGTGCTCGGCAGCCCGCGGGAACCCCGTTCCGGATCGCCTTCTGTCAAGAGGAGGAGCGCGGCGCCCTACGCCTGTTCATGCGCGCCCTGCGGCGGCTGCCGGAGTCGCTGGACTGGGAGGCCGCGGTGTGGCTTCCCGACGGCGGCGACGTGCGCATGTCCAAGCGTCTGCGCGAGCGCGTGCAGGTGGTCGGCCCGCGGACCGTCTCACCCGACGAGCTGATCGCGGCCGCCGATGCGGTCTGCCTGGCATCGGGCGGCCCCCGGGCTGCCCCTGGCCTGATCCGCGCGGCGCTCGGCTCCGGGACGATCCCGGTGGCCTCGCACCTGCCCCTGTATGAGGAGCTGACCCGCGACGGCGAGGCGGGACTGCTGTTCCCGCCCGGCGACGCGATCACGCTTGCCGGGCAGCTCGAGCGCCTGGCCACCCACGCGACCCTGGCCAAGCGCCTGCGCGCGGCCGCTGCCGGCGCCACCCGGGATTGGAGCGCCGCGGCGGATCAGGTCGAGGAGATCTACCAGCGCCTGGCCGCGCGCCGCCACGATGAGGCCGGCGACACCACGGCACGGAAGCGGATCTCCCGCCGCGGGCACATCCACGTTGACCTCCACATGCACACCGACCATTCGCCCGACTGCGCGACCCCCGTCCGCACGTTGCTCGAGACGGCGAAGGAACGGGGCCTGGGGGCGATCGCGATCACCGATCACAACGAGGTCTCCGGCGCGCTCGAGGCGCACGAGATCGCCGACGAGGTCGGGATCAAGGTGATCGTCGCGGAGGAGGTCAAGACCGCCGAGCAGGGCGAGGTGATCGGGCTCTTCCTGACCGAGAAGATCGACCGCGGGATGACGATGGCGGAGACGATCGCCGAGATCCGGCGCCAGGGCGGGCTCGTCTACGTGCCGCACCCGTTCGACCGGCTCCACTCGGTGCCCGACTATGAGCACCTCCTGGCGATCGTGGACGAGATCGACATCCTCGAGGTCTTCAACCCGCGGGTGGCGCTGACCGCCTTCAACGAGGAGGCCGAGCGCTTCGCCGCGAAGTACCGGATCGTCCCGGGCGCGGGCTCCGACAGCCACGTCGCCCAGGGCCTGGGCAGCGTCATGATCCGGGTCCACGACTTCGACGGGCCGTCGGAGTTCCTCGAGGCGATGCGCGCTGCCGACATCGTCCGCAAGCACCGCAACCTGGTCTACGTCCAGGCGCTGAAATGGATCCAGACAAGCGGCGGCCGGGGCGGCAAGCGGGTGAGCAAGCCGTGATGCAGGCGGGCGAACCGGCAGGAGGGCAGCCGGGCTCGTCAAAGAGAGCCTCCGGCGCCCGTTCTGCCGGGCGCGAGCGGAGGGATCCCTTGCCCACGACCGACGACGAGATCCAGGAGAAGTACCTCGAGCGCGCGATTCGCGAGCTCAATCAGCTGACGCGCCGGCTCCAGGAATGCGCGCACTGCCCGCGCGGCAACCTGATGCCGGTCCTCGGCTCCGGTCACCCGCAGGCCGACGTCATGCTCTTGAAGTACGCGCCGACCGCCGCCGAGATCGAGGAGGGCGTCGCCTTCTACGGTCGCGCGGGGAACGCGCTGATGAAGAGCTTCAAACGGCTCGGGATCGATCCCCTCACCGTCTACGGCACGCTCTGCGTGAAGTGCCCGGTCGCCGACCCCGGGCTTGCCGGCGGCGAGTGCATCGAGCGCATCGTCGAGGAGATCGCGATCGTCCAACCGCGGATGATCGTCGTGATGGGCGACCGGGCGCTCGAGACGCTCGGCGAGGTCGGGGTGCCGCTGGCGCGGCCGCTCGAGGCCACGCTGGGCGAGGTGCAGTCGCTGACGCCGACGATCGACGTCCTCTGCGTTCCCGAGATCGACGAGTCGCTCGACTCCGAGGAGTCGAAGCGCGAGTTCTGGGCCGCCTTCCGGGCGCTCGGCGACTGGTACGCCGAGCTGCCGCCCTACTGACGGGGGCTGACCGACACCGTCACCTGCTCGGCGCCGCGGAGCCGCTTGAGCTTCAGCACCCTCGCCTTACGTCGCGAGACGCGACGGGCGCCTTCCAGCTCGACCCGGTACCCGCGCCGGTAGTGGATGCGAGGGAGGAAGATTTCGGTCTTGACCCGCCGCGGTAGCCGCCGGCCCTTTGGGGTCCTGGCCGAGTAGGCAAGGCCGAACTCGCGAGTACCGGGCTGGAAGCCCCAGCCGAGCGGGGTGCCCGCGACGGCGCGGGGATAGGGGCGAGCGGTGGCTCGCAGCTTCGCGCGATTCACGTTGTCGCCGCGTGGCGGGTCGCGCGGATCCACGACCACCGACTGGACGCCGCCGCCGGCGGTGGTCGGGTCGTCGCACTCGCAGTAGTGCCACTGCTGCCAACTCATCATCTCCCGGTCGGCCAGCGCGACGATCTCCTTGATCACGCTGACGTCGTTGGTCGCGCCGTATTCCGTCATCAGCAGCGCGTCGCCGGTCTGCTCGGACTGCGCCTCGGCGTTGTCAAGCGTGATCCCGTACGTGGTGCTGCAGGAAAGGTCGCCGACGGGGTTCGCCGGGAGGAAGCCACCCGCCAGGCAGTACATGTTGAAAGCGAAACCGGCCCGGCGATCGCCGGTGTCGCCGTGATTGCTGTCGGCGCCGAAGTCGAAGAGGACGTTCGGCGAGTACCACACGAGCGTCTTGCGGTCCGCCTTGCGGATCGCGGCGATCACGCGCTCGGAGAACGGCTCGAGCGTCTGGGTGTCGAAGACCGGGCAGCCGGTGGTTGAGATGCAGGTCGGATAGGCGGTGCCGGGCCAGGGCTCGTTGATGATGTTGTAGCCGAGCAACCTGCGGCTCTTGCGAAAACGGCGGGCGACGTGGCGCCAGGCGGCGGCGTAGTGGTCCTGGAGGCCAGCGCCCAGGACCGGCTGATTCGCCCAGAAGTTGTCGAACGCCCGCTGCAACCCGACGTTGACGACGTAGTTGCCGGGAAAGCCCACCTGCGGCTGGGAGGGAAGCCCGTCGTCCACGACCTGCCAATCGGGCCAGCCCTCGCCCTGGAAGCGCTCGTTGTAGAGGTCCTGGTGGAAGTCGAGGAGCGTATATATGCCGTGCTGGGCAAGCAGGCGCTGGGTGCGCTTGATACTGCGCAGGTATCCCCTGCGGTAGCGCGGCTTGCCGCTGGCATCCGGAGGGTTCGGCTCGAGGGCCTTGTAGATGACGCCCAGCCGCACCGTGTTGAAGCCGTTCCGCTTGAGAAAGCGGGCATCGTCGCGTCCGAAACCGGTGTCCTCCGGCCGATACGAGCCGACCTTCGACACCAGGTTCCAGCCGTGGAGCACAACGACGCGGCCGCGCGCGTCGATTACCCAGCGCCCCTCGTTCTTCAGCGGCTTGGCCGAAGCCGCCGGCGCGAGGCCGGCGAGCAGCGCGAAAAGGCAGGTGATCAATCGCCCGCGACGCATCGCGGCGGAGGCTAGTCCAGCGCCCGCGAGGAGGCGCCGGTCCAGTTGCGAAATACTCCCGCGCGATGGCTGCGAGCGGGGCATTTAGGGGCGTGGACATCCCGCCACTCAGCGAGCGCACCGGCCAACCGGCGCTCGAACGAGTGGCGTCGCTCGTGCCGCCTCTCGTGCGGCTCGGTTTGACGGCCGTCAGCCGGCTGCACCCGACCTCGCGGCTACGCCGGCGTGCTCTCCAGGTGGGTTTCCTGCGCGGGTTTGCCGCTACGAATCGCCACGACGATTCGTTCGTCGCGCTCGCCTACGAGCCCGAATGCGAGTTCCACATCGACACCGGGTTCCGGACCCTCGGGCTCGCCGACAGTTACCGCGGTCGCGAAGGCTGGAGCGAGCTGATCGAGGCCGTCGCAGAAGAACTGCCGGACGTGCGCTGGGCTCCCGAGCACCTGATCGACCTGGGCGATCGCCTTGTCCTGCGGGCAAAGATGACGGGATCCGGGCGCACTAGCGGAGCCCGCACGCAACAGACGTGGGGTTCCATCTACCACCTCTCGCCCGGCGGCCGGGTCGCGCGGCAGGACGTCCTCTGGACGTGGGAGCAGACACTCGCCGCGGCGGGGCTGCGGGAAGGCCGCTGACCGGGGTGCGAAGCGCCCGTCGCCGCTACGGGGCGGCAGCTTCCGCCAACGCAATCATCGCCTCGAGCCTGGCGCTCGCCAGTCCGCGGACGACGGTGACGTCGAGCGCCTCGTAGACAGCGAGCGCCGCCTGGGCGACGTTGGCGTCGGTGGCCGCCACACCGACCGTGCCTTCGGGCTCCGAGAGACGGGCGAAGTGGTTGCGGTAGCCGTCGTGGAGGCCGCGGTAGAACGACTCCTCCTTGGCGAGTCGCTCGGCGGCATCCGGGCCGACGGCTGTGCGCACGTAGCCGAGCACAGGCGGGGTCTCGCGGCCGGCCTCGCTCGCCCCGCGTTCGACGTGCTCGCGTGCCGAGGCCGCGAAGGCGGGCGTCATCCAGTTGAAGAAGACGCCGTCGAACTCCGCCCCGCCGAACGCGCACATCTTCGGTCCCATCGCCGCGAGGACAACACGGATGTCACCAAGGGCTTCGCGCAGCCGTGGAAGGCCCTCGCGCATCGCGGTCAGCGGCTTCGGCGAGAAGCCGGCGCCGACCCCGATCCAGAGCCGCTCGCGCGGGAGCCCAAGCTCGTCGATCGTCGCCGCGATCGCATCGGGTTCGTGGCGGTCGAGGGCGATGACCGCGACCCCGAGGTCGATTTCGGCGGATCCCTCGGCGAACGTCGCCAGCGTTTCCAATCCGCTGGCGCCGGGGTGGTCGTTCGTCCACATCGACTGATAACCCAGCCCGGCGCATCTCGCGGCCAGCGGGCTGGCGATCTCCGGGTCGAGCCCGGCGGCGACTCCGAATCCTCGGCTCACGCCTTGAGCCTAATCCGGTGCTCGCTCCAGCAGCGCCACAGACTCGACGTGCGGCGTCTGCGGGAACATGTCGACCGGCGCGACCCGGCGCAGCGTGTACCCGGCCTCCACCAGTTGCGCCGCGTTCGGGGCGAGGGTCGTCGGGTTGCAGGAGACGTAGACGATCCGCGGCGCCTCGCATTCGATCAGCCGGCGGACGACCTTCTTCGAAAGGCCCGCGCGCGGCGGGTCGACGATCACGACGTCGGGCTTGCCGGCCTGCTCGATCAGCGGCCGGACGCCGATCCGGGCGTCCGCCGCGACGAATCGGGCGTTGGTGATGCCGTTGCGCTTGGCATTGCGCTCGGCGTCGGCGACGGCTTCGGGGACGCTCTCGATCCCCCAGACTTCCCGGGCCGAGCTTGCAAGCGAGAGACCGATCGTGCCGATCCCGCAGTAGAGGTCGTAGACGCGCTCGGCTCCGGTCAGCCCAGCGAATTCGCGCACGATTCCGTAGAGGCGCTCGGCCATCTCCGTGTTCGTCTGGAAGAAGGCGGCGTGGGAGATCCGGAAGCGCAGACCGCAGAGCTCCTCCTCGAGATGCTCCTCGCCGAGCACGCCGGTCGGGCCGTCGGTGCCGCCGCTCGGACCGTCGATCACCGTGTGCAGGTCAACGGGTGGGCGCGGGAACTCGGCCGCCGTGGTGACAAGCCGGGTCTGCACCTGGCCGGTCCGGGTGCCCTCGCGAACCACGAGGTTGCGGAGGACCCCGCGGCCGTCGTCCTGCTCGTAGGGAGGGAGTCCCTCGGCGCGGGCCCAGTCGCGGACGGCGTTACGGGCGGTGTTGTTGCCCTCCGAGGCCAAATGGCAGTCGTCGACGTTCACGACCTCGCGCCAGCTGCCACGCCGGTGGAAGCCGAGTACCGCCTCCCCGTCGCGGTCGCCGAACGAGTACTCGAGCTTGTTGCGATAGCGCCACTCGGAGACGGCCGGCACGATCGGCGCCAGGTCGAAGCCGTCGAGCTGGCCCAGGCGCCGCAGGGCCTCGTCCACCTGGCCGGCCTTGTGCTCGAGCTGGCGCTCATACGGAAGTCCCTGCCAGGGGGCGCCGGGGCACGGCTCGTCCTCGTGGCGGCAGACTTCGGCGACGCGCTCGGCGCTCGGCTCGAGCAGCTCGACTGTCGCCGCCTCCGCGTAGCCGCGCTTGGAGCGCGAGATCCGCGCCCGAACCCGGTCGCCCGGCAACGCTCCCGCCACGAAGACCACGAAGCCGTCCTCGCGGCGGGCGACGCCGCGCCCGCCCTGGGCGAGGGATTCGACCTGAAGCTCGAGCTCTTCGCCCTTCGCCGGCCGCGCGGCTCTTGGAGTGGCGGTGGACATCGCGTTCTATCGTAGGGTGGGACCGTCGGATCCCCGAGAAGGAGGAGCAGCGCATGGAGGGCACGAGTGGCGGACAAGAACCGGGTGCGGGTGACCGTTTGACGGAGGCGATCGACAGCCTGCGCAAGGCGGCGGAGGATGCGACCGGCGAGGCTCGGACCCGGATCGAATCCGCGCTCGAGCAGGTTCGAGCGGCGTCCGACCAGGCCACGTCTCGTGCCCAGGAGGGGGTGACGGCAGCGACGGAACGTGCCCAGGAGGCGACCGGCCAGCTCCGCGGCCAGCTCGAGCAGGTACGCGAGTGGGTGCAGAGCGCCAGCGCCGACCTTCTGGACGAGGTCCAGAAGGAGATCGACAAGCGCCGCGAGCAGCTCTTCGGCGACACCGGCGGATCGGGCTCGGGCGGCGGCTCCGGTTCCGGCGGCGGCGCTGCCTAGCGACTACTTCTTGGCGAGCTTCTTGTCGATCTCGCCGAGCACGCTCTTGCGCGCCTTGCCGCGCTTTTCCTGAGTGCGCACCTTGCGCAGGTCGGCTGGCTTCATGTCCTTGAGCCGGGCCTTGACCTGACTGGCGCTCAGCGAGTCGTAGCCTGAGATCGGCGCGGAACCCACGCCGGCGCGGCGCCGCAGGCGGTCGGCCTCCACCAGGGCGGGCTCGGCAGCTTGGCGGGTGCGCTTCGCGGCGCGGCTCGCCGCGCGCTCGACGCGCTTGCGGGCCGGCGCGACCCGGGATTCGACGTCGGACCGGGCCTTGTCGAGCAGCCGCTCCAACTCCTTCATCAGGTCGTCGGTCTGCTGGCGCCCACGGGTGACCAGGCGGCTGACCAGCTCGTTGGCGTCGCCCTGGGTCATGCGGCCGCGCTTGACGGCGTCGTCCACGGCCTCCTGGAGCCGCTCCCGCGATAGGACCAGGCTGCGCTCCAGCGCACTACGGAACGCCTCGACGCTCTTGTCGCCGCGAGCGGCTGACGCGCTCTTGCGGGCCGACCCCTTCTTCTTCGAGCCCTTGCCCGCCGTGCCCTTCGCGCCCTTTTTCGCCGCAGCCATCTCGTCTCCAATCGTGGGATTGATGCGGAGCCTAACCCGCCCGCTCGAAGGTTGCTTCGACCGGTGCGTGGTCGGAGAGGCGCACCCGCAGGCCATCGCCGGCCACGACCTCGCGGCGCTCCGGCGGCCAGGGGCTTGGTGGCTCGACCGGTGTCAGACCGTGCACCAGCAGGTGGTCGAGCGAGTCCGGGGCGGTCGGGGATCGAAGGCCGAAGCGCTCCGCCAGTTCCTCGTAGATCTCGCTGTCGCGAGGTCGAACGTTCAGGTCGCCGCCGAGGATCAGCGGGGCGCCGCCAGCCCACTCCAGGGAGCGCTCGGCGGCGAGCCGGAGCTCGTCCTCGGCCCGGGGCCGGTTCGGCGGACCGGTGCTGATATGGAGGTTGGCGACGCAAAGGCCGGCCTCGGTCCGGGTGAAGGCCATTGCCCGTCGCTCCGGCTTCGGACCTGGGGCGAGCACCAGGACGCGACGCACGGAGATCGGTCCCAGAACCACCTGGCGGACCAGGGTCAGGTTCGAGCCGCCCTCATTCGAGCCGGTCAGGTCGGGGTTGAGCAAGGTCGCCAGCGCCCGCAGGGGCGCCAGCGAGTTCCGCGATGTCAGCTCGCGGTGGAGGTTGGCTTCGCAGGCGGCGGCAAGGCGCGCGGCCCAGCGGGGTGGGAACTCCTGGAGCAGAGCGACGTCCCACGGGGCCGCGGCGATCGCCTCCGAGAACTCGTGGCGCAGCGACCGGTTCACCTGGGCGTGGGTCGCGTTGCGCTCGGTCAGCCGCCAGATCCGCGAACGCCGGGTCCGGAGAGCCGGGTCGGGCGGGAAGTCGCGGCCGTGAAAGACGTTCCAGGTGAGCGCGCGGATCTGCACGCGCACTAGTATCGCCGCCTTCCCGATGGCCGATCCCCGTCATTTCCTGACCGGCGAAGAGCTCACCGCCGACGAGCTCGAGCGGCTGCTTGACCGCGCTCGGGAGCTGAAGACCGGGCGCAGCAAGGGCGAGGGGGGCGAGGCCCTGGCCGGCAAGACGGTCGCGCTGTTGTTCGAGAAGCCTTCGACGCGGACGCGCATTTCGTTCCAGGTCGGCGTGGCCGAGCTCGGGGCGCACCCGTTGCCGCTGCGCGCCGACGAGCTGCAGCTCGGCCGCGGCGAGTCGATCGCCGACACGGCGCGGATGCTCTCACGGTTCGTCCACGGGGTCGTGATCCGGTCGGGCTCCGACGAGACCGTCGCGGAGCTGGCACAGCATGCGGAGATCCCGGTGGTAAACGGCCTGACGCCGCTTCATCACCCCTGCCAGGCGCTCGCCGACCTGCTCACCCTGCGCGAGCGCTTCGGCGAGTTGGAAGGACTGCGGCTCGCGTACGTCGGCGACGGCAACAACGTCGCCCGCTCGCTGGCGATCCTGGGCGGCATGGCCGGCGTGGAGGTGGTGGTGGCCGCGCCCGAGGGCTATCGGCTCGAGGATGGAGTGGCTGCGTCGCAGACGGGGGATCCGCTCGAAGCCGCGGCCGGCGCCGACGCGCTCTACACCGACGTGTGGGTCAGCATGGGCGACGAGGCCGATGCCGACGCTCGTCGTGCCGCGCTCGCGCCGTTCGAACTCAACGAGGAGCTGATGGGTGCCGCCTCTGATCGGGTGATCGCGCTGCACTGCCTGCCCGCGCACCCGGGCGAAGAGATCACCGAGGGCGTGCTGTACGGCGAGCACTCCGCCGTCTGGGACCAGGCCGAGAACCGCCTGCACGCCCAGAAGGCGCTGCTCGAGCTGCTGGTTGGCTGAGCGCTCCCCGCCGTAAACTGGCCCGCTGCGGCCCCGTCGTCTAATGGCTAGGACAGCAGATTTTCATTCTGCAGATTCGGGTTCGATTCCCGGCGGGGCTATCGGCAGGGACCCGATTGGTCCCTGACCGCCAGTATGCAACCCGAAATCGACATCGGCCCCGTCACCCTGCAGACCTTCGGGTTGATGTTCGCGCTCGGGTTCATCGTCGCCGGTGCGATCCTGGCCCGGCGCTTCACGGAGCTCGGCAGGCCGCCCGATTGGGCCTACGAGATGGTCTTCGCCGCACTGATCGGCGGCATCATCGGCGCCCGCGTCGACTTCCTGATCCAGAACTGGTCCGAGGTCTCCGACGATCTGCTCGGCAACCTCTTCTCGGGCTCGGGCCTGGTTTGGTTCGGGGGCGCGATCGGGGGCGCGATCGCGGTCGTGCTCTGGGCGCGTTGGCGCGGCCTGTTCGGCTGGATCATCGCCGACATCGCCGCGGTGCCGCTCGCCGCGGGCTACGCCGTCGGCCGGATCGGCTGCCAGCTGTCCGGTGACGGTGACTATGGGATCCCCTGGGACGGCCCGTGGGCGATGGCCTATCCCGACGGGACGGTCCCGACCACCGAGGAGGTCCACCCGACCCCCGTCTACGAGACGATCAGCGTGGGCATCATCGCCTTTGTGCTCTGGAGGCTTCGTAACCGTTTCACGGTCGGGATGCTGTTCGCGCTCTACCTGGTGCTGACCGGACTCGAGCGCTTCCTGATCGAGTTCATCCGGCGCAACGACGACGTCGCCCTGGGGCTGACCCAGGCGCAGCTGATCAGCGTCGCGATGATCGCCTTGGGTGGCATCTGGATCGCGATTCGGGCCCGCCGTGGCAACCTGTTCGCGGCGCAACCCGCATGAGCCCGAACCGCGCGCGGGTCGTTTTCGCCGCCGTGGCGGCCACGGCACTGATCGCAGCGGTCGTCGTAGTGGCGCTGAGCGGCTCATCCGACGAGCAAGGTCCGACTGACGCATGCCTGGCCGAATGGAACGACGACTCGGTTGCCCGCTCCGACGGCGTCCACGCCTACAACGCTCACAGCTACCGCGCCACGCTCCTGAGCAGGGTGGACCCGACGGGCGAGATCGTCGCCGAGCCTGATCCCGCAGCGGCGCCAACCTCGCAAGCGCGCTGCGCCGTCGTCTTCGCCTCCCCGCAGGTGGACTCCGAGCCCGATTTCGGCGTTCGCGTCCTCGACCGCGGCCGCTGGGCCGGCCTCGCGCTGGTCGATCAGGTTCCCCTCGACCAGATCGAGCGGTTCCAGCAGGACGCGACCGAGACCGCCAACACCACCCTGCTCCCCGACGGCCGGCTGGCCACGGACTAGGCCCGGTTCAGGTCGCGCGCAGCAGGCCGCCGTCGATCGGGATCGTGGTTCCGGTCACATACGCTGCGCGCTCGGAGCTGAGGAACGCGACGAGGTCCGCGTACTCGGCCGGCGTACCCAGGCGCCCCGCCGGCACGTGCTCGCGCGCCATCTCCTCGGCCGCCTGAAGCGACCCGCTCACATCCGCCAGCCGGTCCGTCGCGATCCTGCCGGTGGCCACCGTGTTGACGGTGATCCCCTCGCCGGCGACCTCGCGAGCCAGCGATTTGAAGTAGCCGATCGCCGCCATCCGGTGGACGTTGGAGAGGGCGAGGTGCGGGACCACCTCGACCGTCGATGTCGAGCCGACGTTCACGATCCGGCCCCAGCCACGCGAGCGCATCTCGGGCAGCGCCGCCTCGATCAGCGCCCGCGGCGCGAGGACGAGCGAGCGGTACGCCGCCTCCCAATCCTCGACCGAGCGCTCCTGCGCTCCGCCCGGCGGCGGCCCTCCGGTGTTGGTCACGAGAATCTCGACCGGGCCACCGAGCCGCTTCGCGACCTCGCCGGGCAGCTTGCCGAGCCGGTCGAGGTCCTCGGTGTCGGCGGCGAACGTCTCGGTCTCGCCGGCGATCCCGGCGGCCGCCTCCTCGAGCCGCTCGAGCGACCGACTGGCCATCGCCACGCGCGCGCCCTCGCGCGCGAGTGCCGTGGCGATGCCGAGCCCGATGCCCTTGCTGGCACCCAGCACGAGCGCGGCCCGATCTTCGATGCCGAGATCCATATGGGCGGTGCCGGGCTCGAACCGACGACCCCTTCCGTGTAAAGGAAGTGCTCTCCCAACTGAGCTAACCGCCCGCTGGGAATTGTGGCAGTCCGAGCCCGAGCTCTAGTCGAGCGGGACCTTGATACTCGGGCGCGTCTCGGCGGCGGTGTCGGGCGCGTCGATGCAGATCGCGTTCGCCGTGTCCTCGTCCGTGTATGCGTTGGGCCCGCAGTCGAGCCGCGGCGGGCCCTTCTCCCCAACCTCCTGGTAGCCCACGACCGGGCGGAAGCGGAACCGCTTCCCCGGATCGTTCGGCAGACCCAGCCTCAGCCGGAAGCTGCCCGTCCCGGGCCAGTCGGCGCCCGCGCGAAACTCGTCGGAGACCCAGCCGAAGTAGCGGTAGCCCGGTCGCTTCGGCGCCAGTTCGTTGAGCTGCCGCGCATAGGGCCGGAACGAGACGAACTCGATGTCCGAGCCGACCGGCTTAAGCGCGCTGGGGACGTCCGTACCCTTGGGCGCGCGCAGCCCGACGAGGAGGCGAACCTCGGTGCTGCTGCTGGAGCTGCCCTGGTCGCTGCAGGTCTTGGTTTCGGATGCCGGTCTAGCTCAGCCCTCGCGCTTGACCTGCGAGCCGCCGACGATCGCGTCGGAACCGTCCCCGAGGCGGACCCAGGCCTTGTTGCCGCCGTCGTAGTCCGGCGCCCACAGCAGTAGCGTCGCGTCCTCGCGCTCATCGGCGTCGGGCGGGCCGAGCGAAACCGGGTCGGCGGCCTCTTCGTCGAGCCCGCGCCAGATCCGCACGAACGGGTTTTGCTCCCACTCGTCGCCGATCGTCGACGGCTGCCGGTGGCCCGGGTGGATCCGGGTCTCCGGCGGCAGCTTCATCAGCTTGTCCATGATCGAGCCCTTGAGGTCCTCGAAGCCCGTTGCGCCGGGCGCGCGCGTGCCGCCAACGGTGCCCTTGAAGATCACGTCGGCGGTCAGGCAGTCGGTGCCGTTCACCACCAGCGCCAGGTGGTCGGCGCAGTGGCCGGGAGTGTGGAGGACCTCGATCCGCAGGCCGCCGGACTCGATCACGTCGCCCTCGTCCATCGTCTCGCCCACCTTGCCCTCGAGCAGCTCGGCCGCCAGCGGGTGGGCGAGCACCGGCACCCCGAACCGCTCGGCCAGCGCTTCGACGTCCAGCACATGGTCCCAGTGATGGTGGGTGAGGAGCACGTGCGTGATCTCCGTGCCCTCGCGCTCCACCCGCTCGACCAGCGGCTCGGTGACCTGGGCACCGTTCGAGTCGACGAGGACGCCGTGTCCGCCGGGCTCGTCGACGACGAGGTAGGCGTTCGACAGGAAGTCGGGGCTCTCGACTCGCTGCAGGATCACAATCAAACTACCCGAACTCAATCACGGAGCGGATGCCGTCCTGAGCTTCCATGAGCTCGAACCCGCGGTTGACCTCGTCGAGCGTGATCCGGTGCGAGATGAACGGATCGACGTCGATGTCGCCGGCCAGGTAGCGGTCGACCAGCGCCGGCACCCCCTCGCGGCCCTTGACGCCGCCGAACGACGACCCGGCGACCCGCCGGCCCGTGATCAGGAGCCGTGGGATCACGTCAAGGGTCTCGCCCTTGCCCGCCACACCGGCGACGGTGCAGAGGCCCCAGCCCATCCGTGCCGACTCGACGGCCTGGCGCATGACCTTGACGTTGCCGGTGGCCTCGAACGTGTAGTCGGCGCCGAAGCCCTCGGTTTCGCTGACGATCCGCTCGACGATGTCGTCGCCACCGACCATCGTCTCGGTCGCGCCCTGGCCGCGCGCCAGCTCGAGCCGGTCGTCGGACAGGTCGACGCAGATGATTCGCTCGGCCCCCTGCAGCCGGCAACCGGCAACGGCGCCGAGACCCACCATGCCGGCGCCGAAGATCACGCAGGTGGAGCCCTCCCTGACCTTGGCGGTGTTGATCGCCGCGCCGAGGCCGGTGGAGAGGCCGCACGCGAACAGGCAGGCATGATCCAGAGCGGCTTCCGGGTTGACCTTTGCCAGCGCGATCTCCGGCATCACGGTGTACTCGGCGAAGGTCGAGGTGCCCATGAAGTGACGGATCCGCTCGTCGCCGCGCGCCAGCCGAGTGGTCCCGTCGGGAAGGTAGCCCTGGTTCTGCTGCTCGCGGATCGCCAGGCACAGGTTCGTCCGCTCGTCGCGGCAGTGCACGCATGCGCCGCACTGGGGGGAGAACAGGGTCACGACGTGATCGCCGACCGCCAGGCTCTCGACGCCCTCTCCCACGGACTCGACGACGCCGGCTCCCTCGTGCCCGAGGACGGTGGGCGCGTAGCCCGACGGATCGACCCCGGAGGCCGTGTAGAGGTCGGTGTGGCAGACGCCGCAGGCGGCGAGCCTGACCAGCGCCTCGCCGGGCCCGGGGTCATCCAGGTCCACATCCTGGATCACCAGCGGCTGGCCGAATTCCTCCAGGACCGCGGCTCGCGTCCTCATCGCCGTGATCCTATGACCCTCTCCTCAGCGAGCTCGGGCGGCCTTCCATTGCTTCTTCGTGGTCTCGAGCGAAACGACGTAGTGGCGCTTCGCGGTGCGGGTCGCCAGGCCGCGGCGCTCGAGCTTCCGCATCGCGGCTGGGCAGCGCTTGCAGCGAGGACCGGACTTGCAGCACTTCTTCTTGACCTTGACGGCGCGACCCTTGGGCATCGACGCTGCACCGTAGCAGAGTTGTTAGGGCGCCCTAAGACCTCACCCACCGGCACAAGCTGGATTCGCGGCTTGCGCCGCTCAGATGACGAATTCGGCCGCGCTCGCCTCGAGCAGCAGCCTGGCCACGCCCTCGGGGTCATCGCGGGTGGGCGTATGACCCCAGCCCGGGACCTCGAGATATTCCGTCTCGGGCGGCATGCGCTCCGGACGCGGGCGGCCGACCAGGCGGTCCGCCGTCCCCCAGGCGACGGTCACCGGCACGTCGATCTCGGCCGCGCGGTCGAACGTCAGCGTCCGCATCATCCGGTTCGCGTCCTCGTAGGAGACGGCGTCGAGCCAGGCGGAGACCCAGCGCACGGCCTCGTCGCCACTCAGCAGCTCCGGTCGTGCGACCGTCGACCCCATCAGCGCCCGCCGTCCGCGGCGCGTGCGAACCGCAGCCAGAACCAGCGGGCGCAGCCGCTTGCCACGGGCGCGGGCGTCGAACGAGCGCGGCCCCAGCGGCTTGCGCCAGAGCCCGGCCGGCGAGATCGCACCGACCGAGGCGGCGTTGCCGTCGGCCGCCATCTCCAGCGCCGCCCAGGCGCCGAGCGAGTTGCCCGCCAGATGCGGCCGCTCGACGCCCAGCGACGAGAGGTGCGCGGTGATCGCTCGTCCCATCGCCACAGCGGAGTGGCTGGTCCCAGCCGGCAGTGGGTCGGAGCCGCCGAATCCGGGCATGTCGACGGCGATCACGTCCCGCTCGGCAGCGAGCAGGTCAAGCACCGGCTCCCAGTTCACGAGCGTGCCGCCAAGCCCGTGGATCAGCACGAGCTGAGGCCCGCTGCCCGCTCGTACGTGGTGCAGCGTCAACCGCTTGCGACCAATTCGCGCTGGGCGCGCGGATCGCCCAGCGCTCGTGCACCCGGCTTGGCGAAGACCATCTGCAGGTCGCGGATGCGCCGCTCGCGGAAACCGGCCTCGGAGAATGCCAGATAGAAAGTCCAGAGCCGGCGGAAGCGCTCGTCGTACCCGCGCGTGGCGAGGAGCGGTGCCGCGTCCGCGAAGCGCGTCCGCCAATGGCGCAGCGTCTCGGCGTAGTGCTCGGTGATGTCGTCGGCCCAGGACACGGTCATGTCGGTCTCCTTGCTGACCATGTCCCTGATCAGCCGCTCGGATGGCAGGCAGCCGCCCGGGAACACCTCGGTGTTGGCGAAGCTCCGCGACGCCTTTTCGATCTCGTAGCTCGGATCCTCGATCACGATCGCCTGCAACAGCATGACGCCGTGCCGGTCGAGCAGCTCGGAGCACTTTCGAAAGAAGGTCTCGAAGTACTGCCAGCCGACGGCCTCGATCATCTCGATCGACACGAGCTTGCTGAAACGCCCGCCGAGGTCCCGGTAGTCGCTGCCGAGCACCGCGACCCGATCGGAGAGGCCAAGCTCGCGGACGCGCCTCTCCACGTACGCGCGCTGTTCGCGCGAGATCGTGGTGGTCGTGACCCGGCATCCGTACTCGGCCGCCGCATGGATCGTCAGGCCCCCCCAGCCGGTGCCGATCTCCAGCAGGTGGTCTTCCGGGCGAAGGTCCAGCCGCGTGCAGATCCGGTCCAGCTTCGCGAGCTGCGCTTCGTCGAGGGTGGCTCCCGGATGTGGGAAGAACGCGCTCGAGTACACGAGCCGCTCGTCGAGGAAGGCAGAGAACAGGTGGTTGCCGAGGTCGTAGTGGGCGGCGATGTTCGCGCGCGCTCCATCGCGGGTGTTGCGCGGGACGAGCGCCGCCAGGCGCTGCGCGCGGCCGAGCACCGGGTGCCAGCGGCGGCGCAGACCGTCGATGCCGGCCATGTTGCGGGCGATCAGGCGCACCACCGCCACCGGGTCGTTCGTGTCCCAGAGGCGCTCGACGTACCCGCGGGCCAGTCCGTTGCTACCGAGCAGCGCCAGCGACCAGGCGCGAGCGTCCTTGACCTCGACCGTCGCCCTCGGGCTCCCGCCCAGCTGGCCGAACTCGGTCGTCTGGCCATCCGCGACGAGGATCAAGCTGCCCTCCCTGATCCGCTTGAGAAGGGTAAGGGCCGCCCGCCGGGCGATCCGATCGCGCAAACGCTCGCTCATCCGCGTTCTGGGTGGGGATGGTACGCCGCGCCCTTCAGCTTGAGCTGCAAGGCCTGCCAGTAGATCTTGGCGACCACCTGCGCGCTGATCGCCGGGTAGCGCCAGAGGACCCGGCGCATGGTCGCCGGCTCGAGCTCGCGACGGTGCAGTGAGAGCGTGGCTTCGAAGCTGGCGCGGCCGCCGCTTGACGCTTCGATGTGGACAATCAGGTCGTCGCCGGGCTCGGTCGTCCGCCAGTCGTAGCGATGGTCCATACCCATCAGCGGCGAGACGTGGAACGCCTTGTCGAGCTCGCCGCGGATCACCCGCCCCTCCCCGTTCCCGTCACCGAGGAGGTACACGTGGCGCTCACCCCAGGGGGTGTTCGTCACCTCCGCCAGCACGAACCTGACGCGCTCGCCGGCGTCGTCGAAGCAGTAGTAGAAGCTGACCGGGTTGAACGAGTGGCCCAGGTGCCGGAGGTTCGCGAGCAACCTGATTGGTCCGGTGGGGACCTCGCCGGAGCGCTCGGCAACGGCCTCGCGCACACAGTCGCCCAGTGGCCGGGCGGCGTCCCCGAGGAAGTCCGAGCGCCGGAACCGGGCCGGCGCCGGCCGGCGCGCCGACCAGCCGCGAAAGCCGTCCAGCACCCACGGCAGCTCGGCGAGATCCAGGTAGGCCATGAACAGCGGATACCGGAACTCGTGCTGGGGGTCATCGCGGCGGTGACGGACGAACCCCTCATAGATCGCCGATTCGGTCATGCCGCCAGCTCCAGCTCAGCGCGAGCTCCGGCCGCGCCCAGCAGCGCCCGGCAGGCGCGGATCGCGCTCCAGCACCCGTCCTCGTGGAACCCCCAGCGCCAGTATGCGCCGCAGTAGTGGATGCGATCGGTGCCGCTGATCTCCGCCCAGCGGCGTTGCGCCGCCGCCGCCGCGTGCGTCATCACCGGATGCGCGTAGCGAACGACATCGATGATCTTCGCCGGATCGAGGGACTCGGTCCGGTTCAGGGTCACGAAGTACTGCCGCTCCGCATCCAGGTCCTGCAGCCGGTTCATCCAGTAGCTCATGGTGGGCAGGTCGGCGCCGTCGGTGAGGTGGAAGTTCCAGCTCGCCCAGGCGGCGCGACGGCGAGGCATCAGGCTCGCGTCGGTGTGCAAAGCGGCCTCGTTGGGCTGGTACGCGATCGCCGCCAGCACCGTGCGCTCGCGTTCCGTCGCGTTGTCCAGCATCGCCAGGGCCTGATCGGAATGGGTGGCGACCAGAACCTGATCGAACCGTTCGGTCTCACAACCGTCCGCGGCGATTGCGACGCCGGCGCCGGGCAGCCGCTCGATCGAGCGGACCGCTGCCCGCAAGCGCAGCCGGTCGCCAAGCGGGCGCGCAATCGCGTCGACGTAACGTCGCGAACCACCCGTGATCGTCCGCCATTGGGGCCGGCCGGTGAGCTGGAGCTGGCCATGGTTGTGCAGGAACTCGGCCAGGAACCCGACCGGGAACTCCCAGACGGCGTCAGGATCGGACGACCAGACCGCAGACACCTCCGGCACCACGATTCGCTCGAAGAACTCCCTGCAGTAACCCGAGTCGCGAACGAACTCGCCCACCGACGGCGTGTTGCGACGCCCGATCATGGGCCGGACGTCCCGGTTGAAGCGAAGCTGGTCGCGAAGCATTCGCCAGAAGCGCGGGCGAACCAGGTTCGAGCGCTGGGCGAAGAGGCCCCGCGCCGTGCCGGCGAACTCGAGCCCGCCGCCGCCGTCCGCGATCGAGAGGCCCATCGCGGCAGTCTGCGTCTCGATCCCGAGATCGGCCAACAGTCGCCCGAACGTCGGGTAGTTGCGGTCGTTGTAGACGATGAACCCGGTGTCGATCCACCGCTCGCCGCGCGGGTCGCTCACGCGGAGGGTGTTCGCATGCCCACCCGGACGAGAGGCTGCCTCGTAGACGGTGACGTCGTATCGCCCTGCAAGCGTGTGTGCAGCGGTCAGTCCTGACACGCCGGTGCCAACGATCGCGAGTCTCATACCTAGTCCTTACGCACGGGCGCACGTTGTGGCTCAATTAACCCGACGCTCGTGACAGTTGCATCAAAGTCGCTGCGGGTCTACGCTCATCACGTGGAGGAGACTGGCCGTTGGGTCCAAGTCGGCCACGCATCGGGCGCGGCGGGCTTCGAGGCAGGGTTCGTGGCCGCCGGCCAGGCGGTCGGCGACGACGATGCCGCGCTGCTGATCGCGTTTGCTTCCGAGGCCCTCGACCTTCCCTCGCTGCTGGCGGGGATCACCGAGCGAACCGGCGGCGCGCCGCTGATCGGCTGCTCGACGGCCGGCGAGATCGCGCCCGATGGGCCCGGCGACGCGAGCGTCGTCGTCACCGCTTTCGGCGGCCCGGGCTTCGAGGCGGTCGCCTCGTTGTCCCGTGCGGTGTCCGAGCGGTTGCGAGACGCCGGGGCCGAGGTGGCCGGAGCTCTGCGACAACTCTCCGACACGCACGAGCACCGGGTCATGATCCTGCTGACCGACGGCCTGGCGGGCGACCAGCAGGAGATCGTGCGCGGCGCCTACGGGGTTGCCGGCGCCGCGGTTCCGATGGTCGGGGGCTGTGCCGGCGACGACCTGATGATGCGCACGACGCACCAATTCTTCGGCACCGAGGTGCTCGAGAACGCGGTCGTGGGCGTGGCGCTTGCGTCCGACGCCCCGATGGGGATCGGGGTCCGGCACGGCTGGCGGCGGGTGGGCGACCCGATGCTGATCACCGATGCCGCCGACAACCGCGTGCTGACGATCGACGGCCAGCCCGCACTCGACGTTTACCTCCACCGGCTCGATGCGCCTGGAGAGGCCGGCGACGATCCCGATGCTTTCGTCCGGTTCGCGGCGACCCATCCGCTCGGGCTGGCGCGGAGGCGCGGCGAGGAGCACGTGCGCTTCGTGGCGGGGGCCGATTTCGGGCAGCGGACACTGGCCTGCATCGCCGAGGTCCCGGCCGGGGCGCTCGCCTGGTTCATGGAGGGCGACGACGCATCGGTGCTGGCGGCGACCGACGCGGCCTGCGCCGACGCGCTGGCCCCGCTTGGCGGCCGGCCGCCGCTGGGGCTGATGGCCTTCGACTGCATCGCCCGCCGCAGCGTGCTCGGCGAGGCAGGAATCAAACGCGAGATCGACCGCATCTCTCACCACAGCTCCGGAGCGCCGGTTTCCGGGTTCTATACGTATGGCGAGATCGCGCGCACGCATGGAATCTCCGGTTTCCACAACCAAACCCTGGTCGTGCTGGCGGTGAGTTGATGAGCCACGGCGAGAACGAGCGCTGGGCGAGCCAGCAGCTGGCTGAGTTCCTAGCGCTGTTCGCGACATTCGACGACGAGGCCTCGGCGACGTCCCGAACGGTCGAGCGCGCCGCCGAGATGCTCGACGCCGACGTGGTCGCCCTGGTCGATGACGAGCGCATCCTCGCGGCCACCGGCCGGCCCGCCGAGATCACCGGGTCAGATCAGCTTCGCGAGGTCGTGGCGGGCCAGCGCGATTCGATCGAGATCCCGGGCAACGGCGATGCCCATGCCGCCGCGGCGCCGCTGGGTGACGGCGACGGCCGGGCGCTGGTCTTCGCGCGCGTCGGGGAGCCGTTCGCGCCCGAGGAGCTGGATCTCCTGCGCGGGGTTGGCCGGGTCATGACGCTCGGCCTGCGGACGCTGAGCCTGATCGGCGCCGAGCGGGCACTGCGCGCCGACTCGGAGGGGCAGGCCGAGGAGAACGCACGGTTGCTCGTCGCCCTGCGCGAGCGCCAGGAGTTGCTCGAGCGACTCTCGTCGATCCAGAGGTCGATCGTCGGGCAACGCGCGCTGCACGAGATCTTCGACCAGATCATCGAGTCCGGCTGCGAGTTGCTGGGCGACGAGGTGGGTCTTCTGCGCATCCGCGACAAGGGGCGCAGCCGCACCTCGGTGGTCGCTTCGCTCGGCGTGAGCCAGGAGTTTCTCGCGGCGCGGCGGCGGACCGGGGCGCCGGGCATCGGGGCCCAGGCGATCGCCGACGGCCGCATCATCGTCGTCGACAAGTACACGGACTCGCTCATCCGGCTAGTGCCGAGCGAGTGGGCGGCGGAGGGGCTGCGCGCCGGGATGGCGGCGCCCCTCTTCCAGGGCGGCGACGTTATCGGCAGCCTCGGGCTTGCCTCCCGCGACCCGAACCGCGCCTATACGACCCGTGACCAGCAGGTTCTGCTGGCATTGGCCGAGCACGCGAGCCTGGCGATGAACCACGCGCGGGCTCTCGAGGACGTCGTCCACGAGGCCTTCCACGATTCGCTGACCGGCATGCCGAACCGCGCGCTCTTCCTGGACCGGGTTTCGCACGCGTTGACGCGCGCCGAGCGCACCTCGACCCCCGTCGGCGTTCTCGTGATCGACCTCGACGACTTCAAGACGATCAACGACAGCCTGGGCCACGGAACCGGCGACTCGCTCCTGGTCCAGGTCGCCGGCCGGCTCGCCGGCCGCCTCCGGCCCGCGGACACGATCGCCCGACTCGGCGGCGACGAGTTCGCGGTGCTGCTCGAGGAGGTGACCGACCCGGGCGACGCCGCGGGCGCCGCCGACCGGGTCCTCGAGGCCCTGAGCAAGCCGTTCGCGATCGCCAACCGTGAAGTGGTCGTCAACGGGAGCATCGGCATCGCGATCGGCAACAGCGGCGCCGAGACCCTGATGCGCGACGCCGATCTCGCGATGTACCGCGCCAAGTCCGACGGCAAGGGCCGCTACGAGGCCTTCGAGCCGGAGATGCACACGGAGATCATGGAGCGGCTCGAGCTGGAGGTGGAGCTGAAGGGCGCGATCGAGCGCGGCGAGCTCACCCTGGTCTATCAGCCGATCTTCAGCCTCAGGACCGGTGTGATCTCCGGCCTCGAGGCGCTCGTGCGCTGGCGTCATCCGACGCGGGGCCTGGTCGAGCCCGACCGCTTCATACCCCTGGCCGAGCGCAGCGGCTCGATCGACGACGTCGGCCGCTGGGTGATCTCCGCGGCTTGCCACCAGGGTGCGCTTTGGCGCGCGAAGTATCCGGCGCTGCCGGGCATCCAGGTAGGAGTGAACGTCTCGGCGGCGCAACTGCACGGCCCCGAGCTCGTCTCCTGCGTCGCCGAGGCGCTGCAGACCGCGCGGCTGGACCCGGAGGGGTTGACGGTGGAGATCACGGAGACGGCCCTTATGGATGACCTCGACGTGGCGGCCCGGCGCCTCGACGAGCTCAAGGAGCTGGGGATCGAGATCGCGGTGGACGACTTCGGCACCGGGCATTCCTCGCTGCGCTATCTCCAGCGCCTGCCGCTCGACAACCTGAAGATCGCGAAGCCGTTCATCGACGAGATCGCCAACCCGGAGCGGAAGCCGGCGATTGTGCGCGCCGTGCTCGACCTCGCCGACGTGTTCAACCTGCGGCCGGTGGCCGAGGGCATCGAGCGAGCGGAGCAGGCCGCGTGCCTGCTGGAGCTGGGCTGCGAGCTCGGGCAGGGGCACCACCTCAGCCGGCCGATCGCGGCGGCGGAGGCGGACGACCTGATTCTGAACGTGGGCCTGCTGGGCGGCCCCGTGCCGGCAGGGAGCAGCGGCGCGCCCGAGGCCGAGGTCAGCCCACGCGAGTCCGCAGAAGGCCCAGCTGCGGCGAGCTGATCTCGATCACGTCGCCCGGGCTTGAGCCAGACGCTCGGCTGCCGGGCGATGCCGACGCCCGACGGTGTGCCGGTCGCGATCAGGTCGCCCGGCTCGAGGGTCATCAGCGTCGAGAGGTGCGCGACCAGCTCGGGCACTCCGAAGATCAGATCCGCGGTCGATGACGCCTGCATCCGCTCGCCGTTGAGTGTCAGCACGAACTCGACCGCGTCGTGGGACACCTCGTCGGCGGTGACCAGCACCGGCCCGCAGGGAGCGGCGCCGTCGAAGGTCTTGCCGGCCATCCACTGGGTCGTCGCCAGCTGCAGGTCGCGCGCCGAGAGGTCGTTCATCAGCGTGTAGCCGGCGACGCCGGCCAGGGCCTCGGTCGCTTCAACTGCCTTGAGCCGGCGTCCGATCACGACGCAGACCTCGGCCTCGTAGTCGACCTTCTGACTCGCCGCGGGCAGCGCGACGGTCGCGCCGGGCGCCGCCAGCGCATTGCGGAACTTGCCGAAGATCGTCGGCGTGGTCGGCAGCTCCTGCTTGGTCTCCTCGGCGTGAGCCCGGTAGTTGAGCCCGATGCAGATGATCTTCTCGGGGTCCGGCACCGGGGGAAGCAGGGCGTCCGCGGCAAGCACCTCGCCGGCGGCGAGAGCGGTCGCAGCGGTCGCGGTCGCTAGCTCGCCGACGCGCCCTGAGGCCAGCAGCTCCCGCATCGTGGCGCCCCCGGCACCAAGCACGTCCCAGGCATCGGCGACGCGGTCGTCGCCCACAAGCACCCCGGCCCGGGGCCCACGATCGGATTGGTACGTCACCAGCCGCACGGCGCGACCCTACTGCGGGGCTAAGCGCTGCACGATTGTTGCGCTGACCGCAACATTTGGACATCGCTTCGCTGGGCCCGGAGGCCGATCCGTATCATCGTTCCGCGCCGGGGGCGTAGCTCAGTTGGTTAGAGCGCCGGCCTGTCACGCCGGAGGCCGCGGGTTCGAGTCCCGTCGCTCCCGTTCTGGACGCCCTGGCGCTTCGCATGGCGGCGTCCTCGGATGGGCGCCTCGCTCACGTACGGCCGATGTACGCTCGCTTCGGCGCCCATCCTGCGTCCTTGCCCTGCTCGCCCCAGGGCGCCCAGGCGCCTTGGGGGTGGCTCGGCTAGGCTCGCGATATGAGCGAGGCCGCGGCGCAGCGCAACGAGGCGACGATTCGTCGCCTCTATGACGGCCTTGACCGGCACGACGGGGAGGCGATGGCCTCGTGCTACGCGGCCGATGCGTCGTTCTCCGACCCGGCGTTTCCGGATCTGCACGGCTCGCAGCCCGGCGATATGTGGCGGATGCTGACCGAGCGAGCGACCGACCTCGGCTGCGAGCTCGTCGAATGTAAAGCGGACGACGAGGCGGGATCGGCTACCTGGATCGCGACTTATACCTTCGGTGACACGGGCCGCAACGTCGTCAACCGCGTCACGTCGAGCATGCGCTTCGACGATGCCGGGCTGATCGCCGAGCAGCACGACGAGTTTCCGTTTTGGACCTGGGCGAGGCAGGCGCTCGGCCTGCCCGGGCTGGCTCTTGGCTGGACGCCGATGCTGCGCTCGAAGGTGCAGTCGAACGCGGCGGCGCAGCTCGCCCGGTTCCGAGCCGACCGGCAGCAGCGGGCCTAGGGGCCGGCAGCTAGATCGCGCCGCCGGCTGCCGGCGGGGCAGTCGCGTCGGCGCCCTCCTCACCAAGCCCCTCGCGGGCGAGGAACTCCTCGATCTCGAGCGGCATGTCCCGGGCCCGCTCGACCACCGTCAGCAGGTCGTCCATCAGCGAGACCTCCTCGACCTGCTCCTTCAGGAACCACTGCAGGAACTGTTCGCCCTGGAAGTCGTTCGCCGCCCGCGCGAGCGCGGTCAGCTCGTTGAACTGCCCGGTCACCTTGCGCTCCTGCTCCAGCGACATCCGGACCGGCTCGACGATGTCGGCGAACCCGTTCTTGGGAGCCGTGACGCCGGGGATCGTCACCTCGGCGTCGATGTCGAGCAGGTACTTGACGATCATCAGCGCGTGATTTCGCTCCTCGAGCGCCTGGCGGTAGAAAAAGGACGCCATCCGCGGCATCGTCAGGTCGTCGTAGTAGATCGCCGCGGCGAGATACGCCTGGTGAGCGGCGAACTCGCTGGAAATCTGCTCATTCAGGGCCTGGGCGAACGTTTTCTCGGTCATTTCTTCTCCTCGATCTCGGCGGTGGCGCGACCCTAGCGAAAGTGCCGGATTCGGCTTCCCGAACCCAACTCGCGCCTCCGATGTGCCACAGTTCCGGGTACGCGGGGGCGGGCGCACGAGCGGAGAGAGGTCAACCGTGGACGTTCGCGAAGACAAAGCTTGGCTCCTGCAGAGCAGGATCAATCCGTTCCCGGTCTCGGGCGCGCTGGCGCTGGAGGGGGGACGGATCTCGTTCGTCCTCGACGAGGACGCCGGCGACGCAGCGCTCGGCTGGCTCGAGAAGGAGCTCGAGGTCGAGGACATCGCCGGCAGCCTCCGCGGCGGCGAGACGGTGGTCGCGTTCGACTACTCGCTCGACGATTGCGCGGTCTCGTGGCCGATCACCGGCGGCGGCGCGATGATGATCGTCCGGACGCCGGGGGGCCGCAAGTGGGTTGTCTCCTACGACTATCCGTCGGGCGGCTCGATCTCGCAGACGATGTCGCTGCTCACCGGCCGCAGCAGAGCCAGGGAGTGGAAGAAGGCGCTGGCCGAGGCCGGGGCCTAAGACCTCAGCGCCCGCGGGCGGGCTAACCCCACTGGAAGCCGCTCTCGGACGGGACCGGGTCCATCGGGCTCTGAGGCATGCCGGCCGGCACCGCGGGGTCGTTGAAGCCGGATGGAGCGATGTCGTTCGGGGTATCGGCGTGGTAGAGCGACGCCAGGTACTGCACCTGTCCCCGGCCGACCCCGACCTCGCCCTGCCCGCCCGAGTAGATCGCGAGCCCCTCGCGCTCGCAGTGCTCGTAGACGGCGAAGATCTCCTCCAATGATCCCCAGCGCGACGGCTTCGAGTTGACCGCGCCCTCGGGCGCCAGCTCGGCGATGTCGGCGACCGAGTGGAGCGGGGCGTCGTAGGTGACCCGTTCCCAATGGGGTGCCAGCACCTCGCGTGTCGTGTCGTTCAGGTCGGGGTCCTCGAGGTAGGCCTCGGGGAATGACTCGGCGACCGCACGGTAGAGCTCCGGGTCCGTCTCGACCTCGACGATCGTGCCCTTGTAGTAGCCCTTGAGATCCATCACGCGGACCGTCGCGATCTCGGCGATCTCGGCAATCAGGTCGGCGTCCCAGTCGTTCTCGGGGTCGAGCTTGAATTCGAGCCCGGGGTACTTCTCGAGTCGCTTACGGATTGCCTCCGTTGTCGACTTCTCATCGTCGTCCCATCCCGAGAGCCGCGTCGAGCAGACGAAGCGGAGCGGCTTCGGGTCGCGGCCGAGCGCCTCGTGGAGCGAAACGCCGTTCTGGCGCAGCGCCAGGTCGAGCGCCGCCGACTCGTACGCCCAGCGCCGGTAGTTGCGCGACGGCTCGCGCTCGGGCGGCGCGGCCGCGTGCAGGTCCAGCTCGCCGAGCAGCTCGCAAAGCTCGCCGAGCGTCCCGGGGCCTGTCAGCTCAAAGCGCGGGCCATCGCGATGGGCGATGTGGTCGAGGACCTCGTAGGCGACGTCCTCGCCGACGCCGTCATGCCCGCCGCCTTGGAGCCTGACGATCGTCGAGCCACGCGTGAACTCCGGCGTGTACTCGCGGTCGTTGGCATCGAGCTCGTACCCCGAGACGTCGATCGGCAGGTCCCGCAGCTTCGGCCAGTCACTCACCCGCGACAGGTTAATGCCCCGATGTGCCCGGCTATTCGGGCGTCGGCACGACCAGGACCGGCCGTTCCGAGAGGTGCAGCAGCTTGTGCGGGACCGAGCCCAGCAGCGCGCCCTTGATCGGGTGCTCGCCGAAGGTGCCGACCACGATCGCCCGCGCGTCGTGCTCGTCCGCCAGCTTCAACAGAGCCTCGGTCGGGCGCTCTTCGATCAGCGCGACCTCCACCTCGACTCCTTCAGCGCGGGCCCGCTCGACTGCCTCGGCCGTGGCGCGCTCGCCGACCGCCCGCACAGCGTCGCGAACGGCGCGGTACTCCTCGCCCGGCCCCCCGGGGTCGTATCCGAAGCCGACGACGACGCGATCCCCCAGGCCCTTTGCCAGGTCAAGCGCCGCGTCAAGCGCGACGCCCGCGCACTCGGAACCGTCGTAGCCGACCACCAGCGTTGCCATTCAGCCGTCCTCCTTGCCTGGATCCACCTGACCTGCGTCGGCCGCGGCCTCGGAGACCCCGATCGCCTCGACCTGCGCGACCTCGCCGGTCGCGACCTCGTGCGGCACCGCCTCGAACCCGCGGCGGGCGAAGAACTCGTGCCCGGCCGGCGGGCCGAGCAGGCGCCACAGCACCATCAGGATCAGGCCCAAGCCGATGAAGATGATCGCGATCGCCAGCGGCACGCCGACGCCGAACACCTCGCTGCCCGAGTACGAGGCCTTCGGATCGGAGAGGTCGCCGACCGACTCATAGAGGAGGTAGAACAGCGACAGGGCGCCGATCAACGGCGCGACGCCGATGAACAGGAAGTTCTTCGCCGACTTGGTCAGCTCGTGGCGCCAGTAGATCACGCACGCGATGCCGGTCAGGCCGTAGTAGAAGGCGATCATCAGCGACAGCGCCGAGAGCGAGTCGAACAGGAAGTTCTCCGAGATCAGCTTGCCCGGCACGTACCAGGCGGTCGCCAGGACACCGATCACAATCGTCCCGAACGCCGGGGTCAGGAACCGCGGGTGGATGCTCGCGAACCGCTTCGGGAAGGCGCCGGCGGCGGCCATCGACAGCGAGGTGCGCGAGCCCGGCAGGATCGTCGTCTGCGCCGAAGAGATCCCGGAGATGATCACCGCCAACACCAGCAGCTTCCCGAGGTCGGACCCCAGGGCCTCGGAGGCGACCGAGCCGAGCACTCCGGCGTCGTCGTCGAACCCCTCGACCGCGCCGAGCCCGGCATAGGCGATCAGCGCGACGGTCACCACGACGTAGGTGACGACCAAGATCAACGTCGAGGCGATGCCGGCCAGGCCGGGTGCGCGCGAGGAGTCCTCGCTCTCCTCCGAGAGGTTGACCGCCGACTCCCAGCCCCAGTAGATGAAAACCGCCAGCAACACCCCGCTGAGCACCGCCGAGTACTCCGCGCCGAATGGCGAAAACCAGCCGAGCTCGGGAGAGACCGACTTCTCCGGGACCTTGTCGAAGATCAGGCGGACGAAGACGGCTCCGGCGAACAGCCACAGCGCGCCGACTTGGCCGAGCGTCAGGATCCGCTGAAGCCTGGCCGAGATCTCGGTGCCGATCACGCAGATCGCGGTCATCACGACGATGATCACCACGGCCAGCCCCGCGACGGCCTGCTCGGACCGGAACAGCGGCCTGCCATTGCCCTGCTCGAGACCCAGCAGGTCGAACGTGTAGTACGCGGAGACGTCGGCCAACGAGCCGATCACGAGGATGCCGGTCGTGCAGATCGCCCAGCCGCCCATCCAGCCAACCCACGGCCCCATGCCGCGGGTGACCCAGCTAAACGTGGTGCCGCAGTCGGTGTCGACGCGGTTCATGTAGAAGAAAGCCGCGGCGATGAAGAACATCGGCACGAACGCGAGCAGCAGGACACCTGGCGCCTTGAAGCCCACGGCGACGACGATCGAGCCGATCACCGCGGCCAGCGAATAGGCCGGCGCGGTCGAGGCGAGGCCGATCGAGAGCCCGTCGAGGAACCCGATCGCGTCCTTCTTCAGGCCCTTCTCGCCGGTCTTGACCTCGGGTGCCGACGATCCGGCGACGCTGGCGCTCTCCATGCTCGACCGACCCTACCGCGCCCGGTGACTCCGATGTGGCGCGAAGACTGCCTACCGGTGCTCCGGATTCGGGAAGTCGAACCGGCAGCCCGCGTCCCAGGCCGAGCGCTGGTTGCCGTGGACCGGGATCCCGCCGGCGTCCTTGAGCATCCGCGCCAAATGCAGCAGGTTCCAGGTGGCGAACGTGGTGTTGCGGTTCGTGAAGTCGTTCTCGGGCCCACCTGAGCCCTCGTCCAGGTAGGAGGGGCCGGGCCCCGCCTCACCGATCCAGCCGGCGTCGGCCTGCGGCGGGATTACGTAGCCGAGGTGCTGGAGCGAGTAGAGGACGTTCATCGCGCAGTGCTTTACACCGTCTTCGTTGCCGGTCACCAGGCAGCCGCCGACCCGCCCGTAGTACGCGTACTGGCCGTCGTCGTTCAGCAGATGCGAGTTGCCGTAGAGGCGCTCGATCACCCGGGTGCACACCGAGCTCTTCTCGCCGAGCCAGATCGCGGTGCCCAGCACCAGGATGTCGGCGGCCATGACGCGCTCGAAGATCTGCGGCCACTCGTCGCGATCCCAGCCGTGCTCGGTCATGTCGGGCCAGACGCCGGTGGCGATTTCGTGGTCGACGGCTCGGATGCCGTCGACGCTCACGTCGTTGCGGCGCATGATCTCCATCGAGATGTCCATCAACCCCTGGGTGTGCGAAAGCTCCGGGCTGCGCTTGAGCGAGCAGTTGATGAAGAACGCGCTGAGATCCGAGTAGTCGATCTCGCTCTCCTCGCACAGCTCGGACTGCTTGTCGGTCAGCTCAACTGCTTCGCTCATCGTCTCTCCTCCGTTGTTAGCTCGATCTCTTCGGCGAACTCGGTGAGCAGCTCGGTCACCGAGCGCTCCGCATCTTCCCCCTCCAGGTCCTCGCCCGCCAGCGCGAAGAGCTGGACTACGAACTCCTCCCAGCGAAGCGCCGGGCGCATCTCGATCCGCAGCAGCGCCGGCCCTTCGCCCGCATTCCAGTTCGTGTGCAGCGCACCGGCCTCGGCGGTCACGGTCTCTCCTGGTCCGGCGATCAGCTCCCGGTCGCCGATCCGGAAGCCCACGGTCCCCTCCAGCAGGTGCCAGCGCTCCTCCATACCGGGGTGCAGGTGGGGCGGGGTGACGTGCTTGGGATCCGTCCATAGCGCTTCCATCACGAGCAGCTCACCGCCGGTCTCGCCGGCGGTGCGCGTGAAGGTCACCGTCTCGCCGGTGGCGGCGTTATGGACCTGCCGCGAGCGCCCGGGAGCGATCACGATGCAAGCACCCTTGCCGCCAGGTCCCCGAAGGCCTCGATCCCGGCGGCCAGATCGGCCTCACCCGTGTCCTCCTGCTTGGCGTGGCTGATGCCCGCCTTCGACGGGCAGAACAACATCGCAGCCGGGAGGACCCGGGCGACCTCGGCGGCGTCGTGCAGCGCTCCGCTCTCGATCTCGGCTCCGTTGCCGACAGCCTCGGCACATGCCTCGCGCGCGGCGGCGACCAGATCCGCGTCGAAGGGGATCGGCTCGATCCGCCACAGCGGATCCTCACTGACCCCGAGGTGGCGCTCCTCGGCGGCGGTCTCGCAGGCGGCGCGGGCCGAGTCGAGCATCCGCGCCAGCGCCTCCGCATCCGAGTTCCGAAGGTCCACCGACAGCACGGCCTCGCCGGCCACGGCGGTGGGGACGCCGGGGCGCAGGCGCAGTTCGCCGGTCGTGGCGACCCCGCCGTCCACGCCAGGGATGCGCTCGATCGTGAGCGCCGCGGCCGCAGCAGCCAGTCCCGCGTCGCGGCGCACCGCCATCGGCGTCGTGCCGGCATGCGAGGCCTGCCCGGAGAAGGTGAAGCGAACGCGCTCGATTCCGACGCAACCGGTCACCGCGGCGGCACGGATCCCGTCGGCCTCCATCCGGGGTCCCTGCTCGATGTGGAGCTCGAGATAGGCGCGCACACCATCGCGGCGGCGGCCGGATTCGAGCGCCTGGTCAAGGTCCACTCCGTACTCAGCCAGCACCGACGGGAGGTCGCGGTCCTCGGCGTCACGAAGGTGGCGCACCGAATCCGGGTCGAGCGTGCCCGCGAAGGCCGAGCTTCCGAACAGGCTGCGCCCGAACCGGACGCCCTCCTCGTCGGCCCAGTCGACCAGCGCGATCGGCCTGGACGGCTCGGCTCCGGCGTGGGCGCGCAGGACGCCGACTCCAGCCATCACGCCAAGCGCACCGTCGAGCCAGCCGCCGTCCGGCACCGAGTCGAGGTGCGAACCCACCGCCAACGCCGGCTCCTCGGGAGCGTCGCCCTCGAGGCGCGCCCAGAGGTTGCCGGCCTCGTCGATCTCGGGCCTGACGCCGACCTCGTCGAGCAGCTCGCCGAGGAAGGCGCGCGCCGTGCCCCAGGTCTCGGTCCAGCACAGGCGCTGCGCCCCCCGCGCGTCGCTCGTGCGGCGCTCGAGCTCGCGCAGGTCTGCGATCACGCGCTCGGCGTCCACGTCAACCCGGCTCGCGCCGCAGGGCTTGGGCGAGGCAGTGCGCGCCGCCGCCGCCGGCCGTGAACGCCGAGAGGTCGGGGTCGAGTACCTCGAGCCCGCGGGCTCGGATCGCCTCGTTGAGCCGGTCCGAGTGCCTGGTGGAGATCACGCGGTCGCCGCCCAGGGACATCGCATTGACACCCAGGCGTAACGCGTCGTCGACGGAAACCTCCAGAATCTCGAAGCCCTTGCCGGTCAGCCAGGCCACGAGCCCGCCCGATGCGGCCTCGACGCAGACAGCTGCGAGCTTCGGCGCCAGGATCGAGACGAGGACGTCGATGTGGACGAACTGGCCGGGGATCGGCTCGATCCGCACCTCCCAGCCCTCCTCGCTCATCCACCCGGCCAGCTGCTCGGCGGCCGGCGCCTGGGTCCGCTCCTCCCCGTTGCCGATCAGCAGGCAGCCGGGCTCGACGATCGTCACGTCGCCGCCCTCCAGCGCGCCCGCCGTGATCATGCCGCGGACCGGGATCTCCTTGGCCTGGCAGAAGCGGATCACCGGCGCGTACTCGCCGCGGCGCCATGCTTGCGCCGGCTGGGTGACAACGGCCCCGTTCGGGGTCATCACGCTCGAGTCCCGCGCGAACACCTGGTAGGGGAGATGGGGATCCGGCTCGAGGATGTGGACGGCCACGTCTGCGGCCTCGTATGCGGCCACCAGCTCGCGGTGCTGCGCGCGGGCGGTCTCCGGGTCGAACTCGGCGCCGCTCGCCAGCGTCGCCTTCGAGATCGCGCTCGTCGGGAGCCAGCGGAAGTTGTCCGGTGGGCCGAGCAGCACGTCGTGGAGCAGGCCGTATTCGGAGTCCGCGCCCCAAGTCACTCGATCACCACGCGAATCGTCTCGAGGGTGCGGTCGCTGGCCCCGCGCAGATGGCCGCCGTGGGCGAGCGTCTCGGCGATGAAGTCCAGCGTCTCACGGGTCAGGCGCTCGCCTGGAAGCACGTTCGGGATGCCCGGCGGGTAGGCCGCGAGCGACTCGGACGCGATCCTGCCCTCTGCGTCGGCGATCGCCACCGGCTCCTGAGGCCCGAGGAACGCGTCGCGCGGCACCATCTCCATCGGCCCCCAGGGCGGCGGCAGGGCGAACGGCACACCGTGCTCGGGGTCGTGGTCGCCGAGCCCCGCGACGACCCGCTCGAGCCCCGTGGCGAAACGGTCGGCCAGCGGGGCGGCCTCCCCGCCCATCCCGAACGCGCCGACTACGACCGTCTCGGTGGCCAGTTCGCAATACACGTCAGCCTCTTCGCGCAAGAGCGCTGCGCAGCGGTGACCGGTGATGCCGGTGGCGCGGACGTCGACGGTCAGCCGCAGCGGGTCCCAGCCGGCGACGCCGGGGCTGACGAGCCGCTCGTCGAGCACGTCGAGGCCGTCGATCGCCCGGATGCGCTCCTGGGCCACTCGCAGGGTGGCGAGCGTCTCCTCCAAGAGCGCCTCGCCCTGGGTGGCCGCGAGCCGCCGCGCCGCGTCGAGCGACAGCGTGAGCAGCGAGCTTGGGCTGGTCGACTCGAGCAGGGTCACCACCCGGTCAAGAACGTTCTCATCGATCAGGTCGGTCTCGCCGAGGTGCAGGATCGCGGACTGCGTGAGGCTGCCGACGATCTTGTGGGTGGACGAGATCACCACATCGGCGCCGGATTCGAGGGCGCTCGCCGGCAGCTCGGGCGAGAATCGCAGGTGCGCTCCCCAGGCCTCGTCGACCACCAGCGGCAGCCCGCGCCCATGCGCAACCTCGGCGAGGGCGGCCACGTCGGCGCAGGCTCCGAAGTAGGTGGGCGAGACGCAGATCGCTCCCACAGCGTCGGGCGTGGTGGCGAGCGCGGCCTCCAGGGCATCAGCGGTGACACAGTGGGCCACGCCCAGGTCCGGGTCCAGCTCGGGCGCCACGAACGTCGGCACGATCCCGGCGAGCACCGCGCCGTCGACCACGCTGGAATGGGCGTTGCGCTGGACCACCACCCGTTGCCCGGCGTGCCGGAGGGCGAGACACGCCGCGTGGTTTCCCTGCGACGCCCCGTTGAGCAGGAACCAGCTGCGCTTCGCGCCCCAGGCTCCGGCCGCCAGCTCCTGGGCAAGCTGGAACGGAGTTGGCTCGGGGCCGACGTCGATCCCGGGGATCAGTGAGGGAATGTCCATCTCCAAAGCCCGGGCGCCGACGCCGTCGACCAGAGCCGGGTCGGCTCCTGGGCCACCCTTGTGCCCGGGAACGTAGAGCCTGGCCGGATCGCGCTCGGCGTGCGCGCGCAGCGCGTCGACGTAGGGGACCGCGTCCTGGGTCACGCCTCCAAGCTACTGGTCAAGCTGCCCAATGAGCGGCGCAAGACGTGAATCTCACATCTGCCGGTAGGCGTTCCCTCAGCGTGTTCTTCGCAGCGCCCGCTCGGCGGACCCCTTGATCAGGCCCGGGTCCGAGAGCGCGAGCCAGCGGACACGGCCGGCGCGAACGGCGGCGAACGCGTGGCGCCGAGGCCGGCTGCCCGCGGCGATGACGCCCGTTCGGCCCAGCTCGAACTCCACCGGGCCGAGCCTCCGGAGCGCCTTGCGGGACCGGTTGCCGGTGGCGATGCCCCTGAGGTCGTGCCCGCGCGAGGAGGTCCGGATCAGCGCCGCCTTGTGCCTGCGGAACGCGATCCGCAGGTCCGCGGCGCCGATCAGGCACCAGCGGTGGACGCCGCGCTTGCGCTTCGCCGGCGGCCCCAGGAGGGTGCGCACCCGGGTCAGCTGCATCCCCAGCTTCACTCGCCCGACCCGGCGGCCCCGAAGCCGGCCTCCGGGCGGGACGCATCCGTTGGTCCGTGGCGCGTCCGGGTAGACCTGCTCCCGTTCCTCGGGAGTGTCGACGCGGGCGCCGCAGATCGGATCGGGGTTCGTCGCCAGCGTCACCTGGACGCCGCCGCCGCCCTCGGGATCGAAGAACGGCTGGTACGCCGCCGGGACGAACGGAGTCATGTCGGCCGCGACACCCGCGACGCGGAATTCGCGCACGCTCACTCCGCCGAGCCCGCGGGCCCGGTCGAACCAGTAGTTGCCCTCCCAGTTCCAAAGCTCGGGAGGCTGGCCCTGGACGAGCGACCCGGTCCAGTGGTCGCGCTGGAAGTAGAAGCATTTGGTCGACGCCGCTGCAACGCGGTTGGGCTCGTTGAGCAGGAAGTCGGCGATGCCGAGATCGGCGACGTTCTGCTGAGTCTTGTCGAACTCGACGCAGAAGGGATCCGCATCCGGATCGGGGAAGTCGGTGCCCGTGCCGACGTCCTGGAGCTGACACCGGAACGGGATCGAGCCGTCGTACGGCCCAACAGGCTCCTGCGCCGCCGCCGGTGCTGCCGTGGCGGCCGCGGTCAAAAGCACCGCGACGCCTGTCGGAAACCCCCTTGACACGCTCAGGACGTTACCGCTGAGCCCGCCGGCTCGCGACGGTTCTCCTTTGCGCATCGCAGGAGCCGCCGCTACCTTGCTCCGGTGAGCGAGAGCGAGGGGATTCTCGGCGGCGAGACCACGCGGCGCGAGTTCGTTTCGCGCGCGGGTGCCCTGGGGCTGGGCGCGGCGATCGCCGGCGCACTGCCGATCGCGGCGCGGATGGCTGGGCCATCGCCGGCGTTTGCGGCCGAGCCCAATCTGCTCGACGGCACGCTTCAGGCCTACTACGACACGATCATCCCCGGGCGCGTCGTCGCCGTCACGCAGAGCGGCGCCGCGGTCCATACGAAGGCGATTCTTGGGGTCGATCGCGAGCCCGGCGCCGTCGAGGCCGATGCCCTCATGCTGGGCCAGGACGCACGGCTGGGGTTCACGCTGCTGGCGCCGGCCCTCCTGGGCGAGATCGAGGTTCGCGCGCTCACCCAGGGCGGGCTCTTCGTCGACCTCGATTGGGCCGGCCGTGAGGCGGTCGTCAAGCAGGGCCTCGACTTCGCGAACCGCACTCGCCAGGTCTGGGAGGCGGGCGCGGCGGTCGCCTTCACCGCGTTCTGCGCGGCGGCGACGGTGCCGGAGGCGACCCGCAAGACGGCGGTCGGCTACCGGGTCATGGGCCACCCCGGCACCGCGCCGCACGGCTACAAGCGTTTCTCATACCGGCGTAGGCTAAATCGCGGGCGAACCCGGAGAGGAAACCTTCGGTGACCGCGTCGGCCCCGGAGGCGGAGCCGAGGAGCCGAGGAGCAGTCGTCTATGGCTGAGCGGGTGGATGTCTGCATCGTCGGCTCCGGGTTCGGCGGCTCGATCGCGGCCTGGCGCCTCGCGGAGCTCTACCGGGCGGCCGGTGAAAGCCCGAGCGTGATGGTGCTGGAGCGCGGCGCCCGCTTCGGCCATACGGACTTCAAGCAGTCGATGGATGCGGGACATCTCTCCGACGTCTACGCGCTGATCCAGGGCCAGGGCGCCCAGGTCGTGCTCGGCAACCTGGTCGGCGGCGGCTCGAACCTCTACCTCGCGGCCTCACTGCGCGCCCCATCGGAGACGTTCGAGCGCCACGACACGCACCCGCAGGACCCGCCGCGCCGGCGGCTGTGGCCGGAGCGGATCAGCCGCCAGAGCCTGAACCGCTTCTACGCGCGCGCCGAGCGGGCGCTGCGGGTCCGCCAGCCGGGCTGGAACGAGGTCTCGAAGTCGGGCGGCATCTGGGCCGCGATGCTGCGCGAGTCCGGCTACACCTGCGACCGGGTGCCGCTGGCGATCAATCCGCACCGCTGCGTGGACGCGAAGTGGTGCTACACGGGCTGCATCTTCGGCGCCAAGAACTCGGTGATCACCAACTACCTGGGCGCAGCGGAGCGCGCCGGGGTGGACGTCCGCCCGTTGAGCATGGTCAACCAGGTCAGGCCATCGAGCGCCACCCCGTACCGCTGGCTGGCCGAGGGCAACGTCGTCGATCGGGAGACCAAGCAACCGGGCGCGGCGATCTCGATCGAGGCCAAGGTCGTGATCCTCTGCGCCGGGGCGATGGGCACCCCGCCGATCCTGATGCGCTCGCAGCTCCAGGGCGGGATGACGCAGCTCTCGCCTCACCTGGGCCGCCACCTGGGGATGAACGGCGACCACGTCGCGGCGATCGAGGTCTCGAACCGCGCCGTCCGCAAGGTTCTGGACCTGCCCGGCTACGGCGACTTCCACAAGGGCAAGCCGATCACGACGATGACCTACGACTTCTGGGTCGGCAAGCGGGGAAGGCGCGGCGACGGCACGCGGTTCACGCTGCAGGAGATTCTGCTCTCGCAGCTGACCAACTTCCTCTACGACGACGGCCGCTCGCCCGCCGGCGAGCCGACCTGGTGGGGCCGCCAGAAGAAGCGCTCGATCTCGACCTGGAACCGCCACATCGAGATCCTCGCGATGGTCGAGGACACGGCCGACGGTCGCTTCTTCGCGGTCCCGCCCGCCGGCAACGGCCACCTACAGCCAAACGGCGGGCCGATCGGCGTCGGCCTGTTCAACTACGACCTCTCGGCCCAGTCGACCCGCGTCCGCGAGCAGGCCGACGAGGCGATCAAGCAGATCTGCCGGCGCAAGGGCCTCGGCAGGTTCCTGCGCCTGGCGGAGACGCCCGGGGTCTACGCCTCGCATCCGCTCGGCGGCGCCCGGATGGCGGACGACCCGGGCTTCGGCGTCGTCGACGATTCATGCGAGGTCCACAACTACGAGGGCCTGTTCTGCATGGACTCGTCGGTGATCCCGACCAGCCTCGGCGTCAACCCGTCGCTGACGATCTCTGCGGTCTGCGAGCGCGCTGCCGCAAGGCTCGTCAAGCGCGCCGGCGACCACGGCCTGCCGAAGCCGCCGCGTGACTTCCGCCACCGGACGCCGCCGGAGCGGGTCGGGCCGCGCGTCAAGCCCTGAGGCCCCCGGTCCGCCGCTATCCTGTGCGCGTCGCGCCAATGGACGACGACCGACCTCCCAGTACCTGGCCACATCGCGTGGCCGGGTGTGACACCGAAGCCGTGACGCGCGGGCGCTCATGACCGTCGTCCTGCTCGTCCTGCTTCTGGTGCTGCTGGCGCTCAATGGCCTCTTCGTCGCGGCCGAGTTCGCCCTCGTTCGCACGCGCAAGGCGCGGATCGAGGCGCTCGCCAAGCAGGGCGATGCCAACGCCGACGAGGTTCTGGAGCAGCTCGAGCACCTCGACGAGTACCTCTCGGCCTGCCAGGTCGGGATCACGATGGCGTCGATCGGGATCGGCTTCCTGGGTGAGCCCGCAATCGCCACCTTGATCGAACCCCTTATCGAGGGCCCGGTCGGCCACGGCGTTGCGACCGGGATCTCGGTCGCGATCGCGTTTACCCTGGTGACGTCGCTCCACATCTCCGTGGGGGAGCAGGTGCCCAAGATCATCGCGATCACACGCGCCGAGGGAACGGCACGGCATACCGCGCGGCCGCTGAAGTGGTTTCGGATCATCTCCGGCCCGTTCACGCTGCTGCTGACGAAGTTCTCGAACGCGATCCTGCGCCTGTTCGGCATCCGCGAGATCGAGCTCGAGGAGGCGCACAGCGCCGAGGACCTGCGCGACATCATCCGCGAGTCCAGCCGGGGCGGCCGGCTCGATCCGGGCGAGGCGGTGATGCTCGGCGGCGTCTTCCACCTGCACGAGCAGGAGGCCCGCGAGGTGATGACGCCGATTCCCGCCGTTGTCACGGTGAATCACGACGAGACAGTCGAGGACGCCCTGCAGCTCTGCGTCTCGTCCGGCCACACCCGCCTGGTCGCGATCGAGGACGACAACCCGGACCGGGTTCGCGGCGTCGTCCACAACAACAGCCTCGCCCGGCTCTACATGAACGCCGGCCGCGACGCCTCGATCGAGAGCGCGATTCGCGACGCCCCGATCGTGCCCGAGACGAAGCCGCTGGACGACCTCCTGGCGGACCTGCAGCGCCAGCGCAGCTCGATCGGAGTGGTCGTCGACGAGTACGGGCGAACCGTCGGAATCGTCACCGTCGAGGACATCCTCGAGGAAGTCGTCGGCGAGATCGAAGACGAGACAGACGCCCGCTCCTCGATGGTCCGGCGCCTCGCCGACGGCGACTGGTACGTGCGCGGCCACGTTGCCCTCGGCGACCTCGAGGACGAGGGCATCAAGCTGCCGGTCGATTCCGACGCCTACAACTCGATCGGCGGTTACGTCTTCTCCGAACTGGGACGCCTGCCGAAGCGCGGCGACCGGATCCGAGCCGACGGCCACGAGATCCGGGTCGAGTCGGTACGGGAAAACCGGATCGTCGCCGTCCGGATCAGGCCGCTGACCGCCGAGCATCCGGTCGTGCCCCCGAACGTCCCTGAGCCCCCGTCATAGCGCGGACCCCAGGACGTTCGGCGTGTCGGCGCGCCGCAAATAGCGCCGATCGGTGCCTCGCGGTCACGTCCGCGGGCCGAAATACCGTCCCTCGCGTCGCAATCACCGACGTGAGGGGCAGTCATGTGGATGGTCAAGCTCACCGACAAGCAGCTCGAGGTGTTGAGGGCGATGCTGGGCTCTGAGGAGCGGCTTGGGCCGGCGCTGAGCGGGGCACTGGAAGCACTTGAGCTGGCCCGCTGGGACGACCTTCCCGATGCCCGGCTCCCGTGGAGCGAGGTGGCCGACGCCGCGCGGCGCCAGCACGTTTCCGAAGCGGACGTCGTCTGGGACCTGTCCGGCAAGGGCCGCCAGGTCGAAGCCTGAGCCGCGGCTCAGTACCTGTAGAAGCCTTCGCCGGCCTTGCGGCCGAGCTTGCCCGCGCTGACCATCGAAGCAATTGTCTTCGGCGGCAGGTGCGAGGCGTCGGCTGACTCGGAGTGGAGGGCATCGCCAATTGCCTGGGCGACGTCGAGGCCGACGAAGTCGAGCAGCTTCAGCGGTCCCATCGGATGGCCCGCGCCGAGCCGCATGCAGTCGTCGACGGCAGCCGCGGTGAGTCCGGTTGACTCCATCATCCGCACCGCGTCAAAGAGATAGGGGAAGAGCAGCCGGTTGACGACGAAGCCGGCCGTGTCGGGAACCTCGACGGCGATCTTGTCGAGCGCCCGGCACCAAGCCGCCGCGCGCTCGGCGAGGCCGTCGCGCGTGCCCTCGGGAATGCAGAGCTCGACCAGTTCCATCCGCGGCACAGGGTTGAAGACGTGCAGCCCGAAGAAGCGGTCGGCGTGGCCAGAGCGGGCGCCCAGATCTGAGATCGAAAGCGAAGAGGTGGTTGTCGCCAGATCGGCGTTGGGCGCCGCGGCTCCGAGTTGCGCCAGCAGCTCGCCCTTGGCATTCGCGTCCTCGGCGATCGCTTCGACGATCACGTCGCAACTCGCGAGCACCGTGGGATCGGTCGTCACCCGCACGCGCCCCGGGACCGCGCCTTCGATCTTTTTCGCCTGGGCCTGAGCCTGCTCGTCGGCGCGCCAGGCCGAGGTGTCGCTGCGCGCCAGCAGCCAGACCTCGCCCAACGCGCTCGCGCAGGCGGCGAGGCCGGTGGCGATCGCGCCGCTGCCCGCGATGCCGGGCCGGTCGTATCCGTTCTTGGCGGTCACGGGGGCAAGTTCCTATCAGGCTGGTGCACGAGACTTGCCCGCCGATGGGTACGGCGAGCGAAGTCACCGACCTCTCCCCGCGCGCGCTGCCGTTGGCCGAAGACGTCCGTCTGATCAGCGAGAACGGCCGGCACCGGGTCAGCTATCGGCTGCGAATCCCGTACTTCTCGCCGTTCTGGCGGCCGCTGCTTGCGCGCCGGGCGCGGTCGATCGAGGACGCCGCCGACCAAGGGCTTCCGCTGCCGGACAGCATCCCCTGGTGGGCGCCCCCGGTCCCCCAGGACGCGCGGGCGACCGCCACCGTTGCCTGCGCCTGCCTCATCTCGGGCGTCTGGAGCTACGCCGGCGGGACCGGCGGCTTGCTGACGCAGACCCTGCCGTATGCGGCCGACGTCTACGGCGTCGGCGACGCGGCACTCGGCACTGGGCTCGCGCTCGTCCGCATCGGCATCGTGCTCGCGCTCGTTCTCGCCCTCGTCGCCGATCGGGTCGGCCGGCAGCGATTCATCCTCTGGACCGCCGTTGCGCACTGCCTGCTCGCCGCCGTGATTGGCCTGGCGCCGACGTTCGGCGTCTACATCGCCGGGCACGTGTTGCTCCGGTGCATCGACACCGCGCTGTCGATCGCGCTGGGCGTGATCGCCATCGAGAGCGTCCCGGCCCGCAACCGTGCCACTACGCTGGCGCTGGTCCTGCTGGCAAACGGTGCCGGCCTGGCGCTTGCCGTCGCCTCGCTGCCGATCGCTGCGGCCGGCGAAGCGGGATTCGTGACCGTGTACGCGCTTCAGCTCCTCGGCCTGCCCTTGGCGCTGCACGCGGGGCGCCGGATCACGGAGTCGCCGCGCTATCTCGCACACGTCCGCGAACCGCACCGCTACCGGGAGCTGTTGGCCCCGCCGTACCTGCGACGCGTGTTGATCGTCGGCTCGGCAGGGCTCCTGGCCGCGGTCTTCGCGGCCCCGAGCGTCGAGTTCCTGAACCGCTACCTCGACGACGTCCATGGTTACTCGTCCTTCGAGATCGTCGCCTTCCTCGCGATCACCGGCACGCCGAGCTTCGCGATGCTCGTCATCGGCGGTCGGCTCGCCGACTTCCGAGGCCGCAAGCGAATCGGCATCCCGCTGCTGCTCGTAGGCACCACTGCCTACGTGGGCTTCTACCTGGCCGACGGCGCCTGGCTCTGGATCCTGTTCTTCTGCGCCGCGATGTTGAGCTCGGCCGGGGGCGCTGCGCTCGCCCCGTACCGTTCGGAGCTGTTCCCGACTCGCGTCCGGGCCGCGGCGAACGCCGTCGCGCTGACCGCGGTGGTGGCCGGTTCCGCCTGCGGGCTCCTGATCACCGGGTTGCTGGCGGACAGCCTCGGTGTCGGCGACGCGATCGCGCTCTTGGCGATCGGTCCGCTGATCGCGATGGTGATCGTGACCATCTGGTTTCCGGAGACGGCCGGGCGAGAACTGGAGTACACGAGCGCCGAGCAGCGCTAGCCTTCGGCCGAGACGATGGCCGAGGTCCTGTACTACGCGATCCCGTTCTTCGTCCTGCTGCTGGTCCTCGAGTACCTCTCGTTCCGGCATCTGGGGGACGACCACGACCAGGACCTGGTCGGCTTCGAGTCGCGCGATACCCGCACCAGCCTCACCATGGGGCTCGGCAACGTCGCGATCAACGCCGGCTGGAAGTTCGCGGTCCTCGCGGCCTACACGGTGCTGTACGAGCTGACGCCGCTGCGCCTCGACCCCGGCGACTGGTGGGTCTGGGTGGCGCTGTTCTTCGCCGACGACTTCTCCTACTACTGGTTCCACCGCGTCTCGCACGAGAGCCGGCTGTTTTGGGCGAGCCACGTCGTCCACCACTCCTCCCAGCACTACAACCTCTCGACGGCCCTGCGCCAGACCTGGGTGCCGATGACCTACTTCCCGTTCTGGTTGTGGTTGCCGCTGGTCGGCTTCGAGCCGTGGATGGTGCTGCTGGCCCAGGCTTGGTCGCTGATCTACCAGTTCTGGATCCACACCGAGCGGATCCGCTCGCTGCCTAGGCCACTGGAGTGGTTCCTGAACACGCCCTCACACCACCGCGTCCACCACGGCACCAACGAGCAGTACCTGGACCGCAACTACGGCGGCATCCTGATCATCTGGGACAAGATGTTCGGCAGCTACGAGCCCGAGGGCGAGCGCGTCCGCTACGGGCTGACGACGCAGCTGCGGACGTTCCGTCCGGTGCGCGTCGCGTTCCACGAATACATCGCGATGTGGCACGACATGAAGCGTGCGACCGGTTTGCGCAACAAGCTCGGCGTCGTCTTCCACGGCCCGGGCTGGACTCCGCCGGGAGTGGCCGAGTCCGAAGCGACTCGCGGCTAGTAGATTTCATAACGCAACCCACCAGGAGGCAATCCGCATGGCAAGCAACGGGAAGTTCCAGGGCCGCGAGGTCGTGATCGTCGAAGCCGTCCGCACGCCGATCGGCCGCGGCCACGAGGAGAAGGGCTACTACAAGGACGTTCACGCCTCCACGCTGCTTGCCAAGACCTACGCCGAGCTGATCGACCGCGCCGGGATCGACGCGTCCGAGGTCGAGGACGTCGTCGCCGGCTGCGTGCAGCAGTTCGGCGAGCAGGGGATCAACATCGGCCGCAATGCCTGGCTCGAGGCTGGCCTTCCGATCGAAACCCCGGCGACGACGGTCGACCGCCAGTGCGGTTCTGCCCAGCAGGCGGTCAACTTCGCCGCCGCGCTGGTCGCTTCCGGCGTCCACGACGTCGCCATCGGCGGCGGCGTCGAGCACATGGGCCACATCTCGTTCGCCGACTCCGCCTCGGTCATGCAGGAACACGGCCTCGCGTTCTCGCCCGGCCTGCTCGAGCGCTACAACCTTGTCCCGCAGGGCCTTTCGGCCGAGATGATCGCCGAGCAGTGGGAGATCCCCCGCTCCGAGCTCGACGAGCTCGGCGTGCGCTCTCAACAGCTGGCCGCTCGCGCCACCGAGGAGGGCCGCTTCGAGCGCGAGATCTTCCCGTTCCAGGTGAACGGCGATACGCACACGACCGACCAGGGCATCCGGCCCGACACCAGCATCGAGGCGCTCAGCCAGCTCAAGACCGTGTTCAAGGAGAACGGCACGATCACCGCCGGCAACTCCTCCCAGATCTCGGATGGCGCCGCCGCGGTGTTGCTGATGACCCGCGAGAAGGCCGACGAGCTTGGCCTGAAGCCGCGCGCGCGGATCGTCGACCAGACGACCGTGGGCGTCGACCCGGTGATCATGCTCACCGGCCCGATTCCCGCTACGCAGAAGCTGCTGGAGCGCAACGAGATGGGCATCGACGACTTCGACCTGATCGAGGTCAACGAGGCGTTCGCCTCGGTCGTCGCCGCCTGGCGCCGCGAGCTCGAGCCGGACATGGACAAGGTCAACGTGAATGGCGGCGCGATCGCGCTCGGCCACCCGCTCGGCTCCTCGGGCGCGCGGCTGGTGACGACGCTGCTGCACGAGCTCGAGCGCTCCGACAAGCAACTCGGGTTGGTGACGATGTGTTGCGGCGGCGGCCTCGGCACCGGCACGATCATCGAACGGGTCTGAACAACCGCGCCGGGATCATCGGCTTCGCCTCCGGTCCGGTCGGCTTTCTGGTGGTGCTGGCCCTCGCGGGCTGCGGCGGCGACGATGGGCCGGATGACTTCTCGCCGGTCGTCTCAGAGCCCCTCTCGAAGGTTGAGTTCCTGCGCGAGGCGGACCGGATCTGTTACTCGTCCGAGGCTCGGATCGAGGCCGCTGCAGACGAGCTCGTCCTGGGGCGGCAGGAACCCGACCCGACGGAGGTCGAGCGGATCGCGAACTCGCTCGTCGTCCCCGCGCTCGAGACCGAAGTGCGGGCGATCCGGGCGCTCGGAGCTCCGGCGGGCGATGAGCAGCGGGTCGAGGCGATCCTCACGGCGACCGAGCAGGGGATCGCGGCGATCAAGTCCGATCCGCGTGGCCTCCTGGACGGAGTCCCGGGGCAGCTGCGCCGCGCACAGCGGCTCGCGGAGGCCTACGGCTCGCAGCAGTGCGGCGTGCGCTGAGCGAGTGGCTTCGAGTAGGGTGCCGCCGCTGGAAGGGCCCACAACCCAGGGGAGAACGACTTGAAGCTGACATCGATCCTGCTCGCACTGCTCGCCCTTGTCGCCGGGCTGCTGATCGCCGGATGCGGGGACGACGACGAGGCCCCAGACGCTGACCAGCGGCGCAACGGGAGCGACGGGAGTTGAGGGCGAAGCGCCCACCAGCGCCGCGTTCATCGAAGCGGCCGACGCGATCTGCACCGAGGGGAACGAAGCGATCGAGGATGGGGGTTCAGATCTCTTCGGTGACCAGGAGCCGACCGATGCGGAGGCGACCGAGTTCGTCGAGGAGATCGTGATCCCGAGCCTCCAGGAGCAGCACGACGCGATCGCCGAGCTGACGCCCGCCGAGGGGGAGGAAGAAGCGGTCGAGGATCTGCTCGCCAAGCTCCAAGCCGGCATCGACGAGCTCGCGGCCGATCCCGAGGGTTTCGTGGAATCGGGCGGCGAGAACAGCGAGCTTTTCGCCGAGGCCAACTCCGCGGCGAAGGATCTCGGGCTGAAGGTCTGCGGCGAGGATTGATCCGGTAACGGAAGCTGCCTTCACCCCACTAAGGAAGGCGTGGGGGAACCCGAGTTCCAAAATCTGCTGATCGTCGTCGCGGCCGGCTTCGCGGCGCCGTTCGCGCTGGGCCTACTCCCAAAGCTGCGGCTACCCGCCGTCGTCCTCGAGATCGTGATCGGGATCGTGATCGGTCCGGCTGTGCTCGGGTGGGTGGAGGTCGACGAACCGGTCGAGGTGATCGCGTTGGTGGGGCTCGCGTTCCTGCTCTTTCTCGCCGGGCTCGAGATTGACATCTCGGCGCTTCGCGGCCGCCTCCTGCGCGCGGCCTCCCTCGGCTTTGCGGTGTCGCTGGGGCTGGCCGTGGTCGCAGGAATCGCGCTGGATCTGGCTGGGATTGCCGACGAGCCGCTTCTGATCGCCGTGATCCTCGCGTCGACGTCGCTTGGCGTCATCGTGCCGGTGCTCGCCGACGCCGGTGAAGCTCGGTCCGAGTTCGGACAGCTCGTCATCGCGGCTGCGTCGATCGCGGATTTCGCTTCGATCCTGCTGCTCACCCTGTTGTTCTCCGGCGAGGCGAGCGGCCTCGACGCGAAGCTGATCCTGATCGGCCTGTTCGTGCTGGCGATCGTCGCGGTCGCCGTTGGCGTCGCCGGCGCCGAGCGCTCGAGCAGGATCTCGGCGGTCCTGGTCCGGCTTCAGGACACGAGCGCCCAGATTCGGGTGCGTGGCGCCTTCGTCCTCTTGATCGGGATGGTCGCGCTTGCCGAGCAGCTCGGCCTCGAGCTGATTCTGGGCGCGTTCGCCGCCGGCGCGATCCTCAACCACCTCGACTCGGACGACGCCATGACTCATCCCGAGTTTCGGGCAAAGCTCGCGGCCGTGGGCTTCGGCGTCTTCATCCCGGTGTTCTTCGTCAGCAGCGGAGTTCGGTTCGACCTTGACGCCCTCTTCGGAAGCGGATCAGCCATCGCCGCGGTCCCGGCATTCCTCGCCGCCCTGGTGGTTGCACGCGGGCTCCCGGCGCTGCTCTATCGCGGGCAATTCTCCGACCGGCGCGTCGTGGCGGCGGGGTTGATGCAAGCGACCTCGCTGCCGTTCATCGTCGCCGCCACGATGATCGGCCAGGACCTGGGGCTGATCGACGCCGCCACGTCGGCAGGGTTCATCGCTGCCGGCCTGCTCTCCGTGCTCGTCTTCCCACTGGCCGCAGTGACCTTGCTCGGCGCCTCAGACGGGGAGCCGGGCGCCGACGAACTGGACCAGCCCTGAGACGCGCTGGCGCACGTCGACGAAGCCGCGTTCGTCGAGCGCGCCCGTGACCTCGCCGGGCTCGAACACGCGCATGCCGCTGAGCCGCTCGACCACCGGCTTGAGCGGCTTCGCGGTGACCGGCCGGCGGATCGACGTCATCAGGGCGATCCGGCCGCCGGGCGCCAGAACCCGGCGCATCTCGTCAAGCCCGGCGAACGGGTCGGCGAACAGGTGCAGGGCCGCGAAGCAGCAGGTGCAGTCGAAGCTGCCGTCGGTGAACGGCAGCGCGGTCGCGTCCCCCCGGATCAGGGCCAGGTTTTGTGTCCCCGCCCGCTCGGCTTCATCGGCGCCGCGGGCCAGCATCGTCGGCGAGGCGTCGATGCCGACGACGACGCCATCGGCGCCGGCCGCCTTGGCGAACTCGCGCGAGAAGTTGCCGGGGCCGCACGCGACGTCGAGCACGCGGTCGCCACTCGTGAGGCCCAGGAACAGCCGCGCGATCCGCATCTCCTCAGACATGCCGGGCCCGGTCACGCCCTTCACCGCGCGCGCCAGCGCCGGGCGCCACCAGCGCTCGTAGATCGTCGGCACAAGCCGGGTCAGCATCAGGTCCTGGGTGACGCCGGTCGACTCAGGCGGAGCATCGCCAAGCAGGTCCAGGTAGCCGGCCTTCCACGCATCGGGCTCGGCCGCCCGCTCGGCCGCCTCGGGCTCCAGGATCTCCACCAGTCGCTGGCGAGCGTTAGTCATTCCCTTACCAGGGGGGCAAACATGGTTTCGCGCCTTGCGTCGCTCACTGGCTCAACTGCTGCGGGGCTCGCCCGAGTGTGCAGCGAGCTCGGTCAGGCGAGCGATCTCGCGCTCGCCCTCGACCCGCGCCGGGTGATCGCCTGGCAAATCCGCGATCACCCGGGCGATCCGGTTGCGGATCTGAAGTGCGAAGTGAGGGGTCGCCGCGCCGGCGAGGGCGCGGATGTCGTCGACGCTGATGTCGCGGCCGGTCAGCCGGTCTGGTCGTTCGCTCTCGCTCATTGATTCCCGTTCGGCTTCCGCCGGTTACCCCCACCCCGCTGCTGGCCCTCGGGCTCCGGTGTTCCGGGCGCCGGCCCGAGGGTCTCCGGGCCGCTGCCCGACCTTATCGGCGCCACCTCCGCGATCTCGTCGACCTCGACCTGGAAGTCAACCGCGACCGCAGCCTCATCCCCCACGATCCAGACGTGGTTGTAGACCGCCCGCGTCGGATCGTCGTCGTATCCGGGTTTCAGGTCGAGCAGGAAGCTTTCGAGGTCGGCGGGCAGCGCGCCGGGCTCGTCGGTGATCAGCAGGGGCCCCCAGGTGCCGCTGCCGGAGAGGGCGGACGAGGCCCCGGCGTCCGCTGGTCGCGAGCTGTTCGCGATCACCAGGCCGTGTCCGGGATCGTTGATGTTCCAGCCGAAGGTGCCGTCCACGTAGCGAGCGAACTCGATCGCGCTGGCCACAGGGTCCTCCGCCTCCGCCGCGCGCCGCACGGAGGCCTTCGTCGCACCGGCGATCAGGTTCTCGGCCTTGCGCGAGATCACGCTCTCCGGGCCGAGCACGTACACCGGCACGTCCTTGTAGCGCTCGATCAGCTTCAGCGTGGCGTTGGGCACCGAGTCGCGCTGCGCGAACAGCACCGGGTCACCCGACCGTGCCGCCCACGCCGCCGCGGGCATCGCGAACGCCGCCTCGTCGGCGCTGGCGATCAGCAGGTGCTCGGGCTTCTCCTCGGTCAGTCGCTCGCGAAGCACCGCCACCTCGGCGGCGATCTCGGCCGGGCCGGCGCCCTCGATGCGGGTCGTCCGGGCTCCATCGGGCGCGGCCGCGTCGCCGACCGCGAAGACCTGCCGGTTCTGGGTCTCGGCGGATCCCTCCGGGGCGAGCGAGGCGAGCGCGCGCTCGGTCAGCTCCGGCAGCTCGTCCCCGTCGGTGAGCAGGATCGGCGAGCTGATCGGCTCGTTCACCAAAGGGGCCGCGGCAATCCCCGCCGCCCAGTCGTCAGCCGGGACCAGCGTCACCGCGTTCGGGCCGGAGGCGCTGCCGGCCGAGGGGAAGGTCGCAAGCGCGACGCCAGCGGCGACGGCGACCGGGTCGGCGCCGGCGACCCTAGTGGTGTTGCTGGTCGCGAACGCCGGGAACCCCAGGTCGGAGGGCTCCTCGGCCGGCTCCTCGGCGCGCAGGATGACCTCGGGTGCCGGCGCCAGCGACTGGGTCGGATCATCGTCCGCGAGCGAGCCGATGCCGATCACGGCGGCTGCGACGACGCCGCCCACCACGAGCAGCGCCAGGAGGCCCCGGATCGGGTGGGTGCGGATCCAGTACCAGAGATCCGAGAGGAAGTAGCGCGCCCCACTCACACGCGCGAAACTTACTCGCGTGGCTCGCGCGCATGCACACGACCACGGGCTCGACGCCCGCCGGGCGGACAACCGGCGCCGGATGCAGGTGGCGCTGGCGATCAACGCGGCGATGCTCGTCGCCGCGGTCGTCGGCGGCCTCCTCACCGGGTCGCTCGCGCTGCTCGCCGATGCCGGACACGTGCTGTCCGACGTCGGGGCGATCGGCCTTGGCCTCGGTGCCGCGGCGCTTGCCTCGCGCTCGGGCGGCCCGCGCAGCACCTTCGGGCTCCAGCGCAGCGAGGTGCTTGCCGCTCTGGTCAACGGCCTCGCGCTGATCGTCATCGCGGTGCTCGTCGCGGTCGCAGCCCTGGGCCGCCTCTCCGATCCGCCGGAGGTCGCGGGGGCCGGGGTCCTGGTGCTGGGGCTGTTCGGGCTTGCGGGCAACGCCGCCGCGACCGTCGTCCTGGCTCGCGGCGACCGCGGCGACGTCAACCTCGAAGCCGTCCTGCGGCACTCGCTTGCCGACGCGCTGGGCTCGATCGCCGTCGTCGTCTCCGGCGCGGTGATCCTCGCGACGGATTGGCTCGAGGCTGACGCGGTCGCGAGCCTCGTGGTGGCAGTCCTGATCCTGCTGGCCTCGGTTCGCCTCGTGATCGAGCCGCTCGGCGTTTTGATGGAGTCCGCGCCGGCCGGCCTCGACGTCGACGAGCTGGGGCGCACGTTGCTCGAGATCAAGGGAGTGTGCGAGGTCCACGAGCTGCACGTCTGGACCGTGACCACCGGGTTCGTGGCCCTCTCGGCCCACGTTGTGATCACGGCCGGGAGCGACCGGGACCTCGCGCGTCGCGAGCTGGAGTATCTATTGCGGGAGCGCTACGGAATCGGCCACACGACGTTGCAGATGGAGGAGGACGCCGAGGAGGGCGCGCTGCTCCAGGTCGGCCGCCCCGACTCTTCCTAGTGCAATTCGCCACGTGCAATTCGCGTTGCAAGTGGCAAGCAAAGTGTTAAGGAACGCTTGCAATAACCCGTTTCGCTGGTACTCTGGCCAGCACTTGGCCGTGCCTGCACGCGCATGAAACGTGCCCCTTGGAGGGCACGCCTCAGGCAGGGCGAACAAACTCTTCTCTACGTCCATGCCGTGACTCCCAGCAATCGCAAGAGACCGACCTCGCGCCGCGCGCTCGCGCTCGGCTGCGTCGTCGCGCTCGCCACCGCGGGCGGGACGGCCGTCGGTCAGGACCTCGAGTCCGAGCGCACCGCCAAGCAGGCGGAGCTGAGCGAGGTCAAGGATCGCGGCGACGTCCTCTCGACCGAGATCAGCGAGTACTCGGCCAAGATCTCCCAGCTCGAGGGCGAGGTCGCGATCCTGCGCAGCCGCGAGGCCGTGGTCGCCCAGCAACTACGGGAGACGATCGCGCGCCTCGAGGCCGAGGAGCAGCGCCTGGCGGAGCTGCGCGACAAGCTCGACCGCTCGCTCGACATCCTCAGTCAGCGGCTGATCGACATCTATAAGTCAGACCAGCCCGACGCCCTGACCGTGATCCTCGACTCCGAGGGCTTCGACGACCTCGTCAACCGCTACGACTACCTGACGCGGATCCAGGACCAGGACGCGGCGATCGTCGCCCGTGTCCGGTTCCTGCGCGACGAGTCGAAGGCGACCGTCGAGCGGATCCGGATCGCCAAGGAGGAGATCGAGGCGAAGAAGGCCGAGCTCGAGCGCACCCGCATGCAGCTCGAGGCCCGCCAGGCCGAGCTCGACGCCGTGCGCGGCGAGAAGGCGGCGGCCCTCGACCATGTCGAGGCGACGGCCAAGAAGCTCGAGGGCGACATCTCCGACCTGAACGCGCAGATCCAGGCGCAGCTTGCCGACACGGCCTCGAACAGCACCACCGACCCGTTGCCGGCGGGTCCGATCCAGGGCGGCTCAGGCGACATGATTTGGCCGGTCAACGGCCCGGTTGTCTCGCCGTTCGGCATGCGCTGGGGACGCCTGCACGCGGGCGTCGACATCGCGGTTCCGGCGGGCACTCCGATCCGTGCGGCGAAGTCGGGCAGCGTCGTCCTCGCGGCGCCCACGTCGGGCTACGGGAACTACACCTGCATCGACCATGGCGGCGGTCTCTCCACCTGCTACGCACACCAGTCGAGCTTCGCGGTCACGTCCGGTTCGATCTCCCAGGGCGACGTGCTGGGCTACGTGGGCTGCACCGGCCACTGCTTCGGCGACCACCTGCACTTCGAGGTGCGGGTCAACGGCGCCCCGGTCGATCCGATGGGCTATCTGTAGCCGCTCCGCACGCCCAGACCGCCTGCCTGAAATAACCTCAACGAATGTTCTAAAGACTTTCGGGCTCCCTGCCGATACACGTAGGGATTGCTCTAGCCGGCGTCACTTGCGTGCTTATGGAGTCCGCAACGATCAACATCCCCAGGGCCCCCCGGAATCCGAACCTCCGCGCCTATCTGGCTGGCGGCGGAGCGACGGCCGCGCTGATCGCCGCCGCGGTGGTCGTGTTCCTCGGCGTGGCTGCCTTCGTCGGGTTCAAGGGCCTGCCGTTCGGCGCCAGCGATTCGGCGGGCTCCACCGTCAACCTCGCGGCGGGCGTGCCGCAGGCCGCGGCCACCGCGGCCGCTCCGACCGCTAACGCCGTCGCTGCCGACCCCGCGACCCCGAGCGCGGCGGCAATCGCCGAGATCCTCGCCGCACTGCCACCCGGGACCACCGCCGGGATTTCCGGCATCACGCCGGCCACGCCCGGCTTCGAGGGCAACGGCCCCACGATTCCCGGGCTGACGCCGCCCGGAGGGGTTCCCGGCGCCCCGACCACCGCCGGCGCACTCGGCAACACCGTCACCGGCCTCGAGAACACCGCCGGCAACCTCGGCCTCGACCTGCCGCTCGGTGACCTCACCCAGGGGCTCACCGGCCCGCTCGACAAGACGATCAACGACACCGTGAACGGGGTCGGCGGGCTGCTCGGCGACAAGAAGCTCGGCGACAAGGTCACCGGCGCCCTCAACGGCACCACCAGCGGCCTCCTGGGCAAAGGCGGGTTGACGGACTCGCTCCTCGGCGGCGGCAGGTAGCCGGTCAGACGCGCGCCTGGATCCAGGCCAGGGCGACCGACTGCAGCTCCTGGTCATGCTGGATCGAGCGGTGGTGTCCGCCCGGCAGGACGATCAGCTTCACCGGGTCGGGCTTGGCATCGTGCAGCTCCACTGACCAGTCGCTCGGGATTCGCTCGTCGCCGCGGGCATGGAGCAGGATCAGAGGCTTCGCTGCCATCAGCCCGGCCGCGTCGCGCAGGTCGTGCTCTTCGAGCCACGCCGCCAGCGCATATCGGGCTTCCGGCCCGATCCTGAACTCGAGCTCGTCGTTGCGCAGCCCGCGGAGGAGATGCTCCTCGCCTGCCGGGCAGATCGCGATGACTCCCGCGATCGCTCCCGACCTCGCGGCGCCGTGGATCGCCATGAAGCCGCCCATGCTCGAGCCGCGGGCGCAGACGCGACCCGCGTCGACCCCGTCGACCTCCGCCAGGAAGCGCGCCATCCGCCCGACATCCGCGAGCGCCTGGGGTCCCATCTCGTCGGTCGAGTCGCCGTGGCCCCGCTGGTCGTAGCTGAGCGCCGCCCAGCCACCCGCCGCACAGAGCCGGGCGAAGTCCGCGTGGTTCTCCTTGCGCGAGCCGGCGCCGTGCAGGATCAGCATCGCGGGCCACGGCCCCTCGTCGCGAGGCAGCCAGAGCCAGTAGGGGCGGCCCTCGTGCTCGCCGCGAACGCTCGGCGCCTCGGGGGATGGAAGCGTGCGCCGCATCATCACTTGGCACCGGTCCTCGTCACGCCGGGGATAATGACCGGCTCGATGAGTAGCCCGACCAGCAGCCACGCCTGATGGAGGCCAGCACCCGCACCGACCCGATCCAGGGCTCGGCCGTTTACCCGATCGGAAGCCGGGTCAACGACCAGGGCCACCTGGAGGTCGGCGGCTGCGACGCGGTCGAGCTCGCCGCCGAGTTCGGCACGCCCGCCTACGTCTACGCCGAGGACGACCTGCGCGCCCGCGCCCGGGCGTACGTCGAGGCCTTCAGCGCGCACGGCGACGACTTCGAGGTGATCTACGCGTCGAAGGCGGCGCCCGTGAGCGCGATCTATCGGCTGTTCGCAAAGGAGGGTCTGAGCATCGACGTCGCGTCCGGCGGCGAGCTCCACGTGGCGCTCGAGGCAGGCTGCGAGCCGGAGCGGGTCTACCTGCATGGCAACAACAAGACCACGGCCGAGCTCGAGCTGGCGGTCGCCGCCGGGGTCGGGCACTTGATCGTCGACTCGTTCGACGAGATCGATCGCCTCGAGGCGCTGCTCGAGCGACCGCTCGAAGTGCTGATCAGGGTCACCCCCGGCATCAAGGCGGACACCCACTCCTACATCCAGACCGGGCAGCTCGACTCGAAGTTCGGCTTCGGCCTCGAGGACGGCCTCGCAGCGCGCGCGATCGACGCGATCCGAGCATCCCGCAACCTGCGCCTCGCCGGCCTGCACGCGCACATCGGCTCGCAGATCTTCGAGCTCGAGCCCTACGTGAAGACGATCGAGGCGTTGGGCGCGCTGGCGGCCGATACCGGGCTGGCGGCGGACGAATTCCGGCTCCTGAACGTGGGTGGCGGGCTCGGGATCGCCTACACGGCTGCCGACGAGCCGCCGTCGATTCGCAGCTACGTGGACGTCAAGGTCGAGGGGGTGCGCCGCGTCTTCGACCCGGTGCCGCGGATCCTGGTCGAGCCGGGCCGGTCGCTGGTCGGCAACGCGGGGATCACGCTCTATGCGGTCGGCACGGTCAAGGAGATCCCCGGCGTCCGTACTTACGTGGCGGTCGACGGCGGCATGTCCGACAACCTGCGGCCGATGCTCTACGGCGCCCGCTACGAGGCGCTGATCGCGAACCGCGCCGCCGATCGGCCGGACACTCACGTGACCGTCGCAGGCATGCACTGCGAGTCGAGCGACGTGATCGTGCGCGACGCCGAGCTGGCAGCGCCGCGCGTCGGCGATCTCCTGGCTACCCCGGCGACGGGCGCGTACGGTCACTCGATGGCAAACAACTACAACGGTGTGCCACGGCCGCCGGTGATCCTCTGCAAGGACGGCGACGCCCAGGTCGTGGTCCGCCGCGAGACCTACGAAGACCTGGTGGCGCGCGATGTCTGAACCGGCGCGCATCGGCCTGCTGGGCCGGGGGACCGTCGGCGGCGCCTTCCACGACCTGGTCGCCGAACGAGCCGACGCGGTCGCCGGAGTTTCGGGCCGCCGGCCCGAGATCGCCGGGGTGCTGCGCCGCTCCGAAGGGGACTTCGACGAGATCCTCGCCGGCTCGGACATCGTCGTCGAGCTGATCGGAGGCACCGAGCCCGCGCGCGACTACGTGCTGCGCGCGCTCCAGGCGGGCAAGCACGTCGTGACCGCCAACAAGCAGCTCGTCGCGCAGCATGGCGACGAGCTGTTCGCCGCGGCGCGCGAGGCCGGCGTCCAGTTGCGCTTCGAGGCGGCCGTGGCCGGCGCTGTACCGGTGATCCGCGTGATCCAGGAGAGCCTGGCCGCGACCGAGATCACCAAGGTCTTCGGGATCGTCAACGGCACGACCAACTTCATCCTCACCGAGATGGCCAAAACCGGCGCCGGGTTCGAAGAGGTCCTGGCGCGCGCGCAGGAGCTGGGCTACGCGGAGGCTGACCCAACCGACGACGTCGGCGGCGCTGACGCGGCGGCGAAGATGGCGATCCTGGCACGGCTCGCGTTCGGCAGCCCGGTCGGGCTCGACGACGTCTCGTACGAGGGCATCACCGACATCCAGCCCGACGACCTCGCCTACGCGAAGGAGCTCGGCCTCTCGCTGAAGCTGCTGGGCGTCGCCGAGCGGCGCGGACAGGGCGTCAGCGTCCGCGTCTTCCCGTGCTTCCTCTACGGCGGCCACCCACTGGCGCCGATCGAAGGTCCGTTCAACGCGGTGATGGTCGAGGCACCGGCGATCACGGAGATCACCATGTCCGGGCCGGGGGCGGGCGGCATGGCCACCGCATCCGCCGTTCTCGGAGACGTCGTCTCGATCCTCTCGGGCGAGGCGCCGGTGCACGCCGACGGCAAGCGGCTCGAGGTCGTCCACGACGTCGCCTCCTCCTTCTACCTGCACCTCGAGGTCGCCGACCGCCCGGGGGTGCTTGCCGCGGTCGCCGACGTTCTCGGGCAGAACGAAATCTCGGTACGCAGCGTCGTCCAGCGCGGCACCGGCGAGGAGGCTCGCCTCGTGATGGTCATGCACGAGACGCCGGAGAGCTCGTTCTACTCGGCGCTGGCGGAGCTCGCGAAGCTCGACTTCATGCGCGCGACCCCGCGGGCGATCCGGGTCATCGAAGAAGAGTTCGTTTAGAGCAAAGAAACGGCCCGCACACGGCGGGCCGTTTCAGGGTTGAAACCGGGACCGCCAAGGCCCCGGCGCGCGAACCAGTCCTCAAATCATAGAGGTGCGGAGGGCGCCGGACTCGAACCGGAACCGACCTCTCGGCCGGTCGCTGTGATCCTGGCTCACGCGTCTCTCCTTGAGACTCCAACCCTCCGCACAGCGCGGAGTCAACTCTGAGAATGCGCGCGTGTGGCGCGCAGATTGCGCCGGTTATCGAGCAGAACTCTCCAATAGGGTCACGCCGATGCCCCAGCCTCTGATCGAGCGCTACCGGGACGAGCTTCCGCTCGAGCCCGGCGATCCCGTAGTCAGCCTGAATGAGGGCTCGACGCCGCTGATCGAGGCGCCGGTCATCTCCGAGCGGGTTGGGGCACGGGTCTTCCTCAAGTTCGAGGGCGCGAACCCGACCGGCTCGTTCAAGGACCGGGGGATGACGGTCGCGGTCTCGCGGGCCGCCGGGAGCGGGGCCGAGGCCGTGATCTGTGCCTCGACCGGAAACACCGCGGCCAGCGCCGCCGCCTACGCGGCGCGGGCGGGAATGCGCGGCGCGGTGATCGTCCCCGAGGGCAAGATCGCGATCGGCAAGCTTGCCCAGGCGCTGATGCATGGCGCGCGCGTGATCGCGTTGCGCGGCAACTTCGACGAGGCCCTCGAGCTGGTCCGCGAGCTCGCGCAGAAGCACCCGATCGAGCTCGTCAACTCGGTCAACCCCTACCGGATCGAGGGCCAGAAGACAGCGGCGTTCGAGGTGATCGAGGAGCTGGGCGAGGCGCCCGGCGCACTGGCGATTCCGGTTGGCAACGCCGGCAACATCACCGCCTGGCACCGCGGGTTTCACCGAGCGCGAGGCGAACCCGGTCCTTTACGGCTTCCAGGCCGAGGGCGCTGCACCCCTCGTCCACGGCCACCCGATCGAGCAGCCCGAAACGGTCGCCTCGGCGATCCGGATCGGCAACCCCGCGCGCTGGGAGGAAGCGATGACCGCGATCACGACCTCGCGCGGCCGGATCGCCGCGGTCTCCGACCGGCAGATCCTCGACGCCTACCGGCTGCTCGCCTCGAAGGAGGGCGTCTTCTGCGAACCCGCCTCGGCCGCGTCCGTGGCCGGGATCCTGGCCCACGGCCTGCCGGTCGTGGAGGACGACACCAAGCCGGAGACCGTCGTCTGCGTCCTCACCGGCCACGGCCTCAAGGACCCGGACACGGCGCTCGGCAAGGCGCCCTCGGTGATCCGCTGCGAGAACGACCTCTCAGAGGTCGAGCGCGCGGTGTTCGACTGACTCAGGCGGGGCGCAGCGGCGCGAGGGACTCGCAGAAGCCGTCGAGCGTGGCCGTCGACCACTCCTGGGCCGGGACCGGACTCGACACGACCACCAAGGTGCCGCCCGCTCGCACCAGCATGGAACCGCCCTCGTCCCCGCCGGCAAGCAACCAATCCTTCATCGCCGGGGTCAGGGTGCGGCCGGGCTCGCAGCGTTGGGCGATCACCCTGAAGCGACCGCCGAGCTCCTCGGCGAGAGCCGCGGAGGCCTCTGCGTCTTGCCTTGACTGCTCGCTGACGCGCCGCCCGCCCCCCGTTGCCGCGACCTGGAAGCCGCCGATGGTCATCCTGCTCTCCTGAGGCTCGGCGTCGGGCGCGACCACGAGGGTCGGCACCGGGTCGAAGCCGGGCAGCGTCGCCCCCGGTGAGCACGGCGACTCCCGGGTCACCGATGCGCCGCCGTGGATGAACAGGTCGCCCTCGACGCCGAGCACCGGCAGCGGACCGCGCAGCGCCTGGGTCGGGGCGATCGGGTAGGGGAGGTCGGCGTTGCGGCCCGTGAAGTCGGCCGGCCGCTGCCAGACGAGGCCGTGGCGCTCGCCGTAGCCGCGAACGAGAGCCTCGAGGGCAAGGCTGGTGGCCTCGCTCTGGTCGATCGACTTGAACACCTTGCGCAAGAGGCCCTTGCTCTTGCCCTTCACGACCGGCTCGATCCGCTCGAACGCCTTCTCGAAGTCGGCAGGCGGCGAGGTGAACGCGGCCGCCGCTAGGTTCTCCGCCCGCTTGCGCTCGGACTCGAGCTGCTCGGGCGGCGCCGTGAACTCGGGCACCCCGTCATCGCCCATGGTCTCGGTCGACTCGGCCCGGATCCGCTCGGAGACGTGGGTCGCGAGCTCGCACACACGCTCGATCTGTGCGATGTCGTCGATCTTCCCGGTCGTCACCGTCAGCGAAAGCACGCCCCCGAACAGCTCAAAGTAGAGGCCGTCCGGAGCGGTGCTCGCCATCCAGTCGATCAAGGTCGGCGAGAAGAGCTGGCGCAGGCGATTGGCGCTCGTGCCTTTGAACATGCCGATCCGGTAGCGACGGTTGAGCTCGATCGACTCGAACTCGACGTGCTCGACCAGCGGGATCAGCCCACCGGGGCCGACCATCCGGTCGGTGAAGCCGCGGACGACGTCGTCACGGCACGTGACATACGGGAGGAAGACCGTGCTCTCGGGGACTCGGGTGACGAGCAGGCAGCAGTCACGGAAGTAGTGCGTGGTGTCCTGCGAGATCCGCACCCGCCTGAGCTGTCCCGCCTCGGTGGGGTCCAGGCTCGAGTCCTCGAGGAACTTGGGCTTGACGCGCTGCGCGTAGCGGGCGACGAATCCCTCGAGGCCGCCGGGAAGCGCGCCGCCGGCCACCTCGCCGATCCCCTCGCTGGGAATCGGCCCCACGCCGGGGGCGACCCGCGGGGCGAAGTCGAGGTCATGCCGCTCGGCGAATGCTTGAAAAGGCGAACCCCCCACTGCCGTGATTCTTCACCAACTCGGCGCCCGGTGTGTGCCATCCGTCACCCGGCGCCGCCGATCCTCGATTGCGTGTTACGTGCCGTCGCCAGTCTCGTTGCCCCGCCGCGTTGCGGGGTTTGCGAGGACCCCGTCGCCTTCGAGGAACGCATTTGCGAGCGCTGCCGGCGCGAGCTCGCGGCGCTCGGCCCCGAGCGATTTGCCGTCGGCCGCCTCGAGGTTGTGAGCGCGACCCGCTACGAGGGCGCCGCTCGGCGGCTCGTGGCGAAGCTGAAGTTCTCGGGCCGGCTGACACTGGCCGCGGTCGCCGCGGAGGCGATGGTTTGGTCTTGGAGCCCCGGCGAGACGGGCATGCTGGTCCCGGTGCCGGGATCGCCGGCCCGCACCCGGTGGCGCGGCTTCGACACCGCCGCCTTGCTGGCGGAGGCGCTCTCGCACGAGACAGGTCTTCCCTGTTGCTCGCTGCTCGCGCGCGCCGACGGGCCCCGGCAGGTGGGCCGCCCGCGGCGTGACCGGCTCGATGACCCGCCCCGGGTCTGGGCCGCTGGGGACGTCCCGATGCCCTCGCAGCGAGTGTGGCTCGTCGACGACGTCGTCACGACCGGGGCGACGTTGGTCGCGTGCACTCGTGCCCTGCGGGCGGCGGGTGTCGAACGAGCCGGGGCGGTGACCTTCGCCCGTGCAGATTCACTTGGCGTTCCGCGGCAAGCGGCGTAGCATCCCCGTACCGGTCACGAGCGACGGAAGGAGCGGACGTGAGGATCGAGATCAGGGGTCGGAACGTGGAGGTCACCGACGAGCTCGAGGATGCGATCCGCAAGCGCTTCAAGCGGGTCGGCAAACAGGTCTCCGAGCTGGCGACGCTCGAGGTCGAGCTCTCCGAGGAGCGCAACCCTCGCGTCTCGGACCACCACGTCGCCGAGGCGACCCTATACCTCAAGGGCAAGACGATTCGCGCCCACGAGGGCTCGCCCGAGATGCTCCACTCGATCCACGAGCTGGCCGAGGACGTCCGCCGCCAGGTCAAGAAGAACCGTGAGCTGCGCCGCGGCCGCGAGCGCACGCGGCGGGTGCTGGGTCGCCTGCGCAACGATCCGGCCTAGTTGGTTTCGCCGGTCACCGGCACCGAGCCGCTGACCCGGGTACCGCTGCCTGGCGCCGAGTCGACGGCGAGCTCCCCACCGAGCGCCCCGATCCGGTCCGCCATGTTCTGGAGGCCAGCGCTGCCGTTCACGGAGGCAGGATCGAAACCGATGCCGTCGTCTGCGACCTCGAAGCGCAGTTCGCCGTCGGTCTCCGAGAGCGACACGGTGACGCTCGCCCCCTCGCCGGCGTGCTTGGAGGCGTTCTGTAGCGCCTCGAGGCAGCAGAAGAAGGCGGCCGCTTCGATCTCCACGGGATAGCGCCCCGCCCCGTTGCTCTCGATCGTCACACGGATCGCGGAGTTGGCGGAAGCCTCGGAGAGCGCGGCAGCCAGACCGTCGCTGGTCAGGACCTGCGGGTAGATCCCGTGAGCCAGGTCGCGTAACTCGCCAAGCGCTCGCTCGAGCTCCGCCCGTGACTCGGCGATCAGCGGTTTCAGCTCCGGGTTGCCCGCCGCAGCGCGCTCGAGCTGGCCGAGCTTCAGGTTCAGCAGCACCAGGTTCTGCTGGGCGCCGTCGTGGAGGTCGCGCTCAACTCGCCGCCGGCTCTCGTCGCTGGCGGCGACGATGCGGGCACGCGAGGCACGAAGGTCCTCTTCGCCTCGATGAAGGCCGGCGACCATCTCATTGAAGCTCGCCGTCAGCTCGCCGAGCTCGTCCGTCGAAACCACCGGGATCCGAGGCCGGCCCCCGGTGGCAACGTCTCGGTTGCCCCGGATCAGCGCCCGGATCGGTGTCAGTCCCGAGCCGATCGCGATCGCGAGGAACGGAATCGCGACCATCGCCGTAATGGCGAGCGACAGCGCCCAAACAACCAGCAGCGACTGGCCGGCTGATGCCCGATCCGTGACGACGTACCCAACGCCGCCACCGATCAGGAACCCGAGGAACAGCGGAGTCGTCACCAGGGTTGTGACGAGACCGAACCCGAGGTCCTGGTGCGGGCGGTCTGCTGACCCGATCGATGCTCGCAACGGTCTCAGCGCAAGCTCGGTGGCGAAGTAGATCGCGAGGAAGAGCGCTACCACCGTCCCATATACGCCAACCGCGATACCCGCCACATCGAGCGCGCTGCGGTACTCCGACTGGAGCACGATCGTCAGCAGGATCACGGGGGCGACCACGACTCCGAAGGCAAGCACTCCCTGCGCGATCCCCCTTCGGGGCCGGCGATAGGCCCACTCACCGGCAGTCGAGGCCAGCCGCTCGTCGCGTTCGCCCCGAGCCCACGCGAAAAGCGGTCGCAGTACCGGCCGAGCCACCACCAGCACCACACCCGCGACCAGCAAGCTCGTGATGACTGTCAGTGCGCTCGCGCGCAGCCACTCGCCGGTCGTGAGCTCGTGGTAGTGCGCCGGGAGGTAGACGAGCCCCGGCAGGAGTACGACCGCGGCGGTGAGCAGCAATATCGCTCGTACCAGGTAACCGGCCCCATGCTGCTCGTACTTGTGTGTGAGCCAAGCGTCCACGTCACGCCTCCAGAGGGACTGAGCCGCTGACCCGGGTCCCGGACCCCGGCGCTGACTCGACGGTGACACCGCCGCCAAGCGCCCCGATCCGATCGGCCATGTTCTGCAGGCCGGCGTTGCCGTTGATTGCCGCGGTGTCGAAGCCACGACCGTCGTCCGCGACTTCGAATCGCAGCTCGCAGTCGTCTTCGGACAGACGGACGGTCGCTCGCGCGCCGTCGCCCGCGTGCTTCGCCGCGTTCTGGAGCGCCTCCAGGCAGCAGAAGTAGACGGCGGCCTCGAGCTCGGCGGGATAGCGGCCGGTGCCGTCGGAGTCGAGCTGACCCGCGACGGGAGCGTTCTCGACGGCCTCGGCGAGCGCGGCCCGTAGCCCGTCGCTGGTCAGGACCTGCGGGTAGATGCCGTGCGCGAGGTCGCGCAGCTCGGCGAGCGCTGTGTCCAGCTCGGCCTTCGTTTCCTCCACCAGGGCCCTGGTCGCCGGATCGGCCGCGACCGCCCGTTCGACCTGGCCGAGCTTGAGGTTGAGCAGCACCAGGTTCTGCTGGGCGCCATCGTGGAGGTCGCGCTCGACCCGGCGGCGGGCTTCGTTCGATGCGGCGACGATGCGTGCCCTGGAGGCCCGGAGCTCCTCGACCAGCTCAGTGTTGTGGCCCCGCAGCGCCTCGCGCTCGCGCAGCCCCTCGACCATCTCGTTGAAGCTGACGACCAGGTCGGCGAACTCGTCGGTGCTGGTGACGGGAACTTCGGTCTCGAGGTTGCCGGCCGCGACGGAGCGGGTGCCGCTCATCAAGTCGTCGATCGGTGCGAGACCGCTCCTGGCGAGAGGGAGCGCCAGCGAGCTGCCCACGATCCCGGCGATCCCAACCGCGATCAGGACGATTCGAATTCCCTCCCCGAACGAGGAGTCGGGGTCGGCGATCAGGACGCCGGTGGCGAAGCCGAGCACGATCGCCGTGATCGCAAGACCGACCAGGACCTTCGTCGCCAAGGAAAAGCGCCCGATGCTGTCGCGGCGCTCACGGGTGATGGTCGCTCCCAGTTCAACCCGGACCGGTCGCAGGGCGAGCTCCAGCCAGCAGAAGAGGACTGCGCTGCCATAGAGCAGGCCGAGACAACCGCCGCCAATGCCGAGCAGCCAGTCCTCGAGGTCGAACGACGAAGCCGCCGCGAAGATTGCGAGGATGATCGGGTACCCGGCGATCGCCCCGCCGACGAACGCGGCGCCCGCGGCCCGCCGCGGAAGCCGAAGAACGATCTGAAGCAGCTCGAGGCGCGAGTCCGGGTCGCGGTTTCGGTCGCCGATTATCCAGGCGGAAGTTGCGCGGACGTCCGCGCGGATGAACCAGAACCCGAGGAGGCCCATCGGGATCGCCGTGAACGCCGACGCGATGACAGGAAGCAAGGCATCGTCGACACCCAGGCCATAGGTGCGGCTGGCGAGAATGCCCCAGAACACGATGCTCGCCGTGACTCCGGCCAGCAGCCAGGCGCTCGCCAGGATCGCGTAGCGCCTCGGGTCGCGCCGGTAGAGCGCTGCCAGCCATTGGTTCATTCGCGAACCGCCCCCTTCACGGCAGCTATTGTCGCCCATGTCACAAGCACGCGGCTACAGGGCTAACACTGAGGAATGCGGTCGCCTGAACGGGCACGATGCAGGTATGCACACGACGAAGACAAGGACGTTGCTGATCGTTGACGACCACGCGAGCTTCCGGACGTTCGTGCGCTCGATGCTGAGCGCCGATGGCTTTGATGTGACCGGCGAGGCGGCTGATGGCGAGTCCGCGCTGGTCGAGGCCCAGCGCCTTCAGCCCGAGGTCGTGCTGCTGGACGTGCAGCTTCCCGGGATCGACGGCTTCGAGGTCGCGCGCCAACTCGCCGAGACCGAGCGGCCGCCGGCCGTGGTCCTCACCTCGAGCCGCGATGCCTCTGAGTACGGCGCGCGTCTGACCGAATCGCCCGTATTCGGCTTCATTCCCAAGCACGAGCTTTCGGGCGACGGCCTGAGTTTGCTCCTCGCTGCCTGACGTGCGAGTCGTCGTCGCCGACGACTCGCTGCTGTTCCGCGAGGGGTTGGTACGGGTGCTCACCGAGCAGGGCTTCGAGGTGCTCGGGCAGATGGACAACGGCGACGACCTCGTCCGCCGCGTGGGCGGCTTGAAGCCGGACGTCGCGATCGTCGACATCCGGATGCCGCCCACCCAGACCGACGAGGGCCTGCGCGCGGCGCAGGAGATCGGCGAGCGCGAACCCGAGGTGGGCGTCCTTGTCCTTTCGCAGTACATCGAGTCCTCTTACGCGATGCGGCTCCTGGAGGAAGGCACCGCCGGCCGCGGATACCTGCTCAAGGATCGCGTCGCCGACCTGGACACCTTCGCAGCGGCAGTGCGCCGCGTGGGCGAGGGCGGGTCGGTGGTCGATCCTGAGGTTGTTTCCTCGCTGGTCGCGGGGCGTGGCGACACCGGAGGGCTCAACGAGCTGACCGAGCGCGAGCGCGAGATCCTCTCGCTGATGGCCGAGGGCCGGTCGAACCAGGGGATCTGCGATCGCCTGGTCCTGAGCCCGCGGACGATCGAGAGCCACGTGCGGACGATCTTCCAAAAGCTCGACCTCGCCCAGGCCGGCGACGACCACCGCCGCGTCCTGGCCGTCCTCGCCTACCTGCGATCAGAGGGCTGACGGCGCCTGATCGAGGCGCTCGACGACGGCTGGGTCGATCGCCGACCCGCCGCTCGCGACTGTCCGGATAGCTGTCGCAAGCTCGGCGATGTCGCCGACCAGGTCTTTCAGCAGGTAGCCGATCCCGTCCGTTCCGTTCTCGAGCAGCCGGCTCGCGGCCTGCGGCTGGACCTCGGCCGAGAGCACGACAACACCGACGTCCTTCGAGCCGCTGCGGATCCGCGCGGCAGCGTCAAGACCCTCGGTCGTGTGGGTGGGCGGCATCCGCACGTCGACGACCACGACGTCCGGCCGCGCTTCGTCCAGGCCTGCGAGGAGCGACTCGGCGTCGTCGCACTGCAAGACGACGTTGAACCCCTCGGCCTCGAGCACGCTCGCCATGCCCTCGCGGAGCAGCGCCGAGTCGTCGGCGAGCGCGATCCGCAGCGGCGCGTCGTCGTCGGCGTCCCAGCCCACCCGGCAGGCACAGACGGGTTCCGGAATCCCCTTCAGCTCGAGCGGCGCGATCGGCTCGAGGTCGTGCATCCCGCCCCAGCCGACCAGCATCCGCACGACGTCGGAGACCAGGATCTGCCCCGGCTCAGCGGCGGCGCACAGCCGGCTGGCTTCGACGACGGGCGGGCCAAAGTAGTCCCCTGCCTCGACGGTTGCCTCACCGGCGCTCATCGCCACCCGCATCGCGACGTCGCGGTCGCGCAGCCAAGCCTCGGACGCGTTCAGGCGCTGCATCGTCACCGAGCAGGCGAGGCCGTCGGCGGCGCTCTCGAACACTGCCATCAGCCCGTCGCCGAGATTCTTGACCTCGGTGCCGCGATGCACCGCGAGCGCGCGCCGCAACGCCTCGAAGTGGCGCTTGCGCAGCTCGTCCGCCTCCGCCGGGCCCAGGTGGGCCATCAGGTCGGTGGAACCGACGAGGTCCGTGAACAGCACGGAGACGGTACGGGTGGCGGTCATGGGCCGATCGTCTCGCAGGTGGACGCGTCGGGCGCCAGTGCTGGCACGGAAATTGGCTGTGAGATGGGTACCCTCAATCGTCGATGGCAGGCAGAGGAATTATCGACCGCGCGCTGCGCGTCGGCGAGGGCAAGAAACTCAAGGAGTTCGAGCGCGCCGTCGCCCGGATCAACGAGATCGAGCCCGAGACGGAGCTGCTCGACGACGCCGAGCTGCGCACCGAGGCCGACGGCCTGCGTGAGCGAGCCGGCAACGGCGAGCCGCTGAACGACCTGATTCCGGAGGCGTTCGCGCTCGCCCGCGAGGCGGGCAAGCGCACGATCGGCCAGCGCCATTTCGACGTCCAGATGATCGGCGCCATGGTCCTCAACGACGGCGCGATCGCCGAGATGCGCACCGGCGAGGGCAAGACGCTGACCGCGACCTCGGCGGTGTTCCTGAACTCGCTCGCCGGCAAATCCGTGCACCTGGTCACCGTCAACGACTACCTGGCCCGCCGCGACGCCGAGTGGATGGCGCCGATCTACAACGCCTTGGGCGTCTCGGTCGGCGTGATCCAGGCGATGATGTCACCGGCCGAGCGCCGGCAGATGTATGCCGCGGGGGTCACCTACGGCACCAACTCCGAGTTCGGGTTCGACTACCTGCGCGACAACATGGCCTCGAGCCTCGAGGAGTGCGTCCAGCGCGAGCACGTCTTCGGGATCGTCGACGAGGTCGACAACATCCTGATCGACGAGGCCCGCACCCCACTGATCATCTCGGGCAAGCCCGAGCAGGCGGCCGACACGTACTACACCTTCGCTCGCCTCGCCAAGCAGATGATCGGCGAGGAGTCGAAGACCAAGTTGAAGTCCCTGGGCGAGTCGCGCGACACCTCCGAGGCCGAGCACGACTACGAGTACGACGAGAAGCACAAGACCGTCGCGCCGACCGAGAGCGGCGTCCACAAGGCCGAGAAGTTCCTCGGGATCGAGAACCTCTACACGTCCGAGAACGGCACCCTCGTCAACCACCTGATCCAGTCGCTGAAGGCCGAGGCGCTCTACAAGCGCGACACCGACTACGCGACGATCGACGGCCAGGTGATGATCATTGACGAGTTCACGGGCCGGATCCTCGAGGGCAGGCGCTGGTCCGAGGGCCTGCATCAGGCGATCGAGGCCAAGGAGGGTGTGCGGATCCGCGAGGAGAACCAGACGCTCGCGACGATCACCCTGCAGAACTACTTCCGCCTCTACGAGAAGCTCTCCGGGATGACGGGCACGGCGCTGACCGAGGCCCAGGAGTTCATGAAGATCTACAAGATGCCGGTGGTCGAGATCCCGACCCACCGGCCGATGGTCCGCGCCGACCACAACGACCAGATCTACAAGACCAAGGACGGCAAGTGGAAGGCGGTCGTGCGCGAGATCCTCGAACGCCACGAGGCGGGCCAGCCGATCCTGATCGGGACGATCTCGGTCGAGATCTCGGAGATGCTGGGCGCCGAGTTCAAGCGCAACGGCATCGATCACGTGGTCTTGAACGCGAAGCCCGAGCACGCCCAGCGCGAGGGCGAGACGATCTCCCAGGCGGGGCGGATCGGCGCGGTCACGATCGCGACCAACATGGCCGGCCGTGGCGTCGACATCAAGCTCGGCGGCGATCCCGAGGCGATGGCGCGGGCCGAGTTGAACAAGAAGGGCCTACAGCCCGGCGCCGAGGGCTACGAGGAGGCGCTGGCCGAGGTGCTGCCGGGCCTCGAGGAGCAATGCCAGGCAGAGGGCGACCAGGTGCGTGAGGCCGGCGGCCTCTACATCTGCGGCACCGAGCGCCACGAGTCGCGGCGGATCGACAACCAGCTTCGCGGCCGCTCCGGCCGCCAGGGCGACCCCGGCGAATCGCGTTTCTTCCTCTCGGCCGAGGACGACCTTGTCCGCCTGTTCGCGGGCGACCGCATCTTCAAGATCCTCGACCGCCTCGGCCCCGTTGACGAGGAGGGGGAGGAGTACCCGCTCGAGGCGAAGATGCTGACCAAGCAGATCGAGGGCGCGCAGAAGAAGGTCGAGCAGCAGAACTTCCTGATCAGAAAGCGCGTTCTCGAGTACGACGACGTGATGAACGAGCAGCGCCGCGTGGTCTACAAGTACCGGCGCGAGATCCTCGAGGGCCGTGACATGTCCGACGTTGCCTACGACGAGGTCGGCCAGGTCGCGGTGCGCCTGACCGAGGAGTTCACGCCCGGTGACATCTTCGAAGACTGGGATCTCGCCGGCCTGCAATCACAGGCCGAGTCGATCTGGGGCGGCGGCGCCAACCTGCTGAGCCTCGACCCGAACACGTCCAGCCGCGAGGACATCGCGGAGCAGCTGCGCGAGGACGCGCTCAAGGCCTACGACAAGCGCGAGGAGGAGCTGGGCGACGAGCTCACCCGTTGGCTGGAGCGCCAGATCCTGCTGCAGATCATCGACAACCGCTGGCGTGAGCACCTGTACGAGATGGACTACCTGCGCGAGGGCATCCACCTGCGCGGCTTCGCCCAGATCGACCCGCTGGTGGCCTACAAGAACGAGGGCTACCTGATGTTCGAGGAGCTGATGGCCGCGATCTGGCAGGAGTTCGCGCGGGTGATCTTCCACGTCGAGGTGAACGTCGAGTCGCAGGATCAGCAGCGCGCCGAGGCCCGGGCCCCGCAACAGGTCAACTACTCGGGCGGCACCGAGGACGGCCAGCCGTCGGCGTTGCGTGACGCGGCCGCGGCCGCGGCTGCAGGCGCACCCGCCGCCGCGGGCGCAGCCGCCGCCCCGACCGCGACCGAGGCTCCGCCTGCGGAGCCGCAGGGCCATCGCGAGCCGACGGGAACGGTCGTGAAGTCGGAGAACGAGAAGCTCGGCCGCAACGATCCCTGCTGGTGCGGCTCGGGCAAGAAGTTCAAGAACTGCCACGGCGGTTGACCGCAGCCGAAACGGCCCGCGCGTTCATCGACTCCTTCAACGGGCACGACCTCGACGCCTTCGTCGCGACGCTGCATCCCGAGGTCGAGATCCACGCCGGCCGCGGGTTGCGCAGGGGGATCGCCGAGGCGCGCGAGTGGGGGACGCGGGCGCCGGGCGGGATCCAGCAGCGGATCCTCGTCGAGGACTTGCGCGCGGCTGGCGACCGTGTGCTGGCGCTGATCGTGCGCGAGTGGTGGTGGGACGAGGAGGAGTCCGGCGCCGAGCCCGCGGGAGCCGACGAGATGGCCTGGCTGTTCGAGTTCCGCGACGGGCTGATCGCGAGCTGGCGGGCGTTCGATGACCGCGACGAGGCTCGCGCGGCTCTCGGTCCCGCCGCTTGACAGCCCGCGCGGGTTGCGTTACACCTTAATGTGTATAAAGGTGTAAATGCCCAGCACCATGAGCCGGACCAACATCGAGATCGACGAAGAGCTGATCGCACGCGTGATGCGCCGTCACGGGCTGACGACGAAGCGTGAGGCGGTGGATTTCGCGCTTCGCAGCGTCGCCGGTCCCGAGCCGATGACCAAGGAAGAAGTGCTCGCCATGGAGGGACGGGGCTGGGGAGATGGGCTCGAGCTATCCGACCTTCGCGACAACGACCCGATTCAAGAGTGGTGACGCTCGTCGATACCTCAGCCTGGATCGAGTTCTTCCGGCGGACAGGCTCACCAGCCCATCAGGCGCTACGAACGGCGATCGACGCGGAACGGGTGGCGGTCACCGAACCGGTGGTCATGGAGTTGCTCGTTGGGGCACGCGATCCTGCCGACGCCGCGGAGTTGCAGAGCATCCTCGGCGGGTTCCCGATGATGAGTGTTTCCGGCATCGAGTCCTGGGAGATGGCCGCCCAGCTGCACCGAGCGTGCCGCCGAGCCGGCCAGATCGTTCGCAGCCAGCTCGACTGCGTGATCGCCGCCGTGGCGATCCGCGAGGGCGTTCCGGTGCTCCACGCCGACCGCGACTTCGACCTGATCGCCCAGCACACCCCGTTGCAGGTTGTCCCCGTCTAGGCTCTCGGCATGGCCGACGCCACCAGGGAGCGCACCGCCGACGAGCGCGTCAAGGAGGCACGCGACGGGCTGATCCTGCTCGCGGACTACCTTTGACCCCACGGCGCTCGAAGCCGAGATAGCCGCGTTCGAGGGCCAGATGCAGGCACCCGGCTTCTGGGACGACCAGGAGACGGCGGCCAAGACCTCCGCGCGGCATGCCGCCGCGCAGCGCAAGCTGCAGACCTACCGGTCGCTCGAGTCCGACATCGGCGACCTCGGCGACCTCGTCGAGATGGCGGCCGAGGACCCCGAGATGGAGGCGGAGCTGGGCCAGCAGCTCGACTCGATCGAGCGCCGTCTGGCGGAGCTGGAAGAGGGGCGCCTGTTCAACGGCGAGTACGACTCCGGCGACGCCGTCGTCACCGTGCGCTCCGGCGCCGGCGGCACCGACTCGCAGGATTGGGCCGAGATGCTGTTGCGCATGTATCTGCGCTGGGCGGAGCGGCGCGGCTTCGAGGCCGAGATGAAGGAGGCCTCCGAGGGCGAGGAGGCGGGGCTCAAGTCCGCGACCTTCATCGTCCGCGGCGAGAACGCCTACGGGCTGTTCGCCGCCGAGCGCGGTGTTCACCGCCTGGTCCGGATCTCGCCATTCGACGCGCAGTCGCGCCGCCACACCGCCTTCGCTCAGGTTGACGTCGCGCCGCTGGTCGACGACACGGTGGAGGTCGAGATCGACGAGGACGACCTGCGCATCGACACCTACCGCGCCTCCGGCGCCGGCGGCCAGCACGTGAACAAGACCGACTCTGCCGTCCGCATCACGCACGTGCCGACCGGGATCGTCGTGCAGTGCCAGAACGAGCGCTCACAGACTCAGAACAAGGCGACCGCGATGCGCTTCCTGCGGGCCAAGCTGCTGGAGGAGGAGGAGCGCAAGCGCGCCGAGACGATGGCCGCCGAGCGCGGTGAGCAGAAGGCCGTGGAGTGGGGCTCGCAGATCCGCAGCTACACGCTGCACCCGACCCAGCGCGTCAAGGACCACCGCACCGGCTTTGAGATGGGCGACGCGGGACGGGTCCTCGACGGCGACCTCGACGGTTTCGTGCGCGAGTATCTGCTGCACGCGGGTGAACGATGAAGCGCGGGCTGATCGCCGTAGCGCTTACGTCGATCGCGATCGCCGTGCCCGCCGCCGCCCAGTCGGTCGGCGACGACCTGATCAAGTGGCCGCAGCTCCTGCCGCCGCAGCCGACCAGCAACGACGTCCAGCCCGGCCCGGTTCGCAACTGCCGCGGCGCGGCCTCGATCAAGTGCGTAGACGGGTTGGTCCGCCGGCTGCGGAAGCAGTGGCGGCGCTTCGACGCGCGCTGCGACCATCGCGCGGTCATCTCGTACAGCTACCTGCTGATCACCAAGGGCCTGCGCGAGGACCTCGCCAAACGAGCGCCGGGCCTGGTCCGGCACCGGCGCTGGATGACGTACCTGATCACGACCTTCTCGAATCGCTATTTCAAGGCGTTTCGCGACCACCGGGAGGGCCGCCCGGTTGCCGCCGCATGGCAGCGGACGTTCGCGACTGCCGAGGCGGGCGACGCCAATGCGGGGCAGGACGTGCTGCTGTTCTCGAACGCTCACGTCCAGCACGACCTGCCGTTCGCTCTGGAGGAGATGGGGCTCCGCGCCCGCACCGGCGACTCGCACAAGCCCGATCACGACGCGGTCAACGCGATCAACGCCCGCGTCTTCGACCCGATCGAGAAGTTCATCGCGGCCAACTACGACCCAACGTTCGAGCTGATCGATCTGCCGCTCCCGATTGAGGAGCTGGGCGCGCTCGAGCTGGTCAAGGCCTGGCGCGAGGGTGCCTGGCGCAACGGCGAGCGGCTCCTGAACGCCGAGACCAAGGGCGAGCGGCGCCAGGTCGTCGAGCAGATCCGAGCGACCTCGAGCCTATGGGCGCAGCTGATCTCCGCCGGCGGCCTGCCGGGAACGCGCCAGTCGCGTGACACGTTCTGCCACAGCAGATGAGCGTCGCCGTATCAGTCGGCATCTCCGACGACTTCGACCCGGCCTCGGCGTTCGACGAGGCGGCGGGGAGTGCCAGGGAAGGGCTAGACGCCGCTGCCTGCGACCTGTGCCTCGTGTTCGCAGGCGCTCCGCATTTGAGCAATGCCGAGGAGATCCTCGCCGTCGTTCACGCAGAGCTCAGACCGCGCGTCCTGATCGGCTGCGGCGCCGGGGGAGTCGTCGGTGGCGGCCGCGAGATCGAGAACGGGACCGGAGCGGTGGTCTGGGCGCTTTCCGCCCCGGCGGCGACGATCGAGCCGCTGGCGTTGACCACGGAACCCGCTGAGGACGGGATCGCGCTCGGGGGCCTGCCCGAGGACCCGGCTGCCTACGGCGATGCGATGCTCGTCCTCGCCGACCCGAACACCTTCTCTGCCGACGCGCTGCTGCTGCACCTGAACGACGAGCGTCCGGCGATGCCGGTGCTCGGCGGGCTGGCCAGCGCCGCGGCCGAGGGGTCGGCGACTCTGTTCCTCGACGGCCAGGTGGTCGATTCCGGCGCCGTGGCCTGCAGCCTGAGCGGGGTCGAGCTCCTGCCCTGCGTCTCACAGGGGGCGGCTCCGGTCGGCCCCGAGATGACCGTCACCGCGGTCGAGGGCAATCTGATCTCCGAGCTCGCCTCGAAGCCCGCCCTCGAGCGGCTGCGCGAAGCGATCTCCGAGCTCGAGCCGGACGAGCGCGACCTGGCGGCCGAGGGCCTGCTGCTGGGAGTCGTGATCGACGAGAACCAGCCGGACTACGAGCGCGGCGACTTCCTGGTGCGGCCGATCGTGGGGGTGGACCCGGAGACCGGCGCCCTGGCCTTCGCCGACCGCGTCCGGGTCGGCCAGACCGTGCGGCTCCACGTCCGCGACTCAGGCTCGGCCGACGACGATCTTCGCGAGGCCCTCGAAGCGCGGGTCGAGGCGCTGGGCCCGGCCGGGGCGGCGGGCGCGCTGCTGTTCACCTGCAACGGGCGGGGCGCGCACATGTTCGAGCGCCCCGACCACGACGCCGGCGCGCTTGACGAGGCCTTCGGCGCGCCCGTGGGCGGGTTCTTCTGCGCCGGTGAGATCGGCCCCGTCGGCGGGCGCAACTTCCTGCACGGCTTCACGGCGACGATGGCCGTGTTCCCGCGTTCGTGAGCCCCAGGGCACGCGGGGTGATCGCCGGTGCGGCTGGCGTGGTCGCTGTCGCAATCGGCGTGGCTTTCCTGCTGGCGGACGGCGACGAGGACGCCGTCGAGCGCTCGGCACCGCGGGCCGGAGCTCCGAACCTGCTGGTGGTGATGGTCGACGACCAGCCGCTCGGGAGCTTCACGGACGGGGTGATGCCGGCGACGCGCGAGTACTTCGCCGAGGAGGGGACCGTGTTCGACCAGGCGATCGCCGCGCCGCCGCTCTGCTGCCCGTCGCGGGCGGGCTTCCTGACCGGCCGCTACGCCCACAACCACGGCGTGTTGGCGAACGACCCCGGCTACGAGACCATGACCGGCAAGGAGGCGACTTTCCCGGTCGCACTGCAGGCCGGCGGCTACCGCACCGGGATGATCGGCAAGTTCCTGAACGGCTACGAGCGCGTCGCCGGGAAGGAGCCGGCGCCGGGATTCGACCGCTGGTACGCGATCACCGGGTACGCCGACTACTTCAACTTCCAGGTGAGCGACGACGGTGAGGCGCGCCGGGTTGATTCCTACGCAACCGACGACCTCACGCGCGAGGCGATCGACTTCACCGGCGCGGCGCATCGCGACGGCGTCCCGTTTTTCCTCTGGCTCTCCTACAACGCCCCGCATACGGTTCTGCCCGGATATCCGCCGCCATGCAACGGTTTGGCGGCGCAACCGCGCGACGCGGAGGCGTTCGCCCCGTTTGCGGACGCGCCGCTCCCCCAGCCGGGCTCGTTCGACGCGGGCGACCTCGCCGACAGGCCGTCCCTTGCCGATGGCGCGGGAACGCTGCGGCCGCGCAAGGTCGAGCAGGCGACCAGGGCGTGGCGCTGCGGTCTGGCCGCGATGGCGGCGGTGGACGAGGGGGTCGAGCGCCTCCTCGCGGAGCTGCGAGAGTCGGGCGAGCTCGACGACACGGTCGTCGTCTACCTCTCCGACAACGGCTACTTCTACGGCGAGCATCGCCTGGTCGACGACAAGCGGCTGCCGCTGGAGCCGGCCCTGCGGATCCCGCTCGCGATCAGCGCCGCCGGCGTTCGCGGCGGGGTGCCCCCGGAGTTGTCCGATCTCGTGTCCCAGGTCGACCTGGCGCCGACCCTGCTCGACTACGCGGGCGTCACACCGTGTCCGGACGGCCTCGACTGTGAGCCAATGGACGGCCGCTCGCTCCGCGGCCTGCTCGAGGGCGAGGCGACACGGTGGCCGGAGGATCGCGCGATCCCGCTCGAGTTGGACGACGGCTGGAGCTACCGGGCGCTGCGCACCACGCTCGAGCTCTATATGGAGCTGGCCGCCTCGCGCAAGACGGATTTCCCGGAGCCCGCGATCGAGCTCTACGACCTCGCCATGGATCCCGACCAGCTCACCAACCTGGCTGACGATCCGGCCGAGCGAGAGCGCCGAGCGGAGTTGCACGCTCGGCTCGAGGTTCTTGGCCGGTGCTCGGGCATCGAGGGGCGCGACCCAAAGGGCGAGCGCCCCTACTGCGAATAGCCCTCCTAAGCTCACCGGGTGGCAATCGCGGATCAGCTGCGCGACTTCGTCGCTCGGGCCCTGGCCGAGGACGTGGGCGAGGGCGACGTCACCGGTCAGGCGGTCGTGCCCGCCGACGCGCGGGCGAAGGCCCGCATCGTCCAGAAGTCGCCCGGCGTGCTCTTTGGCCTCGCGGCCGCCGAGGAAGTCTTCGCGCAGGCCGGTTGCGAGGGCTTCGAAGGTCTGGCCGCGGAAGGGCAGTGGCGCGAGGAAACCCCGGCTGAGGTCGCGCTGGTCACGGGCCCCGCCCGGGCCGTCCTGCTCGGCGAGCGGGTCGCGCTCAACCTGCTCGGCCACATGTCGGGCGTTGCGACCCTGGCCGCGCAGTTCGTGGCGGCGGCCCGGCCCGCTGGTGCGGTGATCCTCGACACGCGCAAGACGCTGCCCGGCCTGCGCGCCCTGCAGAAGGCCGCGGTGGTCGCCGGCGGCGGGCGCAACCACCGGATCGGGCTGGACGACGCGATCCTGATCAAGGAGAACCATGCGGCGCTGGCGGGAGGCATCACCGAAGCGGTCCGCCGTGCTCGGGATGCCCAACCGGACATGCCGGTCGAGATCGAGGTGCGCGACGCCGCCGAGGTCCAGGAGGCGCTCGCGGCCAGGGCCGAGCGGTTGCTGCTCGACAACATGGAGTTCTCCGGTTTGCGCTCGGCGGTTTCGGCGCGCGACGCGGCCGAGCGCGAGTCCGGCCACCGCGCGGAGCTCGAGGCTTCGGGCGGTGTTTCGCTGGCGACCGTGGCCGGGATCGCCGAGACCGGGGTCGACTTCATCTCTGTCGGCGCCCTCACGCACTCGGCCCCGGCCCTCGACCTCAGCCTGCTGCTGGAGCCGGCCTGAGGCTAAACGTTTGCGCACGCCTGGCCGATGGCTAACGGGATGACCCACGCTCGGCTAGCAAGGGGAGCGCGGCGCGCCTGGCCGCTCGCGGCGTTTTTGGGCGCACTGCTCGGCGCTGCCGTCGCCCTGGCGGCGGCAGCCGAGCGCGGGGTCGAGCAGAGCCTCAAGGTGTCCTGGACGGGCCTCGGTGCGGAGCGGGTCAAGACCGTGCCGATCGCGAAGAACTCCGGCGGCAAGCCGCGCGTGGTGATGTCGCTGGGCCCGGATCAGGTCGGCTCGATCGATCCCGGCGACGCAGTGTGGGGGGGCGGCGAAGTCGAGGTCTCGGTCACCTGTCTCGAGCGGATGCCCCAGTGCGTCGGCAAGCTCTACGACTACAGCCCGCACGTGAAGGCCCGGCTCGTGCTGGCCGACAGCGCAAAGTCGGCCGGCGGCGGCACGATGACGATCGGAACGCCCACCCACCTGCGGTGCTCGCAGAAGCTCCCGAACCGGAACCACCACTGCGTTCTCGCTGTGGCCGGCAGGCGGAACCTCAGCGAGAACAGGAACCTGCCGTGCAGTCGCTGCTTCGTGAACCTCATCGTCGACGCCTACCACCCGGGTGCGCGCAAAGGCAACGTCCTGGTGGTCGGCACCGACACGGATCACGGCATCAGCCAAGACAAGGGCATGCTTAACGCGGGCGTGTTCGACCCCGGCCCGGTGCCGAGGGTGAAGCCGCTTCTGCAGCGCCACAGGTTTGCGCGCAAGCTGCCGGTCGGGGGCTTTCGCAGCGGCGCCGGCTCGCAGAAGAAGGTCGTGTTCTCACGTCGCGTCGACGCGCTCGAGGCGGGCGAGCAGCTCCTGGTCGAGGCGCGCGTCAAGGTCAAGACGGGGCACCTGCCATACGGCACGCTGCTGCAGTCCCAGATGGTGCTCTCCGAGAAGCCGGGCTCGATCAAGCGGGTTGGTGTGCCGCAGAAGATGGCCAGCCAGCACGGTGTGGTCACGGCGATGAACGGCTTCAACTGCACCCGCGGCCGCAGCGGCCATTCGAGCCCCTGCGTGATCCGCAAGTACGGCGTCGTCAGGGCGAACCACGACGCGCGCGTGCGCCCGAAACAGGGCGAGGGCCCGTTCGTGCCGCTCTACGTGAACCTGTTCATGCAGAGCCAGGCGCAGTTCGGCGGCGAGCGCCACCGGCCGGGTCACGCGGCGAAGATCGCCAAGGTCGGGTCGCTCAAGGTCTATCGCTTCGGCCCCGAGTTCCAGCGCTGAATACAGTCCGCCGGTGCGGCGGAAGGGCTGGTGGTTCCTGGGCGCGGCGATTGCGGTGGGCGCCCTCGCCCGCTTCGCGACGCTGGACCTGCAGAGCTTCCACCACGACGAGGCGGTGATGGCCGGCCGGGTGATCCAACCCGGCCTCGGCGACACGCTCGACCAGGTCCTCGACGGGGAGCGCAGCCCGCCGCTCTACTACCTCCTGTCCTGGGCCTGGTCGCAGCCGTTCGGCACCGGCGAGGTCGGCCTGCGCTCGCTTTCGGCGCTGCTCGGAACGCTGATGATCCCTGCCGCGTTCCTCGCCGGGCGCGAGCTGCTGACGGTCCGCGCCGGCCTGTTCGCGGCGGCCCTGGTCGCGCTCAACCCGCTGCTCGTCTACTACAGCCAGGAAGCGCGCTCGTACGTCCTGATGGCGCTCTTCGTGACGCTGGCGCTTGCCTTCTTCGCGCGGTCGGTGCGGCGGCCCGACGGGCGCTCGTTCGCGCTCTGGGCCCTGGCCTGCGCGCTGGCCCTCTGCTCCCACTACTTCGCGATCTTCCTGGTCGCGCCGCAGGCAGCGTGGCTGCTCTACAAGGACCCGCGCTCGCAGCGCGTGCTGACGGCCGTGGGGGCGATCGCGCTGACGGGGCTCGCGCTGGCGCCGCTGGCACTGAACCAGCAGGGTGAGGATCGCCGTGACGGGTTCACCGAGCTGTCGCTGCCCGGGCGCGTGGTCGAGGTCGGCGTTGACTATTCGGCGAGCGAGGACCCGGATCCGCTCAGCGGCAGCTCGCGGGTGGACGCGGTTCAGATCGTCGCGGGCCTCGGCGGTGCGCTTCTGGTGCTGGGCGCCGCCGGGCTTGCCCTGCGGAGGGGGACGCCGGAGGAGCGCCGGGCGTGGGCCCAGGGGGCGGGAGTCGCCGCCGCCGGAATCGGAGTTCCCGCGCTGGCCGCTGCGGTCGGGATCGACTTCTTCAAGCCGCGCAACGTGGTCGCGGGGGTGATCCCCGTGCTCCTTGCGTCGGCCGCCGGGTTCGCGGTCGCGCGGGCGGGGCGCCTCGGCGTGGCGGGCGTGGCGGCGCTCTGCGTGCTCTACGCAGGCGTCGTCGTGGCCGTCAACTCCACGGCCGAGATGCAGCGCGAGGACTGGCGCGGGGTTGCGGAGCTGATCGGCCCGCCGGAGGAGACCAGGCTCGTCGCCGTCGCCCAGAACGGCGACGATCCGCTGCTCTACTACCTCGGCGCCTCGCGCTTCGTGGGTTCGACGGCTCGCACTGGAGCGTCGGCCGGCGAGGTCGTCGGGGTCACGACGACCTCGAAGCCGGTCAATCCGCCACCCGGGTTCGAGGTTGTGGACGAGCAGCGCCTGGCGCCCCTGTTCACGGTCTGGACGATGCGCTCGCCGCGGGCGCGGCTGCTGCGAGAAGAGGACCTGGCGGCGGTGCTCCCCGAGCGCAGCGCGCTGCTACTTCAGGAGCCTTGAGAGCCGCCGGTCCTTCATGACCCGGCCCCCGGTCTGCTCCTCCGGGCAGTAGTTGGTCTGGTGCTCTGAGTAGAACACCGCTTCGATCGTGGTTCCGCAACGCGGGCAGGGCTCGCCCTCGCGCTTGTGGACCTGCAGCGGCATCGGCAGCTTGTTGGGGACCTCCTCGCCGATCACGTCCTCGTAATGGTCGATGGCCCTACCCAGCACCGCCAGGCCCCCGTGCAGGCGCTCGACCTCGCCGGGCTCGAGCTCCGAACCCTTCCGAAACGGCGAGAGCTTCGCCTCCCAGAGGATCTCGTCCGCCCACTGCCGGCCGATGCCGGCGATCGCACGCTGGTCGCGAAGCAGGGGATGCAGGAGGCGCGGCTGGCCGACCGCCTTCGCGAGGTCCTCCAGCGCCGGCGCCGGCCAGGCCTCAGGCCCGAGCGTCGAGACCATCTCGTCGGCGGCGACGTCTGAGTCGGCAAGCAGCTTCGCCCAGGCCCGTTGCTTGGTACCGAACTCGCGCAGGCGCAGCTCCCGCCCGTCGGTAAGCCGGATCAGGACGCGCGATGCCCGGTCGCGCAGCGAGGCGCGCTTGTCGAACGCCTGCAGCCGGCCCGCGGACATCAGGTGCACCAGCAGCGAGAGACCGTTTGAGAACTCGACGACCGGCATCTTCCCGTAGCGCCTGGTGCCGGTGATCGTGCGGCCCGCAAGCGCCGAGAGCGGCGGGTCGATCGTCTTCAGCGCCACCATCCCGGGCGCCAGCGCGGACTCGACCTCGGCGCCCGCGAGCGTCGCGCCGAGGCGTCGCGCGGTGATTTCAACTTCGGGGAGTTCCGGCATCGCTCGTTGCGTAGAATGTAGGCAGTTCATTCGCCAAGCCCACGGGCAGGCGAACATCGGAAAGGTGAAGGAATGGCAGTCGAGCTGCCGACCGTTGACCCAACCGCGCAACTTCGGCTTGAGCCCGAGGAGATCCGTGCCCTCTCCGAGGAGGTGCGCGCGCTGGCCGTTGAGCGCAACGCGGTGATCCTGGCCCACAACTACCAGCTGCCCGAGCTGCAGGACGTGGCCGACCTGACCGGGGACTCGCTGCAGCTCTCCCGCGAGGCCGCTGCGACCGAGGCCGAGGTGATCGCCTTCTGCGGCGTCCACTTCATGGCCGAGACGGCCTCGATCCTCTCGCCGGCCAAGACGGTACTGATTCCCGACCTGGGGGCAGGCTGCTCGCTTTCGGATTCGATCACGGCGCCGCAGCTCGCCGAGTGGAAAGCCAAGCACCCGGGGGCGAAGGTCGTGATGTACGTGAACACCTCGGCCGAGGTCAAGGCGCTCACGGACTACTGCTGCACCTCGTCGAACGCGGTCAGGGTCGTCGAGCAGATCTGGGCCGAGCACGGCCCCGGGCAGGAGATCCTGTTCGGGCCGGACATGTGGCTCGGCGCCTTCGTCGCCCGCGAGCTGAAGCTCGCCGAGGACCCCGATCGCTATGCCCGCTTCCACGTTTGGGACGGCGAGTGCCACGTCCACGCCGGCATTCGCCCGGACGACATCACCGCCGTTCGGGCCGAGCATCCCGGCGCCGAGTTCCTGATCCATCCGGAGTGCGGCTGCTCGACCCAGGCGCTGGAATACGTCGCCTCCGGGGACATCGACGCCGAGGGCGTCCACATGCTGTCGACCTCGGGGATGCTGAATCACGTGAAGGAGAACCCCGAGGGCGAGTTCATCGTCGCCACGGAGAACGGGATGCTCTACCCGCTCCAGCAGGCGGCCCCGCAGGCGAGCCTGGTCGAGGCCAACCGGATGGCCTTCTGCAGGTACATGAAGATGATCACGCTGCCGAAGCTCCGCGACTCGCTCCGCGACATGAAGTTCGAGGTCAAGGTCGCGCCCGAGGTGGCGGAGCGGGCGCGAGTGCCGATCGATCGAATGGTGAGAATCTAGGCCGACCGGCTGCTCGGCTTCGCCTCCGCGCCGGTCGGGTCCGCGTATGGCTGCTCAGCCATTGCTACTTTCCCCCCATGCTTGAGATGGGGGTCCGGTTGCTGCTGGGAGGCGTCCTCGTCGGGGCGAGCGCCGCCAAGCTCGCGAACCCTCGGGCGGGCCAGGAGGCGATGGCCGGGCTCGGCTTCGCGACGCCCACCGCCCGCGCGCTGGCCTTCTGGTCGCTGATTGCGGTGGAGTCCGGCCTCGGCGTCGCGGTCGTCACCGGGTCGACGGAAGCCGCCTGGCTCGGGGCGGCGCTGATGCTCGTCTTCGCGCTGACGATGGTCGGGGCGATCCTGCGCGGCCGCGCCGGCGAGCCGTGCGGCTGCTTCGGAGCCCGGTCGCGGATCGGCTGGCTGGGCGTTGCCCGCAACCTGGCGCTCGCGGGCGGGTTCATCGCAGTGGCGATGCTCGACTCCGAATCACTTTCGACCGACCAGTGGCTCGGCCTGGGCCTGGTCGGCGCACTCGCGGCCTGCGCCGGCCTCGGCGCGGCGACCCTCGCGCTGGCGCGCGAGGTCGGCCTCTTGCGGATGCGGGTGGGTCCCGCAGCCGCGCTCGAGATCCCCAGCGAAGGGCCGGAGCTGGGCTCGCGCGCGGACCTCGCCGGGGAGATCGCCGGCCTCGAGCGTGCCGAGCTCGGCCTCGCCGTCTTCAGCTCGGAGGGCTGCCACGTCTGCGAGGCCCTGCGCCCGGCCGTCGATTCGATCGCGGCCCACCCGGCGGTGGCGGTCGGCCGGTTCGACGAAAACGCCGACGCCGGGGCGTGGTCGGCACTCGACGTCCCGGGCAGCCCATACGCTGTCGCGCTCGACCCGGACGGAACCGTGCTCGCCAAGGGAACCTTCAACAATCTCGCGCAGCTTGAGTCGATCCTCGCCGCAGGAGAGCGCCGGCGCGGCTCATTAGTTGGAGCCGCCAGTGGCTGAGGCAGGGCGCGACCGCGTCGGCGAGGCGCTGGACGGCATCGCAGGGAACACGTCACGGCGGGGCTTCATCGCCCGCCTGGGCGGCGCGATGATGGCCGCGACGGCTGGCGGCGTCGTCGGGCGCGCGATCGAGCCCGGGGAGGCCGAGGCGTACCACTTCTGCGGCCACATCTTCACGACCGGGTCGTGCCCGCACCCGACCGGGACCCCGCGGATCGACCGGGACGGTTACCCGCTTCGCGCCGGCGACGGCAAGCCCGTTGACAACCTCGGCCGGCGGATCAACGGCAAGGGGACGCCGGTGAACGGCGACGGCAAGCCACTGCTCGACCCCGATGGCCGGCAGCTGCCCCCGGCCCCGCGCTCGCGCGTCTGCGACGAGACCGGGCGCAAGTACAAGTTCCATACCTGGGTGGACGGCGGCTGGTATCGGTGCTGTGGCGGACGGGTGCGAAAGCTGGTCGATTGCTGCGCCTACTCCAACCGGCGGATCAACGGTGATGCGGCGCTGACCGGCTACTGCTACAGAGGCCGCAAGGTGTTCTGCGTCATGTACTTCCAGACCAAGGTCCCGTGCTGATGGACCTCGGATTCCTCGAGATCAGCCTGCTCATCGCGGCCCTCCTGATCGGGGCGACCGGCACCTGGTCGCCGTGCGGCTTCTCGATGATCGAGACGATCGGGCCGACCGGCCACACGGGCGGGCGCTGGGTAACCCCGGCCGCTTGCGCGACCTTCCTGCCCGGCGCGGTCGTCGGCGGAATCGTCACCTTCGCCGCGCTGTCCCTGGCGGGCTCGGCGCTGCCGGGCGGTTGGCTGCTCTACGCCGTGGCAGCCGTGATTGCCGTGACCGCCGCGCTCGCCGAGGCCAGGGGGTCGCGGATCGCTCCACAGATCCGTCGTCAGCTTCCCGAGCACTGGCGGCGGGTGATGCCGATGCCGGTCGCCGCGGCCCTCTACGGATTGCTGCTCGGGCTCGGGTTCACGACCTTCGTCCTGACGTTCGGCGTCTGGGCGCTGGCGGGCATCGCTCTGGCCGTCGGCGAGCCGCTGATCGGTTTGGCGATCGGGATCGGCTTCGGCGTCGGGCGGGCGTTGCCGATCATCGCCCTGGCGCCGATCGCGGACCGTCCCGCGGGCCGCGCGGCGGTCGAGTTGATGGCCGAGCGGCCGGGCCTCTATCGCGGGATCCGGCTGGGCGATGCGGCGGCGCTGGCAGCCGCGGCGGCCGCTCTGTTCCTTGCGGCAGGAGCCGAGGCCGATGTCAAGCGCGTGCAGGGCGGCGCCGATCCCTCGGTCGAGGGCGACGGAATCGTGAACCAGCGCGGCGCCAGCCGGGCCGGCGAGCTCCGGCGGGGCTCGGAGGCCGCGGTGCCGCTTACCGGGACGGACCCGGCGCTCACGACGGATCACATCGCCGTGCTTAACGGAGCCGACGTGGTCGTGCTCGACCGTGGGTCGCTGGCGGAGATCGACCGGGTCACCGTGCCCGGCGCCGATGCGGTGTCGATCTCCCCGGAATGGCTGGTGGTCCGCGCGCGCCAGAACCAGATCGACCGGCTC